>NZ_KQ947988.1:518128-765357 GCF_001513975.1 Streptomyces curacoi
GAGCTCCATCTCCAGCTTGCCCTTGCCGTTGAGCGTGGCGAGGACCAGGTCGGGGTTGTGCACCTCGACACCGGCCGGGGGCGCGATGTCGGCGGCGGTGACCAGACCCGGGCCCTGCTTGCGCAGGTACATCACAACGGGCTCGTCGTGCTCGGACGACACGACCAGCTGCTTGATGTTGAGGATCAGGTCGGTGACGTCCTCCTTGACGCCCGGCACGGTGGTGAACTCATGCAGGACGCCGTCGATGCGGATGCTGGTGACAGCAGCGCCGGGGATCGACGACAGGAGGGTGCGGCGGAGGGAGTTGCCGAGGGTGTAACCGAAGCCCGGCTCCAGCGGCTCGATCACGAACCGGGAGCGGAACTCGTCGACGACCTCTTCGGTCAACGAGGGACGCTGAGCGATCAGCATGTGTGGATCAGATCCTTCTTTCGTGGACGCCCGCTATTTGACGCCCGACGGAAACCGCACCTGTGAGAAGCGCGGGTACTGCAAGGGTACGGGCGATACGGCACTTTTACGGTGCCGTACCGCCCGAAAGCCCAAGACCTACCGGCCGTGCGTCAGACGCGACGACGCTTCGGCGGACGGCAGCCGTTGTGCGGGGTCGGGGTGACGTCCTGGATGGAGCCGACCTCGAGACCGGTCGCCTGGAGCGAACGGATCGCGGTCTCACGACCCGAACCCGGACCCTTCACGAACACGTCGACCTTGCGCATGCCGTGCTCCTGGGCGCGGCGGGCAGCCGACTCGGCGGCCATCTGCGCGGCGAACGGCGTGGACTTCCGGGAGCCCTTGAAGCCGACGTGGCCGGCGGAGGCCCAGGAGATCACGTTGCCGGACGGGTCCGTGATGGAGACGATCGTGTTGTTGAACGTGCTCTTGATGTGCGCGTGGCCGTGAGCGACGTTCTTCTTTTCCTTGCGGCGCACCTTCTTGACTGCGCCCTGACGTCCCTTGGGGGGCATCTGTTAACTCCTACGGGAGGTGGTCGGTCCTACAGCGAAGACCGTGGACAGGTGTCCGCTGCGGACTACTTCTTGCCCGGCTTCTTCTTGCCGGCGATGGCGCGACGCGGGCCCTTGCGGGTGCGGGCGTTGGTGCTCGTGCGCTGGCCGCGGACGGGCAGGCCGCGGCGGTGACGCAGACCCTGGTAGCAGCCGATCTCGACCTTGCGGCGGATGTCGGCCTGGATCTCGCGACGAAGGTCACCCTCGGTCTTGAGGTTGTTGTCGACGTACTCGCGGATCGCGACGAGCTGCTCCTCGGAGAGGTCGCGAACGCGGGTGTTCGGGTCGACGCCGGTGGCGGCCAGCGTCTGCTGCGAAAGGGTCCGGCCGATGCCGAACACGTAGGTGAGGGCGACCTCCACGCGCTTTTCGCGCGGAATGTCAACACCGGAAACGCGTGCCATTCAATGGCTCCTGGTGATCTTCGGAGGTCTTCCGCAGAACCGGCTCCCAGCCGCCGTACAAGGTACGAACTGGGTCCCCGGCCTCCGAACCGGGGGTATCAGGCGATCGCTCGCCCGGGCCCTGCGTATGAACATATTCAGCTCGCGTCGCGCGAAAACTCTGCGATAGAGGTGCAGAGGGGTCGGTCGTGCGTCAGCCCTGGCGCTGCTTGTGGCGCGGGTTCTCGCAAATGACCATGACCCGACCGTGACGGCGGATCACCCTGCACTTGTCGCAGATCTTCTTGACGCTCGGCTTGACCTTCATTGGGTGAGGTTCTCCGGGTCAGTGCCATCACCCCGGGGAGCCCGGGGCGCGGGCAAGATCTACTTGTACCGGTAGACGATCCGGCCACGCGTCAGGTCGTACGGAGACAGCTCCACCACGACCCGGTCGTCAGGGAGGATGCGGATGTAGTGCATACGCATCTTGCCGCTGATGTGTGCCAGCACCTGGTGGCCGTTCTGGAGCTCGACCTTGAACATGGCGTTCGGCAGAGACTCGACGACAGTGCCCTCGATCTCGATGGCACCTTGCTTCTTGGCCACGCTTCGCCCTTCGGAATCGACTACCTTGATCGACCCGTGCACTTTTCCCTTACGGGCGCATGCAGGCATGCGGGTGCACAAGAGCCGACGAGTCAGTCTACGTCAGCGCACCCGGAAAGACGAATCGGGGAAGTCTGCCCCAGGGGGCAGATCATTAAGCGCCGGGAAGGTGCACGCCCTCGGGGAGCGGGTCTGTGTCGGCATACGGCTCCGCCGCGCGGGCGCGAGCGGCCACGACGAAGCCGCGGCCGCCGCCCGAGCGGACCACCCTCCCCGGAGGCGGTTCAGCCCAGCGGATCCGGCGCGGCCACGATGCCGTACTCCGCCAGCTTCGCCTTGCCCCCGTCGGGGGCCGTCAGCACCAGGGGGCCCTCTTCGGTCAGCGCCACGGAGTGCTCCCAGTGGGAAGACCAGGTGCCGTCGGTGGTGATGACGGTCCAGTCGTCCGACAGGACCTCCGTCTTCGGCGTGCCCAGGGACACCATCGGCTCGATCGCGAGGCAGAAGCCGGGAACCAGCTTCGGGCCCTTCCCCCGCTTCCGCTCGACGTAGTTCAGCAGATGCGGGTCCATGTGCATCTCGGTGCCGATGCCGTGGCCGCCGTAGTCCTCGATGATGCCGTAGCGGCCGCCGCCCGGCTTCGGCTGGCGGCGGATGTACGTCTCGATGGCCCGGGAGACGTCGACGAGGCGGTTGCCCTGCTTCATCGCCGCGATGCCGGCCCACATCGACTCCTCGGTCACCCGGGAGAGCTCGACCAGCTCCGGGGCGTGACCGGAACCCACGAAGGCGGTGTAGGCGGCGTCGCCGTGCCAGCCGTCGACGATCGCGCCGGCGTCGATGGAGATGATGTCGCCGTCCTTGAGGACGACATCGTCGGACGGGATGCCGTGCACCACGACCTCGTTCACGGAGGTGCAGATCGTCGCCGGGAACCCGCCGTAGCCGAGGAAGTTCGACTTGGCCCCGTGCTCCGCGATCACCTTGCGGGCGACCTCGTCCAGGTCCTTGGTGCTGGCCCCGGGCACCGCGGCCTCACGCGTGGCCGCATGGATGGCGGCGACGACCAGCCCCGCCTCACGCATCTTGGCGATCTGCTCGGGGGTCTTGATCTGCACCATGAGGGCGGGGGCCTTTCTGGGACGGAATACGGGGACTGCTTCAACCATAAGGGCGGAGCCGGCACACCCCACCCCACACAGCAGCCGCGGTCCCCTTCCCCGGGAACCGCGGCCTTGAGCTGCGTACGAGCTACGAACGCTCTACTTGTCGCCCTCGTCGCCCTGAAGGGCTGCCATCGCGCGAGCCGTGACGTCTTCGACCTTGCCCAGCGCGGAGATGGTGACCACCAGTCCCTGCGCCTTGTAGTAGTCGATGATCGGCTCGGTCTGCGTGTGGTAGACCTCAAGTCGCTTGCGGACGGTCTCCTCGGAGTCGTCGTCCCGCTGGTACAGCTCGCCACCACAGACGTCGCACACGTCCGCCGCCTTCGGCGGGCTGTACGTGACGTGGAAGACATGGCTGGAGTCCTTGCGGCAGATCCGCCGCCCGGCGATCCGCTTGACGACCTCTTCCTCGGGGACCTCGAGGTCCAGCACCGCGTCCAGCTTCATGCTCTCGGACTGCAGCATCTCGTCGAGCGCCTCGGCCTGGGACACATTGCGCGGGAAACCGTCCAGCAGGAAGCCGCCCTCGGCGTCCGGCTTCTCCATGCGGTCCTTGGCCATCCCGATGGTGACCTCGTCCGGCACCAGGTTGCCCGCGTCCATGTAGGACTTCGCGAGTTTCCCGAGTTCCGTCTGCTGGCTGATGTTGGCCCGGAACAGGTCGCCCGTGGAGATGTGCGGGATCGACAGGTTCTTGGCCAGAAACGCAGCCTGCGTTCCCTTACCGGCACCCGGCGGCCCGACGAGGACGATTCGCATCAGCGGAGGAACCCTTCGTAATTGCGCTGCTGGAGCTGGCTCTCGATCTGCTTCACCGTCTCGAGACCGACACCCACGATGATCAGGATGCTGGTCCCGCCGAACGGGAAGTTCTGGTTTGCCCCGAAACCAGCCAACGCCATCGTCGGCACAAGAGCGATCAGACCCAAGTACAGCGAGCCCGGCCAAGTGATCCGGTTGAGCACGTAGGAAAGGTACTCAGCGGTCGGTCGGCCAGCCCGGATGCCCGGGATGAAGCCACCATACTTCTTCATGTTGTCCGCGACTTCCTCGGGGTTGAACGAGATGGCCACGTAGAAGAACGCGAAGAACACGATCAACAGGAAGTACGAAACGATGTAATACGGGTGATTTCCCTGGACGAGATGTTGCTCGATCCAGGTCTTCCAACCCGAGGTTCCTCCGGCGAACTGCGCGATCAGTGCCGGAATGTAGAGCAGCGACGACGCGAAGATGACGGGAATCACACCCGCCTGGTTCACCTTCAGCGGGATGTACGTGGACGTACCGCCGTAGGAGCGGCGGCCGATCATGCGCTTCGCATACTGCACGGGGATACGGCGCTGGGCCTGCTCGACGAAGACCACCAGGCCGACCATGACCAGGCCGACGAGGATGACCGTGCCGAACTCGATCCAGCCGTCGGCCAGGGAGCCCTCCTGCTTGATGGCCCACAGCGCGGCCGGGAAGGTCGCGGCGATCGAGATGAACATCAGGATCGACATGCCGTTGCCGATGCCGCGGTCGGTGATGAGCTCACCGAGCCACATGACGACGGCCGTACCGGCGGTCATCGTGATGACCATGACCATGGTGGTGAAGATCGAGCGGTCGGGCACGATCTGGCCGGCCACCGGGCAGCCCTGGAAGAGCGCGCCGCTGCGGGCGGTGGCCACCAGGCCGGTGCCCTGCAGGATGGCGAGCGCCACGGTCAGGTAACGGGTGTACTGCGTGATCTTGGCCGTGCCCGCCTGGCCCTCCTTCTTGAGGGCTTCCAGGCGCGGGATCACGACGGTCAGCAGCTGCAGGATGATGCTCGCCGTGATGTACGGCATGATGCCCAGCGCGAAGATCGTGATCTGAAGCAGGGCGCCGCCACTGAACATGTTGACCAGGCCGAAGATGCCCTGGTTGGCGCTCGCCTGATCGACACAGACCTGGACGGCTGTGTAGTCGACGCCGGGGATCGGCACATGCGTACCGACCCGGTAGATCACGATGATGCCGAGCGTGAAGAGCAGCTTCTTGCGCAGGTCGGGCGTCTTGAACGCCCGGGCGAACGCGGTGAGCACGGTGCCTCCTGCGACCCCCGCGCAACTGCGTCAAGGGTGACGGTCTTGAGGTTCGACTAATAGGAACGACTTAACTAACGGTCAACTGCCGCTCAGAGTGCCTCACACGAAGCACTCAGTAAAAGTGGGCAGTGCAGGCCACCTTACCGGCGAGACTGCCTCCCTTGGAACGACCAACCGGGGATACCCCATTTGTGGGGTATCCCCGGTCGGGATCGCTCAAGTCATCGAGACGCCTGATGGGTTCAGACGAGCTCGGTGACGCTGCCGCCGGCGGCGGTGATCTTCTCCTTGGCGGAGCCGGAGACGGCGTCGACCGTCACCTGCAGCGCCACGGAGATCTCACCCTGGCCGAGGACCTTGACGAGGCTGTTCTTGCGAACGGCACCCTTGGCCACCAGCGACTCGACGGTGACCTCGCCACCCTCGGGGTACAGCGCGGCCAGCTTGTCGAGGTTCACGACCTGGTACTCGGTCTTGAACGGGTTCTTGAAGCCCTTCAGCTTCGGGAGGCGCATGTGCAGCGGCATCTGGCCACCCTCGAAGCGCTCCGGAACCTGGTAACGGGCCTTGGTGCCCTTGGTACCACGACCGGCCGTCTTACCCTTCGACGCCTCACCGCGACCCACACGGGTCTTCGCGGTCTTGGCGCCCGGGGCGGGACGGAGGTTGTGGATCTTGAGCGGGTTCTGCTCCGCCATGATCAGTCGACCTCCTCGACCGTCACGAGGTGGCGGACGGTGTGCACCATGCCGCGGAACTCGGGGCGGTCCTCCTTGACGACCACGGTGTTGATCCCCTTGAGACCAAGCGACCGCAGAGTGTCACGGTGGTTCTGCTTGCTGCCGATGTAGGACTTGACCTGCGTGATCTTGAGCTGCGCCATGATTACGCACCCACCCCGGCACGCGCACGGAGAAGAGCCGCGGGGGCGACGTCCTCGAGCGGCAGACCACGGCGGGCCGCGATCTCCTCGGGACGCTGCAGGCCCTTCAGGGCCTCCACGGTCGCGTGCACGATGTTGATGGCGTTGTCGGAGCCGAGCGACTTCGACAGCACGTCGTGGATACCGGCGCACTCGAGCACGGCACGCACCGGACCACCGGCGATAACACCGGTACCGGGCGACGCGGGCTTGAGCAGCACGACGCCGGCAGCCTTCTCACCCTGGATCGGGTGCGGGATGGTGCCCTGGATCCGGGGGACCTTGAAGAAGTGCTTCTTGGCCTCCTCAACGCCCTTGGCGATGGCGGCCGGCACCTCCTTGGCCTTGCCGTATCCGACACCCACGGTGCCGTCACCGTCGCCCACCACGACCAGCGCGGTGAAGCTGAAGCGACGACCACCCTTCACAACCTTGGCGACGCGGTTGATCGCGACAACGCGCTCAACGTACGCGGTCTTCTCGGCGGCAGCTGCGCCGCCGTCACGGCCCTTCCGGTCCCGCCGCTCGCCGCCACCGGCACCGCCACCGCGGCGCTGGGGTCCAGCCATTGGATTTACCTCTCTCTGTTTCCGCTAGCTACGGAACCGGCTCAGAACTTGAGCCCGGCCTCGCGGGCGGCGTCCGCCAGAGCCGCGATGCGGCCGGCGTACTGGTTACCACCACGGTCGAACACGACGGCCTCGACACCGGCGGCCTTGGCACGCTCGGCGACCAGGGCGCCGACCTTCTTGGCCTGCGAGGACTTGTCCTCGGCACCGCGGATCGACGCGTCCAGGGAGGACGCCGACGCCAGCGTGTGGCCCTTCAGGTCGTCGATCACCTGCGCCACGATGTGGCGGTTGGAGCGGGTCACGACCAGACGGGGACGCTCCGCCGTACCGGAGATCCGCTTGCGGATCCGGATGTGACGGCGCTTGATCGCGGCGCGCTTGTAGGCGTCGCCCTTCAGGATCTTCTGCCCGTATGCCATGGCTTACTTACCCGCCTTTCCGACCTTGCGGCGGATGACTTCACCCTCGTACTTGACGCCCTTGGCCTTGTACGGGTCGGGCTTGCGCAGCTTGCGGATGTTGGCCGCAACCTCGCCGACCTTCTGCTTGTCGATGCCCTCGACCTGGAAACGGGTCGGGGACTCCACCTTGAAGGTGATGCCCTCGGGGGCCTCGACCAGGATCGGGTGGCTGTAACCGAGAGCGAACTCCAGGTTCGAACCCTTGGCGTTCACGCGGTAACCGACACCGCTGATCTCGAGCTTCTTCACGTAACCCTGGGTCACGCCGGTGATCATGTTCGCCACCAGCGTGCGGGACAGGCCGTGCAGGGCCTTGTTCTGACGCTCGTCGTTGGGGCGGGTCACCTGCAGGGTGCCGTCCTCGCCCTTGACGATGTCGATCGGCGCGGCGACGGTGTGGGTCAGTTCGCCCTTGGGGCCCTTGACCGAGACCGTGCGGCCATCGATGGTGACGTCCACGCCGGCGGGAACCGCGATGGGGAGCTTGCCGATGCGCGACATAGCTGTTTCCTCCGTTCCCTTCCGTTACCAGACGTAGGCGAGAACTTCTCCGCCTACGCCCTTCTTGCCGGCCTGCTTGTCAGTGAGGAGCCCGTGGGACGTGGAGATGATCGCCACGCCGAGGCCGCCGAGCACCTTCGGCAGGTTGGTGGACTTCGCGTACACCCGGAGACCGGGCTTGGAGATCCGCTTGATGCCCGCGATGGAGCGCTCACGGTTCGGGCCGAACTTCAGCTCGAGGACGAGGTTCTTGCCGACCTCGGCGTCCTCGACACGCCAGCCCGTGATGAAGCCCTCCTGCTGGAGGATCTCCGCGATGTGCGACTTGATCTTGGAGTGCGGCATCGACACGGTGTCGTGGTATGCCGAGTTCGCGTTCCGCAGACGCGTAAGCATGTCTGCGATCGGATCAGTCATGGTCATGAATTGGCCTTCGGCCTCTCTCGCCGGGGTTTCCTGGTGCGCCATCCCTCTCCCCGATCCGAGACGGGACGGGTGCGGCGCGGTGGACCTACGGCGTAGTAAGTCGTACGGGCGCGACAGGCGCCCAACCCCACAAGCCTAAGCCATGTGGGGGTGGGCCCCTGTCCACCCAGATGCTTACCGAGAGCCTTGGGAATCCCGAATTACCGGGATTACCAGGAGCTCTTGGTCACGCCCGGCAGCTCGCCACGGTGAGCCATCTCACGAAGGCACACGCGGCACAGGCCGAACTTGCGGTACACGGAGTGCGGGCGGCCGCAGCGCTGGCAGCGGGTGTAGCCACGCACACCGAACTTGGGCTTGCGAGCAGCCTTAGCGATCAGAGCCTTCTTCGCCATCTCGCTCACGCCTCCTTGAACGGGAAGCCGAGGTGACGGAGAAGAGCACGGCCCTCTTCGTCGTTGGTCGCCGTGGTGACCACGGTGATGTCCATACCCCGGACACGGTCGATCTTGTCCTGGTCGATCTCGTGGAACATGACCTGCTCCGTGAGACCGAAGGTGTAGTTGCCACGGCCGTCGAACTGCTTGGGGGACAGACCACGGAAGTCGCGGATGCGCGGCAGCGCGAGCGACAGGGTGCGGTCCAGGAACTCCCACATGCGGTCGCCACGGAGCGTGACGTGGGCACCGATCGGCTGACCCTCACGCAGCTTGAACTGCGCGATGGACTTGCGGGCCTTGGTGACGGCCGGCTTCTGACCGGTGATGGTGGTCAGGTCGCGGATCGCGCCCTCGATCAGCTTCGAGTCACGGGCGGCGTCGCCGACACCCATGTTGACCACGATCTTGACGAGGCCGGGGATCTGCATGACGTTCTCGTACGAGAACTGCTCACGCAGCTTGCCCTGGATCTCCTCGCGGTACTTCTGCTTCAGACGCGGAGTGGTGGTGGTAGCCATCAGATGTCCTCACCCGTCCGCTTGGCAACGCGGATCTTGTTGCCCTCTTCGTCGAAGCGGTAGCCGACACGCGTGACGACCTTGTTGCCGTCCTTCTCAACGACCAGCTGGACGTTGGAGACGTGGATCGGCGCCTCGGTCGTGACGATGCCGCCGGCCTGCGAACCCTTGGCGGTCGGGCCGGCCTTGGTGTGCTTCTTGACCCGGTTGACACCCTCGACCAGGACACGCTCGTCGCGCGGGTAAGCGGCAATGACCTTGCCCTGCTTGCCCTTGTCCTTGCCGGTGATGACCTGGACCAGGTCGCCCTTCTTGATCTTCATGCTTACAGCACCTCCGGCGCGAGCGAGATGATCTTCATGAACTTCTTCTCGCGCAGCTCACGGCCGACGGGGCCGAAGATACGGGTGCCGCGAGGGTCGCCGTCGTTCTTCAGAATGACGGCGGCGTTCTCGTCGAAGCGGATGTACGAGCCGTCCGGACGGCGGCGCTCCTTGACGGTGCGAACGATGACCGCCTTGACGACGTCACCCTTCTTCACGTTGCCACCGGGGATCGCGTCCTTGACGGTGGCGACGATGACGTCACCGATGCCCGCGTAGCGGCGACCGGAGCCACCGAGCACACGGATGCAAAGGATCTCCTTCGCACCAGTGTTGTCGGCGACACGCAGTCGCGACTCCTGCTGGATCACGTCTATCTCCTGGTTGTCTGCCGGTTCCCGGGGCGGCTGTGCAAGTTACACACCCGCCCCGAGCCTGGCGGAACGATGCCTAGGGGGTCCCCCTAGGAGGGATTACTTGGCCTTCTCGAGGATCTCGACGACGCGCCAGCGCTTCGTCGCGGACAGCGGCCGGGTCTCCATGAGGAGGACGCGGTCGCCGACGCCCGCGGCGTTCTGCTCGTCGTGCGCCTTGAGCTTGTTGGTACGGCGGATGACCTTGCCGTACAGCGCGTGCTTGACGCGGTCCTCGACGGCGACGACGACGGTCTTGTCCATCTTGTCGCTGACGACGAGACCCTCACGGGTCTTGCGGAAGCCGCGGGCCTCTGCAGTCTGCTCAGTCACGTTGCTCTCACTCATCAGGCGCTCTCCACCGTCTCGATGCCCAGCTCGCGCTCACGCATCAGGGTGTAGATCCGCGCGATGTCCTTACGGACGGCCTTCAGCCGACCGTGGTTCTCGAGCTGACCGGTCGCCGCCTGGAAGCGGAGGTTGAACAGCTCTTCCTTGGCTTCGCGGAGCTTCGCCAGAAGCTCCTCGTCACCCAGTTCGCGCAGCTCGGACGCCTTGGTACCGGCCGACATCACGCTTCACCTGCCTCGCGCTTGACGATCCGGCACTTCATCGGCAGCTTGTGGGCCGCACGGGTCAGCGCCTCACGGGCGATCTTTTCGTTGGGGTACGACAGCTCGAACATCACACGTCCGGGCTTGACGTTGGCGATCCACCACTCCGGAGAACCCTTACCGGAACCCATGCGGGTCTCGGCCGGCTTCTTCGTCAGCGGACGGTCCGGGTAGATGTTGATCCAGACCTTGCCACCACGCTTGATGTGACGCGTCATGGCGATACGAGCGGCCTCGATCTGACGGTTCGTCACATACGCCGGGGTGAGCGCCTGGATGCCGTACTCGCCGAACGCAATCTGAGTGCCACCCTTGGACATACCGTTGCGCTTCGGGTGGTGCTGCTTGCGGTGCTTGACCCTACGGGGGATCAGCATGTCGGTCAGGCCTCCGTTCCGGTGCTCTCAGCCGGAGCGGACGCGGGAGCCTCGGCCTTGGGGGCCTCGGCGCCGGCAGCCTGCTGCGGCTTGCGACCGCGCCGCTCGCCACCACGGCCACCACGGGCCGGGCGGTCGGCACCACCGCGGGCCGGGCGGTTACCCGCACGGGCCGCAGCGTTCTCGGCGCGGACCTCGGCGATGTTCTTGACGTCGCCCTTGTAGATCCAGACCTTCACACCGATGCGGCCGAAGGTCGTCTTGGCCTCGAAGAAGCCGTAGTCCACGTTCGCGCGGAGCGTGTGCAGGGGCACACGGCCCTCGCGGTAGAACTCCGAGCGGGACATCTCGGCGCCGCCGAGGCGGCCACCGCACTGGATCTTGATGCCCTTGGCGCCGGCCTTCATGGCGGACTGCATGCTCTTGCGCATGGCCCGACGGAAGGAGACGCGGGAGGAGAGCTGCTCGGCAACGGCCTGGGCAACCAGCTGAGCGTCGGTCTCGGGATTCTTGACCTCGAGGATGTTCAGCTGGACCTGCTTGCCCGTGAGCTTCTCGAGGTCACCGCGGATGCGGTCGGCCTCGGCGCCACGGCGGCCGATGACGATGCCCGGACGCGCGGTGTGGATGTCCACGCGGACACGGTCACGGGTGCGCTCGATCTCAACCTTCGAGATACCGGCGCGCTCCATGCCGGACGTCATCATCCGACGGATGGCGACGTCTTCCTTGACGTAGTCCTTGTACAGCTTGTCGGCGTACCAACGCGACTTGAAGTCGGTCGTGACACCGAGCCGGAACCCGTGCGGGTTTACCTTCTGGCCCATTACCGGGTTCCTTCCTTGCTGGCGACGACCACGGTGATGTGGCTGGTCCGCTTGCGGATCCGGTAGGCACGGCCCTGGGCGCGCGGCCGGAACCGCTTCAGGGTCGGGCCCTCGTCGACGTACGCCTCGCTGATGAACAGCGAGGAGGCGTCCGTGTGGTCGTAGTTGTGCGCGGCGTTGGCGATGGCGCTGTCCAGCACCTTGCCGACCGGCACAGAGGCAGCCTGCGGAGCGAATCGCAGGACCGCCTGGGCCTCCGTGGCGTCCATGCCACGGATGAGGTCCACCACACGGCGGGCCTTCATGGGCGTGACGCGGATGTACCGCGCCTGGGCCCTGGCTTCCATGGTTGTCCCTTCAGTTACTTACGTGTCTGAATGCGATCCGCTACTAGCGGCGCTTCGACTTCCGGTCTTCCTTGACGTGACCCCGGAAGGTGCGCGTCGGCGAGAACTCGCCGAGCTTGTGGCCGACCATCGACTCGGTGACGAACACCGGGATGTGGGTCTTGCCGTTGTGCACCGCGAGCGTGTGGCCGAGCATGGCCGGCACGATCATGGAGCGACGGGACCAGGTCTTGATGACGTTCTTGGTGCCGGCTTCGTTCTGGGCTTCCACCTTCTTGATCAGGTGGTCGTCGACGAAGGGCCCCTTCTTGAGACTGCGCGGCATCTAAACCCGCTCCTAGCGCTTCTTGTTCGTCTTGCGGCGGCGGACGATGTACTTGTTGCTCGCCTTCTTGGGAGCACGAGTACGACCTTCCTTCTGACCCCACGGGGAGACCGGGTGGCGACCACCGGAGGTCTTGCCCTCACCACCACCGTGCGGGTGGTCAACCGGGTTCATCGCCACACCGCGAACGGTCGGGCGAACGCCCAGCCAGCGCTTACGGCCGGCCTTACCCCAGTTGATGTTGCTCTGCTCGGCGTTGCCGACCTCGCCGACGGTGGCGCGGCAGCGCACGTCGACCAGGCGGATCTCACCGGAGGGCATGCGGAGGTGGGCCATCTGGCCCTCCTTCGCGAGCAGCTGCACGGAGGCACCGGCGGAGCGGGCGAACTTGGCACCGCCACCGGGACGGAGCTCGATCGCGTGGATCGTGGTACCGACCGGGATGTTGCGCAGCGCCAGGTTGTTGCCCGGCTTGATGTCGGCCCCGGGACCGTTCTCGACGCGGTCACCCTGCTGCAGGTTGCGCGGCGCGAGGATGTAGCGCTTCTCGCCGTCCGCGTAGTGCAGCAGCGCGATGCGCGCGGTGCGGTTGGGGTCGTACTCGATGTGCGCGACCTTCGCCGGCACGCCGTCCTTGTCGTGACGACGGAAGTCGATCACGCGGTAGGCGCGCTTGTGGCCACCGCCCTGGTGGCGGACGGTCACACGACCGGAGTTGTTACGGCCACCCTTGCTGTGCAGGGGGCGGACCAACGACTTCTCCGGCGTGGACCGCGTGACCTCGACGAAGTCGGCGACGCTGGAGCCACGACGGCCCGGCGTAGTCGGCTTGTACTTGCGGATTCCCATTTCTCAGTCCTCGTCCGATATCGGACGATCCGGACCGCCCTCAGGCGGTCGGACCGCCGAAGATGTCGATACGGTCGCCCTCAGCGAGGGTCACGATCGCGCGCTTGGTGCCGGCACGCTGACCGAAACCGGTCTTGGTGCGCTTGCGCTTGCCCTGGCGGTTGATCGTGTTGACCCCGGTGACCTTGACCTCGAAGACCGTCTCGACGGCCTGCTTGATCTGGGTCTTGTTGCTGCCCGGGGCGACGACGAACGTGTACTTGTTCTCGTCGAGGAGCGCGTAGCTCTTCTCGGACACGACCGGCTTGATCAAGATGTCACGGAGGTCCGTGAACGCCTTGCTGGCCGGCGTGACGACGGTGTTCTTGCCCTCGGCGGCGTGGCGACGCGCCTTGGCGACGCGAGCCGCCTTGGCCTTCTTCGCGGCCTTCGAGGCAATGGCGGGGTGACGGATAGCCATCAGGCCTCGCTCCCTTCGGTGTCATTGGCCTTCGGGCCCGACACGAAGGACTCGAACGCGGCCTGGGTGAAGACCACGTCGTCCGAGACGAGAACGTCGTACGTGTTCAGCTGGCCCGGCTCCAGGATGTGGACCTGGGGCAGGTTGCGGGCGGACAGCCACGCGGCTTCGTCGGCGCGCTCGACGACCAGGAGCAGGTTCTTGCGCTCGCTGATCTTGCCGAACAGGCTCTTCGCGGCCTTCGTGGAGGGGGTCTCGCCCTCGATCACGCCGGAGACGACGTGGATGCGGTTGTTGCGGGCCCGGTCGGTGAGGGCGTGGCGCAGGGCCGCGGCCTTCATCTTCTTCGGGGTCCGCTGCGAGTAGTCACGCGGCACGGGACCGTGCACGACGCCACCACCGGCGAACTGCGGCGCGCGGGTCGAACCCTGACGGGCGCGACCGGTGCCCTTCTGGCGGTACGGCTTCTTGCCACCACCACGGACCTCGCCACGCGTCTTGGTCTTGTGCGTGCCCTGGCGGGCAGCGGCCAGCTGTGCGACGACGACCTGGTGAAGCAGCGGAACGCTGATCTTCTCTACGCCGAAGATCTCCGCGGGGAGCTCGACGGAACCGGCCTTCTCGCCCGCCGGCGAAAGGATGTCAACAGTGCTCATCGGTTACCTCAGGCCCCCTTGGCCGCGGTGCGGACCAGGACGAGGCCGCCGTTCGGACCGGGAACCGCGCCCTTGATGAGCAGCAGCCCCTTCTCCGCGTCAACGGCGTGGACGGTCAGGTTCTGGGTGGTGACCCGCTCGTTGCCCATACGACCCGCCATGCGGAGGCCCTTGAACACACGGCCCGGGGTGGCGCAGCCACCGATGGAACCGGGAGAGCGGTGCTTGCGCTGGGTACCGTGTCCGGCGCCGAGGCCACGGAAGTTGTGGCGCTTCATGACACCGGCGAAGCCCTTGCCCTTGCTCTTGCCGGTCACGTCGACCTTCACGCCGGCCTCGAACACCTCGGCGGTGACTTCCTGGCCCAGCGTGTACTCGGAGGCGTCCGCGGTGCGGATCTCGACGAGGTGACGACGGGGGGTGACGTCGGCCTTCGCGAAGTGGCCCTTGAGGGGCTTGTTCACCTTGCGCGGGTCGATCTCGCCGAAGGCGAGCTGGACGGACTCGTAGCCGTCGACGTCGTTGGTACGCACCTGGGTGACGACGTTGGGGCCGGCCTTGACGACGGTGACCGGAACAACACGGTTGTTCTCGTCCCACACCTGCGTCATGCCGAGCTTCTCGCCCAGGATGCCCTTGATCTGCTTAGCCATCTCTTCAGATCACCGGCCTCAGAGCTTGATCTCGATGTCGACACCGGCCGGGAGGTCGAGTCGCATCAGAGAGTCAACGGTCTTGGGGGTCGGGTCGAGGATGTCGATCAGGCGCTTGTGCGTGCGCATCTCGAAGTGCTCGCGCGAGTCCTTGTACTTGTGCGGCGACTTGATGACGCAGTACACGTTTTTCTCAGTGGGCAGCGGCACCGGGCCCGCGACCGACGCACCAGTGCGCGTCACCGTCTCGACGATCTTCTTCGCCGAGGAGTCGATGACCTCGTGGTCGTAGGCCTTGAGCCGGATGCGGATCTTCTGTCCCGCCATGGCTACTCAGTAGTCCTGTCTCTCTTACGCTCTGGAACCCGGCTTTCCATACCCTCTCCTCCGACCCACGCGGTCGGGCGTGTCGCGCTCCCGCTGACACAGATGCCCCTTGTTCGAACATCCCTGCGTGGGAACACGGCCCTTCCGGAACCGCAAGCCGGGAGCTGAGAGGCCCACCGGGTGCCTGGCCGGTGCCGCGCCCACGCTTCCCGAAAGATTCCCGTACGTCCGCCCCAGCGCTGCCTTACGGCAGTTAGGGCGACGAGTACTGTGGGACTCGCTTCCGGTCCTCCCGGCGGGAGGCGCGCAGCATCAACACTCGACCGAGCAACTCGGACAGTCTGCCATATGGGGCTGGGGCTCCGCCAATCGAGCCGGAGAGAATACCCCGAGCGTGACGTAGGTCAAACCCGGGCGACCCCCGCCACCGGCCGACCGGGTGCTCGCGGCCTGACGCGAGCGGATCAGCCTCCACTGCCGCCGGCCAGGCCCCCGCTCAGCCCGTGATCCGGGGGCAGCCGGCCCGCCGGGTCCGCACGGCGACGGCATACGGCTCCTGCGGAGAACCGCGGACAGCAGCCGGGTGCGGTCCGGGCCCGCGCCTCTGGTGAACAGCAGCGTGTGGATCCCGGCGGCCTCGGCCCGGGCGGAGAGGACGACGACGCGCTGGGGCAGGACCGGCAGGTACACGTCACGTACGAGGTCGTGCCGCCGGACGATGGCCGGGGCCGGCACCGCGCCCCGCACGCCGCCGTCGACGTCACCCACGCCCGGTGGCCTGGATGTGGTGCCTCAGCTCTCTGTCGCTGTCCGGCGTGGTGCCGCGAGCTGTCCCGAGAGCGATGTGGAAGGGTCCCGCTGGGCGAGGAGGTGGAGCGCGTCCCGGAGCAGGGTGCTTGAGGTGTGCACGGTGTAGGGGAAGTAGACGACCTCCACCCCCACCCTCGCGAACTCGGTCTCGTAGTTCGTCCAGACGTCCGTACCGAGCCAGTCGTCCCCTTTGAAGATGACGTCGAAGCCGACTTCCCTCCAGGTCTCCATCTTGTCCTCCACGGTCGCGACGAAGGTCTCGTCCACGTAGCGCACGCTGCGGACGATCTGCAGTCGCTCGGAGAGCGGTACGACGGGCGGCCTGCCCTTCATGCGCACCACGAGCTCGTCGGAGCAGACGCCGGCGATGAGCCGGTCGCAGTGCCCGCGCGCCCGGCGCAGGATGTTCAGGTGGCCCACGTGGAAGAGGTCGAAGACCCCTGGCGCGTAGCCGAGGCGTTCCCCGGTCAACGTTCGTCCTTCGCGCGTTCGGCGGCGCCCGCGGTGACCACGAGCACGTTCGACCTGGGTGAGGTGTTCCTGCCGTCGGTGACGGCGATCCGGTAGCGATGGCGGGAGCCGGGGGTGACGGAGTCCGTGTACGTCATCGTGGGACGGTTCCACTCCGCGGACTCCTGGGTCGGGGAGGCCACGAGCCTGCCGTCCCGGTAGATCAGGTACTTCAGCCTCGCGTCGTCCCGGTCCCAGGCGGCACGCCAGGTGAGTGTGATCCGGCCGGCCTGCGTGTCCGTGACCGCGAGCGTGGGCGGATCTTCCGGGGCTCCCCGGTCGGGTCCGGCCGAGAAGCGCGTCAGGCTCTGCTGCGGTCTGCCGTTGACGGTGGTGAACTCGCCGCCCGCCCAGAGCACGCCACGGGCCATCTTCAGTACTCGGGGGCCGTTGCCCTCGCCGAGGCCGCCGTCCGTGTCGGGGAACCAGTGCAGGATGTGCCGGTTGCGCACCGACTGGGCCAGGAAGTGCTGGCGGTTGTTGTGCTCGGGGAAACCGCCCGGCGTCTCATAGCAGTTGTGGGCGTGGGACCCGCTGTAGAGAACGCCGTTGTGCACGGCGAGGGCCTGGGTGGCGCCCAGGCAGGTGTCCTTCCAGACCATCTCGCCACTGCCGAGGCGGCCGGCGATACGGCCGTCGAAGATGCCCGTCCCCCTGCCTTCGGCCGCCACGTAGAAGTTGGTCTTGTCGCGGGTCAGCGCCTTGACGTTCGAGCGGGGCGTCAGCCAGTTGGGGAACGAGCCCACCGTCTTTCCGGTGGTGGGGCGCAGGGCGACGAGCTTGAACTCGAACTCGTCGTTGACCTCGAGGAAGTCGCCGCCGACGATGAGTTTGCCGAACCCGGGAGCGGCGATGATGGCCCGTACGGGAGCGTCGATCGCGGCCTTGAAGGGCAGCAGCGAACCGTCAGGGCTGAACGCCGCGATGTGCTGCCTCTTCTGGCCGTTGACGCGTGTGAAGTCGCCCCCCAGGTAGACCGCGCGGGTCGTGACCTCGATGGCCCGGACGAACGACGACACGGCCGGACGGAAGTCCTTGCGCAGCGAGCAGTTGGCCGTGTTGAGCGCGACCGCGCTGGCCGCCCCGGCGTTGTCGACCTCGCCGAACGAGCCGCCGATGTAGAGCACCTTGTCGTCCGGCGACGCCTTCAGTGCCCGTACGGTGTTGCCGCCGCCGGAGAAGGAGTGGGTGCACGGCAGCAGCCTGCCGGTGGCGGCGTCGAACGCGGCGAAGTTCTTGCGTGCGACCTCCTTCTCGCCGGGTTTCGCGCCCGGGGGGCGGACCTTGTCGAAGGTTCCGCCGACGTACACGACCCCGTCCGCGTACTCGATCGACCAGACGATGCCGTCGGTCTGCCAGGCCGCCAAGGTGTCGGCGGTCAGGGTCTTTTCGTCGCCCTCGGCTGCCGAGGCCGAAGCGGTGATGAGCGAGGCAGCCGCGAGAAGGGCCACGGCCGAAGCCGTGGTGGCCCCCCTCTTCGTGCTTTTTCTCAGGCGCATGGAACATCCCTGGTTGCAGCAAGTACGGGTGACGGAAGGGGAGATGGGGTGGCGGTCTCGGTGCCGAGACGGCCTCATGTGACGCGTTCGCGGAGCACACCGACGAGTTCAGACACTCCCAGGGGTGTGCGAAATCGCCACAAACTTATACCGAATGCGCAAAATCCCATGGTGATTGCGACGGCAAGTCCGACGGTCGTGTCACCTGCCAGCAGCCGCGCGGGAAGGACCAGCGGCACCGTGAGGCACAGGCCGGTCAAGGTCGCCAGGAGATAGCCGTGATCGATGATCGTGAAGCCCTGGTGCCGTCGCACCAACGCGGCCGAGACGAGGTTCTCGACGACGGTCGCCGCCCCCCAGGACAGGGCGGCTCCGAGGACACCCAGCCGGGGAACGGTGAGGAGGCCGACCGTCAGCTGCACCGCGAACGCGACGCCGGTGACCGCCAGATGCCAGGTGCTCTTGCCCGCCATGAGCAGCACTGTCTGGGCGTTGCCCACCCCCACGTTGACCGCCGAGGCGATACAGAGCACCACCAGCGCGTCCGCCCCCTGCTCGAACTCCGGCCCGAACAGCGACAGGACGGTGCCCGGGAAGCTGGTGAGCAGGACGAGCAGCGGCCAGGAGAACAGCACGATCCAGCGCGTCGAGACCCGGTGCAGATGGCAGGCCTGCGGGAGGTCGCCCACGGCGAGGAGACGGCTGATCTCCGGGGCGACGGCCAGCCGGATGGCGAGCTGGAGCAGAGTCGCCGCGATGACGACACGGCCGACGGCGGTGTAGATGCCCGCCTCTTCGCTCGTCGCCAGGCTGGACAACAGGATGACGCCCACCCAGACCGCGCTGATGTCGAAGACGGAGGAGATCGCCCGGGGCGCGGCGAACGCCCAGAATCCCCGGCCGGCCGCGGCCGTCTCCGGCCCGGACGCGGGTCCCGGACTCCGCCGGCGGCACCGGCGCAGTGCGAACCAGGCGATGACGAAACCGGCCAGAGAGGGCACGAGCCAGGCGGCGGCCAGCGTCAGCACGCCCGGAGCCAGCAGCATGACCGGTACGGCGATCAGCACCCGCAGGACCGGTTTGCCGATCTGCTCGACACCGACGAACGGGATCACCGTGCCGTAGCCCTGGGTGGCGCCCAGCAGGACCAGGGTGACCGTGGCCAGGGGGAGGAACACGGCGAACAGCCGGACCAGGGTCACCGCGTCGTCGGGGTCGAGGCTGGGCAGCAGCGAGGTGGCCGTCCAGGGCGACAGGAACAGCAGCGCGGCGGCCGCGGTGCTCGCCGCGGCTCCGGGCAGGACCGCGCTGCGCAGGAGCGCGCCCACCTTGCGGCCACCGGTGGTGGCCAGGTCACCGGAGACGAAGCGCACGAGGCCGGTGTCGGCGCCGAGCTTGCAGGTGTTGCAGAGGATGGTGAAGGCCGCGACACCGGTGAACACCGCTCCCGCCCCGTACGCCCCGAGCGCCCGGGTGATCAGGGTGACCAGGACATAGCCGAAGACCGCGTTGACCGCCGAGCCCAGGAAGCCCCACCACCCGCCGCGCGCGGTGGCGGCGACCCCGCACCGGGCGGGCGGCCCGCCGGTGGCGGGGACGGCCGTGTCGGAGGCGCTCATCGGGAGGCGCTGAGTGTGTCGTCCTGCGCGGGTGCGGCCGGCTTCGCCACGACGGGGCCGGCGGGCGCGGACGGTGCCGTGGACGGGTGCCGCCCTGTCGCCCGGCGCACCCAGTCGCTGCCCAGGACACGGCGGAGCACGCCGGGCCGTGTGCCGTTGTGGAGCGCCGCGCCCACGACGTGTCCTCCCGAGCAGCCGATCAGCTCGCGGACCCGCTTGAGGTCGTCGCGCCTGACGTCGTGCAGACCGCCCACCACGAGAACGCCGTCCACCCGTCGGGCCAGCGCCAGACCGTCGGCGTGTTCCAGCAGCGGCGGGACGAGGAAGAGCGCCGGCCTTCCGGGATCGGCATCCGCTACGGCGCACGCCGTCATCGGGGCGGCCACCCGGTCGTCGCCGGTGGTGCGACCGCTGTCGGTGCGGAGCGTGAACCGTCCGGCTGTGCCCGCGTCCACGACCACTCCGCCCTCGGGGAGGTCGGCCTGCGCCGAGTCGCCGTCCGACAGGGGCAGCCGTGCCGACAGGCCGGGTGGCTGCGCGGTGGCGTCCACGAGCAGGACGTCGTCACCGCACTCGGCGAGGGCCGCGGCGAGGTTCACGGCGACGGCCTCGGCGCCCTGTGCCCCCTTCGGCGCCACGATCATGAGCGTGCCCGCGGCCGTACGGCCGTCCCCGCGCCGCAGGCGGAAGGCGAGGGCGCGGTACGCCTCCACGCGGCTGCCATCGGCCCGGCCCACCTCCAGCAGTGCGCCGTCGGGGCCGGGTTCCGGAAGGATGCCCAGCACCGGAGCGTGCAGCGCCCCTTCGACCTCGCCGACCGAGCGCGCCCGCGGTTCGAGGGCGGATCGGAGCCAGGCGAACACGACGCCCAGGATGAGACCACCGATCAGGCCGAGCCCGATGAGCCAGCCGGGGCCCGGCCCCGAGGGCCGCTTCGCCGGCTCGGCCCTGCGGACGATGTCACCGCCGGAGGTGTCGTAGGCCCTGATGTCCGAGGCCCGCTTCTGCAGAATGCCGATCTGCTGCTGCATACCGGCGGTGCCGGCGGAGGAGCCGTCGGACTTCATCGCGTTGACCCGCTTGCTGAGCGCGCTGATCTGCCGGTCCAGGCCGGCGGTCATCCGCGTGACCATGGCCTTGGAGCGGTCCTGGCGATCGGCGAGGTAGGCCTGCGCGAACGCGTTGGTCACCCGGGCCGCCCGCTTCGGATCGCCCGTCGAGTACTCGAACCGAAGCACCTGGGTGTCCTTGGGATTGGTCACCCGCAGGTCGGTGAGGAGCGCATCGGCGCGGGACCGCTGCCCCACCGCCTTCGCCGCCCGG
This sequence comes from Streptomyces curacoi, assembly GCF_001513975.1. Lineage (GTDB taxonomy): Bacteria > Actinomycetota > Actinomycetes > Streptomycetales > Streptomycetaceae > Streptomyces > Streptomyces curacoi. The sequence continues at coordinate 539,147 of NZ_KQ947988.1, forward strand.
GCGGCGACGTTCGCGCTGAGCGCGATCTGCCGCTCCGTGCTCATGCTCACCTGGTTGTCGACGGACACGCCGAACGTGTTGAAGGGGTCCGTTCTCGAACGTACGAGCACCTCACTGGTGGAGGTGTAGTGGCCCGCGCGCAGCAGGACCAGGAGCAGTCCGCCGAGCAGCCCGAGGAGCACGCCCAGCACGATGGTCGCGCGGTACCTGAGCAGTCGGCGTACCTGGTCGCGCAGCTGGTCGGGGTCTTCGTAGCGATCGTCGAAGCCGGCGGGGCTGGTCACGGATGCCTCCTGTGTCCGGGGACGGTTGCGTGGCCCATGGCCGCGGGTGGCCGCACCGGTGACGGGATGCGGTACGGCCGGGCGGCGCGGGTGGTGATGAGGAGCGGAACGGTCAGGAGCAGCAGCAGCGGCCCGATGATCGCCATGAGGCTGCCGCGCAGGAAAACCAACTGGTAAAAGGCGAAGGCGGGGACGAGCAGAACCGCCAGGGTGCTCGGCCGGTCCCTCAGCCGTTCCCGGATGTCGTCCATCCGCCGTCCGGCCGCGCCCAGCAGGCAGAAAACCGCGACGACGCACGGAGCGCCGCCCCACAGATAACTCTCGATCCACAGCGGAGCGGAAAGGTTGTAGAAGTCGTAGCCCGCGTACTGGGCGAGTTCGATACCCGTGGTGGGCGGTTTGTCGGGCCACAGGGAACGGGGCACCATGAACAGGGCGACGCCGAGCACGGCCGATGGCGAGAAGCCGTTTTCCTGCACATAGTCGATGCCGGTCTGCATTTGCTGAAAGGCGTCGTAGTCCATGTTGGTGTTGAACTGCTCGGCGAGTGCCACGACCTGCACCGATTCCCGTTCGTCGTAACGGAAGTAGTCGCTGTAGGGGAAAGCGAACAGCACCACGGTCGCGATGGCCGCGGCGGCGATGCGAAAGGCCCGCGGGGTGCTGAACCGGCGCCAGGAGAAGAGCAGGACCACGAGGACCGTGCCGGCCCAGAAACGCGGCCTGCTGATCGGGTTGTTGACGATCACGTTGAGCGTGAGGAGGACCGGGAGCAGTATCCAGCGGACCGCGCGCAGCAACCGGTCCCCGGTGGCCAGGCGGGGCACGTGGAGCAGGGCCACCATGGCCCAGAAGGCGGGGACGGCGAGGGCCCAGATGCGCAGCGCGTGCGCGGTGTCCGCCTCGGCGCCCGACTGCCGCAGCGCCTGCCTGCTGGTGAAGAAGGCGCGCAGGCCGCCTTCCTGCCCGGGGATCAGCATGATCGCGAGCAGCAGCGACAGGCCGCACAGCAGCAGCACGGGCAGCGGCGCGAGCCTGCGGGACAGCAGGGGTTCGAACACCACCGACCTGCCGCCCCGGCGCCTGGCGGCCAGGGCGGACCCCGCGCTGTAGGCGAGGAGCCCGAGTTCGGTCAGTGCGGCGGCGGCGAACGCGGTCGTTTCACCGGTGCGGTATTCCAGCGGATAGGTGTCGGTGGCGAGCATGGCGAGCGGCGCCAGTCCGAGCCACACATAGGAGAACAGCCAGAATCCGAAGGCGACAAGACGCACCGATGTGTCGGTGAGCACCCTGGCGAGTCCCCCGCCGGCGTGCGCCACGACGACGCACTGCACGGCGAGTGCCGCCCCGAATCGCGTATCGATGGCCTGCAGGATCAGCGCGGGCAGGAAGGCGACGAAAAGGAAGGACCAACAGCACACAGCCGCCACGCAACGCTTTTTACTGCCTCGCACCTGAACCCCCGTATGAGCGGGCAAACGGAATAAATCGGCGCCAATAGATTTATAACCCGAAGGCCCCGCCGGTCGCCCGCATTTCAGAGGGTGTTTTACTTGACGTAAATTCCTATGAATTCACAATAATCACTTACCGGTACGGCTCGCCGCCCGCAGAATTTCCTCGAATCGCGAAGCGCACTGTTCCAGGGCGAACTCCCGCTCGGCCAGCGCCCGGCTCTCCTTGCCCAGCGACTCCGCCCGCCCGGGATCGTTCAGGACCTCGCGGACCCACGTGGCCGCATCGGCCAGCGAGGACTCCTCCGGGGCGAACACCGCCGAGCCGGCCTGCCGGAGCAGCTTCGCCGCCAGGTTGTCCGCCGGCATCAGGCCCAGCACCGGGCGTCCGGCGCACAGATAGGACAGCGTCTTGGAGGGCACCGAGAACTCCCCGGCGTCCGCCGCCAGCAGCACGACCAGCACATCGCCCGTGCCCAGGACCTCGGGCAGGCGCTCGTAGGGCTGGAAGGGCAGCAGGGTCAGTTCGACGCCTCGGGCGGCGGCGGCCTCCTTGATGACCGGGACGGCCGGGCCGTCGTTGACGACGACGAGGCGGACCCGTTCGCCCTGCTCGCGCAGCGTCTCGGCCAGCCGTACCAGCAGGACGGGGTTGTGCTTGAGGCCGATCGTGCCGGAGTACAGCACGGTCCGGACGCCGGTGAGGCCGTGCTCCGCGGACCAGGCGTTGGCGCGGTCCACGGGGACGATCTCGTCCAGCGGCGCCCAGTTGGGGATGACGGTGACCTTGCCGGCGGTGCCCCACTCCCGGTGGATCCGCACGAAGGAGTCGGCGATGACGACGATCGCCGAGGCCCGTCGCGCCGACCACTTCTCACCCCGCTCGAAAACCCTGGCGGCCACGCCCATCAGCCTCGACACACCGGCGGCGGCGAAGCTCTTGAGCGCGACGGCGGTGATGTCCTGGTGCCACAGCACCCAGGGGATGCGCAGCGCCCGCAGCGCCGCCGCGGCCACGACCAGGGTCGGGATCGGCAGGTTCCCCAGCATCGCCACGTCCGGCTTCTCGCGCCGTACCTGCCGGGCCAGCTCCAGGCCCAGCCGGGTCTCCTGGAACAGGCGCCGGACATAGGCGTCCTTGTCGAGCACGACGCGGTCGCCGATGGTGACGAAGCGAAGGCCGACGACCGCGTCCTGGGCGAGGTTGCCCTTCCCGGAGACATACGCCGGGCAGGTCGAGTGAACGACGTCATGACCGCGCCCGGCCAGCTCACGGGAGAGCTGGGCCTGGAACGGGTGTCCGCTGTAGTCGTGGACGAGGATCCTCATCGGCTGCTCTCCCGGCCGGTCGAAAGGGTCAGGAGCGGGCGAGCTTGACCTGGTCGTAGACCCAGGCGTAGGTCTTCTCCAGGCCTTCGGCCAGCGGGATCGACGGCTCCCAGCCGTACAGTTCGCGGATCAGGGCGTTGTCGGAGTTGCGGCCGCGTACGCCCTGCGGGGCGTCCAGCCGGTACTTGCGCTCGCAGCGGACGCCCGCGATCTCCTCGACGATGTCCACCAGCCGGTTGATGGTGACCAGCTCGGTGGAGCCGAGGTTGACCGGGACGCTGCTGGCCCCCTTCATGATCATCTGTGTGCCGTGGAGGCAGTCGTCGATGTACATGAAGGAACGGGTCTGCAGGCCGTCGCCCCAGATCTCGATCCGGTGGTCACCGGAGACGACCGCTTCGGCGATCTTGCGGCACACGGCCGCGGGGGCCTTCTCGCGGCCTCCGGTCCAGGTGCCCGCGGGGCCGTAGACGTTGTGGTAGCGCGCGACGCGGCAGGTGAACCCGTAGTCCTCCTCGAAGTGGCGGCACATGCGCTCGGAGAAGAGCTTCTCCCAGCCGTAGCCGTCCTCGGGCTGTGCCGGATACGCGTCCTCCTCCTTCAGCGCGGTGACGTTCGGGTCGGTCTGCTTGCCGGCCGCGTACACACAGGCGGACGAGGAGTAGAAGTAGCGCTCGACGCCCGCCTCGTGTGCGGCCTTGAGCATGTGGGTGCTGGTCAGCACCGACATCATGCAGGCGGCCTTGTGGTTCTCGATGAACCCCATGCCGCCCATGTCGGCGGCCAGCATGTACACCTCGCGGGCGCCCCGGACGGCGTCGCGGGCGCTGTCGAGGAGGGACAGATCGGCGACGACGTTCTCGGCGGCGGCGTGCACCTGGTGCCACTCGTGCTGCGGCTTGATGTCCACACAACGGACCGTCAGCCCCTGGGACAGAAGGTCGGCCGTGAGATGCCCACCGATGAATCCTCCGCCTCCCGCGACAACGACGTCCACCTGCTTGCTCATGGCAGCTCCTTCTGGAAACCCGGAATCAGGCTGGAAGGTTAGCCACCATTTGCACCTTTTCATGCGATATGCCGCGCGTTTCCCTGCCACAAAGCCCCTGATGCACCTGCCACAAGGCCCCTGATGCCTCCGTCCGAGTTCGCGTCAGGACAACTCGCGGAACCATTTGGCAAGGAACGCCGGCAGAAGCAGCACATGGGCCGCGAGCAGGGCCACATACAGCGCGAGGAAGAGTTTCGGGCTCCCCAGGAACAGGAAGCTCAGACACAGCAGGCCGTAATCCACGGGCAGTAGTGCCATGCCACGCACCGTGGAAGGCGGAGGCACCGGTCCGGCGGGCAGATCCCCTCTGCGCCTTCTCAGCTGTTCCGTCAGAATCCCTCCGAAGAACAGCAGGACGGCGGCGAACTGGAAGGCCACCGGAAGCAGCAGCGCGGGGCGCGGCAGGTCGAAGAAGCGGTAGAAGGAAATCAGTACCGCCATATGGATGCCAAGGAACTTCGCGCAGTCCACCACATGGTCCAGCCACTCCCCGGAAAAGCTGGTCGACCGGTGCAGCCGGGCCAGCTGGCCGTCCGCGGAATCGAGTGCGAAGCCGAGAAGCAGGGCGAGCGCGACCCATTGTCCAAGCGCGTGGGAAGGCGGGCGCAGCGCCATCGCGAGGACGGCAGCGAAGGTGATCAGCGCGCTGACGACCGTCACATGGTTGGGCGAGAGCCCGATGCGGCACGCTGCGGCCGCGAGCAGTCTGCCGACCGGCCGGTTGACGAACCGTGTGTAGACGGAGACCCCCCGAGGCGGTTTCTGCACCTTCGAGAGCTGCCGCAGCGTGCTGGAGAAGTCCATTCCCTGACCTCGTGCCTGAACGGGCGGAAGGATCAACCGCCTGCCAAATCCTCAGATACGTCCGCGCGCGAGGATTCCGAAATTTGACGCGGGAAAGTACTTCTCCCCCACGGCCTGCAGCAGACAGGACTGCGTCGACCAGTACCGCTCGATGTCGACCACCGAGAACGACGCGGTCAGGCAGCCGCGGATGGCCTCCTCGTCGACACCCTGCCGGACCACGTGGTACTCCACCATGTCGGACGGGTTCGCCTCGTCGTAGGCGCCGCGCAGCCGGCGGATCCGGGTGCCCAGCCCGCGCCGGAACTCGCCCTGCAGCATCCGCCAGCAGAAATAGGACCCGCGGTCGAGCGCCAGTGACCACGCGGAACGCCGGGGGTACCACAAGGGGTCCTGGAAACTCAGGAACGCCCCGCCCGGCGCGACCCGTTCGGCCAGCTTGGCGGTGGTCCCCAGATAGTCGGGAATGTGATGCAGCACCGAGATGCAGACGACGACGTCGACCGGGTCTCCGCTGCAGGCGGCGTTCCCGTCGGCGTCATGGATCACGGCGACCCTCGGATTGTGTCGGAAACGGTGGCGCAGAAACTCCGCGCTGGGCGCGCTCATCTCCGTGACCTCGACTTCGGCCCCGGCCGCCAGCAGGTGGTCGGTGAAGCACCCGTGGCCCGCTCCGACCTCGACGGCGCGGCACCGGCCGTTCCTCTTCATGACCTCCCCCACCACCTGGTGAATACGCCGCACCACCCTGTCCCGGATGCTGTGGTGAAGAATGTGCGGGGAGCCCTTCGCGTAATTGTGCCCGGCATCGTGAGCGCACTGTTGCAGCTCGGCCATGGACGGCTTTTCCAGAATGGAACCCATGGCCAGAACGTAGGCGTCCGGGCCCGCCTCATCTGATCCGACCAGCGGAATTGTCACGGTATTCATCCGATCGGCCGCAGAAAGCCTTGGGGCGGTGACTGGGGACGTGACACACGCCGATAGATCGCCTCCAGCCGGTCCGTCACCGCGTGAACGGAGAACACCTCCGTGACGGCACGGCGCCCCGCCTCCGCGAGGGCGGCTCGCTTGCCGGCGTCGGCCAGCAGACCGCACACCGCGTCCGCCATGTCCTCGGGACTGCCGTCGGTGACCACCGCCGCACGCCGGTGAGCCAGCTCGTCCGCGATGCCGCAGGTGTCGGTGCACACCACGGGGGTGCCCGCGCGGAGCGCCTCGATCACGGTCATCCCGAACGGTTCGTCGACGCTGGGCAGCACGTACACCGCCGCCCTCGCGTAGGCCCGTACCGCCTCGGCGTGCGCCAGCGCCCCGCCGTAGGAGACGACGGCCTCCAACTCATGGGCGGCGATCAGCCGGTGCACCTTCGGCAGCATCCCCTCGTCCGCCCCGTAGAGGGTGAACCGGGCGTCGGGCATCCTCCGGTGCACCAGAGCGGCCATCTCAACGAACGCGTCCGGGCGCTTGCGCGGGTGCAGCCGGGCGAGGAAGAGCACCTCCCGCTCGCCCCGCCCCTGCTCCGCCCCGCCTTCGTGCTCGGGTCGCACCCCGTTGGGCAGGGTCACCAGCGGCGGGCCGCCGGCGCCGATCACCTGGGCCACGTCCCGGCGCTCGTGCTCGGTGAGGACCAGGCAGCCACGGGCCCGGCGCAGCAAAGGCACGTACACCCGGTCGAAAAGCCTGACAGCGACCGCGCGCCGGGGCTGCACCATGCCGTGCGTCTGCGCGACGAATCTCTTGCGGCGCAGCGCGGCGACGGCGAGCGCCGCGAGGGAGACGAGGTCGCGCCCCGCGTGGATGTGGACCACATCGGCCCTGCCCATGGCTTTCCACATGTCCCTGACCAGCAGCGGATGCATGAGCCCGGTGAAGCGCCCCGGCAGCAGGGAGCGGGCCGGACGCGTACGCAGCGGCACCGAGCCCAGACGGGCCGGCGCCGGGGACCTGCCCCGCCACAGGGACACCAGAGTGACCTCGTGGCCTCGGGCGGCGCACTCCTCCAGCTGCCCGGCGGCCACGCTCGTCGGACCGCCGTACGCTCCGTCGTCGCTGACGAGTGTCACGACATGGACGACCCTCATGCCGCCGCCCCACTGGTGATGACCTCGCCCGGACCGATGTCGCGCCGGGCGACCACCGAGGCACCCACCACCGCGCCACGGCCCACGGTCACCCCGCGCAGCACGACGGCCCGTGCCGCGATCCAGGCTCCGGGCTCCAGGCGGATGGGCCCGTTGTCGAACTCGAAGGTGGGGCTGCGGCGTTGGTGGCTTCCCGTGCACAGCAGCGCCCCCTGCGAGACGCACACGTTGCTGCCGATGCTGATCTGCTGCAGGTTCAGCAGCCAGGCGCCCTCCCCGATCCACACGTCGTCGTCGATGTGCAGCCGCCAGGGCCAGTGCACCCGGACACCGTGCCGGATCAGCACCCGCCGGCCGATCCGTGCGCCGAAGGCCCGCAGCACGGCCGGCCGCCAGCGGGCCGGGAACCACCACTTGACGAACACGAGGTGGAGTACGGCGAACCAGGCCGCCTGGACGAGCAGCGGACGCCCCTTGTCGTAGCCCGCCCCCGTGAAGCCCCGCAGGGAACGCTCGACCACGGCCCGGTGGTCGGGTTCGCCTGTGTGGGTGCCCCTGTCGGGCGGCGCTGCGGTCTCTGTCATGGGGGTAGCCCTTCCCGAACCCGAACCGGAAAATATGCCTATTTGCATAAATTGCTATGAATTCACGACGTGGGCCAGCACATTACGGCGTGTTGCCGCCGGCCTCGACCGCATGGAAGACCCGTATCCCCCCGGGAGGGGCGCGGCGGGCTCAGTAGGCCCCGCGTCCGTCCAGCACCGCGCGGACCGTGCGGGCCATGACCGTCATGTCCCAGGTCCACGACCAGTTGTCGACGTACCGCAGATCGAGCGAGACCGTCTCGTGCCAGGACAGGTCGGATCTGCCGCTCACCTGCCACAGTCCGGTGAGGCCGGGTTTGACGCTCAGTCGGCGCATCTCCACCTCGTCGTAGCGGGCGACCTCCTCGGGCAGCGGTGGGCGTGGGCCCACCAGCGACATATGACCGAGGAGGACATTGGCCAACTGGGGCAGCTCGTCCAGCGAGTAGCGGCGCAGAAAGCGCCCGACGGAGGTCACCCGTGGATCCCGGCGCAGCTTGAACATATGACCGTCGTGTTCGTTCGCCGCCGCCAGGTCGCCCTTCCTCCGGTCCGCGTCCACGACCATCGTCCGGAACTTCCACATGGGGAAGGGCGTTCCGTTCCGTCCGACGCGGGCCTGACGGTAGATGACCGGCCCCGGCGAACTCATCCGCACGGCGAGCGCCACGACCGCGAACAGAGGGGCCAGCACCATGAGCAGGAGCAGCGAACCCGCCCGGTCCGTGGCGGCCTTCAGCAGCGTCGGCAGGCCACGGCGCGTCGGCGCCGAGATGTCCAGCAGGGTGAGCCCGGCCGCCGAGGTGATCCGGACCCTGCGCCGGGCCACTTCGACGATGCCGGGCAGCGCCATCAGCCGACGGCCCCGGTCGTGCAGGGCCCAGGACAGCCGCCGAAGCCGGTCCCCGCACATGTGCCGGTCCGTGGCGACGAAGACGATGTCGGCGCCGAGCGCCTCGGCCGCCTCGGCCACGGGCACGGCATCCTCGTCCAGAGCGGTCGGCGTGTCGACCCCCAGCCGCGCCGACACGGGCACCCCGGACAACACGTCGCCCTCGCCCAGCACACAGGCGCCGACCACCACGTACCCATGGTCCGTACGCTCGGCGAGCTGCCCCACCACGGCGTCCACCGCTCCGGGCTCACCGATGACGAGGACGCGCCGAAGCCCTCGGGCACGCCGGCGTACGGCCAGGACGCGGCGGTGGATCGCCTTGCGGCAGACCACGGTGACCGCCAATGCCGGACACAGGGCGAGAACCGCCGTGGGCGTGTCGCCGAACCCGGATGCGGCACGCAGCACCGCCAGGGCGCCGAGCAGCACCAGCCAGTCCCGCACAACCGGTCCGACCGGGGCGCCCTCGTCCCATGTCCAGGGCGCGTAGCGGCTGGCGGCGAGGCCCACGAGCACCCAGATGACCGTGATCGCGACCACCTGCTGCACCGGGTGCGCCACACCGGTCGCGAGGAAGGCCACCGCCGTCGGCAGCGCCATCCCCACGGCGTCGGCACAGACCGCGACCGGCACGTACCACCCGCCCGCAGGACCTGTGCGCCTGTCTGTCCGGTGCGGCGTGAGGGGAACCGCCTTCCCTGACACCGCGCTGCTGGACTGCCGCATGGTTCTCCCTGTGACCCCGGCCCTCGGCGAAGACGTGGGCGCGGCCGCACCGGAGGAGCAGCTCGCACCCAATGGGACGGTTATATCAATCTTCTTGCCTGTATGTCCTATTTAAATGACTTGCTGTCAGGTGTCGTTCCCCCCGCCGAGGACCCGTGCCGCCGCCCAGCCACTCGGCCTTTCCGGTGCTCTGAGACCCGGACGGCCTAGAAGAGGAGCCTCCGAAGAGTGACGCCGGTGTGATTGTGCAATTGATCAGGCACCCGGCAGCGGATGCGCATCACCACTCGAATCGCCCAAGAAACAGGCACGGCCATCCGCGAGGTCCGGTACACCCAGAACAAGGAGGAGTACTCGTCGTGCGAGTAACCACTCGAACAATGACCCAGTCGCGACGCCCCAGATGGGCAGCGCGCCTCGTCGGCCTCGGCCTGACCACGGCGCTCGCGGTCACCTTCACGGCCGGCCCCGCGGCGGCGGTGCCGGGAGACCCCAGCGCCTCCGGCGAGCAGCCGGTGGAGGTGCCGGGGAACCCGACCTTCGCCACCCTGCCCGCCACCATCACCCCCTTCGACTGCGACCGGATCGTCACGGTCGACCCGGTGACGGCGGGATCCTTCGGGGACGACGACGAGGTCAGCATCCTCAACATCGGCACCGACAACACCTTCGACTTCACTATCTCCGACGACTTCGCCGCCATCGGCGTCCTCGTCAAGGGCGGCCCGGTCGCCAACGTCTACGACTACCGGCCCGTGGGCATCCAGGCGGACCAGGAGCTGCACGCTCCGGTCAACCCGATGAACATGACCTACTACGGCCTCAGCAACCTCGACTTCTGCCTCGTCGAGGACAACTACAACAGCTGACGCCTTCCACCCGCCGAAAAGCGAAAGGGCCCGTACGACCGAAGTCGTACGGGCCCCTTCAGGAGCTCGCGGCTGGAGCTACCAGGTCAGTTGACCCAAGATCACTTCGTGATCTTGGTGACCTGGCCGGCGCCCACGGTCCGGCCACCCTCACGGATGGCGAACTTCAGGCCCTCCTCCATGGCGACGGGCTGGATGAGCTCCACCTTCATCTCGGTGTTGTCACCCGGCATGACCATCTCGGTGCCCTCGGGGAGGGTCACGACGCCGGTCACGTCCGTCGTACGGAAGTAGAACTGCGGACGGTAGTTGTTGAAGAACGGCGTGTGGCGGCCACCCTCGTCCTTGGAGAGGATGTAGGCCTGCGCCTCGAACTCGGTGTGAGGCGTGACCGAGCCCGGCTTGATGATGACCTGGCCGCGCTCGACGTCCTCACGCTTGATGCCGCGGAGCAGCAGACCGACGTTCTCACCGGCCTGGCCCTCGTCGAGCAGCTTGCGGAACATCTCGATACCGGTGACCGTGGTGGTGGTCTTCTCGGTCTTGATGCCGATGATGTCGACGGTCTCGTTGACCTTCAGGACACCACGCTCGATACGGCCGGTGACGACCGTACCGCGACCGGTGATCGTGAAGACGTCCTCGATCGGCATCAGGAACGGCTTGTCGACGTCGCGCTCCGGCTCCGGAATCGCGGTGTCGACGGCGTTCATGAGGTCCAGGACGGACTGCGTCCACTCCTTGTCGCCCTCGAGCGCCTTCAGAGCGGAGACCTTGACGACCGGCAGGTCGTCGCCCGGGAACTCGTACTCGGAGAGGAGCTCACGGACCTCGAGCTCGACGAGCTCCAGGATCTCCTCGTCGTCCACCATGTCGGCCTTGTTCAGGGCGACGACGATGTACGGCACGCCGACCTGGCGGGCCAGGAGCACGTGCTCCTTGGTCTGCGGCATCGGACCGTCGGTCGCGGCGACCACGAGGATCGCGCCGTCCATCTGGGCGGCACCGGTGATCATGTTCTTGATGTAGTCCGCGTGACCAGGGCAGTCGACGTGGGCGTAGTGCCGCGCCTCGGTCTGGTACTCGACGTGCGCGATGGAGATGGTGATACCGCGCTGGCGCTCCTCAGGAGCCTTGTCGATGTTGTCGAACGGGGTGGCCTCGTTCAGCTCCGGGTACGCGTCGTGCAGCACCTTGGTAATGGCGGCCGTGAGGGTCGTCTTACCGTGGTCGATGTGACCGATGGTGCCGATGTTGACGTGCGGCTTAGTCCGCTCGAACTTCGCCTTCGCCACTGGGGTCCTCCTGTGGAGTGGTTCTGTACGCCTTACTTCATCGGCGCCAGGTGATCTTTGCTGTTAAGTCCCGGAACCCGGGGCAAACACTCACGAACGTGTGCGTTTGCCCCGTGAGGCTCCGGAGTCAAGCCTACGGCGTGAGAACGCTGTGCGTTACTCGCCCTTGGCCTTCGCGATGATCTCCTCGGCGACGTTCCGCGGAACCTCGGCGTAGGAGTCGAACTGCATGGAGTAGCTGGCGCGGCCGGACGTCTTGCTGCGCAGGTCGCCGACGTAACCGAACATCTCCGAGAGGGGCACGAGGCCCTTCACGACGCGGGCACCCGCCCGCTCCTCCATGGCCTGGATCTGGCCACGGCGGGAGTTGATGTCACCGATGACCTCACCCATGTAGTCCTCGGGCGTGGTGACCTCGACGGCCATCATCGGCTCAAGGAGAACGGGGCTGGCCTTGCGCGCGGCCTCCTTGAAGGCCTGCGAACCGGCGATCTTGAACGCGAGCTCGGAGGAGTCGACCTCGTGGTAGGCACCGTCGTGCAGGATGACGCGCACGCCGGTCATCTCGTAGCCCGCGAGGATGCCGAACTGCATGGCCTCCTGGCAGCCGGCGTCCACCGAAGGGATGTACTCCTTCGGGATACGACCACCGGTCACCTTGTTCACGAACTCGTACGACGCGTCGCCGCCCTCGAGCGGCTCGATGCCGATCTGCACCTTGGCGAACTGGCCGGTACCACCAGTCTGCTTCTTGTGCGTGAAGTCGACGCGCTCGACGGGCTTGCGGATCGTCTCGCGGTACGCCACCTGCGGCTTACCGACGTTGGCCTCGACCTTGAACTCACGGCGCATACGGTCGACCAGCACCTCGAGGTGCAGCTCGCCCATACCACCGATGATGGTCTGGCCGGTCTCCTCGTCCGAGTGGACCTGGAAGGACGGGTCCTCCTCGGCCAGGCGCTGGATCGCGACCCCCAGCTTCTCCTGGTCGCCCTTCGACTTGGGCTCGATGGCGACCTGGATGACCGGCGCCGGGAAGTCCATGGACTCCAGGATCACCGGGGACTTGTCGTCGCACAGCGTCTCACCGGTCGTGGTCTGCTTCAGACCCATGACGGCGATGATGTCGCCGGCGCCCACCGACGCGATCTCCTCACGCTTGTTCGCGTGCATGCGGTAGATCTTGCCGATGCGCTCCTTCTTGCCCTTGACGGAGTTCAGCACCTGGGTGCCGGACTCCAGGCGACCGGAGTACACGCGGACGAAGGTGAGCTTGCCGAGGTGCGGGTCGCTCATGATCTTGAACGCCAGCGCCGACAGCGGCTCGTCGTCGGACGGCTTGCGCTTCACGACCTCCTCGGGGTCGCTCACCGCGTGGCCCTCGATGGCCTCGATGTCGAGCGGGGAGGGCAGGTAGCGCACGACCGCGTCGAGCAGGGGCTGAACGCCCTTGTTCTTGAACGCGGTGCCACAGAACACCGGGGTGACCGTGGTGTCGCTGGACTTGCCGGAGGCGATCGTGATGCGGCGGATGGCCGCGTACAGCTGCTCCTCGGAGGGCTCCTCGCCCTCCAGGTACAGCTCCATGATCTCCTCGTCGTTCTCCGCGACGGCCTCGAGCAGCTTGCCGCGCCACTCTTCAGCGGCCTCGGTGTGCGTGGCCGGGATGTCGACGACGTCGTACATCTCGCCCTTGGTCGCCTCGGCGGACCAGACGAGCGCCTTCATGCGGACCAGGTCCACGACGCCCTTGAAGTCGGCCTCGGCACCGATCGGGAGCTGCATGACGAGCGGCTGGGCACCCAGACGGTCGCTGATCATGTCGACGCAGCGGTGGAACTCCGCGCCCGTACGGTCCAGCTTGTTGACGAAGCAGATACGCGGAACGCGGTAACGGTCCGCCTGACGCCACACCGTCTCGGACTGCGGCTCAACGCCGGCGACGCCGTCGAACACCGTCACGGCACCGTCGAGCACGCGCAGGGAGCGCTCCACCTCGACGGTGAAGTCGACGTGGCCCGGGGTGTCGATGATGTTGATGGTGTGGTCGACGTCTTCCAGCGGCCAGTGACAGGTGGTGGCAGCAGAGGTGATCGTGATGCCACGCTCCTGCTCCTGCTCCATCCAGTCCATGGTGGCAGCGCCGTCGTGGACCTCACCGATCTTGTAAGACACACCGGTGTAGAACAGGATCCGCTCGGTGGTGGTCGTCTTGCCCGCGTCGATGTGGGCCATGATGCCGATATTGCGCACCTTGGCCAGGTCAAGTGAAGTGGTAGCCATAAGGCTTCAGTCTTCTCTCGGTCTCGATGTGGGTAGCGACTACCAGCGGTAGTGCGCGAAGGCCTTGTTGGACTCGGCCATCTTGTGGGTGTCCTCGCGCTTCTTCACGGCCGCACCGAGGCCGTTGGAGGCGTCGAGAAGCTCGTTGAGGAGACGCTCGGTCATGGTCTTCTCGCGACGGGCGCGGGAGTAACCGACCAGCCAGCGCAGCGCCAGGGTGTTGGCACGGCCGGGCTTGACCTCGACCGGGACCTGGTAGGTGGCGCCACCGACACGGCGGGACTTGACCTCGAGGGTCGGCTTGATGTTCTCGAGAGCGCGCTTCAGCGTGATGACCGGGTCGTTGCCGGTCTTCTCGCGCAGGCCCTCCATGGCGCCGTAGACGATGCGCTCGGCGGTGGAGCGCTTGCCGTTCAGCAGCACCTTGTTGATGAGCGACGTGACCAGAGGAGAACCGTAGACCGGGTCGATGATGACCGGGCGCTTCGGGGCGGGGCCCTTACGAGGCATTCTTACTTCTCCTTCTTGGCGCCGTAGCGGGAACGGGCCTGCTTGCGGTTCTTGACACCCTGGGTGTCGAGGGAGCCACGGATGATCTTGTAGCGAACACCCGGCAGGTCCTTCACACGGCCGCCGCGCACGAGCACGATGGAGTGCTCCTGCAGGTTGTGTCCCTCACCCGGAATGTAAGCGGTGACCTCGATCCCGCTGGTCAGACGCACACGCGCGACCTTACGCAGGGCCGAGTTCGGCTTCTTCGGGGTGGTCGTGAACACACGCGTGCAGACGCCGCGACGCTGAGGGGAACCCTCGAGTGCGGGCGTCTTGTTCTTCTCGACCTTGTCCTGCCGGCCCTTGCGGACCAGCTGCTGGATCGTAGGCACTACTTCTCCGGTTTCTGTGTGCCGATGGGTACAGCTAACCTGGAACGTCTCCGACCCACGCGGTCGGGTGTGTCGAATCCGGCGGATTCCCGCCGCGAGGCGAAAAGAGCACAGATTACGGTGGCCGCTCACAGCTCGCTATGCGGTTGAAGGCACGCACGAGAGCCAGGGCACACCCCAGGCACAAGGTCTGAGCGTACCTACCTCATTCGCTGTGGTCAAAACAAATGGGCCTCGCCCGCATCGCCATACGGCCGATGTCAAGACCGCACACCGTCTTTGATCTTCGAATCGGCGAACCACCGACGTCACAGCCGCCTCGCGGCAATCGCCGAACCGCCCGCCCACCGTGGTCATGCGGACACCGCGGCGGCGACGACCATCAACGCCAGCAGCGCGGCCCAGGCCGCGGTCGACAGCCATCCCAGCACGAGCCCGGCCAGAGCGAGGGCGTCGCCGCCCTCCCCGGTGCGCCGTATCTCCGTACGCGCCGCGTGCCCCAGAACCACGGCCGGAATCCCGGTCAGCCCGAAGCTGAACAGACACAGCACCCCGCAGACCGCCGACCCGACGGCCTTGCCGTTCGTCTGCGGCCGGGGCACCGCCAGGAACGCCCGCGGTACGGGCGTCACGGGCGCCGGCAGCGGCATGGGGCCCTGCGGCAGGTCGGCGACGAGCAGGGCCAGCTCCCCCACCGTACGGGCCGCGTAGGCCCGCCCGACCCGCTTCTCGAACTCGGTCTGCTCCAGCCGCCCTTCGGCGTAGCCCGCCCTGAGCACGTCCACGGCCCGTTCCCGATCGGCGTGCGAGGCGAGCATCGACGGGGCGCTGGGACCGGACCACGACTGCGGGACGCCACGCTCCTGCCACGGCTGCCACGGCTGCCACGAAGGATGCGTCATGGAGCAGCACCTCCCCCGTACTGGTCGGAGTCCTTCCATGATGCGCCTGACCGTCACTCCTGGCACCGGGGTCCGCCCCGGAGAAAACCCGGAGAAGCCGAGGGGTGACCACCCCCGAGGACTGGGTTGCCGCGCCGAGGGGAGCACATCGGCCACGGCGGCCGGTTGTCGCCGGTTTCCTGTGCACTCCGTTCAAGTACGTTGACTGCTTGCGAGGGCAAGGAGCATCGGCGCAGGTGAACACGGGGGCGGCGGGCATGGCTGGGAGGCAGACACGCGCGTGGGACGACGACGGCTTCGACGACAGGGTGCCGTTCCTCGCCCGCCTGGAGAAGGAGGACCGGACCGCCCTGGTGGCCATCGGCCGCCCGCTGTGCTACCCGGCACGGGAGGTCATCATGCGCCAGGACGAGCCGTCCGCCCACGTTCTGCTCCTCCTGCACGGCTGGACCAAGGTCACCGCCCTCGCCGCCAACGGGTACGAGGCCCTTCTCGCCCTGCGCGGCCCGGGTGACATCGTCGGCGAGGGCGCGGCGCTGAGCAGACGTCAGCGCTCGGCGACCGTCACCGCGCTGGAAGCGGTCGAGGCCGTCGTCATCGAGCAGGGCCGCTTCACCGCATTCCTCTCCGGAAATCCCCGGGTGGCGCTGCAGTTGCTGAGCCTGACGACCGATCGGCAGCGATCCACGGACCGTCGCCGACTGGAGTGGGCCGCCCTCACCGTGCGCGAGCGGCTGGCCGTCCTGCTGCTCGAACTCGTCCGCACGCACGGCAACAGGACCGACGAAGGCATCGAGCTCACCATCGGGCTCAGCCAGCAGGAGTTCGCCGGCTCGGTCGGCTCCTCCCGGGAGGCGGTGGCCCGGCTTCTCAAGGAGCTGCGCGCACGTCAGGTCGTCGCGACCAGGCGCCGACGCATCGTCGTCCTCCGACCCGATGTGCTGCGCCGCATCATCGGGGAGAGCTCTGCCTGAGCACACAGAGCGGTCTCCGTTCTGTGCACACGGTCACAGTTCATCCGTGTCATCGGTCCTCGGACGCTCGGCCCAGGCCCGCCATCGTGCTGGGCAAACGGACCGACTCGCGAGAGGCAGCCCATGACCGACCCTGTGTACCGGAGCATCCTCCTTTTCGACATCGAGCAGTACGGCTCACGCGATGACGTGGAACAGGCGTACCTGCGGCGGATCCTGTACGACGTCGTCGACGCCACGCTGCTGGCCGCCGCCGTCGACGACACGGCCCGGCTGCGCGCGGATCGCGGTGACTCCGTCATGGAGCTCATCGACACCCAGGTTCCCGTGCCGGCACTGGTGAAGACCCTCCTGACCGAGACCCCGGCCCTCCTCCACAACAAGAACCGCCTGCTCGCGAAGAGCGCCCAGATGCGCCTGCGCATCGTGCTGTCCTCCGGCTACGTGGCCATCGACGAGCTCGACGGCTGGGTCGGCTCCGACCTCAACCATGCCGTTCGCCTCCTGAACTCCGATCCCCTGCGCGACGCCCTCAAGCAGCGGGACGGCGACAGCGTCTTGTGCGTGTCCAACGGCATCTACGACGGGGTGGTGCGCCATGGCCCGCTGGGCGTGCGGCCAGGCGACTTCCACCGGATCACCGTGGAGACGAAGGAGGGGCCCACGGTGGCCTGGCTGCATGGGGAGCCGTCCACCGCAGAGTCTTCCGCGCCTTCCTCCGACGCCCAGGCGGCCTGGGACTCACCCACGGCAGCCCCGCACAACGAGACCCGCGTCGGCGGCAACCTGTACGGCAACACCGGGGGCACGCACCACGGCGACCAGAGGTTCGACTTCGGCGCTTCCGAACGGGGCGAGCGCCGATGAGCCAGGAAGAGGCGGCCACCGGAACGACAACAGCCGACGAGAACGCACAGGACGGCGAGCAGAAACAGGACACGGCGGCTGACTCCCCGGAGCAGCGCCGGCAGGAAGCCTGGGCCGCCCGCCGGGCCCTGATCGCACACGCCCCTGACTTCGTCTCCACCCTGATCAACCGTGACCAGTTCGGCCAGACAGGTGGCCACCACTACGGCGACACGATCTACCACTTCGGCGGTCGAGCCGACGCTCCCCGCTCCCTGTCCGGGCCGATACCGAAGACGGACGTCGACATGCTGGCGGCCGTCTTCCAGGACGGCCCCAGTTTCCAGGACGCGCTCACCCGACTGCGCACCGACCGACTCGTCTTCCTGTCCGGCGGGCATGAGACGGGCCGCCGTTCCGCCGCGCTGATGCTGCTGCACCGGCTGGGCGTCGATCGAATGCGCTCCCTCGACCCCCATACCTCGGTGTCGGCGTTGCCCGATCAGTTGGACAGTCCGGACGGATACCTCCTGTGTGACCTGGCGATCAGCCGGAATCGCCCACTTCAGGAACCCCATCTGCTGGCCCTGCGCGAACAGTTGGAACGCACAGGGGCCCGACTGGTGATCACGGTCGAGCCGTCGGCGGCGCTGGGTGACATTCCGTCCGTACGGTGGGAGGCTCCCTCGGCCGAGGACATCCTGCGCTCCCATGTCACCCAGGCCACCGGGGAGGCCGCTTGGACCAAGCTGTGCGGGCTGACGCCGGTGAAGGACTTCCTCACCCAGCAACACCGGCCGAGGGAGATCGAACGGTTCGCGCAACGGCTCGTCGCACTGCACCGCGGTGAGATCGACGAGGAGCGGCTCGCCGCCTACGGCGAAACAGCCGTTGCGGCCCAGGTCACCCGCTGGCTCACGGGGGAAAAGCCCGAGCTGAGGGACAAGGCGTTCCTCATCTCGCTCGCTGTCTTCGACAAGGCCCCGTACGCGGTGACCGCTGAGCTCAGCGACAGCCTCTTCGCACGCCTGCAGAAGATCGAGGACCCGGCCGTGTTGCCACGTATCCCCGTCTTCGGCAGCTCCCGCGAGGAGCGGCTTCGGCTGGCCCGCGCCGCCGGCTACATCGACACGCAGGTCACCGAGTGGGGGCCTCTCGAAGGGCAGTACGTCGCCGCCTTCCGGGAGGAGCGCACCGCCCGGATCCTGCTGGAGGAGGTCTGGAACCTCCATCCGTCCGCCCGTCCCGCCCTCGTCGAGTGGATTCACCGGCTCGCCGAGGACCGCCGCCCCCTGGTGCGGACCCGCGCGGCCTCGGCAGCAGCCCGGCTGGCCCATGCCGACCTGCCGTCCGCCATGGCCCACTTCATCGAGCCCTGGGCAGAAGCCCGCAACCCCAACTCCTGGCTGACTGCCGCCAACGCCCTCACCATGGCCCAGCTGCTGTCGGTGCCGACCATCCTCCAGATCCTGCACCACTGGTGCACCGACGAGCACGACAGCCGTCGCTGGACGGCCATCCGCGCGTTCGGTCTCCTGGGCCCGGTGCACCACGAGGCGGCCCTGGCCGCCCTCCTCGACGCCATACACCAGCGCCACCAGCGACACCGCGACGACGTGGACCGTGACGACGAGGACGCGGAGGACTTGGAGGAAGAGGCATTGCAGTTCGCCGAGGCCCTCCAGCTCCTGCTCCTGGCTGTACGCGAACCCGTGCTAACGGCTCTGGCCGAGCGCCTCCACGACCGCGCGGTCCGCGCACACGCGCTGTTCGCCTTCCTCCAGGCCTGCGAACAGCACGAGGACGACAACGACCGCCCGCTCGTCCTCGACTGGTACGCACAGGCTCTGGCGAACGACGACACCGAGACAGCCCGGTACCTGACCTCGTTCTGGCAGGAGGCGCTGTCCGATCGGGGGCGCACCGCCTGGGCCCTGCGCATCCTGCGCGGATGGGTGCTCAAGGCCGACCACGACCCCGCGTCGGAGTCGGCCCTCGCCTCCCTGCTGCCCGCCCTCGTCGCCGCGCCCCCCAACCATCGCCGCGTCAGCCACCTGCTGCGCACAGTCCGCCACTCCGACCGCGAGCCCTCACCCGCGGCCGAGAGGCTGCTGACGCGGATCTCCTGACCTGTCCAGAGAACACCGAACGAGATCCAGGAGACCGACCATGGAACAACCCGCACAGCACGAACAGCGGACCCGCAGCACGCAGTCGGAGACGGCCGAAGGGCCCGAGCAACTCGACTGGCTCCAGCAACAGCGCCAACATCCGTCGACTCACACCGAATTGGATCCGGACCCCGTCCGCACCGTCTGGCAACTGCCCCGCTTCCGCCTCGGCAGCCGGCGCTTCTTCGGGCGCGTCGACCATGCCCTGGTCTTCGTCACGCGGAGGGGGAAGTACGAGACGTTCCTACCACCCGCCCGGCCCGCGACCGTACGACGGTACGTCGCTCTGTACGAGGTGAACACCGACCCGCACTCCTTCCAGTGCCGCGTGCCCCTGCCCAGCCGGGTCGACAGCTTCGAGTTCGAGGTCACGGCCGACATCACGTGGCGCGTCGTGGATCCAGCCGCATTCGTCAAGAGCCAGGAACGTGACGTACCCGGGTTCATCACCCGCGAGCTTCTGCCGCACATGCGGACCGCCAGCCGAGGCCACCCCATCGAGGCGAGCGCCAGGGCCGAGCAGGCCGTGCAGCAAGCAGTGCGCGACGTCCAGCCCATCGGCGAGGAGGAGGGCCTACGGATCACCTGCTCCATACGTCTGCGGCGCGACGCCGTCGAACGGTCCCACCAGGCCCGATTGCGGACCGCACGCCACGAAGCGGAGGCAGCACAGCCCGAACACAGGGCCTCCCGGCTACGCGAGAAGTACGAGGCTGAGCGGAAGGCCGAGAAGATCGCTTTCTACGAGCACCACCTGGCCAGGGGCGGCATCGCCGCACTCGCCCTGCACCTGGCGACGCGCCCCGACGACACGCAGCTCGTCCTGGAGCACCTCCGAAAGGACCAGGCGGAGCTGGTGCAGACCCAGCTGCATCTGATCGACCAGGCCTTGGAGAACAAGCGCCTGGAGGACTACCAACTCGATGAACCGCACCAACTCATAGCCGAGCGCATGACGGCCATCCTGCGGGCCACGGCACCGTCCGACGACCCATCAGCACCGCCGTACCCGGAACTGGCACCTCAGTCGGCGGCCGAGGAACCCTCGGCACCTGCCCCCTCCGCGACAACGCTGCTCAAGGACCGCCCGGAGTCCGACACATGACCCCGTCGACGACGGCGACGGAGGACCCGCGGTTACGGGCGGGCACTCAGCTCCTGGCTGACCTGCGCGGAGAGATCGCTCGTGCCGACGCCAAGGCCACGGTCCTGACAGGCGTGCTCGGCATCACGGCGAGCGGACTCGGCACGCTGCTGACCGGCCACGGCTGGAACCCCGGCGCGCTCCCCCCGCCGGCCGCCGTGCTGTGGTGGGTCGGGGTGATCGCGCTGGTCGTCGCTCTTCTCGCCCTCCTGCTGGCGGTGATGCCCCGCTATCGCGGAAGCGACTGGGCTCCCGGCCAGCCCGTCACCTACTTCGCCGAGATACACAGCGCCGCGAGAGCGGGCCGTCTCACCGCTGCCCTCGCGGAGACCGGGCGCGACCCTGCCCCAGGCCTGTTCCTCGCCCTGGCCGAGACCAGCCGCATCGCCGCCCGCAAGCACTTCTGGATCCGGACCGGGCTGCTCGCCTTCGGCTGTGCGTCGGTTCTGCTCTCCGGATCACTGCTGGCCGCCTGAACCGCCCTCAGTCCACGTCCGCTCACATCCGAAACGGACTCACCATGCCCATGCCGTACGAGCCCAAGGAACCGCAGAAACCGCAACAACCCGAGAAGGCGGAGGCCTCCGCGCCCGGCCCGCCCCGATGGCCGGGCGGGGCCCCCGACTCCCCCGATTCACATCCCCACCAGGACGGCCTGCCTCGCCATCGCGGCCGAGTCCACATCACCGCTCGCCAGCGCGGCATGGACGCCACCGCCCTCGGCAGCCTGGCGCTCCATCTTCCCCATCTGCTCGCCAGCCTGGCTGTCGTCTTCGTGATGTCGTATGGCGTCGATGCGCTGGGCGGCCCGCCCTGGTTCCTCCCGCTGGCCGGCTGGCTGCTCAGTGGGATCGTGCTCTTCCACCACCCCTGCGAACGTCTGATGGCCCGGTGGCTGTTCGGTCTGCGCCACCCCAGCCCAGAGGAAGCGCACAAGCTCCGCTCAGTATGGCGCGAGGTGACCGCCCGAGCGGGAGTGGACGCAGGGGCATACCAGCTGTGGGTCGAGGACAGCCACAGCATCAACGCCATGGCAGCGGCCGGTCACATCGTCGGCGTGACCAGTCACTCCCTGCGGACACTGCCACCTGCCCAACTCGCCGGCGTACTCGCCCACGAACTGGGCCATCACACGCGGGGGCACGCGTGGTCCTCTCTCCTGGTCTACTGGTACGCACTGCCGGGACGGATCGCATGGCGTCTGCTGCTCCGGCTCGCCACGCACGTCGACCGCCTCTCCGTGGGCGCAACGGCCCTGCTGATCGGCCTGCTGGGCGCCGCGGTGATCGCGCTGGCAACGGCCACGTACGGTCTGATTTTCCTTCCTTTCGCGACTCCGTACCTGGCAGCCGCCCTCTCCCGGCGCTCGGAACTCCGGGCCGATGAACAGGCGGCGGGCCTCGGCTTCGCCGAACAACTGATGGCCGTACTGCGCGAGGAGCAGGACAGGGACGAGACCGAACGGGCCAACGCCGCGGCCATGGGCGTCCGGTTCGAGAAGGAGGGGATGATCGCGAGACTGCTCGACTCGCACCCGGATGTACACACCCGGCTGCACCATCTGCAGGCTCACCTCGCCAGCGGGCGCTGACCCGCCAAAGCTCCGGGGCGGAACGGAGATCACACGCCGCCCCGGGGCTTCTTCCCGTAATCCGGCAAGTTTCGGCCACGCAAAACAGCCGAGCTCGGCACCTGTCTGCCCGGACCGCCGTCCCGCGCCCTCCGACTGCCTCACCGCATACAGCCCGCGCGCCGACGACGCCACCTTCCCGCACCACATCCTCGACGACTACGCGATCGCCCTGAACGTCCTCGTCCTGGCCCCGCGCGTCCCTACCAGTGACTTTCCCGCGCTGCTCGCTGTGGGCACGAGGGCCCTGCTCCGCGTCCACCGGGCGCTCCACGGCTGAGCGGTCTGGCAGCGCGACCGAAAGAGGGACCATTGACCAGGCACACGACAAAGGCGCAGTTGTCCGCCTCGGACGCGACCACGCCCGCCGCTGGCCGAAGGTCCCCCTGCACGGCTGGGCCAGCGGCATCCTGACGTTCCTGTTTCTGATGGTCGTCATCGGCATGCTCCCGATCGGCGACAGCATTGCGTTCCCGGTACCGCACGGCGCTCGACACCCACGAGGAGGCGAGCGGGCCGCTCCCCACCAGGCGCCGACAGTGCTAGCGCTGCCGGCGCTCAGCCCGTCGACTGCCGCCCCAGCCGCTGGCCGTGCCCAGGTCGCTCTGGGCGTGCCCCCGGTGATGGTCTTGGAGACCGACGTGGGGCAGCGCTTCTCCGTGCACATGGCTCGGGAGGCGGCAGCCGCCTGCAGCTGCTCGTGGAGGTCACCGCATCCGGGCCCGGGCGCCTCGCGCTGCGTCCCATCAGGGCGCGACGGTCTTCACCGCACAGCAGCTCTCCCCTTTCCGGCCTGCCCGCCACGGGCCACGGCGGCGCACGGCTGATCATTCCGGTTCCGGGCCGCTGCATCCTGCGGATCGACACGACCGGGGAGTGGAAACTGCGCGACGCGGGGCTTGACCAGCGCCGCGCACACGACGCCAGGAACGCCGAAGGGCGGCCACCCCGAAAGGTGACCGCCCCTCAACTCAAGCTGCTCGCTCGGGAGTTCTCCCGACTACTGGTTGTACGGCCCGTAGTCGTAGTCCTCCAGCGGAACGGCCTGGCCGGAGCCCGTGCCGAACGGCGAGTAGTCGATGTCGTCGTAGCCGACGGCCGAGTACATCGCGGCCTTGGCCTCCTCGGTCGGCTCGACCCGGATGTTGCGGTAGCGGGACAGACCCGTACCGGCCGGGATGAGCTTACCGATGATGACGTTCTCCTTGAGGCCGATCAGGGAGTCGGACTTGGCGTTGATCGCCGCGTCCGTGAGAACCCTGGTCGTCTCCTGGAAGGACGCCGCCGACAGCCAGGACTCGGTCGCCAGCGAGGCCTTGGTGATACCCATGAGCTGCGGACGACCGGAGGCCGGGTGACCGCCCTCCTGGACCACACGGCGGTTCTCCTGCTCGAAGCGGGAGCGCTCGACCAGCTCGCCGGGCAGCAGCTCGGCGTCGCCGGACTCGATGATCGTCACGCGGCGGAGCATCTGCCGGATGATGATCTCGATGTGCTTGTCGTGGATCGACACACCCTGCGAGTTGTACACCTTCTGGACCTCGCCGACCAGGTGGACCTGGACGGCACGCTGGCCCAGGATGCGCAGCACGTCGTGCGGGTTGGTGGCACCCACGGTGAGCTTCTGGCCCACCTCGACGTGCTCGCCCTCGCTGACCAGGAGACGGGCGCGCTTCGAGATCGGGTAGGCCGTCTCGTCGCTGCCGTCGTCCGGCGTGATGACGATCTTCTTGGTCTTCTCCGTCTCCTCGATGCGAACGCGACCGCTCGCCTCGGAGATCGGGGCCACACCCTTCGGGGTACGGGCCTCGAAGAGCTCGACGACACGCGGCAGACCCTGGGTGATGTCGTCACCGGCCACACCACCGGTGTGGAAGGTACGCATCGTCAGCTGGGTACCGGGCTCACCGATGGACTGGGCGGCGATGATGCCGACCGCCTCACCGATGTCGACCAGCTTGCCGGTGGCCAGCGAGCGGCCGTAGCACATGGCGCAGGTGCCGACGGCGGACTCACAGGTCAGGACCGAGCGGGTCTTGACCGTCTCGACACCCTGCGAGACGAGCTCCTCGATGAGGACGTCGCCCAGGTCGGTACCGGCCGGGGCCAGCACCTTGCCGTCGACCACGATGTCCTCGGCGAGGCAGCGCGCGTACACGGACGTCTCGACGTTCTCCGTCTTGCGCAGCACGCCGTCGGCGCCGCGCTCGGCGATCGCCAGCTTGAGGCCGCGGTCGGTGCCGCAGTCCTCCTCGCGGATGATGACGTCCTGGGAGACGTCGACCAGACGACGGGTGAGGTAACCCGAGTCGGCGGTACGCAGAGCCGTGTCCGCCAGACCCTTACGAGCACCGTGCGTGGAGATGAAGTACTCCAGCACGGACAGGCCCTCACGGAAGGACGCCTTGATCGGACGCGGGATCGTCTCGTTCTTCGCGTTCGACACCAGACCACGCATACCGGCGATCTGACGCATCTGCATCATGTTGCCTCGTGCACCCGAGTTCACCATCATGAAGATCGGGTTGGTCTTCGGGAAGTTGTCGTTCATCGCCTCGGCGACCTCGTTGGTCGCCTTGGTCCAGATCGCGATGAGCTCCTGCGTGCGCTCGTCCTTGGTGATCAGACCGCGCTCGTACTGCTTCTGGACCTTCTCGTCCTGCGCCTCGTAACCGCGGACGATCTCCTTCTTCGCCTCAGGCACGACGACGTCGGAGATGGCGACGGTGACGCCGGAACGGGTGGCCCAGTAGAAGCCGGCCGCCTTCAGGTTGTCGAGCGTCGCCGCCACGATGACCTTCGGGTAGCGCTCGGCGAGGTCGTTGACGATCTCGGAGAGCTGCTTCTTGCCGACCTCGTAGTCGACGAACGGGTAGTCCTCGGGCAGCAGCTCGTTGAAGAGAGCCCGACCAAGGGTCGTCTTCAGACGGAAGCTGTCACCCTGCTGCCACTCCGGCTCGCCCTCCTCCTGCGCCGGCGGGGTCCAGCCGCGCGGCGGGATGGTGCCGACCGGGAAGCGGATGTCGATCTTCGACTGGAGCGAGAGCTCACCGGCGTCGAAGGCCATGATCGCCTCGGCCACGGACGAGAAGGAGCGGTCCTCACCCTTGACGTCCCGCATCTCGCCGTCGGTGGTGAGGAAGAACAGACCGAGGACCATGTCCTGGGTCGGCATCGTCACCGGACGGCCGTCGGCGGGCTTGAGGATGTTGTTCGAGGACAGCATCAGGATGCGGGCCTCGGCCTGCGCCTCCGCGGACAGCGGCAGGTGCACGGCCATCTGGTCACCGTCGAAGTCCGCGTTGAACGCGGTGCAGACGAGCGGGTGGATCTGGATGGCCTTGCCCTCGACCAGCTGCGGCTCGAAGGCCTGGATGCCGAGGCGGTGCAGGGTGGGAGCACGGTTCAGCAGAACCGGGTGCTCGGCGATGACCTCTTCGAGGACGTCGTACACGACCGTGCGGCCGCGCTCCACCATGCGCTTGGCGCTCTTGATGTTCTGCGCGTGGTTCAGGTCGACCAGGCGCTTCATCACGAACGGCTTGAAGAGCTCCAGCGCCATCGCCTTCGGCAGACCGCACTGGTGCAGCTTCAGCTGCGGACCGACGACGATCACGGAACGCGCGGAGTAGTCCACACGCTTACCGAGCAGGTTCTGACGGAAGCGGCCCTGCTTACCCTTCAGCATGTCGCTGAGGGACTTCAGCGGGCGGTTACCGGGACCGGTCACCGGACGGCCACGACGGCCGTTGTCGAAGAGGGCGTCAACAGCCTCCTGAAGCATGCGCTTCTCGTTGTTGACGATGATCTCGGGCGCGCCGAGGTCGAGGAGCCTCTTCAGACGGTTGTTCCGGTTGATCACACGGCGGTACAGGTCGTTCAGGTCGGAGGTCGCGAAGCGGCCACCGTCCAGCTGCACCATCGGGCGAAGGTCCGGCGGGATGACCGGCACGCAGTCGAGCACCATGCCCTTGGGGCTGTTGCTGGTCTGCAGGAACGCGGAGACGACCTTCAGGCGCTTGAGCGCACGGGTCTTCTTCTGGCCCTTGCCGGTACGGATGATCTCGCGGAGACGCTCGGCCTCCTCGTCGAGGTCGAAGGACTCCAGGCGCTTCTGCAGCGCCGCGGCACCCATCGAACCGTCGAAGTACGTGCCGAAGCGGTCACGCAGCTCGCGGTAGAGGAGCTCGTCGCCCTCAAGGTCCTGGACCTTGAGGTTCTTGAACCGGGTCCACACCTCGTCGAGACGGTCGATCTCGCGCTGCGCACGGTCACGCAGCTGCTTCATCTCACGCTCGGCACCCTCGCGCACCTTGCGGCGCACGTCGGCCTTGGCACCCTCGGCCTCCAGCTCGGCGAGATCCGCCTCGAGCTTCTTGGCGCGGGCCTCCAGGTCGGCGTCCCGGCGGTTCTCGATCTGCTGCCGCTCGACGGAGACGTGCGCCTCCAGGGAGGGCAGGTCGCGGGTACGGCGCTCCTCGTCGACGTACGTGATCATGTACGCCGCGAAGTAGATGACCTTCTCGAGGTCCTTCGGCGCCAGGTCCAGCAGGTAGCCGAGGCGCGAGGGGACACCCTTGAAGTACCAGATGTGCGTGACGGGCGCGGCGAGCTCGATGTGGCCCATCCGCTCACGGCGCACCTTGGCGCGCGTGACCTCGACGCCACAGCGCTCGCAGATGATGCCCTTGAAGCGGACGCGCTTGTACTTGCCGCAGTAGCACTCCCAGTCCCGGGTCGGACCGAAGATCTTCTCGCAGAAGAGTCCGTCCTTCTCGGGCTTGAGGGTGCGGTAGTTGATGGTCTCGGGCTTCTTGACCTCGCCGTGGCTCCACTGACGGATGTCGTCAGCGGTGGCCAGGCCGATCCGGAGCTCGTCGAAGAAGTTGACGTCGAGCACTATGCGTCAATCCCTCTCAGGGTCGTGAGTCTGTGGTCTGAAACGGGGGCCTGGGGGTCGGCGGGGCCCTGTGGGTGAGGGCCCCGCCGGACTCCCGTCAGACCTCTTCGACGCTGCTCGGCTCGCGCCGGGACAGGTCGATGCCGAGCTCCTCCGCAGCGCGGAAGACGTCCTCGTCGGTGTCACGCATCTCGATGGACATACCGTCGCTGGACAGCACCTCCACGTTCAGGCAGAGCGACTGCATCTCCTTGATGAGCACCTTGAAGGACTCGGGGATGCCGGGCTCGGGGATGTTCTCGCCCTTGACGATGGCCTCGTAGACCTTCACGCGGCCGGTGACGTCGTCGGACTTGATGGTCAGCAGCTCCTGGAGGGCGTACGCGGCGCCGTAGGCCTCAAGGGCCCACACCTCCATCTCACCGAACCGCTGGCCACCGAACTGGGCCTTACCACCCAGCGGCTGCTGGGTGATCATGCTGTACGGGCCGGTCGAGCGGGCGTGCAGCTTGTCGTCGACCAGGTGGTGCAGCTTCAGGATGTACATGTAGCCGACCGAGATCGGGTCCGGGAACGGCTCACCCGAACGGCCGTCGAACAGCCGCGCCTTGCCGGACGGGAGGACCATGCGGTCACCGTCGCGGTTCGGAATGGTGTGCTCCAGCAGACCGGCGAGCTCGTCCTCGCGGGCGCCGTCGAAGACCGGGGTGGCCACGTTGGTACGGGGCTCGACCCGGTCGGCGCCGATCGCCTGGAGGCGCTGGGCCCACTCGCCAGCCAGGCCGGAGACGTCCCAGCCCTGGCTGGCGAGCCAGCCGAGGTGGATCTCCAGGACCTGTCCCGGGTTCATTCGGGACGGCACACCCAGCGGGTTGAGGATGATGTCGACCGGGGTGCCGTCCTCCAGGAACGGCATGTCCTCGATCGGCAGGATCTTGGAGATGACACCCTTGTTGCCGTGCCGGCCGGCGAGCTTGTCACCGTCGGTGATCTTGCGCTTCTGCGCCACGTACACGCGCACAAGCTGGTTCACACCGGGGGGAAGCTCGTCGCCCTCCTCGCGGTCGAAGACGCGCACGCCGATGACCTTGCCGGTCTCGCCGTGCGGCACCTTCAGCGAGGTGTCACGGACCTCACGGGCCTTCTCACCGAAGATCGCGCGCAGCAGGCGCTCCTCCGGCGTCAGCTCGGTCTCACCCTTCGGGGTCACCTTGCCGACGAGGATGTCGCCGGCGATGACCTCGGCACCGATGCGGATGATGCCGCGCTCG
This sequence comes from Streptomyces curacoi, assembly GCF_001513975.1. Lineage (GTDB taxonomy): Bacteria > Actinomycetota > Actinomycetes > Streptomycetales > Streptomycetaceae > Streptomyces > Streptomyces curacoi. The sequence goes on from NZ_KQ947988.1 coordinate 567,527, forward strand.
TCGAGGTCGGCGAGGACCTCCTCGGAGACGTTCGGGATGTCCCGGGTGATCTCCTCGGGGCCGAGCTTGGTGTCACGGGCGTCGACCTCGTGCTCCTCGATGTGGATCGAGGAGAGGACGTCGTCCTGCACGAGGCGCTGCGACAGGATGATCGCGTCCTCGTAGTTGTGACCCTCCCACGGCATGAACGCCACGAGCAGGTTCTTGCCCAGCGCCATCTCGCCGTTCTGGGTGGCCGGACCGTCGGCGAGGACCTGGCCCTCGACGATCCGGTCGCCCTCCTGGACGATGACCTTCTGGTTGACCGAGGTGCCCTGGTTGGAGCGGGCGAACTTGGCCAGGCGGTACGTGATGTACGTGCCGTCGTCGTTGGCGGTGGTGATGTAGTCCGCGGAGACCTCCTGGACCACACCGGCCTTCTCGGCCTTGACGACGTCGCCGGCATCGACGGCGGAGCGGTACTCCATGCCGGTGCCGACGAGCGGGGCTTCCGCCTTGATGAGCGGAACGGCCTGGCGCATCATGTTCGCGCCCATGAGGGCACGGTTGGCGTCGTCGTGCTCAAGGAACGGGATCATGGCGGTCGCGACCGACACCATCTGGCGCGGCGAGACGTCCATGTAGTCCACGTCCTCGGGGCCGACGTAGTCGACCTCGCCGCCACGGCGGCGGACGAGCACACGGGCCTCGGCGAAGCGCAGGTCGTCGTTGAGCGTGGCGTTGGCCTGCGCGATGACGAAGCGGTCCTCTTCGTCGGCGGTCAGGTAGTCCACCTCGTCGGTGACCTGGCCGTCGATGACCTTGCGGTACGGCGTCTCGACGAAACCGAACGCGTTGACCCGGCCGTACGAGGCGAGCGAACCGATCAGACCGATGTTCGGGCCTTCGGGCGTCTCAATGGGGCACATACGGCCGTAGTGGGACGGGTGCACGTCACGGACCTCGAAGCCGGCCCGCTCACGGGAGAGACCACCCGGGCCAAGAGCCGACAGACGGCGCTTGTGGGTGAGACCCGACAGCGGGTTGTTCTGGTCCATGAACTGCGACAGCTGGCTGGTGCCGAAGAACTCCTTGATGGAGGCGACGACCGGCCGGATGTTGATCAGGGTCTGCGGCGTGATCGCCTCGACGTCCTGGGTCGTCATCCGCTCACGGACGACACGCTCCATACGCGCCAGACCCGTACGGACCTGGTTCTGGATGAGCTCGCCGACGCTGCGCAGACGACGGTTGCCGAAGTGGTCGATGTCGTCGGTCTCGACGACGATCGACTGACCGCTGTCGCCGACCGTCTCGGTCTCGCCCGCGTGCAGCTTCACCAGGTACTTGATCGTCGAGATGATGTCCTCGACGGTCAGGATGCCCGCGTCGAGCGGAGCGTCCGCACCCAGCTTCTTGTTGACCTTGTAGCGGCCGACCTTGGCGAGGTCGTAGCGCTTCGGGTTGAAGTAAAGGTTCTCAAGGAGCGTCTGCGCGGCCTCACGCGTGGGGGGCTCGCCCGGACGCAGCTTGCGGTAGATGTCGAGCAGCGCGTCGTCCTGGCCCTGGGTGTGGTCCTTCTCCAGGGTGGCGCGCATCGACTCGTACTCGCCGAACTCCTCAAGGATCTGCTCGGTCGTCCAGCCGAGCGCCTTGAGCAGAACGGTCACGGACTGCTTGCGCTTGCGGTCGATGCGGACACCGACCATGTCGCGCTTGTCGATCTCCATCTCCAGCCAGGCACCCCGGGACGGGATGATCTTGGCCGAGAAGATGTCCTTGTCGGACGTCTTGTCGATGGTGGAGTCGAAGTAGACACCCGGCGAACGGACCAGCTGCGACACCACGACACGCTCGGTGCCGTTGATGACGAAGGTGCCCTTGTTCGTCATGAGCGGGAAGTCGCCCATGAAGACCGTCTGGGACTTGATCTCGCCGGTCTCGTTGTTCGTGAACTCGGCCGTGACGAAGAGCGGAGCCGCGTACGTGAAGTCGCGCTCCTTGCACTCGTCGATGCTGTTCTTCGGCGGCTCGAAGCGGTGGTCGCGGAACGTCAGCGACATCGACCCGGAGAAGTCCTCGATCGGGGAGATCTCCTCGAAGATCTCCTCGAGGCCGGACTTGGTGGGGACGTCCTGACCGGACTCCAGAGCCGCCTCGACACGAGCCTTCCACGCGTCGTTGCCGAGCAGCCAGTCGAAGCTCTCGGTTTGCAGCGCAAGAAGGTTCGGAACCTCGAGGGGCTCCTTGATCTTTGCAAAGGAGATGCGCAGCGGGGCGGTGCTGGCGCCGTTGTTCGTATTCGCGGTCGAGGCAGTGCGCGAGGCGGCCAAGAGGGGGTCCTTCCGAGGGCTCGGACTCACTACGCGCGTACCGGCCCCTCACCGGGGCACAGAGACAGGTGTTTCCTTGTCCGACCAAAGAATGGCCAGCTCAGGGCGGTCCGGTCATCGGTGCTCAAGCGAGGGCATGCCCCTGGTGACGGGCAGGGGACAGCTAACAGGCAGCGCAAAGGGTCAGTGTAGCCACTTGGCACACTGATGTCCAGTGCGGGTTTTTCGCGACCCTCGTTGTTCTCAACGCCCTCGGCATGCTTGCCCTCAATGCACGTTGATACTGCCCTCTTCGTCGCCGATCCATGCCTCGGATTCGGATCCTTGTGACGACGCGTCCTGAGAATTGCGCGCTGCGTGCGGTTCGTCAAGGCCCCCCGGCCCGACCCGGGGCCGCCCAGGGACACGACGAAGATCACCATACCCCCCACCGAACCGGGCGCAAGGCAACCGTGGCCGCGCCCCCAGGAACGCCGAAGAGCGACCACCCGAATGGATGATCGCTCTTCGGTGCGACTGCGTTACAGCCCTACGAGGCTGCTTTCAGCAAGCGCGAAGGTCGTACTCGACCAAAAGGTCTTACTTGACCTCGACGGACGCGCCGGCGCCCTCGAGGGCCTCCTTGGCCTTGTCCGCGGCCTCCTTGTTGACCTTCTCCAGAACCGGCTTCGGCGCACCGTCGACCAGGTCCTTGGCCTCCTTCAGGCCCAGGGAGGTCAGCTCACGCACGACCTTGATGACCTGGATCTTCTTGTCGCCGGCACCGGCGAGGATGACGTCGAACTCGTCCTTCTCCTCGGCGGCCTCGGCGGCGGCGCCACCAGCGGCACCACCGGCGACGACGACCGGCGCGGCAGCGGCGGCGGTGACGTCGAACTTCTCCTCGAAGGCCTTCACGAACTCGGAGAGCTCGATGAGGGTCATCTCCTCGAACTGCGCGAGCAGGTCTTCCTGGCTGAGCTTCGCCATGATGGCGGTCCTTCCACTAAATCGGCAGGTGCCGGATGTACTGGGTGTGGCGGGCGTACGTCGGCCCGCTGTGGCCTCCGCGGTCAGGCTGCGGGGGCCAGTGTGCGAGCCGAATTACTCGGCACCGCCCTGCTCGGCCTGCTTGGCACGGAGCGCGTCCACGGTGCGGACGAGCTTCGACGGCAGCGCCTGGAAGACGGAGGCAGCCTGGGACTGCTTCGCCTTGAAGGCACCGGCCAGCTTGCTGAGCAGAACCTCGCGGGACTCGAGGTCCGCAAGCTTCTTGATCTCGTCGGCGGAGAGGGCCTTGCCCTCAAGGACACCGCCCTTGATGACGAGATTCGGGTTGTCCTTGGCGAAGTCACGGAGACCCTTCGCCGACTCCACCGGGTCACCGGTGACGAAGGCGACAGCCGTCGGACCGTTGAAGAGGTCGTCCAGCGTCGTGATCCCGGCCTCGTTGGCCGCAATCTTGGTCAGCGTGTTCTTCACCACGGCGTACTGGGCGTTCTCACCGAGCGAACGACGCAGCGTCTTGAGCTGCGCCACGGTGAGACCGCGGTACTCGGTCAGCACGGCAGCGTTGGAGTTGCGGAACTGCTCCGTCAACTCGGCCACTGCGGCAGCCTTGTCGGGCCTCGCCATAGAGCCTCGGCCTCCTTCCGGGTGATTCTGACCGCGCGGACCCGAAGGAGGACTGGGGAAAACGAAACGCCCCGGCGCAGGCGCACGGGGCGGACTCGACCGGTCGCACGCGCGGGGACGCACATGCTCCGGGAGCTCTTCCACTGTCACCTGCGCGGGTCGTCCGCAGTTCAGCGGATCCTTCGGCCACCGCACCCTCTTGCGAGCGCACGGCAACGACCAGCGGTCTTTGGCTTCTGTAGGAGAGTACGGGACGCAATCGCCGTCAAGCAAATCGACCCGTACGGGCCTCAGCTCTTGTTCTTCTTCAGCGGCTTCCGCAGGTCCGCGGTGTCCCCGGCGCGCGGGGCCCGGACGGTCACCGGCTCGCCGTAGCCGAGGAAGGTGAAGGTGAGGTCGAGCTCGCCATGGCGGCCGAAGCCCTGGGTGCGGAGCCGCTTGACGCGGTCGTCGCGGTCGACCCACACGTCCAGGGTGAGCTCGTCCACGCCCAGCTTCTCGTACTGGTCGAGGCTGCTGTCGCGTCCTGCCCGGGTCGCCTTGTCCCCGGCCTCCTTCAGGGAGGCCCGCAGCTCGTCGACCGTGGCCGTACCGGCGTAGTGCGTCGTGTCGGTGCCGTCGACCTTCTCGGCACCCGTTTGCCGCACGTCCTCGGCGGAGGCCAGGAAGGCGGCTTCCCGAGCCGGGTTCCGGCTGACCTGGTCGCGCAGACCGCCGACGTCCATGCGCAGGCCGCCGTGCGTGGTGAACTCGGCGGCCGGGCCGTAGCTGATCCAGTGCCTGCCGCCGAGCTCCTCGATCATGTCGTCGGTCACGCTTCCGTAGAGGACCCCGCCGACCAGGCGCAGCTCGGTCTCGCCCCGGTGCTCACCGCTCAGGTTGACCGTCTTGAGACGGGCCGCCGTCGGCTCGGTCCGGACGGACGCCTCGTCGGCGATCCGCCCGCGCTCCGGCATCCGGCCGGTCACCCGGTAGCGCAGGGACGTGACCTCCGCGCTCTTCTGCGCGGCCCGCGCGACGGCCTCGGCGGCCGGCGGGTCCGCGGACTGCTCCGCACCGCCTCCTGCCCCGCAGCCCGCGAGAAGGAGCGCGGCGGCAGGCACGGCCGCACGTACGGAAAGCCTCATCGATTCCCCCCAAGGAACACATGGCTGGTGCGTGGTCGGCGCACAGCAAGGTCGGGAGCGTAACCCAGGGAGGCCTCAACGAGGGTCCGGTTTCCGGGCCCCTCAGGGGCGCTCGGAGCCCTTCAGCAGGTCCTTGAAGTCCGCGGTGTCGCTCGCCGGTGGCTTCTCGACCGCGCTCTTCACGCCGTAGTCGCTGTAGTACGCGGTCTGGGTCAGCTGTCCTGTGGCCGTCTGGCCCTTCTCGACCTTCTTGGCCAGCAGGTTCCGGTCGTCGACCCATATGTCGACGGTCTGGGGGCCGGCACCCTCCCGGCGCACCGTGCCGGAGTAGTGGGTGGTGCGCTCGCCTTTCACCGACTCCTCGCCGACCTTCCGTACATCCGTGGAGGACAGCAGCAGCTTCACCGACGCGTGCGGTGCGGTGCCGCGCATCTGGTTCGCGAGATCCGCTCCGGTGCTGCCGGCGAGCTGCTTCAGGTCGTCGTAGGCGTACTTGAGCCAGTGCTTGCCGTCGGTCTTCTTTGCGAACGCGTCGCCCATGCGGGCGTAGTAGGCGTCGGGGAGATAGCGGGCCTCCATCGACGTGGTGCCCAGCCGGCGCATCGTCTCGGCCGTCGTGCCGCCGGTGTAGGTGATCGTCAGCCTGGCCGTGAGGCCGTCGCGCCAGGCCAGGGTGCCGTCGGCCTTCATGGACAGCGTCGAGCCCATGGCGGTCGTGGAGCTGACTCGGGCGGACTCGGCCCGGTCGGTGGAGCGCTCGACGGTGCGCAGGGCCGCCGTCACGGCCGGGGCGGGCCTGGTGCGGTCGCCCTCGGTGGTGCGGTCGGCAGGGGTGCAGGCGGCCAGGGCCGTCAGCGCGGTCAGCAGCGCGATCCAGAACGCCGACCGGCGCGCCCTCGTGCTCGTCATTCGTCCCCCCGGTGTGAATTCCGTGAATGCACGTTAACCCAGGGCACTGACAAACGGGACGAACAACGGGAACGGGCCCCGCACCCGGTGAGGGGTGTGGGGCCCGTCTTCGAGCCTGGTGAGCCGGTGGCTCAGACCGCGGCCGGGTCCTCCTCGACGAGGAGGTTGCGGGTGCGGTTCGGGTCGACCGGAATGCCGGGGCCCATCGTGGTGGTGATGGCGGCCTTCTTGATGTAGCGACCCTTGGCGGCGGACGGCTTCAGACGGAGGATCTCCTCCAGCGCAGCGCCGTAGTTCTCCACCAGCTTGCTGTCGTCGAACGACACCTTGCCGATGATGAAGTGCAGGTTCGAGTGCTTGTCGACGCGGAACTCGATCTTGCCGCCCTTGATGTCGGTGACGGCCTTGGCGACGTCGGGGGTGACGGTGCCGGTCTTCGGGTTCGGCATCAGACCACGCGGGCCGAGGACGCGGCCGAGGCGGCCGACCTTGCCCATGAGGTCCGGGGTGGCGACGACGGCGTCGAAGTCCAGGCGGCCCTTCGAGACCTCGTCGATCAGCTCGTCGGCACCGACGATGTCGGCGCCCGCGGCACGCGCGGCCTCGGCACGGTCGCCGGTCGCGAAGACCAGGACCCGGGCGGTCTTACCGGTGCCGTGCGGAAGGTTCACGGTGCCACGGACCATCTGGTCGGCCTTACGCGGGTCGACACCCAGACGGAAGGCGACCTCGACGGTGCCGTCGAACTTGGTCGTGGACGTCTCCTTGGCGAGACGGACGGCCTCGAGCGGGGCGTAGAGCTTCTCCCGGTCGATCTTGGCGTCCGCAGCGCGGAGAGTCTTGCTGCGCTTGCTCACTACTGCTCCTGTGGGTTCTTAGGAGTCGTGGTCCGGGCCGAGCAGGCCCTCCCACGTGTCTGCTTGTTGTACGGGGGTTGAGGTCAGCCCTCGACCGTGACGCCCATGGAGCGCGCGGTACCGGCGATGATCTTCGCGGCGGCGTCCAGGTCGTTGGCGTTGAGGTCGGGCAGCTTGGTCTGGGCGATCTCGCGGACCTGCGCCTCGGTGATCTTGGCGACCTTGGTCTTGTGCGGCTCGCCGGAGCCCTTCTCGATGCCCGCGGCCTTGAGGATCATCTTGGCGGCCGGCGGCGTCTTGGTGATGAAGGTGAAGGAACGGTCCTCGTAGACCGTGATCTCCACCGGGATGACCCAACCGCGCTGCGACTCGGTCGCGGCGTTGTAGGCCTTGCAGAACTCCATGATGTTCACGCCGTGCTGACCCAGCGCGGGGCCGACCGGCGGGGCCGGGTTGGCGGCACCGGCCTGGATCTGGAGCTTGATGAGCCCCGTGACCTTCTTCTTCTTGGGAGGCATTACTCTCCGGGTCCTTTCGATTGAGGCGTGCCCCCGCCCGGGTCGCGTCCCGGATGAAGGCATACCGCACAACGATAACGGGTATAGATGCGCGGCCAAAAACCGAGCAGGTCAGGCGGCCGCTGGAGCGTTCGCCTGACCTGCGCGGAAGCGGTGGATCCAGAAAGAACTAGTTCTTCTGGATCTGGTCGAAGGAGAGCTCGACCGGCGTCTCGCGGCCGAAGATCTCCACCAGGCCCTTGACCTTCTTCGAGTCGGCGTTGATCTCGTTGATCGTGGCCTGCAGCGTGGCGAACGGGCCGTCGGTGACGGTGACCGAGTCGCCGACCTCGAAGTCCAGCACCTGGACCTCGACCTTGCGGGCCGGAGCCGGCTTGCCCTCGGCCTCGGCGGCCTCGCGGGCGGCCTTCTCCTCGGCCTCCGGGGCGAGCATCTTGACGATCTCGTCCAGGGTCAGCGGGTACGGGTCGTAGGCGTTGCCCACGAAGCCGGTGACGCCCGGGGTGTTGCGGACGACGCCCCAGGACTCGTTGGTCAGGTCCATGCGGACCAGGACGTAACCCGGCAGCTTGTTCTGCTTGATCGTCTTGCGGTCGCCGTTCTTGATCTGGACGACCTCTTCCTGCGGCACCTCGGCCTGGAAGATGTAGTCCTCGACGTTCAGCGAGACGGCGCGCTGCTCCAGGTTGGTCTTCACGCGGTTCTCGTAACCGGCGTAGGTGTGGATGACGTACCACTCGCCGGGCAGGGTGCGAAGCTCCTCGCGCAGCGCGGCGACGGGGTCGACGGGCTCGGCCTCCTCCTCGGCGGCCTCTTCCTCGTCGACCTCTTCGTGCAGCGCGGCTTCCTCGGCGGGCTCGCCGGCCTCGGCGTCGGCAGCCTCGACCTCGTCCAGGTCCTCGTCCGCGCCCTCGACGATGTCGAGCTCGTCTTCCACGGACTCGTCCGGCTCGACGGCGTCGTTCAGGTTCTGGTCAGACACGGTGGCTGCTTCTTCCTGGATACATAGGGGTGGAACATGCGAAAAGGGGCGCCGGTAACCGCGGCGCCCTTCGCTCTTGGCTCAGCCGAAGACGTACTTGGCGGCGTTGTCGAGCCCATAGTCAATCACGGTCACCAGGCCGATCATGATGACGACGAAGATGATCACCACGGTGGTGTACGTCGTCAGCTGGTTGCGCGTCGGCCAGACGACCTTGCGGAGTTCCGCGACGATCTGGCGGTAGAAGAGCGCGAGGCGCTTCAGCGGGCCCTTCTTGGCGCGCTTGCCACCCTTTCGGGTCTTCTTCTTGGACTCCGGCGCCTCGTCCTGGGCATCAGGCATGTCGATGGAGCCCACGGCGTCCGTCACTCGTCCTCACCTGATTCCGGGTCGTGGCCGTGCCGCGCCCGGTCTGAGCCGCACGGCGGTGCATTGCTGTACGTACATGCGCACACATCCTGGCGAAGGTGTGTGTAGCAGGGCCGGAGGGACTTGAACCCCCAACCGCCGGTTTTGGAGACCGGTGCTCTACCAATTGAGCTACGACCCTTTGGTGTGTCCCCCAACGTACCGCATCCGGACGGGTGCTCGGTGTGCACCGTGCGGCTGCGGGCTGCTGAAGGCCAACGAGGTGAGAGTGTACGTGGTCCGAAGCGCCTCGTCGAACAGAAAGTGGCCGATGGGGGCTTGGTACGCGGAAGATCGCCGGAGGATCAGCCATGTGACAGCGCAAGATCGCCCTGGCCGCGGGCCCGATCCGGACGGCTGTTCAGCTGATGTTCAGTCTGTGAAACCCGCGTGCCGGGCGCGTTTCCTGTCTGAAACGATGGCCCCATGAGCGCTGCAACCCCACCCACCGAGCGCCGGGTCTCCGCCCGAGTCGGCGCGATCTCCGAGTCCGCCACCCTCGCCGTGGACGCCAAGGCCAAGGCCCTCAAGGCCGCCGGGCGGCCGGTGATCGGCTTCGGCGCCGGCGAGCCCGACTTCCCGACCCCGGACTACATCGTCGAGGCCGCCATCGAGGCCTGCAAGAACCCCAAGTACCACCGGTACACCCCGGCCGGCGGTCTGCCCGAGCTGAAGGCCGCGATCGCCGCGAAGACGCTGCGCGACTCCGGCTACGAGCCCGACGTCTCGCAGATCCTGGTCACCAACGGCGGCAAGCAGGCCATCTACGAGGCCTTCGCCGCGATCCTCGACCCGGGTGACGAGGTCATCGTCCCGGCCCCGTACTGGACGACGTACCCGGAGTCGATCCGGCTCGCGGGCGGTGTCCCGGTCGAGGTGGTCGCCGACGAGACGACCGGCTACCGCGTCTCCGTGGAGCAGCTGGAGGCGGCCCGTACGGAGAAGACGAAGGTCGTCCTGTTCGTGTCGCCGTCCAACCCGACGGGCGCGGTCTACAGCGAGGCCGAGACCGAGGCGATCGGCCGCTGGGCCGTCGAGCACGGTCTGTGGGTGATGACGGACGAGATCTACGAGCACCTGGTCTACGGCGATGCGGTGTCCGTGTCGCTGCCCGCGGTCCTGCCGGAGCTGCGCGACAAGTGCATCGTGGTCAACGGTGTCGCCAAGACGTACGCCATGACGGGCTGGCGGGTCGGCTGGATCATCGGCCCGAAGGACGTGGTGAAGGCCGCGACCAACCTCCAGTCGCACGCCACGTCGAACGTCTCGAACGTCGCCCAGGTGGCCGCGCTCGCCGCCGTCTCGGGCGACCTGGACGCGGTCGCGAAGATGCGCGAGGCCTTCGACCGCCGCCGCAAGACGATCGTGCGGATGCTCAACGAGATCGACGGCGTGGTCTGCCCGGAGCCCGAGGGCGCCTTCTACGCCTACCCCTCGGTGAAGGCCCTCATCGGCAAGGAGATCCGCGGCAAGCGCCCGCAGGACTCGGTCGAGCTGGCCGCGCTCATCCTGGAGGAGGCCGAGGTCGCGGTCGTCCCGGGCGAGGCCTTCGGCACGCCGGGCTATCTGCGGCTGTCGTACGCGCTCGGTGACGAGGACCTCGTCGAGGGCGTGAGCCGGATCCAGAAGCTGCTGGCGGAGGCGCGGGACTGACGTCCGCTTCCCCGGACCGGGGGGTCACCTCACGAACTTTCGTGAGGTGACCCCCCGGCGCTTTGTGCGAGCAAGACCACGTTCGGGGAAAGCGCTACCGGGACGGCGCGGGCGTACGGCAGGATCCTGGGATGGAGCGTGTACGTGATGTCTCTGAGCTGCCGAAAGCCCATCTGCACCTGCACTTCACCGGCTCGATGCGGCCGGGGACCCTGCTGGAACTGGCCGACAAGTACGGGGTGCGTCTGCCCGAGGCGCTGACCGACGCGCTGACCAGCGGGGAGTCGCCGAAGCTGCGGGCGACGGACGAGCGGGGCTGGTTCCGCTTCCAGCGCCTGTACGACGCGGCGCGCTCGTGCCTCAGGCAGCCGGAGGACATCCAGCGGCTGGTCAGGGAGGCCGCGGAGGAGGACGTCAAGGACGGCTCCGGCTGGCTGGAGATCCAGGTCGACCCGACGTCGTACGCGCCCCGGCTGGGCGGTCTGATCCCGGCGCTGGAGATCATCCTGGACGCGGTGGAGACGGCGTCGCGGGACACGGGGCTCGGGATGCGCGTCCTGGTCGCCGCGAACCGGATGAAGCACCCCCTGGAAGCCCGTACTCTGGCGCGTCTCGCGGTGCGGTACGTGGACCGGGGTGTGGTCGGCTTCGGGTTGTCGAACGACGAGCGGCGGGGCATGGCGCGGGACTTCGACCGTGCCTTCCACATCGCCCGCGAGGGCGGCCTGCTGTCGGCCCCGCACGGCGGTGAGCTGACCGGGCCGTCCTCCGTGCGTGACTGCCTGGACGACCTGCACGCGCACCGGATCGGTCACGGGGTGCGGGCGGCGGAGGACCCGCGGCTGCTGAAGCGGCTCGCCGACCGGGGCGTGACCTGCGAGGTGTGCCCGGCGTCGAACGTGGCGCTGGGCGTGTACGAGAAGCCGGAGGACGTCCCGTTGCGCACGCTGTTCGACGCGGGGGTGGCCATGGCGCTCGGCGCCGACGACCCGCTGTTGTTCGGCTCCCGGCTCGCGGCCCAGTACGAGATCGCCCGCCACCACCACGGCTTCTCCGACGCCGAGCTGGCGGAACTGGCCCGGCAGTCGGTGCGTGGCTCGGCGGCGCCGGCGGACGTGCAGGCGAAGCTGCTGGCGGGCGTCGACGACTGGCTCAGCGGCCCGGCCGCTTGAAGTGGGCGTAGGGCGGATAGGGCTTGAAGCAGATCAGCACCTCGACGGGGTGTCCGCCGCCGGGCGGCTGGATCAGTGAGGGGAGCGACGTCATGAGCGCCGAGTGCCCCTTGTCGACGCCCTTCTGGTGCGGCCCCCAGCCTGCCGCGTGGGCGAATCCCGTGGCGGTCTCGGCGAAGATGTCCCGGCTGCCGAACAGGAAGAACGTGCGGGCGTAGGTGCTGTGCCGCAGCTCGTCCCGGAAGTCCGCCCGTGCCCACCGCGCGCGACAGGACGCGGCGTCCCGGGCGGTGCGCGCCTCGTCGGTGCGGACGGTGAGCGGTGTGCCTTGGCGCAGTTTCCGGCGCAGTCCGGGCCATGCGCTGGGGCGCAGGCCGGCCGTGTCGTGGGCCAGTACGAGGTCGACCGGCTCGCCCCAGCCCTCGTCGACCGGGATTCCGTCGCGCAGTGGCACGTGGACGATGGTGTGCCGGGAGTAGGCCGCGAAGGAGAACAGCCCCGCGAGCCGGTTCAGCCCGTCATGGTCACCCAGCAGCAGACCGATGGGGTCGGGGGCGCGCAGGGAGGTGTGGCGCAGGGGCTGCCAGGGCTGGACGACCCGGTGCTCGTACGGGCCGGTCCTGGGCCGGAACTCGCGCAGTCTCAGGCGCATGCGGGGATTCTCGGGGCGGGGTGGGTCATGCCCCCAGCGTGACGATGACACCGGGCCGCAGGCAACGGAGATTCGCTCGGCCGGGGCGGGCGCTACAGGCTGACACCCACCGTGACCGGCTCGTTGACCAGCGTGATGCCGAAGGCCTCGCGGACGCCCGCCACGACCTCGCGGGCCAGGGTGAGCAGGTCCTCCGTGGTCGCGTCGCCGCGGTTGGTGAGGGCGAGGGTGTGCTTGGTGGAGATGCGGGCGGGGCCGGTGCCGTATCCCTTGGTGAAGCCCGCCTTGTCGATCAGCCAGGCCGCGGAGGTCTTGGTGTGCCCGTCCCCCGCCGGGTACGCGGGCGGCTCCACACCGTCCCCGAGGCGTTCCGTCACGCGCGCGCGGAAGGCCGCGAACTGCTCGTCGGTGAGGATCGGGTTGGTGAAGAACGATCCGGCCGACCAGGTGTCGTGGTCCTCCGGGTCCAGGACCATGCCCTTGCCGGTGCGCAGCTTCAGCACGGTCTCGCGAGCGGCGGCCAGCGGTACGCGGTCGCCGGGTTCGACGCCGAGGGCGCGGGCGGTCTCGGCGTACTTGAGGGGGGCGGAGAGGCCGTCGGCGTCCTCCAGCTGGAAGCGGACGCGCAGGACGACGTGGCGCTCGGGGTCGGCCTTGAAGCGGCTGTGGCGGTAGGAGAAGGCGCAGTCGGCGTTGGGGATGACGACGGTCCGGCCTGCCTGTCGGTCGTACGCGACGACCTCGGTGATCGTGGAGGAGACCTCCTGGCCGTAGGCGCCGACGTTCTGGATCGGCGTGGCGCCTGCGGAGCCGGGGATACCGGCCAGGCACTCGATTCCGGCGAGCCCGGCCTCGACGGTGCGGCTGACCGCGTCGGTCCACACCTCGCCGGCGGCCAGTTCGAGCGTGGTGCCGTGCAGTTCGAAGCCCTTGGTGGCGATGACCAGTGCGGTGCCCTCGAAGCCCTTGTCGCCGATGACCAGGTTCGATCCACCACCGATGAGCAGCAGCGGGGTCCCACTGGCGTCGGCCTCGCGCACGACGTCGATCACCTCGGCGTCGGTGGTCGCGGTGACCAGGCGGGTGGCGGGGCCACCCAGGCGGAAGGTGGTGAGGGGGGCGAGGGGGGCGTCGTGGAGTTGCTGCACGGGCTCAAGAGTACGAGACGGGGTGGGTGGGGCTACGCGCCTCTCTGCGTAAGGGGCGCCCGCCATGGCGAGCGCCCCTTACCTCATGGCACGCGCGTGCCGTTACGCCAGCTGCACGACCGCCCGCGACATCCCGAGCACCTTGCGCTCGTCGCTGGTCACGGTCAGGTCCACGCGGACCTTGTTGTCGTCCAGCTTGGCCGCGACCTTGCCGCTGACCTCGATCGTGGCGCCCTTGTCGTCGTTCGGTACGACGACGGGCTTGGTGAAGCGGACGCCGTACTCGACGACCGCTCCCGGGTCGCCGGTCCAGTCGGTGACCACACGGATCGCCTCGGCCATGGTGAACATGCCGTGGGCGATGACATCGGGCAGCCCGACCTCCTTGGCGAACTTCTCGTTCCAGTGGATCGGGTTGAAGTCGCCGGAGGCGCCCGCGTACTGGACGAGCGTGGCGCGGGTCACGGGGAAGGTCTGGGCGGGCAGTTCGGTGCCGACCTCGACGTCGCCGTACGCAATCTTCGCCGTCATCGGTCTCACGCCTCCCCTTCTTCGGAGTCCACCGGGCGGGCCACCAGCTTCGTCCAGGCGGTCACCACGTGTTCGCCCGCCTCGTCGTGGACCTCGCCGCGGATGTCCAGGATCTCGTTGCCCGCCATGGTCTTGATCGCCTCGATGGTCGAGGTGACGGTCAGCCGGTCGCCGGCGCGCACCGGGCGGGTGTAGGCGAACTTCTGGTCGCCGTGCACCACCCGGCTGTAGTCCAGGCCCAGCTGGGGGTCCTGGACGACCTGTCCCGCGGCCTTGAAGGTGATCGCGAAGACGAAGGTGGGCGGGGCGATCACATCGGAGTGGCCGAGCGCCTTGGCGGCCTCCGGGTCCGTGTACGCCGGGCTGGTGTCCCCCACCGCATCCGCGAACTCACGGATCTTCTCCCGGCCCACCTCATAGGGGTCGGTGGGCGGGTAGCTCCGCCCCACGAAGGACTGGTCGAGCGCCATGGCTCGGCACCTCCTGATGTCTGCCTGGTGTCTGCTCCGGGTGACCTGCCGGCCGGTCACCCGGTCTGCCTTGCGGCGGTGGCCCGGTCTGCCGCGGCCGGTTGGGAACCGGGCGGTAACCGGGACCGAAACGACGCGAGGCCGCCCCCCGGTTAGTGGGGGCGGCCTCGTGTACGAGCCTGATTTATCGCGTTTCGCGGTGCGCGGTGTGCGCGTTGCAACGCGGGCAGTGCTTCTTCATCTCAAGACGATCCGGGTTGTTACGCCGGTTCTTCTTGGTGATGTAGTTCCGCTCCTTGCACTCCACGCAGGCCAGCGTGATCTTCGGGCGGACGTCGGTGGCAGCCACGTGAGTGCTCCTAAGACGAACGGGTGGACTAATTCAACGCAAGAAAGAGTAGCCGATCGAAGGACCGACCCCGCAATCGGCTACTGTCAGTAGCGGTGACCGGACTTGAACCGGTGACACAGCGATTATGAGCCGCTTGCTCTACCGACTGAGCTACACCGCTGCGATGCGATCGGGCCCCGTCTTGCGACGGGAACCTCTCACATCAGAGCCCCAAAACGGAATCGAACCGTTGACCTTCTCCTTACCATGGAGACGCTCTGCCGACTGAGCTATTGGGGCGAGCGATGAAGACATTACACGCTAGGCCGCCGTTCACCCAAATCCGTTTCGCGGCACCCGCCGGGGGCCGATCGGATGACCGCTCAGCCGCCTCGCAGGCCACTGCGGTTACCGCGGGCAAGGCTGCCGTTCGGCGGACCACACCGGTACGACTATTCCGCTCCTGCGCGCCAGGGCCGGGTCGCCAGCCTAGGCTCGACTCACTCTGCGTGATCTTGCGTGCCCGGCGCACTCCCCCAAGCGCAGTCCCCGCAGCCCTGAGTCTCTGGAGCGCGATGCCCGACAGCCAGCCCCAGCCGCCCCACTCGTCGTCCTCGTCGGGCTCGTCCGGACCGGCTGACCCGGCCGCCCTGCTGCTGTGCGGGGCGCGGCTGACCGACGGCCGGACCGTGGACGTACGGCTGGGCGGCGGACGCATCGAGGCGGTCGGTACGGCCGGGAGCCTGGCGGCGGAGGGCACGCGCGCGTGCGGGGCGCGCGTGGACCTCGGCGGCTATCTGCTCCTGCCGGCCCCGGCCGAACCGCACGCCCACGGCGACACCGCGCTCTCCGCCGAAGCGGGCGGGCCCGTCTCGTACGACACCCAGGACGTCCAGCGCCGGGCCACGGAGGCCGCCCTGCTCCAGCTCGGGCACGGGGCGACCGCGCTACGGGCCCACGTGCGCGTGGGCGACGTGCAGGGGCTGGGCGCCCTGACCGCCGTACTGCAGGCACGGCGTTCGCTGCGCGGGCTCACCGAGTTGACCACGGTGGCGATGCCGCGACTGCTGACCGGTGTGGCCGGGGCCGACGGGCTGGCGATGCTGCGGGACGCGGTGAAGATGGGCGCGTCGGTGGTCGGCGGCTGCCCGGACCTGGACCCGGATCCGACGGGTTACGTGGAGGCCGTCCTGGAGGTCGCCTCCGAGCACGGGTGCCCCGTCGACCTGCACACCGACGCCACCGACCCGGCGCGCCTGGCCCGCCTGGCCGCGATGGCCGGCGGACTGCGCCCCGGGGTGACCCTCGGCCCGTGCGGCGGTTTGGGGCGCCTGCCCGCCCAGGTGGCCTCCCGTACCGCGGACCAGCTCGCGGCGGCCGGGGTGACGGTGGTGTGCCTGCCGCAGGGCGGCTGCGGGAGTGTGGAACGCCGGGGCACGGCGCCCGTACGACTGCTGCGCGCCGCCGGCGTGCGCGTCGCCGCCGGGAGCGGCGCCCTGCGGGACGTGTCGAACCCGGTGGGGCGCGGGGACCCGCTGGAGGCCGCCTATCTGCTGTCCTCGCGCCACGGGTTGCGCCCCGAGGACGCGTACGACGCCGTGAGCGCGTCGGCGCGTGCGGTGCTGGGTCTGCCCGAGGTGCGGGTGGAGGCGGGCTTCCCGGCCGAGCTGCTGGCGGTGCGCGGGGACCGGCTGGCGGGGGCGCTGTCGCTGGCGTACAGCCGCATCGTGGTGCACCGGGGGCGCGTGGTGGCGCGGACCAGCGCGGTGCGGGAGTACTGCAACTCGGCCGTGGCGGCGGAGTTGGGGCTGCCTCGGCAGGGGCGGGGGGAGTTGTCCTGAGGGGGTGGCGTGAGCCCCGGGGGGTGAGCGTGGGCTTGGGGGTGGGCGTGGGCCTGAGGGTGGGCGTGGGCTTGGGGGCTGGGCGTGAGCTTGGCGCCGGAGTGCGTACGCCGGAGGCCGGCGTGTGCGAGGGGGGCCGGCGCTGACGGCTTGTGCGCTCGGCGCGTGCGTGTGGGGTTTGCGCCCTCAGGGACGTGACTGAAGTCGTGCGGCAGATGCGGCCGTCCGGGCGTACGGTCGGAAACATGCGCATTGTCATTGCTGGTGGTCATGGTCAGATCGCGCTGCGGCTGGAGAAGCTGCTCGCCGCGCGCGGCTACGAGGTCGCGGGGATCATCCGCAAGGCCGAACAGGGCGACGACCTGCGAGAGGCCGGCGCCGAACCCGTCGTACTGGACCTGGAGTCGGCCTCGGTCGAGGAGGCCGCGGCCTGTCTGCGGGGCGCCGACGCGGCGGTCTTCGCGGCCGGCGCGGGCCCGGGCAGCGGGTCGGCCCGCAAGGACACGGTGGACAAGGGGGCGGCGGTCCTGTTCGCGGACGCGGCGGTGCGAGCGGGCGTACGGCGCTTCCTGATCGTGTCCTCGATGGGCGCGAACCCGGAGCACGAGGGCAACGAGGTCTTCGACGTCTACCTGCGCGCCAAGGGCGAGGCCGACGAACACGTCCGCGGCCTGGACGCCCTGGACTGGACGATCCTGCGCCCCGGCATGCTGACGAACGACGCCGGGAACGGCCTGGTACGCCTGGAAGCCCACACCGGCCGCGGCCCCGTCCCACGCGACGATGTGGCCGCCGTACTGGCCGAACTGGTCGACACCCCGGCGACGGCCGGCCTGACGCTCGAACTGGTCAGCGGCTCGACCCCGGTGTCCGTGGCGGTGAAGTCGGTCGCGGGGAACTGAACATGGGCCCGCATGGGGTTCCCGCCGCGCGGGAGGCTCGGTGGGCTGTCGGAGCAGGGGCCGCCGTCAGAACAGCGGCAGCTGTCCGGGGAACTCGGGCACGACATAACCGTCCAATGCGGGCTGGGCTGCCCCCAGTTGGGCCTGCCGCCTCGATCCCGGACACGAGACGAGTTCGCCGTTCCCGCGCGCGCCGGGTGGGTCATGCCGTGCGAATCGACCGGCGACGACTGCGATCTCACGCCGGCACTCGGGGCAGTTTCTGCGACGCGTGGCCATGGCGTCAGTGTGCCCCCGGCGGGACGCCAGGACGCGAGAACCCCGAGCAGTAGCTGACTGACGCCGGGACGCCTCGTCCCGCGCCGCTCACTGCTCCCACTCGTCCGGGCCGCTGCCCCGCCACTCGATCAGCCCGGACTGCCGCACCCACAGGTCGTCGACGTCCTCCAGTCCCGCGAGGCGCAGAAACTCGACGATGTCCAGCAGCCCGTACGCGATGCCCAGGAACCGATCGTCGACTCGGACCCGCCTGCCGCCGTCCTCTGCGGGCGGGTAGATCACGATCGGCTGCGCGCTTGCCATGGGGCCAGCCTGCCGCCGAGGCGGGCGAGGCGCACGGTTTGATGCGCCGGCCGCGGGACGGCCGTAGTCCGCCGTCCGGTGTCCTGCCCGGTGTCCGGTGTCCTGCCCGGTGTCCGGTGTCCGGTCTCCCGTCCGGTGTCCGGCGTGAGTCCTCTCACACTGCGGCCCCCGCGGCGCCCGCCGGGCGCAGAGCACTCATGGCCATTCCCGGACGCCGGGTCCTCGCCGCCATCGACCGACCTTCGCGTCAGCCCTTAACCGATGAAATCCTCCCGCATTACTCCGATAACATGCTCGAACTCATGAACGATCACTGTCATCATCCGCCCTTCACCGCAAAACCGTGCCATCCGGCACAAAGGGCGGATCATCCACCCAAAGAATAACAAATCGGCCAGATAATTGATACCTCGAGCATCGCGGGTGCTTTCGCGAATAAACTGCATAATTAAGAGCGCCACATGGCGTCAACCGCGCGCGATATTGTGGGCCGCGGCTGGTGTGGTGACCCTCGGATTCCTGATCGCGCTGGAGATCGCCGCTCGCCGCTACGGCCTGCCAGGACCCATCACCAGCCAGGCGCAAGAGATTATATTCCCGCCTAAATCTGGCTTTCTGTTGTACGCCAGTATGGCGTTGATGATGGTGGTGCTCACCTGGCGGCAACGGTTCATAGCAATTGCCGCCGCGATCGGCATCGACGTCGTCTTCTTGCTCGTGCGGTGGGTGATCGACGCGAAGACGACCGAGGGCCACCCTTTCGGCAACGGTGCCTTGTGGGTGATTCTGGGCTGTGCGTTCATCGCGGTCACGCGCCGCACGGGCCAGGAACGGGTCCTGCTGCTGAAGGGCGTCGGGCTGGGTCTGCTGCTGGTGGCCGGCCGCAAGACCGGCGATACGTGGCTCCTCATCACGTCGAAGACCCGCCCGATGGTGCTCGACCAGTACCTGGCAACCGCCGATCACGCGCTGGGCAACCCGTCGTGGGTGGTGGGCCGGATAGTCAGGGCCACCGGTCCGGTCGGCCCCCATGTTCTCGACTGGGTCTACGTCCAGCTCGCGGTGGCCGCGGTCGTCTTCGCGCTGTACCAGCTGCGCCACGTGGCCGTCGAGCGGCGATTCCCGGGCCACCATCTCGTCCGCACCTTCTTGGTGATCGGCCTCCTCGGGCCGGGCATCTACATGATCTTCCCGGTGGTCGGCCCGATCTTCGCCTACGGCACCGGCGCCTTCGGTACCGGCGGCGGGCACTGGGCGATGGCCAACCTGTGGCCGGACATCCCGCCACCGAGCAATAACCCGCACCCCATGCTTTACGACGAGATCACCCCCCGCAACTGCATGCCCAGCCTGCACACAGCGTGGGCTACCGCGATATTCATTCATTCCCGCAAGGGCCCACTGATTCTGCGATTCGCCGGCGCGTTCTGGTTGATCACCACCCTCGGCGCAACGCTGGGATTCGGCTACCACTACGGCGTGGATCTCATTGCCGGCGTGGTTTTCGCGCTCACGATCGAGGCGGCTCTCCGCTCGCTCGAACGCGGCTGGGATCGGTCGGGAATCCAGTTGGTCGCCTACGGCACGACTGTCTTTGCCGCGCTCTTGGTGTCTTATCGCTATCTACCGGTGGAGATGGCCGAACATCCGTGGCTGTTCGGACCGCTTCTCATTCTGGCATTGGTCTCGGTGATCCACTGCTACGTCCGGACAACCAGACTCTGGGAGCCCAGGCTCGCGCCAGTACGGCAGCCGGAACCGCAGCCCGAGCTGGTCTGAGATCGTGAGCGACGTCCTCCTTCGTGAAGCCCAACACGGGGGTTGCCGCGTGCGTCAGGACGCCTCGGCCCAGCCTCCACCGCCAGCGTGGAGAAGCGGCTGCCCCCACCGGCCCTGTCGCCGCAGCGGATGGGCGGAGTTTTAGCGTCCCCCGGTCACGCCCGGGGGACGCCACTCGTTGGGCTGTGCTGCCACGCGTCCGCGCGAAGAAGCTGGCCGCCAACTCAGGAGCGCGCGAACCTCCAGATCGAGGCTGGCCTGCGCGAAGGGGACGGGATCTGCGCCTCCCCGGGACATCTGGGGAACGCACACTGATCAGGATCGAGCCACAACGAAGAGACCCCCTCCGATCTGCGTTTCCGCAGATCGGAGGGGGTCTTCCCCAGTGTGGCGGCGCTAGGATTCGAACCTAGGAAGGCTGAGCCGGCAGATTTACAGTCTGCTCCCTTTGGCCGCTCGGGCACACCGCCGGGGTTGCTGCCGTTCGAACCGCTTTTCGGCGGTGCTCCCTGGCAACGACGTAAACAATACCCGATCCGGAGGGGTGCTTCGCCACCCGATTGATCGCCTCCCGGGGGACGAGGGGTGGCTAGGCTTGTCCGGATGCGGTCCGGGCCTGCCCCGGGTTCGGCGGCCGCCCCCCACGCCCGCCGACACGCACCCCATACGCACCCCGATACAAGGAGCCACAGGACATGGCCGACTCCAGTTTCGACATCGTCTCGAAGGTCGAGCGGCAGGAGGTCGACAACGCACTCAACCAGACCGCCAAGGAGATCTCGCAGCGCTACGACTTCAAGGGCGTGGGTGCCTCGATCTCGTGGTCCGGCGACAAGATCCTCTTGGAGGCGAACTCCGAGGGCCGGGTGAAGGCTGTCCTCGACGTCTTCGAGTCCAAGCTGATCAAGCGCGGGGTCTCGCTCAAGGCCCTGGACGCGGGCGAGCCCCAGCTCTCGGGCAAGCAGTACAAGATCTTCGCGTCGATCCAGGAGGGCATCTCCCAGGAGAACGCGAAGAAGGTGGCGAAGCTCATTCGTGACGAGGGCCCGAAGGGCGTGAAGGCCCAGGTGCAGGGTGACGAGCTGCGGGTCAGCTCGAAGAGCCGGGACGACCTGCAGGCCGTCATCGCCCTGCTCAAGGGCAAGGACTTCGACTTCGCGATGCAGTTCGTGAACTACCGGTGAGCCGCTGATCCGTTGCCGGCTGCGGCTCCGGCTTCGACGTCGTACGAGAAGGGTGGGCACCTTGCGGTGCCCACCCTTCTCGCCTGCTGGCCGCGGTCCGGGGTGTGCTCGCCTCGCTCAGTCGCGCGAGTGGCCGAACAGGAGGCGGTAGGCGATCAGGAGCACGAGGGAGCCGCCGATCGCGGCGGCCCAGGTGGCACCGTCGTAGAAGTCCTTGCTGATGGGGTGGTCCAGCCAACGGGCCGAGATCCAGCCGCCGATGAACGCGCCCGCGACGCCGATGACAGTGGTGCCGATGAAGCCGCCCGGGTCTCGACCCGGCAGCAGGAACTTGGCGATGGCTCCGGCCAACAGTCCGAGAATGATCCAACTGATGATGCTCATGCCGTGAACCTGCCCTTCCACGCTGTGCCTGCACTGTCCCGGCACTGTGATCTACGTCCGGACAGCCGGGCAGGCTGTGCTCGTGGCTCGTGCGCCGAACGCCGCGGATATGACGCCTACTGCGGCGCTGTGCTGTGCTGTTGTCCTGGTCGGGCGGTGTTCGTGCCCTGTTGATGATGAGGACGTCACCGCTGCACTCGGCGGTTGCAGCGCTCGCTAGTGTTCGGCCCATGACACAGCCCGGATCTCCCCAAGAGCTACGGCGCACCCTCGGTGTCGGCGACGCCGTGATCATCGGTCTCGGCTCCATGGTCGGGGCCGGAATCTTCGCCACCCTGGCCCCGGCCGCGCACGCTGCCGGCACGGGTCTGCTGCTCGGGCTCGCCCTCGCAGCGGTGGTCGCCTACTGCAACGCCACGTCCTCGACCCGGCTGGCCGCCCTGTATCCGGCGTCGGGCGGCACGTATGTGTACGGGCGCGAGCGGCTCGGCGAGTTCTGGGGATATCTGGCGGGCTGGTCGTTCGTGGTCGGCAAAACGGCCTCCTGTGCGGCGATGGCGCTCACCGTGGGCGCCTATGTCTGGCCAGGGCAGGCGCACGCGGTGGCGGTCGCCGCGGTGGTGGCGCTGACCGCGGTGAACTACGGCGGCGTCCAGAAGTCCGCCTGGCTGACCCGGGCGATCGTGGCGGTGGTCCTGGCTGTCCTCGCATGTGTGGTCGTCGTGTGTCTGGGGTCCGGCGAGTCCGATGCCGCGCGCTTGGACATCGGGGCCTCGGACGGCGTGGGCGGGATACTGCAAGCGGCGGGACTGCTGTTCTTCGCGTTCGCCGGCTACGCGCGGATCGCGACCCTCGGTGAGGAGGTGCGGGACCCGGCACGCACCATCCCCCGGGCGATCCCCCTGGCCCTGGGCATCGCGCTGGCGGTGTACGCGTGTGTGGCGCTGGCCGTCCTTTCCGTACTGGGGGCAGATGGTCTGAGGCACTCGGGCGCTCCGCTGGCCGACGCGGTGCGGGCGGCGGGGGTGCCGGAGCTGGCGCCCGTGGTGCGGGTGGGCGCGGCCGTGGCCGCGTTGGGCTCGCTGCTCGCGCTGATCCTGGGTGTCTCGCGGACGACGCTGGCCATGGCTCGCGACCGGCATCTGCCCGGCGCTCTCGCAGCCGTGCACCCTCGCTTCCAGGTGCCGCACCGGGCCGAACTGGCCGTGGGGGCGGTGGTGGCGGTCCTGGCCGCCACGGTGGACGTGCGGGGCGCGATCGGCTTCTCCTCCTTCGGTGTGCTGGCGTACTACGCGGTGGCCAACGCATCGGCCTGGACTCTCGATTCGGCGCCGACCGCGCGGGTCGTGCCTGCGGTGGGGCTTGTCGGGTGCGTGGTCCTCGCTTTCTCGCTTCCGGAGACCTCGGTCGTGGTGGGTGCGGGTGTGCTGGCGCTGGGTGTGGCCGCCTACGGCGTACGGCGGTGGATGGCGGAGCGGTCCGGGGCGCGGGGGAGGTAGGCCCGGCGGCGTACGCGCGTGTGTGGCTGGAGGAAGGTGGACGAACCGTCCATCGGCCGAAGGCGCGAGACAGCCGCTGTGTTCAGGGACCGTCGCGGCGCGCTCGACGGGGCCTCTCGGCGAGGTCGGTCCGCTTGTCGGCTGTTGGCCTCTCGGAGAAGTCGGCTCGTTCGACCGCAGACGGGTCCCTTGGTGCAATCGGCCTCTGGGCGGCGGGCCGTTCACTGGGAGTCGTCGGTCCGCTCAGACTCAGCGATCGCCGGCCGGGGAGGACCGCCGGTTCGCGCCTCGTCAGGACGCCCGGGCCGCCTCGGTGCGTATGCGGAAGTCGGCCCAAGGGGTCACCACCAGCTCGTCGTTCATCTGCTCGTACCAGCCCCTGCCGTCGATCCAGGCGCGCAGCCAGTCCGTGAGGCTCGGGGCGTCGACGTACCACGCCTGGTCGGCGTCGTCGGCGTTCGGTTCGAAGAGGAGGACCGTGGCCTGCGGGCTGTGGCAGTCCACGCACGCGTACATCGCGCAGCCCCAGTGGGATATCGGCAGGACGCCTTCAGGCCAGGGCCAGTCGGGGTCCTTGCGGGCGCTCTCGCGGTTGGCGAGGTACTGGGTGACGGCGGCGGGCTCGCCGGCCGGAGGGCTGTCGAGCAGCGGCAGCAGGCCGTATTCCGGGCCGAATCCGCCGTCTCCTATGCGCAGATAGAGGTCGGCGAGCAGCGGGGGCAGGCCGAAGCCGAGGGCGGCCTCGGCGCGGGCCAGGGTGGCCGCGTCCACGGGCTCGGGGAGAGAAGTCCAGCCCCAGGGGCGGGTGTTACGGGCCTTCTCCGCCACCTTCGTCAGCAACTGCTCGATCTCGGTCATGCGTTCATGATGCAAGCCGCCACTGACAATCGCTCCGGCCTGTGGACAACCGCCGGGTTGTGGAAAACCCGCGACGGCTGTGCCCGCCCCGCTCCGCTAGTAACGCGACGAGAACGGCTGGTCCGTCGGGACGATTTCGCGGCCCAGCGGGAACAGCGACACGGGGATCAGCTTGAAGTTGGCGATGCCGAACGGGATGCCGATGATCGTGATGCACAGGGCGAGGCCGGTGATGATGTGGCCAAGGGCGAGCCACCAGCCCGCCAGGACCAGCCACAGGACGTTGCCGACACAGGAAGGGGCGCCGGCGTCGCGTCGCTCGACCGTGGTGTACCCGAAGGGCCACAGGGCGTACAGACCGATGCGGAAGGCCGCGATGCCGAAAGGGATGCCGATGATGGTGATGCACAGCAGCGCGCCCGCGAGCAGGTAGCCGAGGAACAACCAGAACCCGCTCAGGACGAGCCATATGACGTTCAGGATGGTCTTCACTGGTGGGGTCCTGCCATTTTCTCGAGTCGGGCGATACGGTCCGCCATCGGCGGGTGGGTCGAGAACATCTTGGAGAATCCCTGCCCCGGGCGGAAGGGGTTCGCGATCATCATGTGGCTCGCGGTCTCGATACGCGGCTCGGGGGGCAGCGGGAGCTGCTTGGTGCCCAGTTCGAGCTTGCGCAGGGCGCTCGCGAGGGCGAGCGGGTCGCCGGTGAGCTGGGCGCCGGACGCGTCGGCTTCGTACTCCCTGGAGCGGCTGATGGCCAGTTGGATGAGGGTGGCGGCGAGCGGGCCCAGGATCATGATCAGCAGCATGCCGAAGAGGCCGGGGCCGTCGTCGTCATCGGACCGGCCGATCGGGATCAGCCAGGCGAAGTTGACCAGGAACATGATCACCGAGGCGAGGGCGCCGGCGACCGACGAGATGAGGATGTCGCGGTTGTAGACGTGGCTGAGCTCGTGGCCGATGACGCCGCGCAGTTCGCGCTCGTCGAGGATGCGCAGGATGCCCTCGGTGCAGCACACGGCGGCGTTGCGCGGGTTGCGGCCCGTCGCGAACGCGTTCGGCGCCTCCGTGGGGGAGATGTAGAGACGGGGCATGGGCTGGCGTGCCTGGGTGGAGAGCTCGCGGACCATGCGGTACAGCCCCGGGGCCTCGAACTCGCTGACCGGCCGGGCACGCATCGCCCGTAGCGCCAGCTTGTCGCTGTTCCAGTACGTGTACGCGTTCGTGCCGAGCGCGATCAGGACCGCGACGACGAGCCCCATACGGCCGAAGAGGCTGCCGATGACGATGATGAGTGCGGACAGCCCCCCGAGGAGTACTGCGGTCCTGAGCCCGTTGTGCCGGCGGTGCACGGTACGCCCTCCAAGTGGTGCGGCAGGGGAACCCTTTGCTGGTCGATCTCCGATGCCACTGGTGCCGTGGTGTCACGTCCAGTGGACCCTTCCGTACTGGTCAACGCCAGGCGAGGGCCACGGGTTCCCTTGTGCGTTCGACGGCGGGCGTGGGCCGTCCGGGTGAAGGCGCCGGCACACGCCACGCGCGCGTGGGGTGCGAGTGCCCCACGCGCGCGTACCGGATGCGTGCAGGCTCAGAAGAGCCCGGTGTCGGCGAAGCGCAGGATCAGCTGGGGAGCTCCGGACAGGGCGATGCCGACGACGCCGGTGAGGGCCAGCGTGGCCGTCACGGGCGCGGGGACGAGGTGCTTGACGGGTTCACCCTCGGGGGCGCGGAACAGCAGGGCCGTCCACTGGAGGTAGTAGAACAGCGCGATCACGACGTTCACGGCCATGACCACGGCCAGCCAGCCGAGGCCCGCGTCGACGGCGGCGGAGAAGACGGTGACCTTGGCGAACAGGCCGATGATGCCCGGCGGGAGTCCGGCGAGGCAGAGCAGGAAGAACGCCAAAGTCAGGGCGGACAGCGGGTTGCGCGCGTACAGGCCCCGGTAGTCGCTGATCCGGTTGAGGGTCTTCGTACGGCCGACCAGTGCGGCCACCGCGAAGGCGCCGAGGTTCACGGCGGCGTACATCAGGGCGTAGGCGACGGTGGAGCCGATGGACCGCTCGGCGTCGTCGGAGTACGCGGCGGCGGCGATCGGCACCAGGAGGTAGCCGGCCTGGCCGACGGAGGACCAGGCGAGCAGCCGTACGGCGCTGTACGCGCGCGTGGCCTGCTGGCGCAGGGCGCCGACGTTGCCGACGGTCATGGTCAGGGCGGCCAGCGCCGCGAGGGCCGGGCCCCAGACGTCGGCGTACGCCGGGAGGGCGATGACCGTGACGAGGATCAGGCCGGTGAAGCCGACCGCCTTGCCGACGACCGACAGGTAGGCGGCGACCGGCAGGGGCGCCCCCACGTAGGTGTCCGGCACCCAGAAGTGGAAGGGCACGGCGGCCGTCTTGAAGGCGAAGCCGATGAGGGTGAGGACGACGCCGGCCTGGACGAGGGTCTGGAGCTGTCCGTCGACGTCCTGGATGCGCTCGGCGATCTGGGTGAGGTAGAGGGTGCCGGTGGAGGCGTACACGAAGCTGATGCCCATGAGGCTGACCGCCGTCGCGGTGACCGAGGACAGGAAGAACTTCAGGGCCGCCTCGGAGGACTTGCGGTCGCCGTGGCGGAGGCCGACCAGCGCGAAAGCGGGGAGGGAGGCGACTTCGAGGGCGACGATGAGGGTCGCCAGGTCCCGGGAGGCCGGCAGGAGGGCGGCTCCGGCGGCGGAGGAGAGCAGCAGGAACCAGAACTCCCCTTCGGGGAGTTCCTTGTCGGCGTCCTTGAGGGCGGTGACCGACAGGAGGGCCGCGAGGAGGGCTCCGCCGAGGACCAGGAACTGGATGACGAGGGTGAAGCGGTCGGCGGTGTAACTGCAGACGCCGGGGTCGCCGGTGAGGCAGAAGGTGGAGCGGTCGCCGTCCAGGAGGGGCAGCAGCAGAAGCGCGGAGGCGGCAAGGCCGACCACGGACGTCCAGCCGAGCAGGGCCTTCTTTCCCTCAGCGACGAACAGGTCGGCGACGAGGACCACGAGTCCGACGACCGCCGCGATGGTGGGCGGCGCGATGGCGAGCCAGTCGACGGACTGGACCACCGACTCGGCCAGGGGCTGGGCCAGGGGGCTCATCGGGGACCTCCTGCGAGGAGCTGCTGGACGGCCGGGTCGGTCAGGCCGAGGAGGGTCTTGGGCCACAGGCCGGCGACGACGGTGAGGGCGACGAGCGGGGTCCAGGCCGCGAACTCGTAACTCTGCACGTCGGCGAGGGTCGGGGCTTCCTGCGGTGCGGCGCCCATGCAGACTCGGCGGACCACGACGAGCAGGTACGCGGCGGTGAGCAGGGTGCCGAAGACGCCGATG
The DNA here is from genome assembly GCF_001513975.1 of Streptomyces curacoi. Taxonomy (GTDB): domain Bacteria; phylum Actinomycetota; class Actinomycetes; order Streptomycetales; family Streptomycetaceae; genus Streptomyces; species Streptomyces curacoi. The sequence goes on from NZ_KQ947988.1 coordinate 594,583, forward strand.
GCCATGAAGGTGAGGAAGGCCGGGCGGCTGAGTCCGGCGGCGGGCTCGAACGCGCCGAACAGCGCCAGCATCTCGCCCCAGAACCCGGCGAGGCCCGGCAGCCCGAGGGAGGCGACCGCGGCGAAGGCGAGCAGGCCGCCGAGGCGGGGCGCCTTGCCGTAGAGCGCGGCGCCGGTCTCCTCGGCGAGGGTGTCGAGGTCGGTCGTGCCCGTGCGGTCCTTCAGCGCGCCGACCAGGAAGAAGAGCAGGCCGGTGATGAGGCCGTGGGCGATGTTCGCGAACAGGGCGCCGTTCAGGCCGGTCGGGGTCATCGTCGCGATGCCGAGCAACACGAAGCCCATGTGGCCGACGGAGGAGTAGGCGATGAGGCGCTTGAGGTCGCCCTTCGCGCCCCGCTTGGCGAGGGCCAGGCAGGCCAGGGATCCGTAGATGATCCCGACGACGGCGAAGGCGGCGAGGTACGGCGCGAAGGTGCGGAAGCCGTCGGGGGCGATGGGGAGGAGGATCCGGACGAACCCGTACGTACCCATCTTCAGCAGGACGCCGGCCAGCAGGACCGAGCCGACGGTCGGCGCGGCGGTGTGGGCGTCGGGCAGCCAGCTGTGCAGCGGCCACATCGGGGTCTTGACCGCGAGCCCGATCCCGATCGCCAAAACGGCGATGACCTGCACGGATGTGGTCAGTGGCCGGCCGTTGTCAGTGGCGAGTGCCACCATGTCGAACGTGCCCGCCTTGATGCCGATCAGGAGCAGGCCGAGCAGCATGACCACGGAGCCGAGCAGTGTGTAGAGGATGAACTTCCAGGCGGCCTCGGCCCGGCCCTCGCCGCCCCAGCGGGCAATGAGGAAGTACATCGGGATGAGGACCATCTCGAAGGCGAGGAAGAACAGGAGCAGGTCGAGGACGGCGAAGGTGGCGAGGGTGCCGGACTCCAGGACGAGCAGGAGTGCGACGAAGGCCTTCGGGGTCGGGCCCGCGGGCATCTTGAAGTACGAGTAGAGCGCGCAGAGGAAGGTCAGCAGCGCGGTCAGGACCAGAAGGGGGAGGGAAATGCCGTCGATGCCGAGATGGATACGCACGTCGAGTGCGGGGATCCAGCTGATGTCCGTGCCGGCCTGCATCTTCGACGGCTGGTCGTGGTCGAAGCCGAGCGCCAGGACGATCGCGGCGATGAGAACCCCGCCGGTGACCGTCACGCCGTGCCGCAGGACGGCCTGCTCGGGCGACTTCCCCTTCAGTCCGGGCGGGGCGGGCAGGAGGGCTGCGGCCGCGCCGAGGAGCGGGCCGACGACGACGAATGCCAGAAGGAACTGCATCACGGACTCGTTGATATCGATCACGCCTGCTCACGCTCCCGTGGCGACGAGGACGGCGGCGACCGCCAGGACGACGGTGCCGGCGAGCAGCGCGCTCACATAGGTCTGCACATTGCCGGTCTGGGCGCGCCGTACGGCGATGCCGAGCCAGCGGGGTAGGGCGCCCGCGCCGCGTACATAGGTGTCGACGACCTCGCGGTCGAGGAACCGGACGAGGCTCGCGCCCGCCTGGACGGGGCGCACGAACAACGCCCGGTACACCGCGTCGAGGTGGAAGCCGACGGCCGCGTGGCGGTGCAGCGGGCCGAGCAGCAGCCGGCCGGGGTCCGCCGGGTCGGGCGCGTAGGCCACTCCCCCGTACACGGGCGCGTGACTGGCGATGGCCTCGGCCTCGACCTGGGCGGCGTCGCCTTCGGGGTGGGCCGCGACCGCGCCCAGCGGGACGCGGGCCGCGAGCGCCGTGGTGTGCCGCCAGGCCGCGTAGGTGACGATGCCGCCGATGAGGGCGACGCCCGTGCCGAGGACGGACGTGGTGAGGGTCGGGGTGAGGTCGCGGCCGTCGAACCAGTCGGGGAGCACGCGGTAGGCGAGTGCGCCGACGGCGAGGGACGGGGCGGCGAGCATCCACAGCACCACGGTCATCGTCAGCGGCTGCCTGCCGTGGTCGGGGGCGTCGGCGCCCCGGCCGCGGAAGGCCAGCAGCCACAGGCGCATTGCGTAGGCGGCAGTGAGCAGGGCGGTGATCAGGCCTGCGATCAGGACCGTCCAGCCTGCGGCGCCGGGGGCCTGCTCGGTGTGGCCGGTGGCCACGTGCTCGGCGGCGCCGAGGACGGACTCCTTGGAGAAGAAGCCGCTGAACGGCGGGATCGCGGCGAGCGCGAGGAGCGCCACGGTCATCGTCCAGTAGGCGTCGGGGACGCGGGCGCGCAGGTGGCCCATGCGGGACATGGCGGCCAGCGAGTTGGTGCCGGCGGCGTGGATGATCACGCCGGCCGCGAGGAACAGCAGCGCCTTGAAGGCGCCGTGGGACAGGAGGTGGAAGACGGCGGCGCCGCGGTCGGCGACGGCGAGAGCCCCGGTCATGTAGCCGAGCTGGCCGATCGTCGAGTAGGCGAGGACGCGCTTGATGTCGTCCTGGGCGAGCGCGGCGAGACCAGAGCCGAGCATCGTGACCGCGGCCATGACGGCGAGGACGATCATCGCGGCCTGGGAGGCCGCGAAGACCGGGAGGAGACGGGCGATGAAGTAGACACCGGCGGCGACCATCGTCGCGGCGTGGATCAGCGCGGAGACGGGCGTCGGGCCCGCCATCGCGTCGGGGAGCCAGGTGTGCAGCGGGAACTGCGCCGACTTGCCCGCCACGCCAGCGAGGAGCAGCAGGGCGATCAGCGTCGGGTGGTCGAGGCCGCCGCTCGCGACGGTGCCGAGGACCTTGGTGATGCGGAACGACCCGGCATCGGTGGCCAGCGCGAACAGGCCGATGAGGAAGGGGACGTCACCGAGCTTGGTCACCAGGAAGGCCTTGATGGAGGCGGCGCGGGCCTCCGGGGTCTCCCAGTAGTGGCCGACCAAAAAGTACGAGCAGATGCCCATGATCTCCCAGCCGACCAGCAGCACCATCAGGTCGCCGGAGTAGACGACGAGCAGCATCGCGGAGGTGAACAGGGAGACGAGCGCGGCGTACGAGGGGTAGCGCGGGTCCTCGCGGAGGTAGCCCGTGGAGTAGGTCTGCACACAGGTGGCGACGACGCCGACCAGGACGGCGACGAGGGCGGCGAAGCCGTCGATGTGCAGGGCGAGCTCGATCGGGACCGAGCCGGTCGGGGTGAGTCCGGTGGCGGCGTCGATCGCCTGGTCGCCGCCCTGGCGCAGGGCGACCACCGTGGCGAGCACGAGGGACGCGAGCGTCGGCAGGACGGCGAGCGGGCGGACGAAGCCGGGGGCCGTGCGGCCCAGGAGCAGGCCCGCTGCGGCGCCGAGGAACGGCAGGAGGGGGACGAGTACGGCGAGGTTGGTCGTGGTCACGCGGTGGCCTCAGCCTTCTCGGCCTGCGGGGCCGTGAGGGCGTCGCGGTCGGGGCCGTCGGTGTCGTGGCTCTCGGCGGTGTCGCGGAGCTTGTCGATGTCCGAGGTGCCGCGGTTGCGGTAGACAGCGAGGACGATCGCCAGCCCGATGCCGATCTCGGCGGCGGCGATGGTGATGGTGAACAGGGTCAGGGCCTGGCCGGAGTGCAGGGTCTCCTCGGCGGTCTTGCTGAGCCAGACGTCGAAGGCGACCAGGTTGAGGTTGACGGCGTTGAGCATCAGCTCGACCGACATCAGGACCAGGATCGCGTTGCGGCGGGCGAGGACGCCGTACAGGCCGGTGCAGAACAGGAGGGCGGAGAGTACGGCGGGATAGGCGAGGTGCATCAGCGGGCGCCTTCCTGCTCGGACGGCTCAGTTCCCTCGGCCGAGCCATTTCGCCCGATCGGGTGATTGCGGGAATCCGGGACGGATGGGGAACTCCCGGTCACCGGCCGGGAGTTCACTGAGGGAGAGTCCGACTCCGCCTTAGCTTTGCGGGACAGGACGATCGCGCCGACCAGAGCGGCGAGGAGGAGGACGGAGAGAGCCTCGAAGGGGAGGACCCAGTTCTGGAAGAGGCTCTCGCCGGTGGCCTTGGTGGAGCCGGCGGCGGGGCCGTCGAGGTCGATCCACGTCGTGCGGAAGGCGTCGACGACCACCCAGATCAGGGTGCCCGCGGCGGCGACGGCCACGGCGAGGGCGGCCCAGCGGTTGCCGGAGTCGGCGTCCGGGGAGCGGCCGATGGGGGCCCTGGTGAGCATCAGACCGAACAGGAGGAGGACGACGACGGAACCGACGTAGATGAGGACCTGCACCCAGGCGATGAACTCGGCGGTGAGCAGGAGGTACTCCACGGCGAGTCCGCCGAGCGTGACCACCAGCCACAGGGCGGCGTGCACCAGCTGCCGGGTGGTGACGGTGACCAGGGCGGCGCCGAAGGTGACCAGACCGACGAGCAGGAAGGCGATCTCGACGCCGGTCGGGGAGAGGAAGCCGTGGGTTTCGGTGGCGGCCACGGGGGCCGGGCCCGCCGCGAGGAGACCGGCGGTTGCGGCGAGGGTCATTCCCGGCCCTCCTGCCTCGGCTGGTCGGTCTGCTGCTTGGACGCCCCCGCCGGCCGGGTGGGCTGCTCGGCGGCACGGGCCTGTTCCCGCGCATGCGGCTCGGTCGCTGCGGGGGCGGCGGGCTCGGCGGCTGCGGCCTGTTGCTGGGCCGCGAGCTTCTCGGCGGCCTTGCGGGCGGCGGCGATCTCCTTCGGTTCCTCCGCGCCGGGGTCGAGGGCGGGCGGGGCCGGGACGGTCCACATCCACTCGCGGAGCTTGTCGCGTTCGTGGGTGAGGTCGTGGATGTCGGTCTCGGCGTACTCGAACTCCGGGGACCAGAACAGGGCGTCGAAAGGACAGACCTCGATGCAGATACCGCAGTACATGCACAGGGAGAAGTCGATGGCGAAGCGGTCGAGGACGTTGCGGCTGCGTTCGCGGCCGCCGGGGGTCGCCGCCGGGATCGTCTCCTTGTGGGAGTCAATGTAGATGCACCAGTCCGGGCACTCGCGGGCGCACAGCATGCAGACCGTGCAGTTCTCCTCGAACAGGCCGATCACGCCGCGGGTGCGGGGCGGGAGGTCGGGCTGGGTGTCCGGGTACTGCGCGGTGACGGACCTCTTCGTCATCGTGCGGAGGGTGACGGCCAGGCCCTTGGCCAGGCCACTGCCGGGGAGGGGGGCCATGGTTACTGGATCACCACCTTGACGACGCCGGTGAGGGCGATCTGGGCGAGGGAGAGGGGGACGAGGAGGGTCCAGGACAGCTTCTGCAGCTGGTCCTCGCGCAGCCGCGGGTAGGTGACGCGGAGCCAGATCACGATGAAGGCGAGGACCGCGGTCTTGAGCAGGGTCCAGACCCAGCCGAGGCCGTCGGCGCCCAAGGGGCCGTGCCAGCCGCCCAGGAAGAGGACGGTGGTCAGGCCGCACAGGACGACGATTCCGGCGTACTCGGCGAGGAGGAAGAGGGCGAAGCGTAGGCCGGTGTACTCGGTGTAGGCGCCGAAGATGATCTCCGAGTCGGCGACGGGCATGTCGAACGGCGGGCGTTGCAGTTCGGCCAGCCCCGCCACGAAGAAGACGATCGCGCCGACGATCTGCCAGGGCAGCCACCACCACTCGAAGGCGTCGAGGATGCCAGGGAGGGAGACGGTGCCGGCGGCCATCGCGACGGAGGCGGCGGCCAGCAGCATCGGGAGTTCATAGGCGAGGAGCTGGGCGGCGGTGCGCAGGCCGCCGAGGAGGGAGAACTTGTTGGCGGAGGCCCAGCCGGCCATGAGCGAGCCGAGGACGCCGACGCCCATGACCGCGAGGACGAAGAAGATGCCCGCGTCGATGACCTCGCCGACCGCGCCCTCGCCCGGGCCGATGGGGATGGCGAGGAGGACGAGCAGGTAGGGGAGGAGGGCCACGGCCGGGGCGAGCTGGAAGATACGGCGGTCCGCGCCCGCCGGAACCACGTCCTCCTTCTGCGCGAACTTCACGCCGTCCGCGACGAGCTGGGCCCAGCCGTGGAAGCCGCCCGCGTACATCGGGCCGAGACGGCCCTGCATATGGGCCATCACCTTGTGCTCGGTCTGGCCGATGATCAAGGGGAACGTGAGGAAGACGACGAAGACGATCAGGAGTCGCAGGGTGACGTCGAGCGCGTCGTTCACTGCGTGCCTCCTGCGGGGTCTGTGCGGTCGTCGGTGGGGTCGGTGGGGCCATCGGTGGCGTCGGTGGGTTCTGCCGTGTCGGTCTCCGGGGAGGTCGCGGGCTTCGCGACGGTCTCCGACGCCGGCTCGGCCTCGGCCTCGGCCTTGGCCTCGGTCTGCGGCTCCGGCTCAGCTCGGCGCTCGGGCTCCGGTTCCTCGAAGGCCGGGCGGGCGTGGTGCCAGGGGGCGTCCGGGCTGCGGGGCGCGGCGGGGGGCTTCGGCGTGGCAGAGGGAGCCGAGGGCGGTGCGGCTGTGCCGTCCGCTTCAGCCGACGCCGCGTCAGCTGCGGCAGCCGCGTCGGAACCAGCCCGCTGGCTCGCCGAACCCCCGCTCGCGCTCCGCGCACGCCGTGGCGCTGCCGGTGCGCCGAGCGTGGTCGGCGGCGTGCCGGTGGCCGCCGGAGACGCGCCCGCCTCCGCCGCGGGCTCGGCTGCCACGGCGTCCGTCCCGCTGACGGCCCCCTCCGCCGTCGAAGCCGCGGCCCGCTGGCTCTCCGAACCTTCCGCTGCCGTCCGCGTGCGCCGCGGAGCGCCCGCCGCCGGGGCGCCGGCCGCAGGCGCGCCCGCCTGGCTCGCCGAGCCCTCGGCCGCCGTACGTGTCCGCCGCACCGGCCGCTCGCCCGCCGCCCGGGCCGGACGCTCCCCCGCCGCGCGCCCAGCGCCCCTGGCGGGACGGGCCGGGGCAGGGGGGAGCTGGCCCTTAAGGGGGCCCCACTCGTTCGGGTCGGGCACGCCCGGGGGCAGCATCTGGCGGCGCTTCGGACCCCCGTGTTCGGACTCGCCCGGTTCCTTCGCGCCGGGCCAGGCCTTGGCCACGCGAGCCGCGAGGACGAAGTCCTTGCGCAGAGGGTGGCCCTCGAAGCCCTCCGGCAGGAGCAGGTGGTCCAGGGCGGGGTGGTCGGCGAACACCACGCCGAACATCTCGTGGGTCTCGCGCTCGTGCCAGGCCGCGCCCGCGTACACGCCGACCGCGGAGGGCAGCGTCGGCGCCTCGTGCGGGACCGTCGTACGGACCAGCAGCCGCCGTACCGGAGAGAGGGCGGCGACGTGGGCCGCGACGCGGAATCCCGTGCCCGGTTCGTCAACCGCGCTCAGCCAGTCGAAGTAGGTACAGCCCAGCTCGTCGCGGGCCGCCTCCAGCGCCGCGATCCAGGACGCCGGGAGCACGTCGACCGTCAGGACCTCGTAGGACTCCTCAGCGGTGGCCTCCGGGCCGAAGAGGTCCTCCACGGGGGCGGGCAGCCAGCCGATCGTCGTCATCGGTCGGCCTCCCCCGCACCGCCGGTGCCCGCAACACCGGTGCCCGCACCGCCACCGGCACCGGCACCGCCACCGGCACCCGGCGCACCCGGACCCTGCACGAGCCCGCTCTGCAACGCCGCCGCGGAAGGCCGCGCCGCCCCGCTGCCGTACCGCTCCCCCAGCGACTCCCGGGCGATCTTCTCCTGCAGCTTCAGGATCCCCTGGAGCAGCGCCTCGGGGCGCGGCGGGCAGCCGGGGACGTAGACGTCCACCGGGATGATCTGGTCGACGCCCTTGGTGACGGAGTACGAGTCCCAGTACGGGCCGCCGCAGTTCGAGCAGGCCCCGAAGGAGATGACGTACTTCGGCTCGGGCATCTGTTCGTACAGGCGCTTCACGGCCGGGGCCATCTTGTCCGTCACCGTGCCGGAGACGACCATGAGGTCGGCCTGCCGGGGGCCGGGCGCGAAGGGGATCACGCCGAGCCGGATGAAGTCGTGGCGGGCCATCGAGGCGGCGATGAACTCGATCGCGCAGCAGGCGAGGCCGAAGTTGAAGACCCAGAGCGAGTAGCGGCGGCCCCAGTTGAGGATCACCTTCATCGGCTCGGGGGCCAGGCGGGCCAGCGCGCCCAGCCGCTTCGGCTCCGGCAACAGAACCGGCTGCCCGTTGGTGTCTGGCGTCACGTCCATGCCAGGACGCCCTTCTTGTATGCGTAGAGCAGGCCCACGGCCAGGAAGCCGAGGAAGACGAACATCTCGACGAGCGTGGTCGCGCCGTAGCCCGGGTCGGCGAAGACCGTGGCCCAGGGGAACAGGAAGATCGAGTCGATCGCGAAGATCACGTACAGGAAGGCGTAGACGTAGTAGCGGACCTGGGTGTGGGCCCAGCCCTCGCCGACGGGGTCGACGCCGCACTCGTACGTCAGGAGCTTCTCGGGGGTGGGGACCACGGGGCGCAGCAGACGGCCCGCGCCGAAGGCGACGGCGACGAACAGCACGCCGATGACGGCGAGCAGCCCGACGACCGAGTAGGACTGGAAGTAGTCCGCCGAGACGACGACGTAATCCGCATCCGCCGCGGCGACGACGGTCTGTTCCGACACGTCCGCCCCTCGCTCCCTGACCTCGTGACCGATGACCCAGGAACAGGTCCTGGGACCAGTGTCCTGCGACTCGTCCTACGACTCGTAATCTCGTGAACACCGCTGTTCGACGATATGTACGCACGGGAGTCTAGGCCCTGCTAAAGACACCGTAAGCAGCCCGTCACGCCTTGAGATCCCGTCGAGATGCGAGCGAGGTGGAGCTCACGCCGCCCGGGGTGGGGATTTCCCCCCGTAACGGCGGGCGGTCCGCCTCATGGCGCGGTGGCGCACCGCGCGGCACGCTAGCCCATATGACCGAACGCCCCAGCCCTTCGCCGGACGCCGCCCGGCCGTCCGACAGCGAGCAGCCGCCGCTGCCGCCCGCCCGTTTCGCCTACGACCGGCACACCTGGAAGGAGATCGCGCACCTCCTGGCGAACCTTCCGTTGGCGCTGCTCGGCTTCGTCTACGTCGTGACGGTGCTGTCCACCGGTGCCTTTCTGACCCTGACGGTGATCGGGTTCCCGGTGCTCGCGGCCGGGCTGATGGGCGCCCGTCAGCTGGGCAAGCTGGAGCGGGCACGCGCGCGTGCGCTGCTCGGGGTGCGGGTGGACGAGCCGAGCCCACTGCCGCTGCGGGGCGGCAAGAACGGCTTCTTCCCGCAGCTGTGGCTGGCACTGAAGGACCCGGTCGGCTGGCGCACGGTCCTGTACGACTTCATCCGCCTGCCCTGGGGCATCCTCACCTTCGTCGTCACGCTGGTCTCGCTGTTCGTGCTGTGGCCGGTGCTGCCGTTCATCGCGCGGGGCCTGGCCAACGCGGACCGGGCGATGGTGCGCGGCCTGCTGTCGCCCTCCGACGAGCTGGAGCGCCGTATCGCCGAGCTGGAGTCGGACCGGGGCGTCGTCGTCGACGCGGCCGCCGCCGATCTGCGCCGCATCGAGCGCGACCTGCACGACGGGGCGCAGGCCCGCCTGGTCAACCTGGCCATGGGGCTGGGCCTGGCCAAGGAGAAGCTCCTGGAGGATCCCGACTCGGCCGCCGCGATGGTCGCGGAGGCGCACGGCGAGGTGAAGCTCGCGCTGCAGGAACTGCGGGACCTGGCGCGCGGCATCCATCCGGCCGTCCTGACGGACCGCGGCCTGGACGCCGCCCTGTCGGCGGTCGCCTCGCGCTGCACGGTGCCGGTGAAGGTGACCGTGGACCTGATGTCCAGACCGGCCGCGGCCATCGAGGGCATCGCCTATTTCACCGTGTCCGAGCTGCTGCAGAACGTCAGCAAGCACAGCGGGGCGAAGTCGGCGTCGGTCGAGGTGTGGCGGTCCGACGACCGGCTGCTCATCCAGGTGGGGGACGACGGCCGCGGCGGCGCGCGCCTCGACGGCGGTACGGGCCTGCGGGGGCTGGCCGACCGGCTGGACGCCGTGGACGGCCTGTTCGTCGTCGAGTCACCCCAGGGCGGCCCTACGACCGTGACGGCGGAGCTGCCCTGGCGGGACCGCGTCCCCGGGCAGGGGTAGGGAAAACCCCCCGTTCGAGACGCCGACGGCCTCCATGGTCCACAGGCCTGCGGTCGAGGAGGGTGGAGGTACGACGGCACAGCCCCGGCGGGGCTGACGGGACGAGGAGAACGGACGACGCCGATGGCCACGGAGTACGGACAGGGCTACGGGAGCGGGCTCGGTTTCCCCGAGCGCGGCCCCGCGAGCGGCTTTCCCGAGCGCGGCGGCTCGCGACGGCACCGGCTGCCGGCCGGGCTGCGGGCGCCGTTCGAGGGACGCAGCTGGCGCGAGTTCGGGTATGTGCTGCTGGGCCTGCCGATCAGCATCCTGCTGTTCGTGTACGCCGTCACGATGGTGTCCCTGGGCGCGGGCCTGCTGGTGACCTTCCTGGGGATCCCGGTGCTCGCGGCGGCCCTCGCCGGCTGCCGCGGCTTCGGCGCGATGGAACGGGCACGCGCGCGTGCGCTGCTGCACCTGGAGGTCGCCGACCCGGAGCCGCTGCGGATGCGCCGGAGCGGGTTCATGGCGTGGATGGGCGCCGTACTGAAGAGCGGGACATCGTGGCGGAGCCTGCTGTACGCGGTCCTGCACTTCCCGTGGGCGGTGTTCTCCTTCGTCGTCGCCGTGAACGTCTGGGCGTACGGCTGGGCGTTGGTGACGTATCCGCTGTGGTTCTGGGTGTTCCCGGTGTGGGCCGGTCAGGACGGCCTTCAGCTCTACGGCGACGAGACCCACCGCATCTACCTCGACAACCCCTTCGAGATCACGGTCACCGCGCTGGTCGGGCTCCTCTTCACGTTGGCGACGCCCTGGATCGTGCGGGCGCTGACGATGGTGGACCGGCTGCTGGTGCACGGCCTGCTCGGGCCGTCCCGGCTGGCCACGCGTGTGGTGGAGCTGGAGTCCGACCGAGGTGTCGTGGTCGATACGGCCGCCGCCGATCTGCGGCGCATAGAGCGCGACCTGCACGACGGCGCGCAGGCCCGCCTGGTTGCCCTGGCCATGGATCTGGGCCTGGCGAAGGAGAAGCTGGCGGAGGACCCGCAGGCGGCAGCGCGCATGGTGGACGAGGCACACGGCGAGGTGAAGACGGCACTGCAGGAGCTGCGGGATCTGGCGCGCGGCATCCATCCGGCGGTCCTGACCGACCGGGGGCTGGACGCGGCCCTGTCGGCGGTGGCCTCCCGGTGCGCGGTGCCGGTGGAGGTGCAGGTCGATCTGGAGGAGCGGCCGGTGCCGGCGATCGAGGGGATCGCGTACTTCACGGTGTCGGAGCTCCTGCAGAACATCAGCAAGCACTCGCGGGCCACCTGGGCGGCGGTGGATGTGTGGCGGGTGGAGAACCGGCTGATGCTGCAGGTGGTGGACAACGGGATCGGGGGCGCCGCTGTCTCCGGGGGGTCGGGGCTGACGGGGCTGGCGGAGCGGTTGGACGCGGTGGACGGGATTCTGGTGGTGGATTCACCGGTCGGGGGGCCTACTCGGGTCACGGCGGAGCTGCCCTGGCGGACGGTGTAGGGGCTGTGTAGTTCGGGCTGCGCTATTCGGGGTGTGCCGTTCGGCCCGCTGCGGTGAGGATCCGGCTCCGGTTGATTCGGGGCCGGATTTCCGCTTGGCCGCAAGTACTCACTGCTGCCCGCAAGCATTTCCTGCTGCCCGCAAGCATTTCCTCCTGTCCGCACGCACTTCGGCTCTCCGCAAGCACTTCCTTGCTGTCAGCGAGTCCTGCTGCCCGCATGCACCGCCCGTTGTCCGTAAGCGCCCCCTGAACATGCGCCCCGGAACACGTCCTCAGTGCCCGCGCACTTCAACAGGGGCGGGCAGGTTATCCACAGGCCCGGTAACGAAGAGCCGATCGCGGGATACTGAGGTCGCAAGGGACGACAGGGCCGGGGATCGCTCGGCCGAATGCCAAGGTTCGGGGGGCCGAGGATCGTGAGGGACAGAGTGCGGGTGGTCATCGCCGAGGACTCGGTGCTGCTCAGGGAGGGGCTCACCCGGCTGTTGACCGACCGTGGGCATGACGTCGTGGCGGGGGTCGGAGACGGCGACGCGCTGATCAAGACGATCACAGAGCTGGATGCCCAGGGCGAGCTGCCGGACGTGGTGGTCGCGGACGTACGGATGCCGCCGACGCACACCGACGAAGGGGTGCGAGCGGCCGTGCAGCTGCGGAAGGCACACCCGGGACTTGGGGTACTCGTACTGTCGCAGTACGTGGAGGAGCGGTACGCCACGGAGCTGCTGGCCGGGTCCAGCCGCGGAGTCGGCTATCTGCTCAAGGACCGGGTTGCGGAGGTTCGGGAGTTCGTGGACGCGGTCGTGCGGGTGGCCGAAGGAGGCACGGCCCTCGACCCGGAGGTGGTCGCGCAGCTGCTGGGCCGCAGCCGTAAGCAGGACGTGCTCGCGGGGCTCACCCCGCGGGAGCGGGAGGTCCTGGGGCTCATGGCCGAGGGGCGGACCAACTCGGCGATCGCCCGGCAGCTGGTGGTGAGCGACGGAGCCGTCGAGAAGCACGTCAGCAACATCTTCCTGAAGCTCGGGCTGTCGCAGAGCGACGGGGATCACCGACGTGTTCTGGCGGTCCTCACCTATCTGAACTCCTGACGGCCAGAACCAGGGAACGAGCGGGGAGCGTCTTTAGCAAGCGCCGGGGGGCGTGTAGATCATGACAAGTCAGGGTGGCGAAGCGTCTCAAAATCATGTCCGTCATGCGAATGGCCCCGGGAGGGCGACCTTTGCGGACGTAGGGTTGATCCTGGGAAGGCTTGCGGGAAGGCCATGCCCAGACAGCCGCCTCGAGGGAGGTCCAGTTCAGTGACCAGCCAGGTCAGTAGCCCAGCGGAGCAGGCCGACGAAGCCGTCGTGGGAGAGCAGCGCAAACCGGCAGGGACGAAGGACGTCCGCCGGCTGGACCGGGTGATCATTCGTTTCGCGGGGGACTCGGGCGACGGTATGCAGCTCACCGGCGACCGCTTCACCTCGGAAACGGCGTCCTTCGGCAACGACCTGTCGACGCTGCCGAACTTCCCGGCCGAGATCCGGGCCCCCGCCGGCACCCTGCCGGGCGTGTCCTCCTTCCAGCTGCACTTCGCCGACCACGACATCCTGACTCCGGGCGACGCGCCGAACGTGCTGGTCGCGATGAACCCGGCCGCTCTGAAGGCGAACATCGGCGATCTGCCGCGCGGCGCGGAGATCATCGTCAACACGGACGAGTTCACCAAACGAGCGATGCAGAAGGTGGGCTACGAGACCTCGCCGCTGGACGACGGGTCGCTCGACGGTTACAGCCTCCACCCGGTGCCGTTGACGACACTGACCGTCGAGGCGCTGAAGGAGTTCGACCTCACCCGCAAGGAGGCCGAACGCAGCAAGAACATGTTCGCGCTGGGCCTGCTGAGCTGGATGTACCACCGCCCGACCGAGGGCACCGAGAAGTTCCTGAAGTCGAAGTTCGCCAAGAAGCCCGACATCGCGGCCGCCAACATCGCCGCCTTCCGCGCGGGCTGGAACTTCGGCGAGACGACCGAGGACTTCGCCGTCTCCTACGAGATCGCCCCGGCCACCACGGCCTTCCCGGTCGGCACCTACCGGAACATCTCCGGGAACCTCGCCCTGTCCTACGGACTGGTCGCCGCGTCCCGCCAGGCGGACCTGCCGCTGTTCCTGGGCTCGTACCCGATCACCCCGGCCTCGGACATCCTGCACGAGCTGAGCAAGCACAAGAACTTCGGCGTACGGACGTTCCAGGCCGAGGACGAGATCGCCGGCATCGGCGCGGCGCTGGGCGCGGCCTTCGGCGGCTCGCTGGCGGTGACCACGACCTCCGGCCCCGGTGTGGCGCTGAAGTCGGAGACCATCGGGCTCGCGGTCTCCCTGGAGCTGCCGCTGCTGATCGTCGACATCCAGCGCGGCGGCCCGTCGACCGGTCTGCCGACCAAGACCGAGCAGGCGGACCTGTTGCAGGCGATGTTCGGCCGCAACGGCGAGGCGCCGGTCCCGGTGATCGCCCCGCGCACCCCGGCCGACTGCTTCGACGCGGCCCTGGAGGCGGCGCGGATCGCGCTGACGTACCGCACGCCGGTGATGCTGCTGTCGGACGGCTATCTGGCCAACGGCTCCGAGCCCTGGCGGATCCCGGAGCTGGACGAGCTGCCGGATCTGACCGTGCAGTTCGCGCAGGGGCCGAACCACACCCTGGAGGACGGCAGCGAGGTCTTCTGGCCGTACAAGCGGGACCCGCAGACCCTCGCCCGGCCATGGGCGATCCCGGGCACGCCGGGCCTGGAGCACCGCATCGGCGGCATCGAGAAGGAGGACGGCACGGGCAACATCTCCTACGCCCCGGCCAACCACGACTTCATGGTCCGCACGCGCCAGGCCAAGATCGACGGCATCGAGGTGCCGGACCTGGAGGTCGACGACCCGCACGAGGCGAAGACGCTGGTGCTGGGCTGGGGGTCGACGTACGGCCCGATCACCGCCGCGGTCCGCCGCCTGCGCAGTGCCGGCGAGTCCATCGCGCAGGCGCATCTGCGCCACCTGAACCCGTTCCCGCGCAACCTGGGCGTGGTACTCGGACGCTACGAGAAGGTGGTGATCCCCGAGATGAACCTCGGGCAGCTCGCCACTCTGGTCCGGGCGAAGTACCTGGTGGACGCCCACTCGTACAACCAGGTCAACGGCATGCCGTTCAAGGCCGAACAGCTCGCCAAGGCGCTCAAGGAGGCCATCGATGGCTGAGACGTCCACGGAAGGCACGGGCACGATCGAGGCACTCTCGCTCGTCCCCAAGGCCGAGGCACGCCAGTCCATGAAGGACTTCAAGTCCGATCAGGAAGTGCGCTGGTGCCCCGGCTGCGGTGACTACGCGATCCTGGCCGCGGTCCAGGGCTTCATGCCGGAGCTGGGACTGGCCAGGGAGAACATCGTCTTCGTCTCTGGCATCGGCTGTTCGTCGCGCTTCCCGTACTACATGAACACGTACGGCATGCACTCCATCCACGGCCGCGCGCCCGCGATCGCGACGGGCCTCGCCACGTCGCGGCGGGACCTGAGCGTGTGGGTGGTCACGGGCGACGGTGACGCGCTGTCGATCGGCGGCAACCACCTGATCCACGCCCTGCGCCGTAACGTCAACCTCAAGATCCTGCTGTTCAACAACCGGATCTACGGCCTGACGAAGGGCCAGTACTCGCCCACCTCCGAGGTCGGCAAGATCACCAAGTCGACGCCGATGGGCTCGCTGGACGCGCCCTTCAACCCGGTGTCGCTGGCGATCGGCGCGGAGGCGTCCTTCGTGGCGCGCACGGTGGACTCCGACCGCAAGCACCTCACGCAGGTGCTGCGCGAGGCGGCTGCCCACCGGGGTACGGCGCTGATCGAGATCTACCAGAACTGCAACATCTTCAACGACGGCGCCTTCGATGTCCTCAAGGACAAGCAGCAGGCCGAGGAGGCGGTGATCCGCCTGGAGCACGGGCAGCCGATCCGCTTCGGCGCCGACGGTGCGCGCGGGGTGGTCCGCGATCCGCAGACCGGCGACCTGAAGGTCGTCACTGTGACGCCGGAGAACGAGGCGCAGGTCCTGGTCCACGACGCCCACTCCGCGTCCGCGACCACGGCCTTCGCGCTGTCCCGCCTGGCCGACCCGGACACCCTGCACCACACCCCGATCGGTGTGTTCCGCTCGGTGGACCGTCCGGTGTACGACACCCAGATGGCCGACCAGCTGGACGCGGCGATCGAGCAGAACGGCAAGGGGGATCTGGCGGCGCTGCTGGCCGGTGGGGACACCTGGACGGTGGTGGGCTGACCGGCGGTTCGACGACCGAGTGAGGGCCTGGGTGTCGTACGGCACCCAGGCCCTCGGCGTCGGTGTCGGCGTTGGCCTTGGCGGTTGCTTTGGCGTTGGCGTTGGGGAGCGTCAGGACGAGCACACGGTCAGGTTCCGCCCCGGCGCCTCCGTCAGGATCCGCTCCGGCGCGCGTCGTACGTCTCCCGCGCCTTCTGCACCTCCCCCATCCGCCGCTCGGTCCACATCGCCAGCCCCCGCACCTGTTCCGCCGCCTCGCGGCCCAGGTCGGTCAGGGAGTAGTCGACCCTCGGGGGGATCACCGGCTTGGCGTCGCGGTGGACGAGGCCGTCGCGTTCCAGGGTCTGGAGGGTCTGGGTCAGCATCTTCTCGCTGACCCGGCCGATCGCCCGGCGCAGTTCGCTGAAGCGGTAGGGGCGTTCCAGGAGCTCGATCAGGACCAGGACGCCCCAGCGGCTGGTGACGTGCTCCAGGACCATGCGGTACGGGCACATCGCCTCGCCGGTGTCGTACGTGCTCGTCTTCGCGCCTGCCTCGGTACTTACTGCCACACCAGTACCTTACTTCAAAGTGGGTACTTTCGAACAGTTAGCGCACCTCCTAGGGTTAGTGCCAACGCACCCCACAAGGAGTTACGCATGAGCATCGTCGTCACCGGAGCCACCGGACACCTGGGCCGCCACGTCATCGAGCAGCTGCTGGAGAAGGTTCCGGCCGACCAGGTCACCGCAGTCGTCCGCACCCCCGAGAAGGCCGCCGACCTCGCCGAGCGCGGCGTGAAGATCGCCGTCGCCGACTACAGCGCGCCAGAGACCTTCGACGGACTGTTCGCGGCCGGCGACAAGGTGCTGCTCATATCCGGCAGCGAGGTCGGCAACGACCGCGTCGGCCAGCACCAGGTCGTCATCGACGCCGCCAAGGCCGCCGGTGTCGCACTGCTCGCCTACACCAGCGCCCCCGGCAGCCTGACGGCCGCCCTCGCCGACGACCACCGGGGCACCGAGAAGGTGCTCCTGGAGTCGGGCCTGCCGCACACGCTGCTGCGCAACGGCTGGTACCACGAGAACTACACCGAGAACCTCGCCCTGGTCCTCCAGTACAACGCGGTCACCCACGCTGCCGGCGAGGGCCGTCTCTCCTCCGCCGCGCGCGCCGACTACGCGGCCGCCGCCGTCGCCGTACTGACCGGCGAGGGGCACGAGAACCAGACGTACGAGCTGGGCGGCGACGTGGCCTGGAGCTTCGCCGAGTACGCCGCCGAGCTGAGCCGGCAGACCGGCAGGGAGATCGCCAACAACGCGGTCTCCGTCGAGGCCTTCACCGGCATCCTGACCGGCGCGGGGATGCCCGAGCCGTTCGCCGCGATCCTTGCCGGTGTGGACGCCTCCATCGAGAAGGGCGAGCTGGTCGTCGACAGCGGGGACCTGTCCCGCCTGGCCGGCCGCCCGACCACTCCGCTCGCCGAGGCGATCTCGGCCGCTCTCAAGGGCTGAATCCCCCTTCCCCACGGGGCCCACTCCGCCTGTCATGACCGTATGGCGATACGGGCATGACAGGCGGGGGCATTCGGCGTTACCTTCGTGCGGGCCGTCGTATGAGCGCGGCCGGGCAAGGGCATGAAGGAGGGGCCGTGAGCGGGAAGTCCAGCGGTGAGCGGCGGACAGGACTGCTGAACGGCTTCGCCGCGTACGGGATCTGGGGGCTCTTTCCGCTCTTCTGGCCCCTGCTGGAGCCCGCCGGGTCGGTCGAGATCCTCGCCCACCGGATGGCCTGGTCCCTCGTCTTCGTGGCGGCCGCGCTGGTGGTCGTACGGCGGTGGGCCTGGGCGGGTGAGCTGATACGGCAGCCGCGGCGGCTGGCACTGGTCGCCGTGGCCGCGGCTGTGATCACCGTCAACTGGGGCGTCTACATCTGGGCCGTGAACTCCGGCCATGTGGTCGAGGCCTCGCTCGGATACTTCATCAACCCGCTGGTCACCATCGCCATGGGTGTGCTGCTCCTCAAGGAGCGGCTGCGGCCCGTGCAGTGGGCGGCGGTCGGGATCGGCTTCGCGGCGGTGGTCGTGCTCACCGTCGGGTACGGCCGGCCCCCGTGGATCTCGCTCGTCCTCGCCTTCTCCTTCGCCACGTACGGGCTGGTGAAGAAGAAGGTCAACCTCGGCGGCGTCGAGTCGCTGGCCGCGGAGACCGCGATCCAGTTCCTGCCGGCGGTGGCGTATCTGGGCTGGCTCACGGGCCGCGGGGAGTCGACGTTCACGACTCAGGGGCTCGGGCACGCGGCGTTGCTCGCAGCGGCGGGCGCCGTCACCGCGCTGCCGCTGGTGTTCTTCGGCGCGGCGGCGATACGCGTGCCGCTGTCCACGCTGGGGCTGCTGCAGTACCTGGCGCCGGTCTTCCAATTCCTGCTCGGCGTCCTGTACTTCCACGAGGCGATGCCGGCCGAGAGGTGGGCCGGGTTCGCGCTGGTGTGGCTGGCGTTGTGTCTTCTGACGACGGACGCGTGGCGGGCGGCCCGGCAGCTGCGGGCCGCCCGGACCGAGACGCCGAGGCTCGACGCCCCGGCGTCCACGGCGGTGGACGCCTGACCGACCGTTCAGCGGACGCCCGGCGGCTGCCGCTGACGTGACGGCGGCCCTCCTGCCGGCGTCACCGCTTCCACCACGCCCCCGACACGTCCCTCAGCGTGTTCGTACCGCAGTGCACCTCGCCCATCCCCAGGTGGTACGTGTTCCAGTCGTCGAGGTACGCCACCTTCATTCCCGCGCCCGTGTACGCCCGCGTGACGGCCTGGGTGAAGATGTCCTTGCCGTCGATGACCGGCCCCCACTGGCGCGGGGCCAGGTAGTGGTCGCGGCTGAGGACGATGCCGTTGACCGCGCCGGGGACATAGGCGCTGGTCTGTACGGCGGGGGCGGCCCTGAGGTCACGCTGCTGGCCGTGGTCGCGGGCCACGTCGGGGAGTTCGGCGCCCAGGCGGGTCAGCCTCGGCAGGGGCATCTTCCCGTCGCCGTCCGCGGTCCGTGCCTGCGTACCCCGGGTGTACAGGGCCGGCACCCGTACGATCTCCGCGTCCGTGACGCCCGTCTCGCGCTTGAGCACCTCCAGGTTCGCCTCGATGCGCCGCGCCGCCAGGTCGTTGTCGGCGAGCAGGGAGCGGTCGGCGAGGGCCTGGGCGATGGTCTCGCGGGGGCCACCCGGCACCGAGAACATCTTCGTGGCGCCGTGGCCCGCCTGCCCGGCCTCCCGCAGCAGCCGTATGCCCGCCTCGGGGTCCGCGACGCCGATCCGCCAGCCCCGCGGAGTGTCGGCGGGCAGGAACTGCACGAACTCGTCGACATGGCCGACGTGCAGCCAGGACGTGTCGAGGAGCAGCGGGTCCTGCAGGCCCTGGGACTTCAGCAGGGTGCGCATCGCCTTCGCCGGCTTGGAGCCGGTGTCCTTGCGCTCGCCCATGATCACCCGGCCCGCCGGGAAGGAGCGGCCGCCGTGCGCGTACGGCGGGATGGTCTCCATGTTGCCCGTGGAGTTGAGGGTCTCCTCCTCCGAGTCACGGACCCCCGTCACCTGCACCACGCCGACGTTCCGGCCGCGCAGCTTCTCGAACAGCTCCCGGCCCGCCTCCCGGTACGGCTGGGCGGAGCGCAGCATCACCCGCATCGAGTGCATACGGCCGTCCGGCCCGGCCATGCCGACGTACGCCGGCTCGACGAAGTCCTGCGCCCAGATGTCGCCGTACTTGGTGAAGTTGACCAGGGGCTTGGTGATGCCGGCCTTGCGAGCCTCCTTCTCCAGGCCCTCGCGGAAGACGCGGTTGAGGCGGGCGTACTGGTCGTTGCCGGAGATCTTGGTGACCATCAACTGCTGGGCGTTCTGCAGATGGTGGTGGGTGAGGAGCGGGGCCACGCGCAGGGTGACCTGGTCGGTCGTCGTGCCGGCGCCGGACGTCACCGTCAGCTTGATCCGGGCCCGGCCGTCCCACTTGGCGCTGTCCCGGATCACGTCCCTGGCCTCGACCCCGAACTCCACACCGGCTCGCAGCTCGGCGCGCGACAGCCGGGTCCGGGACGTGACCGGCTCCCAGCCGTTGCCTCGCCGTACGAAGACCCGGGCGTGCTTGGCACCGGCCGTGAGCGTCAGACGCCCCTCCGCCCCGGCCGGCACCTGGGGCATCGGCACCGAGCGCACCCGGGCCAGGTCGGCGGCGTCGGGGGCGCCGTTGACCTTGGTGTCGGCGGCGTCGTTGCAGCGGGCCAGCGCGGCGTCGGACAGGGGTCTGCCGCCGGGACCGGTGACGGGACAACGGCCGCTGTCGTCATCGATGTTGGGCAGCATCACCGCGCCCCGGCCGACGCTCCAGCCGTCCTCGCCCGCGGTGTCGGTGCCGCCCGTGACGTCGACCCGGCCGTCCCGGTTCACGTCGGCCCGCAGGTCGGCGGCGGTCGAAGGCTGGTCGGCCGCGAAGGCGGCGGGCGGTGCCAGCAGGGTTCCGGCGGCGGCGAGGACGACAACGGCCCGCTCGGCAGGCCGAGTTCGGCGTGCTCGATATGAACGCGTACGCAACGGTGCGTCCCTTCTCGGTTGGGGGGTGGCACCCGAGAAGAGGGACGGAGCGGTGAAGGCGTTGCGTGCGGGGTCAGTTGGGCTCGGTGGGGCGGGAGGCCGACTTCCGCGCCCGTGCCCGGTGGGTGCGGACCTTCTCCCGGTTTCCGCAGTGCTCCATCGCGCACCAACGGCGTCGGCCCGGGCGGGAGGTGTCGACGAACAGCAGGTAGCAGTCGTGGGCGCCGCACTCGCGGATGCGGTCGGCGTACGGCCCGGTGAACAGGTCGATCGCGTCGCGGGCGACCGTCGACAGGAGCTGGGCGGCCGTGGCGCCGGGAGCCCAGGCGCGGGTGCCGTCGGGTGCGATACGGGCGACCAGCGGGGGGCGCGCGGCGGCGGCGTTGATGACGTCCAGGTGGTCACGCCGGAGCGGGCGGCCGTGGGCGCGGTCGGCGGTGAGCAGGAAGAGGGCGTCACGGAAGGCGCGCGCTTCGGCCAGCTCCTCTTCCGACACAGCCGGCTCCAGCCCGTCCGGCAACCGGCTGCGGGCGGCCCAGGCCGCCAGGTCCGCGGGTGCGTGCAGCACCTCGTGGCGGGCGAAGGCACCCGGGCCGCCCGTCGTCAGCAGCTCCAGGCAGAGCGCGCCCGGGTCGAAACGGTAGGGCTTCCCCTCGTACGAGATCAGGGTCAGGCCGGGCGGCCCGTCCGGCGATTCCATTGCACGCCCACTCATGTAACCAATATAACTGGTTACATGACCGAGACGAACGAGACCGCCGAGACGAACGAGACCGCCGAGACCGCCGAGACGGCCGACACGGCGGACACGGCGGAGACGGCGGAGACGGCGGAGACCGCCGACACGCCCCAGACGACCGAGACCCCCGCACCCACCCCGACCCCCCTGCACTGGAAGCTCGTCATCGACTGCGCCAACCCCCAGTCCCAGGCCGACTTCTGGGCCGCCGCGCTGCACTACGCGGTCGAGGACAACAGCGCGTTCATCGAGCGGCTGCTGGAGCTCGGCGCGCTGCCGCGGGAGGCCGTCGTCGAGTTCCACGCGCGCCTCGCCTTCCGGGACCTGGTGGCCGTACGGCATCCGGACGACCCGTACGACCAGGACAGCGGCACCGGGCTGGGGCGGCGGCTGCTGTTCCAGCGGGTGCCGGAGGCGAAGACCGGAAAGAACCGGCTCCATCTCGATCTGCACCCGACGGCCGGGGAGCGCGAGGGCGAGGTCGAGCGACTGGAAAGGCTGGGGGCGAGTGTGCTGCGGCGGGCGAAGGAGCCGGGCGGGGAGTGGGTGGTGATGGCGGATCCGGAGGGAAATGAGTTCTGCGTGCAGTGAGCCACACCGGCTCCTCTATGTGAACACCCTGTCCGAATAGCACTCTTGACGGAGAGTCAGGCTCAGCTCCACCATCCAGGCACCCCATTCACTGTGGAACCCATGTGGCCATCCCACAGGGTTCCCTCTGGACCACGGAGCCCCCCACATGAAGCTCTCCGTCTCCGCGCGCGCGTTGGCGGCCGGTGCCGTCGCGGCGGCCCTGCTGCTCACCGGCGGATCCCTGGCCGGCGCCGCGCCCGCGCCCGCGCCCTCGGCAGCGGCCGCACCCGACATACCCCTGTCCGGCGTGAAGGCCCACCTCACCCAGCTGCAGTCCATCGCCACCGCCAACGGTGGCAACCGCGCGCACGGCCGCCCCGGCTACAAGGCCTCCCTCGACTATGTGAAGGCCAAGCTGGACGCCGCCGGATACACCACGGCGATCCAGCAGTTCACGGCCTCCGGCCGTACCGGCTACAACCTGATCGCCGACTGGCCCGGCGGCGACACCAACCAGGTCCTCATGGCCGGCTCGCACCTGGACAGCGTCTCCTCCGGCGCCGGCATCAACGACAACGGCTCCGGCTCGGCCGCGGTCCTGGAGACCGCCCTCGCCGTGTCGCGGGCCGGCTACCAGCCCACCAAGCACCTGCGGTTCGCCTGGTGGGGCGCGGAGGAGCTGGGGCTGGTCGGCTCCCGCTACTACGTCAACAACCTCTCCGCCGCCAACCGCGCGAAGATCCGCGGCTATCTGAACTTCGACATGATCGGCTCGCCCAACCCCGGCTACTTCGTCTACGACGACGACCCCGCCATCGAGAAGACCTTCAAGGACTACTACGCCGGCCTCGGCGTACCGACCGAGATCGAGACCGAGGGCGACGGCCGCTCCGACCACGCCCCGTTCAAGAGCGCGGGCGTGCCGGTGGGCGGGCTGTTCACGGGCGCGAGCCGTACGAAGACCGCCGCTCAGGTGGCCAAGTGGGGCGGTACGTCGGGGCAGGCCTTCGACCGCTGCTACCACTCGTCCTGCGACACGACGTCCAACATCAACGACACCGCCCTCGACCGGAACAGCGACGCCATCGCCTACGCGGTGTGGGGGCTGTCGGCGTAGCTCACCGGACCCCGGGCACCGGACACCGGGTCACGGCGTCACGGCGTCACGGCCTCATCTGGTGATCAACTGACGGGCGGTTCGGCCGACTTGGCGGCTCGGGCGGCGAGGCGGTCCATGCGGGCGCGGGCCGACTCCAGCTCCTCGATGTCCTCGGCGGCCGGACCGCCCTCGGCCATGAGCTCGGTCCACAGACCGAGCAGATCCCGGCCCAGGTCAAGCCCCAGCCCAGGGTCCCGTACGGCCCGCCAGGCGGTGGCCGCGCCCTGGATGCTGCCGTACGCCGCCTCGGCGTCCCGGGTACGGTGGTGCGCCCGGGCCACGTCGAGGGAGAGAGTGAAGGCGCGCTCCGGATCGCCCGCCAAGTAGGCGATGTACGCGCCGAGTTCACGCATCCGGAGCACCTCGCGATGCTCCGGGCCCAGCACCGCGCACGCTTCCGCCACGGTCCGCTCCGCGAGTTCCGCCGCCTGTGCCGTCCGCCCCGCCCTCACGGCCTCGTTGGTCCGCGTCAGCGGTTCGGTGAAGGGGGAGGCGTCGGCGGTCGTGGCGGGCGGCGCGTCACCGAGGACGGCTTCGGCCACGGCGTCGAAGCCGCGGGGTGGGGCGGGCTTCGGGTCGGGGTCCAGGTGCGGCACGTCGGCTTGCGGCATGTCGGCTCGCGGTACGTCGACTCGCGGTACGTCGACTCGCGGCCTCTCGGTCGGCGGTACGTCGGCCTGCGGTAGGCCGGCCCCCGGTACGGCGGCCTGCCGCGGCCGCGCGTCCATGGGTGGCGGTGGCCCGAACTCCCCCAGCGGCGGCGCGACCGTGCCGGGCACGGCGTCCGGCACCGGCTCGGGCAGCGCGCGCATACGGAAGGTGGGCGAGGCGTCCTGCTGCGGGCGCGGCAGTGGCCGTAGGACATGTGTGGGCCTGTCCCCCTCGGGCTCCATGCCCGGCGGGGGTGGCGTGGGTGGCGTGGGTGGTGCGGCCGGGTGAGCCGGCGGTGCCGTGCGCACGGGTTCCGCGGTGAACCGGCTGGAGCCGTCCGCGTCCACCCGCAGCGGGACGACGTAACCGATGCGCTCGTCGTGGACCGTGGCGTGCACGGGGTGACCGGCGGCACGGGCGATGCGCTGGAGGTGAGTCAGCACGGCGTGCTGGATCTCCTCCCCGGGAGCCGCGGTGACCGGTACGCCGCCGATCGACGCGCCGCCGGCGCCCGGACCGACGGCGGGGACCCGCACGTCGATCGGCGCGGCCACGGGGGCCGCCGTGGCCGCGGCGCGTTTCTGTTCCCGCTTCATCGCGCGGCTGAGTCGAGACATCGGCTCCCTCACTCGCTTCCCCGACGTCTTCCCCGGCGTCAAGATCCGGTCGTCCAGGTCGGACACGTCGTACACGTACTGTCGAGTCTCTCCGGCCGCGCGCGGCGCGGACGTCACCGGGGCGTCACAGACTCGTTCCAGGAGCTTGTGCCACGTCACAGCATTCTCATGCCCAGCGTGAAGATCGGTGGCGTGGCGAGGAAGGAGTGCGGGCATGCGGACTGACATGCACGTGCAGCAAGGGCCGGCACCCGGTCCGGAGATCTGGATCCGCGGGCCGGTGGCCCTACCGGAGGAGCCGCCGCCCTCCCCTGCCGCCGTCGCACCCCGGCGCTTCTCCTGGGTCGGCGTGCACGGCGGGGCGGGTGTCTCGACCCTCGCCGCGGTCTACGGCGGCCATGACTGCGGGCGCGCCTGGCCCGGGCCCGCCGATCCGGCGTCGGTCCTGCTCGTCGCCCGTACACATGCGGCCGGGCTGGCCGCCGTCCGGCATGCCCTTGAGGTCTTCCGGCGCGGTGAGGCCCCGCGCGGGCTCGATCTCGACGCCGTCGTGCTGGTCGCGGACGCGCCGGGGCGGCTGCCTCGGCTGCTCGCCGAGCACGTCAAGGCGATCGAGTCCGCGGTCGATGTGTACCGGGTGCCGTGGGTGCCCGCGTGGCGGCTCGGCGATCCGAGCGGACCGCCGCCTCGGGAGGCGGCTGCGCTGGCGCGGCTGACGGGGCGTTCTCGCTGAGCCGGGGAGAGAGCCGGCTGGGCCCCGGTGCCATTCCCGGCCCCCTCCCCGCCGCCCTGTCCACCGCCTTCCCCGCCGCCCTGTCCGCCGAGGAGATCGCCTCGGCCGTACGCTCGCGGGCTCTCCGGGCCGTCGACGTCGTCGCGGCGGCGCTCGAACGGATCGAGCGAGCCGACCCCGTGCTGTGCGCCTTCATCGAGGTGTGGGGCGAGGAGGCGCTTCGGCGGGCCGGTGAGGTGGACGCGCGGGTCGACGCGGGCGAGCGGCTGCCGTTGGCCGGGGTGCCGATCGGGGTCAAGGGCCGGCATGGGCTGCGCACAGCGGGCCCGCTGCTCGCGGCGGGGTGCGTGGCGGTGGGGGCGACGTCCGTTCCGGGGCCGGGCACCGCCTGGCAGACCTGGGGGCGCGGCCGGCACGGCCGTACCGTCAACCCCTGGCGGCACGACCGTACGCCGGGCGGCTCCTCGGCCGGGTCCGCGGCCGCGGTGGCCGCGGGGCTGGTGCCGCTCGCGACGGGCAGCGACGGGGCGGGGTCAGTACGGATTCCGGCGGCATGGTGCGGGGTCGTCGGACTCAAGGCCGGCAACGGGCGGTTGCCGTCGACCGACCGGACCGGGCTCATGGCGCCGGGGGTGCTGGCGCGGTCCGTGGGGGACGTCTCGGCGTACTGGAGCGTGATGTCGGGGGAAGAACCCGGCTCGGGCTCGTCCCCTCCGGTCGCCGTCTGGTCTGCCGACCTCGGTTTCGACGATCCCGACCCGGACATCGTGGCGGTCGCCCATGCGGGAGCCGTACGGCTCGCGGAAGCCGGTGCCCTACGGCTTGTGCGCCCAGGCATCCCCCTTCGCCTCGAAGACCCGGCCTCCGCCTGGCTCGCCCTGCGCACGCCCGGAGCCGATCCCACGGCCGCCCACCGCATCCGGGCGGAGAACGACCGCAGACTGGACGCCCTCTTCGCCGATGCCGAGCTGCTGCTCACGCCCACGGCACCCACCCCACCGCATGGCCACGACGGCCCCGGAGACCGCTACTCCACCGCCCTGACCTGGGCGTTCAATCTGAGCGGGCATCCGGCGATCAGCATTCCGGTGGGCTTCGGTCCCGACGGCTGCCCGGTGGGGCTCCAGCTGGTCGCCCCGCGCGGCCGGGAGGACCTGCTGCTCTGGACAGTTCGTTGCGCGCACATATAATGCATACGCATGCTATTTCTTGTGCCGACCAACTGGGGGACCACCTCATGACCCGCCGTTTCCTGTTCGTCCTCGGCAGCAGCCGCCGCGACGGCAACACCGAACTGCTGGCCCGCAGGGCCGCCGAGCAGCTGCCCGAGGGTGTCGAGCAGCAGTGGATCGACCTGGCCGCACATCCGCTGCCCGACTTCGAGGACCTGCGGCACGACAGCGACCATGTGCGCCCGACGGAGGGGAGCGCGGCCCTGCTGCTGGACGCGACGCTCGCGGCGACCGATGTCGTGATCGTCTCGCCGCTGTACTGGTACTCGGTGTCCGCCCACGTCAAGCGCTACCTCGACTACTGGTCGGGCTGGCTGCGCACACCCGGAGCCGACTTCAGGGCGACCATGGCCGGGCGCACCCTGTGGGGCGTCACCGCACTCGCGCACCAGGAGCGGGAGGTCGCCGACCCGCTGGTCGGAACGCTCAACAACTCGGCCGCCTACCTGGGGATGCGCTTCGGCGGGGTGCTGCTCGGCAACGGCAGCAAGCCCGGTGACGTACTGAACGACACCGAAGCCCTGGCCCGCGCGAAGACGTTCTTCGCACAGGAGGCGCCCCTCGCGCGCTTCCCGTACGAGACCGACTGAGGTCGGCCGAGGAGCTAGGCGGTGATGTCCTTCGCCGTGAACCGCGCCCATGCCGCCGAGCCGAACACCGCCGCGTAGAGGGCCTGGACGCCGAGGTTCTTGACCAGGTCGTCCCAGTAGACCGGCTCACGCATGAGGTCGGCGAAGGACAGCCAGTAGTGGGAGAAGAAGTACGGCTGGATCGCGTGGAGTTGGGGTATCTGGTCGAGGATCTGGACGGTGATCAGCAGGCCGACGGTCGTCGCCATCGCCGCGATGCCGCTGTTGGTCAGCGTCGAGACGAACAGGCCGAGCGCCGCCACACCTGTGAGTGACGCGGCGACGACCAGGGCGATCAGCAGGGCTCTGCCCAGCCCCTCCGCGAAGCTGATCCGGGTGCCCGAGATGGTCGTCAGATCACCGAGAGGGAAGAGCAACGCCCCGACCGTGAGTGCCGAGACGGCCACCACGAGGGTGGCCACCAGGCAGAAGGTCATCGTGGTCGCGTACTTGGTGAGGAGCAGGCGGGTGCGGCCGGCGGGAGCGACCAGGAGATAGCGGAGGGTCCCCTGGTTCGCCTCGCCCGCTATCGCGTCGCCCGCGATGACGCCGATCGCCATCGGCAGGAAGAAGGGGAGCGTCGCAGCCAGCGCGGTGAAGACCAGGAACAGGCCGTTGTTGGTGATCTGCGAGATGAACGCCGGGCCGCCGCTCTGCGGGCCGCCCCCTCCCATCGACGCCCCGTCGCTCGTCTCGATCTTCACGGCGATCCCGACCAGGATCGGCACGGCCGCGAGTACGGCGAGCAGCGCGAGGGTGCGCCAGCGCCGGAAGGTCGTGAGCAGTTCGCTGCGGAGAAGACCGAAGGTCCACAACGGACTGGGTTCACGGATTGCCTGACGCTGCGAGATCACCTCAGTCGGTGAGACCGCCTCAGCCCGCGACATCGAACCCCTCCCCCGTGAGCGCCACGAACGCGTCCTCCAAAGAGGCTCGCTCGACACCGAAACCGCGGACGCGGACTCCGGCGTTCACCAGCGCGGCGTTGACGTCGGCCAGATCGCGGTCCGGCGGTTCGGCGGTCACCCGGTCGTCGGTGATGACGACGTCCCCCGCGCCCTGCTCCTTCAGCACCCGGGCCGCGTCTCCGGTGTCGGGCGTGGTCACGACGAGACGGCCGCGCGTCCCCGCCGCCAGCTCCCCGACCGCGCCCTGGGTGATCAGCCGGCCCTGCGCCATCACCGCCGCGTGCGTGCACACCTGCTCGATCTCGTCGAGGAGGTGGGAGGAGAGGAAGACGGTCGTACCGTCGGACGCCAACTCGCGGATCAGCGACCGTATTTCGCGCATGCCCTGTGGGTCGAGGCCATTGGTCGGCTCGTCCAGGACGAGCAGTCTGCGCGGCTGGAGCAGCGCGGCCGCGAGCCCCAGCCGCTGCTTCATGCCGAGGGAGTACGCCTTGGCCTTCTTGCCCGCGGCGGCCGTCAGGCCCACCCGGTCCAGCGCCGCCGCGACCCGGGTGCGCCGGGTGCGCGGATCGGCGGTCGGGTCGGCGGCGTCGTAGCGGATGAGGTTGTCACGGCCGGAGAGGAAGCCGTACAGCGCGGGCCCCTCGATCAGCGCGCCCACCTGTGGCAGTACGGCGCGCGCGGCCCGGGGCATGGGCTGCCCGAGCACCCGCGCGGTGCCGGAGGTGGGCTCGATGAGGCCCATCAGCATGCGGATGGTGGTGGTCTTGCCGGAGCCGTTCGGCCCGAGGAAGCCGAAGACGCTGCCCGCCGGGACGGTCAGATCGAGACCGTCGACGGCGAGCTGCCCGCCGCGGTAGCGCTTGGTGAGCGCGCGGGTGGCGATCACCGTGTCGACGCCGGCGCCGCTGCCGCCCTGGACGACAGAGGCGGTCCGATCGGCCCGGGCGACATGGTCGGCCCTGCCGGCTTGGGCGACCGGGTCGACGTGATGGGCCTGGGCGACCGGGTCGGCCTGATCGTCCTGGGTGACCCGGTCGGCGTGATCGGCCTCGTCGGTTTCCGCGGCGGGCAGTTCCTCCATCGGCTCCTCAGGCTCCTCGACTCATGCTGGGGTAGGGAGGTTGGGGTTGCGGGTCACTTCCCCGAGTCGGCCGCCTTCACGAGCGTGTCCTTGTCGACCGCACCCACGTAGACCTTGCCGTCGTCCGTGATCAGGGCGTTGATCAGGCGGGTCGAGAAGACCGTGCCCGAGCCGAACTTGCCGGTGACCTTGTCGCCCAGGGAGTCCAGGAAGCCGCCCATGTCGCCACCGACCTCGGCGCCGGAGGGGACACCCTCGCCGCCGGTGTCGAAGACGGCCACGGAGTTCCAGCCCTCGCCTATGACCTCGGGGCCGCCATGGGCCGCCTTGCCGAGCTCGTCCCCGGACTTCCGGCCGCCGAGTTCCTTGTCGAGTTCCTTGTCGAGTTCCTTGTCGAGTTCCTTGCGGAGCTCGCCCTCGGACTTCGGCGCCCGGTGCCCCTCGGCCTCGGCGGCGCCCTCCAGCTCGCCCTCCTCCGTGACCTTCGCGCCCTTGGGCGGGGTGAAGTCGAAGGTGGAGGCGGCCGGCTTGGCGAAGCTGACCTGGGTGAAGCCCGCGTCGACCACGGCCGCGCCGCCACTCGACGGGGTCAGCGTGAACTTCAGCGGGATGCCGGTCTTGGCGTCCACGGCCACCGTGATCGCGCCGACCGTGGTCCCGGACTGCTTCGGCTTGATCAGCAGCCGGTACGCGTCCCGGCCGGCGACCTGCGCGGTGCCGTCGACGGTGACGGACGTGGTGTCGTCGACCGCCTTCAGCGCCTCTTCGGCCATGTCCTTGGGCGTGGCCGGAACCTCTTGCGTCTTCTCCTCCCCGGCCCGCTGCTCGTCGGCGGTGCCGTGGAAGACCTCGTTCGACTTGCTGTCGTAGCCCCAGACGTCCTTGCCGTTGTGGATGAGGCTGTATTCGGAGGCGTTCTCCAACAGGGAGAGCTTCTGCCTGTCCGGGCCGTCGACGGCGACGCGCAGGGTGTGCGTGCCGGACGCCAGCTCGGTGAGCTTGGCCGTGGGATCGGCGGACGATCCGTCTCCGGACCCCGACCCCATGGCGCCGGAGGTGAGGCTCGACTCCAGCCCGCCGAGGTCGGGCAGGCCAAGATCCGTGGTGATCTTGAAGGTGCCGGACAGCTGCTGTACGTCCGACTGGGCGATCTTCTCGATGAGTTGCTGCGCGGTGATCTCCGGCAGGTCCGGGTCGCCGGAGTCGGCGATCGCCGGGACGAGCCCGATGGTCGCCGCCGCGACCCCCACGACCGCGACCGGGACGATGTACCGCGCCGCCTTGCGCCGCCCGGACCGCAGGTCGTCGACCTCCCCGGCGGCGGTCGTACTGTCGTCGGATGCGTACGGTGCCATGTGTGCCTTACCTCCGTCGTCGGCGGCGGCTGACCGTCTCGTTCGTCGCCCGCGAGTCTTTCGACCCCGCACTCGTCCACCCCTGAGCCGCCATTCTCACCCGAATCGGTGAGGAGTGGTGATTTCCGTGGTTTCCATCTGACCAAATCCGCCAAGGAGATTCGTCAACCTTCGGAGCCAACTCCACGTACACCTGCGGTATGACACGCGGAGGCCAGGCCTCCCCCGACCCGTAGGGGTTGGGGGGAGACGACGCCGCCGGGCGTGCGCGCCGACACGTTGGCGTAGAACGAATTCGGGCCCGCCTTGCGGGCGTTGAGGAGGTCGGAACCCTTCACGGTGCCGGTGCCCGTGCCCGTGCCCGTGCCGGCGAGGCTGTGGCCCTTGCGGTCGCCAAGGGGCAGAGCGCCCCTTCAGGGAACGATGGGACGGATGGGGAAAGCGGCGGCGGTGAGACTAGCCCGCCCGATGCACCACGGCGTCGCACAGCTCCATCAACGCGGCCTTGGCATCGAGGTCCGGCAACGGAGCCAACGCGGCCCGCGCATCCTCCGCGTACCGCACCGTGTCCCGCCGCGCCTGCTCCAACGCCGGATGCACCCGCAGCGCGGCCAACGCCTCCGCATGCCGCGCGTCGTCACTCAGATCGGAGTCCAGCAGCTCGCACAACGCGATGTCCTCCGCCAGCCCGAGCCGCGCGGCCCGCTCCCGCAGCCGCAGCACCGGCAGCGTCGGAATCCCCTCCCGGAGATCCGTCCCCGGCGTCTTCCCGGACTCATGGGAGTCACTGGCGATGTCCAGTACGTCATCCGCCAGCTGGAAGGCGACCCCGAGCCGCTCCCCGTACTGGGTCAGCACATCGACCACCGTCTCGTCGGCGCCCGACATCATCGCCCCGAACCGGCAGGACACCGCCACCAGCGACCCGGTCTTCCCGCTCAGCACATCCAGGTAGTGCTCCACGGGATCCCGCCCGTCCTGCGGCCCCGCCGTCTCCAGGATCTGCCCGGTGACCAGCCGCTCGAACGCCTCGGCCTGCACCCGCACCGCCTCAGGGCCGAGGTCGGCCAGGATGTGCGAGGCACGCGCGAAGAGGAAGTCGCCCGTCAGCACGGCGACGGAGTTCCCCCACCGTGTGTTCGCGCTCGGCACCCCGCGCCGCACGGCCGCCTCGTCCATCACGTCGTCGTGGTACAGCGTCGCCAGATGGGTCAGCTCCACCACCACGGCCGACGGCACGACGCCCGGCGCATACGGGTCCCCGAACTGGGCGGTGAGCATCACGAGCAGTGGCCGGAACCGCTTTCCACCCGCCCGCACCAGATGCTGGGCGGCCTCGGTGATGAAGGGGACCTCACTCTTGGTGGCTTCGAGCAATCCCTCCTCGACAGCCGTCAATCCGGCCTGGACATCGGCTTCCAGAGCCTGGTCCCGCACGCTCAGCCCGAACGGCCCGACGACGGTCACGAGGGGTCTCCTGTCTGCTGGTGTCTACTGGCGGTTTACACGGTTTGTCGATAGGTCGCTGCCATCACTCAAGTCAGCGTATCCGGTCACGTTTCGATCACTGATGCCGCCCACCCGTCCACCATGGGCGGTATCGGATCACGACCGGTATGTTTTTGATCACCTGATAAGGATGGACATCTATCCATTTATAGGTCCACGCCGACCCGCACCCCGACCGGAAGTCGCCGTAGACCCGACAGCGGCCCGCTCACCCTCTCCGCGCCGCGCCGCCGCAACGATCAAGGTTGACATGGACACGCGGGCCGACGGTCACACCCGACGCGCCCCTCGACGCCACGAGAGACTCCACGCGAGACGCCCCCCGCGAGACGCCCCGCCCGCGCACACCCGCGCGCCATCCCCGCGAGACGACTCACCACCCCCGCGAACCACAAACCACGCACTACGAACGACGAACGATCATCATGGCAACGACTCGCACCACGCGTGAGGTTCCGCCCGCATCCACCCCGCCCGAATGAAGGACGAAGAGCCACTTTTCCACAGCACTTGGGACAAACGGACTCAACGGGCGGACCATTAACGGCGAGTTGGAGTCATTGCCCGATTTGCCGCACTTGCGGATGCCAGTGAATTGGGTCACGCACCCCCGCTCGCCCACCCAACCCGCCGCACCGGCATTCCCCCTTGCCCCGAACGCCAGTTGAAACTTGGCAACCGCAAAGGATCAAGCAACACATACGTGCCGAACCATGGTCAACAGCGTGCCCGGTGGCCATGACCCTTGTTCCGGGCATGTGCTCTCGCATACGTTCCCGCCGAGTCGGGCGGACGCCGAATCCTGCCGCCGCCCGAGCCATCCGACGACCGAAGCACCGCACGGCAGGAGCGGGGGAACCAGGTAAGTCGCCGAACCGGACGCCTTGATGGCGCACCGGGCCGGCTAGGGGTGAAGTCGCACCGTCGTACGGCGGCGCGGCCGGGCATCTCCCGCCCGAACCCGACAGCTCACCTCGCAGGCGCCGGAGAGGAACAGCGCCATGCCCCGAGGCAAACACCGCCGCCCCCGCACCAACCCGCTCACCCGCCGCGTCGTCGCAGCCGGCACCGGCACCGCCGCACTCGCCCTCCCGCTCCTGAGCGCGACCACCGCGAGCGCCGCACAGCCGGCCCAGGCTCCCGCCTCCGCCGCGCAGGCCGCAGCGCAGGACAAGTCCATCACGTACAAGACGGTCAAGGGCGATACGCTCTATGACATTGCGGACAAGTACGACACACCGGGCGGCTGGCGGCAGCTCTACAAGGACAACCGCAAGACCATCGGTGACGACCCGCGGCTGATCCACCCGGGCCTGGAGCTGACGGTCAGGACGACCAAGAAGGCGAGCACGCCGAGCAAGGCCTCCACGACCGCCAAGAAGTCCACCCAGTCCGTCGCCCGCGCCACCCAGGCCTCCGCCAAGACGTACGCGAACAACCTCGACGGCTGGATCCGCGAGGCGCTGGACATCATGGCGCAGAACGGAATTCCCGGGTCGTACGACGGCATTTACCGCAACGTCATGCGTGAGTCGTCGGGCAATCCGGCCGCCATCAACAACTGGGACTCCAACGCCGCCGCGGGCACCCCGTCCAAGGGCCTCCTCCAGGTCATCGACCCGACCTTCGCGGCCTACCACGTGCCGGGGACGCTGTACGACCCCTTCGACCCGGTCGCGAACATCACGGCCGCGTGCAACTACGCGGCCGCGCGCTACGGCTCGATCGACAACGTGAACGGCCCCTACTGACGGCCCCTACTGGGCGAGATCCGCGAGACTCCCCGCGAAGAGCCTCTCGAGGACGACGGCGATGCCGTCGTCCTCGTTGGAGAGGGTGATCTCGTCGGCGACCGCCTTGAGTTCGGGATGGGCGTTGGCCATCGCGACACCGCGGGCGGCCCAGTCGAACATGGGGATGTCATTGGGCATGTCACCGAAGGCGATGGTCTCGTGCGCGCCGAGACCGAGATGGTCGGCGGCGAGCGCGAGACCGGTCGCCTTGGTGATGCCGCATGGCTGGAGTTCGACGGTGCCGGGCCCCGACATGGTGACCGTCGCGAGCGACTCCACCACAGCGCGCGCCGTCGCCGCCAACTCGTCGTCGGAGAGGGTGGGATGGCGCAGCAGCACCTTGCTGATCGGCTCGCACCACAGGTCGTCGCGGTGCTGGACGCGTACGGCGGGCAGGGTCGGGTGGGGCATCAAGTACCCGGGTTCGATGAGCGTGAGCCCGTCGACGCCGTCCTGGTCGACGGCCGCGTACACCTGCCCGACCTCGGCCTCGATCTTGCCGAGCGCGGTCTCCGCGAGCTCCCGGTCCAAGGTGACGGACCACAGCAGCCGGTCCGCGCCGACGTCGTACAACTGCGCGCCCTGCCCGCACACCGCAAGCCCCCTGCTGCCCAGGGCGTCGAGGAGCGGCCGCACTCTGGGCGCCGGCCGTCCCGTCACGACGAGGTGCTGGGCTCCGGCCGCCGCCACCTGCGCGAGCGCGTCGAGGGACCGGTCGGAGAGCGTGTCGTCGCCTCGGAGCAGCGTTCCGTCCAGGTCAGTGGCGATGAGTGAATATGCGATGGGTGCGGCCATGATCAGAGAATACGGACAGGACGCCTCATCGACTCGACGTGAACCGGACGGCTGCTGTGTTCACATGTGTTGACACCTGTTCCGGTTCCCGTTCAGTCCGCGTCCCCGCAACTTCCCTCGGGCTGTGGTGATTTCACCCCCACGTGGTGCCCGCGCGAGCGCCGACAGCTCCTTCTCGTCGAAGTGGTCGGCGACTTCGTCCCCCAGGGCCGGCCGCCCTGTGCCGTCCAGGTGCGACGACCTGCCCGTTCGCCGACTCGGCGACGCGGCCTCCGTACTGCCCAAGACCGGCGACTCACCCGTAACGTGTGGCCCGACCACATGGCATACGGAGCGTATGAGAGTGAGGCAGCACCCCATGCCCCCCTTCGATCTGCCCGAGGGCGACCCCTTCGGCACGCACAACCTTCCGTACGGCGTCTTCTCCCTCCCCGGCTCGGACCCCGCACGCCGGGTCGGCGTCCGCCTCGGCGACCACGTCCTCGATGTGGGCAAGGCCGCCTACGCGCTCGGCTCGCCGTACGCCCCGCTGCTCGCCCAGGGCTCCCTGAACCCGCTGCTCGCCGCGGGCCGCACCGCCTGGTCGGACGTACGGCGCGCCCTGACGGCGTGGGTGACGGTGCCGGCGCACCAGGAGGCCGTCGCGGACCTCTTCCATCCGCTGTCCGCAGTGACCCTGCACCTCCCCTTCGAGGTCGCGGACTACGTCGACTTCTACGCCTCCGAGAACCACGCCCGGAACGTCGGCCAGATCTTCCGCCCCGACGCGGCGGACTCCCTGACCCCCAACTGGAAGCATCTGCCGATCGGTTACCACGGCCGCTCGGGCACGGTGGTCGTGTCCGGCACGGACGTCGTACGTCCGTCCGGGCAGCGCAAGGCCCCCGCTGATCCGGCGCCGGTCTTCGGCCCGTCGGTCCGCCTGGACATCGAGGCAGAGGTCGGCTTCGTGGTCGGCGTACCGTCGCGGATGGGCGAGCCGGTGGCACTGGGCGACTTCCGGGAGCACGTCTTCGGGCTGTGCCTGCTGAACGACTGGTCGGCACGCGACATCCAGGCCTGGGAGTACGTCCCCCTCGGCCCCTTCCTCGGCAAGTCCTTCGCCACGTCGGTGTCGGCGTGGATCACCCCGCTGGACGCCCTGGACGAGGCCCGGGTGGCACCGCCGGAGCGCACGCACCCGCTGCTGCCGTATCTGGACGACTCCGGCTCCGGAACGGAACCCGGCGGCTACGACCTGCGGATCTCCGTGGCCATCAACGGCCACGTGGTCTCCGAGCCCCCCTTCTCGACCATGTACTGGACCGCCGCCCAGCAACTCGCCCACATGACCGTGAACGGCGCCTCGCTCCGCACCGGCGACCTGTACGGCTCGGGCACGGTGAGCGGCCCGACGGAACGGGAGCGCGGCTCGCTGCTGGAGCTGACGTGGAACGGCCGGGACCCTCTCGAACTCCCGGACGGCAAGCGGACCTTCCTGGAGGACGGCGACGTGGTGACGCTGTCCGCCTGGGCTCCGGGGCCCGGCGGGGTCCGGGTGGGGCTGGGGGAGGTCACCGGGCGGGTTGTATCAAGCAGTTGACACAAGCCCCCGGGAGGCCGCATCTTGTACTCACCGCTTGATACAAGCGGTGAGTACAGGTCTATGTACATGTGTACGCACACGTCTGCGTACACGTCGACGGCCAAGTCGGCGTACGGGTCATCTCCACGGGGGTCTGTGTCTGTCATGCTCGAACTCGGCTCACGAACATCCGCCTCGGCGTCCGCGCCGGCGTCCGCGTCGGCGCCGGCATCCCGCGCACCCGTCGACCGCTATGCCCGCTGGACAGGCCTGGCCGTCGGGGCGCTGGCCTCCCGCTGGCTGCTGCCCATGAACAACGGCGAGGGCACTCTCTACGCCATCGTCGTGTTCGGCCTGTGCGCGGTGGCCGGAGTGCTGCTCGGCGACATCCTGACCGCGCCGCGCCGGGGCGCGGTACGCACTGCGGCACTCACTCCTCGCCGGGTCCGCGACTATGTACCGCCCCGCATGACCGCCCTGCTGCTCGCCCTCGCGACCGCACTGGTCGTCCTGCTGACGGCGGCGGCCACGGTGGCGTCACCGGACGACCTGGGCCGGGCGGGGCGCGCGCTCACGCTGACATGCCGGGGCGTGACCGAGTCGGCCGGCCCCTGGCCCGGCCTCTACTACGGCCTTCCCATCCTGGCCTCCCTCGCCCTCGCCACGGCCGCCTGCGGCTGGTCCCTGCGGCGCATCGCGACCCGCCCCGGCGACGAACAGTCCCGTCGGGACCGGGCGTTGGCGATCGTCGCCGCCTGGGGTCTGGTGGTCTCGTCGTCCCTGTTCGGCGTGGCCTCGATGGTGTCGGGTGCGCTGATGAGCACGACGTGCGACGGCGCGCTGGGAGTCGCGGGGAACTGGACGGTGTGGCCACTGGGGCTGATCGCCCTGCTCACAGCGCCGTGGTGCCTGTTCACGATCATCTCGCCGCGGGCGACGGCCTGGCGGGGCCGTCGGGCCGGCACCGGTGGGACCGACCGCCGATGAGCGGGGCCGGCCTGCGCGTCGACACGACCAGCCCGGTCCCGCCGTACGAACAGATCCGCTCCCAGCTCTCCGCCCTGATCTCCACCGGCCGCCTCGCGGAGGGCGAACGTCTGCCGACCGTACGGCAGTTGGCCGCCGACCTGGGGCTGGCCACGGGAACGGTGGCACGGGCCTACCGCGAACTGGAGGCAGCGTCCCTGATCCGCACGCGGCGAGGCGCGGGCACCCGCGTCGCCCCGCTCCCCGCGGGCGCCCACCGACCGGATCAGGCCGAACTGGTGGCACTGGCCCGGCGGTTCGCCGCGGAGGCCCGTGCGCTGGGAGCGGACGACACTGAGGTGGAGGCGGCGGTCCGGGCGGCGCTGCGAGGGTAGGCGGGGTGGCGGTACGGACGCTGCGGGACAGGGAGGGCCGGGGGCCGGGGGGAGCCGGATGATGTCCGTGTCGGCGTAGGCATGGCGCCCGGAGACGAGTTCGGCGGCTCTTTCCCGCTGACTCCGGCGACCGCCACCGTCATACTGGCTGGCGGCGGGTGACGTGTTCATCGCCCACCGCCCCGCACAGCACTGCACAGCACAGCCGCCCCCGCACCCTCCAGCCCAGGATACGGAGCCACTGGCATGACCGCCTGCCTGCTCCTGTTGAGCATCGTCGCCCTGACGGCCGCCGTGCCCGTTCCGCGTGCGCTGACCCGGGCCGCGTGGCCCGAGCGGGAACCCGTGGTCGCGCTGTGGGTGTGGCAGTGCCTGGTCGCGACCGTCCTGCTGTGCTGTCTGACGGCCCTGTCGCTGGGCGCCGCCGCCGTCTTCGGCACCGTACGCGCGCAGCTCTTCGCCCCCGCTCCGCCGGCGGTGACCGCGGCGT
This sequence comes from Streptomyces curacoi, assembly GCF_001513975.1. GTDB lineage: Bacteria > Actinomycetota > Actinomycetes > Streptomycetales > Streptomycetaceae > Streptomyces > Streptomyces curacoi. The sequence goes on from NZ_KQ947988.1 coordinate 632,103, forward strand.
ACGACCTCTCGTCCGCCCCGCCCTGGGCGACCGCCCTGACCCTGCTCCTGGCCTGCGGTGCCGCCTGGACGACCGCGATGCTGGCCCGCGAACTCGCCGAGGCGCGCCGACGCCGCCGTCAGGCCCGGGCCCACCTGCGCGAACGTGCCCCCGACCTGCCGGCCGGCCTGCCCGCAGCGCGCGGTCCGCTGCTGGTCCTGGAGGACGAGTACCCGGACGCCTGGTGGATGCCCGGCAACCCGTCCCAGCTGATCGTCACCACCGGCGCCCTGCACCGGCTGACCGGCCACCAGCTCGACGCCGTCCTCACCCACGAACGCGGCCACGCCCGCGCCCGCCACGACTGGCTCCTCCACCTCTCGACCGCCCTCGCCACCGGCTTCCCCCGCATCCCGCTGTTCGCCCACTTCTGCGACCAGACCCACCGCCTGGTGGAACTCGCCGCCGACGACACCGCCTCCCGTCGCTGCGGCCACCTGACCACGGCCCTGGCCCTGATCGAGCTGAACCAGCACCGAGGCGTCCTGTCCTGCGCCTCCAGCCACCGCCTCCTCGGCGAACGGGTCGACCGCCTCCTCCAGCCCCCACCCCGCCTGGGCCGCAGACACCGGGCCCTCACGACGGCGGCGGCAGCGCTGGTGCCCCTGCTGCCCCTACTGATCGCGTTCGCACCGGGCTTGACGGCGTTGGGCTGAAGGCGGTGGGGCCCTGCTTCACCCCAGTTCGCTCATACGGCCGGCCGGACTGTCACGGGGCGTCGAAGTGCGTGCGTTCGCGTACGGCGGGATAGCCCGCCTTGGCGAAGTGCGCGGCCATGGGTGCGTTGGCCTGGTCCGTGGCGGCGGCGATGAACTCGGCGCCCCGCTCCACGAGGAAGTGCGTGCACTCGGCGAGGAGGTCGTGGGCATAGCCGTGGCCCCGGTGTTCGGGCAGGACGCCGATGAAGCCGATGCACGGCCCCTGCGGGTTGTGCGCCGGGATGTGGATGCCCGCCAGTTCTCCTTCCCGGGTGCGGGCCACCTGCCACCACTCGCGGGGCGAGGGGCACCAGTTGAAGAAGTCGACTGCCTCCTGGGCGGCCTGGTCGAGCCCGCCCACCGCGATGGCCTTGCGGGCATGGGCGTCGAGAGTGACGGAGTGGATGCGGCGCAGGGCGTCGAGGAAGACCTTGTCGTCGGGTTCGGGGGCGAACTCCAGACGGCCGGGGCGGGCGGGCAGCGTGCACTGCGGTGTCCAACGGTAGACGATCCGCTCGACAAAGAGGGTGAAGCCGGCCGCACGGGCGGCGGCGTAGCGGGCTTCGGCGGCCGCGCGCTGGACGGGGTCGTCGCGCCAGCCGGCGGGCGGGTTGATCTCCAGCCCGACCCGCCACGGGGCGGTGCGCAGCAGTTCGGCGCCGGCCGCCTCCTCGCCGTCGGCGACGTCGAACCACTCGGCGAGAAGCGGCTCGCTGTCGTCGGGGCCACCCCACCATGCGGCCCGGGCGACCACACGGCCGTCGCGCAGGGCGACCCGCTTCCAGTCGGGCCGGTAGCGGACCTGCCGGTGCGTCTCCCCGGCGCGCAGGGGGTCGGGCAGGGTGTCGAAGAGATGGGCGTCACGCTCGTCGAGCGCACGGATGACCAGATCGGTCATGGATTCCTCCGGGATACGAACGGTGGTGACGCTCCCGGGCGAACAGGAATCAGACGAGGCACGCCGGGTCAACGGAGTGGGAGCGCGGGAACGGTGTGGTGCGCATGGCGCTCGCCTCCTTCCGTCGATCTTGGGCGTGCGGCGCAACGCTAGGGGGCCACCCGCGCGCTGTCCACCGGCTTTCCCGTCCCTAGGCCCACTCGTCCGGCGCCGGCTCCTCGTCCGTCTCCGGCCAGTCATCCCTCTCCGGCCAGCCGTCCGTCCCTGGGCCTGATCCTGCCCCCTCGGGCTCGGAGACGGCCGCCGTCGACTCCGATTCAGCGCCGGGCGCCTCGCGCAACGAGCCCAACACCTGCAACACCCCCGCCCCGTACGTCGCCAGTTTCTTCTCCCCCACTCCGCCGACGCCCCCGAGCTCCCGCACCGACTCGGGCCACACCGTCACGATCTCCCGCAACGTCGCGTCATGGAAGATCACATAGGCCGGGACACCCTGCTCCCGAGCCTGCTCGGCACGCCAGGCCCGCAGCGCCTCGAAGGCCGGCACCAGCTCCTCCGGCAACTCGGCCACCGCGGCCTTGGCCTTGCGCTCCCCGCGCGCGGAACCCGCCGCACCCGACCCCGACGCCGACCGTGAGGTCACCGGCTTCTTCGGCTCCTTGCGCAGCGGCACCTCCCGCTCCCGCCGCAGCACCGAGCCACTGGCCTCCGTCAGCACGAGCGTCCCGTACTCCCCCTCGACGGCGAGCAGCCCCTGCGCGAGCAACTGCCGGATGACGCCGCGCCATTCGCCCTCGCTCAGCTCCTCGCCGATGCCGAACACGGACAACTGGTCGTGATCGAACTGGATCACCTTGCCGGTGCGCCGCCCCAGCAGAATGTCGACGATCTGCACCGCCCCGAACTTCTGCCCGCGCTCCCGCTGCAGCCGCACCACGGTCGACAGCACCTTCTGCGCCGCGACCGTGCCGTCCCAGGTCTCCGGCGGCGTCAGGCAGGTGTCGCAGTTGCCGCAGCCCACCGGATCGGGGTCCTGGCCGAAGTAGGCGAGCAGCTGACCGCGTCGGCACTGCGCCGTCTCGCACAGCGCCAGCATCGCGTCCAGATGCGCGGCCGCCCGGCGCCGGAACGCCTCGTCGCCCTCGCCCGACTGGATCAGCTTGCGCTGCTGTATGACGTCGTTGAGGCCGTAGGCCATCCAGGCCGTGGACGGCAGTCCGTCGCGGCCGGCTCGGCCCGTCTCCTGGTAGTAGCCCTCGACCGACTTGGGCAGGTCGAGGTGGGCGACGAACCGCACGTCGGGCTTGTCGATACCCATCCCGAAGGCGATGGTCGCCACGACGACCAGGCCGTCCTCCCGCAGGAACCGGGACTGGTGCGCCGCGCGCGTGCCCGCGTCCAGGCCCGCGTGGTAGGGCACCGCCTCGATGCCGTTCCGGCTCAGGAACTCGGCCGTCGCCTCCACCGACTTGCGCGAGAGGCAGTAGACGATGCCCGCGTCGCCCGCGTGCTCCTCTCGCAGAAAGCTCAGCAGCTGCTTCTTCGGGTCCGCCTTCGGAACGATCCGGTACTGGATGTTGGGCCGGTCGAAGCTCGCCACGAAGTGCCGGGCCGTCGGCATGTTCAGCCGCTGGGTGATCTCCTGGTGCGTGGCGCGGGTGGCCGTCGCCGTCAGCGCGATCCGCGGCACGTCCGGCCAGCGCTCGCCCAGCAGCGACAGGGCCAGATAGTCGGGCCGGAAGTCGTGGCCCCACTGGGACACGCAGTGCGCCTCGTCGATCGCGAAGACGGCGATCTTGCCTCGCGAGAGCAGGTCCAGCGTCGAGTCGAGTCGCAGCCGCTCCGGCGCCAGGTAGAGCAGGTCCAGCTCGCCCGCGAGGAACTCGGCCTCCACCACCCGGCGCTCGTCGAAGTCCTGCGTGGAGTTCATGAACCCGGCGCGCACACCGAGCGCCCGCAGCGCGTCCACCTGGTCCTGCATGAGGGCGATGAGCGGCGAGACGACGATGCCGGTACCCGGTCTGACCAGGGACGGAATCTGGTAGCACAGGGACTTCCCGCCACCGGTGGGCATGAGCACGACGGCATCGCCGCCCGCCACCACATGCTCGATGACGGCTTCCTGCTCCCCGCGGAAGGCCCCGTACCCGAAGACCCGGTGCAGCGCGGCCAGCGCCTCGCTGTCGGCCGCCCCGGCCGACTCGGTCACCCTTGGCATCTCGCTGATCCCGCCTGTCGCACCCATCGCCGTGTCCCCCGTACGTCGTCCCTCGACCACTGCCTCCACGATAGGGGCCGCGACCGACAGTCCCGGAGTTATCCACAGGCCGCTCCGCGAACCCTGCGTCAAGGACGCGACCGTCGTTCACACGTTCGCGGCAGACCTGCCCGTTTCCGGCGGATAGTCTGAGTGGACCGGCGAGACTCCGTCCCATGGGAGCACTGATGAGCGTCGCACCGAAGGCGTCCACGCCCGCTTGGCCGACCCCGCCGGAAGGCGGCTGGACCGCCGACGACCTGGACCGCCTCCCGAATCTACCTCCGCACACGGAACTGATCGACGGGAGCCTGGTCTTCGTGAGTCCGCAGACCCTTTTTCACGAGCGCGCGGTTGATTTCTTCAAGTGGCAGCTCCAGTCCCTGGCCCCGGCGGAGTTCGAGGTCATCCGCGAGTTCACCATCGACATCGACCGGCAGAACCGGCCGGAGCCGGACGTGATCGTCGTGAGCGGGGACGTCGTGGAGGACTCGGAGCAGACGCGGTTCCCGGCGGAGGCGGTCCTCCTGGCCATCGAAGTCGTCTCGGCCGACTCCGTGTCCCGGGACCGCGAGACCAAACCGCTGAAGTACGCCCGCGCGAAGATCCCCCACTACTGGAGGGTCGAGAACGAGAAGGGCCGCGCGGCGGTGCACGCCTTTGAGCTGGAGCCCACCACCCGCGCGTACGCGAGCGTGGGCATCTTCCGTGAGCGAATGAAGCTGGACGCTCCCTTTCCGATCGACCTGGACCTCACTCAGATCAAGACGCGCCGCGACAAGGACCAGTAGCCGCCCCGGCACGTCACAGCGGCCCGGCTCCCTCGGAGGGAAACCGGGCCGCTGCCGTACAGCCGGGCACCGCGTCAGCGCACGAACACTCCCGCCTGACTCGCCAGATCCAGGAAGTACTGCGGAGCCACACCCAGCACCAGCGTGACCGCCACACCGACCCCGATCGCCGTCATCGTCAGCGGCGACGGAACGGCGACCGTCGGCCCCTCCGGCTTCGGCTCGCTGAAGAACATCAGCACGATGACGCGGATGTAGAAGAACGCCGCGATCGCGGACGAGATCACACCGACCACGACCAGCGGGCCGGCCCCGCCCTCCGCCGCCGCCTTGAACACGGCGAACTTCCCGGCGAAGCCGGAGGTCAGCGGGATGCCCGCGAAGGCCAGCAGGAACACCGCGAACACGGCCGCCACCAACGGTGAACGGCGGCCGAGCCCTGCCCACTTGGACAGGTGCGTCGCCTCACCGCCGGCGTCCCGCACCAGCGTCACCACCGCGAACGCCCCGATCGTCACGAACGAGTACGCGCCCAGGTAGAAGAGGACGGACGACACCCCGGACGGCGTGGTCGCGATGACACCCGCGAGGATGAAACCGGCGTGCGCGATCGACGAGTACGCCAGCAGCCGCTTGATGTCGGTCTGGGTGATCGCGACGATCGCGCCGCCCAGCATGGTGACGATCGCGACGCCCCACATGACCGGCCGCCAGTCCCAGCGCAGGCCGGGCAGGACGACGTAGAGCAGACGCAGCAGCGCACCGAACGCCGCCACCTTCGTCGCCGCCGCCATGAACCCGGTCACCGGCGTCGGCGCGCCCTGGTAGACGTCCGGCGTCCACATGTGGAACGGGACCGCGCCCACCTTGAACAGCAGGCCCATGACGATCATCGCGGCGCCGACGAGCAGCAGCGCGTCGTTGCCCATGGTGTCCGCGAGCGCCGGGGTGATGTCCGGGATCGTGCCGTCGACGACCTGCGCGATCGTCGCGTACGACACGGAGCCGGAGTAGCCGTACAGCAGCGCGATGCCGAACAGGGTGAACGCGGAAGCGAACGCTCCGAGCAGGAAGTACTTGACCGCGGCCTCCTGCGACATGAGCCGCTTGCGGCGGGCCAGGGCGCACATCAGGTACAGCGGGAGCGAGAAGACTTCCAGGGCGATGAACAGCGTCAGCAGGTCGTTGGCCGCCGGGAAGACCAGCATGCCGGCGACCGCGAACATCAGCAGCGGGAACACCTCGGTGGTGGTGAACCCGGCCTTCACCGCGGCCTTCTCACTGTCGCTGCCCGGCACGGACGCGGCCTGCGCGGCGAAGGAGTCGACCCGGTTGCCGTGCGCCGCCGGGTCGAGGCGCCGCTCGGCGAAGGTGAACAGGCCGACCAGCCCCGCCAGCAGGATCGTGCCCTGCAGGAAGAGGGCAGGTCCGTCGACGGCGATCGCGCCCATCGCGGCGATGCCCGACTTGGTCGTGGCGTAGCCGCCCGCCGCGAGTGCCACGACCGCGGCGAACGCGGCGATGAGCGCCACGGCGGAGATGAACACCTGCGCGTAGTAGCGGGCCTTGCGCGGGACGACCGCCTCGATCAGCACCCCAACCACCGCCGCACCGACGACGATCAGGGTGGGCGACAACTGTCCGTACTCGATCTTCGGCGCGTCGATCTTCGAGATCGGATCGGCCGCGGTTGTCCACAGGCTGTGGACGGCTGATGCGCTCACTTGGCGGCCTCCACCTCGGGCTGGGGGTCCTTCTTCTGTACGTCGGACATGGTCTGCTTGACCGCCGGGTTGACGATGTCCGTGACGGGCTTCGGGTAGACACCCAGGAAGATCAGCAGTACGACCAGCGGGGCGACGACCACGAGTTCCCGCGCCCTGAGGTCGGGCATCGCGGAGACCTCCGGCTTCACCGGGCCCGTCATCGTCCTCTGGTAGAGGACGAGGGTGTAGAGCGCGGCGAGCACGATGCCGAAGGTGGCGATGATGCCGACCACCGGGTAGCGCGTGAACGTGCCGACCAGGACCAGGAACTCACTGACGAAGGGCGCCAGTCCCGGCAGCGACAGGGTCGCCAGACCGCCGATCAGGAACGTGCCGGCGAGCACGGGCGCGACCTTCTGGACACCGCCGTAGTCGGCGATGAGCCGCGAGCCGCGCCGGGAGATCAGGAAGCCGGCCACCAGCATCAACGCGGCCGTGGAAATGCCGTGGTTGACCATGTAGAGGGTCGCGCCGGACTGGCCCTGGCTGGTCATCGCGAAGATGCCCATGATGATGAAGCCGAAGTGCGAGATCGACGCGTACGCGATCAGGCGCTTCATGTCCCGCTGGCCCACCGCGAGCAGCGCACCGTAGACGATGCTGATCAGCGCCAGGACGAGGATGGCGGGCGTCGCCCACTGGCTCGCCTCCGGGAACAGCTGGAGGCAGAAGCGGAGCATCGCGAAGGTGCCCACCTTGTCGACGACCGCCGTGATGAGCACGGCGACCGGCGCGGTGGCCTCCTGCATGGCGTTGGGCAGCCAGGTGTGCAGCGGCCACAGCGGCGCCTTCACCGCGAAGGCGAAGAAGAAGCCGAGGAACAGCCAGCGCTCGGTGTTGGTCGCCATGTCCAGCGAGCCGTTGGCGCGGGCCTCGACGATCTCCTGGAGCGAGAAGTTCCCGGCGACCACGTACAGGCCGATCACCGCGGCCAGCATGATCAGGCCGCCGACCAGGTTGTAGAGCAGGAACTTCACGGCCGCGTACGACCGTTGCGTCGAGGCCACCTTCTCGCCGTGCTCGTGGGCACGGTCCCCGAAGCCGCCGATGAGGAAGTACATCGGGATGAGCATGGCTTCGAAGAAGATGTAGAAGAGGAAGACGTCGGTGGCCTCGAAGGAGAGGATCACCATCGCCTCGACGGCCAGGATCAGGGCGAAGAAGCCCTGCGTCGGCCGCCAGCGCCTGCTGCCGGTCTCCAGCGGGTCGGCGTCGTGCCAGCCCGCGAGGACGATGAACGGGATCAGCAGCGCCGTCAGCGCGATCAGCGCCACCGCGATGCCGTCCACGCCTAGTTCGTACCGGACCCCGAAGTCCTTGATCCAGGCGTGGGATTCGGTGAGCTGGTAGCGGTCGCCGTCCGGGTCGAAGCGGACCAGGACGGTGACGGCGAGGGCGAGTGTGCCCAGTGAGAAGAGCAGCGCCAGCCACTTTGCGGCGGTGCGCTGGGCGGCCGGTACGGCGGCCGTGGCGATCGCCCCGATCGCCGGGAGCGCCGCCGTCGCTGTCAGCAGAGGAATGGACATCGGTATCAGACCGCCCTCATCAGCAGGGTCACGGCGATGAGGACCGCCGCACCGCCGAACATCGAGACCGCGTACGACCGCGCGAAGCCGTTCTGCAGCCTGCGCATCCGTGCGGACAGGCCGCCCATCGAGGCCGCCGTGCCGTTGACGACGCCGTCGACCAGGGTGTGGTCGACGTACACCAGGGAGCGCGTGAGGTGCTCGCCGCCGCGTACCAGGACGACGTGGTTGAAGTCGTCCTGCAGCAAGTCGCGCCGGGCGGCCCGGGTGAGAAGCGAGCCGCGCGGGGCGAGGACCGGGACCGGGCGGCGGCCGTACTGCGCGTAGGCGATGGCGACGCCGATGACCATGCACGCCACGGTCGCGGCCGTGACCGTGATCGCGCTGATCGGCGCGTGGCCGTGGTCGTGCCCGGTGATGGGCTCCAGCCAGTGCAGGAAGCGGTCGCCGATGCTGAAGAACGCACCGCCCGCCACCGACCCGACGGCCAGCACGATCATCGGGATCGTCATGACCTTGGGCGACTCGTGCGGGTGCGGCTCCGCGTGCTCGCCGCGCGTCTCGGCGGCGGGCTCCACGCTGGGCTCGGCCGGGGACGGGGTCGGGGCGTGGCGCCAGCGTTCCTCGCCGAAGAACGTCATCAGCATCACGCGCGTCATGTAGTACGCCGTGATGGCCGCGCCCAGCAGCGCGCACCCGCCCAGGATCCAGCCCTCGGTGCCGCCCTTGGCGAACGCCGCCTCGATGATCTTGTCCTTGGAGAAGAAGCCGGACAGACCGGGGAAGCCGATGATCGCGAGGTAGCCGAGGCCGAAGGTGACGAAGGTGACCGGCATGTACTTGCGCAGGCCGCCGTACTTGCGCATGTCGACCTCGTCGTTCATGCCGTGCATGACGGAACCGGCGCCGAGGAAGAGCCCGGCCTTGAAGAAGCCGTGCGTCACCAGGTGCATGATCGCGAAGACGTAGCCGATGGGGCCGAGGCCCGCGGCGAGGATCATGTAGCCGATCTGCGACATGGTCGAGCCGGCCAGCGCCTTCTTGATGTCGTCCTTCGCGCAACCGACGATCGCACCGAAGAGGAGCGTGACCGCACCGACCACGGTGACCGCCAGCTGCGCGTCCGGCGCGCCGTTGAAGATGGCGCCGGAGCGGACGATCAGGTAGACGCCCGCGGTCACCATCGTGGCGGCGTGGATGAGGGCCGAGACCGGGGTCGGGCCCTCCATCGCGTCCCCGAGCCAGGACTGCAGCGGTACCTGGGCGGACTTGCCGCAGGCGGCGAGCAGCAGCATCAGGCCGATGGCGGTGAGCTTGTCCTCGCCGGCCGCACCGGCCAGACCCGCCTCCTCATGGGTGCCGAGCACCGGCCCGAAGGCGAAGGTGCCGAACCAGAGGAACATCAGCATGATCGCGATCGACAGGCCCATGTCGCCGACGCGGTTGACCAGGAAGGCCTTTTTCGCGGCGGTGGCGGCGCTGGGCTTGTGCTGCCAGAAACCGATCAGCAGGTAGGAGGCGAGACCGACGCCCTCCCAGCCGACGTACAGCAGGAGGTAGTTGTCGGCGAGGACGAGCAGCAGCATCGCCGCGAGGAACAGGTTCAGATAGCCGAAGAAGCGCCGGCGCCGCTCGTCGTGCTCCATGTACCCGACCGAGTACAGGTGGATCAGCGAGCCGACGCCGGTGATCAGCAGCACGAACGTCATCGACAGCTGGTCCAGGCGGAAGGCGACGTCCGCCTGGAAGCCCTCGACCGGGACCCAGCTGAAGAGGTGCTGCGTGAGGGTCCGGTGTTCGGCGTCCTTGCCCAGCAGATCGGTGAAGAGGATCACGCCGAAGACGAAGGAGACGAACGACAGGAGCGTGCCGATCCACTGGCCGACGGCGTCGAGGCGCCGGCCGCCGCACAGCAGCAGTACCGCTCCGAGCAATGGCGCCGCGACCAGCAGCGCAATCAGGTTCTCCACGATTCTTCCGACCCCTCAGAGCTTCATCAGGCTGGCGTCGTCGACCGAGGCCGAGTGGCGGGAACGGAACAGCGACACGATGATCGCGAGCCCGACGACGACCTCCGCGGCGGCGACGACCATCGTGAAGAAGGCGATGATCTGGCCGTCGAGATTGCCGTGCATCCGGGAGAAGGCGACGAGCGCGAGGTTGCAGGCGTTGAGCATGAGCTCGATGCACATGAACACGACGATCGCGTTTCGCCTGATCAGCACACCTGTGGCGCCGATCGTGAACAGCAGGGCCGCGAGATAGAGGTAGTTGACCGGGTTCACTTGGACGCCTCCTCGGGCCGCTTGAAGGTCGCCGGCTCGATCGCGGTCCGCTCCAAGCGCTCCTCCGCGCGCTGCTCCAGTGCCCGCAGATCGTTGAGCGCCTCGGTGGACACGTCCCGGATCTGGCCGCGCTCGCGCAGCGTCTTGCTGACCGTGAGGTCGGACGGGGTGCCGTCGGGCAGCAGGCCCGCGATGTCCACTGCGTTGTGCCGGGCGTAGACGCCGGGCGCCGGCAGCGGCGGGATGTGCTTGCCTTCGCGGATGCGCTGTTCGGACAGCTCGCGCTGGGTCTTGGCGCGCTCGGTGCGCTCGCGGTGCGTGAGCACCATGGCGCCGACGGCGGCCGTGATCAGCAGGGCGCCGGTGATCTCGAAGGCGAAGACGTACTTGGTGAACAGGAGGGTCGCGATGCCCTCCACATTGCCGCTCGCATTGGCCTGGGCCAGGCCGTTGAACTCCTTCAGGGAGGCGTTCCCGATGCCGCCGACGAGCAGGATGCCGAACCCGAGGCCACACAGGAGGGCCAGCCACCGCTGGCCCTTGATGGTTTCCCTCAGGGAGTCCGCGGCCGTGACGCCGACGAGCATCACCACGAACAGGAACAGCATCATGATCGCGCCGGTGTAGACGACGATCTGCACGATGCCCAGGAAGTAGGCGCCGTTGGCAAGGTAGAACACCGCCAGGACGATCATGGTCCCGGCGAGGCAGAGCGCGCTGTGCACGGCCTTCTTCATGAAGACGGTGCACAGGGCGCCGATGACGGCGACGGTGCCGAGGATCCAGAACTGGACGGCCTCTCCGGTGGAGGTGGAGTAGGCGGCGAGCTGCTCGGTCATCGGCCGATCACCTTCTCCGAGGCCGGTTCTTCCTCGCCGAAGGTCGAGGCGGCCTCCTGCGGGACCTCACCCTGGGACACCGCGACCTGCCGGGTCGTACCGGGCGCGGCCTCCGTCACCAGACCCCGGTAGTAGTCCTGCTCGTCGGTCCCCGGGTAGATGGCGTGAGGCGTGTCGACCATGCCGTCCTCAAGCCCGGCGAGCAGCTGCTCCTTGGTGTAGATGAGGTTGGCGCGGCTGGAGTCGGCGAGCTCGAACTCGTTGGTCATCGTGAGCGCGCGCGTGGGGCACGCCTCGATGCACAGGCCGCACAGGATGCAGCGGGCGTAGTTGATCTGGTACACGCGGCCGTAGCGCTCGCCCGGTGAGTAGCGCTCCTCGTCGGTGTTGTCGGCGCCCTCCACATAGATGGCGTCGGCGGGGCAGGCCCAGGCGCACAGCTCGCAGCCGACGCACTTCTCCAGGCCGTCCGGATGGCGGTTGAGCTGGTGCCGTCCGTGGAAGCGCGGAGCGGTGGTCTTCTGCTGCTCCGGGTACTGCTCGGTCAGCCGCTTCTTGAACATGGCCTTGAAGGTCACGCCGAAGCCGGCCACGGGGTTCAGGAAACCGGGCTTGGTCTCCTTGGGCTCCTCAGCCATCGGACGCCTCCTTTCCATCCAGAGATCCGTCACTCTGAGTATCGGGCGCACCACTGACAATCAGCTCCCGCTCACGGCGCGGGCGGCGCCGCGGGACCGGCGGAAGCTCCTGTCCGGGCAGGGGCGGTACGGGGAAACCGCCCGCCATCGCGTCGAACGCGGCGGGTCCCTCGCCGGGTTGCGCGGCCGCCTTCGTCCGCTCGCGGAACATGTCCACGACGAAGGAGAGCAGCAGCAGCGCGAGGACGCCGCCGCCGACGTAGAGGGCGATGTCGGCGAAGTCGTAGTTCTCGTTCCGAAGAGTCCGCACGGTCGCGACGAGCATCAGCCAGACCACGGAGACCGGGATCAGGACCTTCCAGCCGAGCTTCATCAGCTGGTCGTAGCGGACCCGCGGGAGCGTGCCGCGCAGCCAGATGAAGAAGAACAGCAGCAGCTGGACCTTGACCACGAACCAGAGCAACGGCCACCAGCCTTGGTTCGCGCCCTCCCAGAAGGAGCTGATCGGATACGGGGCCCGCCAGCCGCCCAGGAAGAGCGTCACCGAGACGGCCGAGACCGTCACCATGTTCACGTACTCGGCGAGCATGAACATCGCGAACTTGATCGACGAGTACTCGGTGTTGAAGCCGCCGACCAGGTCGCCCTCGGACTCCGGCATGTCGAAGGGGGCACGGTTGGTCTCGCCGACCATCGTCACGATGTAGATCACGAAGGAGACCGGCAGCAGGACGATGTACCAACGGTCCTGCTGCGCCTCGACGATCGCCGACGTCGACATCGAACCGGAGTACAGGAACACCGAGGCGAAGGCGGCGCCCATCGCGATCTCGTACGAGATCATCTGCGCGCAGGACCGCAGGCCGCCGAGCAGCGGATACGTCGATCCGGAACTCCAACCCGCCAGCACGATGCCGTAGATGCCGACCGAGGCGACCGCGAGGATGTAGAGCATCGCGATCGGCAGGTCGGTGAGCTGCATCGTGGTGCGCTGCCCGAAGATCGAGATCTCGTTGCCGGCCGGGCCGAAGGGAATCACCGCGATCGCCATGAAGGCCGGGATGGCCGCGACGATCGGCGCGAGGACGTAGACCACCTTGTCCGCGCGTTTGACGATGACGTCTTCCTTGAGCATCAGCTTGATGCCGTCGGCGAGCGACTGGAGCATGCCCCAGGGGCCGTGTCGGTTGGGGCCGATGCGCAGCTGCATCCAGGCGACGACCTTGCGCTCCCAGACGATGGAGAACAGCACGGTCACCATCAGGAAGGCGAAGCAGAACACCGCCTTGATGGCGACCAGCCACCAGGGGTCGCGGCCGAACATCGAGAGGTCTTCAGCGGCGAGGAACGGGCTCATGCCTCCACCTCCTCGGGGGCCTCGGTCGCGAGGGTCGCCGGGCCGATACGGACGAGTGAACCGGGCAGCGCCCCGGTGTCGGAGGCGACGCCACCGCCCACGGAGTTCAGCGGAAGCCACACCACCCGGTCGGGCATCTCCGCGGTCTGCAGCGGGAGTTCGACCACCCCGGCGGGACCGGTCACGGCGAGGACGTCGCCGTCCTTCAGCCCGGCCTCGGCGGCCGTGGCGGCCGACAGACGCGCGTGGGCGGCGTGCCGGGTGCCGGCGAGCGCCTCGTCGCCCTCCTGGAGGACGCCCTGGTCGAGCAGCAGCCGGTGTCCGGCCAGGACGGCCTCTCCGGCGGCCGGCCGCGGCAGCTGGCTGGCGGTCTCCACAGGTCCGGTCGCTCGTGATCCGTCCCAGGCCCCGAGCCGGTCGATCTCCGCGCGCGTGGTGCGCAGATCCGGCAGACCCAGGTGTACGTCCATGGCGTCGGCCAGCATCTGCAGCACGCGCGCGTCGGTCGGGGCCAGGCGGCGGGTCATCTGGTCCGGCTTGAGCGCGGCCTCGAAGAAGCGCACCCGGCCCTCCCAGTTGAGGAAGGCGCCGGCCTTCTCGGCGACCGCGGCGACGGGGAGGACGACGTCGGCGAGCTCGGTGACCTCGCCGGGCCGCAGCTCCAGCGACACCACGAAGCCGGCTTCGGCGAGCGCCGTACGCGCGCGTGCCGGGTCCGGCAGGTCGGCGACCTCGACGCCCGCGACCAGCAGGGCCTGGAGTTCGCCGGTCGCGGCGGCCTCGACGATCTGGCCGGTGTCGCGGCCGTAACGGTGCGGGAGTTCGGCCAGCCCCCAGACGGCGGCGACCTCCTCACGCGCGCGTGGGTCGGTCGCGGGGCGTCCGCCCGGCAGCAGCGACGGCAGCGCACCGGCCTCGATGGCACCGCGCTCCCCCGCCCGACGCGGGATCCACACCAGCTCGGCGCCGGTCGCGGACGCGGCCCGCATGGCGGCGGTGAGCCCACCGGCAACGGCGGCCAGCCGCTCGCCGACCACGATCACCGCGCCCTCGGTGCGCAGTGCCTCGGCCGCCTCCGCTCCGGCCTCGTCCAGGCCGGCCCCGCCCGCCAGCGCGTCCAGCCACTCGGTCTCGGTGCCGGGGGCGGCGGGCAGCAGCGTGCCGCCTGCCTTCTCCAGACCGCGCGTGGCGTGGGTGGCGAGCGAGAAGACCTTCTGGCCGTGCTTGCGCCAGGCCTTGCGCAGCCGCAGGAAGATGCCGGGCGCCTCCTCCTCGGCCTCGAACCCGGCCAGCAGGACGGCCGGGGCCTTCTCCAGGGAGGTGTACGTGACGCCCGTACCGTCGAGGTCGCGGCCGTGGCCAGCGACCTGGGCGGCCAGGAAGTCGGCTTCCTCGCTGCTGTGCACGCGCGCGCGGAAGTCGATGTCGTTGGTGTCGAGCGCCACGCGCGCGAACTTGCTGTACGCGTAGGCGTCCTCGATGGTGAGACGGCCGCCGGTCAGCACGCCGGTCCGGCCGCGTGAGGCGAGCAGTCCCTGGGCCGCGATCTGCAGCGCCTCCGGCCAGGAGGCCGGTTCGAGCTCGCCCTCGGCGTTGCGCACGAGCGGCGTCTGAAGCCGGTCGCGCTGCTGGGCGTACCGGAACGCGAAGCGCCCCTTGTCGCAGATCCACTCCTCGTTGACCTCGGGGTCGTTGGCCGCGAGCCGCCGCATGACCTTGCCGCGCCGGTGGTCCGTGCGCGTCGCGCAGCCGCCGGAGCAGTGCTCGCACACCGACGGCGAGGAGACGAGGTCGAAGGGGCGGGAGCGGAACCGGTAGGCCGCCGAGGTGAGCGCGCCGACCGGGCAGATCTGGATGGTGTTGCCGGAGAAGTACGACTCGAACGGGTCGCCCTCACCGGTGCCGACCTGCTGGAGCGCGCCCCGCTCGACCAGCTCGATCATCGGGTCGCCGGCCACCTGGTTGGAGAACCGGGTGCAGCGGGCGCACAGCACGCACCGCTCGCGGTCGAGCAGCACCTGTGTCGAGATCGGGACCGGCTTCTCGTAGGTCCGCTTCCTTCCCTCGAAGCGGGACTCGGCGTGCCCGTGCGACATGGCCTGGTTCTGCAGCGGGCACTCACCGCCCTTGTCGCAGACCGGGCAGTCCAGCGGGTGGTTGATGAGCAGGAGCTCCATCACACCCTTCTGGGCCTTCTCGGCGACCGGCGAGGTGAGGTGCGTCTTCACGACCATGCCGTCCGTGCACGTGATCGTGCAGGACGCCATCGGCTTGCGCTGGCCCTCGACCTCGACGATGCACTGGCGACAGGCGCCGGCCGGGTCAAGGAGCGGGTGGTCGCAGAAGCGGGGGATCTCGATGCCGAGCTGCTCGGCGGCCCGGATGACCAGAGTGCCCTTGGGCACGCTGATCTCGGCGCCGTCGATGGTCAGCGAGACGAGATCTGCCGGCGGGACGGCCGCCTCTCCGCCCCCGGAGGGAGCGCTCGTGGTCACGGTCATGCGTTCACCTCCGTGCGGTGGTCGGCCCAGGCCGTGGACTTGGCCGGGTCGAAGGGGCAGCCGCGGCCCGTGATGTGCTGCTCGTACTCCTCGCGGAAGTACTTCAGCGAGGAGAAGATCGGCGAGGCGGCACCGTCGCCGAGGGCGCAGAAGGACTTGCCGTTGATGTTGTCGGCGATGTCGTTCAGCTTGTCGAGGTCACTCATGACGCCCTTGCCGGCCTCGATGTCGCGCAGCAGCTGCACGAGCCAGTACGTGCCTTCGCGGCAGGGTGTGCACTTGCCGCAGGACTCGTGGGCGTAGAACTCGGTCCAGCGGGTGACGGCACGGACGACGCAGGTCGTCTCGTCGAAGCACTGGAGCGCCTTCGTTCCGAGCATGGAACCCGCGGCGCCCACTCCTTCGTAGTCAAGAGGGACGTCGAGGTGCTCGTCGGTGAACATCGGCGTCGAGGAGCCGCCCGGCGTCCAGAACTTCAGGCGATGGCCCGGGCGCATGCCGCCGCTCATTTCAAGGAGCTGGCGGAGCGTGATCCCGAGCGGGGCCTCGTACTGTCCGGGGTTCGCGACATGGCCGCTGAGCGAGTAGAGCGTGAAGCCCGGGGACTTCTCGCTGCCCATCGACCGGAACCACTCTTTGCCCCGATTCAGGATCGCGGGAACCGACGCGATCGACTCGACGTTGTTCACAACAGTCGGGCAGGCGTAGAGACCTGCCACAGCAGGGAAGGGGGGACGGAGCCGCGGTTGACCACGGCGGCCTTCGAGCGAGTCGAGCAGTGCGGTCTCCTCACCGCAGATGTACGCGCCCGCGCCCGCGTGCACGGTGAGTTGGAGATCGAGGCCACTGCCGAGGATGTTCTCGCCGAGGAAGCCGGCCGCGTAGGCCTCGCGCACGGCCTCGTGCAACCGCCGCAGAACGGGGACGACTTCACCACGCAGATAGATGAAGGCATGCGAAGACCTGATGGCATAACACGCGATGACGATGCCCTCGATGAGGCTGTGCGGGTTCGCGAAGAGGAGCGGGATGTCCTTGCACGTCCCGGGCTCCGATTCGTCGGCGTTGACAACTAGATAGTGCGGTTTTCCATCCCCCTGGGGAATGAACTGCCATTTCATCCCCGTCGGGAATCCCGCGCCGCCTCGCCCGCGCAGACCGGACTCCTTGACGTACGCGATCACATCGTCCGGCGACATGGCGAGCGCCTTGCGAAGTCCCTCGTAGCCTTCGTGCCTTCGGTAGACGTCCAGCGTCCAGGACCTGTCCTCGTCCCAGAAGGCCGACAGCACGGGTGCGAGCAGCTTCTCGGGGCTGTTTTCCTTCAGCTCGGGTGCCAACGTCATCACTCCCCCTCCTCGGCGACAGGCCCTGCCGGGTGGGCGGGGTCGGACGCGGACGTTTTCTGCGGCGCGTCGTGCGAACTGAGGTGCTCGGTGGGCGACGGTTCGTGCACTGTCCTGCCCTGCGGCTCGTCGTGCGGGCCGCCGTCGCGCGGATGGACCACGCGCGCGGGTGCGGTCTCTCCCTTGGCCAGGCGGAGACCCACCAGCGACGCCGGTCCCGCACTGCCGCTCTCCTCGACGGCCCCGGGCCGCTCGTCGGGGAAGCCGGCCAGGATCCGCGCGGTCTCCTTGAAGGTGCACAGCCGCGCACCGCGCGTCGGCTCGACGTCCCGCCCCGCGCGCAGGTCGTCGACGAGGCGCTTGGCGCTGGCCGGGGTCTGGTTGTCGAAGAACTCCCAGTTGACCATCACGACCGGCGCGAAGTCGCAGGCCGCGTTGCACTCGATGTGCTCCAGGGTGACCTTGCCGTCGTCGGTGGTCTCGCCGTTGCCGACGCCCAGGTGCTCCTGGAGCTCCTCGAAGATCGCGTCACCGCCCATCACCGCGCAGAGGGTGTTGGTGCAGACGCCCACCTGGTAGTCACCGCTCGGCTTGCGCCGGTACATGGTGTAGAAGGTGGCGACCGCGGTGACCTCGGCCGTGGTCAGGCCGAGCACGTCCGCGCAGAACTGCATCCCGGTGCGCGTGACGTGGCCCTCCTCCGACTGCACGAGGTGCAGCAACGGCAGGAGGGCGGACCTGGAGTCCGGGTAGCGGGCGATCACTTCGCGCGCGTCCCTCTCCAGCCGCTCTCGAACGTCGTCCGGGTAGCCGGGCGCGGGCAGTTGGGGCATGCCCAGGCTGACGCCCCGCTCCGAAGAACTGGTGGTCACCGGTCGACGCCTCCCATCACGGGGTCGATGGACGCGACGGCAACGATGACGTCGGCGACCTGGCCGCCCTCGCACATCGCCGCCATGGCTTGCAGGTTGGTGAAGGACGGGTCACGGAAGTGGACCCGGTAGGGGCGGGTGCCGCCGTCGGAGACGGCATGCACGCCGAGCTCGCCCTTGGGCGACTCGACGGCCGCGTACGCCTGTCCCGGCGGGACGCGGAAGCCCTCGGTGACCAGCTTGAAGTGGTGGATCAGGGCCTCCATGGAGGTGCCCATGATCTTCTTGATGTGGTCGAGGGAGTTGCCCAGTCCGTCCGGTCCCAGGGCGAGCTGGGCGGGCCAGGCGATCTTCTTGTCGGCGACCATGACCGGGCCGGGCTGGAGCCGGTCCAGGCACTGCTCGATGATCCCCAGCGACTGGCGCATCTCTTCCAGGCGGATCAGGAAGCGCCCGTAGGAGTCGCAGGTGTCGGCGGTCGGGATCTCGAAGTCGTACGTCTCGTAGTCGCAGTACGGCTGGGCCTTGCGCAGGTCGTGCGGCAGGCCGGTGGAGCGCAGGATCGGGCCGGTGGCGCCGAGGGCCATGCAGCCGGCCAGGTCGAGATAGCCGATGTCCTGCATGCGGGCCTTGAAGATGGGGTTCCCGGTGGCGAGCTTGTCGTACTCCGGAAGGTTCTTCTTCATCTTCTTCACGAACTCGCGGATCTGGTCCACCGCGCCGGGCGGCAGGTCCTGGGCGAGTCCGCCGGGGCGGATGTACGCGTGGTTCATCCGCAGGCCCGTGATGAGCTCGTAGATGTCGAGAATCATTTCACGATCACGGAATCCGTAGATCATGATCGTGGTGGCGCCGAGCTCCATGCCGCCGGTGGCGATGCACACCAGGTGGGAGGACATCCGGTTCAGCTCCATCAGGAGCACCCGGATGATCTTGGCTCGCTCGGTGATGTCGTCCTCGATGCCGAGGAGTTTCTCGACGGCGAGACAGTAGGCGGTCTCATTGAAGAAGGACGTCAGGTAGTCCATGCGCGTCACGAACGTAGTGCCCTGCGTCCAGGTCCGGTACTCGAGGTTCTTCTCGATGCCGGTGTGGAGATAGCCGATGCCGCAGCGGGCCTCGGTGACGGTCTCGCCCTCGATCTCCAGGATCAGGCGCAGCACTCCGTGGGTGGAGGGGTGCTGGGGGCCCATGTTGACGACGATGCGTTCGTCGTCGGCACGGGCCGCGGACTCGACGACCTCGTCCCAGTCGCCACCGGTGACCGTGTAGACGGTCCCCTCGGTGGTTTCGCGGGCGGCTGCTGACTGCGTGCTCACGAGTACGACCTCCGCTGGTCCGGAGCCGGGATCTGGGCGCCCTTGTACTCGACGGGGATGCCGCCGAGGGGGTAGTCCTTGCGCTGCGGGTGGCCCTGCCAGTCGTCCGGCATCATGATCCGCGTCAGGGCGGGGTGACCGTCGAAGACGATGCCGAAGAAGTCGTACGTCTCGCGCTCGTGCCAGTCGTTGGTCGGGTACACGGAGACGAGCGACGGGATGTGCGGGTCAGCGTCGGGGGCGCTGACTTCGAGGCGGATCAGCCGGTTGTGGGTGATCGAGCGCAGGTGGTAGACGGCGTGCAGCTCGCGGCCCTTGTCGTGCGGGTAGTGGACGCCGCTGACGCCGGTGCACAGTTCGAAGCGCAGGGCCGGGTCGTCGCGCAGGGTGCGGGCGACGCGGACCAGGTGCTCGCGTTCGATGTGGAAGGTGAGTTCGCCGCGGTCGACGACCGTCTTCTCGATGGCGTTGTCGGGCAGGAGGCCCTGCTCCTCCAGCGCGCCTTCGAGTTCGTCGGCGACCTCGTCGAACCAGCCTCCGTAGGGGCGGCTCGCCGGTCCCGGGAGCCGGACCGAGCGGACCAGGCCGCCGTAGCCGGAGGTGTCGCCGCCGTTGTCGGCGCCGAACATGCCGCGCTGGACGCGGATCTCCTCGCCGCCCTGGCCGCGCTGGCCGGGGAGGTTGGAGGCGGAGAGGTCCTTCTCGGGGTTGACCCCGTTGGACCCGTTCGCCCCGTTGGTGCCGTTCGCGTCGCTCACTGCAGCAGCCCCTTCATCTCGATCGTGGGCAGGGCCTTGAGCGCCGCCTCCTCCGCCTCACGGGCCGCCTCCTCGGCGTTCACGCCGAGCTTGGAGGTCTGGATCTTCTGGTGGAGCTTGAGGATGGCGTCCATCAGCATCTCGGGCCGCGGCGGGCAGCCGGGCAGATAGATGTCGACCGGGACGATGTGGTCGACGCCCTGGACGATCGCGTAGTTGTTGAACATGCCGCCCGAGGAGGCGCAGACCCCCATGGAGATCACCCACTTGGGGTTCGGCATCTGGTCGTAGACCTGCCGCAGCACCGGTGCCATCTTCTGGCTGACCCGGCCGGCGACGATCATGAGGTCGGCCTGGCGCGGGGATCCGCGGAAGACCTCCATGCCGAAGCGCGCCAGGTCGTAGCGGCCGGCGCCGGTGGTCATCATCTCGATGGCGCAGCAGGCGAGGCCGAAGGTGGCCGGGAAGACCGATGCCTTGCGCACCCAGCCCGCGGCCTGCTCGACGGTGGTCAGCAGGAATCCGCTCGGCAGCTTTTCTTCGAGTCCCATGTCGTTAAAAGCCCCTCAGTCCCATTCCAGGCCGCCGCGCCGCCATACGTACGCGTACGCGACGAAGACGGTGAGCACGAAGAGCAACATCTCCACGAGCCCGAAAATCCCCAGGGCGTCGAAGGTGACGGCCCAGGGGTAGAGGAAGACGATCTCGATATCGAAGATGATGAAGAGCATCGCCGTCAGGTAGTACTTGATCGGGAAGCGCCCGCCGCCGGCCGGCGTGGGGGTCGGCTCGATACCGCACTCGTAGGCCTCGAGCTTGGCCCGGTTGTATCGCTTCGGACCGATCAGCGTGGCCATGACCACGGAGAAGATCGCAAAGCCTGCCCCGAGGGCTCCCAGTACGAGGATGGGCGCATACGCGTTCACCGCTCCTCGCTCCTCTCAGTCGGCACTGACTGCTGGCGGTTGCACTGGGCTCACAGCCGCCTCACCAGTTCCACGAGCCCCGCTGGTCCCGGCGAAGATCGAGAACATGTGAAGCAGGTCACAAGCCCAACTGCCTCGCATCTTATGCCCGCCGCTCTGTGATCTGCGACACGGGGTATTGCACAAGCTTTGTGATCTCCACCACCTGACGAAGGATCATGAAGCCGGATGAGCGGTGATCTTCGCACGAGAAGCGTTCGAGTGATCACCAGAGGTGACATTTCCGCTCGTCCATGCAGCTCGGAGGGGGCGTCTCAATATCAAGAGACTTCCCTTGCATGCAAATTGGTGCTGGACGGGGCGCCTTGATAGAGGAGCGCATTCACACATCAGAGGGAGCCCGAAGGGGGATGTGGACGCGTGCACGCGTTCACGAGCGACACGCCGCGGGATCCGCGCACGGGACGCGCACATCGCTGTAACCGTTGCGTGACCTCCGCCACATCAATGAGAGGTCTCTGAGAACCGGGCTTGGCCACCGGTCCCAACAAGTGGTAAGCGGTGGGCAATTCGGACTTAATGATGAAAGACCGTGATCACGGGCGGATGACGGGCGTCCACAATGTCCGTTACGGCGTCAATAAAGGGCGCGGCGCCAGGATTTTGGGGCGCCGGTTGAACAATTGTGGCGCAGCCCACGTTTCTTGAAGGTATGGAGGAGCCCCTGGTACCCGTTGTTCTCATGTCCCACACCGCTCACATACGTAGCCACCGGAAGCCCCGCCGCACCGCGTCGACGACCGTCGCGATGCGCGCCGGAGTTGCCGGTGGCGTCCTCAGCATGGCAGCGGCGGGTGCGTCGGCCACGGCGAACGCCGCCGAGCCGGTGACGCAGACCATCGAACTGCCCACCCTCACGGGTGACCTGGCGGACCAGCTCGCCCAGTCCGCGGACGCCACGCAGCTGGCAGCCGCCAACTACGAGCTCGACGCCGAGCGTGACGCGGCCGCGGCCGCGGCGGCCAAGGAAGCCAAGAAGGACCTCGCAGAGGCCAAGAAGAAGGCCGAGGCGAAGAAGAAGGCCGAGGAGGCCCGCAGGGCCGCCGCAGAGGCCGCCGCCTCGCGCAGCACCGAGCGCGCCACCCTGTCCGCCTCCGCGAGCACGAGCGTGTCCGCTCCCGCCAGCGGCAGCGTCGCGACGGTCATCTCCTTCCTCAAGGCGCAGGTGGGCGACGCGTACGTCATGGGCGCCACCGGCCCCAACGCATGGGACTGCTCCAGCCTGGTCCAGGCCGCGTTCAAGCAGGTCGGCGTCGACCTGCCGCGGGTCTCGCAGGACCAGTCGATGGTCGGCACCGACATCCCGCTCTCGCAGATCCAGGTCGGCGACATCCTCTACTGGGGCGGGAAGGGCTCCGCGTACCACGTGGGTGTCTACATCGGCAACGGCCAGTACCTGGACGCGGCCAACCCGTCCAAGGGCGTCGTCATCCAGGACCTGTCCGGGTACCCGGCGTCGGGCGCGGTGCGCGTCCTCTGAGGCGTAGGAATCACCGTAAGGGCCGCAGCCGCTCAGGGGCAGCGGCCCTACGCCTCACCCGCGGGCCCTTACGTCTCACCCGCGGGTCCTCACGGCTCAGCCCAGGTCGAAGGTGTTGGGCAGGCCCAGCTTGTAGCGCAGCTCGTCGACGCGCTTCAGCGGCTCCAGCTCCGGGGGCCGGTACAGCTCCCAGATCCGGCAGCGCTCGGCGTCCGAATCGTCCGCTTTCAGCAGAGCGTTGACGGCCAGTCGGGCGGACTCGTTGGCGCCCTCCATCGTCGCGAGGTCGACATCCGTGCGGACGTAGTCGCCCGCGAGGAAGAAGTTCGGGACCCTCGTGTGGGCCGTGGGGCGGTTGTAGAGGGTGCCCGTGGGGTGGATGAGGAGCTGCTCGCGGTTGCGCGGTTCGGGGCCGCCCAGGCCCGTCACCGCCGGGTCCATGAACCAGCCGAGGCGGTCCTCGTCCCGGAGCACGGTCTTGCCGGCGTCGTTCAGGCCGTCCTTCAGCTGGGCCCAGAGTTCGGCGACGACCTCCTCCTTGGTGCACTCCTTGGCCGTCTTGCCGTACAGGATGCCGGGCTTGTCCCATTCCGAGATGATCGCGGAGAGGCAGTCGTGGGCGCGGCCGTCGCCGTAGTCGCGGGGGAAGACACGTCCACCCCAGAACTGGGCCTGGCCGACGGCGGTCACCGACCACGGTGAGTCGAGGCAGTTGATGTGGCCGTGCACGACGGGTGTGGGCGTGCGCAGGTAGAACATCACGCCGGTCATCCAGTCCGTCTGCAGCGCGTCGCACTTCCCGAGCTGCGGGTCGGCCGCCCGCAACCCCCGGCCCCATGTCAGGCGCGCGTGCTCGACCGGCAGGGCGGAGATGTAGTGGTCGGCGGTGACCGTGCGCTCGTCGCCGCCGTCGCGGGCCGATACGCGGACGCCGGTCACCCGGCCGCCGTCGTAGCGGACCTCGCGGACCTGGGTGCCGAGGACGAAATCCACGCCGAGGGAGCGCAGGTGGGCCTCCCAGGGGTCGATCCAGGCTTCGCTGGTGGGGGCGTTGAGGATGCGGTCGATGTCGGCGTCGCCGTCCATGCCGCGGCCGAGCAGGCCCCACAGGAGCAGGGCCTCGATGATGACGCGGCCGACGGTTCGGGTGGACGCCACCTCCGCGCGCGTGGCGACCAGGTTGCGGGTCTGACCGACGCCGAGGACGGTGCGGTACTCCTCGCTCATCTCCTCGGCGCGGATGAAGTCCCACCACGCCACCTTCTCCCACACCTCCTCGCGGCGGGCGTCGCAGCTGGTGAGGTGGACGAGGAGGCGGTCGGCGAAGTACGCGACCTCGTGGGCGGGCAGGCGGGTGCCGAGGTCCAGCACCGAGAGGACCTGGTCGCGGAGCCAGCTGAGGGTGAGGTCACCGGGGCGGGGCGGGGTGGTGGCGCGGCGCAGCGGGAAGTGCAGGTCGGGACGGCCGCCCGCGCGGGCGAACAGGGCCTCGGTGCCGCTGACGAGGTTGTCGTGGACGCCGTTCGCGTTGCCGGGGACGGGGATGCGGCGCATGGTGTCCGGCAGGTTCCGGTAGAAGCCGGGGAAGAAGCGGAAGCCGTGCTCGGCGGGGAGGTCCGCGCGGCCACCGGCTCCCGTCCCCGGGACGGGCATCGAGCGGGCCTTGCCGCCGAGGGCGTCGTAGTACTCGTAGACGGTGACGGCGTAGCCGCGTTCGGCGAGTTCGTGGGCGGCGCTCAGGCCCGAGACGCCACCGCCGAGGACGGCGACGCGTTTGCCGGCCGCGGCTCTCGCACTGCCGGCGGTCCCTAAGGCGAGGGCGCCGGCCACTCCCCCGGCACCGGCCAGGAAGTGTCTGCGGGTGTGGCCGACCTTCCCCTGAGACTCCTGCGTGTGTTCTGTTGTCATGAGTAACGGAGGGTAGGGAGAGCTCCCGGAGGTCGGAAGTCTGTTTCCCGCCCGCCACAGCATCCTCACAAGACAGGAGAGACACCTATGCCGAGCGTGTTCGTGCAGGGCAGGCCCGTCGACTCGTATCCGCCGCTCGCGCCCGAGGCCAGGCGCGGGTCGGTGCGCAGGATCACCGAAGTGGGTGAGGAGGTCCTGCACAAGCCGTGCCGGGATGTCACCGAGTTCGGGCCCGATCTTGCCGCGCTGATCGACGACATGTTCCTGACCATGTATATCGCCGACGGGGCGGGGCTGGCGGCGAACCAAGTCGGCGTCGACCTGCGGCTGTTCGTGTACGACTGCCCGGACGACAAGGGGGTCCGGCACGTCGGGCACATCGTCAACCCGGTGCTGGACACCCTCGGCCCCGCCGGGCGCCGTCTGCTCGACGAGAGCGAAGGGTGCCTGTCCGTGCCCGGGGCCGTCATGGGCGTACCGCGCCCGGACCGGGCGGTGGTGCGCGGGCTCGACAAGGACGGGGAGCCTCTGGTCATCGAGGGCACGGGGTACTTCGCCCGCTGCCTGGAGCACGAGACCGACCACTGCAACGGGCGCGTCTACCTGGACCGGCTCTCCAACCGGGAGCGCAAGGACGCGCTGCGGCAGGTGGCGGACCGGCGGGACGAGGTGTTCGCGCGCCGGGCCGCCAACATCGAGGCCCTCAGCAGGGTCTAGTCACGGGTCACGCCTTCGGCGCCACCTTGCTCAGCCCGTTGATGATCCGGTCCATCGCGTCGCCGCCCGTCGGGTCGGTGAGGTTGGCCAGGAGCTTCAGGGTGAACTTCATCAGGAGCGGGTGGGTCAGGCCGCGCTGGGCCGCGATCTTCATGACCTTCGGGTTGCCGATGAGCTTCACGAAGGCGCGGCCCAGCGTGTAGTAGCCGCCGTAGGTGTCCTTGAGGACCTGCGGGTAGCGCTGGAGGGCGAGTTCGCGCTGGCCGGGGGTCGCGCGGGCGTGGGCCTGGACGATGACGTCGGCGGCGATCTGGCCGGACTCCATGGCGTAGGCGATGCCCTCGCCGTTGAAGGGGTTCACCAGGCCGCCGGCGTCGCCGACCAGCAGCAGGCCCTTGGTGTAGTGCGGTTGGCGGTTGAAGGCCATGGGGAGCGCGGCGCCGCGGATCGGGCCGGTCATGTTGTCCGGGGTGTAGCCCCAGTCCTCCGGCATGGAGGCGCACCAGGCCTTCAACACCTCGCGCCAGTCCAGCTCCTTGAAGGAGTCGGAGGTGTTGAGCACACCCAGGCCGACGTTGGACGTGCCGTCGCCCATGCCGAAGATCCAGCCGTAGCCCGGCAGCAGCCGGTCCTCGGCCCCGCGGCGGTCCCACAGCTCCAGCCAGGACTCCAGGTAGTCGTCGTCGTGGCGGGGCGAGGTGAAGTACGTCCGGACCGCGACGCCCATCGGGCGGTCCTCGCGGCGGTGCAGGCCCATCGCCAGGGAGAGCCGGGTGGAGTTGCCGTCGGCGGCGACGACCAGCGGGGCGTGGAAGGTGACCTCGCGCTTCTCCTCGCCGAGCTTGGCGTGGACGCCGGTGATGCGGCCGGTGCGGTCGTCGATGATCGGGGCGCCGACGTTGCAGCGCTCGTACAGCCGGGCACCGGCCTTCTGTGCCTGGCGGGCGAGTTGCTCGTCGAAGTCGTCGCGCTTGCGGACGAGGCCGTAGTCGGGGAAGGAGGCGAGATCCGGCCAGTCCAGCTGGAGGCGCACCCCGCCGCCGATGATCCGCAGGCCCTTGTTGCGCAGCCAGCCGGCTTCCTCGGAGATGTCGATGCCCATCGCCACCAGCTGTTTGACCGCGCGCGGGGTCAGGCCGTCACCGCAGACCTTCTCCCGCGGGAACTCGGTCTTCTCCAGCAGGAGTACATCGAGGCCGGACTTGGCCAGGTGGTACGCCGTGGTGGAGCCGGCCGGCCCCGCGCCCACGACGATCACATCGGCGGTGTTCTCGGAGAGAGGCGAGGAGTGGGGCTCGGTCACGACGGTCACGGCTGGATCTCCCCGGGTTCGAAATCTGCGTGCCGACCGGCACTGGACACCGGCAGTCTATTCAGCAGAATTGATCACCCGGCTGAAGGGCTGCCCTGTGAACCGAGCTCTCCCCGTAGTACGGCTGCGTGTGCCCACCGACGAGGACGCCATCGCCTGGCACCGGGTCTTCGCCCACCCGGATGTCATGGAGTTCCACGGCGGCAGGCCCGCGGAGCTGTCCGCCTACGAGGAACTCACCGCCCGCCAGCGCCGGCACGACGCCGAGCGGGGGTTCTGCCTGTGGACCATGCTCGACGAGAACGACCAGGTCATCGGCTTCACCGGAGCCCAGCCGTGGGAGCGGGACTGGGGCCCGACGGGCGAGATCGAGATCGGCTGGCGGCTCGGGCGGGAGCACTGGGGCAAGGGCTATGTCACCGCGGCCGCGCAGATGACGCTGGAGCGGGTGCGGGCGGCCGGGGTGCCGGGTGTGGTGGCGATGGTCGACGCCCGCAACGAGCGGTCGATCGCGGTGACGCGGCGACTGGGGATGCGGCTCGCGGAGGTGTTCACCACACCGGACGCGCGGCAGAAGGGGCACTGTTACCGGCTCGATCTGCCCGCCGGGACCCAGACCAGTGACCCTGCGTAACCGACTGTCACAGAAAGGTACTTGACGCTTCCGGGCCATACCCCCTGGCGGTTACTCTGCCAGTACCGCTGGGGGTGACATCTGTGCGTATAACACCCAAAAAGCCCGAGGTGCGCGTACCGAAGTTCGTCGGGCTCATGGCCATGGACGCGCGCGAGGCAGCGAAGTCGCACGGCCTGCTCCTCAACGCACCGGACCGGCCCGACTTCCATCTCACCGTCGTCGATTACGTCGTACGCCAGTATCCCCAGGCCGGTGCCGAGGTGCCGCGGGACTCGATGGTCTACGTCTGGCTCGACTTCGGCGAGGGTGAGGGCGGCGGAGGCGTCCGCGAGCCACGCCTCCCGCGGCCGCCCGGTGGCGGACTGCGGCGCGAACTCGACGAGCCCGGGGACCCGTACGCCGTCGTCAGCTCGGCTTGAGGCCTGACGCTCAGCTCTGCTTGAAGCCCCGGTGCAGGGCGACCACCCCGCCCGTCAGGTTCCGCCAGGCCACCTTCGACCAGCCGGCCCTGCGCAGGCGTTCGGCGAGGGCCGGCTGGTCGGGCCAGGCGCGGATGGACTCGGCGAGGTAGACGTAGGCGTCGGGGTTCGAGGACACCGCGCGGGCGACCGGGGGCAGGGCGCGCATCAGGTACTCGGTGTAGACGGTGCGGAAGGGCGCCCAGGTCGGGTGCGAGAACTCGCAGATCACGACCCGGCCGCCGGGCTTGGTCACCCGGTACATCTCACGCAGGCCGGCGTCGAAGTCCTGCACGTTGCGCAGCCCGAAGGAGATCGTCACGGCGTCGAAGGTGTCGTCCTTGAACGGCAGCCGCGTCGCGTCGCCCGCCGTGAACGGCAGCCAGGGGTGCCTGCGCTTGCCGACCTGGAGCATCCCGAGCGAGAAGTCGCAGGGGACGACGTACGCGCCGGTCTGGGCGAAGGGCAGCGAGGAGGTCGCCGTACCGGCGGCCAGGTCGAGGACCTTCTGGGCGGGCCGGGCGTCGACGGCCTTGGCGACCTCCTTGCGCCATCTGCGGTCCTGGCCGAGCGACAGCACGTCGTTGGTCAGGTCGTACCGTTCCGCCACGTTGTCGAACATCGAGGCGACTTCGTGCGGCTGCTTGTCCAGGGATGCGCGGGTCACGGGCCCATTGTGGCAGTACGGCCTCCGGAGGTCGCAGCACGGCCTCCCGAGGTCGCAGCACGGCCTCCCGGGAGCAGCCTCGGCTTCTTCTCCGCCGCCACGTCCTCCACCCAGCCGCACAGCAGGACGAAGACCGCGATCAGGATCCAGCCGATGCCGAACATGAACCACTGGCTCTCCAGCGGCAGATACCTCTCGAACGCGGGCACGTCCCAGAACCGGTCGATCAGCGGAACGGCGAGGATCAGGGCGATCTCGTGCCAGAGGTAGATCGTCACCGCGCGGGCGTTGAAGACCGTGACGACGCGGTCGAGGCGCCGGAAGCGGGTCAGCCGGGCGAAGTCGATCCCGCAGAACTCCTTCGCGTACATCAGCAGCGTCACATAGCCCGCCGACCAGCACGCCTGGGCGAGGGGGATGTCGTCCAGGTCGTAGGAGCCGGTCTCGGCCTGGCGGGTGAAGGCGTACCAGCCGCCGTAGCCGATCGCGGCGAGCGAGAGGGCGACGACCGCGAACGGCTTCAGCCGCTGGAGCACGCCGTCGCGGTGCGCGAAACCGAGGAGCCAGCAGAAGAGGAACGTGGCCAGGTCGGTGAGCGCGCTGCCGAAGCGGTTGTTGGGGGGCTCCCACGCGAAGTGGAGGACCAGGATCGGGGACAGCGACAGCAGCAGCACCGGCACCGGGGCCAGCCGGAACACCTTCAGCAGCAGCGGGGACAGCAGGACGAACCAGAGGTACGTCCGCAGGTACCAGAGGATCTCCCAGGCCTGCTCGCCCCACGCGTTGCCCGGCGGGTCGCCGAGCGGCACGATCCAGTAGACGATCTGCCGGCCCGGCATCCAGTCGTGGATCAGCATCGCCATGACCACGAAGACGCCCCAGAACCAGAAGGGCGGCAGGAGACGGCGCAGTCGGCCGCGGATCACCGTCAGCGCAGGGCGCTCCAGGGACCTGGCCATCAGGGTGCCGGCCAGGGCGAACATGATCCCCATGGAGGGGAGGACCATGCCCGCCCAGGCCCAGCCGAAGGTGTGGTAGGTGACGACGCGGATGAGCGCGACCGCGCGGAGCGTGTCGAAGTAGCGGTCACGCCCCGGGGATCACAGGCTGTGCGCCCCCATCAGCCCACCCCCGCCGGCGTCCCGACCTCGCCCGTCCGCTTCAGCTTCTGCCAGCGCAGGCGGCCGCCGGTCAGGGCCGTGATGCAGGAGTGGATGAGGACCAGGTACATCACCTGCCGGTAGGCGAGCTGCTGGAGCGGCATCATCAGCAGGTAGCGGTACCGCTCGCGGTCCAGGCGGAAGGCGTACGCCGCGCACAGCAGCTGCACGCCCAGCACCGCCAGCCACGCCAGCAGGGCCGCCGTGAAGTCGATGAAGATCATCGAGTAGACGGTGAACACGTCGATGAGCGGGGCGAAGACCGGCGTGACGATCTGGAAGACGACGACGAGCGGCATGCCGACCCGGCCGAAGCGGCCCGAAGGTCCCTTGCCCGTCAACGACCTGTCGGCGCCACCGTCCGGGTCTCCTTCGGCGGCGCCTCCGGCAAGGAGCTGGCGGCGAGCTGCGACAGTGCGGATGAGCTGGCGCAGGCCTACGGGAGGGCGCTGGACGCGGCGGGTTCCGCGCAGGCCGACTTCGACATCGAGGGCGACGAGCTGGCCGACTCCGACTCGGTGGACCTGCGTTCGGAGGCGATCGCGCTGCTGCAGCGGGAGCGCGATGACCTTGAGGTCTCCTTCACGCTGCCGGTGATGCCGTCGGGGCTGGACGACGACGGGGTTGCGCTGCTGGAGTCGGCCAACCAGCACGACGTGCAGGTCTCCGGCGTGAACATCATGACGATGAATTACGGGGAGTCGTACACCGGGGACATGGGTGACTATGCCCTCACGTCAGCGAAGGCCGCGCATGCGCAGCTGAAGGAGATCTTTGGTACGTCGGACGCCACCGCCTGGAAGGCGATGGCATTGACCTCGATGCTCGGTGTGAATGACGTCGACAACGAGACGTTCACGCTTGATGACGCGGCGCAGGTGCGGGAGTTCGCGGACGAGAAAGCGATCGGGTGGGTGTCCATGTGGGCGACGTTCCGGGACCGGCAGTGTGAGGACGATTCCTCAGGAGGGAATTCTCTGACCAATTGCAGTGGTGTGCGTCAAGAAAGCGGGGCGTTCGCGGAGGCGTTTTCGGGATGAGCTCGGGAGTTTCCGTGGTACGCCGGGAAGGGGCACGCACTCACCGTCGGCGGTAGACCAACCGGCCATCCACCACTGTCGCCACACACGTGCCCGCGCCCCGCTCCGCGAGCTCGGCCTCGTCCTGCACGTCGAACACCGCGAACCGGGCGGCGGAGTGCCGCTCCCTCGGCTCGGCGAACTCCACCGGCAGACCGGATCGGTACGGGTCCAGCGCCGGGGTCCCTCCAGGGCGTCCGAGCCTGCCCATCGCCAGGGCCGAGCGGTGCACGGCATCCCGCACCGCGCGGTTGCGCAGTTCCTCGCAGGCCACCCGGACCGTGCCGTGCGCCAGCATGCGCTGCAGCCCGCGCCGGGCGCTCGCGCCCCAGCGGGCGTCGTCCATGGTGAGCGCCGCCAGCGCGTCGCCGGTGAGCGGTTCGGTGCCCAGCTCGTCGGCCTCGCGCGGATCGGGGTGGTACGTCTCCTCCAGCAGCTCGTTGCCGTGGAGGTTGATCAGGCCGGGCGTCAGGATGCCGGGCCACTCCCGCACCCGCGCCCCCGGGTGAGCGGCGACCAGATCCGCCAACGTCCCTGCCTCGGCGATCCACGCGCCCTTGACGGCGAGCGCGTGGCCCCTGGAGTCGGCGTGGATCGTCAGCACGGGAGCCCTAGTTGGACGCCAGGATCTTCAGCTCGGGGTGCGCCGTGCCGCCCTCGATCGCCGTCGAGGAGATGTGGGACGCCACCCGCTCGTCGACGGGGTCGTTCGCCGGGTCGTCGTGCACGACGAGGTGCTCGTACGTCGTCGACCGCTGGGCCGGGACACGCCCCGCCTTGCGGATCAGGTCGATGATCTCCATGCGGTTGGAGCGGTGCTTGGCGCCGGCCGAGGAGACGACGTTCTCCTCCAGCATGATCGAGCCCAGGTCGTCGGCGCCGTAGTGGAGCGACAGCTGGCCGATCTCCTTGCCGGTGGTCAGCCAGGAGCCCTGGATGTGCTGGATGTTGTCCATGAACAGCCGCGCGATGGCGATCATCCGCAGGTACTCGAAGATCGTGGCCTGCGTACGGCCCTTCAGGTGGTTGTTCTCGGGCTGGTAGGTGTACGGGATGAAGGCCCGGAAGCCGCCCGTGCGGTCCTGGACGTCACGGATCATCCGCAGGTGCTCGATCCGCTCGGCGTTCGTCTCGCCCGTGCCCATCAGCATGGTCGACGTCGACTCCACGCCCAGCCGGTGCGCGGTCTCCATGATCTCCAGCCAGCGCTCACCGCTCTCCTTCAGCGGGGCGATGGCCTTGCGCGGCCGCTCCGGCAGCAGCTCGGCGCCGGCGCCCGCGAAGGAGTCGAGGCCGGCCTCGTGGATCCGCGTGATGGCCTCCTCGACCGACACACCGGAGATCCGGGCCATGTGCTCGACCTCGCTCGCCCCCAGGCTGTGGATGACGAGCTGCGGGAACGCCTCCTTGATGGCGCGGAAGTGCTTCTCGTAGTACTCGACGCCGTAGTCCGGGTGGTGACCGCCCTGGAACATGATCTGGGTGCCGCCGAGCTCGACGGTCTCGGCGCAGCGCCGCAGGATGTCGTCGAGGTCACGGGTCCAGCCCTTGGCCTTGTCCTTGGGCGGCGCGTAGAAGGCGCAGAACTTGCACGCCGTGACGCACACGTTCGTGTAGTTGATGTTGCGCTCGATGATGTACGTCGCGATGTGCTCGGTGCCCGCGTACCTGCGCCGGCGTACGGCGTCGGCGGCGGCGCCCAGCGCGTGCAGCGGGGCGTCGCGGTAGAGGTCGAGCGCTTCCTCTGGGGTGATGCGTCCGCCCGCTGCGGCACGGTCGAGCACAGACTGGAGGTCGGCCTTCTCGGTCACCGGGGGCGTCCCTTTCGTCAAGGGTTGTGGACGGACCGAACCAGCCTACGCCAGGCCCTTTCCAGGGCGGACCTCAGGCCGCGTACGCCCCGATCAGCAGCCCCGCGAACGCCCCGCCGATCAGGAACGGCCCGAACGGAATGGCCGTCCTGCGCCCGGTCCGCCGTACGAGGACCAGCGTCCAGCCGTACAGCGCCCCGGACAGGAACCCGGCGAAGGTGCCGAGCATGACGGTCGACCAGCCGTACCAGCCGAGCACCGCCCCCATCCCGAGGGCCAGCTTCACATCGCCGAAGCCCATGCCGCCGGGGTTGACGAGCCACAGCACGAAGTACCCGGCGCCGAGCGCGAGCGCGGCCCAGAGGGCGGTCGGCCAGTCACCGGCGTGCTCGGGGACGAGGGCGGCCAGGCCGAGCAGGGCGAGCGCGGCGCCCGCGAGCGGGAGGGTCAGCGGGTCGGGCAGCCGCCGCACCCGGAGGTCGACGACCGTGAGCAGTACGCCGACGGGCGCCAGCAGCAGCCAGACGCCCAGCTCGGGCCGGGTGTCGGTGGCGGCGGCGAGGGCGGCGCAGACCAGGGCGGTGGCGGTGGCCGTGCGGGCCGTACCGGGCCCGTACGTCCGCCCGCCCGCGCATTGCCCGCACCGCGCCCGCCCGAGCCATCCCCGCACCGGGTGCCCGCCCGGGCACAGGGCCCGCCACTCCTCCCCCTCCGGCGCGGAGAACCGATACGCGGCCCGAGGCAGCAGCGCCCCCGCCGCCGCACCCCAGAGCGCGGCGGCGAGGATCAGCACAGTGGTGCTCATGAACGACAGTCCCCCTCAAGGCGTACCGGAACCCCTGGATCGCATGAAAGCACCCTTGTCCAACCGCAGTTCAGGGCGCCGGCGGAGCAGTCAGTAGAGTGCCGGAGCAAAGCAGTTCGGCACGACACGGGGGACGGCAGCAGTGCGTACAGGCAGGGCATTCGACATACGCGGCGGCTTCCGACGCGTTCTTCTCGCCCTCTTTGCCCTGGCCGCCTCGGCCGCCCTGTTCGCAACCGCCACCACCCCGGCCCGGGCGGCCACCGGCACCGCCACCGCCACCGCCACCGCCACCCAGGCCGCCTACCTCGCCGACCGCCTCCGCACGAACCCGGTCCACGTCACCGACCAACTCCCCCGCGAGGTCCCGCAGTCCACGACCCCCGCCTTCGCCGAGGTGGCCGAGCGGACCGGCGTACCGACGTACGTCCTCGTCATCCCCGGCCCGAGCGCCACGGAACCGGGCCTGCTGTCAGCGGTGCACAAGCGGCTCGGCCGGGACGGGCTGTACGTGCTCATCGACGAGTCACACGTGGTGGACGCCGCGGCGCACGGAGTCGACGTCCCGGCCGACGACGCCTGGACGGTCGCCCTCTACGAGGTCCCCTACGACGCGGGCCCGTTGCGCCGCTTCGAGACCTTCGTCGAGGTCATCGCACAGGGTGATGCGAAGGCCGCGGCTCGGGCGGAGGCGGCGCGGGCGAAGTACGACGACGGCGAGGAGCCCGCGGCCCTGTACATCGGGCCGTCCGACCGCGCCGACCAGTCGACCCTCACCGGGGTCCTGCTCACCGGCGTACCGCTGCTGATCCTGGTGCTGGTTCCGTACGTACGGCGCTGGTGGCACCGCCTGCCGAGGGCCGCCGGGACCACCGGGGCCGCCTGGCGGAAGGAGGTGAGGGCGAGCCGCGCCCTGCGCTGGATCGTCCCGGCCCTGGCCGTCGCCTCCGCCGCCGCGATCGCCGTGACCGCCTCCGTCGTCTTCGACCAGACCAGGTCGAGCTGGTCTCCCCCGCCCAGGGCGATCGACCTCAACGCCCGCCTCGACCGGGTGGCGGAAGGCCTGGCTCAGGACGCGGTGTACCAGGACCCGGAGAGCCCTCGGGTCCTGAGTGCCGGTCAGCTGGACCGGCTCCACGACCGCATCGGGCAGTTCACGCGCTCGGAGGGCGGCGGTCCGGTCTTCGTCTCGCTCGTCCCGCAGCTGACGGAGGACGAGTCCGAGGGCGACGAGGAGGCGTTCGCCGCGGCGGTCCACGACAAGCTGGGCGAGGACGGGGTGTACGTCGTCGCCGACCCGGTGTACGGCTCCATCGACGTCTTCAACCACGGGCTGCGGCTGGACAGCATGGACCTCCTCCTCGACCTGCCGGAATCCATCGCGGAGGGCGACGAGGAGGCCGACGACCACCGCCTGGGCGAACGCCTCGACGCCCTGATGACCGTCCTCGACAAGGCCCCGCGCACGGACGAGCCCGACAGCGCCGGGGACCCGTACCCGGTGACGGACCCCGTCACCGAGGACGACCTGCCCCCGCTCTTCGGCGGCGACTTCGGGTCGGGCCTGGTCGTGGGCGTGCTGGCGGCCGGGCTGTTCTTCGGGCTGGTGGCGGGGGTGCTGGGGATCGTCCGCAGGGTTCTGGGCGGCCGGGCTCAGACGGCCGGCAAGGGGTAGCCACAGGGGTTCTCTCGGCTACTCGACCTTCGACAGCCGTGCCTCGGGATTCCCCTCCGCCGTGCTCTCCGAGCGGTACTCCAGGTCGTCACCCACCGGCGTGATCCGGACGGTGTGCGGCTTCGGGTTGCAGCCGGCGTGGTTGGTCTTCCTGCCCACGGACGTCACTACGAGCTGCTTCGCCGTCACTTCCTTCAGGGTCAGTACGTCGTTGCAGACGCCGCCGAGCAGGTCCGTCTGCCGGAGCGTGCCCAGTTCCTCGCCCACGGCGGCCTTGTGCACGGTGAGCCGGAACGTGCCCGCCGGCAGCGCGCCGTCCAGGGCGCCGGCCTTGCCCTCCCAGGTGCCGAGGTAGCGGGCCGGTACGGCGTCGGGCGGGCTGCCCTCGCCCGGGGCGGAGGCGCTCGGCGCCGGGGAGTACGCGTCGGCACTGCCGCCCGTTTCGTCGCGGCTGGTGCCCGGCAACACGTCGAACACGACCACCGACCCCACGGTCACCGCCGCCAACGCCCCCGCCACCGCGAGCGCCACCGTGCAGCTCACTCTCCGCCCGCGGCCTCCCTCCCCCGGCGTCGAGGCCGCCGCGACCGAGAGGGAGAGCTTGCCGGGACGGTCACCGGACGCGGGCGCCGCGTCGTGCGGTCGGGCCTCGTGCGGTCGGGCCCCGTTCGGCTGGGCCCCGTTCGGCTGGGCCCCGTTCGGCTGGGCCCCGTTCGGCTGGGCCCCGTTCGGCTGGGCATCGTCAGGTCGGGCGTCGCGCGGCTCGGGCACGGTGCCCGGCATCACCGGCGCCGGCCCGAACTCCCCGACCGTCGCCTGCCGGCTGAAGGCCACCGGCCCCGAGGAGACGCCGTCCGCCGTCTCCAGGTTCAGCAGCCGCACAGCGCTACGGCTGACCTGCTCGACCAGCGCCCCCGGCAGCCACCCGGCCGCCACCGACCGGGCCGCCCCGTCCGGAGCCAGCCGCCGCCCCACCTCGCCCGGCGTGGGCCGCGCGCCCGGCTCCTTGGCCAGGCAGGCCTCCACCACTTCCCGCAACGCCCCGTCCAGCGGTCCGAGTTCGGGCTCCTCGTGCACGACCTTGTACAGCAGCGCCGCCGACGAGTCCCCGGAGAACGGCGGCTCCCCGGTCGCCGCGTACGCCAGCACCGCACCCAGCGAGAAGACATCCGCCGCCCCGGTGACCCCCTTGCCCACGATCTGCTCGGGCGACATATAGCCGGGTGAGCCGACGGATACGCCGGTCGAGGTCAAGGAGGCCGTGCCGTCCGTGGCCCGCGCGATGCCGAAGTCGATCAGCAGGGGGCCGTCCAGCGTCAGCAGCACGTTCGACGGCTTCACGTCCCGGTGCACCAGCCCCAGTTCGTGCACCGCCGCCAGCGCCTCGGCCAGTCCCGCCCCCAGCACTCGTACGGTGTGCGCCGGCAGTGGACCGCCCGCGTCCGTCACCGCCGCCGCCAGGGACGGACCCGCCGCATACGCGGTGGCCACCCACGGCACCGCCGCCTCCGGATCCGCGTCCAGCACGGGCGCCGTCCACGCGCCGCCCACCCGTCGCGCCGCCTCCACCTCCCGGCGGAAACGGGCGCGGAACTCCTCGTCCAGCGCGAAGTGCGGATGCACGATCTTGACGGCGACCGTACGACCGCCCGCGCTGCGCCCCAGGTACACCCGCCCCATGCCACCGGAACCGAGCCGGCCGAGCAGCCGGTACGGCCCGACGGCCGTGGGCTCGTCACCCCCGAGCGGCTGCATCGGCATCCACCCCTCCCCCGTAGGCCTTCTCAGCAGGTTAGTGCGCAAGCGCCCGGCCCCTCAGGGCTGCAGCAGATCCACCTTCACATCCGCCGGGAACCCCGTCGTGGGCCCCACGCGCCGCGCGAATTCCGCGACCGCCTCCAGCTGCGGGCCGCCGAAGCGGAAGTCGAGGGTGGTGAAGTACCGCTCCAGGACCTGCTCGTCGAAGGCCTCCCAGCGGGCCGCCTGCTCGGCGACCTTGCCGACCTCCTCCAGGGAGAGGTTGCGGGAGGCGAGGAAGGCCTCGTGGACCTGGCGGGTGATCACCGGCTCGCGCTCCAGGTAGTCCCGGCGCGCCGCCCAGACCGCGAAGACGAAGGGCAGGCCCGTCCAGTCCTTCCAGAGCCGGCCGAGGTCGTGCACCTCCAGGCCGTAGCGCGGCCCGTCGAGCAGGTTTGCCCGCAGCGCCGCGTCTCCGATGAGTACGGCCGCGTCCGCCTCCTGCATCATCAGGCTGAGGTCGGGCGGGCAGGTGTAGTAGTCGGGGCGTACGCCGTAGCGCTCGGCGAGCAGCAGCTGGGCCAGGCGGACCGAGGTGCGGGAGGTGGAGCCGAGGGCGACCCGGGCGCCGTCCAGCCGCTCCAGGGGGACCTGCGAGACGATCACGCAGGACATCACCGGGCCGTCGCAGCCGACCGCGATGTCGGGGAAGGCGATCAGGTCGTCGGCGTTGCGCAGGAACTCGACGAGGGTGATCGGCCCGATGTCGAGGTCGCCCCGCACCAACTGCTCGCTGAGCTTCTCCGGGGTGTCCTTGGTCAGCTCGAAGTCGAGGAGCGTGCCCGTTCTCGCGAGCCCCCAGTACAGGGGCAGGCAGTTCAGGAACTGGATGTGGCCTACGCGCGGCCGAGTGCGAGAATTGTCCACATCGCGAGGCTAGACCCCGTGGGGTACGCTTCGGACTCCGACCCCGGGGTCAACCCCTTCTCGATCTTCAAACGTCCGAGTGACGTGATCTTGACCTCTATTGCTTTCGGCTGCCCGCGTGCTAGGCTCGCCGCAAGTTGCAGTTTGGTTTCCCTTGCAGTACAGAGCCTGCGGAGCATGTGACCGCGGGCTCTCGTCGTTTTCAGAGGAATGCAGTGCTGTTCTCACACTTGCAGGTTCTGGAGCAGGGCAACCCTTTGGGCCCAAGGAGGGCTTATGGCTACCGGAACCGTTAAGTGGTTCAACGCCGAAAAGGGCTTTGGCTTCATCGCCCAGGAGGGCGGCGGCCCCGACGTCTTCGTCCACTACTCCGCGATCAATGCGAGCGGCTTCCGTTCGCTGGAGGAGAACCAGGCGGTCTCCTTCGACGTGACCCAGGGCCCGAAGGGCCCGCAGGCGGAGAACGTCACGCCCGTCTGAGTGATCCCGTCTCCGAGGCGATCCCGTCTCTGATCCGGACCTGAGAGCAGTACCCAAGGAGCCCCGCGCCGTAGGGCGGCGGGGCTCCTGCCTTTCCCGCAAGACCTCTCACACGTGCTGCATGACCAGCACGAACGTCGTCCCCGGCGCGAGCGCCTCGTACGAGTGCGGCACATCCCCGCGGTAGGACATGTAGTCCCCCGGCTCCAGCTCCACCTCTTCGCCCGACGGCCCCGCCTTCAGCCGCCCCGTGCTGACGATCAGATGCTCCACGCTCCCCGGAATATGGGGCTCCGACTCCCGGGCGGAGCCCGGTTCCGCGCGCAGGTGGTAGATGTCCCGGCGGGCGCCGGGCG
The DNA here is from genome assembly GCF_001513975.1 of Streptomyces curacoi. Lineage (GTDB taxonomy): Bacteria > Actinomycetota > Actinomycetes > Streptomycetales > Streptomycetaceae > Streptomyces > Streptomyces curacoi. The sequence continues at coordinate 670,188 of NZ_KQ947988.1, forward strand.
GACTGGCGGAGAGCAGGGTCGCCCCGTAGTCCGCCCGCTCGGACGCGACCGTGGGCCCCTCGCCCGCCCGGATCACCTGTACGGCCGGGGTCGGCGGCTCCACCAGGGCGCTGAACGGCACGCCGAGCGCGACCCCCAGCGCCCACAGCGTCTCCACGCTGGGGTTTCCGCCGCCCGTCTCCAGCTGGGACAGCGTGGACTTTGCGATGCCCGCCCGTTTGGCCAGCTCGGACAGTGACAGCCCGGCCCGGGCGCGCTCGCGCCTCAGCGAGGCGGCGATCCACGTGAGGGGCTCGCTCATGCGGTCCACTCCCCCTGTTCGTTCTACCGGTACGCCCGTTCGCCTTGACGAACGACCGCCCGCCTGTTCATTCTGGCAAACATGCGTTCGCTACTCCGAACACCCATGATGGCACCTCTGGCCCGTATGACACCCCTGACACCTCTGGTGCGCGACAGCGCACTGGTCTGGCTGGCGAGCGGTGTCGTCGGCGTCTCCTTCGGCGCGATCGCGGTGGCCGGCGGGCTCCCGTTGTGGGTGCCGGTGGTGATGTCGCTGATCGTGTACGCGGGCTCGGCACAGTTCAGCGCGGTCGGCGTGCTGCTGGCCGGGGGCGGGCCGCTCGCCGCGGCGGCCACCGGGCTGCTCCTCAACACCCGCACGGCGGCCTTCAGCCTGGCCGTGGCGGACGTCATCGGCCGCGGCCGGCTCACCCGGCTGCTCGGCGCCCACCTCGTCACCGACGAGACGGTGGCCTTCGCCCTCGCCCAGCCCGACCCGGCACGCCGGCGGGCGGCCTTCTGGATCTCCGGGCTCGGCCTGTTCGCCGTATGGAACCTCGGCGTCCTGGCCGGGGCACTGGCCGGCGACGCGATCGGCGACACCGCCGCCTACGGTCTGGACGCGGCCTTCCCCGCCGTCCTCGTCGCCCTGGTCCTGCCCGCCCTGCGCGAAAACCCGGCCGTACGACGCTCGGCCCTGCTCGGCGCCGGGCTGGCCCTGGCGGTGACCCCGGCCGTCCCGGCGGGCGTACCGGTACTGGTGGCACTGGCGGGGCTCGCCGGATACGGCAGCACCGGCGGAAGGCGTACGGCATGAGTGCGACCGTGGCCATGATCCTGGCGCTGGCGGTCGGGACGTATGCCTTCCGGCTGGTCGGGCCGGTGCTTCACGGGCGTGTCGAGCTCTCGTCACGGGTGCGGGAGTTGCTGTCGGCGGGCGCGATCGTGCTGCTGGTGGCTCTGCTGGCCACGGGTGCGCTGACCGCGGACGGCGGCTTCGCGGGGTGGGCGCGGCCGGCCGGGGTGCTGGTCGGCGGCGTGTTGGCGTGGCAGCGGGCGCCGTTCGTGGTGGTGGTGCTGGGGGCCGCTGGGGCCACGGCGGTGCTGCGGGCGGTGGGGGTGGCGTGAGGCGGAGCCGATGGGAAGATTGCCGGATGACCAGCAGTGATGAGAACAACCACGGGGACAGCGGCGGGACTTCCGCCGACAGCGCATTGGCGATAGGCATTTCGGTCGGCCTCGCCCTCGGTACGAGCATCGGCGTCGTGCTCGGACTGACCGTCTTCGACAACCTCGGGCTCGGGATCGCCCTGGGCCTGCCGTTGGGCACCGGCCTCGGCGTCGCGCTCGGCGTTGGCCCGATGCGGACGGTCAAGGGAAAGGAGAGGGACGACTAGCCGACGCCTTCGATAGGGTCCCTGGCCGTGACCGAAGCCGACTTCCTGAACCGCACCCGGACCTTCTACGACGCCATCGCCGAGGACTACGCGACCCTCTTCCAGGACGAGCTCGCCAAGCGGCCCGTGGAGCGGGCGATGCTGAGCGTCTTCGCCGAACTCGTCGAGGGAGACGGCCCGGTGGCCGACCTGGGCTGCGGTCCGGGTCGGACGACCGCTCGCCTCGCGTCGATGGGGCTGTCCGTGTTCGGGGTCGATCTGTCGGAGTCGATGCTCGCGATCGCCCGCCGCGAGAACCCCGAGCTGCGTTTCGAGCGGGGTTCGATGCTGGACCTGGACCTCCCGGACGGCGCTCTGGCCGGTGCCCTGTCCTTCTACTCCTCCATCCACACCCCGGTGGAGCGGCTCCCGGATCTCTTCGCCGAGTTCCACCGCGTGCTGGCTCCTGGAGCGCCCCTGCTCGTCGCCTTCCAGGCCGGCGACGAACACCGGCACCACGACCGGCCCTTCGGGCACCCGGTCTCGCTCACCTTCCAACGCCGTCGGCCGGAGCACATCGCCGAGCTGCTGACGGCGGCCGGCCTCACCCTCCTCTCCCGGACGGTCCGCGAACCGGACCCGGCGCTCGACGAGACGTCACCGCAGGCGTTCCTGATCGCCCGGAAGCCCGCGTAACGCCTACCGGCTCCCGGCGATGTCCCGCGCCGCGAGATATCCGAACGTCATCGCCGGCCCGATCGTCGAGCCCGCCCCCGCGTAGCTGTGGCCCATGACCGCCTCGCTCGCGTTGCCGGCGGCGTACAGGCCCCGGATCACCGAGCCGTCCTCCCGCAGCACCCGGGCACGGGCGTCCGTGCGCAGGCCGCCCTTGGTGCCGAGGTCGCCGGGGACGATACGGAAGGCGTGGTACGGGGGCAGCCACAGGGGCGCCAGGCAGGAGTTCGGGAGGACGGACGGGTCCGTGTAGTAGTGGTCGTAGGCGCTGTCGCCCCGGTGGAAGTCGGGGTCCTTGCCTTGCCGTGCCTGGGAGTTGAAGCGGCCCACGGTGGTGCGCAGAGCCGTGGGCGGGACGCCGATCGAGCTCGCGAGCGCGTCCAGGGTCCAGGCCTTGTACGCGGCGCCCGAGTCGTACCAGTCGGCGGGGAAGGGCAGGGCCGGCAGGACGTCCTTGAAGAGGTACCGGTTGCGGTAGTTCTGGTCGACGATCAGCCAGGACGGGATGGCGGGGCTGGTGTCGTTGACGTCGTACATGGTGTGGACGACGTCGCTGTAGGGAGCGGCCTCGTTGACGAAGCGGGTGCCGGCCGCGTTGATCAGCAGGCCGCCGGGGAGGGTGCGTTCGGCCAGGCAGAAGTACGGCCGGCCGGGGAGCGGGATCGCCGGGCCCCACCAGGCGTCGTCCATGAGGCCGAGGGCGGCGCCGATCCGGTGCCCGGCCAGGATGCCGTCACCGGTGTTCTCCTTCGCGCCCACCGTCCACTCGGTGCCGATGGGCTGTCGCTGGTAGCGCTCGCGCTCCCCCACTGCCCCAAAGGCGTGGGGGACCCCCATCCGCGTTGTGCTCGAAGCCGCCCGAGCCGACGATCACGCCCCGGCGGGCGCGCACCAGGGCGGGGCTGCCGTCCCGGGTGACGACCGCGCCGGTCACGGCGCCGTTCTCGACGTGCAGATCGGTGAGCGGTGTGCCGAGCCACACCGGCACCCCGGCGGACCGCAGCCCCAGCCGCAGCCCCGCCGCCAGTGACTGCCCCATGGTCAGCGGCTTCTCGCCCCGCAGGGCCGCGGCCGTGCCCCGCGCGAGGCACTCCGCCGCCACGGCGGCCCCCTTGGCGTTCACCGCGGCCAGGGCCAGCCACTTGTAGTCGGCGCGAAGACGACCATGCCGGCGGGCACGTCCATGTACGGCGGGTTCAGCCGGGCCAGTTCGGCGCCGAGGAGGTTGCCGTCGAGCTGGTCGGGTTCGACGGAGCGGCCGTTCGGGAGGCCGCCGGGCAGCTCGGGGTAGTAGTCGCTGTACCCCCCCCCATCCAGCGGAAGCGGAGGGGGCTGTGGGCCATGACGAAGGACAGCATGGCCGGGCCGTGGGCGAGAAAGGCCCGCTGTCGCTCGACGGGGACGTCCGGGCCGACCACGGCGGCGAGGTAGGCGGCGGCCTTCGCGGGCGTGTCCGGCACACCCGCCGCCAGGATCACCGGGTTGTTGGGAATCCAGATCCCCGCACCCGACCGGGCGGCGGAACCGCCGAAGGTGGGCGCCTCTCCAGCACCACGCAGCTCAGGCCCTGGTGGGCGGCGGTCAGGGCCGCGGTCATGCCGGCGGCTCCGGAGCCGATGACCACGACGTCGTACGTGCCGAGGAGCGGGAGGTCGGCGGCCGACGCCGCCTGTGGGGCCGCGCCCACCATGCCGAAGGCCGCGGCCGTACCCGCGGCGCCTGCGGCGAGTACGTGTCTTCGAGAAGGGGTCACGCTGGTGGACAAGGAGGCCGCTCCCACAGGGACGACGCCGCGTTTCTGAATATGTGTCAGAAAGGCGAATGTGACGCGGCAGTCTTGTGAAGTCAAGGAGCAGGCACGGGAGTTGAGAGATCGGCCAGCGCCGGGCAGGCCCGGCGGACCGGCGTCGAACATGCGGCTGGGGCCAGATCGAGCCGGAAGAAGCGGACCCGATCCCACCGGAACGGCCACAGGGCCGCGGTTCCGGCCACATCCGCCGGCCCCGCCGTACCGCCGGCCACGGCGGAGCACGCGTAATCCTGGCCCCGGAGGCCAGACGACGGCACACGGACCGCAGCAGTGCGGCGGGCCGGGCACCCACCCATAGGGGCGACTACATAGCGTCGTCAAGCGGTTACGTACATGAGGAAACGATCACCCGCGCGATCAACGAACTCTGTCCAGTTTTCACCATATGGCCAGTTCGGCTTGGTGTTCACCCAGTTCCGGAAGCGTACTTTCACCTTGTCCCAAATCATTCAGTTCTGCGACGCAAGGAGATCTGAAAGCCATGGGCGAAGCCAGCGCAAAGAACGAAGTGGGCACGGCCTATATCGGCGATGTATTCATGCGTCATCCGCTGACCACGCGAAATCAGGAGGAGCTCGACATCGCCGCCAAAGCCGCTGCCATTCTGGAGCGGCATCAACGACGGAATGCGCTGCTGCGAAGCCCCGAGGGAGGGGGCACCCCCATCAGCCCCACCGGGTTCTCACTGAACAAGGTGCGCTACGGCGAGTTCCCGCAGGAGCAGGAGACGGCACACCAGCGCGGATGGCGCGCCTATATGAATGTGGGGGTGCCGCTCATCGAAGAGCGGAGCGACATCGAACAGCCCCCTCCCGACCTGATCTCCAAGCAGACGTACATCAACGGAACCGACCCCATCAAGGTCACGGTGACGGACACGGTCGAGTTCTCCATCTCGAACACGATCAGCTGGTCGCTCCAGGGCGAGGTGAAACTCACCTTCGGGGCGAAATCCATCGCGTCACTGCAGCAGCAGCTGCAGAAGAGCATGGAGATGAGCCAGTACCAGAAGGTCACCCTGCTCAACAGCAAGGACAACCAGGGCGTCAACACGGAGACCCAGACCGAGGCGAAGAGCACGACCACGGCCACGGGTTCCGCCACGGGCACCGGTGAACTGTGGGCAGAGCTGATGCTCGGGATCACCGGTTCCGTCAGTGGTTCGCTGACCACCGAGTGGAAACACCAGTCCTCGGTCAGCCTGGAAATCAGCAGCCGGGCGGACGTCATGGCCACCACCCGGCGTCAGGTGCGGAAGTTCGACTACCAGATCCCCATCACCTTCGGCGGCTGGGTCGCCTTGTACTACCCCCAGCCGGTGCACGTCAAGGACCAGGAGTACTCCCAGGTGATCGCCTGGAAAATCGGCGATGCCGTCACCGACTCCAGCCTTTTCGACCTGGCGGACGAAGGGAAACGGTTCATGCAGAAAGGCGAAGCCGAAATCGTCGCCGTCCGCACCGGGGAGCACCGGGTCTTCCAGCCCGAAGTGCTGGATTACCAGAACCAGAAACAGCCGCTCTAGCAGAGGCGGCGCCACGTCCACCGGCGAGTTCGAGAGGAAAGCTCATGTCTTTCAAGAACATCTTCGACAGCGGCGGCAACGAGTCCGAGTCGGCAAAGAAGTCCGCTGGTGCACTGGGCAAGGACACTCCTGGCGCCGGGAACGTGTCGGAGGCGGTGCGCGACCTGGAAAGCGGGCGGGACCCGTGGCTGGTGCGGCAGACCGCCCATGGGGCGTTCGACGTCATGGGTTTCCTCGGGCCCCTGCTCCAGAACGCCCAGGACGTGGCCGGCGCCCAGCGGCAGGTCGCCGAGGATCCCGGTTCGACGTCTCGGATGGCGTCGTCGACCATGAAGGCGGCCGGCCCGCCGCAGGTGAGCATCAGCGACGAGGACATGCCCAAGGCCGAGGATCTCGCGAAGCTCATCGGCAACAGGAGGAGCTTCGCCCTGATCACGACGGATCTGGGGACGTCCGAGGGGCTCGCGGTGGACCCGGCCCAGAAGATGGCGTACGTCGCCGACCGGGGCGGCCAGCGGCTGTTCGCGGTACATCTCGCCACCGGCGCCCAGCGCGTGGTCGCGAGCGGCCTGGGCGACATCGGCGATGTGAAGCTGGCCGGGGCGGGCACGGCCTACACCACCGACTGGGGCGGTGCGCGCCTGCTCGCCGTGGACCTGTCCAACGGCTCCTCCCGCCAGGTCGCCGGCGTCCCGGGCGCGTACGGCGTCGCGGTGGACGGCACGGGCAAGGCCTATGTCGCCAACTGGAGCGACGGGCAGCTGATCGCGGTCGACCTGGAGACCGGCCAGAAGAACACGGTCGCCGGCGACCTGGGGGGCGGCGTCTCCGCGGTGGCACTGGACGGCACGGGCAAGGCGTACGTCGGCCGGAAGGACGGCGGCGGCAAGCTGCACGAGGTCGACCTGGCCTCCGGCACCCACCGCGTCGTGGCCGACCTGCCCGGGGCGAGCACCATTCGCGTGGAGCTCGACGGCGCCGGCCACGCCTACACCATCGACCATGTGAACGGGCGGCTGTACGAGGTCTCCCTGGCCGACGGCTCGCAGCGCGTGGTGGCCACCGGTCTCGGGACCTGCGAGGGCCTCGCACTGGACACCGTCCACGGCCACATCTACGTCAGCAACCGCGAGGGCCGGCTGTGGCAGATCGACCAACGCGCCGCCCGCGCCCTGGGCGGCGTCGGCAAGGTCATGGCGTAGGGCTCGCGTCAGGGCCCGACCGTCCTGTGCCGCCCAGGGCGAGACAGTCCTGCCAGGCCGCCTGGCTCAAGACCGGCCGGAAGCGGTGGAACAGGGCGAGCAGGTCGGCGCCGTACCGTTCGCGGAACGCGGGGTCGTGGTCGGCGAGGTCGAGTTCGTTGGCGGCGGTGAGCTCGGCGAGGTCGCGGCGCAGACGCGGGTCCGGTGTGTGGGAGCGGCCCGTGAAGCGGTCGCGGAAGTCGGATCCCCGGGCCGCGAGGTTCGGGTAGGTGGCCTCGCGGTCGCAGGCGCCGTAGAAGTACACGATCGACTCCGCCTCCGCGCCGATCACCTCCACCAGCTCGCCACGGCGGTCGAGGGGCAGCAGGGCGGTCGGGAAGCCGTCGGTGCCGTAGAACGCGTGGCACAGGCCGGCGAGTTGGAGGGCGGGCCGGGCGTTCCAGCCGGCGAGGCGGGACCGCACCCGGCGCAGATGGGTGAGGAGGGTGCCGCCGGGGTGGGGGACGGTCTCGGCGCCCAGGTCTCTCAGCAGGGACTCTGCTCGCTCGGTGGGAGTCGACACGTGCCGTCCTTTCGGCGCCGGCGCTTCGTCTTGGGTCGGCACCCGCTCCCGCCCCCGCCCTGGTCCGGACTCCGGCGAGGGTGTGGAGCGGGTTGCCGCCCGGGCCCGTTGAGGATCGTCGTACACCGGGCAGAGTGCAGTCAATCCTTGGGATTTGTGCGCAACTCCAAGTGTTAGCTTGGGTGTTGTGACTCTGGATGACCTGCGGGTGTTCGTGGCCGTGTGCCGGGCCGGGAGCCTCAGCTCGGTGGCCCGGGAGCTGGGGTGCACGCAGTCGGCGGTGAGTCAGCATGTGAAGCGGCTGGAGCGGGAGACCGGGGTCGCGCTGCTGGAGCGGCAGCCGCGCGGGGTCGTACCGACGCAGGCCGGGCGCGTGCTGGAGGCGGCCGCCGCCGAGGGCATCTCGGGGCTCGACCTGGCGATACGGCGGCTGCGGGACCTCGTCGACGGCGAGAGCGGGTACGTACGGGTGGCGACGGGGGCGACGACCGTACGGCACTTCATGTCGGAGGCGGTCGTCGCGTACCGGCGGCGGCATCCCGGGGTCAGCCTGGAGTTCCGCACGGTGAGCTCGGGCCGCGGCAGCTTCGACGCGCTGGCCGACGGCACGCTCGACCTGGCCTGGATCACCCTCGGCCCGCCGGTGCGCGGCATCGAGCAGCGGCCGGTGGTGGAGCTGCCGTGGGTGCTGGCGGTACGGGCCGACGATCCGCTGGCGCAGCGGCCGTACGTCGACGCCGGCGCCGACCTGCGCGACGTACGGCTGATCCGGCTGCCGCCCAACTCCGCCTCGGCCGCTCAACTGGACGCCGCCTGCGCCGAGTCGGGTGTGCGGCTCGCGTACGACACGAGCGTCGCCGACTGGGACACGGCGCTGCTCCTGGCCGAGCTGGGCGTCGGGCGGGCGGTCGTGCCCGCGCTGCCCGGACTGCCCGTGCCCGGCGACGGCGGGCTGCGCCTGATCCCGCTCCCCGCCCTGCGGCCACTGCCCGTCGGCTGGGCCGTACGCCGCTGGGACGCGCTCAGCCCGCCGGCCCGGGCGTTCGCGGACCTGGTGGAGAGCCACCGCCGGGGCACACGGCGCTGACCGCTCCGGCGACCGCTCCGGCGGCTACTTCAGGCCGATCGCCGCGCAGTCCGCCGCGTACTCGGCGGTGCAGATCTCCTTGACGGTGTAGACGCCGTCCCGGACCACGGTCTGCTTGATGTTGTCCTTCGTGACGGCGACCACCTGCACCAGCTGCGCCGGGATGTCGTCCTGCGTCGGGCTGTCGACCGAGTCCTGGGTCAGGGCGTCGAACTGGATCGTGCGGCCCTGGACCTTGTACACGGCCATCTTCGCGGCGTTGGCCGCCTCCGTCAGAAACGGCTTGTACACGGTCATGTACTGCTCGCCGGAGACGATCCGCTGGATCGCGTCCAGGTTCGCGTCCTGCCCGGTCACCGGCGGAATCCTGGTGGCGCCCGCGTCCTTGAGCGCCTCGATGACCGCGCCCGCCATGCCGTCGTTCGCCGAGTAGACGGCGGCGATGTTGTTCAGCCCGACGGAGGCGATCGCCCGCTCCATGTTCTTCTTCGCCACCTCGGGCGACCACTTGGCGGTGTCGTACCGCTTGACGATGTCGACCTGGCCCTCCAACTCGTCGAGCGCGCCCTCCTTGAACCGGGCCGTGTTCGGGTCGCCGGGGTCGCCGTTCATCATGACGACCTTGCTGTTGGCCGCCTGCGAGCCGAGTGCCTCGACGAGTTCGCGGCCCTGCACCTCGCCGACGAGCTCGTTGTCGTGGGAGACGTACGCGTCGATCGGACCCTCGGCGAGCCGGTCGTAGGCGATGACCGGAATGCCGGCGTCCTTGGCCTTCTGCACGTCCGAGGCGATGGCCTTCGAGTCCAGCGCGTCCACCAGGATCACGTCCACCCGGTCGTCGATCATCTGCTGGAACTGCTGACTCTGCTTGTCCACGCTCGCCTCGGCGTTGGCGTAGACGACCTTGCCCTTGTCGTGGGTGAGAGAGGCGACTTCCTTCTTGATGAGTGGGTAGTCGAACTTCTCGAAGCGTGCCGTGTCCTTGTCGGGCAGGAGGAGTCCCACCGTGATGTCGTCGCCCTTCTCCGGTGACGCGGAGCTGTCACCGCCCCCGATGCCGTCGACGACACCGCACGCGGTGAGCGAGAGGGCCGAGGTGGAGGCGGCGAGGGCTATGCCGATACGGCGTATGGCCGACGTGCGGGGGGAACGAGCGTTCACTACTGGTGCCTTCCGAGCGGACGAGCGGCGTTGCTACCCGGTGGCGGTAGCCAACGCGTCCGTGGCATGTCACGTCAAGCGGTTGTCGTAACGAGACGGCAACCGTTTGCTGTCCCTCGGCTGTCCCCTCCGCAGGATCTCCTCGGGGAGCCGCAGGAGACGGGGCCCGAAGTCAGGGGAGCCGATCGGCGAGCACGGGGTCAGGAGCAACAGCGCCCAGAAAGTGAACCCAGACCGTCGATCACCACCGCCGACGGGAACAGTCTCTCGGTTCTCAGGGACCGCGCCCTCAAAAGGGTGAATGCCCGAACGGCAGTGCCAGCGCGCCATACGGTCTCACGCAGTCACCCGCAGCCCGAGACCCGAGGAAGGGAGCCGTCATGGCAACCGCCAAGCGCGCGGCGATGACCGCTGACGTCCTGAGGATGCTGGCCCACTTGAATCCGCGGCTGTGGCCGCTGGTCGAGCCGCGGGTGCCGCCTCATCCCGTCCACGAGATGGTCATGGGCGTCCGTGCGGCGGAGGCCGGCGAGGTGGGGCTCAACCCGCAGCCGCTGCCGCCGCTGCAGCAGGACGCCCTCTGGCACGCCGTCCGGGACATGTCCGTCGCGGTGGCGGAGGCGACGATCGCCGCCAGCCTGGCGGGGCGCAAGCCCGCCGAGGTCGTCCGGGAGGTCGGGGACGACATCTGCCCCGAGCCGCCCAAGATGCCCTGGCCGAAGAAGTGGCCCGTGCCACCGCAGCTCCAGCAACGGCTCCTCGTCGACCCGCAGCACGTCTCCCCCGCCGTCCAGGCCACCGCCGCCCTGGTGTTCCAGTCCTATGCCCAGCGCACGACGGACAAGCCCCTGAGCACCGCCTTCACGGACCTGGCCGACCGGCTGCTGGAGCGGGCGCTGAAGACCGCGAACCACTCGGCCTGAGCGGCACCTGGGATCAGCGGCGCCGTCCGACGCGGTCGACCACCTGGATGCCCTGCCGCGTCCTGGTCTCCCAGTACCAGCCGGTCTGCACCCACTCGTCCTTGCCCACCTTCTTCGGTTGGGAGGCGGTTGCGGCCCAGGCGGCTCAGAGGCCGCCACGCTGCTTCGCGTACAACCCCTCCACCTCCGCCGCGAAGTCCCGCATCACCGCCTCCCGCCGCAGCTTCATCGACGGCGTCAGATGGCCGGCCGCCTCCGTGAAGTCCGTGGGCAGGATCGCGAACCGGCGGATGGACTCCGGCCGGGAGACCAGCTTGTTGGCCTCGTCCACGGCACGTTGCAGGATCGCCCGCAACTCGTCGTCCTGCACGAGGAGTTCGGCGGGGACCGGATGCTTGCCGTTCATCCGGCGCCAGTGGGTGACGCCGTCCATGTCCAGGGTGATCAGCGCGGAGACGTACGGCCGCCGGTCGCCCAGGACCATGCACTGGGAGATCAGGGGGTGCGAGCGGAGCCAGTTCTCCAGGGGCGCGGGAGCCACGCTCTTGCCGCCCGCCGTGATCAGCAGTTCCTTCTTGCGGCCGGTGATCGTCAGATAGCCCTCGTCGTCCAGGGCGCCGATGTCTCCCGTCGCCAGCCAGCCGTCCGCCGCCGCCGGGACGACGCCGCCCGCGGCCGGGTCCCAGTAGCCGCGCAGCACCTGGTCGCCGGCGACCAGGATCTCGCCGTCCGCCGCGATACGGACGCGGGTGCCGGGCAGGGGCCAGCCCACCGTGCCCAGGCGGGGCTTCAGGGGCGGTGTCACCGTGGCCGCGCCCGTCGTCTCCGTCAGGCCGTAGCCCTCGTAGATCTCGATGCCCGCGCCGGCGAAGAAGGCGGCCAGCCGGCGGCCGAGCGGTGAGCCGCCGCAGATCGCGTACTTCACGCGGCCGCCCATGGCGTTGCGGATACGGCGGTAGACGAGCGGGTCGTAGAAGGCGCGGGCCGTCTTCAGGGCCGTGCTCGGGCCGCTGCCCGTGCCCGCCTGCCGGGCCTCCAGCGCCTCGCCGTAGCGCTCGGCCACCGACGCCGCGCGGTCGAAGGACGACGCCCGGCCGCCCGCCTCGGCCTTGGCGCGGGCGGAGTTGAAGACCTTCTCCAGCATGTAGGGGATCGTCAGCAGACAGGTCGGGCGGAACGCCGCCAGGTCGGGCAGCAGATGCTCCGCCTTCAGGCTCGGCGCGTGGCCGAGGCGGACCCTGGCCCGGATGCAGGCCACCGCCACCATGCGGCCGAAGACGTGGGACATCGGCAGGAACAACAGCACCGACGCCTCTTCGTTCGTCCTCGCCTTGAAGACGGGGTAGAGGAGCTCGATCGCGTTGTCGACCTCCGCGAAGAAGTTGCCGTGCGTCAGCGCGCAGCCCTTGGGGCGGCCGGTCGTACCCGAGGTGTAGATCAGGGTCGCCAGCGTGTCCGGCACCAGCATGCCCCGCCGTACGGCCACTTCGCCGTCCGGCTGCTGCGCGCCCAGCTCCGCCAGCCGCTCCACGTGCCCCTTCTCCATCACCCACATGTGGCGCAGGTCGGGCACGCGGTCGAGTTCGGGGCCGAGGGCGGCCGCCTGGGCGGCGGTCTCCGTGAACAGGGCGACGGCGCCCGAGTCCTGGAGGATCCAGCGGGTCTGGAAGACGGAGGAGGTGGGGTAGACGGGGACCGTGACGAGGCCGGCCGCCCACGCGGCGAAGTCGAGGAGCGTCCACTCGTACCGGGTGGGCGCCATGACGGCGATCCGGTCCCCCGGCACCAGCCCTTCCGCGATCAGCCCCTTCGCCACCGCCTGCACCTGGTCGGCGAACTCCGCCGCCGTCACGTCCGTCCACCGCCCGTCCTCGCTCCTGCGGCTGAGGACCACCGCGGCCGGGGCCGCGTTCGCGTGGTCGAAGGGCAGGTCGGCGAGCGACCCATGGGTCACGGGCGGCGCGAACGGCGGTACGTACGCCTCCCGTACGGCGCCGTCCAGCCGCCGCGTCTCGGGCTGCACCAACGTCGGCCCCGGGGCGTCGTCGAAGGCGGCCGAGGGGGCGAAGGAGGGAAGCGGGCTGGACACGGGCGGCTCCTGCGGCGGGCGTGCAGCGATGAGACTGCTTGCTGCATGACGTACGTGCCTCGCGCACCATGGCGTTCACCTGCGGAGGCCTGCGGAAGGGTTACCGCTGGTCAGGCAGGAGATCGTACGGCGCCCGCGTGTGGGGGTTGTGCGGGTTCGGCGGTGGTCCCGGGCCGGGTATGTGCAACGTCGGGGGTTATGTGAGGGGTCCTCAGCTTCCCCTCACCTTCGTCTTACTCTCGCTCCAGAACGGCCGTCACACCCTGCCCGCCGGCCGCGCAGACGGAGATCAGTCCGCGCCCCGGACCGCCCTTCTCCGCCAGCAACTTGGCCAGCGTCGCCACGATCCGCGCGCCGGTCGCCGCGAAGGGGTGACCGGTGGCCAGCGACGAACCCGCCACGTTGAGCCGGGCCCGGTCCACGGGGGCGAGCCCCCGCTTCTCCCAAGCCGCCAGCGTGGCCAGCACCTGGGAGGCGAAGGCCTCATGGATCTCGACGAAATCGAAGTCGGTGAGGGCGAGTTCCGCACGCTCCAGCATGCGCGGGACGGCGTACGCCGGCGCCATCAGCAGCCCGTCCTCGCCGCCCGCGACATCGCCGTGCACGAAGTCGACGGCCGCCGTCTCGTACGCGGTGAGGTACGCCAGGGGTTCCAGCCCCCGCGCCCGCGCCCATTCCTCGCTCGCCAGCAGCACCACCGCCGCCCCGTCCGTCAGCGGCGTCGAGTTGCCCGCCGTCATCGTTGGGTCGGGCCGGTCGAGGCCGAACACCGGCTTCAGCGCGGCGAGTTTCTCCGGCGTGGATCCCGGGCGCAGGTTCTGGTCGCGGCTCAGGCCCCGGAAGGGCACGACCAGGTCCTGGAAGAAGCCTCGTTCGTACGCCGCCGCCAGCCGCTGGTGACTCGTCGCCGCCAGCTCGTCCTGGGCCTCGCGGGTGATGCCCCAGGCGCGGGCGGTGACGGCGGCGTGCTCGCCCATGGAGAGCTGGGTGCGGGGCTCGGCGTTGCGGGGGATGTCGGGGATCAGGTGGGACGGCCGTACGCCGGTCAGCGCCTTGAGCCGGCCGCCGAGCGACTTGGCCCGGCGGGCCTGGAGCAGGATGCGGCGCAGTTCGTCGTTGACGCCGAGGGGCGCGTCGCTCGCCGTGTCCGCGCCGCCCGCGATCGCCGACTCGGTCTGGCCGAGCGCGATCTTGTTGGCGGCGGCGATGACGGCCTGGAGCCCGGTGCCGCAGGCCTGCTGGATGTCGTACGCGGGCGTGCGGGCGTCCAGCCCGGAGCCCAGGACGGTCTCGCGGGCGAGGTTGAAGTCCCGGCTGTGCTTGAGGACGGCCCCGGCGACGAACTCGCCGACCGCGCCCGGGTCGCCGAGGCCGTACCGCTCGACCAGGCCGTCCACCACGGCCGTGAGCATGTCCTGGTTGGAGGCGGTGGCGTACGGGCCGTCGGAGCGGGCGAACGGCACGCGGGTGCCGCCGATGATCGCGACGCGTCGTACCGTCGGCGCTTTCAGCAAGCTCATCTCCACCCACTCCTCACTCCCACAAGGACTTACCTCGGGTAACCTTACTCCGGAGTCAGCACCGGAGCACACTGGGAGTGGGACATGGCCGACCGCTATCTGACCTTCACCGGCACCGCACCCGGCCGCTTCCTCACCCGCCGCCTCGGGTTGCCACAGCCCGCGCCACTGAAACGCTGGTCACCACAGCGGCCCGCGCTGGAGGGCGGCCGGCTCCTCCTCACCGCGGGCAAGTCGGAGCTCGACCTCGCCGGTGCGGGCCTGGACCTGGCGGCCTCCGCCGAGCAGCCGGCCGCCGTCCTGCTCGACGCCTCCGGCGTACGGGACGTCGAGACGCTCGCCGAGGTGCACGCGGCCCTGCACCCCGTGGTGCGGTCGGTCGGCGAGAGCGGCCGGATCGTCGTCCTCGGCGCGCCCCTCGACCCCGCCGACCACCACCAGGCGGCCGTCCAGCAGGCCCTGGAGGGCTTCACACGCTCGCTCGGCAAGGAGATCGGGCGAGGCCGGACCGTGAATCTGGTACGTCTGACGGACGCGCGCGCGGCCGGGTCGACCCTGCGCTTCCTCCTCTCCCCCAAGTCGGCGTACGTCAGCGGCCAGGTGATCGAAGTCGGCCCCTGCGACGAGACCGCCCCGCCCGCCGACCCGGAGCGCCCCCTCGCCGGCCGCACCGCCCTCGTCACCGGCGCCGCGCGCGGCATCGGCGAGGCGGTCGCCGAGACGCTGGCCAGGGACGGCGCCCGGGTCGTCGTACTCGACGTACCGCAGGCCGAACAGGACGCGCGGCGTGTGGCCGACCGGCTCGGCGGCACCGCCCTCGGGCTCGACATCACCGCCCCCGACGCGGGCGAACGCATCGCGGCCGCCCTGCCCGACGGGCTGGACGTCCTGGTCCACAACGCCGGGATCACCCGCGACCGGCGGCTGGTCAACATGCCCGCCGAGCGCTGGAGTTCGGTGCTGGACGTCAACCTCGCGAGCGTGCTGCGCACCACAGACGCGCTTTTGACGAGCGGTCGCCTGCGGCGGGGCGGCCGGATCGTGGCGACGGCGTCCATCGCGGGGCTGGCGGGGAACGCCGGGCAGACCAACTACGGCGCGAGCAAGGCGGGCATCGTCGGTCTGGTCCGCTCCCTCGCGCCGCGCGCGCTCGCCGAGCACGGGGTGACGGTCAACGCGGTCGCGCCCGGCTTCATCGAGACGAAGATGACCGCCGCGATCCCGCTGTTCATCCGGGAGGCGGGGCGGCGGATGAACTCCCTCGCGCAAGGGGGCCTGCCGGCCGATGTGGCCGAGACGACGGCGTGGCTCGCGCATCCGGGGTCGGGCGCGGTGAACGGCCAGGTCGTACGGGTATGCGGCCAGAGCCTGCTGGGGGCGTGATGCACACCACGCTGGCCGGCCCTCCGGCCCTCGGCCCCCTGCTCGCGCGGGGCGCGCTCCTGTCCCCCTTCAAGCGGCCCCGCCCGGACGCCGACTACCCGCGCACCCGGCTCCAACTGCCCGGCGCCCGCGCCGACTTGACGCGGCTCGCCGCGTACGAGCGGGTGTGCGGCTTCCCGACCGGCGACGACTCGCTGCCGGTGACGTATCCGCATGTGCTGGGTTTTCCGCTCGCCATGCGGCTGATGAGCGGCCGGGACTTTCCGCTGCCGCTGCTCGGACTCGTCCACACGTCGATCGAGATCACCCGGTACACGACGCTGACGGCCACCGGGGAGTACGAACTCACCGTGTACGTCGACGAGCTGGCGCCCCATCGGAGGGGCACCGAGGCGGGCGTGGTCACCTCGCTGCGGTCGGGGGAGCAGGTCGTATGGGAGTCCAGGAGCACGTATCTGGCCCGGCACCGCACCGACGGCCGTACGGCGGCACCGCCCGAGCCGGAACACAAGCCCCTGCCGGCCGTCGCCGACTGGCGGCTCGGCGCCGACGTCGGGCGGCGTTACGGCGCCGCCTCCGGCGACCGCAATCCCATCCACCTCCACCCGCTCACCGCCCGCCTGTTCGGCTTCCCACGCGCCATCGCGCACGGCATGTGGACGGTGGCCCGCTGCCTCGCCGCGCACGGCACACCGGAGGCCGTGCTGGTACGAGCGCGGTTCCGGGCGCCGGTGCTGCTGCCGGGGACGGTGACGTACGCGGCGGAGGGCGGGCGGTTCGAACTGCGCGGCGGGGACCACGTCCACCTGGCCGGGGAGGTCTATCCGCTCACCTCGTGAGTGCGTCCGGCGGTGTCCAGGGCCGGCCGTCCATGAGGTTGCCCAGGCCCGACCAGGCGAAGTTCATCAAGGTGGCCGCCGCCTGTCTCGCCGTGACGCCCGGCGTGGCGTTGGCCCAGGCGGCGAGCGACTCGGCGGCGCCGACGAGGGCTTCGGCAAGGCCCGCGACCTCGCTCTCGGCCAGGTCGGGGTCGTGGTGGGCCTCGCGGGCGGCGGCGACGATCAGCTGCGTGACGAACGCGACGATCTCGGCGCGCATCGCCGCCACCTCCGCGGCGAACGGCTCGCCATGGGTGCGGGCCTGGAGGTGCAGGATGGACCAGCCGTCCGGGTTGCGCGCGGTGTGCGTGAAGAACGCCCGCAGGCCTTCCCACAGTTGGCGGTCGGTGGGCAGGCCGGGGTCGACGCCCGCGCGGACGGCCTCGGTGAGCGCGGCCGCCTCGCGCCGGATGCACGCGGTGAAGAGGTCTTCCTTGGAGTTGAGGTAGAGGTACACCAACGGCTTGGAGACACCCGCGAGTTCGGCGATCTCGTCCATCGACGCGGCCATGTACCCCCGCTGGCCGAAGGTCCGCACGGCGGCGTCCAGCATCTGCTGCTCACGGACGGCTCTCGGCATCCGCTTGGTCTTCACAGCACCCATGCCGATTAGCGTACGGGCCGGGAGGGACGATCCCACCCGGCCCGCTGCAACCGCTGTCTGCTACTCGTCGTTGCCGTGGTCCTCGAACCGCGGGATCCGGTCGGTCAGCGCCCTGCTGTCGACGGACGGCAGAGCCGTCAGCCGGGGCAGCAGCTGCGCGGTGAGGAGGGTGGACAGGGCCGAGGTGTCGGCGCTCGTGCCGTCGGTCCGTACGACCACCGGCTGCGGGGCCTTCCCGGCGAGCTTCGCGCCCACCTCCAGGCGGCGCCGGGCCAGTTCGTACTGGAGGACGGCGCGGTTGTCGCGGTAGGCCTTGGCGAGGGCGCGCTGGGCGCGGGCCTCGTTCTCGGCGGCGATCAGACCGCTGCGGCCCCGCGTCTCGATCTCGAACCGCACCCGCTGGGCGTTGGTCTCCTGCTCCTCAAGGAGCTGGGCGACCTCTTCGCGGGCCCGGTTCAGCGCGGCCTTTACCTCGACGATCCGGGCGTCGCGCACCTTCTTGGCGCGCTCGATGTCCATGCCGAGCTGGTCGATCCGGCGCTTGCGGATCAGGCCCCACTCCTGCTCGTACGCCGTGCGCTCCTTGGCGACCCGCTCCCGGGTGGCCAGGTGCTGCTGGTACTGCGCCGGCAGCTGCACGTCCGGGATGTTGGAGCCGGTGATGCGCACGCCGTAGCCGGACAGCTGACGGTTGAGCAGCTCCTGCATGTCGGCCACGTCCGAGCCGCGCAGGTCGTACGCCCGCTCGGTGCGCATCTTCCGCGCCCGCTGCCGGATCGCGTCCTGTACGGCGCTGGAGAGCACCAGGTCGAAGTTGCCCGCGCCGATGGTGCGGACGAACAGTACGGCGTCGGTGATGCGGAACTTCAGGAAGAACTCGATCGAGCGGAGAGGGACGTTCTCCTGCGTGGGGCAGGCCATCACGGGCGCCGAGTACGGGATTTCGGTGGCGGTGTCGACGACGAAGTCGACCCGGGACCACGGGTGCCACAGATAGTGGCGGCCGGCGTCCAGGGTGCGGGTGACGGCGCCGTAGCGGGTCAGCACGCCGTTGGTGCCCTGCTCGATCTCCACGATCGAGGAGCGCCACCACCACAGCACGCCGATCAGCAGCAGCACGACGCCGCCGACGTAGGAGAGGGTGGCGAGGGCACCGTAGGCGAGGTCCCCGGCGGCCGAGTCGGCGTCCGCCTCGCCCAGGGACAGCATCACGCCCATGAGAAGGGCGTAGACGCCGAGCCACAGCGGCAGCATCCACCACAGCCGGCGCCGGTGGCGGGGGATGATGACCGGGATCAGGGTGTCGGCCTCGCCGCCGCGCAGCAGCCGCGCGATGTCGCTCCAGGGGGCGACGGTCTCGGAGATGACCGACCGGCGGTGGGAACGTGCGCTGCTCACTGGGCGGCCTCCTCGGAGCTGTCGGAGCTGTCGGTTGACTCGGGCTGGTCGGGGACCTGCGGCACCGTGGGCCGTTCGGCGGCCAGCAGCGCGCCGATCTCCGCCTCGCGCGCGGCGATCCGCTCGGACACCTCGGTGAGCCGGCCCCGTACGGCGGCCATGTCCTCGTCGCTGAACAGTTCCGTACCGCGCTCGCCCACCAACTCGCGGGCCAGCTCCAGGAAGTCGATCCCCGCGTCCGCCGTGCCGCCGATGCGCACGAGGCGCGGCAGGTGGTCGGCGACCTGCTCCAGGGTGTCCAGCACCTGCTGCTGGTAGCGGTACTCCAGGATCTCCGGCGCCTCCGCCGCGGTCACCGCGCGGATGTCGAGGGCCTGCGCCTCCAGGAGGGCGGCGTTGGCCTTCGCCTCCGACTCGGCCTGGACGTAGCGCTGGCGGGCGAGGGCCTCGGCACGGTTGGTCTCGCGCTCCACGGCCGTGTCCATCTGCGCCTGGTACTGGGCGATGTCGGCCTGGATCGCGGAGAGGGTCTCCAGGCTGGAGGCGAGTTCCCGGGTGAGGTCACCCTCGTCCTGCTCCTTGCGGAGCTGGAGCGCGTACTCGTGCGTGTACGCCTCCTTGGCCACCCGCACCATCTCGGGCGCCGCCAGGTCCATGCGGTAGCGCTGGTCGGAGGGCTCGGCGTGGGTGATGTTGGCGTTGGTGAGCTCGACGGCCGGGCGGAACTGCTGGTTGAGCTGCTCCAGCAGCCGGCCGGTGTCCTCGCCGACCATGTCGTAGATGCCGGCGGCCTCCTGCTCGTAGACGAGCGTGCGGATCGTCTCGCTGACGGCGTTGCTCAGCTTCTCCTCGAAGCCGCGCACCGCGCCCAGTGTGTAGACGAACTCGGTGGGGTCGCTGATCCGGAACTGGATGAACAGGTCGATCGACGCCTTCACGCCGCCCTTGGTGGGGGCCTCGCGCACCGGCGCGTTGAACGGGTACTCGCGCGTGGTGTTGACGATGTACGACACCCGCTTCCACGGGCTCAGCAGCACGACCCGGCCCGGGCCGACGACCTTCTCCAGCTTGCCGAACTTGGTGATCAGCGCCTGGCTGCCCTCCGGCACCATGACCATGCCCTGCCGCCACCACACGAAGGCCACGGCGAGCACCGCGATGACCCAGTAGTGCACGCCGAACAGCGGGTTGGTCAGGAGGTCGGCACCGGACGCCCCCACGACTCCCGTGCCGGCGGCGCCCAGCACGAGCAGCGTCAGCACCGGCAGCATGGAGACGAACGAGCGGCCCTTGGGCATCACCATCGGGCAGATGGCGTGCACCACCTCACCGCCCTCGCGCACCTGCTCGCTTCTGCCGAGCGCCTCCCCGGCCTCGTCCAGCGGCACCGTCTTCTGCCGCATGACGGTGGCGGTGGAGCCGCCCTGTTCCCGGGCGGCCGGGAAGTCGGCCGGGTCGATGCCCTGGCCCTGCGCGTCGTAGGCCTCGCCGCCGGTTCCTCGTCCGCCGATCTGCCGCTGCAGTTCCTCCTGCGCGGCAGTCCGTGGATCGGTGCCGGAGGCGACGGCTTCGGCGACGCGTCGTGCGCTCTGCTTCGCGCGCGCTCGTGCCACGGTTCCCCCTTACGTTGCTGTGCCAGTGCGGATCTTGGTTCCCTGGCGTGATTTCGGCCAATCTCACACCATGGGCCCGGCCAAGGGTAAGGGGGGCACCCCGGACGGTTACCCAGTGGTAGCGCTGCCGGGACGCGGAAGAGATCGGGTACTGGAGGGGGTACTAGGAGGTCTGCCCCTGTGCCCGGGCGGTGTCGTCGGCCAGGTCCTCCTGGCTGCGGTTGGCGTCCAGGTTGGCCTTCATCCGGTCGACGCGCTGGACGATCCGGGCGGACGCGCGGTCGCGTTCCTTGCGCAGGACGACGAAGCTGATCGGGGCCGAGAGCACCAGGGCGAGCAGGATGATCCACATGCCGTTGGAGTCGCCGAGGCCGCGCGGGGCGAGGCCGGAGTAGACGAGGCCCCAGACGACCACGAGGCAGCCTGCGAAGATCCCGAGGCGCATCAGCGTGTAGCGGAGCATCTCAATCCACTCTTCCGATTCCAAAAAGGGCCACTGTCCAGTGAAGCACGCGGTCCGGCCGATCTTGCAGGGGGGTCGGCACGGCGCCGGGGGGCTCAGTCGAGCGGCAGCAGCATGATCACGTCGTCCCGGTCGTCGCCCGGCGCGACCCGGATGGCGTCCGGGATCCGGCCGACCTCCTTGTAGCCGCAGGAGCCGTAGAACCGCTCCAGCCCGAGGCCGCCTCGGCAGCTGAGCCGGATCGCGTCGATGCCGTCGAAGGCGCGGGCCGCCCGCTCGGCGGCCGTGAGCAGATCGCGGCCGTAGCCCTTGCCCTGGTGCCGGGGGTGCACCATCACGGTGTACAGCCACACCCAGTGGGTCATCAGATGGTGGGTGTTGAAGGTGAAGAAGGCCGTCGCGGCCACCTCGCCGGCCTCGTCGTGGCCCACGAGGAGCCGGGTCTGCCCCTCGGCCATCGCCGCGAAGTGCTTCACCAGCGCCGGGCGGACCGCCTCACGCGTCACCGGGGGCACGAAGCCGACGGCTCCGCCCGCGTTGGAGACGTCGGTCCACAGGTCGAGGAGGCCGTCACGCAGGGCGGGAGTGACGGCGGGGTCGAGAGTGAAAGTAAGGGACACTGCGCCATCGTAACCATTACGACAGTGCGCGCGCCGCCACTTTCAGGTCCGAGACCAGCCCCTCGTACGCCGCCTTCCGGTCCTTGTCGTCCTGGGCCCGCAGGACCGACGACGGATGGACCGTCGCCACCAGCTTCTCCTGCCGCCCGTGGATCTCACGCTCCAGTAGCGCCCCGCGCACCTCGCCGACCCGGAACGACGAGCCCAGCAGCGCCTTGCCCGCGGTCGCGCCCAGGATCACGATCAGCTCGGGCTCCACGACGGCCAGTTCGGCGGCCAGCCAGGGGCCGCACGCGGTCATCTCCCGGAGGGACGGTGCCTTGTGGATGCGGCGTTTACGGGGCTCGGCCTGCGTGAACTTGAAATGCTTCACGGCGTTCGTGACATAGGCCTCGGAGGGGTCGATGCCGGCCTCCTCCAGCGCCCGGTCCAGGAGCCGGCCGGCGGGGCCCACGAACGGTTTGCCCTGGCGGTCCTCCTGGTCGCCGGGCTGCTCGCCGACGAGCATGACGCGGGCGTCGGCGGTGCCCTGGCCGAACACGGTCTGGGTGGCGTCGCGATGCAGGGGGCAGCCACGGCAGTCGGCGGCGGCGCGCCGCAGGGCGGGGAGGCCGCCGCGGTCAGGGACGAACGGCTCTGCGGTGTAGGCGTCCTCCGGCGCCTTTGTGCTCACCATGCCGAACGGGTACCCCTGGTTCGGGGCGGCTACCGAAAGGGGTCGACCGGTCTGTTCCCGACCGCGGTTCGCGGGGTGAGATCACACCCGCATCGGCTGCGGCGACTCCCGGCGCAACGGGTCGGGGCCGTCGTACTCCCGGATGATCTCGTACCGGGTGTTCCGCTCCACCGGACGGAAGCCCGCGTCCCGGATCAGGTCCAGCAGGTCCTCACGGGTCAGCTTGTTCGGCGTGCCGTAGTTGTCCGCGTCGTGGGTGATCTTGTACTCGACGACCGAGCCGTCCATGTCGTCGGCGCCGTGCTGGAGGGCCAGCTGCGCGGTCTGGACGCCGTGCATCACCCAGAAGACCTTGACGTGCGGGACGTTGTCGAAGAGCAGCCTCGACACCGCGAAGGTCTTCAGGGCCTCGGCGCCGGTCGCCATCTGGGTCCTGGCCTGGAGGCGGTTGCGGACCTTGCCGTCCTGCATGTCGACGAAGTCGTGCTGGTAGCGCAGGGGGATGAAGACCTGGAAGCCGTTCGTCTCGTCCTGCAGCTCGCGCAGCCGCAGGACATGGTCGACGCGGTGGCGGGGCTCCTCGATGTGGCCGTACAGCATGGTGCACGGGGTCTTCAGACCCTTCTCGTGCGCCAGGCGGTGGATCCGGGACCAGTCCTCCCAGTGGGTCCGGTGGTCCACGATGTGCTGCCGGACCTCCCAGTCGAAGATCTCCGCGCCGCCGCCGGTGAGGGACTCCAGCCCGGCGTCGATGAGCTCGTCGAGGATCTCGGACGCCGACAGACCACTGATCGTCTCGAAGTGGTGGATCTCCGTGGCCGTGAAGGCCTTCAGCGAGACGTTCGGGAGGGCGGCCTTCAGCTCCCGCAGCGAGCGCGGGTAGTAGCGCCACGGGAGGTTCGGGTGCAGGCCGTTGACGATGTGCAGCTCGGTGAGGTTCTCGCTCTCCATCGCCTTGGCGAGCTTGACGGCCTCCTCGATGCGCATCGTGTACGCGTCCTTCTCGCCCGGCTTGCGCTGGAAGGAGCAGTACGCGCAGGAGGCCGTGCACACGTTGGTCATGTTGAGGTGCCGGTTGACGTTGAAGTGCACGACGTCGCCGTTCTTGCGGGTGCGCACCTCATGCGCGAGGCCGCCGAGCCACGCCAGGTCGTCCGACTCGTACAGCGCGATGCCGTCCTCACGGGTCAGCCGCTCACCGGCCCTGACCTTCTGCTCCAGCTCGCGCTTGAGCCCGACGTCCATGCCCCACACCTCTCTCAGACAGACTGCGTAAACCGTACTCCCCCACCCTTCGGGCGGGCGGTGCCCCCATACGGCCCTGAAACGGGCCTATGCCTCTTCGGGCAGTTCTCCGACCCGGTTCTCCCACTTGGTGGAGAGCACGATCGTCGTACGGGTCCGGGAGACGCCCGTGGTCCCGCTGAGCCGCCGGATGATCTTCTCCAGGCCGTCCACGTCGGCCGCACGCACCTTGAGCATGTAGGAGTCGTCGCCCGCGATGAACCAGCAGTCCTCGATCTCGCCCAGGTCCCGCAGACGGTTCGCCACGTCCTCGTGGTCGGTGGCGTCGGAGAGCGAGATGCCGATCAGCGCGGTGACGCCGAGGCCGAGCGAGGCGGCGTCGACGGTGGCGCGGTAGCCGGTGATTACGCCGGCCGCCTCCAGCCGGTTGATGCGGTCGGTGACGCTGGGTCCCGACAGGCCGACGAGGCGTCCCAGCTCCGCGTAGGAGGCCCGGCCGTTCTCCCTCAGGGCCTGGATGAGCTGCCTGTCCACCGCGTCCATGCGATTCGAAGCCTTCCGCTGAAGAGTTCCCGAAGTGATGAGAGGTACTGCGACTTGCTCACAGGGCGTTCATGTCGTGCGGGCCGCGCCGCCGAGTTCGCCCTTCCAGCGGCGGTAGAGCCGGTGCTCGACGCCCGCCGCGTCGAGGACTCGTCCGGCGACGAAGTCCACCAGGTCCTGGATGTGCGTCGCCCCCGCGTAGAAGGCCGGCGAGGCGGGCACCACGGTCGCGCCCGCGTCGTCCAGCGTCACCAGGTGCCGCAGGGTCTGGCCGTTCAGCGGGGTCTCCCGTACGGCCACGACCAGCTTGCGGCCCTCCTTGAGGGTCACGCTCGCCGCGCGCTGCAGCAGGTCCTTCGACAGACCGAGCGCGACACCCGCCACGCAGGCCGTGGAGGCCGGCACGATCAGCATGCCCCGCACCGGGTACGACCCCGAGGACGGCCCGGCGGCGAGGTCACCCGCGCTCCAGTGCCGTACGCCGTCGAGGTCGACGTCGAAGGTGCCGGGCTTGCCGTCGGCTCCCCGGGACAGCCATGCGCGCAGGTCGTCCTGCCAGTGCGCGTCCCGGAAGGAGATCCCGGTCTCGTCGAGCAGGGTGAGCCGCGAGGCCCGGCTGACCACCAGGTCGACGCTCTCCCCCGCCTCCAGCAGCGCACGCAGCACAGCAGCCGCGTACGGCGTACCGGATGCTCCGGAGACCCCCACGATCCAAGGCACGCGCTGCTTTTCTCCTGCGTTCACGCAAACGAGCCTACCGGTGGGTCCGGGTCTGTTCAGGACTGGTGGGGCGCCTTGGCGTCGACGGGGAGACGGCCGGTGGGAATCGTCACCTTGCCGAGCGGGGAGTCGACGGTCAGGTCGGGGCCGTAGGGGATGGTGTCACGGCCTCGGTAGCCGTCGGGGCCGGGGTTCCACATGGTGACGGCGTGGCCCCGCAGCGGGTCGAGGATCACGTAGTTGGCGATGGCTCGGGAGGCATACCAGCGGGGCTTGATCTCGTAGTCGCGGCGGATGCTTTCCGGCGAGACCACTTCGGCCACGAACTCGATCAGATCAGGGGAGTACGAGCTACGGTTCTCGGCCTCCACCTCGGCCGGGATGACCGCGATGTCCGGGCAGAACTCATTGGCGTCGTCAAAGGGGAACGCAACATCGCTCACCAGTTCCCACACCGGTGCAAGCTGCGCCTCCAGATCGGTGGACACCTTCCGGATCGTCCTGCCGTGGAACGGCCTGACCGGGTTCATCACGATGCTGCCCTCGACAATCTCCGTCAGATAGCCGGGGAACATGTCCTCCAGCTTGCTGAGCTGCGAGTGCAGGCGGTCGATGCCCGAGACGGTCACGCTGGCCTCCCTGAGGTCCTGCCCTCGATGGTAGGCCGCACCGTAGTTACACGGTCAGACCTCGAACCAGAAGATCGAGCAGCGCACACACGAACAGGGCAATCCCGATGAACCCGTTGACGCTGAAGAACGCCCGGTTCACCCGGGACAGGTCGTGCGGGCGCACGATCGAGTGCTCGTAGAGGAACGCGCCGGCCACGATGAGCAGGCCCAGCCAGAAGAACGCGCCGGCGTCCGTGACCACCGCGTACCAGACGAACAGCCCCGTCGTCACCGCGTGACAGACCCGCGCCGCCCAGATCGCCGCCGGGACGCCGAAGCGGGCCGGGACCGACATGACGCCGGTCTCGCGGTCGGTGTCGACGTCCTGGCAGGCGTAGATGAGGTCGAAGCCGCCGATCCAGATGCCCACCGCCAGGCCGAGGATCACCGCGTCCCAGGACCAGGAGCCGGTGACCGCCAGCCAGCCGCCGACCGGGCCCATCGCCTGGGCGAGGCCCAGGATGGCCTGGGGGAAGTTCGTGAAGCGTTTGCCGTAGGGGTAGACCACCATCGGGATCACCGCGATGGGGGCCAGGGCCAGGCACAGGGGGTTCAGCAGGGCCGCCGCGCCCAGGAAGACCACCAGGGCGATCAGGGCGCCCGTCCAGGCGTGGCGGACCGACATCGCGCCGGTCACCAGCTCGCGGTGGGCGGTCCGCGGGTTCCGCGCGTCGATCTCGCGGTCGATGATCCGGTTGACCGCCATGGCGAAGGTGCGCAGGCCCACCATGCAGACGGTGACCAGCAGCAGCCGGCCCCAGTGGATGTTCCTGTCCAGCTGGAACATCGCGGTGAGCGCGGCGATGTACGCGAACGGCAGCGCGAACACCGAGTGCTCGATCATCACCAGGCGCAGGAACGCCTTCGTACGTCCAGGCTGCGGAATGGCGGCGGAGGCGCTGCTCACAGGCCGTACTCCTTCCACCGGCGGTCGACCTTCGCCGCCGTCCGCGGGTCGGACTCCACCATGTCGGGCCAGCCGCCGTCGCGCGTGTAGCCCTCCTCGGGCCACTTCTTCGTCGCGTCGATGCCCGCCTTGCCGCCCCAGAACTGCTGGTAGGAGGCGTGGTCGAGATGGTCGACGGGGCCTTCGACGACCGTGAGGTCACGGGCGTAGTCGGTGTTGCCGAGCGCCCGCCAGGCGACCTCGTGCAGGTCGTGGACGTCGCAGTCGGCGTCGACGACCACGATCAGCTTGGTCAGGGACATCATGTGCGCGCCCCAGATCGCGTGCATGACCTTCTGCGCGTGCTTGGGGTACTTCTTGTCGATCGAGACGATCGCGCAGTTGTGGAAGCCGCCCGCTTCCGGCAGGTGATAGTCGACGATGTCCGGGACGATGATCTTGAGGAGGGGCAGGAAGAAGCGTTCCGTCGCCCGGCCCAGGGGGCCGTCCTCCGTCGGGGGCCGGCCGACGACGATCGACTGGAGCAGGGGGCGGCGGCGCATCGTCACGCAGTCGATCTTCAGGGCCGGGAAGGGCTCCTGCGGGGTGTAGAAGCCGGTGTGGTCGCCGAAGGGACCTTCCGGCAGCATCTCGCCGGGCTCCAGCCAGCCCTCCAGCACGACCTCCGCCTGCGCCGGGACCTGGAGCGGAACCGTCTTGCAGTCCACCATCTCGATCCGCTTGCCCGCGATGAATCCCGCGAAGAGGTACTCGTCGATGTCGCCGGGGAGCGGGGCGGTGGAGGCGTAGGTCACGGCGGGCGGGCAGCCGAAGGCGATGGCGACCGGGAGGCGTTCGCCCCGCCTGGCCGCCACCTGGTAGTGGTTGCGGCTGTCCTTGTGGATCTGCCAGTGCATGCCGATGGTGCGCTTGTCGTGGCGCTGGAGGCGGTACAGACCCAGGTTCCGTACGCCGCTCTCCGGGTCCTTGGTGTGCGTGAGCCCCAGGTTGAAGAAGGAGCCGCCGTCCTTGGGCCAGGTGAACAGGGCCGGGAGCCGGTCCAGGTCCACCTCGTCGCCGTGCAGCACGACCTCCTGCACCGGCGCGTGGTCCGACTTCACCTTCTTCGGCGGTACGTGCGTCATGGCGCCGAGCTTCCCGAAGGCCTCGCGGACCCCGACGAACCCGTGCGGCAGCTCGGGCTTGAGCAGGCCGCCGATCTTGTCGGAGATCTCGCCGTACGACTTCAGGCCCAGCGCCTTCAGCAGGCGGCGGTCCGTCCCGAAGACGTTCATCGCGAGGGGCATCGACGACCCCTTCACGTTCTCGAAGAGCAGCGCGGGACCGCCGGACTTCTGCACGCGGTCGACGATCTCCCCGACCTCCAGATACGGATCGACCTCGGCTTTGACGCGCTTGAGGTCGCCTTCGCGTTCCAGTGCCCTGAGCAGGGAACGAAGATCGTCGTAAGCCATGGGGTCAAGTATCCCCGAGCGGCTACCCTGGCCCTGAACCCGGGGGCCGCGCCCCGGCCCCGACAACCGTTTCGCTGGAGAGTGCCCATGCTCCGGGTGCTGATGTTCCTCGTGCCACTGGCGTTGAGCGTGTACGCGTTCATCGACTGCATCAGCACGAAGGAAGACGACATCCGCCACATGCCCAAGCCGCTGTGGGCGATCCTCGTCCTGCTGTTCCCGCTCGTCGGCTCCATCTCCTGGCTGATCGCGGGCAAGAGGCGCAGCCCGGCCGCCGACGGCTGGTCCGGCATGCGGGACCGCCGGCGTCAGCAGTGGGTCGCCCCCGACGACAACCCCGAGTTCCTGAAGTCCCTGGACGAGGACGACGACTGGAAGAAGGACGACCGGAACAAGCGGGACGAGCCCTGACATGGAGCTGCGGCTCCTCGCCACCTTCGAGAAGGTCGCCGGCGTCCTGAGCTTCACCCGGGCCGCGGCCGAGCTGAAGTACGCGCAGTCCAGCGTGACCAGCCAGATCCGCGCCCTGGAGTCCTCCCTCGGCACCGAGCTGTTCGACCGGCTCGGCAGCCGCATCCGGCTGACGGAGGCGGGTGAACGGCTGCTGCCGTACGCCCGGCAGATGCGGGAGCTGGCGGACGAGGCGCGGGCCGCGGTCGCCGGGGCGGAGGAACCTGCCGGCACCCTGACCGTGGGCACCATGGAGTCGCTGACGTCCTATCGGCTGCCGCCGCTGCTGGAGTTGTTCCACCACCGGTATCCGAAGGTCCGGCTGTCCATGCGGCCGACGCTCGGCGACGAGACCCGGCAGGCGCTGCGGCAGGGCACGTACGACCTGGGCTTCCTGATGGAGGCCGGGACCGAGCACGCGGGTCTGGAGAGCGAGGTGCTGGCGGTGGAGCCGCTGGCGCTGGTGGCGGCGCCCGGGCACGCACTGGCCGGCAAGGAGCTCGGCACGGCCGACCTCGTACGGCAGTCCCTGCTGGCCACCGAACCCGGCTGCGCCTACCGGGACCTGTTCGAGCGTGAGCTCAAGTCCGTCGAGGACACGGTGGACTTCATGGAGTTCGGCACGATCGAGGCCACCAAACGCGCGGCGGCGGCCGGCCTCGGGATCTCCTTGCTGCCCGAGGTGACGGTCGCCGCCGAACTCGCGGAGGGCTCTCTCGTACGGCTGCTCTGGGAGCCGCCCTTCACGCTTCGGACGCAGCTGGCGTGGCGGTCCGGGAAGCGGCTTCCCGCCCACGTCCGGCTGTTCGTGGAGCAGGCGCGGAAGCTGGTGTCCGAGCAAGGGTGACCTTCAGACTGGCCATCACGATCAGCGGAACACCGAGGGCCTGGACGAGGCCGATGTGGTGGCCGTACACCGCCCAGTCCATGACCATCGCGACCGCCGGGTAGACGAAGGCGAGCACGGCGATCTTCGCGGTGGGCAGCTTGGCGTACGCCGCGTACATCAGGACGTACATCAGCCCGGTGTGGATGACGCCGAGCCCGACCAGCCAGCCCCAGTCGGCGCCGGTGCCGCTCATCGCGGCGAAGTCGGCGAAGGGGAGCAGCAGCGGGATGCCGACGACGACCTGGACGAGGGCGACGAGGTGCGGGCGTACGCCCGTGACTCGCTTGGTGACGACGGTGGACAGGCCGTAGAGGAGTGCGGCGAGGAGGGCTTGGCCGAGGCCGATGACGTAACTGCCGCCGCCACCCGTGAGGTCGCCGGGGGTGACCCCCGAGACGAGGATCAGTCCGGCGAAGGCGACGGCGATCCAGCCGACCTTGGCGGCGGTGAGGCGCTCGCGGAAGAGGAGGGCACCCAGCAGGACCACGTAGAACGGCTGGGTGTGGTAGACCACCGTGGCCACGGAGATCGACGTGTTCTCGTACGACTGGAAGAGGAAGACCCAGTTGAAGACGATGAACACCCCGCCCAGGACGGCGAGGGAGAGCGTGCGGGGCGTGAAGCCGTGGTCGCGGAGCCATCCGCGGGCGAGGACGTAGCCGCCCAGCGCGAGGGCGCCGAACAGGACGCGGAAGAAGACGACGTTGAAAGGCGAGGCGCCCGACTCGACGACGAAGACGCCGAGGGTGCCGGAGAGCACCATCGCTGCCGTCAGCTGGGCCGTGCCCTTGTTTTCTGTGCCCTTGTTCTGCGAGGTCATGCCCTGACCGTAGGAGCGGGCGAAGTGCCTGGTCCACGCGCCAGTGGGGCGTCCTGCCGATGGGCCCATCGGCGTCTTCGATCCCTACTGGTCGCCGCGCAGGACCAGGCCCAGCAGCCCCGGGAAGCGTGCGTCGAACTCTTCCTTCCGCAGCCGGTTGACCCGCCTGGGCCCCTCGTCGCGCTGCTCCACGAGACCGGCTCCGCGCAGCACGGTGAAGTGATGGCTGAGGGCGGCCTTGCCGACGGGCACGTCGAAGCTGCCGCAGCTGCGGGACCAGTCGGCCGAGGACGCCAACTCCCTCACCAGCGCTATGCGTACGGGGTCGGCGAGCGCGGCGAGGGCGGTCTGGACGGGGACGTCGTCCGGGTGGGTGTGCTCGGGGGCGGCCCGATGGCTGCTGCCGGTGCGCTGGACCACGCCGTACTCCCTGACCTGTCGCCGGTGGGATCCGTCACCGGGTTGCCGAGTGTTCGACGAAAACCATACACTCCCGAGTGTTCGATCCCTGTTGAACACTCTGGAGAGGTGTTGTCGCCATGCGCGCGGTCGAGGTGCAGGAGTACGGCGGTCCCGAGGTCCTGAAGGTCGTGGAGACGCAGGTCCCCGAGCCGGGCCCCGGCCAGGTGAGCATCGACGTGGCCTACGCCGGGGTGAACTTCGCCGACCTCAAGGCCCGCGCGGAGGGCTACCGGGTGCCGAAGCTGCCGTTCGTCCCCGGCCTGGAGGTCTCCGGGCGGGTCCGGGCGGTCGGTGCGGGCGTGACGGACCTGGATGCCGGGCAGGAGGTGGCGGCGCTGACCGGCAGCGGGGCGTACGCGGAGGTGGTCGTCGCCGACGCCGCGGCCGTGTTCCCCGTACCGTCCGGCGTCGACCTGCGCACGGCCGCCACGCTGCCCACGGTGGTGCCGACGGCGTACGCCCTGGTGCACTCGGTCGGACGGCTCCGGTCCGGCGAGACGGTGCTGGTGCAGGGCGCGGCGGGCGGCATCGGCACGGTGGCCGGCCGGCTGGCGAAGGCGGCGGGCGCCGGCGCCGTGTACGGCGTGGTGTCGGCGGCGGCGAAGGTGCCGTACGCCCATGAGCACGGTTACGACGAGGTGTTCGTCGGCGACTTCGAGAAGCCGGTGCTCGCCGCCACGGGTGGCCGCGGGGTCGACCTGGCGCTGGATCCCGTGGGCGGCGAGACGTTCCAGGCCTCCCTGGCCTCGCTCGCGCCCTTCGGGCGCCTGGTCTCCTTCGGCAACGCGAGCTCGGCCGAGCCGTGGCGGGTGGGGCAGCCCGAGCTGTATCCGCGGGCGGTGACGGTGAGCGGCTTCTCGATCCTCTCGCTGGCCCAGACGGCCCCGGCCGCGCTGCGGGCGCTCGCCGAACGCGCCTTCGCGACCGTGGTGGACGGCACGGTCGCACTGCCGGTCACGGCGGAGTTCCCCCTGGCGGAGGCGCCCGAGGCGCACCGCCTGATGGGCGCCCGCACGAGCACCGGGAAGCTGCTGCTGCGGGTGTCCGGCGGCTGAGGGCAGCTATGCGGCGGGGTCGTGCGGGTGAGCCGCGCGCTCGGCCTCGGTCAGGCCCTGACGCCCACGACCTCCTCGGGCGTCCCCTCCGCCATCACCCTCCCTCCGCCCGCCCCGCCCTGCGGCCCCAGGTCGATCAGCCAGTCCGAGGCGTGCACGACGTCGAGGTTGTGCTCGATGGTGACGACCGAGTGGCCGGCGTCGACGAGGCGTTGGAGTACGTCGAGGAGGCGGGCGGTGTCGGCGGAGTGCAGGCCGGTGGTGGGTTCGTCCAGGAGGTAGAGCGTGCTGCCCGCCGCCCGGCGGCCCAGTTCCTTCGCCAGCTTGAGGCGTTGGGCCTCGCCCCCGGAGAGCGTGGTGGCGGGCTGGCCCAGCGGGAGGTAGCCGAGGCCCACGTCGGACAGGCGGCGCAGACGGGCGGTGATCGCCGGGGCGTCCCCGAACACCGTGAGGGCCTCGTCGACCGTCGCCTCCAGCACCTCGGCGATGTCGTGCCCGTCGTAGCGCACCGACAGCACCTCCGGCCGGAAGCGCCGGCCGCGGCAGCCCGGGCACCTCACGTCCACCGGCGGCAGGAAGTGCATGTGGACCGAGAGCACGCCGGCGCCCTCGCAGCGTTCGCAACGGCCGCCGGGGACGTTGAAGGAGAAGGCGCCGGGGGTCAGCCGCCCCGCGGACCGGGCCGCGAACGCCTCCCTGATCGGGGTGAACACCTCCGAGTAGGTGGCCGCGTTCGAGCGCGGCAGACGGCTGATCGGCTCCTGGTCGATGGTCACCACCTTCCCCAGGTGCTCCCAGCCGTCGATCCCGTCGTGCTCGCCCGGACGGTCCCCCGCTCCGTGGAAGTGTCTGCGCGCCGCCCGGCCCAGGATGTCCAGCGCCAGGGTCGACTTGCCCGACCCGGACGGGCCGGTGAGGGTGACCAGACGGCCGAGCGGGATGCGTACGGTGAGGTCCTTGAGGTTGTGCGCACGCGCCCCGCGAATCACCAGCGCCCGCCCGGCGTCTCCGCGCCCCTTCGACGCGGGCGCCGCCAGCCGCCCCGACAGATACGCCCCGGTCACGGAGCCCACGGCCCCGGTGCCCGCCCCTGCCGCCGAGCCCACGGCCCCGGTGCCCGCCCCTGTCGACGGGCACTCGGCCCCCGCCCCGGCCCTGGCCACCTCCTCAGGCGTCCCCTGTGCCACGATCCGGCCGCCGTGCCGGCCCGCGCCCGGGCCGACGTCCACCACATGGTCCGCCGCCCGCAGCACGTCCAGGTCGTGCTCGATCACCAGCACGGTGTTGCCCAGATCCCGCAGCCTGCGCAGCACGCCGACCAAGCGGACGGTGTCGGCGGGGTGGAGTCCCATGGTCGGCTCGTCGAGGACGTACAGCACGCCCGTGAGCCCCGAGCCCAGCAGCGCGGCCAGCCGCAGCCGCTGTGCCTCCCCCGCGGAGAGGCTCGGCGTCGGTTGCTCCAGGGTCAGATAGCCCACGCCGACGTCGACCAGCCGCCGCACCCGCTCGTCGAGATCGGCGACGACCGGCTCGACGAACAGCCACTCGTCCGCGGAGACCCGGTCCCGCAATCCGCCCAGCCAGGCGGCGAGTTCGTCGAGGGACAGACGCGTGGCCTCGACGATCGTCAGGCCGTGCACGGTCACCGCCCGGCTCTCCGCCCGCAGCCGAGCACCCCCGCACTCCCCGCAGACCTCCTTCACCAGCACCTGCTTCTCGGTGCGCTCCCGGTACTCGGTGTCCTCGATGCGTTCGGCGTAGCGCCGCAGCAGAGCCGTCACCACCCCCTCGTAGCGGCCCGCGGTGACGGTGGCGGGCGGCTCGGTGTCCGGGAAGTGCCGTCGGAACTCCGGGCTCTCGACGCCGTACAGGAGCAGGTCGCGTTCCTGGGCGGTGAGTTCGTCCAGCGGCCGCTCCGCGTCGAAGGTGAACCCGTAGTGCCGGGCCGCCGCCCGCAGCAGCGACACATTGCGCTCGGTGACCTTCGGCTGCCAGCCCAGTACGGCACCCTCGGCGACCGGGCGCCCGCCGTCGACCAGCCGCCGTACGTCCGCCCGGATGACCTCGCCGAGCCCGGTGCAGGAGGGGCAGGCGCCGGCGGGCTTGTTGAAGGAGAAGGAGCCCATCACCAGTTCGGGCACGGGAGTGGCGCAGTGCGGGCAGGGGATCCGCTCGCCCTCCGTGTCCTCGTCGTCGTACTCGTAGGCGTGCGAGGGCGGGACGCCCTTCCCGCATGCGGGACACGGACGTATCCCGATCCGCGACCACAGCAGCCGCAGGTAGGTGAACACCTCGGTGACCGTGCCGACCGTGGAGCGGGGGCTGCGGTTGGTGAGGTGCTGGTCGACGCTGATGGAAGGGGACAGGCCGGTGATCGACTCCACGGAGGGGCGGCTGACGAGGCCGGTGACCATGCCCAGCGACTCCATGTACTGCCGCTGGCCCTCCCGGTGGAGGGTGTCGAAGGCGAGCGTGGACTTGCCGGAACCGGAGAGGCCGGTCATGACGACCAGCTTGTTCTTGGGGATCGAGAGGGTGACGTTGTCGAGGTTGTGCAGACGGGCGCCGGTGATGCGGATGCAGTCCTCCATGCCTTCAAGTTTTTCATTGAAGTGCTTGTGGAGACTTTGGCCGCGCTCCTCCCTGACAATCTGGGCGTGAGCGTCGCGTAACCTTCAAGTCCCGTGAGGAACGACGACGAACGACTGCGGCCGGTCGACCTGGCCCGCCTGGCCGGGATCTCGACCCAGCAGGTCCGCAACTACGAGGAGGCCGGCGTCCTGCCCCCGGCCGCGCGTACCGCGTCCGGCTACCGGACCTTCACGGACGCGCACCGGCGGGCGCTGCTGACGTACCGCGCGCTGCTGCGGGGGTACGGGCCGGTGACGGCGGCCGGGATCATGCGGGCCGTGCACACCGGTGACGTCCCGGCGGCGCTCGCCCTCGTCGACGCCGCGCACGCCGCGCTGCACGAGGAGCGGACGGCACTGCGGGCGACGAGCGAGGCCCTGGAGACCCTGACCGAGGCACCCCCGGCCGAACTGCCCCCCGCCGGGCTGCGCATCGGCGAGGTGGCCGCGTTGCTCGGCGTACGGACGTCGGCGCTACGGGTGTGGGAGGCGGCCGGGCTGATCACCCCGGAACGGGAGCGGGGTACCAGGTACCGCGTCTACCGTCCGGCCGACGTGCGCGACGCCCGCCTGATCCACACCCTGCGCCGCAGCCACTACCTCTTCGACCAGATCCGCCCGGTCCTGGACGGCCTGCGACGTGAGGGCAGCAGCGCGAGCCTGCGCGCGGCGATCGCGGCCCGGGGCGAACAACTGACGGCCCGCACCCGCACCATGCTGTCGGCCGCGGGCCTCCTGCACGACTACCTGGAGCACGTGGAGGGCGTCACTGGCTGACACCGGTGGACTGCGCCGGACCGCCCGTGGCGTGCTGTCCGGACATTGCCCTCGTGCTTCGCCACCTGGAGAGTGAGAGGCATGGAGTTCCTGGATCCGGCGACCGCCCGTACCTGGCTCGGCACGGCCGTCGCTCAGGCGCGTGCCGGGCTCGAAGAGGGCGGCATCCCTGTCGGCGCCGCACTGTACGGGGCCGACGGGACGCTGCTGGGCCGTGGCCGCAACCGGCGTGTCCAGGACGGCGATCCGTCGATGCACGCGGAGACGGCCGCCTTCCGGGCGGCGGGGCGGCAGCGGTCGTATCGCGGAACGACCATGGTGACCACGCTCTCGCCCTGCTGGTACTGCTCCGGCCTGGTCCGGCAGTTCGGCATCTCCCGGGTGGTGATCGGCGAGGCGGTCACCTTCCACGGCGGGCACGACTGGCTGGCCGAGCACGGGGTCGAGATCGTGCTCCTCGACGACCCCGAGTGCGCCGAACTGATGCGGAACTTCATCAGGCACCATCCCGACCTGTGGAACGAGGACATCGGTGAGTGATCCCCACGAGCTCAGCGCACGCCACACCTGCCGCATCCCCACGATCGATCTGAGGCCCTGGCCGGACGGCGGCGCCGAGGCCCGCGAGGCCATCGCCCGCACCGTCGACGAGGCCCTCCAGACGGCCGGATTCCTCCTGGTCACCGGGCACGGCGTGGACCCCTCCCTGCGCGCCCGCATCCGCGCGGCCGCCCGCGCCTTCTTCACGCTCCCCGTCGAGGTCAAGCAGACGTACGAGGCGAAGGTCGGCGGGCGCGGCTGGCTCGGGCCGGGCGCGGAGGCCAACGCGTACGCGGAGGGCACCGAGACCCCGCCGGACCTGAAGGAGTCGCTGACCTTCGCCACGCACGAGCCCTTCGAGGACCCGGTGGTCAACGCCGAGTGGTACGCGCCGAACGTGTGGCCGGCGCAGGTGCCGGAACTGAAGCCGCTGTGCGAGGAGTACCTGGCACGGATGGCTGAGCTGGAGAACCGGCTCCTCTCCCTGCTCGGCGCGGCCCTCGGCCTCGAACCCGACTTCTTCACCCGGCACATGGACCACCCGACGTACGGCTTCAACATCAACTGGTATCCGGGGACAGCGGTGATCGGGGAACCGGCGCCCGGCCAGTTCCGCATCGGCCCGCACACCGACTTCGGCACGGTGACGATCCTCGACCGGCAGGCGGGCAAGGGCGGTTTGCAGGTCTACACGGACGCGGGCGGCTGGGAGGACGCGCCGTACGATCCGGCGGCGTTCACCATCAACATCGGCGATCTGATGGCCCGTTGGACCGGCGACCGGTGGCGGTCCGGGCGGCACCGGGTACTGCCGCCGCCCGCGGACGCGCCCGCCGAGGAGCTGATGAGCCTCGTCTACTTCGGGGAGTGCACGCCCGGGACGCTGGTCGAGTCCGTCCCCGCTCCGGTGGGGCGGGTGGCGTACGAGCCGGTCGACTCGCATGTGTATCTGCGGGCGAAGCTGGACTCGATCACCGTCGGCTGATCGCGGCGAACCGTTTCTGAGAAAGGGTTGCCTCGTTGGGCGAGATACCACCCTTTCGGGTGTGTCCCCCGCCGCGAATGGAGCCGCCCGTGCGAATGACTGACATCCAGCGCTGCGAGGTCCGGCCCGGACGACTCGTCGAATGGACGCTCAGTCCCGCCACCGTCGCGACCGCCGCAGGGCTGCCGGAGGACTCCAGGCCGCCCGCGTACGTCCAGGAGTCACATCTCAGGACGGTCCACTCCGTGCGTGCGGACGGCCTGTTCCTGCCGACCTGGCTCGGCACGGCGTTCGACATCCCGGGCCGGGTCGATCTCGACGCCCTGCAGAACGCGCTGCGCCTGTGGACGCTCCGGCACGAGACGCTGCGCAGCGGCTTCCGCTGGACCGGCGGAGAGATGCGCCGGTTCACGGTCGACGCCGAGACCGTGTCGCTCCAGCGCGCGGTGGTCGGCGACTTCCCCGACGCGGCGGAGCTGGTCCAGTACCTGGAGGACCGCTTCGATGCCGCGGCGTACGCGCTGCGCTGGCCGAACTTCATCTACGCGGCAGTCGTCCGGGACGACTGCACCAGCGTGTACATGGCTTTCGATCACAGCAATGTCGACGGCTACTCGATCATGCGCATCCCCGCCGAGATCCACGATCTCTACACGGCCGCCGTCGAGGGCCGCCCGGTGGCGGAGCCACCGGTCAGCAGTTACATCGACTTCTGCGAGATCGAGAGGGAGGAGGCGGACCGGATCGCCGACGACCATGTGATCGTCGCCCGCTGGCGGGAGTTCATCAACCGCTGCGACGGACAGCTGCCGAACTTCCCCGTCGAGCTCGGCATCGAATCCACCGGCCTGCACCCGCAGAAGCTCATGCGCGAGATGATCGTGGACGCCGATGCCGCCGCGGCGTTCGAGGCGTACTGCCGGCCCTACGGCGGAAGCCTGGTCGGGGTGCTGGCCGCCACCAGCCTCGTCGTGCACGAGCTCGGCGGAGAGCCCGTCTACCGCACGGTCGTGCCGTTCCACACCCGGGACAACTCCCAGTGGTCGGACTCCGTGGGCTGGTTCGTCGGCGCCGCGCCGATCGAGGTCGCGGTAACGCCCGCAACCGATCTCACCAGCGCCCTGAAGGCCGTGCGCGCCGAACTGCGGGCCAACAGGCCGCTGGCCCGCATCCCGCTCGCCCGGGTCCTGGACCTGCTCGGCTCCGACTTCCGCCCGACGTCGCCCGACCTGTACTCGGTCGTCTCGTTCCTCGACGCCCGGGGCGTCCCCGGCTCCGCGCGGTGGACCGATCTGAAGGTGTACGGACTGGGCAGGGTGTCGTACGGCGACAAGGTGTACGTGTGGTTCAACCGGCTCCACGAGGGGCTCTGGTTCACCTGCCGCCACCCGGACACCGACATCGCGCACAAGAACATGCGGCTGTATGCGGAGCGGCTGCGGGACGTCATCGCGGCGACGGTTTCGTAAGCGCCCCGACCGTTTCGCACGTCAGTGGCCCTGTTCCAGTGTCTCGATCAGCCTCTCGAAGCGGGCCCGCCAGCGCTGCTCGGACTCCGTCCCGCCCTGGAACTCGTGGGTGAAGCGCAGCGCGGCGCCCTCCTCGCCGTCCCGCTCCAGGTGGAAGCGGATCCGGCCGCCCTCCACCCGGTACTCGGCCACCCGGTCCACGTCCCACGCGGTGACCCGCCCGCTGCCGAGGTCACGGAGGGTGACAGCCCCGCCGAGACGGGGTTCCAGGACATCGGCGGGCGTGCACCAGGCCGCCAGCCCCTCCGGGGTGCTGAACGCCGGCCAGACCTTCTCCATGGGCCGGGGAAGCCGTACCAGGAAGTGCAGGATGTGGGTGTTCCCGTGGGTCTGGCTGGTGCCCTGTTCGATGGAACCGGTCATAGCACCAGCCTGACCCCGCCGGGGGCGATGTGCACCCCTTACGGCCGCTGACCTGCCTTGTCGACGACCGCGCGCTCCAGGATCGCGGTGCGAGCGGTGACGTCGCCCTTCTTGAAGCCCCACGGGAGGTCCTCGACGGCCACCGCCCGCTCCCCGAGGAACTCCTTGGTCTTCTTGTCGAAGATCAGCTCGAAGCGCTGCCCGCGGTCCACCCGGGCGACCGCCACGCCGTGCCGGCCGGCCGCGTCCACGGCGTCGTCGATCACGAAGACGCCGGAGATCCTGGCGGCGGCCCGGTACAGGGCGGCGGCCTGCGCGGGCGGCATCAGGGACTCTCGGGCGAGGTCACCGACGAGGACGAAGTTCGCCTCGTCCTTGCTGTTGCTGCCCTGGCTGACGCTGTTCAGCCACGCGTACATCTTGCCGGGGTCGGTCGGGAGGGTCTGCAGGTGGCGGTAGTTGGTGTTGGACGGATTACCGGCGACCTCCCTGTCCAGCGGCACGTCGTCGAGGTCACGGTAGGGCTCGTCCAGCAGGCCCTTGCGGCTGCCGTCCACCGACAGCCACACCTCACGCTCATGGACCGGGTCGAGCTTGGCGGGCTCGTCGTTCGACTGGCTGGTCCAGGCGACCTTGCTCCTGATGTACACGAACTGGTCGTCACGGATGCCGGCCGGCACCTCCGCGTGCTCGGCGGCGAGCGCGATGCCCTCCAGCAGCCGGGCGGCCTCCCCCGCGGCGCCGCCCGGCTCCACGGCCCCCTTCGTCGCGGCGGGCCGGTCCGGCGCCGCGGCCCGCTCCCCCCGCCCGGACGGGACGGTGAACGTGACGACGACGGCGGTGACGGCCGCCACGGCGCCCGCGACCAGGGCCGTGCGCAGAAACCGCCTGCGCACGGGGGCCTCGGACGGTTCCTGCCGGATCTCGGTCATCAGGTGCTCCTTGAGGAGTCGGTGACGGCCCGGCGGAAGGTCTCTCTCCGGCAGCTCCGGGAGCTGGTTCATCGGCTTCCCTCCCTCAGGGGCCCGACCGCGGTGGTGCGGTCACCTCTCATCTGTCCGCGAGATCCGGGGAGTTCCATATGTTTCGCGAGTTTTGTCCGCGCCCGTGAGAGCCGTGACCGTACGGTCCCCACCGGCACGCCCAGCGCCTGAGCCGCCGCCCGGTAGTCCAGCCCCGACCACACGCACAGCGCCAGCACCTCCCGCTCGGCCCGCCGCAGCCTGCCCAGAGCGGTGCGTACGACGGCCAGCTGCGCCGCGTCGTCGATGCGCTCGGCGACCTCGTCGGCGAAGTCGCGCACGGTCTCGTCACGCGGCACCCGGGCCATGGCGGCGGCATGTCTGCGGGCGGCGCGACGGGTGTTGCGCGTGACGTTGGTGGCGATGCCGAGCAGCCAGGGGCGCGGCGAGCCGCCCTCCTCGTCGAGCCTCTCGCGCAGCCGCCAGGCTTCCAGGAAGGTCAGCGAGACGACGTCCTCGGCCACGCTCCACTCCCCCGTGAGACGGAAGGCGTGGTTGTAGACGGAGCGTGCGTACGCGTCGAAGAGCTCACCGAAAGCGCCGTGGTCCCCCGCGCGGATGCGTTCCCGCAGATTCGTATCCACGCCTGTCTATCTGTCCGTACGACGAAGGCCGGTTCCCGTGAGCCACGTCACAGTAACCGGCCTTCACCGTAGGGGACTCGGACCGGCCTACACCCCGGCGTAGGAGTGCTTGCCGGAGACGAAGATGTTGACGCCGTAGTAGTTGAACAGCCAGCAGCCGAAGGCGATGAGGGCCAGGTAGGCGGCCTTGCGGCCCTTCCAGCCTGCCGTGGCGCGGGCGTGCAGGTAGCAGGCGTAGGCGATCCAGGTGATGAAGGACCAGGTCTCCTTGGGGTCCCAGCCCCAGTAACGGCCCCATGCGTCACCGGCCCAGATGGCGCCCGCGATGATCGTGAAGGTCCACAGCGGGAAGACGGCGGCGTTGACGCGGTAGGAGAACTTGTCCAGGGACGCCGAGGCGGGCAGCCGGTCGAGGACGGAGTTCGCGAAGCGGCCCGGGGTGGCGCCGTTCGCCAGCTTGTTCTCGAAGCTGTCCTTGAAGAGGTACAGCAGCGTGGAGACCGCGCCGACGTAGAACACCGCGCCGCAGAAGATGGCCGTGGAGACGTGGATGTACAGCCAGTACGAGTGAAGGGCGGGAACCAACTGGTCGCTCGCGGTGTACAAGACAGTGACGGCGAGGCCGAGATCGAGGAGGACCGTGGTGATCAGGAACAGCCCGAGCCAGCGCACGTTCTTCTTCAGCGCGAGCAGCGTGAGGTACACACCGACGGCGACCGTGGAGAAGGTGATGTTGAACTCGTACATGTTGCCCCACGGCGCCCGCTGCACCGACAGAGCCCGCGTGAGCACACCGCCGAACTCGACCAGGAAGGCGAGGACGGTGAGGGAGATGGCGATACGCCCGTAGAGGTCGCCCTGCTCGTCCCCGCCGTGCGCCCCGGGCCCGTCCGGCACGTCCCGCTGACCGGCCGTGGACCGCACGACGACCTTCGGCCGCTCCAGTACGGCGGTGGAGCCGCCCTTCTTCACCGTGACGGGGGGCGCCTCGGCCTTCGTGGCCTTCGCCGGGGTGAGCGCGGCGGCCGTACGACCGACCTTGCTGCGGCTGCCGAAGAGCCATTCGGCGATGTACGCGAAGAAGGCCAGGGTGTAGACGGCCATCGACGAGTAGATCAGCGTGTTGCTGATGTTCGCGAGGTTTTCGTTGGTGGCGGCGGCCAGCTCGGTCGCGGCGGCGAGAGTCACTTCGTCTCAGCCCCTTCGGCGGGTGCGACTTGGGGGTCGGGGGTGGGGGTGTCGGTGTCGTCGGAGCTGTCGCCCGGCGAGTCGTCGTCGGGGTCGGGTGCGCCGGGTGCCTGCTCGTACAGAACCCCGGCGAGGTCGCCGAGTTCCTCGGGCACCTTGGCGGACTCGCTGCGGCCGAGGCCGGCCATCTCGACGACGGTGACGCCGTCGGGACCGGTGGCGGCCCGCACCCAGACGCGGCGGCGCTGGATGAAGAGGGAGGCGGCGAGGCCGAAGATCGCGGCGACGGAACCGACGAGCGCCCAGCCGCTGCCGGGCTGGCGGGCGACCTGGAAGCCGGCCCACTCCTTGATCCCCTTCTCGAAGGTGACCGTGCCGGCCCCGTTCGGGAGCTTCATGGTCTCGCCGGGCTTGAGGTTCTCCCTGACCTGCGCGCCCTTGGCGTCCTTGAAGCCCTTCAGGTTCTTCTTGACCAGCTGGTACACGCTCTGCGGGAGGCCCGAGTCCACGCCGAGGTCGCCGTGGTAGGCCTCCAGGTTCAGCACCGGGTTCAGCAGCGCGGGGAACTGCGAGGCGACCTCGTTGCCCTTCACGTAGGTGGGCAGGAAGAAGGCCTGGAAGCCGAGCTGCTCCCGCTCGCCCTTGGCGTTGCGGTAGCCGTCCATGACCTTGATCGCACCGGTGGAGGTGACATTGCCGTCGAGCGGGAGGAGGGGCACGGCGTCGCGGTAGACGACCTTGCCCTTGCCGTCGCGGACCGTGATCACGGGGGCGTAGCCGTGGCTGACGAGGTAGACCTTGGAGTCGCCGATCTCCAGCGGCTCGTTGACCTTGACGGTGGTCTTCTTGTCCTTGCCGTAGGCGCCCACGCTGTAGCTGAGGTCGGCCTCGTAGGTGCGCGGGGTGCCGCGGTTGGGGCCGGTCGGCTCGTAGGTGCCCTTGAAGTCCTTCAGGGTGAAGCTGAAGGGGTCGAGGTCGTCCTGGGTGAAGAGGCTGCCGGACTTGAAGTCGTCGTACTGGGTGAGGGTGTTGGAGAAGCCGTCGCCCTCGACGACCAGCTTGTTGCCTTCGGACTTGAACAGCTGGCCCCAGGCGAAGGCGATCAGCATCACGATCAGCGCGATATGGAAGGCCAGGTTGCCGACCTCGCGCAGATAGCCCTTCTCGGCGGCGACGGCGTCACCGGAGAGATAGGCGCGGAAGCGGCGCTTCTTCAGCAGGGCGAGCGCGGCCTCGCGGACCTGCTCGGGCTCGGCCTCGGTGCGCCAGGTGGTGTAGGCGGGCAGCCGGGTCAGGCGCCTCGGGGCGGCCGGCGGACGGCCGCGGAGCTGGCCCACGAACTGCCAGGTGCGCGGGACGATACAGCCGATGAGGGAGACGAACAGCAGGATGTAGATCGCGGAGAACCACACCGAGCTGTAGACGTGGAAGAGACCGAGCTTGTCGTAGATCGGTGCGAGCGTCTCGTGCGCCTTGCGGAACTGGGCGACCTTCGTCTCGTCGATGCCGGTCTGCGGGATGAGGGAGCCGGGGATCGCGCCGAGCGACAGCAGCAGGAGCAGCAGCAGCGCGACCCGCATCGAGGTGAGCTGCCGCCAGAACCAGCGGGTCCAGCCGATGACACCGAGGGAGGGCAGATGGGGGGCGTCCTCGGCGGGGGCGGTGGAGAGCTGGGAGCCGGCGGCGCCCAGGTCCTGGTCCTCGGCCTGGCCCGGGGTGTTGTCGGGCGCGCTGGTCTTGGTGTCGCTCATCGAGTCAGATCCCCACAGTGAAGCCGTCGGACCAGACCTGCATCTCCTGCACGATGCGGTCCCACGCGCCGGTCAGCAGCAGCACACCGGTCACGATCATCATGGTGCCGCCGATGCGCATCACCCAGGCATAGTGGCGCTTGACCCAGGCGAAGGCGCCGAGCGCCTTGCGGAAGGCTACTGCGGCGAGCACGAAGGGGAGGCCGAGGCCCAGGCAGTAGGCGACGGTGAGTATGGCGCCGCGGCCGGCGCTGGCCTCGTTGAAGGCGAGCGTCTGCACGGAGGACAGGGTCGGGCCGATACAGGGCGCCCAGCCGATACCGAAGAGCGCGCCCAGCACCGGGGCGCCGACGAGCCCGGTGGCCGGCTTGGTGTGGAAGCGGAACTCCCGCTGGCTGAGCCAGGGCATCAGGCCCATGAAGAAGAGACCCATGAGGACCATGAGCACGCCCAGGATCTTGCTCAGGACCTCCTTGTTCTCCTGCAGGGTCGAGCCCCAGTAGCCGAACAGCGCCCCGCCGGAGACGAACACGGCGGTGAAGCCGAGCACGAAGAGGGAGGCACCGGCGACCATCCGGCCGCGCCTGGCCTCGGCCAGGTCGGTGCCGCTGACTCCGGTGACGTAGGAGAGGTAGCCGGGGACGAGCGG
Source organism: Streptomyces curacoi (assembly GCF_001513975.1). Lineage (GTDB taxonomy): Bacteria > Actinomycetota > Actinomycetes > Streptomycetales > Streptomycetaceae > Streptomyces > Streptomyces curacoi. The sequence continues at coordinate 713,329 of NZ_KQ947988.1, forward strand.
CAGGACGCAGGGGGAGAAGAAGGAGACGAGTCCGCCGAGCACGGCGATGGGCAGCGCGAGCACCAGGGCACCGTTCATCACGGTGCCGTTGTACGCGGCGAGCGTGGTCACTGCGCTCACGTCACTTCTCCGCGAGGACGGGCTTGATCATGTCGCGCAGCGTCTCCTCGCCGAGCGGCTGGAGCGCACGCACCGCGATCTTGCCCTCCCGGTCGATGACGAGCGTGGAGGGGACCAGCTGCGGGTTCAGCGTGCCCTTCTTGAAGCGGAGCATCTGCTTGCCCGTGGGGTCGTACAGGCTCGGGTAGGTGACCCCGAACTCCTTCTCGAAGGCGACCGCCGGGGTGGTGCTGGTGTCCCGCGTGTTGATGCCGACGAACTGGACGCCCTGGTCCTTGAGGTCCTCGTAGACGGTCTGGAAGTTCTTCGCCTCGGCCCGGCACGGCGGGCACCACGATCCCCATACGTTGATGACGAGGATCTTGCCCTTGTAGTCGGCGGTGCTGAGCTGCTTGCCGTCAATGGTCTCGCCGGACAGCACGGGCGCGGCGGCCCGCTTGCCCTTGGCGGCCGTGTCGATGCCGTTGTTGCCGGTGACGAAGTTGGTGTCGCCCCCGCCGCCGGACGTACCGCCCGAACTGCACGCGGACAGGGTCAGCGTGGCGACGGCGGCAAGGGTGGCGAGCAGGGCGACACGGCTACGGGCGCGACGGGCGGCACTCATGTGAAAAGTTTCGCATGCCCGTTCTGGGGATCTTGCGCACCCCCCTTGCGGGCGGAAACCCGCATTTCAGGCGGCATTTTACGAGGTCGCGGAGGTACCCGAGGAACTCGCGGAGCTACCCGAGGAACTCGCGGAGCTGCCCTTCAGAAACGTCTTCCAGCCACCGACGGGCTGCTGCCCGACCTCCAGCGTGCGCAACTTGTCGAGAATGTCCGGCTTCTGTACATCCATCCAGTCCACGAACTGCCGGAACGAGACGAGCCGGATGTCGGCACCCTTCTCCTTCTCCCGCGCGATGTGCTTGAGGGCCTCCTCGACGGCGTCCATGTAGATGCCGCCGTTCCACTGCTCGAAGTGGTTGCCTATGAAGAAGGGTGCGCGGTTTGTCTCGTATGCCCGCTTGAAGCCCTGGATGTACGCCTGCGCCGACTGCTCCCGCCAGCCCGGATAGTTGTGACTGGGCGCCTTCGTGGAGTTGATCGACTGGTTGGCGAGCATGTTGTAGTCCATCGACAGGACCTCGAACGAACGTCCGGGGAAAGGTATCTGCTGCAACGGCAGATCCCACAGCCCCTGCTTCTTCGTCGGCCACACCTGACGCCCGCCCGGCGACGAGGCGTCGTAACGCCAGCCCAGCTCACGGGCGGTGGGCAGCAGGTTGTCCTGGCCGAGGAGGCAGGGGGTGCGGCCGCCGACGAGCTCCTTGTCGTAGTCGAAGGGCAGGGAGGGCAGATCGGTCCACCCGCTGTTGGTCCGCCACTCCTTCACGAACGACTTGGCCTGCTCGATCTCGCTGCGCCACTGCTTGGGCGTCCAGTTGCCCACGGTGCCGGTGCCGGCGCAGAAGTGACCGTTGAAGTGGGTGCCTATCTCATGACCGTCGAGCCAGGCCTGGCGGACGTTCTTGATGGTCTCCTTGATGTGACCGTCGGTGAGGTAGCCGATGTCGGAGGCGCCGCGCGGGTTGTTCGGGGGTTCGTAGAGCCGCTTCTTCGACTCGGGCAGCAGATACAGCCCCGAGAGGAAGAAGGTCATGTGCGCCTCGTGCTGCTTGGCGAGGTCGAGGAAGCGCGGGAAGAGGCCGTTGCCGACCTCGCCGGCGCCGTCCCAGGAGAAGACGACGAACTGCGGCGGCTCCTGCCCCGGCTCCAGCGGCTCGGGCTTGGCCGGCTGGTTCGGCTGCTTGCCGGTGTAGGAGGTGGAGCCGTCACCGATGGGGCGGGCACGGTTGGTGTGGGTGCCGGGCTTGTTGCCTCCGTCGCCATCGGAACCCGCACCCTGGTTCGACCCGTCTGACGACGTGAGGGTGCCGCATCCCGCGAGTCCGACAGATGCGGCAGCACCCACGCCGAGTCCGATAAGTCCCCTTCGACTGAAGTTGCGCATTCCTGGCCCGTCCGTCGCGTTTGGCTGGTGGTCACCCAGTCAGAGGGCGCGACGAACGGGGAGGTTCCTCCCGATCACGGAGGTTTCGCAACAAATGTTACGAACGTGTCTTGGGCCACGAAGGGCGTACGTCCCTGGCCTTACGCCACGAAGGACGTACGCCACGAAGGCCCTACGCCATGAAGGCCGTACGCCATGAAGGACTAACGCCACGAAGGACTAACGCCACAAAGGCCGTAAAGCGCTTCGTGCCTTACGCCCCGAAGGCCTTGTCCTTCCCCTTCACCGGCTTGGCACCGGCGCGCAGATGGGCCGGGACGAGGTCGATGGCCGGCTCGCTGTAACCGACGGACACGATCCTGTCCCCCTGGTAGGTGAAGGACGTCAGGGACGCGAGCGTGCACTGCCGCTTGCGCGGGTCGTGCCACAGCCGCCGCTTCTCGACGTAGCTGCGCACGATCCAGATCGGCAGCTGATGACTGACCAGCACGGCCTCGTGCCCACGCGCGGCGTCCTTGGCCGAGTCGAGCGCGCCCATCATGCGGATGACCTGGTCGACGTACGGCTCACCCCAGGACGGCCTGAAGGGGTTGACGAGATGCTTCCAGTTCTCCGGCTTCTTGAGCGCCCCGTCCCCCACGCCGAAGGTCTTGCCCTGGAAGATGTTGTCGGCCTCGATGAGCCGCTCGTCGGTCGCGAGGTCGAGGCCGTGCGCCTTGGCGATCGGCGTCGCGGTCTCCTGCGCCCGCTCCAGCGGGGAGGCGCACACGTAGGTGATGTCCCGGGAGGCCAGGTGCTCGGCGACCCGGTCGGCCATCTGCCGGCCCAGGTCCGACAGGTGATACCCGGCGAGACGGCCGTACAGGATGCCGTCCGGGTTGGCGACCTCGCCGTGCCGCATCAGGTGGACGACGGTGATGTCGCTGTCGCTCTTGCTGCTGCCGCCGCTCATGCCGCCGTGGCCTCCGCCGCCGCTCGGGCCGCCGCCGGGAGGGCGTCGGCGATGCGCTGGACGGCCCGCTCGTCGTGGGCCGTGGACACGAACCAGGACTCGAAGGACGAGGGCGGCAGATAGACGCCCTGCGCCAGCATCGAGTGGAAGAAGGCGGTGAACCGGAAGGACTCCTGCCGCTTGGCGTCCTCGTAGTTGCGCACCTCCCGGTCCGTGAAGAAGACGGAGAACATGTTGGAGGCGTTCTGCAGCCGGTGCGCGACGCCTTCCTTGGTGAGGGCCTCGGTGACGAGGGACTGGATGGCCTGCGACACGGCGTTGACCTTGTCGTACGCGGCCTCGTCGAGGAGCCGCAGCTGGGCGAGACCGGCGGCGGTGGCGACCGGGTTCCCGGACAGGGTGCCGGCCTGGTACACGGGCCCGGCGGGCGCGAGGTGGGCCATCACATCGGCGCGACCGCCGAAGGCCGCGGCCGGGAAGCCGCCCCCCATCACCTTGCCGAAGGTCATGAGGTCGGGCCGCACCCCGTCGACGCCGTACCACCCGGCGCGGCTGGTCCTGAACCCGGTCATGACCTCGTCGGAGATGTACAGGGCGCCGTTCTCCCGGCAGGCGTCCTTCAGCCCCTGGTTGAAGCCGGGGAGCGGCGGGACGACGCCCATGTTGCCGGGCGAGGCCTCGGTGATGACGCAGGCGATCTCCCCGGGGTAGCGGTGGAAGGCCTCGTGGACGGACTCCAGGTCGTTGTAGGGCAGGACGATCGTGTCGCCGGCCTGGGCGCCGGTGACACCAGGGGTGTCCGGAAGAGCGAAGGTGGCGACCCCGGACCCGGCCGCGGCGAGCAGCGAATCGACATGCCCGTGATAACACCCGGCGAACTTGATCACCTTGGACCGCTGGGTGAACCCGCGGGCGAGCCGGATGGCGGACATGGTCGCCTCGGTGCCGCTGGAGACGAGCCGCACCTGCTCCAGCGGTTCGATCCGGTCGACCATCTCCTCGGCGAGCGCGACCTCGCCCTCACCGGGCGTACCGAAGGAGGTACCGCGGGAGACCGCGTCCTGGACGGCGGCGATGACCCCCGGGTGGGAGTGCCCGAGGATCATGGGCCCCCAGGAGCAGACGAGGTCGACGTACTCACGCCCGTCGGCGTCCGTCAGGTACGGACCGGTGCCGGACACCATGAACCGGGGCGTACCGCCCACGGCACGGAAGGCGCGCACGGGGGAGTTCACGCCGCCGGGCGTGACGGCGGCCGCACGGTCGAACAGCACCTGGGAGGCAGGCGCATCGTATGGATAGGGCGTTCCTGAAGAGGGCGCTTCGCTCATGACCTGCGACTACTCCGACCTTCTCTGACCTTCTCCGATGATCTCGGACTCCGGTTGCCAGTGACCTCCTCAGGGTAGGCCAGCGGGAGACGACGACAGCGGGCCGCTACCGCCCGGGAGCCCGGTCTCCCCCGCCCCTCAGCTCCCCTCTGCCCTCTCCCCACCCCCTCCCTGCTCCCCTTCGCCCCCGTCACCTCCCGGCGATCTGCGAGACTGGGCGTGATACACACAGCTCATGCGGGGCGTGATGATCGGGGACTGAAAAGATCCTGCGGACAGGTGTTTCAGCGCACGTTTCGGCGGGCGGCCGTGGGGGAGGTCACTGACACGATGATCGGGTTGCGCGGCGGGCGCCACGCCTCCTAGAAAAGCAGTCGGGTGGAGATATGCATCGCGGTGGCGGACTGGGCGAGGGGACTGATGACCTGGGTCCTCGACGTGCCCGGCGGGGAAGGCACCGGCGCGACGCGGAGGATTCGAACGAAGCACGCCAGGGACACGTAGTACCGGATATGCCGGGTGTACCGAACGAGTCAGAGCGGGCCGACCGTCACAGTGATCGGCTGAGGGCGAGCAGGAATGGTGGTCGGGTGGGGGTGACGTACAAGTACTTCGGCGCGCCGGACGGCGCGACCGCGGCCCGCGTCCCGATCTCGATGCGTCCCGAGGAACTCGGCGGCGACGAGCTCGGCATGAACGGCATGTTCACCAAGATCAAGCCGGAGACGATGGCCGCGATGGTCCTGACGGGCATCGAGGGCGTCCCCCTGCACAAGGTGCCGCCGCTGGAGCTCGTGGTTCTCCACCCCGACTACGCCGTGGTCAAGCTGCCGATGACGGTCGTGGACCCGCTGCGCGGCATAGGAGAGGAAGCGGTGGGCGCGGCGGCGTTCATCTGGTCGACGGTGCCGGACCGGGGTGGGCCCCGGGATGCGTTCAATGTGTACCAGTTGCTGCACGAGTGGCAGGACTTCTCGCACCGGTTGCATGAGGCGGGGCATCAGCCGTACTGCCTTGTTTGGCCCTGACCTGGGGTTTCGGGGGTTTCGGGCGGGGTTTCCGACCCCGCCCTCGTCATGTGCGGAGAGAGGCCGTCAGGCGGCCGGGGCACATTGAGGGCACATGGGTCCCCGTGTCGCTGTCCGGGGAGTCGCTGTTGCGGTCGCCCTGGCCCGTGGTGCCGGTCGCGGGATTCGTACCGGAGGATGTGCCGTGGCCCGGGGACATGGTGGGCACCCCGGAAGTGTCGAAGTACCGGGCGGTCTGCGTCTCCGGATCCAGCGTCACCGTCGCGTAGACGGGGCCGTCGACGGGCGGGTACGGGGCGATGCGACGGAGACCCCACGGGGCCGCCGTCAGATGCCCCTGCGGCAGCGGGCTGCCCGTGGGGAATCGATCCATGTGGTTGAACACGGTCTTCCTTCCTGTCAGAAGTTCTGTCCTTCGCCTGACTTGCTCACCCGCACGGCATCGAGGAACACGATCCTGCTTGTGCGGGAGTCTCAGGGGCACCGGGAAGAAGAGGCACCGGGCCCTACGTCGAAACCGGACCGGGATTCCGCAGCCCGTCCAGGACCCGTTGAAGGAGGCTGATGTCCGGTGCGCGGGCCTCGACTGCCAGTCGGCCGTCGTCGTACCAGCGGCTGAGCTGCTGCCGCCACGCGATCTCGGCACGCTGCATCTCCGCGCGGATCTCGCCGAGAGCCAGTCCCGACTCGACTCGCAGCCACACAAGGTAGGCGGGAGTAATTCGGACCGACTCTGGGACAGCAACCGCGCCGACCTCGTCAGACGGACGCGTCGGGCCGAAGGCAAGCTGCACGCACGCGTCCGGGAACGGGTCGCCGACCAGTTCCTCCGAGGGCAGGAGTCGTAAGGAGATACGCGAGATCAGCATGCGGCCGGCACCCGCAGCTCTGCCCAGACGAGCTTGCCCCAACGATGCAGGTCGTAGCCCCACCGCCAGCTCAGCGACTCGACCAGGAGCAGACCACGGCCGCCCTCGGAGTCACCTTCGGGACAGCCCAGTTCCGGGGTGTCTCGGCAGTTGTCGGCAACGCCGATCCGAATCACTTCGGCCGTCTCGCGCCGAATCACCACACGGACCAAGCGACAGGGCGTGTGGCTGACGGCATTGCTGATCAGCTCCGAAACGATCAGAGTGCCCACCTCGACCAACTCGCCTATGCCCCAGGTGTCCAGAGCCGCGGAGACAAGCAGACGTGCGCGGCGCGCGGATTCCGGCTCGCACGGCACCGTCTCGGTGTAGCCCGGAACACCAGTCGCGGTTGGCTTGGCGGCGGTCATGGTCACGGGGTCATCCCTCCGAGGCTGGGACGCCCGCCCCGCGAAGGGTGCGCAGGAGCGGGCTTTCCTCCACGCCATCGAGAGGCAGGAAGGGGAATCTCGCCCGCTCAACGGCTGGTACCGAGTCAACGGCCCTTGGCCGACGGCGAACAGGAAAAGTCGCGCCCCGCAGCACCTACGCGAACCGGAAGACTTTACGCTCTGGTGACCTCGGGGCTGGTTCGGCCAGTGACCACAGGGCTACGGTCGGTCCATGGGAGCGAACGCCATCCTCAAGAGCCGGATGGAGGAACTCGGGCTCACCCAGGAAGAATTGGCTGGTCGGATGAACGCTGCGCTGGCAGAGATCACCGGCAGGCCCGGTGACGTCTCCGACCGCACAATCCGCAACCTCCTCAATGGGACCTCCCGCCGCCCCATAGGACGCACGTGTGCAGCCCTGGAGCGGGTGTTCGGTTGTCCCGTCGAGGACTTAGGGTTCAGCGCACCACGCACCATGCAACACCCGCAGGAGGACCCCGTGCGGCGTCGCACTTTCCTCACCTCAGCGACCGGAAGCGCGGCCGCCGCCGTTCCCGTCGTTGCCCAACGCCGTGCGGTCGGCATGTCGGACGTGGCTCGGGTCGCAGCCGGTATGAATGCTCTCGTCACCACCGATCAGCATCAGGGCGGACACGCCAACCTTGAATTGGCCGCTCTTCGTGGCCGCGACCGTGTGCTGGAACTGCAGCAGCGAAATGCAAGCGAACGGGTCCGCCGGGCCTTGTACGCGCTGGCCGCGGAGTACACCGACGCAGCAGCCTGGTCCTGCATCGACGCTCGCGACCTGGACCAGGCGCAGAAGCATCTGAACGAATCCGCCACATACGCCGGCCTCTCCCAGGACGGGCCCACGGAAATGAGCGTTTGGGTCAGCATGGCGATTTTCGCCGCGCAGCGCCGCAACTGGCCGGAGGCTCTCGCGGCGGCGCAAGCCGCCCAGGCTTCGTCGTCCGCTCGCACAGACCCGTTTTTCGATTCCCTGGGCCGCGTTCGCGCAGCTCTCGCCTACGCGGCGCTCGGTGACGGCCGCGCCGCCCTTCGCTCTCTTGGATCAGCCCAGGAGGCACTCGCCAAGGCACCCCAGCGCGAACGCCCGCACTGGACAGCCTTCTACAGCCAGGCCGAACTCGACCACCTCGGCGCCATCGTCAACCACCGCAGCGGCCGCCACGCTCACGCAGAGGCGATGGCGCACCGTGCCCTGGCCAGGATCCCGTCCGCCTTCCGCCGTAACCGAGCGCTGGCGACCGCCCAACTCGCCCTCGCGCAACTTCACCAGGGAGACACCGAGCAGGCCACAGCCACCGCCACCGGCGTCTTCACCATCATGGACGGCACTCCCCTCCCCGGCCGCCTGCGCACCCTCATCGGCGACTTCCACCGGGACCTGTTCACCCTGGCCCCTTCCACCACGTGCGCGCGCGACTGGGCAGACCGTCTGCGAGCCGAATGGAGCCGAATGTGATCGAGCTGCGTCACTTCCAGCATGGACATCTCCCCGAAGGCTTCCGGCAGATGCTCATCGACGTGCACGCCGATGCCTATGCCGACGCCATGGATGACCCGTTCAACCAGCGCTTCGACTGGTTCGTGGACCACTGGTCGAGTGCGGAGGGATTCACCTGCGTCGTGGCGTACGACGGACACGAGCCGACTGGCTTCGCATACGGCGCACCAGCTACGCCCGGCCGCGAATGGTGGCGCGACACTGGATACGAGCCTCGGGGCGGGCGCACCTCCACGTACTCGGTGTCTGAAGTCATGGTGCGTCCCCAATGGCGCAAGCAGGGCGTCTCCGAACGACTGCATGAAGCGCTGCTGAAGGAGCGCACCGAAGCTCTCGCCGTACTCCTGGTCGACGTGGACCACCCCAAAGTGCAGGCGCTGTACGAGTCGTGGGGGTACTCAAAGGTCGGCGAACGGCAGCCTTTCGCCGACTCACCGCTGTTCGCGGTCATGGTCAAAGACCTTCGGGACTGAGTCGCCGTCAGCCCGTGGCGAGGCGGCTGTCGAACCCGGCCCGCACAAGTCGCTCGTAGGCGTCATACACATCCGCCGACACCTCCTGCTCGACGGCGAAACCGAGCTTCGGGTACTCGATCACCCGCTGCGGATCGCCCACCAGCATGTCCACGACGAGCTTCTCGTCGCCGATCGACTTGATGCAGTCGTCCAACTCCAGCGGCTCCGAAGCGCACACGACCTCCACCTCGGGCCACAACTTGCGGCAGGTCGCGTACGAACGGCGCTCCATGTACGGCTTGGAGATCAGCAGCAGAGACTCGACCGCGATGACGGCCTCGGCCAACAGTTCGCGCTGAGGGCGTGGGGCGCGGAAGACCCCGGCCCCACCCCGGCCCCACCCCGGCCCCTCCCTCGCCTCACCTCGTGCCGAGTGTGCGCAGCACGGTCACCGCCAACGTCCGGGCCACGTCCACCACTTCGGCGACCGCCACCCGCTCCCGCGCGCTGTGCGCCACCCGTATGTCCCCCGGCCCGAACTGCAACGTCGCGATACCCGCCCCGGCATACAGCCGCAGATCACTGCCGTACGGCGCCCCCTGCTCCGGCAGTCGGCCGCCCGCACCCGCGCCCGTCACATCCCCGTACGCCTCCCGCATCACCCCCGGCAACGGATGCCCCTCCGGCAGCCGCCCGCTGGCGAACTGCCCGCCCGGCCAGGTCACGGTCGCCGGATGGGCGCGCAGCCAGGGATCCTCGGCGCACGCCCGCGCCACACACCGTTCGAAGGCCGCCCGCGCCTCTCCCGGGTCCTCCCCCAGCCGCACCCCCAGCCGCCCCTCCGCGACCAGCAGGTCCGGCACGCTGCTCGCCCAGTCCCCTGCCCGCAGGGTCCCCACCGACAGGGCGTAGGGGATGGGATGCCCGGCCATCAGCGGATGCGGGTCCCGGTTCCGTTCGGCCTCCAGCCGGGACAGGGCCCGGTGCAGCGGCACATACGCGTCGATCGCGCTCACGCCCTGGTCCCGTGCGCTGCCGTGCGCCGCCTTGCCGGGCACGGTGATCCGGAAGGTCAGCGCACCCGCGTTGGCGGTGACCAGCGCACCGCCCGTCGGCTCGGTGATGACGCAGACGTCGCCCCGATGACCGCGCCGCAGCGTGCCGAAGGCGCCGAGGCCGCCGTCCTCCTCCCCCACGACGAAGTGCACGCCGACGCGCCCGCGCAGTCGCACGCCGGCGGCGCGTATCGCCGCGAGCGCGGCGAGGTGGGCCACCAGTCCGGCCTTCATGTCACAGGCACCCCGGCCGTGGACCACGTCCCCGCTCACCCTCGGCACGAACGGATCGCCGGGCCAGGAGGCCGGATCCCCGGGCGGTACGACGTCCACATGGCCCTGGAGGACGAAGGTGGGGCCGTCGCCGCCGTCCGGCGTCACGCCCACCAGTCCCCAGGCCTCCTCCCGCTCGGCCTCAGCCCCCGGAAACCCGGGATGCGCGCGGAGTTCGTCCAGGTCCATGGACCACAGGTCGACGTCCAGCCCGAGCCGCTCCAGCCGCCTCGCCAGCAGATGCTGCAGCTCCGACTCCGCCGCGCTCCCGGTCACGCTCGGCACCGAGATCAGCTCCAGCAGCATCCTGCCGATCCCGGCCTCGTCGATCTCCGCCAGGACGGCGCCCTCCACGTCACTCAGCACGATGCCGCTCCTCCCCCAGCCACGCCACGCCCACGGGCCGCCGCGAGCGGGACCCCCACAGATGGTCACTCCATACCCGGGTCGGATCGCGGGCGAAGCAGCCCAGGCGGAGGGGATCAGGCGGAGTGGCTCAGACGGAGCGGCTCAGGCGCCGCGGCTCAGACAGAGTGGCTCAGGCGGAACGCCCGACCGTGAATCCGATGACGGCCCCTCCCCCGTCCCGCCGGAAGGCGAACGGCGCGCCCCCGTGCGCCAGCGCCACCTCCCGGACGATCGACAGCCCCAGGCCCGATCCCGGCAGCGACCGTGCGTCGGCGGCGCGGTAGAAGCGGTCGAAGACCCGGATCAGGTCGTCCTCGGCGATACCCGGCCCCCGGTCGAGGACCTCGACGCGCACCGTCCCCGGACGAGCGGGGCCGGCGATGTTGATCTCGATCGGTGCCGTGCCGTCACGGTCGAACTTGGCCGCGTTCTCGACGAGGTTGGTCACCGCGCGCTGCAGCATCCCCGGCCGTCCGTCCGCCGACGTGTCGCCGCTCGCGCGGACCTCGATCCGCCGCCCGGTACGCCGCCGGGCGAGCCCAGCGACCTCCTCGGCGATGTCGGCCAGGTCCACCCGCTGGGTCGGCTCGGTGTCGGACTGCCCGGCCGCCAGGTCGACCAGCTCGTTGACCAGGTCGGTCAGTTCGCGCGCCTCCTGGCCGAGGTCGGCCACGAGTTCGTCGCGGGTGGCGGGCGGCAGCTCGTCGATGCGGCGCAGCAGGGAGATGTTCGTCCGCAGGGAGGTCAGCGGGGTGCGCAGTTCGTGGCCCGCGTCCTGCACCAGGCGCCGCTGGTCCTCCTCCGACTGGGCCAGCCGGCCCAGCATGCGGTCGAAGGCGCGGCCCAGGCGGCCGACCTCGTCGTAGCCGGTGACCGGCACCTGGATGCCGAGCCGCCGGGTGCGGGCGACGTCCTCGGCGGCGGAGGTGAGGACGACCAGGCGGCGGGTGATGCGCCGGGCCAGCCACCAGCCGAACAGCCCCGCCAGCGTCACCACCGCCGCCATCAGCAGCAGGGTCCGCTGCTGCAGCGCCCGCAGCAGGTCCTCGGTGTCGCTGAACTCCTGCGCGACCTGCACGGCACCGCGCCCGCCGCCGAGCGCGACGGTCGCGACGCGGTAGACGTCGCTGCCGACGTCGACGTCCTTGTGCTGGACCATGCGTCCGGCGGTCCCGTCGGCCGCGATGCGCCGGTCGGCGGCCGTGACCGGCAGCCCCGGACGGCCCGGGTCGACGACCGCGCCGTTCGGGCCCAGCACCTGCACATCGGTACGGGCGGGCCGTACGAGATCGTGCCCGGGCGCGGAGGAGGAGAAGTCCTCCGGCGTCATCGGCCGCTGCCGCACCTCGCCCCGCAGATCCTGTACGACCTCGCCGAACACCGACTCCTGGTCCACCCGCACCAGCCGGGCGGCGGCGGTGTACGACAGGAGTCCGACCAGGACGGTGACCACGGCGGTGACGGCCGCGAAGGACACGGCGAAGGTGGTGCGCAGCGAGACGAGTCCGGTCCGCCGTCGTCCGGTCAGCAGCCGTCCGGTCAGCAGCCGCCGGAGCCGACGGCGGGCCGGGCCCACTCAGTCCTCCCGCAGTACGTAACCCACCCCGCGCACCGTGTGGATCAGCTGCGGCGCGTCCGGCTCGTCGAGCTTGCGGCGCAGATAGCCGACGTAGACGGCGAGGTTCTTGGAGCCGGGGCCGAAGTCGTAGCCCCAGATCCGGTCGTAGATGGTGGAGTGGTCGAGGACGATGCCGGCGTTGCGGACCAGCAGCTCCAGCAGCTCGAACTCGGTCCGCGTCAGCTCCAGCTCGCGCGCGCCTCGCCAGGCCCGCCGCGCCTGCGGGTCCATGCGCAGCCCGGCCGCCTCGATCAGCCGGTCGCGCGTCGTCGCGGGGGCCTGCTTCGGTACGTCGGCGGGGGCGCCCTGCGTCTCGCTGGTGCGGCGCAGCAGGGCGCGCAGCCGGGCGAAGACCTCCTCGACGTCGAAGGGCTTCACCACGTAGTCGTCGGCGCCGGCGTCCAGGCCGGCGATCCGGTCCTGGGTCTCCACGAGCGCGGTCAGCATCAGGATCGGGGTGCGGTCGCCCTCGGCGCGCAGCACCCGGCAGACCTGCAGCCCGTCGATGCCGGGCATCATCACGTCGAGCACGAGCACGTCCGGCGGCGTGCGATGGGCCTGCGCGAGCGCCTCGACGCCGTCGGCGACCGCGGTGACCTGGTAACCCTCCAGGGTCAGCGCGCGCTCCAGGGCGTTGCGGATGGCGCGGTCGTCTTCGGCGAGGAGAACAGTCTGGGGCACGCATTCATACTGCCTGCCTTCGCAGTCCTACGACGTGACGAGCGGCTCACCGGGCCCCCTTCTTACTGGCCTCTCACCCAGCGCGGCGCAGCGCCGCCGGCCGCTCCTGGAAAGGCGGCGTACACCCCGCGCGATCTCCACGGCGAGCTCGCGCAGCTCCACGACCTCCCCGACCTCCCCGACCTCCACGTCCACCGCGGTCTCCCGTCCGACCGCGGCCGCCGGCCGGTCACCCGGCAGGCGGGTGGAGGACGGGACGCTCAGCCCCGCGGACAAGACGACGAGCGCTTCATGCGGCGGTCACCTTCTTCCCGTTCCTCTCGGCGAGCAGGGACTGGTGCGTCGGCGCCTGCGGCACCTGGGCCGGACGGCCGTTCGCGAACTCCTTGCGCAGCACCGGGACGACCTCCTCGCCGAGCAGGTCGATCTGCTCCAGCACGGTCTTCAGCGGCAGCCCGGCGTGGTCGACCAGGAACAGCTGGCGCTGGTAGTCACCGGCGTACTCACGGAAGGACAGCGTCTTCTCGATGACCTGCTGCGGGGATCCGACGGTCAGCGGGGTCTGCTCCATGAAGTCCTCCAGCGAGGGCCCGTGCCCGTACACCGGCGCGACGTCGAAGTACGGCCGGAACTCGCGCACCGCCTCCTGGGAGTTGCGGCGCATGAAGACGTGGCCGCCCAGCCCGACGATGGCCTGCTCGGCGGTGCCGTGGCCGTAGTGCGCGTACCGGGTCCGGTACAGCTCGACCATCCGCTTGGTGTGGTCGGCCGGCCAGAAGATGTTGTTGTGGAAGAAGCCGTCGCCGTAGTACGCGGCCTGCTCGGCGATCTCCGGGGAGCGGATCGAGCCGTGCCAGACGAACGGCGGTACGCCGTCCAGCGGGCGGGGCGTGGAGGTGAAGCCCTGGAGCGGGGTGCGGAACTTGCCCTCCCAGTCGACGACGTCCTCGCGCCACAGCCGGTGCAGCAGGGCGTAGTTCTCGATGGCGAGGTTGATGCCCTGGCGGATGTCCTGGCCGAACCAGGGGTAGACGGGGCCGGTGTTGCCGCGGCCCATCATCAGGTCGACCCGGCCGTCGGCCAGGTGCTGGAGCATCGCGTAGTCCTCGGCGATCTTCACCGGGTCGTTGGTGGTGATCAGCGTGGTGGCGGTGGAGAGGATCAGCCGCTCGGTGCGGGCCGCGATCCAGCCGAGCATCGTGGTCGGCGACGACGACACGAACGGCGGGTTGTGGTGCTCGCCGGTCGCGAAGACGTCGAGGCCGGCCTCCTCGGCCTTCAGCGCCATGGCGACCATGGCCTTGATGCGCTCACGCTCGGTCGGCGCACGCCCCGTGGTGGGGTCCGGCGTGATGTCGCCGACGCTGAAGATCCCGAACTGCATGGTCGCCACCTTCCATGTTGTTTAGCATTCAACTATACCGGAAGAACGGCGAACACCCCAGCACTATTCCGCTACTTCGTCACCTCCGGCACGGCCCCAGTACGGATCCCTGCCGGTCTGCGCCAACAGCCTCTCCCACGCCGACGCGCCCTCGCCCACCTGCACCGGTTCCCCGAACACCCCCGTCGCCCGAGCCGTCGGCGCCAGCTCGGCGACCGTGCCGGCGAGCTGCTCCAGCACCGGCTCCGCCCCCTCGTCCGGCCGGTACCGCTGCCCCGTGGCCCGGGCCAGGTCCCACACATGCACCGTCAGATCGAGCAGCGCCATCGAGCCGACGAGCCGCGCGGGCATCTGCCACGCCCCCGCCGTGCCCTCCTCCGCGCCCGGCGCGGACCAGGCCGCCACGAGCCTCGCCGTCTCGTCCGCGAACCGCTCACGCCAGTCCGGGCCCGCGCCGACCCGGTCGGGCGTCGAGGAGAAGTCCGACTCCCCCTTGGCGGCCAGCTTCTGGAACTCCACGACCACCTGGAAGAGGTGGTTGACCAGGGCCTTCACGTCGTAGTCGGCGCACGGCGTGGGAGCGGCGAGCGCCTCGTCGGGGATGCCCCGCACCACCGGCACCGCCCGCTCGCGCGCCACGGCCAGAAGATCACCCAGGGTGTGGCTCTTCACTGCACTGTGCTTGGTCTCCATACCCCGACCGTAGGGACGCCGGGGGCTGCCCTTCTTGAAGAAACGCGACATACGATCCGGCCATGGAGGCACCCCGCCACGACACCCGCGGGATCGTCGACCCGTCCGGGCTGCTCAGCCGCGTCCGGTTCCGCCGCCACGAGCCCGCCGAGCCGCTGCGCCGCTACGTCGAGTGGTACTGGCTCATCGACTGGGACCTGCCCGCGCCCTACGCCTCCCACATCGTCCCGCACCCCTCGGTCAACCTGACCTTCCAGTGGGACGGGGCCGACGAGGAGACAGTGCCGCCCTACGGCGAGGTCACCGGCATCGCGCTCGGCCTGTACACCAGGAAGCTGACCGGACGGGGCCGGGTGTGCGGGGTGAAGTTCCGGCCGGGCGGCTTCCGGCCGTACGCCCCGCAGGCACCGGCGTCCCACTGGACCGGCCGTGTCCTCCCCGCCCAGGACGTCTTCCCGCGGGCCACCGCGGACACCGCCCGATCCGTCGTGAGCCCTGCCGCCGACGACGCCCGCGTGGCCGCCCTCGACACCTTCCTCCTCTCCCAGCCCTGCGTCCCCGACCCGCAGGCCGACCTCGCCATGGACCTCGTCCAGCGCATCCGCGCCGACCGCACCGTGCGCCGCGTCGGCGACTTCGCCCGCGACGCGGGCCTGTCGGTGCGGGCACTGCAACGGCTCTTCTCGGCATACGTCGGCGTCAGCCCGAAGTGGGTCATCCTCCGCTACCGCATCCACGAGGCCCTGGAGCTCGCCGGCACCCGCCGCGACGTCGACTGGGCCCTCCTCGCAGCCGACCTCGGCTACGCCGACCAGGCCCACCTGGTACGGGACTTCACGGCGACGGTGGGGGTACCGCCCACGGCGTATGCGCAGGGGGTGACGTGACGCCGAGAACGCCGACGGCCGGCGTCGGCCATGGGAACGGGAATCGGAAGCAGGAACGCGACTCGGAAGAGAGGGACTCAGAAGCAGGGCCGGAACTCAGAAGTAGTACGTGTCCCCCGTGTCCAGCACGAGCACCCGCTGCCGACCGTCCCCCCGGCCGCCGCCCTCCACCCCACCGCCCGCCACCGTGTCGAGCTCCAGCAGCACCTCGGACGGCACCCCCCGCAGCCGTACCTGAAGCCCGACCGGCTCCCCGGCCCGGTCCGCCTCCAGCGCCCCCACCCGGCACGTCACCGTCCGCTCCGCCGCCCGCGCACACCCCTCCGGCAGCACCTGCCGGTCCGCCAGCGGCTCCGACCAGCGCAGCCGTAGCGTCGAGTCCGGCACGGCGCTCGCCCCGTGGTTGTGCGGCGTGAGCAGCAGGTCGACCCGGCCGCCGGACAGCGCCGCGGAGCCGTGATAGGCGAGGTCGGCCTCCGGGCCCCCCGCCGCCGAGGCGCCCGGAGCCGCCGCCCCGACCGCCACCACGGCCGCACCGCAGCCCGCGAGCACCCTGTGGACCCTGGGAACCCTGCGCATACGCCCGCTCCTCACTCCACGGTGGCCGTCGTGGTCGTACGGATGTATCCCACGCGGGGCGGGCGACAGGCGCCGTCCAACAGGTGACGCGTAGGCCCGAACCCCGGGCATGCGAAGCTGCCCGCATGCTCATCCTGCGTTCCGCCGCCCTGTTCGCCGTCGCCGCGCTCTTCGAGATCGGCGGCGCCTGGCTGGTCTGGCAGGGCGTCCGCGAACACCGCGGCTGGCTGTGGATCGGAGCGGGCGTCATGGCCCTCGGCGCCTACGGCTTCGTCGCCACACTCCAGCCGGACGCCGAGTTCGGCCGCATCCTCGCCGCGTACGGCGGTGTCTTCGTCGCCGGTTCGCTGGCCTGGGGCATGGTCGCGGACGGCTACCGCCCGGACCGCTGGGACGTCACGGGCGCGCTGATCTGCCTCGCCGGCATGGCGGTGATCATGTACGCGCCGCGCGGCGACTGAGCGGGGCGCCCGCCCTCACGAAGGCGGCAGCAGCCCCAACTGCCCCAGGAACTCCATCTCGTCGAAGTAGAGCCTGTAGTCCACGATCCGGCCGTCCCGCACGGTGGCGATGTCCACCCCACGGATCCTGATCTCCTTCTGCGTCCCGGGGATGGTCTCCCCGGTGGGCAGATGCAGCGGCCCCGTGTTCCGCCCGCTGAAGATCCCTTCGTCGATGGCCGTGTCACCGACCTCGTACGAGTGCAGCGATTCGAACCTGGCGTCCGGAACCGCCTCCGTCATCTCCCGCCAGTACGCCACGATGTTGTCGCGCCCGCGGATCTCCCCCTCGTCGGGGGTGACGGCGACCGCGTCCTCGGCGTACAGCTCGCCTATGACGTTCAGATCGGGGTGCGCGGTCAGCGCGTCCGTGAGCCGGTCCATGACCTCACGTGCCTGTCCCATGATCCACCTCCAGAACAGAGGATCACCGAACTCATTGTCCCACCGCCCGCCTATCCTGGCCGGACAGCTTTGCGCCCGACCACGCACCGCCACGTCCGAGGAGCACCCCATGCCCACCGCAGCCCCGTCCGCCGCCTCCCGCATCGCCGTCGTCACCGGTGCGAGCAGCGGTATCGGCGCCGCCACGGCACGGCAGCTCGCCGCGGCCGGTTACCGGGTCGTCCTGACCGCCCGCCGCAAGGACCGCATCGAGGCACTGGCCGAGGAGATCAACGCCGCCGGCCACTCCGCGGCGGCCTACCAGCTCGACGTCACCGACCGCGCCGCGGTCGACGAGTTCGCCACGGCCTTCCGGACCATCGGGGTCCTGGTCAACAACGCGGGCGGCGCGCTCGGCGCCGACCCGGTGGCCACCGGCGACCCGGCCGACTGGCGCACGATGTACGAGACGAACGTCATCGGCACGCTGAACCTCACCCAGGCCCTGCTCCCCAAGCTGGAGGCGAGCGGCGACGGCACGATCGTGGTCGTGTCGTCGACGGCGGGCCACGCCACCTACGAGGGCGGCGCGGGCTACGTCGCCGCCAAGCACGGCGCCCACGTCCTCGCCGAGACCCTGCGCCTGGAGATCGTCGGCCGCCCGGTCCGGGTCATCGAGATCGCGCCGGGCATGGTCAAGACGGACGAGTTCGCCCTGACCCGCTTCTCCGGCGACCAGGAGAAGGCGGAGAAGGTCTACGCGGGGGTGGCCGAGCCCCTCACCGCCGACGACGTCGCCGACACCATCACCTGGGCGGTCACCCGTCCCAGCCACGTCAACATCGACCTGCTGGTCGTGCGCCCGCGCGCCCAGGCGTCCAACACGAAGGTCCACCGGGAGCTGCAGTGACGCGCGGCGACAAGGACCCGCACGACGAACGCCAGATGTGGTGGTGGCTCGGCTACTTCCTCTTCGGCATCCACATCGTGGCGTTCGTGATGATCTACGCGGTGACCCACGCACCGAAGTAAAACCCCGGGCCCGCAAGGGAGTTACCGCCTATGGTCACTCCCTGTGGACAGACACATACGTTTCGAGGCGCTGCACAACTTCCGCGACCTGGGCGGCTGGACGACGGCGGAGGGCCACCGCGTCCGCCCCGGCCGCCTGTACCGCACGGACTCCCTGGGCAAGCTGACGCAGGACACGCCGGACTGGTCCCGCTTCCTCTCCCTGGGCATCCGCACGGTCATCGACCTGCGCTACCCGTGGGAGATCGAGGGCCAGGGCCGCGTCCCGGACCACCCGTCCTTCACGTACCACAACCTCAGCATCGAGCACCGCCCCTACAACCAGGCCGCCCTGGCCCCCGACGTTGAGCTCGGCCCCTACCTGGCCGAGCGCTACCTGGAGATGGCCCGGGACGGCACGCGGGAGATCCGCGGCGCACTGGAACTGGTGGCCAAGGCGGCGGAGTCGGACACCCCCCTGGCCTTCCACTGCGCCTCGGGCAAGGACCGCACGGGCCTGCTGGCGGCCCTGGTCCTCGGCCTGCTCAGGGTGCCGGAGGCCACGATCATCGAGGACTTCACCCTCACGGACCGCGCCGCCCCGGCCCTCCTCGCCGACTGGAAGGCCCGCAACAACGGCCGCGCCCCCACCTGGCCGGGCTTCGGCAGGGCACCCGAAGCGGTCATGCGCCTGTTCCTCGCGGCTCTGACGGACCGTTACGGCTCGATCGAGGGCTATGTCTCCGAGGCGCTGTCCCTCGACCCACGGCCGCTGAGCAAGGCGCTCCGGGCCACGCTGCTGGAAGGATGACGCCTCGCGCGTCAGCCCTTCACACAGACGACCTGCTTCAGCTTCGCCACTACCTCCACGAGGTCCCGCTGCTGGTCGATGACCTGCTCGATCGGCTTGTAGGCGCCCGGGATCTCGTCCACGACACCGGAGTCCTTACGGCACTCCACGCCCCGGGTCTGCTCCTCCAGGTCCTTCGTCGAGAACCGCCGCTTCGCCGCGTTCCGGCTCATCCGCCGACCGGCGCCGTGCGAGGCGGAGTTGAAGGACTTGGCGTTCCCGAGGCCCTTCACGATGAACGAACCCGTGCCCATGGAGCCCGGGATGATCCCGTACTCGCCGGAGCCGGCCCGGATCGCGCCCTTGCGGGTCACGAGCAGGTCCATACCGTCGTAGCGCTCCTCGGCCACGTAGTTGTGGTGCGCGCTGATCTCGGGCTCGAAGGTCGGCTTCGCCTTCTTGAACTCCTTGCGGATCACGTCCTTCAGGAGCGCCATCATGATCGTGCGGTTGTACTTGGCGTACTCCTGCGCCCAGAACAGGTCGTTGCGGTACGCCGCCATCTGCGGCGTGTCCGCCACGAAGACGGCGAGGTCACGGTCGACCAGGCCCTGGTTGTGCGGGAGCTTCTGGGCCACGCCGATGTGGTGCTCGGCCAGCTCCTTGCCGATGTTGCGGGAACCGGAGTGCAGCATCAGCCAGACAGAACCGGTCGTATCCGTGCAGACCTCGACAAAGTGGTTTCCGCTTCCCAGCGTTCCCATCTGCTTTCCGGCCCGCTCCTGACGGAACTTGACCGCGTCCGCGATCCCGTCGAACCGCCCCCAGAAGTCGTCCCACCCCGCGGTGGCGAACCCGTGCAGCCGCCCCGGGTCCACGGGGTCGTCATGCATCCCCCGCCCCACCGGAATGGCCTGCTCGATCTTCGACCGCAGCCGCGACAGATCCCCCGGCAGATCATTGGCCGTCAGCGACGTCTTCACCGCCGACATCCCGCACCCGATGTCCACGCCCACCGCGGCAGGACACACGGCCCCCTGCATCGCGATGACGGACCCGACCGTCGCCCCCTTCCCGTAATGCACGTCCGGCATCACGGCGAGGCCCTTGATCCAAGGCAGCGTGGCGACGTTCCGCAGCTGCTGCAGGGCCACGTCCTCCACCGTCGCCGGGTCGGTCCACATACGGATGGGAACCTTCGCGCCCGGCATCTCCACGTACGACATAACGTCCTCAATCCCCCGGAAAACAAACAAAAGACTTAGATCGCAAAACCGGCGCCAAGGTCAATGAAAAGGACAACGGACCGGCGTCCACGGCAGTGCGTGCGATACACATTGTCTCCAGGGCGCGCCCCCGCGCGGCAAGCGAATAACCAGCGGGGACACTGAAAGACCGGCAGCGGACCGACCCCACCACCGTCGAGAGGAGCCTGACCGTGCAGCGGAAGGCGTACGTATCCGGCGTCGCCGCGCTCCTCGCGGCGCTGCTGGCCGGCTGCACGGGCAGCTCCGACAGCGGCGGCGCGACCGACGACTCCAACCCGGGGGACGCGGGTACGGCGACCGCGGTGGCCGAGCCCGGCCGGTACCGCACGCTGCCCGAACCGTGTGGTGCGGTCGGTGAGGAGACGCTCGACTCGCTGCTGCCGGGCGTCAAGGAGCTCCCGGACGAGGAGCAGCGCGAGAAGGCGTACGAGGGCACGCCGACGCTGACGTACGACACCGACCGCAAGGTCGGCTGCCGTTGGAAGGTCGAGTCGGCCGAGGCCACCGACCATCTCTTCGTCGACTTCGAGCGCGTGGTGTCCTACGACAGCGCGGTCAGCGACGACAGTGAGGCGGAGCGGCTCTTCGCGGTCCAGCAGGAGGCTGCCGACCTTCCCGAGCCGACGAGTTCCGGCACCACCGGCAGCGGCGAGGAGGGCGCGGACACCCCGTCCGCCACCCCGAGCGGCTCCCCGTCCGCATCGGCCTCGGCCTCGCCGGTCACGGCCCCCTCCTCCTCGTCCTCCTCCCCGTCCGCGTCCGCCTCCCCCGCCGGCGCGACCCCGGCCGAGCTGCAGCCCCGCGTCCTCGACGACCTCGGCGACGAGGCCTTCCTCGACGACGAGCTCGGCGGCTCCGGTTCGACGGCGCAGCAGCGCAGGGTGACTGTGGTGTTCCGCACGTCCAACGTGATCGTGAGGATCGAGTACGAGGAGCAGCCGGCGACCGTCGGCACGGTCCCCGACAGCGAGGAAATGCAGGACAGGGCCCGGAAACTGGCCGCGCAACTGGCGGACGCGCTGGCGGAGTAGCGCCCCCGGACCACACCCGTACACCCGGGTGCGACGTAACCGAAACGAGACCACACAGCTTCTTCACCGCGTACCGTGGCCCCTCGGACCCCGATCCGACCGCAGGAACCACGAGTGTCAGTCATGAGTGAAGGAACCATGCAGCGAGCAGCAGAGCGACAGCAGCGTGACCGGCGTGATCAGCGCGAGCAGCGGGTGAAGGGCCTTCACCGCGTCCTTGTCTGCGCGGCAGCCGTCCCCGTGATGCTGATCGCCGCGGGCTGTTCCTCGGACTCCGGTTCGGACGACGCGGCGGCGGCCGACAGCAGCGCGAAGGCCTCGGCCTCGGCGTCGGCGTCCGCCAGCCCGTCGCCGACGGTGCAGGCGGCGGTGTACAAGTCGCTGCCCAAGCCGTGCAAGGTGCTGGCGAAGAAGACGCTGGAGGACCTGGTCCCGAAGGCGAAGTCCGGCAAGGAGGGTTCGTCGGACGACGCGTCGACGCGTGGCTCCTGCTCCTGGAGCAGCCTGGACAACAACGGCGTGAAGGGTTCGCAGTTCCGCTGGCTCAACGTCTCCCTGCTGCGCTTCGACTCGGACGTCACACGCGGCTCGGGTGAGGAGCTGGCGCAGGAGTACTACCAGTCGCAGCTGCAGGCCGCCCGGTCGGTGTCCGGTGCGAAGAACACCAAGTCGGAGCCGGTCGCCGGGGTGGGTGACGAGGCGACGGCGGTGCGCTACGACCTGAAGAAGAAGGAGGGCTCCTTCAAGCAGGAGACGGTCGTGGCCCGGATCGAGAACGTCGTCGTCACCCTCGACTACAACGGCGCCGGTCTGGCCGGTGAGAAGACGCCGAGCGCGGACACCCTGAACAAGCTCGCGCAGAAGGCGGTCAAGGAGGCGGTGGCCGCGGTGACGGCGGAGAACGGCAGCGGCGCGGTGGGCACGCCGAGCAGCACTCCGTCCAAGTCGGCCACGAAGGCTCCCTCGGCGAGCGCCTCGAAGGCGTCCAGCTCCCCGTCCAAGTCAGCGTCGAAGAAGAGCTGACCGTCACACCTGCCTCGCCGCTGAGTCACAACTCGCAGCTCAGGCCCCCTCTCTGACCGAGCCCGGCTCCCCTCGGGGACCGGGCTCGGACCACACCGGCAATCCGTTCGCCGCACGGATGTGCCACCCTGTTGCGCGCAACAACAGGCAAGGGGAGGGGAGTACGAGTGGCCGGGCCACCGCAGCTGACTCGGATGCACCGCGTTCTCATCGGCGTGGTCGTGTTCGGCGCCGTGATCATCGCCGGCATCGGCTTCGCCGGTTCGTACGCGGCCGTCCGCGAGCTGGCCGTCAAGAAGGGCTTCGGGAACTTCAGTTACGTCTTCCCGATCGGCATCGACGCGGGTATCTGCGTACTGCTGGCCCTGGATCTGCTGCTGACGTGGATCCGTATCCCGTTCCCGCTGCTGCGTCAGACGGCCTGGCTGCTGACGGCGGCGACGATCGCCTTCAACGGCGCCGCGGCCTGGCCGGACCCGCTGGGTGTGGGCATGCACGCGGTGATCCCGGTCCTGTTCGTGGTGGCGGTGGAGGCGGCCCGCCACGCGATCGGCCGGATCGCGGACATCACGGCCGACAAGCACATGGAGGGCGTCCGCCTGACCCGCTGGCTCCTCTCCCCGCTGCCCACGTTCCTGCTGTGGCGCCGGATGAAGCTGTGGGAGCTGCGCTCGTACGAGCAGGTCATCAAGCTGGAGCAGGAGCGGCTGGTGTACCAGGCCCGCCTGCGTTCCCGCTTCGGCCGTGCGTGGCGCAGGAAGGCGCCGGTGGAGTCGCTGATGCCGCTGCGTCTGGCGCGCTACGGCGTTCCCCTGGCGCAGACCGCTCCGGCGGGTCTGGCGGCGGCGGGGATAGAGCCGGCCCTGCTGCCTCCGGCACCGAAGCAGGCACTGGACACGGCGCCGCCGGCCGAGGCGGCTGATGCGGCCCCCGTAGCCGCGGGCAGTCGAGCCGCCTGGGCGACGCCCGTCCCGCAGCGCGCGGCACCTCCCGCCGAGCAGCGCCGCGAGCTGTACGGCGACCCCGGCGCCGGGCAGCCCGACGAGGCGCCCCAGCCGGACGACAGCCCCTGGCTCCACGCCCGCCACCCGCAGCAGGTCGAGTACCACGGCGGCTACAACCCCTCGTACGACCCCCAGGAACACTACGAGGACTGGTACCAGGAGCAGCTCCGGGCCGAGCAGTACCAGGACCAGTACGATCAGGAGCCCCCCGCTCAGGAACCCGCTCCGGAGGAGACCGGCACCTTCCCCATCCCGGTGACCGGCAACCGCACCCGCCGGCTCGGTGAGGGCGGCGGCCCCCCGGAGCCCCCGGAGCCGACGGAGGAGGAGTACTACCAGGTCTTCCGTCAGTCGATCGACGGCAGCTACCCCACGCCCCGCGTCCTCGGCGACAACATCCAGGCGACGTACGGCACGTCGCTGAGCCCCGGCGCGCTGAAGACCCTCGTGGAACGCTTCCAGAAGCGCCACTCGGCGGAACTGGAAGAGGACCACATCGCCTGACATGAAGAAGGGGCCCTCCACCGGAGGGCCCCCTTCTCTTACGGCTCGGTTGCGCCTACTCGCCCAGCAGGCGCCGCACCCGGTCCTGCCCCACCGCCAGCAGCAGCGTGGGCAGGCGCGGCCCGGTGTCGCGCCCCACCAGCAGGTGGTACAGCAGCGCGAAGAAGGACCGCTGGGCGGTCTTGATCTCGGCGGGCAGCTCCTTGGGCGTGGCGTCCGCGGAGAACCCGGCCTGCACCTTGGGCACGCCGTACACGAGGTGGGTCAGCCCGTCCAGCGACCAGTGCGACTCCAGCCCGTCGAGGAGCAGCCGCAGCGACTGCTGGGACGCCTCGTCCAGGGACTTCAGCAGCTCGGCGTCGGGCTCGTCGCGCACGATGGTCCGCTGGTCGGCGGGCACGTGCGTGTTGATCCACGCCTCGGCCTTGTCGTACCGGGGACGCGCCTCGTCCAGCGCCCCCAGCGGGTTCTCCGGGTCCAGCTCGGACAGGATCCGCAGCGCCTGGTCCTGGTGCCCGGCGGTGATGTCGGCGACGGAGGCGAGCGTCCGGTACGGCAGCGGCCGGGATGTGCGCGGCAGCTCACCGCCGGCCGTCCGCACGGCACGGGAGTGCGCGGCGACGTCGGCGGGAAGAGCCGACCCGTCGGCGACCTTGGCGTCCAGCTTGTCCCACTCGTCGTAGAGCCGCTGGATCTCCTGGTCGAAGGCGATCTTGAAGGACTGGTTGGGCTTGCGGCGGGCGTACAGCCAGCGCAGGAGCTGCGGCTCCATGATCTTCAGCGCGTCGGCCGGGGTGGGCACGCCACCGCGCGAGGACGACATCTTGGCCATGCCGCTGATGCCGACGAAGGCGTACATGGGCCCGATGGGCTGCTTGCCGCCGAAGATCCCGACGATCTGCCCGCCCACCTGGAAGCTGGACCCCGGCGACGAGTGGTCGACACCGCTGGGCTCGAAGACGACGCCCTCGTACGCCCACCGCATGGGCCAGTCGACCTTCCAGACCAGCTTGCCGCGGTTGAACTCGCCCAGCCGGACGGTCTCGGCGAAGCCGCACGCGTTGCAGGTGTACGACAGCTCGGTGGTGTCGTCGATGTACGAGGTGACGGTGGTGAGGTCCTTCTCGCAGTTGCCGCAGTAGGGCTTGTACGGGAAGTACCCGGCGGAGCCGTAGCTGCCGTCGTCCTCGCTCGCCGCGCCGGAGCCCTCGGCGGCCTCCAGCTCGGCCTCGTCGACGGGCTTCTGCGACTTCTTGGCGCCGGCCTTCGGCTTGGTGCGGTACTGCGCGAGAACGGCGTCGATCTCGTGCCGGTGCTTCATGGCGTGCAGGATCTGCTCCCGGTACACGCCCGAGGTGTACTGCGCGGTCTGGCTGATCCCGTCGAACTCCACGCCCAGCTCGGCGAGCGACTCGATCATCGCCGCCTTGAAGTGCTCGGCCCAGTTCGGGTACGCGGAGCCCTTCGGCGCGGGCACCGAGGTCAGCGGCTTGCCGATGTGCTCGGCCCAGGTCTCGTCGACCCCGGCGACGCCGGCCGGCACCTTGCGGTAGCGGTCGTAGTCGTCCCAGGAGATCAGATGCCGGACCTGGTGGCCGCGCCGCCGGATCTCGTCGGCGACGAGGTGCGGTGTCATGACCTCGCGCAGGTTGCCGAGGTGGATGGGCCCGGAGGGGGAGAGTCCGGACGCGACGACGACCGGTTTGCCCGGGGCCCGACGCTCCGACTCCTCGATGACCTCATCCGCGAAACGGGAGACCCAGTCGGTGGTCTCGGTGCTCTGAGCCACGATCGGCACGTCCTTCTTTCTCCTGAGGCAGCCGGTACGGTCAACGGCTGGCGCCCCCATTGTCCCAGCTCCGACGGCAACGGCGAAAACGCCTTTTCAGAGCCGCACCCCGAGCTCTCCGCAAAAACCGCTTTACCCCCCATGGGATACTGACCGGGTCTATCCATCCCCACGAGGAGAACGGCACCCATTCCTATGGCCTCGGTCACGTCCCTCACCGCTCACGTCAACCAGCGCCTCGCGTCCGCCCTCTCGGCTGCCCTGCCGGAGGCCGCCGACTCGGACCCGCTGCTGCGACGTAGCGACCGGGCGGACTTCCAGGCCAACGGCATCCTGGCGCTCGCGAAGAAGGCCAAGGCGAACCCCCGCGAGCTGGCGACGCAGGTCGTCTCCCAGGTGGTCACCGGCGATGTGATCAAGGACATCGAGGTCTCCGGACCCGGCTTCCTGAACATCACGGTCACCGACCGGGCGATCACCGAGAACCTCGCCGCGCGGGCCGCGGACACGGACGGCCGCCTGGGCGTCCCGCAGGCCGAGACCCCCGGCACCACCGTGATCGACTACGCCCAGCCGAACGTGGCGAAGGAGATGCACGTCGGCCACCTGCGCTCCGCGGTGATCGGCGACTCGGTGGTCCAGCTCCTGGAGTTCACCGGCGAGACGGTCGTGCGCCGGCACCACATCGGCGACTGGGGCACCCAGTTCGGCATGCTCATCCAGTACCTGGACGAGCACCCGCACGAGCTGGACCACAAGGAGTCCGAGGTCTCCGGCGAGGAGGCGATGTCGAATCTCGACCGCCTCTACAAGGCCGCGCGCAAGCTGTTCGACTCCGACGAGGAGTTCAAGACGCGGGCCCGGCGCCGGGTGGTCGACCTGCAGGCGGGCGATCCGCACACCCTCGCCATGTGGCAGAAGTTCGTGGACGAGTCGAAGATCTACTTCTTCTCCGTCTTCGAGAAGCTGGACATGGAGATCCGCGACCCCGACATCGTCGGCGAGTCCGGCTACAACGACATGCTCGCGGAGACCTGCCGCCTGCTGGAGGAGTCGGGCGTCGCGGTCCGCTCCGAGGGCGCCCTCTGTGTCTTCTTCGACGACATCAAGGGCCCGGACGGCAACCCGGTCCCGCTGATCGTGCAGAAGTCGGACGGCGGCTACGGCTATGCGGCGACCGACCTGTCGGCGATCCGGGACCGCGTCTTCAACCTGAAGGCGAACACCCTGCTGTACGTGGTCGACGCCCGTCAGTCGCTGCACTTCCGGATGGTCTTCGAGACCGCGCGGCGGGCCGGCTGGCTCAACGACGACGTGAAGGCGGTCCAGCTGGCCTTCGGCACGGTCCTCGGCAAGGACGGCAAGCCGTTCAAGACCCGTGAGGGCGAGACCGTGCGGCTGGTGGACCTGCTGGACGAGGCGATCGACCGCGCCTCCGCCGTCGTACGGGAGAAGGCGCAGGACCTGTCCGAGGAGGAGATCGCCGAGCGGGGTGCCCAGGTCGGCATCGGCGCGGTGAAGTACGCGGACCTGTCGACGTCGGCGAACCGGGACTACAAGTTCGACCTGGACCAGATGGTGTCGCTGAACGGCGACACGTCGGTCTACCTCCAGTACGCGTACGCCCGTATCCGGTCGATCCTGCGCAAGGCCGGCGACGTACGCCCGGCCGCGCACCCGGAGCTGGAGCTGCACGCGGCGGAGCGGGCCCTGGGTCTGCACGTGGACGCGTTCGCGGAGGCGGTGGCCGAGGCGGCGACGGAGTACGCCCCGCACAAGATGGCGGCGTACCTGTATCAGCTGGCGTCGCTGTACACGTCGTTCTACGACAAGTGCCCGGTGCTGAAGGCCGAGACGCCCGAGCAGGTGGAGAACCGTCTGTTCCTGTGCGAGGTGACGGCGCGGACCCTGCACCAGGGCATGGCCCTGCTGGGCATCCGGACGCCCGAGCGGCTCTGAGGCGCTTGCGGGACGAACGAGTGCGGCCCGTCCTTCCCCCGTGGAAGGACGGGCCGCGGTCTTCGGCTCACCGGGCGACGGTCCGGCTCAGCAGGGGTAGAAGACGCTCATCTCGTTGGCGAACCGCTTGAAGGCGGCCTTGGTGTTCGTTCCGGCGATCCCGTCGATGTCGTCGTTGTAGTCCCAGCCGTGCCTCAGCATCCGCTGGAGCGCCATGATCGTGTTGCGGCCGACGATTCCGTCGATGTCGTCGTTGTAGTCCCAGTACTCCGCGAGCCAGCGCTGCATCGCCTTCCAGCTGTTGGTGCCCAGCAGTCCGTCGATGGCGCCGGTGTAGCGGGCGGGCGCCGTCCGGAGGAAGCACTGGGTGTTCTTGGCCTGCTGGCTGCTCAGGCCGAGGTTGTTCACCGCGAGGACGGAGATGTCCTGGGCGCTCACCGCCGGCTTCGTGGTCTGTGCGGAGTCCGCGAAGGCGGTGCCCCCGACCGCCAGGCTCCCGGCGGCGATCCCGACGGCCGCGGTGACGCTGACGACTGTCTTCGTCAGAGCTCGCATTGTTTCCCCTCCGATGCGTGCCATGGTTGAACCGGCCGTGCCGACCGGCTCGGCAACGAGACTGCGGTGCGGGCGGCACCGCCCGCCACGATTGCCGCGGAAGTGACGTCATCGCGGGACGTCCCACCCACTGACCTGCGAGAACACCCTCTGCCGGGACGTCACGGCGGGACGCCCGGGGCGGGCGTTGGCCGATTCCGTACCGGTGCGGGAACCGGCTTCCGCTTGAGTCCGTGGATGCTGATGCAGAATGCGACGGGGCGCGGGGACCGCCGACCACGGACCACCCGCCCGGACCATGAACGCGAGTGGGGGGAACATGTCGCGTTGGGCAGTGCTGCCCGCGGAACTGGATCCGCGCGTGCGTCAGTTGGTGGTGCGGCTGCGCCGCCTGAAGGATCACAGCGGGCTGAGCCTGCGTCAGCTGGCGGCGCGGACGGGGTACAGCGCGAAGTCGTGGGAGCGGTATCTGGGGGGCCGGTCGCTGCCGCCCCGGGAGGCCGTCGAGGCACTGGCCCGGATCGGGGGTGAGGATCCGACCCGGTTGCTGGCGCTGCACGAGGTGGCCGCGGAGGCGTGGGGGAACAGGCGGGCGGACGCGGCCGAGGCGCGGGCGCCCGCGGCACAAGTGGCGTCGGCGGAACCGGAGATGCTCTGCGCCGAGGCCGCCCCCCGGACGCGGTCGCCCCGGCGTCCGCCGCATGTCGCGCTGGTGGCCGGGGCCGTGGCGCTGGTGCTGGCCGTCTCCACGGCGGCCCTCCTCGTCGTACGGCTGAGCGACGGCGAGGCAGGCCGGCCGGCGGCTTCCGTCGCCGCGTCCGCCACCTCGGCATCCGCGTCGGCCCCACGGTCGGCGCCCGCGTACACCTGCCGTGTCGAGCGGATCGACGACCGCTGGTTCGCGGGCATCAGCCGCACCCAGGACGCCGTCCTGGCCAACGGCCACGCGGGACCGGAGGTGGCCGAGGCACAGTGTCTGCTGCGCCGGGCGGGCATCTCGCCGGGCGGCATCGACGGCATCTTCGGTCCGATGACGGAACGCGCGGTCAGGCAGGCGCAGCAGCGGGCGGGGCTGGTCGTGGACGGCGTCATCGGACCGCACACCTGGAAGGCCCTACGGCGATGACGGCGCCGTCGCCGGAACGGGCCCGACTGGCGGCCACGCTACGGGAGTTGAAGGGGCGCACCGGGCTGAGCCTGGCCGGCCTCGCGGCGAAGACCGCGTTCAGCAAGTCGTCCTGGGACCGCTACCTGGGCGGCCGGACGCTCCCACCGCGCGACGCGGTGCAGGAGCTGTGCCGCCTCGCCGGAGAGCCGGAGGGGCGCTGTCTGGCCCTGTGGGAGATCGCGGAGGCGCAGTGGAGCGGGCGGGCGAAGGAGGGACCGCGCTCCCCGGCCCCGGCCCCGCTCGCACCCCCTCCTCCGCCTCCGCCTCCTCCGTCACCGTCGCCGCAGGAGGCCGCGCCCGACGGCAGCGCCCCGGACGAGGGTGCCGTTCACCGCGGTGCGACGGTCGTGGCGGTGCTCGCGTCGGTGTGTGCCGTGGTCGTCGGGGGCGTGGCGGCGGTGGCCCTGCTGCTGCCGCACCGGGACGGCGAACCGCGGTCGTCGCTGTCCCCGCCCGCGTCGGCGACCGGTCCGGGCTGCCGGGGAGCGGTCTGCGAGGGGAAGAGCCCGATGCACATGAAGTGCGCCGCCGCCCCCGCGACCCTGGCCACCCACCGCACCGCCTCCGGTGCCTGGATGGAGCTGCGTTACAGCAAGGAGTGCGGGACGAGCTGGGCCCGGATGTGGGGGACGCGCGTCGGCGACCGGATCGAAATGACGGCGGACGGCCGTGCCGGCCGCGTCCGCAGCGCGAAGGTCCACGACGACGTGGACGCGGAGGCCTACGTCTACACCCCCATGACCGCGGCGCCCCCCGGAACCGTCGTACGGGCCTGCTTCCGGCCCGCGGCGGGCGACAAGGGGGAGGAGTGCTTCGACGGCAGGGTGACCAGGTGAGCCCCCCCTCCCACGATGCAGCGCCGCCGGCCGGTCTCACCCCCTCAGTCCCTCCGCCGGCCGGTCTCACCCCCGCAGTCCCTCCGCCAGCCTGCTGAGCCCCTCCCCGGTCTCCTCGGGCGTCTGCGTCACGAAGCACAGGCGCAGGGTCGAGTGGTCGGGTTCACCGGCGTAGAAGGGGGCGCCGGGGACGTAGGCCACGTCGTGCCGGACCACCTTCGGGAGCAGGGCCGTCGTGTCGTACGCCTTCGGCAGGCGGGCCCAGAGGAACATGCCGCCCTCGGGGCGGTTCCAGGCCGAGCCCTGCGGAAGGGCCGCGGGCAGGCCCGCCAGCATGGCGTCGCGGCGTTCGCGGTAGACGTCCCTGACGCGGGCCACGTGTGCGTCGAGGCCGGTCAGGTAGCGGGCGGCGGCGAGCTGGTTGACGGTCGGGGTGTGCAGGTCGGCGGCCTGTTTGGCGACCACGCAGGCGCGGCGCAGGGCAGCCGGCGCGCGCAGCCAGCCCAGCCGGATCCCCGGTGCCATCACCTTGGAGAAGGAGCCGAGCAGCGCCGTACGGTCCTCCGCGCCGGGGTACGAGGCGATCCAGGGCACGCGTTCGCCCTCGTACCGGAGTTCGCCGTACGGGTCGTCCTCGACGATCCACACGCCGGTCCGGGCGGCGACCCGCGCGACGGCCGCCCTGCGCTCGGCGGGCAGGGTTCTGCCGGTCGGGTTCTGGAAGGTGGGCACGGTGTAGAGGAGCTTCGGCCGCTCCCGTGCCACCAGGTCCTCCAGCGCCTGCGGATCCACGCCGTCCGCGTCGCCCGGCACGGCCACGACCCGTGCTCCCGCGAGGCCGAAGGCCTGAAGTGCCGCCAGATAGCAGGGGTCTTCGACGAGGACCGTGTCGCCGGGCTCCAGCAGCGCGGTGGCCAGGAGCGACAGGCCCTGCTGGGAGCCGGTGGTGACGAGGAGGTCGTCGGCGTCCGTCGCGAGGCCGTGCGCCGCCATGCGTGCGGCGAGCCCCCTGCGCAGACCCGGCTCGCCCTCCGTGACGGAGTACTGCAGCGCCTGCGCCGGCGTCTCGGCGAGTACGTCGCGGAAGGCGGCGGCGATCCCCTCCCGGTCGAACAGCTCCGGTGCCGGCAGCCCGCCCGCGAAGTTGATGACCTCGGGGCGGGCGGTGACGGCCAGGATGTCCCGTACCGGTGAGCCGCCGACCGACCTGGTCCGCGCCGCCAGCGGGGGCACGGCGGCTCGGGCGTGGTGGGGCGCGGGCTCGATGACGGTCATGACACGGCTCCTTCGACTGCGGCGACGAGCGCGACGGCTCGTGCCGGGCAGCCTAGAGAACTACGTGCCGTCTACAAGCAGCTTTTCGCGATACGGACCGGCCGCCGGGCCTTGCCGCGCCCGTCCCGATGCCGAGGTCAACGACCTGGCTCCCGAGGCGACTTTGAGGGTGCCCGACGCCGGAGTTCACCGCGGCCGGCGTCCCACAGCGAACCTTCGGGGGACGGCGTCCCCGCAGGTCAGCGGTCGTCCCATCGCTCGGGCGTCCCGAATTCGCGGTCGAAGGTGGCGGCCGGGACGGATGATCGCGCAGGCTGAGGCCCGACCTCGAACCCCCACACACGGAGAGGGCCGCACCATGTCCGCGTCCGCACACCCCACTGAGCAGGTCGGGCAGACTCCGCCGCGCGGCAGCGCCCCGAAAAGGCGCGGGACTGTCAGCGGTCTGCGGCCGGCGCCCGCGTTGCTCGCCGCCACGCTGGTGGCGGTCGCCACGCTCACCCTCACCGCCTGCGAGGACGGCAAGGGCCTGCGCGACGAGGGCCCGTCCACACCGACCAGCCCCACCGCCACGGCCCCCGCCACACCACCGGCGTCCGAACGACCGTGACCGGGACCTCGTACGCCCGTTACTGCGGGCGTTACTGCCGGCCCAGCTTCTGCGCCGCCTCCGTCGCCCAGTAGGTGAGGATGTTGCGCGCACCGGCCCGCTTGATGCCCGTCAGGGTCTCCAGGATCGCCCGGTCCCGGTCGATCCAGCCCTTCTCGGCGGCGGCCTCGACCATCGAGTACTCGCCGGAGATCTGGTAGGCCGCGACCGGCACGTCCACCGCGTCGGCGACCCGCGCCAGAATGTCGAGGTAGGGCCCGGCCGGCTTGACCATCACCATGTCGGCGCCCTCCTCCAGGTCGAGGGCCAGCTCGCGCATGGACTCCCGGAAGTTGGCGGGGTCCTGCTGGTAGGTCTTCCGGTCGCCCTGCAACGACGAGGCCACGGCCTCCCGGAAGGGCCCGTAGAAGGCGGAGGCGTACTTGGCGGTGTAGGCGAGGATGGCGACGTCCTCCCGGCCGATCTGGTCGAGCGCGTCCCGGATGACCCCGATCTGCCCGTCCATCATCCCGCTGGGCCCCACGACATGGGCGCCGGCGTCGGCCTGCACCTGCGCCATCTCGGCGTACCGCTCCAGCGTCGCGTCGTTGTCGACGCGCCCTTCCGCGTCCAGCACCCCGCAGTGCCCGTGGTCGACGGTCTCGTCGAGGCACAGGTCGGACATGACGAGCAGGTCGTCCCCGACCTCGGCCCGCACGTCGCGGATGGCGACCTGCAGGATCCCGTCCGGATCGGTCCCCGGCGTGCCGAGGGCGTCCTTCTTCGACTCCTCGGGCACCCCGAAGAGCATGATCCCGGAGACACCGGCCTGCACGGCCTCCAGCGCCGCCTTCTTCAGGCTGTCCCGCGTGTGCTGGACCACGCCCGGCATGGCGGCGATCGGCACCGGCTCGCTGACGCCCTCGCGCACGAAGGCCGGGAGGATGAAGTCGGCGGGGTGCAGCCTGGTCTCGGCGACCATGCGCCGCATGGCGGGGCTGGTCCGCAGACGCCGCGGCCGTGTGCCGGGGAAGGATCCGTACGTCGTCATGCCACCTACGCTACGCCCGCCCCGGCAGCACCTTTGCCGACGAGGCGTCGGGACGGCCGTACGGCCGCGGTGGCCCGCATGACACCCCCACCCGCCCGGTCCATCCTGGTGTGAAGGGCCCGAAACGCCCGCCACATCCCCCGAGCAAGGACCCCGACGGCCCCGCCCTCCCCGCCTCGCCGCCGCCGTCCCTCCGTACCCGCACCGCGGAGGACGCGATGACCGCCAGCCATCACCTCAACACCCCCGACCTCTTCGCCCTCTCCGAGATCCACGGCCCGGTCCTGCGCCCCGGCGCGGACGGCTACGCCGACGAGGTCACCGGCTTCAACCTGGCCGCCTTGCACACCCCCGACGTGGTGGTGGGCGCGACGGGCGTCGACGACATCGTGACCGCCCTGCGCTGGGCGTCGGCCACCGGCACCCCGGTCGCGGTCCAGTCGACCGGCCACGGCGCGAACTTCCCCATCGACCACGGCCTGCTGATCAGCACGACCCGTATGACCGACGTACGGATCAGCCCGCAGGAACGCCTCGCGACCATCGCGGCCGGCGCGAGATGGCGGCATGTCCTGGACGCGGCGGCACCGCACGGCCTCGCCGCGCTCGCCGGTACGTCCACGGACGGGGGCGCGGTCGGCTACACGCTGGGCGGCGGACTCCCCGTCCTGGGGCGGGCCTACGGCTACGCGGCCGACCTGGTCCGTTCCTTCCAGGTGGTCACGCCCGACGGGACGCTGCGCGAGACGGACGCCGAACACGAGCCGGAGCTGTTCTGGGCGCTGCGCGGCGGCAAGGGCAACGTGGGCGTGGTGACGTCCATGGTCTGCGAGCTGCTCCCGCTGTCCACGATCCTCGGCGGCGGCGTGTACTGCCCCGGCGAGCACACCGAGGCCCTGCTGCGTGCCTGGGCCGACTGGACCCGGACGGTGCCGGACGAGATGTGCAGCGCCTTCACCGTGCTGCGGCTGCCGCCCATCCCGGAGATCCCCGAACCCCTGCGCGGCGGCTTCTGGGCCCGCGTCGCGATCGCCTGGCCCGGGGACCCGGCCGAGGGAGAGCGCCTGCTGGCCCCGATCCGGTCGGCGGCACCGGTGGCGGTCGACACGGTGGAGGAGATGCCGTATGCGGCCCTGGACCGCATCCACATGGAGCCGCAGGACCCGCTCCCGGGCCGCGAGTCGTGCGCCCTGATGCGCGACCTGCCGCCCGACGCCGTCCGCGCGTTCCTGGACGAGGTCGGCCCCGAGGTCCCCGACTGCCCCCTGCTGCTGGTGGAGATCCGCCACCTGGGCGGCGCCCTGTCCCGCCCCGCCCGCCTGGAGGACGCCATCTGCGCCCGGGACGCCAACTACTTCCTCGAAACAGTGGGCGTCCTGGCCGCCCCGCCGGCCGCCGAGGCCATAGAGCGGGCCACGGCGTCCCTGCACCGGGCCATGGCCCCCTACAGCACGGGCCGCACCATGGTCAACGTCCACGGCACCCCGGGCGACGAGTCCGACCGCGCCCGAGCCTGGACCCCGGAGGTCTACGACCGCCTGCGCCACGACAAGTCGACCTACGACCCGGCCAACCTCCTCCGCTTCGGCCACACCGTGCCCCTGGGCGCCTAGGCCCTGTCGTTTGGATCGTCCGGCGCCCCGGACAACGGCGTCCGCTACTCCCTCGGCGGCGCCCTCCTGGCCGGCCTGGTCGTCGGCGCCTGCCGGCTGAGAGAAGGAAAAAAGAGGGCCCGGCCCCGGATCACCGGGGGCCGGGCCCTCTTTCACATCAGATCGCGCATCAGATCACGCGTCACATCGCGCTCAGGCAGTGCTCAGGTCGCCCGACGCCGCCGAGCCCCCGGCCTGCGCTCACTCGGCCGAGTAACCGGATCCCCCGCCTCCAGAGCCGCGGCTCTCCGCCGCAGCCCGAAGTCGGCCAGCGCCTCCGCCAGCTTGAGCACGGACGGCTCCGGCGCCATGACGTCCACCCGCAGACCGTGCTCCTCGGCGGTCTTGGCGGTCGCGGGACCGATGCACGCGATCACGGTCACGTTGTGCGGCTTGCCCGCGATACCCACCAGGTTGCGCACGGTGGACGACGACGTGAAGAGCACGGCGTCGAAGCCACCGCCCTTGATCGCCTCCCGCGTCTCCGCCGGCGGCGGCGACGCCCGCACGGTCCGGTAGGCGGTGACGTCGTCGACCTCCCACCCGAGCTCGATCAGCCCGGCGACCAGCGTCTCCGTGGCGATGTCGGCCCGCGGCAGGAACACCCGGTCGATGGGGTCGAACACCGGGTCGTAGGGCGGCCAGTCCTCCAGCAGACCCGCCGCCGACTGCTCCCCGCTCGGCACCAGGTCCGGCTTCACACCGAACGCGATCAGCGCCTTCGCCGTCTGCTCCCCCACCGCGGCGACCTTGATCCCCGCGAAGGCCCGGGCGTCGAGCCCGTACTCCTCGAACTTCTCCCGCACCGCCTTGACGGCGTTCACCGAGGTGAAGGCGATCCACTCGTAGCGGCCCGTCACCAGGCCCTTGACCGCCCGCTCCATCTGCTGCGGTGTGCGCGGCGGCTCCACGGCGATCGTCGGCACCTCGTGCGGCACGGCACCGTAGGACCGCAGTTGGTCGGAGAGCGAGGCCGCCTGCTCCTTGGTCCGCGGCACGAGCACCTTCCAGCCGAACAACGGCTTGGACTCGAACCACGCCAGCTGATCACGCTGGGCAGGGGCGGAACGCTCACCGACCACGGCTATCACCGGCCGGCCGCCCTCCGGCGACGGCAGCACCTTGGCCTGCTTCAGGGTCTGGGCGATGGTCCCCAGGGTCGCGGTCCACGTCCGCTGCCGGGTGGTCGTACCGGCGACCGTGACCGTCAGCGGTGTGTCGGGCTTACGGCCCGCGGACACCAGCTCACCGGCGGCCGCGGCGACGGAGTCCAGCGTCGTCGACACGACCACGGTCCCGTCCGACGCGCCGACCTCGGTCCAGCAGCGGTCCGAAGCCGTCCGCGCGTCCACGAACCGCACGTCCGTGCCCTGCGCGTCCCGCAGCGGCACCCCGGCATACGCGGGCACGCCCACGGCCGCGGCCACACCCGGCACGACCTCGAACGGCACACCCGCCGCGGCGCACGCCAGCATCTCCTCGGCGGCGTACGCGTCGAGCCCGGGGTCCCCGGACACCGCACGCACGACCCGCCTGCCGCCCCGCGCGGCCTCCATGACAAGATGTGCGGCATCCCGCACCGCGGGTAGCCCAGCGCTTTTTGACGTGCTGTCAACGAGCGTCGGGTGCGGCGCGCCCGTGCCCGGAAGCGAGTCCGGCGAAGGACCGGCTTCCGTGTTCACGACCGCGACGCCGGGCCGCGCGTGCGTCCGTACGACGTCGAGCACCTCGTGCTCGGCGACGAGGACGTCCGCGTTCGCCAGCGCCTCGACGGCGCGCAGGGTCAGCAGTCCCGGATCTCCGGGTCCGGCACCGAGGAAGGTGACGTGCCCGTGTTCGAGGCCGGCGGAAAGGGTGGTGGGGCTCAATGTGCTCGCTCCCCCATCAGACCGGCCGCGCCCTGGGCAAGCATCTCGGTGGCGAGTTCGCGACCGAGCGCCAGCGCTTGGTCGTGCGTCTCGGGCACGGGACCGGTGGTGGACAGCTGCACCGTGCGGGTGCCGTCGGTCGTGCCGACGACGCCGCGCAGGCGCATTTCCTTGACAATCTGCCCGTCGGCCAACAGGTCGGCCAACGCGCCCACAGGGGCGCTGCAACCGGCCTCCAGGGCGGCGAGCAGTGACCGCTCGGCAGTCACGGCGACCCGCGTGAACGGGTCGTCGAGCTCTCCGAGCGCGGCGATCAGGTCCGCGTTGTCCGCGGTGCACTCGATCGCCAGGGCCCCCTGGCCGGGGGCGGGCAAAACGGTGTCGACCGACAGGAAGTCGGTCACTTCGTCGATGCGGCCGATGCGGTTCAGCCCGGCCGCGGCCAGCACCACCGCATCCAGCTCGCCATCGCGCACGTACCCGATCCGCGTATCGACGTTCCCGCGGATCGGCACGGTCTCGATGTCCAGCCCGTGGCTGCGCGCGTACGCGTTCAGCTGCGCCATCCGGCGCGGCGAACCCGTGCCGATGCGCGCCCCGCGCGGCAGGTCGGTGAACTTCAGCGCGTCCCGCGCGACGATCACATCGCGCGGGTCCTCACGCTGGGGAACGGCCGCCAGGACCAGTTCCGCGGGCTGCGTGGTGGGCAGGTCCTTCAGGGAGTGCACCGCGAAGTCGACCTCGCCCCGGATCAGCGCGTCCCGCAGGGCGGTCACGAACACACCCGTGCCGCCGATCTGCGCGAGGGCCTCACGGGAGACATCGCCGTACGTGGTGATCTCGACGAGCTCGACGGGCCGCCCGGTCACCTGGCGCACCGCCTCCGCGACCTGCCCGGACTGGGACATGGCGAGCTTGCTGCGCCGGGTGCCGAGCCGTAGTGGCTGCTGAGTCATCGTGGGCCTCGGTTCTTCTCGGTGCTGTCCTCGGCCCGGGAGACGGAGGCCACCGTCTCCTGGTCGAGGTCGAACAGGGTGCGCAGCGCGTCCGCGTACCCGGCGCCGCCGGGCTCGGCCGCGAGCTGCTTGACCCGGACGGTCGGCGCGTGCAGCAGCTTGTCGACCACACGCCGCACGGTCTGCGTGATCTCGCTGCGGTGCTTGTCGTCGAGGCCCGGCAGGCGGCCCTCCAGCCGGGCGATCTCGCTCGCCACGACATCGGCGGCCATCGTGCGCAGCGCGACGACGGTCGGCGTGATGTGCGCGGCCCGCTGCGCCGCCCCGAAGGCCGCGACCTCGTCGGAGACGATACGGCGGACCTGGTCGACGTCGGCCGCCATCGGGGCGTCGGCGGAAGCTTCCGCCAGCGACTCGATGTCCACCAGCCGCACCCCGGCCAGCCGGTGCACGGCCGCGTCGATGTCCCGCGGCATGGCCAGGTCGAGCAGGGAGAGCACCGGCGCGGGCCGGGGCGTCTCGACGGCCGGCTCGGGCTTGCGGCGCTCCGGGATACGGCCCACCGTGGCCACGGTCGCGGCCAGCGCGGTGATCAGCTCGGCGTCGGCGTCGGGGCTGCGCCGGGCGGCCTCCCGGCGGTCGACGGCACTGCCCGCCGCCCAGGCCGCGTGCTGCTCCAGCGTGGCCGCGTCCATACCGGCGACGGCGGCCTCCCCCATGACGGAGAAGCCTCCCTGCACGGCGGTCAGGTCCAGCGGGCAGTTGTCCTCGGTGCCGACGCTGGTGGGCGGCAGCGGGGTCTGCCGTACGTCGGTGGCGTCGGCTCGCGTCCTGTCGGCCGGGGCCTGGGCCGTCGTACGGCCGCTGCCCGCCGCCTCCCCGAGGGCGGCCGGGCGGCCGGTACGGCCCTCGACCGCCGCCGCGACCTCCTCGGCCGTGAGGACGAGCCCGGTCGCTCCGGTGCAGGAGACGACGACATCGGCACGTGTCAGCTCGACCGGCACCGACTCCATCGGTACCGCGCGGGCGGACACGTCCGTCTCATCGGCTTCGGCCAGGATCTGGGCGAGGCGCTCGGCGCGGTCGAAGGTGCGGTTGGCGACGACGATCTCGGCGACACCGGCCCGCGCGAGCGTGGCGGCGGCCAGGGAGGACATCGACCCGGCGCCGATGACCAGGGCCTTCTTTCCGTGGGCCCAGGCCGGGGCGTCCGTCCCGACGGCCAGCTGCTCCAAGCCGAAGGTGACCAGGGACTGTCCGGCGCGGTCGATGCCGGTCTCGGAGTGGGCGCGCTTGCCGACCCGCAGGGCCTGCTGGAACAGATCGTTCAGCAGCCGCCCGGCGCTGTGCAGCTCCTGCGCCTTGGCCAGGGAGTCCTTGATCTGCCCGAGGATCTGTCCCTCACCCACGACCATCGAGTCGAGCCCGCAGGCCACCGAGAACAGGTGGTGGACGGCCCGGTCCTCGTAGTGGACGTAGAGATAGGGAGTGAGCTCCTCCAGCCCCACCCCGCTGTGCTGGGCGAGCAGCGTGGACAGCTCGGCGACACCGGCGTGGAACTTGTCCACGTCGGCGTACAGCTCGATGCGGTTGCAGGTGGCCAGCACGGCGGCCTCGGCGGCCGGCTCGGCGGCGACCGTGTCCTGCAGCAGCTTGATCTGGGCGTCCGCGCTCAGCGCCGCGCGCTCCAGCACGCTGACCGGGGCGCTGCGGTGGCTCAGCCCTACGACGAGGAGACTCATGCCGGCATCACGGCGGGTACGTCCCCGTCGGGCCCCTGGTCGGCGGATCGGGCGGACTCCTCGCGGGTGACGGCGGCCGGTCCGGCACCGTCGGAGGCGGCCTCCTCGCCGGCCTTGCGCTGCTCGTGGAAGGCGAGGATCTGCAGTTCGATGGAGAGGTCGACCTTGCGCACGTCGACGCCGTCGGGGACGGACAGCACGGTCGGCGCGAAGTTCAGGATGGAGGTGACCCCGGCGGCCACGAGCCGGTCGCAGACCTGCTGGGCGGCACCCGCCGGGGTGGCGATGACACCGATGGAGACCCCGTTGTCCTTGATGATCTTCTCAAGGTCGTCGGTGTGCTGCACGGGAATGCCGGCGACGGGCTTTCCGGCCATGGCCGCGTCGGCGTCGATGAGGGCCGCGACCCGGAAGCCACGGGAGGCGAACCCGCCGTAGTTGGCGAGCGCGGCACCGAGGTTGCCGATACCGACGATGACAACCGGCCAGTCCTGGGTGAGCCCCAGCTCACGGGAGATCTGATAGACGAGATACTCGACGTCGTAGCCGACGCCCCGGGTGCCGTACGACCCGAGGTAGGAGAAGTCCTTGCGCAGCTTCGCGGAGTTGACCCCCGCGGCGGCCGCGAGCTCCTCTGAGGAGACCGTGGGCACCGAGCGCTCCGACAGCGCCGTGAGGGCTCGGAGGTACAGCGGAAGCCGGGCGACGGTGGCCTCGGGAATCCCTCGGCTACGGGTCGCCGGTCGGTGTGTTCGGCCAGTTGCCACGGTGCTCCTGCGGGTAGAGCGGGGCTGCAGGCGGTCACACGTACCCAGACCGCCCCGTCGAAAGCAGGCTATGTCTTTGTGAACGCGTGCACAAAGATGGTGTCCGATTTGCCCGCCCAACGTGACCGGGCTCACGCGCGCCTGGCGCACGGGTATGGAACCGGCGCATACGCACCACCGTTCCTCTGCTCCTGGGGGCAAAACCGCACACTCTCCTCAACGATCCCCGCCCCCGAGACCAAGTCGCCGTCGATCCTAAGCCAGTTTCCCGACGAGTTGGACTACTCGGTCAGTGCTTTGCGGAGGCGGTCCTCGTTCACGCGCCAGAAGGTGTGCTGGGCTCCGTCGACCAGGACGACGGGGATCTGTTCCCAGTACCGGTCGTGGAGTTGGGGGTCCTGGGTGATGTCCTTCTCCTCCCAGGGGACCCCGAGATCACCACACACCTTCTCGATGACGATCTGTGCGTCATCACACAGATGACAGCCGGGCTTGCGGATGAGCGTGACCAGCCGGTCCTCGGGGGACTTGGCCGCGCCGCGACGGAAGAAGGGGCTCATGCCAGCCATTCTCGCGCGCCGTGCGCCGGGCGGGGTCCCGGCGGAACAGCCGGGCGAACCTGGCCTTCCCGGTTCTTTGACCCCGGTTCTTTAACGGCGCGGTCGCGGAGAGTTCACAGCCTTCAAACCTCTCGACTCCGGTTACACCGAACAAACTGGCTATGCTCACGGTCATGGCCGCTCTTGGATGGCTCACTCCCCGTAGGCGCTCCGCCACCGCGCGGAGCGTGTTGGCTGGCGAGGCCTCGGCGGAGGCAGCGCGCAAGTCCTCGCAGGACGCGACGGAGGTCTCCCCTCCGGTCTCCGACGAGGAACCGGAGTTCCCGGTACTCGGCGACGAGAAGGCCGCCGCGTTCTTCGACCTGGACAACACCGTGATGCAAGGTGCCGCCCTCTTCCACTTCGGCCGGGGCCTGTACAAGCGGAAGTTCTTCGAGACGCGCGACCTGGCCAAGTTCGCCTGGCAGCAGGCGTGGTTCAGGCTGGCGGGCGTCGAGGACCCGGAGCACATGCAGGACGCCCGGGACTCCGCGCTCTCCATCGTCAAGGGCCATCGGGTCGCCGAACTGATGTCGATCGGCGAGGAGATCTACGACGAGTACATGGCCGAGCGCATCTGGCCGGGCACGCGGGCGCTGGCGCAGGCGCACCTGGACGCGGGCCAGAAGGTGTGGCTGGTGACGGCCGCCCCCGTGGAGATCGCCCAGGTGATCGCCCGCCGCCTCGGCCTCACCGGTGCCCTCGGCACGGTCGCGGAGTCGGTGGACGGCGTCTACACGGGCAAGCTGGTGGGCGAGCCACTCCACGGCCCGGCAAAAGCGGAGGCAGTCCGCGCCCTGGCCGCCGCGGAGGGCCTGGACCTGGCCCGCTGCGCCGCCTACAGCGACTCCCACAACGACATCCCGATGCTCTCCCTCGTCGGCCACCCCTACGCCATCAACCCCGACACCAAGCTCCGCAAACACGCCCGCAAGCTGGACTGGCGCCTACGCGACTACCGCACGGGCCGAAAGGCAGCGAAGGTCGGCATCCCGGCGGCTGCCGGGGTGGGGGCGGTGGCCGGCGGGACGGCCGCGGCGATCGCCCTGCACCGCCGCCGGCGGTAGTAGAGGCAGTAGGTAGTAGTAATGCGACGCCTGCGGCGGCCTGCGCGGGTCCGGTGGGGGTACGCGTAGCGCCTGCGGTGCGTTTGCGGGTCGGGGCCGCGCCGGGGGGTGTCCGTCCTCGGACCGGCGGCCCCCTTAGGCCAAGAGCTACCGCGTGTTGACGCCGGCCACTGCGGGCGGACACCCTCCGACACGTCCCCTTCCCGCCGTACGCGACTGCGGCGCCGCGGGGGTACGCGCCCCATCGACGCCGGTCGGCATTGGTCAGCCCGTCCGGCGTTTGAGGACGAGGCCCCTTCAGGGCCGAAGCGGGGGTCCAGGGGGCGGCAGCCCCCTGGCGGGGTCGAAGGGGCGGAGCCCCTGGAGGTGGGACGGGTAGGGGCGGCGGGGGCGAGACCACGCCCGGGCCGAACAGCCAATCCGCACCCCATACCCGCACAACCCCCTGTCCAGTCCCCTTGGCTGCACACGACCACAACACGCGCTGGAGTCAGCCCGAACCCGGACGCATTCGATCAACAAGCGATCACTCTGCGGCACTTGAACCGCCGCCAAAGGGTTACAGAAGAGACGCAATCGGTGATTTGAGCAACTGGGCGTAGCAGTGCCTGCACGAAGCGTTATTCTCCTCAGACGCAAACCGGTACCCCTCCGTCGCTACGACGGGTGAACGGTCCCGCACTGCACGTGATGGAAGCTCTGCCTCTGGGAGTCCCGTGTACCCACACGTCGGGGTTGACGCCTCGGGCCTGGCTACGCTGCGCGCAACGGTCCAAGACCTGTTGCGCGGCTTCGTCCCCACCGCGTACGCCGTCCCCGCCCTCGCCGTTACCACCGCGCCCGTAGGCCCGTGCTACGCGCTCGCCGACGGCAGCGCCACCGTCAGCAGACGGGGGCGCTCGGCCGGTGCGGCGACCGCTCGGCGGCCGGCCGCGGACAGCGACAGCGCTCGAATGATGGATCTTGTGGAACGCGCACAGGCCGGCGAGGCCGACGCGTTCGGACGCCTCTACGACCAGTACAGCGACACCGTCTACCGATACATCTACTACCGCGTGGGAGGTAAGGCCACCGCCGAGGACCTCACGAGCGAGACCTTTCTGCGGGCCCTCCGACGCATCGGCACCTTCACCTGGCAGGGCCGGGACTTCGGCGCCTGGCTCGTCACCATCGCCCGCAACCTCGTCGCCGACCACTTCAAGTCCAGCCGCTTCCGGCTGGAGGTGACCACCGGCGAGATGCTCGACGCCAACGAGGTCGAGCGGTCCCCCGAGGACTCCGTCCTCGAATCCCTCTCCAACGCCGCCCTGCTCGACGCCGTACGGCGGCTCAACCCGCAGCAGCAGGAGTGCGTCACCCTCCGTTTCCTCCAGGGCCTCTCCGTCGCCGAGACGGCCCGCGTCATGGGCAAGAACGAGGGCGCCATCAAGACCCTCCAGTACCGGGCCGTCCGCACCCTCGCCCGGCTCCTCCCGGACGACGCGCGCTGACCAACCCCGCCCTCCTCGCATCAGCACGCTCCGCAACCACCAACTCGCCATCGGTGACACTCTGTTGACTTCGCGGTCCGTTCATCCGCAGTCCGTAACCCAAGTGCCGCGCCACTCGTTGTGCGGGATGCAGGCTCCCTGTGGTCACTCCCTGACCGACTTCGATCACTCGATCGTGTGGATTCGGTCAGGGCGTGCAACCCTCAGGACCCCCTGGGGAGTCGACCGTCATCACGAGAGGAGGTGCCGCCAGTGATCGCGAACGTATCGGCACACCGGCGGGCGAACGCCTTCGCCCAGGCCCTGGAGGAGTTGACCGACCAGGGCTCGGCGGCCGAGCAGGCCGAGCAGCCCGATGGATCGGCACCTGAAGCGGCTGCTGCGGAACAGACCGAGCAGGGGCGCCTGTTGGCCCTCACCGCGAGTCTCGGCGAGCTGCCCAAGCCCACATTCGACCCCGAGGTCAAGGTCGTCCAGCGGGCCCAGCTCGTGGCCGCGATGGAGGCCATGCTCCAGGAGGGCACCGCGGCCGGCGAGGCGGGTCCCGCCCTGCCCGAGCAGCGTTCGGACCGGGCACAGGGCGCTCACCGGGCGTCCCCGCTGGGGAAGTTGCGGCCGCGTTCGCGACTGGCCAAGGGCCTCACCGCGGGCGGGCTCAGCGTCGGTGTCGCCGCGGGAGCCTTCGGCGGAGTCGCCGCCGCCAGTTCCGAGGCGCTGCCCGGGGACTCCCTCTACGGCCTCAAGCGCGGCATCGAGGACTTCAAGCTCAACATCCTGGCCGACAGCGATGATGAGCGCGGGCGAACCTATCTCGACCAGGCCTCCACCCGGCTGAGCGAGGCCAGACGGCTGATGGAGCGCGGCCGTGGCGGACATCTCGACCACGAGTCGGTCGCCGAGATCCGCCGCGCCCTGTCCGGCATGCGGCACGACGCCTCGGAGGGTCATCGACTGCTGCGCGAGGCCTACCAGCGCGACCCGAAGTCCCTGGGCCCCATCCAGGCCCTCTCCGCCTTCTCGCGCTCCCAGCGCGAGGTGTGGGGCGCCCTTCGCGCGCGGCTTCCCCTTCAGCTCGGGGACGTCAGTGACCAGGTGTCGTCGGTGTTCGACGCCATAGACGAAGAGGTCGCCCCGCTGCAGTCCCTCCTCCCGCAGGCCCCGGCGAAGGGCGGCGACGGCAAGGGACGTGGCGGTTCCGGCTCGACCTCCACCGGCACGTCCGGCTCCGACCGCTCGGCCCGCCCCAGCACCGGGCACGGCTCCTCCGACGGCAGCCGGAGCAGCAGCCCCAGCAAGTCGGCCGAGGGCTCCGGCAGCGAGAGCGAGGGCCTGCTCGGCGGAAGCACCGGCGGCCTGCTCGACCCGCCGAAGGACACCAGCGGCACCGGTACATCACCGTCCACGTCGACCCCGAGCACCGAGCCCGCCGTCACCCTTCCGCCCCTGCTCCCGGGTCTCCTGCCCGGCCTGAGCATCGACGGCGAGGGCGCGAACTAGCCGCTGCGAAGCAAGTCGTACGACGAAGGGGGCGCCCCTCCTGAGAGGGCGCCCCCTTCGTCGTACGACTCATACAAACGTTTCTTCTGTCAGAAGAAGACCGACCGCCGCTGCACCAACAACTTGTACAGCGTGTGCTGGATCTGCTCCCTGACCTGGTCGGTCAGGTTGAACATCAGCATCGGGTCCTCGGC
This sequence comes from Streptomyces curacoi, assembly GCF_001513975.1. GTDB lineage: Bacteria > Actinomycetota > Actinomycetes > Streptomycetales > Streptomycetaceae > Streptomyces > Streptomyces curacoi. The sequence goes on from NZ_KQ947988.1 coordinate 758,180, forward strand.
GGCCTCCGGCGGATAGCCGTCCGTGGGAATCGGCTCGCCGAACTGGATCGTCCACTTCGTCGGCAGCGGGATCGCGCCGAGCGGGCCCAGCCACGGGAAGGTCGGCGTGAGCGGGAAGTACGGGAAGCCCAGGAGGCGGGCGAGGGTCTTCGCGTTGCCGATCATCGGGTAGATCTCCTCGGCTCCGACGATCGAGCAGGGGATGATCGGGGCCCCCTGGCGCAGGGCCGTGGAGACGAAGCCGCCGCGGCCGAAGCGCTGGAGCTTGTAACGCTCGCTGAAGGGCTTGCCGATGCCCTTGAAGCCCTCCGGCATCACGCCGACCAACTCGCCCTGCCCCAGCAGCCGCTCGGCGTCCTCGGCGCAGGCCAGGGTGTGGCCGAGCTTGCGGGCGAGTTCGTTGACCACCGGCAGCATGAAGACCAGGTCGGCGGCGAGGAGGCGAAGGTGCCGGCCCGTCGGGTGGTGGTCGTGGACGGCGACCTGCATCATCAGGCCGTCCAGCGGGAGCGTGCCCGAGTGGTTGGCGACGATCAGCGCGCCGCCCTCGGTCGGGATGTTCTCGACACCCTTCACCTCGACCCGGAAGTACTTCTCGTACACCGGGCGCAGCAGGGACATGAGGACCTGGTCGGTGAGCTCCTCGTCGTAGCCGAAGTCGTCGACCTCGTAGTCCCCGGTGAGGCGGCGGCGCAGGAAGGACAGGCCGCTCGCGATGCGCCGCTCCAGGCCGCCGTCGTCGTCCTGGGGCCGCTGGGGCGGCTGTTCCTCACGTGTCACGGGAACATCATCCTGCGCGAAGGCCCGTCCGGGGAGGGGCTGGACCTCGCGTACCAGCGCGGATTCACCGCTCTTGCGCCGGCTCCCCGCGCTCCGGCGCCGCGGCGGCCGCTGCACGGCGCTCCCACGGGACCGGTCGTCGTCGAACGGAATGACCTTGGCGTCCGCCATCGTTGATGCGCTCCTCAGTTGGCGCTCTGCGTCGGGGGGTGACCGCCGCCCAGGACGGGCAGCGCGGCGATCCGGTCGACGGCCCCCGCAAGGGCCTCCGGCGGCAGCAGACCGGGCCCGCGGCTGCGCGCGAACTCCGCGAAGGTCTCCGCCGTCGTGAACTTCGGCTTGAATCCGAGCGTCTCTCGCATCTGGACCGTCGACACGACCCGGCCATGGGTGAGCAGCCGGATCTGCTCCGGTGAGAAGTCCGACATGCCCAGCGTACGCACCAGGGAACCCGCCCAGGTGACCGCGGGCAGCAGCAGGGGCACGGTGGGTCGGCCCAGCCGCCGGGAGCACTGCGAGAGCAGCAGGACGCCGTCGCCGGCGATGTTGAAGGTGCCGCTGTTGAGCGTGCCCCGCTCCGGCTCGTGCGAGGCGATGCGCAGCACCTCGATCACGTCGTCCTCGTGCACGAACTGCAGCCGCGGGTCGTACCCGAAGACGGTCGGCAGAACGGGCAGCGAGAAGTACGAGGCGAGGGGGGTGTCGGCGCTCGGCCCGAGGATGTTGGCGAACCGCAGCACACACACGGCGACATCCGGCCGCCGCCGCGCGAACCCGCGCACATACCCCTCGACCTCCACCGTGTCCTTGGCGAAGCCGCCGCTGGGCAGCGACTTGGGCGGGGTGGTCTCGGTGAACACGGCCGGGTCGCGAGGCGCGGAGCCGTAGACATTCGTACTGGACTTGACCACGAGCCGCTTCACGGTGGGGGACTTCTGGCAGGCGCCGAGCAGCTGCATCGTCCCGATGACGTTGGTCTCCTTGACCACGGTCCGGCTGCCGCTGCCGAGCGCGGTTCCGGTCACGTCCATGTGTACGACGGTGTCGGCGCCGCTCTCGGCCAGCACCCGCGCGATGGTGGGCTGCCGGATGTCGGCCTGGATGAAGTCGGCACCGCCCAGATGATGCTCGGGCGGGACCGCGTCCACGGCGACCACCCGGTCCACCTGTGGGTCCCGCTGGATCCGTCGTACGAAACGGCCCCCCAGTTGACGGGCCACTCCGGTGACGAGCACGACCTTGCCCAAGATCAGCGCCTTCCTTCCCGCACTCGTACCCTGCCGAGTTCCCCGTCTGCGGCCAACTTAGCGGGTTGACGTTGCGCTGTGATGACCGCCCAATGCATGAAGTGACGAGATTTCCGTGCGTACGACCAGACGGGTCAAGCGTCCGTCCGGGCATACGCACAGGGCCCGACCCGTCGCACAGCGCCTCGATACAGATGTGGCCCCCCACCAGGTGCGGTGGGGGGCCACAAACACGCCGCCGCTTTACGCGGCGCCGCTCACTTCTTGTTGCGACGCTGAACGCGCGTGCGCTTGAGCAGCTTGCGGTGCTTCTTCTTGGCCATCCGCTTGCGCCGCTTCTTGATAACAGAGCCCACGACTACCCTCGCTCACTTCTCATCACTCGGTGTTTGGGCGCCATGGGCCCACACGACCTACGAGGGGCTAGCCTACCCGCCCGAGCGCTGAGGTCGTAATCGAGGGGGCGAAGGGGATTCCTGAACAGCCCTGAGGATCCCCCTCGCCCACTGCCGTCAGGCGGTTTCCACCCCCACATAACTCTCGCGGAGGTACTCGTGAACCGCTTGCTCGGGGACACGGAAGGACCGCCCCACCCGGATCGCGGGCAGATGACCGCTGTGCACCAGCCGGTACACGGTCATCTTCGACACTCGCATCACCGAGGCGACTTCCGCCACGGTAAGGAACTGAACCTCGTTCAGAGGCCTCTCGCCAGCTGCAGCCATGACACACCTGAACCTTCCGCACTCGACGGCCACCGGCTTCCCCTTCCGGTGACTCTTCGTCGCTGCGTGCTCACTCCCCAATGTAGGGGCGGGTGATGCGAGTGGGGAAGAGGTGCACCCATCGGCGGCCTACTGGGACAGACACGCTCGATTGAGTACGTACTGGGTAAGCGGCCGGTAGTAATCAGACCGCACAGCGTCATCAAGTGGAACGACGGCGGACACGACCCCCTCGGCCTGACCCACAAAGAGCGCGGGGTCATTCGTATCGGCAAGACCAATGGCCTCAAACCCCAGCTGACCTGCCCCGCAGACCCAACCGTGGTCCCCGATCACCAGCTCCGGCAACGGCCCGCCGGCCTCCGCGGCAGCGGCGAGCGCGGTACGAACCGGGAGCGGCGAGTGCGTGTGTGCGCCGGTCTCACGCCCGGTGCTCGGAGCGCCGGCTTCCCGCACCAACGCGACTCCTCGTACGTAGTCGAGGTTGTACGTGCGTAGGCCGAACCGGGTCGTTATGTCGACACAGCGACCATGCGCCGGGGTGAGGACGGCACATCCCGCCGCCGACAACGCGTCGGCCAAGGCGGCGTAGAAGCCGAGCAGTCGATGCGGGTGCCCCGTCCCCAGCAGCACGGGCACGCCACGCTGGGCGGCAGCACCGAGCCGGTCGGCGAAGGCATCCAGAGCGGTCAAAGTCAGCTCCGGATCGATCACGTCAAGGCCCGAAACACATGCAGGATCGGCCGAAACCCCACACCTGTCCGCCATCAACGCGATCAGATCCCGCTGCCCCCAGTTCCGCACCGGATCGAGCCCGATGAGCACCCGAGGATCACGAGCCGCGAAGAGCCGATAACTCCTGAGACTCTCCTCCCGAGAGGTGGCCACCATCCCGGCAAGCCGAGCGGCCAGGAGATGCGCGCGAAGGGCTCCGGTACTCAACACGTGAGCGATGGTGACGGACGGAACGGAACGGCGGTGCGGGAACGGGGAAACACCGCGCCGTTGGACTAATACGGCCACTGTTCGGCTAATACGAGAACGAGACGACACCATCCCGAGCCCCACCCACCCGCTTGGGGCCGCACACCGGGCGGCGGTCACTGCCCATACCCGGCGACGGTCACTTCCCGGCGCCGGTCCCGGCAATCTCAGCCCGTCCGGCGTTTGAGGACGAGGCCCCTTCAGGGCCGACAGCGGGGGTCTGGGGGCCGCAGGCCCCCAGGGAACGGGGTCGAAGGGGCAGCGCCCCTGGGGGATGGGACGGGTAGGGGCGGCGGGGGCGAAAACCCCAGACGCCCACACCCCCCACCTACGCCAACAACCCCCGCAACGGAAACACCGCCCGCCGAGTCGCCAGCACCGCCTGATCCAACCGGTCCGCAGGGTCGTACCCCGCCTCCCAGCCACCCCACGAAACAGGCCACCGCCCATCCGTCATCCGAGCCGGCCCCAACTGCCGCGTACGCGCGAACACCTCCTGCCGCCACCCCTCAGGAATCATCGTCTCGGGTTCGATCGGCCGCCCCGCCGCAATACCCACCAGATGCGTCCACGACCGCGGCACGACCTCCACCACGGCGTATCCACCCCCACCCAGGGCAACCCACCTACCGTCGGCGTACTCATGCGCCAGGTCGTGACAGGCCATCTGCACGGCCCGCTGCGCGTCCAACGACACGGCGAGATGAGCGAGGGGATCCTCGAAGTGCGTGTCAGCCCCGTGCTGGGTCACCAACACCTGCGGCCGGAAATCAGCGATCAGCTCCGGCACAACGGCATGAAACGCCCGCACCCACCCCGCATCACCGGTCCCAGCCGGCAACGCGACATTCACAGCCGTCCCCTCCGCGGACTCGCCCCCGGTCTCCTCCGGCCACCCGGTCTGCGGAAACAACGTCCGCGGATGCTCGTGCAACGAAATCGTCAGCACCCGCGGGTCCTCCCAGAACGCCGCCTGCACCCCGTCCCCGTGATGCACATCCACATCGATGTACGCGACCCGCTCAGCCCCCAGCTCCAACAACCGGGCAATGGCCAGCGAGGCATCGTTGTAGATACAGAAACCCGACGCGCCCCCCGGCATCGCATGGTGCAGCCCACCCGCGAAGTTCACCGCGTGCAACGCCTCGCCCCGCCACACGGCCTCCGCCGCCCCCACCGACTGCCCGGCGATGAGCGCCGACACCTCGTGCATCCCCGCGAACGCGGGATCATCCAGGGTCCCGAGCCCGTACGACTGGTCCGCCGCCCCAGGATCCGCCGAGGCCGCCTTCACGGCCTCGATGTAGTCCTCGCGATGCACCAGCCGCAACGTCGACTCCCCGGCCGGCTGCGCCGCGACGACGTCCACGTCCTTGTCCAGCCCGAAGGCATCGACAAGCTTCCTGGTCAGGGACAAGCGGACGGGATCCATCGGATGGTCCCGCCCGAAGTCATAGCCCGTTACTGCCTCGTCCCACATCAGCTGTGCGCGGCCGCTCATGCCCGTCACCGTATCGGTCCGGTTGAGTGGCGAACGACCGGGCGTACACAAGCGTCACCAGCACCAACACCATCGGCACAAGCATGGCCCCGCGATAGTTCCACGCATCACCGAGCGCACCCACCAGGGGCGAACCAATCAAAAACCCCACGTAATTGAACACATTGAGCCGCGCAATGGCCGCATCCGAACCCCCCGGCCCGTACTTCTCAGCAGCGAGCCGCCCGGCCGCCGCGAACGTCTGCGGCACCAGCACACACAACCCCAGCCCGAGCAGCGTGAATCCCAGCATCCCCACCCACGCCCCCGGCGCCCCGGCCACCACCGCGAACCCGACGGCCGCCACCAGCGCCCCCATCCGCACGACCGCGACAGCCCCGAACCGCCGCACCCCGAAGTCCCCGATGGCCCGCCCGAGCAACGTGGTCACCATGTACACGTTGTAAGGCACGGTCGCCAGTTGCTCCGAACTCCCCAGCACGTCCTGCAGATACTTCGCGCTCCAGTTGGAGACGGTCGAGTCCCCGATATAGGCGAAGGTCATCACCAGACACAGCGGCAACAGCATCGTGAAGGCAACAGGCCCACTCCCACCCGCTCCCTCCGCTACGACATCGCCCCCACGCCCCCCATCGACGTACCACCGACTCCCCACCAGCACGGCCGGCAACAACACCACGACGACCGGCAGATACGACACGAACAGCGCCAGCTCCCAGTGCGCCCCCACCCAGGCCAGCGAGGCCCCCATGATCCCGCCCAGGCTGTACACCGCATGAAAGCTGAGCATGATGCTTCGCCCGTACGACCGCTGCAGACTCACCCCGAGCATGTTCATCGAGGCGTCGAGCGCACCCACGGCCAACCCGAACGCGGCGAGCGCGACACCCAGCTCGACCATCCGCTCCCCCGCCCCGACTCCGAGCAGCGCCAGGAGCACCACGGGCTGGGACCACCGCAGCAACCGGCTCGGCGGTATCCGCCTCACCAGCCGCTCGGTCGCCACACTCCCGACGCCCGCGAGGATCGGCACCGCGGCGAGGAACGCGGGCAGCAGCGCGTCGGAGACCCCGTACCGGTCCTGGATGGCCGGAATCCGGGTCACGAGCAGCGCAAAGGCGACGCCCTGGGCGAAGAAGCTGAACGCCAACGAGGCCCTACCGCGCCGCAGCACATCAGTCATGGCGGCGAGCGTAAGGCCCCGGCGTACTGGTGGGTAGATCCAGCCAAAGGTGAATTTCCCTCAAGTTCAGTTCAAGTTCAGTCGATGCCGCGCTCACCGGGAGACACGAGCAGGTCGACCAACTCCCCCATGTCGGCGAAGAGTCGAGTGGCCCCGGCCAGCTTCGCCGCAGGCGTCATCGCGGTGAACCCGTACACATCCATCCCCGCCGCCACCGCGGCCCGCACCCCCAGCGGGCTGTCCTCGACGACCACACACCGCTCCGGCGCCACCCCCATCCGCTCGGCCGCGTACAGAAACAGATCCGGCGCCGGCTTCCCCCGCCCCACGTCCTGCGAACTGAAGATCCGCCCGTCCTCGAAGAACCGCTCCAGCCCCGTCGTCCGATGCCCCACCCGAATCCGCTCATGACTCCCGGACGAGGCCACGCAATACGGCACCTCCTCCCCCACAAGCTTCTCGAGCACGTCCACGACACCGACCACCGCCTTCAACTCCCGCTCGAACGCGGCGAACACACGCGTATGAAAGACATCGTCGAAGTCCTCGGGCAGCAGCTGCCCGGTCCGCTCCCGCACCAGGTCATGGATCCGGTGCATCGCCGAGCCCATGTAGTCCCTGATTGAGTCCTCGTATGTCGTCGGATGCCCCAGCTCGGTGAGGTACGCGGCGAGGAGCCGGTTGGAAATGGGCTCGCTGTCGACGAGCACACCGTCGTTGTCGAAGATGACAAGGTCATAGCGCATGCCTACGACCCT
>NZ_KQ947989.1 GCF_001513975.1 Streptomyces curacoi
CAGGAGCCACCCCGCCCTCCACCGGCTCCGGAACCTCCGCTTCCACCACACCGACAACGACGCGCTCATCGCGTACAGCAAACGCACGGGCCCGGACACGGTGCTGGTGGTCGCGAACCTTGATCCTCACCACACCCAGGAGGCCACGGTCTCGTTGGACATGCCGCAACTCGGCCTGGACTGGGATGCCTCCCTGTCCGTGCACGACGAACTGACGGGTGAGACCTACCGCTGGGGCAGAACCAACTACGTCCGCCTGGCGCCCGGCAGGGCGCCCGCGCACGTGCTCCACGTCCAGGCATCGCCACCCCAGATCGGAGGGTCCTGAGCGTCATGACCGTCAACGAGCCCGTGCCGGACACCTTCGAGGACACTCCCGCCAAGGACCGCGACCCGGACTGGTTCAAACGCGCCGTCTTCTACGAGGTCCTGGTCCGCTCCTTCCAGGACAGCAACGGCGACGGCGTCGGCGACCTCAAAGGCCTGACCGCCAAACTCGACTACCTGCAATGGCTCGGCGTCGACTGCCTGTGGCTGCCGCCCTTCTTCAAATCACCCCTGCGCGACGGCGGCTACGACGTCTCCGACTACACCTCCGTCCTGCCCGAGTTCGGCGACCTCGCCGACTTCGTGGAATTCGTCGACGCCGCCCACCAGCGCGGTATGCGCGTCATCATCGACTTCGTCATGAACCACACCAGCGACCAGCACCCGTGGTTCCAGGAGTCGAGGAAAAACCCCGACGGCCCCTACGGCGACTACTACATGTGGGCCGACGACGACAAGGCATACGCCGACGCCCGCATCATCTTCGTCGACACCGAAGCCTCCAACTGGACCTTCGATCCCGTCCGCAAGCAGTACTTCTTCCACCGCTTCTTCTCCCACCAGCCCGACCTCAACTACGAGAACCCGGCCGTGCAGGAGGAGATCCTGGCCGCCCTCCGTTTCTGGCTGGACCTGGGAATCGACGGCTTCCGGCTCGATGCCGTGCCCTATCTCTATGCGGAAGAAGGCACGAACTGCGAGAACCTGCCCGCCACCCATGAATTTCTGAAACGCGTCCGCCGAGAGATCGACGCGATGTACCCGGACACGGTGCTGCTGGCGGAGGCCAACCAGTGGCCGGAGGACGTGGTCGACTACTTCGGCGACTTCCAGTCCGGCGGCGACGAGTGCCACATGGCCTTCCACTTCCCCGTCATGCCGCGGATCTTCATGGCTGTCCGACGGGAATCGCGCTACCCGGTCTCGGAAATCCTCGCCAAGACCCCGGCCATTCCCTCCGGCTGCCAATGGGGCATCTTCCTGCGCAACCACGACGAGCTGACCCTCGAAATGGTCACCGACGAGGAACGCGACTACATGTGGGCGGAATACGCCAAGGACCCCCGCATGCGCGCCAACATCGGCATCCGCAGGCGGCTCGCCCCGCTGCTGGACAACGACCGTCACTCGATCGAGCTCTTCACCGCCCTGCTGCTCTCCCTCCCGGGCAGCCCGATCCTCTACTACGGCGACGAGATCGGCATGGGCGACAACATCTGGCTCGGCGACCGCGACGCCGTCCGCACCCCCATGCAGTGGACCCCGGACCGCAACGCCGGCTTCTCCACCTGCGACCCGGGACGGCTGTATCTGCCGACCATCATGGACCCGGTCTACGGCTACCAGGTCACCAACGTCGAGGCCTCCATGGCCTCCCCGTCCTCGCTCCTGCACTGGACCCGCCGGATGATCGAGATCCGCAAGCAGAACCCGGCCTTCGGACTCGGCTCCTACACCGAGCTGCACTCCTCCAACCCGGCGGTCCTCGCCTTCCTGCGCGAGTACGAGGACGACCTGGTGCTGTGTGTGAACAACTTCGCGCGCTTCGCGCAGCCCACCGAGCTCGACCTGCGTGAGTTCAGCGGACGTCACCCGGTCGAGCTGTTCGGCGGGGTCCGTTTCCCGGCCATCGGCGAACTGCCGTATCTGCTGACCCTCGGGGGCCACGGCTTCTACTGGTTCCGGCTCACCCGAGTCGCATCCCGCATCGGCCGACGACTTTGAGCGTGAGCTTCGAGCGTGTGCCGAGGAAAGGACGCGTCACCATGCAGAAGACCGCATCTCCCCGACCGAGCCGTACGGTCGACGCCAGCCCGATGGCCTCGCTCGCCGGACTGCTGCGCGAATGGCTGCCACGGCAGCGCTGGTTCGCGGGCAAGGACCGGCCCGTCACGGACCTCGCGCTGCTGTCGATGACGGAGCTGTTCCCGGGCTGTCTGCATCTGCTGGTGCACGCCGGTCACTCGGCGGTCCCCGCGCCGGGTGGCGCTCCGCCCACCGGTGACTGCTACCAGCTGGTGCTCGGCGTGCGGCAGCACCTGTCGCCGCGGCTCGGCCGGGCGCTCATCGGGCGGGCGGAGGAGGGGCCGCTGGCCGGTCTGACGATCTTCGACGCGTTGCAGGACCCCCGGTCGGCCCAACTGCTCCTGGAACGGCTGCGGCACCCCGGGGCGGCGGGCCCGCTGCGCTTCGAGGCGGACCCGTCCGTGCCGGTGCCGGCCGGGCTCGTGCCGCGGCTGCTGGACGCCGAGCAGTCCAACTCCTCGCTGGTGTACGGAGACACGTTCATCCTGAAGCTCTTCCGGCGCATCCAGCCCGGCGTCAACCCCGACCTGGAGCTGTCCGGCGCGCTCGCCGGGCAGGGCTGCCGTCGCGTCCCGGCCCCGGTGGCCTGGTTCCGCACGACGCACCCCTGGGAGGCGACGCTCGGCGTACTGCAGCCGTTCCTGCGGGACGCCTCCGACGGCTGGACGCTGGCGCTGGACGCGCTGGCCTCGGGTGCCGACTTCACGGCGGAGGCCCGTCAGCTGGGGCGGGCGACGGCGGAGGTGCACCTGGCACTGGCATCCGCCTTCCCCTCCCTGTCCCGTGGCGAGAACGGCCGTACGGCGGCGGCGATGACCGAGCGCCTGGAGATCGCCGCGCACTTCGTCCCGGCGCTCCAGCCGTACGTCCCCGGCCTGCGCACCGCCTTCGGCGCGCTCGCCACCTGCGATCCCGGGCCGCCCGCCCAACGCATCCACGGCGACCTGCACCTGGGTCAGGTGCTGCGGGCCGGCCGTGAGTGGTTCGTCATCGACTTCGAGGGCGAGCCGTCCCGCCCGCTCGCCGAGCGGCGCGGTGTCCACTCGCCGGTGCGGGACATCGCCGGCATGCTGCGCTCCTTCGACTACGCCGCCCGGCAGCGCCGCCCGTGGCGTCCGGAGTGGGCGCGCCGCTGCCGGGAGGCCTACTGCGCGGGCTATGCCTCCCTCGCCGGATGGGATCCCCGCAAGAAGCACGGGTTGCTGCGTGCGTACGAGACGGACCGCGCCGTGTACGAGGTCCTGTACGAGGCCCGGCACCGACCCGACTGGTTGCCCGTACCTATGGCGGCGATCGAACGCCTCGCCGTGAGAGGAAGTTGACCCGATGGCCCTGCACGAGACCTCGCCCCCCGAGCCGGCCGGACCCGGCCGGTGCGCCACCGCGCCCGCCCTCGACCCGGCCGACCGTGAGCGCCTGCTGGCGGGCGCCCACCACGATCCGCACGCGCTGCTCGGCGCGCATCCGGTCCCGGGCGGCATCGCCTTCCGGGCGCTGCGCCCGTTCGCGCGTGCGGTGAGCGTCGTGGTCGGCGGCGAGCGCACCCGGCTCGTGTCGGAGGGCGGCGGCCTCTTCTCCGGCGTTCTTCCGCTGGCCGCGATCCCGGCGTACACGCTGCTGGTGGCGTACGCCGAGGACGAGTCCGACGAGCGCGAGGTCCACGATCCCTACCGCTTCCTGCCGGCCCTCGGCGAGCTCGACCTCCATCTCATCCGCGAGGGCCGGCACGAGCAGCTGTGGAAGGCGCTCGGCGCCGAGCCGATGACCCACCAGGGCGTGACCGGCACCCGGTTCACGGTCTGGGCGCCGAACGCCCGGGGCGTGCGGGTGGCCGGGGACTTCTGCCACTGGGACGGCACGGCGTTCCCGATGCGGTCCCTCGGGGCGTCCGGTGTGTGGGAGCTGTTCCTGCCGGGGATCGGCGAGGGCACCCGGTACAAGTTCGAGATCACCTCCCGGTACGGCGGCCGGTTCCTGAAGGCCGACCCGATGGCCCGCCGTGCGGAGGTCCCGCCGGACACGGCGTCGATCGTGCACGCCTCGCACTACGAGTGGGGCGACGAGCAGTGGATGGCGCACCGGGGCGACGTCGCGGTGCACCAGGCCCCCTTCTCGGTCTACGAGGTCCATCTCCCGTCCTGGCGACCCGGACTGACGTACCGTCAACTGGCCGAACAGCTTCCGGCCTACGTGAAGGACCTCGGCTTCACCCATGTCGAGTTCATGCCGGTGGCGCAGCATCCCTTCGCCGGTTCCTGGGGCTATCAGGTCACCGGTTTCTACGCGCCCATGGCCCGCCTCGGCACGCCCGACGACTTCAAGTACCTGGTCGACGCCCTGCACCGGGCCGGCCTCGGCGTGATCATGGACTGGGTGCCGGCCCATTTCCCCAAGGACGACTGGGCGCTGAGCCGGTTCGACGGGGACCCGCTGTACGAACCCGGGGACGCGCGGCGGGCCGAGCACCCGGACTGGGGGACGTACGAGTTCGACTACGGACGTACCGAGGTGCGCAACTTCCTCGTCGCCAACGCCACGTACTGGTGCGAGGAGTTCCACATCGACGGGCTGCGGGTGGACGCCGTCGCCTCGATGCTCTACCTGGACTACTCGCGGGAGTCCGGCCAGTGGGCGCCGAACGCCTACGGTGGGCGCGAGGACCTGGACGCGATGCGGTTCCTGCAGGAGATGAACGCGACCGTGTACCGGCGCAACCCCGGGGTCGTCACGATCGCGGAGGAGTCGACCGCCTGGGGCGGGGTGACCCGGCCGACCGACAGCGGCGGGCTGGGCTTCGGGCTGAAGTGGAACATGGGCTGGATGCACGACTCGCTGGAGTACATCGCCAAGGAGCCGGTGCACCGCAAGTACCACCACAACGAGATGACCTTCTCGATGGTGTACGCCTACAGCGAGAACTACGTCCTGCCGATCTCCCACGACGAGGTGGTGCACGGCAAGCAGGCGCTGGTCTCCAAGATGCCCGGCGACTGGTGGCAGCGACGTGCCAACCACCGCGCCTACCTGGGCTTCATGTGGGCCCACCCCGGCAAGCAGCTGCTGTTCATGGGGCAGGAGTTCGCGCAGGGTGCCGAATGGTCGCAGGCGCACGGGCCCGAGTGGTGGCTGCTGGATCCGGGGTACGCGTCCGCGGGCGACCATCGGGGTGTGCAGGACCTGGTCCGTGACCTCAACACGCTCTACCGGGCGACCCCGGCCCTCTGGGAGCGGGACACCGACCCCGGCGGCTTCCAGTGGTCCCTCGGGGACGCGGCCGACGACAACGTCTTCGCCTTCCTGCGGTACGACGCCGAGGGCGACGCCCTGCTGTGCGTCTCCAACTTCTCCCCCGTCGTCCGCCACGACTACCGCCTCTGGGTGCCGGACCACGTCAACGCCTGGCAGGAGACCCTCAACACCGACGCCGCGCGCTACGGCGGCAGTGACGTCACCAACCCCGATCCGGTCAAGCCGGAGGACGGCCGCGTTCGCCTGACGTTGCCTCCGCTGGCCACGGTGTACCTGTCCCCCTGCCCCTGATGTGCCCGGGCAGGGGCTCAGACGATCAGGACGATGGCGTAGATCAGGAAGAACGCGGCGATCACGACCACGAGGAGGAGGATCAGGGTCAGGGGCGCCTTGGCCCAGCCCGTGGGCGGGTTGTGCGTCTCGCGGGGGCCCGCGCCGGGCATGCTGCTCTCCGCGGGCGGGGTCTCGCCCGGGGGTACGCCGCCGCCGGGTTCCAGGCCGGTGGTGCTGTCCGGCTCCGGATCGGGGTTCGGACGGCGGTCCGGGTCGGCATTCGGATCAGGGTTCGGGTACGTCATGCCTCCCGGGTTCCCCCATGGCGCCGAGATCACCAAACGAGGTCAATTGTCAGTTCCCGGCACCGGGCGCTCGCAGCTGGGTTAGATTCGGGCACCGCCGATAACCGTACTCATCGGTGATGTCACACCCGGTACACATCAGGAGCAGCGCATGCGCGACCTCGGCCTCGCTCCCCGGACCGTCACGCCGCTGAGCGGCGGGCTCGCCGACAGCGTCTTCGAGACGGCGGCCCTCCATCCCACGCTGCCGATGCTCGCGCGCCGCCCCGATCCCTCCGCCGGCACGTGGGAGGAGGTGACCGCCGTGGAACTGCGCGACGAGGTGACCGATCTGGCCAAGGGGCTGATCGCCTCCGGGATCTCTCCGGGTCGGCGCGTGGCCATCATGGCGCGCACGCGCTACGAGTGGACGGTGCTCAGCTACGCGCTGTGGGCGGTGGGCGCGGAAGTGGTCCCCATCTATCCCACGGCCTCGCGCGACCAGGTCGAGTGGATCCTGCGGGACGCCGAATGCGTGGCCGTGGTGGTCGAGGACGAGCAGGCCGTCATGACGGTGGGCTCCGTGTGCGGATCGCTGCCGCAACTGCGCCATGTGTGGCAGCTGGACGCGGGCGGGCTCGGGCAGCTCGTGGAGCGGGGCGAGTTCGTGCCGCTCACCACGGTCGAGTCGCTGCGCCGTATCGTGCTGCCGGACTCCACCGCCGCCGTCATGTACACCTCCGGCACCACCGGCCGTCCCCTGGGCTGCGCGCTGAGCCACCGCAATCTGGCGAGCCCCTGCGACACGCTCCTGGCGGGCTGGGGCCACCTGGTGATCCCGCCCGGCCGGCAGCAGGGATCGCTGCTCGCCTTCCTGCCCTTCTCCCATGTGTACGGTCTCCTGGTCCAGACCCTGTGCGTCCGCGGCGGAATCCTGATGGGGCACGAGCCCGACCTGAGCGAGACGGCGCTGTCGTCGGCCCTGCGCACCTTCCGCCCGACCTATATCTGTGCCGTACCGTCGATCTTCGAGAAGATCTACAAGAACTTCCTGCGTACGGCTCAGCAGGCGGGCCGCGGCGCGCTGTTCCAGCGGGCCGCCGACACGGCGCGGGACTTCGCGGCGGCGCTGGAACGGCAGCGGCAGGGCGGCGGGGCCGGGCCCGGCTTCGATCTGCGGCTGCAGCACGCCCTGTACGAGCGGACGGTGTACCGCAAACTGCGGGCCGCGCTGGGCGGCAGGGTGATGTACGCGACGTCCGGCGGCTCGTCCCTGAACCGTGAACTCTGCCTGTTCTACGAGGGGATCGGCATCTATGTGAACGACGGATACGGCCTCACCGAGACCTGCGGCGCGGTCACGGCGCAGCCGGTGGGCCGGGAGCTGTCGGGGACGGTCGGCCGGGCGCTGCCGGGCGTGGACATCCGGGTGGCCGACGACGGGGAGATCCTGGTGCGGGGGCCGTCGGTGTTCCAGGGCTACGTCAACGACGAGGCCGCGACACGGGCGGCGCTGCGCGGCGGCTGGCTGGCCACCGGGGACCTCGGGCGGCTGGACTCCGACGGCTATCTGACGATCACCGGCCGCAAGAAGGACGTCATCATCACGAGCAGCGGCAAGAGCGTCTCCCCGGCGCTGCTGGAGCAGCGGCTCCGGATGCATCCGCTGGTCCACCAGGCGGTGGTGGTGGGTGACAACCGGCCCTGTGTCGGGGCGCTGATCACGCTGGACCCGGACTTCCTGGCGTACTGGCGCGAGGGTCTCGCGGTGCGCAGCAACGCGCGGGTCCGGGAGGCACGGGAGGAGAACGCGCTGCGGGAGGAGATCGCCCGGGCCGTGGCCGCCGCCAACAGCGCGGTGTCGCGCTCGGAGTCCATTCGCGTCTTCCGCGTGCTGCCCGAGCCGTTCGACATGGCCAGGGGCTTGCTGACGCCGTCGATGAAGCTGCGCCGGGACGCGATCGTGCGGCACTACGCGCCGCAGATCGACGCGATGTACCAGGCTCGCTCGCGCGCGTCCCGGGAGCATGTGTCGGAGGAGTCGGCACTCTGGGACGACGCGGACAACGTCTTCGGCTGAGCGCGCCTACTCGCCCGTGGTGAGGCGTACGACGTTGGAGTGCTCGCCCAGGACGAAGGCGCGGATCCGGAAGGAGGCGCGCTTCTCACCGGGCAGGGTGACCAGTGTGGTGGCGGTGATGTCCGGGCCGGCCACGGCGACGGGTTCGTATCCGGTGCTGTCCGCCGTGCGCATCTCCAGAAGGAATCCGTCCTCGTCGGATGAGCGGTCGGTCCAGGTGAAGCGGATGCCGTCCGGCCGGTCGGCCCGGGCCGGACGGACGGTTGGACCTCGGTAGGACCGCAGCCTGTAGTGGAAGGTGGTGTGCGGCATGAGGTCGGGGTGGCGGTAGTGCGTCACGTGCGGGGCGAGGTACTGCAGGACGGTGTAGGGCCCGCCCGCCTCGGTCGCGAACTCCAGGACATGGCCGGCGACCTCGTTCCCGGCGTCCCGCCAGTGCAGATCGATGTCGGTGGGTGTCGTGAGGACGCCTCGTAGGGGCTGTCCGGTGTCGGCCGAGCAGGCCGGCAGCGCCAGGATCAGCGCTGCCGACGCCGCGATGCGTGCTCTGCCTCGCATACGGCGGCCGCTACTTGCGCCAGAAGCGGATGTTGCTCCACTCCACGGTGGCCGGTCCGCTGCCGCTGTTGGTGCGATAGGCGCCGAACTTGTCGTAGAAGCTGCCACCGGGGCTGGCGTAGGTGTGCTTGAGGGAGCCGTTGATGTAGGTGCGGTGCTCGGCGCCGACCTGGTGGACCGTGTTGACGCGCACGGTCGCTCCGACGGTTCCGGCGTGGGAGAGGGTCGCGCCGCCGTGCACCGCGTACAGCCTGCCGCCGCGCTCGACGGCGAGCATGAAGTAGGGACCGGGGGCGGACTCGTGGAACGTCTGCTTGAGGCTGATCCGGGTGCCGGTGAGGCTGGTGATGCGGAAGTAGCCCTCGAACTGGCGCGTTCCTCCGGTGTAGGTGGCATAGCGCCGTTCAGCCCGTTGGTCGCCGCCGGCGGTGGAGCAGGTGAGCCGGAAGGTCAGTCCGTCGACCTGGCCGCAGCCCCGCTCCTGCACGGTGTGTCCGGGGGACACCGACTGCCAGCCGCCGGGCTCGACTTCGGCGAAGGCGTGCGGGGCGGCGAGCAAGGACGTGGCGCACAGCGCCGTGGTGACGGTGAAGGTGCGCAGGCGCATGAGCATCCGGCCTCCTGTCGGCTGTGGGGGGGTGGACCGCACGCACGCACAAATGGTCACGTACATGAACTGCGGCCCCTGATCTGGGCGAGCGACTCGGACGCTAGGTCCAGACCAATAAACCGTCAAGAGATCGCGCGTACACGTCTTTCACTTCCGAACCGGTGTGCCCACGCGGCCGTTGGGGCAGGGTGGCTCACGACGGGTTCATCTGCCTGCTGCTCCCGGCTGGCGGAACGACCGGTGGCGCGGTGGGATCGATGCGTGCGAAGCAGCGATCCAGGGGCAGGCGAACGACGTCGAGGCAGACCGCCTGGAGCCGCAGAAGGGATGATCACCGTGACACGACCCAGGATCCTGGTGGTTGGCGCAGGCTTCGCCGGAGTCGGCTGCGTTCGCCGGCTGGAACGCAGACTCTCCCCCGACGAGGCCGAGATCACCTTGGTGACGCCGTCCTCCTACCAGCTCTACCTGCCGCTGCTGCCCCAGGTCGCCTCCGGCGTCCTGACGCCTCAGTCGATCGCTCTGTCGCTGCGCCGCAGCCGCAGGTACCGCACCCGGATCATCCCGGGCGGCGCCATCGGTGTGGACCTCGCGGCCAAGGTCTGCGTGGTGCGCACCATCACCGACCGGATCGTGAACGAGCCGTACGACTACATCGTGCTGGCCCCCGGCAGCGTCACCCGCACCTTCGACATCCCCGGACTCGTCGACAACGCGTACGGCATGAAGACGCTCGCGGAGGCCGCCTACCTCCGCGACCACGTCATCTCCCAGCTGGACCTCGCCGACGCGAGCCAGGATCCGGCCGAGCGCGCCGCGCGGCTGCAGTTCGTGGTGGTCGGCGGCGGTTACGCGGGCACGGAGACCGCCGCGTGTCTGCAGCAGCTGACCCACAACGCGGTCAAGCGCTATCCGCGGCTCGACCCGAGCCTCATCAAGTGGCATCTGATCGACATCGCGCCGCGGCTGATGCCCGAGCTCGGCGAGAAACTGGGCCGGGACGCCCAGGAGATCCTGCGCAGGCGCGGCATCGAGATCTCCCTGGGGGTGTCCATCGCGAAGGCGGGTCCCGAGGAGGTCACCTTCACCGACGGGCGGGTGATTCCCACCCGCACGCTGATCTGGACCGCCGGCGTCGTCGCCAGCCCGCTGATCGGCACGCTCGGCGCCGAGACGGTCCGCGGGCGGCTCGCGGTCACCGCCGAGATGAACCTGCCCGGGAACGACGGCGTGTTCGCGCTCGGCGACGCCGCCGCCGTCCCCGACCTGGCCAAGGACGAGGAGGGCGCCATCTGCCCGCCCACGGCCCAGCACGCCATGCGCCAGGCCAAGGTCGTGGCCGACAACGTCATCGCGACCCTGCGCAACCAGCCGCTGCGGCCGTACGAGCACAAGGACCTCGGGCTGGTCGTCGATCTCGGCGGCCGCGACGCCGTCTCCAAGCCGCTCGGCATCGAGCTGAAGGGCCTGCCCGCCCTGGCCGTCGCCCGCGGCTACCACTGGGGGGCGCTGCGCACCAACGTCGCCAAGACGCGCGTCATGACGAACTGGCTGCTCAACGCCGTCGCCGGGGACGACTTCGTGCGCACCGGATTCCAGTCCCGCAGTCCCGCCAAGCTGAAGGACTTCGAGTTCATCCACGCGTATCTGACGCCGGAGCAGCTGCGGGCGCACGTCGCCGGGCAGGACGGGCCCGCGGGGACGGCCGAGTGAGGTGACGGCCTCGGGCGGGCCGGGCCGGGGGCGCGAACGGGGACGGAGCGGGAGAGAGAGTACGACGGCGTGAGGGCAGCGGGACGGCCGGTCCGGGCGCGGCTGCGGGACCGGGTCGCGGCGTCGGACCCCGGGCTGCTGCGGCTGACCGCCGGGCTGCGGACGGCGGGCGCGATCGCCCTCGCGGTCGCCGTGCTCGCGCTGCTGGGGACCGATGTGGCCCACCTGGTGGCGGGGGCCATGGCGGCGATGGTCGCCACCTTCGCCATCCGGGAGAAGCAGCGCGGGCAGCAGGCCGTCACGCTCGCCCTGGGCCTGCCGGTGGCGCTGGCCGCCATGAGCCTGGCGGCGCTGCTGCACCGCCATCTGGTGGCCGGCGACCTGTTCTTCGTCGCGCTCATCTTCTGCGCCGTCTACGGCCGCAGGTTCGGCGACCGCGGCACCGCGCTCGGGCTGATCGGCTTCCAGATCTACTTCGTGTCCCTCTTCGTCGGCGCCACCGTCGCCGACCTGCCCGAGCTGTGCGGTGCGGTCGCCGTGGCCTTCGTCTGCAGCGCGCTGGTGCGTTTCGCCGTCGTGCCCGAGACGCCGACGGGAGTGCTGCGGCGGCTGCGCGCGGCCTTTCGCGCCCGGCTGGCCCAGCTGCTGTCCGCGCAGCTCGACCTGCTGGACGCCGGTCCCGAGGAGGCCGACCGGGCGCTGGAGCGTGTGCGCGAGGGCACCGCGCGCCTGCACGAGACGGCCCTGCTGATCCAGGGCCGGCTGGCGGAGGGGACCACCGACGAGGCGGTGGCCCGGCTCGTCCAGCGGCGCGTCGCGGACGCCGAGATCGCCGCCGAGCGTCTGGGGCTGGCGCTGCTGCGCGCCCGCGGCGCCGAGCGGGCGGACACGCTGGCCCTGCATCTGCCGGGCGCGCCCGTGCCCGCGGGCGGGCGGCTGCCCGTACGGGACGAGGCGACCGTCGCGCTGCGCCGTGATCTCAGGGCGCTGCGCCTGCTCGTCCTGCGTCCCGTCGGCCGGGCGCCCGGGGCCGCGCTGTCCCATGTCCGCAACCGGCTCCTCGGCTATCGCGACGAGGAGAGTCTGCCGGACGCGTCGCCCGCCGTGCAGGACGTCTTCCGGGGCATCGGCGAGGCCGCCCGCGCGGTCCTCGGGCTGCGGATCGCGCTCGACGGGCCGCAGGACGAGTCGGACGACACCCCCGCCACGGCACGCTCGCGCGAGGAGCTGGACGCCGAGGACGCCGTCCTCGACGCCGACGAGGAGGAGCCTCCGGAGGAGCCCACGGGGCTGCGGCGGCCCACCACGCGGGCCGCGGTGCAGGTCGCCGTGGGGTCGTCGCTGGCGATCGTCGGCGGTGAGCTGCTGTCCCGGGACCGCTGGTACTGGGCGGTGCTGACCTGCTGGATCGTGTTCCTCAACACCGCTTCCACGGGCGAGATCCTGGTCAAGGGCTATCGCCGTCTGCTGGGCACCGTGCTCGGCGTCCTGGCCGGCATCGTGCTGGCGGGCGCCGTCGGCCGCCACACCTGGACGGCCTTCGCGCTGGTCCTGCTGTTCGTCTTCGCGATGTTCTACTCGGCGCCGCTCTCCTACACGCTGGTGTCCTTCTTCGTCACCGCGGCGCTGGGGCTGCTCTACACCCTGCTGCACACCTACAGCCTCTCGGTACTCGTGCTGCGCATCGAGGAGACGGCGCTCGGCGCGGCCTGCGGGGTGATCGCGGCCGCGTTCGTGCTGCCGGTGCGGACGGACCGCCGTACGAACGAACTCCTCGCCACCGTCCTGGACCGGCTCGGCGAGGTCACCCGCGGCGCCGTGGACCAGCTCAGCGGCGGGGCGCCCGTCGATCTGCTGGAGCAGGCCCGCGACCTGGACCAGGCGCTGGCCGATCTGCGGGCCGCCACGCAGCCGCTCACCCATCCGGTGACGCCGCTGCGGGCCCGGCGGGAGACCGCCCGCTATGTCGTCGCGCTGCTGGAGACCTGCGCGTACCACGCGCGTGCCCTGGCCGCGACCGCCGAGCTGCTGCCCACACATCCCTCGATCGCGGCGGACCCCCGGCTGCGCCGGGCCGCCGGGCGCATCGCGCACAACATCGAGGCGATCGCCGCCCATGTCACCGACGAGCACGCCACGGCCCGGATCGAGACGGGGCCGAGCATCGCCTCGCTCCTGGGACGGGCCGTCCCGGGCGCGCCGCGCTACGGCCGGGTCACCGACCGGGTCCTGCGGCATCTGCAGCGCCTGGACGAGGGGGTGGCCGGTCTGGCCCGTCCCCTGGAGGTGCCCGTGAAGCCACTGGACAAGTGACGGCACATCGGGGCGATACCGGGGTACGCGGAAGTCATGACCGATGTCGTGGACTCAGACGAACTGCTGCGGCGCATGCAGCGCGCCCGGGCCTGTGCCCGGCAGGAGGAGCGGATATGGCGGGCGCGGAGCGAGAAGCTGAGGTCGGCCGACCCCGAGGGGGCCCGCGACGCCGCCGTACGGACAGTGGCCTACGAAGCCGTGCTCACGGTGCTGGAGGAGATCCTCACCCCGGGCAAGCACTACGAGGAGGCCTGAGGGGCGGTGAAACACGGAGCGGAGTGAAACCGGTCACGTACCCCGCTCTCAGCTACGCACAATCCCCGTAGATGGTTTACCGTTCATCCATACGTGGTCACGGGGTGGACCGGATTCGTCCCCCGTGCACCACCACCTACGGCCCTGGCTGGTCTCCCCCGTCCAGCCAGGGCTTTTTCATACCCTCGGCGACGCGCCGCCCGCAGATCCCCGGCGGAAACCGCCCTCCGCCGAGGTGCTCAGCGCGGCGGCAGCGGCTGAAATGGACGCAGGGAAAGCCCCGGAACCCCAGTCGCCGGCGAGGAGCCCCGTGTCATGACCAAAGCGATCAAACTGCTCACCGCCCTTCCGCCGCCTCAGCGCGAGCGCCTGATGTCGCTGGCCCGGGAGGTCGCCTTCCCCGAGGACGCCCGGATCTTCGAGGCGGGCGGCACGGCCGACCGCTTCTGGGTCATCCGCTCGGGCGCCGTCTCCCTCGACCAGCGCGTGACGTCCCTGCAGCGGGTCACGGTCGCCAGCCTCGGCGCGGGGGACCTGCTCGGCTGGTCCTGGCTGTTCCCGCCGTACCAGTGGGACTTCGGCGCCGAGGCCTTCAGCCCGGTACGCGCCTACGAGTTCGACGCGGCGGCGGTGCGCCGGCTGTGCGAGGAGGAGCCGGCGCTCGGACTGTCGCTCGTGCGGCACGTCGCCGAAATCCTGGCGCACCGGCTGGAGATGACCCGGGGCAGGCTGATGGAGCAGTACGGCCAGAATCGGCGCAGTGTGCTCTGAGGCTCAGACGCGGTAGCGGCGCAGGGCCGGCACCGCGGCGGCCAGGCCCAGCATGAGGACGACGACCAGCAGCCCGCCGCCCACGGTCGCCGTACGCGCGCCGAAGGCCGAACCCGCCGTGCCGTGCAGCACGTCGGCGAGGCGCGGCCCGCCCGCGACCACGACCATGAAGACGCCCTGCATTCTGCCGCGCATCTCGTCGTCGGCGGCGGACTGCAGGATCGCCCCGCGGAAGACCGTCGAGACCATGTCGGCGATCAGGCGCCCGCGATGAGCATGACGCCGAGCGCGATCATGGTCGCGGCGACCAGCCCGTCCAGGACGCGCCAGGCGGCGGGCTTCGCGAGGTGGCGGCTGAGCAGCCGCGCCCCGAAGCCGAGCGCGGTGAACCAGCACACGCTGGCGAGCACGGCGCCGAGGCCGAACGTCCAGCGCAGCGGGCCGCGGTCGGCGGCGACGGTGCCCAGCAGGAACACGGTGTCGAGGTAGACGTGCGGGTTGAGCCAGGTCATCGCGAGACAGGTCAGCACCGCCCGCCGCCGGGACCCCGCCGCCTCGCCGTCCGTCAGCAGGGCGCCGCCCGGCCGGAACACCCGGCGGGCGGCGAGCGCGCCGTAGCAGAGCAGGAACGCCCCGCCGACCCACGCGACCGCCGTCAGCACCCCGGGCCACGCCACGACCACCGCGCCGACGCCGGCCACGCCCAGGGCGATCAGGAGCGCGTCGGACAGGGCGCAGATGCCGACGACGGCGAGGACCGCGTCGCGGCGGATCCCCTGGCGCAGGACGAAGGCGTTCTGGGCGCCGATGGCGACGATGAGCGAGAGGCCGGTGCCGAATCCGGCGGCCGCGGCGGTCAGGGCGTTGGTCATGGCATCGACGCTAAGGAAACGATCACTGCGAGTACAGCTAAAGATTCTTACGTATCCTTAGCGCTCGTGAAGAACTAGGGCTTGTGAAGACAGGGACGGCAGGGATGGCGCGGACCGAGCTGACGGAGCTCCCCCTCGACCAGGTGCGGACGCTGCTCGCGGTGGTGGACGAGGGCACCTTCGACGCGGCAGCCGCCGCGCTGCATGTGACGCCGTCGGCGGTGAGCCAGCGGGTGAAGGCGCTGGAGCAGCGCACGGGGCGGGTGCTGCTGGTGCGGACGAAGCCGGTGCGGCCGACGGAGTCGGGCGAGGTCGTCGTCCGGTTCGCCCGCCAGCTGGCCCGGCTGGAGCGGGATGCGCGGGCCGAGCTCGGCATGAGCGGCGAGGGGGAGGCGACCCGGGTGTCGATCGCCGTCAACGCCGACTCGCTGGCGACCTGGTTCCTGGCGGCCCTCACCCGCGTACCGGAGGAGCCGCGGCTCGCCTTCGAGCTGCGGCGGGAGGACGAGAGCCGTACGGCGACGCTGCTGCGGGAGGGCCTGGTGATGGCCGCGGTGACCTCCTCGCCGGAGCCCGTGGCGGGGTGTTCCGTGCGTCCGCTGGGGCGGATGCGGTATCTCGCCGCGGCGAGCCCGGAGTTCGCGGAGCGGTATGCCGGCGGCTCGCTGCGGGACGCGCTCGTGCGGGCGCCGGTGCTGGTCTTCGACCGGAGCGACGACCTCCAGGACGCGTTCGTGCGCAGGCTGCGGCACGGGCGGACCGGCGCGAGCGCGGTACGGCACCACGTCCCCACCTCGGAGGGCTTTCTGTCGGCCGTGGCCGCCGGACTGGGCTGGGGCTTGATCCCTGAAGTGCAGGCGGAACCGCTCCTCGGGGACGGCCGCCTGGTGCAGCTCGCCCCGCAGCGGCCGGTCGACGTGCCGCTGTACTGGCAGCAGTGGAAGCTGGACTCCCCGGCGCTGGCCGCGGTGACGGAAGCGGTGACCGCCACGGCCGCCGAGGCACTGCGGGTCTGAGCGGATCGGGGCGGCTCGGCAGCGCTCCCAAGGGCGCGGGAACGCGGAGCACTAGGCCGCAAGCTGGGCGGCCACGCTGTCCAGCAGCATCTCCAGCGCGGTCGGATAGGCACTGGTCACCATCCGGGTCGCCAGGAGGGGCGCCGCCTCGGCGATCCGGGGATAGGTGCTGCGGGGCAGCCGCGCGTAGGTCGAGCGCCACATGTCCTCGTCGGCGCGCAGCGACGCGCTCGGCAGCGCCAGCGACGCGGCGTCGAGCGCGGCGAAGGCCAGCGTCTGGTCGATGAAGGCGTGGTAGACGCGCACGGTGTCCGGCAGCGGGAGTCCGGCCGTGCGCAGGATGTCCAGCACGGCCTCGTCGGCGGCGAGTTCGTTGGCCCGGCCGGTGACGCGGCTCGTCGTCAGTACGGCGGCTTGCGGATGGGAGACGTAGGCGCCGTGGATGCGCAACCCGACCTCGCGCAGGTCCGCCCGCCACTCCCCCGTCGGCTCCCAGCCTTCCAGCGCCCGGCCGATGAGGGCGTCGCCGATGGCGAGGGTGAGGTCGTCCATGCCGCGGAAGTACCGGTACAGCGTGCTCGGGTCGGCGTCGAGGGCCAGGCCGAGGCGGCGGGCGGTCAGGCCGGCGCTGCCGTGTTCGCGCAGCATGCGCAGCGCCGTCTCGACGATGAGCCGCTCCGACAGCACGGTGCCGCTCTTGGTGGGACGGCGGCGTCGCCGCTTCTCCTCCGGAACGACCGGTTTCGGCACCCTGCCCTCCCACGCTTATGCCAACGCCATTGACCTTACGGGAACGGGCGGCGTTGTATCTCCGGCGGGGCCCCACCACGTCGTAGACCTTCAGCCGAGGGAGTCTTGTCATGCGTGTACTGCTCGTGGGCGCCGGCGGGGTGGGTACCGCCGTCACCCGGATCGCGGCCCGGCGGCCGTTCTTCGCGGCGATGGTGGTGGCGGACCACGACCTCGGGCGCGCCGAGGCGGCGGTGGCGGCCCTCGGCGGCGACGCCCGGTTCCGGGCCGAGCGCGTCGACGCCGGGGATGAGGCGGCGGTGACCGCGCTGCTGGAGCGGCACGCGTGCGACGTGCTCCTGAACGCCACCGACCCGCGGTTCGTGATGCCGCTGTTCCGGGCCGCGCGCACGGCCGGGGCCACGTATGTCGACATGGCGATGTCGCTGTCGCGGCCGCATCCGGAGCGGCCGTACGAGGAGTGCGGGGTCAAGCTGGGCGACACCCAGTTCGCGCAGGCGGCCGACTGGGAGAAGGCGGGGGCGCTGGCCCTCGTCGGCATGGGCGTGGAGCCGGGTCTGTCGGACGTCTTCGCCCGGCACGCGGCCGACGAACTCTTCGACGAGATCGAGGAGATCGGCGTCCGCGACGGCGCGAACCTCACCGTGGACGGCTACGACTTCGCGCCGTCCTTCAGCATCTGGACCACGATCGAGGAGTGCCTCAATCCGCCGGTGGTCTACGAGGCCGGGCGCGGCTGGTTCACCACCGAGCCCTTCAGCGAGCCCGAGGTGTTCGATTTCCCCGAAGGCATCGGCCCGGTCGAGTGTGTGAACGTGGAGCACGAGGAGGTGCTGCTGGTCCCGCGCTGGGTCGACGCGCGCCGGGTGACGTTCAAGTACGGGCTGGGCGAGGAGTTCGTCCGCACCCTGAAGACGCTGCACCTGCTGGGCCTGGACCGCACCGAGCCGGTGACCGTGCCGAGCCCGGCGGGACCGGTGCGGGTGTCGCCCCGGGACGTGGTCGCCGCGTGTCTGCCGGACCCGGCGACGCTGGGCGAGCGGATGCACGGCAGGACCTGCGCGGGCACCTGGGTGCGGGGCGTCAAGGACGGGAGGCCGCGGGAGTTGTACCTGTACCACGTGGTCGACAACCAGTGGTCCATGGCGGAGTACGGCTGCCAGGCCGTGGTGTGGCAGACCGCGGTGAACCCCGTCATCGCCCTCGAACTCCTCGCCACCGGTGCCTGGTCGGGCGCGGGCGTGCTGGGGCCGGAGGCCTTCCCCGCCCGGCCCTTCCTGGATCTGCTCACCGCGTACGGCTCCCCGTGGGGCATGCGGGAACAGTGACCGAATTCGCCGGGATCCCACGGGGTTTCACTCGCGCATCGACAGGCGACTCGCAAACGAGTAATGCATCCACCGAGGGCACGTACGACGATCGCAGGTGACTTTGATGGACGACTGGCGAGACCACTCGGCCTGCCGCCATGAGGACCCCGACCTCTTCTACCCGATCGGCACCTCCGGCCCGGCCCTGCTGCAGACCGAGCAGGCCAAGGCCGTGTGCCGGCGCTGCCCCGTTCAGGAGCAGTGCCTCGACTGGGCGCTGGACACGGGGCAGTCCATCGGTGTCTGGGGCGGGACGAGCGAGACGGAGCGGCGCGCTCTGCGGCGACGCACGGCCGCCGGGCGCCCCTGGGGCTGACCTTCCCGCCGGCCCGCACGGAGCTTCGGGACCCTGGCCGGGCCCCGGTGCCCGTGCGGCCGGCCCGGGCTTCAGCGGCCGCTGCGGCGCAGCGGCCCCCACGGGTTCTCCTGCCGGGACACCTCCGCCTTCGCCTCGTCGATCACCTGCTGGTCGATCCAGCACATCGGCCGGGCGTCGGTGACCAGCGGCTCGTTGTCGGGTCCGCGGGCGGTCTCCTTGCCCGCGAGCACCCAGGGCAGCACCCCGGGCCCCTTCTCGTGCGGCAGATGGGCGTAGTCGTGCAGGCGGCGGGCCACCCACACGTGGACGGGGCGGTCCTCCCACCACTCCTCGACATCGAGCGGGTTGGCGGACAGTCCCGGCATGGGCACGCCCGTGAGGTCGTCGGTGCTGGAGACGTCGGGGAGATCGGTCTCCGGGCCGCGCGACCAGCGGACGTACAGGCCCTGGTGCCGTTCGACGAGCTCGGTGAGTTCGGCGAGTGTGCGCACCACCGGCAGGTCGTCCGATCGGCTCATGACGTGACCTCCCTGTTCGCCTCGTGCCTCGTGCGTTGCGCGCAGACGGGGTACCCGTACGGCGGGAAGGGAATCGGACCGCCCCGGTCACTCCCGGGCCCCGGGCAGCCGCAGCGTGAAGACGCTGCCGGTGCCGGGCTCGCTGACGGCGCGGGCCGTGCCCCCGTGGGCGGCGACCAGGTGGCGGACGATCGGCAGGCCCAGGCCGCTGCCGCCGGTGCGGCGGCTGCGGGACTTCTCCGCCCGCCAGAACCGGTCGAAGACGTGCGGCAGGTCCTCGGGTGCGATACCGGTGCCCGTGTCGGTGACCTCCAGCAGCACGTCATCGCCGTCGCGGCGCGCGGACAGCGTGACCGTGCCGCCGGCCGGCGTGTGGCGCAGCGCGTTGGAGACCAGGTTGCCGAGTGCCTGCCGCATGCGCACCGGGTCGGCGTCCAGGCAGGGTGTCCCGTCCACCGTCGTGCGCAGGGTCACCCCTGCCGCGTCGGCGGCGACCCGGTGGGCCGCGGCGACCTGGGCGAGGATCTCGTCGCACCGCACCGCCTCCCGGTGCAGGCGCAGGGTGCCGGCGTCGGCGTCCGCGAGGTCGCGCAGGTCGTCGATGACGCGCTGGAGGAGGAGCGCCTCTTCGTGGAGGGCGGCGAGCAGGTCGGGGTCCGGGTCGACGACGCCGTCACGGACGACTTCCAGCCAGCCACGGATGTTGGTGAGCGGGCTGCGCAGCTCATGGGCGATGTCGCTGACCATCGCCTTGCGCTGGGCCTCCAACCGCTCGCGCCGCTCGGTCAGTTCGTTGAAGGCGGCGGCGAGGATGCCGGTCTCGTCGCGGGTGGTGACGGGGACGCGCACATGCAGCTCGGGCGGCTGCTGGGCCGCCGCCGTCAGCGCCCGCAGCGGCCGGACGAGCCGGGTGGCGACCACGGCGGTCACGGCCACGGTGACGGCCAGGACGAGCCCGGCGGCCCCGACGACCTTGGCCTTGTTGGCCGGGGACATGTCGAACCGTACGGCGGTGGTGTCCCCGACGCCCAGAAAGAGTTCGGCCACGGGGGCGACGTAAGGGTCCAGTTGGGCGCGGCGCGCGGCGTCGACACAGCTCTCGGCCTCGCGTACGGACCCGCTGTCGCCCGGTCTGAACTTGCCCATGAGGTACCGGGTGCCGAGGCGCTGCTCGGTCACGTCGACCGCGACGAAGGGTGTCACGCCGGTGCTCAGGCCGTGCCGGTCCAGGCAGGCGCGGGAGCGCTCGGCCAGTTCGGCCAGGGCCTTCTCCTCGGTGGGCGTCGGGGTGTTGAGCAGCCCGTCGGCGCACTCTTCGGGCACCTGGCCCGCGGAGACGGGGCCGTCGTGGTCCGTGACGACGGGGCGGCCGCTCGGAGTCTGGACGACGTCGGCCTCGTAGCCGTTGCGGGCGAAGCACTTCTGCCGGATCAGGGCGAGCTTGTCCAGCCGGGCCCGCTCCTTGTCCGTCACCCGGTACGGGCCCACCACGCGCGGATCGATGCCGCTGCGCTGTGCCCCACGCTCGGTGTAGGTGTCGGTGCGCAGGGGGTCCACCGTGGCGGCGGCGCGCGGCGGCAGGGCGGTGCCGGACGGCGCGGAGTCGGCGATGGTCCTGCGCTCCGGGGTCGTCAGGGCGATACGGCGCCCGGTCCGCTCGGACAGCGCACGGACGGTCTTCTCGACTCCCGTCCAGTCGGAGTGGGTCGCGGCGTAGCCGCTGAGCCGCGCGAGGACGTCCATGTCCTCCGCGAGGACCTGCCCCTGTTCCTCCCGCAGCGCCCGGGTGGTGGTCTCCACGGCCAGCCAGGCCGTCGCCGCCACCGAGCACACGGCGATCAGCACCGTCGCGATCAGCAACCTGACCAGGAGGCGCTTGCGCAGCGGGATGCGCCGGCTCATCCGCGGCCGCCACTGAGCTTGTAGCCGACGCCGAACACGGTCAGCAGCCGCACGGGCCTGCGCGGGTCGGTCTCGATCTTCTTGCGCAGGTTCATGATGTGGACGTCGACGGCCCGTTCGGTGGAGGCCCGGTCGGTGCCCCGGGTGCACTCCAGCAACTGCCGCCGGGAAAAGACCCGTTCGGGTTCGGCGGTCATGGCCAGCAGGATCTCGAACTCGGCCGGCGTGCACTCCACGGGCGCCCCGTCGCACCGCACCTCGTGCCGCACGGGGTCGACGGCGATCCCGGCGGCGCGTACGACGGGGTCCTCGCGCCGGTCGGCGGTGCGTCCGCTGCGCCGCAGCACCGTGCGGATGCGGGCCATCAGCTCGCGCGGGCTGTACGGCTTGGTCATGTAGTCGTCGGCGCCGAGTTCGAGGCCGAGCAGGACGTCGTCCTCCGTCGACCGGGCCGTCAGCATCAGCACGGGGATGTCTGGATCTTCGGGGTTCCGGCGCAGCACCCGGCACACCCCGAGGCCGTCGATCACGGGCAGCATCAGGTCGAGCACGACGAGGTCGGGCCGTTGCCGCCGGACCGCGTCGAGGGCGGCCGGCCCGTCGTGGACGACGGTGGCGGTGTGTCCCTCCGACAGCAGGGAGCGGCGTATGAGTTCGGCCTGCATCTCGTCGTCCTCGGCGACCAGCACATGTGCGCACACGCGGCGGATCCTAAGCGGTCGGGGAATTTCAGCGGGCCAGCGACTTGGCGTCGCCCATGACGACTACGGGGTGGAGGTCCGGGTTCAGCGCCAGCAGCAGTTCCTTCATGTGCTCCTTCGCGATGCTGACACAGCCCTGTGTCGGCCCGTCGTGGTCGACGTGCAGCCATATCCCGCCGCCGCGTCCGGCGCCGAGCGGGCGGGTCCAGTCGAGGGGTGTGGTGCCGGGCTTACGGTTGTAGTCGATGGCGATCACGTAGTCGAAGGAGCCCGCGAGGGGCTCGCCCTCGAAGCCGGTGCCGGTGGCGGTGAAACCGGAGCCGTGGTCGTACGGCAGCCTGGTGCCGGGGTCGCGGAGCAGGCCTCCGGCGTCGGTGAGCGTGAAGACCCCGATGGGTGAGCGCAGATCGCCGGCGCGATGGTGGTCGGTCCAGCCGCGCACGGCGTTGTGGGCGGGCCAGGTGTCGCCGGCCTCCCAGCCGACGTCGCTGCGCTCGTACAGCACGACCGTGGACTGCGAGGAGTTCTTGCCGCTTCCGGTCACGACGACGGCCTGCCGGGCGTCGGACGGCACCTGGGCCCAGGTCTTGGGTCCCAGGCCGGGGAGTTGCTGTGGGGCCACTTCGAGGGGGATCTCGGGTGTGGGGGTGCTCGTCGTCGCCGTGGCCGCGGCCGACTCAGGTGCGTGGCCCGCCGTGGCCACGGCGCCACCGCCGCATCCGGTCAGCAGCAAAGAGGCGGCCAGGAACGCGACACGAGGTCTGTGCGTGATCATGCCTCGACCTTGGCGGACACTTGTGAGGAACTCGTCAGGTTCCACGAGGTGCCGCCCGTCGCGTGAGAAAGGCCCGGCCATGAGCGTCCGAATCCGTCGCGTCTACGAAGCCCCCGAGCCCGAGGACGGTGTGCGCGTCCTGGTCGACCGGCTGTGGCCGCGCGGTCTGGCGAAGGACGCGGCCCGCGTGGACGAGTGGCCGAAGGCGATCACGCCGTCGACGGAGCTGCGCCGCTGGTACCACGCGGGTGAGGGGTCGTACGAGGAGTTCGCCGACCGCTACGAGGCGGAGCTGGCCGCGCCCGAGGCGGCCGAACTCCTGGATCATGTGCGGGAGTTGGCGGGCAAGGGCGACGTGACCCTGCTGACCTCGTCGAAGTCCCCCGAGCAGAGTCACGCCGCCGTGCTGGCCCGTCTCCTGCGGGCCTGACGCCTTCGTCGCGCCCGCGGGAGACGACCGTCAGTCCGTCTGCCGCGCCGCGGCCCGTCCGGCCGCCCGGCCGGAGAAGAGACAGCCGCCGAGGAAGGTGCCCTCCAGGGCGTTGTAGCCGTGGACGCCGCCGCCGCCGAAACCGGCGACCTCGCCGGCCGCGTACAGACCGTCGATGGGCGTCCCGTCGGTGGCGAGGGCGCGCGCGTCCAGGTCGGTCTGGATGCCGCCGAGGGTCTTGCGGGTCAGGATGTGCAGCTTGACACCGATCAGGGGCCCGGCCGCCGGGTCGAGGATGCGGTGCGGGGTGGCCACCCGGCCGAGGCGGTCGCCGATGTAGCGGCGGGCGTTGCGGATGCCCTGCACCTGGGCGTCCTTGCTGTAGGGGTTGGCGATCTGCAGGTCGCGGGCCTCGATCTGGCGGCGGATGCCGTCCGCGTCCAGGAGCGGCTTGTCCGTCAGCTGGTTCATTTTCTCGACCAGTTGCCCCAGGTTCGGGGCGGTCACGAAGTCCGCGCCGTTGCGCAGGAACGCCGCCACGGGTCCGGGGGCGCCCTTGCCGAGCACCCGTTCCTTCAGGAAGCCCACGCGGTCCTTGGCGGTGATGTCGGGGTTCTGCTCGGAGCCCGACAGCGCGAACTCCTTCTCGATGATCTTCTGGGTGAGGATGAACCAGGAGTGGTCGTAGCCGGCGATGTCCGCGTCGGTGCGCAGGTACTTGAGGGTGTTCAGGGTGTCGTAGCCCGGCAGGCACGGGTCGGGCAGGCGGCGGCCGAGGGCGTCGAACCACATCGAGGACGGTCCGGGCAGGATGCGGATGCCGTGACCGGGCCAGATGGGGTCCCAGTTCCGCAGGCCCTCGGTGTAGTGCCACATGCGGTCGCGGTTGACCAGGCGTACACCCGCCTGAGCGCTGATGTCGAGCATCCGGCCGTCGACGTAGGCGGGGACGCCGGTGACCATCTCGGTGGGCGGGGTGCCGAGGCGTTCGGGCCAGTAGCGGCGCACTATGTCGTGGTTGGCGCCGATGCCGCCGGTGGTGACGACGACGGCCTGCGCGGTGAGTTCGAACTCGCCCACACGGTCGCGGTTGGAGGCGACACCGCGGGGCGAGTTGTCCTCGGCCAGGACGGTGCCGCGCACGCCGCGCGCCGCGCCCTGCTCGATGACCAGTTCGTCGACCTGGTGCCGGTGGTAGAAGGTGAGCAGCCCGTCACGCGCGGCCTGCTTGGCGTACCGCGCGAACGGCTCCACCACGCCCGTGCCCGTGCCCCACGCGATGTGGAACCGGGGCACGGAATTGCCGTGGCCGTGGGCGCGCAGGTCACCGCGCTCGGCCCAGCCCACCGTGGGCAGGAACTTGATGCCGTGCCCGTCGAGCCAGGACCGCTTCCCGCCGGCCGCGAACTCGACGTACGCGCGCGCCCAGCGCACCGCCCAGGAGTCCTCGTCGTCCACCCGGTCGAACTGGGCGCTGCCCTGCCAGTCGCTCCAGGCGAGGTCGAAGGAGTCCTTGATGCCCAGGCGCCGCTGCTCCGGGGAGTCGACGAGGAACAGCCCGCCGAAGGACCAGAACGCCTGTCCGCCGAGGTTGGCGGCGTTCTCCTGGTCCACCAGCGCGACCCTGCGGCCCCGGCTGGTCAGTTCGTGCGCGGCGACCAGGCCCGCGAGTCCCGCTCCGACGACGATGACGTCGGCATCCATGGCGACCTTCCCTTCCTCATTCGGTGGTGTCGCTGCCGTCGGTGAGCAGCGCGGTGAGCAGTTGCTTCAGCCAGCCGCGGGCGTGCTCGACGTCCTTGTCCAGCAGCAGTTGGGTGGTGACTCCGTCGTACGCGGCGACCACAGCGTGGGCGGCGCCGTCGATGTCGCCGAGCACGGCGGGCAGTGCGGTGTGCCCCCGGGCCCGGGCGAGCCGGTCGGCGATCGCCCCGCGCAGGCGGGCGCGGTGTTCCAGCAGGGTCTGTGCGACGGCCGGGTCACGGGCGGCGTGGACCAGGAAGTCCGTCTTGACCAGGAGCCAGTCGTGGTCCAGGAGCAGCACTTCGGTGACGCGGTCCACGGCGGCGGGTACGTCGAGGTCGGGTCCGTCGACGGCGAGCGCTCCGGACACCTGCTCCGCGATCAGGTCCGCGCGCTGCCGGTACAGGGCGAAGAACAGTTCGTCCAGGCTGTCGAAGTTGGAGTAGAAGGCGCCTCTGCTGTATCCGGCGGCCTCGCAGATCTCCTCGATCGAGACCCGGCCGAAGCCCTTGGCGGCGAACACCTCGAACGCGGCGTCGAGGAGATTGGCCCGGGTGCGCACCCGGCGCCTGGTGACGCGCCTGGTCGTTCCCTCCACCGCCATGTCCGGACCTCCGTTCGATACAGAAATGTATCCGATACATGAGTGTATCCAAAGGGCTAGGGCGAAGATCCCAATCCAATGGGAACAGGCATTCGATTCAGGGGTACGCTGGAACCATGACCAGGCACCTCCAGGGCTCCCTGTTCGACCAGACGGACGAGGTGCGGCTCGGGTCCCTCGCCGGGATCCGCCGTACCCAGCTGGGCCTCGGCGCCTGGATCGACGTCCTGCCCGGCTGGCTCAGCGGGGCCGACGTCCTGTTCGAACAGCTGGTCGCGGAGGTGCCGTGGCGTGCGGAGCGGCGCACGATGTACGACCACGTGGTCGACGTCCCCCGGCTGCTCGCCTTCTACGGCGCGGACGACCGGCTCCCCCACCCCGTGCTGGCACAGGCGCGCGACGCGCTGTCCGCGCACTACGCCGGGGAACTGGGCGAGCCGTTCACCACGGCCGGGCTCTGCTACTACCGCGACGGCCGGGACAGCGTCGCCTGGCACGGGGACCGGATCGGGCGGGGCGCGCGCGAGGACACGATGGTGGCCATCCTCTCCGTGGGCGCGCCCCGGGATCTGCTGCTGCGCCCGATGCGGGGCGGCGGCGGGACGGTTCGCCGTCCGCTGGGGCACGGCGACCTCATCGTGATGGGCGGCTCCTGCCAGCGGACCTGGGAGCACTCGATACCGAAGACGACCCGTGCCACGGGACCGCGCATCAGCATCCAGTTCCGCCCGCACGGCGTGCAGTGAGGCTTTCGAGGCGACCGCTTCGGGTGCGCGCGGGCCGTCTCCGGGTGACGGCGCCGGAGGCGGCGCTTCCTCTGGGCGCGGGTCCGTGGTGCCTCCACACTGGGGCGGGTGAGCGCGGAACCGCAGGCCACGGCTCCCCGGCGCGGCGAGCTGGACGCGCTCCGGGTCTTCGTCGTGGTTGGGCTGGTCTTCTTCCACTCGGGCCTCGTCTTCGCGCCGGAGGACGACTTCTACGTCAAGAACGCGCAGACGAGCGACGCCGTGACCGTGCTCGCCGGGTTCGGGGTCGTGTGGGCGATGCCCATGCTGTTCCTCGTCGCCGGGCTCGGCTCCCGGTACTCGATCCGCCGGCGGGGGCCCGCCCGCTTCAGCCGTGAGCGCCTGGTACGCCTGGGTGTTCCGCTGGTCTTCGCGACGCTCGTCCTGTGCCCACTCCCCCAGTGGCTGCGGCTGCGGGCCGCCGATCCCGGATACGACGAGTCGTACTGGCGCTTCTGGCCCCGCTTCCTCACCGTCCGCCCGGACGCGGCCGACTTCCCCTTCGTCCTCGAAGGGGAGCATTTCGAGACCGGCCACCTGTGGTTCGTCGTACTGCTCCTCGTCTTCAGCCTGTTCCTCGCCCCGGTCGCGGCGCCGTTGGCGGCTTGGGCGGAGCCCGTGGGACAGGCGGTGGCGCTGCACCCGGCCCTGCTGCTCCTGCCCGCCCTGCCGCTCGCCGCGATCAACGCGTTCCTGGGCATGGAGGAGGGCTTCGCCGGCTGGAACCGCTGGGCCTACCTGGTGTTCTTCCTCTTCGGTTACGCCCTCGCCGACGACGGACGCGTCCGTGCCGCGCTGCGCGGACTCGCCGTTCCGGTGGGCGTGTTCGGGCTCGTCCTGTTCGCGGGGACCGCGCCCGGGTTCCTCTCCCTGGACGACCCGTTCACCGAGTGGGCCCCGTTCGCCCTGGTGACCCGGGCGGTGTTCGGCGCCGCGGGCCGGTGCTGGGTGGTGGCGATCCTCGGGCTGCTGGACCGGCCGCGCGCGGCCCGGCCGCCGTCACGCACGATGGTGTACCTCGGGCTTGCCGCCCTGCCGCTGTACGTGCTCCACCAGCCGGTCGTGGTCGCGCTCGCGTACGGCGTGGTGGGCCGGCCGGCGCCGATCGTGATCAAGTACGTGGTGATCGTGGCCGGTTCACTGGCGGTGCTCCTCCTGCTGTACGAGTTCGTGGTGCGCAGAACCCGCTTGACGCGGTTTCTGTTCGGGATGCGCTCCGACCCGCCCGTCGGGCCCGCCTCCTGATCTGCTTTGCTGTGTCCGTCGGGCACGGACCCACCACGCGGGACGATCATGCGGGCAGATGTGCAGCAAGTCGCGGACGGCACCTATCTGGTGCACGGCAGCAACACCAACTGGGTGATCCTGACCGAGGGGGACGCGGCCACGCTGGTGGACACCGGCTATCCCGGGGACCGGGCCCTGCTGCTCGCCTCGCTCGCCCAGGTGGGGAGTTCACCGGAGGCGGTCAAGGCCGTACTGATCACGCACGCGCACACCGACCACCTGGGCAACGCCGAGCATCTGCGCGCCACGTACGGCACGCCGATATACCTGCACGAGGCCGAAGTGCCGCACGCCCGGCGGGAGTTCCTGCACCAGGTGAACGTGGGGACGGTCCTGAGGAACGGCTGGCGGCCGGGCGTCCTGCCCTGGGCGATACACGCGCTCCGCTCCGGCGGCACCGCGCACGTCCCCGTCACCGCCCCCGAGCCGTTCCCGTCGCAGGGCCCGCTCGACCTGCCGGGCCGGCCCGTCCCGGTGCACACCCCCGGCCACACCGACGGCCACTGCGCCTACCATCTCCCGGAAGCCGGGGTGGTGATCGCGGGCGACGCCCTGGTCAGCGGGCACCCCACCTCGCGCATCAAGGGGCCGCAGCTGCTGCCGGACATGTTCCACCGCGAGCGGACCCGCGCCGTGGCCTCCCTGGACGTCCTCGAAGGCCTCAAGGGCGATGTGCTGCTGCCCGGGCACGGACCCGTGCACCAGGGCTCGGTGCCGGACGCTGCTCTTCAGGCCCGGGAGCGCGCGCTCTAAGGTGAGGTGACGATCACCGGCTAGGCGAGGACGAACGGCCCATGGCACTGCAGATCAGCGCGACGAATCCGGAGCACCCCGCGCTCCTGCTGGAGCTGCCCTGGCATGTGCCCCTGGAGGAGTGGCCGGAGAAGGTCCTGGTCCCGCTGCCGCGCGGTATCTCCCGGCACGTGGTGCGCTACGCCCGAGCCGGCAGCGAGGTGATCGCGGTCAAGGAGCTCGCCGAGCGCCCCGCGCTGCGTGAGTACGAGCTCCTGCGCGACCTGGACCGCCTCGGCATCCCGGCGGTGGACCCGCTGGCCGTGGTCACCGGACGCACCGACGCCGACGGCGGCCCGCTGGAGTCGGTCCTGGTCACCCGGCACCTGCGCGGCTCGCAGCCGTACCGCTCGATGTTCGAGACGACGATGCGCCCGGCGACCATGCACCGTCTGATGGACGCGCTGGCCGTGCTCCTGGTCCGCCTCCACCTCGCCGGTTTCGCCTGGGGCGACTGCTCGCTGTCCAACACGCTGTTCCGGCGCGACGCGGGCGCGTACGCCGCGTATCTGGTGGACGCCGAGACCGGCGACCTGCATGACCGGCTGAGCGACGGCCAGCGCGACTACGACCTGGACCTCGCCCGGGTCAACATCAGCGGCGAGCTGCTGGACCTGGAGGCGTCCGGGGCGCTGCACCCGTCGGTGGACCCGATCGACTTCGGCACCGAGATCTGCGCCCGCTACCAGGGCCTGTGGCAGGAGCTGACCCGCACCTCGGTCTATCCGGCGGGCAAGTACCACTACATAGAGCGCCGGATACGCCGCCTGAACGACCTCGGTTTCGACGTGGCCGAGATGCAGATCGAGCACGCCACGAACGGCGACACCGTCACCTTCGTGCCGAAGGTCGTCGACGCCGGGCACCACCAGCGGCAGCTGCTGCGCCTGACGGGCCTGGACACCGAGGAGAACCAGGCCCGCCGGCTCCTGAACGACCTGGAGAGCTGGATGGCCACCCAGGACGACTACGCCCCGGGCGATCCCCTCGGCGCCCGCCCCGAGGTGCTCGCGCACCGCTGGGTGCGCGACGTCTTCCGGCCCACCGTGCGGGCCGTACCGCCGGAGCTGCGCGGGTCCATGGACGCGGCCGAGATCTACCACGAGCTGCTGGAACACCGCTGGTACCTGTCCGAGCGGGCGCAGCACGACATCGGCCTGGACGCGGTGGTCGAGGACTACATCAAGAACATCCTGCCCAAGGCACGGGAGACGCTGCAGCCGACGACGGCCGACTGACTCAGTCGTGCGGCACCACGGCCACCGGGCAGTCCGCGTGGTGCAGCACACCGTGGGCGACCGAGCCGATCCGGGCGCCCACGGCCGTGCGGCGGGCGCGCCGCCCGACGACCATCAGCTGGGCCCGTCCGGCCACCGACAGCAGCACCTGCCCGGCGCTGCCCATCTCCACGTGCTCGACCACCGGGACGTCCGGGAAGCGCTCCCGCCACGGCCGCAGCGCCTCCTCCAGGGCCTTCTTCTCGTACGGCTCCAGTCCCCCGGCCTCGTCGAGGAGCTTCAGTGAGCCCGGGCTGTAGGCGAACAGCGGCGGCAGGGTCCACGCCCGTACGGCCCGCACCCGGGCGCCGCGCGCCGCCGCGGTCTCGAACGCGAACCGCAGCGCGGCCGCGCTGTCCTCCGGGTCGCCCTGCTGGCCCACGACGATCTCGCGCCCGGCGGCCTCGGCGGACGCCTGGTCCCCGGCTCGTACGAGGACGACGGGCCGCGTCGCCCCGGCGAGCACCTGCTGCCCGACGGAGCCGAGCAGGAACCCGACGACCGCGCCGTGGCCCCGCGAGCCCAGCACCAGCATCTCGGCGTCCGCGGTGGCGGCCACCAGCGTCTCGGCGGGCCCACCGTCGAGGACGTCGGTGGTCACCTCCAGGCCCGGGTGCCGCTCGGTGACGGAACGCGCGGCCTCCGCCAGCCCCTCCCGCGCCCACCTGGCCTGGGTGTCCACGTCCCCCGCGTCGATCGCCTCGTGCGGCTGGAACCGCCAGGCGTGCACCACCCGCAGGGCGAGCCCCCGGCGGACCGCCTCCCGGGCCGCCCAGCCGAGAGCCGCGAGGCTCTCCTCCGATCCGTCCACCCCTGCCGTGATCGGGCGCGTCATTCCGGCTGCCTCCTCGTGTCGCGGTCACGTCCGTGGGGCCCAGTCTTCACTACGCTCGGCGCATGGCTTTGCAGTGGGAGCAGGTGACCGTCGACGCCGCCGACCCGGTGGCCCTGGGGCGCTGGTGGGCCGAGGCGCTCGGCTGGGTCGTGCTGAACGACTCGGCCGACGAGTACGAGATCCGGCCCGACCAGGACCGGCTGCCCGGGCTGATCTTCGCTCCGGTCCCGGAGGGCAAGACCGTCAAGAACCGCCTCCACCTCGACTTCCGCCCCGACGACCAGCGGGCGGAGGTCGCCCGCCTGATCGCGCTCGGCGCGCGCCACGCGGACATCGGCCAGGGCGAGCAGCCGTGGGTGGTGCTCGCGGATCCGGAGGGCAACGAGTTCTGCGTGCTCGCCGCCCGGCACGGCTGAGCACCGGTCACGGTGCGGCCCGCCCGGATGAACAGCGCCGCCTCCCGCATACCCGAGCGAACCAGACGGATCGAACATACGATGGGCCGGAGTCGGCGCGGCGACGGCGGCTTCCGGACACTTTCGCCGTGCCGGGAACGTGGACCCTCGGGGTGGGAGACGTATGGCACAGGCCGCCGACGCAGCGCGGACCGTCATCCTGACCGTGGACGACGACCCGGGGGTCTCCCGTGCCGTCGCCCGTGACCTGCGGCGGCGCTACGGCGAGTCGCATCGGATCGTGCGCGCGGAGTCCGGCGAGTCCGCGCTGCAGGCGCTGCGTGAACTGAAACTCCGCGGCGACCTCGTCGCCGTGATCCTGGCCGATTACCGCATGCCGCAGATGAACGGCATCGAGTTCCTCGAACAGGCCCTGGACGTGTATCCCGGCGCCCGCCGCGTGCTGCTGACCGCCTACGCGGACACGAACGCGGCGATCGACGCGATCAACGTCGTCGATCTTGATCATTATCTGCTCAAGCCGTGGGATCCGCCCGAGGAGAAGCTCTACCCGGTCCTGGACGAGCTGCTGGAGGCGTGGCGGCGCAG
Source organism: Streptomyces curacoi (assembly GCF_001513975.1). Taxonomy (GTDB): domain Bacteria; phylum Actinomycetota; class Actinomycetes; order Streptomycetales; family Streptomycetaceae; genus Streptomyces; species Streptomyces curacoi. Next base: position 31,223 of record NZ_KQ947989.1, read on the forward strand.
TGACTACCGGCCGGTGCCCAGCACCAAGGTGGTCGGGCACCGCTGGTCGGCGCGCTCCTCGGAGGTGCGGGAGTTCCTGGCCCGCAATCAGGTGCCGTACCGCTGGTACTCGGCCGACGAGCCCGAGGGGCAGCGGCTGCTCGCCGCGGCCGGGGAGGACGGGCAGCGGCTGCCGCTGGTGATCACCCCGGACGGGACGCCCCTGGTGGCGCCGGAGGCACCCGAGCTCGCCGCGAAGGTGGGTCTGGCCACCACGCCGACGGCCGACTTCTACGACCTCGTCGTCATCGGCGGCGGACCGGCCGGGCTCGGCGCGGCCGTGTACGGGGCGTCGGAGGGGCTGCGGACCGTGCTGGTGGAGCGGTCGGCGACCGGTGGCCAGGCCGGGCAGAGCTCCCGGATCGAGAACTACCTCGGCTTCCCGGACGGCGTGTCGGGGGTGCAGCTCACCGACCGGGCGCGCCGGCAGGCGGCGAAGTTCGGCGCGGAGATCCTCACGGCGCGCGAGGTCACGGGACTGGAGGCCGGCGGCGCCGCACGGATCGTACGGTTCTCGGACGGCTCGGCGGTCGCCGCGCACAGCGTGATCCTGGCGACCGGCGTGTCCTACCGGCAGCTGGAGGCGCCCGGCACCGCCGAGCTGACCGGCTGCGGGGTGTTCTACGGCTCGTCGCTCACGGAGGCGCCCGCCTGCCACGGCCAGGACGTGTACATCGTCGGCGGCGCCAACTCCGCGGGGCAGGCGGCGATGTACCTGTCGCGGGGCGCGAAGTCGGTCACGCTGCTGGTGCGCGGGCCGGATCTGTCCGCGTCCATGTCGCACTACCTGATCCAGCAGATCGACGAGGCGCCCAACATCTCGGTGCGCACCCGCACGGTCGTCGAGGCCGCGCACGGCTCCGACCACCTGGAACAGCTGACGCTGCGCGACGTGGACAGCGGGCGGACCGAACGCGTCGACGCCCAGTGGATGTTCGTGTTCATCGGCGCGGCCCCCCTCACCGACTGGCTGGGCGATACGGTGCTGCGCGACGAGCGCGGGTTCATCCTGGCCGGCCCCGACCTGACCCCCGACGGGCGGCCACCGGCCGGCTGGGAGCTGGACCGGCCGCCGTACCACCTGGAGACCAACATCCCCGGCGTGTTCGTGGCGGGCGACGCCCGCGCCGAGTCCGCCAAGCGGGTCGCGTCCGCCGTCGGCGAGGGAGCCATGGCCGTGATGCTCGTCCACCGGTATCTGGAGCAGTCATGAGCGGGCAGTCGATGCCGTGCGACCCGGGCGAGATCGGATCGCTGTTCCTCTTCGAGAAGCTCACCCCCGAGCAGCTCGGCAGGCTGTGCAGCGAGGGGCGGGTGGAGAGATTCGAGCCCGGCCCCGTCTACCGCGAGGGCGAACCCGCGACCTGTTTCTACGTCATGATCGAGGGCACCGTCGTGCTGTCCCGGCGGGTCGGCGGCGACGACGTGGAGGTCAACCGGACCTCCCAGCGCGGGGTGTACTCCGGGGCCTGGCAGGCCTATCTCGGGGACCGGGTGCCGCAGGTGTACAACAGCTCGATGCGGGTGACGGAGCCGACCCGCTTCTTCGTGCTGCCCGCCGAGACCTTCGCGGACGTGATCCGCGACTGGTTCCCGATGGCCCTGCATCTGCTGGAAGGCCTCTTCTTCGGCCAGAAGAGCACCCAGTCGGCCATCAACCAACGCGAACGGCTGCTGGCGCTCGGCTCGTTGTCCGCCGGTCTCACGCACGAGCTCAACAATCCCGCGGCGGCGGCCGTACGGGCGACCTCGACGCTGCGGGAACGGGTGGCGAAGATGCGGCACAAGCTCGCGATCATCGCCCAGGGCTCCTACTCGCCCGAGACCCTGGCGGACCTCATCGAGATCCAGGAGCGCACCGCCGAACGGGTCGCCAAGGCGCCCGCGCTGAGCCCGCTGGAGGCCTCGGACCGGGAGGACGCCGTCACCGACTGGCTCGACGACCACGGCATCCCGGAGGGCTGGCGGATCGCGCCGACCTTCGTGCAGGCCGGTCTCGACGAGGACTGGCTGGACCAGGTCGCGGCGGCCGTGGACGAGGAGATCCTGCCCAGCGCGATCGGGTGGCTCAACTACACCGTCGAGACCGAGCTGTTGATGGACGAGATCAACGACTCGACCACCCGCATCTCGCACCTCGTCGACGCCGCCAAGCAGTACTCCCAGCTCGACCGCGCGCCCTTCCAGAACGCCGACGTGCACGAACTCCTCGACAGCACCCTGCTGATGCTGTCGGGCAAGATCGGCCCGCGGATCAAGGTCGTCAAACAGTACGACCGTACGCTGCCGAGGATCCCGGCCTACCCGGCCGAGCTGAACCAGGTGTGGACCAACCTGATCGACAACGCGGTCTCCGCCATCAACAGCGCGGGCGGGGAAGGGACGTTGACCGTGCGGACGGCGCCCGATCACGACCGGCTGCTGGTGGAGTTCCGGGACACGGGGATCGGCATCCCGGCCGAGCACCGGGGGCGGATCTTCGATCCGTTCTTCACGACCAAGCCCGTGGGTGAGGGCACCGGGCTCGGGCTGGACATCTCCTGGCGGATCGTCGTCAACAAACACCACGGCAGCATCCAGGTGGAGTCGGAGCCGGGGAACACCCGCTTCCGGGTGCTGCTGCCGCTCACATCGGTCGAGGAGGGCTCCGTATGACCGGCGACAACGGAATCGATCCGAGCGTCCCGCCGAGTGGCAGCGGATGCGTCGAGTGCGACGCGGCGGGTGGGTGGTGGTTCCATCTGCGGCGGTGTGCGCAGTGCGGGCATGTGGGGTGCTGCGACAGTTCGCCCGCGAAGCACGCGACGGCGCACTTCCGGGAGACCGGGCATCCGTTCGTGCAGAGCTTCGAGCCGGGTGAGGAGTGGTTCTGGGACTACGCCACCAACGAGTTGTACGAGTCGGGGCCTGAGCTGGCGCCTCCGGTGAGCCATCCCGCGGACCAGCCGTCGCCGGGGCCGGCGGGGCGGGTGCCGGCTGACTGGGCGAAGACCTTGCGCGCCTGAGAGCCCGGACCTCCTGTCAGTTCGAAGTGACAAGATGTGTTCGTGTCACAGACCTCATCGGGTGCGCCGATCATCGGGCGGGAAGGCGAGCTTGCCCGGCTCTGCGATGTGCTGGAACGTACCCGGGGTGGTGAGGCCCGGGCCGTGCTGGTCGCCGGGGACGCCGGAGTCGGCAGGACCCGGGTACTGGACGAGGTCGCGGGCCGGGCCGCCGCGGCGGGCATGACCGTGCTGACCGGGCACTGTGTCGATCTCGGTGATGTCGGGCTGCCGTATTTGCCGTTCACCGAGGTGCTCGGGGCGCTCGCCGGTGACGAGCGGCTCGCGGACGTTCTCGGGGCTCATCCCGTGGTCGACCGGCTGCTGGGGGGCGGGGCGGACGCCGTGAGTGACCGGCTGCGGCTGTTCGAGGGCATCGCCGGGCTGCTGGCCGATCTGGCGGACCTCGCGCCGGTGCTCCTCGTGCTGGAGGATCTGCACTGGGCCGACCAGTCGTCCAGGGATCTGCTGCGGTTCCTGCTCACCGACGCCGCCGCACTGCGCGGAGACGCCGAGGCGGCGGTGGAGCGGATGCGGTCCACCGTCACGGCCCTCACCGACGACGCGGGCACGCCGCCCGACGCCACGGTCCGGCTCGCCGCCCTCGCGCTGTCCGCGGTCGCCGACCGGGCCACCGAGCTGCGCCTGACCGGTGACGAGGCGGGGGTGCGCCACTGGGCGGACACGGCGAGCGAGCTGGTCGAGCCGGCGCGGACGACGGCCGTACGCGGCGTGGACGGCACGCGGCAGGGCCCGGAAGGCATGGCGTGGCTGGCCCGCGCGGAGGCGGAGTGGGCGCGGGCGGTGTCCGGGCCGGATGTGTCGGCGTGGGCGAAGGCGGTGGCCGCGTTCGACTACGGCGACGAGTACGAGCCGGGCGCGGTGCCGGCTGCGCCACGCCGAAGCCCTGTTGGCGGCGGACGACCGCGAGTCGGCGGCCACCGAGGCCCGGGCGGCACGGGAGACGGCCACCCGGCTCGGCGCGACGCCGCTGCTCCAGCGGCTGGACGCCCTGATCCGCCGGGGCCGCCTCGCGCAAGCCGCCGCCGACCGTTCCTTGGCGCTCACGGCCCGCGGGCAGGACGTCCTGCGCCTCCTCGCCCTCGGCCGCAGCAACCGGCAGATCGGCGAGGAGCTGTACATCACCGGCAAGACGGCGAGCGTCCATGTCTCCAACATCCTCGCCAAGCTGGGCGCCGCGAGCCGCACGGAGGCGGTGGCGGTCGCCTGTCGCAAGGGCCTCGTCTCGCGCGAGGAGACGGTGGGCTGAGGCCCTGCCGCGCCCGTCAGCGGGTGGTGCCGCAGTCGAGGGCGGTCAGGTCGACGGCGTCGGCCATCGCCTGCATGCCCTTGTCGTTGGGGTGGATGTGGTCGCCGCCGTCGAGGGCGGGAAGCATCCTTCCGGGGTCGTAGGGGCTGCGCAGGACGCGGTCGAAGTCGGTGACGGCGTCGAACACTCCGCCGGTGCGGATGAACGCGTTGACCTCCTGACGTACGGCCTCGGCGGCTGGGTCCCATTCGTGCCAGCCCTTGAAGGGGCCGACGGTCGCGCCGACGACGCACTTGCCGGCCGCGTGCGCACGTTCGACGATCTCGCGGTAGCCGTCGATCAGGTCCTCGGCGGTGACGCCGGTATGGGCCTTGATGTCGTTCACGCCCTGGAAGAGGAACACGGTGCGCACGCCCGGCTGGGACAGGACGTCCCGCTCCAGCCGGTTCAGCGCGCTCTGGCCGGGGCCGTCCGCGAGGACCTTGTTGCCCGACATGCCTTCGTTGGCGACGCCCTTCACCGCCGTGTCCGCTCGTTGCAGACGGCGGGCGAGGTAGTCGGGCCAGCGGCGGTTCAGGTCGGCGGTGGACTGCCAGCCGTCGGTGATGGAGTCGCCGAGGGCGGCCACCGCCCCGGTGCCCGCGCGGGCGCGCACGGAGACGGCGTCGAGGTGGAACCAGGAGCCGGTCGGGATCGTCCAGGCGGCGCCGCTCTCCTCGGCGGTGTGGTCGCCCTGGGTCGCGTACGACCTCTGCAGGGCCATCCAGTGGCCGGTCGCCGGGCCGCCCGCGTCGGGGCTGTGCAGGCTGACGACGAGGTTCGTCGCGGCGGGCAGCCTGCCGGGCAGCGGGTCGCTCCACACGGTGCTGCCCGCCGGCACGGTGACCGTGCGTGCCCCGCCGAAGGTCAGGCGACGGTTGCTGCCCGGCCGCAGCTCGGCGCCCTGTTTCTGGCTGCCCGCGTAGACGTTGTCGAAGGTCAGCGGCCGGTCGCCGAAGGCGTTGGAGAGCCGGATCCGCAGGTCGGTGCCGCCCACGCTGGTGTGCACGACGAGCCGGTAGCTGCGGCCGGCGACACCGTCGCCCATGCGGTCGGCGCTCGCCGCCCAGGTGACGACGCCGCTCGGGTCGCCGGTCGCCCCGGCGGGCGCGGGCGCGGACTGGCAGGCGGCGACCGTCAGCAGGAGGGCGGCCAGCGGGAGTCCTGCCCTCATCGGGTGAAGTCCTTCAGCGTGACGGACGCGCCCGGCCGCAGCGTGACCGTGCGGGACACAGCGCCGTGCGCGACCGTCGTGGTGCGCCCGCCGACGCTGTGGATCCGGGCCTCGGCCGGCCGCCCGTCGCGCCAGCGCAGGTCGATCTCGAAGCCGCCGCGCGCGGCGACGCCCCTGACATAGCCCGAGGCGGCCCAGGCGTCGGGGAGCGCCGGGAGGAGTTCGATGTGTCCGGGTCGGGAGTACAGCAGCATTTCCATCATCGCGGCTGGAGTACCCAGGTTGGCGTCGATCTGGAAGATGCCCCGGCCGCGTTCGACTTCGTAGATGTCGAAAAGGTTGGGTGCGGTGCCGTTGCTGCCGCCGGTCGACGGGCGGAGGTTGTTGACGACCAGCTGGTAGGCGTTCTCGGCGTTCTTCAGGCGGGCCCAGCACAGGCTGCGCCAGGCGTTGGCCCAGCCGAAGCTCTCCATGCCGCGCGCGGTGAGCAGGGCGGTCGCGCCGGCGACGATGTCGGCCGGGGTGGAGCCGTCGGGGCGGACGCGGTCGCCGGGGAACAGGCCGACCAGCGGGGACAGGTGGCGGTGCGTGGTCTCGCCGAGGTTGTCGGGGGACATCCACTCCTCCAGCCAGCCGGTGCTCGGGCTGACTCGCGGCAGGTACAGCTTTCTGCGCAGTGCGGCGATCGTATCCGCGTAGGCGGTGTCCGTGCGCAGCTCCGCCGCCGCGGTGCAGTAGTTCCCGAACAGCGCCCACACCAGTTCCTGGGCGTAGGTGATGCCCTTGGCGTCGAGCGGGCCGTGCTCCGGTGACCAGTCGCTGTCGGCGACGAGCACCTCCCGGGTGGTGCCCGGGAGGGTGGTGGTGAGCAGTCGCGCCTCCCAGAACTCGCAGGCTCCCTTGAGCAAGGGGTAGATCTTCTCCAGAAGTTCCCGCGACCCGGTGTACTCGTAGTGCTCCCACAGGGTGATGCACAGCCAGGCGTTGCCCGCCGGGTGCCACCACCAGCCGCCTCCGCCGTGGGGGTTGGTGGAGATGGCGACGGTCCAGCCGGCGTTGTTGCCGGTGGAGTTGCGGTAGCGGTTGCGCGGGTCGTTGAAGAGGCGGCGGGTGAGGTCGGTCCAGGACGGGAGCTGGGCGAGGCAGTAGTCGGTGAGGGCGTCGAAGCACGGCGACAGGCCCGTCCGGTCGGCCATCCAGTAGTTCATCTGGATGTTGATGTCGGTGTGGTAGTCGCCCATCCAGTCCGGGTCGTTGCCGTCGAGCCACAGCCCTTGCAGGGCGAGGGGCAGGCTGCCTCGCGATCCGGAGATCATCAGGTACCGGCCGAACTGGGCATAGGAGGCCTCCAGTTCGGGATCGGGTTCGCCGTCCCGGGCCCGGGCCCTGAGCCGTTCCCAGGTGTCCAGGGAGCGCTGCGCGGCGGACGACGTGCCGAGCGAGAGGTCCATCCGCCCGAACAGGGTCTGGTAGTCGGCGACATGGGTGCGCAGCAGGGTGTCGGCCGAGTGGGCGGCGGCGTCGCGGATCTTGCCGCGGGCGAGCCTTGGCGGGTCGAGGGACGGGTCGCGATAGTCCTTGGCCGCGTCGGGCGCGTAGTCGGTGCCGCCGCTCACCACCACGGTCAGCTCCCGGCAGCCGGCGAAGTCGATCCGCGAGCCGCCGACGGTGACGCGTCCGCCGGTGCCGTACGCGGTGACGGCGGCCCCGTACCGCAGACCGTTGGGGAAGGCCCCGCCGAACGACACCGCGGCGCCCTCGCCGTGCGTGCCCTCCAGCGCCACGGTGCCGGTGTAGCGGCCGCCGCCGCTCTGGGTGAAGTGCAGGACGATCACGTCATCGGGGCGGCTGGCGAAGACCCGCCTGCGGTACGTCACTCCGGAGCGGGTGTACGACGTGGTCACCAGGCCCTGCGCCAGGTCGAGGGTGCGGCGGTAGCCGTGGACGGCGGACAGATCGTGGTCGGGGAGGTCGACGGTGAGGCGGGCGAGCAGGGTGAAGGAGCCGAAGTTCGCGCGGTCGTAGGGGAACTGGCCGTCGGCGTCGAGGGTGTCGTTGCGGCCGCCGGTCCACATCGTGGCGTCGGTGATCAGGAGGAGTTCGCGGCCGGGGTCGTTCCCGACGAGGGCGCCGAGGCGGCCGTTGCCGACGGGCAGGCCCTGTTCGATCATGGAGTGGTCGTCGGCGGGGGCCTGCCACCACAGCTGGTGGCGTGAACTGCCGGTGGTGACAGGCAAGTCGGTGAGGCGTCGCGGTGCGGCCGTCGCCGTGAAGGCGGGCAGACCGGTCAGGGCTCCGGTCGCCGCGGCGAGGGCGAGCAGGCCGCGTCTGGGCAGGCGGTCGGACGGGGTGGTGTCCATGGCGGCTCCTGGCAGTCGTTCTTCGGGCTCCTGGAGGTGGTTCAGGACGACTTCGGTACGTCGATCCGGTCGATGTCCGGTGCGTAGCCGGTGCCGCTGTCGAAGGTGATCGTGTTGGCGCCCGCCTTGAGGGTCACGGGCACGCTGACGGTCTCGGGGGTTCCCCAGTCGCCGGTGGAGGGGAACTTGTGGCGGGTGGCGCCGCCGCCGTTCGCAAAGACGTCGACCGACCGGGGGTCGCCGCTGACGTAGGCCACCTTGATCAAGTACGTCCCGGCCTTGTCGACGACGATGTCGTTGAAGCGGAGGGTGCCGCCGAGGTAGAGGTTGCCGACCTTGCGGCCGTCGGAGCAGGCCGGGCAGTCGGCGACGGAGGCGTTGCCGCCGAGCGTGTTCGACGGGGACTCGGCCTCGTGGGCGGTCGTGGTGAGGGCGCTGCCGCGCGGGGTGACGGTGAACAGGCGGGAGCCGTGGGCGGGCAGGGCCTCAGTGATCCTGTTCCGGTACGTGCCGAGGTTCTCGTGGTTCCACAGGTCGCGGACCGCGGCCTTGCCGGTGAAGCCGAGGGACGCCCAGTGGGCGGTGACGGCGGCGGGGGCGTCGGCTAGGTTGAACAGGGCGACGGTGTAGGTGCCGTCGGGGTTCCTCGCGGCCCAGACCTGCTGGGGGTCGGAGGGTGTGACGGGGCGTGCGGGCGGCGTGGCTCCCTGGTTGACGGCGATGACCTCGCGGTTGGTCAGCAGGGACAGGCCGTAGGGGTCGAGGCGGGTGAGGTCGTCGCCGGTGTACAGCGGGGACTTGGCGATGGCCCACAGGGTGGCGTAGCTCTGCCGCTCGGCCTTGGTGAGGCCGTCCATCTCGCCGTTGCCGACGTCGAGGGAGTCGAGGTCGTTCCAGCCGCCGGGGCCGGCGTGCCGGGTCCAGCCGGGGGCGTCGTCCCAGCGGTCGTCGACGGAGTTCTCCCAGCTGACGAGGGTGTTGCAGTAGCACTCGACGTCGGTGTCGATGCGCCAGCCCTGGGAGTGCCTCTTCCAGTCGGCGACGCGGCCGATGTCGAGCGACCAGGACAGCTCCAGATGGATGGGGCGGCCGGTGGCCGCTATGGCCTTTTGCCAGGCGGCCACGTCGGCAACGTTGTCGTACTGGTCGCCGCTCTTGCCGGAGCCGGGTCCGACGCCGTCGAGTTTGAGGAAGTCGTAGCCCCAGTCGGCGAACATCCGTGCCTGGGAGTCGATGTACTTCTGCGCACACGGGTTGGCGAAGTCGAGCTTGTAGGCGCTGTCCCAGCCGTTGGTGGTGCGCAGGTCTTCGTACACGATGTCGGCGGTGGTGCAGCCGTCGGCGTTCCAGATCGCCACCCTGCCGTCGCCGTACGCCTCCTTCTCCAGGCCGACCGGCAGATAGATGCCCGCCTTGAGGCCCTTGGCGTGGATGCGGTCGGCGACGGCCTTCATGCCGCTGGGGAAGCGGACGGGGTCGGCCTGCTGGCGGCCGTGCTGGTCGAAGCGGGGCTTCCAGGTGTTGTCGCGCCACCAGCCGGCGTCGATGTTGACGTACTCGTAGCCGTACTTCTTCAGCTTGGCGGCCAGGGCGTCGGCCTGCTTCAGGACGTTCGCCTCGGTCAGGTAGCTGTAGTCGCCGTCCGGGTTGAGGCCGGGGTACTTCGACGACTGCATGCTCCAACTGGACCAGCCCATGTAGGGCTTGGCCGCGAGGGCGGGGGCCGCGGCCTCGGGCACGGCGGTCTGGGCGGGCACGGCGGTCTGGGTGGGCACGGCGGTCTGGGCGGAGGCGGCGGTCTCCGCCCGCGCGGCGGGGACGGCGGCGGTGGCGCCGGCGGTGAGGGCCAGGACGATCGCGGCTCTCAGGGCGCGTGCGGGCATGACGCAGTACGAGGATGACCGCATGGGTCGTACCTCCCGGGGTCGGTCCAGCGGCTCTACCGCTGGTCGTCGGCTCTGATGAAGGACTGGATCGCGGTGGCGGCGGCCCCGCGTGCCCACTCCTCGAAGGGGAGCGGGCGGGTCTGTACGTCGCACTGGGCGGCGGAGCCGAACGCGGCCGCGGCGAAGGCGTCGCGGATCTGTTCGGCGAACAGGTCGTGGGCGGCGAGTCCCTCGCCGGAGATGATCACGCGTTCGGGGCCGAGCAGGTTGGCCACGGTGGCGATGCCCCGGCCGATCGCCTCGCCGGCCCGCGCGTAGGCCTCGCGCGCTCCGGCGGCCCCGTCGTGGGCGAGCGCCACGGCCTGAGCGGTGTCGGCGACCTCGACGCCCGTCGTCTCGCGGATCCGCCGGCGGATCGCGGCGTCCCCCGCGATCGCCTCCACGCAGCCGCGGTTGCCGCAGTGGCAGGGCGGGCCGGCCGGGTCGACGGTCACATGCCCGATCTCCCCGGCCACGCCGTGCGCACCGGCGACCACCCGGCCGTGCACCACGAGACCGCAGCCGATGCCCGCGCCGACCGTGACCACCGCGAAGTCGGACAGCCCCACACCGGCGCCGAACCACTGCTCGGCGACGGTCAGGGCGCGGACGTCGTTGTCGACGGTGACCGGCAACCCGGTGGTCTGGGCGGCGAGTTCGGCGAGCGGGACGTCCCGCCACTCCAGGAACGGCGAGTAGCGGACGACTCCCTCACCGCGGTCCACGTCACCGGAGACGGCGATGCCGAGGCCGAGGACCGGGACGTCCGCGTCGCCGGCGGTCGCGAGCAGTTCGCCCACCAGCTCGGCGACCGAGGCCAGCACGGCCTTGGGCGCACGGTGCGGGAGCGGGGCGTGGCGGGCGACGCGGATACGGCAGCACAGGTCGGTGAGGACACCGATGATCTCGTCGCCGGTCACCTTGACGCCGATGAACAGGGCCCGTCCCCCGTCGACCCGCACGGGGTTGGCCGGGCGGCCCAGCGCGGGGCGGGCCGGCTCGTCCACGTCCTCGACCAGGTATCCGGCCTCGATGAGGGGCCGGACCGCCTTCGTGACGGCAGCCGGGGACAGCCCCGCCCGCCGGGCCGCCTCCAGGCGGGTGAGGGGCCCGTGGCACAGGACCGTGGTGAAGATCTGCGAGGCGGCCGGCGTGTTCGCCGGGAACGTCTCGGCGCGGCGGATCGAGGGCATGCCCGGAACCTAGAGCCCTTATTTTCCGCCGTCAATAAAAGAAGCAGGATTCGCTGAAGGACTCCCACCCGGTGGACCGGCGGCCTTCCAACTGCGCGTCGTCCGTGGCGAGGTGACGGGGTGCGAGAACGTTGCCCCGAGCGAAGGTGATCGTTCTCGTATCAGCAGCGCGTCGGCGGGATCGGGAGGAAGCCGGATGGTCTCAGCAACGGTGGTCAGAGGTACGGCGGCAGCGGCGGCCCTCGTGTCGCTCCTGGCGGTTCCCGCACACGCCGCGCCCCGGGAACCCGGCGTCCGCCCGTCCGCCGCCTCGGCGGGAGCCCTGCCCGCACCCGATGTCGCGGGGCTGTGGGACGTCCTGCGCGCGGCGCGGCGGCAGGGCGCCCCGGGCGCGATGGCGCGGCTCGACGACCGGGACACGGTCCACTGGGCCGCCACGGGAGTCGCCGACCGCGGGACCCGACGGCCCATCAGCAACGCCGACCGGTTCCGCATCGGCAGTGTCACCAAGATCTTCTCGGCGGTCGTCCTGCTGCAACTGGCCGACGAGAGGAAGCTGAAGCTGGACGCCCCGGTCAACCGCTATCTGCCGGGACTGCTGCCCGACGACCGGATCACGGTGCGTCATGTGCTCAGCCACCGCAGCGGCCTGCACGACTACACCAACGAGATGTTCGCCCGGACGGTTCCCGGCTTCGAGGCGGTCCGCACCAAGGTCTTCACCCACCGGCAGCTGGTGAACCGGTCCCTGAGCAAGCCCCGGACCACCGGGCCCGGCGGCGCGTACTCCTACTCCAACACCAACTTCGTCGTCGCCGGAATGCTCATCGAGAAGCTGACCGGCCACTCCGTACGGACCGAGTACCAGAACCGGATCATCGACCCGCTGAGGCTGCGCGACACCTTCTACGTGCATCCCCGCACGACGATCCCCGGCCGTCACGCCCGCGGCTATCTCACGCCGGACACCGCCGGCGCGGCGCTCGTCGACTCCACCGAGCAGACGGTGTCCTGGGCGCAGAGCGCGGGCGCTGTCATCTCCAGCACCCGGGACCTCAACACCTTCCTGTCGGCGCTGCTCGGCGGCCGGCTGACCTCCCCGGCGCAGCTGGCCCAGATGCAGCGGTGGGTACCGGCGGGCGGCTCACAGGCGTACGGGCTGGGGCTGCGGCGCCGCGATCTGTCGTGCGGGGTCTCCGTGTACGGTCACACAGGCGCGGTGCAGGGCTACTACACATACGCGTTCGCGTCCAAGGACGGCAGGCGCAGCCTCGCGGCGCTCGCCAACACCTCCAACAACAGCACGGTCCTCAACTCCATGCTGGGCACGCTGGAGTCCGCGTTCTGCGGCAAGGAGGCCAAGCCCCGGCGCGGCTCCGCGCTCGGCGAGATGTACGAGGACGTCGCACCGGGCATCCCCGTGGTCCCGGACCGGAACTGAGGGCGGCCGTCGGACGGGAACCCACGCGATCCGGTGGACGTTTTCCCGACATCCCCACCGGATCCCGAACCACCGAGCAGGACGGCGCGATGAGCGAGTCGGTTCCCAGGACGGCACGATGAGCGAGTTGGTTCCCGGGGGCAATCTGCCCCTCCCGGGCGGCAGCGTGACCGTCCGGGTACCCGGCCCCTTCGACGTGTCCGCGCTCATCACCGACGACAGCGGCAAGGTCCGGGGCGACGCCGACTTCGTGTTCTACAACCAGCCGTCCGCTCCGGGCGCCCGGCTCCACGGCGAGACCCTGACCGTCGACCCGCCGCGCCTGCGTTCCGGAGCCACCCGGGTCACGGTGGTCGTCAGCCCCGCCGACCCCGGTACTCCCCTGGGCCGCCTGCCCGCACCCACGCTGCACGTCACCGCCGCGGACGGCCGTGCCGTCGCCCGGTTCGCGCCGCAGGGCCCGCGGCAGGAGACCGTGCTGCTGCTCGCGGAGATCTACCGGCGCGGCGACGGCTGGAAGCTGCGGACCCTGGGGCAGGGGTACGCGGACGGGCTGGCGGGCCTGGCGCGCGATTTCGGGGTGGACGTCATCGAGGACGCCACTCCGTCCCCGGCGCCACAGCCACCACCCGCCGCCCGGCCCCTGTCCTCCGCACGGCCCACGCCCACCGCAGGGCCCACGCCCACCGCACGGTCCGCGTCCACCGCACGGTCCGCGTCCACCGCATGGTCCACGATCCACACTCCGTCCGCCGTCGCCGCCCCACCGGTCCCGTCCTCCGACCCGGACGGATTCCTCGGGCTGGTCAACTCCGCCCGCGCCGACGCCGGTTCGCCGCCCGTCACCCTCGACGCCCGCCTCGCCTCCGCCGCTCGGGCGCATGCCGCCGCCATGGCCGCGGCAGGACGGCTCGGCGTCGAAGGCCGCGACGGAGTCTCCGTGTACCAGCGCGTCACCGCCGCCGGGTACACGTACCTCACGATCGGCGAGCACCTCGTGTCCGGCCCGCGCACACCCGCCGAGTTCGTCGCGTACTGCCTGCGCACCGACCGGCCCCGCCGCACCCTGCACGACCCGGCCTTCACCCATGCCGGCCTGGGGCACGTCACGGGGGGCCGCTCGGGCGACACCTACTGGACCGCTCTGTGGGCCGCGCCGCTCATGCCGGGCGACCTGTCCCGCACGGCGGCCGAGGTCGTCGATCTCACCAACCTCGAGCGTGCCAGGGCGGGGTTGCTGCCCCTGGCCGTCGACTCCGCGCTGACCACCGCCGCGCAGACCTACAGCGCCGACATGGCGGCCCGCGCCTTCTACTCCCACACCTCGCCCGAGGGAAGCCGGCCCTGGGACCGGGCGGCCGCCGCCGGCTCCCGTATGCGCGCGATCGGCGAGAACATCGCGTGTGGCCAGCGCTCCCCCGCCGAGGTGGTGGAGGGCTGGATGAACAGCCCGGGTCACCGCGCGAACATCCTCAAGCGCGATTTCACGCACATAGGCATCGGCTTCGCGGGCGGCGGCCCGGCGGGCACGTACTGGACGCAGCTCTTCGGCGCCTGACCTCCGGCGAGGCCGACGTGCGGCGATCTGGCCGGAACGGGACCGTCCGGGACAGGATGCCCACATGAAGGGTGACCTCTTTTCCAGCGAGCACATGGTCCAGCCCGCCACCGCGCCGGGCATGACGATCGAGAACGCCAAGTGCATCAAGTACGCGGTGAACGGCGAGATGCACGCCCGCCAGGGCGCGATGGTCGCCTACCGCGGCAACCTCCAGTTCGAGCGCAAGGGCCAGGGCGTGGGCGGCATGCTCAAGCGGGCGATGACCGGTGAGGGGCTGCCGCTGATGGCGGTGCGCGGGCAGGGCGAGGCCTGGTTCGCGCACGAGGCGCAGAACTGCTTCGTCGTCGACGTCGACCCCGGCGACGAGTTCACGGTCAACGGCCGCAACGTCCTGTGTTTCGACGCCTCGTTGTCGTACCGGATCGCGACGGTGAAGGGCGCGGGCATCGCCGGCGGCGGCCTGTTCAACAGTGTCTTCACCGGGCACGGCAGGCTGGGCCTGGTGTGCGACGGCAGTCCTCTGGTCATCCCGGTCTCGCCGCAGTACCCGGTGTACGTCGACACGGACGCGGTGGTCGGCTGGACCGCCGGGCTGGAGACCTCGCTGCACCGCTCGCAGTCCCTCGGCTCGATGCTGCGCGGCGGCTCCGGGGAGGCCGTACAGCTGATGCTGCAGGGGCAGGGCTATGTCGTCGTCCGGCCGAGCGAGGTGACGCCGCCGAAGGCCCAGCAGCACTGACGCCCGGGGTGATCTGCGCCTCACGGGCAACCCACTCGGTCGTGTCCGCGTCTTGATCGGCAACAGGTGAAGCCCTGGCCCAAGGGCCAGGGCTCCTTTTCAACGCTCTATACGCACGGCGTATACACAGAGAGTATACGCCGTGTGTATACATCCAGCGTATACGGGACATGTCCATCAACCGAGAGGGATCGATGTACGGCAAGGCATTCGCCCCCGAGTACCAGGGCGCGCTCACCGCGCTGTCCGTCAACTCGTCACTCACCGACGTACTGGCCGCCGGCACCGAACAACTGCGGGCGGCCGAGCGGGCCGGGCAGCACGGCGAGGCGGCGCGCTCGGGGCTCGCGGTCGCCGAGGCGCACCGCCGGCTCGGGCAGGTCGGGGACGCGGACCGGGCATGGAAGGCAAGCTACCGCGCCGCCCGGCAGGCCGGGGACACCGCGGCGATGGCCTGGGCGCTGTGGAGCGGCGGCACGCTGGCCCGGCAGCGCGGCGCGTTCGCCCTGGCCCGGCGGCTGCTGCAACTCGCGGCCGAGCTCGGCGAACGCGGCGGCGACGTCGTCGTACGCGGCTACTCACTGGCCGGCCTGGCCGAGACCGGCCGTATCCAGGGCGACTACGAGGCCGTCCACCGGCTGCACGAGCAGCTGCTGGCCGAGGCCCGGCGGCGCGGCGAGGCGCGACACACGGTGTGGGCGTTGGAGGGCATCGCCCAGATCCACCGCAACACCGGCTCGTACGACAGGGCGTACGCCCTGTTCGAGGAGGCGGCCGAGATCGCCGCGCGTGCCGACGACCGGCGCGGCCACGCCTGGGCGCTGCGCGGGCTCGCCGACATCGTCTCCGTACGCGACGGCGACACGGAGCGCGCCCTTGCCCTGCTGTCCGAGGCGGAGGCCACCTGCCGGGCGATGAAGCTGTCCAGCGCGCTGGCCTACAACCACAAGATGCGCGGCAACGTCCTGTACCGCGCCGGGCGTTACGCCGCGGCCCGGGCCCTGTACGAGCAGGCGCTCGCGGAGTTCCGCGCCATGAGCGAGCCGCGCGGGGAGGCGCTGTCCCGGCTGGGACTGGTCAAGGCGCGGGCGCGGCTGGGGCGCGACCGGGCCGAGACCACCGCCGAACTGGCCGAGCTGGCCGAGGTGCTGGAGCGGATCGGGCTGCGGCACGCGCGGGAGATGGTGACGCGGGCGCAGGAGGAGCTGGGCGCCGTGGAGGATGCCGCACAGCGCGCCGGGGCGGTGGCCGTACGGTGACGGCGTTCCCTCCCGCGGTCCGTACCCCGGCCGACGCCCACCGCCTCGCCTCGCCGGAGCACCCTCCGGCCGACGCCCGCCAGATCCTCGAACGCTGCCGCGCCTTGGTGCGCCCCGCGCTGCGGGAGGCCGTGGGGCGCACGCATCCATGGGTGGGCGAGATGGCGGCGTACTCCTTCGGCTGGTGCGAGGTGGGCGGCGCACCGGCCACCGTCTCGGGCGGCAAGGGCGTACGGCAGGCGCTGGCCGTGCTCGGTGCCGAGGCGGCGGGTGCGCCGGGGCGTGTCGCGGTCCCCGGGGCGGTCGCGGTGGAGCTGGTGCACGTCTTCTCCCTGCTGCACGACGACATCATGGACGGCGACACGACCCGGCGCCGCCGCCCCACCGTGTGGAAGGCGTACGGCACGGGCCCCGCCGTTCTCGCGGGGGACGCGTTGTTCGCGCTGGCCGTCGAGACGCTCGCCCTGGCACCGGCGGGCCCGCGGGCCGTACGGCTGCTGTCCGCGGCGTTGCAGGACCTGGTGCGCGGGCAGGCGGAGGACCTGCTGTTCGCCACGCGTCCCTGGACCGGGCCGGAGCGGGTGCGGGCGGCGGAGTACCGGACGATGGCCGAGCACAAGACCGGCGCCCTGCTGGGCTGTGCGGCCGCGCTGGGTGCCCTGCTCGGCGGGGCGCCGCCCGCGATCGTCTCCGCCCTCGACCGGGCGGGCCGGCATCTGGGCATCGCCTTCCAGGTGGTCGACGATCTGCTGGGCATCTGGGGCGACCCTGCCGTCACCGGCAAGCCGGTCCACGGCGACCTGCGGGAGCGGAAGAAGACGTTCCCCGTGCTGGCCGCGCTCGACTCCCCGGTGGCGGGACGGCTTTCGGCGGTGCTGGAATCGGCCGGTGAGGGCGCCGACCCCGGCGCGGCGGCCGCGCTGATCGAGGAGGCGGGCGGGCGTGCGGCCGCGCTCGCGGAGGCGCGGCGCCAGGTGACCGCCGTGGCGGCCGCTCTGGCGGACGTGCCGCTGGAGGCGGGGCCCGCGCGGGAGCTGCGGTCGCTGCTGGACTTCCTCGTGCGGCGCGATCTGTGAAAGCGCGGTGCGGGGCGGTACGGCGGTGGTCCGCGCGTCACCGCGCCGCCCCCGGCGAAACGAGTTGACCGGCGGCATCTCCCGCGTCAGGGTGCCAGACGGCGTGGAACCCCGTCCCGCGCCGGAAAGGTGACTGCCTTGATCGGGATCTCGGACGTAGCAGCCGCGGCCGAACTCATCGCCGGACATGTCGTGCGCACCCCGACCGTGCCCAGCCCCGGCCTGTCGGACCTGCTCGGGGTGCCGGTGACGGCCAAGCTGGAACTGCTCCAGCGCACCGGTTCGTTCAAGGCCCGCGGGGCGACGGCGAAGCTGCTCTCGCTGAGCGACGCCCAGCGCGCCGCCGGGGTCGTGGCGGTCAGCGGGGGCAACCACGGGATCGCCCTGGCGATGACGGCCGCCGCCCTCGATGTGAAGGCCACTGTGGTGATGCCGCGTTCGGCACCCGCACGCGCGGTCGGGATCGCCCGGGATGCCGGGGCCTCGGTGCGCCTGACGGACGACATGGACGGCGCGTTCTCGCTCGTCACGCGGATGCGGGACGAGGGGCTGACGCTCGTCCATCCCTTCGACGACCCCTTGGTGATCGCCGGCCAGGGCACCGTCGGGCTTGAGCTGGCCGACGACGCCGGTGACCTCACGGACGTGCTCGTCAGCGTCGGGGGCGGCGGGCTCGTCGCCGGTGTGGCGGTGGCGCTGCGGGCCCGCCGGCCGGACGTGCGGATCTGGGGGGTGGAGACGGAGGGCGCCCAGGCCATGTCCGAGGCGCTGGCGGCCGGCGGCCCGGTGCCGGTCGCCCTGTCGTCGATCGTGTCCACGCTGAGCGCGCCGTCCGTGTCGCAACTGACGTACGACCATGTGTCCGCCCTGGTCGACGACGTGCTCGTGGTCCCGGACCGGGAGGCGGTACAGGGCGTGCTCGACCTCGCCGAACACGCCAAGGTGTGGACCGAGCCGGCCGCCGGCTGTCTGCTGCCCGCCGCCCGGCGCGTCCTGACGCGGGTCGGGGGCGGCGCGCGACTGGGGCTGGTGGTGTGCGGGGGCAACGCGACGACCGGGGATGTGCTGCGGTGGGCGGCGGATTTCGGTCTCCGCTGAACCGGTCCGGCTCAATTCCCGTGCCTTTTCGAAAACTTACTCACGCGTCAGCAGCAAAGGAAAGGAGAAGTCTTTTAGTTGGGGATTTCGTTGAACACACCCTGTCGCGCTCTCCGTACTTCCTGTGGGAAATGAGAACCAGGGGTTCAGCGAGGGATGGCCATGGTCAAGGCGCGCGTCTCCACAGCCGAGTTGGTCGCCGGAAGGTACCGGCTCGTCGATGTCGTCCAGCGCGAGACCAACCGCGTCAGTTACTACGGCGAGGACATGGAGACCGAACGTCCGTGCCTCCTCACCCAGATCGGGCTCCCCGACGATCCCTGCCCGGACGCCGGGCGCCGGACCACCTCGCGCATTCTGCGGACGTCCGAACGGATGGCGTTGCTGCGCCCGGGCCGGGTCGCCACCGTCCTGGACGCCGTCGAGGAGTCCGGGAGCCTGTGGATCGTCACCGAGTGGATCGACGGTACGCCGCTGGGCGAACTCCTCACCCAGCAGGGCACGTTCCACTTCGTCCGGGCCGCGCGCATCAGCCTCGAACTGCTCGACGTGCTGGAAGCAGCGCACGTCGCGGGCATCACGCACGGCGAGCTGAGCCCGGGCCAGGTCTTCGTCCGCGACGAGGGCTCGGTCGTGGTGACCGGCTTCGGGCTGGCCGGCGCGACCCTGGCGCCCCGGGTCGCCGCGCCGTCGTACGCCTCGCCCGAACAGGCCCGCGACGAGCGCATCGGGCCGGCGTCCGATCTGTGGGCGCTCGGCGTGATCCTCTACACCATGGTCGAGGGGCGCCCGCCGTATCGGGAACGGGACCGGCCCGAGGCCACGCTGAAGGGCGTGGACCGGCTGCCGCTGCGCGCCCCGATGCGCGCCGGGCCGCTCACCCAGGCCGTGCAGGGGCTGCTGCGCAAGGACTCCCGGGAGCGGCTGAGCCGGCCGGTGGTCCGTGAGGCGTTCGTCCGCGTCCTCAACGAGGACCCCGAGGCGGCCCCGCAGTCGGCACCGCGCCCCCGGCTGCGCGGCCTGTACGCCGTCGGGCCGGGCTGGGGAAGGCGCGCCATGGTCGCCGGGACCGCCCTCGCCGTGGTCACCGTGGTGGCGGCCGTCCTGGTGGTGACCAGCGGCCGGCCGGACGACTCGGGCCCCTCGGCGGCCGATACGGCGCCCGGACCGTCGGCCGCCACCGAGGAGCCCACCAGCCCGGCCCCCAGCACGGCGTCCCCCGCCCCGGAGCCCACCCCGTCCCCCACGGCGGAGCCGACGCCCACCGCCTCCGCCTCGGACACGGCTCTGCCCCCGGGTTTCCGGACGTACAGGTCACCGGAGGGCTTCTCCCTCGCCCTCCCGAAGGGCTGGGCACCCCTGCGCACCACGCGCGCCTCCGACCTGGCGTACCGGGTGACCTTCGGCGCCGAGGACGATCCGCGCACCCTCGCGGTCACCTACAGCGAACGCGTCGGCCCGGACCCCGTCACCGTGTGGCGCGACGATGTGGAGCCCGGTCTGCGGCAGGCCGGCACGTTCCGGCGGATCGGCGAGATCAAGGCGACCACGTACCAGGGGTACGAGGCCGCCGACATGCAGTGGCTCTCCAAGGCCGACGGCACCGAGGTCCGCACCTTCGGCCGCGGCTTTCTGATCGGCGACCATCGCGGCTACTCCCTGCGCTGGACGACCCCGGAGGCCGACTGGGAGGAGTCTGCCAACCGGCAGGCGCTGGACGTCTTCCTCACGACGTTCCGGGTGCCCGAGGACTGATCAGGCCGACGCGCGGGGTGCGCGCATCGCCCGCAGGGGCAGGCCGTGCAGCGGGTCCGTGCGCCAACGCGCCGTGAAGGTCCGGTCCTTGGCCGAGCACGTCACGTCGAGATGGTGCGGGGTCTCCAGGAAGGCGATGTCCACGGCGAGGGTGTCCGCGTCGGTCCAGCCGCCGCTCACCGCGGTGGGCACCGGCTCCTCGGAGACGGTCCACCCGGCCTGCCCGAGCCCCAGCCGAAGCGGATGGCCGT
The DNA here is from genome assembly GCF_001513975.1 of Streptomyces curacoi. Taxonomy (GTDB): domain Bacteria; phylum Actinomycetota; class Actinomycetes; order Streptomycetales; family Streptomycetaceae; genus Streptomyces; species Streptomyces curacoi. The sequence goes on from NZ_KQ947989.1 coordinate 51,447, forward strand.
CCTCGGTGAGCGTCAGGGTCCAGCCGTCCGCGCCCGGCATGAGGTCGACCGCGGTCAGCCCGGGCAGGTGCCCGCAGACCCCGCCGGAGGGGGTGAAGGCGCCGGTGGACCAGGCCTGGGCCCGCTCGGGCGGTGCGGGTTTGCCGGCCGCGGGCGGCACCGCCAGTCCCGCCAGCCGCTCCGCCAGGGCCACGTCCGCCGCCTCGCCGCCGGTCAGGGGTGCGGGCCGGAAGGCGGGCAGCAGATGCTCCCAGACCAGGTTCAGCAGCGTCTGCATGTCCCAGGTGTCCGCGGTCGTCGCGATCACGGCGTCCTGCTCGGGCAGCACCAGGCAGAACTGGCCGAACGCGCCGTCCCCGCGGTATCCGTGCCGGGACATCCAGAACTTGAAGCCGTAGCCGCGTTGCCAGTCGTCCCCGGGCATGACACCGGCGTTCGGGATCTGCGGGCGCGTGGCCTCGGCCACCCACCACTCGGGCAGCAGCCGCTCGCCCTCCCACACCCCGCCCCGCAGATACAGCCGGCCGAGCCGGGCGATCGCGTCGGTGGTGGCGTGCAGCCCGCTGAAGCCGAGCTCCCGGCCGCTGCGGTCGCGCAGCCACGAGACCTCGCCGATGCCCAGCGGGTCCAGCAGCCGCGGCCGCAGGTACTCGGTCAGTGACTGGCCGCTCACGCGCTGGACGATGGCGGCGAGCGTGAAGGTGGCGGGCTGGTTGTACGCGAAGACGGTTCCGGGATCGCGGGCCGGGGGTACCAGGAGGAACCCGCGGACGAGATCCTCGCGGTCGAGGTCGCGCGCCGCGAAGATCGTGTCGGTCTCGTGCCCGCTGGCCATGGACGCCACGTGCCGCACGAGCATCGCGCGGCTGCGCGGATCGGTGATGTCGGCGTCGAGCTCGGGGAAGTACGAGATCACCGGGTCGTCCAGCCGTATCAGCCCCTCGGCGGCGGCGATCCCGGCGGCGGTCGCGGTGAAGCTCTTGCTGATGGAGTAGAGCAGGTGCGGGCGCTGAGGGGTGTACGGCGCCCACCAGCCGGACGCGACGAGATGCTCGTGCCGCATGATCATCAGGCTGTGCGGCTCGATGCCGGGGGCGGCGTCGAGGGCGTCGAGGAAGGCGAGGACACCGGAGGCGTCGACGCCCTGGGCGGCGGGGGCGCTCGAAGGCAGCGGGCGAACACTCATGCGGTCATCCTCTCCCGGGGCTCGTCCGGCAACCGGGAGGTCGTGCGGCCCCGGGCCGCGGCCTGCCCCGTCCGTCCCGTTTTCCCCACGGCTGTCCGGGGACTCGGGCCGCATGGTGCAGATCGGATACACGATGATGACCGAGCAGGCCGGCCCCCGGGAGCTGGTGGACCACCTGGTCCGCGCCGAGGAGGCGGGCTTCGACTTCTCCGTGACGTCGGATCACTACTTTCCGTGGCTGCGCACGCAGGGCCACTCCCCGTACGCGTGGAGCGTGCTCGGCGCCGCCGCCCAGGCGACCTCGCGGATCCCGCTGATGACGTACGTCACCTGTCCGACCTTCCGCTACCACCCGGCGGTGGTGGCCCAGAAGGCGGCCACGATGCAGCTGCTGTCCCAGGGCCGGTTCCGGCTGGGCCTCGGCTCCGGGGAGAACCTCAACGAACACGTGGTGGGCGGTGGCTGGCCTTCTGTCGATGTGCGGCACGAGATGCTGGAGGAGGCCGTGGAGATCATCCGCGCGCTCTTCAAGGGCGGCCATGTGAACCACCGGGGCACCCACTTCGACGTGGAGTCGGCCCGGCTGTGGGACCTGCCCGACGAGCCGCCGCCCCTCGGTATCGCCGTCTCGGGCGAGCAGTCGTGCGCTCTCGCGGGCCGGCTCGCCGACCTGGTCATCGCCACGGAGCCGCAGTCGGGTCTGCTGGAGGCGTTCGACCGGCACGGCGGAGCGGGCAAGCCACGCGTGGGGCAGCTGCCGGTCTGTCACGACCCGGACCGGGACACGGCCGTGAAGCGGGCACACGCCCAGTTCCGCTGGTTCGGCGGCGGCTGGAAGGTCAACTCGGAGCTGCCCCACCCCGACTCCTTCGAGTCGGCCACGCAGTACGTCACACCCGACGACGTGGCGTCCTCGATCCCGTGCGGCGACGACCCGGAGGAGTTCGTCGAAGCGGTACGCCCGTACGCGGAGGCCGGGTTCACCGAGATCGCCCTGGTGCAGATCGGGGGCGATGCGCAGTTGCCGTATCTCGACTGGGCGGAGAAGACGCTGCTGCCCGCGCTGCGGGACGCCCTCGGCTGACCGCGCCGCTCGCACGGCGCCGGGCCGCGCCCCGGGCGGCGGTAGCGCCGTCCGCCGGTGCCATAAGCTCTGGTCTGCACTTTTGCAGTCCGAGCAGCCCGTACAGGAGAGTCATCCGTGAGTCTGGCGACCGCCCCGTCCGAGACGTCCCCCGCGCCCTTGTCCGAACTCGTCGCGCGGGACGCGCGCGAGTTCGGGGTCTACGCGCGGACCGGAGGATGGGCCTTCGGCCTGAGGGTGGCGCGCAGCGTGCGGCCCGGCGGCCAGAGCGCGGGCGAGACACCGAAGGTGTCCGCGAAGGAGTTCGCCGAACTCGCCGGGTGCTCTCCCGAGCGTGTCATGCGCTACTACAAGGCCTGGGACCGGGCCGCCGACGACGGACTCGTCCCGCATTTCGAGGCGCTCGCCCCCGGTCAGGAGGTGGAGCTGCCGGACGCCGACGTGTGGCTCAGCTACTACGTCTCCCGCAGCAGCGCCGGCTCCGAGCGCGGCACCGCCATCGCCGAGGCCGCCGAGGCCGAGGGCATTCGCCCCACCAAGGCCCTGGAGGTCGCCGAGAACCCCACCGCGCTGCGCGCCGCGATCCTCGCCGACCCCTCGACCGCCCGCGCGGCCCGCCAGGCGCTGCTCGACCGGGTCCGCGAAGACCCGGAGCTGCAGGCCGAGTTGGCGCGGGACGTCGTGCGCACCGACGACCTGAAGAAGGCCGTCGCCAGTGAGAGCCGGGCCGCCGACCGGATCGGCTATGTCCGCCAGATTGCCGAGTCGGGCCAGATCAGGACCCCGGCCGGGCAGACCGTCGAGGCGCCCGCCGACCTGCGCGAGGAGGCGGAGCGGCATCTGTCGCTCATCGAAGAGCTGGAGGAGGACGAGGACTCCGGCGAGTGGGCCACCGAGGCCTACGACACCCTGAAGTCCCTGGTCGTCGAGGCCGTGGAGGCCGATCCCGAGCTGCGTGTCCAGGAGCGGCGGACGAAGTTCTACAGCAGCCTGCAGAAGGCGACGAAGGTCTTCGAGGAGCTGACCTTCGACGATGTGCAGGAGTTCGTCGAGGACGACATGGTCCAGCAGCTGGAGGAGCTCCAGCAGGCCATCTCCACGTGCATCACGGCACTGCGCGGGGCACGGTCGGGCGCGGCCCGGCCCGAGTAGTCGGGCTCATGCCGCCGGCGCGTCACCGCTCACGCTCTGTGTAGCGGTGACGTGTCCACAGCGGCAGCACGAACCAGCACAGGACGTACCACAGGACCACCGCCGCGACCAGCCAGGGCACATAGCCGTCCTGTGTGGCGACCCGCAGGATCAGCAGGAGCGAGGCCGCCATGGTGACGAGGAGCAGGACCAGGCCGACGAAGGTCAGCCGGGAGGCCCACTCCACGGCCTTCGGCTTGATGCGCCGCCCGGACACCAGCCGGTGCAGGGACACGGGGCCGATCAGGGCGCCGGTGGCGGCGGCGCCCAGCACGACCGTCACGATGTAGATGGTCCGGTCCGTGGGCTCCAGGTCGTTGTACTTCGGGGTGAAGACGACGGTGAGTAGGAACCCGAACAGGATCTGCACGCCCATCTGGGCCACGCGGACCTCCTGCAGGAGCTCGACCCACATGCGGTCGGCTCTCTCCTCCGCGGTCTCGTTGCGTCCCCTGCGCCTGGCTGCACCGCCTTCGGTGGCCGTCACCATGTCCTCCCGGGTTCGAACGACCTGAGTCCCTCAGTCCCGCGAGTACCCGCTGAGCGGGGATTCTGTCCGGCCCACCGGGCGGTTGCCCCACCACTGACCTACCAGCGGCCCTCCACCTGACCCTTGATCCGCCGGTCGTAGAGGCCCCGGATCGCGGTGAGCGTGTCCTCGGACAGCTCCGGAAGACCGGCGGCGGCCGCGTTGGCGCGGGCCTGCTCGGGCGAGCGGGCGCCCGGGATCACGGTGGTCACGCCCGGCTGCTGGATGATCCAGCGCAGCGCCAGCTGGGCCGGTGTGAAGCCCTCCGGCGCGAGGCCGGCGAACTCGACTGCGGCCTCCACACCCGACTCGTAGTCGACGCCCGAGAAGGTCTCGCCCTGGTCGAAGGACTCACCGTGCCGGTTGTAGGTGCGGTGGTCGTTGGCGGGGAAGACGGTGTCCTTGGTGTACTTGCCCGACAGCAGGCCGGAGGCCAGCGGGACCCGGGCGATGATGCCCACGCCCGCCTCCTGGGCGGCGGGCAGCACCTCGCGCAGGGGCTTCATGCGGAACGGGTTCAGGATGATCTGCACGCTGGCCACGCCCGGCCGGGCGATGGCGGTCAGCGCCTCGGCGCAGGTCTCCACGCTGACGCCGTAGGCGGCGATGCGCTCCTCCTCGACCAGGGTGTCCAGGGCGTCGAACACCTCGTCCGTCGAGTAGACGGGCGTTGGCGGGCAGTGCAGCTGGACCAGGTCGAGGCGGTCCACGCCGAGGTTGCGCCGGGAACGGTCGTTCCAGGCACGGAAGTTGTCGAGGACGTAGTTCTCGGGGATCTGGTCGACGCGGCGGCCCATCTTGGTCGCGACCAGGATGTCCAGGTCGGGCCTGCCGCTCAGGAAGCGGGCGATGGTCTGCTCGCTGAGTCCGTCGCCGTACACGTCGGCCGTGTCGAAGAAGGTCACCCCCGACTCGACCGCCGCCTCCAGCACCGCCAGGGCTTCCTTCTCGTCGACGTCTCCCCAGTCGGCGCCCAGCTGCCACGTACCGAGACCCACGACGGACGCCCGCTGACCCGACCTACCGATTGCACGCTCTTCCATGGCGTCAGTGTGTCATTCGTCATGTACCTGCGCGGAGCCGCCCCCGCCGTGTGTCCGCCTGCGCGTCCGTCACTCACACGAGTGAATCAGTTCGACAGTCGGGCGACGCGTGTCAAGGGGGTCCCTAGCGTGGCCGCGTGACCGACGACTTCAGCCGCAGGGGCTTCCTCCGCACCGCCGCCGCCCTGGCCGCCGTACCGGCCCTTCTTCCGGCGGATCCGGCCGTCGCGGCACAGGAGTTGCCCGACTTCCCGGCGGATGTGGCCCTGTACCGCTCGGCGTACCGGAACTGGGTCGGCGAGATCACCGCCGACGGACTGTGGGCCTGTGCCCCGGGCACCCCGGAGCAGGTGGTCGCCGTCGTCAACTGGGCGTGGCGGCACGGCTGGAGAGTGCGCGCCCGGGGCGCCTCGCACGGCTGGTCACCGCTGACGGTCACACAGGGCCTGCCGTCGGACGCGCCGGTCCTCCTCGTCGACACCGCCGCTCATCTCACCGGCCTGTCCCTCCGGTCGCCGTCCTCCGTGCGCGCCGGCACCGGCGTCACCCTGGAGGCCCTGCTCACCTACCTGGAGGAGCACGGCCTCGGCGTCACCGCCGCGCCCGCACCCGGCAACCTCACCCTGGGCGGCGCCCTGGCCGTCGACGCGCACGGCACCGCCGTACCGGCGCGGGGCGAACAGCGCCTCCCCGGCCACACGTACGGCTCGCTGAGCAACCTGGTGCTGTCGCTGACGGCCGTCGTCTGGGACGAGGCCAGTGGCGCGTACGCGCTGCGGACGTACCACCGCGACGAGGCGGACTGCGCCGCGCTGCTCACCCATCTCGGCCGCTCCCTGGTCACCGAGGTCGTGCTGCGCGTGGGCGCGAACACCGGCCTGCGGTGCGTCAGCCGTACGGACATCCCGGCCGGCGAGCTCTTCGCCGCGCCCGGCGCCGGCGGACGCACCTTCGCGAGCTTCCTGGACCGGGCCGGGCGCGCCGAGGCGATCTGGTTCGCCTTCACCGAGTACCCGTGGCTGAAGGTGTGGAGCGTCTCCCCCACCCGGCCGCTGACCTCGCGGCATGTGACGACGCCGTACAACTACCCCTTCTCCGACAGCGTCCCGCGCCCGGTGGCGGAGCTGGTCGGGCACATGGTGTCGGACGGGGCCTGGTATCTGGCGCCGGTGCTCGGCAACGCGCAGTACGACGCGGCCGAGCTCGGGCTGGTGGCGACGCTGTCGGCGGACATCTGGGGGCCGTCGAAGAACACGCTGCTGTATCTGAGGCCGACGACGCTGAGGATCGCCACGAACGGGTACGCGGTGCTCACCAGCCGGGCGCAGGTTCAGCAGGTGGTCGCCGAGTTCACCGCGTTCTACCGGGAGCGGCTCGCGGCGTACGCCGGCCGGGGGCAGTTCCCGGTCAACGGCTCGGTGGAGATCCGGGTGACGGGCCTCGACGATCCCGCGGACGTGGGCCTGGACGGGGCGCGGACCCCGCTGCTGTCGGCGATCGGGCCGCGCGGTGACCGCCCCGAGTGGGACACCGCCGTGTGGCTGAACATCCTGACGCTGCCCGGGACACCGTACGCGGAGGCGTTCCTGAGCCAGATCGAGCGGTTCCTGCTGCGCACCTTCGACGGCGGGTACGCCATGACCCGTGTCGAGTGGTCGAAGGGCTGGGCCTACACGAAGGACTCCGCCTGGAGCGACGGCGAGGTGCTGGGCACCGTCGTGCCCGGCACCTTCGGGGAGGACGCGTGGGCGCAGGCGTCAGGGGCGCTGGACCGGCTCGATCCCCATGGGGTGTTCGGAAACGCCTTCCTGGACCGGTTGTTCCGGTGAGGTACGGCTACTCGCGGGATGCCAGTGCCCTGGCGTGCACGGCGCGAGCGACCTTCGGACCGAGCCGGCGTCTGAGGCGGCGCAGGGCCTCCAGTCGCCCGGCCGCCCGGTCGATCCGGTAGTACAGCCGGGGCGGCACGTGGGGCAGCAGGGGCGAGTGGCGCTGGCCGAGCAGGGCGAACATCTGGTGTGGCGGCAGATGGATGTAGCGGGGCAGGTTCTCGTACCAGTGGGCGCTGTAGCGGGCCGCGCTCTGGAGGGACAACAGGGCCTGCCTGCGCTGCTGTTCGTAGCGGGTGAGGGCCTGGGCGAGGGCGGCGTGCTCGTGCAGTGAGCGGGCGAGGGCGATGGCGTCCTCCAGCGCCAGGGTGGTACCGGCGCCGACGGAGTAGTGGGTGGTGTGGGCGGCGTCGCCGAGCAGGACGAGATTGCCGCGGTGCCAGGTGCGGTTGGTGAGGGTGCGGAAGGTCAGCCACTGCGCGCTGCCGTCGGCGCGGGAGCGGCCGAGGAGGGGGTGGCCGTCGAGGACGTCGGCGAAGAGCTTCTCCAGCAGGGCGAGTCCGTCGGCCTCGTCCGCGGTGTGGAGGCTGAGGCCGGTCCATGTCTTTGGGGCGCACTCGATTACGCAGGTGCTGCCTTCGGGGCCGAAGGCGTAGCCGTAGCACCAGATCCAGCCGTGGTCGGTCTCGACGAAGGCGAAGGTGAAGGCGTCGAAGACCTTGGTGGTGCCGAGCCAGATGTAGTGGTCGCGCCCGGCTCTGATGTCCGTGCCGAAGTGGTCGGCGTGCCGGGTGCGCAGGGCGCTGTGGACGCCGTCGGCCGCCACGACCAGGTCGGCGACGGGCAGGTTCTCCGGCCTGACCTCGTGCTCGAACTCCAGCCGTACGCCCAGCGAGCGGGCGCGTTCGGCGAGGATCGCCAGCAGCCGGTGGCGGCCGATGCCGTGCCCCTCGTCACCGGCCCTGCGGGTCGTCAGTCCCCGGACGTGGGCGACGCCCTCGCTCCAGCGGACCGAGCTCTCCTCGATGGCACGCGCCGACTCGGGGTCCTGTTCGCGCAGCTTGTCGAGCAGTCCGCGCCAGTAGGTGACGCCCCAGCCGTAGGTGGAGCCCTCCGGGTCGCGTTCGTGGACGGTGATGTCGTGGGACGGGTCCCGCAGCTTCAGCAGGACCGAGAGATAGAGGCCGGCGGGCCCGCCGCCGACGCAGGCAACCTTCACTCATACCCCCACTAATTCTATAAATCGGTCATTTTACTTCGGGAGGGTAGCAGCGCGGGCGCGGCACCTCGCGCATGCCGGATCGCGCCAGTTTCGAGGGGTGAGGCAGACCACTCGCGACACGGGCAATCGCGAGAGATCACCCGAGACGGGGGCTCCAGGAGAAGGAATTCCTCATTCCGCGGACACGCGGGCACAGTTCCCAGCAAGATCATCTTCGTTCAATCTTCTATGACATGTGGGCACTTGTCCGGATCGGAGCCAACCACTCCCGACCGATTTCTCCCGCTCTCCCCCGGCCCGATAGGCATGCGGAGTCATCAGCTGAACGATCCAGGAGCTCCGCATGCCAGAGATAAGCCGTCGCCGTGCGCTCACCGCCGCGGCCGTGTTCGCCACCGCGGCCGGTGTTCAGACGGTCCTCGCCCCCACCGCGCCCGCCGCCGGGCACGACCACCACTCCCCGCAGTCCTTCGACGAGGTCTACAAGGGCCGCCGAATACAGGGCCGGCCGGTCTCCGGCGGCGGCCACCAGCATCACGGCGCCGGATACGCCGTGTTCGTCGACGGGGTGGAGCTGCATGTGATGCGCAACGCCGACGGCAGCTGGATCAGCGTCGTCAGCCACTACGACCCGGTGCCCACGCCGCGCGCCGCCGCCCGCGCCGCCGTGGACGAGCTGCAGGGCGCCCCACTCCTGCCCTTCCCCGCCAACTGACCTGCCCCACACGCACTTTGGAGCACCTGCGACCATGACCGTCCGCAAGAACCAGGCCCTGCTGACCGCCGACGAGAAGCGCCGATTCGTCGCCGCCCTGCTGGAGTTGAAGCGCAGCGGCCGCTACGACGAGTTCGTCACCACGCACAACGCCTTCATCGTCGGCGACACCGACAACGGGGAACGCACCGGCCACCGCTCACCGTCCTTCCTGCCCTGGCACCGCAGATTCCTGCTCGAGTTCGAGCGCGCCCTGCAGGAGGTGGACGCCTCGGTCGCACTGCCTTACTGGGACTGGAGCGCCGACCGCTCGATACGCTCCTCGCTGTGGGGGCCCGACTTCCTCGGCGGCACCGGGCGCAGCCTCGACGGCCAGGTGATGGACGGGCCGTTCGCCGCGTCGACCGGCAACTGGCCGATCAATGTGCGCGTCGACGGCCGTACGTTCCTGCGCCGCTCGCTCGGCACCGCCGTACGGGAGCTGCCGACCCGGGCCGAGGTGGAGTCCGTGCTCGCCATGCCGACGTACGACATGGCGCCCTGGAACAGCGCCTCGGACGGCTTCCGCAACCACCTGGAGGGCTGGCGCGGCGTCAATCTGCACAACCGCGTCCATGTGTGGGTCGGCGGGCAGATGGCGACCGGGGTGTCCCCCAACGACCCGGTGTTCTGGCTGCACCACGCCTACATCGACAAGCTGTGGGCGGACTGGCAGCGGCGGCACCCCCGCTCCGGCTATGTGCCGGCCGTCGGGACGCCGAACGTGGTCGACCTCAACGACACGATGAAGCCCTGGAACGACGTGCGCCCCGCCGACCTGCTGGACCACACCGCGCACTACACCTTCGACGCGGCCTGAGCCGTCCGTCCGGTCCGCCGGTCAGACCTCGGCGGTACGGCACTCCGGGTGACCCCAGCCCTGGGCGTTCTTGGCGATGGGCTCGCCCGCCGCGTAGGAGCGACCGCAGACACAGCGGCCGGGAAACTTGGCCTTGATGGTGCGCGCGGAGCCGCCGTTCTTCCGGGCGGCCGGGGAGCGGCGGCGCGGAGCCTTGGCCGGCGGGGTGTCCGGCGAGGGCGGCGGCTCCGGTGAGCCGAGGTCGCTGCCCGCGGCCTCCTGCACGGTGGCGGCCTGGCTGGCGGCGCGGTCGGCGAAGTCGTTGAGCGGGTCGCCGTCGACCTGGTGGGCGGGGACGTAGCGGAACTCGACGGTACGGCCGTCGAGCAGTTCGTCGATGTGTACCACCAGGTCCTGGTTGGCGACCGGCTTGCCGGCGGCCGTCTTCCAGCCGTTGCGCTTCCAGTTCGGCAGCCAGGTGGTGACGGCCTTCATGGCGTACTGCGAGTCCATGCGGATCTCCAGCGGTACGCCGGGGTCGGTCGCCGTGAGCAGCCGTTCCAGTGCGGTGAGTTCCGCGACGTTGTTGGTCGCCTTGCCGAGCGGCCCGGCCTCCCAGCGGACCGGAGCCTGAGTCTCGTCGGCGACGACCCAGGCCCAGCCCGCCGGCCCGGGGTTTCCCTTCGAAGCCCCGTCGCACGCGGCCACAACACGTTCACGCATGGGATCGATCATGCCATGGCCGCGTGAGGGCTCCGAAACGCTCTAGGAGACGTCGGTGCTCTGCGGCATCTCCCCGGCCGTCGTCCTGATGTCGATCACCGAGAAGTTCGCGCCCTGAGGGTCGCTGAGGGCGGCGAACCGGCCGAAGGGGCTGTCCATCGGGCCGAAGCGCAGCTGGGCGCCCAGCTTGGTGGCCCTGGCGACCGCGTCGTCGCAGTTGTCGACGGTGAAGTACACGTTGATGTACGAGGGGATCTCGGGCGGGAACTCCTCGGTCATCCTCATCCGGCCGAGGACGGTCTTGTCGCCGAGGTTGAACATGCGGAAGTCGATCGCGTCGTCCTGCATCTGCTTCATCGAGTACGGGAAGACGGCGGACAGGAACGCGTCGGCCTTCTCGGGCTCGCGGGTGAAGACCTCGGCCCAGCAGAACGCGCCCGGCTGCTCCATCGACGCCTCGAAGCCCTCGTGGGTGCCGGCCTGCCAGACGCCGAAGACGGCGCCGCTGGGCTCGCGGGCCAGGCACATGGTGCCGAACTCGCCGACCTGCATCGGCTCCATCAGCACCTCGCCGCCGCGCTCCCGGATCTTCTCGGCGGTGGCGGCGGCGTCGGACGCGGCGAAGTACAGGCACCACGCCGACTGGCCCTCCTGGCCGGGCATGGGCGGCACGACGGCGGCGACCGCCTTGCCGTCCGCGTAGGCCTGGGTGTAGTTGCCGTACTCCGACGACGCCTCGCCGAAGGTCCAGCCGAGGACGTCGCCGTAGAAGCTCTTGGCTCCCTCGACGTCGCTGAACATCGCATCAACCCAACAGGGCGTTCCCTCTGGTTGTACGGCCATGACTGCGGACCTTTCCGAATCGGCGGTTGTCCGGTTCCTCACGCTAGTCATCGCCTCGTCCGGCCGCGCGCCGAATGCGTCCCTCCGTTACAGACTGGGGGGGACACGGCGGCTCTGCGACGGATCGGGGCGCGGTATGGCGGACGGGACGATGCGCGCGTGGTCGGTGCTGAAGCCGGGGCCGGTGGCGGAGGGCGGTCTGCGGCTGGTCGAGAAGCCGGTCCCCGTGCCGGGGGACGAAGAGCTGCTCGTGCGGGTGCGCGCGTGCGGGGTGTGCCGCACGGACCTGCATGTCACCGAGGGTGATCTGCCGGTCCACCGGCCCGGTGTGACACCCGGGCACGAGGTCGTCGGCGTGGTCGCGGGGTCCGGGGCGGCGGTGCGCGGCTTCGCCGTCGGGGAGCGGGTGGGGGTGGCCTGGCTGCGGTGGACCGACGGGACGTGCGCCTACTGCGCGCGTGGGGCGGAGAACCTCTGTCCGGCCTCGCGCTACACGGGCTGGGACGCCGACGGAGGTTACGCGGAGTACACGACCGTGCCGGCCGCGTTCGCCTACCGGCTGCCCGGCGGGCTCGACGACGTGGCGTGCGCGCCGCTGCTGTGCGCCGGGATCATCGGCTACCGGGCGCTGCGGCGGGCCGCGCTGCCGCCGGGCGGGCGGCTCGGGCTGTACGGCTTCGGGGGCAGCGCTCATCTGTGCGCGCAGGTGGCCCTCGCCGAGGGCGCCACCGTGCACGTTCTGACGCGGGGCGCCGCCGCCCGGAGGCTGGCGCTGGACCTGGGGGCCGCCTCGGCGCGCGATGCGTACCAGATGCCGCCCGAGCCGCTGGACAGCGCGATCCTGTTCGCCCCGGTCGGCGATCTGGTCCCGGTCGCGCTGCGGGCCCTGGACCGGGGCGGGGTGCTGTCGATCGCCGGGATCCATCTGAGCGACGTACCGCCGCTGCGCTACGAGAGCGAGCTGTTCTACGAGAAGGAGCTGCGCAGCGTCACCTCCAACACGCGGGAGGACGGGCGGGAGTTCCTGGCACTGGCCGCTCGGCACGGTGTGCGCGCGACCACGCACATCTATCCGCTCTCGCGGGCCTCGGACGCCTTGCGGGATCTGGGACAGGGCCGCTTCGACGGGGCCGCCGTGCTGGTGAACGACCTGTCATGAACAGCGCCTCACGGCGCGCGGAAGCACCCAAGAGGTGTGAGAACCCACAAGGTGCGCCAACCGCACCATCCGGCATGTTTTCGCCTCCAGGGAGCGAACCCGCCCCTTTCGCGCCCTGACCCGGCCGCCGTCACGGCTGTTTGGCTGGAGCACGCGCTTGGCCAGCCCGCTCACCTCCTGGGAGGGAATGTGTCCACACCGGACGGCGCCACCGGTCCCACCATCGACGAACCTGCTCCCGATCCCCGGTCCGACGGTCAGCTCACCAGCCTCAGCACCCAGGCTGCCCGGCAGCTCACCACGACCACCAAGTCCGAACCCCAGATGCAGGCCATCAGCTCGCGCTGGCTGCTGCGCATGCTGCCCTGGGTGGACGTGAAGGGCGGCGCCTACCGGGTCAACCGCCGTCTGCAGCTCCGCGTGGGCCGGGGGCGGGTGCAGTTCGAGCACAACGGCGCCGACGACATCAAGGTCATCCCCGAGACCCTCACCGAACTGCCGGTGCTGCGCGGCTACGCCGACACCGAGGTCCTCAGGGAGGTCGCCACCCGGTTCCGGGTCCGGGAGGTCCGCGCCGGCCAGGTGCTGGTCGAGGCCGGGCAGCCCGTGACGGAGGCGTACCTCGTCGTGCACGGCAGGTTCACCCGCTTCGCGGAGGGAAAGTACGGCGAGGAGGAGATCCTCGGCGTCGTCACCGACGGCGACCAGATCGGCGACGAGGCCATCAGCCGGCCCGACCCCCTGTGGCTGAGCTCGGTGCGGGCGGAGACCGCCGGCGTGCTGCTGGTGCTCCCCTGGGCCGTGGTCCAGGAGTTCACCGAGCGGGTGCCGTCCCTCGCGGCGCACCTGGAGGCCTACGCCGCGCGTCAGAGCCTGCCCATGAACCGCAAGGGCGAGGCAGACGTCCCGGTGCAGGCCGGGCATGTCGGCGAGCCGACCATCAGCGGCGGCTTCGTGGACTACGAACTCGCCCCGCGCGAGTACGAGCTGTCCCTGACGCAGACCGTGCTGCGCGTCCACACCCGGGTCGCGGACCTCTACAACGACCCGATGAACCAGACCGAGCAGCAGCTGAGGCTGACCATCGAGGAGATCCGCGAACGCCAGGAGTGGGAGCTGGTCAACAACCGGGAGTTCGGGCTGCTGCACAGCGCCGACTACGGGCAGCGCATCAGCACCTTCGCCGGACCGCCGACCCCCGACGACCTGGACGAACTGCTGTCCATGCGGCGCAAGACCAAGCTGTTCCTCGCCCACCCGAAGGCGATCGCGGCGTTCTTCCGGCAGTGCAACCGGCGTGGCCTGGTACCCGGCACGGCGAGTGTCGAAGGGCACGAGATCCCGGCGTGGCGCGGTGTCCCGATCTTCCCCTGCAACAAGATCCCGATCAGCCCGCAGAACACCAGCAGCATCATCGCGCTGCGCACCGGCGAGGGCGACCAGGGCACCATCGGGCTGTACCAGACCGGGATCCCGGAGGAGTACCAGCCCGGTCTGAACGTGCGGTTCATGGGCATCGACGGCAACTCGATCATCCGCTACCTCGTCACCGCCTACTACTCGATGGCGATCCTCGTCCCCGACGCGGTCGGGATCCTCGAGAACGCCCAGATCGGCCGGACGGCCGAGTGACCGCGTGGAGCACCCCATGAGCACGTCGTCCGCCTTCTGTCCGCCGGGCCCGCCGAATGTGGCGAGCACCCTGCGCACCCGGCGCGGCGGGGCGATTCCAGGGCTGCGGCACCGGCAGGTCGCCCCCGCCGACCCCGAGAAGGCCGCGGAGGTCGACCGCAGGCTGGAGGCCTGGGCCCGGCGCCTGGAGCTGTTCCCCGAGGCCTGGAAGGGGGACTTCTCGGGGTTCCAGTTCGGCCGGGCCGTGGTGCTCCAGCACCCGGAGGCGGCCGATCTGGAACGGCTGACCGTCGCCGGGGAGCTGCTGCTCGCCGAGAACGTCGTCGACTCCTGCTACTGCGAGGAGGACGAGGGCCGGGGCGGCGCGCGCCGGGGCCTCGGGGGCCGGCTGATCATGGCCCAGTCGGCGATCGACCCGTACCACGGCATCCCCGAGCTGGAGGAGGAGTGGCGCCACGGCGTGCGGGCCGACGGTCCGCTGCGCTCGTACCACTTCGCCCTGAAGGACTACGCCGCCTTCGCCACGCCCAGTCAGACCGACCGCTTCGTGCACGACATCGCCCGGCTGCATCTGGGCTATCTTGCCGAGGCCGCCTGGGCGGAGACCCGGTATGTGCCACGGGTCTGGGAGTACCTGGTGATGCGGCAGTTCAACAACTTCCGTCCCTGTCTGTCGATCGTGGACGCCGTGGACGGCTACGAACTGCCCGAGGCGGTCTACGTTCGCCCCGAGATCCAGCGGATCACGGCGCTCGCCTGCAACGCGACCACGATCGTCAACGACCTGTACTCCTTCACCAAGGAGCTGGCGAGCGATCCGACGCACCTCAACCTGCCGCAGGTCATCGCGGCCAACGAGCGGTGCGGGCTCAAGGCCGCCTATCTGAAGGCCGTCGAGATCCACAACCGGATCATGGCGGCCTTCGAGGAGGAGTCGGCCCTGCTGTCCGCCGCCTCGCCCCTCGTCGAGCGCTACACCCGGAGCCTGTCCGACTGGGTGGCCGGCAACCACGAGTGGCACGCCACCAACAGCCACCGCTACCACCTGCCCAACTACTGGTAGAGCGCCATCGAATGACAGAGCGTCACCGTCCCCAGCACGAGGAGTCACCGTTGACCATCGCCCCCGAAGCCGGCACCACCACCGCCCCGGTGCCGTCCCAGTCCACGTATCAGACCCGGGTCGCGGACTACTGGAACGCCGAGGAGAACCCGGTCAACCTCGAACTCGGAAAGATCGACGACCTGTACCACCATCACTACGGCATCGGCGAGGCCGACCGCTCCGTGCTCGACGAACCCGACTCCCTGCGGCGCCGGGAGCGCATCACCGCCGAACTGCACCGGCTGGAACACGCCCAGGCGGAACTGCTCGCCGAACGGCTCGGCCCGCTGACGCCCGCCGACCGGGTCTTCGACGCCGGGTGCGGACGCGGCGGCGGCAGTGTCGTGGCGCATCTGCGGTACGGCTGCCAGGCCGACGGCGTCACGATCTCGGCCAAGCAGGCCGAGTTCGCCAACGAGCAGGCCCGCAAGCGGGACATCGACGACCAGGTGCGCTACCACTGCCGCAACATGCTCGACACCGGGCTGCCGTCCGGGGCGTTCGCGGCCTCGTGGAACAACGAGTCCACCATGTACGTCGAGCTGGACCTGCTGTTCGCCGAGCACGCCCGGCTGCTGCGCCGCGGCGGCCGCTACGTGGTGATCACCGGCTGCTACAACGACACCTACGGGCGCGCCTCCCGCGAGGTGTCCCTCATCAACGCCCACTACATCTGCGACATCCATCCGCGCTCGGCGTACTTCCGGGCCATGGCCCGCAACCGGCTCGTCCCGGTCCATGTGCAGGACCTGACCGAGGCGACCCTGCCCTACTGGGAGTTGCGCCGCGAGGCGGACCACCTGGTGACGGGCATCGAGGACACGTTCCTGACCGCGTACCGCAACGGCAGTTTCCAGTACCTGCTGATCGCGGCGGACCGCGTGTGAGGCGCAGTCCTCGGACACGTGCCCGGCCACCGCCGCGTCGAGCACGGTCGCCATCCGGCGCGGCTCGGCCCGGGGGCGTCCTCGACCTGGATCTCGATGCGCACGGGGGCTCCCCCTGTCGTGTTCCGGTTGACGGCCGACATGGGTGCTCCCTGTCGCGTTCCGGCTGGAGGCCGACATGGGTCTTCCCCCTCGGGCCCTGCTGTGCTTGCCTGGGGAGCCGTTTTCGGTGTCCGGGGCGGGAGTTGCCGTATGCGGAAGCCGTGGATCGTGGGGTTGGTGCTGGCCGGTGTGCTGCTCGGCGCGTGCGGGGACCCGGCGTCCGGGCCCGAGGCCGCGCCGCCTTCGGAGGTCCCGGAGGCGGCGGGCACCACACAGCAGCGGGCGCCCGCCTCGCCGAGCGGTGCGGGGAAGGCTTCGCGTGCGCCCGTGACGGCACCGGCCGTGCTGTACCTGGGCGACTCGCTCGCCATGGAGGCCCAGGAGGTGGTGGGGCGTGAGCTGCGCCGCGAGGTGCGGGCGGAGTACACCAGCGCCCCCTACTCGGGCACCACGCCGTGCGACTACCTGGAGGGCACGGGCGAGCGGTCCCTCGTGCCGGTCCAGGACAAGGCGGCCGCCCTGGTGCGCAGGCTGCGGCCGGACTTCGTGGTGCTGCAGTTCTGGGGGAACGCCTGGGGTTACACGCCCTGCATGGACGGCATCACCCATGACGCCTCCCCGGAGAAGTACTTCCAGCGGTACCAGGCCGACCTGAAGCGGCTCGCCGACCAGATCGCCGCGGCCGGGGACGCACGGATCGTCTGGGTGCTCCAGGGCCCGGACCCGATCACCCCCGACCGGATCCGGCGCGTCAACGCCCTGTACGAGCTGCGGGCCGACGCCTCGGGCGACCTGGTGGCCGACGCGGGCAGGGCGGTGAGTGCGGCAGGGGCCCGCTACTCCTGGGTCCAGTACCTGCCGTGCACGGCGTACGAGCAGGAACACGCCGAGTACTGCACCCAGCCGGACCGTGGCCGGACGGCCCTGCACCGCGACGACGACTACCTGCACTTCTGTCTGGCGCCCACGACCTCGACGCCGAAGCCGTGCCCGGTCCGCTCCCCCGGGATCCTGCGGATGGCCCGGGAGATCACGCGGGTGGTCCGCGAGCACCTGTAGGGCGGGCTCACTCGCCCGCGTGGGCCTTCTCCAGGGCGGCGATGTCGAGCTTGTGCATCGACAGCATCGCCGTCATGGCACGCTGCGCCTTCGCCGGGTCCGGGTCGCCGACCAGGTCGTCGAGCCGGTCCGGGATGACCTGCCAGGACACCCCGTACCTGTCCTTGAGCCAGCCGCACGGGCCGGGCTCGCCGCCGTTCTCGGTGAGCTTGGTCCAGTAGTGGTCGATCTCCTCCTGGTTCTCGCAGAAGATCTGGAAGGAGATCGCCTCGTTGAACTTGAACTCGGGGCCGCCGTTCAGCGCGACGAACTTCTGGCCGTTGGCCGTGAACTCGACGGTCAGCACGGTGCCGGCCGGGCGCGGGGCGCCCTCGGGGTAGCGGGCGACCTTGCCGACGCTGGAGTTCTTGAAGACCGAGACGTAGTAGTGGGCGGCTTCCTCGGCCTCGTTGTCGAACCAGAGACACGTGGTGAATCCGTCGGTGGCCATGAGTACCTCCTGGGCGTGCGGAACGCTGTCACCTGTGTCGACCGGTCCTGGCCGCGAAACTCATCGGTTGCGTGGCCGATCAATCCAGGTGGCCGTTACACCGTTCGGACCTAGCATCGCGGTCATGACGACTGCGCCCGCCCACAACGGCATCCATCCCTTCCGCATCGACATCCCGCAGAGCGACCTCGACGACCTGCACGACCGCCTCGACCGCACCCGGTGGCCCGACGAGCTGCCCGGAGTGGGATGGGCGTACGGCGTGCCGTCGGACTACCTGCGCGAGCTGGTGCGCTACTGGCGGCACGAGTACGACTGGCGGGCGGCGGAGGCGCGGCTGAACGAGTGGCCGCAGTTCACCACCGAGATCGACGGCGCGCACGTGCACTTCGCACACATCCGCTCACCCGAGCCCGACGCCACCCCGCTGATCATCACGCACGGCTGGCCGGGGTCGATCGTCGAGTTCCTGGACGTCGTCGGTCCGTTGACGGACCCGGCCGCGCACGGCGGCGACCCCGCCGACGCCTTCCATGTGGTCCTGCCGAGCATCCCCGGCTTCGGGTTCTCCGGCCCCACCCGGGAGACCGGCTGGGAGGCCCGCCGGATCGCCGACGCGTGGGCCGAGCTGATGACGCGCCTCGGCTACGAGCGGTTCGGCGTCCAGGGCGGCGACTGGGGTGCGGCCATCTCCCGCGAGCTGGGCCGGGTCCACCCCGGCCGGGTCATCGGCATCCACCTCAATCTGCTGCCCGGCGCGCAGGCGGCCACCGAGCCGACCCCCGAGGAACTGGCGGCGCTGAGCCCCGCGGAGCGGGAGCGGACGCTCACCTCGTGGCGCCGGTGGGCGCAGTGGTTCCGGGACGGGACGGGCTACTTCCATGTGCAGTCCACCCGGCCGCAGACCCTGTCGTACGCGCTGACGGACTCGCCGGTCGGCCAACTCGCCTGGATCGTGGAGAAGTTCCGGGAGTGGACCGACTCCGAGCAGCTGCCCGAGGAGGCCGTGGACCGGGACCTGATGCTCACGAACGTGATGCTGTACTGGCTGACGGGCACGGCGGGTTCGTCCGCCCGGGTCTACTACGAGCGCGCCCACGCCAAGGGCGACCGGGTCGCCGCCCCGCACGAGCCCTCGACCGCCCCGACCGCGGTGGCGTCCTTCCCCGGCGACCCGCAGATCCCGCTGCGCCACAAGGCGGAGCGCACGGAGAACATCGTCCGCTGGACCGAGCTCGACCGGGGCGGGCACTTCGCGGCCATGGAGGAGCCCGACCTGCTCGTGGACGACGTACGCGCCTTCTTCCGGCAACTGCGCGAGAAGGGCTGACGGCCAGTGTGTGAGCAGGGCTGACCCACTGTGTGAGCAGGGCTGACGGCCAGTGTGTGAGCAGGGCTGAGTGCCCGCTCTGCCCGCAGCGAATCTGCCGCGGGCAGAGAATCCGCATCCCGGCCCCGTCCGAGGTCGACAGTGGAGTCGACGGCATTCCCCGCCACACGAGGAGAACCGATGACTCCACTCACCACGCTCACGCCCCGGGCCGAGGACGGTGACACCCCGCCGACGCGCCTCGACGACCACCTCGCCGCCCAACTGCTCGGCCAGCGCATCGTGTTCCTCGGCACCGAGGTCACCGAGGCCTCCGCCAACCGGGTCTGCGCCCAGCTGCTCCTGCTGTCGGCGGAGGACCCGCGCACCGACATCAGCCTGTACATCAACAGCCCGGGCGGGTCGGTGTACGCGGGCCTGGCCATCTACGACACGATGCGGCTGATCCCCAACGACGTCTCGACGCTCGCCATGGGCTTCGCGGCGAGCATGGGCCAGTTCCTGCTCTGCGGCGGCACGCCCGGCAAGCGGTACGCCCTGCCCAACGCGCGGATCATGATGCACCAGGGGTCGGCGGGCATCGGTGGCACCACCGCCGACATCGAGATCCAGGCGGAGAACCTGGAGCACAGCAAGCGGACCATGGAGCGGCTCCTCGCCGAGAACACGGGCCAGAGCCCGGAGACCATCGCCCGGGACGGCGACCGCGACCGCTGGTTCACGGCCGAGGAGGCCAGGGAGTACGGCATGGTTGACCGGGTCCTGGAGTCGCTCGCCGACGTCCGCCCGGCCGCCTCGAAGCGACGGATGGGGCTGTGACATGGGGAACTACACGATTCCGTACGTCGTCGAGCGGACCGCGCACGGCGAGCGCTCCTCCGACGTCTTCAGCCGGCTGCTGTCGGAACGGATCATCTTCCTCGGCACCGAGATCGACGACGGCGTCGCCAACGTCGTCATCGCCCAACTCCTCCATCTGGAGTCGGCGGCGCCGGAGAGCGAGATCGCGATCTACATCAACTCCCCCGGCGGCTCGTTCACTTCGCTCATGGCGATCTACGACACCATGACGTACGTACAGGCGCCGATCTCCACGTTCTGCGTGGGGCAGGCGGCGTCCACGGCCGCCGTACTGCTGGCCGGAGGGGATCCGGGGCGGCGGTTCGTGCTGGAGCACGCGCGTGTGCTGCTCGGTCAGCCCGCCACCGGCGGCAGCCGGGGCGCGATCTCCGACCTCACCCTCCAGGCCAAGGAGATGGTGCGGATCCGCTCGCAGGTCGAGGAGGTGCTGGCCCGGCACACCCACCACGACATCGCGACGCTGCGCGCGGACATGGACCGCGACAAGGTGTTCACCGCGCCGGAGGCGGTGGCGTACGGCCTGGCCGACGAGGTGGTGAGCCGGCGCCTCGTGGGGGTCTGAGACGCCGGCGCGCGCTCACGCCGCCAGGCACAGCCCGTCGTGCGGCGCACCGGTCCTGCCGCGGCTGCCGCCCGGCACCCGGCGGCCGGCGAGCCGGACGAGCTCGCCCTGCGCCAGCGACAGCAGGTCGCCGAGGCCGAGCCCGAGGGCGTGGGCGGCGGCCGCGAGGACCTCCGAGGAGGCCTCCTTGCGGCCCCGCTCGACCTCCGAGAGGTACGGCATGGAGATCCTGGCCGCGTCGGCCACGTCCTTGAGCGTGCGCTCCTGGGCGAGGCGCTCGCGGCGCAGGACGTCGCCGATCAGGTCGCGCCACAGGGGTTCCCTGGGCGCGGGTGCCTGGGGCGCTGCGGGCGGTGTGGCGGCAGGCGCCGACGGTGTGGCGGCGGGCGCGGGCGCCGCGGTGGCAGGGCGTTCGGACGCGGGGCGGGTCGTTCCCGGGCGCCTGGCCGACGGACGTACGGCGGGCGGGCGAGCGGCGGGCGGGCGCAGGGGAATGACGCGGGCTTCGTTCGGCGCTTGTTTGCTCACCTGCCCAGCCTAGGAGCCCTGGCCGCCAGGGGAAGGCATCGGCGTTCCGCCCTGGGAAAAATCGAGCGCCGGGCGAGGAGCGGGACGGGACAGGTCAACTCCTGGCTCCGCCGAAGGACTTGGCGGACCGTCCGCGGGGGTGCGCTGCTATTGCCCGACCCGGCCGTCGATCCGCTCCCGCAAGGTGCTCGACGCCGGCGAGATGGCGTTCATCTCGAACGTCAGCCGCTGGTCGCTCAGGTATCCGACGAGGTGGTCGCCATCCGGGCCGCCACCGATTTTCCGGACGCGACCGTCACTCGTCGGTCAGCCGCAGCACCGCACGTACCCGCTTGCCGACCGGTACGCGTTCCACGGCGATTTCCGCGGCCAGCGCGTGCACTATCTCCAGCCCGTGCCGGCCGACCCGCTCCGGATCCCTGGGGTAGCGCAGGGGCAGGGCGGAGCTGCTGTCGTACACGCAGACGGCCACCGCGTCGTCCGTGCCCTCCAGCTCCAGGATGTACGGACCGTTGCTGTGCCGGTCGGCGTTGGTGACCAGCTCGCTGACCACGAGGAGCACCTTGTCCTCGGCGGGTGC
Organism: Streptomyces curacoi; assembly: GCF_001513975.1. Taxonomy (GTDB): domain Bacteria; phylum Actinomycetota; class Actinomycetes; order Streptomycetales; family Streptomycetaceae; genus Streptomyces; species Streptomyces curacoi. Next base: position 72,945 of record NZ_KQ947989.1, read on the forward strand.
CTCGATCGTGGCGCACCACTCCGTCCTGAGCCGGCCGAGGAACCGCGCCGCGAAGGACCGCGCTTCGGCGATGCACCCTGGTTCGCCGCTGTAGTGCGCCGCCCGCCGAAGCGGTTCCACGGGCACGTCGAAACCAGTCGGAATCACTGTCCCGTCCACGTGCTCGATCATGCGTTTCTCTCTCGGAAGCCGGACCTGGCCGGACGCTGCTGCATCTGTCCTCGTACCCAGCGCGAAGCCGCGCAGTCACGGTACAGGTCGCGCCGTACGTCACAACGCCCGCAAAGCCGACGCGGACGGACCTCCCGGCGGGCGCGTCGCGGGGGCGCTGCTTAGCGTGGGCAGGGTGAGCTCGCTGTCCCTCTCTCGTCCGGCCGTGGCCCGGCATGGCTGGGCGCAGGCTTTCGGCGCGGTGCTGGCCGGGCTGGTCGCGATGGGGGTGGTCGCCGCGCTGGGGCTGTGGGCGGCCGGGGCCGCGGAACTCCCGGACAACGCCTTCCCGCGGGTCGTCGCGGCGACCGTGGTCACGGCGGTCGGCGGCACGGTCGAGCTCTCCGGTAACGCCGGATGGCTGGCGGAGTCCGACGCCGGGCTGACCGTGATCCCGCTGTCCGTCACGCTGGCCGGCGCCCTCGTCCTGGCCGCCGGTTTTCTGCGGCCGCTGCGGCACCGGGCGGTGGCCGGCGCGGGGGAACTGGCCGGATGGGCCGCGAGGATCGCCGTCCTGTGGCTGCTCGCTCTGCTGGGGTTGTCCTTCGCCGCCCGCAAGACCTTCTCCCTCTCCCTCGGCGACCTCGGCGAGGACGCGCTGAGCGACCTCGGCGACCTGTTCGGCATCTCACTGCGGGTCGGCTTCACCACGAACGTCCCGGCGACCGCGTTCTTCGGTCTGCTGTGGCTGGCGGGCGTGCTGGTGCTGGCCCTGCTGGTGTCGCGCGGTGCTCCGCTGCCGGGCCGGCTGCTGCGTTTCCAGGAGTCGGTGCGGCCGGCCGCGTACGCCATGGTGGTGCTGCTGCTCGCCTACGTCGGGCTGGGCGTCGTGATCGGCCTGGTCGTCGCGGCGACCCGCGGGCACCCGGCCGACACGTTCGCGGTGATCCTGCTCGGTATGCCGAACCTGGTGTGGCTCGCCCTGACGATCGGGCTCGGCGCGACCTGGAACGGCCGGGTGGACGGGCCGTTCGGGCTGCCCATGCCGCATGTGCTCGACGAGGTGCTGCGCGGCCGGGAGACCGCCGAGCTGAATCTGGGCACGCTCGCCGACCACGACGGCCGGGTGTGGTGGCTGGTCGCCGTCGACGCGGTGCTGTTGCTGGCCGCCGCGTTCGTGATGGCGAAGCGTTCACCGGCCCGGATGCGTTCCTGGCAGCACGCCGTGCACATGGCGGTCGCGCTGGCGCTCACAGTGCTGATGATCTGCCTCGTCGGCCGGATCGACACCCATCACGGCCTGTCGGTCCTGGGCATCGGCGACCTGGGCGGCGGTCTGAGCGGTGAGCTGTTCCTGCGGCCCGAGGTGTGGACCGCTGTGGGGCTCGCGCTGCTGTGGGGGCTGCTCGCCGGGTTCCTCGGCGGGCTGCCGGCGCGGCCGGCACGGCACAGGGGCCAGGTCACCGAGGCCCCTCCAGGAGACGGCGCCCATGGGCCGGGGCGATGACGGTCAGGGCCGTGCTCACCGCTGGAAGACGGGCTCGGCCCAGCGGGGGTGGCGGTTTCGGCGCGTCCTTCGCGGACTCTCGCCGGTGTCGACGTACTCCAGGAGCTCGTCCCCGACCAGGCAGAACGCGGAGTGGCCGATGGTCGGCCTCGGGCCGCGGCACCGCGTGGTGCCAGGAGACGCGGGTGTCGTCGATGACGATGTCGCTGCGCGGGTCGCGTCCGACGTGATGGTCACGGCCCGGGATCATCGGGGTGGGATTCCATCGATCTGTCGATGGGTCCGCCCGGCTCAGGCGACGGGGACGACGAGCACCGGAATGGTCCGCTGCATCCGCAGGGCGTCGACGGATTCCGCCAGCAGCTCGTACTCGGTGGTGTCGTCGCTGACGGCGATCCGCACCAGCCGCCCGGCGGCCAACTCATCGGCGACCAGCTCCTGCCGGCCGACGTCCCCGCACCACGCACGCAGTACGGCGGGCACGTCGGGCACCGTGTCGGCGACGGGGACGAGGGCGGCGGGCGGTAAGTGCTCGGCGTCGGGCTGCGGGTCCAATCGTTCCGCGATCCAGGAGGCCCGGTCCCGTAACCACCACAGAGCCAGGGCCAGGGTCGGCGCCCGGTAGGTTCCCAGCGGTACGCCGATACGCCGGCCCCCGCAGACGCCGTACGCGGTGACATGGCACAGGAACTCGTCGTGCACGTGGCTCTCTCCCGTGTCGCTCTTGTTCGGCTGTCGGCCGGGCCTCGCTTTCCGTGCGGCTGGTGAGCGGTGCGTGAGGGCGCCGTCGCCCCATGTGAAGCGCTCTCGCTGTCGAGTATGTTCACGACTGAATCACTGTCACCATGAATTTCCGGCCAGTCTCCTGGCATATTCACCACCAGTGATGGCCGAAACACGACAGGTGCACATCAAGCCGGGTCATTACGTCCGGGGTAATCGAGCTTTCCGGCGTGCGCGGGCAAGGTTGCGGTACCGGGTCACCGCGAGCGGGATCCGGTTCCGACTAGCAACGACGACCTCGTGGAGGCCGATTCACCATGCCCGCATCCACCGACCGCTACCGGACCGCCGTAGCCCGCTACTTCGAGGCCTGGAACGCCCGCGAGCCCGAGGCGCTGGCCCGGGCGATCGCCACCGCGTGGGCCCCGCAGGGCAGTTACACCGACCCCCTGGCCGATGTCCGCGGCCTCGAAGGGATCACGGCCGTCATCGCGGCGGCCCACGCGCAGTTCCCCGGCTTCGTCTTCCGGCTCACCGGCGCCGTCGACGGCCACCACGACACGGCGCGCTTCTCCTGGGAGCTGGTGAGCGAGGCCGGGGGTGCCTCCTCCGGGGGAGGTTCGGCGCCGGTGGCCGGGTCCGATGTGATCACGCTGGACCCCGATGGACGGATCACGTCGGTCCTCGGCTTCCTGGACCGGGCGCCCGCCGCGGTCTGACCGATGAGTTCCACGCCGCGCGGCGGTCTGACCACTGAGAGCCGGAAAGACCGCCGCACACGGAGGACACCATGACCACCAGCGGGAAAGTGGACGCGGAATTCACCGCGGTCCTGCGCAAGAGCCCGAGCAAGGGCGGCTGGACCTATGTCGTCTGGCCGGAGTCCGTCGACTTCTTCGGCACCCGCGGACTGGTCAAGATCCGCGGGACGATCGACGGACATCCGTTCCAGAGTTCGTTCATGGCCCTCGGAGACGGCACCCACAAGCTCCCCGTCAAGGCCGATGTCCGCAAGGCCATCGGGAAGCAGGAGGGCGACTCCGTGACCGTTCACCTGACGGAACGGCTCAGCCCTTGATCACCGCGTCGATCCGGGCCAGTTCCTCCGCGTCGAAGTCGAGGTTGCGGGTGGCGGCGACGCTGTCCTCGATCTGCTGCGCGCTGCTCGCGCCGACGAGCGCGGAGGTCACCCGGCCGCCACGCAGGACCCAGGCCAGGGCCAGCTGGGCCAGGGTCTGGCCGCGGGACTTGGCGATGTCGTTGAGCTCGCGCAGCTTGCCCACCAGGTCCTCGGTGAGCGCGTCCGAGCTCAGGAAGGGGCTGTCGCTCGCGGCCCGCGAGTCCTCCGGGATGCCGTCGAGGTAGCGGCCGGTCAGCAGGCCCTGCTCCAGCGGGGAGAACACGATCGAGCCGACCTGGAGCTCGTCCAGGGCGTCGAGGAGGCCCTCGTCCTCGGGGCGGCGGTCGAGCATCGAGTAGCGCGGCTGGTGGATCAGCAGCGGGGTGCCCAGCTCGCCGAGGATGCGGGCCGCCTCGCGGGTCTGCTCGGCCGAGTAGTTGGAGATGCCGACGTACAGCGCCTTGCCCTGCTGGACCGCCGAGTGCAGGGCGCCCATCGTCTCCTCCAGCGGAGTCTGCGGGTCGGGGCGGTGCGAGTAGAAGATGTCGACGTAGTCCAGGCCCATCCGCTTCAGGCTCTGGTCGAGCGAGGACAGCAGGTACTTGCGCGAGCCCCACTCGCCGTACGGGCCGGGCCACATCAGATAGCCGGCCTTGGTGGAGATGACCAGCTCGTCCCGGTACGGCGCGAAGTCGGCCTTCAGTGCCTCACCGAAGGCGGACTCGGCGGCCCCGGGCGGCGGGCCGTAGTTGTTGGCCAGGTCGAAGTGGGTGACACCGAGGTCGAAGGCGCGGCGCAGGATGGACCGCTGGGTCTCGACCGTGCGGTCCGCCGGACCGAAGTTGTGCCACAGTCCGAGCGAGATCGCAGGGAGCTTGAGGCCGCTGCGGCCGGTGCGCCGGTAGGGCATGTCCGCGTAGCGGTCGGGGTGTGCGGTGTACAACGCGACTCCAGAGGGGTTGGCACACGAATGCCGGTTCCGAAGAACCGGTTCCCGTCGGTATTCCAGTCGGTAACCACTCTTTCGCGACCTGGGGGCAGTGGTCCAACAGGTAAATCCGATGGGATTCAGCGGATACGCTGCTCAATCATGGAACTGCGCCATCTCCAGCACTTCGTGGCCGTCGCCGAGGACCAGCACTTCACCCGGGCGGCCGAACGCCTCATGGTGTCCCAGTCGGGTCTGTCGGCCTCGATCCGGGCACTGGAGCGGGAGTTGCAGACCCCGTTGTTCGTGCGGACGACCCGCCGGGTGACGCTCACCCCGGCCGGTCGGGCGCTGCTGGGCGAGGCGGAGCGGATCCTGGCGCAGGTGCGGGCGGCCCATGAGGCGGTGGCCGCGGTGCAGGGCGTGCTGCGCGGGATGCTGGCGCTCGGGTCCGAGCAGTGCATCGCCGGAGTGCATGTGGCGGGGCTGCTCGCGGCCTTCCGGCGGCAGCATCCGGACGTGGAGATCTGTCTGCGGCAGGCGGGCGCGGGCGCGCTCGCGGAGGAGGTCGCGGCCGGGCGCCTGGACCTGGCGTTCGCGGTGCGGACGGCCGGGGAGGACACCGACCAGCTGCGGGCCGTGCCGCTGACCAGCGAGCCGATGACCGTCCTGTGCCATCCGAGCCACCGGCTCGCGGCCGCCGGCGCCGCGGTCACTCCGGAGGATCTGGGCAGGGAGGTCTTCGTCGACTTCCACCCCGACTGGGGGCCGCGCCGCACCACGGACGCCGCGTTCGCCGCCGCGGGCGTCCGGCGGAGCGTCGCGCTGGAGGTCAACGACGTGCACAGCCTGCTGGACCTGGTGGACGAGAACCTGGGCATCGCCGTCGTACCGCGCCACTTCCGGCACAAACGGCCGTCACTGACGGCGCTGCCCGTGAAGGGCACCGGCGAGACCGTCTACGAGACGGTCGCCCTGCTGCCGCCCGCACAGGCCACGAGCCCGGCGGCCCGGGCACTGATGGCGCTGCTGGACTCATCGGCACCCGACTGAGTGCTCGTCCCGGCACCTGACTGAGTAGTCGCCGGACCTGACCGAGTGCTCGCCGGCACCTGGCTCAGCGCTCGCCGGACCTGACTGAGTGCCCGGCTCAGCGGGCGCACGGCGGACCGCTTTGCGCGAAGGTGGATGCATGCATGCCAAGGACATCCTCATCGACGGGTACAACCGCATCCAGGAAGAGGTCCACGCCGCCGTCGAGGGCCTCGGCCCGGACGACCTCATCGCCCGGCCCTCCCCCGACGCCAACTCCATCGCCTGGCTGATCTGGCATCTCACCCGGGTCCAGGACGACCACATCGCCGACGCCTTCGACCTCGACCAGGTGTGGCTGACCCAGGACTTCCAGAAGACCTTCGGACTGGACCTGCCGCGCCACGACACCGGCTACGGCCACACCGCCGCCAAGGTCGCCAAGGTGCGGGTCGACTCCGGTGACCTGCTGACCGGCTACTACGACGCCGTGCACGAGCAGACCCTCCAGGCCCTGCGCGGGACGACCGCGGCGGATCTGGAACGCATCGTGGACGAGCGCTGGGATCCGCCGGTCAGCCTCGGCGTACGGCTGGTCAGCGTCCTGTCCGACGATCTGCAGCACGTCGGACAGGCCGCCTACGTCCGTGGACTGCTCGCGGGCTCGTAGACCCACGGGCTGCTTCAGAGCGCGGCGTCGTAACCCGGCAGGACGACGTCCTCGATCAGGGCCTTGCGCTCGTCGAACGGGATGAACGCGCTCTTCACCGCGTTCACCGTGACCGTGCGCAGGTCCTCGACCGTCCACCCGGCCTGCTCGACCAGCAGGGACATCTCGCGCGTCATCGTCGTCCCCGACACCAGGCGGTTGTCGGTGTTGAGGGTGACGCGGAAACCGAGGTCCTTCAGCGCGGTGATCGGGTGCTCGGCGATGGAGGTGGCGGCGCCGGTCTGGAGGTTGGAGGTCGGGCACATCTCCAGGGCGATACGGCGGTCGCGCACCCAGCCCGCCAGACGGCCGAGCTTGCCGTCCACGATGTCCTCGGTGATGCGCACGCCGTGACCTATGCGCTGGGCGCCGCACACCTGCAGGGCCTGGTGGATGCTGGGCAGGCCGTGCGCCTCGCCGGCGTGGATGGTGAACGGCACGCTCTCGCGGCGCAGGTGCTCGAAGGCGTCGAGGTGGTCGGCGGGCGGGAAGCCGTCCTCGGCACCGGCGATGTCGAAGCCGACGACACCGGCGTCCCGGAAGGCGACGGCAAGGTCGGCGGCCTCGCGGACGCGGTCGAACATCCGCATGCCGCACAGCAGGGTGCCGACCCGGACGGGCGTCCCGGCGGCGGCCGCCTTGGCCATGCCGGCGGCGAGGCCCTCCTGGACCGTCTCCACGACCTCGCTCATCGTCAGCCCGCCCCTGGTGTTCAGCTCGGGGGCGTAGCGCACCTCGCCGTAGACGACGCCGTCCTCGGCCAGGTCGAGGACGTACTCCTCGGCGGTGCGCAGCAGGCCTTCGCGGGTCTGCATCACGGCGAGGGTGTGCTCGAAGGTGGCGATGTAGCGGACCAGGTCGCCGGAGTTCGCGGCCTCGAAGTACCAGGCGGCGAGCTCGTCGGGGTCGGTGGTGGGCAGGGTGTGGCCGACCGCCTCCGCGAGCTCGACCACGGTGGCGGGGCGCAGGCCGCCGTCGAGGTGGTCGTGCAGGACGGCCTTGGGGAGGCGGCGGATCACTTCGGCGTCTACGCGCGTAGCAGTCATGGCGGGGTCTTTCCTTGAGCGGGACTGTTCGGAGCGGCGGGGAAGGTCGGCCGGCAGAGAGAAGGCCAGTCGGCCGGGGGCGGGAGGTCAGTCGGCGGGCTGGAGCAGGTCCCAGCGATTGCCGTACAGGTCCTGGAAGACGGCGACCGAGCCGTACGGCTCGTGCCGGGGCTCCTCCAGGAAGGTCACGCCCGCGGCGAGCATGCGGGCGTGGTCGCGGGCGAAGTCGTCGGTGTGCAGGAAGAACCCGACGCGCCCGCCGGTCTGGTCGCCGACCCGGGCCCGCTGCTGGTCGCCCCTGGCCCGGGCGAGCAGCAGTCCGGTGCCCTGATCGCCGGGCACCACGACGACCCAGCGGGACCCGTCCGGGTGCGGGGTGTCCTCGACGAGCCGGAAGCCGAGGGCTTCGGTGTAGAAGCGGATCGCCTCGTCGTAGTCGTCGACGACGAGGGTGACCAGGGCGATGCGTCTCATCGGGGCCTTCCGGGAGGTGCGATTGACGGGAGAGGTTATACGTAAAACCCTTCGGACGCCAGTCGCTCCGAGGACCTAGGACTCACGCCCGAACCGAGGCCGGACGCGGGCCCGATCCGCACGACCCACTCCCCCCGGTACGGTCCCCGCCATGAAGATCACCGAGCCGCCCCGCAGCCCCGAACGGCGCAAACACGATCTCCTGGCCCGACTGGACCGGGAGATGGACGTATGGGTCGCCACGGCCGACCCCGACGGACTGCCGTGCCTGGTCCCGCTCTGGTTCGTGTGGGACGGCGAATCCCTGTGGCTCTCGACCCGGCCGACCACCGCGACCGGCCGCAACCTGCGCGACGGCGGCCGGGCCCGGCTGGCGCTCGGGGACACCCTGGACGTCGTACTCGTCGACGGTGACGCGGAGATGTACGGCGCCGACGAGGTGCCGGCCGCGGCGGCGGAGGCGTTCCTGGCGAAGACGGGCTGGGACCCCCGCGCGGACGAGGCCCCGTACGTCTACTTCCGGGTGCGTCCGCGCACGGTACAGGCGCGGAACGGCGAGCACGAGATGCGCGGCCGGTATCTCATGCGGGACGGGGTGTGGGTGGTCTGAGCCGGGCGCCCCGGGTGTACCGCCTCCCGACATTCTTTTCCCGCACGGGAGTTACCTGGGAGTAATCCCCGATGGTTTGATGTGCGGCGCCACTCAACCCCCCTCACCCTCAGGGAGATCCAGTGACGCTCTTTGCACCGCGCCGCACCCAGGGCGCGGCCGTGCTGGCCCTCGCGCTCGCCGCCACCGGGCTCGCCGGTGCCGCGCCCACCGCGGCGGCCGCCGAACAGGCACCGCCGCTGCGGGTGCTGTCGTACAACGTGTTTCTGTTCAGCAAGACCCTCCACCCGAACTGGGGCCAGGACCACCGGGCGGCGGAGATCGCGAAGGCGTCCTTCTTCCGCGGGAACGACGTCGTGGTGGTGCAGGAGGCGTTCGACAACTCCTCGTCGGACGCGCTGAAGTCCGCGGTGGCGGGCGAGTATCCGTATCAGACGCCGGTGGTGGGGCGGAGCAGGGACGGCTGGGACGCGACGGGCGGCGCGTACTCGGCGACGACGCCCGAGGACGGCGGGGTCACGGTCCTCAGCAAGTGGCCGGTGCTGCGCAAGGAGCAGTACGTGTACAAGGACGCGTGCGGGGCGGACTGGTGGTCCAACAAGGGCTTCGCGTATGTGGTGTTGAACGTGAACGGCGCCAAGGTGCACGTCGTCGGCACGCACGCCCAGTCGACCGACCCGGGCTGTGCCGCGGGTGAGGCGGCGGCGATGCGCAGCCGGCAGTTCAAGGCGATCGACGCCTTCCTTGACGCGAAGAGCATCCCGGCGGGCGAACAGGTCGTGGTCGCCGGTGATCTGAACGTCGACTCGCGCACGCCCGAGTACGCCTCGATGCTCGCGGACGGGGGGCTGGTGGGCGCCGACACGCGCACCGGGCACCCGTACTCCTTCGACACACAGGACAACTCCATCGCCCGTGACCGCTACCCCGACGACCCGCGCGAGGACCTGGACTACGTCCTGCACCGCGCGGGTCACGCCCGGCCGAGCGTCTGGAAGAACGAGGTCGTCAAGGAGCGGAGCGCGCCCTGGACGGTGACGAGTTGGGGCACGGACTACACGTACACCAACCTCTCCGACCACTACCCGGTGATCGGGTACGCGGGCTGAGCGACGCCCGGTGCCCGGCTCAACCGCCGTGCCGACGTGCCGCGTTGAGCCGGGCCAGCTCGTCGTCGGTGAGGCGGAGCGCGCCCGCGGCCACGTTCTCCACGAGGTGGTCGGGGTTGCCGGTGCCGGGGATGGCGAGGACGTGCGGGCCCTGGTGCAGGGTCCAGGCGATGCGGACCTGGGTGGGACTCGCGCCGTGCGCCCGGGCGACCGCGAGCACCTCCGCGTCGTGGGCGGTGGTCGCGCCCTCCGCCCCCGCCTCACCGGCCACGGCGTAGAAGGGCACGAAGGCGATGCCCTGCTCTCCGCAGAGGCGCAGGACCTCGTCGTCCACGGGGTCGGGGCGGTCGACGGCGTACCGGTTCTGCACGCACACCACGGGCGCGATGGCCCGCGCCTCGGCGAGGTGCCGGGGCTCGACGGCGGAGACTCCGAGGTGCCGGATCAGGCCTGCCTCGCGCAGCTCGGCCAGCGCACCGAAGTGCTCGGCGATGGAGTCCTGCCGCATGCGGCGCAGGTATACGACGTCGAGGTGGTCGCGGCCGAGCTGGCGCAGGTTCTCCTCGACGTGGCCGCGCAGTTGGTCGGGCCGGGCCGAGGTGCCCCACTCCCCGTGGTAGTCGCGGTAGGGACCGACCTTCGCGGCGATGACCAGGTCGTCCGCGTACGGCGCCAGCGCGCTGTTGATGAGTTCGTTGGCCGAGCGGAGGGCGGAGAAGTAGAAGGCGGCCGTGTCGATGTGGTTGACGCCGAGTTCGATCGCCTTGCGCAGGACGGCCATTGAGCGCTCGCGGTCGCTCGGTGTGCCGTGGTGGAAGGCGGCGCTGCCGGTCAGCCGCATCGCGCCGAGTCCGACGCGGTTGACGGAGAGATCGCCGAGCTTCCAGCTGCCCGCGGCGTCCGCGGTGATCGTTGCGGAGGTCATCGGCGGAGTCTCGCACACGTCGTGGGCGGTGCGAGGGCTGGAGCGGGGGCGTGCGGGCCAGGGCCCCTTGGGCATCGCCGCGATGTTAACGTTAACATCGCCTTTCCCGCCTCTGCCTGCCGCAACGAATCCCGCACGCATCCCACCCCACCCCGCCTCGGAGTGCGCCCCGTGCCGACCTTCGCCAACCCCGTTCTCGCCGGCTGTCATCCGGACCCGTCGGTCTGCCGCGTCGGGGAGGACTACTACCTGGTCACGTCATCGTTCGCGTACTACCCCGGCATCCCGGTCTTCCACAGCCGTGACCTGGTGCGCTGGCGCCCGCTGGGTCATGTGGTGCATCGGTCCCCCCAGTTGTCGCTGACCGGGCTGGACGTCTCCGACGGCATCTGGGCTCCCACCATCCGCCATCACGAGGGCACCTTCTACGTGGTCTCGACCCTGGCGAGGGGCCGCCAGGGCAGCGTCACGTTCCTCGCCACCGCCTCCGACGCCGCCGGCCCCTGGTCGGATCCGGTCGTGCTGGAGGCGGAGGGCATCGACCCGTCGCTGTTCTTCGACGAGGACGGCCGCTGCTGGTTCACCGCCTGCCGCGACGCCGCGCACCCGGACGCGGGCGGTCCCGGCGAGCTGTGGATGCGTGAGCTCGACCTCGGGAGCCTGGCCCTGACCGGCCCGACCCACGTCCTGTGGCACGGGGCGATGCGTGGCGCCTGGGTGGAGGCGCCGCATGTGTACCGACGCGATGGCCTGTACTACCTGATCGCCGCGGAGGGAGGCACCGAGAGCAATCACGCCGTGACCGCGGCTCGTGCCGAGGCCGTCACCGGCCCCTACTCCACGGACCCCAGGAGCCCTCTGCTCACCCATCGCCATCATGGGCCGGCGGAACCCATACAGAACGTCGGCCACGTCGACCTCGTCGACACCCCCGCCGGGGAGACCTGGGCCGTGACGCTGGGCGTGCGGCCGATCGACGGCACGCACACGCTCGGCCGCGAGGTCTTCCTCGTGCCGGTCGAATGGACCCCCAGGGGGCCCGTCTTCGCACCGGACACCGGACGGGTGACGCTGTCGGAGCGGCTGCCCGCGGGCATCCCTGCCGCGGCCGGGCGACCACACCAGGACGGGCCCGTGCGGGACGACTTCACCGGCACGGCGCTCGGCCCGGAGTGGAACAGCCTGCGCGGGCCGGTCGACAGCCTCGTCCAACTCCGCCCGGGCGAAGGCGGCCTGACCATCCGGCTGTCCCCGGAGCCCCTCACCACCACAGGCACCCCCGCGTTCATCGGGCGCCGCCAGCAGCATCTTCGTCTGCGCGTCAGCACCCGCATCCGCTTCACCGCCACGGCGCCGACGCAGGAGGCTGGACTGACCGTCTTCCAGAGCCACAGGCAGCACGCCACTCTGGCCCTGACCGTCGACGCCTCCGGAACCCCGCACGCCGTGCTCACCGCCCGTGAGGCAGGTGTCGGTACCCGCCTGGCGGCCGTCGCCGTGGCGGACAGCGAGGTGATCTTGGCAGTAGACAGCGACGAGTCCGGTTACACCTTCCACGTCGAGGACGACTCCACGCGGACCACCCTCGGCAGCATCGAGCGGCCCTTCTTCAGCACGGAACGCGCCGGCGGTTTCGTCGGCGTCCACATCGGCCTGTACGGCACCGGCAGCGCCGAGGCCGGCCCGGCCGAGGCAGATGTGCGCTGGTTCGACTACGCGCCGGTCGCGAGCTCCCGGGGGGCGGGCTCGGGACCGGATCAGCTGTAGAAGTTCTTGGACCAGCGATGCCTGGCCAACAGCGCGAGTTCCCGAGTGGTCAGCGGGGGTGAGTCGGCGACCGCGGCATTGCGTTCCACGTTCGCCAGTGAGCGCATCCCGACGATGACCGTGGAGACCGCCTGCCCGGCAAGCGCGAACCGCAGGGCCGTGGACGGCAGCTCGTCGACTCCGATCCCCAGGTCGGCGACGAGCGCGTCCACGCGCTTCTCGACCCGGGCGGGCCGGTCGTCCCTGAAGTACCAGTTGCGCCAGTCGCCCTCCGGGAAGGTGACACCCGGCCGGATCGAGCCCGTCAGGGCACCTTCGTCGAGGACGACCCGCCCGATCACGCCCACGCCGTACTCGGCACAGGCGGGCAGCAGGGCGTCGGCGGGCGTCTGCTCGAAGATGTTGTAGATGACCTGGACCGCGTCCAGGACCCCGGTCCGCAGCAGTGTGAGCACGTTCTCGGGCTGGTGGTCCTTGACGGAGATCCCGAAGAACCTGATCCTGCCCTCCCGTTTGAGGGCCTCCACCGTCTCCAGCCAGTCGCCGCGGCCGGTCCACTCGTCCTCCCAGGTGTGCAGCTGAAGGAGATCGACGTGGTCGCGGCCCAGCTCGCGCAGGCTGGTCTCCAGGCTCTCGCGCAGGTGCGAGCCGGGGAAGGCGTCCATGACGTCGAGCCCGCTGGGCGCCAGCGACACCGGGACCTTCGGCCCGGCCTTCGTCGCCACGTACACGCCGTCACCGCCGCCCGGGAGTTCCCTGAGCGCACGGCCTACGACGCGCTCGCTGCGGTCGTACGCCCTGGCGGTGTCGATGAAGTTGACGCCCAGATCGAGGGCACGGCGCAGGGCGCGCACCCCGGAGTCGTCGTCGGCGCCGACCCAGGCTCCCTGGCCCAACCCCCAGGCTCCGTAGCCGATCTCGGACACGCTCAGACCGGTCCGGCCGAGTTCCCGGTAACGCATGTGCTCTCTGGACTCCCTGGGTGACGGCCGCCGACCGGGGCCGCTTTCCGTGCGCCTCCGGGCAGCCTCAAGGGGCCCGTGCGGAGCACGACTTGCCCGCACGACGCTACCGACGGCGGCCTACTGTTCACCAGCTCGGCAGGACAGCGAAACTTTCGGATCAGCGCGAACGGGGAGCGGCGGTGCTGCGCCGCACGACGAGCTCCGGCGTGATCTTCTGCCGTGCCGCCCGCTCCCCGCGCAGCATCCGCACCAGCAGCTCGATGGCACTGCTGCCGAGGTGACCGAAGTCCTGTCGTACGGTGGTCAGGGCGGGCACCAGGTAACCGGCCCCCTTGATGTCGTCGAACCCGACCACCGACACGTCCTGCGGCACGTGCACGCCCCGTTCCGCGAACGCCGCCAGCACTCCCATGGCCATCTGGTCGTTGCCCGCGAAGACGGCAGTCGGCAGGGCGGTGCCGTCCGCACAGAGGCGATGGGCGAGGCGGAACCCGCTCTCCGCGGTGAAGTCCCCTTCCAGTTCCAGTACGACCTCGTCCGCCCCGGCGGCGGCGATCTCGGCCCGCCAGCCCTCGACGCGTGCCCGTGCGTCGAAGGTGCGCAGGTCACCGGTGAGGTGGGCGATCCGCCGGTGCCCGAGGTCGAGGAGATGCCGTACCGCCAGGCGCGCGCCGAGCTCCTGATCGACCTCGACGAAGCTCAGTTCGGGGTTGGGCGCGCTTCCGGACATCACCACCGCCACCGGCACGTCGAGGACGAGGCCGGACAGCGCCTCCACCGCGGCAGGGCGGTCGGCGACCACCGCGATCGCCTCCACCGCCTGGTCCGTGAGCCGCCGCAGTGTCTCCACCAGGTCACCGGTGCTGCTGCCGCCCTGCCGGCTCGCCAGGCTCACCCAGTAGCCGGCTCGCTCGGCGGCCGTCTCCACTCCCCGCAGGATGCGGGGCAGTTCGTACAGCTCAGAGCCGACGATCACCACACCGATCGTTGAGGAACGGCGGCTCTTGAGGGCCCTGGCCACACTGTTGCGGCGATAGCCCAGCTTCCGGATCGCGGCCTCGACCCGGCTCCGGGTCTCCGGCCGCACCGACGGATGGCCGTTGATGACGCGGGAGACGGTGATGTGCGAGACGCCGGCCTCCCGTGCCACGTCCATCATCCCCGGCGGCCGGTTCATGTCGCTCGTTCCTCTGCCCTCGACGCCGGCATACGGCCTTGCGCTCACCGCCGATACTGTCACAGGCTCCGGGGCCGTTGCGCCTGGTGGAGCAGGTCCTGGTAGTCCGGGTGGCGGGCTATCCAGCCGCTGTAGAAGGGGCAGGTGGCGAGCACGCGCAGGCCCGCGGCACGCGCTTCGTCCAGCGAGGCCCGCACGAGCGCGGACCCCGCTCGCCTGCCCTCGTACCGGGGGGCGGCCTCGGTGTGCACGAAGGCGATGAGCTCCGGCGTGCGGATGTACTCCGCGAACCCCGCGATGCCGGACTCCCCTTCGACACGAGCCTCGTACCGGTGTGCCTCGGGGACGTCACTTATCCCGATCACCCTGGTGCCTCCTTGTCCTCAGTGCCGGTACTCGGCTTGTCCCTTGCAGAGCCACGACACGTCCGTGCGACGCACAACACGCCGGGCTGGGGTTCAGACCGTATGCCTCGGCCGCCCGCCACAGCGGCATGACGGCCTTGACCGGCTGATACATCAAGCGCCACGCCTCGCCGCTCAGTCATGGATGGGCGAAGGCTGCTTCTGCACGTGCTCGACGATCCGGTCCGCGACGCAGGCGAACGCCCGGAGCTCCTCCGGAGTCAGGGGTTCGATGCACAGGCGGCGCACCGCCCCCACATGGCGGGGCGCGGCCTCCGCGATCACCTGCCGCCCCTCGGGGGTGAGGACCACGAACGCGCCGCGCCCCGACGACCCCGAAGCGATCCGAAGAGGCCTCCCAGTCCTCTCGCGCCCGGACGATGTCGTCATGACTGCGGCCGACGAAGTTCCACCATATGACGATCTCCTCCTCGAACGGGGTGCCGCCGAGCAGGATCGTCCGCGCCGGAGCGTCCGACTCGTTCACCAGCGTCAGAGCGTCGACGCCGGGGTGGACATAGCCCAGCTCCGCCGGACGCAGCCCGGTGTCGGCCACGCGGACGTCCCCGCTGTCCACGAGAACCCTGTGCTCGAAGTCACCGTCCAGGGCTAGGGTGATCGTCGCGCGCGGTCGCGAGGACGATCTCGGCACCGAGCAGAGGCGTGAAGGTCCGCACCGGGGAGGTGTCTCCGGCGAGCGAGCCCAGGAAGACCCTGATCTCCGCCCCGTCGATCCGCAGGGGTTCGGGGACGTGGTGCTGGAAGGGCGTCCCGAGACTGTCGGTGTGCTCCACCTCCCCGCTGAACAGCCGGCTCACTGTCTGCAGGCCGGTGTGCGGATGCGGCGGTACGTCCATGCCCCTGGTCGCGGCCACGTCGTTCGGACCGTAGTGGTCGGCGAAGCACCAGGCTCCGATCAGGGTTCGCGTACGGTGCGGCAGGGTGCGTCGCACCGTCATCGCGCGGGCCGCCCAGGGGAGCCTCTCGCGCGGAGATCACGTCCACGCGCGGCACGTCGCCCGGCTGCCGCTCGTCCACCAGCGCTCCGCATCTCACCGCCGCCGGCTTGGTTTCCACATTGCTCACCCAGAGCGCCTCCCCCCAATTTCGTTGCCACATCAACTATCATGGGAGAGGCTTAGTTGACTCATCAACTGCAACACCGAGGTGGCCGCGGCCATGACCTGGCCGTGGGTCTCTCCTGGCAGCCGCTGGGCATCGCGGCCGCCGTCGGCTTCGGTAACACGATGATCGGCGCGGTGGCGTTCCATGCTGAGGCCGGCGACTACGCCAACGCCGCCACCCGGGGGAACGTGATGGCGCCCATCATCCTCACGCCGACCTCCGTACCACCGCCGTGACGCTCGACCTGGCCATGTGAGCCCGGTCCACGGCTCGGCTTCCGGCCGCCCCGGTGGCGGCCGGAAGCCGACTCAGGACTGGTCCTCGTCCAGCTTCGCGACCACGCGCTCGGAGACCTCGCCCAGCGTCCGCAGCTCCGCCGGAGTGACATGGTCGAGAAACAGCGAACGCACCGCCTCCACATGGAGCGGAGCCGCCGCTTCGATCGCCGCACGCCCCGCCGCCGTGATGACCACGAAGGCACCGCGGGCGTCCTCAAGGCACTCCTCGCGCACGACCAGTCCCCGCCCGGCCATCCGCGCGATGTGATGGGACATCCGGCTCTTCTCCCACTCCAGTTCCCGAGCCAGGTCCTGGTAGCGCTGCCGCCCCTCCGGCACATCCGTCAGCTGGACCAGTACCGCGAAGTCGGCGGCCGACAGTTTCGACTGCGTCTGCAGCAAGCGCGCCAACCGACCGCCGAGCTTCTCGTGCAGCCGGACGAAGCTCCGCCAAGCGTGCTGCTCCTCCGACGTCAACCATCGCGCCGTCTCTTCCATGCGGAAAGTGTAAGCGTCGTTGACAGATCACCTAAATGCCTGAATGGCGTCGCCGGACCCGCACCTCGCAAGTGCAGGCGTCTGCCGCACCGTCAACCGGCTCCCCCGCCACGGCAGAACCACCGGATCCACTAATTGCCGACCGCGTCTTGACTGCGCAGTCATACCGGGTTCAGAGTCTCTGACTGCGCAGTCATGCACTGGCCCCACATCGCCGAGGAGAGTCATGAAGAGACGAAAGCCGGGGAGGATTCCGGGGGTCTTCCTCGCGGCGTCCGCGACGCTGGTCGCCCCCGCGTTCACCGCGGTCCCCGCACATGCGTACAACCCGACGGGCGGCATCCTGTACCAACTCGGCGACGAGCCCTGCCTCAAGGGCCGGGGCAACTGCGCCATCTACCCCAAGTCCGCACAGCTGCCGAGCGGGCGCCTGGTCGCCTCGTTCGAGAAGGCCACGGTCGTTCCCGCCACGGGCGGAGCCGCCGGAGAGACGCTGCCGATCTACAAGAGCGACGACTACGGCACGTCCTGGCAGCCGCTGTCGGAGCTCAAGGCTCCGGCCTACCTCTCCGACGACCCCAAGTACGCGAAGTACACGAGCAACTGGACGAACCCCTACCTCTACGTCCTTCCGCAGGACGTCGGGAACCTCAAGGCGGGCACCCTGCTGCTCGCCAGTGTCGTGTCGGGCGAGGACCACTACTACAAGGAGCACAAGGCGGCCGATCCGAACTGGACGCCGTCGAACGACGGCGACCGCGAGGACCTGGCGATCGCCCTGTTCTCCAGCACCGACGAGGGCACCACGTGGAACGTCGTCAACGTCGTCGCGACCGGCGGCTGGCAGGGCGGCAGCGCGGGCGCGATCGGTCGGAACGTCGCCGCCGCGAACACGTACAAGCAGGTGGATCCCCTCTGGGAGCCGTACCTGATGGTCCACGACGGCAGACTCGTCTGCTACTACTCGGACGAGAACGACTACCTCGGCTTCGATCCGGTCACCGGCGTCCCGCGGCTGGACCCGGACAACGACACGGCCACCGACTCGCACGGCCAGATCCTCGTCCACAAGACCTGGGACGGCAGCAGCGCGCGCTGGAGCGATCCCGTGGTCGATGTCGCGGGACTGACGCAGAGCATGGGCGGCGGCAAGACACAGATCGGCGGCGGACGCCCGGGCATGACGAACGTCGTCCGGACGACGGACGGCAAGTGGCTGATCACGTACGAGTATTGGGGCGGCGGAACCAACGTCAGGTACAAGGTCGCCGACGATCCGCTGAAGTTCTCCGCGGACGGCGACAACGTCGGCAAGGCCGTCACCTCCCTGCCGGTCGACGCCGGCTCCCGTGCCCTGACCACGAACGGCAGCCCGGTCGTCATCCGGCTTCCCGACGGGCGGCTCGTCTACAACGCCGCCGGCAGCGGCAACGTCTGGGTCAACGACAGCGGGCGCAGCGACGGCGTGTGGAAGGAGTACCAGACGACCGTGGGCCCCGGCTACAGCCGCAACCTCCAGTACGTCGAGGGCACCGGCCGTATCGCCATCCTGCGCAACCAGGGCATTTCCACGATCGCCTACGGCGAGGTCGACCTCGGACGTTCGGACGGGGCGTACTACCGGCTGGTGAACCGGAAGACCGGCCAGGTGATCGGCACCGGGAACAGGACCAACGACGCCAACATCGGCAACGGGGACGTCCCCGACGTCCGGCTGGAGGACGCGGGGGCGGCGGCGAACAAGGACACGCAGTACTGGCATGTGGTCACCAAGGCCGATGGCGCCGTGACGCTGCTGAACAAGTCGGGCGGCCGTGCCGCGGCCATCTGGACGGCGAATCCGACCGTCGGCCAGCGGATCGGCCAGTGGGTCGACGACACCCCGGCGGGTCTGTGGAACCTCATCAGGACCGATGACGGGTACGTCAGGTTGCAGGCGGCCAGGAACACCGGCGTGTACTTGACCGGCGCGCCGGCGGGGGCGTCCCTCACCTTGCAGAACGCGGCCGACGACGGCTCGCAGGACTGGCTGCTCGTCCCGGAGGCTCCGGCCGCGGCGGATCTGACGCGGGGCACACGGTCCAGGAAGCTGATCGCGGCGGACCCGGTCGGGCGGAAGGCGACGGTGCGGCTGGACGCCACGGCATTCGACCCCGCGGGCACCGCCTTGCACGCGAACACGACGGGCCGTGCCTACGTGTTCGTGGGCGGCGGAAGCGCCACGGATCTGGGCCCGGTCTCCTTCGACGAGAACCAGAAAGGCAGCGTGACGCTGCCGAGGACGATATCCATCGGGAAGACGTTCAGGATCGCCGTGGTCTTCGACGACACCCCGATGATGTGGGACACGGCCACGGTGCGGGCTCCGGCCCGTGCGGGGCGCGGATGACCGGCAGCCAGGCGTCGCGCGAACGCCCTAGCCTCGGGGCTCATCGGGAAGGCGGTATGCGGCGAGGGCGGCGATGTCGTCGTCGAGGCTCCCGCTGCTGTAGGCGAGCAGGTCCTGGTGCAGGTGGTCGAGGAGTTCGCGGGGAGGGAGGGTGGCCCAGGCCCGGATGCGCTCGGTGAGCGGGTAGAAGGATCCGGTGGGGTCGCGCGTCTCGGTTACGCCGTCGGTGTACAGCAGCAGCCGGTCACCGGGATGGAAGGGCTCGACGTCCACGCGATAGCCGTCGCCGAGCAGAATGCCGAGGTTGATGGGTAGCGCCGGGTCGGCCGAGTCCAGTTCGGTGACCCCGTCGGGGCCCAGCCGCAGGGGCGGCGGGTGGCCGCAGTTGACGATGCGGACCAAGGGTTCGTGATCGGGAACCTCGGCGAACACGGCGGTGACGAAGCGCTCCGCCGCTTCGCTGCCCGGTAGCAGGGCGGCCCGGCGGCTCATGCTCTGTTCGACACGATGCGCCACCCCGGCCAGATCGGGCTCGTCGTAGGCGGCCTCACGGAAGGCGCCGAGCATCGTGGCGGCCGTTTCCACCGCGAGCAGACCCTTGCCCCGGACATCGCCGATGAGCAGACGGACTCCGTGTGCGGTGGGCACCGCCTCGTACAGGTCACCGCCGATGCGTGCCTCGGCGGCAGCGGACAGGTAGAGGGCCTCCATCGAGATCCGGCCGAGGCGGCGGGGCACCGGGCGCAGCAGCACGCGCTGCGCGGTCTCGGCCACGGAGCGCACGCTCGCCAGCGTGCGCTCGCGGCGCGTTCGGTGGGCGGCCATGATCGTGCCGAGGACGCCGACCAGGGCGGTGCAGACGTAGGCGCCCACATAGTGACGGTCCCACAGGTGACCCACCATGCGCCCCGCACAACACGGAGTGCCGGCCAGAACGCCTTCGAACACGACGGCGAACGCCGCGATGGCTGCGACACCGACCGGTGGATGGGCGTAGGCGGCGACCACGGGAAGCGCGATGAGCAGGAAGCTCACCGGCCACTGCACCGGAGTGAGCGGCTCGAGCACCAGGATGCCCGCGACGTAGAAGGCCGGCAGCCAGCGCATCCATGCCGGCGGGGCAGGCACCTGCGGGCCCCTTCCGCTCGCCCGCGCCGCACGGCGGCCCTCGGCCCTACGGCGGCCGGGCCATCTCACCGCTCACTCACAAGAACTCCTGGCAGACCTCGACCACCTTGTCATGATCTTCATCGTAATTCCATGACATGGGCGATTCATGGTGGCCACCACGAGCGACCACCGCCACCACGGCGAGCTTTCGCCGTGGCATCCGGTCAAGCCGCGGCATCCGATCAACCGGTGGCGAGGAGTTCGAGCGTGTCGATCACGCGGTTCGAGAAGCCCCACTCGTTGTCGTACCAGGCGACCACCTTGACGTGGCGTCCGTCGACGCGGGTGAGGGCCGAGTCGAAGATGGACGAGGCCGGGTTGCCCGTGATGTCGGACGACACGAGCGGGTCGTCCGAGTACTCGAGGATGCCGGCCAGCGGCCCCTGCGCCGCGGCGCGGTACGCCGCCAGCACGTCGTCGCGCGTCACGTCGCGGGCGACGGTCGTGTTGAGTTCGACGATCGAGCCCACCGGAACCGGCACCCGGATCGAGTCGCCCGACAGCTTTCCGTCGAGGTTCGGCAGCACGAGGCCGATCGCCTTGGCGGCGCCCGTCGTGGTCGGCACGATGTTGACGGCCGCCGCTCGGGCGCGGCGGGCGTCGCGGTGCGGACCGTCCTGCAGGTTCTGCTCCTGCGTGTAGGCGTGCACGGTCGTCATGAAGCCGTGCTCGATGCCGGCGAGTTCGTCGAGCACGGCGGCCAGCGGCGCGAGCGCGTTGGTCGTGCAGGAGGCGTTCGAGACGATCGTGTGCACGGCCGGGTCGTAGGCGTCGGTGTTGACCCCGAACGCGAGCGTGACGTCGGCGCCGTCCGAGGGCGCGCTGACGAGCACCTTCTTCGCGCCCGCGTCGAGGTGTGCGCGAGCGGCCTTGGCCGAGGTGAAGCGGCCGGTCGCCTCCAGCACGATGTCCACGCCGAGTTCGGCCCACGGCAGCTGCGCCGGTTCGCGCTCGGCGAGCACGGTGATGCGGCGTCCGTCGACGACGAGGGCGTCCCTGTCGACGGTCACCGGGCGACCGAGCCGACCGGCCGTCGAGTCGTAGGCGAGCAGCCGCGCGAGGGTCGCGGGCTCTGTGAGGTCGTTGACGGCGACGACCTCCAGGTCGCTGGTGCGTTCGAGCAGCGCGCGCAGCACATTGCGTCCGATGCGGCCGAATCCGTTGACGGCGATACGAGTCATGAGAGCTCTCCCCTTCGGTTCGCCACCAGCCTCGCGTACCGCCTTCGGCCGTGACCGCGGCGTAAGCGCCACGGTTCGAAAGGATCTCGCCAGGCGGCCCGGCTACTCGCCCTGGGCGAACGTGCGCCGGTACTCGCTCGGGGTGGTGCCGAGGATGCGCTGGAAGTGCAGCCGCAGATTCGTGCCGGTGCCCAGACCCACGTCGGCGGCGATCTGTTCGACGCTCCGTTCCGAGCGCTCCAGCAGCTCACGGGCCATGTCGATGCGGGCGCGCATGACCCACTGCATCGGCGTGTACCCGGTGTCCTCGACGAAGCGCCTTGAGAAGGTGCGCGGCGAGACCGCCGCGTGCCGGGCGAGCACATCGAGGGTGAGGGGCTCGCCGAGCCGGTGCAGGGCCCACTCTCGGGTGGTGGCGAACCGCTCGCCGAGCGGCTCGGGCAGGCTGCGCGGCACGTACTGTGCCTGACCGCCGCTGCGGTAGGGAGCCGCGACCAGCCGCCGGGCCGCGTGATTCGACGCGGCCACCCCGAGGTCTCCGCGCAGAACATGCAGGCACAGGTCGATGCCGGAGGCGGCGCCGGCCGACGTCAGCACGCTGCCCTCGTCGACGAACAGGACGTTCTCGTCGACTCGGACGAGTGGATGCTTCGCCTTGAGCGCCTGTGAGTAATGCCAGTGCGTCGTGGCGCGCTTGCCGTCGAGCAGACCCGTGGCGGCGAGCGCGAAGGCGCCCGTGGAGATGGCGGCGAGCCGCGCGCCCCGATCGTGGGCGGCGAGCAGCGCGTCGACGACGGCCGATGGCGGATCGTCGCGGTCCGGAGACCGGTACCCGGGGATGAAGACGATATCGGCCCACGCCAGCGCGTCGAGGCCGTCGGCGACGTGGTAGGACAGGCCGTCGCCGCCGGTCACCAGACCGGTCTCCGCGCCGCAGACCCGCACCTCGTACGGCATGCTCGCCCGGGTGGTGAACACCTGCGCGGGAATGCCGACGTCGAGCGGCTTCGCACCCTCCAGCACAAGGACGGCGACACGATGGAGGCGGGTGGATGGCACGGGTAACAGGGTACGAGGGGCTTTTGGTGGTCAGTCGGCCCGGGCGATCGCAGAGTCCACCGTGACGGCCCTGGGCCACGCCGTCGGCGTCGGCCTCGGAGGTGGACTGAGCAGGGGGAATGTACGTGCCTCCTGCTGGGGCCTTCCGCGCCAACGCCGTGTGGTCTTCACCACGGCCACCGCACGTGGCCGGTGCGCACCATGTCGATGACGTCCCGCGCGGTGAAGGCAGCGCGGACGCACACCCGCACTCCGGGATGGCGGCCGGCGAAGGAACGGATCATCGAGGTGAGGGGCTCCACGGCCGGGGGGGCATCGCGGCGATGTCGAGCCTGCCGGTGCGGAGTTCGTGGACGGCGTCGACGCCGGCGCGCGCGGTCTCCATGCTGCGTACGGCGGCACGGGCGGGCTCGATCAGAGCGGTCCCCGCCTCCGTGAGCACGGTCCGCTTGCCGAGGCGGTGGAACAGGTCGGTGCCCAGGTCCCGCTCCAGTGACCGAACCGTCTGCGACAGCGCCGGCTGCGAGACGTACGGCGCCGCGGCCGCCCGGTTGAAACCGCCGTGGTCGACGATCGCGAGGAAGAACTCCAGCTGCCGGATGTCCATACGGCGATTCTCACTCCCCGACAGGCCGCCGACGGCACCACGCTGCGGCATCCGACGCTCCCTCAAGAGCACAGCACGGGAGCTTCGCAACCGAGTGATGCCGCGCACACACCCTCTGAGCTGCGCCTGGCGCGTGTTAGCGTCCCGCCGTGATTTTCCCGGCTCTGGACACACCCGCACCCGACAGCGGAGCAACAGGGGGCGGTCCGGCGGCCGGCCCCGGATCCGCGGACGCCCCTGATCCGCTCGGTCTGCTCGACCTGTTCGGCGACCCCTTCGTCCGCGACCCCTACCCCTGGCTGGACCTCCTGCGGTCCGAGTCTCCGGTGCACCACGACCCCGTGACGGGGCTTTGGCTGGTCAGCCGCCACCAGGACGTGCGCCGGGTACTGCTGGACCCGGATGCCTTCCTTCCGGACAACGCCCAGAACGCCGTCACCCCGCTGCCCGTCCCCGTGCTGCGGGTACTCGCCCGGGCCGGCTTCACCCTTCCTCCCGCGCTCGCCAACAACGGCACCCCGAGCCATCCCGGACTGCGCCGAGTGGTCACCCGGTTCTTCAACGCACGGCGTGTCGAGGCCGCCGTGCCGGTGATCGAGCGCATCGCCGGTGAACTGCTCGACGGGGTGCGGGCGCAGCTCGACTCGACCGGCGGCTGCGACCTGTTCACCGCATACGCCCAGGTCCTCCCGTGCAGGGTGCTGATGGAACTCCTCGGTATCCGGGGCGTCGACCCGGCCACGCTCATCCGCTGGAGCGACGCCTCCCTGGAACTGTTCTGGGGCAGGCCCGCGCTCGAACGCCAACTCGAACTGGTGGAGCTCGTCGCGGCCTTCCACCAGTGGCTCACCGAGACCGTGCGCAGCGGCACGGCCCCTGCCGACTCCTTCATCGGGGCGCTGGCCCGCCATCATCTGCCCGACGGCAGGCCGCTGGACGTCGCGACCGCGGTCGGCGCGTGCTTCTTCGTCTTCGTCGCCGGGCAGTCCACCACCGGGCAGCTCATCGCCACGGTGCTGCGCCGGGCGCTGGCCGAGTCCGGCATGTGGCCGCGCGTGGCCGCGGAAGCGGGCCTGGCCGAGGCCTGGGTGGAAGAGACCCTGCGGCGCGAGCCGCCGGTGACCACCTGGCGCAGGGTCACCGCGCGGACCACGGAACTGGGCGGGGCGCAGCTGCCGGCGGACGCACAGCTGCTGCTGATGCTCATGGGCACCGGATCCGACCCGGAGGTCTTCCCGCAGCCGGAACGGATGTGCCCGCACCGCGAGAACGTCCGCCACCACCTGGCCTTCGGCGTCGGCCGCCACCGCTGCCCGGGCGCGTCGCTCGCGCGCACGGAGGCGGCGGTGGCCCTGCGGGCGGCATCCCGCGCCCTCCCGGAAGTCCGGCCGGCAGCGGAGGCGGCGGAGCCGCCTATGCTCGGGCTGCTGTCCTTCAGGGCACCGCTGAAGGTGGCGGTGGAACCGCGGTAATCGTCAGGCGAACACGCGCACGTCCCATGCCGCCAGTTCCAGCTCGGTGCCCGCGGGGACCCTGCCGTCGCCCAGTACGTCGGTCAGGTCCACCGGGGCGACGACAGCGGCCGGCTCCCAGCTCCAGTTGTGGACGACGTGGACACGGCGGCCGTCGGCGGAGGTGCCGGTCGTCACGGTCACGGATGCCGGGAGGTCGCCCCAGCCGTGGCGGGCGGCGGGTGCCAGCCACTCGGCCAGCGCCCGTGCGAGGCCACGACCGGGCACCGTGCCGACGCGGGTGACGCGGCCCGCGCCGTGGCGGCGGGTGGTGACCGCCGCCCAGCGGCCGAAGTGGGGGTGGTCGTACTCGGCGAGCACCTCGGCGTCGGCGACGTTCAGGCACTCGATCCAGTGCGTCGCCGCCCCGCCCCGCGGAAGGCCGAGCGGACCGTGCGCCGCCGCGCGCACCGGGACCTCACCCTGAAGGTTGCTGAATTCGTCGTACGTCACCCCCGCCACGTCGGCCAGCCGCCCCGGCGCCGGTTCCAGTCGCGCCCGCGCCTCGTGGTCGGCGTACCCGGTGCGCGGGCCGAGGACCAGATGGCCGCCCGCCTGCGCGTAGGCGGCGAGCCAGTCGAGGGTCGAGTCGTCGGCGATGTACAGCGCCGGGGCCACCAGCACCGGGTGACGCAGTACGGCCGCCTCAGGACTCGTCCGCGGCAGCTGCCGCGCGTGCACGATCCGCACCTGGCGGCCCGCGTCGAAGGCACCCCGGTAGAACGGGTCGAAGATCCGGTGGTACGCGGCCGAGTCGGGACCGCCGTCGGGGGTCGCGAGCGGCGGGTGCTTCTGCATCAGCCACTTGCTGGGCGTCGAGTAGACCATCGCGAGGTCGGCGTCCGGTTCGATCCCGGCCACGAGCGAGCCCGCCTTGTCGAACTCGGCGCCGCATCGGGCCAGTTCGGCATATGTACGGCCGGGCCGGCCGCTGTGCGGCAGGACACCGCCCCAGTACGTCTCCGCGCCGAAGCGCAGCGTCTGCCACTGCCAGTACTCGATCATCCGCGCGCCACGCGCCACGTGGGCCCAGGCGGCCTGGCGCCACTGTCCGTCGTAGCCGGGGCGGTTGTCCCAGGCGAAGCCGATGGACTGGGCGTTGGTCTCGGTGACGAGGAACGGCTCCTGGCGGGAGGAGTACATCCAGTCCGCGGTCCGGTACATGGACCACACGCCGGTGGTCTTCCAGATCTGTTCGTGGTCGTCGGGTGTGGGGTCGGGCAGGAGCAGGCCGTCCTGCATGTCGTAGTACGGGTTGCCGGAGGCGATGTCGAGCCGGGCGGAGAGTTCGTCGTCGGCCACGCCCTGGCGGGTGTAGGAGATGCAGGTGGTGACGAACTGGCCGGGGCGGGCGTACTCGCGGACGATGTCGGCCTGCCAGCCGATGAACTCCGTGACCTGACGGGACTGGAACTCCCGCCAGGCGACGTCGTACTGGGGCTGGGCGTTGCCGTCCGGGGTCCACAGGTCGGCCCACGTCGACAGGCGGTGCGACCAGTAGACCAGGCCCCACTCGCGGTTGAGGGTCTCGACGTCGCCGTACTTGTCGCGCAGGTGGTCCACGAAGCGCTGGAAGACGCCGTGGTTGTGGAAGAGGTGCAGGCCCGGTTCGTTGTCGACCTGCCAGCCGATGACCGCCGGATGTTCGGCGTACCGTGCGACGATCTTGCGGATGACCCGCTCGGCGTGGAAACGGAAGGCGGGGTGGGTGAAGTCGGCCTCCTGGCGTCCGCCCCAGCCGAAGCGCTGACCGGTGGCGAACTCGCCGGTGATCTCCGGGTACTGGCGGGCCAGCCACGGCGGCACGGCGTACGTCGGGGTGCCGAGGATGACGGAGATGCCGCGTTCGTGGACGCCGTCGAGGACGGGTTGGAGCCAGTCCAGGTGGAAGCTGCCGTTCTCCGGTTCCCATGTCGACCACACCGACTCGCCCACGCGGATCACGGTGAAGTGCGCCTCGGCCATGAGGTCGAGGTCGGTCTTGAGCCGTTCGTCGGGCCGCAGTTCGGGGTCGTAGGCGGGCGTGTACTCGTGGTAGTACGCGGCGCCGAACAGGACGCGGGCGGGCAGATCCGCCATAGGGAGAACCTCCGAGGAAGAGTGGGTCACTGCTTGACGCTTCCGGTGGACAGACCGCTCTGCCAGTAGCGCTGGAGCAGGAGGAAGGCGATGACGAGGGGGACGATCGAGATCAGGGATCCCGTCACGACCAGCGGGAGCATGTCGCCGCTGGCGCCCGCGCCGCCGTTCTGGGCCTGGGCGGCCCAGGAGGAGAGCCCGACCGTGATGGGGTACAGGTTCGGGTCGTTGAGCATGATCAGCGGCAGGAAGTAGTTGTTCCAGGTCGCCACGAGCGTGAAGAGGATGACGGTCACGAGGCCCGGCGCCAGCAGCCTGAGGGCGATCCGGAAGAAGATCCGCGCCTCCCCCGCCCCGTCGATCCGGGCCGCCTCCAGGACGCTGTCCGGTACGGCGTCGGCCGCGTAGACGCGCATCAGGTAGAGGCCGAAGGGGTTGACGAGCGAGGGCAGGATGATCGCCCACGGGGTGTTGACCAGGCCCACTTTGGCGAAGAGGAGGTAGGTCGGGATCGCCAGGGCCGTGGCGGGGACCATGATGGCGCCGAGGACGAGATTGAAGGCGGCGCGGTCGCCGCGGAAGCGGAACTTGGCGAAGCCGTATCCGGCGGCGGCTGCGAGCAGGGCGGCGCCGAGTGCGCTGACGACGGCGTACACGGCGGTGTTGAGCAGCCAGTGCACGAAGACGCCGTCGTCCTGGGTGAAGGTCGCCTTGATGTTCGTCAGCAGCTGCGGGGCGCGGGAGAACCACAGGCCGAAGCTGTTGATCAGGTCCTGGGTGTTCTTGGTGGCGGCGACCAGCAGCCAGAAGAGCGGCAGCAGGAAGTAGGCCAGGGCGGCCAGCATGGCGATCGTGAGCGGGGTGCTGCGGCGGCGGGTCGGGGGGCGGCGCCGTGCATTGTGCGCGGGGGGTGCCTGCTCCAGCGGCGGGGCGATGACGGTTGTGGTCGTCACGGGGTCCTCCTGCGGTTCGCGGTGAGCAGGACGGCGTAGGACGCGATCACGATGACCAGGCCCAGGAGGAAGGAGACCGTTGCCGCGTAGTTGAGCTGGTTGCCGGTGAAGGCGAGGGTGTAGGCGTAGAGGTTGGCGGTGTAGGAGCTGCTGATGACTTCCGGGGCGATCTTCATCAGCAGGTTGGGTTCGTTGAAGAGCTGGAAGCTGCCGATCACGGAGAACAGCAGGGTCAGCAGGAGCGCCGGCCTGAGCGCGGGCAGCTTGATGGACCAGGCGATCCGCCAGGCACCGGCCCCGTCCATCGCGGCCGCCTCGTACAGGTCGTGCGGTATGGTCCGCAGGGCGGCGTACAGGATGATCATGTTGTAGCCGACGAACTCCCAGGTCACGATGTTCGCGAGGCTGCCGAGCATCCAGCCCTCGCTGAGGAACTGCGGGGCGGGCAGGTCCAGTTCGCGGGTGAGCTGGGCGAAGGGCCCGAAGTCCGGGCCGTACAGGTAGCCCCACATGAGCGTGGCGACCACGCTCGGGACGGCGTACGGCACGAAGATGCCCAGCCGGATCACGCGCGCGAGCCGCAGCAGGCCGCTGTCGAGCGCGAGGGCGAAGAGCAGGGCCAGCACCAGCATCAGCGGGACCTGGATCAGGAAGAAGAGCGCGACTCGGCCGACGCCGTGGAGGAGGAGCGGGTCCTTGAGGGCGGTGACGTAGTTGTCGAGGCCGACGAAGACCGTTCCGCCGATGAGGCGTTGCTGGAAGAGGCTGAGGTAGGCGGCGTAGCCGAGCGGGGCGAGGAAGAGGAGCAGGAACAGCACCAGGAAGGGCGCGACGAACAGGGGGCCCGCGGCACCGCGGCGCACGCGTTTGCGGGCCCTGGGAGAGGCCACGGTCGTCATGATCAGGCTCCCTTGACGGTGAAGCCCTGGTTCTTGGCGTACGTCGTGATGCGCGACTGCCACGTGCCGAGCGCGGCGACGGTGTCGGCCCGGTCGGCGAGGGACTTGCCGACGGTCTCGGTCCAGTCGGTGGCGACCTGGTCGAGGAACGGCGGCCACTGGAAGGAGGTGGAGACCGTGTCGCTGATGTCGGCGAAGACCTGGTTGACCTTCTGGCCGCCGTAGAAGTCGAGTGCGTCGCCGGTGAAGCTCGGGTCCGCGAGCAGGGACTTGGTCGCCGGGAAGAAGAACTGCTTGGTGGCGAACATCTTGGCGCTGGCGGGGTCGCTGTTGAGGAACTGCGCGAACATCGCCGCCGCGATGGGGTTCTTGGTCGACTTGATGACCGCGGTCGTGGAGCCGCCCCAGTTGCCCGAGACCGGCTTGGCGGCGTCCCACTGCGGCAGTGGCGCCGCCCGCCAGTTGCCCGCGGTGGCCTTGGCCGACCCGGAGAGGAAGGCCGGGCCCCAGGCCGCGGTGAGCCAGGTGGCGTACTTGCCCTTGTTGAACCCGGCGTACCACCCGTCGGTGAAGTCCGGGTCGGTGCTGATGACGCCCTCCTTGGCGAGCCCGCCCCAGTACGCGGCGAGCTTCCCCGAGACGGCGTCGTCGACGCTGATCGCGAGGGTGCTCTCGCCCGATGCGGCGTACGGCTTCGCGCCCGCCTGCCAGAGCAGGCCGTGCCAGGCGGCGGGCTCGTTCGCCGCGAGGTTGGTGAGGTAGACGTCCGGGTCGGCCTTGTGCAGCTTGCGTGCCGCCGCCGCGAACTCGTGCCAGGTCTTCGGCACTTGGATGCCGTGCTCGTCGAAGATGTCCTTGCGGTACAGCATGCCCATCGGGCCGGTGTCCTGCGGGATCGCCCAGATCTG
The DNA here is from genome assembly GCF_001513975.1 of Streptomyces curacoi. Classification (GTDB taxonomy): domain Bacteria; phylum Actinomycetota; class Actinomycetes; order Streptomycetales; family Streptomycetaceae; genus Streptomyces; species Streptomyces curacoi. Next base: position 102,248 of record NZ_KQ947989.1, read on the forward strand.
GCCGTCGGGTCCGCTGACCTGCGCCCAGGTCCAGTCGACGAACTGGTCCTTCAGGGCGGATGCGCCGTACGGGCGCAGGTCCAGCAGGCTGTCCGTGATCGTGTAGGTGGGCACCGCCTGGTACTCGATCTGTGCCAGGTCCGGGGCGCCGGTCCCGGCCTTGAGGGCGGTGCGCAGCTTGGTGTAGTGCTGCACGCCCTGGCCCGCGTTGACGACCTTGACCTTGATGGCCGGGTACTTCTTCTCGAAGAGCGCGATCTCCTGCGCGATGTCCGGGACCCAGGTCCAGAACGTCAGCTCGGTCGGGGTCTTCATCGCCTTGTCGATGTCGGCCTGGCCGACCGGCTTCGCGGAGGCGGACGAGCCGCCGGAGCCGCTGTCGTCGCTGCACGCGGACAGCGCGGCGCCGAGCGACACGGCTCCGGTCGCGGTGAGGAACCGCCGGCGGCTCATGGAGGACGTGGAGGGGGAGGAACTGGGCATGGTGAACTCCCGCCGATGGGCGTAGGGGACGGCACGCCTGGCGAGGGCGCGTCGCGCGGGTGGGATGGAGGAGGTGCGTGGAGGGTGAGACGCGGACGTCGCCATCAGGGCATCGGGTCGCCCTGTGCCGGGTACGCCACACGGGCCGATCGGCATGTGCTGTGTGCCGTACAGCGAAGTCCGCGGTCGCGGAGGGCTGTGAAGGGCAGTGAGGCCCAGGCGAGGACAGTGAAGCCCAGGCGGGTTCACTCATCACCGGCCTCAAGCGGGTGCCGCTCGGGCCGGTGTGCGTTTTTGGTCAGTCGGTGCTGGAGGCTTCGTCGGCGGCCGGGGGTGCGTGCGCTCCCCCGCGCGGGCCGGACGCCGTACTCCGCGTGCTTCTGCCGGTCTTCCGGGGCGACGGGGGTGCGGTCGAGGCGCGGAGGACGAGTTCGACCGGCGGATCGTTCGGCGGCGGCAGCTCCACGTCCGGCTTCTCGATGGCCTGCACCAGCAGCCGGAGTCCGTCGTGCGCCACGGCGTCGAACGGCTGGCGCACCGTGGTCAGCGGAGGGGTCACGTAGGCGGACACGGGGATGTCGTCGAAGCCGACCACACTGACATCGTCCGGCACACGCAGGCCGGCGTCCGCCAGCGCGCGGATCAGGCCGATGGCCATGTCGTCGTTGGCCGCGAACACCGCGGTCAGGCTGCTGTCGTGGGCGAGTTCGCGTCCCGCCGCGTACCCCGACGCCGCCGACCAGTCGCCCTCGATCACGGGCGGCTGTTCCCTGTCGCGTGCGGTGAGGGCGGCGCGCCAGCCGTGGAGGCGGTCCCGGGCGGCGAACCACCGCTGGGGGCCAGCGAGGTGATGGACCGTCACATGGCCGAGGTCCAGCAGGTGTTCGGTGGCCGCCCGCGCCAGGAGTTCGGCGCCGACCCCCGCGGCCACGACCCGGGGTCCGCCGAACGCCGCCGGCGCGCCGAGCACGAGGACGGGGACGTCGACGCTGAGGGAGACGGCTCCCTCGTCGATGGGCTCGGACACGACGATGCCGTCGACGCCCTGTTCGAGGAGCGACTCCACGGCGCCGACGACTCCTCCGGGGTCGCCTTCGAGAGTGTTGACCACCCGGAGCGCATACCCCGCGTCCCGGGCGGCCCGCTCGATGCCGATGAGCAGCGAGGCGGGCCCGTAGAGGGCGGTTCCCAGCGTGACCACGCCGATGGAGCGGGTGCGGCCGGAGGCCAGGGCCCGGGCCGCGTTGTTCAAGCGGTAGCCGAGCTCCTCGGCGGCTTCGAGTACGCGCCGACGCACCTCGTCGGAGACGTACCGCTCCCCGTTGAGGACCCTCGACACGGTCTTCTGCGAGACGCCGGCCAACCGGGCCACGTCCACGCTGCGCGGCGCCGCGGGGCCTGTGCCCCGTCCTCCCACTCGCGTCATTGGTGTCTCCCGAAGTCCGGCAGTCCGAATCCTAGCCAGCCACGGGCATCGGTCCACAGCCGGCCGGCTGTGTGACTGCGCTGTCATGACTGCGCAGTCATATCTACGCAGCGGAGTCGGCCGCGTCAAGACCTCACGCAATATCTCCGGGGACTCGGCGGGCCGGGCACCACTGGCGCGGGCATCGGTGACGACGAAGGGCGAAGAGGCTGCCGGATCGAAGTGATCCCGCCTCTTCGCCCCTGCACCGCAACGGCTCAGCTCACCTGGATCTTCGAGGCGTTCTCGGCCAGCCAGGCGTCGAAGCTCTTCAGCGCCGGGTTGATCTCCCGCAGCCGGTCGAGGTCACGGGCGCCGGTGAACTCCCGGTCGAAGTCGCCGTAGTACTGGAACATGTTGGCGATCTCCTCGCCCGCCGGAACGCCGAGGGAGCGGAAGACGTCGTAGGGCACCGACTGGAAACGCACCGGCTCGCCGAGCGCGCCCCCGAGCTTCTGTGCGTACTGCGCACCGGTCAGATGGTCACCGGCCAGGCCGACGGTGCCGCCGATGAACTGCTCGCCGCCCTTGAGGATGGCGTGAGCCGTCCGGCCGATGTCCGCCACGTCCACGCCGGCGAGGCGCTTGCCGTCCTCGAACGGCAGGGTCAGCGTCAGCACGCCGTCCTCGGCGCGCTTGGGGGTCATGGTCTGGAGGAAGGCCTTGAAGAAGAAGGTCGTGTTCAGGAAGGTGGTCGGCACACCGGCCCGCCGGAACAGCTCGTTCCCCTCCCCCTTGGCGTCGAAGTGCGGGACGTTGCACTTGCCCTGCAGGACGGGCATCCGGTCGTCGTCCAGCGGCAGCAGCTCGCGGGTGTCCTCCAGCGTGGACCACACGACGTGTCGCAGGCCCGTGGCCGCGGCGGTCCGGGCGAGGACCTCGATCTCCTCCGTCTCCTTGGCCGCCGAGCCGTGCGCCCAGAAGTTGGTGACGAGGAAGGCGCCGTAGGCACCCTCGAACGCCTTGTGCACGCTCGGCTCGTCATAGAAGTCCGCCCGTACGACCTCCGCCCCGAGCTCGGCCAGCTCCTTGGCGGCGGGCGAGTCCGGATTCCGGGTGAGCGCGCGCACCGTGAAGCCCGACTCCGGGTCGGCGAGGATCGCCCCCGCGGTCGCCGGAGCAGCACAGTTGTCGCATCAACTTCTTGCCAGGGCGCACAACGAGCGCCGAACAGGACAGGAGTGGGCGGCCTCGCTCAGCGAGGACGAGCTGCACACCCTCGTCGACCTGCCAGGGAAACTGACCGCCCATTCCACGCACTTCGACGCCCGGCACCGGGCGTGACGGTACGCCGCCGCTGACGACGCCGACGATGATGCCGCCGCGCCGGACGGACAGGGCTGGGCCGGGAACAGCAGGTCATCGGGCGTTGCCGCGGTCGGCCCGGCGCAGTGCCCGGTCGGGATCTGCCGCGCCGCACGGGGCAGGTCCTCTCGCTGGTCTTCCTCGCGGCATGGATCCTCATCACCGTGCGCGGCGGATGGTTCATGAACGTCACCGACACCGCCGGGCGGGCAGTTGGGGCCTTCCGCTCTACTTCACGGCGATGGCGGCGGCGATCGGGCTCTACGTGGTCGCGCTGCGGGCGGCCAGTACCCGGGAAGGACGCCGGCATCTGGACGCGGGCATCCGGCTCATCGCGACCCTGCTCGCCGTCCTCGTCCTCTCCTACTACGGCGGGTTCGGCCCCTTGCAGACACCGGAGATCGCCTATCCGTACGACCTCCTCGTCCTGCTGGCTGTCTCCCTGGCCGCCCACTGGTGGTCCCAGCGCAGCGGCTTCCGCACGGAACAGCTCGACCGGGCGCTCGCTGAGGACTACCCGTCGGCCGCCGCGCCACAGGCCGACGCGTTCCCCCAGCGGTCGTGGGTGAACGATGAACGGCCGGGCTGAGCCCGGCCGTTCACCCGCGCCCGTGCCGCCCGGGGCACGGAGCCGTCAGCAGTACAGGTTGCCGCCCGGGGAGACGCCGAGGATCTGCGTGAACCTCTGGTAGGCGTTGACACGGCTCTGGACCTGCGCCGGGTTCTTGCCGTCGCACTCCAGGGCGCCGTTGATGCTGCGGATGGTCTGGCCGAAACCGGCCTGGTTGACCATGGCGTTGTGGGGGGTCATGGTGCCCGGGCCGGTCTGGGTGTTCCAGTACCACAGGCCGGTCTTCCAGGCGACGGCCGCCTCGTTCTGCACCCGCCAGGGGTTGTTGAGCAGGTCGATGCCGAGCGCGTCGCCGGCGGCCTTGTAGTTGAAGTTCCAGCTGAGCTGGATGGGGCCGCGGCCGTAGTAGGCGTCCTGGCCCGCGGGGCAGCCGTACGGCCGGCTGCGGTCGCAGTAGTGGGGGTAGTTGGCCTGGTTCTGCTCGACGATGTGGACCAGGCCGCCGGTTTCGTGGTTGACGTTGGCGAGGAACGCGGCGGCCTCCTGCTTCTTCACCGTGTCGCTGCCGGTGTTGGCGAAGCCGGGGTAGGCGCTGAGGGCGGCGGTGAGCCCGCTGTAGGTGTAGAAGGGGTTGCGGTTCGGGAACATCTGGTTGAACTGCGACTCGCTGACGACGAAGCCGGCGGCGGACGCGCTCGGTGCCGGCTGGAGCACCAGGGCTGCGCTGCCCAGGGCGAGTGAGGACAGGACTGCGGCTGTGCGGCGCCTCGACAAGGGATCAACTCCTCTGCGGAGCACGGCCGCTCCCGGTCAAGGGCAGGGCGAAGCAGAGCCTTGTGCGCACGCGCCGACAGGGTCGGCCACGGCGTGGGGGCGGCCGTGGTGGGGGGTGTGGAGGCACACTCAACCGCGTTGGTCTGTACCAGTCAAGGGTGTAGACCAGTTGACCTGGGCGGGATTTCGGACACTCTCCACCACCGTGCGGGCCCGCTCCCCGGCGGCCGACGGCGACAACTCGCCCTTCGCCGCGTGTCGGTGACGGAGCATCGGCCGCCGCTCCAGGTGCGGGAGACCCTCAGCGCGTGACGGTCCGCATGCGCCGCTGAAGGAAGGCGCGCTCCGCCGGACTCCCGGTGAGCGCGAGGGCCGCCTCGTACGCCCGCACGGCCTCCGTGCCCCGCCCCAGCCGACGCAGAAGGTCGGCACGGACGGCGTGGAAGACGCGGTAGCCGTCGAGGTCCAGGGCGTCCACGAGGTCCAGGGCCTGCCGCGGGCCCTCGACCTCTGCGACGGCGACCGCCCGGTTCAGGGCCACCACAGGACTGGGGGCGATGGCCATGAGCTGGTCGTACAGCTGCAGGATCTGGCCCCAGTCCGTGGCCTCGGCGGTCGGCGCGTCGCTGTGCACGGCCTGGACGGCGGCCTGGATCTGGTACGGGCCCGGCCGGTTCCGCCGCAGACAGCGCCGGACGAGCCCCTGCCCCTCGGCGATCAGCTCCCGGTCCCACCGGTCACGGTCCTGCTCGGGAAGCGGCACCAGCTCGCCGTGGCCGCCGCGGCGGGCGTCCCGGCGCGACTCGACCAGGAGCATCAGGGCGAGCAGACCGGTGACCTCGGGTTCGTCCGGCATGAGCTCGGCCAGCAGACGTCCGAGGCGCAGGGCCTCCTCGCACAGGCCCGCCTCACCCTCGTACCCCTGGTTGAAGATCAGGTAGACCACGGCCAGGACGCCCGTGAGCCGGTCCGGCAGGTCGGCGTCGCGGGGCACGCGGTAAGGGATCCCGGCGTTGCGGATCTTCGCCTTGGCCCGCACGAGGCGCTGGGCCATGGTCGACTCGGGCACCAGGAAGGCGCGGGCGATCTGGGCGGTGGTGAGCCCGCCGAGCAGCCGCAGGGTGAGGGCGACCCTCGCCTGCATGGCGAGGGCCGGATGGCAGCAGGTGAAGATGAGCCGGAGCCGGTCGTCGCGCACGGGGCCCTCCTCGGGCGGTGCGTCGGGGGCGTGCAGCAGAGCCGCCTGGGCGTGGCGTTCGTCCCGGGTGGCCTCGCGGCGCAGCCGGTCCACGGCACGGTTGCGGGCGGTGGTGATGATCCAGCCGGCCGGGCTGGGCGGCAGGCCGGTCTCCGGCCAGCGCCGCAGGGCCGTGGCGAAGGCGTCCTGGACCGCTTCCTCGGCGATGTCGATGTCGCCGAGGAAGCGGACGAGGACGGCGACCGCGCGGCCGTACTCCGCGCGGAAGACGGCCTCGATGTCCGGGCCCGTCATCATTCCCCGGCTTCGCCCAGGAACGGCCGCACCTCGATCGGCAGGGTGGTCGCGAGGGCCAGCTTGCGGCCCCAGGCGAGGGCGGCGTCCAGGTCGGGGGCCTTGATGAGGCTGATGCCGCCGAGCATCTCCTTGCCCTCGGCGTACGGGCCGTCGGTGACCAGGACGTCGCCGTCGCGGGGCCGCAGCACGGTGGAGGACTCCGGGCCGTGCAGTCCCCCGGCGAAGACCCAGGCGCCCGCCTCCCGCAGCTCCCGGTTGAGGGCGTCGAGCCGCTTCTCGATCTCGCCGAGGACGTCCGGGCCGGGCGGTTCCCCGACGGGCTGCATCACATTGAGCAGGTAGTACTTCATGGCGGCCTCCTCGGGCGTCGTGGTGGTCTCTCACCTCCTACACGAACGGCACGCCCCGGGATCGACAGCCCGCGCCGCCGAAGCGGAGGAGATTTCCGGAGAGCGACTCCGCTTATATCGTCATGAACCCGACGAGCTCTACACATAAAGACCAAATAAGCGCAGAATGACCCTAGGCGGTGCTTACCGCATACCGCACCAGACGCGGCCAGGCCTGCGAGTCAAAGGAGACGAGTCATGGCCAATGTGCAGCCCACCAGAGGCGACATAACCGCCCACCCTGATGTATCCGAAATGCGGGATCGCTACGACCGCATGCTCGGTGGTCGTGATGTGGCGCTCGTGGACGGACCGGTGTTCCTGCTCGGTCTGTACTGCGCGGTGTCCCCGTGGATCCTCCACTACACGACCAGCCAGCCCCCGCTCGTGACCCACAACCTGATCGTGGGCATCGCGATCGGCCTGCTGGCCCTCGGGTTCACCCGGGCTCCGGAGCGCATGTACGGCCTGAGCTGGGCGTGCAGCGCGATCGGCGTCTGGATGATCATCGCGCCGTGGGTCGTCGGGGACAGCCCGGACACCGGCGTCATCGTGAACAACATCATCGTCGGCGCGCTGGCCGTGATCCTGGGGCTGTTGTGCGCCGCTACGGCGGCCAAGAGCTCCCCCAGGCCGTAGCGGCACACCGGAGAGGACGACAGCCGGCCGGTCCGCATCGCGGACCGGCCTTCCCGCGTCCCGCCCCGGCTCGGCGCGCCGCACGACCGGGCCACGGCGAGACGGACGATGCCGGAGGTGGGTTTACCCGTTTCGAGTCATATGCGTCGAGAGTCTGTTACATGACGTATGGGTCGCCTTGATGGTTGGTGCGTAGCTTCGAACGCGTCGCAACGAACCCCACCGAAGGAACGACTCACTGATGCGTGCTCCCCGCACCCTGCGCACCGCCTTCGTCGCCGCCGGTGTCAGCGCCGCGCTGGGCGTCTCCGCCGCCGGCGCCTTCGCCGGCGACACGCCCGACACCGCGCCCCTCACATCCGTTGCCCCCCATTCCAAGGCCAAGCGTGTCCATGTGAAGACGGTGAAGCTCGCGGACAGGGTCAGCCGGGCGAAGGTCTACAAGACCGGCAAGCACCGCTACGAGGCGGAGATCTGGGCCAGGGGTGTGAAGTACGGCACCCTGCACGCCCAGGGCAAGACCGCGCGCGGCCTGAACAACGGGCTGCACATCACCCTCCACCCGGACGGCAAGGTGACGTCCTGGGTCGAGCGGGACGAGCCCCGCCCGAAGCCCGAGCCCGTCGTCCAGCGGATCCTGGTCGCCACGCCGACACTGGCGGACGGGGTGACGACGGCGAAGCTCTACCGGCTCACGGCCGACCACTACGAGGCCGACATCTTCGCGAACGGCGTGCGGCTCGACACGCTCGTTTCCGACGGCCGCGCCGCCTACGGCGAGCACAACGGGCTGCACGTCGCCCTGCAGCCGGACGGCCGGCTGGCCTCGTGGCTCGACGACGCCTCGGCCACGCCGGACGCACTCCCGACCGCCACGCACTGACGACGACCGACGACCGTCGTTCGCGCGTCGGAGAACGGCCAAGGGCCCGCTCCGGCGCGCACCCCGCGCCCACGGCCTCAGCGCAGGAAGGCCTCCAGCTCGCGCCGGTGCTCGGCCACCCATGCGTAGGCGTTCCGCACCTCGTCCACGGCACCGCCCTCCCGCAGGCCCACCATGGCGGGCTCGCCGCGCGCCGCGCCGGCCTCGATGCCCCGCGCGCAGCGGTCCTGCCACCACAGGATCACGTCGACGATCTCCGCACCGCGCCGGACCGGCCCGTACGCCTCGCGGACGAGCGCGATCCGCCGGGCCGCCTCGGACACATCGGTGACGCCCGGCCCGAGATCCAGGTACTGCCAGCACACATGGGCGAGGTCATGGACGCGCTCACCGGGCGCGGCGAGGTCCCAGTCGACGAACGCGGTCGGCCACCACTCGGCGCCGTCGACCGTGTAGACCGTGTTCTTCGGGGCGAGGTCGTTGTGGCACACGACGTCCTGGCCCCCGGCCAGCGGGGTTCCGTGCGTCATGTCGTGGAAGGCGCGGACGAGTCGGGCAACCCGTACGAGCCCCTCGTCGGTGCACGCCGCGGCCCGCTCCCGAGGAGTGACGGCGGCACGTCCCTGGAGGTATCCGAACACCTCACGCCCCCGCTCGTCCTTCCCGATGTACCGCGGGGCCCCCTCCCACCCCCGGTCCTCGAAGAGCGCGAGCAACTCCCGTACATATCCCGCGCGTTCGGACGGCGTACGCCGCACGGTCGTCCCTACCCGCACGACCTCGTTGACGGCCCCGCCACCGAGCACCCGCTCCTCCATCCGCACCTCCGTCGATCATCACGAGCACGAGCCGAAACCACTCGCCCATCCTGCCCGCATCCGTGCCCGCCGCCCCTGGATCGGGGCTGGTCGAAACGGAACGGACTGTCCCTCCCGCCAGAGGGAACTCGCATGACTGCGGGGAGAGGAGGAAGAGGAACGAAATGGAGATCTCGGGCATCATCAGTGCCATCGTGATCGGCATCGTCATCGGTGTGCTGGGGCGGCTCGTGGTTCCGGGCCGCCAGCGCATCGGGATCCTGTGGACGATCCTCGTCGGCATCGTGGCCGCACTGCTCGGTTCGGCGCTCGCGGCCGGCCTCGACGTGGCGGACACCGACGGCGTCGACTGGATCGAGTGGCTCATCCAGATCGGTCTCGCCGCACTGGGCGTGGCCGCACTGGACCGGACGAAGGTGGGCCGCTGACGCCCTACGACCACGAGACGCGAAGGGCATCACAGGGAAGGCGGCCCGCACCCAGGCATCCGGGCCGGACGGGCGGCGCGCCGAGGACACACGGCGCGCCGTTCAGGTGAGGCCCTCGGCGGCTCGCATCGCGGCGAGGCCGTCATGGACCGTCGGGTGGGCCGGCGACCAGCCGAGTTCCCGCTCCGCCCTGGCGGTGGAGACCCGCAGCGTCGTCGACATCACCGTGTGCGCGTACGACATGGGCCGCATCAGCCACAGCGGTACGGTCATCGGCCTCGGCAGCCCGAACTCCTCGGCCACGCACCGGACATGGGCCCCGAAACCCATCGGAGTGCGGTCCGCGATGTTGTACGCCTGGCCGGGGCGCTCGCGCTCGACGGCCGCCACCACCGCGCGGGCGGCGTCGGTGAGTTCGATCCAGGGCAGGACCCGGCCATGGTCCGCGGGAACGGGCAGCTGCCGCTTGCGCAGCATGGGCAGGAGTCCGTCGGTGCCGCCGGGGCCGTAGAACAGGCCGAAGCGAAGGGCGATGCCCGCCATGTCGGTGGCGCCGAAGGTGAGCCGTTCCTTGACCCGCATCGCCGCGATGTGCCCCTCCAGCTCCGGGGAGCGGCCGCGCGGGCCGAAGGGGTCGGCCTCGGTGATCACATGGTCGCCGTGGTCGCCGTAGCCGTATCCGAAGACCATGGACTCGGCCAGGAACCGCCGGGCGCCGGTGGCCCGCGCGGCCTCGATCAGGTGGGCGGTCCCGTCGGTGCGCAGCGCGTTCGTGGCGTGCATGTCGCGGTGGCGCATGGGTGGCTTGCTCAGGGCGGTGGCGGCGTGGATCACCGTGTCGAAGTGGTGCCCCTCGACGGCGCGCAGCAGGGCGTCGCGGTTCATCAGGTCGGCCTGGAGGTCGTTGCGCCGGCCGCGGCCGAGACCGGTGACCTTGTGGCCCGCCTCGGTCAGGGCGCGGGTGATGTGCCGGCCGAGGACGCCGCCGGCGCCCGCGAGGAGGATGCTCTGGCTCTGGTGGCTCGGGGGGCTCTGGAGGCTCTCGTGGCTCTGGTTCGTCGTCATGACCATGCGACGGATCGGGTGGGCGCGGATGTGACATCCGCGGGCGGAGGCCGTCGTCTACGGCATGTGGAGATACGGCGTCGTGGTGGTCACCGGCGCGAAGCCGAGCCGCTCCAGGATGGGGCGGCTGGTGCTCATGGCGTCGACCTGGAGGTAGTGGTAGCCGCGCTCCGCGGCGGCGCGGGCCCGGTGGGCGACCAGGGCGCGGTAGATGCCCCGACCGCGCCAGGCCTCGACGGTGCCGCCGCCCCACAGCCCGGCGAACCGGGTGCCGGGCACCAGCTCCATGCGGGCCGCGCTCACCGGTGTGCCGTCTGCCAGCGCGACCACGGCGACCACGGTGTCGGGGTCGGCCGCGAGGCGGGCGAGCAGTTGGTGGCGCAGCCGGGAGCTGTCGGTGCCGAACGCCTTCTCGTGCACCTCCACGACCAGGTCGACGCCCGCCGCGTCGGTCACGGGAAGGATGCGGACGCCCTCCGGCGGCTCGGCGTCCAGGACCGGACCGGCGGCTTCGCCGATCATCAGCGTCTCCTCGGGCTGGGCCGTGAACCCGGCGTCACTGAGCCGTCGGCCGAGGTCCGCGGGCGCGTCGTGGCCGTAGAGCTTCCACTCGAACTCGCGGCCGAACCCGGTGAAGTGGGCGATCTGTTCGGCGATCGCCGCGTCGGCGCTCGCCTCGTCCAGGTCGGTCCACAGGACGCCGTTCCATCCATGGGCCGAGGAGACCTGGCGGACCACGCGCCCGACCCGCTCGACCCGGGCGTCCGGGCTGTCCGGCTGTGCGCCTTCCCGCAGGTCCCGGTCGTACAGGGCCAGTATCGCGACATGATCCATGGGTCCACTCCAGCATCGGGCCTGGCCCACAGCAAGTGATTTACCGGTCCCCACGGCCCGTCCGGCCAAGATGCAGGCGGCAGTCCGCGGCGCCTACGATCGACACAGGACCGAGCGAAACGGAACCCGGACCAGTGGACGGCCCGGTCTCCTCCGAAGGGGGGAGGCGCTGCCTCTTGCTGCCGGCTCAGCGGCTGATGACCGCCTACATCACTCTGGTCGCGCTCGCCACGATCGTCTACATGACGGTCCCCGCCGCCCGTACCCCCGTGTGGGCCGTCATCGGTCTCGCCGGTGTCGCCGCCGTGCCGGCCGGCACGCATCTGTACCGCCCCGCCCACCGCTGGCCGTGGTGGTTCCTGGCGGCCGGTCTGTTCACCTTCGTCGCGGGCGACACGTACTACAACGTGATGGAGGAGTACTTCGCGGCCTCCAACCCCTTCCCCTCCCCCGCCGACGCCTGTTACCTCACCACCTACCCGCTCTTCGCCGTCGGTCTGTCCGGCCTGGTGCGGTACCGCTGGGAGGGCCATGACCTGCCCAGCCTGCTCGACGCACTGATCTTCACCGCCGGACTCGCGCTGCCGGTGTGGGTGTTCCTGGTCCAGCCGCTGACCGAGATCCCGGGGCTGACCTGGCAGCAGCGGGCGATCAGCATCGCGTACCCCCTCGGTGACGTGCTGGTGCTGGCCCTGCTGGCCAGGTTGCTGACACCGAGCCCGGTGACCGGGCACAACCGGTCGGTGGGCCTGCTGGTCGTCGGCACTCTGACGCTGCTCTGCTTCGACATCGCGTACGGGATCCTGCAGCTCAACAGCATGTGGCAGGCGGGGACACTGGTGGACTCCGGGTGGATCGTCTTCTACACCGCGTGGGGCCTGGCCGCCCTGCACCCCGCCATGGTCGAGCTCACCGCCTCCGTGCCCGTGCGCGAGTCCCTGCTGCCGCCGCCGCACCGGTTGCTGATGCTGGCCCTGGCCACCTTCATCGCCCCGGCGATCCTGCTGAACCAGGGGCTGAAGGAAAGGCCGCACGGCGTGCCCGTGATCGCCATCTTCTCCGGTCTGCTGTTCCTGCTGGTCATCCTGCGCCTCACGGGCATGGTCGTGGCCCATCGCAGGGCGGTGACCCGGGAACTGGCGCTCCGCTCGGCGGGGGCCTCGCTGGTCTCCGCGGGCCGGCAGGAGGAGGTCGCGCGCTCCTGCGAGGCGGCCGTCGACCGGCTGCTGGGCCCGAACGTGCGCCACCGCACGCTGCTCCTGCCGACCGAGCGGGCGGTCGGGCTCGCCCGGCCCCGCGCCGAGTTGGTCGCCACCGACACCCTGAACCCCGACGTCGTGGCCGAGCTGGGCGGCCTCCCCTCGGTCCTCGTGTGCCCCTTGACCCCGCCCGACCGTCCGGCCGGGGACATCCCGGGCGTGCTGCTGGTCGCCGGGCCGCCCGGGCGGCTGTCCGAGACGCGGAGCTCCCTGGAGATCCTCGCCTCGCACGCCGGCCTCGCCACGGAACGCGTCGCACTGCGTCAGGAGGTCATCCGCCGGGAGAGCGAGGCGTACTTCCGCACCCTCGTGCGCAACGCCTCCGACGTGATCCTGATCCTGGAGGACGACGACACGATCCGGTACGCGAGCCCGTCCGCCACGTCCGTGTTCGGCGGCACGGACCTGGTCGGCCGGCCGCTGCCGGAGCTGGTCGATCCCCGGCACCGGCACCGGGCGGCCCGGCAGCTGACGGCCGTACGGCAGATCGGGCCGCGGGCGACCCACGACCACTGGTGGGTGCGGCGCCCGGACGGGCAGGTCGAGGTGGAGGTGCGGTGCAGCGACTTCCGCGACGAGCGCACGGTGGCCGGGCTGGTCGTCACCCTGCGGGACGTGACCGAGCAACGCCGGCTGGAGCACGAGCTGACCGAGCGCGCCTTCCACGACTCGCTGACCGGTCTGCCCAACCGGACGCTGCTGCGGGAGCGCATCGAGCGCGCCCTGCTGCGCGGCCGCCGCCAGTCCTCGCTGACCTGTCTGCTCTTCATCGACCTGGACGACTTCAAGCTGGTCAACGACACGCTGGGGCACTCGGCCGGCGACCAGTTGCTGAGGGACGTCGGTGCCCGGCTGTCGCAGACGCTGCGGCGCACCGACACCGCGGCCCGGCTGGGCGGCGACGAGTTCGCCGTGCTGATGGAGGACGCACACCGGCCGCTCGACGCCGAGATGCTGGCCGCGCAGGTGATCCAGACCCTGAGCAGGCCGTTCGCACAGGGCGAGGAGTCGGTGACCGTCTCCGCCAGCGTGGGTGTGGCGACGGCGCACGACAGCACGGACGCCGACGAACTGCTGGGCCACGCCGACCTCGCGCTCTACGCGGCGAAGTCGGCGGGCAAGCGGCAGTGGCGCCGCTTCCAGCCCCTGCTCCGCACCCGCATGCTCCAACGGCACGACCTGCAGAGCCGGCTCGCCCAGGCGGTCGCCGGAAGGAAGTTCGCGCTGCGCTACCAGCCCGTCGTGGACATCACCAAGGGCGAGGTCGTCGGCTTCGAGGCACTGGTCCGCTGGCCGCGCGCCCCGGACCGGCCGGTGCCCCCGGAGCAGTTCATCACTCTGGCCGAGGAGACCGGGCACATCGCCGTGCTGGGGTCGTGGGTGCTGGAGAACGCCGTCAACGACATCGCGGGGCTGCAGCGGCTGTGTCGGCCGGACAGCCCGCCTTACGTCAGTGTGAACGTCTCCGCCCGCCAGTTCCGTGACAGCGGGTTCGTGGACCAGGTCGGCCAGGCGCTGCGGACACCGGGGCTGGCGCCCGGCTCGCTCCAACTGGAGCTCACCGAGACGGTGCTGCTGCGCCGCGACGCCCAGATCCAGGCGGTGCTGCATGCCCTGAAGGAACTGGGCGTGCACATCGCGGTCGACGACTTCGGCACCGGATTCTCCTCGCTGCGGTATCTGCGGGACTTCCCCATCGACGTGCTGAAGATCGACAAGTCGTTCATCGACGACATCGCCCGCGACGCCCAGCAGGTCGCCCTCGTCGAGGGCATCGTCCGCATCGCCGACACGCTGGGACTGCAGGTCATCGCCGAGGGGATCGAGGACGCGGCCCAGCGGGACATCCTCGCGGGCATGGGGTGCCGGTTCGGGCAGGGCTTCCTGTTCGCGCGGCCGCTGACGGTGGAGCAGAGCCGGCAGGTGCTGCGGCGGGACGGAAACCGTTTCGCCCCGGGGTCCGGCGTCCCGGAACGGCCGCCGGACCACCCGGACCTGCCGCTGCGCAGCCGGCGGGAGGTGCGCTGGGCGGACCTCGACCATCTGCGGCGCACCAGCCCCATGAGCGACGCCGTCCTCGACGAGGTGCGGGGCCGGCACATCCGCAGCCGGGACCACTGGCTGATCGACTTCGCCTCCTGCAACTACCTCGGTTTCGACTGGGACCCGGAGATCGCCGCCCGGATCGGGCCCGCCGTACGGCGGTGGGGGACGCACCCGAGCTGGTCGCGGCTGCTGGGCAGTCCGCGGCTGTACCCGCAGATCGAGGAACGGCTCTCGGCGCTGCTGGGCGCCCCGGACACGCTGCTGCTGCCGACGCTGACCCTGATCCACGCCTCGGTGATCCCGGTCCTGGCGGAGGAGGGGCACGTCTTCGTCGAGGCGACCGCGCACCGGACGGTGTACGACGGCTGCCTCGTGGCCCGCGGCCAGGGCGCGACCCTGCGCCGCTTCCACGCCGAACGGCCCGACGAACTCGACGCGCTGCTGGCCTCGGTGCCCGTCGGCGCGCCCCGCCTGGTGTGCCTGGACGGTGTCGACAGCATGACCGGCAACATCGCCGACCTGCCGACGCTGGCCGCGGTGTGCCGCGACCGGGACGCCACGCTGTACATCGACGACGCGCACGGCTTCGGCGTCATCGGCGAGCGCGGCCCCGGCGAGCTCTGTCCGTACGGGATGCGCGGCAACGGTCTGGTCCGGCACACCGGCGAGTCCTACGACCGTATCGTCCTGGTCGCCGGTTTCTCCAAGGCGTACTCCTCCCTGCTGGCGTTCCTCGCCCTGCCGGCCGACCTGAAGAACCGGCTGAAGACGGCCGCCGCGCCCTACCTCTACTCGGGCCCCTCCCCCACGGCGTCCCTGGCCACCGCGCTCGCCGGGCTCGACGTCAACGAGCGGCGCGGTGACGCCCTGCGCGCCGACCTGTACCGCCGGACGGTCCGGGTGCTCGACCACCTGGACGCCCTGGGTGTGGGCACCCTCAACCGCGACCGGCTGCCCATCGTCGAGATCCCGCTCGCCGACCCGGCCGACCTCGACTCGGTCGCGGCGTTCCTGTGGGAGGAAGGCATCTATGTGACGCTGGCCGCCTATCCCCTCGTGCCGCGCGACCGGGTGGGTTTCCGCGTCCAGATCACGGCGCTCAACTCGGACGACGACATCGGCCGGCTGACCGCCACCCTGACCCGTCTGTCCGCGCGCTTCCCACTGCGCCCGAAGAGCTGGGCCGGACGATGATCACGCACAACGACGACGTGGACTGGGACCGCTGGCCGGTGGCGGACTATCTGGCGGAGAACTACCGCGACCTGCACCCCGCCGACGCGGCCGTCATCGCCCATCACTCGGCGTTCTACCGACGCCTCGCACCCCGTTCCCTCGGCTGTTCGGTGGAGTTCGGGGCCGGCCCCAACCTGTATCCGCTCATCCTCGCGTCCGCCGCGAGCCGGCGGATCGACGCCGTGGAGGCGGGGGCCGGCAATGTCGCCTATCTGGAACGGCAGATCCTCGACGAGCCCGACGCGAGCTGGCTGCCGTTCCACGCGCTGTGTCGCCGGCTGAACCCCGGCCTGCCCGCCACCCTGGCCGGGGCGCTGGCTCAGGTGAACGTCGTGCACGCGGACGTCCGTGCCCTCCCGCCCGGCGGCTACGACCTGGCGTCCATGCACTTCGTCGCCGAGGGTGCCACCGAGGACCGCGCCGAGTTCGCCGACTTCTGCCGGGCGTTCGTCCGCTGTGTGGTGCCGGGCGGGTACCTGGTGGCGGCCTTCATGGAGAACATGCCGACCTACCGCGTCGGACCCGCCTCACGCTGGCCGGGCTGCCCGGTGAACCCGGACATCGTCCGGGAGGTCTTCACACCGCTGACCCGCGAGCTGAGCGTCACCCGCATCGACGCCGACCCGACGCTGCCGGACTACGGGGACACCGGAATGGTGCTGCTGGAGGGACGTACCCGCTAGCCCAGTTCCAGGGTGGTGACGCCGAAGACGCGCTCTTGGGCGTACGGCCGTACCGGGCCCGTGTACATACGGGCCGTCTCGAAGGAGGGCGTGAAGCCGGCCTCCTCGGCGAGGGCGAGGGCCGCCGGGTTGGTCTCGGGCACGTCGATGGCGACCTCGCGGCCGGCCGCCTCGGCGGTCAGGGCGGCGAACAGGGCCCGTGCGTCCTCGGCGGTGTCGGCGAAGAGCGGGCCGATGCGCGGGCAGTGGTGGCCGGGGCGGATCACGCCGTAGCCGGTGACGCGGTCGCCGGTACGGCGGACGACGGCGTGGTGTCCGGGGCCGGTGAGCCAGTGCGCGAGGAAGCGGGGGCGGTCGGCGGGGGTGCAGGTGCCGTCGTACGCGGTGAGGTCGTCGACGTCCTCGGGCCGTACGACCCGGATGCCCGCCGGCGCCTCGGCGGTGGGCGCGGTTCCGGTGTACCGGATGGTGCGGTGGGCGGGCTCGAAGCCGGAGCGGCGGTAGTTGTCCTGCTGGGCGACGACTCCGTCGAGGCCGATCGTGCGGCTTCCGGCGTGGGCCAGGGCGGTCTTCCAGGTGGTGAGGCCGTGGCCGCGGCCGCGCAGGTCGGGGCGGACCAGATAGCAGCCGAGGAAGGCGTAGTCGGTGCCGTAGTTGACGACGGAGATCGCGGAGACGGGCTCGCCGTCGATCCGGCCGAGGAAGAACCCGTCGGGATCCTGCGCGAAGAAGGCCGGTCCGTCGGCGAGTCCCGGGTTCCAGCCCTCGTCGGCGGCCCATCCGCTGATCACCGGCCAGTCCGCGAGGCGGGCCCGGGTGACGACGAGCTCTTCGGGGGCCGCAGAGGCCATGGGTGCGCTCCATTCCGTGGGGGGTCGCGTGCGCGCGGTGACCGACCGCGCCCGCAGCATCCTCGCGGATCACCGGGGAGGTCGTCACGGCATGATCAAGCCGTTGCCGCTCCAGGGGGCATGGTCGGACAGACGTTCGCACGACGACCGACCCCACCGTCCATCCGCCCGGTGGTGCCGGCACTGACCCCACGCACACCAGGGCCACGGCCGGCCAAGCGTCCGCACGACGGCCGACCCCACCGTCCATCCGCCCGGTGGTGCCGGTCGCGCCGCGCGAGGCGTGAGGTCACGCACCGCCTTCGGGCGGAAGCGCCGATACAGGACAGCCCCGCCCGGGAAGCCACGAGGGCCGGCCGCGGCCGGCACCCCTTCGGCAGTGCACTGACCCCACGCACACCAGGGCCACGGTCGGCCAAACGTCCGCACGACGACCGGCCCCACCGTTCGTTCACCCGGTAGGGCCGGTCGCACTGCGCGAAGCGTGAGGTCAGCGCACCGCCTTCGGGCGGAAGCGCCGGTACAGGACGGCTCCGCCCAGGACGAGGACCGCGCTGCCCGCCACGGCGGAGAGGGCCTGGTCCGCTCCCGTGTGGGCGAGCGAGACCTCGGGGCCGCGGGGGGCGGGCGCGGGCGGCGCCGGCCGGGGCTGGCGCGTCTTCGGCGGTGTGGACGGCTTCGGCGTCGGCCGCGTGGTGGGAGGGCGGTCGCCCGGGGTGTTCACGGACTCGTTGCCGGTCGCCGGGTTGCCGACGCCGACCACGTTCACCGAGTTGCCGCTGACGTTCACCGGGAGGTGGACCGGGAGCTGCACGACGTTGCCGGACGCGACTCCGGGTGAATCCTTTCCGCGTCCTTCGGCCGTGGCGCCGCTGGACGAGGCACCGCCCGGCTTGCTTGCCGCGCCCTTGTTGGCGCAGCTGTTGCCCGTGGCCGGGTTGAGCAGCCCCACCACGTTCACGGTGTTCCCGCACACGTTCACCGGGACGTGCACCGGGAGCTGGATGGTGTTGCCGGAGATCAGCCCGGGCGAGTCGGCCGCGGCACCGTGCGCGGCCGAGTCGGCGAACGCCGGCATCGTCACGGCCATCGCGCCCGAGGCGGCGGCAATGGCGATCACACCGTTTCGGGTAACCCGTCTCATAGGTTCCCTGCCTTCCAGACATGGTCGCGGGCACTCACCCGCACCGGATAAAACGCAGGCGAACCATCCGAGTTATGGCTTATCGGCCATTCACCCCATCGAGTGGCAGGGTTGTCGAACTAGCGGTAAAAACATCCGTTGGCCGCGCAAAGGGCGAAGCGTACGACGGCCCGGGCGGTCCCGCTCGTCCGGAGGCGCGTGTTCCAGGGCCCGCTTATCGTGATCGAGGACGCCGCTTCCCGGTCCGCGACGGGCGTCCCAGGAGGCTTCGATGCTCGCCAAGCTGTCAACGCGGCCCACGCTGAGGCGCTGCGCGGTCACCGGCGCGCTCGGCCTGGCCCTGCTCGGCACGGGCCTGCCGGCGGCCAGGGACAAGGCCGAACCCGACCTCACCCGCTTCTACCGGCAGAAGGTCACCTGGGCCAAGTGCCCGGGCGACGGCCTGCCGAAGGATCTGCAGTGCGGCAAGGTCACGGTCCCCCTCGACTACGCCCGCCCCCGCGCGGGGACGCTCGATCTGGCGCTCGCCCGCTACCGGGCCACCGGCGACAAACAGGGCTCGGTGCTGCTCAACTTCGGCGGGCCGGGCGGCGCGGGCATCCCCGAATTCGCCTCCGGCGGCAAGGACTTCATGGAGCTGACCGACGGCTACGACATCGTGACCTTCGATCCGCGCGGCGTCGGCAGGTCCTCGCCGGTCAGCTGCGGGGACGGCGAGGAGAACGTCGACGTGCCGGAGGACGGCACGGACCTCGGCCGCGATCCGCGGTCCGTCCTCGACCAGTTGAAGAAGGCGGCCGAGGCATGCGCCCGGCACTCCGGGCCGGTGCTCCCCCACATCGGCACGGTCAACGCCTCGCGCGACCTGGACGTGATCCGCCAGGCCCTCGGCGACAAGAGGCTCAACTACCTGGGTTTCTCCTACGGAACGCGGCTCGGCGCGGTGTACGCCGCCCAGTTCCCCGAAAAGGTCGGCCGGTTGGTGCTCGACGGCGTGGACACGCTGACCGAACCGCTGACCGAACAGGGAGTCGCGGGCGCCAAGGGACAGCAGAAGGCGCTGGAGGAGTTCATCAACTGGTGCGTGAAGGACATCGCCTGCCCGTTCGGACAGGACGCGCGCGAGGCCCGCAAGCAGGTCGTACGCCTCGTCGACTCGCTGGACGAGGACCCGGTCCCCACGGCCTTCGGTGAGCCCTTCACCGGGCAGGACCTGGTCGGCGCCATAGGACAGGCGCTCTACAGCGAGGAGTTGTGGCCCTCCCTGGAGCGGGCGCTCGCCTCGCTGGTCGAGGACGGCGACACGCACGCCATCGAGTCCTTCGCCACCGGCGGGGCCGCGCCTGCCGAGCCCGGGAGCCGGGAGGAGACCGAGGAGCCCGACGGCGGTCTCGTCGCCGACGAGGAGATCCCCCTCGACAACGCCCCCGCTGCCCTGATGGCGATCAACTGCGCGGACGACCCCGACCGCCCCACCGCCGAGCAGATCATCGGCGGTCTCGACCGGCTGCGCGCCGAGTACGAGCAGGCGTCGCCGGTCTTCGGCCACTACCGGCTCACCGGGGTGCTGATGTGCTACGGCCGCCCCCGGGGCACGGACTTCATCCGCGACGAGGTGAAGAACGTGGACACGCCGAAGATGCTCCTGGTGGGCACCCGCGGCGACCCGGCGACGCCGTACCGCTGGACCGAGGAGACGGCCAGGCGCCTGGGCTCCTCGGCCGTGGTCCTCGACAACAAGGGCAGCGGCCACACCGGATACGCCTCGTCCAAGTGCGTGCACCGCAAGGTCGACGCATTCCTGCTGTACGGCACGCTGCCGCCCGACGGCAGCTCCTGCGGGCCGGAGGACGGCCGGGAGTAGGCCCGGGAGCAGGCCCCGGACGTGCGAGGGAATTGCCCCTAATGCCCGATCGGTGAATCGGTCCTATCGTGCTGTTATGGAGCACGCACTCAGTCCCACGACCCTCACCGAGCTGCGGCGCCCGCGCCCCTATCCGGCCGTGTCCGTGCTGACGCCCACCCATCGCCGAGAGCCCTATCGGGCCCAGGACCAGGTCCGGCTGCGCAATGTCGTGGCCGAGGCGAAGAAACAGCTGGAGGCCGATCCCTCGGTCACCCGCGAACGACGGGCGGAGGTCGAGCGACAGCTCGACCAGGCCCTCGCCGAGGTCGATCTCACCTATGCCGAGGACGGTCTGGTGATCTTCGCCGCTCCGGGCGAACACCAGGTGTGGTCCCTCGCCCGCACGGTGCCCGAGCGCGTGGTGCTCTCGGACACCTTCCTGACCCGCAACCTCGTCTCCGCGCACGCCGCCGAGCGGCCGTACTGGGTGCTCTCGGTCTCCGCCGACCGCGTCACCCTGTGGAACGGCACCCTGGACCGCGTCACCGAGGCCCGCGTCGGCGGCTTCCCGCTGACCAGGGGCGTCGAGAACTTCGACGCCGAGCGCCAGGAGCGGATCGGCGACATGCCGAGCACGTTCCGCGACGAGGGCACCCGCCACTTCCTCAAGGACGCGGACTCCGCCATGAGCGCGATCCTCCGGCGCGATCCACGGCCGGTGTACATCACCGGCGAGCCGGCGGCGCTGTCCCTGCTGGACGAGATCGGCGGCGTCACCAAGGACGCCGTGCACATCCAGCACGGCGGGCTCGCGCACGGCACGCGCGAGGCGGTGTGGCAGGCCGTCCGGCCGCGGATCACCGCCGAGAACCGCAGGAACGCCGACGCGGTGACGCGGGAACTCGTCGCCGCCCGTGGCCGCAAGGCGTTCGCGGCCGGTGTCGACGAGGTCTGGCGCAGCGCCCGCGAGGGCCGGATCCGCCTGCTGGCCGTCGAGGAGAACTACCGGGTGACGGTGCGCGCCGAGGGCGGCGACCATCTGATCCCGGCCGACAGCGGCGACCTCGACGCCCGCGAGGACATCGTGGACGAGATCGTCGAGCAGTGCCTGGAGACCGGTGCCGAGGTCCGTTTCGTACCGGACGGCACGCTGAGCGACACCCAGGGGATCGCCGGGGTGCTGCGGTACTGACACGGGAGCGGCGAGGAGGCGGCGGCAGCAGCAGCCCGGCGCCTCCTCACACGCTGCCGAAGAGCGCGCTGAGGCCCCGCTCGACGACCGCCCCGAGGTCCTCCTCGCCGGCCGCGACCACCGCGTACGTCCGCAGCAGGAAGCGGTTGAGGGCGGCGGTGTCGAACTGGAGCAGGGCCATGCCGTAGGGCGAGTGCAGCTCCAGGACCGTACGCTCCTCACCGCACGGCCAGATGTGCACGTCACCGTCACCGGCCGGCCCGCGCAGCCCCGTCTCCAGCAGGCTGCGGGCGAAGGTCCAGGTGGCGCCCCGGCCGTCGAGAGAGACCTCGCCCGGGAAGTCGATGTGCACCGCCAGCGGGTCCGTGGAGGCGTAGCGCAGCTTGGCGGGGACGGGGAGTTCACGCTCCCCGCCGGTGATCAGGCGGGCACGGGCGGGCTGCTCGAGGGCGATGTCCATGGGCGGTCTCCCCTGCGGTCGGAGGTCGGACGGTGATTGCCGCTGTGCCTTTAGGACCCCGCAGACGCCCTTCGCATTACACCGAAGCGGACATCATTTATGTGAGCTGCATCACCCCCGAAGAATGCAACCCCCGAACCGACGCCCTGCGCCGCCACACCCCTGGAACATCCGACCGTCGAACACTCGAATGAGCGCCGCACAATCGGCCCAACGGACCGTCAAATCACGTACCGGGCCTACGACTTGATCCACCGCGTGACGTACGCCATGCGCAGGCCGCGACCCCTCCGTGGAGACTCTGGCATATGCCGGACGCACCACCGTATCGGGTGTTGCCAAATCCCTTACAGGGCGTCGCGGGCTGTGCAACAGTCGTAACCGGTCCTTCCGTCAGCCTTGGTCGTACCGTCCTCGCATCGGAGTGCGTCATGCCGTCCCATCTCTCTGCGGACCGCCCCGCCGCTCAGCCGCCCGGACGCGGCTCGGTCGACGCGCTCATATCGCAGACGCGACGGCTCAGGGGCGATGTCGACGCCGTACGACGGGACACGCAGAGCGACGGTTCGGACCCGCGGGAGCGCTGGCAGCGGGCGCTGTGCGACCTCGCACTGCACCAGCTCAACGACCTCGACGAGCACCTGGCGCAACTGCGGGACGGCCCGGCCCCCGGCTCCCCGGCACCCGTGGAACCGTCCACCGACCGGGCCGTGCCGTCCGCTCCCCGGCGTGGCTCGCTGCTCAGCCGGGTCGGCAGCGCGGAGTGGAACCTGCTGACGGACGAGGTGAGTTGGTCCGGCGAGCTCTACCAGATCCTCGGGCGGGACCCCGCCGCTCCGCCGCTCACGCTGGACGAGCTGCCGTCCCTGGTGTTCGAGGAGGACCGGCCGAAGCTGACGGCGATGGTCACCGGCTGCCTCGTCGACGCCAAGCCCATCGACGGGGAGTTCCGGATCGTCCGGCCGGACGGCGAGGTCCGGACGGTGCACATGATGGGCGAGCCCGTGCTCGACACTGACGGCAGCACCGCCTCGATGTGGGCCGTGCTGCGGGACGTCAGCGAACTGCGCCGCAGCCAGCGGGCGGTGAGCGAGACCCGTGACTCGCTCCAGCGCCACCGGCACCAGGCGCAGACCGAGCACCGGCTCGCGGTCGAGCTGCAGGAAGCCGTGCTACCGCCATGGCGCGGCTCCCTGCGGCTCCCGCACCAGGGGCCTCGGACACTGGACCTCGCGGCCCACCGGCTGCCGTCGTCGACCAGCGCGCTGATCGGCGGCGACTGGTACGACACGCTCGAACTGGCCGACGGCCAAACCCTGTTGAGCGTCGGCGACCTCACCGGCCACGGCGTCGCCGTCGCGTCGGGCATGGCGACCCTGCTGGGCGCCGTGCGCGGCATGGCGATGGCGGGGACCCAGCCCGGGCAACTGATGTCCTGGCTCAACCAGTTACTCGACGCCACCGTCCAGCCCGCCCTCGGCAGCGCCGTCTGCTGCCGCTACCGACCGCAGACCCGCACCCTGACCTGGGCGCAGGCCGGACACCCCGCCCCGCTGCTGTTCCGCGACGGGACGGGGCGCAGCCTGAACGCGCCGAACGGCGTCCTGCTCGGCGCCACCTCGGGCGCCGTCTACACACAGGCCGAAGAGACCCTGGAGGTGGGCGACCTGCTCCTGCTGCACACGGGCGGACTGGTGCCGGGGCACAGCGGAGCCGACTCCGCGAACCGCATCCTCGACCTGGGCCCACGCTTCGCCGAGGCACGTACCGCACAGGACTGCCTGCGGCTGGTCGTGGAGGAGTTCGGCGAGAGCGAGCGCGAGGACGACGCCTGCGTGCTCGTGGCCAGGGTGACGTCCTAGAACTCACCGGAAGCAAGGCCTGGAACTTACGGGAACCGAGCAGGCGCACAGTCCCCCTATGCCTGTGCGCTTTCGCCGCCGGGCTTCTTCGCCTTGGGCAGCGCCAACCGGATCTCCTCCCGCAGTTCGTGGATCTTCGGATAGCTGGAGTACTCCGCGGTGAGCCGGTACATCTGCCGCAGCCGGTCCCAGGTGCGCCCTGAGGAGTTCGAGCCCATCGACATCAGGGCCAGCCGTGCGTACCGGTCCGCCTGTTCGGGGTCGTCCGCGATGAAGCAGGCGGACGCCATGGACAGATGGTCGAAGATCTTCGACCGCTCCCGGCCGTCGACCCGCAGGGCAAGGGCCTTCTCCGCGTAGTGCTGGGCGTGCACGGCCGCGCCCGGCTCGAACTCGGCCAGCGTGCGGTAGGCCAGGGCCTGCATGCCGTACAGATCCTCGTCCTTGAAGGTCTGCATCCAGCTCGGTGGCGGTACGTCGCTCCTGTCGGAGACGAAGAGGTCCTCCGCCTGACCCAGGGTGCGGCGCATGGCCTGGCCCTTGCCCATCGACGCCTGTGCCCAGGCCTCGATGGTGTGGAACATCGCCTTGGTGCGCGGCAGTACCTGGTCGCCGGAGCCGGACTGGGCGAGTTTCATCAGGTCGAGTGCGTCGTCGGGCCGGCCCAGGTGCACCATCTGGCGAGCCGCTCGGGAGAGCGCCTCCCCGGCGCGGGGCCGGTCGCCGCCCTCTCTCGCGGCATGGGCGGCGATGACGAAGTACTTCTGGGCCGTGGGTTCCAGGCCGACGTCGTGCGACATCCAGCCCGCGAGGACGGCGAGGTTGGCGGCGACGCCCCACAGGCGCCGCTGCAGATGGTCGGGGTGACGGTAGGCGAGCATGCCGCCCACCTCGTTGAGTTGCCCTACGACTGCCTTGCGCTGCAGCCCGCCGCCGCGGGCCGCGTCCCAGGCCCGGAACACCTCGACCGAGCGCTCCAGTTCCTCGATCTCCTGGGACCCGATGGGGGCGGCCTCGTAGCGGTCGAACCCGGCGGGGTCGGCGTGCAGGGGGTCGTCGAACTGGGGGGCGTCGGCCTTGAGGGCCGGGTCGGTGTGCAGCCAGTCGTGCATGGCGCTGCTGAGTGCGGATCCCGCGGCGAGCGCGGCACCCGCGCCCACCAAGCCGCGTCGGTTGAGCATGAGGTCCATTCCCGTGAATTCGGTGAGGACCGCGGCGGTCCGTTCGGGCGCCCACGGCACACCGTCGGGATGCTCCACACTCCCGCCGTCCTGCCGTTTCCCCGCACGCCCGTGCCGGACCAGACCGAGGTCCTCGATGGTCACGACACGGCCGAGACGCTCGGTGAACAGGGCCGCCAGCACCCGCGGCACGGGATCGCGCGGGATCTCTCCCATGTCGATCCACCGCCGCACCCGCGAGGTGTCGGTCGCCAGCTGGGGGTGGCCCATGGCCGCCGCCTGCCGGTTGACCAGCCTCGCGAGTTCGCCCTTGGACCAGCCGGCCAGGCCGAACAGGTCCGCCAGGCGGGTGTTGGGTTCTCCGCTCACGTCAAGCCCCCAGGTTCTCGGCTGAGTTGACAGTAGCCCGGTGCAAGTTGCCCCGGGACTATTCGCCAGGGTTCGCCAGGGTGCGCCAGATGGTCTGCCACCGGGCATCGGGTGTCAGGTAGGAACGCGCCACCCCGACCCGGTCGCCTTCTCGCTACGGCTGGTGCATTCCCCAGGGTGCACCCGGGCGGCCGGTTCGGGCAGCGCTTTGACGTCGCAGGCACACGAAGGGATCTGTATCTCCCATGTACGCAGCATCGTCCTCCGTGTCCGCCCCGCCCCGGCCGCTGCGTGCCCGCCCGGCGGGCAGCGGCCCCTACCTCGATCCCGCGCGGCCGGCGGCCGCTCCCGTGCTCGGTGCGGGCCGGGCGCGGCGCCCCGCGGGGCTCGGCACCCAACCGCTCAGCGGGAGACTCGACTTGTCCGGCCCTCAGGGCGCCCAGCTGCGTACGGCGATCGCGTCGGTGCACCGGATCTGCCCGGAGTTCGCCCCGGTGCAGGTACTGCGCCGCAGCGGACGGTCCGTGCTCCTGGTCGGCACGACCGGACGCAGCACGGCCGTCGCCAAGTGTTTACTGGACCACTCCCCAGTGTGGGCCGAGCGGATCCGGCACGAGATAGCTGCATACCGCTCGTTCGTCCGGCACCGCCCCCCGGTGCGGGTGCCGAGACTGATCGCGGCGGATCCGGACAACTGCACACTGGTCATCGAGCGGATGCCGGGCCGGGTGGCGGCACTGCAGCGGCACCCGCTGGAGACGCCGCCGCGTGCGGACATCAGGGCGGCACTCGGAGCGATCTGCCGGCTCAACGCGTGGCGCCCGCCGGCGGGCACGTTCGACGCACCGCTGGACTACGCGACCCGGATCTCCCGCTATCACGAGCTGGGGCTGCTCACCGACCGGGACCTGGGTGATCTGCAGAAGCTGCTGCACGGCATCGCCAAGAGCGCGGGCCGGCAGGGCATGGGCCAGTTCTGCCACGGCGACGCACTGCTCTCGAACATCCTGCTCTCACCGGCCGGTCCAGTGCTGGTGGACTGGGAGCACGCGGGCTGGTACCTGCCGGGCTACGACCTGGCGACGCTGTGGGCGGTGCTCGGGGACGCGCCGGTGGCCCGGCGGCAGATCAGCCAGATCGCCCAGTCGGCGGGTCCGGCTTCCCGGGACGCGTTCCTGGTGAACCTGATGCTCGTGCTGACCCGGGAGATCCGTACCTATGAGACGGCCGTGCAGCGTTCGATGCACGACACGGCCCCGGCGGCACCGGGTCAGGCCCACCCGGGTGCTGCGCCGTCCGGCGAGGAACAGCGGCTGCTGCTGAGGCGGCTGCACGACGACTGCCAACTGGCCCGACGGGCCGTGCGCGCGGCGGTCGGCACTCGCTGACGGGGACGGTGGCCCGCGGTGCGCCCTGGACATCGGCGCACCGCGGGCCTTCGTATGTACGGCGGAATCGTCGACCCCGGGTCCGCCGCCACGAAACTCCCGGAGACCTGGGTTTCCCAGGGATTCGCCTCCCTCTGGGCATGATTGACGGATAGTCGGACCGTCGGTGCCACTGACGCACGCCCGGCCCCGTACGGCTCATCGCGCCCGACCGTCCCAGGAGGCTGCATTGCGAGGATCCGTCACCGCCCCCGACCGAGCGGCCGGGCGCAGACGTACGCGGGCCACGGCCGGCGCCCTGGCCACGGCGGCACTGCTGTTCCCGCTGCTGGGCGCCGCCCCGTCCGAGGCGCGGAGCTCGGCGAACGGCCTGCAGTCGGCCTTCGCCTCGGCCGCCGCCGAGTACCACGTGCCGCAGAGCGTCCTGCTCGGCGTCTCCTATCTGCAGTCCCGCTGGGACACGCACGGCGGTGCGCCCAGCATGACCGGCGGCTACGGGCCGATGCACCTCACCGACGCCCGCACCGCGCTCGCCGGGGCCACGCCGCACCACAGCGAGGGCTCGGAGGACGCGCGCGGCGACAATGCCCGACCGCCCCTGCTCCCCGCGGCGAAGCTGCCGCGGACCTCGGCGATTCCGGCCCGCCTCAGGACGCTGCCGAAGGCGGCGAAGCTGACCGGGCTGAGCCCGCGGGAGCTGCGTACGGATCCGGCCGCCAATGTGGCCGGCGGTGCCGCCCTGCTCGCCGACGCGCAGCAGGAGCTGGGCGAACCGCTGAGCTCCGATCCGGCGGACTGGTACGGCGCGGTGGCCCGCTTCTCGGGCGCGGACGACTCGGCTACGGCGGCGGCGTACGCCAACGACGTCTACGACGTGCTGCGCACCGGCCGCGAGCGCGCCACGGACACGGGCCAACGGGTCGTCCTGGCCGCGCAGCCGGGGCTCTCCCCCAGGACCGCCCAACTGAGGCGGGCCGGGCTGCGGACCCCCGACGCCGGTGGGACCGAGTGCCCTGGGACGGTGTCCTGCGAGTGGATCCCGGCGCCCTACAAGCAGTTCGGGGAGGGCGACTACGGCAACCACGACCTGGGCGACCGTCCCACCTCCCAGGACATCGACTACATCGTCGTCCATGACACGGAGGGCGCCTGGGAGGGTGTCCTCACCATGGTCCAGGACCCTGCCTATGTGTCCTGGAACTACACGCTGCGCTCCACCGACGGCCATATCGCCCAGCATGTGAAGGCCAAGGACGTGGCCTGGCACGCGGGCAACTGGTACGTCAACGCCAAGTCGATCGGCCTGGAACACGAGGGCTTCCTGGCGAGGCCGGACGCCTGGTACACGGAGGCGATGTACCGGTCCTCGGCACGTCTGGTGACCTACCTCGCCCAGAAGTACGACATCCCGCTGGACCGGCAGCACATCCTCGGCCATGACACCGTGCCGGGCCCGACCGCGTCGACGATCAGGGGGATGCACACCGACCCGGGCCCGTACTGGGACTGGCGGCACTACTTCGAGCTGCTCGGCCGCCCGTTCGAGTCGACCGCGGGCCCGGACAGCGGTGTGGTGACGATCCGCCCGGACTACGCCGCCAACCGGCCGAGGTACACCGGCTGTGTCTCGGCGGGCGCCCCCTGCGCGGACCACGGATCGAGCGCGGTGCGGCTGTACTCCGGGCCCGGCGAGTCATATCCCCTGGTCAAGGACATCGGTCTGGGCACGACCCCGACCACCGGGGTGAACGACCTGTCCTCCCGGGTCTCCACCGGGCAGCAGTACGCGGTCGCCGACCGGAAGGGCGACTGGACGGCGATCTGGTACCTCGGGCAGAAGGCGTGGTTCCGGAACCCGAAGCAGAACCCGACCGCCGTGAACGCCACCGGCCGTACGGTGACGCCCAGGGACGGTCTGAAGAGCGTCCCGGTCTACGGGCGCGCCTACCCCGAGGCCTCCGCCTATCCGGCGGGAGTGCCCGCCCAGCCGGTGTCGCCGCTGCCGTACACCTTGCCCGCGGGCCAGCGGTATGTGGTCGGCGACCGGCTGCCGGGCCAGTACTACTACGCAGTGGGCTTCGACGCGGCCTCCCACCGGGTCGTCGTCGGGAAGGACCAGTACTACGAGATCCAGTTCGGCCACCGGGTCGGGTTCGTGCGGGCGGCGGATGTGCGGGTGGTGCCGTCGGGCTCCTGACGGCACGTCCGCGAGGGTCAGTCCTCCCTCTGCCAGGTGTACCGTCGCCCGGCGACCGCCTTGAAGGTCAGCTCGCCCTCCTCGAAGAGGTCGCTGTGCACGGTGAGTTCACGGGTCCTTGACGCCTTCAGGGCGATGCGGGTCGCCCGGCCGTCGGCCCACTCGATGTCGAGGGTGGCGCCGCCGCGGGCGCGCAGGCCGCGCACCGAGCCGGTCGGCCAGGCGGCGGGCAGGGCGGGCAGCGCCTCGATGATGTCGTGCTGGCTCTGCAGGAGCATCTCCACGATGCCGGAGGTGGCGCCGAAGTTGCCGTCGATCTGGAACGGCGGGTGGGTGTCCCAGAGGTTGGGCAGCGTGGAGTACTTGAGCTGTTCGCCGAGCATCTTGTGGGCGTGGTCGCCGTCCCGCAGCCGCGCCCAGAAGTTGATCTTCCAGGCCTTGGACCAGCCGGTGCCGCCGTCGCCGCGTGCGGTGAGGGAGACCTTGGCGGCCTCGGCCCACTTGCTGCCGGGTTCGATCTGCCGTCCGGGGTGGAGGGCGAACAGGTGCGAGACGTGCCGGTGGGTGTCGGTGGGGTCGTCCAGGTCCGCCTTCCACTCCTGGAGCTGTCCCCAGGAGCCGATGCGCAAGCCCGGGTCGAGCCGGTTCAGCGCCGCCTCGACGCGGCGGCGGAAGTCGGGGGCGTCGCCCAGGATCCGGGCCGCTTCGAGGGTGCTGGTGAACAGGTCGTGGACGATCTGCTGCGACATGGCGGCGCCGGCCGTGAAGTCGCCGTGCTCGGGTGAGTAGCTGGGGGTGACGACGAGGGTTCCGTCGCGCGGGTCGGTGCGCAGGTTGTCCAGCCAGAACTCGGTGGCTTCCTTCATCGCGGGGTACGCGGTGGTGCGCAGGTAGTCGGTGGAGCCTCCGAACCGGTAGTGCTCGTACAGCTGTTGGGTGAGCCAGGCCGCCGCCTCGGGGAACCAGAAGGCGGTCGCCCAGTCGTGTACGCCGGTGAAGCCGTAGGGGTTGGTCTCGTTGTGCACGACCCAGCCGCGTGAGCCGAACATCTCCTGTGCCGTACGGCGTCCGGGCGCGCGCAGGGCCTCGACGAAGCGGTCGTACGGCGGCGTCGTCTCGGCGAGGTTCGCGGCCTCGGCGGGCCAGTAGTTCATCTGGATGTTGATGTTGGTGTGGTAGTCCGCCGACCACGGTGGCGTGGTGCTGTTGTTCCAGACGCCCTGGAGGTTGGCGGGCAGCGAGCCGGGGCGTGAGGAGGCGATGAGCAGGTAGCGGCCGTACTGGAAGTAGAGGGCTTCCAGGGCGCGGTCCGCCGCGCCGGCGCCGCCGGCGTACGTGGCCAGCAGGCGGTCCGTGGGGACGTCCGCGGGGAGCGACTGGCCGATGTCGAGAACCACTCGGCGGAACAGGGCTCGGTGGTCGCGGACATGCCGGGCGAGCAGGGCCTCGTAGCGGTCGCCCGCCTGTCGCACGGCGCGGCCGACGGCGGCGTGTGGGTCCGGGCCGCGGTAGTCGGGGTAGGTGTCGGCGTAGTCCGTGCCCGCGGCCAGGACGAACCAGGCGCTGTCCGCCCCGGTCACGGTGATGGTGCCGTTCGCGTCGGAGGTGACGGTGCCGCCGCGGCTGCGCACCCGGACCTGTGCCTCGAAGCGGAGCCCGTTGTCGGCGAGCGCGCCGCGCACGGTGAGGGTGCCGTCGGCCGCGGTGGCGGTGAAGTCGGCGCGTGGGGAGGTGTAGCGCAGGGTGAAGGTGACGCTGCCGGGCCGGTCGGCGTGGAGCCGGCCCGCGATCACACCGTCCGGGTGGGAGGCGAAGAAGTCCCTTTGGTGGCGGACGCCTTGGTGGGTGTAGCCGACCGAGGCGACGGCGTTGTCGAGGTCGAGCTCGCGGCGGTAGTCCGCCGGGGGCGTCGTCGGCGCGCCGGGTATGTCGAGGTGGAGGTCGCCGAAGGTCTGATGGGCGCCGTAGCCGATGCGTGGCTGGCCGAGCCGGTCGGCCACCGCTTCGGGGTCGAGGGTGGTCCGCGCGTCGAGGTCGTCCTGGACGGCGGTGATCGCGTCGGTGCGGGGAGTGCGCCAGTTGCCGTGGTCGTAGCCCTGCGCGGAACCGGGCCCGCCGGTCCAGAGGGTCTTCTCGTTGAACTGCAACCGTTCGGAGGGCAGGGTGCCGAACACCATGGCACCGAGTGCGCCGTTGCCGATGGGCAGGGCCTCACGCTCCCAGTCGGCGGCGGGGGCGGCGTACCAGAGCACCGATGACTCCCGGGATACATCGGAGGAATCAGCGACTGCAGCCTCGGCGGTTCCGGCACTCAGGACAAGCCCCCCAACCCCTCCTGCCGTGGCCCTTAACGTAGTTCTCCGCGTGATCCCATGCGACTCATACGACATGACCCTCGACGCTAGAGGTCCGATGACTCAGCGGCAAGGGTCATGACAAAAACGGGGTCAGGCTCGAACGGCAGGGGCCGTCGGTGGACGCTTCAGCCCTGCTGGAAGAGCTCCGCGGGCAGCGGCTTCAGGAGGGCGTACAGGTCGTCGGTGATGGGGCGGTCCCAGGCGGCGATGGTGACCAGGATGTTGTCGCTGCGGTCGAACTGCACGCAGGAGATCCGGCTCTCGGACAGCTTCAGACGGCGCACGATCAGCAGGTTGTCGCCCTGCATCACGGGGACGTCCTCGCTGCCGACGACGGTGACGTCCTCGTCGTTCTCCAGCGCCAGCAGCAGCTGGGCGACCTCGAACGGGATCTCGCCCTCTGCGACCTCGCGGGCCGGCGAGCCCTCCGGAAGGTTGCCGATGATCATCGCGGGGCCGCGGCCGCCGAAGAGGTCGTAGCGCAGGAAGACGCCCTGGCAGCTGCCGTCGGGGGCGGGCAGCAGCCCGGCGCCCAGATTGCCGGGCCAGTCGCCCGGATCCATGGCCAGTACGTCGAAGTCGGGCCCGGCGGGCGTGGCACTGCGGCGGCGGAGGAACGACATGTCGCCATGGTACGTGGCCGGACCTGTTCCGTGACGTGCGGGCATCGGTTCGGGGCGGCTCCCGGGCGAACGGGGGCAAGGGCGAGGGCGACGGCGTCCTGTGGTCCCGATCATGCTGCCAAGGGTGGAAACAGCCGAGGAGGGGACACCGTCGTCCCCGACGACACGTGATGCGGCCCTCAGCGGCGGGCCCGGCCCGGCGACTGGGGCGCGTTCATGGACGGGCAGGCAGCGCGACGGCGCCGTGGAGCAGCAGCGCGGGCAGTCGTACGGCACCGCCTTCGACCCGGCCCAGCTGCTCACGCACACGTGGCTGCACGTGCACACCACTCTGCCCCGGTACATACGGGAGTTGGACGCACCGGCTGACAGGGCGCCCGGTCCCTCACTCCTCCGGCGGGGAAGGCGGCACCACCGCCACCGGGCTTGCGGCATGCAGCAGGACCGCCTGGGCCACCGAGCCCATCATGCGGGTGGGGGCCAGCAGGCGGCGCCGGTGACGGCCCACGACGACCAGGTTCGCGTCCCTGGAGGCCGCGACCAGCTGGCCGGCCGCGTCGCCCGGGGCGATGTACGCCTCGGCGTGGACCTGCGGGTGGCGTTTGCGGTGCAGGGCGAGGAACCCCTCGGCGAGGGCGCGGGTCTCATTCTCCACGGCGTCCTGGTCCACGGCCGGAGGCACGATCTGGCCGGGGGCCGCCGTCCAGATGTGCAGGGGCCATGAGTAGGCGGCGACCGCCTGGAGCCGGGCGCCGCGCAGGGCAGCCTCGGTGAAGGCGAAGGAAAGGGTGGCCTCGTCGGGGCTCTCGACCTGCAGACCGACGACGACCCTCGGCCCCGGCTCGATCGGCATCCCTTCGTGGACCTCGCGGCCCGGCTTGGGCACGATGACGACCGGGCACTCGGCGTCACGTGCGGCGGCCATGCCGTTGGAGCCGAGCAGCAGACTGGCGAAGCCACCGCGGCCCCAGGAGCCGAGCACCAACAGCTGGGCGTCGGAGCCCAGTTCGGGCAGCACCGCACTGGGCGTGCCCTCCAGGGCGAGGTAGCCGGTCTCCGGGCGCTCGGTCCGCCCCGCCAGATACCGGCGTACCCGGTCGAGCACCGGATCGTCCTCCGGGGCCGGCCGTCCGGCGGGCAGGACGCCGGGCTTGGCCCAGGCGGGGTACTGCTGCACATGGGCGACGCGCAGCGGTGCCTCGCGCACCAGGGCGGCGTCGAAGGCCCAGTCCAACGCGACCAGGCTGTCGTCCGAACCGTCGACCGCCGCGATGACCGGCAGGGTGCTCATGGGTTCCTCACCTCCGGAGTACGACTTTTCCCCGCCCGGGGCCAGCCTGGCTCAGGCATCGACCCCAGGGGGGTTCTCAAGGTCGCGTGTCCGGAAAAACGGGCGGAACACACCCGGATCGGCCCGAAGGCTGCCGACGCGCGGTACGACCGCACGCCGGCTCACCTCCGCGCACGCGTCACGTCAGGTCGAACTCGCCCTCCCTCGCGTTTGACACGAAGGCACCCCACTCGGCGGGGGTGAAGATCAGGGAAGGGCTCTCCGGGCGGCCGCTGTTGCGCATCGCGATGAATCCCTCGACAAAGGCGATCTGGACATCGCCCATGCCACGGCTGCTCGAGTGCCACTCGGCGCTGCTGAGGTCCAGCTCCGGCTTGTCCCAGCCCGCGAACGGCTGCTGCTGGATGGTGCTCTCGGCCACGTCCGTGCTCCTCCCGGTTCGTCGTCCGCGGCCAGCCTAGCGATCGGTTCCGGGTGCCGACAGGCCACGTGAGGGGGACCTTTGCGGAGCGCTCTCCACCGCCGTGGGTCAGTGCCCTCAGGAGTCGGGGGGCTCGGACCCCACGAGCCACATGGCGAAGAACTGCGAGCCACCGCCGTAGGCGTGCCCGAGCACCTTGCGGGCCCCCTCCACCTGGTGTTCCCCGGCCTGTCCGCGCACCTGGAGGGCCGCCTCCGCGAACCGGATCAGGCCGGAGGCCCCGATGGGGTTGGTGGACAGGACACCGCCCGACATGTTGACGGGCAGGTCCCCGTCGAGTTCGGTCACCCCGGCCTCGGTGAGCTTCCAGCCCTCGCCCTCGTCGGCGAAGCCGAGGTTCTCCAGCCACATCGGCTCGTACCAGGAGAACGGCACGTAGATCTCGGCCCCGTCGATCTCGCGGCGCGGGTCGGTGATCCCGGCCTGCCGGTACACGTCGGCCGCGCAGTCCTTGCCGGCCTGGGGCGAGACGACGTCCTTGCCCGCGAACATGGTGGGCTCGCTGCGCATCGCGCCGCCGAGCATCCAGGCGGGCGGGCGGGGCGCGCGGGCGGCGCCGGCCCGGTCGGTCAGGACCATCGCGCAGGCGCCGTCGGAGGACGGGCAGGTCTCCGAGTAGCGGATCGGGTCCCAGAGCATGGGCGAGGCCTGGACCTTCTCCAGCGTGATGTCGTGCTCGTGGAGGTGCGCGTAGGGGTTCTTCAGCGCGTTGCGCCGGTCCTTGTACGCGACCAGGGAGCCGATCGTGTCGGGCGCGCCGCTGCGCCGCATGTACGCGCGCACGTGCGGCGCGAAGAACCCGCCGGCCCCGGCCAGCAGGGGCTGCTGGAAGGGGATCGGCAGGGACAGGCCCCACATGGCGTTCGACTCGGACTGCTTCTCGAAGGCGAGCGTCAGCACGGTGCCGTGCACCCGGGCCGCGACCAGGTTGGCGGCGACGAGGGCGGTGGAGCCGCCGACCGAGCCGGCCGTGTGCACCCGGAGCATGGGCTTTCCCACCGCGCCGAGCGCGTCGGCGAGGTAGAGCTCCGGCATCATGACGCCCTCGAAGAAGTCGGGCGCCTTGCCGATGACGACGGCGTCGATGTCCGCCCACGTCAACTCGGCGTCGTCGAGCGCCCGTCGCGCGGCCTCCCGGACGAGCCCGGCGATCGACACGTCCCGGCGCGCGGCGACGTGCTTGGTCTGGCCGATGCCTACGACGGCCACGGGCTCCTTGCTCATCGCGGATCCCCTTCGAGTACGGCGACCAGGTTCTGTTGGAGGCAGGGGCCGGACGTGGCATGCGCGAGCGCCCGGTCGGACTCGCCCCGGTGGATACGGGCGGCGGCCTCCCCGATGCGGATGAGCCCGGCGGCCATGACGGGATTGGCGGCGAGCGCCCCGCCGGACGGATTGACGCGCACGCCGTCGCCGAGCTTCAGCGCCTTGCGCAGGACGACCTCCTGGGAGGTGAAGGGCGCGTGCAACTCGGCGGTGTCGACGGGCCGTTCGAAGGCACCGGCCCGCTCGGCGGCGAGGCGGGTGGAGGGTGAGTCGGTCAGGTCGCGGACGCCGAGGGAGTGGGCCTCGATGCGGTGGTCGACACCGCGGATCCAGGCGGGCCGTGCGCACAGCTCGCGGGCCCGCTGCCCCGCCGCGAGGATCACCGCGGCGGCTCCGTCGCCGATGGGCGGGCAGTCTCCGGTACGCAGCGGTCGTACGACGTACTCGCCGTGCGGCACCGAACCCCTCAGTTGCGCATGGGAGTTGGCGGCGGCGTCGGCTCGGCTGCGGGCGGCGACCGCTGCGAGCGCGGGCTCGTCCGTGTCGCCCGCGTCGATGAGCGCCTGCGCCTGGAGGGCGGCCAGGGCGACGGAGTCGGGCCAGAGGGGGGCGACGTAGTAGGGGTCGAGCTGCCGGGTCAGGACGTCGCGCAGGGGGCCGGGTGAGGACTTGCCGTAGGAGTAGACGAGCGCGGTGTCGGCGTCGCCCGTGAGCAGCTTGGTCCATGCCTCGTACAGGGCCCAGGCGCCGTCCATCTCGACGTGCGACTCGGAGATCGGCGGCCAGGCACCGACGCCGTCGAGGGCGAGGGTGAAGGAGAAGGCGCGGCCGGCGAGATAGTCGCTGGAGCCGGAGCAGGTGAAGCCGATGTCGGCGGTCTTCAGGCCGGTCCGCCCCAGTACGTCGTGCAGGACCGGCATGAGCATCTCGACCTCGGAGAGCTCCTCGCTGGTGCGCCGGTGGTCGGTCTGCGCGAAGGCGACGACGGCGATCTCGCGGTTCACAGCAGCTCCCTGTAGGTGTCGTAGTCCGCGTCGGGCTCGCCCGTGGGCCGGTAGTGGTCGGGGTAGCGGGCGCCTTCCGTCCACACCGGTTCGACGCGCAGGCCCATGCGCACCTGGTCGTAGGGGATGCCGCCGATCCGGCCGTGCAGGGCGAGGTCGGCGCCGTCGAGGGCGATGTGGGCGTAGACGTACGGCACTTCGATGTCGAGGTTCTTCGCCTTGAGGTTGACGATGCAGAACGTGGTGACTGTGCCGCGGGGACCCACTTCGACCTGTTCCAATGTGGCGACCCCACATGTGGGGCACGCACCCCTCGGCGGGACGTACACCTTGCGGCAGGACGGGCAGCACTCGCCGACGTTGCGGTGGTCGGCCAGGGCGTTGATGTAGGCGGACTGGGCGCGCCCGGGTGAGTAGGTGTAGTCGAGACGGGCCGGGGCGACGATGCCGGTGATCGGGTTCTCGAACTCGGCGGCCTGGCGGGCGGGTTCGGCCGGATCACCGTCGTACGGCTCGCTGTCGTACGACCCGCTGTCGTACGGCTCGAAGCAGGCGATGTCCGTGATGGCGCCGGTGCGTTCCTCGGCCCAGCGGACGCGGACGCGCATGCCGGTGTGCACGGCGTCGGGGCCGGGGGCGTCGAGGGCGTGCAGGAGGGCGGTGTCGGCGCCGTCGAGGCGGACCAGGGCCCAGGCGAACGGGGTGTCGAGCGGCTGGTCGCGGCGCGGGGCGTGGTTCCAGGCCCAGGTGGTGACCGTGCCGGTGGGGGCGACCTCGACCAGGTCTCGGATCTCCTCGGCGGTGACGGGGTCGTACTCGACGGGCGGGACGAGCGTCCGGCCGTTCCTGGTGCGCACGCCGAGCACGACGCGTTCGCGCAGGCCGGTGAGGAAGGCGCTCTGGACGGGGCCGAGGGAGCGGGTGAAGGGGAACTCGACGACCAGGGGGGCTTTGAGGACTTCGGGCACGGTGACTCCCTCGTCAGGAACGTTTGTAGACAGGTGGCCGCTTCTCCGCAAAGGCGCGGGCTCCCTCCTTGGCGTCGGCGGTGTCGAAGATCGGCCAGCCGCGCTTCAGTTCGGCGGCGAGGCCGTCGGTCTCGGTCATCTCGGCGGTCTCGTAGACGGACGCCTTGACGGCCTCGACGGCCAGCGGGCCGCAGGCGTTGATCTGCTCGGCGATCTCCAGGGCCTTGGTCAGTGCCGTGCCGTCGGGGACGACGTGGCCGATCAGGCCGATGCCGGCGGCCTCGCGGGCGCTGTAGGGGCGGCCGGTGAGCAGCATCTCCAGGGCGTGGGTGCGGGGGATCTGGCGCTGGAGGCGGACCGTGGAGCCGCCGATCGGGAACAGGCCCCGCTTGACCTCGAAGAGCCCGAAGGTGGCCGATTCGCCCGCGACTCGAATGTCCGTGCCCTGGAGCATCTCGGTGCCGCCCGCGACGCAGTGTCCCTCGACGGCGGCGATCACCGGCTTGCGCGGGCGATGGTGGCGGAGCATCGCCTTCCAGTGCAGGTCGGGATCGGCCTTGAGGCGGTCGCGGTAGTGCTCCCCCGTCATGCCGTTCCCGGCGAGGGCCTTGAGGTCCATGCCCGCGCAGAAGCAGCCCCCCGCTCCGGTGAACACGATCGAGCGGATCGAGTCGTCGGCGTCGGCCTCGACCCAGCCGTCGTACAGACCGACCAGCATCGGCAGCGAGAGGGCGTTCTTGGCCTCCGGCCGGTTGAGCGTGAGCACCAGTGTGGCGCCCTCGCGCCGCACGGTGAGGTGTTCCGTCCCACCCATGACCCGTCTCCCCTCTGACAGAACGAGAACAGGTTGCAGTAGGCGGCGGAGCACTTCAAGGGTTTTCTGACAGACAGTCAGATTCTTTTGCGCGGAGGCTTCACAGTTGTGCCGCCCTTTGCTCTGATGACCGGCGAACCGTCACACAGCCAGGCCCTGCCGAGGTCAGGAGGAGCGGTGGAGTACAACCTTGCCGACCTGTTCGAGTCGGTCGTCGACGCGGTTCCGGGCCGCGAGGCCCTGGTGTACATCGACCACCCGGGCACGGGCGCGGAGCGCCGGCTGACGTACGCGGAGCTGGACGCGGCCGCAAACCGCATCGGCCACCATCTGCTCGACAGCGGGGTACGCCCCGGCGAGCACGTCGGGCTCCACCTCTACAACGGCGTCGAGTACCTGCAGACCGTGCTGGGCTGCCTGAAGGCGCGGATCGTGCCGGTCAACGTCAACTACCGGTACGTCGAAGAGGAGCTGGTGTACCTCTACCGGGACGCGGATCTGGTGGCCCTGGTCTTCGACGCGGAGTTCACGGGCCGGGTGGCGGCGGCGCTGCCGCAGGTGGACGGAGTGCGGCATCTGGTGCGAGTCGGGACTCCCGGGCCGGGGCCGGGGGCGACCGAGGCGCCGGCGCTGCCGGTCGTGGCGTTCACGGACGCCGAGGCCGCCGGGTCGCCCGAGCGCGGGTTCCCTCTGCGGTCCGGCGACGACCAGTTCATCATCTACACCGGCGGCACCACCGGGATGCCCAAGGGCGTGATGTGGCGCCAGGAGGACCTGTTCTTCTCGGGGCTCGGCGGCGGTGCGCCGACCGGTGAGCCGGTACAGAAGCCGGAGGAACTCGCCGAGCGCGTGGCGGCGGGCGGCGACGGGATCACCTTC
Source organism: Streptomyces curacoi (assembly GCF_001513975.1). Classification (GTDB taxonomy): domain Bacteria; phylum Actinomycetota; class Actinomycetes; order Streptomycetales; family Streptomycetaceae; genus Streptomyces; species Streptomyces curacoi. Next base: position 140,794 of record NZ_KQ947989.1, read on the forward strand.
TTCCCCACCGCGCCGCTGATGCACGGGACGTCCACGCTGACCGCCTTCATCGGCTTCAACTTCGGCCAACGCGTGGTGATCCACCGCAAGTTCGTGCCGCAGGAGGTGCTGCGGACCATCGAGAGGGAGAAGGTCACCAGCGTGTCGCTGGTCGGCGACGCGATGCTGCGACCGCTGGTCGACGCGCTCAGCGGGCCCATGAAGGGCACGGACTGCTCGTCCATGTTCAGCGTGTCGTCGTCCGGCGCGATCATGTCCGACACGGTGCGCCGGCAGTTCCAGGAACTCGTCCCGAACGTGCTGCTGCTGAACAACTTCGGCTCCTCGGAGTCCGGCTTCAACGGCACGGCGACCGAGGACTCCGGCCCCGAGCGCGGCTTCCGCATCCGCGTCAACTCCCGTACCCAGGTGGTCGATCCGGCCACACACGAGCCTGTCGCCGTCGGCGAGGTGGGCCGGGTCGCGCAGTGCGGTCATGTGCCGCTCGGCTACTACAACGACCCGGCGAAGACCGCCGAGACCTTCTTCGAGAAGGACGGCGAGCGCTGGGTGCTGCTCGGCGACATGGCCACGGTCGACGAGGAGGGCGTCGTGACCGTGCTGGGCCGCGGGTCCCAGTGCATCAACACCGGGGGCGAGAAGGTGTACCCCGAGGAGGTCGAGCAGGCGCTCAAGTCCCACCCCGACGTGTATGACGCGCTGGTGGCCGGGGTGCCCGACGCGAAGTGGGGGCATCATGTGGCGGCCGTGGTGCAGTTGCGGGCGGGTGCGGTACGGCCGTCACTGGCCGACATCCAGACGCACTGCCGCTCCCACCTGGCGGGGTACAAGATCCCACGCCAGCTGGTGATCACGGAGTCGATCCGGCGCTCGCCCAGCGGCAAGGCGGACTACCGGTGGGCGCGAGAGGTGGCGGTGGCGGCGGACGGGTCAATTCCGGTCAGGTCCGATTGAACCTAAGGTGACGTGCGGACGTACTGGTGGTGGCAGGCCCGGTCACCGGGCGCTGTTCGCCATGCCATCGCAAGACCGCACGGGAGGACCTCCGGGTGTCGCAGGAGGCAACAGAGGCAGTACCACAGGAGACGGAAGAAGCGGGGACGACGGAGACGACCGAGGCGGTCGAGGCGATCGGGACCGCCGACGCGGCGGCCGAGACGACGGAGGCGGAGGCGGCTGCCGAGACCGCCGAGGCGACCAAGGCTGCCGACCCCGCGGAGCCGTCCGGTACCGCGCCCGGCTGGTTCCGCTGGCGGCGCCGCTACCCCCGTACGGCACACGGCGTCACCGTGGGGACGACGGTCCTCGCCGGCGCGCTCGTGCTCTTCGCGCTCCTCCTGCCGAACCGCCTCGAACGGATCGGCCCCGAGGCCTTCTTCCGCCTCCCCGCCGAGGGGATCCTGCTCGCGGGCCTGCTGCTGGCGCTGCCACCGCGGTCACGGCGGCTGATGGCGGCGGTCTCCGGTGTGCTCCTCGGTCTGCTCACCGTCCTGAAGTTCGTCGACATGGGCTTCTACCAGGTGCTGGCCCGCCCGTTCGACCTGGTGCTGGACTGGATCCTGCTCGACGACGCGGCGGAGTTCGTCCGGGAGTCCTTCGGACGCACCGGCCAGGTGCTCGCGGTGGTCGGGGTGATCGTCCTGATCGTCGCCGTGCTGGTCCTCATGACGCTCGCGACAGTGCGGGTGACGCACCTGATGGTCCGCCACCACGCCGTTGCCGCGCGCACGACGCTGGTCCTCGGCACGGCGTGGATCACCTGTATGACCCTGAGCATCCAGATCACCGGCGTCCCGCTCGCCACCAAGGGCAACGCGGAGCTGCTCAACAACCGTGTCGAGCAGGTGCGCGCGGGGCTCCGGGACGGGCGGATCTTCCAGAAGCAGGCGGCGGTGGACGCCTTCGCGAAGACGCCGCCGGACCAGCTGCTGACGGGGCTGCGCGGCAAGGACGTGCTGTTCACGTTCATCGAGAGCTACGGCCGGGTCGCCATCGACGACCCGGCGATGGCGCCGTATCTCGACTCGTCCCTGAAGGAGGGCACCGACACCCTCAAGGCCGCCGGGTTCGAGTCACGCAGCGGGTGGCTCAGGTCGCCGGTGACGGGCGCCGGCAGCTGGCTCGCCCACTCGACCTTCCTGTCCGGACTGTGGATCAAGAACCAGCAGCGTTACCGGAGTCTGACCACCAGCGACCGGGCGACCCTCAACAGCTACTTCCGCAAGACCGGCGCATGGCGCACGGTCGGCATCGTGCCCGGGGTGCGCCGGGCCTGGCCGGAGGGCAGGTACTTCGCCCTCGACCACATCTACGACTCCGAGCATCTGGGCTACCACGGGCCGTACTTCAGCTGGACGCCCGTGCCCGACCAGTTCAGCCTGGAGGCCTTCCAGCGTCTGGAGCACGGCAAGAAGGACCGCGAGCCGATCATGGCGGAGATCATCCTGGCCTCCAGCCACAACCCCTGGTCCCCCATCGCCCGCATGATCGACTGGGACGACCTCGGCGACGGCTCGGTCTTCCACCAGATCAAGAAGGAGGGCACGGACCCCAAGGAGGTCTGGAAGGACGCGGAGAAGGTCCGCACCGAGTACCGCCGGGCCATCGAGTACTCGCTCCACAGCCTCACCGAGTGGGTCGAACGCTACGGCACCGATGACACGGTCCTCGTCTTCCTCGGCGACCACCAGCCCGTCCCGACCGTCACCGCCGGCAGCACGAGCAAGGACGTCCCCGTCACGATCGTCGCCCGCGACCGGAAGGTCCTGGACCGAATCGCCGACTGGGGTTGGACGGACGGCCTGAAGCCCGCCGAGCACGCACCGACCTGGGGCATGGACAAGTTCCGCGACCGCTTCATGACGGCGTACGGGCCCCAGAGGGACTGAGCGCCATCCGGGCCTCGGGGATCAGGCCGGCGGAGTGGGGGGCGAGAGGGCCGGCCCGCGTTCACCGCACCGCTGCCGGGGGCACTCTCCGCCCGGACAGGAAAGCGACGAGACGTCCCACGAACCACTCCGGGTCGTCCAGCCACGGATAGTGTCCGGCGCCGGGTTGCACGGCGACTTCGGCGTGGGGGAAGACATCGGCGGTGCGGTGGGCGGTCTCGGGGCGGGGGCTTCCGTCGAGTTCGCCGGCCAGGACGAGGACCGGGGCGGTGAGCCGGGAGAGTGCGTCGCGGGTGGCGGGCGGGTCGTAGGCGCCGTCGGAGCCGTAGACGTCGCCGGCTTCGTCGTTGAACTGGTCGTCGCCGCGCGCGTGGTGTTCCCGCGCCACGTCGTCCCAGCGCCCGTAGAAGAAGGGCGCGAGCGCGGGCTCGAAGTCACCCCTCCCCTCCAGCCAGGCCTCGAACACCGGGAACGTCTCCGCGAACCACGGCTCGCCCTCCCTCAACCGGGCGGCGGCCAGCCGGTCCTCGGCGGTGGGCGGCATCCCCAGTGCCCAGGGCGTCGCGGTCACCAGGGCCAGCCGCGCCACCCGCTGCGGATACCGGGCGGCGTACAGCATGGCCAGACTCCCGCCCGCCGAGTGCGCGAGCAGATCCATATGGGCGAGCCCCATGTGGGCCCGCAACATCTCCACGTCGTCCACCAGGTGGTCGCAGCGGTACGTCGCCGCGTCCGCCGGCACGACCGAGTCCCCGGTGCCCCGCAGGTCGAGCAGCACCAGCTGCCGGTGCGCGGCGAGTCCGCCGAGATCACCCAGATAGGCGGAGGCCTGCATCGGCCCGCCGGGCAGGACGACGAGCGGTTCGCCCTCCCCCCGCAGGTGGTAGGCGATCTCGGTCCCGTCGGAGGCGGTGAAGGTCGGCATGGCCACGATCTTGGTCGTCGGCCGTTCTCAATGCAACGGAGTTGCCTCACGAGGCGACGGGGCGACGAGGCAGTGAGCCAAGACCGCGACCTCGATGCAGGCAGCAGCTCAGGTCGCAGATCCTCGGGCCCCGTTCCGCGCGGCCACGTGCGGAAAATGCGGGCCGCCCCCTTGCCTGATCATTCGCCGCCTGGATTACTGATCACGAGCACCCGGACCGAATGATCGGTCGTCCGGATTGACGCGGTTGGCGAGGGAGAACTCCCCATGACGGATGCGACGGAGCTGCTGGACTCGGGGGAACGGCTCGATGCGGAGGCGCTGCGGGCGTTGCAGCTGGAGCGGCTGCGGACATCGCTGCGGCACGCGTACGACAACGTGCCGTTCTACCGCGAGTCCTTCGACAAGGCCGGCGTACGGCCCGACGACTGCCGTTCGCTCGCCGATCTGGCCCGCTTCCCGTTCACGACCAAGGCCGACCTGCGCGAGAACTACCCGTACGGGATGTTCGCCGTGCCCCAGGACCGTATCCGCCGCATCCACGCGTCCAGCGGCACCACCGGGCGGCCCACGGTCGTCGGCTACACCGAGGCCGACCTTTCCCTGTGGTCCGACATGGTGGCCCGTTCCATCCGGGCGGCGGGCGGTCGGCCCGGGGACAAGGTGCATGTGGCCTACGGCTATGGGCTGTTCACGGGCGGGCTCGGCGCGCACTACGGGGCCGAACGGCTCGGCTGTACGGTCATCCCCGCGTCGGGCGGTATGACGGCCCGTCAGGTCCAGCTGATCCAGGACCTGAGGCCCGAGATCATCATGGTGACCCCGTCGTACATGCTCACCCTCCTCGACGAGTTCGAACGGCGGGGCGTCGATCCGCGCGGCACCTCGCTGCGCGTGGGCATCTTCGGCGCCGAGCCCTGGACCGAGCGGATGCGTGCGGAGATCGAGGAGCGGTTCGCGATCGACGCCGTCGACATATACGGGCTGTCCGAGGTGATCGGGCCGGGGGTGGCTCAGGAGTGCGTGGAGACCAAGGACGGACTGCATGTGTGGGAGGACCACTTCCTGCCCGAGATCGTCGACCCGATCAGCGGTGAGGTGCTGCCCGACGGTGAGAAGGGCGAGCTGGTGTTCACCTCGCTCACCAAGGAGGCCATGCCGGTCATCCGGTACCGCACGCGGGACTTGACGCGGCTGCTGCCGGGCACCGCCCGGGTGTTCCGGCGGATGGAGAAGGTCACCGGGCGCAGTGACGACATGGTCATCCTGCGCGGGGTCAATCTGTTCCCCACGCAGATCGAGGAGATCGTGCTCCGGACACCGGGTGTGGCACCCCACTTCCAGTTGCGTCTCAGCCGGGAGGGCCGCCTCGACGCGCTCACCGTGCGGGCGGAAGCCCGCCCCAACGCCGCTCCCGAGTCCCGGGAGGCCGCCGCGCGGGCGATCGCGGCGGCGGTGAAGGACGGCATCGGGGTCTCGGTCGGCGTCGAGATCGTCGACCCCGAGTCGCTGGAGCGGTCCGTGGGCAAGATCCGGCGGATCGTGGACGAACGGCCGGACAGAGCGCGCGGCTGAGACGGCCGCCGGCGCGGGCGGCCCCGGTCTCCCGCGTCTCACGGACCGCCGGTGGCGAGATCGTCAGCCGTCCCGGAGCCGGTCCCGCAGCTCCCGTTTGAGGATCTTCCCGCTGGCGTTGCGCGGAAGCTCGTCCACGAACACCACCCGCTTCGGCGCCTTGAAGTGGGCGAGTCTCTCGCGGGCGTGGTCGATCAGTTCGGCCTCGGTCACCTCGCCGCGCGGGACGACGACCGCCGTGACCGCCTCGATCCACCGCTCGTCGGGCAGACCGATCACGGCGGCCTCGGCGACGCCCTCGTGCGTGTACAGCGCGTCCTCGACCTGCCGAGAAGCGACCAGTACGCCACCGGAGTTGATGACGTCCTTCACCCGGTCGACGATCGTGAAGTAGCCGTGCGCGTCCCGCACCGCCAGGTCGCCGGAGCGGAACCAGCCGTCCCGGAAGGCCTCGGCGGTCTCCTCGGGCTTGTCCCAGTAGCCCTCGCACAACTGCGGTGAGCGGTAGACGATCTCGCCGGGTGTGCCGTCGGGCACGTCCTTGCCGTCCTCGTCGACCACCCGGGCGTCCACGAACAGGACGGTACGGCCGCAGGAGTCCATCCGGCCCTTGTGCTCATCGGGTGCCAGCACCGTCGCCAGCGGGCCGATCTCGCTCTGGCCGAAGCAGTTGTAGAAGGCGAGCTTCGGCCAGCGCGCACGCAGTCGCTCCAGGACCGGCACCGGCATGATCGAGGCGCCGTAGTACGCCTTGCGCAGTCCGTCGAGGTCGCGGGTGGTGAAGTCGGGGCGGCCCGCGAGGGCGATCCACACCGTGGGCGGCGCGAAGAGGCTGTCCGCGCGGCCCGCCTCGATCAGGTCGAAGAGCTGGTCGCCGTCGGGTGCGTCGAGGATCGTGTTGGTGGCGCCGACGGCGAGATACGGCAGCAGGAACACATGCATCTGGGCCGAGTGGTACAGCGGCAGTGAGTGCACGGGACGGTCGCCGGCGCTGAGGTCCAGGGCGGTGATGGCGCTGAGGTACTCGTGCACCAGGGCGCGGTGGGTCATCATCGCGCCCTTCGGCAGGGCTGTCGTACCGGAGGTGTAGAGCAGCTGCACCAGGTCCTCGCCGCGCGGCTCGGGGCCGTCGTGGGCGGGGGCGGTGGCCTGTCGCGCGAGCAGTGAGTCGTCGGCGTCGCGCAGCGGCAGCGTACGGACACCGTCCGGGAGGCGGTCCGTCAGTTCCGGGTCGGCGAGGACGAGGGAGCTGCCGGACTGGCCGACGATGTACGCGAGGTCGTCGCCGGTGAGGTTCTGGTTGACCGGGACATGGACGAGGCCCGCGCGGGAGCAGGCGAGGAAGGCGATCAGATAGGCGTCCGAGTTGTGGCCGTAGGCGCCGACCCGGTCGCCCGGTGCGAGCCCCTGGTCGAGCAGGACGCTCGCCGCGCGCGAGACGGCCGCGTCGAGTTCCTCGTACGTCCAGGAGCGGTCGCGGTAGTCGATCGCGACGCGCGCCGGGGTGCGCCGGGCGCTGCGTCGCAGCACCCCGTCAACCGTGCTGCCGTGTGCAGGCGTCATGACACATGATCCTCGGTGCGTCGCACAGACAGGTCAAGCACCACCGCAGGACACCCATCAGGGATACATACCCGTTGGTACGCTCAACGGCTCCTTCCCTCAATGACGTTGGGAGGCACGATGCGCACCCGCCCCAGACGGCTCGTCGTCGCGGCCGTCGCCCTGCTCGCCGCCACGGCCGGGTTACCCGCGACCGCGGCCGAGCGGCAGGACCGGCAGGACCGGCAGGACCGGCAGGAACAGCTCTCGCACGGCGGTCTGTCCGCCGTCATCCGTTACACCGAGTACGGCATTCCGCACATCGTCGCCAAGGACTACAAGGACCTTGGCTTCGGCACCGGTTGGGCGCAGGCCGCCGACCAGGTGTGCACGCTCGCCGACGGGTTCGTGACCGTGCGCGGCGAGCGCTCGCGGTTCTTCGGGCCGGACGCGGCGACCGACTTCTCCCTCTCCTCGGCCACCAGGAACCTCTCCAGCGACCTGTACTTCCGCGGCGTACGTCAGACCCGCACGGTGGAAAGGCTGCTCGCCGAACCGGCACCGCGCGGCCCGAGCCGTCAGGTCGAGGACCTCATGCGTGGCTTCGCGGCCGGATACAACGCCTGGCTGAAGCAGAACCGGATCTCCGACCCCGCCTGCCAGGGGGCCGCCTGGGTGCGGCCGGTCACCCCGTTGGACGTGGCCGCCCGCTTCTACGCCATCGCCGTGCTCGGCGGCCAGGGCGGCGCCGTGGACGACATCACGTCCGCCCGGCCGCCCACCGGATCCGCCGCCCGCGCCAAGGGCGGGGGGACCGGTCCGGCCGCCGAGGCCCTGATCCGGGCCGTGCGCGAACGGACCGACGGCGCCGCCATGGGATCGAACGCGGTCGCCTTCCACGGTGCCACCACGGCGAGCGGCCGCGGTCTGCTGCTGGGCAATCCGCACTATCCGTGGCACGGCGGACGCCGTTTCTGGCAGGCGCAGCAGACGATTCCCGGCGAGCTGAACGTGGCAGGCGCCTCGCTGCTCGGCTCGCCGACGGTCTCCATCGGTTACAACGCCCATGTGGCGTGGAGCCACACCGTCTCGACCGGCGTCCCGTTCAATCTGCACCAGCTGACGCTGGATCCGGCCGACCCCACCGTCTACCTCGTGGACGGCAAGCCCGAGCGGATGACGAAGCGCACCGTGACCGTCGCGGTCAAGGGTGGCACGCCGGTGACCCGCACCCAGTGGTGGACCCGGTACGGCCCGGTCGTCGCCTCGGCCGACGGCGAGCTCCCGCTGCCGTGGACCGCCACGACGGCGTACGCGCTGAACGACCCCAACGCGGGGAACCTGCGGTTCGCCGACACCTCGCTGGGCTTCGGCAAGGCGCGCGGCACGGCCGACGTCCTCGCCTCCCTCGCGCGGCACCAGGGCCTGCCGTGGGTGAACACCATCGCCGCGGACTCCTCCGGGCACTCCCTCTACACCCAGTCGCAGGTGCTGCCCCGGATCACCGACGACCTGGCGGCGCGGTGTTCCACGGCCCTCGGCAGGGCCACCTATCCGGCGGCCGGCCTCGCGGTGGTCGACGGCGCCCGCGGCGACTGCGCGCTCGGCAGCGACGCCGACGCGGTCCAGCCCGGTGTCTTCGGGCCGGCCCGGATGCCGACACTGAAGGACGCGCCGTACGCGGAGAACTCCAACGACAGCGCGTGGCTGGCCAACGCCGACCGGCCGCTCACCGGATACGAGCGGGTCTTCGGGACCATCGGTACGCAGCGCTCACTGCGCACCCGTGGCGCGATCGAGGACGTGGCGGCGATGGCCGAGCGGGGCGGTCTGACCGTCCGCGATCTGCAGCGGCAGCAGTTCGTGAACCGGGTGCCGGCGGCCGACCTGGCCGCGGGCGACGCGGCCGAGGCGTGTGCCGCGCTGCCCGGCGGTGCGGCGACCGGCAGCGACGGCAGGGCCGTTGACGTGTCCGAGGCCTGCCCGGTGCTCGCCGCCTGGGACCGCACCATGGACACCGGCAGCCGCGGGGCCCTGCTCTACGACCGGTTCTGGCGCAAGCTGGTGACGAAGGTGCCGGCCGCCCAGCGGTGGAAGGTGCCGTTCTCGGCGGCGGACCCCGTCCGCACCCCGCACACCCTCAACACCGGCGCCCCGGGCTTCGCCACGGCCCTCGCGGACACGGTCGCGGAGCTGAGGGCGGCGGGCATCGCGCTCGACTCCCGCCTCGGTGAGCACCAGTTCGTCGAACGGAACGGTCAGCGCATCCCCGTTCCGGGCGGCACCGAGGGGCTGGGCGTGTGGAACAAGATCGAGCCCGTGTGGGACCAGGCGCGCGGCGGCTACCGGGAGGTGTCGATGGGCTCCAGTCATATCCAGGCGGTGGGCTGGGACGGCAGCCGCTGTCCGGTTGCCCGTACTCTGCTGACATACTCGCAGTCCTCGAATCCCGGCTCGCCGCATTACCGCGACCAGACGCGGCTGTTCTCCCAGGAGAAGTGGGTGAAGTTCCGCTTCTGTGAGAAGGACATCCTGTCGTCGCCCGCGCTGAGCGTGCTCCGGGTGAGCGACAAGCTTTGACGACGAGTGGTCCCGCGGTGACGCGGGACCACTTTCCGATCGCCGCGAATTCAGCCCTGTGCCTCTCTGTGCTCCCGTGCGCCCCCCTGCAGAAAGGATCCAAGGCAACAAACACCGGTTCGGATTGGGCAGGACATTACTCAGGGACCAAGTCAATGTAATGCCCATCGATTTCGCGTGTCGAATGAGGCAGGGGGGTATTCGATGAACCGTGTCGCGCCTGAACGAGAACACGCATGGCGGGTGGGTACTGCGCCGGGCATATTCCCGTTCATCGGCCACGGTATCGCTTTGTACCGTCGCCCGCTGGCTTTTCTGAATTCATTGCGCGCTCACGGGGACCTGGTCGAGATACGGCTGGGTCCGCAGCGCGCCTGGATGGTGTGTCACCCGGAGTTGGTCCACCGGGTGCTCATGGACTCACGCACGTTCGACAAGGGAGGCCCGCTCTACGACAGGCTGCGGCCGCTGCTGGGTGACGGGGTCGGCACCTGCCGCCATCAGGAGCACCGGCGCCAGCGCAGGCTGCTCCAGCCGGACTTCCGTACGGCCCGCGTCGCCGACCACACGGCTTGGATGGGCGAGGAAGTGGAGTCGGTGTGCCGTGAGTGGCGGGCCGGCCGGCAGGTCGACGTCAGCGCGACCATGCTGGCACTGACGACGCGGGTGGTCAGCCGTGTCCTGTTCTGCGACTCGCTCGACGCCACGACGGCCGCCGAGATGCGCGGCTGCCTCGCCACCATCGTCCGCGGCCTGTTCGTCCGGACGGTGGTGCCGGTCGACGCCCTCTTCCGCGTTCCCACGCCCGCGAACCGTCGTTACCGGCGTGCGGAAGACCGCCTGCACGCGATCGTCGACGCGGCCATCGCCGAACGCCGAGGGGGCACTTCGGACCGGACCGACGTGCTGGGGACTCTGCTGGCGGCCACGCGGGACCAGGGCGCAACGGCGATCACCGAACAGGAGGTCCACGACCAGCTCATCACACTCCTGTTCGCGGGGGCCGAGACCACCGCCCTGTGTCTCACCTCCGCCCTGGACATGCTGGCGCGGCATCCGGAGGAGGAGCGCCGGCTGCACGCCGAGGTCGACGCCGTGCTCGACGCGGGCCGGCTGCCCGGTCCCCACGAGCTGCCGCGCCTGGTCCGCACCCGGCTCGTCCTCACCGAGACACTTCGCCACCGTCCGCCGGGCTGGCTCTTCACCCGCGTCACCACCAAGGAAACGGAGCTGGCCGGCCACCGTCTCCCTCGGGGCGCCACCGTCCTGTACAGCCCGTACCTCCTGCACCACGACCCCGCCTCGTTCCCCGACCCCGACCGCTTCCGCCCCGACCGCTGGCTGCCGGGGCAGGCCGTCGGCGTCCCGCACAAAGCGATGATTCCGTTCGCCGCGGGCAGCCGTAAGTGCATCGGCGACACTTTCGCCATGGCGGAGGCAACCCTGGCGCTGGCGTTCGTCGCGCGGAACTGGCGGCTGCGCCACCTGCCCGGACACGTGGAGCGGCTGCGTCCCGCGGCGACCCTGGGGCCGAGGTCACTGGTGATGGTCTGCGAACCACGGGCACCCCGACCGACCGGCACACCGCCTCCGGCGGACTCCCCCAAATCCCGGGCAGTTGCGGCGCCCGGCGTACACGACCCCCGAACGGCAGGTGGCGACTGTGTCGACGACGCATGAGGAAGTCACGCTCACCCCGCAGAACGGAATTCCGGCCTCCAACCTGACGCAACTGATCGACGCCCATCTCCATATGCCGTTCCCGTTCCTGAGCAATCGCCACGCGTCCGAAGCGGCCGCCGGCGTCGACGCATGGTTACGCGCATGCGGGCTGACCGGCGAACTGGGGGTGACGGCGATGATCGCCTTCACTCGGCCGGCCGAACTCGCGTCCTACAACAGTCCGACGGTGGAGTTGGACATCCTCCAGATCGTGGCCAACCAAATCGCCTATCAATTCATCTTCGACGACCGGGCGGAAGAGATCGGCCGGCGGTCACCGGGCGGCCTGCTGCCCATGCTGAGCGAGAGCATCGCAATCCTGCGCGACGACGCCCCGCCCAGCACGCGCCTCGGGGCGGCGCTGGCCGACCTCCACCGGCAGGTCCGAGAACGGTGCACCCCCGCGCAGGCCGCGCGCTGGGCCTGGAAGAGCCGCGAATACGTGCACGGCCTCCTGTACGAGGCGGTGGCCCAGGCCCATCCCCGCCCCCCACGCATGGGACTGAGCACCTCGATACGTTCCCTCACCGCGGGCGTCGAGCCCTTCTACCCGTTGGCCGAAGCGGCGCAACCGTGCGAGCTGTCCGCCGAGGAGCTCCATCACCCCGTCGTACAACGCCTGAGCCGGCTGTCCGCCGACGCGGCCGTGTGGATACCCGACCTCTTCTCCGCGGTGAAGGAGCAGCGGGCGGGCGGAATGATCAATCTGGCCCTCGCCCACCAGCGGGCGCACCGGTGCTCCCTGCCGACGGCCGTCATGCTGGCCATCCGGCAGATCAACAGCACGATCAGGGAGTTCGAGCGGCTCTTCGAGGAGATCAAACCCGAGTTGAGCCCTGCCGGGATCGGCTACGTGGAAGGCATGGCCGGCTGGATCCGCGGGTGTTACTACTGGTCCCGCACCGTGCCGCGCTACGCCGACGCGGCGCTGACGCCCGCCCTCGTGTGAGGCCTCGTGCGCCCGCCGAAGCCGCGCGGCGGGCGCACGGGGCCAAGCACAGCCACAGCCACAGCCACAGCCACAGCCACAGCCACAGCCACAGCCACAGCCACAGCCACGACCGATTGTCCTCGACGGCCGCGCCTCCGAAAGGCACTCATTCGGACCTGACTACCCGAACGGCGGAGAACACAACCACTTCCGCACAGGATTTCACCCGTATCTGTCATCCCCGTACCCGAATGCACCCACCGGGCGCTCACCATGGGCGTACGCTCTGCGCTGTCCTCCGAGGATCAACGACAGGAAGCGGTAGGGCACATGGCGCATGGGTCGCGGCAACCGGACACCGAGCCCCGCCCGTTGCTGGAACGCCAGCGGGAACTCCATGCGCTCGACTCCGCCTTGTCGGACCTGCGCGACGCCGCCGACGGCCTGCAGCGGGCACGGCCCAGCGGACTGCTCGCCTTCACCGGCCCGGCCGGGCTGGGCAAGACGGCGCTGCTCACCGAGGCACGCGCCCGCGCCGCGGCCCGTGGGTTCACGGTGCTCTCGGCATGGGGTGGCGAGAAGGAACAGGAGCCGGCGTTCCGGCTGGTGCGCCAGCTCATCCAGCCCACCCTGGCCACGATGGACGAGGCCCGACGGCGGGACTTCCTGGGAAGTTGGTACGACATCATCGCCGCCGCGCTCGGCCTGGAGGCGACGGACACCGCCCGCGCGCCGGACCCGACCGGGGTGCGCGACGGCCTCGACTGGGTCATGACGCGTCTCGCGGCGATGAAGGCGCCCCTCGTCCTGCTCCTGGACGACCTGCACTGGGCCGATCTCGAGTCGCTCGGCTGGCTGGCCTCGTTCGCTCCGCGGGCCGCCGGTCTGCCGCTCCTGCTCGTCACCGCCTACCGGCCCGACGAACTGCCGCCCGAGGCGGCGCCCTTCCGCACGGTCGTCGAACGTCACGGGAACCGCCCGTACCCGCTGGCGCGGCTCAGCGCCGCCGGCGTGGCCCGGATCGTACGGAACGAACTGGGCGAGGGAGCCGAGGACGAGTTCTGCGACGAGTGCTGGTCGGTCACCGGCGGGAGCCCGTTCGAGACCGTGGAACTCGCCATCAGGCTCGCGGAGCGGAATCTGAAGGGCGCTCAGCACGAGTTGCCCGCGATGCGGGACCTGGCCACCGCGGTCAAGGGCCCTGGACTGATCGAGAGCCTGCGCGCGCTCGGCACGACCACGGTCCGGTTCGCCCATGCCGCAGCCGTGCTGGGTCCGCCGGTGTCGCAGGAACTCGCCGCCACGCTCGCGGTGATCGGCAGCGAGGACGCCGTACAGGCGACCGAGAAGCTGCGCGCCGCGCGGATCCTGGCCGACGCGGAAGGGCCCGGGGGCGGTCTCGAGTTCGTCCACCCGCTGATCGCCACGACGATCTACCGGTCCATCCCCTCAAGTCTGCGGGTCGGCCTGCACGACCGGGCCGCGGAGGCCGTCCGCGCGGCGGGGTTCGGGCCGACCGCGGCCGCCCGGCATCTGCTGGAGGTCCCCTGCGAAGGCAGGCCCGAGGTGGTCTCGTGCCTGCGGGACGCCGCCCGCGAGTACCTTCGGGCCGGGGCTCCGGAGGCTGCCCGGCGTGTCCTGTCCCGAGCGCTGCAGGAGCCACCGCTTCCGGAGGACCGGGCCGCCCTGCTGCATGAGCTCGCGTGCTCGACCTTCCTGATCGAGCCCACGGCCACGGTCAGCCATCTCCAGGAGGCGCTGGCGGAGCCCGGGGTGGATCCCCGGCTGCGGGCCTCCATCGTCTACCGGCTCACCCAGGCGCTGGCCCACACGGACCGGCTGGCCGAGGCGGCGACCGTGTCCGCCGACGAGGCCCGGCTCGCCACGCATCCACGGATCCGGCTGCGCATGCAGGCCGATCACTTCGTCTGGAGCGCCTTCCGCGCCGACGAGCCCGACTCGTTCGCCCGCTCGCGCCGGCTGGCACGGCTGGCCGAGCGACTGACCGGCCGCCATCTGGAGGAGCGGTACATCCTGGGGCTGCGGGCGTGGGACGCCATGGTGCGCGGCGAGCCCCGCCAGACGGTCCTCGGATGCGCCGAGGAGGCCCTGCGCGGCGGTCTGAGCTGGACGGACGAGAACCGGGGCTTCGAGGTGCCCGTATCGGTCGCCCTGGTGTTCATGTACTGCGACCAGCCGCGGCGGGCCGAAGAGCTGTTCACCAAGGGCATGGCCGAGTGCCAGCGGATGGGCTGGCGCGGCTCCCACCTGGCGCAGGGGCAGACTCTCCTCGGCTACATCCGCTACCGCCGCGGCTGCCTCCCCGAGGCGGAGGAGTTCGTGCGGGCCGGGCTGCGCACCGCCAACCGTGTGGCGGGGGCCGTACCCGCGCAGTGGTTCGCCATCGGCATCCTCATCCAGACCCTGCTCGCCCGGGGCCGCACCGCCGACGCGCGTCACCTCGCCGACTCCTATCACTACGGCGAGGTCGTCCCGAACGCCGTCATCTACCCCGATCCCCGCACGGTGTACGCCGAACTGCTCCTGGCCGAGGGCCGGCATGACGAAGCGGAGCGCCTTCTGTCCGACGTCGGGGAATGGCTGGACGCACGGGGCTCGTGCAACCCCTCTTGGTGCCCCTGGCAGCTGCATCTGGCGTCCGCCGTCGCGCCCACCGCCCCCGACCGTGCGCTCTGCCTCGCCCGGGACGCCGTCAAGCGGGCCCGGGACTTCGGTGCCGCGTCGATGATCGGGCAGGCGCTCCGCGTCGAGGCCGAGGTGACCGGCGGAGCGGCGGCGCTCGAACTGCACGCGGAGGCCGTGGACCACCTGGAACAGTCACCCGCCTCCTACGAGCTCGCCCGTGCCCAGGTCGGCCTCGGCGCCGCCCTGTCCCGCAACGGCCGGGTGCAGGAGGCCGCCGATCAGCTCTACCGAGGCCTGGAAGGTGCCGTCCACTGCGGGGCCGAGGCGCTCGCCGCCCGGGCCAGGGAAGAGCTGTCGGCGGCCGGGCTGCGCCCGCTGCCGCTGCGCTATGCGCAGGCGGACACCCTGTCCGCGCAGGAACGCCGTACCGCCGAACTGGCCGTCCAGGGCCAACCGGTGGCAGTGATCGCCAAGGAACTGCGTCTCACCGAGCAGGGCGTGCGGCAGTTGCTGTCCTGCGTCTACCGCAAGGTCGGCACCGACGCCGCCGGTCTCGCCAAGGCCCTGGAGAGCTTCCCTCGCCCTCGCCCCTGAGGCCTCCCGTCCGGCCGCCGGACTCGGTGTCCGTGCCGGGCCTCGGTCACACGGGCCGCGCGCGTCCCTCCCAGTACGGGTCCCGCAACCGCCGTTTGTACAGCTTGCCGTTGGGGTCGCGCGGCATCTCGGTGATGAAGTCGACGCTCTTGGGCCGTTTGTAGCCGGCGAGCCGCTCGGCGCAGTGGTCGAGGACGGCGGCGGCGAGGGCGGGGCCCGGTTCGTGGCCGGGGGCCGGTTCGACCACCGCCTTGACCTCCTCGCCCCAGTCGTCGTGCGGGATGCCGAAGGCGGCGGCGTCGGCGACGGCCGGGTGGGCGAGGAGGACGGATTCGATCTCGGCCGGGTAGATGTTGACGCCACCGGAGATGATCATGTCGATCTTGCGGTCGCGGAGGAAGAGGTAGCCGTCCTCGTCGAGGTAGCCGAGGTCGCCGACGGTGAAGAAGTCGCCGATGCGGTTCTTCCGCGTCTTGGCCTCGTCCTTGTGGTAGGCGAAGCCGCCGGTGTTCATCTTCAGGTAGACGGTGCCGAGTTCGCCGGGCGGGAGCCGGTTGCCGTCGTCGTCGAAGACGGCGAGTTCGCTGATGGGCCAGGCCTTGCCGACGGTGCCGGGCTTCTTCAGCCAGTCCTCCGCGGTGGCGAAGGCGCCGCCGCCCTCGCTGGCCGCGTAGTACTCCTCCACGCACGGCCCCCACCAGTCGAGCATGGCCCGCTTCACGTGGTCGGGGCAGGGGGCGGCGCCGTGGATGGCGTGCCGCATGGAGGAGACGTCGTAGCGGGCCCGTACCTCCTCGGGCAGGGCGAGCAGGCGGTGGAACTGGGTCGGGACCATGTGGGTGTGAGTGCACTTCTCCCGGTCGATCAGCCGGAGCATCTCCTCGGGCGTCCACTTGTCCATCAGGACGAGGCGGTGGCCGATGTGCAGGGACGCGCCCGCGAACTGGAGGACGGCCGTGTGGTAGAGCGGCGAGCAGACCAGGTGCACGTTGTCGTCGAACGGGCGGATGCCGAAGATGCCGAGGAATCCGCCGAGGTACGCCTCCTCGGGCGGCTTGCCGGGCAGAGGGCGCCGGATGCCGCGGGGGCGGCCGGTGGTGCCGGAGGTGTAGTTCATGACCCAGCCGAGGGTGCGGGATGCGGGCGGCGACTGCGGTTGCCCGTCGAGGAGTTCGGCGTACGGCCGGAAGCCCTCGACCGTGCCGATCGCGTACCGGTGGGTGGCGGGCAGGCCGGCCTCGTCGGCGGCGTGGCGGGCGGGGGCGGCGAAGCGTTCGTGGGCGAGGAGCACCTTGGCGCCGGAGTCGGCGACGATCCAGGCGATCTCGGGGCCGACGAAGTGGTGGTTGATCGGGACCAGGTAGAACCCGGCCTGGCTGGCGGCGAGGTACGCGGCGAAGAACTCGGCACTGTTGGGCAGGACGACCGCGAAGGCGTCGCCGCGTTCCATTCCGGCGGCGCGCAGGCCGTGGACGAGGCGGTTGGCGGCGGCGTGCAGCCGGCCGGCGGTCCATTCCTCGCCGTCGGGGGCGATGAGGACCGTGCGGTCGGGATCGGCCGCGGCCTGGGCCCAGAAGCCCGGGGGAGGTGTGCTCGTCACTGGCCGCTCCTTCCGGCGATGCGGTTGATGCGATCGACGGCTCGCTCGAAGCCGCGGGTGAGGTCGTCGAAGACGGCCTGGACGCTGCGTTCGCTGTTCATCCGGCCGACGATCTGGCCGACGGGGGTGCCGAGCAGCGGCTCGACCTCGTACTTCTGGATGCGGGAGACGGCTTCGGCGACCAGCAGGCCCTGCAGGGGCATGGGCAGGATGCCGGGCCCGTTCGCGTCGTCCCAGGCGTCGGTCCACTCGGTGCGCAGCTGACGTGCGGGCTTGCCGGTGAGGGCGCGGGAGCGCACGGTGTCGCCGGAGCCGGCGGCGAGCAGTTTGCGGGTCAGGGCGGGTGAGTGCAGATCGGCCTCTGTGGTGGTCAGCCATATGGAGCCCAGCCACACACCTTGGGCGCCGAGGGTGAGTGCGGCGGCCACCTGTTGGCCGCTCCCGATGCCGCCGGCCGCCAGCACGGGCAGCGGGTCGACCGCCTCCACGACCTCGGGGGTGAGCACCATGGAGGCGATCTCACCGGTGTGGCCGCCGGCCTCGTAGCCCTGGGCCACCACGATGTCGATGCCGCGTTCCTTGTGCTTGACGGCGTGCCGGGCGCTTCCGGCGAGCGCGGCGACGAGCACGCCCCGGTCATGGGCGCGGTCCACCACGTCGGCGGGCGGTGAGCCCAGGGCGTTGGCCAGCAGCCTGATCGGATAGTCGAAGGCTACGTCCAGCTGGGTGCGGGCGACCTGCTCCATCCATCCGGTGATGCGCCAGCCGGACGCCTCCCCCTCGGCGAGTTCGGGCACGCCGTACTTGGCGAGGGTGTCCTTGACGAACTGCCGGTGCCCTTCGGGGATCATCGCCTCGACGTCGGCCTCGCTGACGCCTTCCACCTTCTTGGCGGGCATGACGACGTCCAGTCCGTAGGGCCGCCCGTCGACATGGGCCTCGGTCCAGTCAAGGTCGCGTTTGAGGTCGTCGGGGGCCGTGTAGCGGACCGCGCCGAGCACTCCGAAGCCGCCGGCCCGGCTGATGGCAGCGGCGACGGCGGGGAACGGCGTGAAGCCGAAAAGGGCGTGCTCGACTCCCAGTTTCTTGCTCAGCTCCGTCTGCATGGGCGCAGGATGCCGCAGTCCCCTGGACGACGGAAGACCAATTCTGATGCTGCGTCAGATTTCTGGACGCCCCGCAGCACCCTCGCGAGAACCTCCGGGGGTCGCCCGCCCCATTGACACATCCCGCACCTGACGGGAAAGTTTCACCGCGCAAGGAGATCCCGGAAAGATACTTTCAGATCACGGGAGGTCCCTGGATGGCCGCTGCAGGTGCGAGAGGACTGACCCGCCGCCAACTGGGCCGCAGCGCACTGGCCTTGGGCGGTGCCGTGGCCGTCGCGCCCTTCCCCGCCGGTCCGGCCGAGGCCGCGCCCGCATCCGGCCGTCACCCCACCCTGCGCCACGGCTCCGCCGAGCGCGCCGGCCTCCTCTCCGCCCACCTCCGCCGACTCGTCACCGACGCGCAGGCGTTCCTCGGCCCCTCCCCCAAGCACCCCTGGTACGCGGGCGCCGTACTGCTCGCCGGGCGCGGCGGCACCGTGGCCCTGCACCGGCCCATCGGGGCGGCGGTGCGCTACCAGGCGTACGACGAGACGACCGACACCGGCGTGGAGTTCCCGGCCGGTCAGCAGATCGCGATGGCCGAGGACACCGTCTTCGATCTGGCCTCGGTGTCCAAGCTGTTCACCTCGATCCTCGCCGTGCAGCAGATCGAGCGGGGCGCGCTGGCGCTGGAGGCGACGGTCGCCTCCTACCTGCCGGACTTCGGCCGTGCGGGCAAGCAGGACATCACCGTCCGTCAGCTCCTCACCCACACCTCGGGACTGCGCGCCTGGATCCCGCTGTACAACGCACCGACCCACGAGGAGAAGCTCCAGCTCATCTGGGACGAGCCGCCGCTGAACCCGCCGGGCAGCAAGTACCTCTACTCCGACCTGAACCTGATCTCCCTCCAACTGGTCCTGGAGAAGATCACCGGCCGTACGCTGGACACCCTCCTGCACGACGAGATCACCGCTCCGCTCGGCATGCACCGCACCCGGTTCAACCCGCCCGCCGCCTGGAAACCGAGGATCGCGGCCACCGAGGACGCCCGCAAACCCTGGTCCGGGCTGGACCGCGGGCTCGTGTGGGGCGAGGTGCACGACGAGAACGCCTTCAGCCTCGGCGGAGTCGCCGGCCACGCGGGCGTGTTCTCGAACGCCTGGGACCTCGCGGTCCTCGGCCGGACCCTGCTCAACGGCGGCGCCTACGGCAGCTCCCGCATTCTTCAGAAGGAGTCGGTGGAGCTGATGTTCACCGACTTCAACACCGCGTTCCCGGGGGACGAGCACGGCCTCGGCTTCGAGCTCTACCAGCACTGGTACATGGGAGCGATGGCCACCCCGCGCACCGCGGGCCACACCGGCTTCACCGGCACCTCGCTGGTCCTCGACCCGACGACCGACTCCTTCCTCGTCGTGCTCGGCAACTCCGTCCATCCGGTACGCAGTTGGCGCTCCGGCTCCGCGCCCCGGGTGGCCGCCGCCGACAACATGGCGCGGGCCGTTCCCGTCCGCCCACGGCACGGTCGTACCGCATGGTTCTCCGGAATGGCGAGCGCCACGACCGCAAGCCTCGCGCTCCCCGCGCTCGACACGTCCTGCGGCGACGCACGACTGCGGTGCGCCCTGTGGTGGGACACAGAGCCCCGGTCGGACGTCCTCACCCTGGAGGCGTCGACCGACGGGGGCACCAGCTGGCAGCCGCTCGCCTTCACGACGGCGCGCCACGGCGAGCCGCCGCAGGAGCATCCGACGGGCACGGTCACCGGCTGGTCGGGCCGCGTCTGGCACCGGCTCACGGCACAACTCCCGCCGCACCGGCAGCTGGTGCTCCGCTGGCGGTACGCGACCGACCGGCTGTACGTGGGCCGCGGCGCGTACGTCGACGGGCTGCGCGTCGAGGCGTCGGACACCGTCCTCTTCGACGAGGCCCGCCCGGCGGACGCGGCGCGGATCACGGCGAGCGGCTGGACCGCCGCCGCGAACTGACCGGCTCCGCGAGCCGACCGGCTCGGCGCGGCACGTGCACCGGCCCGTTCGGGCGGGTCACCGGACCCGCTCATCCGTCGGGGCCGGACTCCTGGAGAGCCCGGCCCCGGCGTTGCTCGCTACTCGTTGAAGACGGCCTTCTGGACGTCGTTCGGCCCGTCGAAGCGGTCGCGCTTCATGCCGTCGAGGCGGCTGACGATCTTCTCGTCGGCCTTGTTCTTGCGGGCGCGCTCCACCAGGTGCTGCTTGTCGGTCGGGTAGTCGGCACCGCGGAGGGCTTTCTGCAGGTCAGTGGGGCTGAGATCGGCCATGGCAGCCTCCCCGTGAGTCGTACGAATTGTCCGTTCTGCCCAGTACCCCTCCTCGCCGGAGGCATGTGCGTCATTCCTCGCCGGCCTCCAGGACGGCCATCGCCGCGTTGTGCCCCGGCACCCCGCTCACCCCTCCCCCGCGCACCGCGCCCGCCCCGCACAGCAGCACATTCGCCTGCCGGGTCTCCACGCCCCAGCGCCCGGTGCCCTCCTGGGCGTACGGCCAGGCCAGCTCGCGGTGGAAGATGTTGCCGCCGGGCAGGCGCAGGTCGCGCTCCAGGTCCAGCGGGCTCCTGGCCTCGATACAGGGGCGCCCGTCGGCGTCGGTCGCCAGGCAGTCGGCGAGCGGCTCGGCGAGGTGGGCGTCCAGCTGGGCGAGCGTCGACTTCAGCAGTTCCTCGCGTACGGCGTCGTTGTCCCGTGCGAAGAGCCGGGCCGGGGTGTGCAGGCCGAAGAGGGTGAGCGTGTGGTAGCCCTGGGCGACGAGGCCGGGTCCGAGGATGGTCGGGTCCGTCAGCGAGTGGCAGTAGATCTCGGACGGCGGCGCGGCGGGGAGTTCCCCGGCGGCGGCCTGGGCGTGGGCGGCGGCCAGTTGGTCGTAGCCCTCGGCGATGTGGAAGGTGCCGGAGAACGCCTCGCGGGGGTTCACGGAGCTGTCGCGCAGCCGGGGCAGGCGCTTGAGCAGCATGTTCACCTTGAGCTGGGCGCCCTCGGCGGGGGGCGGGGGCGCGTCGCCGGTGAGGGCGGCCAGTTCCTGCGGGGAGGCGTTCACCAGGACGTGCCGGGCCGCGGCGACGGCCTCGCCGTCCGCGGTCCGGTAGGTGATCTCCGCGGTACGGCCGTCCGTGTCGATCCGTACCGCCTCGTGACCGGTGGCGATGATCGCGCCCGCCTCGCGCGCCGCCGTGGCCAGGGCGTCGGTGAGGGCGCCCATGCCGCCGACGGGCACGTCCCAGGCGCCGGTGCCGCCGCCGATCACGTGGTAGAGGAAGCAGCGGTTCTGCTTCAGTGACGGATCGTGGGCGTCGGTGAAGGTGCCGATGAGCGCGTCGGTGAGGACCACCCCCCGGACCAGGTCGTCGGCGAACCGGTCCTCGATCGCGACACCGATCGGTTCCTCGAAGAGGGTCCGCCAGGCCTCCTCGTCGTCCACCCGGCGGCGCAGCTCCTCCCGGCTCGGCAGCGGTTCGGTGAGGGTCGGGAACACCCGCTGGGCGACCTCGCCGGTCATGCCGTAGAAGCGCCGCCAGGCCGCGTACTCGCGCTCGCCGCCGGTCAGCCGGGCGAACGCCTCCCTGGTGCGCCGCTCCCCGCCGCCGACCAGCAGTCCGGTCGGCCGTCCGGCCCGTTCCACGGGCGTGTACGAGGAGACGTCGCGGGTGCGGACCCGGAAGTCCAGGCCGAGGTCGCGCACGATCTTCCTGGGCAGCAGGCTGACCAGGTACGAGTAGCGCGACAGCCGCGCGTCCACACCGGCGAACGGGCGCGTGGAGACGGCGGCGCCCCCGGTGTGGTCCAGCCGCTCCAGCACCAGCACGGACCTGCCGGCCCGGGCCAGGTAGGCGGCGGCGACCAGGCCGTTGTGCCCTCCGCCGACGATGACGGCGTCGTACGTACGGTGTCCGGGGCGTCCCTCGTGTGCAGGCATGGTTCTTCGTAACACGTGATGATCTAGGTCGGCCATAGGTGCGGGCGTCCGGAGTCACGAGCCTCCGGTCGCCCGCTGCTGCCGCAGCACCGCCACCCTCCGGTACAGCTCGACCGCCTCCGCGCCCCGCCCGAGCTGCTGCAGGCAGTGAGCCTCGTCGTTGCGGCTGGCGAGGGTGTCGGGGTGGGCGGCGCCCAGGACGCGCTCACGGGCGGCGGCCACCCGGCGGTACTCGGCGAGGGCGTCCGGCCAGCGGCCCAGCCAGCCGAGGCTCACGGCGACCTCGCGCCGGCTGACCAGGGTGTCGGGGTGGTCGGGGCCCAGCACGCGCTCGCGGATCGCGCACACGTCGCGTGATTCGGCGAGCGCCTCCTCCCAGCGGCCGAGGCGGCCGAGGTTGACGCCCAGGCCGTGGCGGGCGCGCAGGGTCTCGGGGTGGGCCGGGCCGTGGACACGGGTGCGGTCGTCGATGAGCTCCCGGTAGAGCTGGAGCGCCTCCGCACTGCGGCCGAGACGGCCGAGGCTGATGCCGACCTCGTAGCGGGCGGCGAGGGTGTCGGAGTGGTCGGGGCCGAGGGCCTGGGCGCGGGCCTCGGCGACCTCCCGGTATGTCTGCAGGGCCTCCGCCCAGCGGCCGAGCTGGCCGAGCGCGTAGGCGACTTCGTAGCGGGTGACCAGGGTGTCGGGGTGGTGCGGGCCGAGGACGCGGGCGCGGGCGGCGGCGACCTCGCCCGCCATGCGGTACGAGTCCTCCAGGCGGCCGAGCCGGCTGAGGTTGAAGGCGAGGTTGTGGCGGCAGCGCAGGGTGTCGGGGTGCTCGGCACCCATGATGCGTTCGCGGGCGGTGAGCACGGACGTGTAGACCTGGTGCGCGTCGAAGTGGCGCCCCAACTGGCCGAGCACATACGCCATTTCCTGGCGGGCGGCGAGCGTGTCGGGGTGGTCCGGGCCGAGGGCGAGGCTGCGGGCGCGGGCGACGTGCTTGTACTCGCGCAGGGCGTCGGCGGCGCGGCCGGTGCGGCTGAGGGCGAAGGCGACCTCGTAGCGGCTGGCGAGGGTGTCGGGGTGGTCGCGGCCGAGCAGGTGCTCGCGCTCGGCGGCGACGGCCCGGTGCACCTCGCCCGCCTCGGTCCAGCGGCCGAGGCGGCCCAGGCTGAGCCCGGCGTTGTGCCGTCCGGCCAGCGCGGTGAGCGTCGCCGTGGACGGGGCGGGAGGTTCGTCGGGTGCGGCGGTCTCCTCGGGCCGGCCGGTGGCCGGGCGGGGGATCCACTCGCCGGTGAGTCCGGCTCCGGCGTCGGGGGGTGTGGTGCGCAGTCCGGCGCCGGTGGCCTTGTGGCCGGTGGTCATGCCACGGGTCCAGGAGGGCAGGCGGGGCTCGCGGGCCACGGGGTCCGGGGGCCTGAGGGCCGGCTGGGGGGTCACCACGGTCGGCACGTACGTCGGTGTCGTACGGCCCAGGCCGATTCTGCGGCCCAACTCGCGTCCGTCGTGCGGGCGTTCCTCGGGGCGTTTGGCCAGCAGGTCCAGGATGATCTTCTCGAAGTACTCGGGCAGTTCGGCGCGGTGGCTGCGCGGGGGCCGGGGCGGGGTGTCACGGTGGCCGACGAGGATGGCCCAGGGGTCGTCGAGGTCGAACGGCGGGACGCCGGTGGCGATCTCGTACAGGACGCAGCCCAGCGAGTACAGGTCGCTGCGCTGGTCCACCTCGTCCCCGCCGATCTGCTCCGGCGACATGTAGTGCGGGGTGCCCATCGCTATTCCGGTGCCGGTCAGCCGGGAGGTGAAGCCGATGTCGTGGCCGAGGCGGGCTATGCCGAAGTCGCAGATCTTCACGGTGCCGTCGGCCAGCCGCATGATGTTCGCGGGTTTGAGGTCCCGGTGCACGATGCCCTGCCGGTGGGTGTAGGCGAGGGCGGCGGCGACCTGGTCGGCGATGTCGACGACCTCGGGGACGGGCAGCGGGTGGTGCTTGTTGTCCTCCAGCAGCTGGCTGAGGTTGCGGCCCTCCAGCAGCTCCATGACCAGGAACAGGACGCCGTCGGACTCGCCGAAGTCGTGGACGACGGTCACCCCGCGGTGCTGGAGGGCCGCGGCCACCCGGGCCTCGCGGCGAAACCGCTCCCGCAGGACCCGGGTGAAGGACTGGTCGTGGTGCGGTCCCAGCGGCTTGAGGCACTTCACGGCGACCTGCCGGCCCAGCGATTCGTCGCGCGCACGCCACACCTCGCCCATTCCGCCCCGCCCGATCGGTTCGAGCAGCCGGTACCGGCCCTGAATCAGCCTGCTGTCCCCCATCTGCCGCGATCGCCCCCCGTCACGGTCCGCCCCGCCCTGGCCCGGCTCGTTCAGTATGGCGAGCTATCGTCCGAGTTTGTACGGTGCCGGGCGGGAGCCCGGGCCGAGGCGGGCCATGGCGCGCAGGATGTGTTTGGGCGGGAGTTGCCAGCGCAGACGTGCGGGAACGCAGCGCAGCAGGGTGCCTGTGGCACGCAACTGACGGGTGACGGCGGCGGGTCCCGGGGCCGGTCTGCCGTACAGCTCGTGGGCGTACGGCGGCAGGGCGGCGTACGCCAACTGCGCCACGCGCCGCCACAGCACCTCGCGCGCCGGTATGAGCAGGGGATGCGTCGGCGGTCGGAGCAGGAAGTCGTCCACCGCGCGCGCCTCCGGTCCGCAGGCGAGCTCGGGCCGCACCTTCTCGAAGTACTCCGCCATCTCCTCCTGGTTCGCCGGTACGG
Organism: Streptomyces curacoi; assembly: GCF_001513975.1. GTDB lineage: Bacteria > Actinomycetota > Actinomycetes > Streptomycetales > Streptomycetaceae > Streptomyces > Streptomyces curacoi. Next base: position 165,573 of record NZ_KQ947989.1, read on the forward strand.
CGTCGAGGTCGAGGCCCACCAGGCGGGCGCTGACGCGCTGTTCGGTGATGTAGCGGTCGGCCTGCGCGTCGCTGAGGCGGAGCCCGGAGCGGCGGGCGACCTGCAGATAGGAGTCGATCTCGGCACAGTGCACCCACAGCAGCAGGCCGGGTTCGTCGACGCCGTAACGCTCCCCCGTGTCGGGGTCGGTCGCCCCCAGCATGCTGTGGATCTTCCGCACGCGGGCGCCGGCCTTCTCGGCGGCCTCCGTGGTGCCGTAGGTGATGGTGCCGACGAAGTTGGCGGTGCGCAGCAGCCGGCCCCAGGCGTCGCGCCGGAAGTCGGAGTTCTGCATGACGCCGCGCACCGCGCGCGGGTGCAGGGCCTGCAGGTAGAGCGCGCGGATTCCGGCGACCCACATGATGGGGTCGCCGTGCATCTGCCAGGTGACGGAGTTGGGGGTGAACAGCCCGGGATCGCCCATGCCCGCAGGCTAACGCCGTACCCTCGGCATCCCCAGACCGATCCAGGAGATGATCTCGCGCTGGATCTCGTTGTTGCCGCCGCCGAAGGTGAAGATGACGGCCGAGCGGTAGCCGCGCTCCAGCTCTCCGTGCAGTACCGCCCCCGCCGAGCCCTCCTTCAACGCCCCCGGTGCGGCGACGATCTCCATCAGCCAGGCATACGCGTCCCGGCGGGCCTCGGAGCCGTACACCTTCACGGCGGAGGCGTCCTGCGGGGTGAGCGTGCCGTCCTGGACGGCGCTGACCATCTTCCAGTTGAGGAGCTTGAGGGCGTCGAGCCTGGTGTGGGTCTGGGCGAGGCGGCGGCGCACCCAGGGCAGGTCGATCACCCGGCGGCCGTCGGCGAGCTTGGTCTCCGCCGCCCAGCGCTGCACGTCGTGCAGGGCGCGGATGGCCATGGTGCCGTGGGCGGCGAGGGTGACGCGCTCGTGGTTGAGCTGGTTGGTGATCAGGCGCCAGCCCTGGTTCTCCGCCCCGACACGGCGGGAGACGGGGACGCGGATGTTCTCGTAGTAGCTGGCCGTGGTGTCGTGCGAGGCGAGGATGTTGATGAGGGTGCAGGAGTAGCCGGGGTCGGTGGTCGGCACCAGCAGCATGGTGATGCCCTTGTGCGGCGGGGCGTCCGGGTCGGTGCGGACGGCCAGCCAGACCCAGTCGGCGGTGTCGCCGTTGGTCGTCCAGATCTTCTGCCCGTTGACGATGTACTCGTCGCCGTCCCGCACGGCGCGTGTCCTGAGCGAGGCCAGGTCGGTCCCCGCGTCGGGCTCGCTGTAGCCGATCGCGAAGTCGATCTCGCCGGAGAGGATCTTCGGCAGGAAGTACGCCTTCTGCTCTTCGGTGCCGTACTGCATGATCGTCGGGCCGACGGTGTTGAGCGCCATCAGCGGCAGCGGTACGCCCGCCTGGGCCGCCTCGTCGAAGAAGATGAACTGTTCCATCGCGGTCAGGCCGCGTCCGCCGTACTCCTTGGGCCAGCCCACGCCGAGCCAGCCGTCCGCGCCGAGCCGTCGGACGGTCCTGCGGTAGTGGCGCTTCTGGGCCGCCGGGTCGGTGAAGCGGGTCTGTGCGAGGTCCGGCACCAGCTCGGCGAAGTAGTCGCGCAGTTCGCTGCGCAGCCGCTGCTGCTCGGGCGTGTATTCGAGGTGCACGGCGCCTCCAGGCTCCCCAAGGCCGGTGCTGACGGCGCACACCGTAGAACGTGTTCCAGAAATTGGGAATGGCGAGGAGCGGCGGGATGCGCTGCGGTGCGCGAAAAGGCCTACGGAGGCGCGTGGGCGGAGTGCGCAGGGCGAGCGAGCGGAGGGCGAGCGAGCGGAGGGCGAGCGAGCGGTGACGGATGCGCGGGGCGCCTCAGTCGAGCGTGCTCATGAAGTCCGTGCACGCCCGCGCGCAGTCCCGGCACGCCTTCGCGGCGTCCTCGGCGCCCGGATACCGGTCGAACACGTGCGCGCACTCCAGGCACACCGTCCGGGTCCACTCCAGCTGGACCCGCAAGGACGCCTCGTCCAGGTGGTTCTGCTCGGCCAGCACCCGGCAGGTCGCATCGCACACCTCCGCGCACAGGATGCCCTTGCGGCGCAGAAGTTCCTGATCCTCGGTTCCGTCCGGATCCACCAGACTCGCGCGCAGGGCACAGGCCCGAGCGCACTCGGTGCAGGCCTGCGCGCACGCGAAGCGGTCTTCGAGGAACTGGACGAGCTGCTGCTGGGACGTTGTCGGTGTCACCCCGCTCGGGTAGCCGGTCCCAGGGACCCCAAACCCGGTGCTCGCAAGGGTTCCGGCCGGTTTTTCGCAGCCGCGTGCCGGGCACTCGGTCGGCCCGAGGAACGACGACAGACGGAGGTGGGCGCAGTGCCCGGACGACAGGAGCTGCCGTCGACCCTGGAGCGCTCCGCCAAGGACGCCCAGCGGACCTGGATCAAGGCGCACGACTCGGCCGTCGAGCAGTACGGCGAGGGCGAGCGGGCCCACCGGGTGGCGTACGGCGCGCTGAAGCACAAGTACGAGAAGGTCGGCGACCACTGGCAGCGCAAGGAGGGCGGCCGCAAGGGCCCCTCGGATCCGCAGTCCGCCCGGCCCCGTGGGCAGGGCGGGCGCAGCGGCGAGGGCGTGGACGAGCAGGCCTCGAAGCAGCACCTCTACGACCTGGCCCGCGAACTGGACATCGACGGGCGGTCCCGGATGTCGAAGGCGGAGCTGCTCGACGCGATCCGCAAGGCGAACCGCTCGAAGACCCGCGCGGCGCGGTCGCGGTGATCGGGTTCACGTGGGGTGCCAGGGGTACTCGCGTGCCATGAACATCGCATGGATGGAGATGGCCGCGGAAGGTGCGCTCGGCATCGGACTGCTCGTCGCCGGTCTGGTCGTCGTGGCGCTGCTCATCGGCGCTTTTGTGCTGGGCGTCCGGGTCAGGCGCCGGGAGCCGGCCCCACCACGCCCCGAGGAGCAGCCCCAGGTGCCCGAGGGAGGTCCGGTCGGCGAGGTCCGGGAGAACCGGGTGGCCGACGAGATGCCCAGGAGCGACCACCGGCTGACACCGCACGAGCTGCCCGCCCACGGCAACATTCCCTCCCGCCCCAGCCCGTCGAAGGAGCGGCCCCGCTGGGACGAGGGCAGCAGCGGGTCGTTCGGCAGCGGGGGCTCGGGCAGAACCTGACCCCCGGCTGCGGCACGAGCTGTGAGCCGTCGCCGCCCCCCATCGTCCGGCCCTCGTACACGTCGTACACAGGGAAGTGAGAACCATGGCCGACCCCGCGCGCAACACGCTGCCGCTGCCCGACTACGACCACCTGCCGATCGGCGGTCTGGAGAGCCGCGTGCGGTCGCTGACCGCCGAGGAGGTCGAGGAACTGCTGGCCTACGAGCGGTCGCACGCCGACCGGCTTCCGGTGACCGAGCTGCTGGCCGCCCGGCTGGAGCAGCTCCAGTCCGGTGCCGAGCCGACGTCCGGCGATCCCGGCGCCCTGCGTCCGGAGCAGAGCGCGGGCCGGGCGGGCTCCCCGGTGTCCCCCGCGACCTCGTCGCAGCCCTTCAGCCCGCCGCCGCACGGCACCCCCGACCAGCGGGGGAAGCCGAAGGGTGATCGTATGTGACGGTCCGTTTCCCGGCCCGGACACGAGGGCACTCGTGATCCGTGCTGTGGAGGAGGAGAAGGGCCCGTGCCGGAGCGCGGGCCCGTCATGCCACTGAGCGCACCACCGACTACATCGACGGACGACTGCCGCTCCTGGAGGGCGGCGGTCTGCTGCGCAAGGCCTTCCCCGACCACTGGTCGTTCCTGCTGGGCGAGATCGCCCTCTACAGCTTCGTCGTCCTGCTGCTGACCGGCGTCTGGCTGACGCTGTTCTTCCACCCGTCGATGACGGAGGTCGTCTACCACGGCTCCTACCGGCCGCTCGAAGGCGTGCGCATGTCGGCGGCGTACGAGTCGACGCTGGACATCAGCTTCGAGGTGCGCGGCGGTCTGCTGATCCGCCAACTGCACCACTGGGCGGCCCTGGTGTTCCTCGCCGCCATCGGGCTGCACCTGCTGCGGATCTTCTTCACGGGCGCGTTCCGCCGGCCCCGCGAGGTCAACTGGCTGATCGGCGTGACCCTGTTCCTGCTGGCGCTCGCCGAGGGCTTCGCCGGCTACTCGCTGCCGGACGACCTGCTGTCGGGCACGGGCCTGCGGATCGCCCAGGGCATCATGCTGTCGATCCCGGTGGTGGGGACGTATGTGAGCATGTTCGCCTTCGGCGGCGAGTTCCCGGGCGAGGACCTGATCCCGAGGCTGTACTCACTGCACATCCTGCTGCTCCCCGGACTGCTGCTCGCGCTGATCGCCGTGCACCTGATCCTGGTCTTCCACCTCAAGCACACCCAGTGGGCGGGCCGGGGCCGCACGAACCGCAACGCCGTGGGCAAGCCCATGTTCCCGCAGTTCATCGCGACTTCCGGCGGCCTGTTCTTCATGGTCTTCGGCGTGCTGACGCTGCTGTCGGGGGTGGCGCAGATCAACCCGGTCTGGGCGTACGGCCCCTACCGCGCGGACGTCGTGTCGACGGGTTCGCAGCCGGACTGGTACGTGGGCTTCCTGGAGGGCTCGCTGCGGCTGGTGCCGCCCTGGGAGACGGCGGTGGCCGGGCACACGGTGATGTGGAACGTGCTGCTGCCCGCGGTGGTGCTGCCGGGGGCCCTGTTCGCGGTGCTGTACGCGTACCCGTTCGTCGAGCGGTGGGTGAGCGGTGACAGGGGGGAGCACCATCTGTGCGACCGGCCCCGCGACAACCCCGTGCGCACGGGGCTCGGTGTCGCGGCCATCAGCTGCTACGGCGTCCTGCTGGCGGCCGGCGGCAACGACGTCATCGCCCATGCCTTCAGGATCTCGGTGAACACGCTGACCTGGGTGTTCCGGATCGCCTTCGTGCTACTGCCGCCGCTCGCGTTCATGGTGACCAAGCGGATCTGTGTGGCGCTGCAGGAGGCGGACCGGGAGCGGCTGACCGAGGGCGAGGAGACCGGCGAGGTGCGGCAGACGATCGCGGGCGGATACCAGGAGAGCCATGAGCCGCTCGACGAGGAGCGACGGTATGTGCTGCGGGCCCGGGTGCCCGCCGAGCCCCCGGCGCCCGCGGAGGCCGAGGGGGAAGTGCCGCGGGCACGGCGGCTCAGGGCCACGCTCAGCACCTGGTACTACGGCGACCGGGTGGTGCCCGAGGAGGGGGAACGGGAGTCGTCCGCGGACGAGTTGGAGCGCTGACCGTCCCGGTCCGCGTACTGGAAGACCATGCCCAGCACCCCCTGGCCGAGCACGCCGATGCCCAGCAGGAACAGCCACAGGCCGTAGACCACGCCGAGGGCCGCGAGGACGGATCCCAGTGCCGTGGTGATCGGCCAGGGGCTGTGCGGCGGGAAGAAGTCGAGCGGGCCGGCGGTGTCGACGACTTCGGCGTCCGGGCGGTCCTGGGCCCTGAGGCCGCGCCTGCGGTACTGCGTGTGCAGGAAGAAGGCGACGAGCGCGGCCATCAGGAAGGCGATGACCAGGACGGCCGTACCGGCGGGCTCCTTGGAACGCCAGCCGTAGCCGACGGCGGTGACGAGGAAGAACCCCGCCACGCCGATGAACAGACGGGCCTCGGTCTTCACTGTTCCAGCCTCTGGTCGTGGCGAGTGATGTCCGGGTGATGCAGGTCGAACGCGGGGGACTCGGAGCGGATCCGGGGCAGCGCCGTGAAGTTGTGGCGCGGGGGCGGGCAGGAGGTGGCCCATTCGAGGGAGCGGCCGTAGCCCCAGGGGTCGTTGCGGTCCACCCGCTGTCCGTGGTGTGCGGTGCGCCAGATGTTGTAGAGGAACGGCAGGGTGGACAGGCCGAGCAGGAACGCTCCGATCGAGCTGATGGTGTTCAGGAGCGTGAAGCCGTCCGCGGCCAGGTAGTCGGCGTAGCGGCGGGGCATGCCCTGTTCGCCGAGCCAGTGCTGGACCAGGAAGGTGGTCTGGAAGCCGACGAAGAGGGTCCAGAAGTGGATCTTGCCGAGGCGCTCGTCGAGCATCTTCCCGGTGAGCTTCGGCCACCAGAAGTAGAAGCCCCCGAACATCGCGAAGACGACGGTGCCGAACAGCACGTAGTGCAGGTGGGCGACGATGAAGTACGAGTCGGTGAGATGGAAGTCCAGCGGCGGGGAGGCGATGATGACGCCGCTCATGCCGCCGAGCAGGAACGTCACCAGGAAGCCGCAGGCCCACAGCATGGGTGTCTCGAAGGACAGGGAGCCGTGCCGCATGGTGCCGATCCAGTTGAAGAACTTCACGCCGGTCGGCACCGCGATGAGGAACGACATCAGGGAGAAGAACGGCAGCAGGACGGCGCCGGTGGCGAACATGTGGTGGGCCCACACCACGGCGGACAGCATGGTGATGGCGATGGTGGCGCCGATGAGGCTGAGGTAGCCGAAGATCGGTTTGCGGCTGAACACCGGGATGATCTCGGAGATGATCCCGAAGAACGGCAGCGCGACGATGTACACCTCGGGGTGGCCGAAGAACCAGAACAGGTGCTGCCACAGCAGCGCGCCGCCGCTCGCCGCGTCGTAGATGTGCGCCCCGAACTTGCGGTCCGCCTCCAGGGCGAGCAGGGCGGCGGTGAGGACGGGGAACGCGGGCAGCACGAGGATCGAGGTGAACAGCACGTTCCAGGTGAACAGCGGCATCCGGAACATGGTCATGCCGGGGGCGCGCAGGCACAGGATGGTGGTGATGAAGTTGACCGCGCCGAGGGTGGTGGACACACCGGTCACCACCAGGCCCATGGTCCACAGGTCGCCGCCCGAGCCGGGGGTGCGCACCGCGCTGTTGAGGGGCGCGTAGGCGAACCAGCCGAAGCTCGCCGCTCCCCCGGGCACGACGAACCCGGCCACGACCATCAGGCCGCCGAACAGGTACAGCCAGTACGACAGGGCGTTGAGCCGCGGGAACGCCACGTCCGGGGCGCCGATCTGCAGCGGCATGACGGCGTTGGCGAACCCGGCGAACAAGGGGGTGGCGAACAGCAGCATCATGACCGTGCCGTGCACGGTGAACAGCTGGTTGTACTGGTCGTTGCTGAACAACTGGAGCCCGGGGCGGGCGAGTTCGGCCCGCATCAGCAGGGCGAGGACGCCACCGAGGAGGAAGAAGCCGAAGGCGGTCGTCAGATAGAGGTTGCCGATCACCTTGTGGTCGGTCGTCGTCGCCCATCGCACGAGCGCCCGGCCGAGTCTCCCGCGCGGCCGGGGTGGCGTCGCCCGCGCCGGGTCGGTCCTGCTGTCCACCGCCATGCGCCGCTGGGTACCCCCGCAGCGGTGGCGTCAGTCCTCCGCCCCGGGGCATTCACCCGTGCGCTGCACCTGCCGCCGCCGGCCCCGTTCCAGGGTGCGCGGCTCGTCCTCGGTCAGTACGGTGCTGTCATCGGGCGGTGGGAGGCGGCATGGGCGGCGACAGGGCGGAGAAGCTGCCGCGCAAGACGTACGAGAAGGAACTGCTGCGCCTGCAGACGGAGTTGGCGAAGCTGCAGGAGTGGGTACGCGCGGAGGGCGCCCGTCTCGTCGTCGTCTTCGAGGGGCGGGACGCGGCGGGCAAGGGCGGCACCATCAAGCGGGTCACGGAGCATCTGAACCCTCGGGTGGCGCGCATCGTGGCCCTGCCGAAGCCGACCGAGCGCGAGCGCACCCAGTGGTACTTCCAGCGGTACATCGGGCATCTGCCGGCCGCCGGGGAGATCGTGCTGTTCGACCGCAGCTGGTACAACCGGGCCGGCGTCGAGCACGTCATGGGCTTCTGCACCAAGGAGGAGTACCAGCTCTTCCTGCGGCAGTGCCCGATCTTCGAGCGGATGCTGGTGGAGGACGGGATCCTGCTGCGCAAGTACTGGTTCTCGGTGAGCGACGAGGAGCAGCAGGAACGCTTCCGGCGCCGCCTGGAGGACCCCCTGCGGCGCTGGAAGCTGTCGCCGATGGACCTGGAGTCGATCACCCGGTGGGAGGACTACTCCCGGGCCAAGGACGAGATGATGGTGCACACCGACATCGCCGAGGCCCCGTGGTTCGTCGTCGAGAGCGACGACAAGCGCCGGGCCCGGCTGAACATGATCGCCCATCTGCTGGACTCCGTGCCGTACAAGGACGTGCTCCCGCCGGTCCTGGAGCTGCCCGACCGGCCGGAGTCGACCGGCTACCAGCGCCCCCCGCGTGATCTGCAGACCTTCGTCCCGGACCACGCCGAGAACCTCTGAGCCGGCCAGGGCCGCGGTACGACGGCGAATCGGGCCGGAGCCGACCTCCCCGCGCTGCCGACGCCCGTGGCGGGGCGCCGGGGCCGTGGTGCCGGGAGCGCTGAGCGGGTGTCAGGTGACCGGCAGGTCGGGCCGCACGAGGGTTCCGGAGCGGCCGTGGACGATCTCGTACGCCGCGTCCAGCGCCCCGATCGCGGCCAGGTGGCCGGTGTTCTCCACGAAGCGGGCGGCGGCCTCCGCCTTGGGGCCCATCGACTCCACCGGGTAGTGGGCGTCGCGCAGTTCGGCGGGCGTCGCGTCCAGGACGGGCCGCTGGTCGGGGGTGCCGTAGCCGGCGTAGACGTTCGGCACGTCGGTGAGGACCAGCAGGAAGTCGGCCTTCAGGTCCTCGGCCAGCCGGGCGGCGGCCAGGTCCTTGTCGACGACCGCGTCGACGCCGTGCAGGGCCCCGGTGGCCCAGTCGGCGACGACGGGGATGCCTCCGCCGCCCGCGCACACCACCAGGGTCCCCGACTCCAGCAGTGCCCGGACGGTGTCGGCCTCCAGGATCCGCTCGGGCGAGGGCGCGGGCACCACGCGCCGCCAGCCGTGCCGGTCCTCGGCCATGTGCCAGCCGTGTCGCTCGGCCAGGAACCGGGCCGGCTTCTCGGGATAGACGGGCCCGACCAGCTCTGTGGGGTGTGCGAAGGCGGGGTCGTCCACGCGTACCCGGGTGTGCGTGACGAGCGTGACGACCCTGCGTCCGGGCAGCACGTCATGCAGGGCGCGGGCCAGGAGGGTGCCGATCACGCCCTGGGTCTGGGCGCCGAGCAGATCCAGCGGGTAGGGGGCGGTGAGGGCCGCGTCGGCCGTGCTCTGGGCGGCGAGGAGGTCGAGCTGGGGTGTGTTGCCATGGGTGACGACGAGGTCGTGGTCGTGGGCGAGGGCGGCGATCGCGGTGGCCACCCGGACGGTGTTGGCGCGCTGGACGTCCGCGTCGGGGCGTTCGCCTCGGTGCAGCAGGGCGTTGCCGCCGAGGGCGACGACGATGCGCATGGTCTCCGCCTCTCTGCTCGCCTTCTCCTTGTCGAGTCTGCGCCCAGAGGCACTGTCCTCTCCAGCATCGAACAGCGGGCCACCTGGCCGCACCGGGTGCCGACAGGACTCCCCGGACCGCCGAGCCGAGCCGCCCGCCTGCGCGGGAGCCGGCTGACGGACGCCCGCCACAGGGCCGGTTCCGCCGGCACCGGCCGCGCACCGTCACTTCTCGCGTGTCCGGACGACGGCGACCGGGCAGTGCGCGTGGTGCAGCAGGGCCTGGCTGACCGAGCCCAGCAGCAGCCCGGTGAAGCCGCCCCGGCCGCGCGCCCCGACCACGACGAGTCCGGCGTCGGCGCTGGCCTCGATGAGGGTGTGGCGGATACGGCCGCGCACCAGCCTGCGGTGCACGGTGACGTCCGGGTACCTCTCCCCCAGCCCGCCCAGCGCCTCGGCGAGCACCCGCTGCTCCTCGTCGCGCAACCGGTCCTCGTCGTAGGTGACGAAGGGCGGGTCGCCGGGACCGTCGTAGGCGCGCTCGGTGTGGGTGCTCCAGGCGTGCAGCGCGATCAGGTCGGTGCCGTGCAGGGAGGCCTCCGCGAAGGCGAACTCGACGGCCCCGTGGGCCGCGGGCGATCCGTCGACGGCCAGGAGGACGGGCCCGGCCGCGGCCGGTCTGCCGCGCACCACCAGCACCGGGCAGGCGGCATGTGCGGCCAGATGGCCGGCGGTGGAGCCGAGGAGCAGGGTGCCGAACCGGCTCAGCCCCCGGCTGCCGACCACCGCCAGGGAGGCGGTGCGCGACTCGATCTCCAGGACCATCACGGGTTCACCGACGACGACCTCGCGCATGACCTCGATCCCGGGCGCGGCCTGGTGGGCGCGCCGCTCGGCCTTGACGAGCGTGCCGTCGATCAGCTCGCGCAGTCCGGCGCCGCTCGGTTCCCAGGGCCGCCCGGGCGGCACGTGCGCGGCCGGCCAGCCGAAGGCGTGCACCAGCCGGAGCCCCACCCCACGCAGACCGGCCTCGCGTGCCGCGACCTCCACGGCCGCCATGCTCGACGGTGACCCGTCCACCCCCACCACAACCGGCCCGTTCATCACGCTCCCCTTTCCGGTCCCCGCCCGCGGGCGCCGTACGGCTGCTCCGGGCGGGCGGCCTCGGCGCGGCGGCCTCTTCTCGCCGCTGTTCTTCCAGCCTCACTCCGCCGGCTGGAACCCGCACAGGGCCGTACGGGCCGAGAGGGGTACTCGGTGTCGTGCCGACACCGGAGGTGCGTCATGACCGGACCTGTCGTCGTCGGACTCGACGGCTCACCCGCGAGCATGACGGCCGCCTGGTGGGCCGCCCACGAGGCGGCGGACCAGCGGCTGCCCGTCGAGTTGCTGTACTCGTGGACCACACAGCCCCTGGACGTGCCCGTCCGGCAGGAGGCGGACATCAGGCAGCGCCACGGCCGTGATGTGCTGCGACGGACGGCGGCCGAACTGCTGCGCCGCCGCGGGGAGCTGCGGCTGACCACCGAACTGGTCTCGGCCCCCGCCGCGCAGGCGCTCCTGGAACGCGGCGCGAAGGCGTCGATGCTGGTACTCGGCTCACGCGGGTACGGCTCCGTGGCGAGCTTCCTGCTCGGTTCCATCAGCCTGCACGTGCTGGGCCTGGCCCCCTGCCCGGCCATTGCCGTGCGGGCGGGTGACCCCGCCGTCGAGGCGGGCTGGAACCACCCGGCGGCGGCGGACCGTGACGAGGTCGTCGTCGGGCTGGCCGAGTGCGGCGCGGCAGCCGACCCGCTGCTGGAGTTCGCCTTCGCCGTGGCCGCGCCGCGCGGCTGGCGCGTGCGCGCGGTGCGTGCCCTGCCGCTGTCCGCCCTCGCCCCCGTCCGGGACGAGGACGCCGAGGCCGAAGAGCGCGTGCGGCTGGCGCAGGCCCTGGCGCCGTGGGGGGAAAGGTTTCCCGGGGTCCCCGTCACCGGGCACGTCGCCACGGGCCCCGCCGCGCAGGTGCTGCTGACGGCCTCCGCGCGCGGCTGCCTCACCGTCGTGGGGCGCAGGCGCCACCCGTCCCGTCTGACGTGGAAGCTCGGCCCCGTCTCGCACGCGGCCCTGCATCACGTGCCCTGCCCGATCGCCGTCGTGCCACACGACTGAGCCCACCGGTGCCGCCGGCCCGCTCGGCGGGGCCGCACGGGTCAGTCCGGGAGCTCCAGCCGGGCGGTCTCCCCCGGCTGGACGCGCACCGCGCGGTCCGGCAGCCGTACGTCGATCGGGGACGCGTCGGAGGACGGTACGGCGATGTCCAGCTTGCCGCGCTCCAGGTGCAGCCGTACGCCCCAGTTCCCCTGGTAGCGCAGGGCGAACCCGTACGCGGACAGCTCCGGGAGCGGTACCGGGTCGAGCCACAGCGCGCCGCCGCGGGTCTCCAGGCCGGTCAGTCCGCGCTGGACCAGGTCGAGGGTGCCGGCCATCGCGCCCAGGTGGATGCCCTCGCCGGTGGTGCCGCCCTGTACGTCGGCGATGTCGCCCTGGAGGGCCTCCTGGCAGAACTTCCACGCCTCGGCGCGGCGGCACCGGGCCAGCACCCAGCCGTGGACCAGTCCGCTGAGGGTGGAGCCGTGGCTGGTGCGGTGCAGGTAGTAGTCGACGGTGCGCCGCCAGGTCTCCTCCTCCAGCCGCAGCCCCAGCCGGTGGAACAGGCCCTGCAGTTCGGCCGGTGAGAACAGGTAGCCGAGCATCAGGACGTCGGCCTGCTTGGAGGCCTGGTAGCGGTTGACGGTGTCGCCCTCCGCCTCCAGGATGCGGTCCAGGCGGCGGATGTCGCCGTAGCGCCTGCGGTAGCCGTCCCAGTCGAGTTCGGCGAGCTTGCCGTAGCCCTCGAACTGGCTGATGACGTCCTCGTGGAAGGGGACGTGCAGCGTGTGGGAGACCTCCTCCCAGAGTTCGCGTTCGCCGCCGTCGAGCCCGATGCGCTCGACGAGTTCGCGGCGGCGGGGCTCGGGCAGCGTGTCCAGGAGCTCCAGTGCGCGGGTGAGCACCCAGGCGGCGGTGACGTTGGTGTACGCGTTGTCGTCCAGGCCCGGGACGTCGGCGTCCGGATACGCCTCGTGGTACTCGTCGGGGCCGACCACGCCCTTGATGCGGTGCCGGCCGAGACTCTCGTCGTAGACGGCCTTGTCCGCCCAGAAGCGGGCGATCTGCAGCAGCATCTCGGCGCCCTTGGTGTGCAGGAACTCCATGTCGCCGCTGGCCTCGCAGTACTGCCACACGTTGTAGGCGATGGCCGAGCCGACGTGGTGCTGGAGGTGGGAGTGGTCGGGCAGCCAGCGCCCCGAGCGCGGGTTGAGGTGGAGCTGCTGGGTCTCCTCGCGTCCGTCGCTGCCGCTCTGCCAGGGGTACATCGCGCCCAGGCGGCCGGCTCGGCGGGCCGCGGTGCAGGCCTGTTCCAGGCGCCGGTGGCGGTAGTGGAGGAGGGCTCGGGAGACCTCGGGGAGGTGCAGGTTGAGGTAGGGCAGGACGAACAGTTCGTCCCAGAAGACGTGGCCGCGGTAGGCCTCGCCGTGCAGTCCCCGCGCGGGCACGCCGACGTCCAGGTCGGCGGTGTGCGGGGACAGCGTCTGCAGGACGTGGAAGAGGTGCAGCCGCAGGATGCGGCCCGACTCCCCGGGGACGTCGAGCTCGGCCCGGCGCCAGAGCTGGTCCCAGGCGGTGAGGTGCGACCGGAGCAGGTCGTCGAAGCCGGGGACGCGGCCGGCCCGGTCGACGGCGGCGTGCAGCGGATCGCTGATCGCGGGGTCGCGGGAGGTGTGCAGGGCGACGATCTTGTCGACGGTGACGGTGCGGCCGGCGGCCAGGTCGAGGGTCACCTGCTGGACGGCGCACGGCAGCTCGTGGCGGACGGTGACGGGCGCCTCGGTGGTGAGCCGGGCCGCCATGCCGACTCGGATGTCGGAGGTGCGGGTACGGCAGCGCAGCCACACGGTGTCGGGGGCGGCGGTGCCGGTGTGCACATGGGTGAGGTGACGGCCGTCCAGGTCCCGGTAGCGGGGCACTCCGGCGTTGGTGACCCCGCCGTCGAGGGCGGCCTCCACTTCGAGCGGCCCGGAGAATCCCTCGGCCGTGAACTCGGTGCGCAGGGCGGCCAGATGGGGGTCGGCCATGTGCACCAGCCGCCGCTGGCGTACGACCAGCACCCGGCCGCCGCCGAGGCCGTACCGTGTCCGGCGCTCCAGCAGCCCGGCGGACAGGTGCAGCAGCTGCCGGTGGTCGAGCACGGTCGCGTTGTCCGGGGTGAGCCAGTGCCCTTCCGGGAGGCGGAAACGCAGGGGCAGCCAGTTCGGGACGTTGACCAGGTCCTCGTTCTCGACCTGTCGGCCCCCCACCTCGGAGGTGAGCCGGTTGTAGATGCCGGCCACATAGGTCCCGGGGTAGTGGATCTCGTCGGCCACGCACTCCGGCAGCGCTCCGCGGGTGGCGAAGTAGCCGTTGCCGAGGACGCACAGCGACTCCCGCAGGCGTTCGTCGGCGGGCTCGTAGCCCTCGTACTCCCAGCTCCAGCCCGTCACTTCGGTGCTCCTCCCGAGCAGAGTTCCGCGAGGTCGTGTACGACGATGTCGGCGCCGTGCCGCAGCAGCCGCGCCCCGGTGTCCGCGCCCGCGGCCCGGTCCACGCCGACCACCAGGGCGAATCCACCGCGCCGGCCCGCCGCCACGCCCGCCAGGGCGTCCTCGACGACGGCGGCACGGTCGGCGGGGGCACCGAGCCGGCGGACCGCCTCCAGGAACAGGTCGGGCTCCGGTTTGCCCGCGAGGCCCAGCCGGGCCGCCTCTGCGCCGTCCACGAGGACGTCGAACAGATCCAGTACCCCGGCCCGGCTCAGCAGCTCGCCCGCGTGCCGGGACGCGGAGGCGGCGGCGCGGGGCACTCCGGCGTCGCGCAGCGCCCGCACCAGCCGTACGGTCCCCGGATAGGCGTCGACGCCGTGCTCGCGCAGCCGCTCGGTGAAGAGGCGTTCCTTGTCCGCCGCGACGGCTCGCACCGTGTCCGGCGAGGCCTCGATGCCGCGTGCGGCGAGGAAGGCCGCGGCGCCGTCGAGGCGGGACCTGCCGTCCACGTGGCGCAGATACTCCTCGTGCTCGTCGAAGGGGCGGCGCATGTCGGGGTCCGCGGGCGGGTGGGCGCGCAGGAAGGCGTCGAAGGCCGTCTTCCAGGCGGCGGCGTGCACCCGGGCCGAGTCGGTGATCACTCCGTCGGTGTCGAACACGACGGCGTGTACGTCCCGCAGGACCGGGGCGAGCGTGGCGGGGGCCGTCTCCGGGCCGGCCGGGCGGCGCATGATCATGCCCGCTGCGGTACGACGGCGACCGGGCAGTCCGCCTGGTGCAGCAGCGTGTGCGCCACCCGGCCGAGGTGGTGGCCGGCGTGGCCATGCCGCAGCCGGGCGCCGATGATCAGCAGATCCGCGGCGGCCGACCGGGCGACCAGCACCTTGCCGGCGGACCCCTCGACGGTGACCCGGCGCAGCCGGACGGAGGGGTGGTCCGTCGCCGCGTCGTGCAGCGCGGCGTCGAGTTCCTCGGACGCCCGCTGATGGTGGTGATGCTCCGGGCTCCCGGTGAGCAGGGGGTGGGGGACGGTGTCGCGTGCGGGGCGGCGCCACGCGCGTACGGCGTCCAGGGTGCATCCGCGCACTTCTGCCTCACGGAACGCGAACCGCACGGCTTCCTCACCTCCGCTCGACGGATCTCCCGCGCCCAGCACGATCCGCTCATGGGTACCCGCGAGGCCCGCCTTGTCACCTCGGACCACGACGACCGGGCAGTGGGCACGGCCCGCGACTGCCAGCGAGACCGAGCCCAGCAGCAGGCCGGCCAGTTCACCGCGGCCGCGGGATCCGGTCACGACGGCGAAGGCGTGGTGGCTTTCCCGCAGCAGCGCGGGCACCGCGCCGTCGGGCACCACCTCGGCGGAGACCTTCACATCGGGGTCACCGCGCCGGGCGCGTTCCGTGGCGGTGCCCAGGATGTGTTCGGCCACCGCCCGCTCGGACGGTTCCTCGTCGGCGGCCGGGCCCGCGCCTTCGTACCGTTCCCACAGGGAGGCGTACACCAGCCGCAGGGGCAGTCCGTGCCGGGCCGCCTCGGCCACGGCCCAGTCGACCGCCTGGCGGCTCGGTTCCGACCCGTCGACGCCCACGACCAGGGGCAGCTCCATGGCACCCACCGCCTCTCGACCGGCCGCAGCGTGGTGCGGCGTGGGGTCCCCCTCCACCGTCGCACGCGCGGCCGAGCCGTAGTAGGGGTGAGTCGGCCGCCCGGGGCCCTCGGACCCGAACGCGGGCAGCGCGGTGCACCACCGCAGCCGGCTCGCCCCCGCTGGAGCGAGGGAGACCCTCGTGGCCAACTCCGGAACGGCGGGCGGCACATGAGCCACCCGGGCCGATCGTGGGGCCGGAGCGGCCCTGCCCTGACGGCGCCGGGCCTCCTTCGCGGCCGGTCGATCGGCCCTGGTGGTTTCCCGGCTCCTGTGGTGTGCTTGAGATGACGGGAAGGACCCGACTCCAGACGCGGAGAAGCGGCTCCGGGCCGCGCACCGCGCAATCAGGATCCGCGAGAAGCGGATGGGTCCTTTCCGCCCCGTCTCTGCCGAGCCCTGGTCCCGGCGCCGCCACGCACTGAGCGTCCCCGCCGGGCCGCGGTGGCCGCGGTGACAGCCGCCCGGGTGAGCCGTCCCGCCGGTTCTGCCCCGGTTCGAACTGGCCCGACTGGTCTCGACGTTCCGCGCGCCAGTGCCTCGTACTCCATCCCACGCCCTCGTCACCGCAGCCTGCGGCCCGGCCCCCCGGGAGCCCTCCCCCTGGCAGGCCGCCGACGCACGCACCCGCCGGATGTTGCCTCTGCGGCAAATACCCCCAGGGGTATTTGACGGGTGTCGCTGAGCCGCCGTACTCTCCCCGCAGGAAACCCCCCGGGGTATTTGAGGAGGCAACGAAGTGGCTCGCGAAGCGCCACCGGAGGCGTTCGCCGCGGCGACCGGCTCCCGCGAGCCCGCAGCCCGACCCCGGCCGCGCACCGCACCCGTATCGAGGTCACAGCTGGGAAGGAGTTCCGCCTTGGCCGCCACCCCCTCACCCACCGACGAACCGATATCCGGCCGTCACCGCGTCGCCGTCGTCGGCGGCGGCAGCGCCGGCATCAGCGTCGCCGCCCGCCTGCGCCGAGCCGGCGTCACCGACATCACCCTCGTCGAACCGTCCGACGCCCACTGGTACCAGCCGCTGTGGACCCTGGTCGGTGGCGGCCAGGCACCCCTGCGGGCCTCCCGCCGCCCGGAAGGGGCGGTCATCCCGGACGGGGTGCGCTGGATCCGCCGACGCGCGGTGGCCGTCGATCCCGACACCCGTACGGTCACCCTCTCCGGTGGCGCCGAACTCGCCTACGAGTACCTGGTCATGGCCCCCGGACTGCAGCTGGACTGGCGCGGCGTGCCGGGCCTGTCCGAGGCGGTCGGGCATGACCGGGTGAGCAGCAACTACGCACCCGAGTACGCCCCGCGCACCTGGGAGCTGATCAAGCAGATGCGGTCGGGCACGGCCGTCTTCACCCATCCGGCGACCCCGCTGAAGTGCGGCGGCGCCCCGCAGAAGATCGCCTATCTGGCCGCCGACCACTGGCGCAGACAGCGGGTGCTCGACGACATCCGGATCATCCTGGTCATCCCCGATCCGGCGCTGTTCAAGGTGCCCGCCTGGTCGCGGGTCCTGGAGCGGGTCGCGGCCCGGTACGGCATCGAGGTGCGGCTGCGCTCCGAGGTGACCGCCGTCGACGGCGACTGCCGCGAACTCGTCATCACCGACCACACCGACGGCACCAAGGAGACCGTCGGCTACGACTTCCTGCACGCCGTGCCGCCGCAGAGCGCGCCCGACTGGGTCAAGGGCGGCCCACTCGCCGACCCGGCCAGCCCCCAGGGGTTCGTCGCCGCCGACAAGCACACCCTGCAACACCCGCACCACGGCAATGTCTTCGCCCTCGGCGACGTGGCGAACCTTCCCACGTCCAAGACCGGGGCCGCCGTGCGCAAACAGGCGCCGGTGGTGGCCGCCAACCTGCTCGCGGCGATGCGGGGCAGGACCCCGACCCACCGGTACGACGGCTACACCTCCTGCCCGCTGGTGACCGCCCGCGACCGGATGCTGCTCGCGGAGTTCGACTACGACCTGCGGCCCGCGCCCACGTTCCCGCTGATCGACACATTCAAGGAACGCCGCGACATGTGGCTGTTCAAGCGGTACGGGCTGCCGCTCGTGTACTGGCACGGCATGCTCACCGGCCGCCTCTGACCGGCCCTTCGACCGGCCGGCCCAGGACCTCCCCCGACCCGGGCCGGCCACCCTCCCGTCCGCACCCAGGGCGGACTCGAAGCCTTTATATACCCCCGGGGGTATGAGCATCAGGGGTCGGGCATCAGGCCGACCCTTGCGACCTGGAGGTCACCCCGACCATGTTCTTCGCCCAGTACTACCTCGACTGCCTCTCCCAGGCGTCGTACATGATCGCCGACGAGACCACCGGCAAGGCGGTCGTCGTCGACCCGCGCCGCGACGTCTCCGACTACCTCACCGACGCACAGACCCACGGTTTCACCGTCGAGGCCGTCCTCAACACCCACTTCCACGCCGATTTCGTCGCCGGGCACCTGGAGTTGGCCGACCGCACCGGCGCGTGGATCGGCTACGGCCGGCGCGCCGAGGCCGAGTACCCCATCCGCAGGCTGGCCGACGGCGAGCGGATCAGCCTCGGCGACGTCACGCTGCGGATCCTCGAAACCCCCGGCCACACCCCGGAGTCGATCAGCGTCCTGGTGTACGAACACGCCGCCGACACCGTCCCCTACGGCGTCCTCACGGGCGACGCACTGTTCGTCGGCGACGTGGGCCGGCCCGATCTGCTGGCCTCGGTCGGTGCCACGGCCGACGAACTCGGCCGGATGCTGTACGACAGCGTCCAGAACAAGCTGATGGCCCTGCCCGACGCCGTCCGCGTCTTCCCCGCGCACGGCGCCGGTTCCGCGTGCGGCAAGAACCTCTCCACCCAGCGGCAGTCCACCATCGGCGAGCAGCGCGCCACCAACTACGCCTGCCGGCCCATGAGCGAGGAGCGGTTCGTCGAGCTGGTGATCGCCGGGCAGCCCGCCGCACCCGCCTACTTCGGCTACGACGCCGTCCTCAACCGCAAGGAGCACGGCCTGTTCGACACGGCCGACGCACCCCGGCCGCTGTCCGCCGAGGAATTCCTGCGGCGCCGGGCGGCCGGGGCGGTCGTCGTCGACGCCCGCTCCCCGCAGGACTTCGCCGCCGGGCACCTGGCGGGCTCGGTCAACGTGCCCGCCGACGGGCGCTTCGCCGAGCAGGCCGGCATGGTGGTCGCCCCGGACGACGAGATCGTCGTCATCGCACCGCGGGGCCGGGAGGAGGAGATCGTCACCCGGCTCGCCCGGATCGGCTTCGACAAGGTCGGCGGCCATCTGCACGAACCCGAGCGCGCCTTTCCCGCCCTCGCGGACGAGATACGGCAGGCCGGCCGTGTGACGGCGGACGAGTTGCGTCGGCTGCTGGCCGGTGACGACGCGCCGCTGGTGCTGGACGTGCGCAACCCCGCCGAGCGCGAAGAGGGCTTCATCGAGAGCTCGTTGCACATCCCGCTGGCCGAACTGGCCCGCCGTACGCACGAGATCCCGGCCGGCCGGCCGCTGGTGGTGCACTGCGCGGGCGGCCACCGCTCCTCCATCGCCGCCAGTCTGCTGCGGCACCGGGGCCGCACCGACGTCTCCGACCTGCTCGGCGGCTTCGGCGCCTGGCTCACCCACCCCTCCCCCACGCTCGGCGGCGCCGGCGCGGTGGGAGCCCCGTCGGCCGACGCCTGACGCACCGCACTCCGGGCGGCGGCCCCGAGGCACCGGCCGCCGCCCGGCCCGGCCACTTCGA
Organism: Streptomyces curacoi; assembly: GCF_001513975.1. GTDB lineage: Bacteria > Actinomycetota > Actinomycetes > Streptomycetales > Streptomycetaceae > Streptomyces > Streptomyces curacoi. The sequence continues at coordinate 184,819 of NZ_KQ947989.1, forward strand.
CGACAGCGAGGAACCCCATGACCACCCATGCCCACAACACCCCACGGCTCGACCCCGCCGCGCTGCGCGACCTGCTCCAGGGCGGGCCCGGCCCACGCCTGCTGGACGTGCGCACGCCCGGCGAGTTCCACACCGCCCACATCCCCGGCTCCTGCAACGTCCCCCTCGACACCCTGCGCGAACACCGCGCCGAACTGCTGCGGCACCTCGACCAGGACGCCGTCCTCATCTGCCGCTCCGGCACCCGCGCCGCCCAGGCCGAACAGGCCCTCGCCGAAGCCGGGCTGCCCGGCCTGCGCGTTCTCGCCGGCGGGGTGACGGCATGGGAGGCCGCCGGAGGTCCGCTCACGCGCGGCCCGGAACGCTGGGCCCTGGAGCGCCAGGTCCGCCTTGTCGCCGGCACCCTGGTGCTGGTGACGGGCGTCGCCGGTCTCGCCCTGCCCGGCCTGCACCTGATCGGCACGGCCGTCGGCGCCGGGCTGACCGTCGCCGCGCTCACGAACACCTGCGCGATGGGCGTACTGCTGTCGAAGCTGCCCTACAACCGCGGCCCGCGCACCGGCCTCGACACCGTCGTCGCCGCGCTGCGGGGCCCGTCGTGATCGCCCTGGTCGTCGCGGCGTCGCTGCTCATCGGGGCCAGTCTCGGCGTGCTGGGGGGCGGCGGCTCCATCCTGACCGTGCCCATGCTGGTCTACCTGGCCGGCACACAGACCAAGGAGGCCATCGCCACCTCACTGTTCGTCGTCGGCGTCACCAGCGCCGCCGGGGTGGTCACGCACGCCCGCGCGGGGCGCATCCGCTGGCGTACGGGACTGCTGTTCGGTCTGGCCGGAATGGCCGGCGCCCATGCGGGCGGCCGGCTGGCCGAGTCCGTCCCCGGCACCGTCCTGCTGATCGCGTTCGCCCTCATGATGATCGCCACCGCCGGCGCGATGATCCGAGGCCGCCGAGGCGAGCGGAAGCAGCCGCACCGCGAACTCCCCGTCCTCCACGTCCTGTCGGAGGGCGTCGTGGTGGGTTTCGTGACCGGCCTGGTCGGCGCCGGCGGAGGCTTCCTCGTCGTGCCCGCCCTCGCGCTGCTCGGCGGGTTGCCGATGACCGTCGCGGTCGGCACCTCACTGCTGGTCATCGCGATGAACTCGTTCGCCGGGCTGGCCGGTCACCTCACCGGGGCGCGCATCGACTGGGGCCTCGCGGCCCTCGTCACCGCGACCGCCGTGGTCGGCAGCCAGCTCGGCTGCCGCCTCACGGGGCGCATCCCGCAGGACGCGCTGCGCAGGTCCTTCGGCTGGTTCGTCGCCGTCATGGGCGTCTTCGTCCTCGGCGGCCAGCTGCCCCCCGGCCTGCGCCACACACTGCTCACCAGCCCCTGGACCTGGGCGTTCGGGGCCGCGGCGGGGATCGCGGTCAGCTGGTCCATGCTGCGCAGGACCGAACGGTCGACGCCGGGCCGCGCCGACGGCCCCGGCCCCCCGCGTACCCTCGAATGATCATCAATGGTCGACGTCGCCCCGAACCGGGACGTACAGTACCCCTAGGGGTATGTCCTGAGGAGTGATCGTGGAACTGGAGCTCGAGGGTGCGGACCTGAAGGCCGTACTGAACCGGCTGCGCCGGGCGCAGGGTCAGATCTCCGGTGTGATCCGGATGATCGAGGAGGGGCGCGACTGCGAGGACGTAGTCACCCAGCTCGCCGCCGCCTCCCGTGCGCTCGACCGGGCCGGTTTCGCGATCATCGCGACCGGCTTGCAGCGGTGCGTGACGGACATCGAGTCCGGCCGCAGGAACGGCGAGGACACGGAAGCCATGCGTGCCCGTCTGGAGAAGCTGTTCCTGTCCCTGGCATAGGCGTCCCTGGCACTGGCAGCCCTGGCATCGGCGTCCCTGGCATTGGCGTCCCTGGCTAGGACCCGCCGGGGCGAGGCTCCGCCGAATCAGCCGAAGCTCCCCCCTGTGGCAGGCCCCGGGGTAGGTCGCCGACAGGGCCGCCTGCGCTCATGATGGAAGGAGAGTCCAGGGCTCTTCGAGTTCAGCGCGAGGACGTCCTCAAGCGGCTGAACCGGCTCCTTCAGTCCGCGGCGCCGTCTTGATCGGGCAGGACATGCCGCCACTCTCGCAGAAGAGGGAGGAAGCCATGAAGGTCGCAGTGCTGACCGGCGGCGGTGACTGTCCCGGCCTCAACGCCGTGATCCGCAGTGCCGTCCGCAAGGGCATCCAGGAGTACGCCTTCGACTTCGTCGGCCTGCGCGACGGCTGGCGCGGCGCGATCCAGGGGAAGGTCGTACCGCTGGACATCTCCAGTGTGCGGGGCATCCTGCCCCGCGGCGGAACCATCCTCGGCTCCTCCCGTACCAACCCGCTCAAACACGAGGACGGCGTGCGGCGCATCCAGGACACCCTCGCCACGCACGAGGTGGACGCGCTCATCGTGATCGGCGGCGAGGACACGCTCGGTGCGGCCACCGAACTGAGCCGACAGGGCATCCGCCTGGTCGGCGTGCCCAAGACCATCGACAACGACGTGGCCGGCACCGACTGCACCTTCGGCTTCGACACGGCCGTGGGCATCGCGACGGAGGCCATCGACCGTCTCCACACCACGGCCGAGTCGCACATGCGCACCCTGGTGGTGGAGGTGATGGGCCGACACTCCGGCTGGATCGCCCTGCGCGCCGGCGTCGCGGGCGGCGCCAACGTGATCCTCATCCCTGAGCGGCCGTTCGACATCGACCAGGTCTGCGCGTGGGTGAAGAGCCGATTCAGGATCAACTACGCGCCGATCGTCGTCGCCGCCGAGGGAGCCGTGCCCAAGGAAGGGCAGATGATCCTCAAGGACCGGTCGGTGGACGAGTACGGCCATGTCCGGCTGTCCGGCATCGGCGAGTGGCTGGCTCGGGAGATCTCGGAACGCACCGGCACGGACGCCCGCACGACGGTGCTCGGTCATATCCAGCGCGGCGGCACGCCGAGCTCCTTCGACAGGTGGCTGGCCACGCGCTTCGGGCTGCACGCCGTCGACGCCGTCAAGGACGGTGACTTCGGCAAGATGGTGGCCCTGCGGAGCACCGACATCGTCCGTGTGCCCCTCGCCGACTCGACGAGCACGACCAAGCGGGTCGATCCCGCGCTGTACGACGAGTTCGAGGTGTTCTTCGGCTGACCCTCGCCGCGGTCAGCCGTCATGCCGCGGTCAGCCGTCATGCGGTACGACCGCCACCGGGCAGCGGGCGTGGTGCAGCACGGCGTGGGTCACCGGTCCCAACCGGCCCTCGGCCGCCCGGGGGTCGGTGCGGCGGCCCACGACCAGCAGGTCCGCTCCCGGGGACGTGTGCAGCAGTGCCTGCGCGGCGTGGAGCAGGAGGACATCGGTGCCGACCGTCACCTCCGGGTACTTCTCCCGCCACGCCCGCATCGCGTCGGAGAGCCGCAGGACCTCCTGGTCCTCCCAGGTGGCGCGGTCCTCCTCGGTCACGAACAGCGTCCGGGGAGACACGGCCTCGGCGGGCAGAGCCCAGGCCTGAACCGCCCGCAGACGCGCCCCGCGCGCCTGGGCGGCCGCGAACGCGAAGTCCGCCACCTCGCCGACCGGACGGTGTGCGTCGAAACCCACCACGACCTGGGCCGGACCGCGGGTCGTCCACGCCCGGTCCCCGAACCCCCCGGCCGGCGGTTCGGGCACGAGGACGACGGGGCAGGGGGCTGCCGCCGCCGAGCGAAGGGCCACCGAACCGACCGCGAGCCCGTCGAAGCCGCCCGAGCCTCGCGCACCGACCACGAGGAGCCCGGCGCCGCGCGCCGCGGCGAGGAGCGCGGTGGCCGGGGCCGCGTCGGCCTGCTCGCCCCGCACCTGGAGGTCCGGGTGGCGGGCGCCGAGGTCGGCGATCGCACGCTGGACGATGTGGTCACCGACCTGGCGCAGCGTCTCCAGGGCCGTAGCCGGGACGACGTCACCCGGGTCGCCCGGAAGCGGCGGGGAGACATGCAGCAGCCGCAGCGGAACGCCACGCAGCACCGCTTCCCGCGCGGCCCAGGCGGCGGCGACCAGGCTCCGCTCGGACCCGTCGACACCCGCCAGCACCGGGTGACTCATCGCGCCCTCCTTCGCCGACCGTGCACTTCCGCAGGAGCGCCACGCGTGCCTTTCGCCGCTTCTTCCACTGTTCCACGGTGGGCGCACTGTTCCACGGTGGGCGCCGGACCGGCCGAACCGCGGAGGTCAGTCGCCCCGGTACAGGGCGGTGAGCAGTTCGATCGCCGCCTGGGCGGCGGGATGCGGGTCGTCGCGCCACCAGGCCAGCCGTACGGCGATGGGTTCCGCGTCCCGCACCGGCCGGTAGACCACGCCGGGCCGCGGGTACTGGTGGGCGGTGGCCTCGGCGGTGACCCCGATGCAGCGGCCCGTGGAGATCACGGTCAGCCAGTCGTCGACGTCGTGCGTCGCCTCGGTCGCCGGGCGGGAGTCCGGCGGCCACAGATCGGTGGTCGTGGTGCCGGTACGGCGGTCGACGAGCAGGGTACGGGCGCTGAGGTCGGCCAGCCGGACCGAGCGGCGCCGGGCCAGCGGATCGTCCGCGGCCACGGCGCACAGCCGCCGCTCCAGTCCGACGATGGCGGAGTCGAAGCGGCGGTCGTCCACCGGCCGGCGTACGACGGACAGCTCGCAGGCTCCCTCCGCGAGGCCCGCGGTCGCGGAGTTGACGCGGACGAGTTGCAGGTCGGTCCCGGGATGGGCGGCGGTCCAGCGGCGCTGGAAGGCCGGGGTGTGCCGGCCGAGCGCCGCCCAGGCGTAGCCCATCCGCAGCCGGGCCGCTCCGGACGTAGCCTCCCGGACCAGGTCGTCGACCTCGCCGAGCACCCGACGGGCGTGCGCCAGGACGCGCAGCCCGGTGCCCGTCGGGGTCACCTCGCGGGAGGTCCGGCGCAACAGCCGTACGCCCAGGGCGCGTTCGAGCGAGGCGAGCGAGCGGGACACGGCGGCCTGGGAGACGCCGAGGGCGATCGCGGCGTCGGTGAAACTGCCCTCGTCGACGATCGCGACCAGACAGCGCAACTGCCTCAACTCCACATCCATGAGCCAAGCGTATAGATGGCCCGTCGGCTGCATTTTGCGCAAAGATCGAGGGGCCGCACGATCAGCGCATGCGCGACCGAACCGCAGCCGCACCCACACCCGCACCCGCACCGACCCCTGCCCCTGCCCCTGGTGCCCCCGCCTCCGTACCCGGAGCCCCGTCGCCGCGGGCCCCGAAGCCGGCCGGCGCGGGCCTCGCCGGTGTGGCCGCGATGATCGGCAGTGGCCTGTCCAACCAGACCGGTGCCGCGATCGGCTCCCTCGCCTTCCCCGTCCTCGGCCCGGTCGGGGTCGTCGCGGTACGCCAGTACGTCGCCGCCCTCGTCCTGCTGACCGTGGGTCGGCCCCGGCTGCGGACGTTCACGTGGGGTCAGTGGTGGCCGGTGGCCTTGCTGGCCGTGGTGTTCGGCACCATGAACCTGTCGCTGTACAGCGCCGTCGAGCGGCTGGGGCTGGGCCTGGCGGTGACCCTGGAGTTCCTGGGGCCGCTCACCCTCGCCCTGGCCACCTCGCGCCGGCGCACGGACGCGTGCTGCGCGGTGATCGCCGCGGCGGGCGTCGTCGTCCTGATGCGGCCCCAGCCCTCCGCCGACTACCCGGGCATGGCCCTGGGCCTCCTGGCCGCCGCCTGCTGGGCGTCGTACATCCTGCTCAACCGCACGGTCGGCCGACGTATCCCCGGAGCCCAGGGCGCGGCGGCCGCCGCCGGGCTGTCCGCCCTGATGTTTCTGCCGATCGGCCTCGCCGTGGCTGTCCGGCACCCTCCGACGGCGGGCGCGCTCGGCTGTGCGATCGCCGCCGGCGTCCTCTCCTCGGCCGTCCCTTACCTGGCGGACCTGTTCACCCTGCGCCATGTACCGGCCCGGGCCTTCGGCCTGTTCATGAGCGTCAACCCGGTCCTGGCCGCCCTGGTCGGCTGGATCGGCCTCGGCCAGGGGCTCGGCCCGACGGAGTGGGCGAGCATCGGGGCCATCGTCGCCGCCAACGCGCTGAGCATTCTCACGTCACGGAGCTGATGGCGGGTCATACGGCGGGTACGGCACCGCGGAAGTCACGCCCGCGCTGCCGTACTCCGCGAGCCGGGCCGGCCCGCCCCGTTCAGTGAGTCTTCGCCATCTTCGAACATGAAGGTCGCAGGCTCTGGCGTGGCGCTCGCTCGGGATACTCATGCTGATCTCGGGCGGGGGTCTGTGGTCTTGATCATCCGTCATGTCATCGCTCTCAAGGCCGTCACATTTGGGTCATAGAACCCAACCCGGCCAGCCGGGTTGTCAATGTCAAACAGCCGCTCGCGGCGGCGCGGGCCGAAGGGCACATCGACCCCCAGCGTCATCTCCCGGTGCGGTACGCTCTCGCGGCCCACGGCCGGCGACGGCGTCCGCGAGGGTCGCAGCCAGGTCTCCGTCGTATGTAGTGTGCGGAAATGACAAGAAGCGAGCGGCTCGCGGACCAGTTGGACCGGCACTGGCACAAGAACCTGCGGCCGCGGCTGCACGGTCTTGCCGATGAGGAGTACTTCTGGGAGCCGGTGCGCGGCTGCTGGAGCATCCGCCCACGTGGCACGTCGGCCGCACCGATGTCGGCAGGTTCGGGGGAATGGACGATGGACTCCGCGTCTCCTGACCCGGCGCCGGCGCCGGCGCCGGTGACCACGATTGCCTGGCGGCTGGCGCACATCATCGTCTCCTGCCTGGGCTATCGGGTCGGATGGCACTTCGGCGGCCAGGACGTCGACTCCCGGACATTCGCCTACGCGGGGACCGCTGACGAGGCGCTGAAACAGCTCGATGAGATGTACGGGAGATGGAACGCGGGGGTCCGCGAACTCTCGGACGCCGACCTGGAGAATCCGCCCACGGTGGGTCCCGAGCGGTTTCCCATGGAGGGCATCGTCCTGCACGTCAACAGGGAGCTGATCCATCACGGCGCCGAGATTTCCCTGCTGCGCGACCTCTACCGATGGCAGGACGGAGCCGTACCGCGCCGAATATGACTTTCCGGTAACCGGCGATCGAGCTTCGGAAACTTTCATGGACTCCGTGACGCTCCGTGGCTGCGAGCTTCAGTGCACGTGGGGTCCGCCGGTCAGTTGCGGCCTGCCGCGCGGGACCAGCCCGACGGCCACGGCCGCGCTGACCCCGGCCGCCACCGCGCACACGGTGAAGGCGTCGGTGAAGCCGCCGACCGTGCCGCGCTCGAAGCCGGAGGCGGCGACGGTGGAGACGACCGCCACGCCGATCGAACCGCCCACCTCGTGGAAGGTGTTGACGACACCGGACGCCAGCCCCGCCTCCCGGTGCCCGACCATGGCGAGCGCCGTGGTGGTGGCGGTGACGAAGGCCGCGCCGAGGCCGAGTGAGGCGACCACGAAGCCCGGCAGGAGGCCGCCGTACACACTGCCGGTGTCGGACAGCCGGGTCAGCGGCACGGTTCCGGCGGCGGCCACCGCCATCGCGGCGACGGCCGTCGTACGGCTCCCGACGGTGCCGACCAGCCGGGAGCCCAGGTGGGCACCGACGCCGGTGGCGACGGCCACGGGCAGGAACACCAACCCGGTCTTCAAGGGGCTGAAGCCACGGATGTGCTGGAGGTAGGCCGAGCCGAGGAAGAAGTGGGCGATCAGCAGCGCGGTCGCCACCAGCATCAGGAACGCTCCGGCGAGCACCGGACGCCGGGTGAACATGCGCAGGTCCATCAGCGGGGCCCGGCTCGCCCGCTCGACCAGGGCGAACAGTGCGTAGGCCACGACCGCGCCGGCCAGCGACGCCAGCGTGGCGGGATCCGCCCACCCGGAGTCGCCCGCCGCCACGAGCCCGTAGATCAGCGCGCCGGTGCCCGCGGTCACCAGCAGCGCACCGGGCACGTCGAGCCGGGCGGGCCGAGGCGCGCGGGCCGCCACGAACGCCGGGACGGCGGCGAGGACGAGGAGACCGACCGGCACGTTGACGTAGAAGACCCACTGCCAGCCGGGCCCGTCGGTGAGCGCGCCGCCGATCAGCACCCCGGCCGCGGCGCCGGACCCGCCGATCGCCGCCCACACGCCGAGTGCCTTGGTGCGCTCCTGGCCGTGGAAGGTGGTCGTGACGATCGACAGCGCGGCGGGCGAAAGCAGGGCGGCGGCGACGCCCTGGGCGATACGTCCGCCCAGCAGGGCCGGGGCGCCGGCGGCCAGGCCGGCGACCAGCGACGCGGCGGTGAACAGGGACAGTCCGGCGAGCAGGGTGCGGCGCGCTCCGAGGGCGTCGGCGAGGCGCCCGCCGAGGAGCATGAGGCCGCCGAAGCAGAGGGTGTACGCGGTGACGACCCAGGTCAGGGTCGCGCGGCCGAGGTCGAGGTCGGCGGCCATGTCGGGCAGGGCGACGTTCACCACGGTGACATCGAGGATCAGCATGAACTGGGCGAGGCAGACCAGCGCCAGCGCCGCCCAGCGGCGGGGGTCGGGGCGCTGGTGATGGTGCTCCGGCGCAGGGGCCGGGTGGGTTTCCGGGTGGGTCACGGCGAGTCCTTAGGGGTGAGGGGCGGGGCGGGAGTCCGCTGGGCGGGACGAGTGGATGAGGGCTGGGTGCACTGTCACCTGGCCACGCATTTGAACTGCACTGTGCAGTTCATCTGAACTCAACTGTACAGTTCAGGTCCCTGCTAGGCTCTCCCCGTGACCATGGAAGGTGTGAAGCAGCCCCCGAGCGGCCCCCGTGCCCAGCTCAAGCGGCAGGCCATCGTCCGGGCGGCCCGCGAGCTGTTTCTGCGGGAGGGCTTCGGCGTCGGCATGGACGCCATCGCCGCCGAGGCCGGCGTGTCCAAAGTGACCGTCTACAACCACTTCGGCAGCAAGGAAGCCCTCTTCACCGCGGTCATCACCGGAGCCCTGGACGAACCCCTCGCCGCGGACGCGTCAGCCGCGCTGGAGAAGCTGGCGGAGGCCGAGGACCTGCGGGCGGCCCTCCTCTACGCGGCCCGCACCTGGGTCCGCTCGGTACGCGCCAACGACGACGTCACCGCCCTGCGCAACCTCGTGGCCGCCGAGTCCCACCGGTTCCCGGAGCTGGGCCGGGCCTGGCGGCACCACGGACCGGAGGGCCACCACCCCGCCGTGGCGAACGCGCTGCGCACCCTCGCGGAGCAGGGCCGGCTGGTCGTCCCCGACCTGGAGGCGGCCATCATCCAGCTCTACGCCCTGCTGGTCTTCCCCCACATGGTCTTCGCCTCCTACGGCACCCACATCGACGACGACCTCACCGACCGGCTCATCACCCAGGGCGTCGACATGTTCCTGAGCCACTACGGCCCCCCGGACGACGTGACCTCCTAACGCCCCGACGAGCGAGTGGACCGCGCGAGTCGAAAGCAGCCGAACATCTCTTAACGCATGCGTACCGCACGGTGACGGCGTGACAGGCGTGACGGATTACTGGTGACAGGCGGGACTGTCCGGTGCCCCCGAGTGGCTGGAAGGCTCGGCGTCACGCCGTCGAGGGGGTTCGCGCATGGACAAGCGGTACGAGGTGTACGCGCTCGCCGACAGACACTTCTACGAGACACCGGACCGGCTGTCGGCCGGTACGGACGCCTCCCCGGCCCGAGGCGGGACCGCTCCCCTGTACGAGCCGGCCCGCCGCCCGGCACCCGACGGCTGGCACGCGGCGAGGATCGGCGACTGGCTCACGCTGACCCCGGTCGACGAGGACGGCCGGCCGCGCTCCGGACCGACCCAGGGCTGGAAGATCCACTGTTCGGCCACCCGGGAGAACGCCGAGCGGATCGCGGCGGCCGTGTGGGACTACTGCGTGCCCCGGCTCATCCCGTTCAAGTTCGTGCCGGGCCCGCACCTGCTGCACCTGCGCAACGCCAAGTACGCGGCGCGCGACAGCAGCGGCAAGTTCGTGACGATCTACCCGTCCGACGAGGAGCAACTTCAGCTCGTCTTATGCGAGTTAGGGGAAATCCTGGCCGGCCTGGAGGGGCCGTACATCCTCACCGACCTGCGCTGGAACGACGGGCCGCTGTATGTCCGGTACGGCGCCTTCGCGCGCTCCTTCGTCGTCGACGAGCGCGGCACGCTCGTCCCGGCGGTCCGCGACGGCGAGGGCAGGCTGGTGCCGGACCGGCGGCAGCCGGCCTTCCAGGTCCCCGAGTGGGTGAGTCTGCCCGCGTTCCTCAAGCCGCAGCTCGCGGCGCGGAACACGACGACGGTCGGCGACCTGCCGTACCGCATCGAGAAGGCGCTGCACTTCTCCAACGGCGGCGGGGTCTACCAGGGCACCGACACCCGCACCGGCCGCAAGGTCGTCCTCAAGGAGGGGCGTCCGCACGCGGGGCTCGCCGCGGACGGGGCCGACGCCATCGCCCGGCTGAAGCGGGAGAAGGACGCCCTGGAACGGCTGGCGGGCCTGGGTGTCGTGCCCGAGGTGCGGGACTGGTTCACGCTCGGCGACCACCGCTTCCTCGTCATGGACTTCGTCGAGGGCCGCCCGCTGAACTCGTTCTTCGCCGAGCGGCACCCGCTGCTCGCACCCGATCCCGAGCCGGGCGCGGTCGCCGCGTACACGGCGTGGGCGCTGCGCGTGCACCGGGCCGTCGAGGAGGCGGTCGAGAAGGTGCACGAGCGCGGGATCGTCTTCAACGACCTGCATGTCTTCAACATCATGGTCGCGCCCGACGAACAATCCGTGTTCCTGCTGGACTTCGAGGCGGCGGCACCGGCCGAGGAGCGGGGCCGGCAGATCGTCGCCCATCCCGGCTTCCTCGCGCCACCGGACCGTACGGGCGCCGACGTCGACCAGTACGCGCTCGCCTGTCTGCGGCTGGCGTTGTTCCTGCCGGTGACCTCGCTGCTGGTGGTGGACCGCGCCAAGGCGGCACATCTGGCCGAGGTGATCACGAGTCAGTTCCCGGATGTGCCGCGGGAGTTCCTCGACCGGGCGGTGGCGGAGATCACCCGCGACGCCGGTCCGGGCCAGGGCGCGCCGACCCGCACCGAGGGCGGCGGGGCGGGCCGGCCCGGGCTTCCTCACTCCGTGGCGATGTCGTCGTTCGCCTCGCTCGCGGAGCCGGGCGACTGGCCGTACAGCCGTGACTCCATGGTCAAGGCGATCCTCGCCTCGGCCACGCCCGAACGCGACGACCGCCTGTTCCCTGGCGACGTGGCGCAGTTCTCGGACGGCGGCGGGCTGGGGCTCGCGTACGGCGCCGCGGGCGTCCTCTACGCGCTCGCCGAGACCGGGGCCGAGCGGTACGACGAGGGCGAGCGCTGGCTGCTCGACCACACCGACCCGGTACCGCTCGGAACCCCGCTGGGCCTCTACGACGGACTCGCGGGCGTCGCGTACGTCCTGGACCGGCTCGGGCACCGGCAGCGGGCGCTGGACCTGGTCGAGCAGATCCTGAGCGAGAAGTGGCAGAAGCTGTCCTCCGACCTGCACGGCGGACTGGCCGGGCTCGGGCTCGTCCTGGGACACCTGGCGGGCACGACCGGCGAGACCGGGCTGCGCGAACAGGCGGCCGAGACCACGCGCCTGCTCGTCCGGCGGCTCGCCGAGCCCCGGCCCGAGGCGCCCCGCCGCCGCGCCGGACTTCTCCGGGGAGCGAGCGGGCCCGCGCTCTTCCTCCTGCGGCAGTACGAGGCGACCGGCGACCCCGCCCTGCTGGACGCGGCGGGAGAGGCGCTGCGGCAGGACCTGGAGTGCTGTGTCGTGCAGGCGGACGGCGCTCTCGCGGTCGACGAGGGGTGGCGCACCATGCCGTACCTCGGGGACGGCAGCGTGGGCGTCGGGATGGTGATCGACGACTACCTGGCGCTCCGGGATCCCAGCGCGTCCCACGCCCTCGATCCCGCGCTCGGCCCTACTCTCGATCCCGCCTTCGAAACCGCCTTCGATCCCGCCTTCGATCCCGCCTTCGAACAGGCCCGCGCCGGCATCCTCACCGCCGCCACCTACCGCTTCTACGCGCAGGCCGGGCTCTTCCAGGGCCGCGCCGGAATGATCCTGCACCTCGGCCGCACGGGTGCGCCCCGGGCGCGGCTCGCCGAACAGATCGCGGGACTCGGCTGGTACGCCATGCCGTACCAGGGCCAACTGGCCTTCCCCGGCCACCACATGATGCGGCTCTCCATGGACCTCGGTACCGGAACGGCCGGTTGCCTGCTGGCGCTCGGCGCGACCCTCGCCGCCGAAGACTCCACCGCGGCCCAGCTGCCGTTCCTGCCGCCGCCCCGACGGCGGCCCACAGACGCGGCTCCGTGACCTGACGGAGTCGTGACGCAACACTCCCGTCCCCATTGAAGGATCAAGAAGGGAATCGACATGGCACTGCTCGACCTGCAGACGATGGAAGCCGACGAGCTGACGGGCGCCCCCAGCTCCCTCAGCGTGCTGTCCTGCGTCAGTGCGGCAAGCATCACCCTCTGCCTCTGAGCGACTTCGTCGTATCGAGGCTCACGGCCCCGGACGGTCCCTCCCGTACCGGGAGGGGCCGCTCGGGGCCTTCCCGCATGCGTGACCGATGCGAGGTGGCATGACCACGCCTGTTCCGGCGGACTGCGCCCCCGCGCTGCTGCGCGCGGCCACCCGCCACAGCGGCGCCCGCTGTGCGGCCCTGGCCCTGGCCGCCCTGGCCGCCACGGGCGCGAACCTCCTGCTGCCCGCAGCACTCGGGCGCGCCCTCGACCTGCTGCTGGCCGGCGCCGCGGACGCGACACGCTGGGTGCTGTGGTGTGCCGCTCTCGTGCTGCTGCTCGCCGTCCTGGACGCGTTCGACACCGTGCTCGACGGCACCACGACCGCCCGGACCACGGCGTGGCTGCGCAGGCGGCTGACGGGCCATGTGCTGGCGGTGGGGCCGCGCGCGGTGGGCCGCTTCGGTTCCGGGGATCTGGTGGCGCGGATCGTCGGCATCGCGGCGCAGGCCGGGACGGCGCCCGCCACCCTGGCCGCCCTGTTCGCGGGGCTGGCCGGTCCGGTCGGCGCGGTGGTGGCGCTCGGGCTGATCAGCCCCTGGCCGGCCGCGGTGCTCCTCGGCGGGGCGCCGGTGCTGGCCCTGTCACTGCGGGTCCTCGCCCGGGACTCCTCGGGGTGCGCGGAGCGCTACCAGCAGGTCCAGGGGCGGATGGCGAGTGCCCTGTCCGAGGCGATCGAAGGCCACCGTACGATCGCCGCCGCCGGGACGGCGGACCGGACGGTGGCGCGCATCCTGCGTCCGCTGCCCGAACTCTCCCGCGCGGGTCACCGCATGTGGCGGGTCCAGGGCCGCGCCGCCGCACAGGCGGCCGCCGTGGCACCGCTGCTCCAGGTGGGAGTGCTGGCGGTGGCGGGCTTCCTGCTCGCCCGACAGCGCCTGACCGTGGGCGAGTTGCTCGCCGCCTCCCGGTACGCCGTGCTGGCCGCGGGCATCGGCGTACTGGTCGGGCAGCTGTCCGGCCTGGTGCAGGCGCGGACGGCGGCCCGACGTCTCGACGAGGTCCTGGCCGAACCCGCCGCCTCCTACGGCGTACGCCATCTCCCGCCCGGGGATGGAGAGTTGGAGCTGCGCGGCATCACCGTCCGGCGCGGCGGGCGCACGGTACTGGACGGCGTCGACCTCGTCGTTCCGGCGGGGACCACACTGGCCGTGGTCGGCCGCTCAGGGACGGGCAAGTCGCTGCTCGCCGCCGTCGCCGGCCGGCTGACGGACCCGGACGAGGGTGAAGTACGGCTCGACGGAGTCCCCCTGACCGAGCTGGACCGCGGCGCACTGCGCCGGGCGATCGCCTACGCCTTCGAACGCCCCGCGCTGCTCGGCGAGTCGGTCGAGGACACGATCGCCTTCGGTGTCCCCCGCCCCGACCGGGCCCGCGTCCGTGAGGCCGCTCTGGCCGCCCGCGCCGACGCGTTCGTCCGCCGTCTCCCCGACGGGTACGCCACCCCCGTCGCCGATGCCCCCCTGTCGGGCGGCGAGGCCCAACGGCTCGGCCTCGCCCGGGCGTTCGCCCGCGACAGCCGGGTCCTCATTCTCGACGACGCCCTGTCCAGCCTCGACACGATCACCGAGCAGCACATCACCGAGGCCCTCCTCCACCACACCGCGAGCCGCACCCGTCTGCTGGTCGCCCACCGCGCCTCGACGGCGTCCCGCGCGGACGCCGTGGCGTGGCTGGACGGAGGCCAGGTGCGGGCGGTGGGCCCGCACTCCGAGCTGTGGCAACTGGCGGGCTACCGCGAGGTGTTCGGGGCGCGCCCCGAGGGCGTTGCCCGAGCACGGTCGTACGGCGGAGGGGGCTGATGCGCGGGTCCGGTGTGCACCGACGAGGGCTGCGGTTCGTGCGGCGGCGGTGGCGGGTCGTCGTACGCCTCGTCCTGTGGTCGGCGCTGGAGACCGCGCAGGCCTTTCTCCTGGGGTACGCCCTGGCCCGCGCCCTCGACGACGGGTTCCTGGCCGGCCGCACCGACGTCGGGCTCGGCTGGCTCGGGGCGGGGGCGGGCGCCGTGCTCGTGGGGGCGTACGGGACGGGCCGGGTCTACGCGGGTGTCGCCGGGCTGGTCGAGCCGTTGCGGGACCGGCTGGTGCGCGGGGTGGTCGAGCGGGGGGTGCGGGAGGCGGACGGCGGGGCGCTGTCGGGGTTCACCCAGCAGGTGGAGATCGCCCGGGACACCTTCGCGGGGCTGGTGTTGGTCTCCCGCTCGTTCGTGTTCACCGCCGCCGGGGCGCTGATCGGACTGTTCTCGCTCGCGCCGCCGCTGCTGCTCGTGGTCGCTCCGCCGCTCGCCGCCGGGGTGGCTCTGTTCGCGGCGGCCCTGCGGCCACTGGCCCGCAGGCAGGAGCGGTTCCTCGTCGCGGACGAGGCCCTCGCCGCCCACCTGGACACCGTCTGCCCGGGGTTGCGGGACATCACGGCGGGCGGCGCGGAGGAGCGGATCGCCACGGCGACGGACGCCCGCGTGGATGCCGAGTTCCGAGCGGCGCGCTCGCTGGCCCGTTGGAGCGTCCTGCGGGTGGCCTCTCTCGCGATCGGCGGACAGTTCCCGATCGTGCTGCTCCTCGCCACCGCGCCCTGGCTCCTGGACCACGGGGTCACTCCGGGCGCCCTCGTCGGTGCCCTCGCCTACGTCACCCAGTCCCTGCTGCCCGCGCTGCAGAACCTGGTGCACGGCCTGGGCGCGAGCGGCTCGCGACTCGCAGTCGTACTGCGGCGACTGGCACCGCCCGAGGAGGGGGGCGAGACGAAGGCGGCAGCACCGGAGGTGCCGGGCGGCACGGAGAAAGCAGCATCCGAGGCGCCCGGCGACACGGTGAAGGCAGCATCCGAGGAGCTGGGCGGCACAAAGGCGACAGGACCCGAGGATCGGCACGGCTCAAAAGCGACGGCGCCCTCCTCCGCCACCCCCGACGCCCTCACCCTCACCTCCCTCACTTTCGCCTATGGCCCCACCAGCGCTCCCGTCATCGAGGACCTCACCGTCCGCGTCGCCCAGGGCACCCACCTCGCCGTCGTGGGCCCCAGCGGCATCGGCAAGTCCACCCTCACCGCTGTCGTCGCGGGCCTCCTGGACCCCCGGCACGGCACGGTCCACTTGTGTGGGCACCCGGTACCCGGCGACACAGCCCGGGCACACCGGGTCCTCATTCCGCAGGAGGCGTACGTCTTCAGGGGATCCCTGGCCGAGAACGTCGGCGATCTGCGGCCGAAACCCATACCGGAACGCGAACTTCGCGCCGCCGCGGACGCCGTGGGACTCACCGCTCTGATGGAACGGCTCGGCGGCCCCGAGGCCGAGGTCGACCCGGGCGCGCTGTCCGCCGGGGAGCGGCAGCTCATCGCGCTGACCCGGGCGTATCTGTCGTACGCGCCCGTCGTCCTGCTCGACGAGGCGACCTGTCACCTCGACGCGGAGGCGGAGGAGCGCGCGGAGCGTGCCTTCGTCGAGCGCCCCGGCACCACCCTGGTCGTGGTCGCCCACCGGGTCGGCTCGGCGCGGCGGGCGGACCGGGTGCTGGTCATGGACGGCCGGCGCGTTGCGTACGGGCACCACGACGACCTGCTGGAACGCTCACCGCTCTACCGCGAACTGGTCCTCGGCACCCGGGAGCCCGCCGGGCAGCAGCCGCTACAGCCAGCCCTCCCCCTGCGAGATACGGATGGCGTCGATTCTGTTGCGGGCGCCGGTCTTGCGGGTGATGGCCGCCATGTAGTTGCGCACGGTCCCGTGGGACAGGTGCAGGCTCCCGGCGATCTCCGCCACCGACGCACCCTCGGCGGCCAGTGACAGCACGCTCAACTCACGTCTGGTCAGCGGCATCTGGGCGGCCTTGAGAAAGCCGAAGCCCAGGGAGTCGTCGACAAAACGTTTTCCCTGGGCGACCTCGCGTATCGCGGACACCAGCCGCTCGGGCGCGCCCTCCTTGTCCACAAAGCCCAGGGCCCCGGCCTCCGCCGCCCGTTTCAGCAGTCCCGGCCTGCTCGCCTGGGCCAGCACCAGTAATCGCGGCGCGGGGCCGGCCGCGCCGCGCACGCACAGGTCGGCGACGGGTGGGATGCCGTACGCGTCCGCGCAGTCCAGGTCGGCCGCGCAGACGTCGGGCCGGATCGACCTGACCCGCTTGCCAGCGCCGCGCCACGAGCAGTCGTCCACCTTCAACTCCGGTTCCCCGCGGAGCCACTCCGCCAGGACCGACCGCACCAGACACGCGTCGTGCACGAGAAGTACCCGGATCACATCGCCCCCTCCAGCCTCACGTTTGCCGGTTGCTCCGTCTTCGCGCGTGCCCATTGTTCGCGGCTGCCACCGCCACCGGCCGCGAAGATCCGGCCAACGGGGTGCGCGGGGGCGCACAGCAGCGCCCGAGCGCAACCGAACGCCCCAACTGAGGGGGCATGTCTTCGGGCGGAGGGGGTACCGAGGACGACTCACAGACGGTGAGCAAAACGAGAATTTATGAACACAAAGAGCAAAAATCCTGCACCTGTTGAAGCTTCCGAACTTCGCTTAGGCTGTCCGCCGTTTCGTGAAGCCGCGCACGGCGCGCGGGCGGGGGGACCCGCACGGACGATTGGGTAGTCAGTGCTTCTTAGAACCTTCGGCTGGTCCTTCGGCGTCACCGCCGCGGGACTCGCCTTGGCCGCCGTCCTCTGGGGGTGGGAGGGCTTCGCCGTGGTGGCGATCCTGAGCATCCTGGAGATCTCGCTGTCCTTCGACAACGCGGTCGTGAACGCGGGCGTGCTGAAGAAGATGAACGCCTTCTGGCAGAAGATCTTCCTCACCATCGGCATTCTCGTCGCCGTGTTCGGCATGCGTCTGGTCTTCCCGGTCGTGATCGTCGCCGTCACCGCCCAGCTCGGGCCCATCGAGGCCGTACGGCTGGCGATCGACGACGCCGACCGGTACCAGCAGCTGGTCACCGACGCACACCCCGCCATCGCGGCCTTCGGCGGGATGTTCCTGCTGATGATCTTCCTCGACTTCATCTTCGAGGAGCGCGACCACACCTGGCTGGGCCCGCTGGAGCGACCGCTGGCCAGGCTGGGCCGCGTCGACGGGCTGTCGGTGTGCATCGCGCTGATCGCCCTGCTGGTCACCGCGACCACCATCGCCACGCAGGCCGCACAGCACGGCGGCGCGCACGTCGACAAGTCGGCAACGGTACTGCTGTCCGGCGTCGCCGGCCTGGTCACGTACCTCATCGTCGGGGGTCTGTCGGGACACTTCGAGAACAAGCTCGAAGAAGAGGAGGAGAAGGAGCACGAGGCCGAGGAGGAGGCCCGCAAGGCCGGCAAGCAGCCCTCGGTGGTCGCGCTCGCGGGCAAGGCCGCGTTCTTCATGTTCCTCTACCTGGAGGTGCTGGACGCGTCCTTCTCCTTCGACGGTGTCATCGGCGCCTTCGCCATCACCAACGACATCTTCTGGATGGCGCTCGGCCTCGGCATCGGCGCGATGTACGTCCGGTCCCTGACGGTCTACCTCGTCCGGCAGGGGACCTTGGACGACTACGTCTACCTGGAGCACGGCGCGCACTACGCCATCGGCGCCCTGGCCGTGCTGCTGCTCGTCAGCATCAGGTGGCACATCAACGAGGTCGTCACCGGCCTCATCGGCGTGGCCCTGATCGCCGCCTCCTTCTGGTCCTCGGTGCGCCGCAACCGCGCGCTGGCGACGGCCGAGCAGGAGTCCGGCGAGAAGTCCGAGGTGATGTCGGGAGTCTGACGCCCCGACACCCCTGAAACAGCACCTGTGGTCGTGACCTACGACCGCAGGTGCTTTTGCATGCGGTTCCGGCGCTTCCGCCGGTAACCGTTTACACAAAGACGCGTCTGTGCCCACTCCTCCATTCCCCCAGCCGGCGCTCCCTGCAAGCTGAGGCTCAGCACCGCGCGGCCGTTGACCGGCTCACACCGCTCTCACTAGCGTGGAATACGTTTACTGCCGCCTCGCTGCCCGGACCTCTCCGACTGCCTCCCCGCAGAGCCGAAAGGAACCGCCCCCAGTGTCCGAACCGCTCCAGCGCAGATCCCTGCTCAAGTTGGCCGTAGGCACCGCAGCCACCGGATGGCTGTGGCAGGGCGTCGGCACCGCCCAGGCCGCCGCCGACGCCACGCCCACCACCGCGCCCCCGGCCGCCGGCCCGCTCGACACACTGGTCTTCGGGAACACCGCGTCGGAGAGCGCGCACGGCCTGACCGCCACCCTCTCCGACGTCGTCACGGGCGGCCTCGACCAGCCCGCCCGCGTGCTCAACGTCCCTGAGAGCGCGGGCTTCTGGGGCGGCACGCTGTCCGCGACGATGGCGTGCAGGCCCAGGGGCGCCACCTACGTCACCATCAAGCTGTGGGGCTCGGAGAGCGGCGCGGAACTCGGCCGGCTCCAGCTCTTCGCCGAGGGCAAGCAGGTCGGCCACTACCATCTGGGCGCCGTCGACCCCCTCGACATCGCGAGCGAGGATCCGCGTACGCCGGAGCGGTTCTTCTTCCACACGCTGCCGCTGCCCCTCGATCTCACCGAGGGAAAGGAGTCCGTCTCCCTGGAGATCCGGTCCATGGGACGAATCGCCGGGTACGCCACGTCGGCCGACTCCTACTACAAGGCCATGGAAGGCCCGAGCCGCACGGTCTACCGCCTCTACACCCACGACGAGCCGTACTTCGCCCTCGCCGACGGCGACGTCACCGGCACCCTGCCGCCCACGACCACGCGCACCTCCCCCGGCAGCGAGATCGTCGACACGATCAACGCCCGCATACTCGCCAGGGCCGCGTCCGAGGCGTCCCGCACCAGCCCCCAACTCGACCTGTGGTACCTGGACTTCCTGGCCCGCGCGTACGGCATGCCGGCTACGGCCGCCCACGCGAACATCGCCGTTCCGCCGCAGATCGCGCGGAGCCTCGACGGCATCTACTGGAGATACCGTGCCGACTCCGCCGTGATGACCAACTCCAGCCAGCAGTGGATGGGCCTGGGCCGGTCGGGCCTGGTCATGCTGGCGCTCGCCGACGTTCTGGCGCCGCTGCTCGACGAGCCGGTCCTCGGTTCGCCGTACGGCCTCACCAACCCGGGCTTCGAGTTCGGCACCACGGGCTGGAGGTCGTCCACCTGGTCCGGCAGCGGCACCGCGTCCCGGGACACCACCGTGTACCGCACCGGCCACGCCTCCGCGAAGGTGACGGTCCCCACCGCGGGCACGGTCGGCTACACCACCTCCGCCAGGATCCCGGTGGACCAGGGCACTTACACCTACGGCGGGTGGATCAGGACCGCCGGCGTCGGCACCCGCAGTGCCTACCTGGACATCCTCTTCCACGACGCGAACGGCGCCGTCGTCGGCACCGACAACAAGGTCCACGCCTCGGCCGGCACCCATGACTGGGAGCATGTGACGGCCTCCCTCACCACACCGGGCACGGCCACCCACGTCACCCTCAGCGTCCGCCTGTCGGGCGCGGGCACCGCCTGGTTCGACGACCTGACCATGGTCGAGCCGGAGGGCTCGGCGTACGCGCCGGTCGTCCGCCGGGACGCCTGGGCCAGGATGCTGCTGGACAGCCGCGAGTACTGGCGGCAGAACTTCCCGCAGTACACGAACCAGGCCATCATCTGCGCCATCGGCCTCTACCTCGCCGACCGCGGACTCACCTACCTCGGCTCGGCCGACGCCTGGGGCGAGAAGAAGGCCCGCGACTACATCTACCAGTCCGTCGGCCTCGTCCCCTGGCTCGGCCCGGAGAAGCCGGACGGCACCCCGACCAGACCGCTGGGCGGCTCGTACCACCAGGTCACCAAGAAGGGCATCTCCAAGGAGCTCGGCTACGCGGGCAGTTACGGCGAGCTGCAGGAGTGGCTGTCGCTGGTGTACGACGCGGTGACGGGCATCGGCGGCGTCGAGGACGGCACTCTCCGCGACCACCTGGTCAAGATGGCCAAGGCGCGCATGGTCTTCCGCCACCCGTCACTGGACCGCGACGGCCACCGGGCGATGCGCCTGGAGACCGTCGTCGGATGGCGTGACAACGAGTACCCGGGCAAGGTCGCCTACGACCAGGACGCCAAGTGGGACGGCCATGCCCTGAAGATGGCCGCGCAGATCAAGGACCCTGACCTCGTCTCGTACGCGCGGCAGTCCCTCGCGGACGGCCAGGCGTTCCAGTCCCTCGCCGACTCCCACGCGGCGACGGTCTCCGCCCGGACCAACCTCAATCTGCTGAGCACCGCCGACGACTACGCGTACATCAGCAAGGCCACCGGCAGTGGGGCGAAGCTGCCGATGACGCCCGGGGCACCGGACTTCGTCTTCTCCGACGAGGAGAACGGCCTGGTCGCGATCAAGCACGGCGACGAGATCCTGTTCGCGTCCCTGTACTGGCGGGCCCGCTGGGGCGTCAACCGGCTGGCCCGCGTCCATCACCTCACGGCCGAGGGCACCGAGCGGTCGGCCACCGTCTGGCAGGAGGTCAAGTACCTCGCGGACGGGCGGACGTTCACTGAACCGGACTGGGTCAACTGGGAGTTCACGGTGAGCGACCTCGACATCCCGGACGGCGGTTTCACCCCGCCCGGCAACGCCCTGCACCAGGCGTTCGCGGGCCAGGTGCTGCCGCTGGCCAAGGCGCCGGACGACGTGCCGGAGCGGGCCGCGGGCGTCGAGAGCCCCTACGCCGGACGCGCCTCCTTCTACCGGTGCGAGTACGGCCCGTATCTGATCGCCATGAACACCACCGACGACCGTGACCACACCTTCACCACGCGGGGGTTCGGCGCGTCGACGAACCTGGTGACCGGGGCGAAGGTGAGCGGAAACACCGAAGTACGCGTGAAGCCCGGCACGACGGTGGTGCTGCGCAAGCGCTGAGTCTTCCGGCGGAGTCCGATGAACGGCCATGTCGCCCCGGTCGCGCGCGGGGCGCCACGGCCGTGGCCCCCGAGCTCGTCCCAGTGGAGTCCCGACGGCGGAAAACGTTTGTTGCCCCCTCACGTCGGTCGTTCTCCGGCGGCTGCCGCAAGGCGCCCCACATGCAGTAACGTCGAGCCGTGACGGACAGCGGCAACCCCGAGCGCCCCGGCCCCCGAAGGGGCCGAGCCGGGAAACGGAAGCGGACCGACGCGCGGCAGGGGCCCAAGGAGAGGCCGAGCACCATCCGTGACGTCGCCCTCAAGGCGGGGGTTTCGGTAGCAACCGTTTCCCGCACCCTGGCGGGGAACTACCCCGTCTCCGACGAAACCCGGGCCCGCGTCATGGCGGCCGTCGAGTCACTGCACTACGTGGTCAACGTGCACGCCAAGGCGCTCTCCGGGCGGGTCGCGGGCCCGGTCGCCCTGGTCATCAAGGACATCACCGGGCCGTCGCTCGCCCACGTCGCCGCCGGAGTCGAGCAAGAGGCCGCCGACCGGGGCAGGTTGAGCCTGGTGTGCGCCACGCGCGACGACCCGGCCCGAGAGGACGACCTGGTCCAGCTCATGCGGGAGCAGCATGCGGCTGCCGTCCTCCTCGTCGGCGGTGTGGTGCCGGACGCGGCGTACGACCGGCGCATGGCGGGCTACGCGGAGGCGCTGGACGCCGCGGGCTCGCGACTGGTGCTGGTCGGCCGTCCGGCGCCGGCACCGGACCTGCCGGTGACCGTCGTGGACTACGACAACCGGGGCGGCGCCTTCCAGGCCGTCTCGCACCTGCTCGCGTCCGGGCACCGGCGGGTGCTGTTCCTCGGCGGGGAGGCCGGGCTGAGCAGCGCGGACGAGCGCCGGGCCGGGTACCGGGACGCGCTGCGCGCGCACGGCGCCGACCATGCCGAGGAGTTGGACACCACGGGGACGTACACCCGCTCCTCGGGCTACGTCCGCACGCGGGACGCCTTGGGCGCCGGGCTGGAGTTCACCGCGGTGTTCGCCGGCTCCGACATGGTCGCGCTGGGGGCACTCGCCGCACTGCGCGAGGCGGGCCTCGACGTACCGGGTGAGGTGTCCGTCGTGGGCTTCGACGACGTCCCCTTCGCGACCGACCTGACCCCGCCCCTGACCACGGTTCGGGTGCCCTACGAGGAACTCGGCCGTACCGCCGTACGGCTGGCCCTGGAGCGCGAGCAGTACCCCGCCGGCGACGATCACGTGGTGCTCGGTACCCAGTTGGTCATCCGGCAGTCGGTGCGTCGGCTGTCCTGGTAGGAGCCACCTGCTGCCGGCGGGCGGGCTGCAGCGAGTCACTTGTGGTCGCGGAGGAAGGCGGGGATCCCGTCACGGGTCGGGTAGTTCGGCAGGGGGGCCGGCCTGTCCTGAAGGAAGGCGGTGATGACGGCGACAGCTCGGGCGTCGTTGTCGTCGAGGCCGTTCCACATGTGGTGACCGACTCCGGGCATGTACTGCGTGCGCTGGATGGCGGGGTCATGGGCGAGGATACTGGTCGCCCACTGCCGAACCTGGGAGGAGCACTCGGCGATCATCAGCATCGCGGGGGTCCGGGAGCGCCTCAGTTGCGCGGCGATGGAGGGCGACTCCTTGATCGTGTGCTGGACGCGGAGGCTGGCGGCGGGGCTGAAGGAGAAGTTCTGCGCCGTGTCCTCGGCCGGGATGCGGTGGGCGTCGCGCGCGCAGTAGGCGGATGCGGTGTCGCTGCCGAGGTCGGCGGCGGTGAACGCGTTGTCGCCCTCGGCCTGTCCGATCAGCCCGGTGTCGGGGGTGAGCAGCCCCAGGCGCATGAGGCCGAACGCCACGGCGTATCGCGGGACATGCGTCGATCGCGGTCCGGTCATGGCCGGCGCGAGGCCGCGCGCTGATGCTCTGCCCTTGTGCCCGGCGGCCCGCGCGGTGGGGCCGTCCATCGGGCCGGGCTCGGCGATGATCGCCCGGTTCAGGCGCGCGGCGACGCGGGAGTCGGCCAGGGCTCGGGTGAGCACGGCCCCGCCGGAGGAGAAGCCGAGGATGTCGACCTTGCCCTTGTCCAGGCGGTCGACGAAGGCGGCGAGGTCACGGACCGACCTGGAGATCGTGTACTGGTCCATGGGGAGCAGGTCGCTTCGTCCGCCGCCTGCCTGCTCGTAGGCGTAGACGTCGTAGCCCTGGCGCGCCAGGAGCTGCAGGAACCGGTGGTCGAGCACCGAGATGCCGCGGACCGGTCCGCCGTTGAGGTACACGAGCGGAACGGGGCGCCGGGTGCCGGGGTTCGCGGGCGGATAGTGATACACGGCGACCCGGCTGCCGGTGGCGAGACTCCAGTGCTGCGTGGCCACGAACGGCAGGGCGGGCGGGCGTTGCCGGGCCGTCGGCACGGTCGGGATGCACACCGACGCCGTCAACGCCGCCCCGACGAGCACCGGCAGAAACGGCACGAGCCGCGCCGGCCAGGTGCGGCGCCGGGCCCGCCACAGCGCGAGAAGGGTCGCGACCGCAAGGGTCGTCAGCCATGCGGGGAGCCCCGAGCCTGCCCCGTCCGTGACGACGATCAGCGCGAGAAACACGGCGACCAGCGCCACGACGGCGGCCAGGGCCAGCGATAAGCGTCCGGTGAAGCGGACGAGACGTAGGGCGGACGTGGACACGGCGGGCCTCCGGAAGTTTCAGAACGCTGTTTCAAAACGACGTTATCAGAGAAGGTAGGCTGCTGGGCGTGGGTAGGCCGAGAACGAACGACGAGACCGTCAGAGAGCGGCTTGTGGTGTGCGCGACCGAGATGCTCGCCACCCGTCCGCGGGAGTCGGTCACCGTCCGCGCCGTGGCCGCTGCCGCCGACACGTCGACCACAGCGGTGTACTCGCTCTTCGGCGACAAGGACGGACTGATCCGTGCGGTGCGCGACAGAGCCGTCGCCGGTCTCGTCCAGGACCTGTCGGCGGTGCCGACCTCCGCGGACCCGCTCGCCGACCTCTACGCGCTGGGCGTGGCATACCGCCGTTGGGGATGCGCACACCGCCACCTGTACACCGTGCTGTTCGGCGGTGTGCAGTCCTTCGACCCGTCGGGTGAAGTCGGTGCCGGGGACCCCGTCCGCCCGCTCCTCGCGGCGATCGAGCGCGGCCTCGCGGCGTCCGTCCTCGCCGGGGACGCCACGCTGATCGCCCTCTCGATCTGGGGGACCCTGCACGGCCTGGTGACTCTGGAACTGGCTGGGGCCCTCGACGCGGCCACGGCCGACGCCACCTTCCGGCCGACGGTTCACGCCACACTGCGCGGCTGGACGACCCCCGCGGTGTTCCACGGCCTGCGGCACGCCGAGCCCGCCCCGTGACCGCGGTCTCGGCAAACTCCCGCTCTCTCAGGTGACTTGGCCTTCGCGGAAGAGCTCGGAACCGGGGGACAAGAACACGCACCGCTGAGGCGATCGAGCGGGTGGGGCCTCTCGGTGCCGACTTCGCGTACGACATCGGGCCGACGAGCTCTGGCGATGGAGGTGGCGGAACAAGAGCAACTCCGCCACCAGGCCATACCAGGAGTGACCGGAGGCAGCCGACTGCGGCCGCTGCGCGGTGGGGCCGGCGGCAGGGACGCGTGTGTGGCGGCCCTGCCGGGGCATTCGGACTGCCAGGAGGTCTACATGGACACGAGTGCGTTGACATGGACCGGACGGTTCCGTGCCCGGCGGGCGGCGCGGGGTTCGGTCACCGAGGGGGCGGCGCGGGCGGGGCTCGCCGCGCGGGGTGTGATCTATCTGCTCGTCGGTGCGCTGGCGCTGCAGATCGCCTTCGGCGACACGAGCGAACAGGCCGACCGTGGCGGGGCCTTGGCGGAACTGTCACAGAAGCCGTTCGGCGCGGTGCTGCTGTGGGCGCTGGGCCTCGGACTCGTCGGCATGGCGCTGTGGCGGCTCTCGGAGGCGCTCTTCGGCTCCGTCGGGCAGGACGGCCGCGGCGCGCGCAAGCGACTGCTGGCGACCGTCCGCTTCGCGTTCTACGTCTTCGTCGCCTATTCCGTGCTGTCGTTCGCCGTGAGCCGCAACCGGAGCGACGGCGGATCCAGCGACCAGCAGTCCCGGGACGCCACCGCCAGGGCGATGGAGATACCCGCCGGCCAGTGGCTGGTCGGCGCGGCCGGGATCGCCATCGTCGTGGCCGGCGGCTGGATCGGCGTACGGGCCGTCCTGCGCAAGTACCACGACAAGCTCAGGCTCGGGCAGATGAGCCGCCGGACACGGCAGCTGGTGGACATCACCGGCGTGGCCGGCGGCGCCGCCCGCGGGCTGGTGTTCGCCATGGCCGGCGTGTTCGCCGTCCGCGCGGCCGTCGACTACGAACCCGACCGGGCCAAGGGGCTGGACGACACCCTGCGCACCTTCGCCGAGACCCCGCTCGGCCCGTGGCTGCTGGTCTGCGTCGCGGCCGGCCTGGTGCTGTTCGGGGTGTTCTCCTTCGCGATGGCCCGCTGGCGACGGGTCTGAGCGGCGTCCTGCGGGAAACACGATGCGGATGAACGATTTCGAGAAGCCGCATGACGACGGCCGGCCCGTGGACGTGTACCTGGACCTCCTGCGCATCCGGATGGACCCGGAGGACTACCGCCTCCTGCTGCGCATGGTGGAACCGGTCCTCCGAGCGATCGACGAGGAGCGCCTCTCCAACCTCGACGTCGCCCTCGACCCAGGGTCCGGCGACGAACTGCCCCAGGAGGTCAAGGACGAGGCCGCCCTCGTCATCGCCACCGCCGTCACCGGCCGCCTGGACAACGAAGTGATCGAGATCGACGTCGACGAGGCCGGCCCGGTCAGGATCGTCACGGACGCGACCACCGCTTCCGACCCCGTCCGCCTCGGCGAGATCGCCGACCACATCAGGGAACAGCACCGGCAGACGGAAGAGCTGCGGGGCATCGCCGAGGTGAGCGGGCTGCCCACGGACTTCTGAACCGCTCACCTCGCCGGCCTCCCGCTCGCTACGGTGAGAAGCCACGCGACGGGGCTGCGAGCGAGCCGGACGCCGGGCCTCGGGGTGTGCGGAGCGGGCGGCGGTCGTACCGTCGAACCCGTTACCGAGGAGGACCTCTGATGCGCAGCGTGACCTATTCGATGAACGTCTCACTCGACGGCTACATCGTCGGGCCGGACGGCGAATTCGACTGGACGGCACCCGACGAGGAGGTCTTCCGCTTTCACACCGACAAGATCCGAGAGGTGGGCGTCTACCTGCTGGGACGACGGCTGTACGAGACGATGCTGTACTGGGAGACCGCCGACCAGGATCCCTCGCTCGACGACTTGAGGCTCGAGTGGGCCGCGCTCTGGAAGCCGCTCCCGAAGGTGGTGTTCTCCACCACGCTGTCGGCGGTGCGGGGCAATGCCCGCCTTGCCTCCGGCGGCCTGGCGGAGGAGATCGAGCGGTTGCGCGCCGAGCCGGGGGAGCGTGACATCGCGATCGGCGGCGCGACTCTCGCCGCCGAGGCGGCCGCGGCGGGTCTGATCGACGAATACCGGGCCATGACCTACCCGCTGCTGGTCGGCGGTGGCATTCCGTTCTTTCCCCGGCACGAGCGCCGGGTGGATCTCGAACTCGTCGAGAACCGCACCTTCAACTCGAAAGTCGTCTACCTCCGCTATCGCGTGGCGCGCTGACGCGCCAGTTTCTTGATGCGGCGGATTGGCATGTATCGCGGGCGTATCGAAAATCGCATACGCCACCGCAACGCCCCTCACTCTCCCATGGGGGCATGAACCGCAACGCATCCCTGTCCGCACCGCCCCGCCGCACGCGCGGGATCGTGTTCCTCGGCCTGGCGATTCCCGGCATGGCGGGCGCCGCGTTCCTCCTGTGGCGGCCGCTCATGATGTCCGCTCCGAGGTGCATGGCCGGGCGGTGGCACGGCTGCCTCGACACGTTCAACGGTGTGGTGCTCATGACGTTGGTCGCGCTGCCGCCCGCCACGCTGGTGGCGTGGGCTCTGGCGCGCCGTCGGCGTGCCGCCGGGGTCACCGTCGCATCGGCGTGGCGGATGTCGCTGGCCGAGGTGGGGATGGTCCACGGGACGGTGCCGTTCCTGTGGCTGACCATGATGCCGGGCGCCGGGGCCGGCATCGTCCCCGCCCGGGTGAGCCTGGTGCCGTTGCGGGACCTGGTCACGATGGGGCCGCTCGGGGTCGTCGGGAACCTGCTGGTCTTCGCGGCGCTGGGGTTCTTCGCCCCGATGCGGTTCGCGGCGCTGGCGTCCGTGCCGCGGATCCTGGCGCTCGGGGCGGGGTGCTCCGTCCTGGTCGAGACCGCGCAGTACGTCCTGCGGCTCGACCGGGTGTCCTCCGTGGACGACGTACTGGTCAACGCCGCCGGCGCCGTGCTGGCCGCGCTGGCGTCGCGCCGCTGGTGGCGCATCACGGCGCAACCGCCGTCGGACCGGCCTCGCCCCGCGCCGGCACCGGCACCGGCACCGGCAGGCTGAGTCGCGTGCCCGGTGCGCACACGTCCTGCATACGTCGGCGATATGTGGTGCCGCCTAGGCTGCGGACATGCGCGTACTGATCGTGGAGGACGAGCCCTACCTGGCCGAAGCCGTCCGTGACGGTCTGCGGCTGGAGGCGATCGCCGCCGACATCGCGGGCGACGGCGACTGCGCCCTGGAGCTGCTGAGCGTCAACTCCTACGACCTCGCGGTCCTCGACCGCGACATCCCCGGCCCCTCCGGCGACGAGGTCGCCCGGCGCATCGTCGCCTCCGGCAGCGGCATCCCGATCCTCATGCTCACCGCCGCCGACCGGATCGACGACAAGGCGTCCGGGTTCGAGCTCGGTGCCGACGACTACCTCACCAAGCCGTTCGAGCTGCGGGAGCTCGTCCTGCGGCTGCGGGCGCTCGACCGCCGGCGCGCGTACGCCCGGCCCCCGGTCCGCGAGATCGCCGGCCTGCGCCTCGACCCCTTCCGCCGTGAGGTCTTCCGGGACGGGCGCTACGTCGCGCTGACCCGCAAACAGTTCGCCGTGCTCGAAGTCCTCGTCGCCGCCGAGGGCGGGGTCGTCAGCTCCGAAGAGCTGCTGGAGCGGGCCTGGGACGAGAACGCCGACCCCTTCACCAACGCCGTCCGCATCACCGTCTCCGCACTGCGCAAACGGCTCGGCGAACCATGGCTCATCGCCACGGTGCCGGGCGTCGGCTACCGCATAGACACCGGTCCCGACACCACCCGCCCCGGCAGTACGCATGTCTAGACGCCCAGGGCTCAGCGCCCGACTGAAACTCACCCTCAGCTACGCCGGGTTCCTCGCCGTCGCCGGCGCTCTCCTGCTGGCCGTGGTGTGGTGGTTCCTGCTGCGCTACGTACCCGACAATTCCCAGGGCCTGCTCGGGATCTCACCCAACCGCTACCTCCTGGTGCGCACCTTCTTCCCCGCCGCGGCAGTGGCCATGGTCTTCCTGCTCGTGTTCGGCCTCGTCGGGGGATGGATCCTCGCCGGCCGGATGCTCGCACCGCTGACACAGATCGCGGCCGCGGCACGGATGGCCGGGAACGGATCGCTGTCCCACCGGATCCGCATGGCAGGCCGCCAGGACGAGTTCCGTGAACTCGCCGACGCGTTCGACACCATGCTCGAACAACTGGAGTCGCACGTCGCCGAGCAGCAGAGGTTCGCCGCGAACGCCTCCCACGAACTGCGCACCCCGCTGGCCATCTCGCGGACGCTGCTCGACGTCGCCCGCAGGGACCCCACGCGGGACCGAGGCGAACTCTTCGCACGCCTGCAGGCTGTCAACACGCGCGCGATCGACCTCACCGAGGCCCTCCTGCTGCTCAGCCGCAGCGACCGCGGGAACTTCACCCGCGAAAGCGTCGACCTCTCCCTCATCGCCGAAGAGGCCGCCGAAACCCTGCTCCCCCTCGCCGAACAGCGCGGGATCACGCTCGACGTCACCGGCGGAGCGACACGGACCAGCGGCTCCGCGGAGCTCCTGCTGCGGATGGTGACGAACCTCCTCCAGAACGCCATCGTCCACAACCTCCCCGCCTGCGGCACCGTGACGCTCCACACCGAAGCGCAGGGCGACGCGAGCGTGCTGCGGGTCGAGAACACGGGTCATCCGCTCCCGCCGGAACTGGTGCCGACGCTCACCGAACCCTTCCAGCGCGGAACGGAACGCGTACGCACCGACGAGCACGCCGGTGTCGGTCTCGGCCTGGCCATCGTGCGCAGCATCGTCCGCGCCCACGACGGGACCCTCGCCCTCGTCCCCCGCCCCGCCGGCGGTCTCCTCGTCACGGTTCGGCTTCCCGGCACGCCGTAGGCATCGCCGCCCCTGGCACGCCCACGAGCATCCGCACACGTGACCTTCGCTTGCGCAAGGTCGATACTGCCGAGAGCAGCATCAGTACCGCCGGAATCCGCTTCCGACCGCCGTGTACCACCAAGATCGACTACTGACCTGACCCAGTCCGACCCGCAAGAACTCTGGTCATGAGCCCATCTGCCAGCCTCACCAGGAGGTACCCATGAAGATGCTGATCAACGTAGCGGAGACCGTGGTCGCGGACGCGCTGCGCGGGATGGCCGCCGCCCACCCCGAGCTGGTCGTCGATGTGGAGAAGCGGGTGATCGTACGGCGGGACTCGCCCGTGGAGGGCAAGGTCGCCCTCATCTCCGGCGGCGGGTCGGGGCACGAGCCGCTGCACGGTGGCTTCGTGGGGCCCGGGATGCTGTCGGCGGCCTGTCCGGGCGAGGTGTTCACGTCGCCGGTGCCCGACCAGATGGTGCGGGCCGCGGCCGCCGTGGACAGCGGGGCGGGGGTGCTGTTCATCGTGAAGAACTACACAGGTGACGTCCTCAACTTCGACATGGCCGCCGAACTCGCCGAGGACGAGGGCATCCAGGTCGCGAAGGTGCTCGTCAACGATGACGTGGCGGTGACCGACAGCCTTTACACGGCCGGGCGGCGGGGCACGGGCGCGACGCTGTTCGTGGAGAAGATCGCGGGCGCCGCGGCCGAGGAGGGCCGGCCGCTGGAGCGGGTGGAGGCGATCGGGCGGCAGGTCAACGACAGCTCCCGCAGCTTCGGTGTCGCCCTCAGCGCCTGCACCACCCCCGCCAAGGGCAGCCCCACCTTCGATCTGCCGCCCGGGGAGCTGGAGTTGGGCATCGGCATCCACGGGGAGCCCGGCCGGGAGCGGCGGGCGATGATGACGTCGCGTGAGATCGCCGACTTCGCCGTGGGCGCGATCCTGGAGGACATGACCCCGCGCAACCCCGTCCTCGTCCTGGTCAACGGCATGGGCGGGACACCGCTGTTGGAGCTGTACGGCTTCAACGCCGAGGTCCAGCGGGTGCTCGCCGAGCGCGGTGTTCCCGTCGCCCGCACCCTCGTCGGCAATTACGTCACCTCGCTCGACATGGCCGGCGCCTCCGTCACGCTGTGCCAGGTCGACGAGGAACTGCTGCGGCTGTGGGACGCGCCGGTGAAGACACCGGGGCTGCGGTGGGGAATGTGATCCGGCGGAGCAAGACGATCGCAAGGCAACTGTCACGCAAGGAGATCCAGTGCTCGACGCCGATTTCTTCCGCCGTTGGATGACGGCGACCGCCGCCTCCGTCGACCGTGAGGCGGAACGGCTCACCGCTCTCGACTCACCGATCGGGGACGCCGACCACGGCAGCAATCTGCAGCGCGGGTTCACCGCCGTCGCGGCGGCGCTGGAGAAGGAGGCCCCGCAGACGCCCGGCGCGATCCTGACGCTCGCCGGCCGGCAGCTCATCTCGACGGTCGGCGGTGCGTCGGGGCCGTTGTACGGGACGCTGCTGCGCCGGACCGGCAAGGCCCTCGGGGACCCCGGCGAGGTGAGTGAGGACCAGTTCGCCCAGGCGCTGCGGGCGGGTGTGGACGCGGTCATGACGCTCGGTGGTGCCGCGCCGGGCGACAAGACCATGATCGACGCGCTGGTGCCGGCCGTGGACGCGCTCGGCGACGGCTTCGCCGCGGCACGGGCCGCCGCCGAGGAGGGCGCCCTGGCGACGACGCCGTTGCAGGCCCGCAAGGGGCGGGCCAGTTATCTCGGGGAGCGCAGCATCGGGCACCAGGATCCGGGTGCCACGTCGTCGGCGCTGTTGATCGCGGGATTGGCGGAGGCGGCCGGTGAGTGACGACAAGGAGGAGCGGCTCGTCGGCATCGTGCTGGTGTCGCACAGCGCGCAGGTGGCCGCGTCGGTGGCCGAGCTGGCCCGGGGGCTGGCGGGCGGCGCAACGGCGGTCCCGGTGGCCCCGGCGGGCGGCACCGAGGCCGGTGAGCTCGGCACCAGCGCGGAACTGATCGCCGCGGCGGCGGCCTCCGTGGACCGCGGCGCCGGGGTCGCGGTCCTGACCGACCTGGGCAGCGCGGTCCTCACCGTGAAGGCCCTGCTCGCGGAGGGCGACGAACTCCCGGACAACACGCGTCTGGTCGACGCCCCGTTCGTCGAGGGCGCGGTGGCCGCGGTCGTCACGGCGGCCACCGGAGCCGACCTCGCGGCGGTGGAGTCGGCGGCCTCGGAGGCGTACACCTACCGGAAGGTGTGAGGCGGATCGCGGCAGCCGCCGCGCCACGGGCCCCTCGTCCGCGTTCCCGGGTTCGGGTTCGCGCGCCGAGGGGCCCTCGCCGGCACGTCACGACGTGCCCCTGGCTGCCGTATCGCAACGCCCTGGCTGCCGTATCGCGACGCCCTCGCCGCCGCTACGCGAGCCCCTCCCCCGCGGCGGCCAACGCCGAGCGCAGGGTCGCCGCCAGTTCGGTCCGCGCCGTCGAGCGATCGGCGTGGGTACCGGCGGTGTGCCAGGCGTAGTGCTCGACCGCCGCGCGCAGCGCCGCGTTGAACATCGCGGCCTGGATCGTCGGGCGCAGGTCGTCGGCGGGCAGCGCGGCCCGTGCGGCGAGGGCGCGGGCGAACGCCGGTTCGGCCTCGTCGTAGGTCTGGAGCCAGATCGCGCGCAGGCCGGGCTCGGTGCGGGTCAGCCGTACCAGCGCCCCGACGGTCGCGTGGTCGGGTCCGGCGAGCAGGCGGTTCTCGACGGCGAGTTCGCGGTCGAAGAGTTCCTCCAGGGGCTGCCCGGGGCGCCACTGCCGCAGACAGTCGGCGATCAGATCGATACCGGCCGAGAACAGCGGCCGTACGCAGCTCTCCTTGCTCGGGAAGTAGCGCCACACGGTCCGCGCGGAGACTCCGACCGCCGCTCCGATCTGCTCGCCCGTGGTAGCGGCCACGCCCTGGGTGACGAACAGGTCCACCGCCGCCCGGGCGATCTCCAGGCGGATCTCGGCCTTGCGCTCCTCCGTCAGGGGCGGTCGTCCCGTACGTCCACGGGCTGCGGTCATGGGTTCCTCCGGCCGGCGTTGATCGCTCTCCCGGAATTCTCCCCGAAGACTTTATGTCGCTCAGAGACATTAAGTCGTAGGGTGGACTCCCGGGCACGCTCGGCGCCGCCCCTCGGACCCTCGGACCCTCGGACCCACGGACCACGGACAGGAGCACCACATGGCCAGCGGACTGGACGGGCGCACCGTCATCGTCACCGGAGCGGGCTCGGGCATCGGGCGCGCGGCCGCCCTGGCCTTCGCCGAGGAGGGCGCCCGGGTCGTGGCGGCGGACCTGAACGCCGAGGGAGCGCAGGGCGTCGTCAAGGAGATCGAGCGGTCGGGCGGCGCCGCGGTCGCCGTCGTCGGCGATCTGAGCGAGCAGGCCGTCGTCGACCAGGTCGTCGAGACCGCCGTCGAGCGCTTCGGCGGCGTGGACGTGCTGGTGAACAACGCCGGGATCATGGACCGCATGTCGGCGGTGGCGGACGTCACCAACGGCGAGTGGGAGCGCGTCATCCGGGTCAACCTCACCGCTCCCTTCCTGCTCACCCGGGCGGTGCTGCCGCACATGCTCCGGGCGGGCCGCGGCGCGATTGTGAACACGGCGTCCGAGGCCGGCCTGCGCGGCAGCGCGGCCGGCGCCGCGTACACGGCGTCGAAGCACGGTGTGGTGGGACTGACGAAGTCCCTCGCGGTGATGTACCGCAAGCAGGGAATCCGTGCGAACGCGATCGCCCCGGGCGGCACGCGGACCGGCATCGCCGTGGACGCCGTGAAGGACGCGCACGGACCGGCGGTTCTCGGCGGGCACCTCGGCAACAGCGGCAAGCTGGCGCAGCCCGAGGAGCAGGCCGCCGCCATCGTGTTCCTCGCCTCGGACGCGGCGAGCAACATCAACGGCGCGATCCTGCCGGTCGACGACGGCTGGTCGGCGGTCTGACACCTCGGCACCGGCTCCGGCTCCGGCACCGACTCCGGCACCGACACCGGCTCATTCGCCGCGCAGGAAGTTCCTCGCCAGCCGCTTGCCGATCGCCACGGTGGCCGCGTGGTTCTCGATCGGCGTCACCCGTGCGTCCTTGAAGACGATGTAGGTGACGCCGGAGGCCGTGCCACCGGCGCGCGGATCGGGTGGGACACCAAGGGCCCTGGCGGTGGCGTACGACGCTTCGCCGATCATGTCGTGCGGGCCCACGTCGCCGACGACCGCGTACCGCACCCGGTCCCGGTACACCACAGCCGCGATCGAGCCGCCGCGGATGCCGTGGTCGCGGGGGTTCCAGATATCGCTCGGGGCGGGCACGACGATGTACGGGAGGCGTTCGGCGCTCAGGTACCGCCCGTCGGACTGCTGGAAGGCCGTCGCGGCGGAGAAGAACGGATCGGTACGGCGGTTGCAGCGGCGGGTGGTCTGCCCGTCGCAGTCGATGTCCATGTCGGCCTTCCAGAACACCGCGTCCCGCGTTCCGCAGACCGGGATCGTCGCCGGCGCACCGCTGTCGCTGCGATAGCGCCCCTGGGAGACGGAGGCACAGTCACGCACCTTTGTCAGCAGGTCAGCGGCGCTGACGTCGATCTCCGGGCGCGCCCTGGGCCCGTCCTGTGTGGCGGTCGGGGTCGTGGGCACCGTCGTCGGGGCGAGCAGGGCGGCGCTTGCCGCGGCCAGCGTCAGCGACTGGACACGCACGATGAAGAACCCCTCTCGTCGGGGAGAGTGACGGAGACTCAGGAAATCTGATGCTGTTCGGATCATGCTGCCATCAGTGGGGCACCTACGGCCCACACCCAGAAATACGAACAACCGTTCCCGAACTCCCACCAGGGGCCGAGGGCCCGAGTCCGCGACGGGTCCCGGCCCCCGGCCACCCGCGTCCGGCACGGGAACAGCGACGACAGCGGCCCATGCCGAGGGCATGAACTCCCCAGCTCCGGTGGCGAGTTCAGCCGCGAGGAGCTTCAGCATACGTAACGCTCCGGGCCGGTCTCCAACGACCGCCCTCTTGATGTGATCGCGCCAGCCACGCCATATTGGTCCGGACCATTGCCGCGAGGCCGCCCCCGGGAGGCAGAGTCGTGCGACGCGTTCTCGTTCTTGTCTCGGTCATCTGCACGGCGCTCGCACTGCTGTCGTCCTGCGCGTGGAGCGGGGCGGACGAGGACGGCGGCCGGCTGCCCGGGGCACCCACGGGGGTCACGGCCACCGCGGGCAGCGCGACCAGCGTGCACGTCATGTGGAACGCGGTCGCCACGGACCGCGGCATCCGCGGCTACGAGGTGTATCGGGGCCCCACCAAGGTCAAGGAAGTGCCGGGCTCCGCGCACATGGTGGATGTCACCATGCTGCGGCCGTCCACCTCCTACGCCTTCACCGTGCGGGCCCGTGACACCGACGGGCGGCTCGGGCCGCCGAGCAGGATGGTGCGGGCGACGACTCCCGCGGCCGTGGCCGCCGACCACTCGCCCCCGACCCGTCCGGGGACGGCCGAGGGCCGGGCGGTGGGCAGCCGGGCCGTTCAGCTGTCGTGGTCGAGGGCGACGGACAACCGGGATGTGGTGTCGTACGACATCTATCAGGGCGACACAAAGATCCACAGTGTCGGCGGGAACCAGACGGCGACCGTGGTCACGGGGCTGCGGGCGGGCACCCGCTACGCCTTCAAGGTGCGGGCCCGGGACGCGGCCGACAACCTCTCGCCCGCCACGGCCGCCGTCCGCATCACCACGCCCGGCACCGACGACGGGCGCGGCACCGCGCCGACCGGTTTCCGGGCGACGACCCGGCACGCGGACGGGGCGTACCACCTCGATCTGAGCTGGGTTCCGCCGCGCACGGACGGCGTGGTCACGGAGTACCAGGTCCAGCTCGACGGCCGTACGGCCACCTCGCTGGTGTACGGCGGGAGCGCGCCGCGCGAGCGGGCCACATACAGCTTCTATCTGGGGCCGGAGGCCGGGATCGGCCACCGGGTGCGGATCCGGGGCAGGCTGCCGGACGGCACCTGGGGCGGCTTCTCGGCGGAGCGGACGGTGACGACCGGTGCGCCGGGCTGACATCCGGCCCGGCGTACCCCGGACGCAGCAACCCGTCACCTGACCGGGGTACGTCCGCATGCGGGCCGGACCCGGGGCGCGTTGGCTGCCCCTGAGGCAGCACGGGCGTTCCCGACCCTCGGCGGCGCCAGGGATGTACCGCCGACCGTGCCGCCGGAGGGCATCCATATGCGCAAGTCACCGCTATTCCTCCGCTCGGGCCTGACCGTGGCAGCCGCCTCCGCTCTCTTCCTCCCCGTGGCCGCCGGTTCGGCCGCCGCGGTCTCGGGGATCTCCGTGAGCACGACCGGGTCCACGGTCTCCGTCACGACCAGCGCGTGCAGTACCAACATCAACGGCAGCTGGGGCACCGCCTCGCTGCTGAACAGCAGGCAGTCCGACTTCGCCCAGGGGCGCCAGGTCTCCCTCACGGGGACGGCCACGCTGCAGTCGGCGGCCTGGTCGAGCGTGCGCCCGGGCACCTACACCGTCATCGTCGTGTGCGCGAACGGCAGTACCGCGGGCACCCAGTCGGTCGTCGTCTCGGCCCCCTCCCCCACGCCCAGGATCACCGCCACGGCCTCGCCGTCCCGCGGGGTGATGGGCGGCATGGGCGGCGCCTCGACGGACTACGGCACGCTGACGCTGGTGGGCGGCGGCGTGCTGGTGGGCACGGGAGTGCTGGCCACGGCCTGGTACCTGCGCCGCAAGGCGAAGCCGTACCGGCTCTGACGCGGCGACTGAGAGCCCTGCTCGCGCCGCGGGGCGCTCGGCTCAGGCCCTCTCGTGACCCGGCAGCTCCGCGAACTCCTCCAGGGCGCGCGTGAGCCACTGCGTCCAGAAGGTCTCCAGATCGATTCCGGCGCGCAGCACCAGATGCCGCAACCGGTCCTGGGAACTTTCCCTGCCGGGCGGGAAGTCCCGCTTCTCGATCTCCTCGTACTCGGCCAACTGCCGCCGGTGCAGGTCGAGATGGCGCCGCAGATCGGCCTCGATGCCCTCGGTTCCCACCACGGCCGCGGCACGCATCCGCAACAGCAGCGTGTCGCGGTGCGGCCTCGGGTCCTGGGACGCGGCGGTCCAGCGGGCCAGTTCGGCGCGGCCCGCGGGCAGGACCTCGTAGCTCTTCTTCTGCCCGCGGGCCGGCTGCGCCGGGGGAAGCGTCCGGATGAAGCCCTCGGTCTCCAGTTTTCCCAGCTCGCGATAGATCTGCTGATGCGTCGCCGACCAGAAGTAGCCGATCGACTTGTCGAACCGGCGGGTCAGCTCCAGCCCGGACGACGGCTTTTCGAGCAGGGCGGTGAGGATCGCGTGCGGGAGTGACATGGGCTCATCCTAGGGACGCGCTCGGGCGCCCCTACAGGCTCGCCGCCAGTTCCGTGCCCTGCTTGATGGCCCGCTTGGCGTCCAGTTCGGCGGCCACGTCCGCACCGCCGATGAGGTGCGCGCTGCGGCCCGCGGCGAGCAGTTCCTCGTACAGGTCGCGGCGCGGCTCCTGGCCGGTGCACAGCACGATGGTGTCGACCTCCAGGACGGTGCTCTCCTCGCCGACGGTGACATGCAGTCCGGCGTCGTCGATCCGGTCGTAGCGCACGCCCGGGACCATGGTGACGCCGCGGTGCTTGAGCTCGGTGCGGTGGATCCAGCCGGTGGTCTTGCCGAGGCCGGCGCCGACCTTGCTGGTCTTGCGCTGGAGCAGATGGACGGTGCGCGGCGGGGCGGGCCGCTCGGGGGCGGCGAGGCCGCCGGGGGCCGTGTAGTCCATGTCGACGCCCCAGTGGCGGAAGTACGTGGCCGGGTCCTCGCTCGCCTTGTCGCCGCCGTCGGTGAGGAACTCGGCGACGTCGAAGCCGATGCCGCCCGCGCCGAGGACGGCGACGCGGTCGCCGACGGGGGCGCCGTCGCGCAGCACGTCGAGGTAGCCCACGACGCTCGGGTGGTCGACGCCGGGGATGTCCGGGGTGCGCGGGGTGACGCCGGTGGCGACGACGACCTCGTCGTAGCCGGCGAGGTCCGCCGTCGACACCCAGGTGTTCAGCCTTACGTCCACGCCCTGCTCGTCGAGGCGGTGGCGGAAGTAGCGCAGCGTCTCGTCGAACTCCTGCTTGCCGGGGACCTTGCGGGCGACGTTCAGCTGGCCGCCGATCTCGCTGGCGGCGTCGAAGAGGGTGACCTGGTGGCCGCGTTCGGCGGCCGGCACGGCACAGGCGAGCCCGGCCGGGCCGGCCCCCACCACCGCGACCCGCTTGCGCAGCCGGGTCGGGGAGAGCACCAGCTCGGTCTCGTGGCAGGCGCGCGGGTTGACCAGGCAGGAGGTGATCTTGCCGCTGAAGGTGTGGTCGAGGCAGGCCTGGTTGCAGCCGATGCAGGTGTTGATCGCCTCGGGCGTGCCGGCCGCGGCCTTGTTCACGAAGTCGGGGTCGGCGAGCATCGGCCGGGCCATGGAGATCATGTCCGCGCAGCCGTCGGCCAGGAGTTCCTCGGCCAGTTCGGGGGTGTTGATGCGGTTGGTGGTGACCAGCGGGACCGAGACCTCGCCCATCAGCTTCTTCGTGACCCAGGTGTACGCGCCGCGCGGTACCGAGGTGGCGATGGTGGGGATCCGGGCCTCGTGCCAGCCGATGCCGGTGTTGATGATCGTCGCCCCGGCGGCCTCGACGGCCTTCGCCAGGGTGATCACCTCGTCGAGGGTGGAACCGCCCGGGACGAGGTCCAGCATGGACAGGCGGTAGATGATGATGAAGTCCTCGCCCACGGCCTCGCGCACGCGTCGGACGATCTCGACGGGGAAGCGCATGCGGTTCTCGTACGAGCCGCCCCAGCGGTCGGTGCGCCGGTTGGTCTGCGCGGCGATGAACTCGTTGATGAGGTAGCCCTCGGAGCCCATGATCTCCACGCCGTCGTACCCCGCCTGCCGGGCCAGGCGGGCGGCGCGGGCGTAGTCGTCGATGGTCCGCTCGACGTCGGCGTCGGTGAGCTCGCGGGGCGGGAAGGGGCTGATCGGCGCCTGGAGCGGGCTCGGGGCGACGAGGTCCTGGTGGTAGGCGTAGCGGCCGAAGTGCAGGATCTGCATCGCGATCCGGCCGCCCTCGCGGTGCACGGCCTCGGTGATGGCCCGGTGCTGCTCGGCCTCGGCCTCGGTGGTGAGCTTGGCGCCGCCCTCGTACGGGCGCCCCTCGTCGTTGGGCGCGATGCCGCCGGTGACGATCAGGCCCACTCCCCCGCGCGCCCGCTCGGCGTAGAAGGCCGCCATGCGCTCGAAGCCGCGCTCGGCCTCCTCCAGGCCCACGTGCATGGAGCCCATCAGGACGCGGTTGGGCAGCGTGGTGAAGCCCAGGTCGAGCGGGCTCAGCAGGTGCGGGTAACGGCTCATCGGGCCCCTCCGTGCGCGGTGTAGTGCCTAGGTAGTTGTAGAGGACCCCGAGACCTTTGTGCAACTAGTTGCACAACCGGCGGGGCGTGACACTGACCACGCCCGGGCACAGTGGCCCCATGACCGCACTCGCCGACGTGATCGCCCTCGCCCAACGGCTGATCCGCTGCCCCAGCCGCGCCGGGATCGACGACCACGGGCCCGTCCTCGGCGTCCTGGAGGACTGGCTCGCCGGGCGGGCGCTGCCGTATCGCCGCCTGTACGGCGACACGGGCGGCGCCGTCGGTCTGCTGGTCGAGATCACGGGCGGGCGGCCCGGTCGCTGGTGGGCACTGGACGCCTGCGTCGACACCGCGCCCTACGGGGACGAGGGCGCCTGGTCCTTCGCCCCCGACTGCGGCGACGTCGTCGACGGGCGGCTGCGCGGGAGGGGGGCCGCGGACTCCAAGCTGGCCGCGGCGATGTTCTGCGGCATCGCGGAGGAGGTGCACGCGCGCGCCGCCGATCTGCACGGCGGGCTCGCGGTGCTCCTCGACGCCGACGAGCACACCGGCGGCTTCGGCGGCGCCCGCACCTACCTGGCCGACCCGGAGGCGGCCCGCCCGGCCGGGGTGATGATCGGCTACCCGGGGCTCGACGACGTCGTGGTCGGCGGGCGGGGCCTGTGGCGGGCCACGATCGCGGTGCACGCGGCCTCCGGCCACTCGGGGTCCCGCCGTACGACACCCGGTGCCGTCTCCCGGGCGGCGCATCTCGTACGACTCCTGGAGGAGGCCGAACTCCCGGGCGCCGACGGGGAGTTCCCGCTGCCGCCGAAGCTGACGGTGACCTCCTGCCACGGCGGGCAGGGCTTCTCGGTCGTGCCCGGCCGGTGCGAGCTGGGCGTCGACCTCCGCACCACACCGGCCTTCGACGCCCGCGCCGCCGAGCGGCTGGTCCGCGAGGCGGTGCGCGAGCTGGACCTGCGGGTGCCCGCGCCGCGGGCGACCACCCTCACTCCGGTCGCGTCCTGGCCGCCGTACCGACTGGCCGAGGACCAGCAGCCGGCGGCGGCACTGCTGGCGGCCGCCGCGCGGGAAGGCCTTTCCGTCCGGCCGAAGACCGCCGGCCCCTCGAACATCGGCAACCTGCTGGCGGGCGAGGGCATCCCGGCCACGGCGGGCTTCGGCGTCCGGTGCGAGGGGCTGCACGGCGTGGACGAGCGGGCCCGTCTCGGGGACCTGCCCGCCGTGCACGCCGTCTACCGCCGGGCCGCGCTCAGCCTGCTGGGCGCACCCTGACCGGACTCACCGGCTTTCCAGCACCACGTGCAGCTCCCGCTCCTGGTCGCCGGAGGCCGAGGAGAGGTCGTGCACCGTGAAGAGGGAGTCCAGCGTCGTACGGAGCCGTTCGATGGCCCAGTAGCCACCCTGCGCGTCGGCCTCCACGGACGACGACAGCCGGGCGGGCGGCGGGCACGCGTGCGCGTCGGTGACCTCGAACGTGCCGAGCCACACCATGGGCCGGGTCTCATGGAGCTGCTGCGGCACGTCCTCGGGGCTCCGGTCGGACTCGAAGCACGTGCACAGCGCGTCGAACACGATCCGGGCGTCTTCCTTGCTGCATCCGCTGATCTCGACGGAGACGGACTCCTCGTGCGGTCGTTCACGGTCCATCGTGATCGCTCCTCTCGTGGCCGACGCCGTGGTGCCACGGGTTGCCCGCGGAACCGGACCCCAACCCCAAGAAAAGCACCACAGACGGCGGAGCACTACTGGCGGAGCCGCACCTTCCGCGCCTCAGCCGCGGGTGAACCGGTAGGTCCTGCTGTCCGTCAGCACGCAGAAGCCCGGCGACAGGACGATCACGCGCAGGGTGCCCGTACGGCGGTCGTAGTCGATGCCCTCCGTCTCGAACTCGCCCGAGCAGGAGCTGCGCAGGGGGAGCCGGCGCAGCGCCGTGACGTGGCCGGTCACGTCGGAGGTACCGGGCTCGGCCGACAGATCGATCTGCAGCAGCGGCTTGGTCATGCCGAAGAGGGTGCCCGCGGGGTCGTCGGAGGAGCAGAGCAGGGTCGTGGCGCTGAGGAAGTCGCAGCCCTGGATGTCGCGTACGGCGTGGTCCAGCCGGATGGTGGACGTCCAGGGCAGGTTCGCCGACGGTGACGTGGCGGGGTTGACGCCGGGGGTCGGGTGGACCAGCAGGCGGGTCATGGTGCCCCACTCCCCCGAGACCATCCACTGGCCGCCGGGCGCGACGGCGACGAAGGAGTTGTTCAGCGCCTCCCCGGAGCCCAGCGTGTGGACGTACTCCGACCAGGTCCCGTCCGGCGCCTGCACCCGGAACATCTTCGCGTTGCCCGAGTCCGCCTGGTACGGCTCGATGTAGTGGCCGTCGGAGGAGGCGTCGGGGTCACCCACGTGGTTCCAGCCGCGGCTGCTGACCGAGACGGGGATGGTGCCGATGCCGGTGTAGCGGTTGGGGCTGTTCGCCGGGACCTCGACCGAGGTCAGGCCCTGGCTCTCGGTCAGCGGGTCGGCGCGGTCGGAGCCGGTCTCCGTCCAGGTGTCGGCGGCCTGCGCGGGGGTCGCGGTGGAGAGCACGGCGACGGAGGCGAGGGCCAGGAGGCCGGTGAGGACGGCGTGACAACGTTGCCGGGCGCGCAGGGCCATGGAAGCGACTCCTTGGGGGTGGGAGCGTGTCGGCGGACAGTTTGGCGGGCCGATGTGGTCATGTACAGGGCAACTCGGGGAACGTCTGCTGTCCGGTCGGCCACACCCATATGTCCGCGTGATGACTTCGGCGGACGTCCGCCGCCGTGTTGAGGGATGGTGGAGGAGGACGACCGAGGGGGCCCGGAGACGGTTGAACGCGGTAGAACAAGGGGAGTCGGCACGGGGGAACGGCGTGCCGCGAGGATGGGCGAAGGCGGTGCGTGGGATGTATGCAGCCGAATCTCCCGGCCCCGAGGGAGACGAGCCGGTGCGCGGGCCCGTAGGGCCGAGCGGCCTGCTCGACGTGCTGGGCGTGGCCTCGGTGGTGCTGGACACCGAGGGGCGCATCGTGCTGTGGAGCCCCCAGGCCGAGGAGCTGTTCGGCTATCCGGCGCAGGAGGCGCTGGGCCAGTACGCCGCCCGGATCATGGTGCACGAGCAGCACCGCGATCTGGTCGTCAAGCTGTTCGCCGACGTGATGGAGACCGGTGAGGGCTGGGCCGGGGCCTTCCCGATCCGGCGCAAGGACGGCAGCACCCGTCTGGTGGAGTTCCGCAACATGCGGCTGCTGGACGACCAGGGGGACGTCTACGCGCTGGGCCTGTGCGCCGACCAGGCGACGGTCCGCCGGCTGGAGCGGGACGTGGCGCTGTCGACGCGGACGATCGCCCAGGCTCCGGTCGGCCTGGCCGTCCTCGACACCGACCTGCGGTACGTCTCGGTCAACCCGGCGCTGGCCCAGCTCAACGGCATCTCCGCCGAGGACCACATCGGCCGTACGCCGCGCGAGCTGCTGCCGGGTGTCGACACCGACGCCATCGAAGCGGCCCTGCGCGAGGTACTGCGCACCGGTCATCCGCTGATCAACCGGCGCATCGTGGGCCGGACCCCGGCCGACCCCGACCAGGAACACTTCTGGTCCATCTCGCTCTACCGGCTGGAGGACACCGCCGGGACGGTGCTCGGCGTGGCCGGCATGGCCGTGGACATCACCGAGCAGCACCAGGCCGCCGTCGAGGCCGAGACGGCGCGGCGGCGGCTGGCGCTCATCGCCGACGCCTCGGCACGGATCGGCACCACGCTGGAGCTGGACCGCACGGCGCGCGAGCTGGCCGACGTCGCCGTGCCGGAGCTCGCCGACGTCGCGGCCGTCGACCTGCTGGAGGCCGTGGTGGAGGGCAGACGCAGCAGCCTGGGCCCCTCGGAGTCAGCGGTGATCCGCGCCCTGGCCGTCAGGGCGGAGTACGACACGGAGGCCCTGGACGCCGCCGACCAGCCCGGCCAAGTCGCCCGCTACGGCCCCGACCGCCTCGTCACCGAGTGCGTACGCACCGCGGGCCCGGTCATGGTGGCGCAGGTCGAGGAGAAGGACCTGCCGCGCATCGCCCGCTCCCCCGAGGCCGCCGTCCAGCTGGGCCGCGCGGGCGTGCACTCCTATCTGGCGGTACCGCTGATCGCGCGCGGCGAGGTGCTGGGCGCCCTGGACCTGAAACGCACCCGCAATCCGCTGCCGTTCAGCGAGGACGATCTGCTGCTCGCCCGTGAACTGGCCGCCCGCGCGGCCGTGCAGATCGACAACGCCCGCTGGTACCAGAACGCCCGCGACACCGCCCTCACCCTGCAGCGCAGCCTGCTGCCCAGCCATCCGCCGGTGACCGGCGGCCTGGAGGTCGCCTCCCGTTACCAGCCCGCGGGGGCGAGTGCCGAGGTCGGCGGCGACTGGTTCGACGTGATTCCGCTGGATGGCGGCAAGACCGCGCTCGTGGTGGGTGACGTGATGGGCAGCGGCATCGACGCCGCCACGACGATGGGCCGGCTGCGCACCGCGACCCACACGCTGGCCTCCCTCGATCTCGAACCGACCCTGCTCCTGGAACACCTCGACAAGATCACCGAGGGCCTCGACCACTCCATCGCCACCTGCGTCTACGTCGTCCACGACCCGCACCTGCGGCAGTGCCGCATCGCCAACGCCGGGCACCTGCCGCCCGCCCGCGTCCGCCCCGGCCACCCGCCGGAATTCCTCGAACTGCCCACGGGCGCCCCCCTGGGCGTGGGCGGCGTCGCCTTCTCGACGACGACCATCGACCTTGAGCCCGGCGACCAGCTGGTCCTCTACACCGACGGACTCGTCGAGACCCGCCAACACCCGCTCGACGAGCGCCTCGACGCACTCCTGGAGCTCCTCGACGACCCCCACCGCCCGCTGGAGGACTGCTGCGACCTCCTTCTGCGCACCCTGCACCGGCCCGACAACTCCGACGACGTGGCACTGCTCATCGCCCGTGTGCTGCCGCCGGGTTGACGGTCGCCCCCTTTTTTCACAGGAACTGATTACTCGTTCCTTACCGTCCGCCACCCACAATCACAGCGGAGCGGGAGGGGGAGCACGCGCCGCGTGCGGCGCTGCGCGGGCAGTGGCAGCGGCAGTCCACGCGCGCCCGGGCGGTGACCGCGGCGGCCACGGTCGCCGCACTGGCCCTCGGCCGTACCGTCGCCTACGCCGCGACCTCGTCGGGTCCGGGCGACGGGTCCTTCCCCTCGGCCTCCGGGTCGGCATCGCCGTCACCGGACGCACCCGGCGGGCGGCACGGCCACGGCCACGGCCTGGGGTTCGGCCTCGGCGGCGGCGCGGTGCACGGCGAGGCGACCGTCAAGGACCCCGACACCGACGAGTGGGTGGTACGGATCTGGCAGCGCGGCACCATCGAGAAGGTGGACGGCGACCAGGTAACCGTCAGGAGCGAGGACGGTGCCGAGTGGACGTGGACCGTCGACTCCGACACCACCGTGCGTCACGACGGGGACAAGAGCACCGGCACCGGCGACCTCAAGAAGGGCGAGACCGCCTTCCTGTCCGGCACCCGGTCCGACGACGGCAAGCGGACGGCGTCCCGCGTGCTCTCGGGCACTTGGGAGGACTGGAAGAAGGACGAGGACAGGAAGAAGGGCGAGGACGGGAAGAAGGGCGAGGACGGGAGGAAGGACAGGGGGCTGGGCGACTGGCGGGGCCAACCCCCTGGGCCTCGTCACTGGGACTGGCGGGACTCCGGCCCCTCGGACCGCCCGTCGAAGAGCGGCGCGACG
This sequence comes from Streptomyces curacoi, assembly GCF_001513975.1. Classification (GTDB taxonomy): domain Bacteria; phylum Actinomycetota; class Actinomycetes; order Streptomycetales; family Streptomycetaceae; genus Streptomyces; species Streptomyces curacoi. The sequence continues at coordinate 229,746 of NZ_KQ947989.1, forward strand.
GCCTGATCAGGTGTGGCTTCAGGTCTGGCTTCAGGTCTGGTTGAGGCCGACCACGACCGTCGCGTACAGCTCCTCGGAGACGACCGGACGCGCCGACAGTCCACTGCGGGTGAACGCCTCCAGGGCCGTCGGCGCCTGGCGTTCGCTCGTCTCGAACAGCAGACAGCCGCCGGGCGCAAGCCAGTTCGGCGCCTCGGCGGCGACCCGGCGCAGTACGTCCAGCCCGTCCGCACCGCCGTCCAGCGCGACGAGCGGCTCATGGTCCCGTGCCTCCGCGGGCAGGAGGCCGACTTCCTCGGTGGGCACGTACGGCACGTTCGCCGCGAGGATGCCGACGCGGCCGCGCAAGCTGTCGGGCAGCGCCGCGAACAGGTCACCCGCGTGCACCTCACCGCCGAACGGGGCCACGTTACGGCGGGCGCAGCGCACCGCAGCCGGGTCGATGTCGGCGGCGTGCAGCTCGACCCGGCCCAGCGCGGCGGCGAGGGCCGCGCCGACCGCGCCCGAGCCGCAGCACAGGTCCACGACGACGGACGCGTCCGGGGCGTGCGCGAGGGCCTGCTCGACGAGGAACTCGGTGCGGCGGCGGGGCACGAAGACGCCGGGTTCCACGGCGATGCGCAGTCCGCGGAACTCGGCCCAGCCGAGGACGAGTTCGAGGGGCAGACCGGTGACGCGCCGGTCCACCATGGCGGCCAGCTCGTCCGGGGTGCGGGCCGCGGCCAGGATCAACCGGGCCTCGTCCTCGGCGAAGACACAGCCCGCGGTCCGGAGTGCGGCCACGACGAAGTCGCGGGAGAGCGGCGTGGGGGAGGAAGGCGAAGAAGACACAGGGGGCATGGAAGCCGAGAGCCTTTCGGAAGCCGAAAGGGTGCTCTCGCGGTCGCCTACTGGCGGTGACCCGCGCCGATTCGTGGTGTGAGCACCCGACCTGACACAGCGGTAATGGGTCTCACCTCCTGGGCCTGCGCACGACCGGGACCGTCCCGGCCGGACGGCCACACTACCCCAACGATCACGAAACGTTCCCGCGCATCGACGCCCAGCAGCGCCCAGCCCAGCCCGGTCCCGGCGCCCGGCCCCCGGCTCTCGGGGGATCGGCGGGGCGCGTACGGTGGCATGCACCACGTACGGTTGTATGAAACACACACTGATCACGCTCGACCCGCGGGCCGTCACCTACGGCGGCCTGGAGGCACCATCCCTATGAACGTCACCCGAGGCTTCGCAGGACGCCCACGCGTCCCGAACGCGGCACTGCCGCCCGGCCAGTACGACGCGGGCGACGACTGGCCCGTCCTGTCCGCCGAGGTCACCCCCGAGCTGACCCCCGCCGAGTGGTCGTTCCGCGTCGACGGGCTGGTCGAGGAGCCGCACACCTGGAACTGGGAGCAGGCACACGAGCTGCCGGCATCGGTGTACGAGGGCGACATCCACTGCGTGACGGGCTGGTCGAAGTTCGGTGTGCGGTTCGGGGGTGTGTCGCTGGACGCCTTCCTGGCTGTGGTCCGGCCCCATGTGTCCGCCACACATGCCGTCGCCTATTCGCACACCGGATACACCACCAACCTTCCGCTCGCCGACCTGACCGGCGGGCGGGCCTGGATCGCCTGGGAGTACGACGGGGAGCCGCTCACCCCGGAGCACGGCGGCCCGGCGCGACTGCTGGTGCCGCATCTGTACTTCTGGAAGAGCGCCAAGTGGATCGCGGGCCTGCGGATCCTCGACCACGACGAGCCGGGGTTCTGGGAGCAGAACGGCTACCACGCCCGCGGCAACCCCTGGGAGGAGCAGAGGTACTCCGGTGACTGAGGAGACCGAGACGTTCACTCCCCCGACCCGGTTCGCCGTGCCCGGGCGGATCGCCGTCAGCGACCGGACCGCCGCGGTGTGGCAGACCGCCACGATCACCGAGATCCGCCGCGAGACCGCGCACGCGGCCACCTTCCGCCTCGCGGTGCCCGCATGGGCGGGCCATCTGCCCGGCCAGCACCTGATGCTGCGCCTGACCGCCGAGGACGGCTATGTGGCCCAGCGCCACTACTCGATCGCCTCCGCGCCGGACGACTCCGGGCACATCGAGCTGACCCTGGACCATGTCGAGGGCGGTGAGGTGTCCGGCTGGTTCCACACGGTGGCCGAGCCGGGTGACACGGTGGAGGTACGCGGCCCGCTCAGCGGCTTCTTCGCCTGGCCCGGGGACCGGCCCGCGCTGCTGCTCGGCGCCGGCTCCGGCGTCGTACCGCTGATGTCGATGGTGCGCCACCACCGGGCGCGCGGCCTGGACGTGCCGCTGCGGCTGCTGGTGTCGGCGCGCAGCCCCGAGGAGCTGATCTACGCGCGGGAGTTGGGCGCGGAGACAACGCCCGTGTTCACGCGGAGCGCCCCGAAGGGTGTGTCCGTGGGACGTATGGCCGCCGCACATGTGGCGCCGCTCCTGGCCGAGCCGCCTGCCGGTGGGTGGGAGGCATATGTGTGCGGTTCCAACGGTTTCGCCGAGCATGCCTCGCGGCTGCTCGTGGCAGCAGGTCAGCCCGTGGACCGCATCCGGATCGAGCGCTTCGGCTGACCGGCGGTCCGACGGGTTCACCGTCGCCGGTCCGTCCGCCCGGGATCGTCAGGAACGATGTCTGGTGTACGGGGTACCTGAACGGCATGCGAAGCCGAGTGCGTGGCTGGCGCTGGCGGCGAAGTCCGCTGCGGCGCCGGTCGGATGTCGTCGAGGCGTGGACGGTGCTGGCCGTGACCGTCCTGCTGCTCGTCGTCGCGCCCCTGCTCGGCATGGTCGCGGCATGGTGGGCACAGGACAGCGCCCGGGCCACGGCCCGGGAGCAGCGCGCCGAGCGCCATCCCGTCCGGGCGGAGGTCGTCGGCAGGACCAGCGACGCGCTTTCCACTGCGCACGGCGGTCGGCAGCCGTCCAACAGGGTGACGGTCCACTGGACCGAGCCGGACGGCGCACCCCGTACGGCCACGGCGCGCGTCCCGGCGGGCACGCGGACCGGCGAGACGGTCGAGGTGTGGTTCGACTCCCGGGGCCGGAGCGTGGCCCCGCCGGCGGACGACAGGGCGGTCTGGCAGCACACCGTCACCGTCGGCGTCTGTGCCACGGGCGGCGCGGTCGCCGTGATCCTCTTCGGCCACGGGGTCGTACGCCAGGCCGCGATGCGGCGCCGCCTGGCCGAATGGGAACAGGAGTGGGTTCGTACGGAGCCGGCCTGGACGGGCCGCCGGGCGTGACCCGAGCCGTGCCCACCGGGCTGCGGCAGCTGCAACCGCTGCAGCGGCTGCGACCGCGCAGTTGGAGGTCATCGGCCGCTACGGCTTCGGGTGTTCAGCCGATCCGCTTCACCTGGTTCCGCAGCCAGAAGGGCCGTCGCCCCCGTACGGTCGGGAACCGGCGCAGATCACGGCGGTACTGGCGGGCGGTGGGCGGCTGCCGCCACCTGGGCATGGGGTCCCGTTTCATCGCCTGGTAGGTGATGCGCCAGGGGCCGTCGCCGTAGTACGGGCGTGTGCTCGGGTCGTTCTTCTCGATGTTCATGACGAGGACGTAGCCCACGCCGTGCTCCGCCGAGTAACTCGCCTCGCGCAGTCGTCGCAGGGCCGCGCGCTCGGGGAAGTCGGGCAGTTCGAGGAGGTCGCCGTTCGTGCTCCGGCCTTCGTTCTCGTCTCCTCCGCCCGGACTTTCCTCCTCGGGTGAGTCCTCCCCGCCGGCCCCATCCGCGGTGGGTTCCTCCTCCACTGCCTCGTCCCACGCCCACGCCCACCGGTCCGCCGGATCCACCCGCAGCTGGATCTCCTCATGCTCGGCGGCGGCCCGGTACTCCAGGATCAGCAGGCGCCACTCGGGCGGCGCCGCCTCCACCGCCACGGCGGCGACGCGCTCGGGCAGCTGCTCCTTCTCCTCGTCGGTGAGCGGCCGCTCGTAGCGTTGCAGCCGCTCGCGCTGCCGCCGGGTGGGGCCCCGGCCGAGTGGGCCGAAGCTGCTGCTGTAGCGCATTTCGAGCAGCAGCCTGCCGACGAACGCCCAGCCCTGGACGCTGTTGTAGTAAAGGATCCTGATCAGCCGGAAGTTGAAGTCGAAGGTGACGTCGACGTCGGTGCGGCGGTAGGTGACGGGGGCGTGTTCGCCGAGCCATTGGCCGAGGGAGTTGTCCGGCCCCAGGGCGGAGGCGATCAGCACCTGCAGCAGGCTTTCGACGACCAGTACGGCGAGGAACCAGACGGCGCACACCGCGACGGTCAGCGGCCAGGCGAGCCATGCCGGGGCGAGGCTTGCGAAGAAGCCGTGCACTTGGTCGGGCACCCAGGTCACGACGGTCTTGACGACATCGGGCAGGGTGCTCGCGTAGCCGGCGAGGACCACCAGCGCGGCCCTGTCCAGCACATGGCGCAGTACGCCGGGAAAGCCGAACGAGAACCCCGGGTCGGGCCGGAACCCGGCCATGTTCCTGGCGCACAGCGCGACGAGCGCGAGCACCTGGCCGGCGGCGGCGAGCAGGGCGACGCTGCCATGGAAACCGGGCGGCTTCTGGAACTGGGTGGAGACGAGGTATCCGGAGAGACCGAAGAGGAACGCCTGGACGATCCAGACCACCACGATCAGAAGCCGCCCGGTGAATGCCACCGAGGCGGAGCGTGGCACGGCCTCGGACGCGGGCGGACGCAGTTCCGGCCGGTTCAGCAACGTGAACAGGCCCGTCAGAACGGCGATGGCCACGGAGAGGTGGGTCCTCGCCTGTCCATGGACGTCGGCGAACCCCGAGAAGAGATACAGCCCGATCAGAACGATCAGACAGAGGACCTGTGCCGTAGCCCGACGTCTTCCCCCGGTGGACATCGGCTCATGATAGAAGTCCCTTGCCCCACAGGGGAGTTGGAGTCGTCACTCGGCACACGTTCTCCCCAATCGGCAAGGCGTCCCCTCGCCTCCCGTGCGGGGCGACGGCCGGGGCGGACGGTCAGCCGGTCGAGAGCGGTGGTGCCGGGGAGGCGGCCTCCCGGGTGGCGGCCCAGGAGGCGAGCAGGCGCAGGCCGTCTCCCGAACGTCGGCCACGTGGAACCGTCCCCCATCCCCCATCCCCCGGCACACCAGTGCATCGAGGCCCTGACACCCTGGCCCCTACACGAGCCGCTGCATCCGCCGCGCAATGCGCCCGTGATCCCGCAGCGCGTCCCCAAGACCGGGAAGGACCGGTTCGCCGCGGTCGACCAGGACCCGGCCCCCGACCACCGTGGTCCAGGCCCGGGCCGGCCCGCAGCGCAGCCAGGCCTCCACGGGGTCGCTGAGCGCGCCGGCGAGCGCCACCTCGTGCAGGTCCCACACGATCAGGTCGGCGCAGGCCCCGGGCCGTAGATGACCCAGTTCGTCATCGCGGCCCAGGCAGCGCGCCGAGCCGCGGGTGGCGATGTCGAGGGCGTCGCGGGCGGTCATCGCTGCGGGTCCGCCGCGGTAGCGGCCCAGCAGCAGCGCCGCCCGGGTCTCCATCCAGAGGGAGGCGTGGTCCGTCGAGGCGGAGCCGTCGCAGCCGATGCCGACGGGCAGGCCCAGCTCGCGCATCTCCTTCACACGCGCGGTTCCGCCGCCGATGAGCATGTTGGAGCTGGGGCAGTGCGCCACGCCGACGCCGGCCGCGGCGAGGCGGTGCAGCTCGGCGTCGTTCGGGTAGATGCAGTGCGCGACCCAGCTGCGGGCACTCATCCACCCCGTCTCCTCGAAGTACTCGACGGGACGGCAGCCGTAGGTCTGGAGGCAGTACGTGTCCTCGTCGTGGTCCTCGGCGAGGTGGGTGTGCAGCCGTACGTCGTGGCGCTCGGCGAGTTCGGCGGTCGCGGTCATCAGCGACCTGGTGACCGAGAACGGCGAGCAGGGCGCGAGCGCGACCCGCACCAGCGCGCCCGGTTCGGGGTCGTGGTAGGTGCTGATCAGGCGCTCGCTGTCGGCGAGCACCTCCTCCTCGGTCTGGGTGACGCTTCTGGGCGGCAGTCCGCCGTCCTCGACCGAGCGGGTCATCGAGCCGCGGGTGGCGTGGAAGCGGAAGCCGATGTCACGGGCGGCGCGGATCTCGGCGTCGACGAGGTGCGGGCGGGGATGGACGTACAGGTGGTCGGACGACGTGGTGCAGCCGCCCATCAGGAGTTCCGCCATGCCGGCGTACGCCGACACGTACGCGGCCTCCTCGTCGAGGCCCGCCCAGAGCGGGTAGAGGGTGGTCAGCCAGTCGAACAGCGAGCCGGTCACGGCGGGCGCGTAGGAGCGGGTGAGGTTCTGGTAGATGTGATGGTGCGTGTTGACCAGGCCCGGGGTGACGAGCCGGCCGGCCGCCGAGACGGTCGTACGGGCCTCGGGCTCGCTCCCGGCGCCACCGACGCCGGTGACCCGACCACCGGTCACGGCGACCCAGCCGCCCGGGATCTCCCGGTCCTCGTCCACGACGAGCAGTTCGGCGTCTCTGACCAGCAGTTCTGCGGCGTTGACCGGAGGGTCGACGGCAGGCGTCATGGCGCCATCGTAGGCGCTCGGTACGGCAAACACCTGGCGAGTCCTCCGATCACCCACGTACGGTGTGATCATCTGCCCTCACTCTTCGCAAAGGCGGTCCTAGATGGCCCTGTTCGACCTTCCGCTCGACGAACTGCGCGAGTACCGCAGCGAGTCCGTCGAGCCCGAGGACTTCGACGCGTTCTGGTCCAAGACCCTCGGGGAGGCCCGCGAGCACGATCTGGACGCCCGCTTCGAGCCGGTCGACACGGGACTGTCCACGGTGCGGGTGTACGACGTGACGTTCGCCGGGTTCGGCGGTCACCCGGTGAAGGGCTGGCTGCGGCTGCCCGCCGGGGCCACGGAGCCGCTGCCGCTGGTCGTGGAGTTCATCGGCTACGGCGGCGGGCGCGGCCTGCCGCACGAGAACCTGCTGTGGGCGTCCACGGGCCGCGCGCACTTCGTGATGGACACGCGCGGCCAGGGCAGCGCGTGGGGCGCCGGTGGCGGGACCCCGGACCCGGTGGGTGCGGCGCCTGCCTACCCCGGGTTCATGACGCGGGGCATCGACGCGCCCGAGAACTACTACTACCGCCGGGTGTTCACGGACGCGGTGCGTGCTGTGGAGGCCGCCCGCTCGCATCCGCTGACCGACGCCTCGCGCACCGTGGCGCTGGGTGCGAGCCAGGGCGGCGGCATCACGATCGCGGTCGGCGGCCTGGTCTCCGACCTCGCGGCGATCGCGCCGGATGTGCCGTTCCTGTGCGACTACCCGCGCGCGGCGACCATCACGGACCGCCACCCGTACCGCGAGATAGGCCTCTACCTGAAGACCCACCGGGGCCGCACCCAGGACGCCCTGCGCACCCTCTCCTACTTCGACGCCGTCCACTTCGCGGCCCGCGGCCGGGCTCCCGCCCTCTTCTCGGCGGCCCTGGAGGACCAGACCTGCCCGCCCTCCACCGTCTTCGCCGCCTTCAACGCCTGGGCCCACGACGAGAAGGCCATCGAGGTGTACGACTTCAACGACCACGAGGGCGGGGGCCCGTTCCACGAGGCGGCCAAGCTGGACTGGCTGCGCTCACACGCCTGACAGGCGCCGCGTGGAAAGACGTGAAACCGCGGAGCGGTTCGCCTACGGGTGAGTTCGGCGTGTTCGACGCCTTCCGCCCTGTCCGACCAGTCGGTACGTTCGGCAACGCCCGGGTCGCAGTGTCGCGGCCCGGGCTTTCGGCGGACCACGAAGGGTGACCCATGGCGGAGCACGAGGCACAGGTGCACGGGCACTGCGAGCCGCGGTTCGCGGCGGTGCGGGCGGCGTTCGAGGCGAACTTCCTGGAGCGCGGGGAGCTGGGCGCCGCGGTCGCCGTCACGGTCGGCGGCCGGACCGTCGTGGACCTGTGGGGCGGGTGGGCCGACGCGGCCCGCAGCCGCCCCTGGGAGCATGACACGCTGGTCAACGTGTGGTCGACGTCGAAGGGGCCGACGGCGCTGTGCGCGCACATCCTCGCCGACCGGGGCCTGCTCGACCTCGACGCGCCGGTGGCCGCGTACTGGCCGGAGTTCGCCGCCGCGGGCAAGGAACAGATCCTCGTACGGCATCTGCTGTCCCACCGCGCCGGCCTGTCCGGGCTGCGGGAGCCGCACTCGCTTCAGCAGCTCTGCGACTGGGAGTTGACCACACAACGGCTCGCCGCGATGGAGCCGTGGTGGGCGCCGGGGACACGGTCGGGGTATCACGCGTTCACCTACGGCTTCCTGGTCGGGGAGGTCGTGCGGCGGGTGTCGGGGCTGCCGCCCGGGGCCTTCCTGGAGCGGGAGGTGACCGGGCCGCTCGGGATCGACTTCACGATCGGGCTGCCGGAGAAGGAGTGCGGGCGGGCGGCCGAGCTGGTGCAGCCGCCGGCCACGATGACCGACGAACAGGCGGCCGTCTTCAGGAAGTTGGCGCCCGCCGCCCTGGCCGCGCTGGCCAACCCCGCGCCAAGTGCGGCGCAGGCGAACTCGCCCGAGTGGCGGGCCGCCGAGATTCCCGCCGCGAACGGGCACGGCACGGCACGGGCGGTCGCCGCGCTGTACGGGATCTTCGCGGGCCGCGGGACGTACGACGGCCATCGCGTCCTGTCCCCCGAGGCGGCCGAGCGGGTGCGCGAGGGGCAGGGCAGCTGCCACGATCTGGTGCTCGGGGCCGGGCTCGACAGCGAGACGGAGATCGGCCTCGGACTCTGGCTGAGCGGGCCGCACGGCTCGTACGGACCCAACCCGCGGGCTTTCGGACACGACGGCTACGGCGGCTCCTGCGGCCTGGCGGATCCCGAGGCCGGGGTGTCACTGGGCTATGTGATGAACCGGATGGGGCCTCATATCGCCAATGACCCACGGAAGATGGCACTGATCGACGCCCTGTACGCAGCCCTGTGACGAGCGGTCGGCGCGGGCCGTTTCGGCCGAAGTGACAAGCCGCCCTTCCCTGGTGGTTTAGACCAATGCTAGATGTGGTGGCGCAACGAGCCCGCACGGCTACGAAACGTCACCAACAGGAGGCGCGGCATGGCCCGCACCACCCAGCACGACCGCCCGCTCACCGAAGCGCAGCCGCTGTACTGGAGGATCGCCACCCAGTTGCTCGGCGAGCTGCGTGAAGGGACTATTCCCCCTGGTGAACGACTGCCCGGGGAACGGCAGTTGGCGGGGCACTTCGGGGTCAGCAGGGAGACCGTACGGCAGGCGCTGGAGGTGCTGCGCCGCAGCGGTCTGGTCGCCACCGACCGGCGGGGCAGCCATGCCACCCTGCCCGGTCTGCCGGTCGAGGTCCCGGCCTCCCTCACCTTCCCGGTCGGCGCCCGGGCCGACAGTCCGGGCGCCGTGGACCGGGCCACGGTCACCTGGGAGACTCCGCCCGCCGAACACGCCGAGGCCCTGGGGCTGGCCCCGCACCGGCCGACCCTGGTGCACCGCTACGAGTCCGCGGGAGCCGACGGATGCGGCCGGCGTACGGCCGTGACGTCCTTCTCCGCGGTGGCGCTCGCCGAGGTCGCGGAGCTGGCCCGCTATCGCGATCGCGCCGACGGCACCGGCTCGGCCCAACTGCGCCGCGCCTACGACTGGATGCGCAAGGCGGGCCTCACCCTGCACCACCGGGACGCCATCACCCGGCTCCCGGGCGTGCCCTCGGTGCGGGTCACCCGGCGCGTGCACGACCAGTACGCCCGCCCGCTGGAGATCACGGACCTCGTCGTGGACGCCCAGCAGGACGCCCTGGTCTACGAGTTCACGCTGCCGGCGGCGGGCTGAGGGCGCACGACCCGCGACTGCCGGGCCAGCGCCAGCAGCCGCCCGTCCGCCGACCAGACCGCACTGTCGTCGACGGCCCAGCCGCTACCGGCGTGCCCGGTACGGATCCGGACGAGCGCCCAGCCCTCATGGGGGCCGTCGTCGAGGGCGTCGGTGAGGTGGACGGTGAGTTCGGCGGTGGGCACCGGGCGCGCGCTGCGCCAGCGGGCGTACAGCGCGGGCGGCAGGACGTCGGTGAGGGTGACGGCCGCCGGAGCGTCGAGGGCACGGCCGTCCAGGAAGCGGATCCAGGCCGTCAGCTCGGCCCTGTCACCGCCGGCGAGCGGGAGGTCCGCGGTGGCGGGGCGGATCTCCAACTGCCGGGCGAAGGGCGACAGTTCACCGGGGAGCTCCAGGCGACGGCAGTCCTGGGGCTCCGGGACCCCGGGGACCGGGCTTCCGTCGTACGACGGCCCCTGGCGCCCGGAGCCGAACAGTGCCGAGCCTGAGATGACCGGCACGCCGTTCTGGTGGCCGGTGAAGACGCAGGTCGCCGTGCGCCGGCCGGGGCCGGCGGGTGCCGCGCCGGAGAAGTGCAGCGGGCCGTCGCCGACCGGGGCCAGATAGTGCGTGGTCAGCGTGCGGACGGGGTGGGCCCCGCCGGTGAACCGGTCGCGTACGGCGGCCAGGGCGAGGGCGGCGACATGCCCACCGTGCGCTCCCTCCCAGGACCGCCACAGCGGGTCGATACGGATCTCGGTGTCGGTCGTCGTGGTCACGGGCTCACCCTAGCGGTGTAAGTTTGAAAAACAAACCCACTAGAGCTCATAAGTTGGGAATTCCAACCTTCCTACCTCGGGCGCCGTGCCACGACCATCCGCACCCGCGGGCTCCCGTCCCGCCGCCGCCCGAACTCGAGCAGGGCCCGTAGCTCCACCTGGAAACCGGCACGCGCCAGCTCGCTCCGCACCTCCCCGAGCCGGAAGGCCCGGTAGTACATGACGAACGGCGGCCGCCACAGCGCGTTGCGCACCCGCATGGCCGTGTCGAAGCCCAGCAGCACCCAGTAGGCGAGGGACGCGGGACGGGGCGGGGCCACGACCGGGAAGGCGAAGCACCCGCCGGGCCGCAGGACGGAGTGGACCTGGGCGAACAGTCCGGGCAGTTCGGAGGGCAGGAAGTGGCCGAAGGCCCCGAAGCTCACCACCAGGTCGAAGGCCGGGGCGAACGGCAGGGCACGGGCGTCCGCACGCACCCAGGAGACGCGCGGCTGCACGACTCCCGTCCGCTGCCGGGCGACGTCGAGCATGCCGGCGCTGAAGTCGACACCGGTGACACTGCGCCGGCACACCTTCGCCAGCACCGCCACACCCGCACCGGTCCCGCAGCACAGGTCGAGGCCGTCGTCGTAGGGGCCCGTTCGTTCGAGCGCCGCCGCGACCGCGGAGAGGACCGAGTCCGGCGTGCGGAACGGCGTGTGGTCGAACTTCGGGGCGAGCAGGTCGTATCCGCGCTCCACGGACGACAGCGCCTGGACGGCGAGTTCACGCAGGGAGGGGCCTTCGGGACCGAACATCGGCGTCACCCCAGAGCGGCACGCTGTCGCAGGACGGCGAGCACGCGCTCGCACCAGCGCAGGTTCTCCTCCTCGAAGGAGATGCCGCGCAGCAGCGTCAGATACGGGCCGACGCGGCCGGACTCGCTCAGGTACTCCTCCTCGGTCCGCCCGTCGAGGAGGCGGTCACGGACGCGTTCGTAGCGGTCGAGCTTGCCACGCGCCCACGTCATGCGCTCCTCGACCAGGGCGCGGGCGGCCTCGGGGTCCTCCATGGCCTGGAGCTTGATCAGGAGTTCGTCGCGGACGGAGGTGGGCCGGCGGGGCGGCTCGGCGGCGAAGGCGCGCAGGTCCTCCCGGCCGGCCTCGGTGAGCGTGAACATCCGCTTGTTCGGCCGGCGTTCCTGCTGCACGAACCGGGCCTCGACCAGGCCGTCCTGCGCCAGGCGCTCCAGCTCGCGGTAGAGCTGCTGCGGAGTGGCGGGCCAGAAGTTGGCGAACGAGACGTCGAAGACCTTGGACAGCTCGTAGCCCGAGGCCTCGCCCTCCAGGAGGGCGGCGAGGACGGCGTACTTGAGGGACATGTGGACACGTTAACAGAAGGTGATTATTCTCATCGGCACCTACTCAACTAATTGACTATGAGGTGATCCGATGCGCGCGTTCCGCGAGGCGGTCGAGGCCGGCGACTTCGACGCCGTCGAGGCCCTGCTGGCGGAGGACGTCGTCTTCACCAGCCCGGTCGTGTTCAAGCCGTACCCGGGCAAGGCGATCACGGCGGCGATCCTGCGCGGCGTCGTGCGGGTCTTCGAGGACTTCCGCTATGTGCGCGAGATCGGTGACCCCGCGGGCCGCGAGCACGCCCTGGTCTTCACCGCGCGGGTGGGCGACCGGGAGATCACCGGCTGCGACTTCCTCCGGGTGAACGAGGAAGGGCTGATCGACGACTTCATGGTCATGGTCCGTCCGCTGTCGGGTGCGCAGGCGTTGGCCGAGGCGATGGGGGCGCAGTTCGACCGGATCGTGAAGGAGGCGGAGGCACGGTCGGCGTGAGGCCGCGCCCGCGCCGTCGGACCACCGCGGGCTCAGCCGCGCAGGCGGAGTCCGGCGAGCCAGACGTCCGGTGTGCTGGGTCCTTCGCCGGGGACGCGGGGAGTTCGGTGGGCCCGTAGCAGGCAGGCGAGGAGCCGGCGCAGTCTGCCGGTGCGGCGCGCGGGGACGTGAGCGGTCATCGGGGCCTCCGGGGGCGTGAGGGCGCTTTCAAGCCACCGACGAACGGCCCCTACGCGGCTCGACACTCCGCGAGGCGCCTTTCGAGGAACCTCCGTTCCGCGTCGTTCTCCACCAGCTCAAGCGCACGTTCGTAGGCCACGGCCGCCTCCTCCCTACGGCCGCTGCGGCGCAGCAGATCGGCGCGGGTGGCCGGCAGCAGGTGGTACCCGGCCAGCTCGCCCTCGGCCTCCAGCCGCGCCACCAGCGCGAGGCCCGCCTCCGGGCCCTCGGCCATGCCGACGGCCACCGCGCGGTTCAGGCGGACCACGGCGGAGGGCACGAGGCGGGCCAACTCGCCGTACAGGGCGGCGATGTCGGCCCAGTCGGTGTCCTCGGCGGTGGGCGCGGTGGTGTGGCAGGCGGCGATGGCGGCCTGGATCTGGTACGGCCCGGGACGGCCGCGGCGCAGCGCGGTCTCCAGCAGGGCGGTGCCCTCGTCGGCCTCGGCACGGTCCCAGGCCGTGCGGTCCTGGTCCTCCAGGGTCACCAGGTCGCCGGCCTCGTCGACCCTTGTGTCCCGGCGCGCGTCGTGCAGCAGCAGGAGTGCCAGCAGACCGAGCACCTCGGGCTCGTCGGGCATGAGGCGGGCCAGAACCCGGGCCAGGCGGATCGCCTCGGCGCAGAGGTTCGTACGGACCAGATCGGCGCCCGCGGTGGCCGCGTACCCCTCGTTGAACAGCAGGTAGATCACGCCGAGCACGCCCGTGATGCGCTCGGGCAGCAGGTGCGCCGGCGGTACCCGGTACGGGATCCCGGCGTTGCGGATCTTCCGCTTGGCGCGCACCAGGCGCTGCGCCATGGTCGCCTCGGGGACGACGAAGGCGCGGGCGATCTCCGGTGTGGTCAGGCCCGCGAGCGTGCGCAGGGTCAGCGCGACCCGGGCCTCGATGGGCAGCGCCGGATGACAGCAGGTGAAGATCAGCCGCAGCCGGTCGTCGTGCACCCCACTGTCGTCGTCGGGTCCGTACGACGGTTCGTCGCGGGTCAGCACCGCCACCTCCCGGAGTTTCGCCGCCCCCACGGCCTCCCGGCGCAGTACGTCCAGGGCACGGTTGCGGGCGGTCGTGGTCAGCCAGGCGCCGGGGCGGCGCGGCACTCCGTCGCGCCGCCACCGGTCGAGGGCCTGGGCGAAGGCGTCCTGCGCGCACTCCTCGGCGAGGTCCCAGTCGCCGGTCACCCGGATCAGGGTGGCGACGACCTGGCCCCACTCCGCACGGAAGGCGGCGGCGACGGCCTCCTCGGCATCGTGCACGGCGTTCACTCCCAGACCGGCCGCACCTCCACCGAGCCCCCGCCCAGCGCGGCGGGATGCCGGGCGGCGAGCGCGATGGCCTCGTCGAGATCGGCGACCTCGATGATGTCGATGCCGGCGACGTACTCCTTGGACTCGATGAAGGGCCCGTCGCTGAGCAGGACCTCGTCGCCCTGGACCCGGACGGTGGTGGCGTCGGTCGGCGGCCGCAGCCGGGCCCCGCCCTTCACGATGTCCCGACCGCGCACCTCGTCGATGTACGAGGTGAAGCGGGGGTCCTCGGCGATCTCCTCGGGGCTGAGCTCCGCGCCGCCGACGGCGGTGCAGATGAACAGGACGTACTTCATGACCGCTCCTCGGTGACGGGAGAGACGTGCTCGTGGGCGATCAGCCAGCGCGGACCGGCGTTGCGGTAGCCGGTGGTGACACGCGTCAGATCGTCGCGCGGGGTGCCGTCCGGGCGGTTGGCCCGCAGGCGGACGACGGCGTGGCCGAAGGCGACGCTCTCGTCGACGTGGACGCCGAATTCCAGCACCTCGCGGGTGACGGGACCGGTGACGCCGGCGAACAGCTCCTCCATGGACTTGCGCAGGGCGTCGATGCCACGGTGTTCCCGGCCGTCGGCGAACGCCGCCACGTCCGGGGCGTAGCAGGCCACCACGCGGTCGACGTCCCGCTCCCCCGCCGCCGCGGTCAGCTCGGCGTCGAGCGCGCGGATCTCCGCCTCGGCGTCCTCGTCCGCCCAGAACGGCCGCACCTCCATGGCCCCGATGGTCGCCACGGGATGCCGGGCGGCGGCCTCGACCGCCTCGGCCATGCTGTCGCACTCCAGGATGTCGAATCCGGCCACGTACTCCTTGGTCTCCGCGAACGGACCGTCGGCGCGCAGCACCTCGCCGCCGCGCACCCGCACGGTGACGGCCTCGGCGGGGCGCGCCAGCCGGTGGCCGTGCAGCCGTACGCCGCGGTCGCCCAGCTCCTCCACCCAGGGCTCGACGGGGGCCATGCCCGAGGCGTCGGCGGTGTCGTCGCCGCAGACGAGCAGCATGTACTTCATTGGATCCTCCTGGTCCTCTTGAGCTTCCTACACCCCACCGACGAACGGGAGCGGCCCGAATCGACACCCGGGGCGCCCGTGTCCGCCATTCCCGCCACGGCGCGCGGCCCGGTCGCGGTTGGATGTCCTCATGACCACCGACGAGCACGCGCGGATGATGTCGGCCAACCAGGCGAACTGGGACGCCCGCACCCCCGTCCATCTCGCCAGCCGGTTCTACGGCCTCGACCAGGACCTCGATCCCGCTCGCTGGTTCGCCTCCTTCGAGTGGGACGACCTCGGTGAGCTGGCGGGCCGCGATGTGCTCCATCTGCAGTGTCACCTCGGCACCGAGACGATCGCCTTCGCCCAGCGCGGGGCCCGGGCCGTCGGCCTCGACTTCTCCGCGGCGTCCGTGGCCGCCGCGAACGGCATCGCCCGGAGGGCGGGGCTCGACGTCACCTACGTACAGGCCAATGTGTACGACGCCGTGGAGGCCCTCGATCGGCGGCGGTTCGACGTGGTGTACACCGGCAAGGGTGCCCTGTGCTATCTGCCCGACCTGGACCGCTGGGCCGGGGTCGTGGCCCAACTCCTGCGTCCGGGCGGGCGGTTGTACATCGTCGAGTTCCATCCGCTGCTCAACTCCCTCGGGCCGAAGCCCGGTCCGGGCGAGGGGCCCGAACTCCTGCTCCGCCACGACTACCTGGGCGGAAGCGGCGCCGTGCACCGGGACGCGACCCACACCTACACCGACGGGCCCGCCGTCGAGGGCGCCACGGACAGCTACGAGTGGATGCACGGAATAAGCGAGGTCGTCAACGCGTTGGTGCAGAACGGACTGACCATCCGGCACCTCACGGAGAGTGACGAACTTCCCTGGCCGCGCTGGCCGCAGATGGCCCGCACACCGTCCGGCTGGTGGCGGCTGCCCGAGCCGCGTATCCCGCTGCTGTACGGATTGCTCGCCACATGCTGAACCGCCGTGGTACCGTCGCGTCAGCACCTGTGTACGCCCGGTTGTGGCGCCGGTGCCAGCTCTCACTTCAGTTCGCCGGTCGGCGTACCGGCTTCTCCTCACCACCTTGTGATCAGCGGTTCCACCGTGTCCGAGGTGTTGTTTCCCGCCGCCCGAAGGCGCTCTGTCCGCCTTCCCGATGTCCGCGGCTCATCCCTTCCCCGCATGTCCATGTCTTCCGTCCGTGAAAGGACCGACCTCCATGACCACCACACTCGAACACCCCCCAGTCCAGCAGCAGCCCCCGGCCACGGCCGTCACCGGCGTCCTCGACATAGACGCGAGCGGCAAGGGACACCTGCGCGCCGTACACCTGCTGCCCTCGCCCTCCGACCTCCAGGTCTCCCCCGCGCTGATCCGCCGGTACGGCCTGCGCAAGGGCGACCTCGTCGACGGCGTACGCGGCGACCGGCGCGTCCTCACCGAGGTCGCCCGCGTCAACGGCCGCGTTCCGCACAAGAACCGCCGTGACTTCGGCGAGTTGACACCGCTGCACCCGCGCGAGCGGCTGCGCCTCGAACACCCGGCGTCCGGCCCGGCCGGGCGGGTGGTCGACCTGATCGCTCCCGTCGGCAAGGGCCAGCGAGGGCTGATCGTGGCCCCGCCCAAGACCGGCAAGACCGTGCTGCTCCAGCAGATCGCGGCGGCCGTCGCCGGCAATCACCCCGAGTGCCGGCTGATGGTGGTGCTCCTCGACGAACGGCCCGAGGAGGTCACCGACATGCGGCGTTCGGTGCGGGGCGAGGTGTACGCCTCGACCTTCGACCGGGCGCCCAAGCAGCACGTCGCGCTGGCCGAGCTCGTGATCGAGCGGGCCAAGCGGCTTGTCGAGGCGGGCGAGGACGTCGTCATCCTGTTCGACTCCCTGACCCGGCTGTGCCGGGCGCACAACAACGCGGCCGCGTCCGGTGGCCGCACCCTGAGCGGCGGCGTCGACGCGGCCGCGCTGCAGGGGCCGAAGCGGTTCTTCGGCGCCGCGCGTCTCGCCGAGGAGGGCGGTTCGCTGACCATCCTCGCCACGGCCCTGGTGGAGACCGGATCCCGGGCCGACGACTTCTTCTTCGAGGAGCTCAAGAGCACCGGCAACATGGAGCTCCGCCTGAGCCGGGACCTCGCCTCCCGCCGTGTCTTCCCCGCCGTCGACATCACCCCGTCCGGCACCCGACGCGAGGAACTCCTGCTGTCCCCGGCGGAGTTGACCGCCGTGCAGGGACTGCGCCGGGCCCTGCGGACCCGGGACGGTCAGGCCAATCTGGAAACCCTCCTGGAGCGCATGCGCGAGACGCCCGACAACGCCACGTTCCTGCGGCGGATCCAGCCGACGCTGCCCGGCGCTTGACGGGTCCGGAAGCATCCCCCGTCCGGGTGCCGGCACGCCCCACCCGGCCCGGCCAGCGCGATCTACGACGACTCCCTTCCTACGTTGTCCGATATGAAGATCGGATTTGCCTCCCGGGCTCTCGTGTCCACCTGCGCGCTGTGCGCGGCCGGCCTGCTGACGCTCGCCCCCGCCACCGCGGACGCCCGCACCGGGCACGACCCCGACACGCCCGGCGGGGCGCGGGCGGCGATTCCACGGCCGGCGCTGCTGTACCGGTCCGGCACACAGGTGCGGCCCCATGCCGGGGCACCCCGGGTTCCACGCGTCTCCGCTCTGTCCTGGCTGGTGGCCGACGCCGACTCCGGCGAGGTGCTCGCCGCACACGACGCCCACCGGAAGCTGCCGCCCGCCAGCACCTTGAAGACGCTGTTCGCCCTCACCGTGCTCCCGACCCTGCCCGGCGGCATCCGGCACCGGGTGAGCGAGGACGAGCTGGCGGGGATCGGGCCCGGCAGCTCTCTGGTCGGGGTCGCCGAGGGACGTACGTATCAGGTGGCCGATCTGTGGCGCGGGGTGTTCCTCAGCTCCGGCAACGACGCCGTGCGGGTGCTGGCGGCGATGAACGGCGGCTGGCGCGTCACGGCCGCCCGCATGCAGGCCAAGGCGCGTTCGCTGGGCGCCCTCGACACGCGCGTGCTCTCGCCGGACGGTTATGACACCCCCGGCCAGGTGTCCTCGGCGTACGACCTGGCGGTGTTCGGCCGGGCGGGGCTGCGCAACGCGGACTTCGCGCGGTACTGCGGCACGGCCCAGGCGAGGTTCCCGGGCGGGGGCGGCTGGTCGTACGTGATCCGGAACACCAACCGGCTGTTGACCGGCGCGGACGGCGTGGAGCCGTATCCGGGGCTGGTCGGCATCAAGAACGGCTACACCAGCAAGGCGGGCAGCACGCTCGTCGCCGCCGCCCGACGGGGCGGACGCACCCTGGTCGTCACGGTGCTGAACCCGCGGGCGGGCGGCGGTTCGGCCGTCTACGAGGAGGCCGGGCGGCTGCTCGACTGGGGATTCTGGGCGGTGGGGCGGGTCGAACCGGTGGGGTCGCTCGACGCCTTGCGGGTCAAGCCGAGGCCGGGGCCCGCGACGATGCCGGTGGCGGCTGCGGTGGAGCCGGAGGGCGGGGCGGCCGGGCCGGGCTGGGCGGAGGCGTGGGCGATCGTGGGAGCGGCCATGCTCGGGGCCGGTGTCATGTCGCTGCTGCTGCGCGGCAAGGTCGAGGACTCGGCGCCGAGTTGACCGACCGGCAGCCGGAGCAGCAGGCCCAGGGTGATCCAGGCGTAGATGTTGCTGCCGAGGAAGCCGTCGACGCCGGACGCGTCGTCGAACCACAGCCACACCACGCTGGTGCACAGCGGCGCGTACAGGACACCCGCGAGCCGCGGATGCCCGGCGCGCAGGAGGACGGCGAAGGACGGCAGCAGCCACACCAGGTGGTGGACCCAGGTGATCGGACTGACCAGGCAGGCGGTCAGCCCGGTGAGGGCGAACGCCGCCGTCCAGTTCCCCGCCGCGACCGCCCGACGGGTACGCGCCGCCCAGACGCCCAGGACCAGCAGGACCGCCACCGCCCAGACCAGGCGGTCGGACACGC
This sequence comes from Streptomyces curacoi, assembly GCF_001513975.1. Lineage (GTDB taxonomy): Bacteria > Actinomycetota > Actinomycetes > Streptomycetales > Streptomycetaceae > Streptomyces > Streptomyces curacoi. The sequence continues at coordinate 248,605 of NZ_KQ947989.1, forward strand.
CCAGCCGGGCCAGGATTCCCTGCAGTGACTGGTTGGAGACGTAGTCGAGGCGGCCCACCCGGGTGGTGTCCCACATCGCGTGCGTCCAGTAGTAGCGGGACGCGTCGGGCGCCACCCAGGCCGCCAGCGCCGTCGCTCCGGCGGCAACGGCCGTCGCCACGGCGGCGGTTCGCCGGCGCCGGGCCACCAGCAGCAGGCCGATGAACAGGGCGGGCGTCAGCTTGATCGCCGCCGCGAGCCCGATCCCGACCCCCGCCCAGCGGCCCCTTCCGGTGGCCAGCAACCAGCAGTCGAGCAGCACGAGGGCCAGCAGCAGGATGTTCACCTGGCCGAAGCTGAAGGTGTCCCGGAGCGGTTCGAAGAGGGCCAGCCCGCACGCCGCCAGCGCACAGCCGAACCAGCCGTGGCGCCGCCAGGCCCGGCCGGCCAGCACGCGCAGCACGAAGGCCAGTGCCGCCAGGTTGAGCAGCAGCGCCACCGCGATCGCGGCGCGCAGACCGAGCAGCGCCATGGGCAGCATGGCGACCGCGGCGAACGGCGGGTAGGTGAAGCCGTACGTCGTGCCCGGCACCCGGTAGTCGTAGATCCGGCCGCCGTGGTGGATCCAGCTGTCGACGGTGCCGTAGTAGACGCGCAGGTCGAACCAGCCCCGCAGCAACGGCACGGTCGCGGTGAACACGGTCACGGCGGCGGCGAGCACGAGCACCAGCACGAGCCGGCCGCGGTCGGTGCGCGGAAGCCTCATGCGGTGCGCTCCAACGCCGGGGCCTGCGCCGCCAGATGCGCCTGCCACAGGACGACCACGGCGAGCGCGCCGCCGGAGACGGCCAGCACCAACTGGCCGACGTCCGCGGGCTCGCCGCTGGGCAGGACGGCGAGCGCGAGCACTCCCGTCAGGGCCGCCACCCGGTGCCGGACCGAAGTGCTGGGCGCCGCGGCGGCGATGAGGAACAGGCCCCACAGGGCGTACCAGGGGCGGAGCGCCGGTCCGAAGGCGGCCACGGCCGCCAGGCTCAGGCCCAGCGCGTACACGGGGCGTGGCCGCCAGCGCCACCAGATGAGGAGCACCAGGACCGCCGTGAGCAGCAGGCCGAGGGCATGCCACACGGGGACGGCCAGCGGCGCCAGATCGCTGCCGGCCATGTCCAGCAGCGTGGCGGTGGCCCGGCCGAGCAGGCTGGTGGGCGCCCAGTTCTGCGGGGAGACCGGCGTGTCCAGGGCACCTGTCCAGCCGTATCCCGTGCCCGCTGCGGCCGTTGCGACGACCGTGGTGGCGGCGGACCCCGCGGTCGTGCTCAGGATCGCCTTCGCCGGGTGCTGACCGGCCCGCATCCGCAGCACTACGACGGCGGCCAGGCCCAGCGCGGCAGGGGCCTTGACCAGGGCGGCGAGCGTGACGAGTACGGCGCCCAGGACCGGCCACCGGCCGAGCGCGGCGACCAGTCCGGCGCCGAGCAGGCCGAGCATGAGGGCGTCGTTGTGGGCGCCCGCGACCAGATGCAGCAGGACGAGGGGGTTGAGGGCGCCGAGCCAGAGGGCGGCGGCCGGGTCGGCTCCGCTGTGCCGGGCCAGGCGCGGCAGCACGGCCGCCATCAGCGCCACCCCGAGCAGGGCTATCAGGCGCATGCCGAGGAGCCCGGCGGGCAGTTCGCCGCGGGTCGCACCGGACAGCGCGGAGGCGACGCCGAGGAACACCGGGCCGTAGGGGGCCGCGGTGTGCCGCCACAGCGGGGCGACCTCGTCCGCGAGCGGGCCACCGAGGTGGGCGGGTCCATGCGCGTACACGTCAATGTGCGCGTCGACCATGGCCCCCTGGGCCAGGTAGCTGTACACGTCCCGGCTGAACAGCGGTGGCGCGATCAGCAGTGGGGCGGCCCAGACCGCCAGCACCAGCAGCAGGGCGCGTGGGGTCGGCGGGTCGGCGCTGCGCACGAGCCGGCCGAGCAGCAGCCAGGCCGCGATCAGCAGGACGACACCGAAGTACACGCCGACCAGGCCGAGGGCCGCGTGTGCCGAGGTGGGGGCCAGGAGTTCCCGGACCGGCAACGCGCCGGCCGTCTCACCGCCCAGGGCGAGGAAGGCGGTGCCGGCCAGACCGAGTATCTGGCAGCGGCGGAGATCGACGGGAAAAGCCATGGCCAACACTCGGGCAGCGTGTCAACGCCGGGTGGCCGGAAAGCGACGCGGGACCCTCGGGGCGGCGGCCTGCGTGTGACCGCCGTGTGATCCCTCCCGGTGCGGGCGTCACAGGAAACGGGAGCTGGCCACCGGCCCCGATGACGTGAGGCCGGCCCGGTCGCCCTGGAGCCAGGAACCGCGGACGGCGGTGACGAACTCGGTGAGCCGTTCGACCGGGTCGGCGGGTCCCTCGCCGTCACCCTCGTCGGGCGACGGGTCGGCCGCCAGGATCTCCGCGGCGATCTCCTCCGCCGGTCGGTCGTCGGGAGCACCGCGCTCCACGTTCCCGTCGTCGTCCGCCCGCAGCTGCCCCTCCCACGGTGCCGTCGCCGACTGGTGCAGCAGGGCGATGCTGTCGGCGGTGACGACCGGCGGGTCGGTCCAGTTGCTCGCGTGCTCGTGCAGCACCTGTCCCGGCGCCCGCTCGAAGAGCCCGCCGAGGATGTCCGGGCCCTGGTCGGCGCCGGCCACGTCGTTCAGGTCGTAGGCGACGACGACGGTGTCCTCCCGTCCCGGCGCGAACGGCACCGTCGGCAGCTGGAGCACCTCGGCCGCGGCGAGGCCGAGGATCCTGCTGCTGCGGTCGGGCAGCAGGGACACCGACGTGGGGCGTGCCCCGGCGGCGCCGAGGACCGCCTTCAGCCGCGACAGGCCCCGCAGGCACTGGTCGTAGGAGTCCTGCAGCCAGGCGTACCGCCCGGCCATGCCCGCGTCGAAGCCGTACGGGGACAGCGTGCCGAGCACGGTGCCGCCGATGACGTACTGCCATCCCCGCAGGTCACCGAGGTCCAGTGGGCTCACCGGCTCGGCGCTCGCGGCGCGGTCCAGCATGCGGCGCTGGCGGGCCTGCGCGGGCAGCCACATCGCGTCGTCCGGGTCGGACAGCAGCGCGTGCCGGCTGCGGGCCAGGGCGAGGTCACCGGCCATGACGGCGTTGAAGACCAGCAGGTAGCGGTCCGGCCAGTCGGCGAGTTCGCTCTCCCGCGCGGCCAGGACATCCACCGCCTCGCGGTGCCGGCCCTCGCGCTCGTACGCCGAGACCAGCTCGCGCAGGATCGCCGCCGAACCCGGCGCCCGGTTCAGCGCCTCACGCAGGGCGGGTATCGCCAGGTAGGGCACGCCGCGTTCGATGCACGCGTACCCGAAGTCGTGGAGCGCCCGGGCCTGTTCGGGGCGGGCGGCCAGGGCGGTGGCGGCGGTGTGGAGGTCGTCGAAGCCGGCGGCGCCTGCGGCCCGGGCCACCACGAGAGCGACCTCACCGAGCGGCCCGCCGTCGACGCCCTGCCGCAACTGGCGCAGGGCTCCGGGGATGTCCCCCTCGTCGAGGGACTGCCAGGCCTTGAGCAGTCCGGGCGTCTTCGGTCGGCGATTCTTGCGCGAGAACATGCCGAAGATCCTCACCGACGACCCGAACTCTCCTCAACCGCATTACGCGGCGCGGGCCGGTGCCGGGGGTCAGAAGACCGACAGTCCGGTGAGTGTCGTGAAGCGGTCCAGGGCCGCCACGCCGGCCACCGAGTTGCCCCGCTCGTCCAGGCCCGGACTCCAGACGCACAGCGTGCACCGGCCCGGCACCACCGCGATGATGCCGCCGCCCACGCCGCTCTTGCCGGGCAGGCCCACCCGGTACGCGAAGTCGCCGGCCGCGTCGTACGTTCCGCAGGTCAGCATCACCGCGTTGACCTGCTTGGCCTGGCTGCGGGTGAGCAGCCGGGTGCCGTCGGCGCGGACGCCGTGGCGGGCCAGGAAGGTGGTGGCCAGGGCGAGGTCGGCGCAGGACGCGGTCAGGGAGCACTGGCGGAAGTACTGGTCGAGCAGGGCAGGCACGGGGTTGTCGATGTTGCCGTACGACGCCATGAAGTGGGCCAGCGCGGCGTTGCGGTCGCCGTGCGCCGACTCGGAGGCGGCTACGTCCTTGTCGAAGTCCAGGGCCGGGTTGCCGCTCTCCGCGCGCAGGAAGGCCAGCAGCTCCCCCGCCGCGTCGCCGGTACGGGTGTACAGGCGGTCGGTGACGACGAGGGCGCCGGCGTTGATGAACGGGTTGCGCGGGATGCCGTCCTCGTACTCCAGCTGCACCAGGGAGTTGAAGGGGTTGCCGGAGGGCTCGCGGCCCACGTGCTCCCAGAGTTCGTCGCCCTCGCGGGCCAGGTCGAGCGCGAGGGTGAAGACCTTGGTGATGGACTGCGTGGAGAACGGCTCCCGCCAGTCCCCCACGCCGTACACCGTGCCGTCCAGCTCCGCGACGGCCATGCCGAAGCGACGCGGGTCGCGGGCCGCGAGGGCCGGGATGTAGTCGGCGGGCCGGCCACGGCCGGGGGTCCGCCCGATCTCCTCCGCGATGCGCTCCAGGATCGGCTGGAAGGTCAGTGACGACGTCGGCGCTGCCATGATCACCATTGTGCCTCTCTGCCGGTCCCGGTGCGCATCCGAGGGTTCGTGGCCGTCAGGCCACGGTGGCCCGACCGCTGCCCGCGACGACCTCCGGCCGCAGCAGGTCGGCGAGGGTCTCGGCGGGCAACAGACCCTTCTCCAGGACGAGTTCGGCCACGCCCCGGCCGGAGACGAGGGCCTCCTTGGCGATGTCGGTGGCGGCCGTGTACCCGATGTGCGGGTTGAGGGCGGTGACCAGACCGATGGAGTTCTCCACGGTCGCGCGCAACGCCTCGGTGTTCGCGGTGATGCCGTCCACGCAGCGCTCGGCGAGGGTCACACAGGCGGCCCGCAGATGCGTGATGCTCTCCGACAGGGAGTGCAGGATGATCGGCTCGAACGCGTTGAGCTGGAGCTGTCCGGCCTCGGCGGCCATCGTGATGGCCACGTCGTTGCCGATCACCTCGAAGGCGACCTGGTTGACGACCTCGGGAATCACCGGGTTCACCTTGCCCGGCATGATCGACGAACCCGCCTGCACCGGCGGCAGGTTGATCTCCCCCAGCCCCGCACGCGGCCCGGACGACAGCAGACGCAGGTCGTTGCAGCTCTTGGAGAGCTTCACGGCGATCCGCTTCAGCACACCGGACATCTGCACGAACGCCCCGCAGTCCTGGGTCGCCTCGACCAGGTTGGCGGCGGTCACCAGCGGCAGGCCGGTGATCTCGGCGAGGTGACGGCGGGCAGACTCGGCATACCCGGCAGGAGCGTTGAGTCCCGTGCCGATCGCCGTGGCGCCCAGGTTGATCTCATGGATCAACTCGACGGCCTCGGCAAGACGGGACCGGTCCTCGTCAATCATGACGGCATACGCCGAGAACTCCTGCCCGAGCGTCATCGGCACCGCGTCCTGCAACTGTGTACGGCCCATCTTGAGCACGTCGCGGAACTCGACGGCCTTGCGGGCGAAGGCGTCCTGCAGCACGGACATCGCCTTGAGCAACCCGCGCACCGCGAACACCGTCGCGATCTTGACCGCGGTCGGATAGACGTCATTGGTCGACTGACCCAGGTTGACGTCCTCGTTGGGATGCAGGAACCGGTACTCACCCTTCGCGTGGCCCAGCAGCTCCAGCGCCCGGTTGGCGACGACCTCGTTGGCGTTCATATTGGTCGAGGTGCCGGCGCCGCCCTGGATGACGTCGACGACGAACTGCTCGTGCAGCTTGCCGGACCGGATCTCCCGGCACGCGGCGACGATCGCGGCGGCCTTCTCCGGCTCCAGCAGCCCGAGCTCCTCGTTGGCCAGGGCGGCGGCCTCCTTGACGGCGGCCAGGGCGTCGATCAGGTGCGGGTAGGCGGAGATCGGCGTACCGGTGATCGGGAAGTTCTCCGCGGCGCGCAGAGTGTGGACACCCCAGTACGCGTCGGCGGGGACGTCTCGGTCGCCGAGCAGATCGTGCTCGCTACGGGTGACGGCGGTCATGAGGGTGAGGCTTCTCTTTCTGAGATACGGAGGTGGAAGCGCCCCTTCAGGGGCGCGGGGAACTGCGCGACCAGCCACAACGGCCCCGCGGCCGCCGGCCGACATGTCGGCCCGGACCACTAGGCGCAAGCCGGAACCACAACGGGCTCAAGCGATCGAACGGGCCGCACACACCCGACCTCCCGCCCGCCCCCGAGAAGGGCCTCACCCTGGAACTCGGTGAGCAGCTCCGGATCAACCCCGGCCCACGCGAGCGCCGCCGCGGCGACCGGCACACGCGCCCTGTTGGCCCCGTCAGCGATTTTCACGGCAACGGCACGCCCGTCCGGCAGCGCAGCGACCTGCACGCCCTCGAACCCGTCCTTGGCGAGCAGCCCCGGCACGGCCCGCATCAACGCCGCGACATCCCGCCCGGTGCCGGAGGCCATCTCCGCGTGCTCCCGCATCGCGTCGGCGACCCGCGCCTCCGGTGTGCCCGGCGCCGCGGTGGTGATACGGGCGGCCGCACGGGCGAGGCCGTGCAGGGAGACGGAGAACAGCGGCGCACCGCACCCGTCGACGGTCACCCGCGCGATCCCCTGCCCCGTCAGGTCCTCGACGATCTCGGCGATCGCCTGCTGAAGGGGGTGCCCGGGATCGAGATAGTCCTCCAGGGACCAGCCGTTGAGCCGGCAGGTGTACAGCATGGCCGCGTGCTTGCCGGAGCAGTTCTGGGCGAGCCGGGAGGGCGGGCGGCCCTCCCGGACCCAGGCGTCCCGCACGACCGGATCGAACGGCATGTCCGGGACGTTGCGCAGGTGGTCCTCGGTGAGCCCGGCGAGTTCGAGGATGCGCCGGGTGCCGGCGAGGTGGCGTTCCTCGCCGGAGTGGCTGGCCGCGGTGAGCGAGAGCAGCTCACCGTCGAGCGGGAGCCCGGCCCGGGCCATGGCGACGGCCTGGACGGGCTTGAGCGCCGAGCGCGGATAGAAGGCGGCCTCGATGTCGCCGAGCTGGAACTGGACCTCGCCGTCGGCGCCGAGGACGACGACGGAACCGTAGTGGATGCCCTCGGTCATCCCGCCGCGTACGAGGTGGGCGACGGGGGCGTGGAGGGGTTCACGGACAAGGGGTGCGTCCGCGAGGGAACTGCTGTACATCACTGCCTGTTTGTCGTGGGTCGATGAGGGGTCGTCGACCGGCGCGGATCTCACGCGTCGGCCTTGGCGGAGGCGCGCGCGACACGGCTTCGGATGCCGTACCAGCCCGCGACCAGCGCTCCGACGATCAGCGGCAGGCACAGCACGGTGGTGCGGCCGGCGCCTCCGTCGGCGTACATGAGGACCAGGACGGACGCGAGGAAGGCCAGCGTCACGACTTCGGTCCAGGGGGAGCCCGGCAGTCGGTAGCCGGGGCGGGTGAGCTCGCCCTTCTGGGTCTTCTGCCAGAAGAGCACGTGACAGATCATGATCATGCCCCAGGTGGACAGGATCCCGATCGCCGCGAAGTTCAGCACGATCTCGAACGCCTCCGCCGGGACGACGAAGTTGAGACCGACGCCGAGGACGCAGATACCGCTGGTGAGCAGGATGCCGCCGTACGGGACCTGGCTGCGGCTCATCACCGAGGTGAACTTCGGGGCGGAGCCGGACATCGCCATGGAGCGCAGGATGCGGCCGGTGGAGTACAGGCCGGAGTTGAGCGAGGACATGGCCGCGGTCAGCACGACCAGGTTCATGATGCCGCCGGCCGCCGGGACGCCGATGTTGGACAGCACGGTGACGAAGGGGCTCTCGCCCGCCTTGTACGAGGACCAGGGCAGCAGCATCGAGAGCAGGACGACGGAGCCGACGTAGAACAGGCCCACGCGCCACATGATGGAGTTGATCGCCTTCGGCATGATCTTCTCGGGGTTCTGGGTCTCACCGGCCGCGACGCCGACCAGCTCGACGGAGGCGTAGGCGAAGACGACGCCCTGGACGATCAGCAGCATCGGCAGCAGGCCGTTCGGGAAGACGCCGCCGTTGTCGGTGATGAGGGACGGGCCGGGGGTGTGGCCGTCCACCGGCTGCTGGGTGACCAGCAGGAAGATGCCGATCAGCATGAAGACGACGAGCGCGCCGACCTTGATGATGGCGAACCAGAACTCCAGTTCGCCGAAGATCTTCACCGAGATGAGGTTCACGGTGAGGACGACGGCCAGGGCTATGAGCGCGATCACCCACTGCGGGACGTCGGAGAACATGCCCCAGTAGTGGGTGTAGGTGGCCACCGCGGTGATGTCGGCGATACCGGTGGTCGCCCAGTTCAGGAAGTACATCCAGCCCGCGGTGTAGGCGCCCTTCTCCCCCATGAACTCTCGGGCGTACGACACGAAGGCGCCGGAGGAGGGCCGGTACAGGACGAGTTCGCCGAGGGCGCGGACCACGAGGAAGGCGAAGACGCCGCAGACCGCGTAGGCGATGAACAGGGACGGTCCGGCGTCGGCGAGCCGGCCGCCGGCACCGAGGAACAGGCCGGTGCCGATGGCGCCGCCGATGGCGATCATGTTGACGTGCCGGGACTTCAGCGACTTGCTGTAGCCGACGTCTCCGGCGTCTACGTGACCGGACGAGGGGCGCGTCTCTTCTTTGAGGTGCTGCTCGCTCACGCCTCGGGTCCGCCTTCCGTGGAGCTGTCCGTGCGCGCGGGGCGCACGATGTCGGTGAGGGTCGTCTCGACGCGGTCGAGATGGTGGGCCATGGCCTCGGTCGCGTCGTGTTCGGAACCGTCGATCAGCGCCTCGACGATCGCCCGGTGCTCGCGGTTGGACTGCTCGCGGCGCCCGGCCAGCTCGTTGAGGAACGCCGACTGACGCGCCAGTGCGTCGCGGATCTCCTCGATGACCCGGCGGAAGACCGGGTTCTGGGCGGCCTCGGCCACGGCCAGGTGGAAGAGGGTGTCCATCGCGACCCACGCGGTGGTGTCCGTCTCCCGTTCCATGCGGTCGAGCAGGTGAGCCAGGTGGTCGAGGTTCTCCGGGGTGCGGCGCAGGGCCGCGTATCCGGCGACGGGGATCTCGACGTGCCGGCGCACCTCCAGCAGGTCGCTGGCCGCGTAGTCGCCGAAGGTGGGGTCCTCGACGGCGTTGGCGACGACGAAGGTGCCCTTGCCGGTCTTGGAGACGGTCAGGCCCATGGTCTGCAGGGCTCGCAGGGCCTCGCGCAGCACGGGTCGGCTGATCTCCAGGGTGCGGCACAGCTCCGCCTCGGAGGGGAGCTTGTCGCCTACGGCGTACTCGCCGCGCTCGATGGCACCGCGCAGATGCGCCAGCACCGCTTCCATGGCGCTGACGCGCCGAGGGGGCTGACTGGCTGTCCGGCTGTCTGACAGGTTCACGGAGGCGATCCTGCGGGTGACATGCCAGGGCTGTCAAGGGCGGGCCGCGTGTCGGCCCGCGCCTGGCCATGTGTCACGTACCTGACTGTCCAGTTGTCGGTCTTCCCAGGCGGCCCCGGCTTCGTCACCATGGATGCCATGGCGGACACCGCGGTAACGGCAGAGACCTTTCAGTCGGACCTGGTCGACCTGTCGGATGTGCCTTTGGCCGACCTGGCAGACGTCGACCTCCTCCCCACGGCGCTCGTCGGCCTGCTGGGCGGGCTGGCGACCTCCGCCATGCCCCTGTGCGAGAGCGGAATGGCCGCCATGTGCGGGACCGCCCCCTTGGCACCTCCCGGTGCGTCTCGTGACAGTTGAGCCGGGCTGAGAGGTTCCATCTGCCGCTGCGGACCCTCACCGCGGTGGCCACGGGACAGGTGGACGACGCGGATCTGACGTTGTTGCGGTCTTCCCAGCGCAGCCGTCTGCTGCTCGCGCTCTCGGCGATCCTTGCCTGGCTGAACCGCTCGGAGGAGACCTGGCGGCAGGCCCCTGCGCTGCCCACCCGCCCCGCCACGGCGTGGGAACTGCTCGCCGGGGCGCAGCGCTGCGATCCCCTGGCCGTCGAAGCCGTTCTCGGGGATCCGTCCGTCGGTTCCTGGGCGTTCCCGCTTCTGCGCAGGCTCCGCCACGGAGCGGCGGCGGTCGGCTCGCAGACTCCCGTGTGGGCGGAGGCCTCGCTGTTCGCGGCGCTGGCCGCTGCCGCCGCCGTCCGCGCCGGTGTGCGCACGACGGTACGCGTTCCGGCATATCGCGGGCGCGTCTGGCTGCCGTCGCTGGGGGTGACCGACTCGGTGGGCCGGGGCAGCTGGGCGGTCGTGACGTTGGAACACGGCCCCAGCGGCACGGTGGTCTTCGGTGACCAGGGTTCGGTGCGGCTACCGGAGGATCTGACCCGGCCCGCGGACGGCTGGCATCCGCTGCCCCGCCCCGGCGGCGACGGCGGTCCGTACGGCACGGGAGCCGTGGCCCTCGACCATCTCAGCCCCTTCCGCGACTTCCGCTCCCTGAGCGACCCGGTCGCACTCGCACCCCGGACGCTGGAGCGCTGGCACTCCCTGCTCGCCGAGAGCGAGGCGCTGCTGCGGCGGGAGCAGCCCGCGGCCCACCGCCTCGTGACGGGCATGGTCCGCACGATCGTGCCGGTCGACGGTCCGAGCGAGCTGCGTGCCGTCAGCGCCACGGTTCCCGACGCGCCGGGCGCGGTCACCATGTCCCTTCCCGTGGACGCGTCGGCGATGGCGGCCACCTTCATCCACGAGGCCCGCCATCACCTCCTCAGCTCGCTCGCCGAACTCATTCCGCTGTTCCTCCCGGTGCACGAGGGCCCCGAACCCACCTACTTCGCTCCCTGGCGTGCCGACCCCCGGCCGCTGCGCGGGCTTCTGTTCGGGGCGCACGCCTTCACCGGCGTGATGTCGTTCTGGCAGGCCCGGCGGGCCGCGGAAGGGGAACGCGCGGAGTTCGAATTCGTTCTGCACCACCGGCAGCTGCGCGCGGCCTTCGCCGGGCTGCGCAGTGCACCCGGCCTGACGCGGGCCGGTGGACTCGTGCTCGAAGGGCTGACGGAGTACTTCCACGAGGCCCCCGGCACCGGCACCGAGACCGGGGCCGCGACTCCCCGGCGGCTGGCCGAGCTGTCCTACGACGCCGAGCATGCCGCGTGGCGGTCGGCGCACCTCGCCGTGGAGCCCGACGAGGCCACCTCGCTGGCCCGCCGGCTGCTGGCGGGAGAGCCGCCACCCGCCCGGCTGCCACCGGCTCGGCTGCGGCCGACCGGGAGCGGCACCCCCCGGCCTTCCGGCCGCGAGGCCGCCCGGACCTGGTTGGCGCGCCTCTGGTGCACCGACCGCGAGGCCTTCGCCTCCGTGCGGCGGCAGCTCGACGAGGGGCATCCGCACCCGCTGGGCATCAGGGGCGCGACACCCGGAGACGCCCTCCTGGTCTGCGGGGACACGGACGCGGCGCTGGACTGGTACCGGCGCCGGCCCTCGTCCCCGGAGATGTGGACCGGGATCGGTCTGGCGCACCGGACCGGTGCCTCCCGGCTGCTCGTGGAGCGCCCCGAACTCGTCCTGGCGCTCCACACCGCGCTCCAGCGGCTGGGCGCGGAACCGGCCGACCCCGAGGACCTGGCGGGCTGGCTGGCTTCGCGCCCCGCGTCGCAGGACTCAGATGCTGAGCGCGTCGATGTCGCAGTTGGCCCGGATACCGTTGGTGGCGTCCCGGGTGGCCTGGTGATCAATGCCCAGCACCCGGCGGAATGAGGCCAGGGCCTTTTCGTAGTGCTCCTTGGCCTCGACGGTCTTGCCGAGGCCCTTGAGGTCGTAGGACAGGTTCAGCCGGATGGCCAGCGTCGAGGGGTGTTCCTCGCCCCGGGCCTCGATGCTCTGCTGCAGCAGTTCCGCGTCGATGTCGTGGGCGTGCCGCACCTCGCCGAGCGCGAAGTGGTCGCTGGCGAGGTTCGTCCGGGCCAGCATGGTGCGCGGATGGCGTTCGCTCAGGACCCGGCTCAGACCTCGCACCGCCTCCTCGTCGAGCGTGCGGGACTCCTCGATCTGTCCGAGCAGACGCAGGGTGACCGCGAGGTTCGTCGCGGTCGCGTAGGCATGCGGGTGCTCCGGGCCGAGCAGTTCGCGGATGTACAGCATGGCCTGACGCCCCAGCGTGGCGGCCCCGGTCAGGTCACCGGTCTGGCGCAGGTCGGTCGCGTGGTTCAGCGCCGCCCGGACGGTGTCGAGGGACTTCTCGCCCTGCTTGCTCCGCAGTACCTGAAGCACCTTCGAGGACAGCTCCAGCGCCCCCGCATGGTCCCCGATCTTGCGCCGGGTGACGGACAGCTCGCGCGTGACCCAGACGGTGAGCGAGTGCTCCTCCCCGAGCATCTGCACGGCACGCTCCCGCAGGGCCTCCTGGCCCTCCAGCGCCGACTGGAACCTGCCGAGTTCCTGGAGGTCGATGTACAGCTGGTGCAGGGTGTTCAGGGTCTGCAGATGATCGTCGCCGATGACCTCCACCCGGCGCTGGTAGGTGTCCTCGTCCAGTCGGTACGCCTGCTCCAGGTCACCCGCGAGGCGCAGGCTCACGGCGTAGTTGTGCGCGGCCTGCAGCGTGCTGGGGTCATCGGCACCCTGTTCCCGCAAGGTCGTCTCGTACGCCCGCTGGTCCAGTTCGCGGGCTCGGTAGAAGTCCCCGCGCGTGCGCAGTACGAGCGCCAGGAAGCTCAGGGCGCGCTGGGTGGCCTCGTGGCTCTCCCCCAGCACGCGACGGCAGCGCTCGACCAGCTCCGACTGGACCTCGTACGCCTCGGTGTAGCGTCCGAGCCAGCGCAGCGCCTCGGCGCGGACCTGGTCGATGGACAGCACGTGCTCGTGGTCGTCGCCGAGCAGGCTGCGCCAGCGGGAGGCGGCTTCCTCCGCCGCCTCCAGGGCGGGTTTGTAGTCGCTTCGGGCGAGCAGGAACCGCGCCTCGTTGAGCACCAGTTCCCGGACCCAGCCCTCCTGGCACTCGACCATGCCGGAGGCCCGTACATGCGGCAGGAGCGCCGAGTAGCGCGGCCACATGGACGAACGCTGGGGGTTGCGCGGGTCCGAGTGCGCCAGGATCTCGTGGGCGCAGTGGCGCATCTCGGCGCGCTCGTGGCTGTTCATCTGCTCGATGAGCACGCGCTGCACCAGGCGGTGGACCTGGATGGTCGACTTGCGGTGGTCGATGCGCGCGAGTGCGTAGCGCCCGATCTCGCGTACCGCGCGCGCCAGTTTGATGGGATCGTCCAGCGCGGCGCGCAGAGCCGTCGGTGCCGCGACACCGCGCACGGCGGAGAAGAAGTCCCAGTCGATCGGCTCGGGCGCGAAGAACGCGCAGACCTGCAGCAGTTGGAGGGCGGCCGGATGGTCCTCCCGCAACCGGTCCAGCGAGACATTCCAGGCCGCGGCCACCGGCAGGTCGTAATCAGCCGGGGGATCGACCTGAAGGAGTTCCGCGTATTTCGTCTCGAAGAGATCGAGGTACTGGTGTACCGGCATTCCGGTTTCCGCAAGCCACACCGCGGCCTGCTCCACGGCCAGGGGCAGGTCGCCGAGTGAGTCGGCGAGCCGATCCGCCGCGTCCTCGGGAATATCCGGACTTCGTCGCTTGATCAGCGCGACGCTTTCCTCACGTGCAAACACATCGACCTCAAGGGAATTGGCCAAGCTCGACCACTGGGCATTACGGGACGTGACCAGCACTCGCCCCGGCCCGTCATTCGGGAAGAACTGCCTGACTTCATGCGGGTCCTCCGCATTGTCGAAGACCAGGAGCCAATTCGAGTAGGGTTCTCCCACTCGCAAGGCTTCCAGAACTGCGGGTACCGCGCTTCGGTCGGCGCCTGCCCGCAGGTTCATCTGTTCCCCGAGTTCGATCAGGGATTGCACGATCAGGTTGGTCTGTTCGGCTGGAATCCACCAGATGAGTCGATAGTCCCGACTTCGTCGGTACACGTACTCGATGGCGATCTGAGATTTTCCGACCCCGCCCATGCCGTGCAGGGCCTCGGGGAGGACGGCGGTGGTCCCTTCACTCAGCCGCCTGTTCAGGTGTTCGAGAAGTTCCTGGCGTCCAGTGAAATTCCGATTCCGCTGCGGAACATTTCCCCACAGGCGCGGCGGCACATCCGTTCGAGTGACGGTCGGGACGGACTGCGACGCGGTGGACACGGAACCTCCTGGGGTTTCTTGCGACGGGATTTCCTGCCCGTTCGAGGCAGGGCGTGGCGAGTGCGGACGATCGCCAACCGTAGTGGAAACATCACCCTGTGTCATACCGACCGGTGGGGGCTTGACATCCGTTTCGCCCAGCAGTCGCTTGAGCCGTCCGGCCCGGGCGAGATAGGGCCCGGAGAGCGCGGAGAGCGCCGAATGCAGGGGGCGCACGAAGGGGCGCGTCCGCGCGGTGACAGGGGGGTCGGCGGCGCTCAGCCGCCACTCGACCAGCCGCTCGCCGCCGGCGATCGTGGTGGCGAGGCGGGGGCCGAGATGGGCGGCCACCTGACGCAGCACGCTCATGGTCTCGGCCCGTGACCCGAGGCCCAGTAACTCCTCCCGGACGCCGTCGTCGAAATCGAAGGACACCTGCCGGTCGTCTTCCGCGTCGATGCGCCGGTCGGTCCGCCGCAGCAGCCCGAAGAGCATGATCTCGGCGAGGTTCCAGGCCTCGGCACCCGGCAGGGATCGCTGGATGAGCCGCATGACCGGCAGGTTGAGGGGCGCGGCGGCGAGCCGACGGGCCAGCGCCACCGCGTTCGGTGAGGCCTTGGCCAGGAACTGCTTGACCGCGTCCCCGGCCCGTCCGGGCGCGCTCTCCGCCCGGGGCAGGACGTGCTGCCGCGACACACCCAGGTCGCCGCGTGGGCTGGTGAGCAGCACGGCGGCGGCGTGCCGTCTGCCGGATCCGGCCACCAGCCGCGCCCAGCGCCCGAAGGATCCCGGGGTCATCTCCAGCACCGGCACCGGAACGGCCTCCGCGCGGCGGAACGGCATCCCCGGATCCACCCCGGAGCCGGTGGTGTTCAGCAGCCTCAGCAGCCGGTTGGGAACGGCGGCGCGTACGGCGTCCAGTTGGGCTCGGACCGCGGTGGGAAGGGTGAACTCCCAGACCTCCTGCGGCATGAGGCTCAGTACGGCGGTGGGGCAGGTGCCCGCGGCGGAACTCAGGAACGCCGCGGCGTTGCCGTTGCGCCAGGACTGGGCGAAACCGTCGGTCACCACGAGCACGACGTCGTCCGGGCCGGCCGCGGCGGCCGGCGGCCGGCGCCGCTGGCGGCGTACGACATGTCCCGCCGCCCCGACGTCGAAGGGAACCACGCTGATGTGACGGAACGCCCCCGTCTGCTCCAACACTTCGCGCAGCTCGCGGACAGTGCTCGTCCACAGTTCCATGGACGGGCTGTTGTCGATCAGCAGCACGAGGCTCAGCCGACGCTCCTCGGGCTGTCGGCAGACCGGCAGCCACAGGTGGTCCGCGGCGATCCGGTCTGCCGTCGCCTCTTCGTCCAGTTCCCGCGCGCCCGGTTCCGGGCGTCGCAGTCGCAGCGGACGTAACGCACGTGCCAGGGCGAGGCCTCCGCGTGGGAGCGCGGACACCGTCGCATGCTCTCCACCGAATACCAGGTCCGCATCGGCTCCCCGGTCCTGGCGCCGCTCACCCGGGTCGTCTGCTCGGTCCTCGCCGTCGTGGTGAGCCATCGGCCAGGAGCCCGTCCCGGGGCCCGCGCCGTTCGGTGCCCGGTCGTCCGCTCCGGCGTCCTGGCGTGGGACGGACTCGGTGTCCGGCTCGGGTTCCGGCTCCGGGCGCTGACGTCGCACCGCGGTCCCCGGGCGCCGCGGCGGCCGGCCGGGACCGGCCGCCGGATGGGCGGGGCGCGGTGGCGACCAGTCCCGATAGGGCGCGGCCGCGTCCTGACAGGCGGCGAGATAGAGGGCGTCCCTGAGCTCCGGCCAGGAGGTCCCGCTCAGCGCGGGCTCGTCCGTCGGGTCGGTCATTCGGGCCTCACCGCCGGCCCGGTCCCGTCGAGTCTGTGCCAGATGGCTTCGGTGAGGTTGAGCAGGGCCTCGTCGTCCCGCGAAGGGCTTGAGGCGGCCAGGTAGAACGAGTTCAGCAGCTGGTCGATGGAGAGGCCGCCGCGTTCGCGACTGCGCTTGAGGAACTGGGCGATGAGGGTGCCGCCCCACTGCTCGGCCACGTCCGCCCCGAAGTGCGCGGCGACCATGCTCGCGAGGTCGTCGTCGCCGGGTTCCGGCATCTGCAGCAGCAGACAGCGCCTCAGGAACGCGGCGGGGAACTCCCGTTCGCTGTTCGACGTCATCACGACGATGGGGAAGGCACGGCACTTCACCACGCCCGCGGCGATGGCCGCTTCCCCCTCGGGGTCGTCCGTCTGCACCCGGACCACGGGATTCCGCCGCCGGGCGCGCCGCAGCTCCGGGATGGTGAACGTGCCGTCCTCGAACACGCTCAGCAGATCGTTGGCCAGGTCGAGATCGCTCTTGTCCAGTTCGTCGATCAACAGGACGCGAGGCTCGTCGTACGGCAGCAGCGCCGTACCGAGCGGGCCGAGCTGGATGTAGTCGCCGATGTCGGGCGGGGCGGCGCCCGGCTCCCCGCCGTCGGTGCCGGCGGGCGTGTCGCCTGCGGCGGCCCGGAGCGCGGCCGTGTCCTGGACCCGTCCGATGGCGTCGTACTCGTACAGTCCGCGCTGGAGCGTGGTCCGGCTCGTGATGTGCCACCGCAGCACACGGCCGAGGCGTAACTCGCGGCTGATCCGGTAGGCGAGGCTGGACTTGCCGGTGCCAGGGCGACCGCTGACCAGCAGCGGACGGCGCAGCATCAGGGCGGCGTTGACCAGGTCCGCCTCGCGGCGGGCGAACGCCGGGGAGTAGCCGGCCGGCCGGTGCCCGCCCAGTCGGCGGGCGGTCTCCTCCGGGTCGTCCGGCGGCCGGGCCACCACGGGTCCCCCTTGGAACGCGCGCCACGGCGGGGGCGGCGGGAGAAGCGCCCCGAGCGTGGTGTCGCGCAGGGGCTCACCGGTGCCTCGGTAGATCCACCAGCGCGGTCGCTCGCCGTCCACGGCAGGCGGCTGGGACGGGGAACCGGGTACGGACGTGTCGTCAGGTGGCGTCACTGGCCCTCCTCCACGACCGTGCGGGCGGCCTCCTGGTCGTTGCTGGGGGGACCGACCGGCATGCGGTCGGGGTCGTCCCACAGCAGAGCGACGTGACGGCCGACAACAGCGTTCGCCTCAGCATCGCGGTCGGCGGTGGCGATGCGCAACGCCTTGACCACACCGGGCAACGTCCTGAGGTCATGGCGCTCCAGCAGATCACGCAGTTCCGCGCGAAAGGCGGGATCAGCGAGTCCTCTGCGATCCCAGAGCACGATCGGAACGCCTGCCCGCAGCGCTTCCCCCAACTCGTCCGTACGCCCGTGCGCCCAGGCATCCCCCTGTGCGCTCCCGGGTGCCTCACTGAGCACGACGACCGCCGGAGGCGGCTCGGACAGCAAGTGGGCTCTGCCGTCCTCCGGGAACCAGTGCACCCGTCCGGCGTTGCCCTCGGTGAACGCCCGCCAGCGGCTCCCCCACCGACCGTGCAGGTCGCGGCGGTCGTGACGGTCCAGACTGCGCAGAACGACGTGGTGATCCTCCCCCAACACCCCACCCACTCCTTGGAAAGCGGTCTTGCGCCATCGTTCCACGCCCAAGTCCAGCAGGACACGCGGTAGAAGGAACTCGACGGCGATGTCCGACCTCAGATATGCCCACTCGCTCTCCGCGTTATGGATCAGCGCGCGCACGGCTTTCTCGGCCTGCCCCAGGGTGATGCGCCGGTCCTTGCCCCGCTGCTGCTCTCCCGGGTGCACCCGCCACCAGTAGGACAGCAGGATGTCCGTGTCGCCGTCGGAGTCCAGCAGGTGCCGCAACCGAATGATCACGTAGCTCGTGGGGCTCCACACATCGGTGCGCAGCGGAGCCGCGGTCTTCTCGGCAGGCTCGTGCTCGGCTCCCTGCGGGGTGAGCGCGAGGTCATGTGCGTCGGCCCAGTCGGCCAGCGCGAAATGCTGCTCGCCGTCAGCGACGAGGGCCAGCTGCCGCAGGACGTCGAAGCAGGGCAGGCTCTGGCCGGGACGGGCGTTGAGCGTCGCGGCGTGCAGGAAGACCGACCAGGGCTCGGTGCAGTGGGTGGGAGGGCTCGCGCGCCCGCGACAGTGCAGGAAGTCGGCGTACCACCGGCGCAGATCGGGCACATGGACCTCGTCGAGCAGTAGGAAGATCTCGTTCCACTCCTCGACGGTGAACAGCTCGACCTCCCAGGCGGCCACCGCCACCTTCAGCCGCTGGATCCCCGTCGTGTTGCCCTCCCGCACTTCCAGATGGCGGACCAGGGGCGCCAGCCCCTCCTGCTGGTCGCACATCTCCTCCATCAGCTGCACGAGAAGCGGCCGGCGCGCCACCGGCTCGGTGCTCTCCACCGCGACCCGGCTGCGGCGGCCGAACCGGCGGACGACATGCCGCAGGGTCGCCGAGTCCCATAACGCGCAGACCTCCTCGACGACATCGACGAGGTATCTCGGCAGTTCCCGCCGCTCCTCGCCGACGGCGGCCTCAGCTTGGGTCATCCGGGCTCCCCGAAGCCTGGCCGGCTGTGCAGCAGATCCGGTCCAGCACCGCCACGGCGTCCGCCGCGGACCGCGCCTGTCCGCCCAGCATGAGCACCGCGGCGCGCAACGCGGCGCAGCCACCGCGCCGGTCGACGCAGGTCTGGACGAGGCCTTGGAGTTGCTGCCGGGGCCAAGGGTGATCGGGCGCGCCGCGCCGCACGGAGGCGGGCAACTGCGCGCGCAGCAGCCGTCCGCCGTCGTGGCCTATCTGTGGCACGTCCAGCAGGGCGTCGGCCAGTTCGTACTGTTCCTCCATCGACGGTGGGGTGCACGTCGCGGGGGCGGACGGGCGCAGGACACCGGTGAGCGGCGGCCACCATCGCGCTGCCACCGCGACGGGGAGCATCCAGGCGACTTTGGCGGCGCGGTCCACGAGGGCCGCGGTGACGAGCCCGATGACCCGCCGGTCGGCCGGGTCCCAGACGGCAGCGCCGCTGAAGCCCCGCTCAACCGGTACCCCGGTCGTGCGTACGCCGTCGAGCTGCATCCACTCGGGGCAGGCACCGCTGCGCCCGGTGAGCCGCGCGGTGGCGACGAGTCCGGCCGGTGCGTCGCGCGGATACCCCACGATCGCGACGCGCCGGTCGTCCCCGGGGGGCCCGGCGGCCAGGGGCAGGGGGCCGGCGCCGTGCGGCAGCGCAGGAGCATCGGGGCGGAGCGCCAGGACGGCGAAGTCGGCCTGGTCCGCCAGGCGGGCACCGGGCTGCGCGCCGGTGAGGGGCGGGGGCGGCGACCAGGCGCGCGGAACGAGTTCCGCGGACGCCGACCAGCCGCGCCCGGGCAGGTCGACGACCAGCTGCCCGGCGGGCCCCTGCGTCGAGTTCTCCGCGGACGGGTCCGGTGGCCCGTCCTCGGTCGCACGCAGCGCGGCCATGACGACGTGCGCGCAGGTCAGCACATGCATGCCCGCGCCGACCGGTGCGACCAGCACCCCGGCACCCCATAAGCAGCCGTCCTCGGACAGCACCCGAACTTGCCCTCGCTCTGGCCCCACAGTGATCGTCTCCCCCGTACGTCACGCATGTGCCCGAACCTGTTCCCTCAGTGTAAGAGGGCCTTTCCCTCCGCTTTTCAGTCGTGCACCAGATACTGCTCGCCGCAAGAGGGTGTGGTACGACGCGCAGGGCTCGACCGCGCACCGACCGGGGCACGGCCACGGTCAGCTGTGCAGGGCTCCCGTCCCCAACAGCCCGAAGAGCAGCACCCCGACGACGATCCGGTAGATCACGAAGGCGTTGAAGGAGTGCTTGGCCACGAACTTGAGCAGCCAGGCGATGGAGGCGTAGGCGACGACGAAGGAGACGGCGGTGCCGGCGGCCAGCGGCAGCGCGCCCGTGCCCGCCGTGCCGAGGGCGTCCTTCAGCTCGTAGACGCCGGCGCCGGTCAGGGCCGGGATGCCGAGGAAGAAGGACAGGCGGGTGGCGGCGACCCGGTCCAGGTCGAGCATCAGGGCCGTGGACATCGTGGCGCCGGAGCGTGAGAAGCCCGGGAACAGCAGGGCGAGGATCTGGGAGCTGCCGACGAGCATCGCGTCCTTGAACGAGGTGTCGTCCTCCCCGCGCTTGTGCCGTCCCATCTGGTCCGCCGCCCACATCACCCCGCTGCCGACGATCAGCGAACCCGCGACCACCCACAGGGAGGCGAGCGGCCCCTCGATGAGCGGCTTGGCGGCCAGGCCGACGACGACGATCGGGATCGTCGCGCAGATCACCCACCAGGCGAACTTGTAGTCGTGGTGGTAGCGCTCCTCCTTGTCTCGCAGTCCGCGCAGCCACGCGGAGACGATCCGCACGATGTCCCTGAAGAAGTACACGAGTACGGCGGCGATCGCGCCGACCTGGATCACGGCCGAGAAGCCGACGACGGCGTCGTCGTCGACGGGGATGCCCATGAGGCCTTCGGCGATCTTCAGATGACCGGTCGAGGAGACGGGCAGGAACTCGGTCACCCCCTCGACGGCTCCGAGGACGACGGCCTGACCGACGCTGATGGCGCTCATGGGATCCAGTTCCGGGGGGTCGGCGGGACAGTGGCGCGCACTGTCCTACCAGGTGCGGGTGTGAATCCATGGCAGGCGGCGACGTGGCCCGGCCGCCTACGCCCACACCGCCTGAGCGATCGACACCCCCAGGAACGCCGCGCCGAGGCCGGCGGTCACACTGCCGACGATGTTGACGACGGCGTACAGACCGGCCCCCGTCTCGGTCAGCCGCAAGGTCTCGTAGGAGAAGGTCGAGTACGTGGTCAGGGCCCCGCACAGACCGGTGCCCAGCAGCAGCTGGAGGTGGGACCCCGCGGCGCCCGCGGCTGCCGCGCCGGTCAGCAGGCCGAGCACGAGACAGCCGGTGACGTTGACCGCGAAGGTGCCCCAGGGGAACACCGAGTCGTGCCGGGACTGCACCGCCCGGTCGGTCAGATAACGCAGGGGCGCGCCGACCACGGCACCCGCGATCACCAGGAGCCAGTTCACGGGGACTTCTTACCTTTCGTGTCCGATCCGCGCGGGGCGTCGTCGCGGCCGACGTACCTGATGACCTCGCAGTCGTCGAGGATCACGAGCCCTTCGGTGACGAGTTCGTCGAGCTGCGGCAGGAAGTCCCGTACGCGCTCCTCGGTGTCGACGATCACGATCGCGACCGGCAGGTCCTCGCTCAGGGACAGCAGCCGCGAGGTGTGGATCAGGGAGGAGGCGCCGAAGCCCTCGATACCGCGGAAGACGCTGGCGCCCGCGAGGCCGGCGGCGTGGGCGCGGTGCACGATCTCGGAGTAGAGGGGCTTGTGGTGCCAGGTGTCGTTCTCGCCGACGAAGACGGTCACCCGCCGGGCCCTGCCGGTCAGCCGCGTCATGGCTGCCTCCAGTTCACAACGCCGCGGGTCGCCGCCGCCGCGAGCCGGACCGCCGTGAGCGCCGCGATCAGGGTCGCGGCGAGGTAGGCCAGTGCGGTGCGGGGGTGACCGCCGTCGACCAGCTTCTGGATGTCGACGGCATAGGTGGAGAAGGTGGTGAAGCCGCCGAGCACCCCGGTGCCGAAGAAGGGGCGGACCAGGCGGTGGGCGGCCCACACATCGGTGATGACCACCATGAACACGCCGATCACGGCGCAGCCGACGACATTGGTCCAGAAGGTCGCCCAGGGGAAGCCGCCCGGCTGGGCCGGCCACCACAGCGAGGCGGCGTACCGGGCCGTGGCGCCGATGGCTCCGCCGACTGCGACCACCGCGACGATGGGCGCCTGAGTCCGCCAGGCGCGCTGGGGTGGGGCGGGCGCCGGGGGACGGAGGCTCTCGGTCTCCGGGGCTGTCATGGTCGTACGTCTGTCTCCTGCCTGGCCCTCGTCACCGCACCTGGGGTGGTGATCGCGGCCGGTCAACAGCGTACGCCGGGCTCATTTCGGGACGGGCGCCTCGCACACCGCGACGCCGCGCTCCCACAGGCTGCCCAGGATCAGCCGGCCGCCGGTCTCGCACACGCTGGTGACCATGCGGAATCCGGAGTGCCGGCGCGCCAGGTGGTGGACGACCGTCCCGGTGTCGTCGAACGCGAGCACGCCGATCGTGCCCGTGGGGCGGAAGGGGGCGTGGACGGCCACGCGTGCGGCGCTGCGGCGTACGGCCGGGGCCGCGCGGTGGAGCAGGTCCAGCGGGGGTACGCGCGGGCCGGCCAGCGCCACCCAGATCGGGCCGTCCGGTGTGCCGCGCCAGAGGTTGTCCGGCATGCCCGGCAGGTTCTCGGCGAAGGGCTCGCTCTGTCCGGCGCGCGGCCCGGTGAGCCAGTAGCGGGTGAGGCGGTAGGCGCTTGTCTCGGCCACGACCAGGAAGGAACCGTCGGCGCTCGCGGCGAGGCCGTTGGCGAACTGGAGGCCGTCCAGGAGCACCGTGGGGGTGTCGCTGCCGGGGGCCAGGCGCAGGAGCCGACCCGTCGCCGTGTGTTCGACGAGATCGGCGAGCCAGTATTCCAGGGGGTGGCGACTGCTGCTGACCGTGAAGCAGACGCTGCCGTCGGGCAGCGCGACGACATTGCTGCAGAACCGCAGCCTCTCCCCCGCCGCCGAGTCGGCGAGGACGTCTGCGGTTCCGTCGGCGAGGTCGACGCGGAGCAGTCCGCGTTGGGCGTCGCACACCAACAAGGCGTTGTCCGGCAGGAGGTCCAGGCCGAGAGGCCGGCCGCGCGTCTCGGCGAGCACCTCGACGCGGGCTTCTCCCGAGTCCGCCAGGCCGTCGAGACGCAGGATGCGGCCGTCCTCGACGCCGGTCAGCACCCGGCCCCGGGCGTCGGCGACCACGTCCTCCGGGCCACGGCCGCCGATCGCGACGTAATGGCGTGGAACGAGAGCCGTGGGACGGTTCATGTGTGCCTGCCTCTCACCAGCGCGGTGCGCCGCCTCCACCTGCCTACCAGCCCTTCTCAAACATGCGCGCGACCTCCGCGATGCGCATCTCGTCGCGCCGGTAGTACAGGCGCCGCCGGATCCGCCTGGTGCGCAGCACGCCGATGTCCGCGAGCAGGGCGAGGTGGGTCTCGGCGACCTTGCGCGGCACACCGAGCTTCGCCGCCACGGCGGCCGCGGTGACGCCGTCCTCGACCAGGTCGCCCTGGCGCTGTCGCGGAAAGTGCGCGGCCGGGTCCTTGAGCCATTCCAAAATGTCCAGGCGCCTTACGCTGACGGGAGTCCTCAGCATCTCGTCCCCCTCCGTACGGGACCGCCTAGTGGAGCGTCTTCCCACTGTCCCGCGGTCGAAGCCGTGTCGGCCGGGACTCTTGCACCGTTGTCCGGTACCGATCGGGCACAGTGACTGACTGGCGACCCCGGCCAACAGCCCGTGCTCGTAAGGCATGTCAGGTGTTCTGGAGAACCAGCCGGGTACCTGGCAATGCTCTGATCGCCCGCCATATGCACGCCTTCTTCGACCGCCTGCCCCGGGATGTTCCCGCCTCTCCCGATCAGGTCGCCCAGGCGTACGCACAGCACCCGATGCCCGTGGCGAGCGCTCTGGATTTCCTGGTGCAGTCAGGACGGGCCGTGAGCGAAAGCAGCGTCTGCCCTCCGCACCCGCTCAAGAGTGCTGTCGTCCGTCCAGTGCTCACCATGGATCTCCCGTTCCTGGAGGGGGTCCGGATGGCCGACTTCAGCAAGATCACGGTGGAGGAGTTCGAATCCTACAAAGCCTTCCAGAGCCTTCTGCGACAGGAGTTCCTGAGTCTCGCAGCGCTGAACGCCGCCGTCCGACGCAAGCGGGCCGTCGCGGTGTCGGGTGCCGTGGCCGGAACCATCGGCGCCTCTCTCGTCGCCGTGTACGGACCGGCCTTCCAGACAGCCGTCGCCGCCCTGGGAGCGGCTGGTGCGAGCGGCATCCGGGGCATCATCCAAAGCGCCGCCGACAACAGCCCGCGGACTCTGCGCGACAGTCCCTGGTTCTACGTGTGGATCCTGGCCCGGAACAGCGAGAGATATCAGTAGGCGGCCTGCTGCCGCACAAGCCGACGTCAGCGAATCACATCAGCGCCCAGGTCGACGGAGCGTTTCCTGTGCCGGGCGAACTGGTGTCGAGTCCGGAAAGCACTTCGTCCCGCCGAATGACCGGCGGGACGAAGCGGCATGCGTCACCAACTCACCGGTGTCTGAACCACGCCATCGACGAGAGCGCCGTGTCGTCGTAGCCGAACAGGGCCTGGTTCTCCCAGCCGTTGCCGGAGGAGGCGTCGGTCGGGTCCCAGCCGTTGCCGGTGACGGCGGTCCAGGTCGCCTCCCAGTAGAAGACGCCGAGGCCGCGGCCGCCCGGAACGGCCTCCACGATGCTCGTCACGTCATTCATCCAGCGGCGCTGTCCGGCCGTGTTGGCCGGGTAGCCGGAGACCAGTTCGCCGGTGGTGTTGATGATCTCCTCGTGCGAGTCCTCGCTGTCCAGGCGGAACGGGTAGGCCGTCTCGGCGACGAAGACCGGCTTGCCGTAGCGGGAGGCCGCGTCGTCCAGGGTCGTCTGGAAGTCGGAGAGGGAGCCGTGCCAGTAGCCGTAGTACGACAGGCCGATCGCGTCGAACTTCACGCCGTTCGCGACCGCGCTGTCGAACCACCAGCGGGTGCCGGACAGGTCACCGCCCTTGGCGAGGTGCAGCGCGACCGTGGTGGACGAGTTGACCGCCTTGACCGCGTCGTAGCCCGAGTTGAGCAGGCCGGCGAGCTGCGACCAGTTGTTGGTGGAGCCCTCGTTCCACAGCATGCCGCCGTTGATCTCGTTGCCCACCTGGACCATGTCGGCGGTGGTGCCCTGGGCCTTCAACGCGTTCAACACGTCGTACGTGTGGTTGTACACGTCGGTCCTGAGCTGACTGTACGAGTGTCCCGCCCAGGCGGCCGGCTTGCTCTGGGCGCCCGGGTCGGCCCATGTGTCCGAGTAGTGGAAGTCGACCAGCAGCTTCATGCCGGCCGCCTTGATGCGCTTGGCCATGGCGAGCACGCGCGTCTTGTTGTTGTAGCCGTCGGCCGGGTTGACCCAGACCTTCAGGCGCGCGTAGTTCATGCCGGCGTTCTTCAGGATGGTGACCGCGTCACCGGTGGTGCCGGAGCCGGTCCTGTAGACGCCGCCCTTGGCCTCGCTCTTGGCGAGGGAGGAGATGTCGGCGCCGTGGATCGACGTGCCGGACGTGCCGGACGCGAAGGTCAGGTCGTCGACGTTGATCCAGTTGCCCGCGTTCGCGTCACTGTTGATGCTGATCGTGCACTGGTTGTTGGTGACGTTGACCGGCACGACGATACGGATCCATCCGCTCGCCGAGACCGGGAGGTCGGTGCGCTGTTCCGCGCCGCCGCAGTTCTTCAGCGCTATGTACGCCGAGTTCTGGCCGCCGCCGGAGCGGACCCACGCGGTGAGCCTGTAGTTGCCGTTGGTCAGCCCGGACAGGTACTGGTACGTCTCCACCTTGTAGGCGGAGGACGCGTAGTGGGACAGGCGGTAGCTTCCGCCGTGGCCGCCGGACTCGGTGAACGAGGCCGCGGTCGAGCCGTACTCCGACCAGCCGGCGGGCGTGGCCACGCCCGCGCCGTCGGACTCGAAGCCGCCGTTGGTGAGCGTACTGGCCGCCGAGGCGGTCTGCGCGGGCAGGGTGGTGAGGGCGAGTCCGGCGGCGAGCGGCAGCAGCAGGGCCCGCAGGGTGCGTCTGGGATGGAACATCGTCGTCCGTCGTCCCTTCGACGTGGGGTCGGGGGTGCCCCTCGCCAAGGGGTGGCGAGGGCCTCACCACAGCGGTGAGGAGCCCCTCCGCCCGCGGCTCGCGGCACACGCGGGCGAAGGGGAGTCGGCGTCAGCCGTCGAGTCGTACGACCCGGACGGCCCCCGCGGGCACTTCGAAGCGGCCCGCGGCGCGTTCACCGGTCAGCAGCTCGGTGCCGGGCGACTCCAGCGGCACCTTGGCGTCCGACGCGGTGTGGTTGATGGCGAACAGATAGCTGCCGGACTCGCCGGCGCGGCGTACGACCTCGACATCGCGGGGCAGGTCGGCGCGCGGCGCGACCTGCGCGTCCTCGATCGCCCAGCCCAGCAGTGCGTCGAGTCCGTCGACGCCCAGGCGGGTGGAGACGTACCAGGCGGTGCCCTCGCCGAGGCGGTGCCGGGTGACGGCCGGGCGGCCCGCGGTCAGGCCGTCGGCGTAGGTCCAGACGGTCTCGGCGCCGCGCGGGACGACGAACTCCGTCCACACGTCGCCGCTGAGCTCGGAGCCGTCCGGGCCGGTGATGCGCACCGACTGGTCCTGGAGCAGGGGCGAGAACTCCTCGATCGTCAGGCCGAGGACATCGCGCAGCGGTCCCGGGTAGGCGCCCTCGTGCACCGCGTCGTGCTCGTCGACGATGCCGGAGAAGTACGACACGACGAGGGTGCCGCCGTTGTCGACGTACCGGCGCAGATTGCGGCCGGCCTTCTCGGTCATCAGGTACAGGGCCGGTACGACGACAAGGGGATAGGCCGACAAGTCGGCTTCCGGGTGGGCGAAGTCGACCGTGAGGTGGCGGTCGTAGAGGACCTCGTAGAAGGTGTCGGCGCGCTCGCGCGGGTCGTGGTCCTCGCTGGGGCGCCAGTCGAGGTTCTGCGCCCACCAGGAGTTCCAGTCCCACAGCATCGCCACGTCGGCCCGGGTGCGGGTGCCGCGGACCGGGCCCAACGATTCGAGCGAGGCGCCGAGTTCGACCACCTCGCGCCACACGCGGGTGTCCGTGCCGCCGTGCGGGACCATCGCCGAGTGGAACTTCTCGGCTCCGCGCCGGGACTGCCGCCACTGGAAGAACATGGCGCCCTCGGAGCCGCGTGCCACGTGGGTGAGGGAGTTGCGGGCCATCTGCCCCGGGGCCTTGGCGGGGTTGCGGGGCTGCCAGTTGACGCCCGAGGTGGAGTGCTCCAGCAGGATCCAGGGGGCGCCGCCGGCCACCGAGCGGGTGAGGTCGGCGGCCATCGCGAGGTTGACGTGGGTGCGGCGGCCGTCGGTGATGAGGTAGTGGTCGTTGGTGACGATGTCGACCTCGCGGCCCCAGGCCCAGTAGTCGACGGAGTCGCACTGGCTGAGGGCCGTCATGAAGTTGGTCGTGACGGGGACGCCCGGCGAGAGGCGGTGCAGGATGTCCCGCTCCATGACGAAGTTCTCGCGCATGGTGGCGTCGGCGAACCGCTTGTAGTCGAGGGCCTGGGACGGGTTGACGGCCGTCGGCGTCAGGCGCGGCGGGTTGATCTGCTCGAAGTCGTTGTAGCGCTGGCCCCAGAAGGCCGTGCCCCAGGCCTCGTTGACCGCGTCGACCGTTCCGTACGTCGCCGCCAGCCAGCAGCGGAAGTGGGCGGCGCAGGAGTCGCAGTAGCAGGCCGAGACGGGGACGCCGTACTCGTTGTGCACGTGCCACATCGCCAGCGCCGGGTGGTCGCCGTAGCGCTCGGCGAGCTTGGTGGTGATGGACGCGGCGGCCGTGCGGTAGTCCGCGTTGCTGTGACAGATCGCGGCGCGGGAGCCGAACTCGTGGCGCACGCCCTCCGTCGTGACGGGCAGCGCCTCGGGGTGGGCCCGGTAGAACCAGACGGGCGGGCACACCGTGGGCGTGCCCAGGTCGACGCGTATGCCGTTGTCGTGCAGCAGGTCGAAGAGGCGGTCCAGCCAGCCGAAGTCGTACTCCCCGGGTGAGGGCTCCAGCAGGGCCCAGGAGAAGATTCCGACACTCACCATCGTGACGCCGGCCTCCCGCATCAGCCGGACGTCCTCGTGCCAGACGCTTTCCGGCCACTGCTCGGGGTTGTAGTCCCCACCGAAGGCGAGCCTGGTGAGGCCCCTGGGGGTGGTCTCCGGCATGGAATCTCTCCCGGTTGATCGATCAATTGGGAACGTGCACACACATCGGCGGCGGTGTGAGCCCAACATAACCGCACAGCAACAACCATTGACAAGTGTCCGGGATGTTTCTCTACTGTGAACGCTCACAGAAGCATGGCAGGTCTTCGCAGCAAGCGGAGGCCCAGGTCAGGGGAGAGATCCATGCCCAACACGAAGCGCACTCGCCTCGTGGCATCCACCATCGCCGTGGCCCTCGGCGCCACCGCCCTCGCCGCTTGCGGCTCGTCCGACTCCGACAGCGAGGCCGAGTCCGGTCCCGTCTCGCTGACGTACTGGACCTGGACGCCCGGCATGGACAAGGTCG
This sequence comes from Streptomyces curacoi, assembly GCF_001513975.1. Classification (GTDB taxonomy): domain Bacteria; phylum Actinomycetota; class Actinomycetes; order Streptomycetales; family Streptomycetaceae; genus Streptomyces; species Streptomyces curacoi. The sequence continues at coordinate 276,898 of NZ_KQ947989.1, forward strand.
TCGACCTCTGGAACAAGGGCCCGGGCAAGAAGGACCGGATCACGGTCACGGTGAAGAAGCAGGCGTCCGGCGACACGCTGGTCACCAAGATCCTCACCGCGCACAAGGCCGGCCAGGCCCCGGACCTGGTTCAGGCCGAGTACCAGGCGCTGCCGACGCTGGTCAGCAATGACGCGGTGGCGGACATAGCGGGCGAGGTCGGCGACGCCAAGGACAAGTTCGCCGACGGTGTGTGGCAGCAGACGACGCTGGGCACGGACGCGGTCTACGCGGTGCCGCAGGACATCGGGCCGATGATGTTCTACTACCGCGAGGACCTCTTCAAGCAGTACGGCCTGAAGGTTCCGGCCACCTGGGAGGAGTTCGCCGAGACCGCCCGCGCGCTGAAGAAGAAGGCCCCCGACAAGGACCTGACCACGTTCTCCGCCAACGACTCCGGCCTCTTCGCGGGTCTGGCCCAGCAGGCCGGCGCCAAGTGGTGGACGACCTCGGGCGAGAAGTGGAAGGTCGGCATCGACGACGCCGCCTCCCAGAAGGTCGCCAAGTTCTGGGGCGACCTCGTCAAGGAGGGCGCCGTCGACAACCAGCCGATGTACACCCCGGCCTGGAACAAGGCGCTCAACACCGGCAAGCAGATCGCCTGGGTCAGCGCCGTGTGGGCCCCGGGCACGCTGACCACGGCCGCGCCCGACACCAAGGGCAAGTGGGCCATGGCCCCGCTCCCCCAGTGGTCCGACAGCGCGAACGTCACCGGCAGCTGGGGCGGCTCCTCCACCGCCGTCACCACGGACTCCGACCACAAGGCGGCCGCCGCGAAGTTCGCCGCCTGGCTGAACACCGACGGTGACGCCCTCAACGCGCTGGCCAAGGAGAGCGGCATCTACCCGGCCTCCACCTCGGCCCAGCTCAGCGGCGCCTTCACCACCCCGCCGGACTACTTCTCCAACCAGGTGGACTTCTACAAGACGGCCGCCGAGATCGCCGAGACCACGGCGCCGTCGGCCTGGGGCCCGAACGTGAACGTCGCCTACACCACCTTCAAGGACGCCTTCGGCGAGGCCGCCAAGAACAAGTCGGACTTCGCCGCCGCCCTGAAGACCATGCAGGACGACACGGTCGCCGACCTCAAGAAGCAGGGCTTCGAGGTCTCCGAGTGACCAGCGCACGCCGGAAGCCGTACGGGGTCAAGGGGGCCCCGTACGCCTTCCTCATCCCCGCGACAGTCCTGTTCCTGCTCTTCTTCGCGCTGCCCATCGGCTACGCGATCTGGCTCAGCTTCCGCAAGGTGAAGGTCTCCGGCCTCGGACTCGGTTCCGGCGCCCGCAGGGAGGTCTGGGCCGGCCTGGAGAACTACACGGCCGCCCTCACCGACAGCGAACTGGTCAACGGCGCGCTGCGGGTGCTCGGCTACGGCTGCATCGTCGTGCCGGTGATGCTCGGGCTCGCCCTCCTCTTCGCGCTGATGCTCGACTCCGACAAGGTGCGGTTCGCGCCCTTCACCCGGCTCGCGATCTTCCTGCCGTACGCCATCCCCGGCGTCGTGGCCGCGCTGCTGTGGGGCTTCCTGTACCTGCCGGACGTCAGCCCCTTCTACTTCGTGCTCGACAGGCTGGGGCTGCCGCAGCCGGACCTGCTGGACGGCGGTCCGCTCTATCTCGCCCTGTCGAACATCGCGGTCTGGGGCGGCACCGGCTTCAACATGATCGTCATCTACACCTCGCTGCAGGCCATCCCGGCCGAGGTGCACGAGGCGGCCAAGCTGGACGGTGCCACGCCGTTGCAGATCGCGCTGAAGATCAAGATCCCGATGGTGGCGCCCTCGCTGGTGCTGACCTTCTTCTTCTCGATCATCGCCACGCTCCAGGTGTTCAACGAGCCGACCACCCTCAAACCGCTCACCAACTCCGTGTCCACGACCTGGAGTCCGCTGATGAAGGTGTACCAGGACGCCTTCGGCAAGGGCGACATCTACGCGGCGGCCGCCCAGGCCACGATCATCGCCCTGGCCACGCTGCTGCTGTCCTTCGGCTTCCTGCGGGCCGCGAACCGTCGTCAGAAGCAGGAGGCAGCACGATGAGTTCTCTTGCCGTCGGCAAGACCGCAACGGCGGCGGGTTCGGCACCCGGCACCGTCCAGGACCGCCCGCCGCTGCGCCGCCGGATCGCGTTCGTCCCGACGGTCACGCTGCTCCTCGGCGCGCTCTACTGTCTGCTGCCCGTGGCGTGGGTGGTGATCGCGGCGACGAAGTCCGGCAGTGAGCTGTTCTCCACCTTCACCTTCCTGCCGGGCACCGGCTTCGCCGACAACGTCTCGGAGCTGAGCGCCTACCGCGACGGCGTGTACTGGCAGTGGATGGGCAACTCCGCCCTGTACGCCGGTCTCGGCGCGCTGCTGTCGACCTGTGTGTCGGCGGTCAGCGGCTACGCCCTCGCGACCTACCGCTTCCGGGGCCGCGAGACGCTCTTCAACGTGCTGCTCGCCGGTGTGCTCATGCCGCCGATCATCCTCGCCGTGCCGCAGTACCTGCTGCTGGCGAACGTCGGCCTGACGGACTCGTACCTGTCCGTGCTGCTGCCGCAGATCCTCTCGCCGTACGGCGTCTACCTCTCGCGGATCTACGCGGCCGCCGCCGTTCCCGCCGACGTGGTGGAGGCCGGGCGGATGGACGGGGCGAGCGAGTGGCGGATCTTCACCCGGGTCGCGCTGCCGATGATGGTGCCCGGCATGGTGACGGTGTTCCTCTTCCAGTTCGTGGCCGTCTGGAACAACTTCCTGCTGCCGTACATCATGCTCAGCGACGACGAGAAGTTCCCGATCACGCTGGGCCTGTTCACGCTCCTCGAACAGGGCGCCAACACCCCGGCGCTCTACACGCTGGTGATCACCGGCGCGTTCCTCGCGGTCATCCCGCTGGTCGCGCTCTTCCTGGTCATCCAGCGGTTCTGGAGCCTGGATCTGCTCTCCGGGGCCGTAAAGTCATGACCATGAGCAACACGGGGGGCCGACGCAGACCGCCGACGATCCACGACGTGGCGCGCGAGGCCGGAGTCTCACGGGGCACTGTCTCGCGCGTGCTCAACGGCGGGCACTACGTCAGCCCGGCCGCCCAGGAGGCGGTCAACGCGGCGATCCGCAAGACGGGTTACGTCGTCAACCGGCACGCCCGCTCGCTGATCACGGGGCGTTCGGACTCGGTGGGCTTTCTGCTGACCGAGCCTCAGGAGCGGTTCTTCGAGGGCCCCAACTTCAACGTCCTGCTGAGCGGCTGCACCCAGGCGCTGGCCGCGCACGACATCCCGCTGCTGCTGATGCTGGCGGGCACGAAGGACGAACGGCGGCGCATAACGCGGTACATCACGGCGGGGCACGTCGACGGGGTCCTGCTGGTCTCCAGCCACTCCGGTGACCCGGTGGCCGAGGAGCTGCGCGCGGCGGGGGTGCCGCTCGTCCAGTGCGGCAAGCCCATGGGGCTCGGCTCCAAGGTGAGTTACGTGGCCGCGGACGACCGCGACGGTGCCCGGGACATGGTGCGCCACCTGCTGTCGCTGGGCCGCCGCCGGATCGGCATCGTGAGCGGCCCGCTGGACACCCCGGGCGGTGTCGATCGCCTCGCCGGCTACAAGGAGGTGCTCACGGAAGCGGGCATCGAGATCGACGAGCGGCTCGTCGTCTCCGGCGACTACAGCCGGGCCAGTGGCGAGGCGGGCGCCGAACGGCTGCTGGCGCAGGCCCCTGACCTGGACGCCTTGTTCGTGGCCTCCGACCTGATGGCGCAGGGCGCCCTGACCGCGCTGCACCGGGCGGGCCGCCGGGTGCCGCAGGAGGTGTCCGTGGGCGGCTTCGACGACTCCGTCGCGGCGACGGAGGCCACCCCCGCGCTCACCACGATCCGCCAGCCCTACGACCGCATCAGCGCCGAGATGGTGCGGTTGCTGCTGGCGCAGATCGGCGGCGAGGACCCGGCGGCGGTGATCCTGCCGACGGAGCTGGTGAAGCGGGAGTCCACGTAACGGCACCAGCGGGCCCCGAGGGCGCGCCGGACGGCGATACGGCCGTCCGGCGCGCCCTGTGCGTGCGATCGGTCGGATACGTGCGATCGGTCGGACGCGTGCGATCGGTCCAACGCGTGCGATCGGTCAGGAATCGAGAAGGCCGCGACCGCTCCCCCGTCCTAGCGTGAAGCCACCGACGAGACACGTCGGACCCACGTCCGTTCAGGAGGGCACCATGACCGCCGGACTCAACACGATCATCTACCCCGTCAAGGACCTCGACCGGGCGAAGGCCCTGTTCAACGCCCTGCTGGGCACCGAACCGTATGCGGACGAGCCGTACTACGTCGGTTTCAAGGACGCCGGACAGGACGTCGGGCTGGATCCCCACGGGCACGCGAAGGGCATGACCGGGCCGGTCCCCTACTGGCATGTGGCGGACATCAGGGCGACGCTCGCGGCCCTGCTGGAGGCGGGTGCCGAGCCGTTGCAGGACGTGAAGGACGTCGGCGGCGGCCGGCTGATCGCCTCCGTGAAGGACGCCGACGGCAACCTCGTCGGGCTCCTCCAGGATCCGACCGGGTGAGGGACCCCGCTCTCGGCCGTCTCTCACTTGCGCATGCACTAGTTGCACAGGCAACAAATGGCCGAATCGGTGCTACCGTGCCGGTATGGCAGTGAAGACGGCCGACACAGGGCTTGAGGAACGGTGGCGGGACATCCTGGCCGTGCACGCGCGCACGATGTGCGAGATCGACCGCGTGCTGCACCCGCACGGCCTGGGCGCGAGCGACTTCGAGGTGCTCGACATCCTCGCGTCGGCGCTGCCCCAGGAGGGCGAGCAGTGCCGGGTGCAGAACCTCGTCGGGCGGGTCCATCTCAGCCAGAGCGCGCTGTCCAGGCTCATCGGCCGGCTGGAGAAGGAGGGCCTGGTGGAGCGCTCCGTCTGCGCGGAGGACCGGCGCGGCGTGTACGTCGCCCTCACCGGCAAGGGCCGTGATCTGCACGCCGCGGTCCAGCCGCTGCAGCGAGCCGTGCTGGCCCGGACGCTGGGCGACTGACACCCGGCGCCTGGAGCACGAACTCGGTCCCGTCGGGGAGGACTTCGGCGCCCGCCTCGGAGATCCGTGCGCGCGCCTCCGAGGCAGGGTCGAGCAGGGGGTTCGTGTCGGCGAGGTGGGTGTAGATCCGACGGGCGTGCGGGTGGCGGGTGACGGGTGACGGCGGCGAGGCTGCCGTCGGGCCCCGAGACGGGCAGGTGGCGGCCGGGCCGCGCCGCCTCGTCCGCCGTGAAGTGCGTGCCGTCCAGCACGACGCAGTCGGCCGCCACGACGAGGTCGTCCAGCATCGGGGACCATCCGCTCACCCGGGTCGCGTACACGAGGACGCCTCCGGTGGCCAGGTCCTCGACGCGGTACGCCGTCACCCAGCGGTCGTCCGGGACCCGGTCCCGTACGTATGCGGGCGCCCGGCCCGCGACGGGACGCGCCGTGACGACCAGGCCGCCGGCCAGCACGAAACCGCCCTCGGCCAGGCTGTCCGCCCACGCCCACGGGGTGTGGCGGTCCAGGGCCGCCCGCGCGGGGCCCAGGACGGTGAGCACCGGAGGTGCGGCGTACGCCTTCAGTCCCGCGGCCTGGCTCAGCACCGCGAGCCCCGCCGCGGTTTCCCGCGGTGGAACTGCGCCTGCCCACGGTGCGCCGCCGCACGTGACGGCAAGCTGCCCGCCCGCGCCCCGGAATGCGCGACCGTCACTGGAAACTCCCGCGACTGGTGGCTGCTGAACGCCTCGCCCGAGCTCCGCGCCCAGCTCACCGCCGCCTCCGCCCTGTGGCCCGGACTCGGACCCGGACCCGGGGACGGTCCGGTGCGAGGCGTGCGTCGGAGTCCGTTCAGGGTCAGTTCACAGGGCGGTCATGGGGCCTTCCGTGGCGGCCGTGGATATGCCTGCGCCCCGACCGCCGTCGGCACCGTCACGGTCGGGCCAGCAGGGTACGTACGCCCTCCGACGTGAGGGTCAGCGGGTGGTCCGACCCGGCGTCGATGGTGAGGGCCAGTTCGTCGGTCGGCCACTGTGAGGCGAGTGCGCCCAGCGGTACCAGGCGGTAGCGGGAGACGAAGGGCAGCAGCTCGGCCATCGCGGGCTCGGAGGTGAACACCGGGACGACCGGCTCGCCGCCCGGCCGCTCGATGACCGGCAGCGCCACGGCGGCGGGGTCGGTGGCGTCCTCCTCACTCGCGTCGTCGGGCACGGGGACGAGGACCTCGCTGCTCGCGAGCGTGTCCATCGCCGTCCTGTCCTCGGTGTTCTCGGCCAGCGCGTCCAGCGCCCGCCGGGCCGGGGTGACGGTGTTGTCGTTCGCGGGTGTCTCCATGGCAGATCCCCTGGTAGCGGCGGTCGTACGGCCCGCCCGGGCGTGATCGTCCCCCGGCGCGGTCCTGCTCGCGTACCCGATCCGGACCCGAGCATTCCTATGGCTGTCCAGGGGATCTGCGGGGCCGGGCCGGGTTTCTCAGGCACCCGGCTCTCAGCCTAAGGGCTTCTCAAGGACCGAAGGACTTTTCAAGGACCGAAGGACTTCTCAAGGGATCAACGGAATGTGGTCGGAGGGCAGCCCCAGGCGGTCGCAGCCCACCCGGCGGGCGAGCGGCTCGGCCATGCTGGGGCCGACGTGGGTCCAGTACGTGGCCGCGTCCCGGAAGTAGCGCTGCATCCGCTCGCCGTCGCGCGCGTGCCGGGAGCCGGCCGTGCGGAAGAGGGTGCCCTGGAGGACCTCCCAGGTCATGCGGCCCGCGTTCAGGAACATGAGCGCGAGACGGTTGTCCTCGGCGAGGGTGAAGGGGGCGCCGCCGGTGACGTTGCGACGGCAGGTCTCCATCCACTCCTCCGCGGTGTGCCGCAGCGCCGCCTCGGCGGTGTGGATGACGCCCAGGGCCTCGCCCAGGTGCCGCTGGTAGTCGTGGAGGTCGGCCCGGGTGCGGTCGGGTTCGAGGGTGAGGGGGCGGCCGGCGACGACACGGGCGTACTCGTCGGCGGCGGCGTACGCGGTGCCGATCATGATGGCGGCCAGTTCGCCGTGGAAGAAGCTCGGCGCCCGGCCCGCGTACATGGGGTTGCCGTGCAGTTCGAAGCCGACGCTGCCGCCCTCGACGGGCAGGTCGAGCAGGCTCGCCTCGCGAGTGAGGTACGCGGGGATGCGGGCCCGTTCCATGTGGATGCTGTTGGAGCCGCTGCCGCGCAGGCCGAGGACGCCGTGCCAGTCGTCCAGCACCGTCCACACCGAGCGCGGGGCGACGAACAGCACGGGCGGTCCCGGTGGGCCGCCGGGACGGTCAGGGGCGCGCAGGGTCTGGCCGACGTAGTGGGTGGAGTAGGGGGCGCCCGAGGAGTACGGCCAGGTGCCGTCCAGGACGACATGGCCGTCGCCGTCGGGCTGTGCGACGCCTATCGGGGCGACTGTGGACGCGGCACGGAAGTCGCCGTCGGCGCCGAAGATCTCGTCCTGCGCCCTCTCCTCGAAGACGCTCGCGACCTGCAGCACGTGGGCTGCGGTGAGCGACAGGGCCCAGCCGGTGGAGGGGCAGCCGCGGGCGATCTCGGTGACCACGCGGTAGAAGGCGGGCAGGCCGAACTCATAGCCGCCGTAACGGCGCGGCTGGAGGATCCGGTAGAAGCCGGCCCGCAGGAAGTCGTCGTGGGTGTCCTTGGGACAGTGCGTCAGCCGTTCGGTCTCCGGCTGGCGTTCGAGCAGTACGGGCCGCAGGTTCACGGCGCGTTCGACCATGTCGCGTTCGGTCAGACCGGGCTCGGGAGCGGCGATCACGATGCCTCCTGACGTGTGGGGCCGTCCGTTCGTGCCGTGATGCGTGACGCGATACGAGTGATTGAACACCGCAACTGCCGTGCGGTCCCGGCCGGATATCGCCAAGTGCCGCGGCGGCGGGGCGCGACCGGCTCGGCAGGTCCTTCGGCACCGGCGGCGGGCGAACAGTCGTAGCCTGAGAGGGACGGGACAGGCTCCCGCCCTGGTGGGCGCGGGAGGCGGGGTATGCGTTACGACGACCGCAGGGCGGCCGGGCGGCTGCTGGCCGAGGGGCTGGCGGAGCTGCGCGGCCAGGATGTGGTGGTGCTGGGGCTGCCGCGCGGTGGGGTGCCCGTGGCGGCCGAGGTGGCCCGGCGTCTCGGTGCCCCGCTGGATGTGCTGGTGGTCCGCAAGCTGGGCGTGCCATGGCAGCCGGAGTGGGGCTTCGGGGCGATCGGCGAGCACGGGGTCCGTGTCCTGAACCGGAGCGTGATCGACGAGGCCGGGCTGGAGGCCGCCGAGCAGGAGGCCGTGGAGGCGGCCGAGCGGGCCGAGCTGGACCGGCGGGTGCGCGGTTACCGGCAGGGGCGGGCCGCGCTGCCGGTGGCCGGGCGCACTGCCGTCGTGGTGGACGACGGCCTCGCCACCGGCGCCACCGCAGAGGCGGCCTGTCGGGTCGTACGGGATCAGGGCGCGGCCCGGGTCGTGCTCGCCGTGCCGGTCGGGCCGGAGCACGGCGTCGCCCGGCTGCGGCAGGTGGCCGACGAGGTGGTCTGTCCGCAGACGCACCGGATCCTCGGCTCGGTGGGTGCCTGGTACCGGGACTTCGCCCAGACCTCGGACACCGAGGTCACGTCCCTGCTCGCCGAGGCCGCCCGGACCGCGCCCCGCTCCCCCGCCGCGTCCTCCCCCGTCCCCTCGGCTCCGCTCGACCGGGCGACGCCCCCACCGCCGCCGAACCGCGAGGTGCTGATCCCGGCAGCCGGGGCGCGGGTGGGCGCCCGCCTGGTGGTGCCGGACGAGGCACCGGCGGTCGTGGCGTTCGCGCACGGCAGCGGGAGCGGTCGGCACAGCCCGCGCAACCGGTACGTCGCCACCGCCCTCAACCGCGCGGGCCTGGCCACCCTGCTGCTCGACCTGCTGACCGACGACGAGGCGCTCGACCGGCACAACGTCTTCGACATCCTGCTGCTCGCCCGGCGGCTGCACGCCGCCTCCCTGTGGCTGCACCGGGAAACCGGCCTGCCCGTCGCCTACTTCGGCGCCAGTACCGGAGCCGCCGCCGCCCTGGAAGCCGCCGTGCTGTCCGGCTCCGACATCCGCTCGGTGGTCTCCCGCGGCGGTCGCCCCGACCTGGCCACCCCGGCGGCGCTGGCCCATGTACGGGCGCCGACCCTGCTCATCGTCGGCAGCCTCGACACCCAGGTGCTCAGCCTCAACCGCCTCGCCGCCGACCGGCTGTACTGCGAGCACCGGATCGCCGTCGTCCCGGGCGCCACCCATCTCTTCGAGGAACCCGGCACCCTGACCACCGTCGCCGAACTGGCCCGGGACTGGTTCACCACCCACCTCGACCGGCCCGCCGCGGGGACGCCTCGCCGTTCCGCGTAGGGCGGGCGGCTGCGCGCCATGTCGTCGTCCGGACGGCTCACGTCGTCCCCTCCAGCAGCTCGGCGACCGTGGTCACCCGGATCAACGGCCGGTACAGGTCCAGCACGTGCAGCGCCTTGGCGTGCGCGTCGTCGTCCGCGCCCGCGCAGGCGTCGGCGACGACCAGCACCTCGACGCCCGCGTCGGCGGCCGGCAGGGCCGTCGACAGGACGCAGCAGTCGGTGCTGACGCCGGCCAGGACCAGTCGGCCCTCCGGGGCGGCGCGTCGGGCGAGCTCCGGGGTCCATTTGCCGAAGGTGGTGGCGTCCAGCACCTGCCGTGCCCGATCCGCGAACTCTTCCGTCAGCTGCCAGAGTTCGGCGTCCGGAGGTTGCAGGGCGAAGGGCCACTGCTCGTAGTACGCCCGCCAGGCGCCGTCCGGTCGGGCGGGTGCGACGAAACGGGTGAACGTGACCCGGTCCCCGAAGGCCGGCAGCAGCCGTCGTACGCCCGCCGCCGCCTCGGCGAATCGAGGGGCGGCCCAGGGGCTGTCTCGGTCGGCGAAGACGCGCTGCATGTCGATGACGGTGAGCAACCCGGTGGTCATGCGGTCGCCCCGGCGTCCGCCGTCGGGCTCGGTGCCTGCGCCTCCTGGGCGCGGACGCGTCCGCGCCGCAGCGCCGGCGTGCCGAGGAAACCGAGCGCGAGGGCCGCGAGGACGCCGAGGTTGGCGTACGCCCAGGCGCCGGACCTGCCGCCCAGGCCCAGCGGGCCGAGCAGATAGCCCTGCCAGTCCAGCCAGCTCGCGGCCGAGTTGGTGACCAGGCCCCAGCCGACGACGGTGGCGGTGAGGGTCAGAAGCAGCGGGGAGAGCGGTATGTCGCCGTAGCGGCCGGTCGGGCGGTAGAGGTCGGGCTCGTCGTAGGGGCGGCGGCGTAGGGCCAGGTCGGCGAGCATGATGCCGCACCAGGCGGCGATGGGGACGCCGAGCGTGGTGAGGAAGCCCATGAACGGGCCGAGGAAGTCGTCGGCGACGAACACGATGTACACCGCCCCCACGATCATCAGTACGCCGTCGACCAGCGCGGCCACGGGGCGGGGCACGCGCAGGCCCGCCGAGAGCAGGGCCAGGCCGGAGGAGTAGATGTCGAGGACCGCGCCGCCGACGAGACCGAGGACGGCGACGACGGCGAACGGGACGAGGAACCAGGTCGGCAGGATCGTCGTCAGCGCGCCGATCGGGTCCGCGGCGACGGCCGCGTTGAGCTCGCTCGAGGAGCCGGCCAGCAGGAGTCCGAAGACCAGCAGGAGCAGCGGCGCCAGTGACGCGCCGAACGCGGTCCAGCCGATCACGCCCCGGCTCGACGCGCTGCGCGGCAGATAGCGGGAGTAGTCGGCGGCCGCGTTGACCCAGCCGAGGCCGAAGCCGGTCATCATGAAGACGAGCGCGCCGATGAACTCCTGGGCGGAGCCCGCCGGTACGGCGCTGACGGCGGACCAGTGGACGTGGTCGGCGACGAGGACGACGTAGACGACGGTGAGCACGCCGGTGACCACGGTGATCACGGTCTGCAACCGCATGATCAGGTCGAAGCCCATGACCCCGACGACGACGGTCAACGCCGCGACCAGGACGAGGGCGACCACCTTGGTCTCGGTGCCGCCGCCCCAGCCGAGCCGGCCGAACACGGTCGCGGTGGCCAGGGTGGCGAGGGCGCACAGCACGGTCTCCCAGCCGACGGTGAGCATCCAGGAGATCACCGACGGCAGGCGGTTGCCGCGCACACCGTACGCGGCGCGGCCGAGCACCATCGTCGGCGCGGAGCCGCGCTTCCCGGCCACGGCGACAAACCCGCACAGCAGGAAGGAGAAGACGATGCCGACGACTCCCGCGACCAGCGCCTGCCAGAAGGAGATCCCGAAGCCGAGGGCGAAGGCGCCGTAACTCAGGCCGAGGATCGACACGTTGGCCCCGAACCAGGGCCAGAACAGGGTGCGGGGTGTGCCTTTGCGGTCGGCGTCGGCGATCACGTCGAGGCCGTGGGTCTCCACCTGGAGCTTTCGGCCCGGCGGCCGGCCGTCACGTGGGTCCGGGGTTGTGATCATCCCGGCATCGTCGCACCGCTCATCCCGCCGGGGAAGACCGACGGTGATCCGTGACCGGCGCCCCTTCGGAGCTCAGTCGGCGTCGGGCCGCAGCGCACGGGTCTACGGCTCCGCCGGCGCACTGCGGGGACAGCCACACCCTGGACCGCCTCGGCCCGGGGGCAGGGCGGAGGAGGCCGTGCCGTCCGGGTCGAGGCGGATGGTGATCAGGTTCGCCGCGGGGAGCGCGGCGTGGGTGCGCATGTCGACACCCACAACCGGCTCCCCTGGGAAACTCCCGGCGCGCCCGACTACGACCGGCGGCTCTGCCCTGCGCCGACGGATGCGCCGGCGGCGCAGGCACCGGCCGCGCACTCCGTCAGCCACTGGTCGAAGTCGGCGTCGTAGCGGGTGCCGATGTCGTTGGTGTAGACGGCGTAGCCGCCCGCGTAGTCGCCGACCCGGAAGCGGTCGAGCATGCGGTCGATGTCCTGCGGATGCCTCTCGAACATGTAGCGCACCGCGAGGTAGCCCCACGGGTAGGTACGGGTCACGTCACTGTTGGTGTACGTGTTCTGGAAGAGGGTGCTCAGCCGGTAGGTGTGCTTGCCCGCCTCCGTGACCGCCTGGTCGTAGGTGAGTCCGCGGTAGCCGTAGGAGACGTACTCGGCCACTCCCTCGATCCACCACACGTCCGGCACCGAGATCTGCTGGGCGAAGTCGCCCTTCATGTTGTGGCGGGCGTCGAGGTAGTGCGTGTACTCGTGGTTGAGGTTCCAGATCCGGGCCGCGTGACCGTCGTCCTGGCTCTTCTGGTACATGACCGCGAACGGTTTGTTGGCGGGGTCGGCCGGGTCTCCGATCAGCGTCATGCCGCCGTTGTCGGTGCTGATGCCGTAGATCGCCCCCGCGTAGGTGCGGTAGTCGGCGCGGCTGGCGAAGACGACCAGGTCGATGGTCGACAGGTACTGGCCGGGTATGGGGCCGTCGTCCTTCACGAGGTCGTGGAAGTAGGCGTCCTGGCCCAGCACGCTGGCGCAGGCCGCGGCGAGGTCGGCCGGGCTGAGCGCCTGGGCCCGGATGCTGTGCGTCGCGTCGCAGGGGTGGGTGATGGGCAGGGCAGCCTTCGTCAGCTGACCGGCCAGGTCGCAGACGCCGTAGTAGGAGCAGTTGGCGCCGTCGTAGTACTCGGCCTGGGTCGCCACCGCCACCCACAGACCGGCCGTGGGACCGGTGATGCGGGAGGCGTCCAGCAGCCCCTTGGTCAGCGGCCGGACGGTGGTCCGCAGTGCCGGGTGTTCGACGTAACGCGCCAGGTTCATCCCGGCGTTGGACGCCAGGTACGCCCGGTCCGTGGGCAGGAGGTCCAGGTGGTCGAGCGCGAACCTGTGGAGGGTGCGGACGATGGACGGGTCGGCGGTGACGGCCCTGACGTAGTCCGGGTTCCAGTTGCCGCGCCACAGCGGGGTGTAGACGGCGTTGACGGCCGCCAGCATGCTGCGGATGGAGTCGTAGGAGCTGTTGTATCCGCTCAGGATCCGCCGGTACACCGTCAGGTACCGGGCCTGCTGGTCGGCGCTGTCGGTGAGGATGACGACCTCGCTCAGCACGTCGCCGTTCGCCGCGGTGACGTCCCTGGAGCGTGGGCGGGCGAAGAAGGTGTCCAGGCCGCGGGTGGTGTTCCGGTACACCGATGTGCCGTACGGGCCCGCGTCGTCCGGGTGGTTGAACTGCACGTAGTACCCGGCGCGCAGGAAGAGGACGAGCTGCCACACGCGGGACGAGTTGTCACCGGCATAGCGTTGTGCCGTGCGGGTGAACGCCTGGGCGACGGTGACCATCTGGGACTCGCGGAAGACGGCGCGGGCGTCCGTGCCGGTGACCGCGAACAGGCTGTTGACACAGTCCGTCGTGGAGGCCTTGACGAAGGCCACGAGTGCGGCGCCGGTTCTGCTGCCGAAGTCGGCCGGACTGCACGGGGCCGCCTTCGGGTTGGCTTGCGCGTTCGAGCGGGTGGGCGGGCGCGTCGGGGCCAGGGGCGGCAGCGTGGCCGGGGTGTGCTGCCGGTCCTGTACGGCGGAGTGGGTGCCGGTGGTCGGGCCGGTCGGTGGTGGGGGCGGCGTCTTGGCGGACGCCGTGGCGGTGGGGCCGGACTGGGCCGGGGGTGTCGCGAGCGCGGGCGTCGACAGCAGTCCGGTGACGGTGACGCATACGGCGAGCGCGGCGGCCACGCGTCCGGGCAGCACGGAGCGGTAGCGCATCTGGGGTCCTCCACGGATGGATGCGCCTCGGTTGGGGTGCTGAGGCGTGTGAGGCACTGTCTCAACGCGCGGGGTCCCCAACAATGGTGTGTGACATAGCACATTGCGCCGCGGAGCCATAACGTCCGGCCGCCGCCTACACCTTGGGCACGCTCCAGGTGCGCGTCGCCCATGTCCTCAAGTGCGGGGAGCGCGCGGCGAGTTCGCGGTAGGCGGCGGTGGCGGACTGCAGCAGCGCGTCGGCCGTCTCCTCGCTCACGGTGTCGCGCCGCCAGGCCAGCACATAGCGGCACCACAGCGGCGTACCGGTCAGCGGTTTGACGACGACCTGCGGGATCGGCCGGGTCGTCGCCTGTACGACGGCCACGCCGAGCCCGTCGGCGATCATTCCCTGCAACTCCAGCCGGTCGCCCAGGAATTCGTGCACCGCCGACGGAGTGAAGCCGGCCGCCGCGCAGGCCGCGTAGAAGACACCGGGCCAGCCGGCCCCGTCGTCCGGCGTCAGGAACCAGGCCTCCTCGGCCAGATCGGCGAGGGCGAGCTGCGGGCGGCGCGCGAGCGGGTGGCCGGACGACAGGGCGACGAAGTTCGGCTCGGTGACGATCCCCCGGTGGGCCACCGCCTCCGAGTGCTCCAGCTCCCTGCCGGGGTAGTCCGCGGCGATGGCCGCGTCCACCGTGCCCTCCTCCAGCAGTTCGACGATTCGCGAGGAGGCGTACACGCTGTTCACCGCGAGCGAGAGGTCCGGAAGCCGGGCGCGGGCCCCCGACATCATGCCCACGAGCATCGGTGAGTTCGTCGCCGCCACCCGCAGGGTCCGCGCCTGCGCCGCGCCGGGTGCCGGGCGGCGTCCGATCGCGGCGGCACGGGCGAGGACGTCACGGGCCTGGGCGACGACCTCGGCGCCGTAGGGAGTGGGCCGCACCCCGGTCGGGCCGCGCTCGAACAGCGGCTCGCCGAGGTGCCCTTCGATGCGCCGGAGCTGGGTGCTCACGGCGGGCTGCGAGTACCCGAGGTCCGCCGCCGCCCGGCCCACGCTCCCCGCGTCGGCGATCGCGCACAGCACGCGCAGATGCCGCAGCTCCAGCTCCACCCGTCACTCCCCCGGCTCGTATCTCATACAAACAACCGCAATATCGGTCATCCCGTCCCCCGTGTGACCCCCCTGTGAACACTCATCGCATCGCATGGTTAGCATATGAGCGCCTCCTAGCTCGAAAGATAGGCCCGTGACTGTCAACGACGACTCGTTCACCAACTGGAAGAACCGCGAGGAGATCGCGGAGTCGATGATCCCGCTCATCGGGAAGCTGCACCGGGAGCGGGACGTCACCGTCCTCCTCCACAGCCGCTCCCTGGTGAACAAGTCGGTGGTCAGCATCCTGAAGACGCACCGGTTCGCCCGGCAGATCGCCGGTGAGGAGCTCTCGGTCACCGAGACGCTGCCGTTCCTGCAGGCCCTCACCGCGCTCGACCTCGGCCCGTCCCAGATCGACATCGGCATGCTGGCCGCCACGTACAAGGCCGACGACCGCGGTCTGTCCGTGGAGGCGTTCACCGCCGAGGCCGTCGCGGGCGCCACCGGCGCCAACAAGATCGAGCGCGGCGAGGGACGCGACGTCGTCCTCTACGGCTTCGGCCGCATCGGCCGCCTCGTGGCCCGTCTGCTGATCGAGAAGGCCGGCTCCGGCAACGGGCTGCGGCTGCGTGCCATCGTCGTGCGCGGCGGCGGTGACCAGGACATCGTCAAGCGCGCCTCGCTGCTGCGCCGTGACTCCATCCACGGCCAGTTCCAGGGCACGATCACCGTCGACGAGGCGAACAGCACGATCTTCGCCAACGGCAACGCGATCAAGGTGATCTACGCGAACGACCCGTCCGAGGTCGACTACACGGCGTACGGCATCAAGAACGCCATCCTCATCGACAACACCGGCAAGTGGCGCGACCGCGAGGGCCTGTCCAAGCACCTGCGCCCCGGCGTCGACAAGGTCGTCCTGACCGCGCCCGGCAAGGGTGACGTCCCGAACATCGTGCACGGCGTCAACCACGACACCGTCAAGCCGGACGAGCAGATCCTGTCCTGCGCCTCCTGCACCACCAACGCGATCGTGCCGCCGCTGAAGGCGATGGACGACGAGTACGGCGTCCTGCGCGGGCACGTGGAGACGGTTCACTCGTTCACGAACGACCAGAACCTGCTGGACAACTACCACAAGTCCGAGCGCCGCGGCCGTAGCGCGCCGCTGAACATGGTCATCACCGAGACGGGCGCCGCCTCGGCCGTCGCCAAGGCGCTGCCCGACCTCAAGGCGAAGATCTCCGGCAGCTCGATCCGGGTCCCGGTGCCGGACGTCTCCATCGCGATCCTCAACCTGCAGCTCGCGCGTGAGACCACCCGCGAGGAGGTCCTCGACTACCTGCGCGACGTGTCGCTGACCTCGCCGCTGCGGCGCCAGATCGACTTCATCACGGCCCCCGACGCGGTCTCCAGCGACTTCATCGGCTCGCGGCACGCCTCGATCGTGGACGCCGGCGCGCTGAAGGTGGAGGGCGACAACGCGATCCTCTACCTCTGGTACGACAACGAGTTCGGCTACTCCTGCCAGGTCATCCGCGTCGTCCAGCATGTCTCCGGGGTGGAGTACCCGACCTTCCCGGCTCCGGCGGTCTGATCCCGCCCGGCCGCCCGGCACCGCGGGAGCGCGGGCCGGGCGGTCGCCGCTCTGCGAGCGGGTTCGGGTCGCCGCTCGGCGAGTGGCTTCGGGTCGCCGCTCGGCGAGTGGCTTCGGGGCGAAACGCCGCCGGGGTCCTTCTCGCCGTCCCATAAAACGACGATCATCTCGCGTCATGGAGATCCTGCTCGTCGCCAGCGCGTTCAACAGCCTGTCCCAGCGCCTGTACACGGAACTGTCGGACCAAGGGCACGGGGTGGCCGTCGTGCTCGCCTCGCACGGCGCGGAAGCGGTCCGAGCCGCCGTGCACGCCGCTCGCCCGGAACTGGTCATCGCCCCGATGCTGAAGACGGCGCTTCCGGAAGATGTGTGGCGGGAGCACACCTGCTTCGTCGTGCACCCGGGACCGCCCGGCGACCGCGGCCCGTCCTCCCTGGACTGGGCGATCGCCAAGGACGAATCCCACTGGGGAGTGACGGTGCTCCAGGCCGAGGCGGGGATGGACGCGGGCGATGTGTGGGCCGCGCAGACCTTCCCGGTGCCGCCGGTGGGCAAGAGCGACCTGTACCGGGGCGAGGTGTCCGACGCCGCCTCGGCCGCCGTCCAGCTGGCCGTGCGGCGGTACGCCGAAGGATCGTTCAAGCCGCAGGCCCAGAGCGATCCCGCGATCCGTGTGGTCTGGCGGGACTACTTCCGCCAGAAGCAGCGGCGGATCGACTGGGACGACGACAGCACCGAGACGGTGCTGCGCAAGCTCCGCGGCGCCGACTCACAGCCGGGGGTGCTGGACGAACTCCTCGGCCGGGAGGTCTTCCTGCACGGCGGGCATCCCGAGGACCGGCTGCGCGGACGCCCCGGGGAGCTGCTCGCCACGCGCGCCGGGGCGATCTGCCGGGCCACGGTGGACGGCGCGGTGTGGATCCCCGAGCTGCGCCCCCGCAAGGCCTCCGGCGACCCGGCGCCGTTCCGCCGCCCGGCGGCCTCCGTACTGGCCTCCCTGCCGCAGTCGGCGCAGCTGCGGCTCCCGGAAGTCGCCGCGCCTCTCGAACTGTCCCCCGGCCGGCGCACCTGGACCGACATCCGATACCGGCAGCACGGCGACGTCGGCTTCCTGGCCTTCTCGTTCCCCGGCGGGGCGATGAGCACCGGCCATTGCCGCAGGCTGCTCGCCGCCTACCGGTACGCGCTCACCCGCCCGACCCGGGTGCTGGTGCTCGGCGGATCCCGCGACTTCTTCTCCAACGGCCTCCACCTGAACGTCATCGAGGCGGCCGCCGACCCCGCGGGCGAGTCCTGGGCCAACCTCAACGCCATGAACGACCTCGTCGAAGCCATGCTGCGCACCACCGACCGCCTGGTGGTGGCGGCGCTGGGCGGCAACGCGGCGGCCGGCGGGGTGATGCTCGCGCTGGCCGCCGACGAGGTGTGGTGCCGCTCGGGCGCCGTCCTCAACCCGCACTACCGCAGGATGGGTCTGTACGGGTCGGAGTTCTGGACGTACACGCTGCCGCGCCGCGTCGGAGCCGACACGGCGCAGCGGCTGGTGGCCGAGGCGTTGCCGGTGAGCTCCGCGAGTGCCCTGCAGCTCGGCCTGGTGGACCGTCTGGTGCATGTGCCGGCCCATGAGTTCACCAGCGAGGTCGAGCACCTGGCTGCCGCGCTCGCCGACGACCCGGAGATCGCGCGGCGCGTCGCCGCGAAGGCCGCGTCCCGTCGGTCGAGCGAGGAGCGGCATCCGCTCGCCGAGTACCGGCGGGACGAACTCGCCCGCATGCGCGCGATCCTCTTCGACCCGCACGCCCCCTACCACGCCCTGCGGTCGGCGTTCGTCCGCAAGCAACCGAGCGGCTCCGCCGATCCGCTGGCCATCGGGGGCACCTGACGACTACGCGGCTGCCGGTGGCGGGCGTCGGCACCCCTTCCTCGCGGACGACGCCTTCGAGCCGGAGGTCATCCGCGCCCTCGACCGGCCCCCCTGCCACCAGGGGTGCGGCTGCGGGACTTCGGTGTCCGCGGGATGGATCTCGCCCACGAGCTGCTCGAGGGCTTGACACAGCGCTCCTGGTCGACGCGGCGGCGAAGCTCCTGGCGCCGACCGCCCACCCTGGGCGCCGATCCGCTCCCGCGGGTCCTCGTCCTCACCTGCGAGCCCGAGCTGCGGCCGCGCGGCGACGAGGAGATCGCCCCGGGCATGAGCGCGCCGGTGCGCGACCCGGTGGAGCGGCCCGTCGCAGCCCCGCACTCCACGGTCCCAGCGCCGCTCGCCGCCCCCGCAGCCGCTTCCCCGGTGAGCCGCCGGGCCGGCTCCGCCGCGCGCTCAGTGACCGCGGAACGCCTCCTGCAGCCACCACGAGCCGCGGTCGTCGACCACCTTGGCGTCGATGAGCAACGGCGCGGACCGCGGACCGGAGACCCAGTCCTCCACGGCCTTCAGGTCCGCCGTGGTGCGTACGGTCACCGCCTCGAAGCCGTAGCCGCGGCCGACGGCGGCGATGTCCGTCGAGGGGAAGCGGACCGTGTCGAGCGGGTGGCCGTGGGGGCCGAAGTGGTGCACCTCGGCGCCGTAGGCCTCGTCGTCGTACACGACGACCACCATCGGCAGCCCGAGCCTGCGTACGGTGTCGAGCTCGACGGCGCTCATCATCGCGCCCCCGTCGCCCAGGGCGGCCACCGGGAGCCGGTCCGGCTGTGCGAGTGCCGCGCCGATCGTGGTCGCCAGACCCAGGCCGATGGACTGGAAGGCCTGGGTGAAGCAGAAGCCGTGGTGGTCCGGCACGGACAGGTACATGCTCGGGTGGCCCATGAAGTTGCCGGAGTCCACGCCGATCACCCGCTCCGCGGGCAGGAGGTCGTCGAGCGCGATGCTCAGCGTCCGCGGGTCGATCCGCTCGCGGGTGCTCGTGTCCTCGTACGGCACGTCACGCCAGCGCACGCGTGCGGCGAGGGCCGCGGCGACCTCCGGGGTCCGGTAGCCCCGGCGTCGCTCGCCACCGGCGTCGAGGGCGCGCCGAGCGGTGAGCCGGACGTCTCCCACGACACCGAGGTGCACGCGGCGGTGCGCGCCCAGCGCCGACGCCTCGTCGTCGACCTGTACGACGGTCGTGTCGGCGCCGATCAGGCTGCCGTGCCGCATGGTCCACATGTTGAGCGCGCAGCCCCAGCCCACGATGAGGTCCGCGCCCTGGATCAGCTCGGTGGTCAGGGGTGAGGCGAAGCCTCCGGAGACGTCGAGGGCCCAGGGGTCGCCGTGGAACAGGCCGCGGGCGACGGCCGAGGTCGCAAGCAAGGCACCGTGGCGTTCGGCGAGGGTGGCGAGGGCGTCCCGGCAGCCGGGGCCGCGCGATCCCCGGCCGGCCACGAAGACCGGCCGCCGCGCCTGCCCGAGCAGCCGCGCCAGCTCCGCGACGTCCGCGTCCGCGGGCGCCACGGGAACCCGTGGCGGCGCAGGCGCGGCGTGCGCCAGGGCGCCGTCGGGCACCTCCGACTCCTGGACGGGCAGCGGGAGATTGAGGAGCACGGTACGCCGCTCGTGCACCGCGCGCCGGACCGCGCCGCACACCTGCTCGACCGCGTCCTCCCCGGACGTGACCCGAGCCGTGACGGCCCCCACCGCCCTCGCCAACGCCTCTTGGTCGACGTAGAAGTTGGACCTCGGCTCGGTCACCTCGGCCGCCAGCACGACCAGCGGTGTACGGCTCTTGGCCGCCTCCGCGATGCCCGTGACGGCGTTCGTCAGACCGGGGCCCTGGTGCACGCTCAGTACCGCCACCGTGCCGCTGGTGCGCGCATACGCGTCGGCCATCGTCGCGGCGCCGCCCTCGTGGCGGGCGGCCACGAAGCGCGCGCCCGCCGCGACCATGGCGTTGGTGGCGTGGAAGTTGCCCGATCCGACCACACCGAAGACATGGCTCACGCCGGCCGCGCACAGCGCCCGGCCGACCGCCTCCGCGACCTTCATGAGCGCTCCACCAGGGCCAGCACCCGTGCGGGTGCACCGGATCCGGTCACGATGGGCAGCGGCCCCGCGACGACCACGGAACCGGTCGGCGGGAGTGCGGCGAGGTTCCGCAACTGGGTCAGCCCGTACTTGTCGCTGCCCATGAGGAAGGAGTGGCAGGGGAAGGCGGGCTCGAAGGAGTGCGCGCGCCCGGCATCCGTGCCCACCGTCTCGACGCCGAGGCCGATCACCGGTGCCTCCTCGGCCACCCAGCGCGCGCACTCGGCCGACAGGCCGGGGGTGTGCGGACCGCTCTCGTCCGCGTTGAGGAACGCCTCCTGGGTGTGCGAGCGGGCGTCCCAGCCCGTGCGCAGCAGCAGCCAACCGCCGTCGGGCAAGGGGCCGTTCTCGGCCTCCCAGGCCTTCACGTGGTCCACCTCGACGAGAAAGTCCGGGTCCTCGGCGGCTTCCGCGGAGAAGTCGAGCACCGCCGCCGGCGCGATCAGCCGGCGTGCCGGCACCGAGGCCACGTCGTCGAGGTTCTTGCCGGTGACCCAGTGGTTCGGGGCGTCGAAGTGGGTGCCGGTGTGCTCGCCGGTGCGGAAGTTGTTCCAGTACCAGGCGGGGCCACGGTCGTCGTACCGGCTGATCTCCTCCAGTTCGAACACGGCGGTCTGGGCGAACTCGGACGGCAGCCGGATCACGGGTGTCGATGACGACAACGGCGAGGTGAGGTCGACGACTTCGACGGCCCCACCCCGTAACGCGGACACCAGCGCGGCGAGGACGGACGGCTCGGACATGGGCGCCTCCTGGGTCGGTGCTGCAACTGACAGCATCCCAGGGCGGTGTGACGGCCGTTCAGATACTTTCGGCCAGGCCGATCGTCTCGTCGACGCGTTCGGCGACCCAGCTCAGGAAGGCCTGCACCTCTGCAGCGGGCAGTTCGGCCGAGACACGCGAGGGGCGTTCGAAGCTGCGCAGTGCCGCCGCCAGGAGGGGCCGGAAGCGCTCCTCGGACGCCGCGACCGCCTGCGCCGCCCGGCGCTTGGCCGCCCAGCGGCCGGTACGGCAGTACACCACGGAGCGGCAGCCGTTGAGGACCCGGTTGTCCGCGAGATGCCCTTCGCCGGCGCTGTGCTCACGGACCGAGGCGCGGATCGCGGTGAGCACACTGGTGCGGGCGGGTTCGGCGATCACTGCCCGCGCCGGGCTGCCGTAGAGCACGCGCCCGGCCTGATGGGCGACGGAGCGGTCGATGACGTACCAGAACGCCGGGGATTCGGACGGGTCGAGGCTGACCCGCTCGGGCAGCAGCGGTCCGGTGTTGAGGTCCAGCAGGTAGCCCGCCGCGCCGGACGGCCGGGCGGCGAAGTCCTCGGCGTAGACCACCAGTTCAAGTCCTGCCGCGGGGCAGGGCAGGGCGGGGTGCGCCAGTGCGGC
This sequence comes from Streptomyces curacoi, assembly GCF_001513975.1. Lineage (GTDB taxonomy): Bacteria > Actinomycetota > Actinomycetes > Streptomycetales > Streptomycetaceae > Streptomyces > Streptomyces curacoi. Next base: position 298,684 of record NZ_KQ947989.1, read on the forward strand.
AGCCAGTTCGGGCAGCGCCCGCCCGGGGAGGGACGGGTCCACGACCACCGTCACGTCGGTGTCGCTGCGCCCGTGCCGGTAGTCGCCGAGCGCGACGGAGCCGACCGCGAGGACGCTCACCAGGTGCGGTCCGCACACGGTGTGGGTGCGGTGGACGAGTTCCTCCAGGTAGGGGCGGAGTTCGGCGGGGACGGAGTGGGGGTCCGTGAGCGTCCGGGTCATGGGGTCAGTGTCGCCCGGGCCGGAAATCGACGGATGCCCGAGAACGTCCGCACCGCGGGACGTCCCGCGTCTCGCGGCGCGCCCGGTATCAGGCCAATATCGGCATGCGGTGCCTGACGACCGAGGACGACGCCGTCGTACCCGGCGGGCGCTCCTGCCCTCGCGATGCCGTGCGCATATGCACCCCCGGCGGGGGCTTCACATCGCCACCACACGGCCATCACGCCAGAAGCACATTCGGCCGATCGGCGGTCGGGGCGCTCGTCGCGGGGCAGACGGCGTGTGCGCCGCATGCCTAGCCTCCCGGGTCATGCGATCACCACGTATGGGACGCCCGGGTCGCACCGCCGTCCTCGGTCTGCTCCTCGCCACCTTCGGGGCGGCCCCCAGCGCGGGCGCGGCGGACCCGGCGCCGGAGACCCGGGAGGCCTGCGCCTGACCTCCGGTCGGGCCTCCCGGCGCCCCGCGCAGACGCCTCCCCCTGCGCGGGGCGCGACGGCATGCTCGGCCGGCGCGGCGGCCCACCTGCCGCCGCCCTGCTCAGGCGAGTTCCACGAGCAGGTCGCCGCCCTCGACCTGCTGGATGGGGTTGATGGCCAGCCTGGCCACCCGGCCGGACTTCGCGGCGGTGATCGAGGCCTCCATCTTCATCGCCTCGATGGTGGCGACCGTCGCCCCGGCCTCCACCTCCTCCCCCTCGGCGACCGTGAGGGTCACCACGCCGGCGAACGGCGCCGCGACGTGGCCGGGGTTCGCCCGGTCGGCCTTCTCCGTCACCGGGACGTCCGAGGCGGCGGCCCGGTCGCGGACCTGGATCGGCCGCAACTGGCCGTTCAGGGACGACATCACGGTGCGCATGCCGCGCTCGTCCGCCTCGCCGACGGCCTGCAGCTCGATCAGCAGCCGCACACCGCGCTCCAGGTCGACGGCGTACTCCTTGCCGGGGCGCAGCCCGTAGAAGAAGGCCTTGCTGTCCAGCACGCTGGTGTCGCCGTAGGAGTCGCGGTGCGTCTCGAACTCGCGCGTCGGTCCCGGGAACAGCAGCCGGTTGAGCGTCGCCCGCCGGTCCTTCGCCAGCCCCGCGCGGTCGTCGGCGGTCAGCTCCTGCACCGGCTTGGCCTCGGCCCGGCCCCGCAGCGCCTTGCTGCGGAACGGCTCGGGCCAGCCGCCGGGCGGGGTGCCCAGCTCGCCGCGCAGGAAGCCGATGACGGAGTCGGGGATGTCGAACCGGTCCGGCTCCGCCTCGAAGTCCGCCGGGGACACGCCGGCGCCCACCAGGTGCAGCGCCAGGTCGCCGACCACCTTCGAGGACGGGGTGACCTTCACCAGGCGGCCCAGCATCCGGTCGGCGGCGGCGTACATCGCCTCGATCTCCTCGAAGCGGTCGCCGAGGCCGAGCGCGATGGCCTGGGTGCGCAGGTTGGAGAGCTGCCCGCCGGGGATCTCGTGGTGGTAGACGCGTCCGGTCGGAGAGGCCAGGCCCGCCTCGAAGGGGGCGTAGACCTTGCGGACGCTCTCCCAGTACGGCTCCAGGTCGCCGACGGCCTGGAGGTCCAGGCCGGTGGGCCGCTCGGAGTGGTCGGTGGCGGCCACGATCGCGGACAGCGACGGCTGCGAGGTCGTACCGGCCATGGACGCCACCGCGCCGTCCACCGCGTCCGCGCCGGCCTGGATGGCGGCGAGGTAGGTGGCGAGCTGGCCGCCGGCGGTGTCGTGGGTGTGGATGTGGACCGGCAGCTCGAACTCCCGGCGCAGGGCCGCCACCAGCTTCGCCGCGGCCGGTGCCCGCAGCAGGCCGGCCATGTCCTTGACGGCCAGCACATGGGCGCCCGCGTTCACGATCTGCTCGGCGAGCCGCAGGTAGTAGTCCAGGGTGTAGAGCCGCTCGGACGGATCGGACAGGTCGGAGGTGTAGCACAGGGCCACCTCCGCGACGGCCGTTCCGGTCTCCCGTACGGCCTCGATGGCGGGCCGCATCTGGTCGACGTCGTTGAGGGCGTCGAAGATGCGGAAGATGTCGATGCCGGTGGCCGCCGCCTCATGCACGAACGCGTCGGTCACCTCGGTGGGATACGGCGTGTAGCCCACGGTGTTGCGCCCGCGCAGCAGCATCTGCAGGCAGAGGTTCGGCACGGCTTCGCGCAGGGCCGCCAGGCGCTCCCACGGGTCCTCGGCGAGGAAGCGCAGGGCGACGTCGTAGGTGGCGCCGCCCCAGCATTCCAGGGACAGCAGCTGGGGCAGGGTGCGCGCCACCACCGGGGCGACGGCGAGCATGTCCTTGGTGCGCACCCGCGTGGCCAGCAGCGACTGGTGGGCGTCGCGGAACGTGGTGTCGGTGACGCCGATGGTCGGTGAGGCGCGCAGCCAGCTCGCGAAGCCCTCCGGGCCGAGTTCGGCCAGCCGCTGCCGGGAGCCCGCCGGTGGCTCACCGGCCGGCAGCGCGGGCAGCTTGGTGAGCGGGTCGAGGAGGTCGGGCCGTTCGCCGTGCGGCTTGTTCACGGTGACGTCGGCGAGGTAGGTGAGCAGCTTCGTGCCGCGGTCGGCGGAGTGGCGGGCGGTGAGCAGGTGCGGGCGCTGCTCGATGAACGACGTGGTGACCCGGCCGGCCTGGAAGTCGGGGTCGTCCAGCACGGCTTGCAGGAAGGGGATGTTGGTGGCCACACCGCGGATGCGGAACTCGGCCACCGCGCGCCGGGCGCGGCCCACCGCGGTGGAGAAGTCCCGGCCCCGGCAGGTGAGCTTCACCAGCATCGAGTCGAAGTGCGCGCTGATCTCCGTACCGGCGTGGGTGGTGCCGCCGTCCAGGCGGATGCCCGAGCCGCCCGGCGAGCGGTAGGCGCTGATGCGGCCGGTGTCCGGGCGGAAGCCGTTGGCGGGGTCCTCGGTGGTGATACGGCACTGGAGGGCGGCGCCGCGCAGGGTGACCGTCTCCTGCGACAGCCCCAGGTCGGCCAGGGTCTCGCCGGCGGCGATGCGCAGCTGGGCCTGCACCAGGTCGACGTCGGTGACCTCCTCGGTCACCGTGTGCTCGACCTGGATGCGGGGGTTCATCTCGATGAAGACGTGGTTGCCGTCGCGGTCGAGCAGGAACTCCACGGTGCCGGCGTTGCGGTAGCCGATCTGGCGGGCGAAGCGCACGGCGTCGGCGCAGATGCGGTCGCGCAGCTCGGGGTCGAGGTTCGGGGCGGGGGCGAGTTCGATGACCTTCTGATGGCGGCGCTGTACCGAGCAGTCCCGCTCGAACAGGTGGATGACGTTGCCCTGTCCGTCGGCGAGGATCTGCACCTCGATGTGACGCGGTTCGACGACGGCCTTCTCCAGGAAGACCGTGGGGTCGCCGAACGCGGACGCCGCCTCCCGGGAGGCCGCCTCGATCGACTCGCGCAGCTGGGCGGGGTCCTCGACGCGGCGCATGCCGCGCCCGCCGCCGCCCGCGACCGCCTTGACGAAGACGGGGAAGCCGACCTCCTCGGCGGCGCTGACCAGGGCGTCCACATTGGTGGACGGCGCCGAGGAGCCCAGGACCGGCACGCCCGCCGTCCGGGCGGCGGCCACCGCGCGGGCCTTGTTCCCGGTCAGCTCCAGGATCTCCGCGCTCGGCCCGACGAACGTGATGCCCGCCTCCTCGCACGCCCTGGCCAGATCGGGGTTCTCGGACAGGAAGCCGTAGCCCGGGTAGACGGCGTCGGCTCCGGCGCGCTGCGCGGCACGGACGATCTCCTCGACGGAGAGGTAGGCGCGCACCGGATGGCCCGGCCGGCCGATCTCATAGGCCTCGTCGGCCTTCAGCCGGTGCAGGGAGTTGCGGTCCTCGTACGGGAAGACGGCGACGGTGCGTGCGCCGAGCTCATAGCCTGCGCGGAACGCCCGAATCGCGATCTCACCGCGGTTGGCGACCAGCACCTTGCGGAACATTCTTGATCCCTTCAGCCTGCCGGTGACGGAGAGCACCCATGGTGTCGGCGGTACCCCGGTCACGCCATGTGAGCCGGACCACTTGCGGCCTAGGCTGTCCTTGAGCCTCCTGTGGTCAAGGGGGGTGTAAGCGAGGTGCCCTTATGGCCGGCGCGAGTCACTGCGGTGCACATGCTCACGATGCGGTCGGTCAAACGCCGGATCAGCGCACGTCCGCGGTGGGACAGGGGGACGTGTTCCAGGATCTGCTCCCGCTCGCCCTCTGGGTGGCCGATGCCGAGGGGCGCGTGGTGCGGTGGTCGCTCGCCGCGCGGGACCTGCTCGGTCACACGCCGGAGCAGATGGTGGGCCAGGACGCCAACCGCGTGCTCGTGCCCGAGGAGAGCCGGGAGCCGGCCGACCGGCTCACGCGGAAGGTGCGGTCGGGTGCGGCGGTGGTCGCACGGCTGCCGGTGCGGCATCGCGACGGGACCCTGGTCGAGTTGGAGATGTGGCACTGTCCGGTCGCGGATGCGCGGGGGCGGACAGGTGTGCTGACGATGGCGGCCGAGACCGCCTCGGTGGGGCGGCTGCGGGCCGCGCCGGCGGCGCTGGAGGGGCTCAAGGGGCTGGAGGTGCTGGAGGGGCTGTTCGCCCAGTCCCCGACCGGCTTGGCCCTCCTCGGTTCCGACCTGCGTTTCCTTCGGGTCAACGAGGCACTGGCGCGGATGGACGGCGTGCCGGTCGCCGAGCACGTCGGCAGACGCGTGCGGGAGGTCGTCCCCGGCGGTGGCGCGCTGGAGTCGGTGATGCGGGAGGTCCTCGACCGGGGTGAGGCGGTGGTGGATCGCCGCCACACCGCCGCCGGCTCTGCGGGGCCGGGGCAGCAGCGGACGTGGTCGTGCTCGTACGCCCCCTTGCTCGGCGATGGCGGCCGGCGGGTGGGAGTGATCGCTTCGCTGATCGACGTGACGGAGGGGCAGCGGGCCCACCGGGAGGCGGAACAGGCGCGGCGGCGCCTCGCGCTGCTGGCGGAGGCGGGTACCCAGATGGGGTCCACGCTGGATCTGACGCAGACGGCGCAGGAGGTGGTCCGTGTCCTGGTGCCGCGGCTGGCCGACTCCGCCGACGTCCAGCTGCTGGAGGAGGCGGTGGCCCCGGACGAGACCGCCGCGTCGGCGCACGGCGTGGTCCGCCGCACCGCGGCGGCCTTCACCGATCCGGCCGCGCCGGCCGACGGCCTCGCGGTCGGCATGACCTTCCAGGTCCCGCCCGGTTCGGTGTACGAGCAGGTCATCGGCGCGGGGCGGCCCATGAAGCTCTACCTGACCGACATCGGCCCGCTGATCCCCGCCCCCGGCGCCGACCGGCTGCGCGACTACCTGCGCGCCCGCGTGGGCTCGGCCCGCCTGGTCCCGCTGGTGGCCCGCGGCACCGTGCTCGGCGCGGTCGTGGTCACCCGGACCCGCGATCGGGAGCCGTTCGACGACCAGGACGCGCTGCTGATCGACGAGCTGGTCGCCCGGGCGGCGCTGAACATCGACAACGCGCGCATGTACGGCCGCGAACGCGACGCGGCGCTCACCCTCCAGCGCAGCCTGATGAACCCCTCCCTGCCCACCGTGAGCGGACTGGAACTCACCGGACGCTATCTGCCGGCCGGTGACCACGAGGTCGGCGGCGACTGGTTCGACGCCGTCGCCCTGTCGGGCGACCGGATCGCCCTGGTGATCGGGGACGTGATGGGGCACGGCATCCACGCGGCGGCGGTCATGGGACAGCTGCGCACCGCGGTGCGGACCCTGGCACGCCGGGACACCCCGCCCGACCAGGTGCTGCGCTTCCTGGACGCCGCCGTGGCGGACCTGGGCGACAACGAGATGGCCACCTGCCTGTACGCCGTCCACGATCCGCTCACCGGGCGCTGCCTGATCTCCCGGGCGGGCCACCCGCCGCCCGTGGTCGCCGACGAGCGGGGCGCGGTCGCCTTCCTCGACGGACCCGCGGGCCCGCCCCTGGGCGTGGGCGGCCAGGACTGCGAGATCCAGCAGGTCTTCCTGCCACCGCACAGCCTCCTGGCGGCCTACACCGACGGTCTGATCGAGACCCGCGGCACCGACCTCGACGAGGGCATGCGCCGACTGGCACAGGCGCTGCGGCATCCCGGGCATCCGCTGGAGCAGGTCTGCGACGAACTCCTCGCCCAGGTCATGCCCGAGGTGGCCGACGACGACGTGGCGGTGCTCCTCGCCCGGGCACTGCCCCGCTGACCTCGGGCGCCGGACCGTCGGGCGTGTGCCCCGGCAGCGCGGCGCCGGCCGTGACGACGAGGCACGCGGTGCCCGCACCACCGATACTGGGGATGAGCCGCTGCACAGCCGGGCACTCCGGACGGCAGCGGCGGCCCCGGGGCGCCGCACCACGGGCCCCGCGAACGGCGCGAGATGGGTGGGCGATGCACGACACATCCCCGACGACGCTCAGCGAGAGCCCGGACGATCCCTTCTCGGTCCACCAGTCCGCGTCCGCGGTGCTGGACGGCCGCGGACGGGTCGTCGCCTGGAGCGAACAGGCCACCGCGCTCCTCGGGCACCGGGCCGACGAGGTGCTGGGGCGGCCCGTGCGCGAGGTCCTGGTCGACCGTGGGGACGAGGCCCTGATCGCCGAGGCGACCGCCGCCTGCCTGCGGGAGCGCGGCTGGTTCGGGCTGCTGCCGGTGCGGCATCGCGCGGGCCACCGCGTGTACGTGGGGTTCAGGGCCCGCCGGGTGCAACGACTGGACGCCAGTGTCGAGTGGCTGCTCGTCGGCTCGCTCGCCGAGGACATCGTCCAGTGGGAGATCGACCGGGCCATGCTGGACGGCTTCTTCCGCCGGTCCCCGGTGGGGGTCGCGGTGCTCGGCCCGGACCTGCGCATCCTGCGGGTGAACCGGGCGATCGCGCGGTTCGGCGGACTGCCGGCCGAGGCGTACCGCGGGCTTCGCACCGCCGACTTCCTGCTCGGCCCGGACACGGAACTGATCGAGGAAAGGCTCCGGCAGGTTCTGGAGACGGGCCGGCCCATCATCTTCGCCGAGCAGCCCTGCCGCTTGCTGCGGGATCCCCGCAAGGAACTGATCGTCTCCGTGTCCGCCTTCCGGATGCAGGACCCCTCCGGGCGGGTGCTGGGCGTCACCGAGATCGTCGAGGATGTCACCGACCGCCACCGGGCCCGTCGGCGACTCGCACTGCTCAACGAGGCCGGCACCAGGATCGGCAGCACCCTGGACGTGGCCAGGACGGCGCGTGAGCTCGCCGCGGTGGCGGTTCCCGCGCTCGCCGACGCCCTCTCGGTGGATCTGCTCGAACCCGTGCCGCGCGGGGAGGAGCCGGCTCCCGACGCCACGGGCCCGCTGCGCAGGATGGCGGCCCGCGGCATCCGCCCCGAGGCGCTGCAGGTGATGTATCCGGTCGGCCATCTGTTCTCCTTCCCCGAGCAGACCGCGCAGGCCCGCTGCCTGGCCGAGCGGCGTCCGGTCCTGCAGCCCACCCTGGAAGTGGGCTCCGCGTTGTTCTCCGCGGACGCGGCCCGGGCCGAGCAGGCGCTCGCGCTCGGGGTCCACTCGCTGATGGTGGTGCCACTGGTCGCGCGCGGTGTCGCCCTGGGCCTGGTGTGCCTGTGGCGCTCACAGCGACCCGAGCCGTTCGAGGAGGACGACCTCACCCTGGCGGAGGAGTTCGCCGGCCGGGCCGCCGTCTGCATCGACAACGCCCGCCGCTACACCCAGCAGTACCAGGCCGCCGAGGCCCTCCAGCGCAGCCTGCTGCCGAGTGAGGTGCCGGAGCACCCGGCGGTGGAGACCGCCCGCCGCTATCTGCCCGCGCGGGCCTCGACCGGTGTCGGCGGTGACTGGTTCGACGTCATCCCGCTGTCGGGCCTGCGTGTCGCGCTGGTCGTCGGCGACGTGGTCGGCCACGGCATGCACGCCTCGGCGACCATGGGCCGGCTGCGTGCCGCCGTGCGCACCCTGGCCCACCTGGACCTGGCCCCGGACGAGGTCCTCGCCCGGCTCGACGACCTGGTGGACCAGTTGGCCACCGAGCAGCGGCAGGCCGACGGGAACACACCCCAGATCGTGGGCGCGACCTGTCTGTACGCGATCTACGATCCGGTCTCCCGGATCTGCGCCATGGCGCGCGCGGGGCACCCGCCGCCGACCGTGGTGGGTGCGGACGGCCGGGTGCGCCCGGTCGAGCTCCCCGCCGGACCACCGCTCGGCCTGGGCGGGCTGCCGTTCGAGACGGCCGAGCTCGAACTGGAGGAGGGCAGCCTGCTCGCCCTGTACAGCGATGGTCTCCTCCTGGCCGACCAGCGCGACGTCGACCAGGGGCTGGCGCTGCTGCGTACCGCGCTGGCCGGTCCGGCCCGCTCGCTGGAGGACACGTGCAAGGCGGTGGAGGACGCGTTGCTGCCCGACCGGCCGGCCGATGACGTCACGCTGCTGCTGGGCCGGACCCGGGTGCTGGCGGCGGAGAAGGTGACCACCTGGGAGCTGTCGGCCGAGCCCACCGCGGCCGGCCGGGCCCGGGCCCTGGTGCGCGGCCGGCTGACCGATTGGGGGCTTCAGGAGCTGGCCTTCACCACCGAAGTGATCGTGAGCGAGCTGGTCACGAACGCCTACCGGTACGCCGGCGGCCCGGTGCTGCTGCGCCTGATCCGGGACGGCCGGCTCATCTGCGAGGTCTCCGACACCAGCAACACCTCCCCCCACCTGCGCCAGGCCCGCAGCACCGACGAGGGCGGACGGGGTCTGTTCCTGGTGGCCCAGCTGTCCGAGCGGTGGGGCACGCGCTACGGCCGCGACGGCAAGACCATCTGGGCCGAGCAACCGCTGGCGGTGCCCCACGGGCAGCCGGGCGCCTGAGCCCTCAGGGCCTGCGACCGGACCTGCCGTCGGGACGGCGGGTCACTGCCTGGCGCCGAAGTTCTGCGTCCACCACGGTCCGCCCGAGGCCTTGTGGATCCCCACGCCGATGTCCTTGAACGAGCAGTTGAGGATGTTGGCGCGGTGGCCGGGGCTGTTCATCCAGGAGTCCATCACCGCCTCCGGGGTCTGCTGGCCCCGGGCGATGTTCTCCGCGTACGTGGACCAGGTGTAGCCCGCGGCGGTGATGCGCTGCCCGGGGTCGGCGCCGTCCGGGTTGGTGTGGTCGAAGAAGTCGCGGGCGGCCATGTCCTCGGAGTGGCCCTGTGCGGCGTTGTTCAGTTGCGCGTCCTGCGCGAGCGGACCGCAACCGGCGTCCGCCCGTTCCTTGTTCACCAGCGCGACCACCTGCGCGACGGTGTCCGTAGCGGTCGGCTGCGGCTGCTCAGGACTGGGTGCGCTCGGAGTCGGCCGAGCGGACTGCCGGGGAGTCGGGCTCTTCTTGGCCGGGGGCGCGGTCTTGGCGGGGCTCGGCTTCTTCGACGGCGACGCGGACGGCGACGGAGACGCGGAGGCGGAGGCGGACGAGGAGGTCTCGGCGGCGCTCGGTACCGGAACGGCTGCCGGAGCGGCGGCGGTGCGCGCGGCGGTCGCCTCTTCGGTGCCGGTCTCGGGGTCCGTGTCGAAGTACCAGAGTCCGCCACCCGCTATGCAGGCCGCCACGACGGCACCACCGACGGCCCGGCGCCGGTTGCGGCGACGTCGACGGGCCTCGCCGCGCGAGGTCGTACGGCCGCGCGCAGCACGGTGCCCGGCCCGAGAGCCCGGCCTGCCCTGGCCTTGGGACGCGTTCAGCCCGGACGCCGAGCCGACGGCGGCCATCCCGCCGGAGGCGGAGAGCACTTTCTCCAACAGCGCGGGCGTGGCGGCGACCAGCGCCAGCCCGGCCAGCAGCCCCTCCGCGGGCATCAGCCCGTTCCACAGGCCGGAGCAGCGCACACACCCGCGGGCGTGCCGGGCTATGCGCTTGCGCCACAGCGTCGAGGGCCGGCCGTCCCATGAGGCCAGCACGCCCCGCAGTTCCTCGCACAGCGGCCGCGAGTCGAGCGCCCGCACCACGACCCGGGCCGCCTCCAGCTGCGCCTTCATCCGTTGCACCCGGACCGCCGTGTGCTGAGGTGACAGTTCCAGGGCGGCGGCGACCTCGGTCCGGGTCAGCTCGCCGGCGCACTCCAGCCACCACAGCGACAGCAGTCCTCGGTCGTCCGGCTCCAGCCAGCGGGTGGCGCGGGCGGTCTCCCGGCGCTGGCCGGAGAGTTGGAGCCGCACCATGGTCAGGTCCACGAAGTCGGCGCCCGGATCCGCGAGATCCTCCGCCTCCTCGACGCCGCCCGGGGACGACTGCCGGGCCTGCCAGTGCGCCCGGACCTGATTCATCGCGATCGCCACGAGCCAGGAGCGGAAGCTCTCGGGAGTCCGCAGAGCCGCGAGCCCGTCCAGGGCGCGGAGCATGGTCTCCTGCACCACGTCGTCGACATCGACCGAGCCGTTCAGCGCCCGCCCCACGACGTTGTAGACCAGCGGGAGATACGCACTGACCAGGGCGTCCTGAGCCTGCGGGTCGCCACCCCGGGCAGCGGTCACCAGTGCCGCCGACTCCCTCGTGCGCTCTGTACTCATCAAAAGCTTCCCTGTCCTCGACGCCCAACGGTGCTGTCCGACACATGGGAGATCGCTCGGTGCGCCCCGGATAACAGGTATTCGGACGCCAGTTCCACGAGAGCCTCACGGGCTCGGCCCGGCCGCGCAATGGGGGACGTCACATCGGCGGGCCGGAGCGCTTCGGTACGTCCCCCTGAGCCCTACACGCCCACATCAGTGCGGAAATAAGCGACTTCACCCCATGCGCCCGGCCCCACTCCCACGGCACGACCATCGAGCGGTCCGCCACCGGCACACCCGGATGCCATGCGGAGCGGCCTCGTCGCGGGCGGGCGGGGAAGACGTACGGCGACCGGCCCCGCCAGGAAGGCACCAGGTGATGACGAGCGAACCGACCCCGGCGGCCCCGCGCGAGGGCCGGCTGCAGCCGCGCCGGTCACTGGCCGTGTGCGCGCTGATCGGCGCGGCGGTGATGGCCGCGGTCGATGAGATCGTCTTCCACCAGGTCCTGCACTGGCACCACTTCTACGACCGTTCCACGCCCGGCATCGCCCTGCTGTCCGACGGGCTGCTGCACACCGGCGAGTTGCTGGCCCTGGTCGCCGGTTTCTTCCTCTTCGCGGACCTGCGCCGGCGCAACACCCTGGCCCCGGCGCATGCGCGGGCCGGCTTCTTCCTGGGCCTGGGTGGCTTCCAGCTCTTCGACGGGGTCGTCGACCACAAGCTGCTGCGCCTGCACCAGATCCGCTACGGCGTGGACGTCACCCCCTACGACTGGGGATGGAACCTCGCCGGGCTCGTCTTCCTGCTCGTGGGCATCTCCCTGACCGTCCACGCGACCCGCCACGCCCCGGATGGAACGGCCCGCACATGACCCTGCCCCACGGCCACTCCGGCACCGGAGAATTCGGGGCAGCCCTGGCTGCGGCCGTGACACTTGCCGCACTCGCGTACTTGGCGGCCGCCGCCCGGCTCCGCCGCCGGGGGGACATCTGGCCCCCGCTGCGGGACGCCTCCTTCACCGTCGGCGGCGCGACCCTGGTCTACGCGGTGAACGCCCCGCTGCCGGGCGGGCCGTTCACCGCCCACATGACCCGGCACCTCATCGTCGCCATGACCGCTCCGCTGCTGCTGGTCCTCGCCCGACCCCTCACTCTCACGCTGCGCAGCCTGTCCCCCGGACCGACGCGGGGCACGCTGCTGGCCGTGGCGCACTCGCGACCCGCCACCTGGCTGCTCTTCCCGCCCCTGGCCGCCGTCCTCGACCTCGGCGGCCTGTGGCTCCTCCACGGCACCCGGCTCCTTGCCACCACCCACCACGAGCCGCTGCTCGACGCAGCCACCCACACCCACGTCCTGGCCGCCGGATCACTCTTCACCTTCAGCGTCTGCCAGCTCGACCCGGTGCGCCGCCGCTGGAGCCTCGCCGTACGCGGCACCACACTGCTGGCCGCCGGCACCGCCCACGCGGTCCTCGCCAAGAGCCTCTACGCCACGCCCCCACCGGGCACCGCCTTCACAGCCGCAGACCTGCACACCGGAGCCCAGCTGATGTACTACGGCGGCGACCTCGTCGAAGCCGCACTTGCCGCCGTGCTCGCCGCCCAGTGGTACTCCGCCACCGGCCGCGCCCACCGACGCCGTGGAGTCAGGACGCCGGCCTCCGAGCGGGCCACGCACGGGCCGACCCGACGCGCGACGCCCTGACAGCAGCAGCATCTGCGATATCGGGCTCGCGTCGGTCAGCGGTCGGCGGATGCCCCGCCGCCCTCGCCGTCCGGCTTCTTCGAGGCGCGCTCCTCGGTCTCGATCCCTTCGAGAGGTTTGCCCGCCGTCGTGCCGCGCTCAGGCTGGTACCCCTCCTTGGCGCCGGCCGTACCCGGCACGGATCGCTCCTGTGCCTGGCTCTCCGCGCCCGAGTGGGACCCGGGCTCCTCTTGGCTGCGCGCGCGGTCGTAGCGGTTCCCGCGGTGCTCATGGTGGCCGGTCATGTCCGTCCCTCCCATCGAGGTCGGGGTCAGTCTGGCCGGGTTCCCAGAGGTGGGAACCGCGAAACGGGTCCGTGAGCCGTTCGGGCGAGAACCGTAATCCCGCGGCCCGCCGATGTATCAGGCTGTCCGCTTGCGGAAACCCGGTGCCTGAACAGGGGGGACCGAATACTCAGCGAAAGACGAGAAGAGGGCCCTGCCATGGCTGACGACCTCATCACCCTGGTCACCACCGACCACCGCGAGCTGCAGCGCCTGTTCGACATGATGAAGACGGACCGGAGCTCCCGGCCGCTGGCCCTGCCCCTGGCCGTGGCCATGCTGGAGGCGCACAGCGAGGCCGAGGAGGACCGGGTGTACCCGGCCGTGGCCCGCGAGGCCGGCGAGAAGGAAGAGGCCGAGCACGCCGCCGAGGAGCACCACCAGGCGGAGAGCCTCGGTAAGCATTTGCTGGAGATGGACTGGGAGAGCGAGGAGTTCGACCGCGCTCTGGAGGAGTGGGTCGGCGCCGTGGTGCACCACATCGAGGAGGAGGAGAACGAGATCCTGCCCGCGCTGGGCGAAGCGGTCGGCCCCGAGCGGCTGCGGGAACTGGGCATGCAGTTCGCCACCCGCCGGTCCCGGAAACTGGCGGGCCAGCCCCTCAAGGCCGCCGGTGGCGGTGCCGACGCCGGGCAAGCGGAGCAGACCGAAGGCGGCGGGACCCGGGCGGAGCTGTACGAGAAGGCGCGGGAACTCGACGTCGAGGGCCGGTCCTCGATGAACAAGGAGGAACTGGCCCAAGAGGTGAACAAGGCTCAGGGCCGCGGGAACGGCTGAACCGTCGTGGTGAGGCGGGCTGCTCGCCGACCGCCGTGATCTTTCCGCGCACGGCCCGCATCGGCGCTTCGCAGCCCCCTCACCCCCAGGGCCACCTGGTGGGACTCAGCGTGCCGACGCTCCAGCGGGGCACCCGGGGGTCGTGACAGGGAAACGGCGCTATGCGGTGGCGGCCTCCAGCCGCTGGTGGGACGAGGAGGACGGGCGTTGGCTTCCTGCCGGTGAAGTGCACGACTGGGAACAAGGGATGAACCAGACCGTGTGCGGCCTGGCTCTGCACCGCTCGCGGCTGGCCCGATTCCAAGCCGTCGACTGGACCGACGTCCTGCCGGAGTCAGGCGGCGCGGCCGATGCCGTCCGGCGGGTGTGCCCTCGCTGTGCCTCTGCTGCGGGCCGGCGAGGTCCAGGCACCCGCCGGGGCTGGCAGCGGACCAACCCGCGGCCTTAGAGACTCAGCGGCCTTAGAGACTCAGCCACCAACCCGCGGCCTTAGAGATTCAGCCTCAGAGACTTCCTCAGAGACTTGGAGAGACCGGGAGGCCTGTGCGTCAGGCACCCTGAAACACTGCCCCGGCCTGCTCCCGGCGCAACCGCTCCAGTGTGCTCTGTTGCCGCCGGGCCCGTTCCAGAAGCTCGTCGAGCAGCCGTGGGTCGAGACGTTCGTCGGTGTCGGCGACCAGCCTGAGCGCTTCCCATCCGGCCGCCTTGCCCTCCACCCCCAGCCGCAGCGCCTCCAGCTCCCACAGCGTGCTGAGCGGGGAACGGCGTACGAGGCGGCCGTTGCTCTTGAGCCGTCCCACCCGCTCGGCCGCCCGGCCCGCGTAGACCTTGTAGTGCCGCACCGGGATGCCCAGCCGCCGCATGATGCGGATCAGGCTCGCCCGGTCCTCGGCGATCTCGGCGGCGATCGGCCCCAGCGTCGCGGCGAGGGGCGAACCTTCGCACGAGCGCACCAGGTGGCGGGCTCGGTCGGTCCCGGCGGTGGCACCGGCCAGATGGTCGTTGAGGTAGATACCCAGGAAGGCCGAACCGTCGCCCCGGCTCTGCCCGGGGTGCCGTGTCTCGGAGCCCGGTCGGTTGCTCATCGTGTGTCCCTTGTTCGTCCCTGGCACGTGCGCCTGCGTTGCCGGACACAGGCCCGCTCTGCGAGTACCCCCTCCGGCAGGTCATCCACGACGTCGGCATGGGCCCCCGGCCCGCGTGCTCCGCACGGTCAGCGCCCCACCAGTTGGTCGGCCAGCCGGCGCGCCTGCGTGAGCAGCGTTCCGTAGGTCGCCAGCACGTCGGGGTCGGTGGGCACCGCACCGGGCAGACTGCGCCGCAGGTGGTCCAGGGTGCGGACCAGGTCATCGACGACCTCGCGCAGTTCCCGGTCCGCCTGCTCGTCCTGCCCGTGCAAGGCGAACCGGCTCCGGGTGTAGAGCCGGATGGCGCGGGCGCTGTCGCGCAGGAACTCCGCGTACGGCTCGGTGATGTGCGGTCCCGGACGGTGGTCCTTCCGATCGTCGTCACAGGCCTCCAGCACCAGCCGGGTGACGCCCGTGGTGTGGACGGCCACGTAGTCGAGAACGGTGACCGCGTCGTCGTAGTCCCGGCCGGGAGGCGAGATGACGCGGCTGCGGCTGCGCGGATTGGCGCGCAGACTCTCCCGGCTCCAGCCGAGCGCGGCGCGGGCCTGGTCCACCAGCCGGCAAAGGCGCAGCGCACGCTGATGCAGGGAACCGGCCACATGGGCGTCCCACTCATCGGCAGCCAGCCGGTCAGCCACCGCGTCCAGGATCTCCTGCGCCTCGCAGGCGGCGTCCTCCAGCGCGGCGCGGGTACTGCGCAGATACACGGGCGGCCTGATCAGCGCGTTGACGGCGATGCCCACCAGCGCGCCGAAGACCGCCTCCGCGATCCGAGCCGCCGACGCGGCGACGGTGACCGGCCCCCCGGTCAGGACGAACAAGGCGCCCGTGGCCGCGTAGATGCCCTGGCTGCCCAGTCTCCGCCAGTTCCCGAGGAGCACCACCGCCGGCAGCACCAGGCCCATCGCCCCGATCGGGGAGTCCACCATCAGCACGGCGCAGGTCGCCACCACGGTCCCGGTGGCGATGGCCGCCAGCTGCTGCAGCCCGTGCGCGATCGACCGGTACACCGTGGACTCCACCAGCACGATCGCCACCCATGGCGCGACGAACGCCATGGGTGCCTTCAACCACCAGCCCGCCACCGCCCACGCCACACATGCGGCCAGAGCCGCCTTGAACGCCTGCACGGCCAGGTCCCGCTCACGCCCCGGTTCCGTGCACGCCCGCCGAACTGCCTCGACCGCCGCCCTGACCCGGCGCCGGGCACCTGACACTGCCCCTCGTATCCCTTGCATCCCAGGACAAGTCCCACCCCTGCCGCGATGGATGCCACCCGCCGCCATCTTGACGCGTCAATGACAAGGATGGCTTGATGTCTCATGGGAGCGCTCCCATCTTACTCCGGGGAAGGGAACACCATGCCCAGCACCCGCCACTCACCCTTGCGGATCCTTCCGCTTCTCGCCCTGCTGGCGACCCTGCTCCTGCCCGTCGGGGTGGCACTCGCGCCCTCTGCCGCAGCCGCACCGGCAGCCGCGGCTCCCGTGCGCGTCATGCCGCTGGGCGACTCGATCACCGGCTCGCCCGGCTGCTGGAGGGCGCTGCTGTGGAACCGGCTCCAGGACGCCGGACACACCGACATCGACTTCGTGGGCACCCTCGGCCACCAGGGCTGCGCACAGCCGCACGACGGCGACAACGAAGGCCACGGCGGCGAGCTGGTGACCAACGTGGCCGACCAGAACCTGCTGCCGGGTCGGTTGGCCGCGACGCTCCCGGACATCGTTGTCATGCATTTCGGCACGAACGACGTGTGGAGCGGCATCGCCCCCGACCGGATCCTCGCCGCCTACACCAAGCTCGTCGGGCAGATGCGGGTCGGCAACCCGGACATCAAGGTGCTCGTCGCCCAGCTCATCCCCATGAACCCGAGCGGCTGCGCCGGCTGCCCGCAGCGCGTCGTCGACTTCAACGCCCGGATCCCCGACTGGGCCCGCGCGACGAGCACGACCCGCTCCCCGGTCACGGTCGTCGACCAGTGGAGGGGTTTCGACACGGCCACCGACACCTATGACGGTGTGCACCCCAGCGCTTCCGGCGACGAGAAGATCGCCGCCCGCTGGTACCCGGCCCTGGCCGCGCTCCTCGAAGCGGACCCGGGCGGTCCCGGCGACCCCGGCGACCCCGGTGACCCCGCTGATCCGCCCGCCTGCCGCGCGTCCTTCCGCGCCGTCTCCGCCTGGCAGGGCGGCTACCAGGGCGAGGTGACGGTGACCAACGCGTCCGCCTCCTCCGTCCCGGGCTGGACCGCGACGGTCGTACCGGCCGACGGCGCCCGTCTCACCCAGGTCTGGAACGGCACCTTCAGCACGGCCGCCGACGGCACGGCCACCGTCACCAACGCGGCCTGGAACGGCACACTCGCGCCCGGCGCGAGCGCCACCTTCGGCTTAATCGTCAGCGCCCCGGCAACGGCCGGCACTCCGGCGGCGACTGTCACTTGCACAGCGCGCGCCACGTCCTCCTGACGCCCCATCACCCCATCACATCATCACCTCATCACTCCATCTAGCCCTTCGGAGCCGCCATGAGATCCCGCACCCGCGCCCGCACCCGCACCGCCCCCCGAGTGGCCGCCGTCGTGGCCGCCCTCCTGGGCCTGCTCGTCCCCTTGCTCTCCCTCGCCACGCCCGCCCAGGCCGCGGCCACCGGCATCCACATCCAGAACGGCCGGCTGCTGGAGGGGAACGGCAACGACTTCGTGATGCGTGGCGTCAACCACGCCCACACCTGGTATCCGGGCGAGACGCAGTCGCTGGCCGACGTCAAGGCGCTGGGTGCCAACACCGTCCGTGTCGTCCTCTCCGACGGCCACCGCTGGACCAAGAACAGCGCCGAGGACGTGGCGGGCGTCATCGCCCAGTGCAAGGCCAACCGGCTGATCTGCGTGCTGGAGGTGCACGACACCACCGGCTACGGCGAGGAGGCCGCGGCCGGGACCCTCGACCACGCGGCCGACTACTGGATCGGCCTGAAGGACGTGCTCACCGGCGAAGAGAACTACGTCATCATCAACATCGGCAACGAGCCCTGGGGCAACACCAATCCCGCCGGCTGGACCGAGCCCACGATCGCGGCCGTCAAGAAGCTGCGGGGCGCCGGGTTCGCGCACACGATCATGGTGGACGCGCCCAACTGGGGCCAGGACTGGCAGGGCGTCATGCGCGCCAACGCCCAGTCCGTCTACGACGCCGACCCCACCGGCAACCTGATCTTCTCGATCCACATGTACAGCGTCTACGACACCGCGCAGGAGATCACGGACTATCTGAACGCCTTCGTCAACGCCGAACTGCCCATTCTCATCGGGGAGTTCGGCGGCCCGCCCGACCAATGGGGCGACCCGGACGAGGACACCATGATGGCCGCCGCCCAGCAGCTCAAGCTCGGCTATCTGGCCTGGTCCTGGAGCGGCAACACCGACCCGATCCTGGACCTGGCGATCGACTTCGACCCCACGCGGCTCAGCTCCTGGGGCCAGCGCGTCTTCAACGGCGCCAACGGCATCGCCGCCACCTCGAAGGAAGCCACGGTCTACGCCTCGGGCGGGGGCGACACCACTCCCCCGACTACTCCCGGCACACCGACCGCCTCGGACGTGACCTCGTCATCCGTGAAACTGGCCTGGGCCGCCGCCACCGACGCGACCGGCGTCACGGGCTATGACGTCGTCCGGGTCAGCGGCACGACCGAGACCGCCGCCACCACCACGACCGGCACCTCCGCCACCGTCACCGGCCTCGCCCCGTCCACCTCCTACACCTTCGCCGTCTACGCCCGCGACGCCGCCGGCAACCGCTCGCAGCGCTCCGGCACGGTGACCGTCACGACGTCCTCCGGTGGATCGCCGGCGGCGTGCGGGGTCGGCTACCGGGTGACGAACGAGTGGCCCGGCGGGTTCCAGGGCGAGGTCGTCATCCGCAACACCGGCAGTTCGGCGATCAACGGCTGGACCCTGCGCTGGGCCTTCCCCTCCGGCCAGCGCATCAGCAACCTGTGGGGCGGCACCGCCACGCAGAGCGGCGCCGAGGTGAGCGTCGCCGCCGCGTCGTACACCGCGACGATCGCTCCCGCGGGCTCGGTGACCCTCGGTTTCACGGCCACGAAGGGCAGCACGAACCCCACCCCGACGGCCTTCACCCTGAACGGCTCCACCTGCTCCCTGTCCTGACCGCCTCCACGTCCTGACCGTCTCCACGCACGCAACCTCCTCGGCGTCCTGGCCGGTCAGGGCACCGAGGAGGCCGCGGCACGCCCAGCGCGGGGTGTCGCCGCCTGAGGGGTGTCGCCGGCTGACGGGGATGGCGTGGCCCGCCCGGATCCAGGCGGCCGGAGACCCACCGGAAGCGACTGGCGGTGGTTCGGCCGGGGGAGGCAACCTGGACGGGAAAGGAGGCGTCTGACGAGGGGGACAGGGCGGGCCGGCCGGCCCGGCGACGACAGGAACGAGAGTGACGCGATGAGCGAGAAGGCCCGGAAGCTGTTCGAGGCGCTCGACCTCGACAAGAACGGGACCCTGACGCGCGAAGAGGTGATCATCGCCCTGCGGACGAAGGGGCCGTCTCTGGCCGCCTCGGGAGATCTGCCGTTCTGGGCCGTGGGAGACGAGAACGCCTCCTCCGCCCTCTTCGACGCCGCCGACCAGAACGGAGACGAAGTACTGACCCTGGAGGAGTTCGCGGCGGTGGTGGACCGCCGTTTCGGCTGGTCCTGACCTGTCCGGGGAGATCAGGTCGGGGCTGGTGACTCCACTGGGACAGTGGACACCCTGAGGCCCAGCGGCACCACCCCGACCGCCACAGCGACCTCGCCGCCGCTTTCCGCCTCACCGACCCTTCCGCCTCACCGATCCTTTCCGCCTCACCGATCCTTTCCGCCTCACCGACCCTTTCCGCTCCGCAAGCCGCAAGTACTCCGTGCTGCTAGGCCCCGACGTGCCCCTCGACGGAAGCCGTCGCGTCGGCGTCCGCCGCACGGCCCATGGCCGCCCGCAGCATCACGGCAGCCACAACTCCCGCGAACAGTCCGAAGGTCAGGGCTGCCGGGACGCCCCCACCGAGGCCGGCGGACAGGTGCATCAGATCCCAGCGCAGGCCCGTCCCGTCCATGACCACCCGCAGCAACTGGCTCGCGAGCAGCCCGAGGACGGTCGCGCAGACCGCGCCCGCCGCCATCGCCGGGACCGTGGCCCGGGTGAGCAGGCCGGGCAGCTTCCGCAGTGACCACCACACCACGACGAGCAGCAGCGCGTCGGCGGCGCGGTACAGGAGCCAGTCGCCGAGCGGCGCGCCCGCCGGGCCCGCCCAGGCGCCCAGGAGCAGCCACTGGCGCAGGAGGTCTCCGGGTTCGGCGAACAGCCCGCTGCCCGTGAAGCCCGTCTGGATGGCGGCGGCGACCGACTGGTACGACAGGACCACCAGGGACAGCGCGATTACGACGGTACCGGCGGTAGCGGCCAGCCGCGCGGCACGCGCCGGGACGTCCTCCTGCGGCAGCGGACCGGCGCCCTTGGCGGTGACCCGCGCCGCGAGCACCGTTCCCGCCACCGCGACCAGCGCGGTCACCACCAGGATCTGCCGCCCGGAGGAGATCGCGCTCGCCAGCTGCGGCAGGAAGCGGTAACTGCCGTGCCCCTGCGAGGCGATCAGCCACGGCGCGGAGACGGTCACCGCCAGGGTCCCGGCAACCAGGCCCCAGGCCCACAGCGCGAGCAGCGCGGCGGTCGTCCGGCCGCGCACCGGAGGCAGCCTGCGGACCAGGAGCAGCGCCCCGGGCACGAAGAAGGCGAAGACCGCGCCGAACCGGATCTGCAGCGCGGTCGCGTACAGCGCGCTGTAGTCGGTCCCGGCCGCGTTTCCGAGGGCTCCGGACTGAACCGAGGCCGGCGGGTCGTACGACCACGGGATGAGCCAGCGTTCGAACTCGGCGACGGCCCGGCCGCCGAGCACGCCGTTGGTGCCCGGCAGTTGCAGCGCGTGCGCACTCGCTCCCGCCCACCACAGAAGCCGGTATCACCGCGCGTCGATTGCCGTGTCGAACTGCTCCGCCGCAGGCTAGATCCACCTCGAACGCAGCTCGTCGCGCAGCCGCCGGGCGACCTGGCCCATGAGGGCGTCGGCGCCCGGCTGTCGGCCGGCGGCCACCCGTGACTCGGTCAGGGCGGCTATCGCGTAGGTCTGGCCGTCGGCGTGTTCGACGACGCCGACCTCGTGGCGCAGGTTGAGCAGCATGCCGGTCTTCGACGACCAGGTGGAGGCGTCGGAGTCGAAGTCCGGTGCCAGGCGGTTGCGTACGAGGTTGTTGGCCATGAAGTCGCGCACACGGGCCGCGACTTCGGGGTGGACCGCCGGGGGCTCGGCGCCCTGCGTTCCGGGCCGTGACCGCCACAGGGCCTGGAGGAGGTCCACGAACGCCCGTGCCGTCCCGGTGTTGGCCCGCGAGATGTCGAGCTGCGGCACCCGGTGGCCGCGCCCGGGGGTGCCGGCGTCGATCGCGAGGGCGTGCGCGAGGTGCACGTCCGCGGGGTCGAAGCGCTCCACCGGGGTCTCCATCAGCTCGCGCATGGTGTGCCGGACGGCGATGCCGCGCAGCCCCAACTCGTTCAGGATCGCGCCGACTTGGTCGGGCGGTGTGAGGTCGAAGAGGGCGTCGGCGGCGCTGTTGTCGCTGATGCAGGTGCTGAGGTAGAGCAGGTCCTCCACGGCGATGTGGGCGGGGTGCCGGAACCGGCTCATCCCGGTCGGACCGGGAGTGGTGATCCGCCCCGGCGGCACCTCGATCACCTTGGCGCCGTCGAGCTCCCCGCGCCGGATGCGCTCCAGGGTCACGAGGGCGAGCGGGATCTTCACGAGGGAGGCGACGGGTAACTCGATGTCGGGGTCGATGCCGATCTCGTCGCCCGTCTCCAGGTCCCGGACGAGGAACGAGCCGTACAGCCCGCCGTCGTGCAAGGCCCGGCGGAGGTCGCCGAGCAGTCTCTCGGTACTGGTGGTCATGCGGCTGCCTCCGAGCGTTCCGTGGCGCCGAGGCACCGGGCGATGCCGTGCGCGCACGCCTGCCGTACGCGGATCGCGTCGACGTCGGTCTCGTCCGCCACGGCCAGTGAGAATCCCCGTGCGAAGCCGGGGCCCAGCTCGCCGACGGGCCGCCAGTGCAGGCGCAGTTCGCGGGACTGCGCGGCCGAGCAGAGCAGCGTGTCGCCATGGCTGAGCACCTCCGCGGCGGCGGTGGCCACGGCCGGTGCGACGGCCAGTTGGGCCGGGCGCAGTCCGACGGCGTCGCGCAGGCGGGTGAGACGGTCCCGAACGTGCGGCACGTCGTCCTCCGGCTGGAGCCACACGCGCCGGGGCCGCTGGTCGCGGTCGGCCCGGCCGGGGCGCAGGGTGTCCAGGTAGATCGACCCGGCGCCCGGGTCGTGTGCGACCGCCAGCCCCAACGGCACCGTCCAGGTCGCCTCGGTCGGCGCCACCGCGAGCAGCGCGGCCCGCACCTGGCGGGACGTGACGAGGTCGGCGCGCTCGGCCGGCCCGGCGGGAAACGGGTCGAGGAGGACTTGCTGCTCGCGGGCCTGAGCGATGAGGCGGGCGAGGGCACCGGTCGTGCAGACAGCCGGGACGGCGAGCCGCAGCGGCCGGTGCCGCGCGGCTTCCGCCTCGTGTTCCAACCGGTCGGCGAGCCGCACGAGTTGCCGCGCCGTCGGCAGCATGTCCCGGCCGAAGGGCGTCAGCGTCACCGCCCGCGAGGACCGGTCCAGCAGCCGTTCGCCGAGGTGTTGCTCCAGCGCGGCGACGCGGCGGCTCACGACGGACTGGGCCGTCCTGGCCGCCGCCGCGCCCACTGTGAAACTGCCGTGCTCACTCACGCTGATGAACGCACGGCACGCCGCAACAAGATCCACGAGCCCTACTATGCCAAAACAGCATGGAGTTGAGCGTTCGCGTCTTGGACCCCGGGGGCCCGCCGGCCGGAGAGTGGTCGCGGCCCAGGGCTTTCCCGGGCTCGCACGGTCCACATGTCCTTGGACCCACATGTCCTTCGACGGCTTGGAGTTCCTTCCATGACGCATTCGCTTCGCTCCCGCCGGGGTGCCGCCTGGGCGGCGGCCGGCTTACTCGCGCTCGCCGTGCTTCCGGCGTGCGGTCAGCAAACCGCGGCCGGCGCGGGCTCGCCCGCGGGCGCGGCACGGTCCGCGGCACCCGGGGCGGCCACGAAGTCCGCCACTGCCGAGTTCCGGTCCCTGGAGCGGGAGTTCGACGCACGGCTCGGCGTCTACGCCCTGGACACCGGCACGGGCCGATCGGTCGGATACCGGGCGGACGACCGGTTCGCTTACGCCTCCACGTTCAAGGCGCTGGCGGCGGGGGCCGTTCTCCGGAAGTTCGGCACGGACGGCATGGACAGGGTGGTCAGGTACTCGCGTGACGACCTGGTCGCGGACTCGCCGGTGTCCGAGAACTTCGTGAAGACCGGCATGAGCCTGCGGGGGCTGTGCGCCGCGACCCTCTGGTACAGCGACAACACGGCCGTCAACCTGCTCCTCGACGAGCTCGGCGGACCCGACGGCCTGGAGAAGGTGCTGGAGGAGTTCGGTGACGACGTCACCGAGATGGACCGGTACGAGCCGGACATGAGCGAGGGCGCACCCGGCGACATCCGCGACACGAGCACGCCGCGCGCGATGGCGGGGAGCCTGCGGACGTTCCTGCTCGGCGACGCCCTGAAGGCGGACGAGCGCGAGCTGCTCAGACAGTGGATGACGACGAACATGACCGGTCGGACGCTCATCAGGGCGGGCGTCCCGGACGGCTGGGACGTGGCCGACAAGAGCGGGACCGCCGGGTACGGGGGACGCAACAACATCGCCGTGGTGTGGCCGGACGACGGCGGTAACCCCATCGTCATGGCGGTCATGTCCTCCCGCGACAAGCAGGGCGCCGAGCGCAACGACGCCCTGCTCGCCAAGGCCGCCACCGTGGCGGTCAAGGGCCTCGGCCGCTAGGAAAGGGGCTTCAGACGCGGGGCAGATGCCGGCTCATGAGAGCCCGCAGGCGCTCCGCGTCCTGCGCGGAGCGCAGCCCGCGCTTGGGCAGTACCTCCACGAGCAGGATGTTCGGGTCGCGGCTGAGCAGCACCACGTGGTCGCGGGTCTCGCGGTAACCGCGGAACACCGACCAGCGCTGTAGGAGCGTCGCGTGTGCGGTCTCGGCCTCGATCCCCGTCGTGCTCACGGATGTGCGGTACTCGCCCTGCCAGGAGACGGTGCGCAGCGCGTGGTGGGCCTGGAAGTGCGGAACCGACCAGGTCACGGCGGCGCAGAAGACCGCGGTCACCAGTGAGAACGCGGAGCTCTTCGGTGCGGTCGCCACCAGCACGGCGCCGGCCAGGAACAGCCCCGTCAAGCCCCAGCGCACGAGGTGGAGGTGGCGTCGGCGCTCACGCAGCCGGATGCCCGCGAGGAGGTCGGCGCGGGTGGGCCGGTAGACCAGCTCGACCGTGTCCTGTCTTTCGCCCTGCCCCATGTCCACGACCATGATCGGGATCGTACATCCGGACCCGCGGCCTCCGTCCCAGCGGGTGCTCCCGGCCCGGGGGCAGGGCTTCACGCGGCCGGGCGGCGGCCCCAGGCGGAGATCATCGGCGAGGTGGCCAGGTCGAGGCCGCCCGCGGTGACGTTGGCCAGGTGGCGGTCGATCTCCTCGTCGGTGGCCAGTCCGGCAGCGACGAGCTTGTCGCGGATCTGGTGGACGGTGGCCTCCTCCAGCACGGTGCACGCGGCCGAGGTGATCGGGAAGTAGGCGTCCGCCTCGACATCGACCAGCCCGGCCTCGCGCAGCAGCCGCGGCAGCTTGCGTCCGTACGCCAGGTCCGCGCCGCGCTGCCGCAGCAGTTCGCGGAAGCCGCGGCGCAGCCTGTTGGCCATCTCCTGCGCGGGCCCGTACTCGTCCGGGCAGATGAGCGGCTGCAACGCCGGGTCACCGTCCTCCAGCACGAGCCATCCGCCGGGGCGGAGCGCCTCGGCCATGGACCGCAGGGCCCGGTCGCGGTCGGCGACGTGAACCAGCACCAGCCGGGCGTGGATCAGGTCGTACGGCCATCCGGCCGGGGGCGCCTCGGCCGCCACGTCGTGGCGCAGCACCTTGAAGCCTGCCGCCTCCGGCATCCAGGAGGTGTCGATGTCGGTGGCCACCACGTGCCCGGTCGGACCGACGCGCTCGGCCAGCCAGGCCGGTACGCCGGGCCCTCCGGCGCCGACCTCCCAGCACCGCCACCCCTCGCCGACGCCGACCGTCTCGAAGTGCCGGAACGTCGACCGGTCGAACAGCGCCGACAGCGCGGCGAACCGCTCTCCCGCCTCGGCCTGCCGGTTGTCCAGGAGATACCCCTCGCCGGAAGTGTCCCGCATGTCCCGTGCCATGATCCGATCATCGCACGTGGGCCTATGGCGCGGTTGAGCCGGGATGCCACTGGCTCACGATGAACCCGACGGAGGCGCAGCCCGCTTGTCAGTGTCCTGTGGAACACTCGCCGGCGTTGTTGGGCCAAAGGGCCGAATCAGCGGTACACCAAGGGGGATTGCCTGCCATGGGCGTGAGCATTTCGTTCATCAGCGCGACGACGGAGGAGCTGGACAGGGCGGAGCAGGACCCGAGTTGGGCCGATGAGTACGTCTACGAGCTGTACGACAGCGACGACTTCCCGATGCCGGATCGTCCCCACGGCGGCCCGGACAAGGCGTGGGCGGGCCTGCAGTTCCTGATCGACGAGACCGACGTAGGACTGGAGTTCCTGATGGACGGGCTCCCGATCCTGGAGGACGGCACCCTGTTCGTGTGGTCCGCGGAGCAGATCGAGAGCGTGGCACGGCAGCTGAGGGCAACACCGTGGGAGCAGTTGGCGGCGCACTACGACCCGGAGCGGATGACGAAGGCGGATGTGTACCCCAACACCTGGAGGTTCGACCCCGAGGCCGACCTGTACTGGCTCGAGCGCGCCTACGAGGAACTCGTCGCCTTCTTCACCGAGGCGGCCGAGCGCGGCCATGGGGCGTTCATGAACTTCAGCTTCTGAGGTGCTGGGGCCGCCGATCCGCCCCTGGGCACTCCGTGGGCTGGACGGATGAAAGCGGCCTGCTCCATATGAGGTGACGCGAGCGGCTGTTGACCACTGCGGGGATCCGCTCCTCGATGATCTTGGCGTCGGCACTCGGCCGGCTTTGAGACGAGGAGTGGCCCGATGTCGGATCGGAAGGTTTCCCGCAGGTGGTCGAACCGGCAGCGCACCAGGTGGGCCGTGGTCTGTGCGGGCCTCGCCGTGTCGCTGACCGTGGGTCTGCAGGGCGCGGCGGCCGCATCCGGCACCCCCGTACCGCCGCGACCGCCGGGCCGGGTCCTCGCTGTCCCCGCGGCGCTGGCCGGGGGGCTCGTCCACCCGGACGCGTCACCGGCCGGGGCCAACGACTGGAGTTGCCGGCCCACCCGCAAGCATCCGCGCCCCGTCGTACTGCTGCACGGGTCCGCGGCGAACGCCTACAACAACTGGAGCATGCTCAGCCCGTGGCTGAAGCGGCAGGGCTACTGCGTCTTCGCCCCCAACTACGGCGGGGCGCCGGGCAGTCCGTTCAAGGCCACCGGTCCCATCCCGGAGTCGGCGCGGCAGGTCGCCGGTTACGTCGACCGCGTGCTGAAGGCCACCGGTGCCCGCCAGGTCGACCTCGTCGGGCACTCCCAGGGCGGCGGTCCGACGCCCCGCTGGTATCTGCGGTTCGAGGGCGGCACGGATCCCGCGCACCCGAAGCGGAACAAGGTGCGCAGTCTCATCGCCCTGGCACCGTCCAACCACGGCGGGACCGTGTCCGGCATCGGCACACTGACCACCAAGCTGGGGCTCAACCCGACCGTGTCCGCCGTGGTCGGCCAGGCGTGGTCGGACCAGATGGTCGGCTCGGAGATGAACCGGAAGCTCGACCGGGGCGGGGACACCCAGCCAGGGGTCCGCTACACCGTCATCGCCACTCGGTACGACGAGTTCGCCACGCCCTACCACAACAGCTTCCTGACCGCGGGACCGGGCGCGACCGTCAAGAACATCCTGATCCAGGACGTCTGCCCGCAGGACGTCTCCGAACACCTCTCGCTCGCGTACGACAGCAACGCCGCCCAACTCGTGAGCAACGCCCTCGATCCCGCTCACGCCCAGCCCGTCCGCTGCGGCCTCTCCCTGCCCGTACTCGGCGGCTGAGCCCAGGGGCCTGTCGAGCGGGTCCCCGAGCATGGCGGGAGACGCCGTGAGGGCGGCGGTGTCCCCGCCGGCGCGGGTCAGCTCGTCACGCGGAAGGTGGCGTCGCTGCGTCCCGTCGCGGTGGTGACTGGGTCGAGCCGCAGCTGGAACCCGTGGTGCCGGATGTACCGGTCCGGATGGTTGTACGACTGGAACGACGACCATGCCGCGTCGGCGAGCCCCGCGACCTGGCGGAAGGTGGCGTCCTGGGCGAACTGGGCGGTGCCGTCGTTGGGGGCGAGCTGGAAGTCGAAGCCGGAGTGCCGCAGGAAGTACGCGGGGAAGTTGACCGACTCGAAGGAGACGGTGCCGGAGCCCGCGAGGCCGGGCCTCAGCCGGAACTGGGCGTCCTGGGCGGGGCTCACGTCAGGGTCGATGCGGACATCGAAGTTGGTGTGCCGCACGTACCGGTCCTGGTAGTTGTACGACTGGAGCCGGTTGATCGCGGCGCTGGGCCAGCGTGCGAGCACACGGCTCTCCTCGGCGGCCGTGAGGTTCAGGATCGAGCCGTGGCGCTTCTTGGTACCGCCCATGTCGTAGCTTCCCGACGCCGGAAGCCGGTAGGTGCCGGGCGCGGACGGGTCGGTCGTCAGGACCGGCAGGTACCCGCGTCCGGAGGCGTACTGGTCCAGATAGAGGCCCCACTCGTCCCGGTCTTTGAACTTCATCCACATCGGTCCCTCGACCTGGGAGCCGGTGAGGCCGATGCCGGAGAGGTTGCCGAGGTTTGTCCACGTCCCGAGGATCGAGTTGCCGCCTTCGAGCGTGATCTGACCGTCACCGGAGGCCCGCACATAGCGGTAGCCGCCGGCACCGGACGGCACCTCCAGGATCTGGGTGTCGATGATGCCCTGGGTGCCGGGGCGGTCGATGTAGAGCCGGGGGGCGGTGATGGTGCGGAAGTCCGTCGTGCGGGCGTAGTAGATGCGGTGCTTCAGCACGCCGTTCAGCGTCGCGTTCGTCGCCCAGTACAGGACGTAGTCGTTGGTCTCCGGGTTCCAGACCGCCTCCGGCGCCCAGGCGTTGCGCCCGTCGGGGATCGCGCCGGCGACGTCGAGCAGCCGGGGCTGGGACCAGGTGACCAGGTCCGTGGACTCCCAGATCACGAGGTTGCGGCTGCCGTTGTTCACGGCGTCGTCCCAGGACTGTCCGCAGTCGATGCACAGGTCGGTCGCGATGATCCAGTACTTGTCACCGCCCGGGGCGCGGACCAGGGCGGGGTCGCGCACCCCCTTCGTACCGACCGTGGAGCGCAGGACCATGCCGCCGCCGTTGAGGTCGTTCCAGTGCAGGCCGTCCGTGCTGTGCGAGAGGTACATCTGCTGACCGGTCGGTCCCTCCCCGGTGAAGTGCACCATCAGGTGGCCCGGTTCGGCGGCAGCGGCCCGCTGAGGTGTCGTCAGGACTTGGGAGGTGACGAGCAGGCCGACGGCGACCACTGTCGCCACCAGCCGGGAGAGAAGCACGGACATGTGCACTTCCTGTCTTTGCCGCTGTGGCGGGACGTGAGTTGGTGGCGTCCGTCGGCTGCGACGGCCCGAGATGGCGGCGGATTCACCGCAGTTGGCGTGTTCGAGATTCGGAACGGCGTCTGAAAATTCGGCCAGACGCTATAGGGGCCGCAAGACGCCGTCAAGACGGCCGACCGTCACACAAAATCGCACGAGAATCGACAGAACCATTGACCCGCCATCGTCTCGCCCCTACCTTCTGATCGACTCACCGAACTCAGTCCGGTATTTCGCACAAGAGTGGCCGTGACCGTGCAGGCGTGTCCCCCAGGGCCCTGTCTCACCGGGGCCCCGCTCCCCCGCCACTCCGAGCACGTCATGCGCATCTGACCCGGTCTCCACGACCACCGACCGGCAGGACGCGATCTTCCGCATCGGCTACTGACCACAGGAGGCACCCCCCATGTCGTCCGTCTTCACCCGAAGATGGGCCGGACGCATCACCGCCCGCGTCCTCGCCCTGTCCCTCGCCCTGGCCGGCCTGGCGGTCCTGGACCGCCACGAGTCCCCGGCGCCGCTGACGGCCGAGCCGGCCGCGGTCAGCACCACCCTGACCGGCGTGACCCCGCCGCCGATGGGCTGGGCGTCCTGGAACAGCTTCGCCAGCAGCATCGACCACAACGTCGTCAAGCAGCAGACCGACGCCCTGGTCTCCTCCGGCATGGCCGCCGCCGGTTACAAGTACGTCAACCTGGACGACGGCTGGTGGCAGGGCGAGCGTGACGCGAACGGCAACATCGTCGTCGACGAGACCCTCTGGCCCGGCGGCATGAAGGCCATCGCCGACTACATCCACAGCAAGGGCCTCAAGGCCGGCATCTACACCGACGCGGGCAAGCAGGGCTGCGGCTACTACTTCCCCACCACCCGTCCGGCCGCCCCCAACACCGGTATGGAGGGCCACTACCAGCAGGACCTGGAGACCTTCCAGCGCTGGGGCTTCGACTACGTCAAGATCGACTGGTGCGGGGGCCAGGCGGAGGGCCTGGACCAGGAGGCGACGTACAAGGCGATCGCCGCGGCCAACGAGGCCGCCACCGCGGTCACCGGGCACAAGCTGGTCCTGTCGTTCTGCGAGTGGGGCAGCGGACTGTCCTGGAACTGGGCCACCGGCTACGGCGACCTGTGGCGCACCAGCACCGACGTCATCTTCTGGGGCCAGACCCCCACGACGGCCAAGATGCTCACCAACTTCGACCGCGCCCTGCACCCGGCCGCCCAGCACACCGGCTACTACAACGACCCCGACATGCTGATGACCGGGATGAGCGGACTGACCGCCGCGCAGAACCGGCTGCACATGGGCCTGTGGGCGATCTCCGGCGCCCCGCTGCTGGCGGGCAACAACCTGGCCACGATGAGCACGACCACCCGGGACATCCTCACCAACCGCGAGATGATCGCCATCGACCAGGACCCGCGCGGGCTCCAGGGCGTCAAGGTCGCCGAGGACACGAGGAACCTGCAGGTGTACGGCAAGGTCCTCGCCGGCACCGGCAAGCGCGCGGTGCTCCTGCTGAACCGCACCTCCGCGTCGGCGTCCATGACCGTACGCTGGGCCGACCTCGGCCTCACCTCGGCCACCGCCTCCGTGCGCAACGTCTGGACGGGCACCGACGCCGGCTCCTTCGGCACCGGATACACCACGACCGTCCCGGCGGGCGACGCCGTCCTGCTGACCGTCTCCGGCACCGAGGCGTCCGGCACGACGTACGAGGACACCACCACCGCCACCACGCCGACGTTCGGCAACGTCACCGCCGCGTCGGCGGGCACCAAGCTGCTGGACATCACCTACGCCAACGGCTCCGCCACCGTGCGCAAGGCCACCGTCAAGGTCAACGGCCAGTACGCCTACATCGTGTCCTTCCCGCCCACCGGCTCGGCCACCACCTACCGGACCGTCTCCGTGCTGGCCCACCTGGCCAAGGGCGCGAACACCGTCCGCTTCGCCGCCGTCTCCGGCACCGCCGCCCCCGACATCGACGCCCTCCGCGTCCAGGGCATCCCCGGCACCGACGGCACCGCCCTCGTCGGCGCCGCATCGAACCGGTGCGTGGACATCGAGAAGAACACCATCACCGACGCCACCCAGGCACAGCTGTGGGACTGCGGCGGCGGGCGGAACCAGACGTTCACCCACACCTCGCGCGGCGAACTCGTCGTCTACGGCAACAAGTGCCTCGACGCCGACAACAACGGCACCGCCAACGGCACCAAGGTCATCATCTGGAGCTGCACGGGCGGCACCAACCAGAAGTGGACCCTCCACTCCGACGGCAGGCTCACCAACAACCTCTCGGGCCTGTGCCTGGACGCCTCGAACGCGGCGACCGCCAACGGCACCAAGCTCGTCCTGTGGACCTGCAACGGCCAGAACAACCAGAGGTGGACCGCGGCCTGACCGGCTGTTCGACGCTGGGGCTCGGTGCCGTCCACCTGCCCGGGCCCCGGCGGATCGGGAAGAGGCGGCACTCTGATCAGCTCACGGTGTGACCGCGCCGTGCGGCGAAACGCTTCGGGGTGAACGCGTTGCCGGACGCCTCCTGGCCGCCCGCGACGTACCCCGAGACGAGTTCCGCCGTCATCGGCGCCAGGGTCACCCCGAGCATGCAGTGACCGCTCGCGACCAGCAGGTTGTCCTTGCCCGGCAGAGGCCCGACGACCGGCAGTCCGTCGGGCGTCATCGGACGCAGGCCGGTCCAGCCGCGCGGCCGGGAGGCGGGCGCGAAGCCCGGCAGGAACTCCCGGGCGGAGCGCACGATGCCGCGTAGGCGATGCGGGTCGATGCCCGAGTCGGAGCTGCCGAACTCCATCGTCCCGGCGAACCGCAGCCGGTCCGACAGTGGTGTGACGGCCACCTTCGCCTCACCCAGGTAGACCGAGTGCCGCAGGGTCAGCGAGCCGCTCGCGTCGTCGAATCCGTACCCCTTGCCGGGCTGGATGGGCAGGGCGAATCCGGCCTGGCGCGAGAGCGGGCCGGTGTGCACACCCGCCGCCAGGACGAACACATCGCCGCTGATCTCATCGCCCCCGGCGAGGACCGATGTCACCACCTGGCCCCGGGAGCGGATGCCGGTGACCGGTCTGTCGTACAGGAAGCGGACACCGAGTTCCCGGCAGCGGTCTGTCAGTCCCCGGAGCAGGCTCGCCGGGTCGACGTGGCGTTCCTGCGGGCAGTGGAGGCCGCCCTGTACCTGCTTGCCGAGCGCGGGTTCGAGGTCTCTGAGCTCGTCGCCGGTCAGGGGGGCGGCGCTGTGCCCGATGCGCTCCAGGGACGCTGCCTCCGTCTGGTACCGCCGCATGACCTCGCGGGTGTGGAAGGCCATGAGCTGGCCGGTGCGGTGGTACTCGAACCGCACGCCGTCCTTCTCGTACTCGTCGAAGAGGGAGACGGTGCGCTCGTTGACGGTGACGAGGGCTTCGACGCCGTGGTGGAAGTCCCGGGGATTGCAGTGGCGCAGCATGCTCAGCATGAAGCGCACGTGGTCGGGGCGCGGGGAGGGGCGGACGTAGAGCGGGCTGTCCTTGCGGGTCATCCACCGCAGTGCCTGTCCGAGCATGCCGGGGGCGGGGACGGGGGTCGACATGATGGGAACGATCCATCCGGCGTTGTGGACGGAGGCTCCGGTCGCGCCGCGCTCCGCGTCCACGACGGTGACGGCCAGGCCGTCGCGTGCCAGCCGGTATGCGGTGGCCAGTCCGATCACGCCCGCGCCGACGATGACCACGCCGCTCGTCATCGCTTCTCCAGGAACTTCTCGGCCAGCAGGCGGGCGAGGGCCCAGTCCTGCATGGCGACACCGACGGTCTTGAACACGGTCCGTTTGCCGTGGTCCCCGGGGGGAGCGGTCAGGGCGGTGCCGAGCTCCGTGAGGGCGCTCTGGGTGATGGCGCCGGTTTCCAGGGCGTGGATGATCTCGCCGGACTCCTCCAGGACCGCGTCGAGTTCGTCGATGACGACGGTGCTGCCCGCGAGCAGTTCGTCGGGCAGTTCGCGCATGGTGGGGCGGTAGGCGCCGATGGCGTTGACGTGCACCTGTGCGGGCAGCGCCGACTCCGGGAAGAGCGGGCTGGTCGCGTTGGTCGCGCAGCAGACGATCTCGGCGCCCGCCACGGCGGACTCCGCGTCGGCCGCCGTACGCAGTTCCACGCCCGGCAGCTCGGGTTCGAGCGTCTCCACGAGGGCCTGGGCGCGTCGCGGGTCGGCGTCCACGACGATCAGCTGTCGCAGGGGCCGGACCGCGTGGACGGCGCGGACCTGGTCGGGAGCCTGGCCTCCGGCGCCGATCAGGGTCAGGCGGCCGGCTTCCGGCGCGGCCAGGAGATCGGTGGCGACGCCGACCGCCGCGCCGGTGCGCAGCGCCGTGACGGTGCCGGCGTCGGCGACCAGGTGGTCCAGGCGGCCGGTCTCGCTCCAGACCACCGTGCCCGCGATGGCGGGCTTGCGCTCGAAGTTCAGGCTCAGCGTCTTGATCATGGCCG
Organism: Streptomyces curacoi; assembly: GCF_001513975.1. GTDB lineage: Bacteria > Actinomycetota > Actinomycetes > Streptomycetales > Streptomycetaceae > Streptomyces > Streptomyces curacoi. The sequence goes on from NZ_KQ947989.1 coordinate 331,577, forward strand.
ATGCCGTCGGGCGGTGATGAGCGGACATCACGAGGAACTGCCCGTCCCGCAGGACGGTGCGGGTGGGCATCTCGAACGCTCCGCCGGCGAGGTCGACGAAGCCGCGGCGTACGGCGTCGATCGCCTCGTTCATCGTGACGGCCTCGCGGATGTCGCGCTCGCCGAGGGTGATGGTCTTCATGGCACTCCGCTTCGTCACAGGTCCCCTTCTCGCCCCTCCTCGACCGTCTTGCCGAGGGGAGTCAGAGTAAGGTATTACACCTTACACATGCCCACAAGGCCGTTGTCGGCGATCCGGGTGAGCCGGTGTGTTATGCATAAGGCGTGACCACTTCGCGCCCGTCGGCAGGGCCCGCCCGCAGCCCGCAGCTCAAGTCCGTCAGCCTCCGGGAGCAGGCACGGGAGGCGGTGCGGACCCAGATCGTGCTGGGTCAGATCGAGCCGGGACAGGTGGAGAGCGTCATCAACGTGGCCGCGGCGCTCGGCGTGTCCGTCACGCCCGTCCGCGAGGCGATCATGGACCTCGCCAATCTCGGCATGGTCGAGATCATCCGCAATCGCGGTTTCCGGGTCCCGGTACTCACCGACCACGACCTGGACGAGATCTTCCGTATCCGCACGATGCTCGAAGCCCCGGCCATGGCCGATGTGGTCGAGGCCCTGAACGGGGCATCCGTGCCGCAGTTCCGGCAGCTCGCCGAGCAGATCACCGACGCCGCACGCGAAGGTGACCTCGCCTCCTTCCTCGACCTGGACCGGCAGTTCCACCTCGGCCTGCTCGAACTGCTGGGCAACCGCCGCCTCGTGACGATGGTCGGCCAGCTGCGCGACCAGGCCCGGATGCAGGGCCTGCAGAAACTGGCGGACCAGGGCGAGCTGACCCAGTCGGGCGAGGAGCACATCGCCATCGTCGACGCGATCGAGTCGGGGGACGGCGAACTGGCCGCCGAGCTCATGCGCAAGCACCTCGCCCACAGCCGTGGCATCTGGGCCGGCCGGGCGGAGAGCGACGCCGGCGACTCCTGAGCCGGGCGGCGCCGGGGCGCAAAGCCTCCGCCGGGGGTCTTGACAGAGGGCAAACATCCAGCCAATCCTCTGCGTGGCGACAGTAAGGCATTACACATCACACCGCAGACGAGAACAACGGAAGCGCACTCTCCCCACTAGTGAGGTATTACACCTCAGATCTGCCGCGCTGTGCGGGCGGCCCCGCCCAGGTCGCCGACGAACCCCAAGGAGGACCTGTGAGCAGTTCCCTCATCGACGACGCCCGGTTCCGGCCGTTCCACAGAAAGATGTTCGCGCTCACCGCCGGGGGGCAGTTCCTCGACGGCTATCTGCTCAGCATCGTGGGCGTGGTCGTCCTCGGAATGAGCGAGGACCTCGGCATGTCGGCGGGCCAGGAGGGCCTGATCGGCGCCTCGGCGCTGGTCGGCCTGTTCGTCGGCGGACTGGTCTTCGGGCGGGTGACGGACCGCATCGGCCGTCAGTTGCTCTTCACCCTGCACTTCGTGGTGATCGCCGCGGCCTCGATCGTGTCCATGTTCGTGAGCGACCCGACGCTGATGGTCGTCCTGCGCTTCGTCATCGGCATCGCACTCGGCGCCGACTACGCCATCGGCAGCGCCCTGCTGTCCGAGTGGCTGCCGACCGCCCAGCGGGGCCGGGTCATGGGGATGCTCATCATGGCGTGGTTCGTGGGGGCCACGGCCGCGTACGGGGTCGGCTACGCGCTCATCAGCACCGTGGACTCCGGGGCGTGGCGCTGGGCCCTGGGCAGCGCGGCGATCCCGGCCGTCGTGTTCATCATCGCGCGCATCGGGACCCCGGAGTCGCCCCGCTGGCTCGTCAGCCGGGGTCGGGTGGCGGAGGCGCGGGCCGTACTGACCCGCGTCTACGGCGAGGAAGCCACCGTGGAGGCGGTCGAATCCCTGGTCGACGACGAGCGGGCGCACGGCCTGGGCTTCACCGAGGTCTTCCGGGGCGAGTACCTCAAGCGCACGGCCTTCGTCGGGCTGTTCTGGCTCCTGCAGATCGTTCCGCTCTTCGCGATCTACACCTTCGGCCCGACGATCCTGAGCGCGTTCGGGATGTCCGGCAGCAGCGACTCGATCATCGGATCGGCGCTGATCAGCATGCTGTTCCTGATCGGGTGCGTCCCCGCGCTGCGGCTCATCGACACCCTGGGCCGGCGCCCGCTCATCGTCTGGTCGTTCGCCCTGATGGTCGTCCCGCTCGCCGTGCTGGGTCTGGCGCCGACGGCACCCGTCGCCGTGGTTCTCGTCTGCTTCTGCGCCTACGCCCTGTTCTCCGGCGGCCCGAGCATCCTGGAGTTCATCTACCCGACGGAACTCTTCCCGACGGAGGTGCGCGCGACCGCGGTCGGAGTCGGTACGGCGGTCAGCCGCATCGGAGCCGCCATCGGGACGTATCTGCTGCCCGTCGGACTGGACCGTATCGGTGTCGGCCCCACCATGCTGATCATGGCCGGAGTCACCCTGCTGGGATTCGTGGTCTGCGTGACCATGGCCCCCGAGACCCGTGGCCGCCGGCTGGCGGAGGCCAGCAGCGTCAGCGCGGCCGGGCCGACGCCCGTTGACCGGCCCGCCCGTGTCATCAGCCGGTGAACCCGGACGACACGGCCACCGCTGCTCGTCGCCGGCCCGGTGCAGGCTGACCCACGAGCGCCTGGCCGAGCCCGGGGAGCTGCCCCGACTGGCTCCTACGGCTCGGCCAGGCGGCGGGCGCCTTCGCCGACGCGGAAGCGCCCGCGACAGCGCCACCGCCGGCACCGCTGTCCAGGGAAACTCCGCGGTGCGGTCAGGGCTTTCGCTCCGGCAGGCGGGCCCGGACCTCCCAGCCGACATCGGTGCGCGGCCCCACGTGCAGTTCACCGCCCAGGGCGGTCACCCGTTCCCTCAGTCCGACCAGGCCGAAGCCACCACCGCGGGCGGCGTCCGGGAGTTGGGCGCCGCCGCGGCCGTCGTCCGTGACCGACACCTCCAGCCGGTCTCCGTCCTGCCGTAGACCGACGGTGATCTCCGTGGCGTCGGCCGCGTGTCGCCGTACGTTGGTCAGCGCCTCCTGCACGACGCGGAAGGCGGCGGCCTGCACCTCGTGCGGCAGATCGTCGGAGACGGTCGGGGCGCGGCGCAGCGTGACCTTGTGGTGCGGGCCTGCGAAGCCGGCCACCAGATCCTCGATGCCGGCCAGGTCGCCCACCGGGCGGCGTTCGGCGGGCTCCCCCTCGCCCGTCTCGCGCAGTACGCCGACCGTGCGCCGCATCGACGCCAGCGCCTGAGTCGCCGCGCGTTCGATGCCCGCCAGCACCGGGTCCAGCTCGTCCGGCCGGGAGGCCGCCATCATGCGGGCCATCTGGGTCTGCACGAGAATTCCGGTGACATGGTGGGCGACGAAGTCGTGCAGGTCGGCGGCGATGGCCAGCCGTTCGGCACGGCGCGTCTCACCGACCGCGACGGTCCGGCGGTAGTCCATCGAGCGCAGGTAGCCGGCGAGCCCGCCGACGAGGCCGATCAGGACGAGCCCGACCAGCAGGAGCGCCAGGGTCTCCTCTCCTCCCGGCCCGAAGGCGCGCACGGGGAGGGTGAGCAGGGCTCCGGCGGCCAGGAACGCGCACACCGGGGCCCAGCGCGGCGGGGCGTGCCGTACCGCGACGAACAGCAGGCACAGCAGGACGATCGCCTTCCCCGGGCCGAACGGTGCCCTCCCGTGGGTCAGCAGCGCGCCGGCACAGTACAGGAGCGTGCACAGCGCGGGCACGGTGGTACGGACCCGCGCGGTGAGCCACCGCGGACGCCGCCGGGCCGGCCACAGTACGGCGGCGAGCCCGGCGGCCAGGACCACGGCGACCGGTGCGATGCCGGAGCCCATACTGTCCGCGTACGCCAGGTCGATCATGGACGCCGCGAGCAGTGCACCGAGGCCGAAGCCCCGGATGCAGCCCTGAGGGGAAGCGGATCTCATGATGGTCACCGTATGTCCGACCGTGGGGGGCGTGATCGGCCGAACGGCCGAGGGCGGCCGCAGCGAGGGCCGCGGGCTCTGGCCGAATGGCCGAGGCGCGCGCCCGCGCCCCCGGGCGAGAGTGGAGCCACTTCCTCAGTTCGATCACCGACAGGACCCTGACCCGGTCCCAGGAGTACGAGATGCAGCGCGGTTTCCTCATCGGTGCCGTCGGCGGCGTGACCGCCGTGGCCGCCGCGGTCGGCCTCGTCACCTGGCTCCTCGCCGCCAACGACGTGCAGCACACCACGATCGACCCGGTCTCCCGCGAGTTGTACGTCAAGGTGGACGGTCACCCGGCGGTCGCGAAGACCATCCTGGAGTCCCGTATCGAGGGTTGGTACCACCCGCTTCCATGGGTCGGGCAGGCCATCCACGACGTGTCCTGCCCGGTCCATCTGAAGGCCGTGGTCGGTACGACCGAGACGTGCACCGCGCGCAGCGACGGCGAGCGGATCTCCATCCCGGTCCAGGTGATCAAGGTCGAGGGAGACCCCGCGAAACCGCGGGTCACCTGGAAGTTCGAGCGCTGACACCCACCCGGGAGCACCCCCAGTCATGAGCACCGTCCTGGCCGGACACGGCCTCGTCAAGAAGTACGGCTCCACCACCGCCCTGGCCGGCGTCGACGTGGAGGTCCGCGAGCGCGACTCGCTGGCGATCATGGGCCCGTCGGGGTCCGGAAAGTCCACCCTGCTGCACACCCTCGCCGGGATCATCCGGCCCGACGGCGGCCGGGTGCTGCTGCGCGGCGCCCGCATCGACGACCTCGGCGAGAACAAGCTGAGCGCGCTGCGCCGCAAACGGTTCGGGTTCGTCTTCCAGTTCGGCCAGCTGCTGCCGGAGCTGCCCGCCGAGGAGAACGTCGCCCTGCCGCTGATGCTGGAGGGCACCCCGCGCAGGCAGGCCGTCGAACGCGCCCGCCGCTGGTTCGCCCCGCTCGGTCTGGACGGGCTCGAAGGCCGCCGCCCCGGACAGCTCTCCGGCGGCCAGGCCCAGCGGGTCGCCATCGCCCGCGCGCTGGTGATCGAGCCGGACGTGGTCTTCGCCGACGAACCCACCGGCGCCCTGGACCAGAACACCAGCACCGAGGTCGTCCGGCTCCTCACCTCCGTGACCCGCGAGCAGGGCGCCGCCCTGGTCATGGTCACCCATGACGCCGACGTCGCCGCCCACTGCGACCGCGTCCTCCAGGTCCGCGACGGCCGGATCAGCAGCCACCACCAGTACACGGTCGCCTGACCCCGACCGCACCCGACCGGAGACCTCGATGCGTTCCCCCGTCCTGCCCCTCACCTGGCACCTCGCCAGGTCATCCGGCCGCCGCGGGCTGCAGAGCCGGCTGCTCGCCGCCTCGGCCGCCGCCGTCGGCGCCTTCGTGATGCTGGTGATGATCGCCGCCTGCCTGGGCTCCGGCGCCCGCGCCGACCGAACCGCCTGGCGCGTCCCCGACGCGGTGCCCGGCAGGTCGGCGACCGCGGTGCAGGCCACCACCACGACGTACGTGCGCCACCAGCCGGTCACCGTCGTCAACCTCGCCCAGCGCCCGGACCGGGAGCCGACCCCGGCGCCGCCCGGCCTGAGCGCGTTCCCGAAGCGGGGCGAGGTGTACGTCTCCCCCGCCCTGGCCGAACTGCTGCACAGGCTCCCCGCGAACCAACTGGCCGACCGTTTCCCCGAGGTGAAGTCGTACGGCACGGTCGGCGCCGCCGGTCTCGCCTCCCCCGACGAACTGGTCGCCGTCATCGGACGCGCCCCCGGCGACCCCGCGGTCTCCGAGTCCGCCGCTGGCGGCAGCTGGTACGACGAGGGCCAGACCGCCCGCGCCGGGATCACCGGGTTCTCCGGCTCCAAGCCGAGCATGTTCACCGGCAGCGACCAGCAGACGGCGCTGCTCGGGGCGGTGCTGCTGGTGGTGCCCGTCGTCGTGCTGGCCGCCGCGGCCGGGCGGCTGGGAGCGGCCCGGCGTGAACAGCGGCTCGCCGCCCTGCGGCTGGCGGGAGCCACCCCACGCCAGATCCTGGCGATGACCGCGGCCGAGGCGGCGGGCGTGGGCGCCGCCGGTGCCCTCGCGGGCGCGCTGGCCTATGTGGCGCTGCTGCCCGCCCTGGCCCGGATCCCCTACGGCGTCGGTTCCTGGTACACCGGCGAACTGTGGGTCGGTGTGCCGTGGCTCGCGGCGGTGGTGCTGGGCGTCACCGTCCTCCTCACCGTCAGCGCGGTGACGATGCTGCGTCAGGTGGCCACGTCGCCGCTGGGGGTGGCCCAGCAGGCCGATCCGCGCCGCACCCGCATGATCCGGCTCGTGCTGTTCGCCGCGGCTCTCGGTTACATCTTCCTGACCGCACAGGACCACATGACAAACCGTCAGATGATCGTGCTCCTGGTGCTCTTCTACGCCGCGTTCTGGCTGTTCGGCCCGTGGGTCGTGGACCGGCTGGGCCGGATCGCCGGCCGGTTCGCCCGCCGTCCGGCGACCCTGCTGGCGGCCCGTCGGCTCACCGACGACCCGCGCGGCGCCTGGCGCACCGTCAGCGGACTCGTCCTCGCGGGCTTCGTCGCCGGGTTCTTCTCGGTCAGCCGGCTGGACATCGGCTTCACCGAGCACCCCGACCAGGTCGCGGTCCTCACCGACGGCGGCGCCGACGCCCGGCACACGGCCGCCGAGACCCGTACGCTGCTGGACCGGGCCGGCGTCAAGGCGACCGTCAGCACCGTGGGCGAGGACGACTTCGAGGACAGCGTGCTGCTCGGCGACACCGGCGTGGTCGCCCGCGTGTCCGGCGGCCCCGAGCAGATCGACGCCGCCACCACCGCCCTGACGGCCGTGGGGAAGGGCCGCTTCCCGGTCTCCCAGGACTACGTGTCCGCCTCCGACGACACCGTCACCGACCGCATCGCCACGGTCAGCACCGCCACACTGATCCTGAGTTTCCTCGTCGCCACCGCCTCCGCGGGACTGACCGCCGCGGCGAACGTCCTCGACCGGCGCCGCGTCTACGGCCTGCTGCGGCTGTCCGGCACCCCCCTGCGGGTGCTGGACCGGGCACGGGTCCGCGAGACGGTCCTGCCCCTGGTCGTCCTGGCCGGCGGCACCACCGCGATGGGCGTCTTCGGCGCCTACCAGCTCAACAAGGCGGCCGGCGCCACCGTCAACAGCTCCGGCGCGTTCCAGCTCGCCGTCTGTGTCACCATCGGCGCGCTGGCGATACTCGCCGCGATCGGCGGCAGCAGGCCACTGCTGCGCAGGGTGACGGCCAACCCGACCCAGACCGCGGACTGACGGTCCGGCACCCACCGGTCGGCCCGCCACTGCCACGGCGGGCCGGCCCGCCCTTTCCTCATTCCGCCGCGAACACGTCGACCCCGCCTAGCACTTGCCGTCCGACACCTGCAGACCCTTGCCGGCGCCTGCCGTCCGGCTCACGATGGCCGGCACGCAACTGGCCGCGTCCAGGCTGTGGGAGTAAGGGATGCCGACCGTGGTGTTGGACTTCGGGTCGGGTCCGGCCGGGTGGTTCTCGCTGCCGGGGCTGGACCAGGTCACGTTGTCGAAGATGTTCCCGCCGACCTGCCAGTACCCGGCGGCATCGGTGTAGAAGGTGCCGAGGACGTCCTTGGAGTCCTCGAAGTAGTTGTTGTCCACCCTGGCGCGCGCTCCGGCCCGGGAGTTGATGCCGGACTCGTTCAGGCGCACGTAGTGGTTGTTGTACATGTGGGCGATGCCGCCACGCAGCAGCGGGGCGCGGGAGTCGATGTTCTCGTAGCGGTTGTGGTGGTACGTGATGAAGCTGTTCGAGCGGTCGCTCTCGCTGTTGCCGACGAGGCCACCGCGGCCGGAGTTGCGCAGAACGCTGTACGAGAGGGTCACGTACTGGGTGTTGTCCTTCAGGTCGAAGAGGCCGTCGAACCCCTCCGGCTCCCCACCCGACGCCTCCAGGGTGGTGTGATCGACCCAGACGTTGCGGACGTTGCGCTCCATGCCGATGGCGTCACCGCCGTTGGACGTGGGAGAGCCCGACTTCTTGACGTTCCGGACGGTCACGTTCTGGATGATGACGTTCCTGGCTTCGCGGAGGTGGATGCCCACCTGGTCGAAGACGGCGCCGCCGCCGACCCCGACGATCGTGACGTTGCTGACCTTCTTGAGCTCGATCACGCCGTCGGCGGTGTCGCAGCCGGCACCCGACACCTTCTTGGTGTTGGCGTGGTTGACGGTCCCCTCGACCTCGATGGTGAGCGGCGTACTCGTGCTCGCCCGGCCGCACAGCGCCGCGTGGATCGCGGTCCCGGTGGTGGCCCGCACCTTCTGCCCGCCCGCGCCGCCGGTGGTCCCGCCGTTCTGGGTCGCGTAGCCGGTGACGCCGCCGGTCGCCGCCGACGCCTCGGACATCGGCAGTGCCGCGCCGGTCACGGCGGCAAGGCCCGTCACGGCCAGCGCCGCGCAGAGTCGCAGTGCGACTGATCGCCTCATCTCGTCTCCCCATTCGCCTTCGTATGCCGGGTGTTGACCTGCCGGCCGGTTCGGTGGCGGGCAGGTGACGGCGACGATGCGGCTGGTTCGAGAGCATGAACGGCCCGGTTGGCCGGATGTCGCACCGCAGCCGGAGAAAGCGCTTTCGAGGAACGTAAATGCTTGCCGCGAACACGTCAACAGCTAGATGCTCGATCAGTGGTCACACACCTGAACGCCGGTGAAGGGAACGGGACTTCGCGGTCTTCAGCGCGGGGCTGCGGATGCTGACGGCTTCGGCACACCTCCGCGACGTCAGCGGAACAGGCCGATGTGCTCGCGGACCCAGTCGTCGTAGGTACGCAAGTGCCTGCCGATGATGTCCTGCACGGATGGCCGTTGACCCCCTCGGCGCGGATGGTGTCAGGCCAGTCCGACCCTGTCGCCGGGTAAGTCCCCTCGATGACGGCACCCATGACGGCCGACGGCCGGATGTGCGTCCAAGGGATGCCCGCGCGTTCCACCGCCTTCTCGATCGCCAGCCAGAATCACGTGTCGGGCGGACAGGCCTCCTCGTACTCCGGCCCGTGAGACGACAGAAGGACGATCTTCCTGACGGCCGCGCCCCGCGCCACGGCGCACTCCAGCGGGCGGGTGATGGAGCCTTCGACGACCTTCACCCGCGCCGGCCGACGATCCCGGTGGGGCAGGTGCCCTCGCCCCTGCGCGGGCTGACCACGGTCAGCAGGTGTACGCCGAGGGTCTGCGCGGGCGTCAGGCGGCGCGAAAGGCAAGGACGGTGTTGTGACCGCCGAAGCCGAGGGAGTGGCTGAGCGCCAGGTGGATGTCTTGGTGTCGCGGTTTGTCCGTGACCAGGTCGATGCCGTCCGTGCCGTCGTCGAAGGCTGTGAAGTTGGCGGTGGGCGGGACCGCGCCATGCGCGACCGAGAGCACGGTGAGCGCCGCCTCGACGGCCCCGGCCGCGCCCATGGTGTGGCCGAGGACGCCCTTCGCCGAGGTCACCGAGGGGGGCTGGCGGCCGTACAGGCGGCGGATCACCGCGGCTTCCACACGGTCGTTGAGCGGCGTGCTGGTGCCGTGCGCGTTGATGTGGTCCACCTCGTCCGGCGCGGCACCGGCTTGCGCCAGCGCTGCCCGGACGGCTCGTTCGAGGCCGGTGCCGTCGGGGTCGGGGGCGACCGGATGGTGTGCGTCGGTGGTCGTCGCGTGCCCGGTGAGCAGGGCCAGCGGACGGGCCTGGCGTGCTCTGGCGTCCGCCTCGCGTTCCAGCACCAGCACCGCGGAGCCTTCGGCGAGAACGAAGCCGTCCCGGTCCCGGTCGAACGGCCGTGAGGCGCGGACGGGATCGTGCGTACGCCGGGACAGGGCGCCCATCTTGGCGAAGGCTGCCGAGCACAGCGGTGTCACCATGGCGTCGCTCCCGCCCGCCAGGGCGATGTCGCAGTGCCCGGCGGCGAGCAGCAGGCCGGCGGTGATGACGGCGCTCGCGCCCGAGGCGCACGCGGTGGAAGTGTGCAGGGCGGGGCCCTTGACGCCGAGTTCCAGCGCCGCGTGTCCGGCGGCCATGTTGGGCAGGTAGGCGGGCAGGGTGTGGGGGGAGATTCGGTCCGGTCCGGTGGCGAGCAGTCGGCGGTGCTGGTCCTCCAGTGTGCCGATCCCCCCTGCGGCCGAGCCGATCACCAGGGCCGTGCGCTCGGGCTGCCAGGCGCCGTTGTCGCCGTCGGCACCGGCATGGCCGGCACTGTTGAGGCCGGCGCTGTCGAGGGCTTCGCGGGCGGCTGCCAGCAGCAGTTGGGTGGCGCGGTCGAACCGCCATGGTTGGCGCAGCCGGGCGTGGGTGTGCGGGTCGAAATCCGGCACGCGGCAGGCGATCGGGACCGGGAGTCCGGCCAGTTCGGGGGCGTCGGCGGCGGTGGAGCGCCCTGCGCACACTCCCTCCCAGGTGGACGCCGTGCCGGTGCCGGACGGGGTGACCAGGCCGACTCCGGTGACCGCGACCGTGACCGCGACGGCGGGCGGGGGCGTTGCGGCCACTACGCCGTACCTCCCTGGCCGGCGGAGTCGGCGCGCAGCCGGTGGACCGTGTCCCTCACCTGTTGCACGGTCAGCCCGATGTTGGCCTCGGAGTCGTCGAGGGGAACCTGCCACTGCTCCTGCAGGGTCACGTACAGCTCCACGGCGGCCAACGAGTCGAGGCCCAGGTCTTCCAGCGTCGCCGCGGGCCGGATGTCCTCGGGCGCCACCTCGAACTTCCCCTGGAGCACGGTCACGAGGTGCTGGTCGACGGGATCGGCGGAGTGGACGAGTGTTTCGGAAGCCATGATGCGTTGCTCCTTCGGGAGTTGTCGGTCTCGGGTTCGGGTGGGGTGATGCGGGGTTCGGAAACGGGCCAGGTCAGGGCTGTCGATCCCCAGGTCAGCCCACCGCCGAAGGCGGTGAGCAGGGTGCGTGCCCCTGGTTCGGTGCCGTTGCGGGCCGATCCGTCCGCCAGTACCAGCGGGATGGACGCGGCGGCCGTGTTCCCCAGCTCGCTGAGGTTGCCGAGTCGGCGCTCCGGCGGGATGCCGAGCCGGTCGGCGACGGCGTCCAGGATGCGCTGGTTCGCCTGGTGGGCGACGAACGCGCGGACGCTGTCGGCGGGCCAGCCGAGCTGGTCCAGGACGGCCCGGCTGGAGGCGGTCATCCGGCGTACGGCATGGGCGTAGACCTCGCGGCCGCGCATCCGGAAACGATGGTCGCAGCGCGCGTCGTGATCGGCCGGCCAAGGGGCGCGGGAGCCGCCGCCCGGCACGGTGATCAGGTCGCGTCCCGCGCCGTCCGCTCCGAGGTCGGCGGCGAGCACGGCGCCGGGCTCGTCCGGGCCGCCGCGGCGCAGCAGTACGGCACCTGCCCCGTCACCGAAGATGGGGGCGGTCTCCCGGTCCGCGGGGTCGAGGATGCTGGAGAAGGCATCGGCGCCGATCACCAGTGGCGCCGAGCAGACCCCGCCGCGCACGAGTGCGGTGGCGACGGTGAGTCCGTAGACGAATCCCGAGCAGACCGCGGCGAGGTCGAACGCGGGAACGCCGTTGAGCCCGAGCCGGTGAGCGACCTCGGGTGCGCTCGCCGGGCAGGGATGGTCGGGGGTGGTGGTGGCCAGCAGGACGAGATCCGGGCGTGGCGTGCTGCCGGGTGCCGCGGCCGCGGAGCGCAGCGCCGCGCGGGCCGCCGCGGTGGCGAGGGCGCCGGTGCCGGTTCCGGGAGTGGTGCGTCGGCGGCGGGCGATGCCGGTGCGGGTGCGTAGCCACTCGTCCGTGGTGTTCAGCGCGCCGGCGGCGATCACGTCGTCGTTCGCCAGGACGCGCGCCGGCAGGCAGCCGCCTGTCCCGGCGACCACGGCCGTGGTGCCGGTACCGGGCGCGCCGAAGGTGACAGGAGACATGGCAGCGGTCCTCCGGGGATGCGGGGTGCGGGAGTGGGGGCGGGCGCGAGGATGCGGAGTGCGTGGTGACGGCGGTCAGGCCGCGAACGGCGAGGGCGGCTTGGGGATCCCCGCGAGGCCGCCGTCCGGGACGGCGAGGCCGCCGTCGACCACGAGGGCGTGCCCGGTGACGAAGGAGGATGCCGGGGAGGCGAGGAACAGCGCCGCGGTGGCCACCTCCGCCGGCTCCGCCCAGCGGCCCATGGGGACGTGCGCCATCAGCCAGTCGGAGACCGCCGCCGTGCCGTACGCGAAGGACGTCATGTCGGTGCGCGTCCAGCCGGGGCACAGGGCGTTGACGCGGATGCCCTGTCGGGCCCAGCCGGCCGCGAGACTGCGGGCGAGCGAGACCTGGGCGGCCTTCGACGCCGCGTAGGACTCCATCAGCGGGGTGCCGACCAGTCCGGCGATGGACGACATCAGCACCACGCTCGCCTGCTGCGACTCCGTCAGGTACGGGTGGGTGGCGCGGCAGAGCGCCGCGGTGGCGTTGACGTTCACCGAGATGACGTCGTCCCAGGCCTGCTGCGGCAGTTGCTGGAGCGGCAGCAGCGCGGGGGTGCCGTCCTCGGTGACGGGCAGCACGCCCGCGTTGTGCACCAGCACGTCGAGCCCGCCGAGCGCCGAGGAGGCGGCGTCGGCGACCCGCTGAGCGGACCCGGACTGCGCCAGGTCGGCGGGCACGAGCACGGCCTTGCGACCGTGTGCCTCCACGGCGCGCGCCGTCTCCTCCAGAGCGGCCTCGGTGCGGGCGGAAAGAGCCAGGTCCGCGCCCGCCTCGGCGAGGGCTTCGGCGACGGCGCGGCCGATGCCCCGGGAGGCCCCGGTGACGAGGGCTCGCGCACCGGTGAGGTGGAAGGAGTCGAGGACGCTTACGGGGTGGGGTGTGTTCATGAGGTGGGCGGCCTTTCGTCGTCGGTGTCCGTTGGGGTGGGGGCGGTGTCGATGCCGACGGCGCGGGCGCCGCTCCAGTGCAGCAGGGCCGTGCCCCAGGTCATCCCGGCGCCGAAGACGGTGAGGAGGACCCGGTCGCCGCGGTGCAGCAGGTTGCGGGCGGCGGCCGTGGCCAGCGCGTACGGGGCGCTGGCGGCGCCGATGTTGCCGACCCTGTCGCCGATGACCACGAGGCGGTCCGCGGGCACGCCCACGTGCGCGGTGAGCCGGCGCAGAGCGGCGGGGTTGGGTTGATGGCACGCCAGGCAGGCGATGTCCTCGACGGTCAGGCCGTTGCGGTCGAGCGCGTCCGCGACGATGCGCGGGAAGATCTCGTCCATGAAGTGGCTCACGGCTCGCCCGTCCATCCGGATCCGGTGAGCGCCGCCGCGCAGGGTCCCTGTGTCGGCGGGCATGCGGCTGCCGCCCGCCGGGATGAGCACGTAGTCGGCGCGGGTGCCGTCGGAGCCGAGGGCGAAGTCCGTGAAGCCGTAGGAGTCGGGCACCGGGCCGAGGACGGTGGCGGCCGCGCCGTCGGCGAACAGGACGGAGGTGGCCCGGTCCGTGGGGTCGAGGAACTTGGAGTACGCCTCCACGCCCACCACGGCCGCGTAGCCGGGCCGCTCGGATCCGGCCAGCCAGTCGTGCGCGACCTTGGTGCCGAACAGCCAGCCGGAGCAGGCCGCGCTCACGTCCAGCGCGACGGCCCGTTGCGCGCCGAGCGCCGCCTGGATGCGGCAGGCGGTGGCGGGGCCCAGTTCGTCGGGGGTGGAAGTGGCGCAGATGAGCAGGGAGAGGTCGCCGGGCTCGATCCCGGCCGCCTCGGTGGCGGCGCGCACCGCGGCCGTGGCCAGGTCGGAGGCGGCCTGGCCGGGTGCGGCGACGTGCCGGGCGTGCACGCCCGTGCGCTCGCTGATCCACTCGGGGCTCACCCCGGCGGCACGGGCGACCTCGCTGTTGCCGCGAACCCGCGGCGGGAGGTATCCGCCGAGGCCGACAACGCCGATACGGGGGCCGGATGCGCCGGTCGGGTGGGTGCTCATGCCGGGTCGCCTCCCGTCCGCCAGCTCAGTGCCCCGGCGAGCGCCTGGTGGTAGTCGGGCTCGCCGAGCGGAGCGGCCACCACCTCCTGGGGGTGGCCGAACGCCTCCTCCAGCAGCGGCAGTCGGGGCAGCAGCGCGTCACAGAGCCGGTCGGCGGCCTCCGGCAGCCGGGCGACCTGATCCCGGTCGAGCACGCCACAGGCCAGGAGTGAACCTGCCCGGCGCCGCGCCGCCAGCACCCCGTGCAGGGCGGCCAGCGGCTCCAGCGTGGCCCGCAGCTCCGGGTCCCGTACGCCGGTCGGCACGCGGGCGGTGTCCTCGGCCGCCAGCCGCTCCGCGTATGCCTCGCCGAGTTCTCCCGCCCGGCCCAGCAGCGGGTTCCAGCGGTCGAAGTCGCTGCCTGCCGCGCCCTCCTGACGCTCCTTTAGTTCCCTGATCTCCTTGAGCTCCTTCAGCTCATGGGCCAGCGCGCGCTCGCGGGCCCGGCACACCGCGGCCCACCAGTCGGCGCCGCCGGCCTCACCGGGGAGCTCTGCGGTCGCGGGGAGCTCTGCGGTCGCGGGGTGCTCTACGGTCGCGGGGTGCTCTACGTCCGCCTGATGTTCCTCGGCGGCCAGGGCGCGGCCCAGGTCGAACAGGATCAGCTTGCAGTCACCGCCGGCGGCCTCGAAGGCGCGGAAGAAACCGTGGTAGCCCGGCAACCGGTTCACATCGAGGTGCCCGGAGAAGCCGCAGTGGTCCTGGCAGTCGCCGACGACGCGAGCGGCCGTACGGACGGCGTAAGCCTTGTAGGCGGCGAGCGGGCGGCTGACGGCCGCCCAGGGGCCGAAGGACATCGCGTCACCTGCCGCCGCGGAGTCGCCCAACGCGCCTTGCGCCTCCTCGCGCATCGAGGCGGCCCACAACTCCCGTGCCTGCCCGGCCGCGCAGGTCAGCGCGAAGGCGTCGGCGAACGCGCCGAGCACGGCGTGCTGTTGAGTGCGGTATTCGAGCAGCGGCACGCCGGGTGCCAGGCGCGCCTGGGTGGGGCGGTGCCGGGCGTAGCGCAGGGCCAGGAGCGCGGACTGGCGGCTGACGGCCGCGGCGGCGGAGGGCAGGGTTCCCCACAGGCTCTGGCCGACGCACAGGGTGCGCTGCAACCGGCGCTGCGGGGTGCCCAGCGGGTCGTGGAAGGTGCCGTACTCATCGATCCTCGCCGAGTCGCTCAGCCAGCGCTCGGCGGGCAACCGGAGCCGGTGGAAGCGCACTTGGGCGTGGTCGAGCGGGAGCGTGCCGGTCTTCAGCGCGGAGGACATCTCCACGCCGGGCAGCGGCGCGCCGCGCTCGTCCGTCAGGTCGACGGCGAAGGCGAACACCCCGCAGTCGGTGCCGCGCACCGTCAGGCGGGCCAGGACGACGGCGATCTGGGCGCCGCCGGACGGGCCCGTGCTGCCGAACTTCGCGGCACCCGGGTCCGGGGTGTGGAGCACGAAGTCCCCGGTCCGCGGATCCCAGGCGGCTTCGGTACGGGTGGCCAGGTGGCTGTTGGCCGAGCCGACCTCGGTGATCAGGTAGCAGCCCTTCACGCGACCGGTCTCCAACGCCTCGAAGACGTTCTTGAGCCGGTCGGGATCCGGGCCGAGCATCACCAGCGAACCGAGGCACAGCTGGTAGTGGATGAGCGCGGCCATGCTGAGCGCCGGGTCGGCGACCGCCGCCCACGCCTGCAGGGCGGCGAGCTTCGCCGGCTCCCGGTACAGATCGCGGGCGGGCGGGAGCAGACGGGCCATCCGCCGCAGACGCCGGACCGGCGCCGCGGCCGAACCCTCCTCGGGTTCGCCGGCCGGGACGAGCGCGACGCGCAGTTCCTCCAGGAAGGCCCGATCGCACGGCCCGTTGATGATGCGGTCGAGTTCCGATCGGGCGGAGGGCGCGCTGCGCCGCCGCGCTTGGGACACATTCATGCAATGACTCCGGATGACTTGATGCCGTCGGGTTCCGGTACGGCTCACCAGGGGAAGGCCTCATCGGCCAGCGGTGCGTACGCCGGGGGCGCCTCGCGCCCCAGTACGGCGCGGACGCTGCGGGTAAGCGAGCTGCCGGTCCCGGTCTCGTAGAGGGCCGCCGGGCGACGGGCGGCGACTTGGCGCACGACCTGCGGGATGTGGGCGGGGCGGATCAGGCAGTCGGCCAGCCGCAGCGCGAGGTCGTCGTCGGCCCGGTAGGCGCGCCCGGCCACGGCGGAATGGACCACGCGGCGCGCCTCGCGCCGCGGATAGCGGCGCACAGCTGCGGCGAAACGATCTGCCTGCGCACTCAAGCCCGGATGATGGGCCGCGTACGGCAGCGGCAGCCGCACCGCCCGCACCCCCGCAGCGGCGGCCGCCTCCTCGACTGCCGCCAACTGCGACAGCGGACCGCTGACCACGGCCTCGGCGTCGTTGTTGACGCAGGCCACCACCGCCCCGCCACCCGCGGCACGGGTCAGTGCCCGCGCCGCCTGCTCCCCGCAGGCGAGCAGCGTCAGCCCGCCGGGGCAGACGAACTGCACCACGGCCAGGTCATGCGCGATCCGGGCGCCGTCGGCAAGGCCGTAGACGCCCGCGGCGGTGAGCGCGGGGATCTCCCCGAAGCTCACCCCCAGCACCGCGCGGGGTTCACCGTGTTCGAGCTCCAGCGCCCGATGCGCCGTCAGGCACGCCCCGTACATGAACAGGTGCGGCAGACCGGTGCCGGCGCGCGCCAGGTCACGGCCACGCGGTGGCTCCGGGCCGAGGAGCCAGGGCCCCAGCGGTCGCAGCCCCCGCTCCACCGCCACGGTGTCGACTGCGGCGAAGACCTCGTCCGCGGCAGCCCGCACACTCTTGTGCGCCGTGACCGCGCGCAGCAGCGGCGCCACCGGAAAGTCCCCCTGGCCGGGGAAGAGATGGACCACCCCCTGCTCTTCACCGGGGCGCTCGTCCCGGTTTCCTTGCCTGTGCGCCGGTTCTTTCTTCATGCATGCCCGACTGCCCTGCCAACGGCAGATGTGTGGCGCGCCGCGAGGCCGTACGTGTTGAAACTATGCGGCGGTTCAACTTCCGTATCGGCTACCGCAGTACCTCCGGCGTCTGCCGGATGCGGCGCATCAGCTGCCGAACGACAGCGGAACGGCGATAGGGCACCAGTTCGTGTGTCAGCCGCTTCAGCGCGTTGCGCGCCTGCTCGGAATGGAGCGCGACGGCAAGGTCCACGGCGGCGCCGGCCGCGGAGCAGCTCTCCTCCAGTTCTCCGGCCGCCAGCAGGGTGCCTGCCATCTGGCAGTGCGTCAGCATCCGGCCCCGGCAGTCGCTGTCCGCGCGCAGGTCCAGCGATGTGCGCCAGGCGCGGAGCGCGCCCTCCAGGTCACCGAGAGCACGCAGCGTCTGCCCCTGCTGGTAGACCAGCGCCGCCCGCGGATAGCTGTCGAACGGCCCGGACCGCGCGTCCTCGGAACCGGGCAGTGCCGCCCGCTCCAGAGCGCGCTCCGCCGCGTTCAGGGCGGTCAGCGCGTCACGGCGGCTGCCGGCCGCGGCATGCGCGACCCCGCTCTGGGCCAGCACGAACGCCCGTGTGTGCCAAGGCGCCCCGGCGAGGCCGACCGCCTCCGCTCCCTGCGCCGCCCGGACCGCCGCCCCCACATGGCCGAGCAGGCACGCACGTTCGCTCATTCCGCGCAGCGCCAGTGCCCAGGTCACCGGGTCAGGGGCAGCGGCGGCGAGGCTCATCGCGTGCTCCAGACACAGCTGCGCCGCGCCGTTGCGCCCGGCATCGCCGCTCATCCGTGCCGCCAGATAGGCGAGCCGGGCGGCGCCGCACAGCACCGCGCTGTGCCTGTCCCGGGAAGGACGGGAGGGGTACAGCTTCGTCACGTCATGGCCCACGTAGGCAAGCAGCGCCCGGCGGGCGTGGACTCCGCCGAAGGAGTCGATCGACGCCGCGAAAAACCGTTCCACCGCTTGCAGTTCCCGCAGTTGGAACGGCGGTGCCGGCTCGGCGGGATCGGCTGCGCCCACACCGTCCGGACGGGCGTGCGGCCAGCCCGGGACCGCGACGGAAGCAACGCGGAACGGACGTTCCTCACCGCGCCCGGACAGCATCATCAGGGAGTCCTGGGCGAGACGTTCCAGCGCCACGGCCGGGTGGGCGACGGCACTTTGCGGATCCGGCACCGGCAGACGCTCGGGCGGAAAGCCCGCCTCCTCAGCGCCGACCGGCCGCCCCAGCCGACGGGCGAGCGCCTCGACGACGAACAGCCGCGCCGCCTGCCGCGGGATCGCGCCCGCAAGCCAGTGGCCCACCGTGGTGCGGTCGTAGTAGAGGGCGACGCCCGCCTCCGCCCCGACCGCCTTCACCGCCCGCGCAAGGGCCTCCTGCGTCCAGCCGGCCTCGGAGAGCAAAGCCCGCAGGCGGGTGTTCGGCCGAGACCGACGCTGGTCCGACGCAACCACTGCCCCCTCCTGCTGCTTGCCGCCGACACTAGGGTCCATGCCGCTGTCACATGCATGCAGCGGCGCACGGCGGCACGCCGAGGGCGCACACGGAACCACAAACGGAAGGCGCTGATTCGCTACGTCATGAAGCGTCGGGCGCGGTTGCTCCGTAGCGCGGTTGCTCCGTAGCGCGGTTGCTCCGTAGCGCGGTGTGCTCCGGGGCCCGGTTTGCTCCGTACGGAGGAAATCGCCGTGCCCGCCCGCCGCGTACGGCCATGGCCGGGGGACAAGCCCAGCATGAACGATCCCCTCGACCACGTCATCGCCGAAGCCACACGCGCGGCGCTCGGACGCACCGCGACCAGCCGCCCCCAGTCCCCAGCGGAGGCGAACGGTCACCAGCCGCAAACACCGCCCCGGCGAGCAGACGTCACCTGCTCCGAACCGCTCTCCTGAGCCGACACGTCTTCACAGGCGGCCGGCTCAACCTGTTTTCGGCTGCGGATCCACTGCTACAGCGGGGGTGTCCTCCCCCCCAACCGCGCTCGACTGACAGCCGGCATCTGTCGGGATCGTCGCCTGCGCTGACGTACAGCGCCGTCAGCATGGGCACGGCGTGTGCGAGTGCTTGGTGCGGCAACGGGCCTGTGGCGACAAGCGAGGCGAGTCCGTGGCCGATGGTCCAGCTCTGTGTCGCGAGTTCCAGCGGGTCGACGTCGTCACGGAAGCGGCCGGCTGCATTGGCCCGCTCGACGGCATGGACGAGACAGTGCAGAGCTTGGTGGCCAGGCGGGTGAAGCCTTCCTGTCGCAGCGCCTTCCACAGGCCGTCCATGCCGCCGAAGTATCCCGAGAAAATGCCCCTGCTCGGTGAGGGGGTGAACCGGGCAGCCGCCAAGCTGGGCATCGACCCGGTCAAACCGATCACCCTGCTGGGCGTGGCGGCCCTGGCGGAACCGGACCTCCTTGTCGAGGTCGAAGCCACCGCCGTCATCGAATAGTCGCATCTGTGCGCCCGGAGCCAGTTCACAACCGGCCGCGGGCGCACCGGCCGCCGGTGCACCGGCGGCCGGTCATGCACACCGCTGCTCAGCCCTGACCGGGAGTCAGCCGCCACACCGTGAGGTCGAATGCGAAGGCGGTGGAGCAGGACAGCGGAACCTTCTCACCGAGCACGTCCACCGTGGCCACCGTCCGGAGTTGCGTGTTCGTGCCCTTGGTGATCACGTAATGTCCCGCCGGGTCCTCGATGACCTCGTGCACGGGCTTCGGCCGTCCCGCGGCCGTGTAGGTGCCGCTGATGACGGCGTTGCCCACCGGCTCGGCCGTATCGTCCAGCTTCCTGACCGGGATGTCGGCCGCGATCGTCCCGTTGGTGAACAGCGTGGTGTCCTGCGGCCCGTAACCGCCGCCGTACTCCCCGTCCGGCGTCTCGACCGACAGGCTGGTGTGCGAGCCGAACGCGGAGTTCTGGTAGAGGTCCACCGCGACGGTGACGCCTTCGGCCTGCCCGGTGCAGGACAGGGCGTGGCCCTTCTCGATCGTCTTGACCGGCTTGGCTCCGCTCTCGGCCGGTGGAGCCGCCCGAGCGGCTCCACCGGCGGTGACGACCATCCCGACACCGAAGAGGCAGGCCAGCGCGCCTCGTGTCATGTTTCTCAACTCGGTTTCCCCCCTGGGCCCATGTGTGCGTTTACGCGTGTTGCGGGATCTGAGACACGCCAGATACGCGTTCGGTTGTACCGAACGGAAAAAGACCAGGACCGCGCAAGGCTGAACGGGACGGCTCGGCGAAAGGGGGCGCGCGAGGACCGCGAGTTACTGGCCGCTCCGTGGGCTGTAGGGCTGGAGGAGCTGGTCGACGGGTGCGTAGTCGTCGGTGAGCGGTTGGGCATCGCCCGTCCAGGAGGTGAGGTCGTCACCGGTGGTGATCTTCCAGCCGGTTTGCCGGGCGTCCAGCGCCTCCTGGACCGCGCGTAGGTCGACCGGTCGGTTGGAGGCGAGCACCACCAGATTGCCGCCCTCGGGGGTGGCGGTCGGGCCGAGGCCGATATCGGTGGGTTCGCCGATGAGTGCGACGTGCTCGAAGGTCTCGCCGAGGGTGGCCACTTCGGCACGCGCGAAGGCCAGTTCACCGTGATCGATGAGGTTGGCAACGTACAGGCCGTCCTCGTCGAGCACCCGCCGTAGGTCGGTCATCGCCTCCACCGTGGTGAGGTGCCATGGCACGCTGACGCCCCCGAAGGCGTCGCCGACGACGAGGTCACGGCTGCCGGCGTCCAGTCGTCGCAGGCCGAGCCTGCCGTCCTCGGCGCGTACGTCGATCCCGGCTTCCGGAATCAGCCCGAGCTGGTCGTGGTTGATGCGCACGACCCCGCTGTCGATCTCGGACACAAGGCTGCGCGTCCCGGGCCGCGTGGCCGCGAGGTAACGGGGAAAGGTGAGCCCGCCGCCGCCCAGGTGGTAGGCGGCAAGTGGCTCACCTTCGGGAAAGGCGGAATCGACCACCGACGCGATGGCGCGTACGTACTCGAACTCCAGGAAGGTCGGGTCGTCGAGGTCGACGTAGGAGTGCCGCAAGCCGTCCAGAACGAGGGTGCGGCCGCTGCCCCGGTCGGGATCCGCGACGACCCGGGCGCAGTGGTACTTGGTCTCCGTGTCGCAGCCACCGGGCGCGACGACGGCGGCGAGGCCGCCGGCAATGACCACGAGTGTCAGGGCAGGGGTGCCGCTCCACCCGCGCGTTCGCCATTCGACCACCGCCGAGCCGGCCACCAGCAGTGTGCCGAGGCCGATCAGTATGCCGCTGACCGGCAACCGCGACACGAGGACGAAGCCGGTGAGGACGGTCCCGACGATGGCGCCGACGGTGCCGACGCCGGACAGCCGGCCGACAACCGTTCCGGTCTCGGCGAGGCTGGTGAGACGCAACTTGGTCACGATCGGCGTCACCGCGGAGAGCAGCGCGCCCGGCACGAGGATGGTCAGCGACGCGATCACCAAGAGCACCGCTGGTGCCCACTCCGCAGTGGTGCGCAGCACGGCAGGGGTGAGCGCCACGACCGCTCCCGACACCCCGAGCGCGGGGCCGATGAGCCGGCGTGGATCGACCTGGTCGGCGATGCGCCCACCCAGCCAGGAGCCGACGGCGATCGCGGTGAGGGCGATACCGATCACCATGGTGCTGGTCTCCAGGGTGAGGCCGAGGTAGGGAGCCAGCAGCCGCAAAGCGACGATCTCGACCACCAGGACTGCGGCCGAAGATCCGAACACAAGCACGGCAGCGGCGCGGGAGCCCAGGCCGGAGTTGCGAGGCGTGCCCTCGGCACCGGGCGGGGAAGACGATCCGGTCACGGGCGACATCCTTGCACGCGACTCATCGAGGCGGGGTCAGTCGGTTCGAGATGAGCGACGCATAAACCGCACGCATGAAGACACCCACCCGCTGTGGCCACAGTGCCTGAAAAACAGAGGGGGAAATCCTCCCGCGCCTTCCTTGCCTTTACCTTTCACTTTCGTCGGGTGGTGTGCACTGCGACCCCGGAGGTGCGGTTGCCTGCCCGCGCATATGCGTCGGCAAGGAGGCCCGGTGGAACAGCGTCGGAGAAAGTTTTCCTCGGCAGCGGCGGAAAGCCGCACCCGGGCAGTCATTGTCTGCGCCCTGGCCACGCTGGCTGTGGTGGTGCGGGCCTGGAACCTGGCGGGTCACCCGTTCCCCAATGACGACGAGGGCACATACCTGGCCCAGGCGTGGGCGGTCCGTACCGGGCTGGGGCTGTCGCACTACACGTACTGGTACGACCATCCCCCCTTGGGATGGATGCAGTTGGGAGCCTTGTCCTGGCTGCCGGAACTGATGGCGCCGGAGCGGACCGCGCTGGTGCAGGGGCGGATGGCCATGCTCCCGGTGGCCGCCGTGACGTCGGTGCTGCTGTACCTCGTCGCGCGGCGTCTGGGGGCGGGTGTGGTGGCCGCGGCGGCGGTGGTCGGCCTCAACGCCGTTTCCCCGCTGGCCATCGCGTTGCAGCGCCAGGTGTACCTGGACAGCTTCGCCGTCATGTGGTTCTTGGCTTCCCTGGCGTTGGCGCTCTCACCGAAACGGAATCTGTGGGCGCACTGCGCGTGCGGGGTGTCCTTCGCCGTGGCGGTGCTGTCGAAGGAGACCATCGCCGTCCTGCTGCCCGCGTTGGTGTGGGCCCTGTGGCAGGGAAGCGACCGCAGGACGCGGGGTTTCTCGCTCGCGGCGTTCACCGCGGGTGCCGCGGTCCTGCTCGGTTACCCGTTGTACTCGCTGCTGAAGGGGGAGTTGTTTCCCGGCGGCTGCCACTCGGCACTGGTCGGCGCGCTCGTGTGGCAGATCGGTTCGCGCGGCGGGTCGGGGTCCGTGTTCCAGCCGGGCACGGTCGCGAACACGCTGGTCATGCAGTGGCTGCGGGCCGATCCCGTCCTGGTGATCGGCGGCATCGTCGCGGGATTCGCCGCCCTGGCGCTGCGGGGTGTGCGGCCCTTGGGGACAGCGGTCGCGTTTCTGGTCCTGGTCGTGTGCCGGCCGGGTGGCTACCTGCCCAAGATGTACGCCGTGCAGGTCGTGCCGTTCCTCGCGCTGGCCCTGGTCATCGTGGTGGAGCGGGCGGTGCGGGCCGGCCGGGCCCGGTACGGCGTCCAGGGGCCCGTACGGCGCACGGTGGCGGCGGTCGCGGTGGCGCTGATGGCGGCGGTACTGGCTTTCGGACGGTGGCCGCAGTTCCGTGAGGTCCAGCGAGCCGACCTCAACGCCGGCTACCGGGCCGCGGGCGAGTGGCTGAACGGTCCGGCGGTACCCGACAAGCGGCGGGCCCGCCTGGTCACAGACGATGTCCTGTGGCTGGACGCCGTGCGGGCCGGTTTCACTCCCGGGGCCGGTGTCATCTGGCACTACAAGCTGGACAAGGACCCCGCCATCGTGGCGTCGATGCCGCACGGATGGCGCGACATCGACTTCGTGCTGGTCACCCCGACGATGCGTGAGGCGCAGGCGGAGTTGCCCACTCTCAAGGCGTTGCTGCGACACGGCGAACCGGTCGGCGACTTCGCCTACGGACAGATTCAGGCACTACGTGTCACTGGAAGGTCCGCTGAAGGCGCGTCCACCGCCCCTTCGGTCGCCCGGCCGCTTTTGCCGTGCCTGCGCGAGGCCGACGACATCTGGCCGTACGAGTAAGACGTCCGGCAAACAACAGCCTCCGCATTTTCATCGCAGTGGACAAAGGCGTCGCCTTTCCTCTTTGGAACGGCGCAGGGCAGGACATCCTCGCATTGCCAATGGAATAGCCCGGAAATCGGGCTTCGCACCGTGGAGGCGAAACGAATGGGCATCATTCGTACTTCAGGCAAGTGGACTGCCGTCCGGCCGAGTCCCAACGGCATCACCGGCGTGGGAACGGAACACGTCGAGTGGGGCGACCCCACCGAAAGCCGCAAGAGCGGGTACCGGTTCACCGGGGGCGAGACCCAGGCCCTGCTGAACGGGACCGAGTTCACGCTGGCCACGTTCACCCACGAGAACTTCCCGATCAATTCGGGGAACATGCGTGAGTGGGACGTGGAACTCCAGGTCAACGTGGCCTTCGAGGACGGCAAGACGAAGGACTTCACGTTCACCTTCCACCACAACGAGACCGACAACTCCGGTGCCCACCCCGAGGACATCGTCTCGCTCCCGGAGTTCATCTCGCCGGAGACGGTGACGGTGGACGGTCAGCCGTACAAGGTCATGCTGAGCGGCTTCAAGCGTGGTGGGCAGATCGTCCGGCAGTTCGACAGCCCGGAGAACGGCTCCAACCGGGCCGACATCGTCGCCGTGTTCGCCAAGCCGGGCAAGCCGGATGTCGCGATCACCCGCGTCGAGGCCGAGGGAACGGTGCCGGGCACCCAGGCCGACGAGTACGTCGAGGTCTTCAACCGCGGCACCGAGGCCGCCGACATGTCGGGGTGGACGCTGCGGGCGAGGAATTCCGGCAAGCAGTTCACCTTCCCCGCGGGCACGGCGCTGAAGCCGGGCTCCCGCTACCGGGTCCACACCAACGAGCGTCATCCCGAGACGGGCGGCTTCTCCTTCGGCAGCAGCGAGCCGGTCTGGGACGACGTCGCCGATGTCGCCGTCCTCAGCGACGACAAGGGCAAGCAGGTGTCCCGGTTCCGCTACGGGCAGGTCATCACGCCCGAGCCGGCGGAGGAGATGGAAGGCGCCGGTGAGGCGCACCCGCGGGTGGTCGTCAAGAACAACGACAAGCAGGCCCTGGGCCGGCAGAAGGTCGTGATCTCCCTCCCGGAGAACGGCCCGATCCGTTTCCACGCGGGCCAGAACACGCTCGCGCTGTGGAACGTCCGCCACAACCGCGAGGACAAGTTCACCGGTGCGGTGTCCGCGGACGGGCGCACGCTGACCGTGGACGTCGACCTGGACATCCCCCTCGGCCGCACCCAGCCGATGTGGGTGCAGGTCAGCGTCGACCCCGGCGCCCCGAGCGGGTCCTACACGATCCACTGGGAGCTCGGTGAACTCGGCTCGGCCAACAGCACGCTCAGGGTGAAGTGAGCCGACGGTGCGCACCGGAGCCGCGATCGGCCCGGTGCGCACCGCTGCGTGCCAGTGGCCTGTCGGTGCGACCGCGGATGCGAGGCACTCCCTCATGGTGGTCACCTGCCTGCTGACCCTGACCGTCCTGCACACGTTGAACGCCGCGCTCACCCTGCGGTGGATGCTCCATGCCTGGCGGACGCCGGCAGAGCTGGAGACGACGTCCTTTCCCGAGCCGGACGGCGAACCTCGGCTGTCCTTCTCCCTGTTGGTGCCGGCGCGCCACGAGGAGCAGGTACTCCCCCACACCGTCGGGACTCTGCTGGGCGCCGACCATCCGGACTTCGAGGTCGTCGTCATCACCGGCGACGACGATCCGGGCACCACGGCGCTCGCGGCGCGGTTGGCGGCCGACAACCCCGAGCGGGTGCGGCACGTCATCGACCGGCACCCCGAGAAGAACAAACCGCGCGCGCTCAACACCGCCCTGGACACGTGCCGAGGCGAGGTCATCGGGGTGTTCGACGCGGAGGACGTGGTGCACCCGCGGCTGTTGAGCCACGTCGACCACGCCTTGCGCACCCGGAGCGCGGACGTCGTGCAGGGCGGCGTCCAGCTGATGAACCACGCCGACAGCTGGTACGCCCTGTGCAACTGCCTGGAGTACTTCTTCTGGTTCCGCAGCCGACTGCACGTCCACGCGCGACAGGGCTTCATCCCACTGGGCGGGAACACGGTCTTCATCCGTGCCGCGCTGCTGCGCGAAGCGGGCGGCTGGGACGGCGACTGCCTGGCCGAGGACTGCGAACTGGGCGTACGGCTGTCCAGCCGGGGTGTGCGGGTCGTCGTGGGATACCACCCGGCGCTGGTCACCCGTGAGGAGACGCCGGGGACGCTGCGGGCCCTGGTGCGTCAGCGCACCCGGTGGAACCAGGGTTTCCTCCAGGTCCTGCGCAAGGGCGAGTGGCGGCGCCTGGCCACTGTCCGGCAGCGGGTGCTGGCACGCTACGTGCTCGCCACGCCCTTCTTCCAGGCATTCACCGCGCTGTGCATGCCGATGGTGTTCGTCACCGCGCTGATGGACGGCATCCCGCTGGCGGCGGCCCTGTTCGCCTGGCTGCCGGCGCTGCTGATGGTCGCCATGACCCTGTTCGAATGCGCCGGCCTGCACGACTTCGGCCGCGAGTACGGACGGACCGTACGGCCCATCCAGCACCTCACGCTGTGGTGGGGCCTGCCGCTGTACTCCGTGGTCCTGGCCGCCGCTGCCTTCCGGGCGGTCTGGCGCGAGTGCCGGGGACGCAACGACTGGGAGCTGACCGCCCACACCGGAGCTCACCTCCACGCTCCCGACCCCCCGGTCGGCCGACCTGAAGGACACGAAGGCTCATGACGTCCCCGCCGACGCCGTCGACCGTCACGTTGATCATCCCCACCCGGAACGAGGCACACAACATTCCCCTGCTGCTCGACCGGCTGGACACCGCGGTACCTGCTGAACTGCCGCTGGAGGTCCTCTTCGTCGACGACTCCTCGGACGACACCCCCCAAGTGATCGAGGAGGTCGCCGCCCGCTGCCGCCTCCCGGTGTCGGTGCTCCACCGCGACAGGCCCGACGGCGGCCTGGGGGGCGCTGTCTGCGAAGGCATACGCAGGACGGTGACGCCGTGGATCGTCGTCATGGACGCCGACCTCCAGCACCCACCGGAACTCGTCCCACGCCTGGTACGACGCGGACAGGACAGCGGTGCCGATCTGGTCGTGGCCAGCCGCTACGCCGCAGGGGGCGACCAGGCCGGCCTGGCGAGCGGTTACCGGTCCCTCGTCTCGCGCACTGCCACCCTGCTGGCGAAGACCGTCCTCGCCCGAGCCCTGCGCGGTATCTCCGATCCCCTGAGCGGTTTCTTCGCGCTGCGCCGCGACATGGTGACGCGGTCCGCCGACGCCGCCGCGCCACTGCGTCCCCTGGGCTACAAGGTGTTGCTGGAGCTGGTGGTCCGCCGACCGCCCCGCACAGTCGTCGAGATGCCCTACGCGTTCGCCGAGCGCCACTCGGGACGCTCCAAGAGCAGTCTGCGGGAGGGGCTGCGCTTTCTGCGGCATCTCCTGCTTCTGCGCACCACCGACGTCCGCACGCGCATGCTCGTCCTGGGACTCATCGGGCTGTCGGGTTTCCTGCCCAACCTCCTGGTACTGACGGCCCTGACGTCCTGGACGCCCTTGCACTACGTGCCCGCCGAGATCGTGGCCACGCAGGTTGCCATGGCGGGCAACTTCCTCCTCGCCGAAGCCCTGTTGGCACCGGCCAGGGCGCCCGCACGACAGGAGGCAGCCACCACCGAACGCCCGCCTCCGGGCGGTCGGAGGCCACCGCCACCGCGCCGCCGAGCCCGGCGGCCGAGGCGCACGGGCTGCACAAGGTTCCTCACATTCGCGGCGTTGAGCAACGTAGACCTGTTGGCACGCCTGCCGTTGACCGTCCTCCTGGTCACCATGACCGGCCTGGGACCGGTGGCCGCGACCGCCGCCGCGTTACTGGCCGCGGCCATGACGCGCCTCCTCCTCGTGGAACGGCTGCTGTACCGGCGCCGGTGAACTCCGCGCCGCTCAAAGCGCCGTGGGACGCGGTGCACATGCCTGGCACGGTGCCGGCCAAGGCGCCACCGAGGTCATCCGGCACGGTCTCCCCTCTGCCGACACCTTTCACACGCGCGCCGGCGCGGTCTTGGCCGGACACGAGGAGAAGTGGACACAGTGGTGTACGTCCGCCGGTCCCATCCGCCGCTTCTGGTCCACTGTGTCCATTGTTTCCCACGCCCTCGCCCACCAGGCTGATTAGCGGCGGCCGAGGCGAACACGCCCTCGGCCGACTGACCACGGAAACAGGAGAAGTACGTCGTGAACTCCCAGAAGTGTCATGATGCCGCCCCGATTTCCCTTCCCTCTCCCGCACGGCCGCGCACCGCCCCACGAGACGTCGCCGTGGACGCGCTGACACGACGCGTACTGGACGGGCCCCTCCCCGTCGCCGTACAGGGCTCGCCCCTGGCGGCGCGGCTGATCACCGCAGACCTCACGGCGTGGCTGGAGACGTTGGCACACGATCTCTCCGACGCCGAGATCGCCAAGACGTTCGCCCAGAGGTTCGCCGCACACGCCGCCGCGGGCTTCTCCCGCGAAGACGCGGTGTGCCTGCAACACACCTACGCGGCCGTCCTCACCCGCACCCTCGGCGACCCCGCCCCACCCTGCGCAGACGGGCCGGGCTCACCACCGATCGACGCGGCACACCTGACGAGGATCCTCGCGCGAGTGATCGCGGTCGCCGAACGGACCCCCGTCCTCGTACGCCCGTCCCCCGGCCCACGCACTCCACCGGACTCCACGCCCCGCGACGCCTCCCATCAGACAGCCCGCTGGTGCGTGGCCGCCTCCTGCTCCGCCGACGACATCAAACCGGCGCTGCGTGCCTTCCGGTCGGCCAACCCCGACGCGCTGATCGCCGTCACCGGTGTCCATGTGACCGCCTTCACCACCTGCCCACCGACCGACGCCGCTGTTCTCGGACCGCACGGCCTGGTGCCTGTCGACAATGGCGACACCACACGCGCCGCCCGCCGCGCCGCTCTCGCCGCCGTGATCGCCCGGTACTACGGGACCGATGTGAAGGACGAAGACGCCACGCCCCTGCTCGCCGCCGTGGACCTGCCCGCGACGGAGCGGGAAGCCTATGTGGTCCGCTGCCTGGGCGCCCTCCACACCATGGAGCGCAACCGCCACCTCCTGCAGACGCTCGCCGTCTACCTGGCCCACAACCAGTGCACCGCCGCGGCGGCCCGCACCCTCTTCATCCACCGCCACACTCTGGCTTACCGCCTGCGGACCATCGCCACCATCACCGGCCTCGACCTGGACGCCCCGTTCGACCGGATGCGAGCCGAGATGGCCCTGCTCCTGAGTGACGCCAACTGCTGGGGCATGCCCCGCCGCCGCGGTGCATCCCGCGGCCACTGACCCGGTTCCCGGTCAGAACACGCAGCCCGACCGTCATACGAACGCAAGGACATGACGCGTGGGCACACTCGAACGGCCCTGTGGTGCCCCATGAAGCGTTCGATACGCTGGCGCCACCTTCCCCCCAAAAGTGGCCTTACTTCCCTTTTGGGCCTGCGGATCTCTTGATCCTGGCATATCGCCCCACCAGATCGAAAGGCGCCTATGTCCCCTAGCCGCGTCCCGCGTCCAGCGCCCGCCCACGTCGCCACGGCGGCTCAAGTCACCGGCTCACGACAGCAGTTCGCGACACCCCACCGTACGCACCCACCGGAGCGGGAAAGAGCCGAAACCGTCCCACCGCGCGCCCCCACCGCCCGGCACAACCGCCTCCACGCCACCACAACCGACACCCACACCGCCTCCGTGCTTCGCGCCCTCCTCCACCCAGAGCACGCGCACCCGGTGGCCTCCCCCCGCCCGCTGCCGGCCCACATCACCCAACCACTGCGCTGGTGCATGGCCACCACGGCACTCGATGCCCGGCAACGAGCGACCGAGATGGCGGTGCTGCGCAGCGACAACCCCCGGGCCCTCGTCGGTGAACTCGACGACCGGCTCCTGCTGCTCAGCGTCGAGCCCCCGGTCTGCGATCGCCTCACCGTCCCGTGCGCGACAGCGGTCATCGAGGAGGGAGGCAGCATCGACACGGCGGCCGACCTCGCCTGCCAGGCAGCAGCCTTCGCCCGCCTGTACGGACACACTCCCCTCGACGCCCGTGACGTCCTGCCTCTCGTCCGCCTGCTGAAGCAAGGCACCGAGAGGGACGAGGACTTCCTCTGCCGCAGCCTGGGCCCACTCCGTGGCGACCCCCGCCACGCCCACCTGCTGACCACCCTCAGGGCCTACCTGCGACACGGCATGTCCACGGCCGCCACAGCACGCAGCCTCTACCTCCACCGACACACACTCGACAACAGACTCCGCCGTATCCGCCAACTCACCGGACTCGACCTCACCCACCCCCTCCACCGCCTGCGCGCCGAGATCGCACTCCTCCTCACCATCCCCAACAGGCCCCTGTCCGCAGGCGCCGAGCACGGGGCGAGCCACCGGGTTGGTGCCGGCGGTGGGGCGGCAGTGAGCTGTTTCCAACCTGTCGGCCTGGAAGCCCGGTTCGGCTGACAGGGGCCGCATACCGTCGGGACAGGGTGCCGCGGCGCCTCGGTCGGGCGCTTCAGGGATCCTCGTCGCCCAGGTCTTCGGGAGACCGCTCGTCGACAACCGTGACGAAGGCCGAGGCGACGAGGGCGACAGCGCGGTCGTCGTCGCGGGCCAGTCGGCGCAGGACCTCCTGCACGCTGGTCCCCGGCAGCTCGACCAGCGCCTGGGTCAGACGTATGCGCGTCGCGGAGTCCGCGGTGGGCGCGGCGAGTTCGTCGACCAGTGCGGTCATGATCCGTTCCGCGCACCCGAAGTGCTGGGACAGTGTTCCCAGGACCTCCGCCGCCTCGACGTCGTTGGAACCCTCGACCACCATGCCGACGAGTGCCGGCACAGCCCCGGCCACGCCCTGCCTGCCCAACGCCAGAGCGGCGTGTCCGCGCACCCTCGTGTCCGGGTCCCCGAGCGCGTCCGCAAGCACCGCGGTCGCACCCGGGGCCTCGGCCATGCCGGCGATCGCCAGCACCGCGCGTCGCCGGATGTCGACGTCCTCCGAGTGGACGCCGGCGGCCAGTGCCGCCACGCCGTCGCCGCCCGCTCGGGCGAGCGCCCAGCGCAGGGCGCCCGCGACGTTGGGGTCGGATTCGGCCAGGACCGCCCCGGCCAGCAGCTCGGCGGGAACCGACGCTCCCTCCGGCCGGGCCAGGACGGCCTGCTGCCTGCGCGCGGCACTGGTCGAGTCGAGTCCCTGCATGAGTTCGACGATGCGCAGGACGTCCTGCCAGCCGGTGGGCGCCGACGCATCGACAGCGCGGAGCCGCTCCAGCAGCTCCTGTTCCCGCTCCAAGCGGTCTTCCGTCCACCGGATGAGGTCGCTGACCAGGGCGGACGGTGTGAAGGCCGGGTCCTCCAGCGCGCGCCCGATCTGCTTGAGCGAGAGCCCGAGGGACCGCAGGCTCTCCACGTGGAAGATCCTGCGGACGTCCTCGGCGGAGTACTCGCGGTAGCCGCCGACGGTGCGCCCCGTCGGTCGCACCAGCCCGAGGGCGTCGTAGTGCCGGAGCATCCGGGCGCTCACCCCCGAGTGACGGGCCACATCACCGATCAGCATTCCGCGGTCTCCGCGGCAGCGGCTCGTTGCGGCCCGAGGATCACGGCTCGCTTCGCCTCGTCGATGGCCGCGTCGAAACCGGTCTCCGGGTTCTGCCGGAGCAGCTCGGTGGCAGTGGCGTGCGCGGCCACGGCCGGGTCGGGGCTCGCCGCGGCCTTCTCCAGTGCGGGCCTGGTCACGTCGCCGAGGTCGACGAGGGCCCGGCTCAGGCTCAGTTGCACAGTGCGGTCGCCGCGGCCGAGCTGCAGGACCAGTTCGTCGGCCAGGTCCTTCTTCTCTTTCTCGGGCACGAGGACGACCGCGACGCGCCACGCGGTCCGCGCCACCTCGTCGTCGGTGTCGCGCAGCATGTCGCGCGTGATCCAGGCCCACGCGCTCTTGTCACCGATCTTGGAGAGCGTGTGCAACGCCTGGCTGCGGGCCCGAGTGCGCCCGGAGTCGAGTTCCTGGCGAATCCGGGGCAGGGTGAGCTCCGGCGAGAGGCGGGTCAGCGCCCAGGACAGCATGTCCCGCACGAAGAAGTCCGGCTCGACCGCGCACCGTTCGACGAGCGTCTCCAGGAAGCCGGGGTCGGGGTGCGAGCCGACCGCCAGGGCCGCCTGAAGCCGGACCGACGAGTCCTCGGCGCTCAGGGCGTTGGCCAGGCGGGCGTTGTGCGGGGTTCTGTTTGTCGGGTTGATCGAGACCACCTCCTGCACCCAGGGGACACCTTGTCACCGTGTCAAGGTCAAGTCGTGACCGGCGGGTGAGGAACGACAGCGACTGCCGTCGCCGTCGGCGTGCAGGATGTCGCCGGGGCGGAAGGTGACACCGCCGAAGGTGACGGGCACGTCGACCGGCAGCACGACGGCCACGCCGAGCCTCTTCTCCGGTGGCGGCCTCCTGTCCGGCCGCCACCGAAGACCTGTGCCCCACCCGCGGTGCTCCCTCAGCCGGTCGGCTCCTGCTGGTGCCGTTGGATCAGAACGTCGAGGCGTTCGGCGACACCGGCCAAAGTGGCCGCGCCCATGAGTTCCATCAAGGGGAGCTCACAGCCGAACGCCCGCTGCACCTGCACCTTGAGTTCGGCTCCCATCAAGGAGTCGAGGCCGAGATCCGCGAGGTTGGCGGTGGTGCTGACGCGGTCCGGGCCGGTCTGCAGGACGCCCGCCGCGAGTGCCGTCAGGGCGTCCATGATGAGGGTGATGCGTTCGGTCGCGCTGGTGGCTTTCGTGAGCCTGTGCCTGAGACCCTCGGCAGCCTGCGCAGTGGATGCGCCGGCCGCGTTCCCGAGTTGTGCGCTGAAGCGCGACCCGGTCAGAGCGGCCAGGATCTGCGCGAGGCGCTCCCAGTCCATGACGCCCACGGTGACGGCCGGCCCGTTGTCCAGCACACGGTGCCGGTCAAGGGCGTCCATGGCCGCCTGCGGACTGATCAGGCCGATTCCGGAACGGGCGATGGTGTCGGCCATCAGCGTGCGGGCGACGTAGCCGGTGTGCTGATGCCACCCCAGGCCAGTGCCAGGCCGGGACGTCCCTCCGCTCGCCGCCTGCGCATCAGGCTCTCCAGGTAGAGGTTGGCCGCGGCATACGGGGCCTGATGCAGATTGCCGACGAGCGCGGCGACGGACGAGTAGGCGACGAAGAAGTCGAGTTCGCAGTCCCTGCTGACCTCGTCGAGGATCCGCGCACCGTGGACCTTGGCCGCGAGGACTCGGCGGATGCGGTCAGGTGTCAGCTCGTCGAGCGGCGCGTCGTCCAGTTGCATCGCAGCGTGGACGATCCCCCGCACAGGCCGCCCTTGCTCTGCTGCCTCCCGGACGATTCGGGTGATGACCTGGCGGTCGGTGACGTCAGCCGCGTGGGCCACCGCGTCGGCACCCTGCCGGTCGAGGTCTTCGAGAAGCGCGGACGCTTCGGGTGACCCGGCTCCTCGACGGCCGATGAGGGCCAGGTGGCGGGCACCGCGGTCGACGAGGTGGCGGGCGGTGGCCGCCCCCAGGCCGCTCAGCCCGCCGCTGATCAGGTAGGTCGCCGCCGGATCCAGCGGCGCGTGGTCGGCGCGCTGATGTACCTCCACCGGCTCGGTACCGGAGAAGGTGACCACGACCTTGCCCAGATGCCGGGAGTGACGCAGGCTGCTCAGGGCCTCGGCCACGCGGCCAGCGAGGTAGGCCCGGTGCGGCAGCGGGCGGTAGGTGCCGTCGGTGATCCGGCCGGTGACGGTGGCGAAGGCCGCGGCAGCCTCGGCGGGTGTGTCGGCGATCAGCCGGGTGATGTCGACGGCGTGGTACGACAGGTTGTTGCGGAACGGGCGCAGCAGCAACGGACTGTTGGCGTAGATGTCCCGCTTGCCGAGTTCCACGAACCGGTCTCCCAGGCGCAGACATTCCAGGCCGCGCCCGATCGCCTCACCGGCCAGCGAGTTGAGGACGACGTCGACACCGCCTCCCGTCAGCTTCCGTACGTCGTGGGCGAAGGACAGGTCACGGGAGTTGAGCACATGCTCGACACCGAGGGCGCGCAGCAGGTCGCGCTTGGCCGGGCTGCCGGCGGTGGCGATGACTCGTGCCCCGATGTGCCGGGCATACCGCAGTGAGCCTCCGCCAACTTGGAGTCGCAGGTCAAAGGGGCTGGCGTGGCAGTCCTTCGGGATGCTGGTGGTGGTCGTCGGCCGCAGTCCGCGGGGTAGATCGTCTGACACGTCGGTGAGCACGGGATGTGCCGAAGTACCCGTGACCTGTCAGTCGATCTTGAGTTGAACAGAGGGCTTCGATCTTCAGGAGAGAGGACACTCGTGACGTACCAGAAGCCGATCCGGACCCGTGCCGCCGTAGTGGCGGTTGGGGCTGCCGCGCTAGTCGCCACCATGGCCACTCCCGCCCAAGCGGCGATCCCGCCAGCGGGGACGACCTTCCAGATCTCCACCGTCGTCGACGGCAGGACCGTGTGCGTCAGCAGCGTGAAGAGCGGCACGAACTACGCCGTCTACCCGCTGACCGACTGCAACACGTTCGATGCCACCCAGCAGTGGCGGCGCACCGACAACGGCCGGAACATCAAGAACGTCGGCACTGGCCTGTGCATCTCCACCAGCGACCTCGGCGCCAGGGGCTGCGAGCGCGCGAGGCCCAGCGAGTTGATTTGGAAGCAGGACGGCCAAGGGCGGGTGTGGAAGCCGTACGGCAACTCGATCAGCCGGACGTACTGGGCGAACTTGGATCACGTAGACGGCCTGCGGCTCTACTTCCCCCACAGGACCAACAACACCATCCCCGAAGACGCTGCCGTCTACGTCTTCAACGAGATCTGACATCGGCATCTGAGGTTTCTCCAGGGAAGTTTCCTCCGCCTCTCCCCGCCAGTTGGAGGGGGTCTCACCCGGTCGAAATTCCCCGTATTGCCTCGTTCGGGTGGCAGTGAGAATGTTCGCGCAACACTGGCTCAAACAGATCGTTTAAAAGCTTGTCGGTCATCCCTGCTTATCCAGGAGAATCGAGAATAAGTATGCGTAGCCTTAAGCCTCTTGCCGTAGCTGTATCGAGCCTCACTCTGACTGTTGCGGGCATCATTGCGAGCGCTGGGAGTGCAAGCGCCACCTATAGCGCTTGTCTCGATACCGTGGCCGCGAACGGAGGACGTGCTTTCGCAGACATCGTCATGAATGCCTGTCAAGACGGAGTCGCCAAAAAGTTTGATGAATGCACGAGTGCGCTTCAGGCCACCTCTGACTCTGTAGGCAGGGGATCCGGCCCCGGCCTCTCGGAAGCCAAAGCAAACCTAGCCTGCAAGAGGGCGGCTGTACTACCTGCACCGTAAGAGCTTCCGGTCATGGGCAGGTGTGGGGGTGTCGGTGGGGTACTCCCGCGCCAGTCGGGGCGAAGTCCCATCGCTGAGGCCGCCTGTGAGCGGTTGATTTCGAGGTTTCCTCAGGACGAGCAGGGCGCGCAGGAGGCGGGTGGCTCGAGCGGGATCAGTACGGAGCTTGGTGAGGACCCGCCAGTTCTTCAGGTGGGCGAAGCCGTGCTCGACAGAGGTGTTTAATACGAGGTTCAAGTGTCGCGCCAGTTCGAGGTGGATTCG
Organism: Streptomyces curacoi; assembly: GCF_001513975.1. Taxonomy (GTDB): domain Bacteria; phylum Actinomycetota; class Actinomycetes; order Streptomycetales; family Streptomycetaceae; genus Streptomyces; species Streptomyces curacoi. Next base: position 366,827 of record NZ_KQ947989.1, read on the forward strand.
CGGGCGAGCCGTCGGCATATGAGGTCGATCGTCGCGGTGGGTTATGGCTTCAGAACGGTGCGGGTGGGTTTCGTAGTCGCGTGCGAGACGGCGTAGCCGCCGAGGGCGACGGTTTAGCCGTCGCCGGCGGGCGCGTTTCTGGTGATGTTGACGCGGAAATGTTCAACTGCTCGACCCGACGGTCGGCCTTCCGGGACAGCAAGGGATGGCCCTCGTTCCGCCAGCCACCGGATCGGGTGGTTTGCGGGCCGCAGGCCGCTCGCAGTGGCGGGGAGCGGGCGAGGATGGCGAAGCAGTCTGATGGACGTTGCAGGAGGTTGCTCGTGAAACTGCTTTCCGGATTCCGGCGCGCGGCGCTGGTCGCGGCGGCAGTGGTGCCGCTCATTGCCGCCCCCGGCCCGGTGTCGGCCGCACCGACCGCCGTCGTCAAGGCGTTCGGTTCCCCCGGCCAGCATCAGTTCACCGTGCCGGACGGCGTCACCCAGATTCACATCACTGCGGTGGGCGCAGGAGCGGGAGGCGGGGGCGGCGGAGGCAACAACGGCGGCACCCTGTCCGGTGCTGGCGGCGGCGGGGGCGGCGCGGGGGCCACGGTCGCGTGCACCGTCAGGGTCAGGGGCGGGGAGCGCCTCGTCGTCGTCGTGGGCCACGGCGGTGCAGGAGGAGACGGTGGGACGGGCAAGTACCACAACGGCACCGGCGGGAAGGAGGGGACCAGCTCCGGGGTCCTCAAAATGGTGCGCTTCCCGATGGGCTGGGGCCGGGTGTTGGAGGTCGTTGCGCCGCACGGGCGGCCGGGGAACGGCGGTGAGGCGTCGGGAGACTGGCAGAGCGGGTACGGAGGCGGCGGCGGGGCCGGCGGACAGGCGAAGCAGGCTATGTGCCACGGTACCGATCCCGTTATCCACGACGGCGGGGCCGGTGAGGCCGGTCACGACGCCTACCGCGACTCCCCTGGCGTAGGTGGTACCGGCGGCGGGACGACCCCGAGGCATGTTCAGCACTGCCCGTTCATCGCGGGAGCCGGCGGCGACGGTGGCCTTGGCGCGGGCAACAGCGGGGGAGCCGGCGCCCACCAGCTGCCCTCGAAGCCCGGCACTCACGGGCGACTCGGCTGCGTCGTGTTGACCTATACCGCATAGACACCCCTGGCGATCCCCGGCCCGGCTGTCAACCCACCCGTCCAAGTGCGGAGAGCCGGGCGGACACCCTCGTCGTGTGATTGCCAGTCAGGGGGCTGGTGTGGGGGTGTCGGTCGTGTACCCCCGCGCCAGCCGGTGCGACGTCCCATCGCTGAGGCCGCCTGTCAGCGGTTGATTTCGAGGTTTCGTCAGGACGAGCAGGGCGCGCAGGAGGCGGGTGGCTCGATCGAGCGGGATCAGTACGGAGCTTGGTGAGGACCCGCCAGTTCTTCAGGTGGGCGAAGCCGTGCCCGACCGGTGCCCGCCCGACGGCGAGGACGCCGTTGGCGGTCTTCTGACCGGGGGTGAGCTTGTGGGTGCGGGTGGCGTGGAAGCCTGTGACTATCACGGGGTCGAGTACGTCGTTGTCCAGGCCACGGAAGCCGAGGTCCGCCAGAGCCCCGAGGCCAGCGGCGCGCAGGTGGGCCAGGATGTGGTCCTGGCGGGCGGCGGTGTTGTCATGGGTGCGGCCTGGCCGGGCGGCAGATATCCAGATCAGCCGGCCCCGCTCGTCGGTCAGGGCGAGAAAGTGCAGGCCATGATGGTGGTGTTTGCCGGAGTAGTTCCGCCGGTCGGCCTTCCCGGTGCGGCGTTGGGTGGCGATGACGGTGCCGTCGATCAAAACCACTTCCCTGCCCTGCCTGTGGACCTTCTTCAGGGCGCGGTCCAGGCGCGGCGCCTGCGCCGCGAGGAGGGCGATGAGTTCGTCGCGCCAGCGGCGGACGGTGGACTCGGACACGTTGTTTCCGCCGGCCATGTCGGCCAGGCGCTGGTCGTGGCGCAGCACGGCCAGAACGATCACCGCGATGTTCCCAGGCGGCAGAATCCGCCACCGGGACCGAATCACCTTCAGGTGACGCCGCAAAAGATCGGCGAGGTGGTTGACGGTCCGCGTGGATAGCGGCAGGCGGCACTGATAGACAGGCGGGCAGTTGTCCTCGGCGTGCTTCTTGGTTTTCGTCACACAATGCCAACAGCCGCCGGGGGCGCCCCGGTTACGCCCGCGCGGTCGCAGGCGGCGGGGCAGGTGCCAAACGGGTGGTGAACCGGCCATCGGGCAGTTTGCGCAGCCAGCCGCGATCGACGAGTCTGACCAGCTTCCCGCGCAGCGGCTCCAGCTTGGACCGCACGCTGACGTCGATCCCCAGCGCGTCGCCGACCTGCCGGGCCATCACCGGACCGGCGGCCTGCCGCACGGCGGCAAGAATGCGCTTGTAGTCCGGTGGGAGCGTGATCTCCTCCATGTCCGGCGTTCGGTGCGGGATCAGCATCACCGCACGTCCGCCCACCTGCCCAGGCGTCGGCGCGGTTGAGGCGCGTTCGTCTGCGAGCTGTTCGCTCGCCCACGCCCCAGGCAGCGGCGTGCACCGGGGACGCCGCGTCGCAGCGTTCCGGACCGGGGAACAGTCCGGTCGGCCCCGTGACCACCCACAGGGCCGACGTGCCGTCGCCGGCCGGCGTACACAGCCCGGCGGCCGTCATGATCAGCTCGGTCCTCTCGGTGACCGTCTCCACCGCGTCGGTGACAGCGGCGGCGTCGCACAGGAGTGCCACCACGCCGACCGGATGTGCCGCCGATGCCCGGGGCTGCCGTGTGCCGACGTCGGTGATGCCGACGCTCTTGGCACCGGCTGCGGTGAGGGCGCGCCCGAGGTGCTGGGCGGTCGGGTCGTCGGGATGTGCGGTGACGATGAGCCAGTTGCCCTCGGCCCGTACGGGTGCCGGTGACGCGGCGACCGTGCTGGTCCGGGCGCGCCGGGCGAGCAGAACGGAGTAGTCCTGGTCGGCCTCGCCGCTGGTCCGTGCGACCGTGTCGAAGCCGCCGGCGCGCAGAACGGCGGGCCATGCGTCCGGGCGCTGCGCCGGGATGCCGACTGTTCCGCCGTGCGCCATCGACTCCAGCATGCGCCCCAGAACGGAGAGCGGGTGACCCGCTGCTCCCTCGGGCAGCGCCCGGTCTGCGGCGACGATGCCCGGCCGCAGGACGACGACCGGTCGGCCGTGGCTCTGCGCCCACTGCCGTACCAGACACTCGGCCTCGAACTTCGTGGCGTCGTAGTGGGTTTCGAAGCCGTGCACGCCACTCAGGTCGCTCTCCATGACGCAGCCGCTCGGGCGGGCACCGGCCACCGCGATGGAGCTGACGTGCACGAGCTGGCAGGCGGGCGGGGTCACCGCCGCGAAAGCGAGCACTTCGGCCGTGCCCTGGACGTTGACCCGGCACAACCGCTCACGTGCCCCGGTCAGTGCGATGTCGCTCGCGCAGTGCCATACGGCGCCCACCTCACCGGCCAGCCGCGCGTACAGCGCGGGAGACAGCCCCAGCCATGGCTTCGTGACATCCCCGCTGACGCAGCGCAGGTCCCTGTGGAGGGATCCGTCGAGCGTGCCTTCACCCACCCCCCGGAGAGCCTCGATCATCCGGTCCCGCAGGCGGGACGGATCTCCGCGCCCCAGCACGACGACATGCTCGGAGCGGGTGGTGAGCAGGGCGTGCGCGATACGGGAGCCGAGAAACCCGGTGGCTCCAGTGAGCAGTACGGTCACCACTGCACAAGAGCACAGCACCCCGGAGGTCGGCAAAACAAGGCGTCACCCTTCGAACGCAGTGTGTAACAAAACCACCGCTCAGTCAGGAGCCAGAGTGAGCCTTCCACTTGGCCCGGTGGACCGGAGCTTCATCTACGGCGACTTCGAGCCACAGCCTGCTACGGGATTCTTCCTGGACTTCGAAGGAGAACCTCCGTCCAGAGAGGGCTTGGTGGCGCGGGTCGAGGAACGTCTGGGCTCACTCCCGGCACTGCGGCAGCTGCGGCCTCAGCGAGGACAACGGCTATGGCCCGTGGTGTCTGCAGGTGGTGTCGATCCCGCAGCACATGTGCGTTTTGCGGCCGACGACGACCTGTCCCCTTTCCCCGAGGCGTTGTTGGCGATGCCGCTCCCGGCGGGCCGGCCGGCGTGGGACCTGTGGTGCACGCCGGGCAGAGGTGACGGCGGGTTCCAGGTCGCTTTCCGCATCCACCACGCCGTACACGACGGGATGGGCGCGGCCCACGATGTTGTGACCCTGCTTTCGGACAACGGCCCGCCGCCGCTGCGGCCGGTGGAACGACAGCGGCCCACTGTCTCCGGTTGTGCCGCCGTCGTCACGGATCTGGCTGGAGCGCTGTGCCGCAGGCGGGAGGGCCGGTCCGCTCCCCCTTCGCCCTCCGGCGACGTGGTGCGGTGGGCGTGGGCGGAAGTGCCCGAGCAGGTCGTAGAGGAGATCGCACGGTCAGCGCGGTGCACGGTGAACGACGTCTGCTTGGCGGCTTTCGCCCGGGCGCTGCGGAGGTGGGCCTGCCGGACAGGGGCACGCGCTGACACCCGTCATCGGGACTTCGACGCCGTCGTCCCCATGTCCACCCGCGACGGACGAAGCGGAACGGCACTCGGCAACCATCTGGTCGCCTACCGACTTGCTCTGCCCGTCTCGGCCGGGAGCTTCGAGGAAGCGGTGGACCGGGTGGCCTCACAGAGTCGCGCGGCGCGCTCTCACCGGCGACGTGATGCGGCACGCCGGCTGCTTGAGCTGGCCCCGACCGCCGTGGGTGCCTGGGCGAGCAGGGTGATGGTGGGACCGGGTGCCGCAGCGATGACCGCCAGCAGTCTGACGTTCCCCGCCGTGGGTTCCTGTCTGGGGGCGCGCCTGGTGGGAGCCTCGATGTTCTACAACCTCGCGGGTGGCCTGAAGTCCTATCTGTCCTTCACACGAGCACAGGGTGTGGTGCGGTGCGCACTGGCGTACCGAGCCTCCTGGGGCGCGGGCAGCCTGCCGGCGCTCTGGCGGCACATCATTGTCCGGCCAAGTACCGGATAAGGCGTTCCCTGGCAGAGCATCGTCCGCCCCGGCGGAGGTCGCCGGCGTCGACCCGTACGGGGGCATGCTCCCTGTTCCGCACTGTGGCTGCCCCCACCTGCGAATCGGCGGCCAGCCCGAGTGACCTCGTCGCGGCGCGTGCCTAGCGTTATGGCGCATGGCCTTATCCCTGATCACCTCGACGCTGGGCAGACGCACAGGCGTGGCGGCCCTGTTGGCGGCCCTCGTCGTGCCTGTCGTCCCGGCCGCCGCGCAGCCGCCCGTTGCCCCGCGGCACCCCGTCTGCAAACCGCACGGCGAACTGCGCCAAGCGCTGCGCACACTCACGGATCGCGACCGGATCACCGGTGCCGCGGTCCTCGTCACCGACGCCACCGCGGGCGCGGCCTGCGGGAGTTGGGCCGAGACCGCCGGGACGGCCGACCTGAGCACGGGCCGCCCCATGAACGCCACCGACCGGCTGCGCGCGGGCAGCGTCACCAAGACGTTCACCGCGACCGTCGTGCTCCAGCTCGCCGCCGAGCACCGGATCGCGCTCGACGCTCCCGTCGACCGCTACCTGCCCGGCCTGATCCGGCACAACGGCTACGACGGCCGCCGTATCACCGTACGGCAACTGCTGCGGCACACCAGCGGGCTACCCGACTACCTCGACGCCCCCGAGTGGGAGCGCCCCGAACGCCTGCGGTACCGCCACTTCGAGCCGCGCGAGCTGGTCGCCCGCGCCCTCGACCTGCCGCGCCCGAGCGGTGCGTGGCACTACGCCACCACCAACTACCTCCTCGCGGGCCTGATCATCCGCGAGGTCACCGGTAACTCACCGGAGACGGAGATTACCCGCCGCGTGATCCGGCCCCTCGGGCTGCGCGACACGTACTGGCCCGGGGACGACACCCGCATCCGCGGACCGCACTCGCGCAGTTACTTCACCGCCGAGGACGGCCGCCGCACCGACGGCACCGCCTGGAACACGACCTTCGGCGGGGTCGGCGGCGCGCTGGTCTCCACACCCGCCGACCTGACCCGGTTCATCACCGCGCTGCTCGGCGGCCGTCTGCTGCCCGCGGACCAACTGGCCGAGATGCGGCGGACGGTGGCCGCCGACCCCGACCGGCTCTGGCCCGGCGCCCGCTACGGGCTCGGCCTGATCGCCTCCCCGCTGCGCTGCGGCGGGGAGTGGTGGGGCCATGCGGGGACCGTGCCGGGAGGTCACCGGGCGCTGACCGCCGTGGGCCCCGGCGGGCGGAGCGTCGCCGCCGCGCTCAACGAGGTACCGGCCACGCTCCAGGCCGAACAGGACTTCCTCGACATGGTCCAGACCGCCTTCTGCGAAGACCGGTCCTCCGAAGGAACAGAACCCGAAGAAGGGAAACATCAGTGAACCGCTTGGCCCGCTCGCCGAAGAGCGCTTCGGGAACGACGAGAAAGGCCGCCCTGAGCCTGGCCGCCACCGCTCTCGCCCTCGCCACGCTGCCCACCACGATCCTCCCGGCCCAGGCGGCCTCCGACCCGCTCGCCCGCTACCACCACCAGCGCCTCGACTGGAAGAGCTGTGTGCTCGGCCCGGACGACGCGACCGGCAAGGAGCTGGAGCAGGCGGGCGCCCAATGCGCCGACGTGACCGTGCCGTTGGACTACAGCGACCCCGGCGGCCGTACGATCACCGTCGCGATCTCCCGTATCCGCGCCACCGACACCGCCCACCGCGTCGGCCCGCTGCTGCTCAACGGCGGCGGCCCCGGCGGGCAGACGCTCGGTGACCCGCCGTGGGTCCGCAAGGCGATGAAGGACGTCGCCGCACGCTACGACGTGGTGGGCGTGGATCCCCGCTTCGTCGGCCGCAGCACCCCACTGGACTGCCACTGGCCGACCGGCTCCGCGTTCCGGGGCGCGGGCGTCGACCGCGCCGGGTTCGACCGCATGACGGCGTTCTCCGAGGGCCTCGCCCAGCGCTGCCGGCAGCACGCGGGTGGTGTGCTGCCGCACGTCACCACCCGGAACACCGCACGCGACCTGGACGTCATCCGCGCCGCGCTCGGTGAGCGGCGGATCTCCTACCTGGGTTACTCGTACGGCAGTTACCTGGGCGAGGTGTACACCACGATGTTCCCCGGCCGCACCGAACGAGTCGTCCTGGACGGTGTCATCACCCCGGACCGGTACGGTCCACGGCTGCTGCGGGGCGTCGAGAAGGCCAACCGCCAGGCACTGGAAGGGTGGGCCTCGTGGGCCGCCGCCCGTGACGCGACGTACGGCCTCGGCCGCACCCAACGCGCGGTGCTGGCAGCCGTGGAGCACGTCCGGGCCGCCGCCGCCCGCACCCCGCTGCGGCTCGGCGATCACCGGGTGGACGAGCACCTCATGCCCCTCGTCGTCTTCAACGGCCTCTCCCAGCACAACGACGCCGCCTACGGGGACTTCGCGCAGGGGATACGCGACATGCGGCGCGCTGCGGACGGGCACCCCGTCACCCCCTCCCCGTGGCTCGCCGACGTCCTCAAGTTCGTACTGACCGGCACCGACTCCCCCTACGGCAGCGTCCAGACCGCGATCCTGTGCGGCGACGCCGCCGCGCCGAGGGATCCGGAGGTCTACTGGCGCGATGTCCAACGAGCAAGCGCGCAGGACGCGTTGTTCGGCCCCGTGACGAACAACCTCAACCCCTGCGCCTTCTGGGACCGGCCCCGCGAACACCCGACCACCATCAGGGACGACCTCCCCGCCCTGCTCGTCAACGCCACAGGAGACCCGCGCACCATTTACGAGGGCGCCACGGCGGTGCGCCGGATGTGGCCCTCCTCCCGCCTGGTCACCCTGCGCGGCGCCGACCAGCACGCGGTGTACGGCGTCTACGGCTCCCCGTGCGTCGACGCCACGGTCAACGCCTACCTCGCCACCGGCCGCCTGCCGGCCAGGGACGTCACCTGCGGCGCGCGCGACCGATGAGCGTTCGGCACGCGGTGACGCGGCCGGCGGCGAGGTCTCAGCCGGGTGCGCAGTGAAGGTCGGAGACGGGTGCAGCGGTCGGGGCGAGCTCGGGGTGGTGCTCGTAGGCGATCCGGGCTCGGGCGAGGGCCGCCGACTGTCGCCATTCTCAGCACCGGCAATCCCCCATCTGCCTGCTGCTCATGCCGGTTCGACCGGCACGAGCAGCAGCGGCGGCAGGCCGCCTCACGCGACGGCGGTCCCCTCCAGCTCGACCATCTGGCCGGGGATCGCCAACCGTGTCACCCCGAGCATCGTGGTGGTCGGTGCCACCCCGGCGGCGCCCAGCCGCGACGCCAGCACGCCGTAGTGCGGGAACAGCAGATCGACGTCGGTGGTGTAGACGTTGAGCCGGACGAGGTTGGCGAGGGACATTCCGGCCTCGCCGAGCACGGCCTCCAGGTTGTCGAGGCTCAGCGCCAACTGTGCGGCCATGTCACCGTCATGCTGGGGCTTGCCGTCGCCGCTCATCGCGGTCTGTCCGGAGCAGTACAGGGTCCGGGTGTGCCCGGAGACGACCTCACCCTGGTTGAATCCCATCTCCACCGACCATGTCACCGGGTTGACCGCCGTTCGTTCCACTGCCACATCAGCTCCGTTCGATTCATCGGGAGTACGTACGTCCATCGGCGCGGTAGCCGCCGTCGTCGACGTCGGTGCTGACGAGGAGCCTTCCAACAAATCACGACACCCTTGGTCATGTATTCGATAAGGTCCCCGTATGCGCGCAGATCGGCTGGTCTCGCTGGTGCTGCTGCTGCGTCAGCGCGGTCGGCTGACTGCGGAGACACTGGCCCGCGAGCTGGAGGTGTCCACCCGTACCGTGCTGCGCGACATCGAGGCGCTGTCCGCAGCCGGCGTCCCGGTCTACGCCGAACGCGGCCGACATGGCGGGTTCGCGTTGTTGCCCGGTTTCCGGACCGAGCTCACCGGACTGAACCACGACGAGGCGCTTGCCTTGCTGACCGCCGGATCGGGGCGCGGCGAGCAGGCGTTCGGCCTCGGCTCGGCGCTCGCTTCGGCCATGCGCAAGGTGGTCGACGCGCTCCCCGAAAGCCATCGGGCCACCGCGAGCGACGCGGCCCAGCGATTTCTCGTCGAGCCGGAGACCGACCTGCTCTCACGCCGGCTGGTCACTGAGGAGGTGCCCGGCACGACAATGATCGAGATCCGGCGCGCGGTGCTCGCCGGACACAAACTGCGCATCCACTACACGGCCACGGACCAGGCGCCACAGTGGCGCACGGTGGACCCGATCGGCCTGGTCACCGTACGCGAACGGGGCTATTTGCTGGCCACGAGATCCGGCGCGGACCGCACCTACCGGCTGTCGCGGGTGTCGGCCGCCGAGGAACTCCCCGAACCGGCACAGCGACCGAACCGGGTCGACCTGGACCGAGTCTGGCGGGAACGCTGCACTCAGTTTCTCTCCAGCGGCCATATCGCCGTGCTGATACGGGTGGCCCCGGCGCGACGGGAGGACCTGCTGAGCACCGCGGTAGCCGTCCGCGCCTCAGAACCCGACGCGGACGGCTGGCTGCGGCTGGAGGTGACGTTCCAAGATCTCCGACACGCCGAGTGGGCGCTGTGGCAGCTCGGCACGGACGCGGAAGCCTTGGCCCCGGGGTCGTTGCGCACCTCCCTGCGCAACCGCGCCGCCGCGATGGCCACCCGCTATGGGGACTCATCCTGAGAGATGCTCAGGGCGCGCATCGGGACTGGGTCTCGGAGGGGCGATGACCTTGGGTCGTCTCGCGAGGAAATCCGATGGCCGAGCAATGGGCGGCGCCACCCACGCCTTGGGTCCCTTTTCCGCGAGAAAGGGAGATTACAAATGCGCCTTGTGTGTCGATTTAACCGAATCTAAGGTTAGTAATGCTTATGCGCTTCACTTAGGACACTCCCATGCCGCAGGACCCACAGGCGCCTCAGTGGGGTGAGGCCGCCTCCTCTGCACCAAAGAAAATGCATCGCCTCACCAAAATCCTCTTGGGGATCAGCGCGGCACTCATTCTCATCATCATTGTCGCAGCGATCGGATCCTCCGGCGGAGGCGGTGGAGACGCGAAGCCGCCTCCGGTCAGCGGGGCCCCCGAGGAGACCTCTCCGCCGAACGAACCGGCACCGCAGGGGGGAGTGACGGACACGGAAGAAGCCGAGACAGAACCCCCGGTCGAGATTCCCCCAACCACGGACAGCCCGACCGTCTCGGGCAATACGGAAGAAGCCGAGACAAAGCCTCCGGTCGACATTCCTCCAGCCACGGACAGCCCGACCGTCTCGGGCAATGTCGTCGATCGCATCATCGACGGTGACACCATCGAAGTCCGCGGCGACGGCGGAATCCTCCCAAAGGGCCAGACCTCCACAGTCCGCCTCCTGGAAATCGACGCTCCGGAGGTGGGGACGTGCTACAGCGATGAAGCAACAGCCCGTATCGCGGAACTACTGCCCGTGGGCTCCAGCGTGCGCATCGAACGCGACGAGGACCTGAAGGACCCGTACGACCGTTACCTGCTGTACGTCTGGAACGACCAAGAGGAGTTCGTGAACCACTCCCTGGTGAGCACCGGGCACGCCGAGGCCGTTCTCTACCAGCCCAACGACAAATACTGGCCGTCGATCTCCCAGGCCGGCAACGACGCCCAGGACATCGGGGCAGGACTTTGGACCGCCTGCGCCGAGGAGACACAGGCTCCGGCACCCCCTGCCATCCCGGAGCCGACCCCTCCGCAGGACTCCTATCTCCCACCGCCCCCACCCGATCTGGACTGCTCCGACCTTGACGGACCTGTCCCGGTCGGCCCCGACGACCCTCACCGTCTCGACCGCGACGGTGACGGGATCGGCTGTGAGAGCAACTAGACCCCCCGGAAGGCTGAACCATGAGCCTTTCCATCAAGATCGCGCCTGGACTCCGGGTGAGCGCTTCCTCCCGCGGAATCCGCACCAGCATCGGGCCGCGGGCCGCCCGGCTGCACGTCGGCGCAGGCAAGGCAGGCTTCTCCACCAGCGCCGGCCCCCTCACCTATGGGACCGGCCTCGGGGGCCGTTCACGTAGCCACGCACCCCGCACATCACTGACCGCGCTGGAGCGCCAGGCGCGGGCGGCGGAGAAGGCCGCCGAATACGAAGCGGTCGGGCGGGTGGAGCGGGCACTTCTCTCCGCGCACCTGGAGGAATTCACGCCCGCTGCTGCCCCGGTACTGCCGGCACCAACGCCAGTCGATCCGAAGGCCCTGCGCGATCTGCTGCGCAGGCAGGCGGGCGAGCACATTCCGCGGTGGAAGATGCGGCACCGGTCCACTGCGCGCAAGCAGGCCGACGATCGGTTCCCCGCAGCACTCCGGGAGGAGACGACACACCGAGCCGACGAACACGCCTCGGCCCAAGCCGCCGCCGAGGCGGAATGGGCCCGCCTGACCAGCGGGGACCCGGCCACCGTCATCGCGGCCCTGGAAGCCGCCTTCGAGGACAACATCTCCCCAGCGGCACCCATCAACAGCACCGGCACGGCGGCGACGGTGGTCGTCAGCTTCCCCCCACCGACCGTCGTGCCGGAGCGCAAACAGGCGATCACCCCATCCGGCAGGCCGACCCTGCACAAGCGCACGAAAGCCGAGCGGAACAGCTTCTATGTCCGCGCGCTGGCCTCCACCGTCCTGGCAACCGTCAAGGAGACCCTCGCAGCGGCGCCCAGCGTCAAGGAAGTGACCATCCTGGTCGTCCGCCAGGACCCCGATACCCACAGACCGGAGGACTACCTCGCCGCGATCTACGCCGGCCGGTTCCCACGAGAACGGCTGGCCACCCTCGACTGGAACCAGGTGGATCCCGTCGCCGAACTCCTCCTCGCACCCGGTGCGATGCTGCACCGACGAGGACAAGCCGGCGACGTGCTTCCGCTTGATCTCGCCGCTGAACCGGAGCTCGCCGCAGTCGTCGCACAACTACGCGCCGACTTGTAGAAAGGAGTACCAAGCCCTCCGCCCAGCGCATCGTGACCGATCGCGAAGAGGCCCGTTATCTGCGCAGACAACGGTTCGGCCGGCGCACCCAGTGCAGGGTCGACCGCGACGGGCTGTTCCGGAGGCCGACGGTGCAGTGAGAGGATCGCGAGACGTGACGGCAAGAACGAGTGACATCGAGAAGGCGGCCGGGGTGCTGCGCGCCGGGGGTCTGGTGGCCTTCCCTACCGAAACGGTCTACGGTCTGGGCGCCAACGCCCAGGACTCCGCCGCGGTCGCGCGCGTCTTCCAGGTCAAGGGGCGCCCGCCCTCCCATCCGCTGATCGTCCACATCGGCGGCGTGGAGCACCTGGGCGACTGGGTGGAGGACGTGCCCGCGACAGCGCGTCTGTTGGGCGAACGCTTCTGGCCGGGACCCCTGACTCTGGTCCTGCGGCGCGGTCGCCGGGTGCCCTTGGAGGCGACGGGTGGGCTGGAGACGGTGGCCGTGCGCGTGCCCGACCACCCCGTGGCACTCGCACTGCTGTCGGCCTTCGGCGGCGGTGTCGCGGCCCCGTCCGCCAACCGCTTCGGCTCGGTCAGCCCCACGACGGCCGACCACGTCCGTGCGGAGCTCGGTGATGCCGTCGACTACGTGCTGGACGGCGGCCCCTGCGAGGTCGGCGTCGAGTCGACCATCGTCGACGCCACGGGCGACGTCCCGAGCGTGCTTCGGCCGGGCGGGGTGACGCGCGAGGACCTCGAAGCGGTGCTGGGGTGCCCGCTCACGGTCCCTTCGACGAGCCGCGTTCGGGTGCCGGGCCAGCACCCGTCGCACTACGCACCGCGGGCGCGGGTCGTCCTCGTCGAGCCGGAGAAGGTCGTCGCCGAAGCGGAGCTCGCGCAGGAGCTGGGGCACCGGGTGGGCGTCTTTCTTCCCCCCTCCCTCGCCGGAGCTCCGGTGAAGGCGCACGCCGTGGTGGCGGTCCCCGCTTCGATGGCCGCCTACGCGCGCGGGCTGTACGGGTTCCTGCGCGAACTCGACCAGCAGGGCTGCGACCTCATCGTCGCCTCCTTGCCAGTGGAGGAAGGGCTGGGACTGGCGATCGCCAACCGGCTCCGCCGCGCCGCGGGGCCCCGGCCCTCTTAGCTCTCCCCTGCTGAGCACGACTTCAGCTGTTCATGCCGCCCGCGAAGGGCATCGTCCGCCAGTGGTCGACGGCGGGCTGGAGGTACTCCATCAGCTCGGGCAGCTGCGGGACCAGCGTGAGAGTGGCGACGACCCGCAGCATGCCCAGGGCGTTGACGAAGCCCAGGACCTCCTCGTCGAGGGGCCTCGTGCCGTTGCGCCGCGCGCCGCGGTTGTAGGCGGATTCGTGCTCCGGTCCGAGAGCGGATCTGCCACTCGCGGCGGGCTCGGTCCAGCTCGGCCGCACCGATCAGGGCGGGGTGTCGGTCGAGCCGGGCGAGGCTTTCCGCGATGAACCGCGGATCGGCCGCGGACAGGAACTCCAGGCGGCCCGGGTAGGGGCGCATTGCCGCGTGCAGGTCGGCGACGCTCTCGGCGTTCGCCACGTAGTCGGGTTCCTTGTCCCGGTCCTCCGGGACGAAGGGCCAGAACGTCAGCGAGAAACCGTCGCGCTGCAGGGGTTCCCGCGGCACGAGCGGGCTGGGCGCGATCACGGGGATTCCCTGCTCGGCGAGCCAACGTGTCACATCCCGCTCATCCTGCTGGCGGCGCGCGAGGGCGGCCAGGTCGCCCGGGTGTGGCAGGACAGTGGGTATGCGGGCCACGACCGGCGAGGGCGCCAGGTGGACGACGACGGAGAAGACGTCGTGGAGCACCCTGGGATCGGTGACGGTCAGGCCGAGCTCTCGCCCTGCCGCGACGGCCGCGTCGACGGCGGCGGAGGTACGGCCGGCGATCTGTTGTGGTGTCAGGAAGGTGGTCATGGGCTCCGTCGTCTCAGCGGGTTCTCCGGCTGTTGGGCAGGTCGGGGTGGGGGCGAGGGCCGTTCGCGGCGGAGGAGGACCCGAGGGTCAGCGCCTGCGGCCGGCGCGCAGCTCCAGCTGCTCCCCTTCGAAGCGCGCGCGGAAGTCGCGGTCGTGCGACACCGCGACCACCGCTCCTGGGTACGTCGCGAGCGCCGCCTGAAGGTCCTCGACCAGGTCGAGCGCGATGTGGTTGGTCGGCTCGTCGAGTACGAGGAGGTCCGCGGGCCGGGTCACCAGGCGGGCGATCTGCAGACGCCGCTGCTGGCCCGCGGACAGGGCGGCGACCGGGACGTGCAGGTCCTCCTCGCGGAACAGGCCCAGCGCCAGGAGCTGTTCGGCGTACTCGTCCGGCAGTCCGGGCCGCCCGGCGGCGAACGCGGCGAGCAGTGGCAGCCGCGTGGAGCGCGCGGGCAGTTCCTGCGCGAGGTAGCCGATCCGGGCGGGGCGGCGTGCCGTGCCCGTGTCCGGCTCCAGGTCGCCCGCCAGGACGCGCAGGAGCGTCGTCTTGCCCGCGCCGTTCTCGCCCGTGACCAGCAGCCGCTGTCCGGGCGCGATCGCGAGGAGCCCGTCCAGACGCAGCCGCTCGCCGACTTGTACGCCGTCGAACTCGGCGAGGGGGCCCTGGGCGGGGCCGTCTGCCACCGACAGCGCCGTCGTGAAGCGGAGTGGTGCCGGGGGCTGCGCCACCGGGTTGCGCCGCAGCTGGGCCAGGCGTTCCCGGACGGAGCGCACCTGCCCGCCGAGCTTCGCCTCGCTGGAGCGGCGGTGCTTGCCGAAGCCCTGCTTCGGGTCGCGGCCGGTGGTGGCGAGCCGCCTCGCCGCGGAATCGAGCAGCTCCTCCATACGGGCGACCTCCTCGGCCCAGTCCGCGTATCGCTGCTCGGCGCCGCGCCGGGCGGCGGCCTTCGCGGCTCGGTAGCCGGCCCAGCCGTCGCCGTACCGGAGCACCGCGCGCGTATCCCGGTCGACCTCCAGGATCGTGGTGGCGACGCGTTCAAGGAAGCCGCGGTCGTGGGTGACCGCGACGACGGTGCCGCGGTGTGCGCGCAGGTTCTCCTCCAGCCAGCGCACGGCCGCCGCATCGAGGTGGTTCGTCGGTTCGTCGAGGAGCAGCAGTTCGGGGGCGGCGGCGAGGACGCAGGCGAGCGCGAGCCGAGACTGCTCGCCGCCGGACAGCGAGCCGAGCAGGCGGTCGCGGGTGATCCGGGAGAGCCCGAGGCCGTGCATCGCGGCATCCACACGGGCGTCCGCCTCGTATCCGCCGCGTTCCTCGTATGCGATCAGCAGTTCGCCGTAGGCGGCGAGATCCTCTTCCGTTGCCTCGCCGAGGGACTCCTCCGCCATCCGCAACTTGCGCTCCATGGCGCGCAGTTCGGCGAGGGCGAGGTCGACGGCGTCCTGCACGGTGCGGTCCGGGCCGAGATCGAGGGTCTGGGCGAGGTGGCCGGTGCCGCCGGGGAAGCTGACGGTGATCTCCCCGGCGTCCGGCAGCTCGGCACCGGCGAGCAGCCGCAGCAGGGTGGACTTGCCGGAGCCGTTCTCGCCGATGACGGCTGCCTTCTCGCCCGGACGGACGGTGAAGCAGACCTGGTCGAGGACGGTCCGGGTGCCGTAGGACTTGGTGACGTCCTTGACGGACAGCTGGGCCACGGCAGCGGGGGCGACGGTGGGCACGGCAGTATGGGCGCGGTCGCGCATATGACTTTCCCTGGGCATGCGAAGGGTCTACGGGCAGCAGAAACGGCGCATCGGCCGTGCCCGGACTCAGACGAAGAAGAGGAAAGCCATGCCCCCACCATAGCAAGACGAAGCGTCTCGCCTCAGGAATAAATGTCGGCGATGGCCATCGAAGGCATCGAGGCAGGCCCAGGGGCGGAAGCTGGACAAGCGCGAAGCCCCGCACGGGAGTCGTGCGGAACCGCGCTGAGCGGCGATCTCACCAGTTGGTCAAGTCGACGAGGAGATCGCAGTGGGGGTCGTCGGGGGACGGTTGCTGGTGCTGCTCTTCCGTGATGAGGGTGGGCAGGGAGGCGATCAGCGCGGTGGGCGTGCCGGTCAGGCGGATGTCGGCGCCGATGACGCCGGGCCGGTCGGGCCGCTGCACGTAGAGCCGCAGCAGGTCGCGGCCCAGCATCAGGAACCCGATGAGAAAGGGGTGCTCGTCGTCGCCGGGGTCGGACAGGGCCCGCAGGACGGTCAGCGCCTGGCCCTGCTCGGGCTCCGGGTCAGGGGTGATCTCCTCCGGATGGAGACGGATGACGGTCATCCCCATGGCCTCGCCGATGTCGCTGCTGCCGTAGAGCCGGGTCCCGGCCAGGACGGTGCGCAGGATGCCGGGGATGCAGTACGGGGCCACCGCGTCGTGCGGGATCTCGTAAAGGAAGGTGGCGCCTTCCGCTTCGGCTCCGGCGTGGATGGCGATCCGTACGGCGCCGGGGGCCGGCAGGACTCCGCGCAGGCGGCAGCCATCGGCGACGGGCGCGTTCAGGTGATACAGCAGCAGGCGGCTGACGGCGGCCTGCTGCTCTCGGTCTTCGGGGTCCGTCACTTGTTCATCCATGGGACGTGGTGGCCTGGCGCGACCGGTTGGGGATCATCCCTACCAAGAAAGTCATGACGCACAGCTTCGCAGTGTGCCTGCTCTCCGACCTGCACCACACAGGCCAGGTCCTCCCCGCGCGACGGCGGCCGGTTGGCAGGTGATTATGCGCCAGGGTTCGCCAGGGTGCGCCGGATGGTGGGCCAGTGGGAGACAACCCTAGGTTGAGGCTGTTCACCTCCGCGCCGGACACGTCTGTCCCAGCGGGACGCTGGGCTCGCCCAGGACCTGGGCCGATCCCGGAAGGAGGTGGATATGCGGAAGCGGGAACGGAGTTCAGGCCGCCGTAAGCGACTGAACCCGACGACCCGGGCGCAGGTGATCATCGCTGCGCTCGGAGCGGTCACCGCGATCGCAGGATGTGCGGCAGAGTTCATGCGCTAGTGAAGGTATGAACACGGTGGTGTCCGGACGGCTGGTCCATGGCTCGCGCGAAGCGGGCCCGACCGGCACATGATCGGCCGGACCCGCCTCGACGCTTCGCACGTCCGCGTCCGGGCTCTGGAGGCGACCAGAGCCCGGACCCTGCGAACCTGCGGCCTCTGCACGAGCAGAGGAGTTCCTCGGACGGACTCCAGTATCGTTCCGATCTCTGAGAAATCGGCACCCTGGCGACCACAGGTTATGGCTGGCGAACGGGTGGCGCGCAGCCACTCCCCCGACGCCCTGCCTGCGATTCTTCTCGCTCATGCACAGCGGATCCCGGGCGCGTCGACGACCGGGTTCGCCGGCGGTGCCGTTGCCCAGGGCTCGTCCGCTGCCGGTGTCAGGCCGGTGTGGGTGGCGCAGAAGGCGAGGGTGTCGGCTGCGAGGTCGGCCCATCGGGAGGCCGTGCGGTAGCCGTGACCGACGTCGGCTTCGGTGCGCAGGAGGACGGGCCGGTTGGATGCGGTTGCGTGCTGGAGGGCGGCGGTGAACTTGCGCATGTGGGCAGCGCCCACGCGGGGGTCGATGCGCGCGCTGGTGAGCAGGACGGCCGGGTAGTGGGTGTCGGGCCGCACCTGGTGGTAGGGGGAGTAACTCAGCAGCACCGCCAGCTGGTCGGGGTCATCGGGGGTGCCGAACTCGGGTGCCCACAGCGGGCCGAGGCCGAAGCGCGGGTAGCGGACCATGTCGGTGGGGGCGTCGGAGCAGACGGCCGCCGCGTAGAGCCGCGGGTCGCGGGTGAGGGCGACGGCGACGACCAGGCCGCTGTGCGAGGCGCCCTTGATGGCCAGGCGATCGGGGCTGGTGACGCCCTCATCGATGAGATGGCGGGCTGCGGCGGCGAAGTCGGCGAAGCAGGCCGGCTTGTTGACGCCGCTGCCCGCCGCGTGCCAGGCCGTGCCGTGCTCGCCGCCGCCGCGGATCCCGGCGATGGCGTAGACGCCCCCTGCCCTGACCCAGGCCATGATGGTCGGCGAGTAGGCGGGCGCCGCCAGGGCGCCGAAGCCGCCGTAGGCGGTCAGGATGGTGGGCCGCGGACCGGTGGCTGGTTCGGGCGGCTCGATCAGGTACAGCCCTACCGAGGTGCCGTCCTCGGAGTGGTAGGTGAGCTGCCGGACCACCGGCACCACGGGCGTCGGTGCGGTGGCGTCGGCCGGTTGCTCCGGGAAGCAGCGGCCCTGCCGGGCGCAGAAGCGGTAGACGGCCGGCGGAGTGACGAAGTCGGTGTAGGTGAACCACACCTGGCCGGTGTCGCCGGGGGGCGTGCTGAGGTTGCTGATCGTCCCCGGCCCGGTGCCGGGCGTGGGTACGTCGGCCAGCTTGCGGCCGGCCCCGTCGTGCACCGCAAGGCGGACCGTGCCGCCGCGCGTGGTGCCCACCAGCAGCCGCAACTGCCCGCTGCCCGGATCGGTCAACGCGGTGCACGCCGTCAGCAGCGCGTCCGGTTCCGGGGTGATCAAGGTGGACCACGCCTGACGGCGGGGGTCGGCCGGATCGACCAGGCAGACCCGGCCGTACGGCGCGTCGGCGTCGGTGACGGCGTAGAGCAGCCCGTCCGGGCCGAACCTCAGCAGCGCGCTGGTGCAGTCTGCGCTGCCCTGGTGGATGAGCTGGAGCTCGGGGGACTCCGGGCCCGTATGGGAGAGGTCGGCCAGGCGCAGGTCGTTGCCGCTCTGGGCGCCTGGCGAAGAACTGACGGTCAGCCATCGGCCGTCCGGACTGATGGCCACCGACAGGTGCGCGTGGGTGGTGTCGAAGACGAGAGGGTCGGCGCCCGGGTCGCTGCCCAGGCGGTGCAGCCGCACGCCGCGCGAGCCGGACGCATTGCCATGGGTGACGTAGAAGAAGCCGCTGTCGTCGGGCAGCCACGCCACCGGGCTCGGGCGACCCGGCCGCAACGGGCCGTCCATCACCTGGCCGCCGGCCACGTCCAGGACCCGCAGTTCCGGGCTTTCGCTGCCCCGGTGCGTGAACTGGCAGGCCAGCAGCCGACCGGTCCAGGAAGGCCGCCAAGAGGTCAGGAGAGTCAGACCTGCCGAGTCGAGGGCCATGGGATCGACCAGTACGCGTTCGGACTCCCGGTGTCCCTCGATGCCGTCGGCCGCGACGAGCACCGGCAGCTGAGCGCCCTGGTCCCGGCGCAGGAAGAAACGCCGCGCCCCCCGCCATACCGGCGGCGACACGACCGGCGCCAGCGCCCCGCCCAGCTCCTGCAACTCACCCAGCAGCGCACGGAAGTACCGGCCGCTGGGCCAGGACGATGCGTGCGCGGCGAACAACTGATCCTGCTCGGTCAGCCACCGCTCGCACGCCGCGCCCTCATCCTCCTCCAGCCACCGGTAGGGGTCGGGAACGCGCTCACCGTGCAGTTCGTCGGCGACGGGCAGGCGGGAAGCAGCGGGGTAGGCCAGGGGTGCGAAGGGCAGCGGTGGGTTCCCCGGCACGGCGGAACCCACCGCCTGTTGTGTGGAGGTCAACGCCGTCAGTCGTTGTCGCCCTCCGTCAGCTCCTGCCGCCACTCAGGCAGGCTGAGGATCTCGTCCGCGAGAAGGAAAGGACTGCCGAGCAGTCCGGGCAGTTCGTCCATTGCACGCTCCTTACAGGATCGGGTTCATTCAGACCGTATTTCCGCTGCTCGACAAACACATCCTGGGCTGACCCATCCAGGTGAGCCCGGCGAGGACGTACCGGGGTCCTGGTCGTATTTCGTTGCCTTCAGCCAGGTTGGAAGAATGCGAGCATTTTCTGGGCGGCGTCCGGCGACATCAGCAACTCCTGTATGTCCGCGGACATCCGGGCGGCAGCGCTGGTGCGTTCGAACATCTCGCGTTCGTATTCTTTGACGGCGGCGGGAAAGTCGTCCGGGTGCGCGGCCAGCGCGAGACCGAGCAGGGCGCCGTCGAGCAGCGCCATGTTGGCGCCCTCCCCCACCGGCGGCATGAGGTGCGCGGCATCGCCGAGCAGCGTGACGTCTGGCTTCGACGGCCAGGTCAGGCCGACCGGGAGAGTGGTGATCGGCCGCGGCACGATCGTGTCGTCGCAGGCCGCGATCAGCGCGGTGAACCGTGAGTCCCAGCCGTGGAGCAGGTCGATCAGCCGCGCCCGGGCGGCGGACGGGTCATCGAACGGGATCCCGCTGGTAGCGAACCAGTCCTCGGGGGTGTTGTAGAAGCTGAGGCCGATGCGCACGCGGCCGTCGCCGTTGCGCTGCGCCGCCAGGGATAGTCCGTTGCCGAGCACCCAGTAGTTGCCGCGCCCGACCATCGCCGCGAGGTCGGGGTGCGTGCGGTCGATGTCGGGAATGCCGACCTCGACGACGTTCTGGCCGATATGCGCCGGGCGGGCGTCGGTGAGCAGTGCGCGGACCCGGGAGTGCGCCCCGTCCGCGCCGACCAGCAGGTCATACGTCGCACTGCTGCCGTCGACGAAGTGCAGCAGGCCGTTGTCGGCGGATTTGTACGCGTGCCCCCAGCGCACCACGCCTTCGGGGAGGGAGTCCAGCAGGAGGTCGCGCAGATCGGCGCGGTCGACCTCGGGGCGATCGAGCGGGGCGTCGTCGGGGGTGTCCTCCTGGAGCAGCAGGGTGCCATCCGGCTCCAGAAGACGCATGTCCTGGCCTTCACCACGGGCGATCGCGTAGAACTCGTCGATCAGACCGGCCTCGCGCAGCGCCCGCTGGCCGGAGTGGATGTCGAGCATGCCGCCCTGACCGCGCGCGCGGCGCGACGATTCACGTTCATACACGACGGCGTCGATGCCGTTCACGTGCAGCACACGGGCGAGAGCCAGGCCGCCGAGGCCGGCTCCGACGATGGCGATGGTCATGGTTGCCGCTCCTTCGATACACCGTACTGGTCGATACACTGTATCGACCGATGCGATGTATTGTTGGCGGCATGTTGGTGTGGGAGAGGCCTGAGCCGCCGAACCGACCCGTGCCGGCCCCGCTGAACCGGGAGCGGATCGTGCGGGCGGCGATCCGGTTGGCCGACGCGGACGGCCTGGAGGCGGTGTCGCTGCGCAAGGTCGCCACCGCGCTGGGCGTCGGGCCGATGCGGCTGTACAGCTACATCGCCGGCAAGGAGGAGTTGCTCGACCTGATGGTCGACGCGGTCCACGCCGAGATCCGGCCGGTCGGAGACGACTGGCGGGAGGTGCTGCGCTCTCTTGCCGAGACCACCCGGCAGGCCGCTCACGAGCACGAATGGCTCGCGGATCTGCTCGGTGGACGACCGCAGCTCGGGCCGCACGCGCTGGCCAGGGGGGAGGCCGTCGTGGCCGCGCTGGACGGCGTCGACGTGGACGACATCATGCCGGTGGTCACCGCGGTCGAGGCGTACGTGATCGGCGCGGTGCGCCGGGAGATCGCCGAGCGGCGTGCCGAGCGGGCCACCGGGATGGACGAGAAGCGTTGGCAGGCCTCACTCGGGCCCTATCTGGAACGCACCTTCGCCACCGGCCGATTCCCCGCGCTGGCCACGGTAGTGC
The DNA here is from genome assembly GCF_001513975.1 of Streptomyces curacoi. Lineage (GTDB taxonomy): Bacteria > Actinomycetota > Actinomycetes > Streptomycetales > Streptomycetaceae > Streptomyces > Streptomyces curacoi. Next base: position 388,307 of record NZ_KQ947989.1, read on the forward strand.
GCGACGCCGCCCACCTGGACGCCGACCACACCTTCCGGATCGGCCTCGACTTCCTGCTCGACGGCATCGAAGCCCGCATCTCAAGGTGACACACGGCTGACCGGACCCCCTTGTGGTGGGCGCGGCTGTCGTTTTTGGTGCTTCGCACTCGGCGCGCGCCGTCTCTTCGCACCCGGCCGCCGGCTCGCGCCGTACCGCGCGCCCCGGTGGTGCCGCACGGGCCGGAGCCGTCAGTCTCCACGCCACCGCGAGTTCAGTCCCGGCAGCCGGTCTCCATGGCTTCGGGCCCGGGAGAGCCCTGGGCCGGGTAGAACTGTTCGGCCCACTTGCGGAACCCCCCGATCGGGCCGTCACCCCGCGCGATTCTGGGCGGATTGATGTACCGCTTGCCATGCCAAATGGGCACGTCCTGAGTCAGAAGTCGCTTGGCCGAGGCAAGTCCCAGTCCGGAGGCGGCCTCTGACAGTGCATCGGTCACCGTCCTCGGGAGCCGACTCAGCGGCGGTCGGGCCGCGTCCACTGTCACTCTGGTTCCGACCAACATCTCCGATTGCCACGGCGCCAGGGCGCGGATGCCGACCGCGATGTCGTGCTGCAGACGGTACTGCGGCACACGGAACACCAAATGGTAGAAACCCAGACCGTAGAAGGAAATCGCTCCCTCAGCGAGGACCCTCCCAAAGGGAGTCGCCTGGGTCAGGTGCATTGTGTACGAGTACCGGTGCCGGTCCAGGACGGGCTCACCGACGCACTCGGCCTCGGCGAAAGCATGCAGGGCCTGCTGATGGCGCAGATCCACGCCGTTCTCGGAGATTTCCTGGGGATGGGTCCCCACTTGGATACGGGCGAACTTCATTCCCGTTGCTTCCAGCACGGGCGGGATCCGCCAGTGAGGCGCCTCGCCGGCGTCTGCTCCCACCCAGACGTAGATCCCTCCATTGACTTCTTCCGACGGCAGCAAGAGGAGTTTGTCCCGCACGGGTTGCCCTGTATAGCCGGGACCCACCCGTGCGACCGCACCGTCGAGGTCGAAGGCGAACCGGTGGAACGGGCAGACGATGTTCTCGCCGTCCACCCATCCCCCGCAGCCCAGATGGGTGCCGAGATGCGGGCAATACGGCCTCACGACGTTCAATCGACCGCTTTGCGTCCGGTAGACGACGACGTCCTCGCCCATCAGTCTCAACGTCAGAACCGCGCCGGGTCTCACGTCTCGCGACGGAGCGAGCATGAACCATCCTGTGGGATATGGAAGAGGCGCATTCCCATCGCCATAGGGCCGCTTCGGATTCTGACTGCGGGAGTGCCGATGCCATCGCGCCATGGGACGTCATCCCTTCTACACATATCACCCGGACGCCGGCCGTATCACCCAGGGCCCCGGCCTCCCCGGTCCCGACAAACACTGCCCACTCTGGCAGACGCGGTCCCAGACGCGGAAAGCGATGAGCGGACAGTAGCCCGGTCGGCTTACTCATCGTCAGCAACCGAAGAAATCCGGGGAAACGGAAACGGAAGAATGGCGTGCGTTGCTTCTCCGGGGATCCGCCCGGCGACCGGCCTGCCTACGGCCGGGCAACTCGACTGGTGGAAGGAATCGCCTGTGACCGGGACCCCCGAACCCTCCGTCCGCGACACACCCACTCCGCCCGTTCCCCCGGATACGTCGACCGGCACCCGGCTGCCCAGCACGCTGGTGCGCCACGGCTTCAGCGTCCTGGTTCCGTTGCTCCTGCCCGTGGGCAAGGCGTTCTCCCTCGCGCGCTCCACGTACGCCGCCTGCCGTCGGGTCCTGCGCCGCCGCACGCCGCACGAGGAGCGGATCGCGAGGCTGCAGACGACCGTACGGCGACTCGCCGGTGAGCGGGCGGGGCCGCTGTGCACCGGCACCAAGGAGTGGCAGTCGGTGTCGGTTCCCCGTGAACACTCCTACAAGCGGAGGGCCCGCCCCGTCGGACTGGGCCTCGACGCCATCCTGGAGCTGGACACCGAGCGCCGGGTCATCCGTGTGGAGCCCGGCGTCACCATGGGACGGCTCGTCCGTCACCTCGTTCGCCGGGGCTGGACCCTGCCGGTGGTGCCGGAACTCGAAGCCCTCACGGTGGGCGGCCTGACCATGGGTTTCGGCATCGAGACCTCATCCCACCGGCACGGCCTCTTCGCCGACACCGTGGAGAGCTACGAGGTGCTGCTGGGGACGGGCGAGGTGGTCCGGGCCTCCGCCACGGAACACACCGATCTCTTCCACGCACTGCCCTGGAGCATGGGATCCCTCGGGTTCGTGCTCGCGGTCGAGCTCCGTATCGTCCCGGCCGCCGCATGGGTCGAGGTGCGGTACCACCCGGTGGCCGACCTGTCGGACATGTGCCGGGACATCACCCGCCTCGCCGACCGGGCAGACGGTCCCGCGTTCGTCGAGGGTTTCGTCTACGGGCCCGATGAGGGCGTGGTCGTGACCGGGGAATTCACCGACCGCCCCACAGGGCGACAAAACCGCGTCTGCCGCTGGAACAAGCCGTGGTTCCACGCCTACGCGCGAGACTGCGCGCGGGCCGGCGGCCGCGTCGAGTACGTCCCGTTGAGGCAGTACTACCACCGTCACAGCCGGAGCCTGTTCTGGGCCGGCGAGCTGCTGGTCCCGTTCGGCAACCATCCGCTGTTCCGCCTGCCGTTCGGCTGGCTGATGTGTCCGAGTATCGAGTTCCTCAAGCTCATCGACACTGATCGGAGGCGCCGCCACACGGTCGCGCAGGAGGCGCTTGTGCCCGCGCGCCATCTGGAGGGCCTGGTCCGGCACTGTCACGAGGTCTTCGAGGTGGACAAGCTGTGGATCTGTCCCGCACGACTGACCCGTCGCGAGCCACCGGGTCTGGTGGGCCCGGGCCCCGACGTCGCCCCCGGGCAGGGGATGCTGTTCATGGACGTCGCCGTGATCCATGACGTGCCAGGTCCGGTACGGCGGGGAGAGCCGTGGGATCAGCGGGAGGCCACCCGCCGGTTCGAGGCATGGGTGGGCGGACACGACGGATTCCAGGCGCCGTACGTACTGTCCGAGCTCACGCGCGAGGAGTACCGCGCGATGTTCGACTGCCGACTGTACGACCGGGTACGGCACGCCTACGGCGGCGAGGGCGTCTTCGTGGATGCCTACGAGAAGATCACCTCCGGCTGGGCCATGGCGCCCGGCAAGTGATGCCGTATTCCTGGTACATGCCGACGGCGAAGGGGCCGGTACCGATACCGGGCCCTCACACTCGGCGGAAGGCACGCCCCTGCACCACCCGGCCGTAGAAGTTGAACCAGGTCCGTGCCTCCTGATCGTCGGGGAAGGGGAACTCCGCCCCCAGTTGGCGGGCGACGCTCAGCCCTGAGACGAGCGCCAGTTCCTGGCTGTTGACCAATGTGTGTGCTCCGCAGTACCACGTGCGCCGTCTGCCCTGGAGGCGGGGGAACAGGGGCATGAGGGCATTCATGTGCCGCACGTCGTAGGCCACATGCTGGAACCACTCCCGGGCCACCACGGTGTCCGGGTCGACGGGGCGCTCCGGGTTGTAGGTGACCAGACAGTGACGGCCTGCCTCCCGGATCCAGGGCTGCTGGTTGTGCATCAGGTAGGTGATCTCGTAGTTGTCCGGGCGGGTCCCGTACTGGCGGATGAAGTTGGAGCGGGTCGCCAGCATCTCGTCGGCGGCGTCGGCCGGGAGCACGGATGTATCGCCGTGCACCACCGCGTGGTTGTGCAGCTCGCTGTTGTAGCGGACCCTGCCCAGCAGCGCCCGTTCCCAGGCCGAGGGACGGTCCAGCGCCAGAAGCGACTGGTTGGCGTTGCAGGCCATCACGACCGTGTCGAACCGCTCCTCGCAGCCGGCGGCGTCGCGGATCGTCACGCCGTGTTCGTCGCGCAGTACCGCGGTCACCGGTCTGTCCAGGTGCACCCGGTCCTGGAAGCCGGCGGTCATCTTCCGGTAGATCTCGCGCGTGCCTCCCTGCCAGGTCATCATCGGCGTGGACGCCTCGATGTCGAAGAAGTCGAAGTAGCGGCAGAACAGTGCGGCGGGCATCTCGAAGATGTCGGTGGCCAGTACGAAGTTGACGCTGATCGGCTTGAGGATCGCGTAGCGGAATCCGGTGGAGATGCCCCACCAGTCGAGCACCCGGCGCACGCTGACGTACTGGAAGGGATTGGCCGCGGTGGCCGCTCGGGACGGACGCTTGCTGAGGGTGTTCCAGGCCCTGAGCACCCGCAGCATGCGCAGGAAGGCATCGAGATCCCGGCGGTAGCGGCGCTTCAGGGTGCTGTCCGTGTCGTGTGCGTACTCGCTGCCCTGGTACTCCACGGCGTAGGAGAAACGGGTGGGCACGGCCTCGATGCCGCACCATCGCAGCAGCGCGGCGAAGTTGTGATACACGGCCGGGATGAAGGAGGTCACGGCCATGTCGACCGGCAGATGTGACCCGTCCTCCATCGGCAGGTCGACGGTGCAGCCGTTGCCTCCCAGGCGCCCCTTGGCCTCGAACACGTGCACAGTGAACTTCTCGGGGTGCCGGTCCAGTGCCCAGGCCGCGCCGAGCCCGGCCATTCCGGCACCGACCACGCACACCCGCAGCGGTTTCGTCACTGTTCCGTCTGCCTTTCTCGTGCAAGGACGATGTGTCGGCGCGTCGCCGTTCCGGTCATGCGTTTCGTGGCGGGTGTGGGAAGGGCTCCTTCAGTTGTCGCGCAGCGGGCTTCCTTCGTCTGCCGGTACGAGCGGACGCAGACCAGGTCGGCAGCGGCACATGCGGGCACTGCGGGGCGCTGCGGCACCGAGCGGGACCAGCTTGCCGTCGGCCTTGCCCGCCGGGCGGACGGTGTCTATGACGCCTCCCGGGCGTCGAGCCAACGCCCCAGCGCCCAGAGCGGGAAGTACCGGGCGTAGAGCCGGTAGTCGAGCAGGCCCGTGCCGAAGAACACGCCGTTCACCGACGTCTGCTCCCATGTGCCGTCTGGACGCTGGGCTCGGCACAGCCAGTCCACGCCACGGACCACGACCGGGTCCTTCGGACCGCCGGTGTCCAGCAGCGCGAGCAGGGACCAGGCGGTCGACACCGGCTGGCTGCGTACGTGCTCGGCGTACCGGTTCTCGGTGCAGCCGCGATGGTGTTCGCCCCAGCCGCCGTCGGCCCGCTGCACGGCGCGCAGCCAGCCGGCGGCCCGCCGCAGCCGGGGATGATCGGCGGGCAGTCCCGCGGCGCGCAGCCCCCGGACGGCGAACCAGGTGCCGTAGATCCTGTTGACGCCCCAGGCGGCGGGCCACGAGCCGTCCGCCTCCTGACGGCGCAGCAGAAACGCGACAGCGCGCCGGCAGGAACGGTCCACGGCGGACGAGAGCGGGCCCAGGGCATGCGCGGGCAGCGCGGCGAAGGCAGTCAGTGCGGAGGCGGTGCACTCCACATAGGAGCCCTCGACCATGCAGTCCGAGAACATTTCCGAGGGGTTGAGCGCCTCCAGCCACCGGCCGCCGCGCCGGCGCTCGTAGGTGCCGAATCCCCCGTCACGGTTCTGCCGCTCCAGCAGGAAGCGCACCGCATGGCGCAGGTTCTCGTCCGGCAGGCCCCCGGCCCCGGGCACGGCCCGGGCGGCATGGGCCAGCGCGGCGAGGGCCTCTGCCGTGCAGTCGCTGACCGGCCAGCGGTGCCCGCCCTCGGAGAAGCACCAGCCGCCGAGGGCGGGCGAGCGCGCCGTGACCGTCGGCTGGGGGATCTCCTCGGTGACCTGCGCGCCGCGCAGGAAGGCGGCTGCCCGGCGCACCGCGTCGGCGACGGCCGGTTCCGGCTCGTGCCCGGCCTGGCCGGCGAGGAGCGCTTCCACCGCGAATCCTGTGTCCCAGGTCTGGGAACGGGCCCCCGCGTAGCGGGTGCCCTCCGCCTCGTCGGTCCAGCGCCAGTACGCCTGGGCGGCCAGTGCCCGGGCGACGGCTGCGGATCCCGGCCGCGCCGCATGCAGCACCAGCACGTTGAGCAGCGCGTTGACGGGCGAGAGCCCCAGTTCGCCGGTCACCAGCTGTTCGTGCTCCACTCGCCGCAGGCATCGGTTGAGGGCGCGTCGGCGCAGCAGCGGAGCGGGCCGCAGCTCGTAGCCGGAGAGCATCGCGTTGACCGCGTGCAGCAGGGGTCCTGCCGGACGGTGGATGTCCGTGCCGGCGCAACGCCGCTCGCGCGGCAGCGTGTCCGAGCCGAACAGTTCGTGCCGCAGCTGGGCACCCAGCGGGCCCAGGTCGGCCTGGAAACGGGCGCCGTAGAGGTAGGCCATGGCCTGGTAGACGGAACGGGTGTGGCAGTAGAACCGGTTCGGATGCACCGGCACCCAGCGCGGCAGCAGGAACATCTCGGGCGGAACGGGATTCACGCCCCGGTAGTCGTACAGTCCGGCCAGCGCCAGCCAGAACTTGCCCCAGGTCGGCACCGCGCGGGGGCCGCCGGGCAGGGTACGCATCCACTCGGCGGCGCCGCGGCACAGCGGGTCGTCGGCGGGTACGCCCAGCAGACGCAACGCGACACTCGCGAGCACCGTGCAGTAGAGGGAGGGATGTGACGACTCCGAGTGCGGGCCCCAGCCGCCCTTGCCGGTCACCGTGGCGCGGTAGTGCCGGATCATCGCCTCGCGTTCGTGCTGCCGCGGCGGATTGCCGGTGACGGCGCAGACGATGACGTACTGGGAGAGGATCATGGTGTTCCACACCATTTCGCCCTCCCAGCAGCCGTCCGGCCGCTGTTCGGAGACCAGCCGGTCAGCCGCGCGGCGGTACGCCGTCCGGGGCGAGAGGGCCGGCGGGCGCGGGGGGTGCGGAAGATCCTCCGGCGCCACTGGATCTCCGACGGACACTGGTGGCTTTCTCTCGCTCAAGGTACTGCTCCCACTTGCGGATGGTGAGGTCCTGGAAGAGGTGCACGGCGGGGTTCAGCTCGACAAGGGGAGAGGCGAAGTTCCGTTCGTAGCCTTCTTGTTCCGCTTCCACCGCGGTGCCGTCCTGGCGCAGCAGCGGGCGGACGGCGAGAACTGCGGCGGCTTTCATCAGCGGCCCCATCAGCGGCCGGGGCACGCGCGCCCGGGTGCCGGGGATCTTCAGCGCGTCGAAGTAGAAGAGGAAGAAGACCCGCGTGGTCGTCCGGTCCATGGGCAGCACGAAACACCAGTGCTTGATGGCGCCTCCGGTGTCCGACCGCTGGTAGGGATACTCGTACGCGAGGTCGATGCTCGTGGTGTCCACCCGACGCCGGTCCACGAAACGCCCGGTCAGACGCCCGCCGCCGATCACCGTGTCGTAACTGAGCCGTACGGTGTCCCCCACTGTCTCGCAGTGCGTCAACCGGGCGTCCCAGAAGGGTCGGTACTTGCGGTGCAGATAGGCGTGGGTGAAGTCGCTGACGTTGTCGATGATCATCGAGTGGTGCGCCCGCCAGGTGTAGTCGGCGTCGATCCGCGCCCAGGGCCGCGGTCCGTCCAGCTCCGGAATATCAGGGATGCGCCGTCCCTGCGCCAGCGTCGGGTCACCGGGGAAGAGCCAGATCAGGCCGTGGCGGGCGGTCACCGGATAGCTGCGCACCTTGACCTCGGGCTGGGCACGCCCGAACAGGTCGTGGGCGTAGTGCACGACTCTGCCGGTGCCGTCGTAGCTCCAGCCGTGATACATGCACGTCAGGTGGCAGCCCTCGACCTGCCCGCGGCTCAGGGCGAGTTGGCGGTGCGCGCAGCGGTCCTCCAGCGCCCGCAGCGTGCCGTCCTCGCCCCGGTACAGGGCGATGTCGCGTCCCCAGAAACGGGTCCCGACCACCTGACCGGGCGTCACCGCGTGCTCGTACTCGACGGCGTACCAGTAGTCGGGGTCCAGGCCCGCGGCACGGGCCTTCTGCCGCTTGTTGCGGGCATCGGCGAAGTCCGGGGGGCCGGCGGCGGGCCGTCCGGCAGGTGTGGTCGGTCGGTCGGAGCTCAAGAGAAGGCCTCCGCGGTACGGCCGGGGCGGTCCAGGGCGGGACATCTGCGGTAACGGATCAGACAGGGGGACCGGGGAGCCGGCACGAACGTCGAGTAGTCGGGCGGGTGCGGCCCCGCGCCCAGCCCCAGCTCGTAGCGGCGCAGCAGCACGCTCCAGATGGCCTTCACCTGCTGATAGGCGAACGCCATGCCCACACACCGGTGCTTCCCGCCGCCGAACCCGATCAGGGCGTAGGGCACCGTGTGCTCCTCCCGGCCGGGCGCGTACCGGCCGGGGTCGTACAGATCGGGGTCGCGGAAGACTTCCGGAAGCCGGTGCGAGACAGCCGGGGAGATCATGACCAGGGTTCCGGCGGGGACCACATGCCGGCCGTACCGGAAGTCCCGCAGTGCCTTGCGGATCAGCACGACCAGCGGCGGGTGCAGGCGCTCGGCCTCCCGGACGCACCACTCCAGGCGTTCCATACGGCGCAACAGCGGCACCGTGAGCGGGCCACCCGCGCCGACGGTCTCCCGTTGCTCCGCGAGGAGTGGGGGCAGATGGCCGGGGTGAGAGAGCAGCAGCACGCCGGTCCAGGCCGCGAGGACGGCACTCGTGTGCTGACCGGCGAAGATCATGCCGATCAGCAGGCCGGTGATGGTCTCATCGGGCAGTGGATCCCCGTCCGGGGTGCGGGCCGAGAGAAGGGTGGCCAGCATGTCCTCGGGCTCCTCGCCGCGCGTGGCGCCGGAGAGCCTTCCCGCGGCACGGCGTTCGGCGATGACCTCGGCGAGCGCGCGGCCGATGGCGGCGCGTGCCCGGTCCCGGCGCCGGAACGCGGGCAGCGGCAGACCGGGGTTCAGCAGCCCGGCCAGCCGGATCCCGGACTCCAGGTCCCGGTACAGGCCCGGCAGGTCCGGGCCCAGGCGGCGGCTGACCTCGGGGCCGAGCAGACAGCGGGTGGCGATCCTGACGGTCAGTTCGTTCATCGTCGCGACGAGGTCGGCCGTACCGCTCTCGCCCCAGGAACCGAAATACGCCTCCGTCTCGTCTTCCATGACCTGTGCGTGAGCAGCCAGCCGACGCGAGGTGAGAGCAGGCAGCAGATGGCCGATCTGACGGTCCATCTCCTCCGGCTCGGCGTCGTAGGCGACCCCCCGGCCGAAAACCGGCGTCATGAAGCGGTACGCCTCCCGGGGACTGAGCACCGCCTCGTCGGCGCGGAAGACCGCCTCCTGCGCGGCCGGGCCGCACAGGAAGACCACGGGCTGCCCCAGCAGGGTGAAGGCGAAGACGTCACCCGCCCGGCGGCGGGCGCGGCGCAGGAAGTCGACCGGGTTGTGACCGAACGGGAGGGCGTGCCCCACCCAGGGCAGGCGAAAGCCGCCGAGCCGAGGCGGCGCCTCCGGCCGGTCCACCGATGGCCCGCGGACGAGCCCGGTCACCGGGCGCTCGCCGCGACCGACTGCGCGGCGGCCGCCTGCCTGCCGCTTCGGGACGTGACCGCGATCCGCCGCCCCCCGCTGATCAGACGGCGGCGCACGAAACAGTCGTACGCCTGCTCCACGGCCGTGGCGATGCTGGTGGGCCGGTATCCCAGTTCGTCGGCGGCCCGTGAGCAGTCGGCCCGCCGCTGCGAGCGCAGGAACCGCACGGCCGCCGGCGTGAAGCGGCCCGGCCGGTGCGGAGTCAGTACGGCGCGCAGGGGCTGGACCAGTTCCGCGACCCCGGCCATCACCGCACCGGGCACCCGCAGCGACGGCCGGGGCCGACCGCAGACGGCGCTGTAGAGATCCATCATCTCGTCGACCGTCCGGAACTCCGTGGACAGCAGGTACTTGCGCCCGGCCCTGCCGTGCCGCATGGCCAGGACATGCCCCTCCACGACGTCCTGGGCGGAGACGAACTCGAAACCGCCCGGCACATAGGCACGCAACCGGCCCTCGGCGAAGTCGAGCAGCACCCGCCCCATCCGCGACGGCCGGTAGTCGTGCGGCCCGATGATCGCGGTCGAGGCGGCGATCACCACGTCCAGGCCCGAGGCAGCGGCACGCAGGCACTCGTGCTCCACCAAAACCTTGCTCACGGTGTAGGGCGTGTGCCTCGCGAACGGGTAGAACGGCATGTCCTCGGTGCTGGGGCGGCCGAAGGCCGTTTCGCCCGTGGCGCTGAACGACCCGGTGACCACCACCCGAGCGACCTCGTGACGCCTGGCGGCGTCCAACACGTGGCGCGTGCCCAGGACGTTGGTCCGGTAGATGTCCCGCTTGCCACCGGAGGTCGTGGAGACCTGCGCGGCACAGTGGTAGACGCGGTCGCAGCCGGCCACCGCCCGGTCGGTCGCGGCCGGGTCGCGCAGGTCGCCGAAGACCCGCTGGACGGCGAGCCCTTCCAGGGCCTCCGGCTGCGTGGAGCGCTCACCGGAGATCAGCACTCTCACCTCCTCACCGTCATCGAGCAGCCTTCGCACGAGATTGGCGCCGAGGTGTCCGCTGCCTCCTGTCACCAGTAGCACGGGCCGTCCCCTTATGATCTTTCAGGCATGAGTGACTAATTAGCTGAAAAGGAATGCGGATGAACATAATGCGCTAGTGGTTCCCTCGTTGCCCTGACGACTCGCCTGCTGCCCGGCTGATCGGACGAGACCGTCCGCCCCGGCCGAAAAAGAGAGGAGACACGGTGGACTCCGCCGATGTCGTCGTCGTGGGCGCGGGACCGGCCGGTTGTGCCTGCGCTCTGTCCTTCGCCCGCCGGGGAGTCCGGGTGCTGCTCCTGGAAGCCCGACGGGCTCCGGTCCACCGCCTGGCCGGAGAGTGGATCCAGCCCGCCGGTGTGGCCGCACTGCGTCTGCTCGGCGTGGACGTGCACCGGGACGGGCCCGGAACGGCCAAACGCGGTTTCGTCATGCACCCCGGGGACGGCAGTGCACCGATCGCCCTGCCCTTCTCGGCGGGCGAGGCGGTGAGCCTGCCGCACGCCGAGCTGACCGCGCTGCTGCGCCGGGCCGTGGCCGACCACCCCGCCGTCGAGCTGCGCACGGACGTACGCGTCCTGACCGCCGAGGCGTCCGGCCTGGTGCGCACCTCCCGCGGTTCCGTGCACGGGGAACTGGTCGTAGGCGCCGACGGCCGCGCGTCCGTGATCCGCGCCGCGCTCCGCGCCGAGCGGGCGGACCGTACCCCCTTCTCGTACACGGCCGGATTGCTGCTCCCCGACGCCGCCCTGCCGCGCGAGCGGTACGGCCACGTCATGCTCGGTGGTCCGGGCCCCGCACTCGCCTACCGCCTCAACACCGGCACGGTCCGCCTCTGCCTGGACGTGCCACCGGGCCGGCCGTCAGCCCCGGCGCTGCGTTCCTACCTGTGGCACGGCTACGCCGAGGCGCTGCCGGCCTGCCTGCGTACGGCCGTGGCGGAGCAGCTGCGGGCCGGGCGGGTGCAATGGGCAGCCAACCTCTTCCAGCCCCACGCCTTCTACGGCAGCGGTCGCCGCGCCCTGGTAGGCGATGCCGCCGGCTGCGTCCACCCGCTGTCGGCCTCCGGACTCACCTCCGCCTTCCTGGACGGGGAGTGCCTTGCCCGCTCAGCCGACGTGGCCGCCTACGCCAGGGAACGGAGTGCCGCATGCCGGGTTTCCGACCGGCTCGCCGCCTGTCTGCACCGCATTCTCACCGACCGCTCCCCCGCCACCCGGGCGCTGCGGGAGGCCATGTTCACCGTCTGGCGTGAAGACGAGCGGCGAAGGGACCGCATGCTGCGGCTGCTGGCCATGACGGAACTGCGCCGGCACACGTTCGGCACCGCGTTCCTGCACGTGCTGGCCCGCGCGCTGTCCTCGTCCGCACGGAAGGCGGTCATCGACGGCCAGTGGACGGAGGTCGCCCGGGAACTCACCGGATTCGCCGGCTGGCTGCAATGGATCGCCCAGTTGCGGGCGGGGGCCCCGGCGTCCCCGGCCGGTGTGCACCGCGCCCTGGCCCTTCTCGGGCCGTGACACCGTCGTCCTGAGCCTCACCGCGGAACCTGCGGAGGATCGCCCGGTACGCGTACCAGGCCAGGAGCAGATTGCCCAGCAGCCAAGGGAGATTCGGCACATAGAAGATGAAGTAGTTCCACGCCCCCCGCTCGGGCATGTTCTCGTAGCCGCCGACCACCGCGCGCCAGAAGTACAGGACGACCGAGTAGGCGACGTACGAGGAGACCGCCAGCTGGAGCGGGTACCGGTAGGGCCGGTTGCGCAGGACACCGACGGTGATGCCCACCGACAGCACCTGGGTCACCGTCAGATGGATGGTCTCCAGGGCGAACGGGAAGTACACGTCCCCTTCCCCCGCATAGGCGCTGTCCCCCGCTCCGTAGACCTGGAAGAGCCGGGCGAAGACGTCGCGCCGGCCACCGATGTCCTGGAAGTGCAGGACGAAGTACAACTCCAAAGTGAACGCGAGAAGGAAGGAGAACGCCAGGAACCCCAGCGTGATCCTGTCCTCGGGACTGCGACGGCCCATTCGCTGCTCCTCACCCGGTCGGCTCCGGTGGTCTGTGGCAGGAGAACTGGACAAAGAGGCTCAGTACACGAAGGGAACCAGGCGGTATCTGACCTTCCGGCAGTACCGGTCCCACAGTTCGCCGTACTTGGCCCGGCAGCGACGGTCGTCGCGGCGCGCGCGGTGGACGAAGAGCGCCGACAGCCACAGCAGCACCAGATACGGCAGCATCGACGAGGCTCCGCAGAGCGAGGTCCAGGCCGCGTAGACGAGGAACTCGCCGGTGTAGTTGAGCTTGCGCCCGATGCCCCAGAAGCCGGATACCAGCAGCCGCCCCTCCAGGGTTTGCGCCGGACGCCCCCAGATGTGCGTGGCACCGCTCCGCCGGAACCGGTGCTTCTGCGCGTTCGCCCCCCGGAAGACCCAGAAGCCCAGCAGGAAGGCACTTGTCGACAGGAGGGCCTGACCGGCCCCCAGCGGCGCCGACACGTCGATCAGGACGTGTCCCGGCAGGCTGTAGAAGAAGGGGACCAGGACGAGGTCGCCCCACACCAGCATCCAGCCGAAGCGCTCGGACATGACGTCCCAGGTGAAGAGCATGCCTTCCTCGAACTGGAAGAAGTTCGCGATGTAGACGAAGAACATCACCTGGTAGAGGATCATCCGCTGGCTCAAGGACCCCTGCTCCAGCCCCTGGGCTGCCGCACAGGACACGTTGAACAGGAACAGCCCGATGAGGGAGGGGCGGTACGCGAACATCTTCAGATCGACGCCGGCCAGTTTGGGGTTGAGCCGCACCCCCAGGAAGCAGTCCACGGCCGCCGACCGCGCACCGGGTCCGCGGCGCTGCCTCCCGTCCGCCCACAGCCATACGGCGGCGATCAGGCTGAAGACGTTGGCGGCCACGAACAGCGCCTGCCAGTGCCGGACCGGATAGGCCAGGGCCGTCGGCCGGACCAGCGCGGTCACCAGCACCGCCAGCACGCACAGCGAGAAGAGCAGCATCCCGTTGAGCCGGTAACGCTCGCGGCTGCCGTCGGCGAGGGGGGCACCTTCGGCCCACCGGCCAGGCAGGCAGCGTGTACCGAGGAACAGGACCACCATGAACGCCGTGAAGAACACGGCGGCGGTCAGCCCTTCCCCGAGGACGGCAACCACGATCTCGCACCTCGCAGACACCTCGACGCGGTGATCACCTGAGAACGGACGCTCGACGCGCCGGTCGGCCGCATCCGGGGAGACCGGGGCCGGCCGGAACGCCTTCGCGGATCACGCCGGTTTGCGTGCCTCCCAGTAACCGACGAGAAACGCTCCCTCCCGGGCCGCGGCGGACAGCACGCGGATCCCCCGCTGCATGAACCGCAGCAGCGGTGTGACGTCGTCGCTGTCGTCGAGCAGATCGGCCGCCTCGTCGAGCATCAGCCACACGGGTTCCAGGCTGCCCTGCTCCGAGGCGTCGGCGACCCGCACGGGATCCAGCCCGGCGTCGCGCAGATGGCCGGCGAGGGTCTGGGGCGTGGAGAGGTGGGTCAGGCAGTGGTGGCGGCAGATGGGTTCGATGAACCGGGAGGTCTCCTCGTCACCGAGGCCGTCGGCGGCCAGCCAGTCGTACCCGAGATAGACGCCTCCCGGCTTCAGCACCCTGGCGGCCTCACGGTGCACCCGCTCCTTCTCCGGCATGTGGACGATGGAGTCGAAGCTGTAGACGGCGTCGAACGAGCCGTCGGGAAACGGCATGTCCAGCGCGTCGCCCTCGACGAAGTCCGTCTGTGCGGTCAGTCCCTGCTCGGCCGCCCTGGTCCGCGCGCACTCGGACCGCACAGGAGTGAGGTCCAGGCCGGTCACATGGGCGCCGGAATGCGCCGCGATGGTCAGGGCGGGGCCGCCCACCCCGCTGCCGATGTCCAGTGCACGGGTGCCCGGCCGAAGCCCGGCCCGGTCGGCCAGTCGGCACTGCGCGGTCCGCTGCGCCTCCGCGAGGGACTGGCCGTCCGAGAAGGGCGGGAAGTGGTGCGACTCCCCCCAGCCCGAGCGGTACACGTCGTTGACGAGCTCGAAGTAGCTCGTCACCATCTCCACGTAGTTCCGCTCGCGGCTCTCCCGTTCGGAAACGACTTCCTGGATTCTCGCCAATCGGGTCGCTTCACTGCTCAAGGCTGATATTCCTCTCGACTGTGACGCCGTCGACGGGCTGCGCCGCCGAGTAGAACTGGCGTGCCCAACGCCGGTAGAGATTGATCGGTCCGTCTCCTTGCACAAGGGGCGGGTGCGGGATGTAGCTCTTGTGGGCCCAGACGGGCACGTCAAGAGCGAGCTGCGAGGTGAACGCCGGGCGCGCTGCCGCGGTGAGCAGGGCGGCGAGGGAACGGAACCGGCGCGACGTGGGCGGGAACGGCTTGCCACCCGCATCGGGTCGGGCACTGACACGGGCACGCAACCGCACCTGGTGCGGCCCGGTGGCAGTCCTGGTGACGAGACTTCGCAACGTGACGCCGAGCTGAGGAAAGTACGTGTCGACGACGTTCAGGCCCAGGCCCCACAGCCGCGTGGTGATCTCCATTCGCAGGAGCAGGCCGGGAGGAAAACTCTTCACCCCGGCGAGCGCATAGCGTGCCTGGTGCCCGTCGCTGGAGAACGACTCGCCCTCCTGTACGTCTGTCAGGCCGTGGATGTACCGGAAATGCCCGAGGTCGATCCCGTTCTCGACCGTGTCCTGCGGATGGGTGGCAAGAAGACGCGAACACTGCATGACAGACGGGAAGGACTCCATCAACGCCGACGGAACCTCCCACTGCGGAGGCACTCCCCGCGCGCTGTACCAGACGAAGACCAGCCCGTTGGCCTCCGTGGTCTCCCAGGTCCCGAGACGGACTCGCGGAGGCCGCGTTCCGTATCCGGTTGCCACACAGGCGCCGGTCCGGTCGAATGCGAACCCGTGAAAGGGGCAGACCACTCGGTCACCCACCACGCGCCCGCCGTACCCCAGATGCGCGCCCAGATGCGGACAGTACGGTGTCACGGCCTGGGCCACACCGTCGCGTGTCCGGAACAGCACGACGTCCTCGTCCATGAAGCGGGTACGGATCACCTTTCCCGTCCCGAGTTCGCTGCCGAACGCGACCGCGGCCCAGCCGTCGGGATACGGGAGAGGCAGTTCCTTGCTCATGGAAGCCACGCGAGTTGACACCTCCGGTTGCGCACAGCACCAGGGGCAAGCATCACGGAGCCCTTGACCACAACCCCGGCGACACGCTCACCGGCCCCGTCCGGGTGGCCCATGCAGACGCCCGGCGGTCACCGTGGAAGAGCACGCCATCGGCACCGCGCCCTCGGTACCGGTCCGAGCCGGACAGATGCCGCCGCATCAGGCACGATGGCGGCAGGCCGGCGGCGATCTGAGCTTGACGGTCCACCAGCGCCCGGGACAGCGCCGCGTTCCTGGAGCGCCAACGCCCGCGCCGCGGCGACCGGGCCCCGTCCATGGCGGAGCCCGGCAACCGAGCTTAGGGACCCGCCTTCGCTGATTGAACTGCAGCCGACGGCAGACGGGCTGGCGCACCATGTGGCCAGGTCCTTCGGAAGTCTCCACATGCAGGCCGTGGAGGGGCGAGGATGGTCAGCGTGGAGAACATCGGCACGCGGGGGTGAGTGATGGAGGCTGCTGACGTCATCGAAGCGCTGGAGGGGCTGCGGGGGCCCCGGGCTGTCGTGACGGCAGGCCAGGTCAGCGTGTACGTCCCCGCCATCGATGACACTGTGCGTATCGACGTCGCCGAAGTGAGGCGGTACAAGCGCATCTGGGCCCCGAACGGGGACCCCGCCGTGGAGTTCGTGATGGGCGACGAGCGGGAAGTGTGGCCGCTGATCATTACGCCTGACGACGTGGTCTGTCGCCCGGTGGACACGGGCGCCGTCCTCGACTCCTCCATTGAGTTCCGGATCGCCAATGCCCCACACATCGTCGCCTACACCGAGATGGAGCGCGCGGCCGAACAGGCGGCCTTGGCCTGCGAGCAGCCGGAGCCGATCGAGCTCGACGGCGCAGGAGCCACTCTGTTGCTCGTGCGGTGCTCCATCGTCGCGGCCACGCTGGCCGGGCTGCGGCCGGTGCGCAGCGTGGCGTGGTGGCAGCGTGCCTGGGCCGCCCTCGGCGCAGACGTGCCGCTGCCGCCGTTCCGGGCGGACCCGGTGTGGGACGAGCTGATGCACGAGGCGTCTCGACTCACGCTGACAGCCTCTGCCCGGGGAGAAGGCGACGGTCCCTCGGCCGCCGCCGGTGTGGCCGTCTCCGACTTCCGTCGGCTGGCGCCGAGGCTGACCGCTGTGGCGCTGGACGAGGAGTTCGTGTCGTGCTGGCGGGCCTCGATGCCGCTCACGCCGACACGGTTCGTCGAGACGCTGCTGAACGGCCTGGACGCGGCGCGGGCCGATGTGGCTCTGTACCCGGGCGGGGGCGGAAGCGTCGACGTCATGCTGGGTGAGGGCGACGCACAGGCGCTGCTGGAGTTGAGCTGGTCCGACAAGGCCGCGCTGCACGTCGACGAGGTGCGGATCGCGGACGCCTTGGCGCACACCGGCTTGTTCCAACGGATGATGTTCAACACCGAGCGCCTCGCGGCCATGCTGGGCTTCGCGCAGGTGACGATCCTGGCCAGCGGGGCCGGTACCTACGCCTTCGCGGCGATGGGCTATCCGAGGGATCCTGAGCTGTACCAGGCGATGCGGTATCGCCGCGACCAGGCCAGTGTCGTTCGGATGAGTCCGACTCGGAAAGACGGTTGACGCGGCCGGGCCTCCCTCACGGCAGGAGTGTGCGCCGGAGCCTGGCCATGGCCTCGGGCCCGACCGCTGTCTCGGTCGCGCCACGCAGCGTCGAGCAGTACTCCTTCGCACGCGCCAGGTCAGCCCGCGCGGACGCGATCTCCGCGCGCACCCGGTCCTGGACGCCCTGGGCAGCGAGGCGAATGTCGCGCACCTCCCGCGAGCGGGTGTTACGGATGCTGTCGGCGACGGCAACCACGTACGTGGTGCGCTGCACGTCCAGCCCATCGGGGCCGGCGCTCGCCCGGCCGGTCTCGATGAGACGTGCCAGGTCGCCCGCGGGCAGGAAAAACAGGGTGGTCGTGGAGAACTCGCTCAGCGCTGCCTGACGGCCCCACCGTGTGAGCAGGCCGGACTTCTGGTCGACGAGAGGCGCCAGGTCCAGGTAGAGCTGTGCGTCGATGGTGGCCATCAGCCCCTTGGACTCGTCCAGGAGAGACCGCAGACCGGCTACCTCACGCGCTTGCTGGTCCAGGGTCCCAGCGAACTCCGCCGAGGTCTCCGGTGTCCCCTCGCCATCAAGGAGCTTCGCGGCCAGCACCAGCAGCTGCTCGCCGCGAAGGCACAGATCCTGCAGCGCCACCACCACGCGCATCAAGTGCCGGGCGACAGCCGCATCCCGGCCGAGCTGCCTGCCGTCGAGCAACCTCCCCCAGTGCGAGGACAGGATCTCCGCCAGTGTCGAAATCAACCCGAACATTTCCGCCCCTCCCCTGTGGCAGTTGAGTTTAGTGAGCGTGCCGCCCCGATCGCTCCGTACGAGGTTCCGCACAAAGGTCCCCTCGCGGCGAGACCCGTCAGGCTCCCGCACAGGCGGGGCCGTATCCGCTACAACTCCCTGCCCGGCCCGCTGTAACACGGCGTATCGGCCCACAATTGGCCCTTGGAGCCGCGCGCTGCCTCCTCAAGCTCCGCGGTCCGGGCGGGATCGGAGATGCCGCCGGTGCGGTGGATTCTCTTGTCGGCTCCATGTTGGCCTCCCTCTCAGGGCCCCGCGTGTACCTGGCAAGCCCACAGGCTGGGCGTCTGGGGATAGGTGTCGCGCAGGGTGCGTACGGCGCGGTGCAGGGCCTCGGCCGTGCGGGCGACGTCGAGGGTGCCGTCGCCCCTGTTCAGGGTGTCGTACACGCTGAGCGCCACCTCCCTTCCGATCATGTCGTCGACGTGCCACAGGGAGCCGACGACATGGGGAAAGCCCGCCATCTGGAAGGCGCTGACGATGTGGACGGCCTCGTCGGCGAGCTCGGGGCTGGTGAGCAGGGTGTCGCAGGAGGACAGGTAGGCGAGCCGGACCGATGGCAGCCGCAGCCGGGCCAACTCGCGGACGGTCAGCGGGCGTTCGGTGTGGTCGTGCAGGACGAGCCGGCTGCCCGAGGCGCGTTCCAGGTCGCCCAGGGCGTGGCAGGCGAAGTGGGCGTAGGCGTGCCGGTGCAGGGCCGACACGACCGCGGAGTGGGTGGCGGCGGCGTCCGCCAGCAGCTCCGCCCCGGGGAGCAGACGGGCCAGATGGTCGGCCTCGCCGCGGGCGCCCGGGAGCGCGGCCTGTCCGGCGGCCTCGGCGACGCTGACGACGAGAGTTCCGCCGCCCGCCGGGCGGGCGGCGCGCAGGCGGGCGTGGTGCAGGGCCCGCAGGGTCGGCGTGTACGAGGAGACCACCCGGTCCAGCGCGCCGGGAGAGGCGTCCGCGGGGGCCGCCGCGTGCAGGGGCAGCGT
Organism: Streptomyces curacoi; assembly: GCF_001513975.1. GTDB lineage: Bacteria > Actinomycetota > Actinomycetes > Streptomycetales > Streptomycetaceae > Streptomyces > Streptomyces curacoi. Next base: position 407,279 of record NZ_KQ947989.1, read on the forward strand.
GCCCAGGAGGCCGCCGGGCGACCACCACACCCGGGTCGCCCCGGGCAGCCGGTCCAGGACCGGGCCGGTGACCGCCCGCCACAGCCAGGCGAGGGTCTCCCGTACGTCCTGCTGCGCGCGCTGGGACTGCTTGCGCGAGGTCTCCGGTGCGTCGATGCGCACCAGCGCGTCCTGGAAGGTCCGTCGGCGCGTCGCCGTCGTTTTGGGGTCGAGGTCCGGGAGCGGTACGGCGTCGATGGCGTGCTCGGTGACGACCAGGGCGTGGCTGCCGTACGGGGAGACGTTGACGAGGACCACCGGGCCCGCGGCTGCCGTGGCGCGCAGTTCGCCCTCGTCCCAGTCCCGCACCGGCCGCAGCAGGCCCAGTTCGGGATGCTCGGCGCGGATCCGGGCGGTGAGGTCCCGCCACTCTGCGGCCAGCCGCTGCCGCACATCGGCGCGGGCGTCGGCGGGGCCGGACGGTTCCTCCGGCAGGGGCCCCAGGTTGTCGGTCGCCGTGTCGAGGACGTCCCGGAGTTCCTCGAAGCGGTCGGCGAGGCCGGGGGCGGTCTCCCGGAGCCGGGTCAGATCGCTGTCGGCGTCGAAGGCGTGGGAGAGGATCACGCCCCTCGCCTGTTCGAGCAGCCCGACCGCGAGCCCGGGCCGGCCGCAGCGCACCGCGCACGCGGCGGCAGCGGCGCCCAGCCCGACGGTACGGCTCAGCAGGAACTCCTGGTCGTCACGGACGAGATGGCGGGGCGCGACGGAGTGCAGCAGGTCGACCGCCACGACATAGCCGTCCAGGGCGCCGGCCCAGTCGCCCAGCTCCGCCCGGACGTCACCCCAGTCGCGTGCGGCGTCCAGGCGCAGGGCGGGCGCGCACTGCTGCTCCAGGGCCGCTTCCCGGAACCGCTCGGCCGCTTCGACCAGATCGGCCTGACGGCGACGGCGGCGGAACCCCACACCGCGCAGGGCCCTGCCCAGGTTCGCCAGGCGCTGGGTGCGTGTGGGGTGGCCGGGCGGGGTGGCCTCGACCGCCCGGCGGTACAGCGCGACCACCTCGTCCTGGGCGGCCGACGAAAGCAGGGTGCGGGGGCTCAGGAGCCGTGCGTTGGCGGCCACAGTAAGGGCGCTGGGCAGGTCGGGGGAGTCCGGGGGCAGTGCCGCGATCACCGAGTCGGCTAGCTCGCGTGCCTCGCGTGCTTCGTCGATCCGCAGCGTCTTCGAGATGCGGAGCAGCAGGGCGACGGCGAGGTTGTGGCGGCGCCGGGGCAGCATCGGGTCGCCCTCCGGGGTGAGGGAGAGCGCCTGCCTCAGGAGCCGTACCGCCTCGTCGAGCCGGGCGACGGGGTCGGGGGCACGCTCGAAGCCCGCCATGAGACTGAGCCCGGTCGAGCTCGCCAGCGCCGCCGCGTGCGCGGGGCCCATGCCGGGCAGTTCGGCGGCCCGGCGCCTGCACGCCTCGGCCTCCCGCAGGTCGTCACCGTCCTCGATCAGCCGGTGCCGCAGACTCAACGCGGCACCGAGGTTGAGCAGCCGCAGCCCGAGCGACCCGTGCCCCTCCCGGGTGAGGGCCACCGACTCCCGATGGGCCAGTACGGCCTCGTTCAACTCCTCCGGCTTTCCCGAGCGTTGGAAGCAGGCGATCAGTACCAGGCCGAGGTCGTCGAGCGCCGCGGGACGGTCCGGGTGGTCCGGTGCCATGAGCTTCTCGGCGCGGCGCAGTTGGCGCAGCGCCTCGTCCAGATCCGCCCCGTTCGCCTTCGGGTCGCGCAGGTAGCGGTTGTACAGGGCCATCGCGGGGGCGATGAGCGGCAGTTGTGGGCCGTCCGCCGCCTCCGCGGATGCCATGGAGAGGTCGGTGAAGCTCAGCGCCGCGTCCAGATCGGCCTGGGAGCCGGTCGCGACGGAGCGGGCGCGCAGGGCGTTGCCCAGAGCGTTGCGCAGGGCGGCGGTCTCTCCCGGATTCCCTGCCGCCCGCAGCGCCTCGGTGAACACGGCGATCGCCTCGTCCAGATCCGCCCCCCGGCCGGTGTGGTGCGCCCTGAGAACGAGTGCCATACCCAGGTCGTGCCCCGCCGCCGCGGGTCCCTTCAGGTGGCCGTCGACGGCCCGGCGGCACACGTCCACCACCTCGTCGCACTGCTCGGGCGTCGCGCCCTCCACCTGCCGCAGCAGCACCAGCGCCTGCCCCAGGGCGCCGTAGCCGTGGGGCAGATGCGGGTGGCCGGGCGGCAGTTGGGCCAGTACGTCCCGCGCGATGCCCACCGCCTCGTGGAGGTCCTCGGCGTCGTGCGACTCCAGGTAGCGGTCCAGGAGCCGGCGGCCCAGGCCGTCGAGGACGAGGACCCGTTCGGGAGAGTCGGCCGGGATGCGCCTGAGGGCCCCGCGGACGAACCGGACCGGATCCGCGTCCGCCAGGTCCCCGAACGGCCACGTCGTCCCTGCAAGGGCCACGATGTCGGTCACCCCTCTGAGCCGTCCCGGGAACCAGGGGTCGTACTCCGGCGTCGCGAGTACGGCGAGACTGGCGAGCCCGATCGCGGTGGCGAGCTGAGCATCGCGCGAGGGCGACATGGCGGCCAGCAGTACGGCCATCTCGTGGAGCCGGCGGACGGCCTCGGAGGCGTCCGGCGGCGGGTTGTGCTGCCGCCCCTCCGCCACGATCTCGAACGCGGCGACCTGGGCCGCCCACTCGTGGGGGCCGTCCGCGTTCGCCGGGTCGGGGTGGATGGCGGGATCGTTGGACGCGTAGCCCGCCGCCAGCTCCGGTGGCACCAGCCCCGGATCGGAGACCCACACCGGGTAGAGCAGGGTCCCGGCCATGCACCCGTGTACGGCGCCACGGTGCCCGGGGTCGGCCATCGCACGGGCGACGCAGAGCCAGCCGGCCGCGTGCCGGGCCGCCATGTCGGTCCTCGTGTCGCAGGTCCGCAGCAGTCCCCTCAGTTCGGCATCCGCGGCGGGGCCGAACACCACGTCCGCGTCCACCCGCCCGTCCGCCGTCCCGGCCGCCCGGTCGAGACGCACGCGAACCGCCTGAAGAAACCAGTCCCGGTCGTACCTCACGCCGTCACTCCCCCCAGCCGTCGCTTCCGACAGCATGTCAACTCATGCTCAACTCCGCTCGATCTCCGGCACACTTGGACCATGACCGCGTCTGCCGACTTCCCCCAAGCCGACCATCGGGCCGCAGCGGCGTTGTGCGTCCTGCTCGGCTCGCCCGATGACCTGGAGGACGCCGACGTCCGGGACCAGGCCGAGCGGGCAAGGGACTTGCTGCGGTCCGGCGCGGGCGCCGACGAACTCACCGCCTGCTACCGCGCCCTGGACACGGCGCTGCGCCGAGCGGGAGACGCACGGGGCCTGGTCAACGAGTCCCGGAGCGCGAGGGTCCCCGGCATCTCGCACGACATCAAGGTGGCCGTATGTCCCGGACCGGCCCAGTGCACCCGGGTCGAACGAGCCCGCGACCTGCTCCCCGCCCCGCCCTGCGCCGTGAACGGCACCCGCATGCGCAAGCGCCGTCTGGGCCCCGGCCAGTGACCCCGCCGGTATGAACCCTCTCCTCGCCACTCTGGGCGCCAAACTCGCCGAACGCTGGCTCAATCTGCTGGTCCTTCCCGGCGCCCTCTTCCTCGCCGCCACAGCCGTCGGCACCACCCTGGGCCACCGCCACTGGCACGACATCGACCGGCTGCGCACCACGCTGGACGACCTCGCGACCCGCCCCGCCCTCGACCGCGCCGGTACCGCCGCGCTCCTGGTCGCCCTCGTCCTGCTCGCCGCGACCGCGGCGTCACTCGCCGCGCAGTTCCTCGGCGGCGCGATCGAGCGCTACTGGCTCCGCTTCGGCCGCGACCCGCTGTCCCGTGCCCTGACCGCCCGCCGCACCCGCAGGTGGCGGCAGCTGGACACGCAGTACGAGGAGGCGCACGACGGCATCTCTGCGCCCAACGGCCGGCCGTCGGCCCCGCCGGACGTCCAGGCGCGCATCGAGAACCTCGCCGAGGCCCGCGACCGCGTCGCGCTACGCGAACCGACCCGCCCCACCTGGTACGGCGACCGCGTCCAGGCGACGGCGGAGCGCGTCCACACCACCTATGGAGTGGACCTCGCCGCCCTCTGGCCACGGCTGTGGCTCATTCTCCCCGAACCCGCCGTACGCCAGATCCAGTCCGCCCACGACTCCTTCGCCGCCGCCGCCCGCCTCGCCGCCTGGGCCGTGGGCTACGCCCTGCTCGCCTGCTGGTGGTGGCCGGCCGCCTTGGTCGCCGTCTGCTGCGCCGCCGTCGCCCGCTCCCGCGCTCACGACGCCCTGGACGCGTTCGCCGAGCTCATCGAGGCCGCCGTCGACGTCCACGCCCGGGAACTGGCCGAGCGGGTCGGCCTGATCGGGGCGGACTCGGCGGTGCTGGGCCATGGGGTGGGGGGCCGGATGTCGGAGCTGTTCAGGAAGGCCGGGTGACGGGTGAGCGGGCGGCCGATCGCTGTCAGGCGTCAGCGCAGAAACCTCTGTGTCGCCTTGTGGACTCCCCCTGCGAAGGGCGCCGTCGAGGCCGAATACACGTGCCCCCGCCAGGGCCGGACCTCAGAAGGGCCCGGCCCCGCTGCGATGTCCGTCAGATGTCGCACTTGGCGCTCTTGTACCAGCCGATCCACCGCTGGTTGAAGTGGGACGACCAGCGGACACCCTGGGACTGGCCGTTGCCCACCGACACCGTGATCGTGCGGCGGCCGTCAGCCCAGCATGCCTGGATGGTGTAGTCCGCGCGCCCCCCGTTGGGCATCTCCTTCCAGCCGTTGGCCGCGTCCCAGGAGTGGTAGATCTTGCGGTTGGGGGCGATGGCGAATATCTCGTCGGTCGTCCCGTTGCCGTCCCAGTCCGCGTACGCGGGCGGGTCGTCGCACTTGTAGGAGAACGAATACCCCCAATTCTTCACCGTGCACGCGGCAGCCCCGACGTCTGCGGAGTCCACTCCCGAGCCCTCCTGGACAGTGGCTCCAGCAGGCGTCGAGGCGCCCGCGCCGGTGGCTCCGCTCAGCGCAAGACCGCCGCCGAGAGCGGCTGCCGATACGGCAAGAGCAGTACGCCTGCGAGCATTCATGAACCGGATTCCTTCCCCGCGAAGTCCGAGGTGGCGCGGCGTGGATGCCGTCGCCCTTTCGCTCCACCGAGGCTGCTTGCCGGAACAGACCTCCAGCAAGGCTCTTCGGCCAAGTGACGCCCACACGGGACCTCAACTCGCTGACCTGCCAAGATGCCGCACCGAGAGACGTAAAGCCGGGACGGGACGGGAACACGGCTGCTGCTGGCCGGCCGCTCCGGTGCCACGACGGCGATACGTCCCTGCTGGGTGTGCAGCCCAGTAAAGAGACCCGCGCCAGCCCTGTGCCTGTACTGGATGCGCCCATGCGCCTGACGCGTACGGCGTGCCCTGGCTCGGGTGGCTTGGAGTCAAAGTTGTCCGCCTCGGTGCTGGTGCAGTGCTGCCCACACCATGTCCGCCCGGAGGGGGAGGGTGGTGAAGCGAATGCCAGTGGCGTCGCGCAGGGCGTTGGCCAGGGCGGGGGCGATGGGGTTGAAGGGGCCCTCGCCCAGGGGTTTGGGGCCGCGGTCAGGGGTGGTGGGCCGGCAGAAGTGGATCTCGGTGTCGGGGATGTCGGCGAGTTGGGGGATGGTGTAGCTGCGCAGATCCTGGGTGGTGATACGGCCGTCTGGCTCGGTGGACAGGTTCTCCCACAGCGTGGTGCCGATGCCCTGAGCGATGGCGCCGTGGATCTGGCCGTTGCAGCTCGCCTCGTTCAGGACGGTGCCGGCGTCGGCCACGTGGACGCTGTCGAGGATCGTGAGGGCGCCGGTCTCCGGGTGGACGGCGATGCGGAACCAGTGGGCGTTCACCGCCAGGGGCGACGGGCCGGTGCAGGGTTCGGCGCGGCCGATCGCGCGAAGGGGTTCTCCCTCATGCCGTGCAGTGGCGTGGAGTTCGTTCAGTGGGAGGCGCCGGTCGCCGCAGTGCACCACGTCGCCTTCGAGGCGGCAGGCGGCGGCGTCGGCTCCGGTTCGGTCGGCGGCCAGTGCCAGGAGCTGCTCGCGCAGTTGGCGGCAGGCACGCTGCACGGCTTGGGTGCCCAGGGTTGCTCCGGTGGAGGCGAAGCCTCCGGTGTCGTGGTCGAGCAGGTCGGTGTCGGCACACCGGAAGTGGATGTGGCCGGGGCTGGTGGCCAGGGCGGTGGCGGCGGTGTGCCGGAGGAGATCGGTGGCACGGGTGCCGAATTCCGGCGGGCCGGTGATCAGGTCGTAGTCGCCGTCCGGGCGCAGCTGGGCGATGACCTGGGTGATGTGGCCGTCGGAGGGGTGGGTGGACTGGGCGGTGACGGCCAGGCCCTGGCCGATGAGGCACCGCGCGTCAACGGCGGCAGAGGAGGGCGGAGGGCGTCGGTCGCGGACGGTACGCAGGGTGCGCAGGACGTCGGTGAGGCCGGTGTCCGCGGTCGGTGCGGGTTGGTCGCCGTCGGCGAGGGGCGAGGTCTCACCCGGGCGCAGGTAGGCGTGCTCGCGCAGGGTGAGCGGGTCCAGAGCCAGGGTGTGGGCGAGTTCGTCGAGGGCGGATTCCACGGCGAAGGCCATCTGGCCGATGCCGTAGCCGCGGAAGGCGCCGGAGGGCACGTTATGGGTGTAGACGCTGTAGCCGTCCACGGTGATGTTCGCGCACCGGTAGAGCGACAGCGCTTCGGCGCAGGCGACTTGCAGGACGGCCGGGCCGTGGTTGCCATAGGCGCCGGTGTCGGCGACGACGCGCACCTTCAGGGCGGTCAGGGTGCCGTCACGGCGGGCCCCGGCGGTGACCGTCACGTGGAAGGGGTGGCGGGTGGTCGTGGCAGTGAGTTCCTCGGTGCGGGTGTACTCGAGCTGGACGGGACGGCCCGTGCGCAGGACGGCGAGGACCGCGATGTCCTCGGTGAGCATCTCCTGCTTGCCGCCGAAGGCGCCTCCCAGCCTCGCGGCGGTCACCTGCACCTGGTGCGGTTGCAGGCCGAAAACGGCGCACAGGTGACGGCGGGTCAGGTGGGGGGACTGGGTGGTGGTGTGGACGTGCAGGCGGCCGTCCTCGTCCCGCCAGGCCCGTGTGGCGTGGCATTCCAGTGCGGTGTGCTGCACCCGGTGCGTCTTGTATGTCTGGGTGTGGACGGCATCGGCCTGGGCAAGCCCCAGCTCGATGTCCCCGACGACGGTGTGGAGCCGGTGCGCGAGGTTGCCGCTCGGGTGCACGCGCGTCGCTCCGGCCCGCAGGGCCTGATCGGGGTCCGTGACGGCGGGCAGGACGTCGTAGGTGACGCGCACCCGGCGGCAGGCGTCCTCAGCGGCGGCGGGGCTGTCGGCGACGACGACGGCGACCCGCTGCCCGACGTGGCGCACTACGTCGTCGAGGAGGCGGGTGTCAGCGGGGTTGTCGCTGGTGCGCTCCTGCAGGGCGGTGGAGAAGCGGACGGCGGGAGCGTCCTGGTGGGTCAGGACGGCGTGCACCCCGGGCATGGCCTGGGCGGCCTCGGTGTCGATGGCCGTGATGCGGGCATGACGGTGCGGTGAGCGCACCAGCCGGATGTGCAGCATGCCCGTGGGAGCCGGGGTGTCGAGCGTGAAGGGCGCGATGCCGCACACGACGGCAGCGTCCGCCGACGCATCCTCGTCCCGGGAGGCCGCCCCAGTGGCAGCCGCCTGGGGGCGGTGGGCGTCTCGTACCGCTTCCTCGATGACCCGGTAGCCGGTGCAGCGGCACAGGTTGCCCTTCAGGGACTCCGGTAGGGCTCTCAGCTGTGTGGGAGTGAGGGCGGCGGCGGTCATGACGAAACCTGGGGTGCAGTAGCCGCACTGGAAGGCGTGTGCATTCAGGAAGGCGCGCTGGACGGGTTGGAGCTGCCCGTCGGTGGCCAGGCCCTCCACCGTGGTCACGGTGCGCCCGTGGGCGCGATGAGCGGGGTACAGGCAGCTGTGCACGGGAACGCCGTCGACGTGCACCGTGCAGGCCCCGCAGTCGCCCGTGTCGCAACCCTTCTTGACACCGAACCAGCCCTGCTGACGCAGATACGTGCGCAGACATTGCCCGGGGGCAGGCGGCTCGTGGCTGTCCCGGCCGTTGATACGCGTCAGGAACGCCATGCCTACTCCTGCGCCATCAGGTGCTGCCGGACCTCCTCAGCCAGATGCACGGCCAGGTGCCGCCGCCAGGCGGGCAGACCGTGAACGTCATCCACGATCAGGTGCATTGGCAGCGCGTGCAGCACGGACCGCCGCATCCGGTCAGCGGACGGCACCGAGGGAAAGGACACCGTGACGGGGCGGGACACCGCGGCGGTGATACCGATCGTCAGCCGCTGCGTCACCGGATCGTGGATGCCGGTCACCACAGCCGCCGAGCGGCCCTGCGGCCGCAAAGCGGCCCGCCGCATCCCCGAGCGGAGACCAAGCACACTGGAGGGCAACACAAGCGAGCGCAGGACCTCGCCCGGCCTCAGGACCGTCCGGCCGGCGCCCGTGACGAACTCGGCCGCCGGCACCACACGGCCGTCCCCGTCCAGTGAGCGCAGCTCCAGTACGGCGTCGAACGCGACCGCAAGAGAGATCATCGGCGCGGCGGGCAACGCCAGACAGATGTTCCCCCCGACCGTCGCGGTGCTCCACACCTTGGGGGAGGACGAGAACGCGCGGCAGCACTGAGCGATGGTTTCCCGTGCCCGCGGCCATGCCCCAGGTCCGTCCTCGGCGAACGCCAACAGCTCAGCGATCGTGCAGGTGGCCGCCACGCTCAGGCCCTGTTCCGTAACCGTCAGCGGCTGCCGGCCCATGGCCGTCAGATCCCGCAGGCGCACCAGGCCGGGCTGCGGCTCAGCGAACAGGAACGTCCCGCCGGCCAGCCACGCATCCCCACGGGCCCACGGCAGATCCCTTCGCGAGTCGACGACCTCACGCACCGATGTCAAGTCCACCCGCTTCACCCACTCGCATCCACCGCCATGAGCCACCTCTGCCAAGTCACCCTGCCCGCAACTCCCCCAGACCCGGCGGACACACCAGGCACAACACCAGAACCTCACCGAAAAAGACCATGCGCCAACTCCCCGAAGGGGGTGGCCCCGATCGGGGCAGGTCCGTCTCCGGCGAGGTCATGGATGTCGAGCGACGCCAAAGGGTCGGCCGACCACGCCGCTGATCGTCCCCGTCGATGATGTCGTCGTGCAGTAGCGAGGCGTTATGCACCAACCAGCTCCGCTTATGCTCCCGCCCCTGCCGGAACAGAAGTGCCAGGGGGCACGGCGCGGTACGTGACGGAGAACGGCCGGAAAGCGGCTATCCGACGGCAGACCGCCGCGAATCCAACTGAGGGAGATCATCCCGAGGGCCTCAGCGACGCGAAGGGGCAACCAGCGCCCAGCGGAAGCGCGTTGACCATGCGCCGTCCGGTCGGTGAGGAAGCGCAGCCATGTCCTCGGGTGAGGCCCTGGCGGGGGGCGGGCGCCGACGGCTGGTTCTCGAAGCGCCAGTCGACACCTACGGCAGTTGCGGAGCAGTTGTGCAGCTCCGCAGGGAGCCCGTAATCAGCGCGGCGCCGCAGCGGCATACCAGGTTGCTGCTCCGGCGCGCCCCGGCGCCCGGGGCGAGGCCCCTTTTGATCCTTCGCGCTGCGACCGTCACCCGAACGGCGGAGCAATCCACAGGAACCGGCAATCTAACTTTGAGTGATCGATGCTGGTCATCTGCGTGGAGGTGCCGCCATGCCCACCAGTTCCTCCCGCCCGGAGCGTCTCGGGCCAACCGAAGTCGGCCCGGGTGATGCCCGCTATGAGGCATTGCGCCGGGGTTTCAATCAGCGGTGGATCGCGACACCGGATTATGTGGTGGTGGCCGCCGGCACCCGTGACGTGGTCGCCGCCCTCGACACCTACCTCGCAGGCCAGGCCCGCGACGGCTCGTCGTCTGGCCGGATCACGGTCCGCTCCGGCGGGCACTGTTACGAGGACTTCGTGTGCGGTGACGATGTCGCCGTCATCATCGACGTCAGCGCCATGAACGGGGTCTACCACGACCCGGAGATGGAGGCCTACTGCGTCGAAGCAGGCGCTGGCAACTGGCACACCGCCTCCCAGCTGTACCGGTGTTACGGCCTCGCTCTGCCCGGCGGCTCGTGCTACTCCGTCGGTGCCGGAGGACACATCTCCGGAGGCGGTTTCGGTCTGCTCTCACGCCTGCACGGGCTGACGGTCGACCACCTGTACGCCGTGGAAGTCGTCACCGTGCGCGACCGGACTCACGCCGAGGTGACGGTGGCCCGCAAGGACTCCCCAGAGCCGGCGCTGCGGGACCTGTGGTGGGCGCACACCGGCGGTGGAGGCGGCAACTTCGGCGTGGTGACCAGGTATTGGTTCCGCGGCCTGCCCGAGCCGCCTGCCCAGGTGCTGTTGAAGACCATCGCCTGGGACTGGAAGATCTTCAAGGACCGGCCCGAGAAATTCACCGCCCTCGTGCGCCGGTACGGCCAGTTCTTCGAACACGAGCGCACCGGCGACGGCCCCGACTTCCAACGCAGCTTCGACTACCGCGACCTGTTCACCCTGCTGAAGCTGAACAACCACGCCGCGGGCAAGGTCGGCTTGATCCTGCAACTCGACGGCACCCGGGACGACTCCGCCGAGCGCCTCAAACTCTTCCTCGACTGGCTCGCCCCCGAAGCGGACTACCCCCCGTCCGTGCTGGACGTACAGATGGGCGAGCACCCACCGCTCGACTCCCTCCACATCCCCACCCGGCTGCCCTGGCTGACCGCGACCCAGAACCTCAACGACTCCGGCCCCAGCCGGTGCGGCAAGTACAAGTCCGCCTACCACACCGCGAACTTCACCGAACGCCAGTTGCAGGCGATCCACCGCCACCTGACCAACCAGCGCTACACCAACGACCAGGCCCTGCTCCAGGTGGACTCCTACGGCGGCCGTATCAACGACATCGACCCGGCCGCAACCGCCGTCCCGCAGCGGTCCTCTGTCCTGAAGCTCCAGTACCAGACCTACTGGACATGGGGGAAGGACGCCAACCGCGACGGGGCGTTCGACTACCAGGACGCCCTGGCCGACCCCGCCATCGCCGCGCCCCACCTGGCCTGGATCCGTGACTTCTACCACGACATGTACGAAGAGACCGGCGGCGTGCCGACGGTGCGCACCGCTCGTGCGCAGGAGCCGTCCCCCAACACCGACGGCTGCTACATCAACTATCCCGACGCGGACCTCAGCGACCCCGACCTGAACCCGCCGGGTGTGGGCCAGTCCTGGCACACGCTCTACTACGGGAGCAACTACCCGCGGCTGCAACGCGCCAAGGCGTACTGGGACCCGCGCAACGTCTTCCGGCACCGGCAGTCGGTCCGCCTCCCGAACACCTGAGTAAGGCAACGGGGAAGCGCCCGACATGCCGTGGGTGCGCGTGGATCACGCGAGGCCCGCGCCTAGGTGAATGAACGCGGCCCAGAAACGAGGCTCGGCGTAGCAGCGAGTCTGCCGAGGACGGTAGTCGAGGAAGGTGATGGCTTCGCGTAGGCGAGCCCGAACTGGTTCATCCCGCAGGACGTTGAGGAGGCTGGTGCACCACTGCGCGACGGGGTGGCGCAGGAGCTTGATGCCGACATTCCGGGCGGCGACCGCGACCGGCCCACCAGGTGCGAAAGTCCTGGTCCTGCAGGGACAGTTCACCGACCGGACTCGTCAGTTGCGGATGCTGGGCGATATCGGGCGACCTCCTGCGGCCGTGGCGGCGGCGAAGGCGTGGACATCGCACTGGACCACGTCGGCGGAAGACCGCCCCGCGAGGGGCCCAAGCCCGTTCATCGCCGCGCTGGAGAAGATCCTCATCCCCGGGCCCGGCCCGGGACGGCCGCGCAGAAAGCCGGACAGCCTGGCGGCCGACGAAAACTCAGCCCTCTACGTCGGCGGCTCCGCGAGCCCGCGCGGTGGAGCGCCTCAGCGCGAGAGCCGCGATGTCGTCGTCGAGCCTTCCTCCACTGTGCTGGAGCAGATCCCGGTGCAGCCGGTCGAGCTGTTCGCGGGGCTGCGCCAGGCCCTGGCGCCGCATCCAGTCAGACAACGGGAAGAACCGACCCGTGTGGTCCCGAGTCTCCGATACGCCGTCCGTGTAGAGCAGCAACTGGTCCCCCGGAGCGAAGGCGACGGTGTCGACCCAGTAGCGGTCACCGATGAGCGCCGCGAGGTTCAGGGGCGGCGAGGGGATGGCGGGCTCAAGAACCCGGACGATCCCTCGATGTGCGATCAGCGGCGGGGGATGCCCGCAGTTGAGAAGTCGTATGTGACCGCCGCCGTGCGGGATCTCGGCGAGGAGAGCGGTGGCGAAGTGCTCGGGCTGGTCCTGGACGGGAAACGCAGCGCTGTGGCGCGTGATGGTGGTCTCCAGGCGGTGGATGATGCCCTGCAGGTCGGGCTCGTCGTACGCGGCCTCCCTGAAGCAACTGATCACCGCCGAGGCCGCCCCCACCGCGGGCAGGCCCTTGCCCCGTACGTCACCGATGAGCAGCCGGACCCCGTGCGGTGTGCCGATGGCCTCATAGAAGTCGCCGCCGATCCGTGCCTGTTCCTGGGCCGCCAGGTACAGCGACTCGATCTCGATGTCCTCGATGCGGTGCGGCAGCGGGCGCAGCAGCACCTTCTGGGCCGCGTCGGCGACGAGCCGGACCTGGAAGAGTGTCTCCTCTCTCTGAAGTCGGACATGGCTCGCGTATGCGGCCGCCAAGGTGACCGCGACGATCGCGGCCGACGTGTACTGCGTCCCGAGATCGGTGTAGAAGAAGCTGAGGACGATCATGGTCAGCAGGCAGAACGCCCCCAACAGGATCGTGGGGAGCACGGGCCACATCGCGGCGGCGAGGGCGGGTGCGGCGGGCAGAAGGCGGCTCACGGCGATCTCCCTGGGGGTGGAGAACGCCAGGCCGGCGATGAGGACGGTCAGGATCACGGGTGACAGCTGGGCAGCTTCCCATCGGCCGCCGTAGGCAGGACGACGGCGCCACAGCCGCCCAAGCATGATCACAAAACGCATGATATCGGCCTAATAGGGCACCAGGCGCGGGGAGGGAGATCACGTACCGCGCGAGCGGGATTGCGACGCCCTGCCGCGCCCGAAGAAACCGGGCCACCCCGCGCACGGCCGTACAGACACCCGAGGTCAGCCAAGCGGGGATCGGCGGGCGGGCCTGGCCGCTCGGGATCACCGGTGTTAAAAAGGTCGCATGGCGAATCGTTTCGCCCACTTTCCTCACCTGTCGGTCATGCGGCTGGTCAGCCAGAGCACGCGAAGCGTGGCCGGGCAGGTGCTGGTTTTCCAGGTGGCTCTGGTGGTGCTGCTCGTGACCTGCGGCGTCATCGCCCTCGTCCTGCAGTCGGAGCGGGACACCAGCGCCGAGGCCAGGCGCCGCTCCACGGCCGTGGCCCAGACGTTCGCGCACTCACCGGGCGTCCTGGCGGCATTGCGGGCCCCGGATCCGAGCAAGATCCTCCAGCCGCTCACCGAGACGGCACGCCGGGCCGCCGGCGTCGACTTCATCGTGGTCATGGACACCGGGGGCATCCGGTTCACGCACCCCTTGCCGGACCGGATCGGCAAGCGGTTCGTGGGCGAGATCGGGCCGTCGCTGGCGGGGAAGGTCTACGTGGAAAGCGTCGACGGCCCGCTCGGTCGCGAGGTGCAGGCCACGGTCCCGGTCGAGAACGCCGACAGCGAAGTGGTGGCCCTTGTCTCGGCCGGGATGAAGGTGAAGAACGTCGAAAGTCAGGTGACCCGGCAACTACCGATCATCCTGGGCGCCGGGGCCGGAGCACTCGTGTTGTCCACCGGTGTGACGGCACTGGTGGGCCGGCGGCTGCGGCGGCAGACGCACAGCCTGGGCCCGGACGAAATGACCCTGATGTACGAGCACCACGACACGGTGCTGCACTCCGTCAAGGAAGGGGTGCTGATCGTGGCCGCCGACGGGCGGCTGATGCTGGCGAACGACGAGGCCAGACGACTGCTGGAGCTGCCCCCGGACGTCGAGGGAAAGCTCGTCTCGGAGCTGCCGGGCCTGGAGCCCGAGACGAAGGCGCTTCTCGCCTCCGGGCGCGAGGCCACTGACGAGGTGCACCTCGCCGGAGAGCGGCTGCTCGCGGTCAACCAGCGGCCCACGGATCGTGAGGGAGGCCCCAAGGGAACGGTGGTGACGCTGCGCGACTCCACCGAGCTGCAAGCGGTGACGGGCAGGGCAGAGGTGGCACGGGAGCGGCTCAGGCTGCTGTACGACGCCGGACTCCACATCGGTACCACCCTGGACGTGCTGCGCACCGCCGAGGAGTTGGCGCGCGTCCCCATTCCCCGCTTCGCGGACTACGTCACCGTGGACCTGGCCGACGCCGTCCTGCACGGCGAGGAGCCGGCCCCCACGGCGACGGACATGCGACGCGCGGCCGTGTGCGGCATCGGGGACGACCATCCGCTCTCCGAGCAGGGCCGGCTCTTCGACTATCTTCCGTCCACGCCCCAGGCGCGCGGTTACGGCAGCGGCCGCTCCCAGTTGGTGAGCGATCTGGCGGCCGCCACGGGCTGGCGCGTGCAGGACCCGGAGCGCGCCGAGGCGATCATCGGCTACGGCTTCCACTCCCTCATCACCGCCCCCATCCAGGCCCGTGGCGTCGTGCTGGGCATGGCCAACTTCTGGCGCGCGCAAAAGCGTGAGCCCTTCGACGAGGAGGACCTGTCGCTTGCGGAGGAACTGGTGGCCCGTGCCGCGATAAGCATCGACAATGCCCGCCGCTACACCCGTGAGCACACCCTGGCGGTCACCCTCCAGCGCAGCCTGCTGCCGCAGGCCGTGCCCGAACAGAACGCCCTCGACATCGCCTACCGCTACCTCCCCGCCCAGTCGGGGGTGGGCGGAGACTGGTTCGACGTGATTCCCCTGCCGGGGAGCCGGGTGGCGCTGGCCGTGGGCGATGTGGTCGGCCACGGCCTCCACGCCGCCGCCACGATGGGACGGCTGCGGACCGCGGTGCACAACTTCTCCACCCTCGATCTGCCGCCCGACGAGCTGCTGAGCCATCTGGACGACCTGGTCGGCCGCATCGACCAGAACGAGGCGGCCGAGAGTGCCGCGGGCGTCGTGGGCGCCACCTGCCTGTACGGGATCTACGACCCCGTGACGCGCCGCTACGTCATGGCACGTGCGGGACATCTGGCGCCCGCACTGGTCCAGCCCGACGGAACCGTCACCTTCCCGGACGTGCCGGCCGGTCCGCCCCTCGGCCTCGGCGGCATGCCGTTCCAGACCGCGGAGCTGTGCCTCGCGGAGGGAACCCAGCTCGTCCTGTACACCGACGGCCTCATCGAGGACCGCAGGCGCGACCTGGATCTGGGAATGGAACTGCTGCGCGATGTGCTGACGGGCCACCCCGCACGGCCGCCCGAGGAGACCTGCCAGGACGTGCTGGACAGTCTGCTGCCCGAGCGCCCCAAGGACGACGTCGCCCTCCTCGTCGCCCGCACGCGGACACTACCGCCCGACCGGATCGCCGACTGGGACGTACCCCCGGACCCGGCGGCGGTCGCGGGAATGCGGGATGCCGTGTCCGCAAAGCTCGAAGTGTGGGGTCTGTCAGAGCTCGGCTTCACCATGGAGCTCATCCTGAGTGAGCTCCTCACCAACGCCATCCGCTACGGCGCCGAGCCGTTTCACGTGCGGCTCATCCGCGACCGTACGCTGATCTGCGAGGTGTCCGACGGCAGCAGCACCTCACCGCATCTTCGGTACGCCGCGACGACGGACGAGGGAGGCCGGGGCCTGTTCCTGGTGTCGCAGATGGCTGAGCGCTGGGGCACCCGGTACACCCCGCAAGGCAAGGTGATCTGGGCCGAACAGGCCCTGCCCGAGGCCGTCCAGCAGCCCGTCCCGTCCCCGGCCGCCCCGCAAGCCCCGACGTGAGGGCGGCGTGGATCAGCCGGATGTGGTACGCCGAGGTGATCACCGCCGGACAGGCTTGACCGCACGTCAACGGCCGGCTTGTCGCTGTGCGGACTACGGCTCGGGTTCGCCCCAGGCCGGCCCGCCGAACAGCCCTCGATCCTGCAAAACGGTCCCCTCCTGGAACACCTGTCGGGAGCTCTGGGGCTCGTACAGCGGAGACGTCGCCAGAGGCCAGACCGCCCACCAGCTCGCGGTGCGTGGGACGGCGGCGATCTCGCGGATCTCGGCCGGCACCTTGTAGTCGGCGAGCGGGGTACGGCACTCGGCGAGCTCCCGCCGTGCCTCGATTCCACCCGGGCCCGGTACGACCAAGGCCACCGGCACCTCGCCCAGCACGTGGTGCGCCAGACCCACGACCACAGCCTCGGGCACGCCGGCACGCTGCGGCGTCTCCGGAACATCGCGGTTGCCTGTGGCCAACCCACCGGTGTGCGCCGGGCGACGCCGCGACGGCAGCCCAGTCCCCCGGCCGAAGCAGCGGGCCTGGGTCGACGGGCCGTGCTGCCTCTGGCCGTCGCCCGCGCGGCCGGGCCGGATGGAGTCAGCGCCCTCGCCCCCGCATCGACCGCGCGCCGGCCACCGAGGCCGCCGGTGCTCGCGACGTCGGATCGGCCTGCTCCACCCCGCCGCCCGGCCCAGGATCCGGTCCGTCGAACCGTCAGGACAGCTCGGCCGAGGGTGCCTCCGGGAGGCTCTGGCGCAGCCGTTGGGCCTGCCGGAAGAGGCGGTTGGTGTGGTCCGCGAGTACGCCACCCAGGAGCAGCTCCGGGGTGTAGAAGGACCGTGCGGAGAGGGCCACCTCGTGGGCGGGCAGGTCGATCTGGACGATGTCGGTGCGGCGGATCTCGTCGATCGAGCTGCCCCAGACCACACGCCGTAGATTCGCCCATGCCATCGCGCTCATACACATCGAGCACGGCTCACCCGTGGTGTAGAGGGTCGTGTCGGCCCAGCCCTGGTTGCCGTGCCGCCGTACGTAATCGTTCATGGCGACCACCTCGCCGTGCAACAGCGGACTGTCCGCCCCGGTGTTGACTCCGCTTCCCAGGACATCGCCGTTGCGGGTATCGACGATCACAGCGCCGAACGGCCACTTGGGGTTCTTCCGGGCCTGTTCGATGACCAGCCGCATGAATCGCTCATGAACGGTCCCGCTGCCGGTCCGCAAGTCCGTCACCGTGCTCGTGCCCGAGCTGAGGTCCGGGTGAGCGTGGCTCTCTGGGAGCGCGTGCCGAGGGAAGGCGAACGGCGCCGCAACTCCCGTCACCACGGCTCCGCACCTGCCCAGGAATTGACGCCTGCCCGAGTCCATAGTCACTCCTCACCGCGGACCGACGGCTTCGACACGAAGTCGAATCGTCACATATCGTGTCCGATGCGACTCTGGCTCACTCCCCTGGGCGGGCCCGGCCACGACGCCGCCCGGCGGTGCCGCCGCGCACGCGCTCGCGGCACCGCCGGGCTTCAGCGTCCTGTGTGGATCTACTCGGTCACCTTCAGCAGCTTGTTGGGCGTTCCGCTGCTCGGGTTGGTGATCTTGTCACCGGTTGCCGCGCCGGTGAGCGCGGTGGCGACCTGATCGGGAGTGGCGTCCGGGTGACCGGCCAGGTAGACGGCGGCGGCTCCACTGACGTGGGGGGCGGCCATGGAGGTGCCGGAGATCGTCTTGGTCCCCTGGTCGCTGTCGTTCCAGGCGGAGGTGATGTCCGAGCCGGGCGCGTACAGGTCCACGATCGACCCGAAGTTGGAGAAGTCCGACTGGGCGTCGTCCTTGGTGCTGGACGCGACCGTGATGGCCTCGGGGACTCGGGCCGGTGAACCCTGCCCGGCGTCCGCCGACTCGTTGCCGGCGGCGACCGCGAAGGTGACACCCGAGGCGATGGCCTTCTTGACCGCCTCGTCGAGAGCAGGGTCTGCGCCGCCGCCGAGGCTCATGTTGGCCACCGAGGGGCCCTGGTGGTTCTTGGTCACCCAGTCGATGCCGGCGACGACTTGCTCGGTGGTGCCCGAACCGTTGTCGTCGAGCACGCGGACCGCGACGATCTTGGCCTTCTTGGCCACACCATGGGAAGCACCGGCGATGGTTCCCGCCACATGGGTGCCGTGACCGTTGCCGTCGTCGGCATTGTCGTCGTTGTCGACGGCGTCGAACCCGTGGGCGGCGCGGCCCTCGAAGTCCTTGTGGCTGATGCGTACGCCGGTGTCGATGACGTACGCAGTCACTCCTTCCCCGCCCTTGTCCGGGTAGGTGTACTTGCCGTCGGCGGCCGTGTCGTTCTGGTCTATGCGGTCCAGGCCCCAGGACGGCGGGTTGTCCTGGGTGGCATTGATGTGGAACTTCTTGTTCTGGACCACCTTGGACACCGCGGGATCGGCCGCGAGGCGCTTGGCCTCCGTCTCGGTCAGGCTTCTGGCGGAGAAGCCGTTGACCGCCGAGCCGAAGGTCCGGCTGATCTTGCCACCGTACTCGGTGGCCAGGTCCCGCTTCTCGGCCGTGGACGCCCTCTGGTCCAGGAGGACGATGTAGCTGCCGGCCACGGCTCCTTCGGCGTTCAGACCGTAGACCTTGCCCTCCGCGGGCTGTCCCGCCTGGGCAATCGGGGACACATAGAGGGCGGTACCGACGACGGCTGCGGTGGCCGCGATCGCGGTGACGATCTTGGCCTTGCTTGTGCGTTTGTGATGCGCAGTCAAGAGGGGTCTCCTCGTGAAGTGGGGGGATTTGCGTTCGAACGGCAGCGCTGCGCGTGCTCTGGAGAGTGCCGACTTGTCGCGAGCAGATCAACCGCTTGACGTGACCCCGACATCCGATGGGCGGTCAATCTCCACAGGATTCGCGCACATTCGAAGCAACCCGAGCCCAAATGTGCAGCCCTCAACGCTGGTTGAACCGCCAATGAATGATCCAGAATTATCTGTGCCGATTTCTTCACCGTCTGCTCACGTGACGATGCCGCCGGAGGCTGCGGCCCGGTCCCGCCGGCCGGTGGGGACATGCCCTATGCCGTTGTGCTCGATGCGGTACGACGAGATCGACACGAGTCCGCCAGTTGGAGAAACGAGCCCTGAGCTCTGGCCAATACCGGGGGTCAGCCCGAACGCCTCGATGCGTCGGCGGGGAGTGCACCAGACCCGAGCACCGGAACACAGCTGCGCCGGGCCGCGAGCCATCTCCTCCTGGCTGCCGACCCACACCAGCCGGTCCGCACGGACGGCATCGGCCACTGGTGGAGGGGGAGGCCGGCGGAACCCTCGCCCATGGTTCAGCGAACGCGGACGGCATGTGGTTGGCGGTCGCGCGCGACAGGATCCGGAACACGGGTCCGCGAGACCGGTTTCTCCCACGGTGATCGAGGTACTCGGTTCACCGGTGAGCGCGCACCCGTCGGGGGTGACAGGTGTGCAGCGCGGTGAGCTCAGGACTCCGGCGACGGGGCGGAACAGAAGGCGGCCGATGACGACGATCGGTGTGGAAGAGGAGTACCTGTTGCTCGACCCGGTCACGGGTCTGCCCGTGCCGCTGGCCGACAAGGTGCGCGCCGCGGCCGGGCTCGCGCCGTTCGTGGCCGATCAGGAGGTGCAGAGCGAACTGCTGCAGGCGCAGGTCGAGGTGGCCACGCCGGTGTGCGAATCCCTGGAGGAGGTCAGGGGACATCTGCTGCGGTTGCGGAACGCCGTCGGGACGGCGGCCGAACGGCACGGCTGCAGGCTCGCGCCCTGCGGGACCTCCCCGCTGCGGCACAGCCGCCCCGTGGCCGTCACCGACAAGGCCCGTTACCGCGCCATGCGCTCGCAGGCGCCGCAGCTGGTGGCGGAGCAGCTGGTCAACGGCATGCACGTCCATGTCGCGGTGCCCAGCCGCGAGGAGGGGCTGCAGCTCATGAACCGGCTCGGGGTGTGGCTGCCGACGCTCACGGCCATGTCGGCGAACTCACCCCTCTGGGACGGCCACGACACCGGCTTCGCCAGCTGGCGCACGGTGGTCTTCGGCCGTTGGCCGGTCAGCGGCATGCCCCCGCACTTCCACGACGTGGCCGACTACGACCGGCGCGTGCAACGGCTGCTGAAGAGCGGGCTGATCTCGGACATCGGGCAGTTGTACTGGCTGGCCCGTCTCTCGGCCCCGTATCCCACCCTGGAGGTGCGGTGCCTGGACGTCCAGCTGCGCGTCGACGACGCGGTGAAGCTCGCGGGCGTGGTCCGGGCCCTCGTCCAGACGGAACTCGACGCGGTCTCCGCCGACGCCCCCGCCCCCGAGTGCGCCCCTGAGCTGCTACGGGCGAGCCTGTGGCACGCGGCCCGGCATGGTCTCAGCGACACCCTCGTCGACCTGGACGGCAACACCCGCCCGGCCGGCGAAGTCCTGCACCAACTCCTCCGCCACATCACCCCCGCCCTCGACGCCTCCGGCGACACCCCGCAGGTGACGTCCCTGATCGACCACCTGCTCCAGCACGGAACCGGCGCGGACCGACAACGCACCGCCCTCACCGAGGGCGGCATCCGAGCGGTGACCGACCTCATCAGCACGTAGCACACGACGCCGCGCCCGCCCGTTGCCCCTGACCTGCTTCCAGCCCGCAGCCAGGGTGGTCCGACGCATGGCCGCGAAGGGATCGCGAGTCGCTCACGTGGACCGACCACGACACCGTGCTCCCTCCAGCGTTAGAGTGCCGTCGCTCCCCCGCCCAGCTGAAGGCCATAGGAAGGCAGCGCGTTCCGTGAACCACACCCGCGAGACCACCGGCTCCGTCGGCGAGCGCCGCCTGCAGCACCTTCTCGGCACGGCCGACCAGGCCGCCACCTTCTACGACCGCCAGGTGCAGACTCGACTGACCCCGCAGATGGTGGACTTCATAGGTCGGCAGACCATGGCGTTCCTGTCCACGTCGGACGCCGGCGGAGCCTGTGACGTCACATTCCGCGCCGGTCCCCCGGGCTTCGTCACCGTGCTGGACGAGGGCACCCTCACCTACCCCGAGTACCGTGGGAACGGGGTCCTCGCCAGTGCGGGCAACATCACCGAGAACCCGCATATCGGTCTGCTCTTCGTCGACTTCACCCATGACCACATCGGACTGCACGTCAATGGCGCGGCTCGGCTCCACCGGGACGAGGAGCAGCGGCGGGCCCACCCCCACCTTCCTGTGGACACCGCTCCTGGCCGCAAGCCCGAATTCTGGGTGCACATCACGGTGGAGGAGGCGTATGTGCACTGCTCCAAGCACATCCCCCATCTCGAGCCGGCGCCGCGTCCGCGCCCGGGGGCCCAGCGGCCAAGGGATCCCGACTACTTCGTCCCCCGCGCCGAGCACCAGTCCCCACACTACGAGGGCGTGCAGACCGCGGGAACTCACACCGGACCGCCGCCGGGCAGGGGCTGACCCTGCGGCGCTGAGCCGACGGACGTGACCCCGGCGGCGCCCGCCCGTGACGACGGCTACGGCGGGCACTGGCGAAGTCGGCACAACCCACCGTGGTCCTCCGCGCGGCAGGTCACGCGGAGGACCACGGTACGGGCTTCACAGCTGACGGGGACCGTGACCGTCACGTGTCGACGCGCCCCCCTGGGCTCGCTGTCACGGCGCCATCTCGTACGCCCCGGACAGTGCCTCGACACGCTCCCAGACCCGCCCCGAACGCGCTGCGTCGACGACGGGACGCCGGACCGCACCGAGTGCCCACCGCTGCTGGTCCTCCGTGGCGGAGTCCTTGCCGTGCAGCTCGACCGCGAAGGCGGAGAAGTCGCGGACCAGGACGGAGAACAGCTCGTCGAGCACGTCCTCGTCGAGGTCCGTCAGGCGGGCCTGCTCCAGGATCAGCTGGCCGTGCACCACCAGCGCGAACAGCTGGCCGACGGCGAGGAGAAGATCGAGGTCGCGGCTCTGCTCCTCGTCGGGGGCCGCGGTGGCCACGAACTCGCACAGGGCGTCGGCCTGCTCCCTGAAGCGGGCGACGTTCGGCACCCCGGCGTACGCGTCGTACGCGGGGCGCCAGTCGTGGAAGCGCACGGAGCCAAGGCCACGGGCCGGACCCTGCTCGAAGAGGAAAGCGTCGTCGGCCGCGTCGAGGCGGGTCGGCACCGCCGGGAACTCGGCCGGGTGCAGCAGGTGGTTGCGCATGAACTTGAGGATCAGCGCGAGGTTGACGTGGACCGTGCCCTCAAGCTTGGGCAGCCCTCGGATCTCGACCGCGGCCTGTGCGAAGTAGGTGTCCTTCTCGAAGCCCTTGGCGGCGATCACGTCCCACATCAGGTCGATGACCTTCTCGCCCTCCGTGGTCACCTTCATCTTCGTCATCGGATTGAACAGCAGATAGCGGCGGTCGTCCGAAGAGGCGGAGCGGAAGTAGTCGACGGCGCGGTCGCTGAACAACTTCATGCCGACGAGACGGACGTACGCGTCGGCCAGCTCGCGGCGCACGTGCGGGAAGGCGGTGACGGGGCGGCCGTACAGGATGCGGTTGTGCGCGTGGGTGACCGCTTCGTACATCGCGTGCTCGCAGATGCCGATCGAGGCGGTGCAGAGATTGAACTTGCCGACGTTGACGGTGTTGAGGGCGGCGTCGAAGGCGGCGCGGCCCGTGTGCAGGACGTCGTCCGGGCCCACCGGGTAGTCCTCCAGGCGGAACTCGCTGACGTACTTGGAGGAGTCGACGACGTTCTTCACGAGGTGGTAGGCCGGGTGGCGGCTGTCGGCGGCGAAGAAGACGTAGCCGTCCGGGCCCTCGATGTCGGTGCGGCGGCCGAAGACCGAGACGAGCCCTGCGGCGTTGCCGTTGCCGATGTAGTACTTGGAACCCGTCGCCCTGAAACCGCCGTTGCCGTCCGGCGTCAGCAGCATGTCGGTGGAGTAGATGTCGGCGCCATGGGTCTTCTCCGAGAGGCCGAAGGCGAACACCTCGCCCTGTGCGAGGAGTTCCGCCGCGCGGGTGCGAGCCGCGGTGTTGTCGCTCTGCCAGACCGGTCCGAGACCGAGGATGGTCACCTGCCACGCGTACCAGTAGTCGAGACCGTAGAACCCGAAGATCTCGTTGAGGGCGGCGATCCGGGCCGTGTCCCAGCGCTGGTCCTCGTGTCCGGCGGCGGACGCCGGGGTGAGGAAGGTGGCGAACAGCCCCTCCTTGGCGGCGAACGCGAGGAAGTCGGCCAGCCAGGCGCGGGAACGGTAGTCCTCGATGAGCCTGCGCTTGCCGCGGTCCTCGAACCAGTCGACGGTGGCACGCAGCAACCTGCGGGTCTCGGGATCGAACTGCGCCGGGTCGTATGTGCGCGGGTTGAAGAGCAGGGGATCGGCCATGGAGGTCCGCCTTCCGGGGGTTGAGGATGAAGGGTGCCGCAATGAAGGTCGCGGAGCGCGGGCGGCGACGGCCGGCAGTTCAGGCACGCGGGTGTGACATGCCGAGCCGGCGAAGGGTGGCGAGTACGTCGTCGAGCCAGGCGATCGTCATCCGCTCGTACGCGATGCCGCCGCGCAGCACGACATGCTGCAGCTCCTGACCGGCGTCGAGCGGGGTGGGAGCCGCAGGGCCGGTGAAGTCACGCAGTTCCCCGGCGAGATAGTGCGCGAGCCGGTCGCTGTGCACCTGGCGGTGCCGTTCGACCTCACGGATCAGCGCGGACGGGTCGTCGAAGGCCGCGCCGCGGATCTTCACGGCGAGGTCGTGCCGGATGCTCTCGGGTTCGATCGGTTCGTGCAGCCACTGGGAGAGGGCGGCGCGGCCGGGGCCCATGACGGAGTACTCCTTCTTGTCCGGTCGGTCCTGCTGCGGCAGTCCGCGGACGGCCAGCAGGCCGTCGCTCTCCATGCGCTTGAGAACGCGGTAGATCTGCTGGTGGGTGGCGGTCCAGAAGTATCCGATGGACCGGTCGAACCGCCGGGCCAGCTCATAGCCGGAGCCCGGCTTCTCCAGCAGGGAGACGAGGATCGCGTGCTCGAGGGCCATACCCCTGATCCTCATATGCAACTCGTTGCATAGCCAAGAGGCGCCGCCCCGGTGAGACACGGCTCACGCGGTGCGGCGGTGGACAGCTCGCTCCGCTCACTGGCCGCGCCCGAGTGGAGCAGCGGCAGGACGGAAACGCTGATCGCAGCCGCGGCCGTCCGGTGGTGTGGGACACGACGGCCGGTGCTCTGCCCGGCCTGGGGCTCGGGAGGCGCGGAGCCTCCTCCTCCCGGTGCTGCACCGTCTGGTGCAGGCCGCCATCCGCGCCGCGATGCCGGACGACGTGCGCACCGACGCTCGGGGGCGACTGTGCCAGGCGCTGCTCGCGGCCGTGCCACACGACGTCCACGGTGACCCTCGTGGAAGGCACCGGATGAACGCACCGGAACGAAACCCGGCTCAGTGAGGCACCGGATCTTCGGAGGCGGGCAGCGGTTCCGCTGGCCTCGGGGCCAGCGCGCGGATGGAGGGGGTGGCGACCATGGCGAGGGTGGCGAGGAGGATGAGCGCGGCGGCCGCGTAGAGGGTGGCATGGAGGCCGAGGAGGAGTACGGCGGGTCCGGCGGCGAACTGGGCGAGCGGGAGCGCGAGGTAGGAGCCGAGGTCGTCGTAGGCGTAGACGCGGGCGAGGCGGTCCTCGGGGATCTGCTCGTTGAGGGTCGAGTACCAGGCGACGCCGGCCTGCTCGACGCCCACGCCCGCCACGAAGTTGGCCACGACCAGCACCCAGGTGTACGGGGCGAGCGCGAGCAGCAGCGGGGTCGTCGCCGTCAGGCCCATCAGCGCGCAGCCGACCAGGATCGCGCGCCGGGGCCGCCACCTCAGCGAGTACGCCGCCGGCGACCGCGCCGAGCGAACCCGCGGCGAGAGCCAGGCCCCAGCCGCTGCGGCCGATCCCGGTGGTGTCGGCGACGGCCGGGCCGAGGACGGTGAACGAGGCGGTGATGCCGGCGTTGAGGAAACAGAAGGCCACCACAATCACCTACACCCAGCTGCGGGAGGTGAACTCCCGCCAGCCGACGCGCAGTTCATGCACCAGGCCGACGCTGGGCTCAGGTGGCGCGACCTGGACGCGGACCAGCGCGAAGGACGCGGCGGCGAGCGCGAAGCTGAGCGCGTCGACGGCCAGGCCCCAGCCGGGGCCGACCGCGGCGACCAGTACGCCGCCCAGCGAGGCGCCCACGATCATCGCGCTGCTGCCCGCGATCCGGGAGAGCGCGAGGCGGCGCGGCGGGACTCGGCCGGCACGGTCTGAGGCAGCAGGGCCTGGGAGGCGGGTGGTGGCAGGAACTTGATGCCCCGTTGACCGCGGCGAGCACCATGAGCAGGGGGATGGCGGCGCTGTGGGTGAGTACGAGGGCGGCGATCACCGCCGGGCTCGCGCGCTGACCACGCTGCTGCCGACCAGCAGCGGGCCGCGTGGCAGCCGGTCCGCCAACACCCCGCCGTACAGCAGGAAGAGGATGCTGGTGAGGGAGTTGGCGCCGACCACCAACCCGAGCGAGCCGACCGAGCCAGTGGCGTCGAGCACGGCGAAGGCCAGGGCGATCGGCGCCACCCCGTTGCCGAGCAGTTGGCCGTCGTACCGATGAAGAGGTGACGGAACGGTCGGTGGCGCAGAGGCGCCAGGCCGGCAGACATGCGCCTGATCGTCGGGCTGGGCGGCGCGCCCGGCAACGTGTTTTAGGACTGGCACCGGGTCAGGTGTGCGGCTGCCACTGGGGTCTTTCAGCGTATCCGGATCTGCGAACGCCAGGGCATCCCGGTCCTCGCCGACCGTGCTCGGGGCCTCCGCACGGCCGGAGTGAAGAACATCAAGGCCGGCCTGTGCCGCAACGCCTGCAAGCCCCGCCTCCCCCTCACGCTCCGCGGCCTCGAAGGAGCGCGAACCGGACATCACGCGACTACATCACGCGACTGCGTCGAAGCCCTGGCTCCCGGACCAGCGATGACAGGGACCAACGGCTGCGGTGTCAGTCTGCCGAAGTATCCTTCCCGCCACCGCACACCGACTGGGAGGACCAAGAGACTTGACTGGCCTGTCTGCTTTCCCGCTGCCCTTTCATGCTTCACGTTCCATATCGTTCGCGACACCCCGGACGCTGCGGGAACTTCAGATGATGCAGTTCAGCGCACTCATTCGGGCGAAGCCGGGGTGGTTCGACAAGATGAACGATGCCGACATCGTCGCCAGGTGGACGCAAGAAGCGGTCGCCCAGGGCCTCACCCAAGCGCAGGTTCGTTACGTGCTTGCCGAACTCCGGCATTACGCCGCGCTGCGGGACGGACGAACCGGCATCGAGGTGTCCGCCGTCGACGGGGTGTGGCAGTCGGACACACTGGTCGACGACAAGCTCAGATCCCGGCTGCGCGAGGCGGTTCGGGTTCTGGAGCAGGTCCCCGAAGCAGAACAGGACTGGCATCCCGGATCCGACGGCCAGGTGCTGGACCTGGTTCATCCCTCACTGTTCTGCCTGGTGAGAGAGGTGAGCGGTGCGCCCGAGAGAGCTTGGCAGAACCCGACGGACCGCTATTCGAGGTACGAATTCTCGGAGAAGTTCCAGTGGCTACCCACGGACGTCGACGTCAGTGACGACGGCGACGTCGCCTTCCGTTCGTACGTCAACAACGTCCACCCAGAGACTCATCGCGAACTCGCCTCCGTCCTGCCAGACATGTTCGCGCGCTTGCGCCCGCTGCTGGAGAACGTGCTCACCGATCTGCGCCATCCGCGGCCCCTGCGGATCGAGGCCGATCCTTTCGGGTGGTACGACTCGGAGCCTGAGTATCCGGACAAATCCTCCTACAGCGATGACGGGGCCTACGCAGAAGCCGTCCGTGCATGGGAAGAGGCCCAGGACGACTGGTGGGAGAACCGCCGCCCGGCCATCCCGGACGCCCCGGTCTTCACCCCGCCCGAGTTGCCCGACGAATCCGCCCGAGTCGACCTGCGCGGCCGCCGTCTCCAGGTCATCGTCAAGCTCGCCACCATTCATCTCACCCCGGACAAGCCCGAGTACCCCGGCGGTTCCTGGCATGTCGAGGGCATGCTGAACGAGCGGATCGTCTCGACCGGCATCTACTACTGGGACAGCGAGAACATCACCGAAAGCCGGCTGAGTTTCCGGGCGGCACTCGACGACCCGAGCTACGAACAGAACGACGACAACGGCCTGCGTGAGGTCTACGGCCTGGAGGACGAAGACGCACTGAACCAGGTGCTGGGATCGACATCGACCCCAGCGGGCCGCTGCCTGGCGTTCCCGAACATCCTGCAACACCGCGTCGGCTCATTCCGCCTCATGGACCCGACCCGCCCGGGATATCGCAAGATTCTCGCGTTCTTCCTGGTCGACCCGTCGGAAAAGATCGTCTCGACATCCGATGTGCCACCGCAACAACCATGGTCCGAGACCTCGACCATGACACTTGAACAGGCCAAGAACTACCGCGAACAACTCATGCAGGAACGCAAGTTCTTCGTCGACGAACACAACGAGCAGCTCTATGAGCGAGAATTCTCCCTCTGCGAGCACTGAAGGTGCGAACCGGTGGCGCGTTTCCCTGTCAGGCCCCAATCCACAAGCACGAGGATCTGACGGGTCAGGCATGCCTGGACAATGCCGTGGGCTCGTGCTGCGGTCAGGTCGTGGGCGCGCCCCGTGTCGCACGCGAGAACCAGATGAGATGAGGGTGCCGTCGACGATGACAAAGTCGCCTTCGCCGAGTCCGGTGCTCGACGAGCTCGTACGGGACGTCGAGCTGCTCCGTTCCAGCCAGTGAACCACCCCCTGGCGAGCTGGCATGGGGGCCGCACGCATACCTTGTCCCAGAACTATGTTGTCCCGCCACATGTGCGCCTGACCTGCGGGTTTCTACGGTGTCCCGACACGTACCCGTCCCCACCGCACACGAGGAAGTGGCGCACATGGCCTCCGCAGCATCCGCTCCGCCATCCCCGGAAACCCCCGGCAACCTGAAGCGCATCGTCGCCGCCAGCCTCATCGGCACCACCATCGAGTGGTACGACTTCTTCCTCTACGGTGCCGCCGCCGCACTGGTCTTCAACACGCTCTTCTTCCCCGACTCCGACCCCCTCGTCGGCACCCTGCTCTCCTTCCTCACGTACGCCGTCGGATTCGCCGCCCGGCCCGTCGGTGCGCTTGTCTTCGGGCACTACGGGGACCGGCTCGGGCGCAAGAAGCTGCTCGTTCTCAGTCTGCTGATGATGGGTGGCGCCACCTTCGCCATCGGGCTGCTGCCCACCCACGACACCATCGGCAGCGCGGCTCCGGTACTGCTGACCGCGCTGCGGCTCGTCCAGGGCTTCGCCCTCGGCGGTGAGTGGGGCGGGGCCGTGCTGCTGGTCTCCGAGCACGGGGACGCACGGCGCCGCGGGTTCTGGGCGTCGTGGCCGCAGACCGGGGCGCCCGCCGGGCAGCTCCTCGCCACCGGTGTACTGGCCGCCCTGACGGCGCTGTTGAGCGAGGCCGCGTTCGAATCATGGGGCTGGCGCGTGCCGTTCCTGCTCTCCGGTGTGCTGGTGATCGTCGGGATGTGGATCCGGCTGTCCGTCGACGAGTCGCCGGTGTTCAAGGCGGCGCTGGCGCAGGCCGAGGCGCGCAAGGCGGAGCAGGCCGTCGAGAAGATGCCGCTCGTCGCTGTGCTGCGGCACCACTGGAAGGACGTGCTCATCGCGATGGGCGCCCGGATGGCCGAGAACATCTCGTACTACGTGATCACGGCCTTCATCCTGGTGTACGCCGTCGAGCACACCGGCCTGGAGAAGCAGACCGCTTTGAACGCCGTCCTGATCGCCTCCGCGATTCATTTCGCGGTGATCCCGGCCTGGGGCGCGCTGTCCGACCGGCTCGGCCGGCGTCCGGTCTATCTGCTGGGCGCCCTCGGGATGGGCGCCTGGGCGTTCCCCTTCTTCACTCTCGTCGACACCGAGAACTTCGCCCTGCTGATCCTCGCGGTGACGGTGGGTCTGGTCTTCCACGGGGCGATGTATGCCCCACAGGCGGCGTTCTTCTCCGAGATGTTCGCAACGCGGATGCGTTACTCGGGCGCATCGATCGGCGCGCAGTTCGCGTCCGTCGCGGCCGGCGCTCCGGCACCGCTCATCGCGACGGCGCTGCTGGTGGAGTCCGGCGGCTCCACCCTGGTCTCGCTGTACCTGCTGATCGCGGTGGCCATCACGCTGGTCGCCGTGCTGGCGGCCCGCGAGACACGCCACCGCGACCTGGCGCAGATCGGCGCCACCTCGTCCCCGCAGGATGCCACGGACAGGGCCTCGGTCCGCTGAGGCAGCGGCAAGGTAAGCGGCAACGGCAACGGATCCTCTCCGGAACCCGCATGCCGGCGTGACCCCGGATGTCCCTCGGGCGAAGCCCGCCCGAGGGACATCCGGGGTCACCCCGCCAGCCGGTGCAGCCGCAGCGCCATCTGGATCTCCAGGGCGCGGGCCGGGCTCTGCCAGTCGTCGCCGAGGAGGCGGCCCACGCGTTCCAGGCGCTGCGCGACCGTGTTCACATGGACGTGCAGGTCGTCCTTGGTGCGCGCCGGGCTCATCCCGCAGGCGAAGTACGCGTCGAGAGTGCGCACCAGGTCGGTGCCGCGCCGTTCGTCGTAGGCGACGACCGGGCCGATGGTGCGGCGGACGAAGCCGGCGATGTCCCGGTCCCCGGCCAGCAGCAGCCCGACGAACCCGAAGTCCTCGGCCGCGGCGCCGTCTCCGGAGCGGCCGAGCAGCCGCAGGGTGTCGAGGCAGCGCCGGCCCTCTTCGTAGGCGGCGGCCACGGTGTCCGGGTGGGCGGCCAGGTCATCGATCGGGGCGGAGGCACCGACGGTGACCGCCTCATGGACAGCCGTGCCGAGGTGCCGGGCGGTGCGGCGGGCCAGAGCGGTGGCCGTGTCTCCCGGGTCGAGGGGCAGGAGCAGCACGGTGCCGCCGTCGCGGGCGGCGGCCAGGCCGTGCCGGGTGGCGGCCAAGTGGGACGCGGCGGACCACAACCGTCTGCGGGCGGCCGCCTCCTGGTCGGCGTCGGCCGCTGCGGCGTCGAGACGGGCGGCGAGGACGACATGGGTGGCGTCCAGGTCGGCGTCCAGTCGCGACGCGCGCTCACGCAGCAGCCGTGGATCGCGGTCGCGGGCGTCGAGCAGGTCGTCCAACAGCTCGCCTCGGACACGTTGTTCGGCTTCGGCGGCGGAGCGCCGGGCGAGGAGCAGCAGGGAGGTGACCATCGCGGCCCGTTCCAGGGTGCGCTGGTCGACGGGGTCGAGGCCCGGGTGACCGCGCAGCACGAGTGCGCCGAGCAGTTCGCCGCCCGCGGCCACCGCGGCGATCCAGTCGTGGTCGTGGCGTACCGCGTGTCCTTCGGCGCGGGAGGCTTCCAGGGCCTTGGCCGGCGCGGCGGCGGCCTCCGCGAACTCGACGGTGCCGTCGAGGACTTCGGAGACCGCGGCGGCCACATCGTGCACCCCGCCGCCGCGTAGCACGAGCTCGGCGAGCCGGTCGTGCACATCGGAGGCCCGTTCGATGACTCCGCTGCGGTCCCGGATGATCTCGTTGGCGCGCTCCAGGTCGGCGAGGGCGGAGCGGGTCTCGGTGAGCAGGTTCGCGGTGTCGATGGCTGCCGCGGCGAGGGCGGCGAAGGAGCCGAGCAGCGCGATCTGCTCCCGCTCGAAGACCCGGGCGCGCCGGTCCGCCGCGAACAGGACCCCGATCACATGGTGTCCCAGCATCAGGGGCACCCCGAGGATGGCGACCAGCCCCTCGTCGCGCACGCCGGCGTCGATGGCGAGGGTGTGCTGGAAGCGGTCGTCCTTGAAGTAGTCGTCGGTGACATAGGGGCGCGCGGTCTGCGCGACCAGACCGCCGAGGCCCTCGCCCATGCCGAGGCGCAGCTGCTGGAAGCGGGCGGCGACCGAGCCCTCGGTCACCCGCATATAGGTGTCGCCCCGGACCGGGTCGTTCAGGCTGAGGTAGGCCACGTCCGTGCCGAGCAGCGACCGGGCGCGCTGCACGATCGCCTGCAGTACGGCGTCCAGGTCCCTGAGCCCGGCCAGGTCGTGGGCCGTCTCGAAGAGGGCCGAGAGCTCTGCCTCGCGCCTGCGCCGTCCTTCCAGCTCGGAGCGCACCCGCAGCGCGAGGAGCTTGGCCTGTTCGAGGGCGCGGATCCGCTCGGCCGGTCTGCCCTCGGCGCGGGCGAGCAGCACCGGCTGCTCGTAGGCGTCGGCGGACGCGCCCCGGGCCAGCAGCTCGAGGAACGGCGTCTCGGCGCTGCTCGGGGGCGCTCCGGCACCGGTGGCGGAACGCTCGGCGGGCTGCACGTGATCGCGAGGCATGCCCACAGGATTGCTCATCTCACCGCCGACCCGTCAGCCCTGTGGACAACTCGGAGACTCCGTCGGCACGGAGCGATCAGTGCGCGGTCCAGCCGCCGTCGAGGACCAACGACGTGCCGGTGACGAAGGACGCCTGCGGGCTGCACAGGTACGCCACGGCCTCGGCGACCTCCTCCGGTTCGATGAGCCGCTTGACCGCGCTGTCCTGCAGCAACACCTCGGCCAGCACCCGCTCCTCGGGAATGCCGTGTGCCCGGGCCTGGTCGGCGAGTTGCTTCTCCACCAGTGGGGTGCGCACATAGGCGGGGTTCACACAGTTCGAGGTGACGCCATGGGGTGCGCCCTCCAGGGCGGCGGTCTTCGAGAGTCCCTCCAGACCGTGTTTGGCGGCCACATAGGCCGACTTGAAAGCAGAGGCGCGCAGTCCATGGACCGAGGACACATTGACGATCCGCCCCCAGCCCTGGCCGTACATATGGGGCAGGGCGCCGCGGATGAGCCGGAAGGGCGCCTCCAGCATCACGGTGAGCACCGTGTGGAAGACGTCGGGCGGGAACTCCTCAAGGGGCCGTACCAGTTGCAGGCCGGCGTTGTTGACGAGGATGTCGGTGCCGGCGGCGGCGAGTTCGGCGGCGTCCAGGTCGGTGAGGTCGAGGACGTGCGGTTCGACGGTGCCCGCGAGGCCCCGGGCCCGCTCGGCGAGCGCCTCCAGGCCCGCGGCGTCCCGGTCGACCGCTCTGACCTTGGTTCCCGACGCCGCGAGCCGTAGCGCACAGGCGCGGCCGATGCCGCCGGCGGCGCCGGTGACGAGGGCGGTGCGGCCACCGAGGTCGAGCGAGGAGGACAAGGACGAGCCTTGATCCGGCTCCGGGAGGATGCTGGGCGGGGTCATGGTTCGACCCTAGGCAGCACCGCCGCCAGGCCACATATGGCCGCAGCCCATATTTCAGTCTGAACTCATGGGTTCGAACCACGTGGGTTCATCGGACAGTGCCTGTTTGATCCGGAACAGCTGACGTTCGTCCATGGCGGGCAGTGCGTCGACCTCGAACCAGCCGACCTGCAGGGACTCGTCGTCGTTCACGCGTGCCTCGCCGCCGACGGCCCGGCAGCGGAAGGTGACGTCCATGTACTGGCACATGTCGCCGTTGGGATAGGTGACCTCGTTGCCGGACCTGACGAGGACGACCCGCTCGGCGACGCACCGGACGCCTGTCTCCTCGTACACCTCCCGGACGGCGGCGGCCGCGGGTTGCTCGCCGGGGTCGGGGATGCCGTTGATCACCGTCCACTTGCGGTTGTCCGCGCGCTGCCCCAACAGGACTCGCCCCTCGTCGTCGAAGACGACGGCGCTGACCCCGGGAAGCCACAGCAGTTGGTGACCGGCGGAGGCCCGGATCGTGCGAATGAAGTCAGGAGTAGGCATGGCCCCGACCCTAACGGGCCGCAGGCGGCGCCCCCGGCGGGTTCCGGGGGCGTGCGAGGGAGTTCCGGGGGCGTGCGAGGGACGTACGGCTACGCGTGCCAGGGACGTACGGCTACGCCTCGGTGGCGCGTCGCCCGCGGATCCCGGCACCGATCGCCCAGCCGAGACCACCCGCGGCGACCAGCACCAGCGCGATCTCCGGCAGGATGCCGAGGCGCGTGGCGGGCGTCTCGGTGGAGCGCAGCGGCACCTTCTGCACCAGCGAGTCGGCCACGAACATGCCCGTCGTCTGCGTGATCGTCCCGTCGGGCATGATGATCGCGCTGACCCCGCTGGTCACCGGGACGGTCACGGTCCGGCTGTGCTCGACCGCGCGGACGCGGGACATCGCGAGCTGCTGGTAGGTCATCTCACTGCGGTCGAAGGTCGCGTTGTTGCTCGGTACGGAGATCATCTGGGCGCCGTCGGTGACCTCGGAGCGCACGGCCCAGTCGAAGGCCGCCTCGTAGCACGTGACGAGGCCGACCTT
The DNA here is from genome assembly GCF_001513975.1 of Streptomyces curacoi. Taxonomy (GTDB): domain Bacteria; phylum Actinomycetota; class Actinomycetes; order Streptomycetales; family Streptomycetaceae; genus Streptomyces; species Streptomyces curacoi. Next base: position 440,562 of record NZ_KQ947989.1, read on the forward strand.
GGCGCCGTCCATGTCGAACACGCCCGGCTCGCTGCCCCGGCTGAAGTCCTTGCGGACCATCGACGTCCAGTTCTCGTTGATCGCCCCGACGAGCGAGCGCAACGGCAGGTACTCGCCGAAGGGCTGGATCTGCCGCTTGTCGTACGTGTCGACGGGCCCCTTGACCGGATCCCACAGGATCTGTTCGTTGAGCAGCTTGCCGTCCTTCTCCACGACGCCGCCGACGGAGATGGGCACGCCGATCGCCTTGGCGGCCGCGTCGATGACGGCGCGGGCGTCGGCGTTGGCGAAGGGGTCGATGTCGGAGGAGTTCTCGGGCCACAGCACGAAGTCGGGCTGCGCGACCTTGCCCGTCTTGACCTCGGCGGCCAGGCGCTCGGTCTCGCGCGCGTGGTAGTCCAGTACGGCCCGCCGCTGGGCGTTGAAGTCCAGTCCGGCGCGCGGCACATTGCCCTGGACGACGGCGACGGTCGCGGTGCCGTTCTCCGCCTTGTCGCTGACCAGCGGGCGTGCGGCCACGGCGCCGACCACCGGCACGGCCACGCTCAGCAGGGCGACGGCCGCCGCGGAGCGCCGTACGGCCCGGGTGCGCCGCATCCGCACGGCGAGGCGTACGGCCTCGTAGAGACCGAAGCCGCACAGCACGACCGCGAAGCCGAGCACCGGCGTGCCGCCCACCGCGGCGAGCGGCAGGAAGACGCCGTCGGCCTGACCGAACGCGATCTTGCCCCAGGGGAAGCCGTGGAACGGCGCACGCGCGCGTGCCGCCTCCCCGGCGATCCACAGCCCGGCCGCCCAGACCGGCCAGGCCGGCAGCCTCGACACCACGGCGACACCCGCGCCGACCAGCGCGACGAAGATCGCCTCGATCGCGGCCAGCGCGATCCAGGGGCCGGGACCGACCTCCACTCCGGTCCACACCAGCAGCGGCAGCAGGAAGCCGAGGCCGAAGAGATAGCCGAGACCGAGGCCCGCCTTCCAGCTGCGCCCGCGCAGCACCCAGCCGAAGACGGCGAAGGCCGGCAGGGCCAGCCACCACAGGGTGCGCGGCGGGAAGCTGACGTAGAGCAGCACTCCGGAGAGCGCCGCGGCGAGGGCCGGAACCAGGCGCACGAGCCGTGCCGCACGCGAGGTGGGCGCAGTCTGGGGCGGCAGCTGGTCCGACTCGTCCACGGAAGTTGCGGTGACGGTCACTCCGGGAGTGTACGGCGGTTGACCTGCGCGCCGACAGCGCGGTCCGGGGCGGCGGGGGGCCGGGCGGGCGCTGTGCCTCGCGATGCCACCGGAAGGTCGGCCGATCTCCGGGCGCTGACGTGATGCATCCTCCGGGCTCTGATGTGGTGCACATTCCCGGCTCTGATGTGGTGCATCCTCCGGGCGCCGATGTGGCGCATCGTTCCTGCACGACACGTCCACAAACCGCCCATCAGCCGTTACGGTATGCCGGAGCCTCAGTCGTACCGGCAGGTCAGGTCCGGATGGCCGAGGCCCGTCACAGGTCGGGGGACCGGTTTCGGGGGGCGGGGTGGGTGTCACGTGGATGACGTCTGCGGCAGGTCCGGGTGCGGACGGCGACAGACGAAACGTTTCTGACGCGGCGGGCGTGGTGGTCTTGGGGGCCTGCGCCGCCTGGTCGCTGATCTCGGCCGCGGTGCACGACGGCCGCCCCGAGGGTGTTCTGCTCGCGATCCTCGCCGTGGCCGCCGGTTATGCCGCGGGACGGATCAGCGGGGCGTTGCTGCCGGTCGCCGCGCCCTGCGCCGGAGCGCTGGCCGGAGTGAGCCTGACGCTGACCGTTCCGCACCTGTCCCCCGGGCCCCAGATCGTCACCCCGCTGGGACACGCCGGGGCCACCGCCGCCGTACTGACCCTCTCCGCGGGTGCCGCGTGCTGCGCCGCCTGGGCCGCCTCGGCACCGGCCCTGCGGCTGTGCCTGCGCGTACTGGCCGCCGGTATCGCGTTGACCGCGGCAGCTCTCGGCTCGACCGTCGGATTCGTCACCTGTACGGCCGTCGTGCTGTGCTCGCTCGCCGCCGGCCACATCCGCCGGCGCGGCCTGGTGATCGCGGGACTGGCCCTGACCGCGACCTCGGTAACCGGCCTGATCTGGGCCGTCGCCGGGAACGCGGTGCCCGGCGGGCTCACCGCCTGGCTGGAGGACCGGCTGACCCGGCACCGGCTCCAGCTGTGGCACGACGCCCTGCACCTGGCCCGTGAGGATCTCGCCCTGGGCATGGGGCCGGGACGTTTCGGAGAGCTCAGCACGACGTCGGCCGGGACGCTGCTGTCCGACGGCAAGCCGCACTCGGCGCCCCTGCAGCAGGCGGCGGAACAGGGAGTCGTGGGCGTGCTGCTGCTGGCCGCGGCCTTCTGCTGGATGCTGTTCGCGCTGTGGCGTACCGCGCGCCCCACCCCGGTCGCGCTCACCGCGGGCGCGGCCCTGACGGCCGTGGCGGCGATCGCCGCGGTCGGCAACGCGCTCAGCTTCACCATGGTGTCGGTGGGCGCGGGCCTGCTGGCGGGGCTGGCCACGGCACGCCCGATCGCGGGCGAGTCGTCGGGGCGCGAGATCGGCGTACGCGCGCGTGGCGACCGGTTGACCCCGTGACCCGGATGTGCGGCGCTAGGATGCGCAGACGCGGACGGCCCTGAAGGCGCGCCCTCGCCGTGACGGCTCAGTGCGCCGTGCCGGGTGTCCGCGTCCGCAGCCGGTCCCTGATGACCTGTACGGCCGCCTCCGCGTCGTCCACGGTGATCGTGAACGTATGGCCGTCCCACAGCCGGAGCACCAGGCCCTCACCACGTCGTACGACGACCGCGGTGCCCTTCTCGGGCCGCCACCGGTAGCCCCAGCCGCCCCAGTGGCGGGGAGTGACGTGCGGGACGAAGTCGGCGCCCACGACCTCGGACAGGGGGATCCGGCGGCGCGGCACACCGAGGTGGCCGCAGCGCACTTCGAGGCACTCCTGATCGACTCTGAGGGCGACGTGCACGAACGCCAGAGTGCCGAAGAGGACCAGCAGCCCGGCCGCGATACAGCCGACGACGGCCATGACGAGCGGGGCGATGCCGTCCGTCCACGGCGAGTCGACGGCCAGCTCGACCCCGAGCGCCATGCAGGCGGCTCCGACGAGCGCCAGCAGCCACTGGACCCGGTTGGTCGCCCGCCCGGTCCACACATCGGGGTGCGGCTTCCTGCCCTGGGGGTGGTCCCTCATGCCTATGAGGTTACTCAGGTTCCGCTGCGCCGGTACCGCGCTGCGGAGGGTGACTGGGCCGACCGGGCCAGGACGGACCGAGGGCGTCCGGTTCGCGGCCCCCGGTCAGCGCGCGGGGCTGATCGCCTGCAGGAGGCGGCCTTCCTCGTAGGCGAGGGCGGGCTCGGGAAGCGTGCCCTCGCGGCCGCTCAGCAGCACCGTCAGGGTGCCGTCGGCCGCGGCCGCGGGGGCGGGCTGCTCGCCCAGTCGGCGCAGTGCCTGCGCGGCGACCGCTCCGGCGGAGCCGTGCAGGACGAGCGGCGGGAAGCCGGGGCGCTGTACGGCGGCGCGGATCCGCTCCGCGACGAGCTCGTAGTGCGTGCAGCCGAGGACGACGGTCGTCACGTCCTTGGGGGTCAGCGCGGCGGCCGCGGCGACTGCGGCCTCGATCGCCGTCTCGTCCGCGCGCTCGACCGCCTCGGCCAGGCCGAAGCACGGTACTTCGGTGACGGCCACGCCGTCGGCGAAGTCTTTTATGAGGCCCCGCTGGTAGGGGCTGCCGGTGGTGGCGGGCGTGGCCCAGATCGCGACGGGGCCGCCGCCGGCCGCGGCCGGCTTGATCGCCGGAACCGTGCCGATGACCGGAATGCCGGGCTCCAGGCGGGTGCGCAGAGCGGCCAGCGCATGCACGCTCGCGGTGTTGCAGCCGATGATCAGAGCGTCCGGTCGGTGCGCGGCGGCGGCGTCCGCGACCGCCACGGCACGCCGCGTGAGGTCCTCGGGGGTCCTCGGACCCCAGGGCATGCCGTCGGGGTCGAGGGAGAGTACGAGATCTGCGTCGGGTCGCAGTCGCCGTACCGCGGCGGTGGCCGCGAGCAAGCCGATTCCGGAGTCCATCAGCGCGATCTTCACCCGGCCACGATAGACGATGGGCCTGTGCGGGCCGGTCCGGTGGGGCAGACTGCGCGGGTGAGCGCCATCGCGTGGACCGCCGCCGGATCACTCGCCGCCTGGCTGTGGCTGCTGCTGGGCCAGGGCTTCTTCTGGCGCACGGACGTCAGGCTCCCCGAGCGCACGGAACCGGCCGAGTGGCCGTCCGTCTGTGTCGTCGTACCGGCTCGCGACGAGGCCGCGGTGCTTCCCGCGAGCCTGCCGTCGCTGCTCGCCCAGGACTATCCGGGGCGCGCGGAGGTCTTCCTGATCGACGACGGAAGTACGGACGGCACCGGGGAGCTGGCGCGCGAGCTCGCACGGCGGCAGGGCGGGCTGCCGCTGACCGTGGACTCCCCCGGCGAACCGCCGACCGGCTGGACCGGCAAGCTCTGGGCCGTGCGGCACGGCATCGGCCTGGCACGCGCGCGTGCCCCCGAGTACCTGCTGCTGACGGATGCCGACATCGCCCACGCGCCCGACAGCCTGCGGGGGCTGGTGGCGGCGGCGCGCACCGGGGGCTTCGACATCGTTTCGCAGATGGCCCGGCTGCGGGTGGCGAGCCGGTGGGAGCGGCTGGTCGTGCCGGCCTTCGTGTACTTCTTCGCACAGCTGTACCCGTTCCGCCGGATCGGCAGGAAGGGGGCGCGTACGGCGGCCGCGGCGGGCGGCTGCGTCCTGCTGCGCGCCGAGGCCGCCGAGCGGGCGCGGATTCCGGACGCCATCCGGCACGCCGTCATCGACGACGTGGCGCTGGCGCGGGCCGTCAAGGGCAGCGGTGGCCACATCTGGCTGGGGCTGGCCGAGCGGGTGGAGAGCGTGCGCCCGTATCCGCGGCTGCGTGACCTGTGGCGGATGGTCTCGCGCAGCGCGTACGCACAGTTGCGGCACAACCCGCTGCTGCTGGCCGGCACGGTCGCGGGGCTCGCGCTGGTGTACCTGGTGCCGCCGGTGGCCGTGGTCGCGGGACTGGTCGGCGGGGATACGGTGACGGCGGTCGTCGGCGGTCTCGCGTGGCTGGTGATGACGGGGACGTACGTGCCGATGCTCCGCTACTACCGCCAGTCGCTGTGGCTCGCTCCCCTGCTGCCGTTCACCGCGTTCCTCTATCTCCTCATGACGGTCGATTCCGCGGTGCAGCACTACCGGGGGCGCGGCGCGGCCTGGAAGGGCCGCACCTACTCACGGCCGGAGGCCGTGCCCGACGAGGGGTGACTACTTGCGGCCGGGCGTCCAGTTCATGCCCCATCCGTAGGCGTGGTCGACCGTGCGCTGCGGGCTCACACCGCGCTCCGGGATCAGATAGCGGGCCTCGCGCTGGACGATCAGATCGCTGCCGGTGTTGGTGATCAGGGCGAGCGCGCACACCGTCGAGGGGACCGTGCACTCGTCGAGCGAGAAGTCGATCGGGGCGCCGTGCTGCGGCGTGAGCGTGACCGTGGCGTGCAGCTCGGCGAAGGAACGCGCCCCTTCGTAGATGGTCACGAAGATCAGGACGCGCCGGAAGTCCCGCTGGTGGTCGAGATTGATGGTGAGGTTCTCGCCGCCGGCCAGGGCGCCGGTGCGGTCGTCGCCGTCGAGGTGGATGTACGGGGGTTGGTGCAGGGCGCCGAAGGCGTTGCCGAGGGACTGGATGACTCCCTTACTGCCGTCGGTCAGCTCGTACAGGGCGCACAGATCGAGGTCGAGGTCGTTGTGCAGGGCCATCGTGCGGCCCAGCTTGCTCGCCCAGCCCGAGAACTGTTTGCGCATCTCCCAGTTGAGGTTCACGCGCATGGCGCCCGACGTGCCGCCCTGCTTGGTCAGCGAGACGGAGGGGGCCGCCTTGGTGAGTGTCACCTTGCTGAGGCTGAGCGGCGGCGCCTGGGGCGCGGGCGGGGCAGTCGACGGCATCGCGGGCGGCGGCATGGTCACCGGGGGTGCCACGGGCGGGGGCGGGGTCGTCGGCGCGCCGAGGGCCGGAGCGGGTGCCGCGCCGGGGGCCGGAGCGGGTGCCGCTTGCCGGGGTTCGTCGACCGTGATGCCGTAGTCGGTGGCCAGGCCCTCAAGGCCGCTGCTGTAGCCCTGGCCGACGGCACGGAACTTCCAGGCGCCCTGGCGGCGATAGAACTCACCGAGCAGGAAAGCGGTTTCGACGGTGGCGCCGGCGCTGTCGAAACGGGCGACGACGGCGCCCTGGGCGGCGTCCTTGACCTCGATGTACAGGTCCGGCACCTGGCCGAAGGCACCGCCGTCGGCGGAGGCGGCGAGAATGACGGTCTCGATGGCGGGCTCCACGCGCGCGAGGTCGACCAGCAGGCTGTCGGTCACCCGGCCGCCGGCCTCCCGCTTGCCCTCGTGCCGGACGGCGCCGGAGGAGTGCGCGGGCTGGTTGTAGAAGACGAAGTCGCCGTCGGAACGGACCTTTCCGCCGACCAGCAGCAGCGCCGAGGCGTCCGCGTCGGGCACGCCCGGCCCGGAACGCCAGCCCAGTTCGACCCGCAGTGCCGTCGTAGGCACCGGAACATTCGATCCTTTCGGCATTGACATGTCCGCCCCCATCACGGGTCAGCGCGCCAGGCATGTCCCGGCAGCTCATCTGGTTCTTTACCCGGCCAACCTATTCCCCGCGAGAGCCAACTCCGATGAGGGGCGCAGGAACACCGCTGTCCAACCGCCGGTAACCCGCCCGGAACTCGGCCTTTACATGATTCGAACGCAGCTCAGCGCCCCTTTTTGCCAAGTTTCGCTCGCATTGGGGATCCACCGTCACTGCTGGCACATAAAACAACCCTCTTATCGGTCTCCCCAACCAGCACATCGTGGGCTTAACTTATGTGCCATGACCTCCCCCCGCTCCACCTATGGCGGCGGCTACTACTCCGCCTCCTTCCCGGACACCCCGATCTACGACTCGCTCGTCGCCGAGCGGGGTACCCCGCAGATCGCCCCGATCCGGGTCCCCGCCGCGTACGACACGCCGGGCGGCAACCTGCCCGCGCTGCCCTCGGCGCTGCCGGCCCTCCCGGCAGCCCCGTCCCAGCCCTCCTACGGCTACCCGCAGGCACCGCAGCCCTCCCCGCTGCAACAGGCGCCCGCGGCCTACATCCCGCAGCAGGCGGCCTCGCCGCGTGGCTATCCGGGACCGCAGGCGCAGCAGCCTCGTCCGGTGGCGCCCGGCGGCACGGGCTACGAGGCCATGCGCCCCGCGGCTCCCCGCCCCGCAGCGGCTCCTTACCAGGATCCGTACAACAACCAGCAGTACCGCGGCTACTGACCCGTTCCCCGGGCTGTCGGCGCCGCCTGGCACGATGGCCCCATGGGGCACGCGCAGCTGCAGTCGATTCACGTTCATCCGGTCAAGGCGTTCCGGGGCACAGCGCCCCGGGAAGCCGTCGTGGAGCCCTGGGGGCTGGCCGGAGACCGCCGCTGGGCGCTGATCGACCACGGGGGAAAGGTCGTGACGCAGCGCCAGCACCCGCGCCTCGCCCTGGCCGCCGCCGAGCTCCTGCCCGGCGGCGGCCTCCGGCTGTCCGCGCCCGGCATGGACCCGCTGACCGTGCCCGTGCCCCGCGCGGTCGGCACGGTGCCGGTGGAGATCTTCCGCGACAAGGTCGAGGCGGTCCTCGCCGAGGACGCCGCCGCGCACGCCTGGTGCGGCACCTATCTCGGCATCGACGTGCGCCTCGTGCACATGGACGACCCCGCCACGCGCCGGCCCGTCGACCCGGAGTACGCCCTGCCGGGCGAGACGGTCGGCTTCGCCGACGGCTATCCGCTGCTGCTCACCACGGCAGCCTCTCTCGACGCCCTCAACGACCTGATCGCGGCGGGCGATCACGCCGACGAGGGCCCGCTGCCCATGAACCGCTTCCGGCCCAACGTGGTGGTGTCGGGCACCGCGGCCTGGGCCGAGGACGACTGGTCGCGCATCGCCATCGGCGAGGTCACCTTCCGCGTCCCCAAGACGTGCGGGCGGTGCGTGGTGACCACGACGGACCAGGGCACCGCCGAGCGCGGCAGGGAACCCCTGCACACCCTGGGCAGGCACCGACGCCTGGACGGCAAGCTGGTGTTCGGCCAGAACCTGGTGCCCCTGACCACCGGCACGATCCGGGTCGGTGACCCGGTCCGGATCCTCGGCCAGAAAGTTGCCGCCTAGCGACGTCGGGCGGGAACCCGGGCCCGGGGCGCGCTCGTTGGGCTTTTCATGAGAAGTTCATGAGAGGCCCCGGGCGCAGGTGACTTCGCTCTCTCTTCGACCGGGCGCGCGGGTGAACGGCTCTGTGCGGGGTTATCACGGAGCGCGAAGGGGGTGACGGGACGATGCGGGCGATCAGCGGACTCTGGCGCTGGCGGCACAATCCGCTGTGCCGTACGACCGATCTGGTCGAGGCCTGGCTCGCTCTCGTGGCCCTGCTGCTGATCCTGCTCGTCACACCCTTGGCCGGCTGTCTGGTCGGCGGCCTCGCCCAGGACGCCCTGCAGCAGTCCGTCCGCGAACAGCGCGCGTCCCGGCACATCGTGACGGCAACCGTGGTCCGCGAGATGGACGGCTCCGCGCTGGACACCGACCCCGAGACCTCCACCGGTCGGGACGTGCGCACCCGGGTCCTGGCCTACTGGACCGCACCCGACGGCAGCGAGCACCGGACGCCCGTCATGGCGAGCCTCGACAGCCCTCAGCCCGGCGACCGCTTCACCATATGGACCGACCGTCACGGCCGCACAGTGGCACGCCCCCTCGACTCCGCGACGGCGGGGACGCACGCCGTGCTCGCCGGCCTCGGCGCGGCCCTCATAGCCGCCGGCCTCATCGAGGGCGGCAGACGGCTGGTCCTCTGGCGCATGGCCCGTCGCCGATACGCGCGTTGGGACCAGGCCTGGGACAAAGCGGGTCCCGACTGGGGCCGGACCGGCACCGGCAGCTGACGGCCTTCCGGCTCTGGTCAACCCACCGTCCGCGCGCACGCTACGGTGGACCGGCCGAACTCTTCGGCAGCACAACCCGCGTACTACGAGGTGGGGGCACATCAACGCCATGGCACAGGGCACGGTCCAGGTGACGCACACCGGCACATCGCGGTGGCGGCGCCGCACAGGTGAGTACGCATCGCTCGCCGCCGCCCTGGAGGCCGCGGCCGACGGTGACGTCCTCACCGTCGCGCCCGGCACCTACCGGGAGAACCTCGTCGTCCAGCGGGCGGTGACCCTGCGCGGCCCCGAGGGCTCCCCCGGCTCGGTACGCATCGCGCCCGTGGACGGCGTGCCGCTGACCGTGCGTGCCTCGGCGGTGGTGCAGGACCTCTATGTGGAGGGCCAGGACGCGGCGGCGCCCGCGCTGCTCGTCGAGGAGGGCACGCCGGAGCTGGCGGACATCCGGGTCGTGACGCGGTCCGCGGCCGGGATCGAGGTGCGCGGCGGCGCGCGGCCCACCGTGCGGCGCTGCACCGTCGACAATCCCGCGGGCATCGGCATCGCCGTACTCGACGGCGGGGGCGGGGTGTTCGAGGAGTGCGAGGTCGTCGCGGCCGGCCAGGCGGGCATCACGGTTCGCGGCGGCGCCCATCCCCGGCTGGAGCGCTGCCGGATCCACCACACCTCGGGCTCGGGGCTGACGGCGACGGGTGAGAACTCCGCGCTGGAGGCGGTGGGTTGTGAGATCTACGAGGTGCGGGGTTCCGGCGTGCAGGTCACCGGCCGGGCCACCGCCCACCTCACCGACTGCGATGTGCACCGCACCACCGCCGACGGCGTCACGCTCGACACGGACGCGGTGCTCACCCTGGCCGACTGCCGTATCCACGACATCCCGGAGAACGCGGTCGACCTGCGTTCCCGCTCGGTCCTCACCCTGACCCGCACCACGGTGCGACAGTTCGGGCGCAACGGCCTGTCCGTGTGGGACCCGGGCACGCGCGTGGACGCCAACCAGTGCGAGATCTTCGACAGCACGGGCGACTACCCGGCCGTCTGGGTCAGCGACGGCGCCACCGCCGTGCTGGACTCCTGCCGGGTGCACGACGTGCCGGACGCCCTGTTCGTCCTCGACCGCGGCTCCCGCGCGGACGTCGTCGACAGCGACCTGTCCCAGGTGCGCAACACCGCGGTGTCCGTGAGCGACGGCGCCACCGCGCAGCTCGACGACTGCCGTATCCGGGACGCGGCGACGGGCGCCTGGTTCCGTGACCACGGCAGCGGCGGCACCCTCAACAACTGCACGCTGGACGGCACCCAGACCGGCGTGATCGTCACCAAGGGCGCCGACCCGACCATCGAGCGCTGCACGGTCGAGTCCCCCGCGGAGGCCGGGTTCTACGTGTCGGCGGGCGGCCGCGGCACCTTCCTGAACTGCCGGGTGAGGGGCAGCTCCGGCTATGGCTTCCATGTGATCGACGGCTGCCGTACGACGCTGAAGAAGTGCCGTACGGAGCGGTGCGCGCGCGGCGGTTACGAGTTCGCGGACGGCGGCCCGGACGCGGCCTCCGGGGTCGGCCCCGACGTGGAGGACTGCACCAGCGACGAGAGCGCGGGCCTCAGGCAGCCGGCCCCGGCGCCGGAGCCCGCCGTGCAGACCGTGCGCCAGTCACCCGGCCTTCTGGGCGCGATCCCCGGCCAGCGCACCACCGAGCAGGAGCCGCTCCTCGCCGCCGCGGAGCCCGAGAAGCCGACCCGGACCTCCAAGGCCGTCCTCGGTGAACTGGACGCGCTGGTGGGCCTGGAGAGCGTCAAGCGGGAGGTGCGCGCCCTCACCGACATGATCGAGGTGGGACGGCGGCGCCAGCAGGCGGGCCTGAAGGCGGCGTCGGTCAAACGCCACCTGGTCTTCACCGGCTCCCCCGGCACCGGCAAGACGACGGTCGCCCGCCTGTACGGCGAGATCCTCGCCTCCCTCGGCGTGCTGGAGAAGGGCCACCTGGTCGAGGTGTCCCGGGTCGACCTGGTCGGTGAGCACATCGGCTCCACCGCGATCCGCACGCAGGAGGCCTTCGACAGGGCGCGTGGCGGTGTGCTGTTCATCGACGAGGCGTACGCGCTGTCGCCGGAGGACTCGGGCCGGGACTTCGGCAAGGAGGCCATCGACACGCTGGTGAAGCTGATGGAGGACCACCGGGACGCGGTCGTGGTGATCGTCGCGGGCTACACCGCCGAGATGGAGCGCTTCCTTTCGGTCAACCCGGGTGTGGCCTCCCGCTTCTCACGGACCATCACCTTCAGCGACTACGGCCCGGACGAACTGCTGCGGATCGTGGAGCAGCAGGCCGAGGAGCACGAGTACCGGCTCGGCCCGGGCCTCGCCGAGGCCCTGCTGAAGTACTTCACGGCGATCCCCAAGGGCCCGGCCTTCGGCAACGGCCGCACGGCACGCCAGACCTTCGAGGCGATGGTCGAACGGCACGCGGGCCGGGTCGCCCAGCTCGACGAGCCGAGCACCGACGACCTGACGTTGCTGTACGCGGAGGACCTGCCGGAGCTGCCCTGAGGCCGCCTGCCGGTCCCGGAGGACCGGCAGGGGTGCGGGCCCCGGGACGTCCAGGACCGGCAGCTCAGCTCTCGACCGCGGGCTGCGGCCGCGGCGCCGGTATCCCCGGCCGCAACCGGACCAGCAGCCTCTCCCGCTCCTCCGCGAACGCCGGGTCCGCCTGGTAGTCGGAATGGCCGAGGATCGGGGCGGGCAGGGGGTGCTCGGGGGTCCGGCCGTATGCCAGCGGGTCCTTGAGCGCCTCGCGGTCCACCGCGGGGCCGCAGTCGCCGGGCAGGCGGACCGGGCCGCCGATGGGGTCGGTGAGCCGGTACAGATTGCGCCAGCAGTCGAGCTCCGCGTGCAGGGAGGCGAGTGCGGCCGGGCCGAAGTGGGCCGGGAACCAGCGGCCGTAGAGGCGTTCCAGCGGGGAGCCGTAGGTGAGGAGCGCGACCCGCTTGCGGTCGGCGGGCGTCAGCTGCCAGGTCGCGGCGGCGGCGAGCACACTGCCCTGGGAGTGCCCGGAGATGACGAGGCGGCGGCCGTCCTCGGCGCGCGTCCAGGTCGCCATCCGCCAGGTCAGGTCGGGCACCGCCCGCTCGGCGTAGCAGGGCGGCGCGAACGGGTGCGCCGCCCGCGGCCAGAAGGTGCCGACGTCCCACAGGATGCCGATGGTGCGCCGCGCGGAGGCGTCCTTGTAGGCGCGCCTGCCCCAGGTGACGAAGAGTATGAAGCCGACGCCGATCAGCCAGGAGCCCAGTGCCTGCGCGGTCTCAGCGGCGCCGTGGACGAAGCCGTACGTCCCGTCGGCGGCCTTGCTCGGTGTCTCGTCGGTCGCCAGGGCGCCGGCCAGGGCTCCGGCGCCCAGCAGCAGGGTCGCGGTGGAGGTGACGGCGACGAGGAGCGGGGCGCGGTCGGTGAGCGTGGCCATCGCGCGCGTGCTCGCGATACGGCGGGTGCGTGCCGGGTCCCGGGGCTCGCCGGCGTAGTCGAGCCCCACCCTGCCCAGCTCGGCGCGGCGCAACCGCCAGGCCCGCCATGCCAGCCAGCCGCAGAGCAGCAGCAGGAGGACCAGCAGCGGCGGGATGACGGACGCCTGCCAGGTCAGCAGGACCGGCGGGCCGTCGATGGAGGTGCCCGTGCCGTCCAGCCAGTCGGCGACCCGTTGGGACACCCCGCCGGACATCACGCCGCCGAGTGCGCAGGCCAGCATCGCCACGGCAGGTCCGCCCAGGCCGCGCAGCACGGCGCGCGGGTCGGGGTCGGTGCGGTGGAGGAGGTGGGCGACGACGGCGAGGACGATGACGAGCAGTCCCTGCAGGAAGGCGATGGCGCCGAAGGTGGGGTCGCCGGGGAGGCGGCCCGCCGACTGCCAGCCCGGCCGCTCCCACCCGGCGTACACCAGGGCGAGCGCCAGCAGGACGAGGGCGGCGAGCGGCAGGCGTCGTACGAGATGCTCGTCGAGTTCCTGGTCGAGGCGGTTCTCGCTGCGGCCCCGGCGGCAGACCACCCATACCACGAAGGCCGCCCCGGCGACGATCGACGCTTCCAGGAGCCAGCCCAGTGTGTCGAGCAGCGCGGGGCCGCCGGGCCGGCGGTCGAAGCGTGCCGCCGCCGAGCCGACCGCCGCGGCGACCGTCAGCAGGCCGGCGGTGGTGTGCGCGGCGCGCAGCCGGGCGACCAGGCGACGGCCGTACCAGAAGCCGGGGCGGCCCAGGGATGTGCCGCCGGACTCCTCGTCGGGCTCGGGCTCACGGGACATCGGCTGCTGGGACTCGTACGCGCTCCAGGTGCGGCGGGAGAGGTACCAGAGCAGGCCGGTCAGCGCGGTGGGCACCATGGCCGCGAGGGCCAGCCTGCGGCCGGGGTGGCTCCACCAGCCGCCGTCCGAGACCGCGGGTGACAGGAAGCCCAGCCAGCTGTGCCGCTCGGCGCACGCGCGCTCGCCCGCGCACTGCCAGGCCGCGAGGTCCAGGGCGACCTCGCAGGCGGCCGCGACGAGCAGCACCGTCAGGGTCAGTCCCGCGAGCCGCACGAGCAGGCCGTACAGCCGCACCGTGCGCTCGCGGTCGTGGGCGGTGGGGCGCATCCAGTGGGCGAGGTTGACCACCATGAACGGCAGTAACAGCAGCCACAGGGCTCGTGCGCTGTTCCCCGAGGTCAGGTTGCACCAGACGTACGCCTCGGGCACCGGTCCGTCCCGGTGGTCGTCCGGTCTGTCCTCCGCGTCGGCGTCCTCGGCGCGCCGGAAGACGGCGGCGGTCTCGTCGCCGGTGATCCGCACGGTCCGCGGATCGTTGAGCATGTCCTGCGGTGTGGTGCCGCCGACGCCGTGGACCAGCAGTTCCAGGGCGGTTCCGGCGCCCTCGGTCTCCTGGACGGGACCGTCGGGCCCGTCCGTCGTGGTGTCCACCCCGATCATCGCGGCACGTTCCTGCGCACGTTCCACTGTTCGCACTTCCCCCGTGACGAGCCGTTGGCATCTGTCCGTGCGAGCACAAGGATCTCCCCGAAAGGGGGCTCCGCACACCTCTCGTCACGGAATCTCCCCGATCCGCGTGAAGAACCGGGAAGGAAAGATGCGGAAGTGACATGCGCGCGTCGGGACGGCCAGTGGCGCCACCGGTACCGACCCGTGCGAGGATGGGACGTCCCACGCACCCGGAGGGGCGAGAATGTGCTCGTCGGAGCAGGTGCGCAGGGCGTGTCGGACGGCTTGAGGCGAAAGGACCGGAGCGTACGTGAGCGAGAATCAGAACCTCCTCGCGGAGCAGCGGCGCGCCCTGATCCTGGACGAGGTACGGCGCCGAGGCGGGGTGCGCGTCAACGAGCTGACCCGCAAGCTCGGCGTGTCGGACATGACCGTGCGCCGTGATCTCGACGCGCTCGCCCGCCAGGGCGTGCTGGAGAAGGTGCACGGCGGCGCGGTCCCGGTGGTGGAGGCGAGCACCCACGAGCCCGGCTTCGAGGCCAAGTCGGGCCTGGAGCTGACGGCCAAGGAGGACATCGCGCGGGCCGCGGCCGAGCTGGTCGCGCCGGGCAGCGCGATCGCGCTGTCGGGCGGCACGACGACTTACGCGCTGGCGCACCAGCTGGTCGACGTGCCCGATCTGACGGTGGTCACCAACTCGGTGCGGGTGGCCGACGTCTTCCACGCGGCCCAGCGCACCTCCGGGCCCCGGCAGGGCGCGGCCACGGTCGTGCTGACCGGCGGGGTCCGCACCCCGTCCGACTCGCTGGTGGGTCCGGTGGCCGACCAGGCGATCGCGGCGCTCCACTTCGACGTGCTGTTCCTCGGTGTGCACGGGATATCGGTCGAGGCCGGCCTGTCCACGCCGAACCTCGCGGAGGCCGAGACCAACCGGCGGCTGGTGCAGTCGGCGCGCCGGGTCGTGGTGGTCGCCGACCACACCAAGTGGGGTGTGGTGGGGCTGAGTTCGTTCGCGGCGCTGGAGCAGGTCGACACGCTGGTGACGGACGCCGGTCTCGACACCGAGGCCCGCTCGGAGATCGCGGAGCATCTGCGGCGGCTGGTGGTGGCGGGCGAGGTGGACGAGGACGCCGACGTCTGACGGTCCAGACAGCCGACGTCTGACGGTGCAGACATCTGACGAGGCGCCAGCTATGGTGACGCTGCCCGGTGCAGGGTCGGCATAGGGGGTTTCGTCCATGGCTCACCTGCTGCGTGAGGTGGGGCTCGACTTCGTCGGGACCGCGCCGGTACGGCATGTCTTCGCGCGGGACGTCACCGCTCCCCCGGAGCCGGTCTTCCACGCGCTCGCCGAGGACGTGCCGGGCTGGACGGAGTGGTTCAGGGCGGTGACGCTGGCCCGGCCGCTCGACGACGGAGCCCGGCGAGAGGTCCGGCTCAAGGGCGGCACGCGCTTCGAGGAGACGATCCTCGCGGCGAAGAGCCCCGAGCTGTACGCCTACCGCGTCGACGTCACCAACGCACCGGGCGCGCGGGCCCTGGTCGAGGAGTGGCGGCTCACCCCGGCCGGGACTGGCACGCGGGTGCAGTGGACGTTCGCGGCGGACGGCACGGCACCGTTCCGGTTCGCCGTCGGCCTCGCGCGGGCCGGTCTCGGCCGGGCGTTCCGGGACGCGGTGACCGCGCTGGACCGGCGGCTGGCGTCCGCGGCGGCCTAGGGTCTGTCTGACAATTCCCGGCGGCCCCGCAGGTCACTCGGGCCAGACGCCCGTCGCCAGCAGTTGCTCGATCGCCGCCGAGTACGGCGCGATGTCCAGTCCCTGCTGGGCCAGCCAGGCGTCCGAGTAGTACTTGTCGAGGTACCGGTCCCCCGGGTCGCACAGCAGCGTCACCACGCTCCCCTGCCGTCCCTCCGCCACCATCTCGGCGACGATCTTCAGCGCGCTCCACAGCCCGGTGCCCGTGGAGCCGCCCGCCTTGCGCCCGATGGCCTGCTCCAGCGCCCGTACGGCGGCGACGCTCGCCGCGTCCGGCACCTTCATCATCCGGTCGATGGCACCGGGCACGAAGCTCGGCTCCATGCGGGGCCGGCCGATGCCCTCGATGCGGGAGCCGCAGTCGCAGGTGACGTCCGGATCGCCGGTGGTCCAGCCCTCGAAGAAGCAGGAGTTCTCCGGGTCGGCCACGCAGATGCGGGTGTCGTGCTGCAGGTAGTGGACGTACCGGGCGATGGTCGCGGAGGTGCCGCCGGTGCCGGCGGTGGCGACGATCCACGCGGGCTCCGGGAACCGCTCCAGCCTGAGCTGGCGGAAGATGGACTCGGCGATGTTGTTGTTGCCGCGCCAGTCCGTGGCCCGTTCGGCGTAGGTGAACTGGTCCATGTAGTGGCCGCCGGTCTCCACCGCGAGTCGGGCGGACTCCTCGTACATCTTGCGGGAGTCGTCCACGAAGTGGCACTGCCCGCCATGGAACTCGATCAGACGGCACTTCTCGGCGCTCGTCGTGCGCGGCATGACCGCGATGAAGGGCACGCCGATCAGCTTCGCGAAGTACGCCTCCGAGACGGCCGTCGAGCCGCTGGACGCCTCGATCACCGGGCGGCCCGGCCGGATCCAGCCATTGCACAGGCCGTAGAGGAACAGCGAGCGGGCGAGCCGGTGCTTGAGGCTGCCGGTGGGGTGGGTCGACTCGTCCTTCAGGTAGAGGTCGATGCCCCACTGCTCCGGCAGGGGGAAGCGCAGCAGGTGCGTGTCGGCCGAGCGGTTGGCGTCGGCCTGGACCTTGCGCACGGCTTCTTTCAGCCAGGCGCGGTAGCCGACGTCGCTGTGGTCGACGTCGAGCGTCACGCCGGGCGTCTGCTGGACGGTACTCACGCGCTGCTCCTCATGCTTGGCGGCAACGGCGACTCGCGCGGCCGTCGCTTCGATCATAAGCACCTTGCGCACGCTTCTCACCTGCATAAACACATCTTTGGGCGCCTCAAAGGAACCCCTGGACCAGTGGCGTCACTCACGCCCTGGGGGCGCATTCACGCGAGTGCTCCGAGCGCCCCCGGCCCAGCGCGACGTGCGCACTGGTGCTCGGCGCGGGACGCGGGCAGACTGCACCCGGACGGGACGGCGATCCCGAACGGGGGCACACTGGATCACGACCAGGGCCGGCCACACCCAGAACGAGCCGGCACACCGAGGCGCACAAGGGGGCGGGACATGGCCGAGCCGGAGTTCACGGCCAGGGGCGTGCGGATCGGGAAGCGGCTGCGCTCGCTGACCCGGGCCGGGCAGGTGCGGATCAGCGACGGCAGGCTGCAGTTGCTCACCAGCTACGGCAGCGAGATCGACAGCGCGCCGGTGCAGGCGGTGCGGGCCTCCAAGCCCTGGTTCGCCCCGGACGACCGGGCACTTGCGGACCTCAACGGCAAGCGGTACTCGCTGACCCTGGGCGATCACGACCCCGCTCCGGGGGAACCGGGCCCTCCCGCGGCACGCCGCTTCATCGAGGCCGTACGGAAGGCCGCGGGGCGGAACGGGTAAATCACCGCGAGTCGCGGCGTTTCATGAGTTGCGGTGTTGCACCTCCTGCGTCACTCTGGTCTCACGTCACTCTGGGTTTACCGGCGATAACGCTGCGAACCAGCCCGCCGGCCACGACAGCAGGCGGCCGTTTCCTTCAAGCACCCTGCTGGATCCGTACTCCGTGTTCTTCCGGACCTCTTCAGTCGGGGAGTCGCAGCCGTGATCAGTTACCCAAGCAGGCACTGCACGGTGGAGCTCCAAGCCCTGCCGTCGCGGATCGGCCAGGTCCGCAGAATCGTATCGGCGCAGTTGCGCTACTGGCACCTGGACGCCCTGATAGACCGCGCCGCGCTCGGTGTGACCGAGCTGTTGACCAACGTCCACCAGCACGCCCAGCCGGACAAGATGTGCACCGTCGAGATCGAGCTGCTGCTCGACCGGCTCATGGTGTCGGTGCGCGACCACGACCCGCGGCTGCCGGTCGTGGCCGACGTCAACGACCCCGACGCGCTCGCCACCTGTGGGCGCGGGCTCGCGATGGTGGCCGCCGTCAGCGAGAGCTGGGGTGTGCGGCCGGACGGGGACTGCGGCAAGGTGGTGTGGTTCACGCTGCCGACGCCTGCCTCGACCCGGGTGGCGGCCGGGCGCCCGCCGCGCCGTAGGGCCGTGGCCGTGGACAAACCGGTGCGCAGCTTCGTGGACGTCCGGCCCAGGGTGGACCTGCGCAGGCCGGAACACTCTCCCGCCCGGTCGGCCGTTGTCGGCTGACCGGGCGGTGAGGGGTTGACGGGTGGGTGGGGGCGCCGTTGGGCTTCGGGTGCCGTTTCCCGTGAAGGTCACTCGGTGGCTATCGCCCGCAGTACGTCCAGGCGGGCCGCGCGGCTTGCCGGGCGCAGGCCCGCCAGGGCTCCGGCCGTGAGGCCGACCAGGGCCACCAGCGCGAGTTGCAGGGGCGGCAGCGCGAAGGCGAAGGCGCTGTCGCTCGTGCTGTCGGAGGCCTTCACCAGCACCCAGCCGAGGAAGGCGCCGAGGGCCAGGCCGCCGGCCGTGCCGAAGGCGGCCACCAGGACCGACTCCCAGCGGACCATCGCGCGCAGCTGGGCGCGGGTCTGTCCCACGGCTCGCAGCAGGCCCAGTTCGCGGGTGCGCTCGTGGACCGCCAGGGTGAGGGTGTTGGCGATGCCGAGGAGCGCTATGAGTACCGCGAGGGCGAGCAGTGCGTAGACGAGCGTGAGCATCATGTCGATGCCGCCGGCCGAGGACTGCGCGTATTCGTCGCGGGTCTGGACGTCCGGGTTGCCGTACCGGGCTGCGGTCTTCTCCACCGCCGCCTTGCCCTCATCCGTGCCGACGCCGTCCTTGAAGGAGACGGCGAGGAGGGTGTCGGCGTCCTGGGTGCGGTGCGGGGCCCAGGCCTCGCGGGTGATGATGTAGTCGCCGGCGAGTTCCGAGCGGCCGTAGACCGCGCGGACCGTGAAGGTCTGCTGCTCGCCGTCGGTGAAGGTGAGGCGGGCCTGGTCACCGGTCGCCAGGTTCTGTCGGTCGGCTTCTTTGCGGGTGAGGGCGATGCCGTCGGTGCCGAGGCCGCGCAGGGAACCCTTGATCTCGCCGAGGTCGAAGGTGCGCTCCAGGGCCACCGGGTCGGTGACCGTCAGGGCCCGTCCCCTGCCGTCGACTTCGGCGACCCCGCGGCCGAGTCCGACGGCCGTGTCGACCTCGGGCAGCCGCTGGACGGCGTCGGCGAGGCGGGGGCTCAGTCCGCTGCCGCCCGCGCCGAACGACGGTGTGCTCACGGCGACGTCGCCGGCGAAGGAGCGGGAGACGGTCTGGTCCATGGTCGCCTTCAGCGAGGCGCCGAACACCGTGAACAGCGACACGACGGCCACGCCGATCATCAGGGCGCTCGCGGTGGCGGCCGTCCGCTTCGGGCTGCGCAGGGCGTTGCGCCGGGCGAGTGCGCCGGTGACGCCGCGCAGCCGGTCGAGGGGGCCGCCGAGGATCCTCACGGCCGTCGTGGAGGCAACCGGGCCGAGGACCACGAAGGAGGCCAGGGCGAGGACGGCGCCGAAGCCCGCCAGCCAGACGGACGGGGAGACCAGCACGCCGGTGAGGGTCACGCCGATGGCGAGGGCGCCGAGGCCGAGGCCGGTGACGGCACGGGCGCGGGAGGCGCCGGAGGTGTCGACGGCCGTCTCGCGCAGGGCGGCCAGCGGTGCGGTGCGGCCGACGCGTACGGCGGGGAGCAGCGCGGAGCCGAGGCAGACCAGGATGCCGACCGCGAGGGGCAGCGTCATGGAGAGTGCGCTGATCACCAGGTCGCCTTCGGGGAAGGGGAATCCGATGGCCGGGAAGAGCGCCTGGAGGCCTGCCGCGATGCCCGTGCCGCCCGCGAGACCGGCCGCCGACGCGGTGACGGCCACGGCGGTCGCCTCGGCGAGGGTCGCCGCGGTGACCTGGCGGCGGGAGGCACCGAGGGCGCGCAACAGGGCGTTCTCGCGGGTGCGCTGGGCCACGACGATCGCGAAGGTGTTGTGGATGGAGAAGGTCGCGACCAGCAGGGCCACGCCGGAGAAGACCAGGAGGAAGGTGGTGAACAGGGTCAGGAACTGGCTGGAGATCATCTCGGTGTTCTCCCGCGCCGACTCCTGGCCGGTGATGGCCTCGACTCCCTCGGGGAGGACGGGCGTCAGTCTGTCGACGAGCTCCTGCTGGCTGACGCCGGGGCCCGCGCGCACCTGGATGCCGGCCGCCTCTCCCGGCTCGGCCGTGAGGTACTTCTCGGCGTCGGCTCGGGTCATGCCGGTGAAGGTCACCTGCGCCATGCCGTCCTCGCCGCCGAAGGTCGCGAGGCCGACGATGGTGACCTTGAGCGGGTCGGGGGTGCGCAGGGTGGTGGTGTCGCCGATCTTCAGGGCGCCGCGCTCGGCCGTGCCTCGGTTGACGACGACCTCGCCGGACCTCTCCGGGGCGCGGCCCTCGGCCAGTCGGTAGGGGTTGAGGTCCGGGTCGGTGATCCAGTTGCCGGCCAGAGTGGGCGGGCCCTGGCCGCCGATGGGGTCGCCGTCCTTGCCGACGAGCTGGCCGGCGCCCTGGATGTCGGGCGCGGCGGCGGCCACACCGGGGACCCGCTCGATGGTGCTCACCAGGTCCGTGTCGACCGGTTCGCGTACACCCTCGCTCTCGCCGGGCGTGGTGATGGCGTCGGCGCTGCGGACGACGGCGTCCGTGCCGCTGGTCGCGTTGCCGAACATCGTGTCGAAGCTCGCGCGCAGCGTGTCGCCCATGACCAGGGTGCCGGCCAGGAAGGCGACGCCGAGGAAGACCGCGAGGAACGTACCGGCGAAGCGGCGCTTGTGGGCGCGCAGTGAGGACACGCTCAGACGGACCGTGGTGTTCCTGGTGTTCCTGGCGCTCCTGCTCCTGGTGTTCCTGGCGTTCCTGCTCCTGGTGTTCCTGGCGTTCATGAGGGCACCTCGAAGGCTTTCATGCGGTCCAGGACCTTGTCGGCGGTCGGGGCGGTCATACGGTCGACCAGGCGCCCGTCCGCGAGGAAGACGACCTCGTCGGCGTGGGCGGCGGCCATGGGGTCGTGGGTGACCATGACGACCGTGCGGGACGTCTGGCGCACCGCGCGGCCGAGGAGGCCGAGCACCTCCTCGCCGGAACGGGAGTCGAGGTTGCCGGTCGGCTCGTCGGCGAAGACGACGTCCGGCTGCCCCGCGAACGCCCTTGCCACGGCGACGCGTTGCTGCTGGCCGCCGGACAGCTCGGAGGGCCGGTGGTGGAGCCGGTCGCGCAGGCCCACGACGTCGATCAGCGCGGCGATCCACTCCGGGTCGCCCTCGGCGCCCGCCAGGTCCAGCGGGAGCCTGATGTTCTCGGCGACGGTCAGGGTCGGCACCAGGTTGAAGGCCTGGAACACGAAGCCGACGCGGTCGCGGCGCAGCAGGGTGAGGCGGCGGTCGTCGAGGGTGCTCAGGTCGGTGTCGCCGACGTGGGCGGCGCCCGAGGTGAGCGTGTCGAGACCGGCCGCGCAGTGCATCAGGGTGGACTTGCCGGAGCCGGAGGGCCCCATGATCGCGGTGAAGCGGCCGACCGGGAAGTCGACGCTCACCCCGTCCAGGGCCCGCACGCCGGTGTCGCCGGTGCCGTACACCTTCACGGCGTCGACGACCCGGGCGGCGGTCGTGGTCGTCATGCCGCGCCGCCCTTGCCCGTACGGCCGAACTGCTCGTCCAGGACGGACAGCCGGCGCCAGTACTCGTCCTCGTCGATCTCGCCGGAGGCGAAGCGGTGGCCGAGCACGGTGAGAGGTGAGTTGTCGTCGGCGGCGGGCCGCCGGGGGCCTCCGCGTCCGCGCCACACCGTGCGGCGCAGCAACGTGAGGCCGCCGATCAGGAGGGCCGCCCAGATCAGCGGGAAGAGGAGGATCCACGGTCCGGGGCTGCCGTCGGCGAAGTGGGCGAGGGTCTGCATCGCGAGTCATCTCCCGAGTCGGATTCTGCTGGGTCGTTCGGTGCTGTCTCGAGACTCGCGCCGGACAGGGGTCCGGGTCGTCGTACGGCCAGCGGCAGTTCGCGTACCTCGCGGGGAGTAGGTGTCGGTTGTCCGACTGCTCCGGAAGGGCTCGACTTCTGTAACTACTAGTATGTACAGTAGCGGCATGAGCACCTCGGACCGACTGATCGAGTCCACCCGTGAACTGCTGTGGGAGCGCGGCTATGTGGGCACCAGCCCCAAGGCCATCCTGGAGCGCGCGGGTGCCGGGCAGGGCAGCATGTACCACCACTTCAAGGGCAAGCCGGATCTCGCCCTGGCCGCGATCCGGCGGACGGCCGAGGAGATGCGGGCTACCGCCGCGGGAGTACTCGACGGTCCGGGGACGCCGTACGAGCGCATCGAGGCGTATCTGCGGCGTGAGCGCGATGTGCTGCGGGGCTGTCCCGTCGGGCGGCTGACGATGGACCCGGACGTGATCGCCAGCGACGAGCTGCGGGCGCCCGTCGACGAGACGCTCGACTGGCTGCGCGAACGGCTCGCCGCGATCGTCGAGGAGGGCAAGGAACAGGGCCAGTTCGCGCCCGGTCTCGACGGCGAGGAGATCGCTGCGACGGTCGTCGCGACCGTCCAGGGCGGCTACGTCCTCGCCCGCGCGTCCGGTTCGCCCGCCGCCTTCGACGCGGGGGTACGAGGCCTGCTCTCCCTCCTCTCACCTCGCCAGGAAGGCGCCCGATGCACGCGATGCAGTACGCACTGACCCTGCCCGCCGACTACGACATGGAGATCATCCGCCGGCGCGTCGCGACGAAGGGGCACCTGCTCGACGAGTGGGAGGGCCTGGGCTTCAAGACGTATCTGGTGCGCGAGCGCGGGGTGCACGGGTCGCCGGTCAACCAGTACGCGCCGTTCTATCTGTGGAACACCGTCGCGGGCATGAACTCCTTCCTCTGGGGAGGCCCGTTCCAGGGCGTCGTCGACGACTTCGGGCGGCCGTCGGTCCGGCAGTGGGCCGGGCTGGCGTACGAGGAGGGCGGCGCCGCCGGTTCGCCTGGGCGGGTGGCGGTGCTGCGGCACCAGAAGGTTGCGGACGGCGGGCTGGTGAGCGACGTCATGGCGGACGCGGCGCGGCAGACCGGGCGGCTGGCCGGCGAGGACGGCGCGGTGCTCGCGGCTGCCGCCGTCGACACGAGCCGCTGGGAGCTCGTCCACTTCTCGCTCTGGGCACACGACATGCCCGAAGCCGACGGTGACGTGTACGAGGTCCTGCACATGTCCGAGCCGGGGCGGGGCCGGCTGGCCCGATCGTGTTGATCTCTGACCCAACGGCCGCTTTCGGCCCCGACGACCGCGCGGAGGATGGGAGGTGACAGGCCGCCATGGCCTGCGGACACGACGAGAGGCGAGGACATGGCACTGGAGATGCGCGACCGCTGTGAGCGCTGCGAGACGGCGGCGCTGCCACCCGACGCACCTGCCCGCATCTGCTCGTACGAGTGCACCTTCTGCGTGCCGTGCGGCGCGGCCATGCGGGACATCTGTCCCAACTGCGGTGGCGAGCTGGTGCCCAGACCTCGCCGTACCTGACAAGGAGACCCCCACACATGCCCTTCGTCCGCATCGACGCCCTGGGAGCCGGTCCGGATCGCCTCGACGCACTCGGCCGTGCCGTGCACGACGCCCTGGTGGAGGCCATCGGGATACCGCCCGACGACCGGTTCCAGGTCCTAGTCGGACATGACGGCGTCCGCAGCACGCTCCGCTACGACGACGGCTACCTCGGCATCCGCCGGGACGACGGCCTGGTGTACGTCACGATCACCCTGCGCTCCGGACGGACTCCCGCGCAGAAGCAGGCGCTGTACCGGCGGATCGCCGAACTCGCCCACGCCTACGCGGGGACCGAGCCGCGCAACGTGTTCGTCAACCTGATCGAGAACGAGCCCATCGACTGGTCGTTCGGCGAAGGGGTGGCGCAGTACGCCACCGTGGCGCCACCGCCCTAACCACGGCGGAGAGTGGCGGCCGGGTAGGCGATCGTGGCGTCAGTCCGACGCGGGCACGGGGGGCCGGCGCCTGCTGTCGTCCAGCCGGCCGATGTGGGCGACGTTCCCGCGGTCCTCGGCGTCCTTGCTGGCCTCGGCGGCGAACCAGGCGTCCAGGATCTCCTTGAGCAGCGGCTCGGACGTGAGCCGGAGGCTGAGCGCGAGCACATTGGCGTCGTTCCAGCGGCGAGCGCCGTCCGCCGTGTAGGCGTCCGTGCACAGGGCCGCCCGTACGCCCGGCACCTTGTTCGCGGCGATCGACGCGCCCGTGCCGGTCCAGCAGCACACGACCGCCTGCTCGGCCGTCCCGTCGGCGACCTCCCGGGCGGCCGCCTCCGAGCACGGGGCCCACTGCGGATTGTCGCCGGGGCTCAGCGCGCCGTGCGTGACCACCTCGTGGCCGCGCTCGCGCAGTTCGGCGACGAGGAGGCGGGCCACTGGTTCGTCCATGTCCGAGGAGACGGAGATCCGCATGTTCGAAGACTACCCGGACCGGCCGCCTACGCTCCGAGCGCGCGGGTGAGCAGCATTCTGCGGTTGTTCGTCGAGGTCTTGGCGAAAATCGACTTGAGGTGGTCCTGCACGGTGTGCTCGGACACGAACATCTGCCGGGCCACGGTGTGGCTGTCGCCGCCCTTTGCCAAGCGGCCGAGCAGGTCGCCCTCCCGGGCGGTCAGGCCGAACGCCCTGGTGAACACGGCGAGCCGCTCGGCCGGTGCGGCCTCCTCGATGGTGACGGCGATGTCCCGGCGGTCCGGCGGATCCGCGTCGCCGATCCGGGCGGCGCGCAAGGTCAGCCAGAGGCCGTCCGCCAGGTGGACCCGGGCGCGCGGCGGGTTCGTATCGACTCCCGCCTCGACGGCCAGCAGCTGGGCGGCGACGTTGTAGGCGCTCGCGGGAACCGGCGGGCGGCCGTGCTCGGGCGGCACCAGGACGCTCAGGTAGGCGTGGGTCTCCGGGGTCTGGCCCAGTATGCGGAGGCCGGGCGAGAGCAGCAGTACCAGCGGTCCCGGGTGCGCCGCTTCGGGCGGCCGTACGACGAAGGTCTGGGCCTGGCTGCGGCGCAGCGCGGTGGTCATCGGTCCGGTGACGTGTGCCAGGTAGGAGGTCTCCTCGCGGTTGAAGTCCCGCTCCGTGCGCCAGAGATCGAGGAATCCCCAGCAGCCGAAGCGGTCCTTGAACACCATCGAGGCGATGTCCCGCACCCCGTAGTGGTGCAGCAGTTCACGCCACAGCAGGCTGCGCGAGAGGTCCTGGTGTGCGCTCAGCAGGGCGACGTCCTCCACCGCCGTCCAGCGGTTGACGTCGGTCAGGTACTTGAGGCGGATGGCCCGGGGCAGTTCGGGCAGGCACGGGACATCCGCGATCGGTGAGCAGCCCACCGAGGTCTCCGGGTCGGTGAGCAGAAACGCATAGGCGTCGAAGCCGACGGCTGCCCGCAGCTCGTCGAGGAGCCGAAGACGCAGG
The DNA here is from genome assembly GCF_001513975.1 of Streptomyces curacoi. GTDB lineage: Bacteria > Actinomycetota > Actinomycetes > Streptomycetales > Streptomycetaceae > Streptomyces > Streptomyces curacoi. Next base: position 466,085 of record NZ_KQ947989.1, read on the forward strand.
TTCCGGGAGTCGCCACCCGTCTCGCAGAGGCGGACGACACGCTCGTGCGACCGTGCGTACACGGCTGGGCCGGCCATGGTTCGAGCCTACGTCGCAATACCCCACCTATCTGGGATGTACCGCGCCGCTGCCCGCTGACCAGCATGAAGGCATGAGACCGACGACAGTCATATCCACCCTTCACATCGAGCACGCGATCACCGACTTCACGGTGTGGAAGACCGCGTTCGACCGCTTCGCGCCCATGCGCAAGGAGGCGGGCGTACGGCGGCACCGAGTCCAGCGCCCGGTGGACGACCCGGCATACGTGATCGTCGACCTCGACTTCGACACCGCGGACCAGGCCGAGAAGTTCCTCGGTTTCCTCAGGACCCGGGTGTGGTCCACGCCGGACAACGCCCCGGCACTGGCCGGCGCGCCGCAGACGCGGATCCTCCAGACGGGCGAGGAGATCTGAGTCAGAAGGACTGATCATGAAGCGCATCGTTCGTGGCGCCGGAGACCGCCGAAGAGCGGCGAGCCCTACGTCGTCAGCGCCCCCAGCGGATCGTCCAGCACCGGCTGCCAGGCCAACTCGGCCGCGCCGACCAGGCTGTTGTGGTCGAGGGTGCACGCGAGGATCGGTACGCCGCCGCTCTGCCCCCACAGGCTGCGGTCGGCGACGACCGCGCGCAGGCGGTCGGGGTCGGCGTCGAGGAGGGTGCGGTGCAGGCCGCCGAGGATGATGCGGTCCGGGTTGAGGATGTTGACCAGGCCGGCCAGGCCCAGGCCGAGGCGGTCGATGAGGGCCTCGGTGGCTCCGCGGACCGCCGGGTCGTCGTACTGGGTGCGGATCAGGTCCTTGGCCTGCTGGAGCAGGGAGACCTCGGGACCCGGCTCACGGCCGGCCGCCGTGAGGAAGGCCAGCGGGTCGGCCTCGACGTCGAGGCAGCCGCGGCTGCCGCAGTGGCAGGGGCGGCCCTCGGGGTTCACGGTGAGGTGGCCGACCTCCAGGGCCAGACCCGAACTGCCGGTGTGCAGACGGCCGTCCAGCACCAGCGCGCCGCCGACGCCCCGGTGGCCGGTGGCCACGCACAGCAGGTCGCGGGCGCCGCGGCCGGCGCCGTGCCGGTGCTCGGCGAGCGCGGCGAGGTTGACGTCGTTGCCGGTGAACGCCGGTCCGGTGATCCCGGCCGCGCGCACGCACTCGGTGAAGGTACGCCGTACGGGCGCGCCCACGGGCCACGCCAGGTGCAGGGGGTTCAGCGCCAGGCCGTCGGGTTCGGCGACCGCGGAGGGGACGGCGAGGCCCGCGCCGACGCAGCGTCGGCCCGTCGTGCGCAGGAGGTCGGCGCCCGCCTCGACGACGGAGCCGAGGACCTTCGCCGGGTCGGCGTCGACCGTCTCGCAGGCGGGCGCGGTGGCGACGATACGGCCGCCGAGGCCCACCAGCGCCGCCCGGAACCCGTCGGCGTGCACCTGCGCGGCAAGGACGACCGGGCCGTCCTCGGCGACCGCCAGCCGGTGCGAGGGCCGCCCCTGCGAACCGGCCGCCGCGCCGGGCCGGGCGTCGACCCGGATCAGCCCTAGCGCCTCCAGCTCGGCGGCGACCGCGCCGGCCGTGGCCCGGGTCACGCCGAGCTCGGCGGTGAGCACGGCGCGGGTGGGTGCGCGTCCGGTGTGCACGAGCTCCAACGCGGGTCCGAGCGCACCGCGCCCCCGGTCCAACCGCGTCCTCGACGTAGTCCCTTCCCCCACCGGCCGGGGGTCAGCCTTGCCGCTCATGAGGGCGAGTCTCCCATGATCCGCAGGTGTGGCGGCCTACCGGCCGCTCACCCTGAGCGTGATGTTCAACCGCCCGGTCAGCCCCAACTCCGGCGGTGCGGTGCCCGGCTGCACCCTCGGCACGCCGTGGTAGGCGAGCCGGGACGGGCCGCCGAACACGAACAGGTCGCCGCTGCGCAGCTCGACGTCGGTGTAGGGCCGGGTCCGGGTCTCGGTGTTGCCGAAGCGGAAGACGCAGGTGTCGCCGAGGCTCAGGGACACCACCGGCGCGGGCGACTTCTCGTCGCTGTCGCGGTGCATGCCCATGCGGGCGTCGGCGTCATAGAAGTTGATCAGCGCGATGTCGTACGCCTCCACCGGTTCGCCCAGCGCGTCCCGCACGGCGCGGCGGCCCAGCTCCCCCAGCCACCCGGGGAAGGGTTTCACCGGGGAGCCGTCGCCGTCGACGACCGTGCGGGCGTAGGCGTACGGGTACCAGTGCCAGCCCAGGCAGACCTGCCGGGCGGTCATCGTGCCGCCACCGGGCGTGCGGACCGTGCGCAGTCCGGCCGGTGGGCGCGCCCACTCGCGGCAGGCCCGGAGCAGCTCGCGCCGGCGCTCGGCGTCCAGCCAGCCGGGCACGTGAACCGCGCCCGGCGCGACCTCCGTACGCTCGCGGGGGAACAGCTCGGCGTCCATGCCTCCCATCCTCCCCCACCGGCCCCACCGGCCGTGAGCTGCGGCTCCGCTAGCCTTGACGCACGATGAACGACCGTATGACGACGCCCTGGGGCGAGCTCGCGCTGACCCGTTTCCCCGAGGACCCGCGTGAGAGGCTGCGCGCCTGGGACGCCTCCGACGAGTACCTCCTCAGGCATCTAGCGGAGCGGGAGGTGCCGCCGTCCGGCACGGTCGTGGTGGTCGGTGACCGCTGGGGCGCCCTGGTCACGGCGCTCGCGGCGCACCGGCCGACGCAGATCACGGACTCCTACCTCACCCAGGAGGCGACCCGGGCCAACCTCGCGCGCGCCGGCGTGGAACCCGGCTCCGTGCGGCTGCTCACCACGCAGGATCCGCCACCGGAGCGCATCGACGTGCTCCTGGTGCGGGTACCGAAGAGCCTGGCGCTGCTGGAGGACCAGCTGCTGCGGCTGGCGCCCGCGGTGCACGAGGGCACGGTGGTGGTCGGCACCGGCATGGTGAAGGAGATCCACACCTCCACCCTGCGGCTGTTCGAGCGGATCCTCGGCCCGACCCGCACCTCGCTCGCGGAGAAGAAGGCCCGGCTGATCTTCTGCACGCCCGATCCGGCGCTGGAGCGGCCCGCCAATCCCTGGCCGTACACCTACACGCTGCCCGACGGCATCGGCGCGGTCTCGGGGCGCCCGGTCGTCAATCACGCGGGCGTCTTCTGTGCCGACCGGCTCGACATCGGTACGCGCTTCTTCCTGGGGCACCTGCCGGGCAGCGGGGGCGACCGGCGGATCGTGGACCTGGGGTGCGGCAACGGTGTCGTCGGTACGGCGATGGCGCTGGCGAACCCGCGGGCCGAGGTGCTGTTCGTGGACGAGTCGTTCCAGGCGGTGGCGTCGGCGGAGGCGACGTACCGGGCGAACGGGGTTCCGGGGCACGCCGAGTTCCGGGTCGGGGACGGGCTGGCGGGTGTGCCGACCGGCAGCGTCGACCTCGTGCTCAACAATCCGCCGTTCCACTCCCACCAGGCGACGACCGACGCGACGGCCTGGCGGATGTTCACCGGCGCCCGGCGTGCGCTCAGGCCGGGCGGTGAGCTGTGGGTGATCGGCAACCGGCACCTCGGCTACCACGTGAAGCTGCGGCGCCTGTTCGGCAACAGTCAACTCGTAGCCGGTGACCCGAAGTTCGTGGTGCTGAGGGCTGTCAAGCGGTAGGCCCCGGACGTCGCCCGGTTCAGGCACGCGGCGCTCGGTCAGGGCGCCCTCAGCACCCCGATGATGCCGGCCACGGCCCGCACCATCGCCTCCCGCCCCACGCTCAGGTACTTGCGCGAGTCGACAGCCTCGGGGTGGGCGGCGAGGAAGTCGCGGATCGCGCCCGTCATGGCGATGTTGAGGGCGGTGCCGACGTTGACCTTGGCGATGCCGCCCGCGACCGCCGAGGTCAGTTCGTCGTCGGGGACGCCGGACGAGCCGTGCAGGACGAGGGGGACGTCCAGGGTGGCGGAGAGGCGTTTGAGGAGGTCGTGGTCGAGGGTGGCGGTGCGCGTGGTCATGGCGTGCGAGCTGCCGATGGCGACGGCGAGGGCGTCGACGCCGGAGTCGATGACGAAGGCGTGCGCCTCCGCCGGGTCGGTGCGGGCACCCGGGGCGTGGGCGTCCAGGGGCGGCTCGCCGTTCTTGCCGCCCAGCCGCCCCAACTCCGCCTCGATCCAAAGGCCTTGGGCGTGTGCCCAGTCGACGGCGGCCTTCGTCGCGGCGAGGTTGTCGGCGTACGGCAGGCGGGCCGCGTCGTACATCACGGAGCTGAATCCGGCGCCGGGCGCCTGGCGCAGCAGGTCGTCGCTCTGGATGTGGTCGAGGTGCAACGCGACGGGGACACCTGCGCGTTCGGCGGCGGTGACGGCGGCGCGGGCGAGCGGGAGGAGCCGTCCGTAGCGGAACTTGACGGCGTTCTCGCTGACTTGGAGGACGACGGGCGAATCCACCGACTCCGCGCCGGCGATGACCGCCTCGATGTGCTCAAGCGTGATGACGTTGAAGGCGGCTACGGCGGAGCGGGCTGCGGCGGCGCTGGTGACGAGCTCGCCGGTGGTGACGAGGGGCACGGGCGGTCCTTTCTCGGCGCGGGAAGAGGACTCGTCAGTGGGCGAGGATCACCGAGCGGGTGAGATGGCGCGGCTGGTCCGGATCGAGGCCGCGGGCAGCGGCGACGGCGACCGCGAGCCGCTGGGCACGGACCAGTTCGGCGAGCGGGTCGAGGCGGCCCTGGATCCACATTCCGCCGGTGGCGCGCACCTGCTCGGCCAGCCCTTCGGGAGCCTCGCCGAACATCCAGGTCGCGGTGGAGTTCGTGGTGATGCTGATCGGGCCGTGCCGGTACTCCATGGCCGGGTAGGCCTCGGTCCAGGACAGCGACGCCTCGCGCATCTTCAGCCCGGCCTCGTTGGCCAGGCCCACGGTCCAGCCGCGGCCGAGGAAGGTGAACTGCGTGCACTCCACGAGCCCCGCGGGCAGCTCGCCGGCGAGCGCTGTGCGCGCGTCGGCCACGACGGCGTCGGTGTGCAGGCCGAGGTGGGCGCGGAGCAGGGTGAGGGCGGTGGTGGCGAACCGGGTCTGCACGACGGAGCGTTCGTCCGCGTAGTCGAGGACGACGACCTCGTCCGCGACCGTCATCACGGGTGTGTCCGGGTCGGCACTGAGCGCCGTCGTGCGCGTACGCCCCTTCAACCGCGCCAGGAGGTCGAGTACTTCGGTGGTCGTGCCGGAGCGGGTGAGGGCGATGACACGGTCGTAGGAGCGCCCGTGGGGGAACTCCGACGCGGCGAAGGCGTCCGTCTCTCCATGGCCCGATCCCTCGCGCAGCGCGGCGAACGCCTGCGCCATGAAGTACGACGTGCCGCAGCCGACGGCCGCGACCCGCTCCCCCGGCACCGGCAGCGCTCCGGCGTGGCCGGTCGCCTCCGCCGCGGCGCGCGTCCAGCATTCGGGCTGGCTGTCCAGCTCGTCCTCGACATGTGCCATGCCGCCACCTTCCTCAGTTCTGATTGTTCTTGCAAGATATAGCCATCTTTCGAGCACAATCAAGCATTCTGCGGCTGGTGGCGTGCGCTAAGGTCGCCGGGAGATCGAGGAATGGAGGGTGGATGTCGCGCGACGCCCGCTGGAAGACGCTGCTGGAGCTGCTCGTCGAGCGGGGCCGGCTGGACGTCGAGGAGGCAGCCGCCGAGCTGGAGGTGTCGGCCGCCACGATCCGCCGCGACTTCGACCAGCTCGCCGAGCAGCAGATGCTCGTGCGCACGCGGGGCGGCGCGGTCGTGCACGGCGTGTCGTACGAGCTGCCGCTGCGCTACAAGACGGCCCGGCACGCCTCCGAGAAGCAGCGCATCGCCAAGGCGGTGGCCGGCCTCATCGCGCCCGGCGAGGCGGTGGGGCTGACCGGCGGCACGACGACCACGGAGGTGGCCCGCGCCCTGGCCGTGCGCGGTGATCTGGCCTCCGGCTCGCCCGCGCTGACGATCGTCACCAACGCCCTCAACATTGCCAATGAGCTGGCCGTGCGCCCCCAGTTCAAGATCGTGCTCACCGGCGGGGTCGCGCGCCCGCAGTCGTACGAGCTCGTCGGGCCGCTCGCGGACGCGGTGCTGGCCCAGATCACGATCGATGTGGCGGTGCTCGGCGTCGTCGCCTTCGACGCCGAGCACGGCGCCGCCGCGCACGACGAGGCGGAGGCGGCGATCAACCGGCTGCTGTGCGAGCGCGCCGCGCGTGTGATCGTGGCCGCGGACTCCAGCAAGCTGGGCCGCCGGGCGTTCGCCCGGATCTGTGCGGCCGACGCCGTGGACACACTGGTCACCGACGCGGCGGCGGCCCCCGAGACCGTACGGCGCCTGGAGGAGCAAGGTCTGAAAGTCTTCGCGGTCTGATCGCGATCCCGGGCTTCGCCCCGCCGCTTCCACCTAGGCTGGGAGCGAGGCACAGGGCGGGCAGGGAGGCTGCTATGAGCGGAACACCGATCGGCCAGGACGCACCAGGGGCTTCGCGCTATCTGCCGATCGCCGAACACGGGCTGATCGGCGATCTGCGCAGTGTGGCGCTGGTGGGCACGGACGGCACGATCGACTGGTACTGCTGCCCGGCCTTCGACGCGCCGAGCGTCTTCGCGGCGATCCTGGACGCCGAGCGGGGCGGGTCCTTCGAGCTGGCGGCGGCGGTGCCGGCGAAGACCAAGCAGTTCTACTTCCCCGACACGAACGTGCTGATCACAAGGTTCTTCACCGAGGGCGGCGTCGGTGAGGTGCAGGACTTCATGCCGGTCGACGGCGACTCGGTCGAGGCCGAACGCCATCGGCTGATCCGGCGCGTGGTGTGCGTACGCGGGTCGATCCCGTTCCGGACGCGGGTGGCGCCGCGCTTCGACTACGGCACCCGGCCGCACACCGTCCGCAGGGCCGGCGACGTCGTGGTCTTCGAGTCCGCCAAGCTGTCGCTCGGGCTCACCGCGACCGTTCCCATGGAGACCGACGACCGAGACGCCCACGCCGAGTTCAAGCTCGCCGAGGGCGAGTCGGCGGTGTTCGCGCTGGACCAGGTCGGCGGCGAGGTGTCCCCGCGGCGGTGTGCGCACACCGAGGCGGAGGAGCAGTTCAACAGCACGGTGGCGTACTGGCGGCACTGGCTGTCCGCCTCCAGATACCGGGGCCGCTGGCGGGAGATGGTGCACCGCTCCGCCCTCACCCTGAAGCTGCTCACCTACGCGCCCACCGGCGCGATCCTGGCCGCGCCGACGACGAGCCTGCCCGAGCAGCTCGGCGGCGAACGCAACTGGGACTACCGGTACGTGTGGGTGCGCGACGCCGCCTTCTGTGTGTACGCGCTGCTGCGGCTCGGCTTCACCGGCGAGGCGCGGGAGTTCATGAACTTCGTGACCCGGCACATCAGTCCGGGCGACGGCGGCCACTCCGGGCCCCTGCAGATCATGTACGGCATCGACGGCCGCACCGATCTGACCGAGCGCGAACTCGGCCATCTGGAGGGGCATCACGGCTCCGCGCCGGTGCGGGTCGGCAACGCCGCCGCGAACCAGCTCCAGCTCGACATCTACGGCGCGCTGATCGACTCGATCTACCTCTACGACAAGTGGGCGGAGCCGATCTCCAGCGACCAGTGGGACGACGTGTGCGCGCTGGTGGACTGGGTGTGCGAGCACTGGGACCAGCCCGACGAGGGCATCTGGGAGACCCGCGGCGGGCGCAAGAACTTCCTGTACTCGCGGCTGATGTGCTGGGTGGCGATCGAGCGGGCCATCCGGATGGCCAACCGGCGCGGTCTGCCCGCCGATCTGGTGCGCTGGCGGGGGTGCCGGGACACGATCTACCGGCGGATCATGAAGCGGGGCTGGTCGGAGAAGCGCCAGGCCTTCGTGCAGCACGAGGACGGCGACGTACTGGACGCGGCCGTGCTGATGATGCCGCTGACGAAGTTCATCGCGCCGACCGACCCCAAGTGGCTGTCCACCCTCGACGCCCTCACCCAGGACCTGGTGTCCGACTCGCTGGTCTACCGCTACGACCCGGTGGCGAGCCCCGACGGGCTGCACGGCGACGAGGGCACGTTCTCGATCTGCTCGTTCTGGTACGTCGAGGCCATGGTCCACGCCGGCCGGCTCGACGAGGCGCGGCTGGCGTTCGAGAAGATGCTGACGTACGCCAATCATCTCGGCCTGTACGCCGAGGAGATCAGCCACACGGGTGAGCAACAGGGCAACTTCCCGCAGGCGTTCACGCATCTCGCCCTGATCAGCGCGGCCTTCAATCTCGACCGCGCCCTGGGGTGAGGGGAGTTCACAGGGTCGGTGGGACGCATTCGGGACGACATCGAACTTAGGTGAGGCTAACCTAAAGAGGGTTCCCAACTCACCGAAGGGCAACCCGAGATGACGCCTGGCTCGATCTTCCCGTACGTCATGCCGACCCCCGCGATGCTGCCCGACGACCGGACGGGGTGGACCCTCGACCCGAGCCGGTCCGCGCTCGTGGTGCTGAATCTGCAGAGGCGCTTCCTGCGGGTGCTGGACCAGGAGGGCGCCCCGGTCGCCGAACTCCTCGCCAACGCCGGCCGGTTGGTGCGGGCCGCCCACGCGGCCGGGGTGCCCGTCGTCCACACGGTGCCGGCCGGTGAGCGGGGGCCCGCCGCGTACGGGCGACCGGCCGGGCCGCCGGCCGACAAGGACGGCGAGGCGTTCGCGGAGCAGGTGGCACCCCGCAGCGGAGACGTTGTGCTCACCGCCCGCAAGCACAGCGCGTTCGCCCGGACCCGGCTGGAGAGCCGGTTACGGGACCTGAAGCGCGACCAGGTCGTGCTCGGCGGGCTGTTCGCCCGGATCGGCGTGCTGATGACGGCCGCCGACGCCTGGGTGCGGGACCTGGAGCCCTTCGTCGTCGCGGACGCCATCGCCGATGTGTCGGCGGGCAGCCATGAGTTCGCGCTCGAATGGATGGCGGACACGTGCGGGGCGGTGACGTCCACGGACCTGGTGGTGGCGGCCTTCGACCCCGCCGTGCCCGCGGCGAAGGCGGTCTGACGGGTTCAGACGGATGCCGTACGGCGGGCCAGCAGGGAGCGGTGGATCTCCCCGGCGCGGATCGCGGTGGTCGACAGCAGGGTGGAGGTGAGTCCGTGGGTGTGCTCGGTACTGCCCTGCAGATAAATCCCCGCGGTGACATCGGGCGCGGTCTCCACGCGATGGTCGCGGGCGACGCGGATCGCGTCCCCGTCGTCGCGCAGGCACACCTTGGCCGCCTCACCGAGCAGGGCGGTGAGGTCGCGGGGCCGGTAGCCGGTGGCGTGCACGAGCACATCGGCCTCCAGGACCTGCTGGTCCCCGGTCGGCAGGAACTCCACCGAGACGTCGAGGGGGCCGTCGCCGCGCTGCAGGACGTCACGGATGCGGGAGACGTTGAGGAAGCGCAGCCGCTCCCGGCCGGTGACCTTCTCCTGGTACGCGGTGGCGTACAGGGACTCGATCAGCTCCATGTCTACGACGGAGTAGTTGGTGGAGCGGTGATAGTCGAAGAGGGACTGTTTGACCTCGGAGGGCGCCCCGAAGTACACGTCCACCGCCTCGGGGTCGAAGATGCGGTTGGCGAACGGGCTGTCGTCGGCGGGCGTGTAGCCGTACTTGGCGAACACCGCGCAGACCTCGGCCTCCGGGAAGGAGCGGTGCAGGAAGTCGACCGTCTCGGCGGCGCTCTGCCCCGCGCCGAGGACGACCGCGCGGCGCACCGGCGCACCGGAGGCGGCCAGTTCGGTCACGCGCGGCAGTAACTGGCTGTTGTGCCAGATGCGTTCGGAGAGCTCGACGCCGGGTGGCACATGGGGTTCGAGGCCGACCGCCACGCTGATGTCGCGGGCGCGGTGGGTGATGTGGCGGTCGGGGCGCTCCGGGTCACGGCTCACCACCTCGAAGTGCGTCACCGTGCCCGTGTCGTCGCGCACGGGGTCGATGGCGGTCACCTCGCTGTCGTACGCCACGAGATGCCGCACCCGCTCGGCGGCCCACTCGAAGTACTCGTGGAACTCGACGCGCAGCGGGAAGAGGGTCTTCTGGTTCAGGAAGTCGATCAGCCGGCCGCGCTCGCGCAGGAAGCACAGGAAGCTGAAGTCGCTGGCCGGATTGCGCAGCGTCACAAGGTCCTTGAGGAACGACACCTGCATCGTGGCGTCGTCGATGAGCATGCCCCGGTGCCAGCCGAAACGCGGCTGGCGCTCCAGGAAAAGGGCGTTGGTCCGACGGTCGGCCGCAAGGTTCGCGTTGTGTTCGTCAATCGCTATGGCCAGGGCCAGATTTGACGGCCCGAAGCCGATTCCGAGGACGTCGTAGGTGGTGTCCGATCCCATGAGCGGTGACTTCACCGTGGCATCGCCTCCCTCAGGCAGCCACATGTTAGATAAGGTTAGCCTAACCTTGCAATGGAGCCGCCGGAGGGGAGAACCGCATGCGCGTCGCCATGTTCGGCTATCAGACCTGGGGTCACCGCACACTCCAGGCCCTGCTGGACTCCGACCACGAGGTCGTCCTCGTGGTCACGCACCCCAAGAGCGACCACGCCTACGAGAAGATCTGGGACGACTCCGTCGCCGAACTGGCCGAGAAGAACGACGTCCCCGTACTCCTGCGCAACCGTCCCGACGACCCCGAACTCCTCGCCGCGGTGCGCGGCGCCCGGCCCGACATCCTCGTCGCCAACAACTGGCGCACCTGGCTGCCGCCGGAGCTCTTCGACCTGCCCCCGCACGGCACGCTCAACATCCACGACTCGCTGCTGCCCTCCTACGCCGGCTTCTCCCCCATCATCTGGGCGCTGATCAACGGCGAGGAGCGGGTCGGCGTCACCGCGCACCGTATGAACGCCGAGCTGGACGCCGGGGACATCCTGGTGCAGCGCTCGGTGGTGGTGGGGCCGGCCGACACCGCGACGGACCTGTTCCACCGGACCGTCGACCTCATCGCGCCGATCGTGCGCGAGTCGCTCGACCTCATCGCCTCCGGCAGGGCCGCCGCCCACTGGCAGCCGCAGGACCGCAGCCGGGCGAGCTTCTTCCACAAGCGGTCGCTCCAGGACAGCCGGATCGACTGGACCTGGCCCGCGGAGCGCCTGGAGCGTCTCGTACGGGCACAGTCGGACCCGTATCCCAACGCGTACACGTTCCATCGCGGGCAGCGGCTCAGGATCGTCTCGGCCGCCGTCTCCGAGGGCCGTTACGGCGGCACTCCGGGCCGCATCTTCATCCGTGAGGGCGACGGTGTCGTCATCGTGGCCGGCGCGGACGCCCACACGGGCCGCCATCCGGGGCTGCTCGTCAAGCGGCTGCGCACCGACGACGGCACGGAGTACGCGGCGACCGACTACTTCCGCACGATGGGCGGCTACCTGACGGCGCGTGCGTGAACTGACGCTCCGTCAACTGCCTCAGCAATCAGGCCACTTGACCGAAAACCGTTGTTGAGGCAAGGCTTACCTTGCTTTACTGACGGCCGTACCACTCCTGCCTGTCACCGGCGACAAGGGACGCACATGCCGAGAAAGCTCCTCACCACCCTTCTCACCGTCACCCTGGCCGCCGGACTGGCAGCCTGCGGCTCCGTCAAGGACGACTCCAACACCTCCTCGGACACCTCCGGCGAAGCGAAGGCGGACTCCTCGTCCGCCTTCCCGGTGTCCATCAAGCACAAGTTCGGCACCACAAAGATCTCCAAGGCGCCGGAGCGGATCGTGGTGATCGGCAACGGCGGTACCGACGACATCGACGCGCTGTACGCCCTGGGTGTCACGCCGGTCGCCATCTCCAAGGACGCCCTCACCAAGGACGGCGTCTACCCCTGGCTGAAGGACGAGATCGACACCGGCAAGACCGAGCTCCTCGACACGCTGACCGCCGTCGACTACGAGAAGGTCGCCTCCCTCCAGCCCGATCTGATCCTCGCCACCTCCGACTTCACCCTGGACAAGGACTACAAGAAGCTCGCCGCGGTGGCACCGACCATCGGGTACGAGACGGCCTGGGGTCAGCAGAGCTGGCAGGAGCATGTGCAGGTGGTCGCCAAGGCCGTCGGCAAGGAGGAGCAGGGCGAGCAGGTCATCAAGGAGACCGAGGACAGGATCGCCGCGGTGAAGGCGAAGCATCCGCAGCTGGAGGGCAAGACGTACAGCCTCTCCATCGGCAACACCCCGGCCAAGATCTTCACCATCGCGTCCGAGGACGACTTCGCCGCCAAGCTCATGAGCGAGGTCGGGATGAGCCTGACCCCGACCGTGAAGAACATCAAGACCGTCAACGGCAGCCCCACCGGCGAGCTGTCCTTCGAGCAGCTCGACAAGCTCGACGCCGATCTGGTGGTCATCGCGTTCACCACGCCGGACCTGAAGAAGGCCTTCGAGGCCAGTGACCTGGTGAAGAACATGTCCGCCGTGAAGGACGACCGGTACGTCGTGACGGACGTGGCGACCATCAGCCAGCTGCGCAGCCCGTCCGCGCTGGGTATCCCCTGGGCCCTGGACAACCTGGAGGCCGGGTTCAAGAAGCTGGACTGACCGCCCGAGGGGGAGCGAAGGAGGGGCGGGGTGCCGTGGGGCACCCCGCCCCTCCTTCTCATAGGTCGTTCAGTGCGGAGTCGACCTCTTCCGCCGACATGCCCTCGATCTCCAGATGGATCGCGGCCACCTGTTCGAGACGTCCGGGCGTCTCCTCCTCGGCGCAGAGCCGTTTGGCCATGCCGCCGGCCGTCAGGGTCGCGAAGAGGGACCGTACGGAGACCTCCGAGGTGTCCAGGGCCTCGCGCAGCCGGCCGACGATCACGGTGGCGAGCACCGAGTCCCCGCCGAGGGCGAAGAAGCCGTCGTCGAGGCCGACGCGTTCGACGCCGAGGACGTCCTGCCAGACCCGGGCCACGACCGTCTCCAGGGCGGTGCCGGGTGCCCTGTGCTGTTCCGTGTCCGCCACCCGCCACAGCTCCTGTACGGCGCGGCGGTCGAGCTTGCCGTTGGAGGTGAGCGGCAGTTCCCCGGTGACGGCGATCCGCGCCGGGACCATGTGGGGTGGCAGCACCGAGCGCGCGAACTCCCGCAGCTCGGCCTCGGCCGTTCCCGTGTCGGCGGCCACCGCGGCCACCAGCTGGACGCCCTGCCCCCGGGTCAGCCCGGCGACGGCACGCCGTACGGCGGGGTGTCCGGCGAGCGCCGCCTCCACCTCGCCCAGTTCGATCCGGAAGCCGCGCAGCTTGACCTGGTGGTCGCGGCGGCCGAGGAACTCCAGGGTGCCGTCCGGCCAGTACCGCGCGAGGTCACCGGTGCGGTACCAGCGCACCCCGCCCGCCTCGGTGAACTTCTCGGCCGTGCGCCCCGGGTCGGCCCGGTAGCCGAGCGCCACCCCGTCCCCGCCGATCCACAGCTCTCCCTGCACCCAGTCCGGGCAGTCCCGTCCATGGGCGTCGACGACCCGGCAGCGGACGTTGCGCAGCGGGGTGCCGTACGGCACCGACCGCCAGTGCGCGGGGACTTGGCCACCTGTCACCTCACAGAGGGTGGAGTGGATGGCGGTCTCCGTCGTCCCGCCGAGACCGGTGAACCGGCAGCCGGGCGCCCGCTCGGCCAGGCGCCCCGGCAGGTCGGTCCCCACCCAGTCGCCACCGAGCAGCACGACCCTCAGGCCGCTGAGTTCGCCGGGCGCGGTGGCGAGCAGGAGCATGTCGAGGAGCGGGGGCACGCAGTTGACGAGCGTCACCCCGCGCGTGCGCACCAGGCCGGCCCACTGGCGCGCCTCACGCCGGTCGTCCTCGGCCACGAGCACGACTGCGCCGCCCGCGCTCAGCAGCCCGAAGATGTCGTAGACGGAGAGGTCGAAGTCCAGGGCGGACAGGGCGAGACAGCGGTCCGACGCGCCCACGCCGAAGCGGTCGTTGAGGTCGTCGACGGTGTTCATGGCCGCCCGGTGCGGCACTTCGACGCCCTTGGGCTCCCCGGTGGACCCGGAAGTGAACAGAACGTACGCGGGCTGCTCCTCTTCCACCGTCACCGGACCGGAAAGGGGTGCACGGGCCGTCGCCTCGGCGACCGGCAGGGCGTCGAGACCCTCGACCGGGCGCCCGTCGGTCAGCGCGACACGGAACCCAGCGGTGGTACGGATGCGGTCGCGGCGGGCGGCCGGCTGCTCGACGCCGATCGGCACGTAGGCGGCGCCCGCGGCCAGCACACCCAGTACGGCGGTGATCTGGTCGGGCCCCTTCGGGAGACTGACCGCCACCGTGTCGCCGGGCCGCACGCCGCGCTCCACCAGGGCGGCGGCGGTGCGCAGCGCGCGGTCGGCCAACTCACCGTAGGAAAGGGATCCTTGGGCTTCCCACAGCAGGGCGGGGGCATCCGGCTGCTCGGCGGCACGCTCGAAGAACCCCTGGTGCAGCAGGCGGTGGCTGCGCGGGCCGTCGGTGGAGTTCACCCTGGCGCGGACCGCGGACTGCTCGGCCGGCAGCAGGGCCGGCACCGGCCGCTCCCAGACTGTGTCGTCGGTGCCGAGCCGGGTGACGAGCCCGTGGAACGCGGCGAACATCGCGTCGACCATGCCGGCCGGGAAGGCGTCCTCGCGGACGTCCCAGTTGACCAGCAGACCGCCGTCGACCTCGGTCACCTGGGCGTCGAGGAGTACCTGGGGGCCCTGGGAGATGATCCAGACGGGCTTGCCGAAGGACTGCCGTACACCTTGGTCGAAGAGCTCGCCGAGATTGAGGGCGCTGGTGAACACCACGGGCGCCAGGACCTGTTCGCCGTTGTGCCGGGACAGGTCCCGCAGCACCTCCACACCCGAGTAGTCGGCATGCGCCGCGTCGGTGTGCATACGGTCCTGCAGGCGCCGCGCGTGCTCGGTGAACGAGCCGTCCTCGGCCAGGTCCACGTCGAGCAGCACCGAGCTGGTGAAGTCGCCGACGAGCAGGTCGACGTCGGGGTGGGAGCCCCTGCGGTCGAACATCGGCACGTTCAGCAGGAAGCGTGGCTGTCCGCTCCAGGCGGCCAGGACCTCCGAGAAGGCGGTCGCCACCGCCATGGCCGGGGTCAGCCCGTGCTGGTGGGCGCGGGCGGTCAGGCGCCGCTTCTCCTCCGGCGGCAGCCAGTGGTGCCGCCGGGTCACCCGGGTCGGGTCCGCGCGCTCCGCCTCGGGCACGAGCGGGAGTGCGGGGGCGCCGGCCAGGTCCGGGATCCGCTGCTGCCACCACTTCTGTGCCTGCTCCCGGCTCAGCCGCCTTACGTGCGCGCGCTCCGCCAGGTACTCCGGGTAGCTCGTGCGGATCGGGGGGAGCGGGGTGCCGGGGTCCTGGTAGAGCTTGGCGAGATCGGAGAGCAGCACCCGGTAGCTGAGCGCGTCGGCGGCGAGCATGTCGACGTCCACGTGCAGCCGGCTCGTGCCGTCGGGCAGCAGCGAGAGCTGTACGGAGAAGACCTCACCGGCGGCGATGTCGAGGCGCGCGTGCGAGGAGGAGTGCCGGATGTCCGCCAGCTTGGCGGCCGCCGTTGGACGGCCCAGGGCCCGCAGGTCGTTGACGGCCGTCGCGGGGCGGGTGAGGCCGGGCAGGATCTGCTGACGGCCGTCGTCGGTGAAGCGGGCGCGCAGCATCGGGTGCCGGGCCGCGAGGGCTCGTACGGCCGTGTCGAGCCGGTCGGGGTCGACACCGGGCCCGTCGAACTCGACGTACAGGTGGGCCGCGACGGAGCCGAGCGTGCTCTCCTCGTCGCGGCCGATCCAGTAGGCGTGCTGCATCACGGCCAGCGGGAAGGGCTCGCGGGGTTCGGGCGCGGGGGCGGCCGGCTCGGGCTGGACCGGCTTGCGCTCGGCCGGTCCGCCGGCGGCCGGGATGTGGGCCGCCAGCAGCGTCCGCCAGGCGCGCAGGGTCGGCTCCTTGGCCAGCTCCGCGAAGCTGACCCGGATGCCCTGCTTGCGCCAGCCGCCCGCGATCTTCATCAGGGTGATCGAGTCCAGGCCCCAGGCGATGAGGCTGTCGTCCTCGCTCGGCGCTGCCTCCGAGCCGAATGTGTCGGTGACCGAACGGAGCAGCTCGTCCGCGGTCGGGTGGTGCTGCGTCACCGGTTCCTCCGAAGTCGTCCGTGGGGGCTCAGAAGTCGTCCAAGGGCTCAGTCGTCGAAGTCGCTCTCGAAGTCGTTCTCTGCGTCGTTCTCGAAGTCGTTCTCGAAGTCGTCGATGTCCTCCTGGGTCAGTTCGACCAGGGGCAGGTCCGACGGGGTGAGGCCGCCCGCCGGGGAGGCCTCGGCATGCCGGGCGAAGCCGCGCAGGGCGCGCTCCCAGAGCCCGAGCAGGTCTCCCGCCTCGGACTCGGTCAGGAAGCCGTCCGGCCAGAACGCGGAGACGTGCAGCCGGAGGCCTCCCGCCTCCTCCACGGCCACGGCGTTGATCTCCAGCCCGAAGGCCGCGGGCCGCCCCCTCTCCGGCGGCACGCGCAGCATCGGGGCCTCGGGGGCCAGTTCCCAGGGCTCGCCGGCGGCGTCGGACGCGGTGAAGCGCCCGAGGTAGTTGAAGAGGAGCTGCGGCTGCGGCAGTTTCTCCAGGGCGGGCGCGGTGTCGGGGTTGAGGTGGCGCAGCAGGCCGTAGCCGAGGCCGTGGTCCGGTACGGCGCGCAGCTGTTCCTTGATCCGCTTGAGTGCCGTGCCCGCGGCCGGACCACCGGACAGCGCCTCGTCGAGGTCCAGCGGGCCGGAGTCGATGCCGACCGGGTGGAACGTGGTGAACCAGCCGACCGTGGCCGACAGATCGACGCCCTCGGCGATGTCCTCCGCACGCCCGTGCCCCTCCAGGCCGACCAGCAGCGAACGGCCGGTCGGCTCGCTGCGCCGCTCCCGCCAGGCCGCCGCGGCGAGCGCGAGGGCGGTGAGCAGGACGTCGGGGACGGCGGCGTGGTAGGCGGCGGGCACCGAGGTGAGGAGGGGGGCGGTGACCTCGTCCGGAAGGGCGAGGGTGCGTTCGCGCAGGCTCCCCGCGGTGCCGAGGTCACGCTCCAGGAAGGGGCGTGACCTTTCCAACTTGCCGGTCCACCAGGCGAGTTCGCGTACTCGCTCGGGCTTGCTCGCCTCTTCGACCAGCAGCCTGCTCCAGGTGCGGAAGGAGGTGCCGGAGCGTGGGAGGGGCCGGCCCGACCGCCATGCCTCCGCCAGGTCGGAGGCGATGATCCGCCAGGACACGCCGTCGACGACCAGGTGGTGGGCGACGAGGAGCAGCCGGCCGGAGTCGGTGAACCAGACGGCCTGGAACATGCGCCCGGCCGCCGGGTCGAGCCGGGCCACGGCGGCGGCCAGCTGATCGTCGAGCGCCGCGTCCCGCACTCGGCTCAGCAGTTCGCACGCCCGCACCGCTCCTTCGCCAGGCACGGCCAACTTGTCCGTGAGCCGGGCGCGGAGCATGTCGTGGCGGTCCAGCACCGCTTGGAGTGCGCCGACGGCGGCGTCGTACGTGAGATCCGGCGGGGTGACGAGCAGGACCGCCTGGGCTAGACCGGCGTAGGAGCCGTCGGGTCCTGCCGTCCAGCGCATGATCGGGGTGAGTTCCGCCTCGCCGACCGGCTCGTCCACGAGGGCGGTGTCGGTGCGCTCGGCGGAGGCGGCCAGCCCGGCCGGGGTCGGCGTCTGGAACACCTGCCGCGGCCTGAGGGCGATCCCGGCCTTGCGGGCCAGGGTCACCAGCCGGATGGAGACGATGCTGTCGCCGCCGAGCTCGAAGAAGTTGTCGTCGACGTCGACGCGCCCCAGCCCGAGGACGGAGGCGAACAACTCGCAGAGCCGCCGCTCGCGTTCGTTCGCGGGCACCCGTGTCGGCGCTGAGGAGGTCGCTGTCTCGGGCGCGGGCAGTGAACCGCGGTCGACCTTGCCGGAGGGCAGCAGCGGGAAGGCGTCGAGGGCGGTGAGCGTGCGCGGCACCATGTGCTCGGGCAGTCGTTCCCGGAGCCAGCCGTGCAGGTCGCCGAGGGCGTGGGCGGCCAGGTAGTACCCGGCGAGCTGCTTGACGCCGGGGGCGTCCTCCCGGATCGTCACCACGCCGCGCCGGACGCCCGGGTGCTGTTCGAGGATCGCCTCGATCTCCTCCAGCTCGACGCGCATGCCGCGGATCTTGACCTGGTTGTCCGCCCGGCCGAGGAACTCCAGGGTGCCGTCGCGCTGCCACCTCACCAGGTCGCCGGTGCGGTAGAGGCGCTCGCCGGGCGGGCCGAACGGGTCGGCCACCCAGTGGTCGGCGGTGCGGCGGGGGTCGTTCACATAGCCGCGGCCGAGGTAGACGCCGCCGGCGTACAGCTCGCCGGGCACCCCGACCGGCACCGGCTGCAGCCGGTCGTCCAGGACGTACAGCCGGGTGTTGCCGTTGGGCCGCCCGATGGAGACGGCGCTGCGGATGGCGCCGGTGCGGTAGACGACGTGGCTGACGCCGATGGTGGCCTCGGCCGGTCCGTACCCGTGGTACATCACCGCGGGGCTCGCGGCGCGGAAGCGGGCGAACAACTCGGGGGTGAGCACCTCGCCGCCGCACCACACGTGCTTGAGGGAGCGGGCCCGGCGGGCGAAGCCGTCCAGTTCCAGCAGCAGGTCGAGCATCGAGGAGACGAGGTAGGTGAAGGTGACCCGGTGGCGTTCGACGGTGTCGAGCAGGTAGTCGACGTCGCGTTCGCCGCCGGGTTCGGCGATCACCACGCGGCCGCCGTTCACCAGCGGCAGGAAGATCTCGTTGATGGAGATGTCGAAGCCGAGCGGCGCCTTGAACAGGGCCGCGTCTCCCGTGCCGAAGCCGAGCAGCTCGCGCTGCCACAGCAGCCGGTGCGCGATGGCCCGGTGACGGATCATGGCGCCCTTGGGGACGCCGGTGGAGCCGGAGGTGTAGATGACGTACGCGAGCCCTTCGGGATCGACGGGGACGGCCGGGTTGTCCGGGTCCTCGGGGCCGTCCAGGCCCACCTCCAGGAACGGTGGGGCGTCCTCCCCAAAGACCGTTGCGTCACCCGGCTTGCCCAGCACGGCCGTCAACGCCGCGCTCCGGCACACCTCGGCGATCCGCCGCGCCGGCCAGGACGGCTCCAGCGGGACGAACGCCCCGCCCGCCTTCAGCACGGCGAGCAGTCCCACGACCATCTCCACCGAGCGTTCGAGATGGATGCCGACGCAGCGCTCGGGCCCGACTCCCAGCGAGCCCAGTTGCCGGGCCAGGGCGTTGGCACGGGCGTTGAGCTCGCCGTACGTCAGTGTCGTACCGCCCTCGATGCCGTACTCCACGGCGGGGAGGTCGGGAGTGCTCGCCGCCTGTTCCTCGACGAGTGCGGTCAGGGTGGTGGCCGGCATGGGGTGCGCGGTGTCGTTCCACTCCCCCAGCATCAGGGCACGCTCGCGCGGGGTGAGGACGTCGGCCAGGGCCACGGGCAGGTCGGGCCGCGTCGCGAGGTCGCCGACGAGCCGCACGAACCGCTCGACCATGGCCTCGGCGGTGTCGTCGTCGTACAGGTCGCGGCTGAAGACGAGCGAGCCGGTGATGCCGCCGCCGTCCGCCCGCTCGAAGAGGTGGAAGGCGAGATCGGTCTTGGCGGTGTAGAAGTCGACGCGCAGTTCGCTGAGCGCCAGTCCCGCGAAGTCCCTTTCCTCCTGCGGGGCTTGCTGGTGGGCCAGCATCACCTGGAACAGCGGGTGCCGGCCCATCGAGCGCGCCGGGGCGAGGGCGTCCACCAGCCGCTCGAACGGCAGCTCCTGGTGGGCGTAGGCGTCGACGTCGGTCTCGCGCACCCGGGCGAGCACGGTCCTGAACGTCGGATCGCCGGAGACGTCGGTGCGCAGCACCAGGGTGTTGACGAAGAGCCCCACGAGGTCGTCGAGGGCCGCGTCGCCCCGCCCGGCGACCGGGGTGCCGAGGGGGATGTCGTCGCCGGCGCCCAGACGGCGGAGCAGCACGGCGAGGGCGGCCTGGAGCGCCATGAAGACGGTGCCGCCGGCCTCCGCGGCCAGGTCACGCAGCCTGCCGTGGATCCCGGCGTCGAGGGTGAAGTCGACGGCACCGGCCCGGTATCCGGCGACGGCGGGACGGGGCCGGTCGACGGGGAGCTGGAGTTCCTCGGGCAGTCCCTCCAACCGCCGTGTCCAGTAGTCCAGTTCCGCCTCGGCGACACCACCGTCTTCGAGCAGCTGCCGCTGCCACAGCGTGTAGTCGGCGTACTGCACGGCGAGCGGCGGCCATGCGGGGCGGGCGCCGCGCAGCCGGGCCGCGTAGGCCGTCTCCAGGTCGCGCAGCAGCGGCTCCGCCGACCAGCCGTCGGTGGCGATGTGGTGGACGAGCAGCAGCAGGACGTGCTCGTCGGGGGCGAGGGCGTACAGCGTGGCCCGTACGGGGATCTCGGCGTCCAGCGCGAAGCAGTACGCGGCGGCCTCGCGCAGCAGGGCGTCGAGTTCCCCGGGCCGGGCCGGCACCACCTCGAAGGGCACGGCCGCGTCCGTGAGGACCGTCTGCCGGGGGGTGCCGTCGTGGTCGGGGAAGATCGTGCGCAGCGCCTCATGGCGGCCCACGACGTCGTCGAGCGCGGCTTGCAGCGCGTCGGCGTCGAGTTGTCCGGTGAGCCTGACGGCCGTGTGGATGTTGTACGTCGGGCTCGGCCCCTCCAGCCGGTACAGGAACCACAGCCTGGCCTGGGCGGAGGACAGCGGCACCGGGTCGGGTCGCCGGGCCGGCCGCGGCGCGGGGCGCCGCTCGGCGGGCGAGGCCGTCAGGAGCGGGGCGAGCGCGGCCACGGTCGGGGTGTCGAAGACGGCCCGCAGGGGGACGACGGCCCCCAGCTCGGCCCGGATGCGGGCGACCAGTCGGGTGGCCAGGACAGAGTGGCCGCCGAGGGCGAAGAACTCGTCGTGGACACCGACGGAGGGCAGCCCGAGGAGGTCGGCGAACAGGGCGCAGAGCGTGGCCTCCGCCCCGGTGCGGGGGGCGGTGGCGGTGGTGAGGTGGGAGAGGTCGGGGGCGGGCAGGGCCGCGCGGTCGAGCTTGCCGTTGGGGGTCAGGGGCAGGTCGTCGAGGAGTACGACGGCGGCGGGCAGCAGGTGGTCCGGGAGCGTCGCCCTGAGGTCCCGCCTGACCGCCGGCGGGTCCAGCGAGGTGCCGGGCTGCGGCACGGCGTACGCCACCAGCCTCGGCTCCCCCGGCTGGTCCTGGCGCACGGTCACCGCGGCCTGGGAGACTCCGGGCAGCGCGGCGACGGCGGCCTCGGTCTCGCCCGGCTCGACGCGGAAGCCCCGGATCTTGACCTGGTCGTCGGACCGGCCGAGGAACTCCAGCGCGCCCCGCGCGGTCCGGCGCACCAGGTCGCCGGTGCGGTACAGGCGGGCGCCGGGCGGGCCGTAGGGGTCGGCGACGAAGCGGCCGGCGGTCAGGCCGGGGCGGCGGTGGTAGCCACGGGCCAGCTGGGCGCCGCCCAGGTAGAGCTCGCCGGGGATGCCCGGCGGTACCGGGCGCAGGAAGTCGTCCAGGACGAGGCAGCGGGTGTTCCACACCGGGCGGCCGATCGGCACGGAACCGGCGGCGGACCTCGTCCCCTCGGCACACGGCCAGGCCGTGACGTCCACGGCGGCCTCGGTGGGGCCGTACAGGTTGTGCAGCTCGGTGCCGGGCAGCGACTCGGCGCAGCGGTCGGCGAGTTCGGAGGGCAGGGCCTCGCCGCTGCACACGATCCTGCGCAGGACGCCGCGCGCCTGCTCGGCGGCGGGGTCGTCGAGGAAGACGCGGAGCAGCGAGGGGACGAAGTGCGCGGTCGTCACCCGCCGGTCGTGGATCAGCTCGGCGAGGTAGCCGGGGTCGCGGTGGCCGCCGGGGCGGGCGAGCACCAGCACGGCCCCGGTGATCAGCGGCCAGAAGAACTCCCAGACGGAGACGTCGAAGCTCGCCGGTGTCTTCTGCAGCACGCGGTCGTGCGGACCGAGTCCGTACGTCCGCTGCATCCACAGCAGCCGGTTGACGATCCCCGCCTGCGGGACGACGGCCCCCTTGGGGCGGCCGGTGGAGCCGGAGGTGTAGATGACGTAGGCGGGGTGCTCGGGGCGCAGCGGCCGGAGGCGGTCTTGGTCGGTGGGCTCGGCGGAGTCGAAGGCGGCGGTCTGCGCGGCCGTGGTCTCCGCGTCGAGCAGGAGCAGCGGTACTGCGGGCGGCAGTGTCCGGGCGGTGTCCTTGGCCGTCAGCACCAGCGTCGGCGCGGCGTCCTCCACCATGAACGCCAGCCGCTCGGCCGGGTAGCCGGTGTCCAGCGGGACGTAGGCGGCGCCCGCCTTGAGCACCGCGAGCAGCGCCACCACCAGGTCGCTTCCGCGGTCCAGGGCCACGCCCACCAGGTGCTCGGGGCCCACGCCACGGGAGATCAGCAGCCGGGCGAGACGGTTGGCGCGGGTGTGCAGGCCGGCGTAGTCGAGTGCGGGTGAGCCGTCGTCGGCGACGAGGGCGGGCGCGTCGGGGGTGTGTGCGGCCTGCCGGGCGAGAAGGTCGGTGAGGTGGGCGGCGGGGACCGGGTGGTCGGTGGCGTTCCACTCCTCCAGGACCCGGCGCTGCTCCGGCTCGGTCATCAACGGGAGCCGGGAGACGGCGAGTTCGGGGTCGGTGAGGGCGGCGTCGAGGAGTGTCTCCAGGTGCCGGAGCAGCCGGTCGACGGTGCCCGGTGTGAAGAGGGCGCTGCGGTAGGTGGCCTCGATCCGCAGTCGGCCGCCGGTGAGGAACGCCTCCAGGGAGAGGTCGAACTGGGTGGTGTCGTTGTGGACGGTCTCCCATTCGGCGGTCACACCTGGCAGCCGCGGCCCTTCGAGTCCCTGGGTGAGGAAGAGAAGCATGACGTCGAAGTAGACGGACCGGCCGGGCTGTCGTTCCGGCTTCAGCCGCTCGACCAGCTTGTCGAAGGGCATGTCCTGGTGGGCGTAGCCGTCGGTGCACACCTGGCGTGCGCGCTCGACGAGTTCGGCGAAGCCGGGGTCGCCGTCCAGGTCGGCGCGCAGGGCGAGCGTGTTGCCGAAGTTGCCGATCAGCTTTTCGAGGCCGGGGAGGTCGCGGTTCATGACGGCCGAGCCGATCGGGATGTCGGTGGCGCCGGTGGTGCGGTGCAGCAGGGCCGCCAGGGCCGCGAACAGCACCATGAACGGGGTCGCTCCCGCGCCCCGCGCGAAGGCGGTGAGCCGGTCGGTGACATCGGGGGCGAAGGTGTGGAAGCGGCGGTCGCCGTGCGCGGTGGGGCGGGCGGTGCGCGGGGCGTCGGTCGGGAGGGCGAGGGGGCGGGGCGGGGGCACCAGGGTGGTGCGCCAGTGGTCGAGGTGCTCGGCCAGTCGTTCGTCGGTCCAGGTGGTGCGCTGCCAGAGCGCGAAGTCGCCGTACTGAAGGGGGAGTTGGCCGAGGCCCGAGGGGCGGCCGGTGGTCGCCGCGCGGTAGAGGGCGCTCAGGTCGCTGGAGAGCGCGTTGAACGTCCCTCCGTCCCAGGCGATGTGATGGACCGTCAGGACGAGTGTGTGGTCCTGCTCCGCGCGATGGATGAGCAGGGCGCGCAGCGGGTGGTCGGTGGCGAGGTCGAAGGGGGTCGCCGAGGCGGTCCTGGCCAGTTCCGCCGCCCGGCGGTCCCGCTCCTCCTCTGGCAGGCCCCTTAGGTCGGCCGTGGCGAGAGCCACCGCCGCCGCGGCGTCGACGACCTGCTCGGGGATGCCGTCCCCGGCGGCTGGGTACCGGGTGCGCAGCACCTCGTGCCGTTCGATCAGCCCCTGGAGGGCCGTGTGCAGGGCGGCCGGGTCGAGGGGACCGCGCAGGCGGATGGCGAGGCAGACGTTGTAGGCGGGGCCGGCCGGGTCGAGCTGCTGGAGCAGCCACATCCGCGACTGGGCGTACGACAGCGGCAGCGGGGCCGAGTCCGCCGGCCGGCGCGGTATCCGTTCGGAGCGGGCCGCGGCGTCGGCCAGACCGGCGCTCTCCAGCCTGCGGCGCAGCAGTTCGCGCTTGCGTGCCGCGAGGTCGGCGGTGGGGGTCTCCGTCACTGGTCTCCGCCTTTCAGGAGCCGTTCGAGGGACGTGGTCCAGAGCCCGGCCAGCCGTTGGATCTCGGTCTCGGCGAAGAGCCGTTCCGGCCACTGCCAGCACACCGAGAGTTCCGTTCCGGTGATCACCGCGTCGACGGCGAGGGCGTGGGCGACGGGCATGCCGGGGTCGGCGCCGCTGCCCATGGCTCCGGTCTCGGGTGCGCTGGTGAACACGGCGGTCTCCCGCCGCTCGCCCAGCGTCATCCGGCCCAGGTAGCCGAACTGGATCTGGGGCTCGGCGAGTCGGGACAGTTCCGCGGCCGTGTCCGGGTGGAGGTGGCGGAGCAGGCCGTACCCGATCCCCTGGTCGGGCGGGGCGGCCAGCTGCTCGCGGATCCGCCGCACCTGGTCCGCTTCGGGTGGGGCGCCCGCCTCCAGCCGGACCGGGAAGGCGCTGGTGAACCAGCCGAGGGTGCTGGACAGGTCGGCGCCGGGCAGGAGGTGCTCGGCACGGCCGTGGCCCTCCAGGGCGATCAGCACTGAGGGATCGGGTGTGCTCCGCCAGGCCGGTACGGCCAGGGCCAGTGCGGTCAGCAGCACCTCCTGGACGGAGGCGAGGGATGTGGTGGTCAGGGGTGCGGTGATGTCCGGGCCCAGGGTGGTCCAGTGCCTGCGGATCGTGGCCCTGGTGTCGCGGGCCGGGTCCAGCGGTGCGGCTCCCAGGGGCGGTTCGGGCCGGGCCAGCATCCCCTTCCAGAAGGCGAGTTCGGCCGACCGGCCGGGCGCCAGCTCCCGCAGCGACCGCGCCCATTCGCGGAACGACGTGCCGGCCGGTGACAGCTGCCTGCCCTCCCAGGCCGCGGCCAGATCGGCGACCAGCACACCCCAGGACGCCGCGTCGGTCACCAGGTGGTGCAGCACGACCAGGATCCGCCCCTCGCGCCCCGGCCCGGCGTCGAACCACAGGAACCGCGCCACCGCCCCGGCCGCCGGATCGAGCTCGGCCACCAGCTCGTCGAACGCCTCCGGCACCAGCGCGCCGATCGCCGTGTGGTCCAGCCGCTCGGCGTCGACGCGCCGTACGCAGTCGGCGGCGCGGGCCGCGCCCACGGGGGCGGCGTGGAAGCGCCAGGTGCCGTCCTCGGCGCGGGCGAACGTGGCGCGGAGCAGGTCGTGCCGGTCCAGGACGGACTGTACGGTGCGGTGCAGGCCGTCGAGGTCCATGCCGGGCGGGGTCCGCAGGAAGCGCGCCTGGCTGAGTGCGCGGAAGGGGTGGCCCCGCTCGGTGAGCCGGGTCAGCGTCGGGGTGAGCGGTATGGCGCCGGTTCCCGCGTCGGCGTCGGTCGCCTGGCGGGGGGCGGCGCCCGCCCGTTCGGCGAGTTCCGCGATGGTGGGCCGCTCGAACACATCACGCGGCGAGATCGCCAGCCCGGCCGCCCGTGCCTGGCTCACCAGCCGCATGGACACGATGCTGTCGCCGCCGAGCGCGAAGAAGCTGTCGTGCACCCCGACCGTGTCCAGCCCGAGCACCTCGGCGAACAGCCCGGCGAGGCGCTCCTCGGCCGGGTTGCGGGGCGGCTGCGCGGCCGGCCCCGCGGTCCGGGACGGCGGCGGAAGGGCGGCGGTGTCCAGCTTGCCGTTGAGGGTGAGCGGGAAGCCGTCCACCGGGACGAACGCCGACGGCACCATGTAGTCGGGCAGTACGGCGGCCACGGCCCGGCGCAGCAGCTCCGCCGTCTCCTCGGCAGGCGGCACGGACAGGACGACGTAGGCGACCAGGCGCCGCACCCCGGGCGTGTCCTCACGGACGACGACCGCCGCCCGCTCCACCGGCCCGTGCTCCAGCAGCACCGCCTCGATCTCGCCGGGTTCGATCCGGTAGCCCCTGATCTTGACCTGGTCGTCGACCCGGCCCAGGCACTCCACCAGGCCGTCCTCGGTCCAGCGGGCGATGTCGCCCGTGCGGTACATGCGGGCACCGGGGTCGCCGCCGAAGGGGTCGGCGACGAAACGGCTCGCGGTGGCGGCCGGTTGACCGAGGTAGCCCCGGGCCAGGCCGGCGCCCGCCACGTACAGCTCGCCCTCGACGCCGACGGGTACGGGGTTGAGGTGCCCGTCGAGGATATACAGGGTGCCGCCCGCCACGGGCCGGCCGATCGCGGGCCGCTCACTGCGGGCGAGGTCGCAGTCGGCCGAGTCGACGGTGCATTCGGTGGGGCCGTACAGGTTGTGCGCGGCCAGGCCGTCGGTCTCCCGCAGAGTGCGCCACAGGTCCGGCGGTACGGCCTCGCCACCGACGCCCAGCACCTTCAGTTCGGCCTTCCAGTCACCGCCTTGGGCGACCAGCTCACCGAGCAGGGAGGGGGACAGCTCGATGAACTCGATGCCGTGCCGGGCGAGGAAGACGCGCAGGGCCGCGGGGTCTCGGCGGACGTCCTCGGGGACCATGTGCAGCTCGTGGCCGGCGAACATCCACAGCATGGGCTGCCAGGAGGCGTCGAAGGCGATGGGCCAGGCGTGCCCGACGCGGAGGGGGCGGCCTCCGGCCGCTTGGCACGCCGGTGTGTGCAGGGCGGCGTGGTGGGCGGTGAAGAGGTTGGCGATGGCTCGCTGCGGGATGACCACGGCCTTGGGGCGGCCGGTGGAGCCGGAGGTGTAGATGACGTAGGCGGGGTGTTCGGGAAGCAGCGGGCGGATCCGGTCGGCGTCGGTGAGGTCGGAACCGTCCCGGTCGTTGAGGGGCGGGTCGTCCAGGAGGAGGGTCGGCACCTCGCACACGGGCGCCGTCTCACGGGTGGCCAGCAGAGCGACGGGAGCCGCGTCGGCGAGCATCCCCGCGATCCGCTCCCGCGGCCATGCCGGATCCAGCGGCAGATAGGCCGCGCCCGCCTTCTGGATCGCGAGGAGTGCGGTCATGGTGTCCGGAGTCGGCGGCAGAGCGAACGCGACGATCCGCTCCGGCGCGGCACCCGACTCGACCAGGCGGCGGGCGAGTCGGTTGGCCGCGGTGTTCAACTCCGCGAACGTCAGACTGCGCCCGTCCCCGACCACCGCCACCGCGTCCGGAGTACGAGCCGCCTGCGCCTCGAACACCTCCGGCATCGTCCGGTACGGCACCGGCAGCCGCTCCCCGACCCCGCCCGTCAGCAGCGCGTGCCGCTCCTCGGGCGCCAGGACGTCCAGTGCGGCCAGGGGGACGTCGGGGTCGGCCGGCACGGCCTCCACCAGCCGCTCGAAGCGTTCGGCCAGGCGCTCCACCGCCGCGCGGTCGTAGCAGTCGGGGCGGAACTCGAAGACGATCCCGAGCCGTTGCTCGGCCAGCACGGCCAGGGTCAGCGGATAGTGGGTGGCGCCCGTGCCCTTGACCTCGACGATCCGCAGTCCGGCGGCTGCCTCGGCCTCGGCCACCGAGGCCTCGTCGATCGGGTAGTTCTCGAAGACCAGCAGGGTGTCGAAGAGGTCGCCCGCGCCGGCGAGGCGCTGGATCTCGGTGAGGCCGAGATGCTGATGGCCCATCAGCCGCGCCTGCTCGTCCTGGAGTCGGCGCAGGAAGGAACCGGCGCGCTCGCCGGGCGGGACGGTCACCCGGACCGGCACCGTGTTGATGAACAGGCCGATCATGGACTCGACACCGGCGAGTTCGGCGGGCCGCCCCGCCACGGTCGCCCCGAACACCACGTCGTCGCGGCCGGTCAGCCTCACCAGCAGCAGCGCCCACAGCCCCTGCACGACCGTGTTGACCGTGATGCCCCGGCTCCTCGCGAACTCCTTTATGCGGCCGGTCAGTTCCTCGGTCAGCCGCAGGGTGTGCAACTCGGGCGGCACCGGGACCAGCCCGGCGGCCGAGGGCGCCAGCACCGTCGGCGCCACCCCTGCCAGGGCCTCCCGCCAGGCGTCGGCGGAGGCCTCCCGGTCCCGGCTGGCGAGCCAGGCCAGGAAGTCCCGGTACGGCCGTACGGCGGGCAGCGGGGCCGTGGCGCCGGGGGCGAGCTGGGCGGCGTAGAGCTGGAGCAGTTCGCGGACCAACAGGGGGATGGACCAGCCGTCCATGAGGAGGTGGTGGTTGGTGAGCACCAAGCGCCACTGGTCGGGGGCGAGTTGGACGAGGGTGAGGCGCAGCAGTGGTGGGTCGGTGAGGTCGAAGCGGGCGGTGGCGTCCGCTTCGACGATCCGGGTCAGCGCCTGCTCGTCGGGGACTGCCGCTTCGGTCCAGGGGACGGGGACCTGCTTGAGCACCACCTGCACCGGTTCGTCCAGGTCCTCGTGCAGGAAGGCGCTGCGCAGGTTGGCGTGCCGGGCGAAGAGTTCCTCGGCGGCGGTGCGCAGCAGGCCGGGGCGCAGGGGGCCCTCGATCTCCACCAGGGACTGCATGGTGTAGACGTCCTGGGCGCCCTCGTCGAACAGGGCGTGGAAGAGCAGGCCCTGCTGGAGCGGGGAGAGCGGCCAAACGTCCTCGACCAGGGAGCCGTCGTCCCCGGGTGCCTTGCTCATCGAGTCCTCCACCTCGCCTTGACGTTGTCGAGCTGCGACTGGCTGAGTGACACCAGCGGGGCGCCGGACGGAGTGAACTCCTCGGGCCCGGGGCCGGTTTCGTCGGGCAGTGCGCGGGCGAGCCCGGCCGGGGTGCGGTGGGTGAAGACGTCCCGTGGGGACAGGGTGAGCCCGGCCCTGCGGGCCCGGTCGGCAAGCCGGACCGAGACGATGCTGTCGCCGCCGCGTTCGAAGAAGTCGTCGTGGACACCGACCCGTTCCAGCCCGAGCACCTCGGCGAACAGCCAGCACAGCACCTTCTCCGGTTCGGTGCGCGGCGGTTCGAAGCCTGCCGTGTCCGTGAAGTCCGGGGCGGGCAGGGCGCGCCGGTCGAGTTTGCCGCTGGGGGTGAGCGGCAACTGGTCGAGGAGCACCACGGCCGACGGGACGAGGTGTCCGGGGAGCCGCTCGGCGAGCGTGCGGCGTAAGGCGAGGGGGTCGAGGGCGGCACCGGGGGCCGCCACGACGTAGGCGACCAGGCGTCGGGGTGCCGAGCCGTCCTCGCGCGCCACGACCGCGGCCCGGTCCACTCCCGGCAGCGCCCGGGCCGCCGCCTCGATCTCCCCCGGCTCGACCCGGAAGCCCCTGATCTTGACCTGGTCGTCGGCCCGGCCGAGGAACTCCACCGTGCCGTCGGGCCGGAGCCGCGCCAGGTCGCCGGTGCGGTAGAGGCGGCTGCCCGGCGGCCCGAAGGGGTCGGCGACGAACCGTTCGGCGGTGCGGCCCGGCTGGTGCAGATAGCCGCGGGCCAGTCCGGCTCCGGCCAGGTACAGCTCGCCGACCGCGCCGACGGGGGACGGGCGCAGGAACCGGTCGAGGACGTGGACGCGCGTGTTCGCGATCGGCCGCCCGAGCGGTACCGGGCCCTCGCCGCCGTCGTGGACCTGGATCAGGCTGTCACCGGCCGCCTCGGAGCATCCGTAGAGGTTGACCAGGCGGGCCTGTGGCCAGCGCCGGGTGATCGCGTCGGCCAGTTCGCCCGAGAGGGGTTCGCCGCTGGAGACCCAGGTACGGACGAAGGAGAAGGCGCCCGGCGGGGCTGATTCGACGAGGGTGGTGTAGAAGCTGGGGACGGCGGTGAGGAGGGTGGCCCGGTGGCGGTCGGCGAGTGCGGCGAGGGCCGTGGGGTCGCCGGTCGACTCGTCGTCGGCGAGCGCGACCGCCTCGCCCGCGACGAGGGCGCCGAGCAGTTCGGTGAGGCCGTCGATGAAGCTCAGCGGGCTCTTGGAGACGCGGACGCCGAGTGAGCCGTCCCCCAGCTCCCGGCCCCAGTCGAGCCGGTTGGCCAGGGCCCGCTGGGTTCCGACCACTCCCTTGGGGCGGCCGGTGGTGCCGGAGGTGAAGATGACGTACGCGGGGTGTTCGGGCGACAGGGCCGGTCGCCGGCGTACGGCGGCCTCCGCGTCCGGCGGGCAGACCGACTCCCGTTCGATACGGAGCCGTCGGGCCGTCGGCGGATCACAGATCACCAGCCGGGGTTCGGCGTCGCCGAGCATCAGCGCGATGCGGTCGGGCGGATAGCCCGGGTCGACCGGCATGCAGGCGGCTCCGGCCTTCAGTGCCGCGAGCAGCGCGGTGACCAGCTCGGGACCGCGGGGCAGTGCCACGGCGACCACGGACTCGGGGCCGGCGCCGCGGGCGTTCAGGGCGGCGGCCAACCGGTCGGCGCGGGCGTCGAGTCGGCCGAAGGTCAGGACGGTGTCGCCGTGACGGACGGCCGGGGCGTCGGGGGTGCGGGCCGCCTGGTCCTCGAACAGGGCGCGGACGGTGGGGTGCGGGAGCGGGCGGGCGGTGTCCTGCGCGGGGTGCTCGTCGGCGCGGAGCCCGGCGACGGGGCGGACCGGGTCCTCGGTGAACTCGCCGATCAGCTGCCCGAGTTGGGTGGCGATGCCATTGACTGCGGCCTGGTCCAGGGCACGGGGCTGGTGGCTGAAGGTCAGGGTCAGCCGGGTGCCGGGCAGGGCGGTGAGGGTCAGGGGGTAGTGCGTGGCGTCCCGGACGGAGACCCCTGTCATCCGCGGGCCGTCGGATCCGAGGGCGTGGGCGATGCCGTCGTCGTCGATGGGGTAGCTCTCGAAGACCAGCAGGGTGTCGAAGAGCACGGCGTGGCCGGCGGCCCGCTGGATGTCGGCGAGGCCCAGGTGCTGGTGGCCGAGGAGGGCGGACCGCTCCGACTGGAGCCGCCCGAGCAGGTCCGCGAGCGGCTCCTCGGGCCGCAACCGCACCCGCACGGGCAGGGTGTTGATGAAGAGCCCGACCATCGTCTCGATGCCGGGGACATCGGCGTCGCGGCCGGAGACGGTGGCGCCGAGGACGACGTCCGTGCGGCCGGTCAGCCGGCCGAGCAGGACGGCCCACAGGCCCTGGAGCACCGTGCTGACGGTGACGCCGTGGGCGCGTGCGGCGCCGGTCAGCGCCGAGGTCTGCGCCTCGGAGAGCTCCAGGACCAGCCGCTCGGGCTGCTCGACCGGCCGGTTGCGGGCCTCGGGCGCGATGAGTGACGGTTCGTCGAGTCCGTGCAGGGCGGCCCGCCAGGCCTCCTTCGCGGCCTCGCGGTCCTGGCGGGAGAGCCAGGCCAGGTAGTCGCGGTAGGGCCGTACGGCGGGCAGGGCCGCGGCGTCGCCGCCCGACCGGTACAGCTGGAACAGCTCGCGCACCAGCACGGGCGCGGACCAGCCGTCCCAGAGCAGGTGGTGCGAGGAGATCAGCAGCCGGTGGTCCCGCTCTCCCAATGTCACCAGCCGGAACCGCACGAGCGGCGGGCGGGTCAGGTCGAACCGTTGGTCGCGGTCCTCCCCGAGCAGCCGGTCGAAGGCCGGCTCGCGCTCCCGCGCCGGCAGCGAGCCCAGGTCGGTGAACTGCCACGGGAGGGGGACCGCACTGCTCACCACCTGGACCGCGCGCCCCGAGCGCGTGGTGCGGAAGGCGGCCCGCAGATTGGCGTGCCGGGTGAGCAGCCCGCTGACGGCCAGGCTCATCCGCGACGCGTCCACCGGCCCTTCGAGCCGGATGACCGTCTGGCCGGTGTAGACGTCCCGTGCGCCCTCGTCGTACAGCGCGTGGAAGACCATCCCCTCCTGCATCGGCGACAGGGGGAGGACGTCCTCCACGCCCCGCCGGCCGCCCATCAGCCCTCGGCCCCGCGCATGGCCTCGGCCAGGCTGCGCGGGCGCATGTCCGTCCAGTGCCGCTCGATGTACTCCAGGCAGGCGGCCCGGCCGTCGGGGCCGTGCACCGAGGACCAGCCGTCGGGTACGGGTGCGAAGTCCGGCCACAGGGAGTGCTGGCCCTCGTCGTTGACCAGGACGCGGAAGACACCGCTGTCGTCGTCGAAGGGGTTGGCCATGGCTCAGTTCCTCTCCTGCTCGCCGGACTGACGTCGCGCGGTGTGGGTGAAGGCTCCGGTGAACTGGTCGGCCGCGCCCGGCACCGGTTCGGCGGGGTCGGCGCCCAGCGCGACGATCCGGTTGGCCTTGTCGACGTGGACGACCCGCGGTCGATGGGCGGCGCGCTCGGACTCGTCGAGCACGGCGAAGGACATGATGATCACCAGGTGACCGGGGTGGACGAGATGCGCGGCGGCGCCGTTGATGCCGATGACACCGCTGCCGCGCGCACCGGTGATGGCGTAGGTGGTGAGTCGGGCGCCGTTGTCGATGTCGACGACCTGGACCGCTTCGCCCTCGACGATGTCGGCGGCTTCCATGAGGTCCTGGTCGATCGTCAGGGATCCCACGTAGTGCAGATCTGCCTGGGTGACGGTGGCTCGGTGGATCTTGCCGTTCAGCAAGGTGCGGTGCACCATGACCCCCTGAGGAGACTACTTAGGCGAGGCTAACCTAAATCAATATGGCCGGGTGCGGAAGAATCCGGCGCGGAAGAACCCGGCGCGGATGAACCGCGTGGGGAAGGACCAGGCAGGGAAGGACCGGCCGGGGAAGAGGCGGGCAGGGAAGAACCGGCCGGCAAAGAGCCCTGCAGGGAAGAACCGGCCGGGAAAGAGCCGGGCAGCGAAGAACCGGCCGGGGATGAACCGGGCGCAGAAGACCGGTCGCGGAAGAACTCCAGGAGCACCCGGTTCACTTCGTCCGGCCGCTCCAGATAGCGGTAGTGGCCGCACCCCTTGATCTCCTGATAGACGGCCCCGGGAATCGCGTCGGCGACCTCGCGCCCCAGATGCGGCGGCAGCACGACGTCGTCCGCGAAAGCGACGACCAGGCAGGGCACATCGATGGCCCGGTAGGCCGCCAGCCGCCCCTCCGGGACCTCAAGGTCCAGCTGGGCCCGTACACCGGGCCCGCTCGGCTGCGGCGAGAACTCGAAGAGTTCCAGCCAGTCCTGGATCTGCCGGTCGTCGTCCAGGGTGGCCGGCGACAGGTTCTGCAGGGCCCGGATCCAGGCGGTGCAGGCGGGCGGCAGCTCCGACCCGCAGTCGTACAGGGCACGTTCGGCCCGGGTCATCGCGGCGCGCAGGACGTCCGTACGGCCACGGGTGGCCATCAGTACGCCCTGCCGCACGAGCCGCGGCCGGGCCAGCATCAGTTCCTGCACGACGTACGCCCCCATGGAGACGCCGACGAACCGGCACGATGCGAGACCGAGGTGCTCGGCCAGGCCCGCCGTGTCCGCCACCAGGTCGTCGATGGTGAAGCCCTGCGGACACTCGTCCGTCGGTGGGATGCCCCGGTTGTGGAAGGTGACGACCCGGTACCCGGCGTCGACCAGGGCCGGCACCTGGTGGAGGTGCCAGGCCCGGCCGCCGGCGCCCTGGCCCATCACCAGGACCACCGGCTCGCCGTCGCCGGTGTCCTCGTAGTGGAGCCGGATTCCGTTGATCCGTGCGCTCGGCATGGTGTACCGCCCTGTCGTACGAGCTGGGTCAGTCGGCTGCCGGAGAGGCTTCGGCGGGCGCCGCCCGGTCGTCCCCGCCGGTGTCCGGGGGCCGGCTGAGCGTGGCCTTCCGCAGCCCCGGCATGGCCAGGGCGAGGGCCCCCACACCCGCCAGACAGACCAGTCCGCCGAGCACCACGGCCCCGCTCGACGACCCGAGCGCCCTGGCCACCAGGCCCGCCTCGACGTTGCCGACGGAGGGCCCGGCGGTGGCCTGGGCGAGCCACAGGCTGCCGACCCGGCCCTGGAGGCGGTCCGGTGTGTAGTGCTGGAGCAGGGCCCGGCGCAGGATCTCCGAGGAGGTGTCGCCGAGGCCGGCCAGGGCCAGGAAGGCCAGCGCGAGCCACAGGTCGGGGCTGAGCCCGAAGCAGGTGATCGCCACCCCCCACACCGCGACCGCACCGATCAGCGCCCGCCCGGTGTGGTGCACCCGGCCGGTCCAGCCGCTGGTCAGCGCGCCGAAGAAGGATCCGACGGCGGGGGCGGTGTAGAGCAGTCCGACGGTGGACGGGCCGCCGCCGAAGTGCTCGGTGCCGAGTTCGGGGAAGAGCGCGTACGGCATCGCGAAGACCACCGCGCACACGTCGATCAGCAGCAGTCCGGCCACGACCTGGTTGCCGCGCAGAAAGCGCAGCCCCTCCCCCATCGCCTTCAGCGGATGCTGCGCCTCGGCCGGCCCCTCGGGGGCGAGCTTCGGCAGCGGGGCGAGGAGCGCGAGTCCTACGACGTATATGGCCGCGTCGATCGCGAAGCACAGGGCGACGCCGGGCCCGGCCGCGATCACGCCCGCCAGCGACGGCCCGACCATGCCCCCCAGTTGGGCGGTCAGGGTGGTCAGCGCGCCCGCCGCGGCCAGCTGGCCCGGGGCCACCAGGGCCGGGGTGGCGGCCATCAGGGCGGGGCCGCCCAGGCCGAGGGTGCCGCCCGCCAGGACCGCCGCCACGAAGACGAACCAGACCTGGGGGTCGGGCAGTGCCGCGTTCACCGCGAGACCGGCGATCACCACCGCGGTCACGGCCCGGGTGACGAGCATGATCCGGCGCCGGTCGACCCGGTCGGCGAGCAGGCCGCCCGCGATCAGGCCGACCAGCAGCGACAGGCCCAACACCAGGCTCATCAGGCCGACTTGGACCGATGAGCCGGTGAGGTGGTAGATCTGCAGGCTGGCCGCCACCGAGGTGAGGTGCGTGCCGACCATGGAGATCGCCTGGGTGGCGAAGACCAGCCGGAAGTTCCTGCTGGAGCGCAACGGCGCTACGTCGACGACCACTTCTCCCAGTCGCACGGGCGCCCCTAACCCTGTGCGGGGACGACGTAGGGGGCCACGCTGCGCAGCTTCTCGCAGGTCTCCTCCAGCTCCCGGGCCGGGGTGGACCCGGCGAGGATACCGGCGCCGGCCCGCAGCCAGGTGCGGCCGTCCTCCTCGAAGATGCTGCGCAGCACCAGCGCCGCGTCGAGCGCTCCGTCGCTGCCGGCCCGCAGCACGGCCCCGCTGTAGATGCCGCGCGGCTCCTTCTCCAGCCGGGCGATGCAGTCGAACGCGGGCGCCTTGGGGATGCCGGAGGCGGTCACCGCGGGGAACACCGCCCGCAGGACGTCCCAGGCGGTGGCGGACTCGGCCAGCAGACCGTGCACGCTGGAGCCGAGGTGCTGGACACTGCCGCGCCGGCGGACGCTCAGCAGGTCCCGCACCGAGACCGTGCCCGGCCGGCAGACGGTGGCCATCTCCTCCTCCGCCAGCTTGACCGACAGCACATGCTCGGAGATCTCCTTGGGGTCGGCGAGGAGTTCGGCGCGCAGCCGCTCGTCCTCCTGCTCGCCGAAGCCGTGGGCGCGGGTGCCGGCGAGCGGCTGGGTGACGACCTCGCCGTCCGCGCTGACCTCGGCGACGGTCTCGGGGCTGAATCCGGCGACCCGGCGTCCGCCGAGGTTCAGCAGGAAGGAACGGGCGGGGGTGTTGTGCGAGCGGCCGTGGACGTAGGTGGCGACGAAGTCGACCGGGAAGGGCACGTCCACCGTGCGCGAGAGGATGACCTTCTGCAGGTCGGTCGTCCGTATCTCCTCGATGGCCTGGGCCACGAGGTCGGGGTAACGGCCCTCGGCGTCCGAGACGTCGAGGGGGCGGGGTACGGCGGTGCGGTGGGCGTCGGCGTGGCCGAGTAACCCGACCAGCGCGTCCAGGGTCTCCTGGTCCGCGCTGCGGATGCGGGCGCGGTGCCGGCCGAGCCGCACCTCGCTGTGCGGGACCAGCAGGTGGAGCAGGTCGTCCTCGCCCGCGCGGTCGGGGCGGCCGGCGTGCAGATGGGAGAACTCGAACGCCATCCAGCCGTAGGCGTTCCAGCCCGCCACCGCCAACTGGTCCAGCTGCTGGCGGACTTGGCGCAGCGGATGCGGTCCGAGCGGCGCGGCGGTCTCCTCGGCGAGCCATCGGCGGCGGATCTCGGAGCGGCTGACCAGGATCTCGCCGAGCGCCCCTCCGGCGAACCAGACGTCGCCGTTCTGTTCGTAGATCACGTACTGGTCGAACAAGCCCGACTCCGCCAATTGCGCCGCCAACTGAACGGGGTCTCCCGGCAGTTCCGTCTCCGCGCTCCGATAACGCAGCAAGGACCCACCTCCCTGGACTTAGGTTAACCTAACCTAATCATTTACGACCCTAGCCTCCGCAGCGCGGCCCCGTCCAGATCACCCCTCCAGGCTTGACCCCGATGAATCATTAGGCAAGCCTTTCCTAAACAGCAGGCGGGAGTTGAGGATGCTCGACGGTTGGGTGCCCTGGCCGGAGCCGTTGGCCGAGAAGTACCGCGCAGAGGGCTACTGGGAAGGCCGGCCGCTGGACCGGCTGCTGAGGGAGAGCGCCGGACGAACACCGCGGCGGACCGCGCTCGTCGACGCCGACGGCAGCGGGTGGACGTACGCCGAACTCGATCTACGCGCCGACCGCATGGCGGCGGGGCTGCGGCGGCTCGGCATCGGCGACGGCGACCGCGTGGTGGTCCAACTGCCCAACACCGACGCCTTCGTGGTGCTCTTCTTCGCGCTGCTGAGGGCGGGCGCGATACCGGTGCTCACCCTGCCCGCGCACCGGGAGAGCGAGATCGTCCATGTCGCCGAGGTGTCCGGCGCGACGGCGTACGCGATCCCGGACCTGCACGACGGCTTCGACCACCGCACGCTCGCCCGGGCACTGCGCAAGGCGGTGCCCGGGGTGGAGCACGTCCTGGTGGCGGGTGACGCCGCGGAGTTCACCGCGCTCGCCGACATCGATGCCGACCCGGCTCCGCTGCCCGAGCCCGACCCCGGTGACGTGGCCGTACTGCTGCTGTCCGGCGGTACGACCGGCAAGCCGAAGCTCATTCCGCGCACCCACGACGACTACACCTACAACGTCCGCGCGAGCGCCGAGGTCTGCGGCTTCGACGCCAACACCGTCTATCTGGTGGTGCTGCCGACCGCGCACAACTTCGCGCTGGCCTGCCCCGGTCTGCTGGGCACCCTGATGGGGGGCGGCACCGTCGTGCTCTCCCCCACGCCGAGCCCCGAGGATGCCTTCGCGCTGATCGAACGGGAGAAGGTCACCGCCACCGCCGTGGTGCCGCCGATCGCGCTGCTGTGGCTGGACGCGGTGGAGTGGGAGGAGGCCGACCTGTCCTCGCTGAGCCTGCTCCAGGTCGGCGGCTCCAAGCTCGGCGCCGAACCGGCCGCCCGGGTGGAGCCGGCCCTCGGCTGCAGGCTCCAGCAGGTGTTCGGCATGGCCGAGGGCCTGCTCAACTACACCCGGCTCGACGATCCGTCCGAGCTGGTGATCGGCACCCAGGGCCGCCCGCTGTCCCCCGCCGACGAACTGCGCGTCGTCGACGAGGACGACCGCGACGTACCCCCGGGCGAGAGCGGCGAGTTGCTCACCCGCGGCCCCTACACCCTGCGCGGCTACTACCGCGCCGCCGAGCACAACACCCGCGCCTTCACCACCGACGGCTACTACCGCACCGGCGACCTGGTCCGGATCCTGCCCTCCGGGCATCTGGTCGTGGAGGGCCGGGCCAAGGACCAGATCAACCGGGGCGGCGACAAGATCTCGGCCGAGGAACTGGAGAACCACATCCTCGCCCACCCCGGCGTGCACGACGCGGCCGTGGTCGGCATGCCGGACGAGACGATGGGCGAGCGCACCTGCGCCTACCTCGTCCCGCGCGGACAGGCCCCGGGCCAGCGGGAGTTGGCCGCATTCCTCACCGAGCGAGGGGTGGCCGCCTATAAGCTCCCGGACCGGGTTGAGGTCATCGAGGCCTTTCCCCGGACCTCGGTAGGCAAGATCGACAAGAAGGCGCTCGGCCGGCTGATCGCCGACCTCCTCCGCGCGGAGGGCATTGGTGGCAACTGAGGCCGGTACGGCCCCTGCTGTACGTACGGACAAGCAGTCCCCCCGGCGCCGGAACTCGACCCGCACCCTGGCCGTGCTCGGCGCCCTGCTCCTGCTGCTCACCGCAGCCATGCTCAGCCTCGCGGTCGGCTCGCGCGCTCTCCCGCCGGACGTCGTGGTGAACGCGCTGCTCCACGACGACGGGTCGACCGCGGCCTCCGTGATCTGGGACGTCCGCGTGCCGCGCACCCTGGCGGGCCTCGCGGCCGGTGCCGCACTCGGAGTCGCGGGCGCGCTCATCCAGGCGCTCACCCGCAATCCGCTGGCCGATCCGGGGCTGCTCGGCATCAACGCGGGCGCCGCCACCGGAGTGGTGCTGTCCATCACCGTGCTGGGCATCACGAGCCTGTGGGCCTCGGTGTGGTTCGCCATGCTGGGCGCGGTGGTGGCGGGGCTGCTGGTGTACTCGCTGGCCTCGGGCGGCCGGGGCGGCGCCACTCCGGAGCGGCTGGCCCTCGGTGGTGCGGTGATCGCCGCCGTGTTCACCGGGCTCAGCCAGACGCTGATGCTCCTCGACGCGCAGGCGCTGGACCAACTGCGGTTCTGGAGCGTGGGTTCGCTGGCCCGGGCCGGCAGCGAGACGCTGGCGACCATCACGCCGTTCGTCGCGGTGGGACTGGTGATCGCGCTTGCGCTGGTCCGGCCCCTGAACGCGCTCGCCCTGGGCGACGACGGCGCCCGAGCGCTCGGCGCCCATGTGGACCGGACGCGCTTCCTCGGCCTCGCGGCCATGACGCTGCTGTGCGGGGCGGCGACCTCGGCCGTCGGGCCGCTGGTCTTCGTCGGCCTCGCCGTCCCGCACATCGCCCGCCTGATCGCCGGGGCCGACCAGCGCTGGACGCTGCCGCTGTCGATGCTGCTGGCTCCCGCACTGCTGCTCTTCGCCGACGTCCTCGGCCGGGTCGCCGTACGCCCCGACGAACTGGACGCGGGCGTGGTCACCGCGGTGGTCGGCGCACCGGTGTTCATCGCCCTGGTCCGCTACCGCAGGGTGGTGACCGCATGACGGCCCAGGCACCGGCCCGCACCGGTCCACGCGCCCGTTCCCATGTCGTACGGAGCCGCTCGCACCGTTTCTCGCTGCGGGTGGACGTGCGCGCGGTGACGGTGTGCGTGCTGGTGCTGGCCGCCACCGCCGCGGTCGGCGTCCTCGCCCTCGGCACCGGCGAGTACACGATCTCCCCGGCGGACGTCGTCCGCACCCTGCTGGGCAACGGCAGCCCGCGCACCGACTTCGTGATCAACGACCTCCGGCTGCCCCGCCTGCTGACCGGGATCCTGGTCGGCGCGGCCCTCGGCCTGAGCGGCGCCCTCTTCCAGAGCCTGACCCGCAATCCGCTGGGCAGCCCCGACATCGTCGGTTTCACCTACGGCTCGGCCACCGGCGGCCTGCTGGTGGTCCTGCTCGTCGGCGGCTCCGGCGGCCAGATCGCGTTCGGGGCGGTCGGCGGGGGCCTGGCGACCGCGGTCCTGGTGTATCTGCTGGCGTGGCGGCAGGGCATCCACGGCTACCGGCTGGTGCTGGTCGGGATCGGCGTGAGCGCCCTGCTCCAGGGCGTCAATGCCTACCTCCTGGCCAAGGCCCGGTTCACCCAGGCCGCGCAGGCCATGGTGTGGCTCAACGGCAGCCTCAACGGCCGGGGTTGGCAGGACGTCCGGCCGGCCGCCCTCGGCCTGCTCGTGGTGCTGCCGCTGGTGGCGCTCGCCGCGAGCAGGCTGAAGATCCTGGAGATGGGCGACGACGTGGCGGGCGGGCTCGGCGTGCCGGTCCAGCGCACCCGGCTGGTGATCCTGGTGCTGGCCACGGCGGCCTGCGCGGTGGCGACCGCCGCCGCCGGCCCCATTCCCTTCGTCGCCCTCATCGCCCCCCAGCTGGCCCGCCGGCTCACCCGGGCCCCCGGGCCCAACCTCCTGGCGGCCACCTGCACCGGCGCCCTGCTCGTCGTCACCGCGGACTTCGCCGCCCAGCGCATCCACGAGTCCGCCCAACTACCGGTCGGCGTGGTCACGGCAGTCGTCGGCGGCGTATACCTGGGGCTGCTGCTCCGCAGACAGCGGCGGGCGGGACGGATCTGACGTCAGTGCGTGTGGCCGCGCTCCCCGCCGTACGCAGGCGCCCGCGCGGCCACCTCCGCCGACCCCACCCCCTTCACGGCCCTCACCGCCCCGCAACTCGCCCGCCGACCCACCGGCAGCCGTCCGCGGCGTGCACCTGGGGCTGCTGCTGCGCAGACAGCGGAGGGCCGGACGGATCTGACGTCAGTGGCCGTGACCGGAGTCGTCCTCGTGCTCACCCGAGGGCGTGTCCGCGGTGGCGGGCGCCGCTCCGGTCCGGACCGTGAACGCCGCCGTGCGCACCTCGCCCTCGTGCTTGAAGTCGAGGAAGAGCCGGTACGTGCCGCTGCTCGGCGCCGTGGCCGTGAACGAGATGTCCGGACCCGGCTTGGTCCTGCCGTCGCCGGGTTCGCCGTTGGGGTGGACATGGAGGTAGGCGAGGTCGCCGGAGCGCAGGGCCACCAGGTGACCGTAGGCGCCGAGATAGGGCTGGAGATCGGTGACTGGGCGGCCGTTCTTCGACACCTTCAGCTTGAGCTCGCTCGCCCTGCCCGGGCGCAGTGCGCCGTCCAGGCGGACCTCGTAGCCGTCGGTCTTCACGGTGGCGGCCGGTGCGGGCGGCTGCTGCGGCGCATAGGAGCCCGACGCGGCGAGGTCCGCGCCGAGGGTGAGGTTCTCGGCGCCCTTCTTCGCCGGGGTGAAGTCGGCGAAGACGCGGTAACCGCCGGCGCGGGGCAGCTCGACGGGGATGCTCCAGGTGCCGTCGGCGGCGCGGGTGGGGTGCAGATGGCGGTAGGTGACCAGGTCGCGTGAGGCCACGATGAGGTGGAGTTCCTTCTCGTGTTCGCGCTGGTACGCGGTGACGGCCCGGCCGCCGCTGTCGCGGATGACGAAGCTCAGGTCGGCGCGCTTGCCGGCCGTGACGCTCGGGGTCCTCAGGTCGAGGGTGTAACCGCCCTCGGAGATCTGCAGCCCGCCGGCCGGCTCCGCCTCGTGCCCGCCGCCTCCCTCCGGTGTCGGTGACGCCTCGCTGTGACGTTCGTGGCGGGCGGGCGCGGGGTCCTCGACGACGGGGTCGACGCCCTTGCCCACGCCGTAGGCGGTGCCGAAGGTCGCGGCCAGCGCGGCGGCGAACGCGGTGATCTTCAGTCCGGCATGCATGGCGGTCTCCTGTGTCCTTCGATATGGGCTCTCGATGCACTTCACCATACCCCTGGGGGGTATGAAGTCAACCCCGGGGAGCCGCTTGCGCCGATTACCCCCAGGGGGTATACAGGACACCGGCAAGGATACCCCTACCCCGTATCCGGGCCCACTCGTGACCGCACTTCAAGGAGGAACCCATGTCCACCACCACGTACGCCGTCTCCGGTATGAGCTGCGGCCACTGCAAGGCCACGCTCACCAAGGTCATCGGCGAGCTGGACGGCGTCACGGGGGTCGACGTCGACCTGGAGACCGGGCAGGTCACCGTCACCAGTGCCGCCGAGCCCGACGACGCCCGGATCGCCGAGGTCGTCGACGACGCCGGCTACGCGCTGACCGGCCGCGCAGCCTGACCCGTACCCCGCACCGCCGGAGCCCGGCCGCCCCGGGCCGAGCCCGCACCACGCACCCCGCACGAGGAGCAGCGATGACCACCACCGCGTCCCACCCCACCACCGAGGTAGAACTCGCCATCGGCGGCATGACCTGCGCCTCGTGCGCGGCGCGCATCGAGAAGAAGCTGAACCGCATGGACGGCGTCACCGCCACCGTCAACTACGCCACCGAGAAGGCGAAGGTCAGCTACGGCGGTGACGTCTCCGTCCAGGACCTGATAGCCACCGTCGAGGCGACCGGGTACACCGCGCAGGAGCCCGCGCCCCCCGCGCCGGACACACCCGGGAGCACCGACGAGCCCGACGGACTACGACCCCTGCGCGAGCGGTTGGTCACGGCGGTGGCGCTGGCCGTGCCCGTCATCGCGCTGGCCATGATCCCGGCCCTGCAGTTCGAGTACTGGCAGTGGCTGTCGCTCACCCTGGCGGCACCGGTCGTGACGTATGCCGCCTGGCCCTTCCACAAGGCGGCGTTCACCAATCTGCGGCACGGCGCGGCCACCATGGACACCCTGATCTCGGTCGGTACGTCGGCCGCGTTCCTGTGGTCCCTGTGGGCGCTGTTCCTCGGCACCGCGGGCGAGCCGGGCATGACGCACCCCTTCGAGCTGACCATCTCCCGCAGTGACGGCTCCGGGAACATCTATCTGGAGGCGGCCGCCGGTGTCACCGCCTTCATCCTGGCCGGCCGCTACTTCGAGGCCCGCTCCAAGCGCAAGGCGGGCGCCGCGCTGAAGGCCCTGCTGGAGCTGGGCGCCAAGGACGTCACCGTCCTGCGCGCGAACGGCACCGAACAGACCGTCCCCGTCACGGAGTTGACGGTCGGCGACCGCTTCCTGGTGCGTCCCGGCGAGAAGATCGCCACCGACGGTACGGTCGTCGAGGGCTCGTCGGCGGTGGACGCCTCGATGCTCACCGGTGAGTCCGTGCCGGTCGAGGTCACCGTGGGCGACCCGGTCACCGGAGCCACGATCAACGCGGGCGGCCGTCTCGTCGTCGAGGCCACCCGCGTGGGCGCCGACACCCAACTCGCCCGGATGGCCCGGCTGGTGGAGGACGCGCAGAACGGCAAGGCCGCGGCACAGCGGCTCGCGGACCGGATCTCCGCCGTCTTCGTACCGATCGTCATCGCCCTCGCGCTCGGCACCCTCGGCTTCTGGCTCGGCAACGGCGCCGGACCGGCCGCGGCCTTCACCGCCGCGGTGGCCGTACTGATCATCGCCTGCCCGTGCGCCCTGGGCCTGGCCACGCCGACCGCGCTGATGGTCGGCACCGGGCGCGGCGCCCAGCTCGGCATCCTGA
This sequence comes from Streptomyces curacoi, assembly GCF_001513975.1. Classification (GTDB taxonomy): domain Bacteria; phylum Actinomycetota; class Actinomycetes; order Streptomycetales; family Streptomycetaceae; genus Streptomyces; species Streptomyces curacoi. The sequence goes on from NZ_KQ947989.1 coordinate 508,871, forward strand.
TCAAGGGCCCGGAGGTGCTGGAGTCGACGCGCAAGGTCGACACCGTCGTCCTCGACAAGACGGGCACCGTGACCACCGGCCGGATGACCCTGCTGGCCGTGCACACCGCCGACAACACCGACGAGGCCGAAGTCCTGCGGCTGGCGGGCACGTTGGAGCACTCCTCCGAGCACCCGATCGCCCGCGCGGTGGCCGACGGGGCGCTGGCAAAGCTGGGTTCGCTGCCCACACCCGAGGACTTCGCGAACGTGCCCGGGCTCGGCGTGCAGGGCATCGTCGAGGGTCACGCGGTGCTCGTGGGCCGGGAGCGGCTTCTCGAAGAGTGGGCCATGGAACTGCCGGAAGGCCTCGCACGCGCCAAGTCGGAGGCCGAGGCTGCCGGTCGTACCGCCATCGCGGTCGCCTGGGACGGCGAGGCACGGGCGGTCCTGGAGGTCGCCGACGCGGTGAAGGAGACCAGCCCGGAGGCGATCCGGCGGCTGCGCGCCCTGGGCCTGACCCCGATCCTGCTGACCGGTGACAACAAGGCCGTCGCCGCGGCCGTCGCCCGCGAGGTCGGCATCGCGCCCGAGGACGTGATCGCCGAGGTGCTGCCGCAGGACAAGGCCGACGTCGTCAAGCGGCTGCAGGGTGAGGGCCGTTCGGTCGCGATGGTCGGCGACGGCGTCAACGACGCGGCCGCTCTGGCCCAGGCCGACCTTGGCCTGGCGATGGGCACGGGCACGGACGCCGCGATCGAGGCGGGCGACCTCACCCTGGTCCGCGGCGACCTGCGCGCCGCCGCCGACGCGATCCGGCTGTCCCGCAGGACGCTCGGCACCATCCGGTCGAACCTGTTCTGGGCCTTCGCCTACAACGTGGCCGCCCTGCCGCTCGCCGCGGCCGGACTGCTCAACCCGATGATCGCCGGAGCGGCCATGGCCTTCTCCTCGGTCTTCGTCGTCGGCAACTCGCTGCGGCTGCGCTCGTTCCGCGCCGCGGACTGACTCCTCGCAAGGGAAGGGGGGCGCCGCACCGACGGCGCCCCCCTTCCTTTTACGCGCTCTCTCAGCCGAAGGCCTTCACGGCCTGGTAGTAGGTCCAGGCGGTGCTGTCGCAGGCGGACTTCACGGCACCGCCGTAGCCGGCGCACACGCGCTTGAGGTCCTCGTAGAAGGCGCTGTCGAGCCGGGACTTGTTGGCGCTGAAGGTGCCCAGCGCCTTGTAGTTGCGGTAGCCGAAGTCGTGGCGGGCGCAGGACGTCGCGAAGGGGAAGCCGAAGGGGTTGTCCGGCGAGGAGGAGCAGTGGTCGGTGGACCAGTCGAAGGCGTAGGCGCTCCAGGCGGACTGGTTCGCGCGGGCGGCGGCCCAGGCGTTGTGGCTGGACGCGCTGGTCTGGGTCCAGCTCGCGAGGACCTGGGGCTTGTCCGCGGGGGCGGCCTCGGCGGCCGAGGCGGTGGCGAGGGCCATGACGAGGGACAGGGCCGAGGCGGTCAGTGCGGTGGCGAGTCTGCGGTGCATTCCACACCTCCATGAGACTGCGACCCGGCCATCGAGTCGCAGGTTCATGACAAGATGATTGACGACCCAACAGTCCTTGACACCGCATGTGCCCCAATACGCCCTTAACTCTTGGACATGCCGGTCCACCGGATATGAACGGCAGTCAGCGCCAGGGCCAACGGCCCCGGGGCGAGGAGCAGCAGCGGCACCAGCATCCAGGCGCACAGGACGGCGGTCGTCACCGCGAGCAGCACGAGGCCGCTGCCGCGCACGTCCCGTATCGAGTCCCGGGCGGCCTCCCGCAGCGCGGTACGCCAGTCGGTGAGCGACTCGGGGCGGGCGCAGGCCCTGAGACCCACGACCAGGGCGGCCGCCCCGATGGCACCGGCCACCACCGCGAACAGCGGCGCCCCCGGCAGCCCGGCCCCGGCCAGCGCCAGGTCGGCGGCGAACAGCAGCGCGCCCGCGAGGGCGACGGCGCCCGCCGTGAGATCACCGGCCCGCAGCCGTCGCCGTAGCACCTCGAAGTACCGCCCCGCGGTGGCCGGTTGCCCCTCCCCCGCGCCCCGCAGCACCGCGCACGCGGTCGACAGCGCGGCCGGGATCGTCACCAGGGGCAGGCCCGCCACGGCTGTCGCGAGGCCGACGCTCAGCATGTCGGCGAACAGCGTCATCCGCGGCCCGAAGACCTCGCCCGGCTCACGCGGGGAAGTGTCACGCATGCCGCTCATCCCTTGAGTCCGGAGCTGGCCATGCCCTCCACCAGAAGGCGCTGGAAGGCGAGGAAGAACAGCACGATCGGCAGCAGCGCGATCACGGACATCGCGAACATCGGGCCGAACGCCGAGGTGCTGGACGCGTCCACGAACGACCGCAGGGCCAGGGTGAGCGTGAACCTGTCCGGGTCGAAGAGGTAGATGAGCTGGGTGAAGAAGTCGTTCCAGGTCCAGATGAAGGTGAAGATCGCCGTGGTGATCAGCGCCGGGCGGGTCAGAGGAAGGACGACCTTGAAGAAGCTGCGGAAGGGGCCGCAGCCGTCGATGCGGGCCGCCTCCTCCAGCTCGCGCGGCAGGCCGCGCATGAACTGCACGATGAGGAAGACGAAGAACGCCTCGGTGGCCAGGAACTTCGGCAGGATCAGTGGCCAGTAGGTGTTCACCAGGCCGAGCTGGTTGAAGATGACGTACTGCGGGATCAGCACCGCGTGGTGCGGCAGCATGATCGTCGCGATCATGAAGGCGAACAGCGGTCCGCGGAAGCGGAATCGCAGGCGCGCGAAGGCGTAGGCGGCGAGCGAGCAGCTGATGACGTTGCCGAGGACCGCGCCGCCCGCGATCAGCAGCGAGTTGCCGAGAAGCCGCCAGATCGAGACGTCGTTCACGCCGTCGAGCGCTGTCTTGTAGTTCGACCACTCCAGGCGGCTGGGCAGCAGGTTCAGGCTCGCGATGACCTCGTCGGCGGGCTTGAGCGAGGTGGCCAGCAGCCACGCCAGCGGGTAGAGCATCGGAGTTCGGTTGAGGTCCCCCCTCGCTCGGTGCGGCTACTCCCCCTGATACGGCAGCGTGGTCCCCGGCAGGGCGTACTCGTCGCGGCGCCCGCACATGCCGAAGCCGCCGAGCCTGGTGGGCGCGGCCTCGTACGCGCTCGCGTCGGCGAGATACGCCGGTTCGCCCGCCTCCAGCGCGTCGAGCTGGGCGCCCGTGCGCTCGGCCGTGGCCAGCGCGCCCGCCCGCCACAGCTCCCGCCAGTTCGGCACCTTGCCGCGCACCAGCCGGGCCGCGGCGCGCTGGAACTCGACGTACGGGCCGTTGTCACCGGCGACGAGCGCCTCGCGCAGGGCGAGGTAGCCCTCGACGGCGAGGTCCCTGCGGCGGCGCGCGGCAGCCGCCGTCTGCGGTCCCGTGCCGGGCGGCAGCGTGGCCTCGGCCGCGTACCGCTCCGGATCCGCCAGCACCTCGGGTGGGAAGCTGAACACCGCGTCGCCCGCCTCGGGCAGGCCGCTGTTCTGCATCAGCGCGGTGATGCGCAGATCGCCGCCCTGGACCATACGGTGCACGGTCCCGGGCGTGAACCAGGCGACGGAGCCCGGCTCCAGCGGGATGTCCCGGTAACCGTCGGGGCTCAGGGTCTGTACGGCGCCCCGGCCGCCGGTGACGACGTACGCCTCCGTGCACACCAGATGCAGATGCGGGCTGCCGCCGCACACACCGTCGGCGGCCTCCCAGTCGTAGGCGCTCAGGTGGGACAGGCCGACGGCGCCGGGCAGGGGATGCGGGAGGTTCGGCTTCACCACGGCACCCCCTCCAGGTAGGAGCCCGCCTGCTCCCGGTCCCAGGCCCCGTCGGCGACGACCACCCGGTAGCGGTAGGCGAAGGACTCGCCGGGCGGCAGCTCGAACTCCTCGAAGAACGCCCAGGAGAACGCGACCGTCGGGAAGGGTTCGGAGCGCACGAACCAGTGCGAGGCGTGGATCGCGGACCGCTCGTCGAGGTTCTCGGGCGCGTGCGCGAAGACGAGCGTGGAGTGGCCGTCGATCTCGTCGTGCTCGGTGGTGAAACCGAGCCACGGCCCCCGGGTGCCCATCAGCTTGTCGGCGCCGAAGTCGGAGTCCGGGGCGAAGACCGTGCCGCCGGTGAAGTCGCGCGGGCCGCGCCACTGGAGCCCGGTGTACCCGGCCATCTCCCGTCCCGCGGTGGTCGGCGAACCGAACTCCAGGGCCTCGTCACGGACGTTGGTGAGGCGGATCGACCAGTCCAGCACCCAGGCGCCGGCCGCCTCGTCCACCGAGTGGACGGCCAGCCCGCGCACCTCGCGCGCCCACTCCTCGCCGCCGTGCTCCACCCAGGTGAGCTCCTCGGTGAAGGCCAGCCGGTCGTCCTCGACCGTGAACGCGCCGAAGCCGTCGTGCCGCATCGAGCCGACCCGCTCGGGCAGGGGCAGGTAACCCTGTCCGTGGACATAGCAGTTGCCGCCCCAGAAGTTCTGCCCGGACAGATGGCTCGCGGTCATCTGCAGGCCCTTGTGCCAGCGGTGGTCGCTGGGCCGGTAGCCGGTGACGGTGTGCCCGGCGAGGGTGCGCACGGGGTGGGCGTAGGGCTTGCGGGACTCGAACGCCTCCGGGTCCGGGCGGTAGACGTAGCGGAGGATCTCGGTGCCGTTCGCGGCCGTCACCGCGATGTGGTCGCCGTGCGCGTGGGTGACGCGGATGCTCATGCGCGCTCCTTGGGGGCCCAGTGGGGGTGGTCGCCGTGCATGGCCGGGTAGAAGGGGTCGCCGGGCCCGATCTCGCCCGCGTGCACCGGGCGGCCCGTGAACGCGGCCTTGTAGAGGGCGGCGGCGAAGTCGAGGGTGGCCCGGGCGTCCGGGCCGCTGCCGGGCGGGCGGACACCGTTGTCGTAGGCGTCGAGGAGGGCGCCGAGCTGTGCCGTGTGCGAGCTGGGGACGTCCGTCGCGGGGGTGCGCCAGGCGGTGGCGCGCTCGGACGGGACGTGCGGGGCCGGGGTGTAGACCCAGTCCTCGTTGCGGTGGCCGTACAGGTGGGTGAGCTCGACCGTCGCGTCGGCGCAGTCGATGCGGAGGCGGCTCACCTCGTGCGGGGAGAGCACGCTGTTGACGACGGTGGCGAGGGCGCCGTTCTCGAAACGGACGAGGGCCGTCGAGACGTCCTCGCTCTCGGTGTCGTGGACCAGGCGCGCGGCCATGGCCCGCATCTCCGCCCACGGCCCGAGCAGATGCAGCAGCAGGTCGAACTGGTGGATGCCGTGCCCCATCGTCGGCCCGCCGCCCTCGCTGGCCCACCGCCCACGCCACGGCACCGCGTAGTACCCGGCGTCACGGTGCCAGGTGGTCTGGCAGTGGGCGACCAGCGGGGCGCCCAGCTCACCGCTCGCGATCAGCTCACGGGCGTGCACGGCGCCGGAACCGTACCGGTGCTGGAAGACCACCGACGCGTACGTCCCCGACGCCTCCTCGGCCGCCGCGATGTCGTCGTACTCGGCGAGCGACAGGCACAGCGGCTTCTCGCACAGCACCCAGGCGCCCGCCTTGAGCGCGGCGACCGTCTGCTCCCGGTGCAGGGACGGCGGCGTGCCGATCAGGACCAGGTCGGGGCGTACGGCGTCCAGCATGTCGCCCGTCGAGGTGTACCCGGCGACGTCCTCGCCCGCGAGCTCCCGGAAGGCGTCCAGCCGGGCCTGGTCCACATCGACGGCGGCGACCAGCTCCACCCGGTCCGCGTGGTGTCTCAGCGCGGGGAGATGGCTGCCGCTGACGATGGCGCCGGTGCCGATCACGGCGACGCGGCGGCGGGCGGGACGTGGGGACATGCAGTTCTCCTCGGACGGCCGGCGGACAGCCCGCTCAGAAAGCGCTTGCACTTCGAGGGCGACCCTAGGCGGGACGTAATGTCAGGACAACCCCTCTGCGGCGACATGCACAAACCCTGACCCGCCCGGCCCCGGCCGCCCTCCGCACGCTCCCCTTCTCGGCCCGTGCTCAAACGGACAAGATCACAGGGCGGTCCCGGCGCTGTCGTATGCTTCAATCGCGGCCCTACGAGGGCCGGTTGGCGGCGCGCGGGATCCGGCTCCGGTGTGCCGCGCAGGCTGGTGCGGCAGCAGGAGGGCAAGCTCACGACGACCGGCCTGAGGGCCCGCCGCTTCGCCGGCGCGGGTGCGAACGCAAGGCGCGCGTGTCCTGGGCGGGCGCGTCACCCTATCCGCTGTAGTCGATCGGTCCCCCAAGCCGCAGGGCACGGATCTCCGGGGTGTCGGGCCCCTCCATACCCTGCACGAGCAGGGTCAGGCCGGGCCATCTCGGTGGCACCCAGAGTGCGTCGGGGTCTCCGCCCGAGAAGGCGGGCCGGTCACCGGCCCAGACTCGTCCCACGCACTCGCCGCCGGCCCATCCGGTCACCCGGACCTGCGTGGCGTCCAGCCGGACCAGGCATCCGTCCGGGGACGCCGGCAGGTCGACGTCCAGCCAGGCCTCCTCTCCCGGTTTCAGCGCCAGCGGGAGCCGTGTCTCCTCCGTGCGGCCGGACCGGGCGGCGAACGCGGTCAACAGCTCGTCGTCCTGCACCGCGCACGACCAGTCCCGTACGGCGTCGAGCGCGAGCAGTTCGGCGCGCAGGCCGGGGCCGCTCGGGTGATGCGGCAGGGTGACCGAGACCTGGTGGGTGCCGGCGGGCAGCAGCACCCAGGGGTTCTCGGCGTGGACGGTCCCCGGCTCGCCGTCGTCCACGCTCACCCGCAGCGGTTCGACGACGCCGCGCAGATGCAGCGCCGACGGGGTCGGCGAGTGCACCGTACGGGTGTACGTGACCGGCACCGCGACGCGTGTGCAGCTCCAGCCGCCGAGCACACGGGTCGGCGCGGGGGCCGCGGCCCAGTGGCCGTGCACCGTCCACAGGGCCGACACGTCGGTGGCGTCCCGGACCTTCCAGAGGGTGCCCAGGCCACGCAGCGCCCCGAGGCGGAGCGCGGGCAGCCGGGCGTCGTCGAAGTTGGCGTGGCCCCAGATCTCCACCCGGGCCTCGATCGCGACGCTGCCCGTCACGTCCCGCACGTCGATGCGCCGTGCCGCGCCGAACCCGGCGATCGGCGGGTGGGGCCGGCCCGCGACGGACAGGTCGACGATGTCCGCCGCGCCGGTGAGCAGCAGCTCGTCGATGTCCGTCAGATCCGTGGTGGTCCGGTAGGTGCCACGCCCCCGGTACACCCCGAGCGCCTCCAGCGTCGGCGGCAGCGTGTGCAGCCCGGCCGGCTCCTCGGGGGCCGCGTCGCACCGCCGCCGCGCCGCGCGCACGGCGGTCGGCTCGGCCTTGTCGGGCCGGTGCGGCACGTCGGTCAGGTGCACCCGGCCGTCGGGGTCGGCCGACCGCAGCCGTGCGGCGTCCGCCGACGCCAGCACGACCAGCGTCGCGCCCGCCACGGTCGTCCGCTCGGACACCGGGATCTCGGTCCGCGTCCCGTCCAGTACGACGGTGACCGGCACGTCGGAGGAGAAGACCAGCACCCCGTCCGCCGCCGCGACGAGATCCGCCGAGGCGAGCGTCAGGGTCGCGTCCACGCCCCTCGACACCCCCGGCCGCCCTGAAGGTCCGCCTTCGGGCGTCGTCCCGATCCACGGCCCGGAACCGTCGCGCACCCTCAACTCCAGCCGGGCGGCAGGGCGTTGACAGTGTGCGCGATCCGCGTCACGGTGATGACTCGTCGTGCCCGGGAGGTCACCCATGGCAGCAGCCGCCACCGATGCCGATCTGGTCGCCCGGGTACGTTCCCTGCGGCCGCTGATCCGCGAGCACGCGCTGCGCACCGAACAGGAGCGGCGGGTGACACCCGAGATCGCGGCGGCGCTCACCGACGCCGGGATCCACCGGATGAACGTCCCCCGGCGGTACGGCGGCTACCAGAGCCGGCTGCGCACCCAGGTGGACGCGGTGGCCGAGATCGCCGCGGCGTGCGGCTCGACCGCGTTCAAGACGCTGATCCAGGCCGGCTGCTCCTACATCGCGGCGCTCTTCCCCGACGAGGCGCAGGACGAGATCTTCACCATCCCGGACGTGAAGGTCGGCGGCACGCTCATCCCGGACGCGACGGCGATCCGGTCGAACGGCGGCTACGTCGTCAACGGCACCTCGGCCTTCGCCACCGGCTGCCACGACGCCGACTGGCACCTGCTGACGGTCCGGGTCGCCTCCGAGTCCGGTGACGGGCCGCCCGAGGTGCTGTGGACCGCCGTCCCGATGGCCGAGCTGGAGATCCTTGACGACTGGTACGTGTCGGGGCTGGCGGGAAGCGGCAGCGACAGCGTCGTGGCGCGGGACGTGATGGTGCCCGCCCATCGCGTGCTGCCGGTCGCGCCGTTGCTGGCGGGTGAGTTCCCGTCGAAGGCCAATGCCGACGACCCGTTCTACCGGATGCCCGTCCTGCTGCTGTTCTGCGCGTGGGCGGCGCCGAACGCGCTCGGCCTGGCCCGGTCCGCACTCACCGAGTTCACCGAGCGCAGCCACCGGCGGGGCATCACCTACACCTTCCACCAGCGGCAGAACGAGGCGACGGTCACCCATCTGCAGGCGGCCGAGGCGGCGATGAAGATCTCCTGCGCCGAACAGCTCACCGCCGAGTTCGTCGCCCTGATCGAGTCGCGGGCCGAGTCGGGCGAGCCGTACACGGCTGAGGAGCGGGCCAGGATCCGGGCGCAGAGCGGCTATGCGGTCCGGCTGTGCAAGGAGGCCGTCGATCTGCTGGGCTCCGCGTCCGGGGCGTCGTCCCTGCACCGGGAGGTGCCCATCCAGCGGGCCGTGCGCGACCTGCACGCCCTGAGTCTGCATGCGTTCGTGAACCCCGCGACGAATCTGGAGATCTACGGCCGGGTCCTGTCCGGGCTCGACCCGGGTACGCCGTTCATCTAGGCCTTTTCCAGAAAGCGCCGCAGCCGCGTCAGCGGCCAGGTGTTGATCACGTCGTCCCCCGTCAGCCAGCCGCGCTGTGCCGTGCCCACCCCGTAGCGCAGGTTGGCCAGGTGGATGACGGCATGGGCGTCGCTGTCGACGGCGAACCTCACCCCGTGCCGCCTGGCCCGCAGGATGTCCTCGTCGCGCAGGTCGAGCCGGTCCGGATGGGAGTTGATCTCCAGGGCGGTGCCGGTGCGGGCGCAGGCGGCGAAGACCGCGTCCAGGTCGGCGTCGATGCCGGGGCGCTTGCCGATGATGCGGGTGGTGGGGTGGCCGATGATGTGGACATGGGGGTTCTCGCAGGCCCGGACGATCCGCCGGGTCAGCGCCTCGCGCCCCTGGCTGAAGTGCGAGTGGACCGACGCCACGCACAGGTCGAAGCCGGCGAGGAACTCCGGCGGCCAGTCCACGTCGCCGTCGGGGCCGATGTTCAGCTCCGCGCCGTGCAGCACCCGCATGCCGCCCCGCCCGCCCCGCTTGCCGTACTCCCCGTCGAGCTCGCGGACGCGTGCGCGCTGGGCCAGGATCCGTTCGTCGGTCATCCGCTGCATGGCCATGTCGGGGCCGTGGTCGGTGACCGCGTAGTAGGCGTAGCCGCGCTCGGCCGCCGCGGCGACCATCTCCGCCAGCGGGGCGAGACCGTCCGTGAGGTCGGTGTGGGTGTGCAGATCACCCCGGATGTCCTTCTCCTGGACCAGGTCGGGCAGCTCGCCGCGCAGCCCGGCCTCGATCTCGCCGCGGTCCTCGCGCAGGGTGGGCGGGATCCAGGGCAGGCCGAGGCGGGCGTACACGTCCTCCTCGGTCTCGGAGACGATCTTCTTTCCGCTCTCGGTGTCGAAGAGCCCGTACTCGGACAGCTTCAGCTTCTGGTGGACGGCCAGTTCCCGGGTGCGGATGTTGTGCGCCTTGGAACCGGTGAAGTACTGCATGGCCGCGCCCCAGGAGTCGGGCGGCACGACCCGCAGGTCGACCTGGAGGCCCTTGCTGGTGCGGACCGACGTCTTCTTCTCGCCGTGCGCGATGACCTCCGAGACGTACGGCAGCTCGGTGAAGGCCCGCATGAGCGGCTCCGCCCTCCTGGCCGCGACGAGGATGTCGATGTCGCCGATGGTCTCGCGGACGCGGCGCAGTGAACCGGCGTAGGAACACCGCTCGCAGCCGGTCACCTGCGCCATCTCGGCGACGATGTCCTCGGCGAGGCCCATGGCGACGTCGATCAGGACCCGGTCGCCGGAGGACTGGAGCAGGCTGATGCCGTGCAGGATGTTCTCCTCCGTCTTCGGTCCGAAGCCCTTGAGGTCGCGCAGCCGCTCCTCGTGGATGGCGTCGGCGAGCTCATCGGTGGTGGAGATGCCCAGCTCCTCGTAGAGGACCAGGGCCTTCTTCGGGCCGAGCGTGGGAATGGCCGTCAGCTGCCGGACGCCGGCGGGGATCTTCGCCCGCAGCTCCTCGACGGCGGACACGCTGCCGCTGGAGAAGTACTCGACGACCTTCTCGGCGATCGACTTGCCGACGTTGGGGATCTCCTTGAGGCCCTTGACGTCGAGCGTGGACACATCGGCGTGGTGGCCGCCGATCGCCCGGGCGGCCTTCTCGTAGACACGTGCCTTGAACGCGTCTCCTCCGGTGATCGAGATCAGATCCGCGTACTCCTGGAGCAGCGCGGCGACCTCGTCGTTGGGCCGAGCCACACCTCCAGGGTAGGCACGGTGGGGCCGGGCGGCCCGCGCGTTCCGCGGCACTCTCCCCGCGCGCGGGACGCCGCCGGGCGCGTGGGCGAAGTCGTGCGCCGGTGGCGGCCACCTGGATACGACAGCCGCAGACAGGTCGTTCGCGCTGGTCAGGGGCGCCCGTCCGGTGCGGCCGGCCCGGTTCCGTGACGGAGTCGGTGATCATTCGGCTGAATCCTGTGCCCCTATGGAAAACACACCGCGGTTCGTCGTCGTCACCGTCGGCAAACGCCCCGGCTTCCACTCAGCGGTGCGTGACGCGCTCACCGACCTGGTCAGGGACTCCGGCCGCGCACTGTCGGACACCGCGCCCGACGAGCCCCGCACCGGCGCGATACGGACACCCGCCTACACGGACCTGCTGACCAAGGCACGGCGCTTTCTCGCCCTGGCCCTGCCGCACGCGGCGATCCGGCTCGTCAGCGCCGACAGCGCGCCGCAGGCCGCCCGGGCGCTGGAGGACCGGGCGGCCGGGCCCGATGCCGCCCCGCCGCTGATGTTCGTCGACGCGGCGGGGGCCGGCCTCGGGACCGAGCCGCTCGACGCCGACGTCAGCGAGGCCTTCGGCGCCCTGCCGAGCCGGAACGTCGCCGTGTACACCGAGGGCCCGCACCCCGGGGTGCAGATGGCCCGGCCGTACGAGGTGCTGCGCCTGCCAGAGGAGCCCTGGGTGCTCACCGCCGACGTGGTGCGCCGGTTCACCGACCACGTCCAGCACCATCACGGCCGTACGGCCCTGCGGTCCGTCTCCCGCACCGGGCCCCCGGCGCTCGCGGCCGCGCTGCACGGCTTCCTCACCGAGCGGGCCGGCGACCGCTGGGGCCTGCACTACTTCACCGGTTCGGTCGTCTCGGGCCTGATCACCGAACTCGACCGCCTCGCCGCGGCCGGCGGCAACCCCGTGCTGCGCGGCCCCAGCGAGCACAGTCTCGCCTGCGGGGCGCTGGCCCGCTGGCAGCTGGACGCGGCGCCCTTCGTGATCGTGGTGACCAGTGGAATGGTCGACGAGTTCCGGGGCACGCTGGCCAATCTGCGGCAGGCGCGGGCGCGCGGCTTCCTCGTCTGCGCCGATTCCCCGCGGGGCGCCTGGTTTCCGTTGCAGGGCACGGTGCATGCGGCCGAGGACTCCCGCGCGGTGCTCGCGGCACGCCGTATCCCGTACGTGTACCTGGAGGACCCGGCCACCCTGCAACGGGACCTGACGGCCGCCTTCGCCGCGTACGACGAGGAGCGCGGCCCGGTCGTCCTGCTCGCCACGCCCTCGGTCCTCGCCTCCGCCGCGCCCCTCGCCATCGAGGCACCTCGCCGCCCGCGCCCCGTCCTCCAGGTCCGGGACGACCAGCTCGCCCCGGTCGTGGACCTCGTCAACTCCGGCCCCGCGCGGCTGCTGTGGCAGTGCGGTCCGCTCGACGGCGCGGAGTCCGGCCTCGTCCACGACATCGCGGCGCGCGCGGGCATCGCCCTGGCCGACTCGCCGATCCACCCCGGCAGTGTGAGCGGTTACCGCGACGGCCGGAAGGTGACGGAGTACCTGGGTCTGCTCGCCCTGTACGGCTACTCGGCCCGCGTCCACTCCTATCTGCACCGGGGCGGGCGGCTGCGCCCGCGCGCCGACCAGGCCGTGCTCTTCCTCAAGAGCCGTGCCGGCGAGGTGTCCACGCCGTTCTCGCCGCGCGCCCTGGCCCGTGGCCTGCGCATCGCCCAGGTCACCAGCGAGGCGGCGCACCTGGCGCCCTTCACCGACCATCCGGTGCACGCCGAGGCCCTGCCGTTCCTGCGCGCGCTGCGCGAACGCCTCGACGTCGACGAGGAGTTGCGCTCGCGACGGCGGGCCGCCCTGGCCGAGGCCCGGCACAGCCCGGACGACGCCGTGCACGCCCTGCCCGTCCTGCCGATGTCCGCCAACTACTTCTTCCACCGGCTGGGCGGCGTGCTGGAGGAGCTGATCACCACGCGGGGCTACACCTACACCGGTGTGTTCGACGCCGGGCGCGGCGGCATGTCGGCCATGCGCAACCTGCCCCGGACCGGGCCGGGTTTCTCCGGGTGGTACGGGCGGGCCCTGATGGGCGACGCGCTGCAGGCCGTGCCCGCGGTGGCGCTCACCCGGGACGACAACGTCCTCGCCTTCGTCGGTGACGGCGCCTCGGCCCTCGTACCCGACATCGTGCCGACCCTCGTCCAACAGGTGTGCGGGTACGGGCAGCGGCTGCGCCGCAATCTGACCGTCTTCCGGCTCATCGACGGCGGCCTGTCCATGATCCGCTCCTACGACGAGGGCCGCGCGGGCAACGGGCTGCACCGCCAGAACCAGGTGCTGACCCTCCTCGACCCGGAGTGGACCCGGGACTTCGGCCGCGTCACCGTCCGGCACCGGCATGTCCGGGACGTCTCACCCGACCGGCTGCGGGACTGGCTGACGCGGCCGGCCACGGTCAACGTCTGCTCGGTCCCGCTGTCCCACAACAACGAGGGCGACGGCCTGAGTCCGCTGTCCTGTCTGGGCTGGCAGCGCGACGAACTCTCCCCGCTCGCCCTGCCCTCGCCGCGGTCCGCAGCGCCCACCGACCGCTTCTGAGTCCGGCTCCTCTCCCCCGGAGGCACAGCTTGTCCCCCACGGCGAACTCCCCCGTCCCCTTCGGCTTCCTCGCCCATGCCGCGACCACCGGCCACCGCAACCAGGTCCGCGCCCTGGACCTCTTCGGCCGCCTCCTGGACGACCACACCGGCACCGCCCGCGAGCCCGGCGGGCGCCACAGCGTCCGCATGCCGCTGATCACCTCGGTCACCTCGCCGACCGGCGCCCGCTGCACCGGCGAGGTGCGCTCCTTGCCGTACACCGCCGGGCAGTTGATCGGCCGCCCGGCCACCGCCCGCGAACTGGTCGCGGCCGAGGCCGCCCGGCTGCGGGACGCGGGCGCGCGGCTGATCGGTCTCGGCGGTGCCACCTCGATCGTCGGCGACCGAGGGGTGTGGACGGCCGGGCAGGTCGGTACGGCGGTGACCAGCGGCAACTGTCTGACGGCGTACGCCGCCCACCACGAACTGCGCCATGCCGTAAGGCTGTTGGAGCAGCGGCCGGAGGAGACCCGGGTGGCCGTGGTGGGCTATCCCGGCTCGATCGCGCTGGCCGTCGCGAAGCTGCTGCTGGCCGACGGCTTCGAACTGGACCTGGTGTGCCGGCGCGGCAAGCGTGCCCCCGCGGCGCTGCTCGCCCATCTCGCCACCGAGGACCACGGTCGCGTACGCCTCGTCGACCACCTGGACCAGCTCACCCCGCAGACCAGGCTCTTCGTCAGCGCCTCCTCGGTCGGCGGCCTGGTGGAGCCCGACCGGCTGCCGCCGGGTTCGGTGGTGGTCGATGTGGCGCTGCCCCGCGACGTGACCGCGCCGCCGCGGGACGCGGGTGAGGTGCTCGTCGTCGACGGCGGCCTGGTCAGCGGCTCCGCGCGGGTCGTCATCGGCGACGGCGGCCTGCCCGGCCCGACCCGGCAGCTGAACGGCTGTCTCGCCGAGACACTCGTCCTCGCGCTGGAGGGGCGCGCGGAGTCGTTCTCGCTGGGCCGGGAGCTGCCCCTGGAGCGCGTCCGCACGATCGGCGCCCTGGCGGCCCGGCACGGTTTCACTCCCCTCCCGCTCGCCTCCTTCGGCCGTACGGTCCCCGACGAGGAGGTGCTGCGGCTGGCCCGCCACCATCGCCCGGCCCCTCGGGCGGCGTCCGCGTCCGCCGTGACCAGACGCCGGTTCACCGAGCACGTCAACCCGCCCATGGCCCGCCTCTTCGGCGCGCACGGCCTGGACCGGGTGTTCACCGGCGGCCGGGGCTGCACGCTGATCGCCGAGGACGGCAGCGAGCACCTCGACTTCGTCGCCGGGTACGGCTCCCTCAACCTCGGCCACAACCACCCGGTGGTCACCGGGCGGTTGCGCGAGTTCCTCGACCGTGGCTCGCCGAGCTTCGTGCAGTACGTCTCGATGCCGGAGCAGACCGCCGAACTGGCCGAGCGGCTCAGTGCCCTCGCCCCCGGGCGTCCGGAGCGGGTGTACTTCGGCAGCTCCGGCGCCGAGGCGGTGGAGGCCGCGCTGAAGCTGGCCCGCGCCGCGACCGGCCGCAGCCGCCTGGTGCACACCGGCAACGGCTTCCACGGCAAGACCTTCGGTGCCTTGTCCGTGACCGGCCGCGACCGGCTCCGGGCGCCGTTCGGGCCGTTGCTGCCCGACACGGTGGCGGTGCCGTACGGGGATCTGGAGGCGCTGGAGGCCGTGATCGAGAAGGCGGCGGCGTTCGTCGTGGAGCCGGTGCAGGGCGAGGGCGGGGTCGTGCTGCCGCCGCCCGGTTATCTCTCGGCGGCGCGGGAACTGTGCCGACGGGCCGGGGCGGTGTTCGTCCTCGACGAGATCCAGACCGGGCTCGGCCGTACCGGACGGCTCTTCGCCGCCGAGCACGACGGCCTGGAACCGGATGTGATCTGCCTGGCCAAGTCGCTCTCCGGCGGCCTGGTGCCGCTCTCGGCGACCCTGTGCCGGGCCGATGTGTGGGACGCCGCGTACGGCGGCACCGAGCGGGCCCTGCTGCACTCGTCGACGTTCGGCGGCGGCAACTTCGCGGCGACGGCGGGCCTGGCCACCCTGGACGTGCTCGGCGCCGAACGGCTGCCGGAGCACGCGCACGAGGTCGGTGAGCATCTGCGGGCCTCGCTGCGGAAGGCGTGTGCGCCGTACGGCTTCGTCAAGGACATCCGGGGCATCGGTCTGATGACGGCCGTCGAGTTCGACGGCGACTTCTCGGGAGCGGTCGCCTCCCTCGCCGACGAACTGCTCACCCGCCTCCCGGGCGACCTGCGCACGCTCGCCGACTGGCTGCCGGACGACCTGCGGGCGGCGCTGGCCCGCGCGGGCGAGGCCGTGGAGTCGACCCTGGGGGACCTGCTGTGCCTGCGGTTCGTGGCGGCGCTCGCCCGCGACCACCGCATCCTCACCTTCGTCACGGCGAACCGCACCCGCGTCCTGCGCGTCCAGCCGCCGCTGGTGCTCTCCCGTGCCGAGGCCGACCGGTTCGTCGAGGGCGTCGAGGCGGTCTGTCACGGCCTGGCGCTCCACGCGGACCTGGACGCCTGGCGCCCGTCCACGCACTGATCCGACACCTTGGGGAGGACCCTCATGAACAGCACCGCCCACCAGCACCTCGTCGACGTCCTGGCGGACCGCCTGGGCCTGGAGCCCGAGGAGCTCACGCCCGACGCCCGCTTCCGGGAGGACCTGGGCCTGGACTCGCTCGACCTGGTCGAGTTGGTCTCCGCGCTGGAGAACGAACTCGGCGTACCCGTGACCGACGAGGTCGCGCTGTCCCTCACCTCGCTGGGCGAGGTCGTCGCCCAGGTGGACGCGCTGCGCGCCACGGCCTCCCCGGCCGCGGAGCCGGCGGCATGAGCGGCCGCCGTGTGATGGTCACCGGGCTCGGCCCAGTGACCCCGGTGGGCGTCGGCGCCGAGGCGTTCCACGCGGGCCAGTTGGCGGGCCGCAGCGCCGTACGCCCCATCACCAGGTTCGACGCCTCGGACCTGCCGGTGCGGATCGCCGGTGAGGTGGACCTGCCCGAGGAGCTGCGGCCCGCCCGGCGGGAGGCGGCCGTGACCGACCGCGTCACGCACCTCGCGGCGGCAGCGGCCGAACTGGCCCTGCGGGACGCCGGGTTGGACCCGGCCACGGCCGACGGGACCCGGGTGGGCGTGGTGCTCGGCACCGGCTGCGGGGGCACCGAGGCCTACCGCGACGGCGCTGTGGCCCTGACGCGGCGGGGCCCGAACGGGATCGGCGCGCGCTATGTCCCGACGTCGATGCACAA
This sequence comes from Streptomyces curacoi, assembly GCF_001513975.1. Lineage (GTDB taxonomy): Bacteria > Actinomycetota > Actinomycetes > Streptomycetales > Streptomycetaceae > Streptomyces > Streptomyces curacoi. Next base: position 525,384 of record NZ_KQ947989.1, read on the forward strand.
CGCCTCCGCCGCCTGGCTCGCCATCCGCCACGGCTTCTCGGGGCCCGTCACCACCACGGTCACCGCCTGTGCCGGCGGGGCGGACGCCCTGGTGGCCGCGCACCAGATGATCGCCTCGGGCGAGGCGGACGTCGTGCTCGCCGGCGGAGCCGAGGCCCCGGTGACCGATCTGATGGTGAGCGGCTTCGCCAGGATGCGGGCGCTGTCCACCCGCAACGACGAACCCGAGCGGGCGAGCCGCCCGTTCGGCGCGGACCGTGCGGGCTTCGTGCTGAGCGAGGGCGCGGCCGTCCTGGTCCTGGAGTCGGCCGAGCACGCCCGGGCGCGGGGCGCGCGCCCGCTGGCCGAGTTGCGCGGCTACGGCCGTACCGGCGACGCCCACCACATCGTGGCGCCCCGCCCGGACGGCTCCGCCGCCGCCCGCGCGGTGACCGTCGCGCTGCGCTCGGCGGGGCTCGCGCCCGAGGAGATCTCCCACGTCAACGCGCACGGCACGGGGACCGTGCGCAACGACGCCGCCGAGGCCGCCGCCCTCCGGGCCGCCCTGGGCCGGCTCGCCCTGCGCGTCCCGGTGACGGCCACCAAGTCCCTGACGGGCCACAGCCTCGGCGCGGCCGGGGCCGTCGAGGCGGTGGCGGCCGTGCAGACGCTGACGCACCAGGTGGTCCCGCCCACCGCCAACCTCGACCGGCCGGACCCGGCGATCGGCCTGGACGTGGTCCGTCATGAGCCCCGGGACACCAGCGTGTCGGCCGTGCTGTCCAACTCCTTCGCCTTCGGCGGCCACAACGTGGCCCTGGTCCTGACCCTGCCCTGACCACCGGGCGTCCGCCCCCGGCTACTGGCCCAGGGGCGTCGGTGGAGTGGTCGCGGTGTCGGGGAGGGGGGTGGTGGGGACCGGAGGGCGTGCGGGGGCGGCCCGTTCCCTCGTCAGGGCGTTGATGACCCTGCGGGCCAGGAGGGGGTCGGCCGGCAGGGTGTGGGCGGCGAACCAGCGGGCGGCCGAGGGGTCGGGGGACGGTTCGGCGAACTCGGCGCCCGCGTAGTCGTCGAGGGGCGGGTCGTAGACGTAGCCCGCGACCATGCCGTGGTTCACCAGACGTTCCAGGAGAGCGTCGCGGTCATGGACCAGCAGCGGCACCCGGAACAGGGACGGCGGGCTGTCGGAGGCGGCCCCCTCGCGCAGTGCCGGGGTGGCCCAGGCGGTGCCCGACAGCAGCGCGACACCGGCCCGGCGCCGGGCGAGGTCGCCGTCGAGCAGGGCCATCCGCCACTCCAGCTGCCCCCGGACGAAGGCCCCGTGGCGGGAGCGGAAGCCGTGCAGGTCGACCCGTACCCAGGGCTCGTACGCGGTGAGGCTCGGCGCCTGGCGGGCGCTGCCGGCGAGGCGGGGGGCGTGCAGGGCCATGCGGAAGTCGTCGCGTTCCAGCAGCCCGAGGCGCTGCATCGTGTGCCAGACCGGACGCACCAGATGGAGGGTGCGCACGGTGGACCGGGCCAGCGGGCGCAGCGTGGTGGCCAGGTCGGCGCGCAGGCGGCGCGGCGTCAGCAGATCGTCGCGCAGCAGCTCCAGCTCCCGGCGGGTGCGCGCGCCGTCGACGGCGAGGAAACCGCCGGCCGTCGCCGCCACGTGCTTGGACAGGCTGAACGCCGCCGCCGTCCCGAAGGTCCCGATCGGCTGCCCGTCCACATGGGTACCGATGGCGTGCGCCGCGTCCTCGATCAGGGGGATCCCCAACTGGTCGCAGCGGCGGCGCAGTTCGACGACGCGGTCGGGGATGCCGTACAGGTTCGTGGTGAGGACGGCGTCCACGTTCCGCCACATGGACTCCGGTACGGCGGCCGGGTCGATGTTGCCGTCCCACGGGGACACGGGCGCTTGGACGGGGCGCAGTCCGGCCGCGAGGACGACGAAGAGGATCACGTCGTCGTTCACCGGGGACATCAGCACCCGTGCGCCCGGCCGGCACCAGCGCCGCAGCGCCAGATAGAGGGCGAGTCGGGCGGAGGGCGTGTAGACGCATTCGCGTCCGATGCGCCGTGTCATCATCGCGGCGAGCCGCGATCCGTACGGCATGGTCACCTCTTCCGTGGAAGGGTACGAAGACGGGTCGCCCGAGGCGGGCGGTGCGCGCTCGCGAGCGCCGGTCGAGGCAGTCGTACGGCCGGTTCGAGGCCGCGCAAGGCCGTGGACACGACGCCGTGCGCGACGCGTGACCGTCGGCGGGAGTGGGCCCCGTTCAGCGGGCGCGGGCTCCCGGTCCTGCCGGGTGGGCCGGGCCGGAGGTGCGCAGCGTGCCGACGGTCTTCAGCAGCCGGTCGGCGGGCTCTCTCAGCCGGGGATGGGCCAGGACCGTGTTTCTCAGGCCGCGCACCGGTCTGCGCCACAGCCGGTGGGCGGTCGCCACCGGGTGCGGGCGGACCGCGAACCCTTCGGCCACGCGCAGTTCACGGGTCTTCAGCCAGTCCTTGTACTCCTTCTCGCCGCGCCCCATGTCCATGAGCGTCACGCCGTCGCGGCCCGCCGCCTCGGCCATCCGCAGATGCATCATCAGTCCCGGCGAGTAGTAGCCGAACTCGGGGTCGTAGGCGGTGAACCAGGCCGCGAACACCGTGCGCGACCGGGGCCCGAAGTGTGCGGCGACCGGGCGGTCACCGGCGTACACCACGGACAGGATGCCGGTGAAGTGCTCCTCGCGGACGTGGAAGAGGTGTTCCACCAGGTCGACGATCCACGGCTTGGAGAACCGGTCCATCCGCCCCGTCCTGCGGTACTGGGCGGACTTCCACCGCATGAGCGTGCGCAGCACGCGAGGGTCGCGCTCGTCGTACACGAACCGCACCTCGCCCAGGTCGCGGCCCAGGCGCCGCTCCTTCTTCAGCGTCGTCCTGGCCAGCCCGGGGTACGTCTGGCGCAGCCACTGCGGGTATTCGCCCTCGCCGGGCTTCAGATCGGCCACGGGAGAGGCGAAGGTCCCCGTGACATACCTGCGGAACGGCTTCTGTTCCTCGACCAGGTGGTCGAACTCGAAGACGGACAGCCCGCAGGCCCGCAGCAGTTCCCGGGTGTCCCAGCCGACCCCTGGCCGGTGCACCAGCGCCTGACAGTCGGACAGGCCCAGGCCGATGGCCCGGCCGACGCCGTACGCGTTGCGCTCGTAGGGGAGGAAGCCGACGGCCTCCCCGTTCTCGTGCAGGACCGCCACCCGCGCCCCGCCGCGGTGTCTGCCGACACCGATCGCGAACTCCGGCGCCAGGAAGGGGTTGGCGTAGTCGGGCGACTCGTCCATCGCCCGGTGCCAGGCCCGGCGCAGCGGCTCGCTCAGTTCCCCGGGTCTGTGAATCGTGATGGCGCTCATGGATCGCATGGCGACCTCTCCCCCCAGAAATCCCCCCAAGGCGCACGCTTTCAGCGCCTCGCCGCATTTTCACCCATCTCGAACTCCGCGACGCGGCTCAAACGTCGCGAAACAGTACGCACGCTGTCAAGGCGGTGGAAGGAACCTTTAGCTGCGCTTGGTCCGGGGTCGCGCTGCGGTCCGGTCAGCGGACGGCGACGACGACATGGCTGTCGCCGTACTGCCAGACGACGCCGACATGCCCGAACCCGGCCTGGCGCAGCAGCCGTTGGTGTGCGGCCAGGGTCAGGTTCGGCGCGCTGTCGGTCGCCCCGGACCGCGGTTGCCGCCGGTCGCGTTCGGCGACGAGGTCGGCGAGCTCGGGGTCCTTCGCGACGGCTGTCCACCAGGAGGCCCAGTCCTCGTGCGCGAAGTCGTCCCGGCGGGCGGCGTGACGGCGCCCGACGCATCCGGCGAGTGCGGCCAGGGCGCTGTCGTCGTGCGGGAAGTGGTCGCCGTTGACGAGGACGCCGCCGGGCCGCAGCAGTGCGGCGAGTTCACGGTAGGTGCGGCGCAGGGTGTCGGCGTCCAGATAGTGCAGGGCCGTCGTCGACACGGCGGCGTCCAGGGGCCGGTCGAGGCCCAGGGTGCGCGCCCAGCCGTCCTCGCCGATCACCGCGTCGACGTAGCGGGCCGCGTCCGCGTGGTGGGTACGGGCCAGCTCCAGCAGCAGCGGGTCCATGTCCACGCCCACGATGTCCGCGTCCGGCAGCCGCCGGGCCAGCCGGGCCGCCAGCGATCCGGGACCGCAGCCGAGGTCCACGATCGACGGCCGGGACCGGCCCGCCAGGGCCTGTTCGACTACATCGGCGATCACCGTGAACCGCTCCTCGCGGTCGACGGCGTACCGCTGTTGCTGGCGTTCCCAGCGCTCCACCCATCGCTCCGCCGTCGCCAGGCTCAGCCCCATCCCGTCGTGCACCTCGCCGTTCCGCACCTGTCCGCACTCTCTGGGCAAGACCCTACAGGTGGAAACGGTTCCCATTACCCCTAATGGCGGTACGTCACCCGAGCGAGGCAAGGACGGCCAGCAGCCGGTCGATCTCCTCCGCGGTGTTGTAGACGTGCAGGCTCACCCGCACCGAGCCGGTCCGCTCCCCCGCGCTGCCCTGGCAGTGCTGGTCGGAGCGGACCATGAAGCCCTCGCTGAAGAGGATGAAGCCCAGGTCGCCGGAGTCGATGGCACGGTGGCGGAAGGTGACGATGCCCTGGCGCCGCTGTACGGAGGAGTCGGCGGCCAGGCTGCTCTGGCAGCCCAGGATCTCGTAGGCGTCGAGGTGACGCAGACCGTCGGTGAGCCGGGCCGCCAGGGCGACCGTCCACCGCTCGATCCGGTCGGTACCGGCAGCGTCCAGCCAGTCCAGGGCGGTGGCGAGGGAGGCGATGCCGACGGTGTTGGGGCTGCCCGACCAGCCGCCCGGTGTGAACCGCGGTCCGCGTGCCTGGCGGGCCCACACCGCTCCCGTGCCGGGCAGTGCCAGGGCCTTGTGCCCGGAGAAGACGACGAAGTCGACGTCCAGGTCGGCCACGGACACCGGCAGATGGCCGACGCTCTGGGCGGCGTCCAGGCAGATGACCGCGTCCGGGCCGACCGCACGGCGGATGCGGTGGATGTTCATGTCGCCGCCGTAGACGTGGTGGACGTGGGTGGCGGCCACGAACCGGGTCCGCGGACCGGCGAGTTCCGCGAGCGCGATGTGGTCGTAGTCGCCGGACGACCGCTGGTACGGCATCGGCCGTACGCGGATGTGGACGCCCTGCCTGGCCAGTTCCCGTTGCGCCTCCAGCCAGGGCGCGATGTTGGCCTCGTGGTCGGCGTCCGGGACGACGATCTCGTCCCCGTCGGCGAGGAGCCGGGGCAGCCAGTCGCGGGCGATGGTGCGCAGCCCCTCGGTGGTGCCGCTCGTGAAGTGCACGGCCGAACGCTCGGGCGCCGGGTCGGCCAGGAACCGCCGGACGCGGTCGCGGGTCTGCTCGACCAGGGCGGTGGTCCGGTTGGCCCAGGTGTAGGTGCCGCGTCCGGCGTTGGCGTTGGTGGTGGTGAGGTAGGTGTGGACGGTGTCCAGCACGGCCTGCGGTTTCTGGGCGGTGGCCGCGCTGTCCAGGTAGGCCAGCTCCGGGTGCGCGGTGATGATCGGGAACTGGGCGCGCAGGGCGCGCTGCCACCGTGTCAACTCCTCGGTGGCTGCGGGCCCTTGGGGTTCGGTCCTGGGTATGGTCATGGGCGGTCAGTCCCGTACGAGGGGCGCGCCCGCGTCGCGCCAGGCGATGATGCCGCCGGTGAGGCTGCGGACGTCCGGGTGTCCCATCCGGGTCAGCAGGGCGGCGTAGCGGGCGGACTTCTCGCCGACCGGGCAGGCCAGCAGGACCGGGCGGTTGCGGCTGAACGGCAGCCCGCCGTGCAGGAGTTCCTCGAAGAGCTCGTCGACGATGTTGACCGAGCCGTCGATGTGCAGGGCGGCGTAGGCGTAGGGGCTGCGCAGGTCGACGACGAGCGGTTCTCCGGTGGCGATCCACGCCTGGGCGTCGGTGACGCCGATGGCCGGTGCCGTGCGGATCGCGGACTCCGGCAGGTCGGCCGGGGAGTTCCTGCGGCGCGGGCTGCCGAAGAGGTCGGGGCGCCGCCGGCGGACGTAGCTGAGGTAGCTCTCGACGCGGTCGCAGACGATGAAGGCCGCCGACTGCCGCTGCGTCAGTTCCCGGTCGGCCTCCCTAAGTTGCCGTACGGCGCCGAAGTAGGCGGCTCCTCCGGTGGGGCCGGCCAGGATGCCGCAGCGGCGGTTGAGGGTCAGCATCCCCTCGATGGCGTCGTCGGCGCTCACCGCCTCGATCGTGTCGTAGGTGCCGGGGTCGAAGAGGCCCACCTCGTGGGCCTCGTCGATGGTGCGGATGCCGGGGATGAAGTCGGACTTGGCCGCGACCAGCCCGACGACCCGTACGGCGGGATCGTGTTCGCGCAGGGCGCGGGCGACGCCGGTGGAGGAGCCGGCGGTGCCCACACAGGCGATGAACCAGTCCGGCGCCCGGCCGTCCAGGTCCTTGACGATCTCCGGTCCGGTGCCGGTGAAGTGGGCCTCGGTGTTGCGCGGGTTGAAGTACTGGTCGGTGTGCAGATGGGTGCCGCCGGGCTCGGAGAGCGTGCGGTGGAAGAGGGTGAGGGGGTCGTCGGTGGCGGTCGGGTCCAGGCACTCGCTCTGTCCGGGCAGCTCCTCGATCTCCGCACCGAGCAACAGCAGCAGGTCCTTGATCTCCGGGATGCGCATCCGGTTGGTGACGCTCTTGAAGGTCAGGCCGTGCATGCCCGCGAGGACGGCCAGTGCCTTGGCGGTGTTGCCGCTGGACAGTTCGACGACCTGGCCGCCCTCCTCGGCCATGGCGGCCAGGTGCGGGCGGGCCATGTTCCAGGCGGCCCGGTCCTTGACCGACCCGAAGGGGTTGAGCAGCTCCAGTTTGGCGTACAGGTCGATGTTGTTGAGGCCGTGCACGGCCCGGTCGATGCGCACCAGCGGTGTGTTGCCGATGGCCTCGGTGATGCTGTCGTACCTCACTGCGCTCCCCCCACGGGTGTGGTCGGCCAGTACTGGTCGTCCAGGCACCAGCGCCAGGCGCCGCCCTCCTGCCAGGCGGCGACCTTGCGGGCGGCGGGCTGGTGCTGGGCACGGGTGGCGTGGAAGTCCATGCAGTAGCCGGCCGTGTTGGCGAAGGCCAACAGGTCGCCCGGTTCCGGGCGGCGGGGCAGGAAGACCGTGCGGCGGGTGATCAGGTCGGACTCCAGGCACAGGCTGCCGAAGAGGTGCACGGCGACCGGTTCGGTCCCAGTGCCGGTCCCGGTGCCGGGACCGGCGCCTGCCGGTTCCCGTGGGACGACGACGGGGTCCATGAGCACCCCGTGCTCCTCCAGCGCCACGTCGTCGGCCTTCGCCGCCAGCCGTACGAGAAGGGGCCCGCCGGCGTCCTGGTCGCGCACCTCCAGCACCCTCGTCAGGGTCAGTCCGCACTGGTCCAGCAGCGCCCGGCCGGGTTCGGTGTGCAGGTCGTACAGGTGCTCCAGGAGCAGGGCGGCCAGCGGCCGGCCGCCCAGGGACACGGCCGGGTGCGAGAGCAGCTCGTCGAGGTAGCGGGCTCCGGCGACCGGGCGGTGGGCGGGGTACAGGCCGAGCCTGCCGCGCAGGGTGCCGCCCTCGTTGCGCAGTCCGTAGCCGTGGCCGCCGTACGTCAGGGGCGGGCGGGTGCCCAGCACGGCTTCGGTGAGTTCGGTCGTGTACCGCTCCCACTGCCCGCCGTCGGCGAGGTAGTCGACGCCGAATCCGCCGCCGACGTCCACGGCCCGGGGCCGGAGCCCCCGGCTCCGGCACTCCTCCAGCACCCGCAGACAGCCCTCCAGCGCCGTGGCCTTCTCGGTGAGGCTCGTCGTGTCCAGGTGGTAGGCCACCCCGACCAGGTCGATCACGTCGGCGTGCCGCTCGACGGTGTCCAGCAGCGGGTCCACCTCCCCCATACCGGTGCCGAATCGGCTACGGCGGCTCAGCACCCGTACGCCGGACGTCTCGAACCCCGACAGCCGGAGCAGGACGCGGGTCCTGGGGAGCGTGTGTTTGCGTACCAGCGTGGCCAGTTGCTCCAGTTCGCCGCGGGTGTCGAGGCTGACGGTGACCGCCGTGCGGGCCGCCAGCCACAGGAACTCCGGGTTCTTCGGGCCGGTGGCCGTGATCCGGTCGGGGGTGAGGCCGGCGCCGAGGGCGTGCTGCAACTCCCCCAGCGAGGCGACGTCCACACCGGCGTCCGTGGCGGCGAGCCGCCGCAGCAGGGCGCTGGACCGGGTGGCCTTGTGGGCGAGGAACACCTGGCCGGCCAGGTGGTGGGTGCCGTACACCGAGCGGAACCGCTGGACGTTGTCGGCGAGTTGGTCGGGGACGACCAGGTTCAGTGGCGACCCGAGGGCGTCGGTGAGCGTGTGCAGCAGTCCCGGAGAGGCCAGCAACGCGCGCAAGCGCGTTTCCAGCCGCGGTTCGAGATACAGGGGCTGCCCGCCCATGTCCGGCCCCTCCCAGCGCCTCGGGCCCGGCCGTCCGGGCACTGACCACCACTCCCCGCGGTTTGCCGTATAGCTCCTTTCCCTTCCTTCCAGTGGTTTACGCCCTGTAGCTGCCCCCGTGGGCGGTTACGTCTGCAGGCGGCCGGAACCCACCAGTCCCGAAAGCCCCCACCGGTCCCGGAGCGGCCGTCGCGCGCCCTTCTGCTCAACTCGCTTCTCTCGTAACGTCATTGCCGCACTGAAGTGACCATGACGATGGAAGAGGGCTTCATGGGCAGAGGTCTGCTCTCGCTGGTTCTCACCGCGGTCACCGGCGCCGCGTTGCTCGCGGCACCCGCGGCCGCCGCGCCGGCCCCGCCGGTCGGGGCCGCCGCGCCGCCGGGCCCGTCCGATGTGTACCGGCCGGTCCGTGGGCCGGCCGCCCCCGCGGAGTACCGCTATCTCCAGAAGACCCTGCCGGGCGAGTCCCTTCCGCGCCACGCCCATGACCTCGCCGCCGCGCAGGCCCGCGAACTGCCCACCGTCGGCGGGCGCTGGAATGCCGTCGGGCCCACCAACATCGGCGGGCGGATCGTGTCCCTCGCGCTCGACCCGAAGCGTGCCGACACCCTGTACGCGGCGGCCGCGAGCGGCGGGCTGTGGCGCAGCACCGACGCCGGGGCGACGTTCCACTCGGTGTGGCCCGGCAGCTGGACCCAGGCCATGGGCGCGGTGGCCACCGCTCCGGACGGCACCCTGTACGTGGGCACCGGTGAGCCCAACCCGGGCGGCGGGAGCATCACCTACGAGGGGACGGGGCTGTACCGGAGCCGGGACGGCGGCCGCACCTGGAAGCCGATCGGTCTGCGCGACTCCGGCGCGATCAGCGCGATCACCGTCGACCCGGCCGACCCTCGCCGCATCTATGTCGCCGCGGCCGGCTCGCTGTACAACGGCGGCGGCGACCGGGGCGTCTACCGCTCGGAGGACGGCGGCGCCACCTGGGAGCGGATCCTCGCGGGCGCCAACGAGTTCACCGGCGCCACCGAGATCGTCGTCGACGGCGACCGGCTCTACGCCGTGCTGTGGGACCACCGCAGGACACCCGAACTGCGGACGTACGGCGGTGTCGGCTCGGGCGTCTTCCGCAGCACGGACGACGGCGCGACCTGGCAGCGGCTCGGCGGCGGGCTGCCCCCGGCGGGCCCGGACGTGGGCCGCATCGGCCTCGCGGTCGCGGGTGAGAAGCTCTACGCGATCGTCAACAAGGCCAGCGGTCCCTTCGAGGGCTTCTACGCCTCGGCCGACGGCGGCGGCACCTGGAGCCGCACGCCGGCCGACGACACCCTCACCAACTCGCAGTCCAGCTTCGGCTGGTGGTTCGGCAAGGTGTGGATCGACCCCCGGGACAGCGAGCACGTCCATGTGGCGGGTGTGCCCCTGATGACCACCAAGGACGGCGGCGGCACCTGGACGGCCGACGACACCAGCATGCACGTCGACCAGCACGCCATGGTGTGGGACCCGCGTCGCCCCGGCCGGGTCTACCTGGGCAACGACGGCGGCGTCTACCGCTCCGACGCGAACGGCGACGGCGGCTGGGTGAAGTCCCGCCACCAGCCCTACACCCAGCTCTACAGCGCGGCGATCAGCCCGCAGGACGTCACCCGGATCTCGGGCGGCGCCCAGGACAACGGCTCGCTGCGCTCCTGGGGCGGGGAGAGGTTCAACGAGTACCTCGGCGGCGACGGCGAGGAGAACCTGATCAACCCGGCCGACGTGAACAACGTCTTCGCCTGCTACCAGTACGGCAACTGCTTCAGCTCCACCGACGGCGGCGACACGCTCACCTACTTCGCGGACCGGACGACCTACCAGCGCCGCAACTGGTTCACGCCGGTGGTCTTCGACCCGCGCGACCCGAAGGTCCTCTACTACGGCGCGGAGGTGCTGAACCGCTCCACGGACGGCGGCGCGACCTGGCAGCCGATCAGCCCCGACCTGAGCGGCGGCCCGGGCCCCGACCCGATTTACACCAACTACGGCACGATCACCTCCATCGCCCCGGCGGGCGACGGACGCACCGTGTACGTCGGCACGGACGACGGCCGTGTCTGGGTCACCCGGGATCTCGGGGCGACCTGGACGAAGCTGGCCGATGGGCTGCCATGGGTCACCCGGGTGGTGGTCGACCCCAAGGACCCGCAGCGGGTGTGGACCACGCACTCCGGTTACCGCTCGGGCTCCGCGCTGCCCCATGTGTACGGCAGCACCGACGGCGGCCGGCACTGGCGGAACCTGTCGGGCAACCTCCCGGCGGCGCCGGTCAACGACCTCGTCGTCGCCCGCGGCGGCATCCTCTACATCGGCACCGACCAGGGCGTCTTCACCAGCGTCACGGGCGGCGGCCACTGGCTGCGGCTCGGCCGCGGAATGCCGCAGGTGCCGGTCGACGACATCGAGTACGACGCCGGTCACCACCGCCTGGTGGCCGCCACCTTCGGCAGGGGGTTCTACGAACTGACCACTTACTGACCACGCCTCTCGCATGGCCGCCCGATCGGTGACCGTGTCCCGGTGCCCCCGGCCGGGTGTGCGCTCTCAGCTGCCCGGCTGGCTGATGTTCACCATCCAGGTGATGCCGAAGCGGTCCGTACACATGCCGAAGACATCGCCCCACATCTGCTTCTCCAGCGGCACGGTCACCGAGGCCCCCTCGGACAACTTCTCCCAGTAGCCACGCAGTTCGGCGTCGTCGTCGCCGCTCAGGCTCACGGCGATGTTGTTGCCGGGCCTGTGGTCGTCCGTCGGGGTGTCGGCGCCCATCAGGGTGAAGCCGCTGGGGGTCTCCAGCATGCCGTGCATGATCTTGTCGGCCATGGGGGTGTCCTGCTGGCCGAACTCGGCGTAGGTGTTGAGCACCAGCGTGCCGCCGAAGACCTCCTTGTAGAACTCCATCGCCTGCCGGGCGTCACCGGCGAACGTGATGTAGGGGTTGAGACGCGAGGCCATGAATCCTCCCGAAGCGGATGCCAGAAGCCGACTTCAAGGAAGGTAGCGCGGGCCACTGACAACGGCCCGCGCACACGACCACATGGCCCACCGGCCCGGCTACAGGGTGCGCTCCAGGCGGTCCGCGACGAGCTTCACGAACCGCGCCGGGTCCTTCGGCTGGCCGCCCTCGGCGAGCACCGCCAGGGTGTGGAGCAGTTCGGCGGACTCGGCGAGACCCGAGCGGTCCGCGCTCTCCTTGTACGCCTGGTTCAGGCCCTTGACCAGCAGGTGGTCGGGGTTCAGCTCCAGGATCCGCTTGGCGCGCGGCACCTCCTGGCCCATGGCCCGGTACATGTTCTCCAGGGCCGGGGTCAGGTCGTGCGCGTCGGAGACGACGCAGGCCGGGGAGACGGTGAGCCGCGTCGACAGGCGCACCTCCTTGATGTCCTCGTCCAGCTGCTCCCGCATCCAGCCGAGCAGGCCGGCGTACTCCTCGGTCTGCTTCTCCCGCTCCCCGTCGGCCTTCTCCTCCCCCTTGGCGTCGAGGTCGATCTCGCCCTTGGCGACGGACCGCAGCTTCTTGCCCTCGTACTCGCCCACGGCGTCGACCCACACCTCGTCGACGGGGTCGGTGAGCAGCAGGACCTCGATGCCCTTGTCCCGGAACGCCTCCATGTGCGGGGAGTTCTCGATGCTCTGCCGGGACTCGCCGGTGATGTAGTAGATGTCCTCCTGGCCGTCCTTCATCCGCTCCACGTACTGCTTCAGCGTGGTCGGCTCGTCTTCGGAGTGCGTGGTCGCGAACGACGCGACGGCGAGGATGGCGTCACGGTTCTCGGAGTCGGTGAGCAGGCCCTCCTTCAGGACGGTGCCGAACTCGCGCCAGAACGTGGCGTAGCGGTCGGCGTCCTTGGTCATGATCTCCTTGACCGTGGACAGGACCTTCTTCGTCAGCCGGCGCTGCATCATCCGGATGTGCCGGTCCTGCTGCAGGATCTCGCGGGAGACGTTGAGCGAGAGGTCCGCCGCGTCGACCACGCCCTTGACGAAGCGGAGGTACGGCGGCAGCAGCGCCTCGCAGTCGTCCATGATGAAGACGCGCTTCACATACAGCTGGACACCGCGCTTGAAGTCCCGGGTGAACAGGTCGTGGGGGGCGTGGGCGGGGACGAAGAGCAGGGCCTGGTACTCGAAGGTGCCCTCCGCCTGGAGCCGGATGGTCTCCAGCGGGTCGCGCCAGTCGTGGCTGATGTGCTTGTACAGCTCGTGGTACTCGTCGTCGGACACCTCCTCGCGCGAGCGCGCCCACAGGGCCTTCATGGAGTTCAGCGTCTCGGCCTCGGGAGCAAAGTCCCCCTCGCCGGTCTCGGGGACCATCCGGATCGGCCAGGTGATGAAGTCCGAGTAGCGCTTGACGATCTCCCTGATCTTCCAGGGCGAGGTGTAGTCGTGGAGCTGGTTCTCGGGGTCGGCGGGCTTGAGGTGGAGCGTGACCGACGTGCCCTGCGGTGCGTCGTCGACGGTCTCCAGCGTGTACGTGGCCTCGCCGCGCGAGGTCCAGCGGGTCCCCTTGCTCTCGCCGGCGCGCCTGGTCACCAGCGTCACCTCGTCGGCCACCATGAAGCCGGAGTAGAAGCCGACGCCGAACTGGCCGATCAGCCCCTCGGCCCCGGCGGCGTCCTTGGCCTCCCGCAGCTCCTTCAGGAACGAGGCCGTTCCCGAGTTGGCGATGGTGCCGATGAGCTGTCCGACCTCGTCGTACGACATCCCGATGCCGTTGTCCCGCACCGTGAGGGTGCGGGCGTCCTTGTCGATGTCGAGCTCGATGTGCAGGTCGGACACATCGGCGTCGAGCGTGTCGTCCCGCAGCTTCTCCAGACGCAGCTTGTCGAGCGCGTCGGAGGCGTTGGAGACGAGCTCGCGCAGGAAGACATCCTTGTTCGAGTAGACCGAGTGGATCATCAGCTGGAGCAGCTGACGGGCCTCTACCTGGAACTCAAACGTCTCGGTCGGCATGGTTCGCGACTACCTCACAGGTTCAGTCATCGGAACTGGACGCAGTCACTGTAAGACACCAGGTCAGCGCGGAGTGCCGCGGTGCGGGAATCGCCCGCACCGATCCCGGCCCGCGGCACCGCCGACGGCTCAGACGAGGTGGGCGAAGACGACGAGGTTCGCGGTGTAGTCCCTGACCTGGCGGTCGTAGTCGCCCGCGCAGGTGATGAGCCGGACCTGGGCCCCCGGGGTGTCGCCGTAGACGCGCTCGCTGGGGAAGTGGTCCTTGTCGAAGGTCTCCACGCTGTCGACCTCGAAGGACGCTCTGCGTCCGTCCGCTCTCAGCACATGGAAGCGGTCGCCCTTCTCCAGCTCGCTCAGGCCCGCGAACACCGCGGGGGACGTGGCCGTGTCCACATGCCCGGCGATGATCGACGTGCCCGTTTCACCGGGGGAGGCCCCCTTGGCGTACCAGCCGACGAGGTTGATGTCGTGGGCCGGCGGGGGTTCGAGCTGGCCCGTGCGGCCGATCGCGAGGTCGACGAAGGGGGCGTTGACCGAGATCTTGGGGATGAGCAGGCGGATCGGCCGGGACCGCGGCAGATGTCTGCCCACGGGGCGCGGGGTGGGCGAGGGCGACCGGCCCGCTGCGGGAGTGGTCGACTCGACGGCCGGTGGCGCATGGGGGGTGTGACGGGCTTCGGACGCCTCCTGCCGGCCTCCGTTCAGGGTCGTCATCACCACCACGGCGGCGATCGCGCTCCAGAACATCGCCACGGCCGCGCGCCTGGTCCGCCGTGACTGCGGGTCGCCGGTATCGGAAGGGGCCGGTTCGGCATCGGGGGGACAGGGACGGCCGGCGGCCATCGGGCACCACCTCACTGGGCACGGCAGCGGACAGGGCGGGCGGGAGGAGGACGAGCGGGGCCGCCGCGACGCGCTGCGCACGTGCGGCGGCACCAGCGGCTTTGACGTCGGGCAGGGTCAGGCCACGGTTCCGGAGACCTTCTTGCGGCGCATCGCGTAGATGCCGGTGCCGGCGACCGCCAGCACGGCCAGCCCGCCGGCGGTGACACCCGGCGCGTCGAGGCCGCCGCCGCCGGTGTGCATCCCGCCGCGCGGCTTGCCGTGGCCGGAACCCCACGAGTCCTTGTCGTGGTCACCGCCCCAGGAGTCGTCGTGGTCGCCCTTCCACGAGTCCTTGCCGTGGTCGTCCTTCCACGAGTCCTTGCCGTGGTCGTCCTTCCAGGGGTCCTTGTCGTGGCCGCCGCCCCAGGAGTCCTCGCCCTTGCCCCGGTAGGTGTCCGGGTCGTGCTTCGGGTCCTTGGCGCCGCCCCACTCGTCGTCGTTGCTCACGGCGGCCAGTGCTCCGCCACCCGTGCGCATTCCGCCACGCGGCTCCTCGTGCTTGCCGTGCTTGTCGTGCTTGCTCTCCTCCTCGTGCTTGCCCTCCTTGTCGTGCTTCGGGTCCTTGGCGCCGCCCCACTCGTCGTCGTTGCTCACGGCGGCCAGTGCTCCGCCACCCGTGCGCATTCCGCCACGCGGCTCGTCGTGCTTGCCGTGCTTGCCGTGCTTGTCGTGCTTGCTCTCCTCCTCGTGCTTGCCCTCCTTGTCGTGCTTCGGGTCCTTGGCGCCGCCCCACTCGTCGTCGTCGCTCACGGCGGCCAGTGCTCCGCCACCCGTGTGCATTCCGCCGCGCGGCCCGTCGTGCTTGCCGTGCTTGTCGTGCTCCTTGCTGTAGGAATGGTCGTCGTGGTCCCAGTCACCCGTCGTAACGGCGTGGGCTGCGGGCGCGATCGCCAGTGCGGCCGTGGCCGTCGCGGTGGCGATCAGCATGCGAACAGAGCGCATAGTGATTCCTTCCATCACGGCCTGGGCGGCTGACGCTTCATCACCACTGGGACCAGGCCTTGACGTGAACCACCGTCAGCCATTTGTCCCGTTCGCACCATTCAGGGCGTTCACACGGGTTACGTCCACACCCCTACGGCCCTGTCATCACTCCCCTGGCGGATGGACTGCCACCTGAAAAGGTTTGCGCCATCCACAAGTGGTGAGACGCGTGGGATGTCGCAGCCCATCGTCACCACCGGGGAAGCAGTCGACACGGCGCCCGCCACCGGCACGACGTCGCCGCCCGCGCCCGCCAGGCAACGGGACGCGTTCTTCGACAACGCCAAGTACCTGGCGATCGTGCTGGTGGCGGCCGGTCACGCGTGGGAGCCGCTGCGGGACGGCAGCCGCACCGTCAGCGCGCTGTACATGGTGGTGTACGCCTTCCACATGCCGGCGTTCATCGTCGTCTCCGGCTACTTCTCCCGGGGCTTCGACGCCCGCCCGGACCGGCTCAGGCGGCTGGTGACCCAGCTCGTCGTCCCGTACGTCGTCTTCGAGACCGCGTACACCCTTTTCACCAGGTGGACCGACCAGGAGCCGGACCGCCCGATCAGCCTGCTGGACCCCCTGTATCTGACGTGGTTCCTGACGGCGCTGTTCGTCTGGCGGCTGACCACCCCGCTGTGGCGGTGGGTGCGCCTCCCGCTGCCGCTCGCGCTCGCCCTGGCGGCGCTGGCCACGCTCTCGCCGTCCATCGGCGACGACCTCGATCTGCAGCGCACCCTGCAGTTCCTGCCGTACTTCGTGCTGGGCCTGTCCCTGAGACCGGAGCACTTCCGGCTGGTCCGGCGTCGCGCGGTGCGGATCGCGGCCGTACCCGTGTTCGGGTGCGCGTTCGTGGTGGCGTACTGGGCGGTGCCGCGGATGACCGGCGCCTGGTTCTACCACCGCGACAGCGCCGAGGAGCTGGGCGCGCCCGCCTGGTACGGGGTGGTGATGACGCCGGTCCTGTTCGTCTGCTCGCTGCTGCTGGTGGCCTGCTTCCTCGCCTGGGTGCCGGGGCGGCGCATGTGGTGCACCGTGCTCGGCGCGGGCACGCTGTACGGCTATCTGCTGCACGGCTTCGTCGCCCAGAGCGCCGGGTTCTGGGGCTGGTACGACCCCGTCTGGATCCACCGGCCGCTCGGCGCGGTCGTCGTCACCGTCGTCGCCGCCGTGGTCGTGACCCTGCTGTGCACCCCGCCCGTCCGGCGCGCCCTGCGCTTCGCGGTGGAGCCGGACCTGCGGTGGCTGTTCCGGCGGGAGGCGGCGGAACCGGCCCGCGATCGGGCGGCCGTACGCGGGTGACCTTCCCGTCAGGGCTCGCGCACCAGCCCGGCGATGTGCGCGGTGACGGTGTCGAGGACGCCGTCGCAGGCCGCTTCGTCGCCGAGCACGAGGTAGTTGAGGGTCAGGCCGTCGGTCATGGCGGCCAGATAGCGGGCCAGTACCGGGACGGGTACGCGCAGCCGGAGGTCCATGGCCCGTTGCAGCCGGCCGATGAGGTCGGCGTACGTCTCGGCGTACAGCTCGTACTGGCGTCGGGCCAGATGTTCGAATCCGGGCTGGCGCAGGGCGTACTGCGTCAGCTCGTAGGTGAGCATGTGCTCGTCGGGGTGGGCGCGGACATGGTCCCAGTACGCCTGGAACCCGGCCCGGACGGTCTCCTCCAGCGTCGCCCGGGGCCGTAGGGCCTCCTTCACCACCGTCACATAGTGCTCGGTGATGGTGGTGATGACGGACTCGATCAGCTCCTGCTTGGAGTCGAAGCAGTAGTGGAAGACGCTCAGCGAAACGCCCGCCTCGGCGGCGATGGACCGGGTCGTCGTCCTGGGGACGCCGTCCCGGGTCATCGCCCTGATCGCCGCCTCGGTGAGCTGTCGCCGCCGCTCGGCGGACGGCAACCGTGCCATGGAACCCCTCTCGTGGGTGTCAGCCGCTGTGGACGCCGACCTCGTGGAGGGAGTAGCCCCAGTCGGTGCCGCGGTCCAGCCCCTGGATGCGTACATACCTGGCCGGTGTGCCGACGAATCCGGCCGTGTCCAGGCCGCCGTCGCCGGATGTCGTGGACCAGGCGGTCTGCCAGTGCACGCCGTCGGTGGAGAGCTCGATGCGGTACGACTTGCCGTACGCGCGCTCCCAGTCCAGGGTGACCCGCTTGACGAGCTGGGTGGAGCCGAGGTCGAGCTTGTACCACTGGTCGTCGCTCCAGTCGCTGGCCCAGCGGGTGCCGCGGTCGCCGTCGACGGCCCGGGGCGGCTGGTAGCTGGTGAACAGGCTCCACTCGGACGAACTGGCCGACGCGGTGGCGCCGCGCGCGAGATTGACCCGGGCCTCGTGGGTCTCGGAGGCCGCCCAGGTGTCGAGGTAGGACTCGGCGCCCCGGAAGAGGTCGTCCACCACCTCCTGGCCGCCGACGCGGCGGACGTCCTCGATCCAGTCCGGGACGAGCCCGTAGTGGGCGGCACCGTCGGTGTTCAGGTCCCAGGTGCGCTGGCCGGTGGTCTGCCGGTCGATGACGGAGCCGCCGTCGACGCTCTTGAAGGGGTACGTCACCTTGTTGGCGGCGTCCGCGCCGCGCGGGGCCGGCCAGCCGCCGACGCCGTTCATGTCGGTGCCGTAGCCGTAGCCCACGCCGTACTTGTCGCGCAGCGCCTCGGTGCGGTCCGCCTCCGCGACGAAGCCTTCCGATCCGTGCATGTACTGGGCGATGAAGCCGCCGAGGCCGTAGACCCGTTCGGTCCAGTCGAGATCCATCCAGCTGTGCGAGGAGAGCACGCCGGGGTAGGACTCGGCCTCGAAGATGTCGAGCACCCGGCCGGTGGCCTTGACGCTCATGTGGTCGATCTCCAGCATCATCTTGCGTTTCATCATGCCGCGCACGGCGTACTCGCCCAGTCCGGTGAGCCCGCGCACATTGCACCGGGCGTCCGCGTCGTACGACGGGACGTCGACACCCGCCGGGAGTTCCTTCTCGGCCTCGGGCGCCGCGGCCCCGCCGATGGGGTTGTCGTGCTGCGGGCCCGTGCACTTCTCCGTCTTCCAGAAGGTGCCGGTCGACAGGAACTGGCCGACGTTGATGGCCGTTCCGAGGGTGCCCTCGTCGAAGCGGACGCCGCACAGGGCGTTGTCGAACTTGTGGCACAGGAACATGCTGCGCACGCCGAGCGCGTGCAGCTCGTCCAGCCCCTTGTCGATGTCCGCCTTGCTGCACTGCGGGATGTCCAGGACCTGCTTGCAGCCGAAGGGCTCGGAGGTCTCCACGCCGAGGACGACGGCGAGCTTGCCCTGCCGGACGACCTCGCGGGCCTGCGCGCTGTCGGTGACGATCCGGAACCAGCCCTTGCCGGTCCCGCCGTACATCTTGTCGATGAAGGCCTGCATGTCGTACGTCAGCTTGGCCTGCAGCCGGATGGACGTCATCTCGTCGCAGCCGCGGTCCTTGAAGAAGTACACCGAGCAGATCACGCCGTTGGTGACGAGGTCGTTGACCAGCACGCGCTGGCCGCCGCGCCAGGCCCGCTCCACCCAGGCGTAGTAGTTCTGCTGGTGGGTCAGCGAGTCGTGGGCGGGCCAGTCCTTGAAGGTGGGCCAGCCGACCGGGTCGTGTCTGCCGTCGCCGCCGTTGGTGATGAAGTCGAAGACCGCCAGCGAACCGTCGGGGTAGTGCTCGGGGCAGTCCTTGAGGGCGTCGGCGATGCCGGCCTCGGAGAACGGCTTGCCGCAGATCAGCCGCCCGCCGAAGGCCTCGTTGGAGAACAGGTGGTTGTGCGCGTCGACGAAGCCGCGCACCTCGCCCTGTGCGTTCGTGCCGGTGAAGGGCTCGCCCGTGACGTTGATCTGCGAGTCCGGCGTGGGTCGTGCCGTCGGCACCCACCAGTCGGTGCCGGCCGCCGAGCTGGGGGTCGGGCCCACTGCGACGGCCAGCACGAGGAGGAGGAGCGACACCACGGTGACGTTCTTGCGTCTGCGGTACGGGCGTCCGGCACTGGTCACAGCCCACGTCCCTCGGTCGGCGGGATAGCGGGGTCGAGTTGTCATGACCTCGCAAGATGTGCGACGAGGATCGCGACTCCCGCTTTACGAGTCAAGGGTCCGGGACGGATGACCTGATGACGGAGCGTCGGCTCACACCGCGTGGGTGACCCGGATCTTGGACTGGCCGTGCGGGAGTTCCTCCCAGTCCGTCATGAAGCGGGCCCGCAGACCGTGCTTCTCGGCCAGCGTCAGGAGGGTCTCGGTGCGGTAGTAGAAGTCCTCCCGGAGTACGTGGTGCTCCTCGCCCTCGGTGCGGTCGAAGGTGAAGTCGAACCAGCCGCCGGGGGCCAGCACTCGGCCGACGTTGGCCAGGCACTCCTCGATGACCGGGAGCGGCGAGTGCGAGAAGACGCTGTGCGCGTGCACCACGTCGAAGTGGGCGTCGGGCAGGAACCCGAGGGTCAGATCGCGCACCGGGGTCAGCGTGGGCAGCCGCTGCTGCAGGCCCATCTCCACGACGGTGTCCTGCGCGGCGAAGAGGATGTCGGGTGAGATGTCGATGCCGTAGTAGTGACCGGGCTGAAGGTGGCGGATGAACCGCCAGCCGCCCCGCAGGTTGCCGCACCCGATCTCCAGCATGCGGTGCTCGGGACGCAGACCGTGGCCGAGCAGGTAGTCGAACTGCATCGCCCCCAGCGCCAGCCACCGTTCACGGTTGCGGCTGCCGACCGCCGCGTCCGGGTCGGCCCGGGTGTCGGAGCGCATCACGGCGCGGTAGTAGGAGACGTGGTCGGGGTGGCGGCGGCGCAGCCACATGTCCCGGGCGCTGCGGGCCAGATGGCCCGGTACGCGGTCGGGGTGGCGCAGGGCGTAGGCGAGGCGGTGGCCGAGGGTCGCGCGATTGGCGGTGAGGTTCTTGGCCGGCATGGGTCGTGCCTTCCTGGGGACGCGGGGAGCCGCAGTGGGCGAGGACCGTGCTGGTCGGCGCCATGGGCAGGGCCGTACCACCGAGGATGCTCAAGGGGGCGTCGGCGCGCCACAGGTGCGGGCCGACCGTGACGGTCACCGCAGCGCGTTCGAGCCTCTTCCGGGGGATCCTGGACCGGATGCGGATCGTCTGTGCTGTCGCCGTTCTCGCCGTCGCGAACCTGCTGAACAACTGGCTCGCGCGGAGCCCCGGCATGTATGTGGTCGTGTGCGTGACCGCGACGGCCGTACTGCTGCTGATCGCCCGCTGGGACGGTCTCACCTGGGCCGACCTGGGGCTCGACGCGGCGGGGCTGCGCCGGGGGCTGCGGTGGGGTCCCGTCCTGGTGGGGGTCGTTCTCCTGGTGCTGCTGCTTCTCCTCGCCGTGCCGGCCGGTCGGGAGGCGTTCGATGACTCCAGGGCGGCGGACCTGTCCGTGGGGCAGGTGCTGTGGGTCACGCTGGTGCGGGTGCCGTTGGGGACCGTGCTGCTGGAGGAGACCGCCTTCCGTGGCGTGCTGTGGGCCATGCTCCGGCGCCGGCACGGAACGGCCTGGGCCACCGCCGTGTCGTCGCTGCTGTTCGGGCTGTGGCATCTGCTGCCGTCCCGCGGGCTCAACCGCTCCAACGCCGCCGTAGGCTCGGTCTTCGGCGACGACCCGGCGGGCGTGGCACCGACGGTCGCCCTGGCGATCGCCGCCACGGCCGCCGCCGGTGTCGTCCTGTGCGAGCTGCGCCGCCGCTCGGGCAGCCTGCTGGCGCCCATCGCCCTGCACTGGGCGGTCAACAGCCTCGGTTACGTGTTCGCCTGGGCGGCATCCCGCTGGTGGCTCGACGGCTGAGTCGCCGGGCGAGCCACCGCAGCCGGGCCTGAGACCGCGATCACCCCGGGCCTC
Organism: Streptomyces curacoi; assembly: GCF_001513975.1. Lineage (GTDB taxonomy): Bacteria > Actinomycetota > Actinomycetes > Streptomycetales > Streptomycetaceae > Streptomyces > Streptomyces curacoi. The sequence continues at coordinate 546,500 of NZ_KQ947989.1, forward strand.
AGCAGTCGATCAGCCCAGACCTCAGAAGGCGATCAACCCAGGCCTCAGAAGTTGATCATGTGGCCCGCGAGGCCGTGGACCGCTTCCTTGACCGCCTCGCCGAGGGTGGGGTGGGCGTGGACGTTGCGGGCGACCTCGTGGACGGTCAGGTCCCACTGCTGGGCCAGGGTCAGCTGAGGCAGCAGCTCGGTGACGTCCGGGCCGATGAGGTGGCCGCCGATCAGCTCGCCGTACTTGGCGTCGCTGATCAGCTTCACGAAGCCGGTGGCGTCGCCCAGGCCGTGCGACTTGCCGTTGGCGGTGAACGGGAACTTCGCCACCTGCACGTCGTAGCCCCGCTCGCGGGCCTGGGCCTCGGTGTAGCCGAAGCTGGCGATCTGCGGCTGGCAGTAGGTGGCGCGCGGGATCATCGCGTAGTCCAGCTCCATCGTCTCGGCGTCCGCGATGGTCTCGGCGGCGACGATGCCCATCGCCTCGGCGGCGTGTGCGAGCATCAGCTTCGCCGTCACGTCGCCGATGGCGAAGATGTGCGGGACGGAGGTACGGCAGCGGCCGTCGACGTCGATCGCGCCGCGCTCGGTGACGGTCACGCCGGTCTTGTCCAGGCCGTATCCCTCGACGTTCGGCTGGAAGCCGATCGCCTGCAGCACCTTGTCGGCCTCCAGCACCTGCTGTGCGCCGTCCTTGCCGGTGACCGTGACACGCACCTGCGGGCCGGACTCGTCGACGGCGTCGACGCGGGTGGAGGTCAGCACGTCGATGCCCAACCGCCGGTACTGCTTGGCGAGTTCGGCGGAGACCTCGGCGTCCTCCAGCGGGGTCATCCGGTCCAGGAACTCGACGATGGTGACCTTCACGCCGTAGTTGTGGAGGACGTACGCGAACTCGACGCCGATCGCGCCGGCGCCCGCGATGACGATCGAGCTCGGCAGCTCCTCGGCCAGGATCTGCTCCTCGAAGGTCACCACGCGCGCGCTGCGCCGGGTGCCGGGGAGGAGCTTGGGCGTGGCGCCGGTGGCGATGATGCAGTGGTCGAAGCCGATGGTGCGGGTGTTGCCCTCGTAGTCGGTGACCTGGAGGGTGTTCGGGTCGAGGAAGGTGCCGCGGCCGTCGAACTCCGTGATCTTGTTCTTCTTCATCAGGTAGTGGACGCCCTTGACCCGGCCGTCGGCGACCTTGCGGCTGCGCCGGAACGCCTCGCCGTAGTCGAAGCTGACCTGCCCGTCCACCTTGATGCCGAAGGTCTTCGCCTCGCGGGTGAAGATGTGCGCCAGTTCGGCGTTGCGCAGCAGCGCCTTGCTGGGGATGCAGCCCACGTTCAGACAGACGCCGCCCCAGTACTTCTCCTCCACGACCGCCACCCGCTTGCCCAGCTGGGCGGCGCGGATGGCGGCGACGTAGCCGCCGGGGCCCGCGCCGAGGACCACGACATCGAAGCGCTCGTCCTGCTCGACCATGGAGAGTCTTCCTTCCTGAGGCGACGTCCTGCTCTGCTGGTGCCGGCCTCCGCGAGGAGATCGCGGCGGCTTCTTCCAGCATGACCGCATCCGCGAGGTTGTGCGGGGATACGGGAGGGTGACGGTGATCTCAGGCGGCGGCGCCGGGACGCTCAGGTCGGTTGCCCGGGGTGGTCACGTCGATTGCCCTGGATGGTCAGCCAAGGCACACGAGGTTGAGCACGCAGAGGTTCGCCGGCGAGGTCTCTTCCGGTGCGGGGCTCGTCGGTGATGTGGCGGTTCCGGAGTCGGAGCCGGAGCCGGAGCCGGAGCCGGAGCCGGAGCTGTCGGTCGCCGCCGGGGCCGGCGTCTGCTGCTGCTCGGCCGCCGTGCCACCGCTGTCGCCCGAGGTCGCCCCGCCGGGGGCCGGGGCGGCGGTCTGCGGCTGCGGGACCGTGGTCGCCGTGGGCTGCGGAGTGGCGGGCGCGTCCGGTCGGGTGAACTGCCGCGTGGTGTGCGGCGTGGTGATGCGCTCTTTCGCGGCGTGGGTCGGGGACGGCTTCGAAGGAGAGGCGTCGGTGCGCTTGGCCTCGCGGGTGTCCGGCGGAGTGGACGCAGGGCGGGTGAACTCCGTCTGCTGGTGCTCCGGGAGCTCGGTGTCGGGCCGTTCCGGCGCGGTGGCGGCCTGGGCCTTGTCGCCGGACTGCCGGTCCAGCGCCGAGACGGTCAGGCCACCGCCGACCAGGGCGACGGCCGTGGCCACCACGGCCCGGCGCTGGTTCTTCTTCCAGCGGGCCCGCTGGCGACGCCGCGCCGCCCGGCCCTGCGGGGCCACGGGTACGCCGTCCACGTCGCCGGACGGGCTCGTGGGCGCGGTCTCCTCCGGTTCGGCCGACGGAGCAGCCTCGTCACGGAAGTAGCCGTCGTACCACGCGTCGGCTGCGGGGGTCTGCCCCGCCGCCGTTCCGGTCGCCGCCGCGCCGGGCGGGGCCGACACGACGGTGCCTCCTGCCGCGGAGGGAGCGATGTCCGGGGCGTAGGCGCCGCACCCGGGGCACACGAGGGCCCCGTTGAGGTGCCGACGGCACGAGGAGCAGTAGTCCATCTGCGGTCTTTCCGGTCGCACGAGGTATCGAACGGCCAGAACGCTAACGAGGCTTTGGCCAGGCCGTGTGCAGCCAGAGTGATACTCCTGCGCAGATGTGGCAGGAAGTGTGTGTGAACCATGACCCGCTCAGAGTTCACAGCATCCCTCGCGGCGCATACGGCGGCTCACCTCCAGCCACTCCTCCAGCCACTCCTCGGCCGCCTGCCGCTCTGTCGCGGCGTCGAGGGTGTCGGAGGTGTCGAGGGTGTCGAAGGCGTCCACCAGGTCCGCCTGCTCGAACAGGACGCCGCCGCGCAGGACCGCCACCGTCCGGATCAGGGTGGCGAAGTCGGTGAACGGGTCGCCGTCCACGACCGTGAGATCGGCGAGCTTGCCCTCCTCCAGGGTGCCCAGGTCGGCATCGGCGCCGAAGACGCGCGCGGGCAGCAGCGTGGCGGTGCGCAGCGCCTCGGCGGGCGACAGGCCGGCGCGGTGCAGGGCGCGCAGGGCCAGGTGCAGATGGAGTCCGACCGGGACGATCGGCTGGTCCGTGCCGAGGGCGACCAGACCCCCGCCGGCGAGGATCCGCCGGTAGACGTCCATCTCCCGCCCCAGCGTGGCCAGCTGGGCGTCGGTGGGCGGCTGTCCGGCCTGCTGGCGGACGAGCGCGGTGTCCCACGGCGGCATGAGCGCGGTGACGCGTGGGTCGTCCGCGAGCGCGGGGTCGGCGCCCAGCAGGGCGATGGCCGTGAACGGGGTCGCGACGAGGTGGAAGCCGGTGGCGGTGTAGATCTCCTCGACGTCCTGGTAGGCACGCCCCGTCGCCGAGGTCGCGTGCCCGTACTCCAGGCGCTGCGTCGCCTGCAGATGGGTCGTCAGGTCCTGGCCCAGCTGCACCCCCGGCGTGCACAGGTGGCTGCCGCTGCGCACGCCGAGCCGCTGGTGTCCGAAGTCCGCGGCCTCCTTCATCACCCAGCCCGGGGCCCGTACGTACGTCTTCACGAAGTCCCAGTCCAGAGCCGCCCCGCGGGCCAGCGAGCGGCGCAGGCCGGCGCGGGTCCGGTGGGCGCGGCCCATGCTGTAGGCGACCCGCGCCCCGTCGAGCAGTTCCCCGGTGGTCAGCAGCCGGGGTCCGGCGAGGGCCCCGGCGGCGACCGCCTCCCGGATGCGGGCCTGTTCGTAGGCGAAGCCGCCCAGGGAGACGGCCGTCGTGATGCCGTACGCGAGCTGGAGTGCGGTCTGGCGGCCGCCGTACGTGGTCTGCCAGGGGTGGGTGTGCGCGTCCCACAGGCCCGGGATCACGGTGCGGTCGCTCGCGTCGACATGGTGTGCGGCCGGGTGGCGGCCGGTGCGGTGCGGGACCACTTCCGCGATACGGCCGTCGCGGATCACGACATCGATGTTCTCGCGTACGTCCGAGCCGGTGCCGTCCCAGAAACGGCCCGCGTGCACGACTGTGTCTGCCGGGCGGGGTCTGCGGTAGTCCAGTGGGACGCGGACGGTACGGGCCCTGCCGTCGGCGATGTCGATCAGGCGCAGGGTGCCCGCGGAGAGGTGGAGCAGGGTGCGGGCGTCGGCGGACCAGGACGGGTGGTCGGCGGGTTCGGTGGTGAGCGGGCGGGGCTCGCCGTCCGGGGTGCCGTCGGGCCGCACGGGCAGCAGCCACAGCGCCGACTCGGCGACCACGGCCATCCAGCGGCCGTCCGGGGACCAGACGGGGCCGGAGTCGTAGCGGTCGGAGAGGGAGGTGTGCGGGGCGAGTGCGTGCAGGGCGGCCGTGCCGGTGGCCGTGTCGATGACGCGGATGAGGTTGTAGCCCTCGCGGAAGCGCCGGCCCAGGCGGTTCCGGTCGCACAGCGCCACATACCGGCCGTCGGGCGACCAGCTGGGGCGGCCGGGCAGCCCGCCCGCGCCGAGCGGTGCGGCCAGGACCCGTTCGCCGCCGTCGGGCAGGTCGCGCACCACCAGGTTGCCGGACATGTCCAGGCAGGCCAGCCGCGCCCCGTCGGGCGACAGGGCGGGGAAGACACGGCCGCCCGCGGCGAGTACGGCCTCCGCGCCGGAGCGCAGGTCGCGGCGCCGTACGGTGAACAGTCCGTCGCGGTCGTCGGCGTAGACCAGCGCCGTGCCGTCGGGCGTCCAGGTCGGGGCCAGCACATAGCGGCTCGGGGGGACTTGGAGGACCTTGCGGGGTGCGCCGCCCCCGGTCGTCCCGGCGGTCCACAGCGCGTTGAGCGCGGCGAAGGCGACGCTGCGGCCGTCCGGTGACAGGGCGGGCAGGTGCAGCGCGCGGACGGGACGGATGCCGTCGCCCTCGAAGTCGTACATCTTCACCCGGTAGCGGGGCCGGTGCACGGGCAGCGTGGCCGTGAACGGGATCTCCTCGCCGTCGCCGGGCGCGTCCGGGTCGATCAGCCGGAAGTGTCCGTCGACCGTCAGGAGCAGGCGCTCGTCGTCCGCCCAGCGGGGCGGTGCGGGGAGGACGTCGCCCCGCACGGCGACCGGCTCGCCGTCCACGACGAGGGTGCAGGAGGCCGCGGGCGAGGCCGTGGTGCGCAGATGGGCCAGGCGTCCGGCGGGTGACACGGCCGGGGTCATCACCTGGGCGCCGGAGTCATCGGTGTACTCGGTGGTGACCGGGCCCGAGCCGTCGGCGGCCACGGACGCGATGGTGGTCGCGCGCAGGGTGCCCGTGGCGGTGACGGCACCGCGCACGAAGAGCACGCGCTCCCCGTCGGGCGACCACGTCGGGTCGGAGTCCTCCCAGTCGGTGTCCTGCCCGGGACCTGGCTGGCCGGGGCGCCCGGTGAGCCGGGTCAGCGCTCCGGTGCGCACGTCCACGACCCAGACGCGGTACGGGGCGCCGGTCACGGTGTCGCCGCCCCGCTCGGAGGCGAACGCCATCCGGGTGCCGTCCGGCGACCAGGCCGGCCCCCGGTCGTCCCACGGCCCGTCGGTGAGCTGCCGCAGCCCGGTGCCGTCGGGCCGCAGGGTCCAGAGGTGGAAGCCTCCGTCGCGGTAGGCGCACACGACGAGGCGGCTGCCGTCGGGTGAGAACTGCGGGCGGGTGGGTTCGAGGCCGGGCTGGGTGAGCGGGACGGCGGTGCCGCCCTTGCGCGGGATGGACCAGAGCACGTTCTGGATCTCGGCGACCAGCCGGTCCCCCGAGGGGGCGAGGGTCGCAGAACCGCCCGTGGCGGCCGTGAAGGAGAGGGTGGTGGTGGCGGAGGCGGCGGCCGTGCCCGGCGTACCGACGGTGGCGAGTGCGGTGGCGGTGGCGGTGGCCTGGAGGAATCTGCGGCGGGAGAGCGGGCCGTAACCGGTGGCTTCCGAGGTGCCTTGGGTGTCCAAAAGAGCTCCCAGTGCGCGGAGTTGGCATGCCGGACAGGAGAGACCACTGGTGGCAACGTACGGGGTGGGGCCGGGTTACGGGTCCCGCCCCGGCGTTTCTCGACCGTTGCGGCCGCTCGACGTTGCGGCCGCTCGACGTTTCTCGGCCGTTGCCGGCCTTACGGCGCTTCCGGTTCGCCGCGCACCGCTCCGCCACGCACAGCTCCGCCGCCGAGAGCGCGGACGGGCGGGGACCGCGGGTATGGTCTTGATCATGGCTGGTGAACGTGACCTGCAGAAACTGCTCAGCGGTATGCGCCCGGAGCTGAATCCGGGCCGCTATGTGTTCACCACGGTGGAGGGCGGCGTCCCCGCCGGAGTCACCCCGGTGGTCACGGTCGCCGAGCCGGAGGGCCGCACCTTGGTCGCCCGGCAGGAGGAGGCCGACGCGGCGGGACTGGCCTACGACTACGTGGCCGGCTGGATCACGCTGCGCGTCCACTCGGCGCTGGAGGCGGTGGGCCTGACGGCCGCGGTCTCCCGGGCACTCGCCGACGCCGGCCTGAGCTGCAACGTCGTCGCGGGCTTCCACCACGACCACCTGTTCGTGCCGGTCGAGGACGCCGGCCGGGCGGTGGCCGTGCTGGTGGACCTGGCGCGCCGCTCCGGCTGAGGCTAGACCAGGAAGAGCAGTTGGACGGCGACGAGTACGTCGACCACGCCGCACCACTCGGCGAACGTTCGGGCGACGACCCTGTCGAGCCACAGGTGCACGAAGTCCCAGACGCCGTGGCAGAACCAGCCGGCCGCGACCAGATACCGGCCCAGGTCCGGATCCACCGCCAGCCCGGCCGGCGCGAGCCCGCAGAAGACGAGCGCGCCCACGGCCTGGACCCCGAAGACGGCCCGTCCGTGCGGAGTCCCGCGCACGGCACCCCAGACCAGGACGGCCAGCGCGAGGGCGACGAGGACCGTCGACGGGGCGACCGCGCCCTGGAGGGGAAGGGCGAACACGGCCACCAGCCCGGCCCCGAGCACCGGCCAGGTGGCGCGCGGGCTGCCGATCTGATGGACGATCAGATAGATCAGGGGCAGCAGCGGCAGGGTCTCCCCGAAGCCGCCCACGGCGTCGGCCACGTCCTGCGAGCCGGATCCGATCAGGTTGAGGGCGACGACCGCGGCGGCCAGCGCCGTCGGCCAGCGTCGCCTGAGCACCGCGGCCGGGTGCGGTCGCTCCGCCGTCGCGTGGGGTGTCGGGGTGGACATGGGGACCTCCGGGTTGTGAAGTCGTACGGGAGCGGCGAGTTCGCGCGGGAAGGCCACGGCTCACGGCGCACGGCCGCGATCGGGTGCGGCACGGCGGCTAACTGTCAGCGAGTCGGCCCTGACGACGTCCAGCCGGAGCAGCGGGAACAGCAGGAGCAGCGGCGCGAACATCACGGCGCACATCTCCAGCGTGCTCGCCCAGCCATGACGACGGCGGCGCATCCAGACCGCCATCCCGACCGACATGTCGAACGCCATCTCCAGGGATGCCATGCCTGCATGACGGCTCTCCTCCGGTACGGGGGCGGGGTATCTGTTCGACACCTCCACCCTGTGCCGTGGCGAGGCGCACCGGCAGTGCCGAATCCCCCTGTGCGGACGTGGTGTTGTCACGTCCTCGCGTGACATCTGTCATGCGGCTTGAGCCACAATGACCGGATGGGGGACGGGTCGATCGATCGCGAGGCGGCGGGGCTGCACAGCCTTGGCCGCTCCATGTGGTGGACCGTGCCGGGGATGACCGCGGGTGTCCTGGCCGTGTTCGTCGGCGAGTGGGTCCTCGACGGCGACGTCCCGCTGTGGGCCCGCGGCCCGGCCGCCGTCGCGCTGGCCGTCGAGGTGTGGGCGTGCGTCGTACTGCTGAGCCGACGGCTGGCACTCCTGCCGGTGTCCGACCCGCACCCCGGTGGACCGCCCTTGGGCCGACTGGCCATCGCGGCCGGGGCCGCGGTCGTGCTCGCGGCGCTCCCCCTGGCCCTGCGCGACTACGGGTTGTGGCCGGTCGCGCCCGCCCTGGTGGTGGCGATCGTCGCCACGTATCTCCCGCCGCGCCGCAGGCGGCTGCTGATCGCGGGCGCGGTGGTCCTCGCGCCGCTGCCCGGGGGCGTCGTGAGCCTGGCCGAGGGGGACGGGGAACTGGCGTACGCCACGCTGTTCCCGGCCGGGCTCGTCGCCTTCACGGCCTGGGTTACGCTCGGCCCGCTGTGGGCCTGGGACACGGCACGGCGGCTGCACGAAGCGCGGCGTCTGGAGGCGGAGCTGGCGGTCCGGGAGGAACGGCTGCGGTTCGCCGCCGAGCTGCACGACATCCAGGGTCATCACCTCCAAGTGATCGCGCTGAAGAGCGAGTTGGCGGAACGGCTCGTCGAGCTGGACCCGGCGCGTGCCGCCGCGGAGATGAAGGAGGTACGGCGGCTGTCGGCGGACGCCCTCGGTGACACCCGTGCCGTGGTGCAGGGGTACCGTCGTACGACTTTGGACGACGAGATCACCAACGCGACCCGGGTGCTGGCCGCCGCCGGAATCGACGTGCGGACGACCCTGGATCCCGCCGCCGTGGCCCCCGGCCTCACCGACGCCGCCCGTCATCTCCTCGGCCTGGTGATGCGGGAGGCCACCACCAACGTGCTCCGGCACAGCAGGGCCGGGCAGGCCCGGGTCGACTACCGGATCGAGGGCGGTCTGGCCCGCCTGCGGGTGGCCAACGACGGCGCGGAGGAGCATCCCGCCGCCCTGGAGGGCACGGGGCTGCGCAGCCTCGCCGAGCGGCTGGGGGCGGCCGGCGGCGAGCTGACCTGGAACCACGACAGCGACCGCTTCGCGGTCACGGCCGTACTGCCGGCGAAGTCCCCGCACGCGCCACACCCGCCGCACCCCACGGACGGAGCCGCCCGATGATCCGCCTGCTGATCGCCGACGACGAGGACCTGCTCAGAAGCGCCCTGGCCGCCCTGCTCACGCTGGAGCAGGACGTCACCGTCGTCGCCGAGGCGGCCACCTCCACCGACGCGGTACGGCTGGCCCGCGAGCACCGCCCCGACATCGCCGTCCTCGACCTGGAGATGCCGCCGACCGACGGACTGCGGGCCGCCGAGGAGATCAGGGCCGAACTGCCCACGCATGTCGTCCTGGTGACGCGGCACGCCCGTCCTGCCGTACTGCGTCGGGCGCTGGCCGCCGGGGTACGCGGCTTCGTCCCCAAGACGACCCCGGCGGCCCGGCTGGCGGAGATCATCCGCGACATCGCCGCCGGCCGCCGCTATGTGGACCCGGACATCGCCGCCTCGGCACTGACCGAGGACGACTGCCCCCTGACCGAGCGCGAACTGGAGGTCCTGCGAGCGGCCCGGACCGGCGCGTCGATCGCCGAGATCGCCGCCCGCGTCCATCTGGCCCCCGGCACGGTGCGCAACTACCTCTCCGCGGCCATGTCCAAGCTGGGCGTGCCGACCCGTCACGCGGCGGCGCACCGCGCCTGGGAGCAGGGGTGGATCTGAGGCCGCGCCGGCTGTCCGGAGCGAAAATTTCGCGGAATCCGGCGACTCTTTCCCGTGGGCGAGCGCCTGGCGCATAGTGAGGGCGCTGTCCTTCGACCCCACAGAGGAACGAGATGACGCGGAAGAAGGCCCTGGTGGTCCGAGGCGGATGGGAGGGGCACCAGCCGGTCCGGGCCACGGAGTTGTTCCTGCCCTTCCTCCGCGGCAGCGGATACGACGTCAGGATCGAGGAGTCGACCGATGTCTACGCCGACGCCGCCGAGATGGCCCGCACCGATCTCGTCGTGCAGTGCGTCACGATGTCGGAGATCACCGCCGAGCAGCTGGCGGGGCTGAGCGCGGCGGTCGTGGCCGGCACCGGCTTCACCGGCTGGCACGGCGGCATCGCCGACTCGTTCCGCGCCTCCGCCGACTATCTGCACCTGGTGGGAGGGCAGTTCGCGGCCCACCCGGGCAAGGAGCCGTGCGCCCGCCGGGGAGTTCAGGAGGACAACTACCTGCCGCACGTCGTCGCCATCACGGAGCTCGGCCGCGCCCACCCCGTCACCGCGGGCATCGAGGACTTCGAACTGGACACCGAGCAGTACTGGGTGCTCCACGACGACCTGATCGACGTCCTGGCCACCACCACCCATCCCACCCGGCCGTGGCAGCCCTGGCACCGGCCGGTCCGCTCGCCCGCGGTCTGGACCCGCCGATGGGGCGCCGGCCGCGTCGTGGTCACGACCCCGGGGCACAGCCTCGACGTGCTGGAGAACCCCAGCGTCCGCACCATCATCGAAAGGGGCATGCTGTGGGCGACCCGCACCGCGTCGGCGTCGTAGGTCTCGGAGTCATCTCCCGCGCGTACCTGGACACGCTCGTCGGCCGTCCCGCGCTGCGCGTCACCGCGGTCGCCGACCTCGACGCCGCCCGGTCGGCGGCGGTCGCCGCCGAACTGCCCGGCGTCGAGGCGATGTCCGTCGAGTCGTTGCTGAGCAGCCCGGACGTGGACACGGTGCTGAACCTCACCGTCCCCGCCGCCCATGCCGAGATCGCCCTCGGCGCGATCCGTCACGGCAAGAGCGTCTACGGGGAGAAGCCGCTGGCCGCCGACTTCCCTGCCGCCCAGGCCGTCATGGCGGCCGCCGACCGGGCAGCGGTCGGTGTGGGGTGCGCGCCGGACACCGTGCTCGGCACAGGCATCCAGACGGCGCGGGCGGCGGTGGCGGCGGGGAGCGTCGGACGCCCCCTGTTCGCCTCGGCCGTGCTGGTCACGCCGGGACACGAACGCTGGCATCCCCACCCCGACTTCTACTACGCCTTGGGGGGCGGCCCGCTGCTGGACATGGGGCCGTACTACCTCACCTCGCTGGTCCATCTGCTGGGCCCGGTGCGTGCCGTGATCGGGGCGTCCAGCCGGCTGCGCGCCGAGCGCGTCATAGGTTCCGGGCCGCGTGCGGGCGAGCGGATACCGGTCGAGGTGGACAGTCATGTCTCCGGGGTGCTGGAGCATGCGAGCGGGGCCCTGACGACGATCACGACGAGCTTCGACGGTGTCACCAGCACGGCCGCGCCGATCGAGGTCCACGGCGAGACGGGGACGCTGGCGGTGCCGGATCCGAACCACTTCGACGGTGCGGTACGGCTCTTCGAACTCGGCGGCACCGAGTGGCGCACGCTGCCGCCCTCGGCGGGTTACGCCGACGGCGCACGGGGCGTCGGTCTGCTCGACTTCATCGCCGCCGACGGGCGACGGGCGCCCCGCGCGAGCGGCGAACTCGCCCTGCATGTGCTGGAGACGATGAGCGCCCTGCTCCGCTCGTCGGCCGAGGGGCGGCGCATCGAGCTGACGACGTCGGCGAAGCCGCCCGCCCTTGTTCCGCTGACGGCGGCCGAGGAGTGGCGAGGAGAGGAGACGGCGTCCGCCGGCCCCGCGGCGCGGTGAGGCGGACGGGTGGGCGCAGCCGCGGCGGCGGATCGCCGCCCGGGTGCATGAGTGTCCCGGGTGTCAGTCCACGTCCCAGGTGTGCGCGGGCGCGTTGAGATGCATGTAGTCCATGTACGTCATGGTCATCCGCCGCAGCGCCTCCCGGCGGTCGCAGGTGGCGGCCTTCTCCAGGTGGTGGACGGTCTCCGCCTGCCACAGGGCGCCGTTGCGGGCGGCGACGCAGCGCTGCTCGACGATGCCCAGCAGGGGCTCGCGCCACCCCGCGTCCATGCCGGCCAGCTCCAGGCCCCGATGGGCCAGCGGCAGCAGGCGCCTCAACACCAGTTCGGTGACCGGCACTTCGCCCATGCCGGGCCAGTACAGGCGGGCGTCGATGCCGTCGCGGGCCGCGGCGTGGAGGTTCTCCTCGGCGACCGAGAACGACATCCGCGTCCACAGCGGCCGGTCCTCGTCGACCAGGGCGCGGGTCAGGCCGTAGTAGAAGGCTCCGTTGGCGATGATGTCGGCCACGGTGGGGCCGGCGGGCAGGACCCGGTTCTCGATGCGCAGATGTGGACCGCTGTCGGTGACGGCGTAGACGGGGCGGTTCCAGCGGTAGATGGTGCCGTTGTGCAGCGTCAGTTCCCCCAGTTGCGGAACGTCGCCGCGGTCGAGCACCTCCCGCGGGTCCTCGTCGTCGCACAGCGGCAGCAGCGCGGGGTAGTAGCGCACGTTCTCCTCGAACAGGTCGAAGACGCTGGTGATCCACCGCTCTCCGAACCACACCCGGGGCCGTACTCCCTGGGCCTTGATCTCCTGCGGACGGGTGTCGGTGGCCTGCTCGAACAGCGGGATACGGGTCTCTCGCCACAGTTCCCTGCCGAAGAGGAAGGGCGAGTTGGCCGCCAGGGCGATCTGCACGCCGGCGATGGCCTGGGCCGCGTTCCAGTAGTCCGCGAACTGCCGGGGAGCGACCTGGAGATGGAACTGGGTGCTGGTGCAGGCGGCCTCGGGGGTGATGGTGTCGGCGTACGTCGACAGCCGCTCCACGCCGTCCACCGTGATCCGCAGGTCCTCGCCGCGGGCCGCGAAGATCTGCTCGTTGAGCAGCTTGTAGCGCGGATCGCCGGACAGGGCGGCCTCGCCCACGTCCGTCTCCCCCAGGGTCGGCAGGATGCCGATCATGATCAGATGCGCGCCGACGGCCGAGGCGCGCTCCTCGGCGTGGTTGAGCGCGTCGCGGATCGCCTGTTCCCAGGCGCCGGGGCCACCGGCCGTCAGCTGCCGGGGCGGGATGTTGATCTCCAGGTTGAAGCGGCCCAGCTCGCTCGACCAGGCGGGGTCGGCGATCGCCTGGAGGACCTCGGTGTTCCGCATCGCCGGCAGCGCGTTCTCGTCCACCAGGTTGAGTTCGATCTCCAGCCCGACCTGGGGGCGCTCGCTCTCGAAGGTCGACTCGCGCAGCATCTGCGCCAGCACATCGAGGCAGGTGTGCATCTTCTCCCGGTACCGACGGCGATCCTCCCGCGTGAACACCAGGGCCGGCACGTCACGTCCCATCGTGCCCTCCCGAGTTCCCTCGGCGGATACCTCTCGTCCCAGCGTCGCACCTCGGACGGAACCCGGACAGTCAGGGCACGGCCGCATCCGCCGCGGGCCTCCCTCCGGGGCCCGGTCCCCTCTTGTCGTCTCCTCCGGCCCCACCTAGCCTGATTTTGTGCCGCTAATAAACAAAGCCCGAAAGCACAACGTCGTGCCGGGCGCCAAAAGCGACCTCACCCGTCTTCGCATCGCCCTCACCGCCTTCTTCGCCCTCGACGGCTTTCTCTTCGCCGGCTGGGTCGTCCGCATCCCCGCGATCAAGCACCAGACCGGCGCCTCCGCCGGCGCCCTCGGTCTCGCCCTCCTCGGCGTCTCCGCCGGCGCCGTCCTCACCATGATGCTCACCGGCCGGCTCTGCCGCCGTCATGGCAGCCACCAGGTCACCGTCGTCTGCGCCGTCCTGCTCTCGCTCAGTGTCGCCCTGCCCCCGCTCACCCACTCCGTACCGGCACTGGGCGCCGTCCTGTTGGTCTTCGGAGCGGCCTACGGCGGAATCAACGTGGCCTTCAACAGCGCCGCCGTGGCTCTGGTCACCGCTCTGCGCCGGCCCGTCATGCCCAGCTTCCACGCGGCCTTCAGCCTGGGCGGCATGGTCGGCGCGGGCCTCGGCGGGCTGGTCGCCGGGACCCTCTCCCCCACCCGGCACCTGATGGGCCTCGCCGTCATCGGGCTGCTGGTGACGGTGGTCGCGGGCCGTACCCTGCTGCGCCATGAACCGCCGACGACCGCGAACCGCGCACTCACCACGCCCGACACCCCGCGCCGCCCGGACCCCAGGACGCGCCCACTGGTGATCGTCTTCGGCCTGATCGCCCTGTGCACGGCCTACGGCGAAGGCGCCATGGCCGACTGGGGCGCCCTGCACCTGCAACAGGACCTCGACGCCTCGCCCGGCGTCGCGGCCGTCGGCTACTCCTGCTTCGCGCTGGCCATGACCATCGGCCGGCTCACCGGTACGGCCCTCCTCGAACGGCTCGGCCACGGCCGTACCGTCGTCGCGGGCGGCGCCACCGCGGCGGCCGGGATGCTGCTCGGCTCGCTCTCGCCCTCCCTCTGGGCGGCACTGCTCGGTTACGCGGTCACCGGGCTCGGTCTCGCCAACCTCTTCCCGGTGGCCGTGGAACGCGCGGGCTCCCTCGCCGGCCCCAGCGGCGTGGCGACCGCCTCCACTCTCGGCTACGGCGGCATGCTCCTCGGGCCACCCGCCATCGGTTTCATGGCCGACTGGTTCTCCCTGCCCGTCGCCCTCACCAGCGTCGCCGTACTGGCGGCGATCGCCACCGCCATCGGGCTCGCGACGCGACGTGCGACGCCCAACTGACCTGATCGTCCGGGCAGTTCTGCCCTGCCGGACTGCCCGGCCCGCCGTCGGTCCGCATCATGACCGGATGGCACGACTCCGCGACCTCGTCATCGACTGTGCCCGCCCGGCCGCCACGGCCCGCTTCCGGGCCGCCGCCCTCGACGGTTACGCCGTCGCCCCCTACGACGGCGCCGAGCTCGCGCGTCTTCGCGCGCAGGCCGTCGCCGGTACGGAGGACGACCCGACCGTGCTCGTCGAGCCCCGTGACGGCGGCCCCCGCCTGTGGTGTCAGCTCGTGCCGGAGCCCAAGCGCGGGAAGAGCCGCCCGCACCTGGACCTGGGTGCGTCGATCCGGAGGCCGAGATCGGCCGGCTCACCGCCCTCGGCGCGACCGTCCAGGCCCGCCACGAGGACCACTGGGTGCCGGCGGACCCCGAGGGCAACGAGTTCCGCCTGTTCCCCACCCCGCCCTGAACACCCCGCACGGAAAAGCACTTCCCTTCGACCGCACTCGATCCGGCACACTCACCCCCATGGAGACAGCCGAGTTCGTGCGAACCCTGGACCGCGAGGGTCAGCTGCTGGCGGCGGCCGCCGAGGAGGCCGGGGCCGACGCCAAGGTGCCGACGTGTCCCGACTGGCAGGTGCGCGACCTGCTGCGGCACACCGGTGTGGTGCACCGATGGGCCGCGGCGTTCGTCGCGGAGGGACACACCTCTCCCCGGCCCGTGGGCGACCCCCCGGACCTGGACGGCCCCGAGCTCCTGGCCTGGTACCGGGACAGCCACCGCCACCTGGTCGACGTCCTGACCGATGCCGCACCCGGCGTGGAGTGCTGGACCTTCCACCCCGCGCCCAATCCGTCACCGCTGGCCTTCTGGGCCCGGCGGCAGGCCCACGAGACGGCCGTCCACCGCTTCGACGCGCAGTCGGCGCGCGGCGGCACCCCGACGGGCATCGCGACGGAGTTCGCGGTGGACGGGATCGACGAGTTGCTGCGCGGGTTCCATGCCCGCGCCAAGAGCAGGGTCCGCACGCAGGAGCCGCGCGTGCTGCGGGTGCGGGCCTCGGACACGGGCGCCGTGTGGACCGTACGACTGTCGCCGGAGCCTCCCGTGGCCACGCGGGAGGAGTCCGGCGGGGACGCGGACGCCGAAGTGGCCGGTCCCGCCGCGCAGTTGTACCTGGCGCTGTGGAACCGGCTGCCGGTGCCGAGCGTGACGGGTGACCGCTCGCTCGCCGCGCTGTGGCGGGAGAAGTCGGCGATCGTCTGAGGCCGGTGACGGGCGGTCAGCCGGCCGGGCCGCCCGCCAGCATCCGCGTCAGCACCGCGCGCTGCACCGGCAGCACCTCACCGTGCAGCGTGCGCCCCTTCTCCGTGAGCGCCACACGCACGCCCCGCCGGTCCTCCGGGCACATACAGCGCTGGACGAGGCCGTCCTTCTCCAGCCGGGCGATCAGCCGCGACAGCGCGCTCTGACTGAGATGCACCCGCTCGGAGATCTCCTGCACACGGAACGACGCGACACCTCCCGGGCCCTTCGAGCCGCCCCGCGACGAGCCCTCGGCCAGGACGTCCAGGACCTCGAAGTCGCTGGCACACAGGCCGTGTCGGTGCAGTGCGCGGTCCAGCTCGCACTGCGTACGCGCGTGCAGCGCAAGGATGTCCCGCCACTGGTCCACCAGCGCCTGCTCGGCCTTCTTCGCCGCCATGGGCGCACCGTAGCAGAGAACCGGATTCGTTGCATCAGAATTAAATGCGTTTGCATCCCATGCATGCGCATGTAGTGTCTCCGGCATGACCTCTCCGCTCACCACCCCCGCGGCCCCGCCCTCGGCGGTTCGCTGGACCCCCCGGCTGTGGGGCACCCTGCTCGTGCTGTGCGCCGCGATGTTCCTGGACGCGCTGGACGTGTCGATGGTCGGTGTCGCCCTGCCGTCCATCGGCGCCGACCTGGGCCTGTCCACCTCGACCCTGCAGTGGGTCGTCAGCGGCTACATCCTGGGCTACGGCGGCCTGCTCCTGCTCGGCGGCCGCACCGCCGACCTGCTGGGCCGACGCCAGGTGTTCCTGGTGGCCCTCGCCGTCTTCGCGCTGGCGTCCCTGCTCGGCGGGCTCGTGGACTCCGGGCCGCTGCTCATCGCCAGCCGCTTCATCAAGGGACTGAGCGCGGCCTTCACGGCCCCGGCCGGACTGTCGATCATCACCACGACGTTCCCGGAGGGCCCGCTGCGCAACCGGGCGCTGTCCATCTACACCACCTGTGCGGCCACCGGCTTCTCGATGGGCCTGGTGCTCTCCGGCCTGCTCACCGAGGCCAGTTGGCGCCTGACGATGCTGCTGCCCGCGCCCATCGCCGTCATCGCGCTCGTCGCCGGCCTGAAGCTGCTGCCGCGCAGCGAACGCGAGCAGAACCACCGGGGCTACGACATCCCCGGCGCCGTCATCGGCACCGCCTCGATGCTGCTGCTGGTCTTCACCGTCGTACAGGCACCCGAAGTCGGCTGGGCCTCGGCCCGCACACTGCTGTCCTTCCTCGCCGTCGCCGCGCTCCTGACCGTGTTCGTCCTGGTCGAACGGCGCTCGCCGGGCCCGCTGGTGCGGCTGGGCGTGCTGCGCTCCGGCAACCAGATCCGCGCCCAGCTCGGTGCCATGACGTTCTTCGGCTCGTACATCGGCTTCCAGTTCCTGGCCACGCTGTACCTCCAGACGCTGCTCGGCTGGTCTGCGCTGCAGACCGCGCTCGCCTTCCTGCCCGCCGGCCTGCTGGTGGCGCTGTCCGCGGCCAAGATGGGCTCGATCGTCGACCGGTTCGGCACGGCGCGGCTGATCCCGGTGGGCTTCGCCCTGATGGTCGTCGGCTACGCGCTCTTCCTGCGCGTCGACCTCGACCCGGCGTACGCGGCGGTGATCCTGCCGAGCATGCTGCTCATCGGCGCCGCCTGCGCGTTGGTCTTCCCGTCGCTCAACATCCAGGCCACCAACGGGGTCGACGACCACGAGCAGGGCATGGTCTCCGGCCTGCTCAACACCTCGGTGCAGGTGGGCGGCGCGATCTTCCTGGCCGTCGTGACGGCGGTGGTCACCGCGAACGCCCCCGAGAAGGCCACCCCGCAGACCGTGCTCGACAGCTACCGGCCCGGGCTGGTCATGGTGACCGGCATCGCGGTCATCGGGCTCCTGATCACCCTGTCGGGGCTGCGCTCACGGAGCCGGCAGCAGTCCGTCGTCGTCGCGAAGTCCACCCTGCAGGAGGCGGAAGCGGACCGCGTACCCGTCCGCGACTAGGGGGACGCCTCCAAGGTGTGCCCGGCGGGGTTCGCTTGCCCGCCGGGCACACATTTGTGAAACTCGCCGTATGACTGGACACGGGGGACGGCGTGATCAGGCGCGCCGGGACGCGATCACCGTCGAGATCGGATACGCGCTGTGCAGCGCGGCGTTCGCGGCGGCCCTGCTGTTCGCAGCGGTGGCCGGACCGGCGTTCGTCTTCGCCCTGTCGGGCACCGCGCGCAGCACACTCATCGGCACGGGCGTCACGCTCGCGGCCGTCCTGTTCGTCGCCCGGGTGGTCAGCGTCCTGGTCCGCTTCGAGGGAGCGCCCCGGTTCGAGGGGGAGTCCCGGTTCGAGGGGGAGTCCCGGTTCGAGGGGGAGTCCCTGGGCGAGTCTCAGCCCAGCCAGCCCGGCCGTACCAACCCCGACTCGTAGGCGAGTACGACGAGTTGGGCCCGGTCCCGGGCGCCGAGCTTCACCATCGTGCGGCTGACGTGGGTCTTGGCGGTGAGCGGGCTGACCACCAGGCGGCGGGCGATCTCCTCGTTGGACAGCCCGATGCCGACCAGCGCCATGACCTCCCGCTCGCGCTCGGTGAGTTCGGCGAGGGTGTCCGCGGGCGCGGGCTCCTTGGAGCGGGTGGCGAACTCGGCGATCAGCCGCCGGGTCACACCCGGCGACAGCAGCGCGTCACCCTCCACCACGGCCCGTACGGCGCGCAGGAGTTCCTCGGGCTCGGTGTCCTTGACCAGAAAGCCGGAGGCGCCCGAGCGGATGGCCTCGAAGACGTACTCGTCGAGTTCGAAGGTGGTCAGCATGACCACCTTGACGTCCGCCAGGGCGCCGTCCTCGGTGATCCGGCGGGTCGCGGCGAGGCCGTCGAGGAGCGGCATGCGGATGTCCATCAGCACCACGTCGGGCCGCAGTTCGCGCACCCGGCGCAGGGCTTCCTCGCCGTCGGAGGCCTCCCCGGCCACCTCGATGTCGGGCTGCGCGTCGAGCAGCGCCCGGAAGCCGGCCCGTACGAGTGACTGATCGTCGGCGAGCAGTACGCGGATCACCGGTCCTCCTTGGTCGCGGCGGAGGCCGTCAGCGGCAGTACGGCGAGCACCCGGAACCCGCCGTCGGCCCGCGGGCCCGCCTCGATGGTGCCACCCAGCGCGGCCGCCCGTTCCCGCATTCCGGCCAACCCGTTGCCGCTGCCGCCGGCTTCGGCGCCGGTCGCCGGACCGTCGTCGTCGATACGCAACCGTAGCGTCGTCCCGTCGCCGTGCTCCAGGAGCACGCGTGCGTGCCGCGATCCCGAGTGGCGTACGACATTGGTGAGGGCTTCCTGGACGATCCTGAACGCGGCGAGGTCCGTGCCGGGCGAAAGGCGGGGCGGCTCGCCCTCGACCTCGACGGTGAGGCCCGCGCTCGCCGCCTGCCGCACCAGTTCCGGCAGGCGGTCCAGGCCGGGTGCGGGAGTGCGCGGTGCGTCGCCGGGGGTGCGCAGGGTGTCGAGGACCTGGCGGACCTCGCCGAGTGCCTCCTTGCTCTTGGCCTTGATGGTGGTGAGCGCCGTGCGGGCCTGCTCGGGGTCGGTGTCGAGGAGGGCGAGGCCGACGCCCGCCTGCACATTGATCACGCTGATGCTGTGCGCGAGGACGTCGTGCAGCTCACGGGCGATCCGCAGCCGCTCCTCGTCGGCCCGCCGCCGCGCCGCCTGCGCCCGCTCGGCCCGCTCCCGCGCCCACTGCTCGCGCCGGGTCCTGGCCAGCTCAGACACCGCCATGATCGCGGCGACCCAGGCGGCGATCACGCCCTCCTGCGTCCAGGAAGCGGCTGAATCCCCGGACGGCGGCAGCCACCGGTACAGCCAGTGCGCCACCAGGGCGTGCCCGGCCCAGAACACCCCGACCGCCGCCCAGGCGGCCCTGCGGTGCCCGGTGACGATGGCGTTGAAGCAGGCCGCGGCGACGGCCACGAAGACCGGCCCGTACGGGTATCCGGCGCCCAGATAGACCGTGGCGGCCACCGCCGACCCGAAGGCGACGGCCACCGGATACTGCCTGCGCCACAGCAGCAGTCCCGACGCCACGAGCAGCAGCGCGCGGGCGAAGAGGTCGAGAGCCGCCCGGTCGTCCTGCCCCTGGGCCGCGAAGTGCGAGCCGGCCACCACGAAGGCCGTGATCAGCGCGGTGGAGCGCCAGGGCCGACGAGGAGCGCGCTCCTCGTCCTCCCAGCGGTTCCACCACGGCGGCCCGTGCCGCCACCACATCGGCGGCCCGCCGCCCCGGCGGCCCTGCTGCTCGTCCATGTCCGCCACGCTAGACGCGATGGCCGCCGGGCGGCGTCACCCGCGCGTGGTGATCACACATACTCCCCGCGAAGTACGTCCGCCGGCCCGTCACTCCCTGGTCCTCAGCACTCCTGCGCCAGGCCGACGCCGTGGGCGAGTCGGGTCACCGCGTGCCGGAAGAAGGTCTCCCGGTCCTCCACGACCCGGTTGAACTGCCCGAACAGCTCGAACCCGACCAGCCCGTACAGCTGGGCCCAGGCCGCGACGAGCGCCGTCACCGTCTCCGGCGGCAGGTCGGGCGCGAGGTCGGCGGCCATCCGCTCGGCCTCGGGGCGCAGTCCGGCGGGCAGCGGGGGGCGGACCGGGCCGGGTCCCTGGTGGGCGTCGCGCGCGATGCCGATGAGGAGGAGGCCGACGCGGGAGGCGGCCGCAACCGTGGTGTCGGGTGCGGTGTAGCCGGGCACGGGTGAGCCGTAGATCAGCGCGTACTCGTGCGGATGCCCGAGCGCCCAGCCACGTACGGCCTCGCACACCGCCGTCCAGCGCCGTACGGGCCCGGCGTCCGCGACCTCGCGGTGCGCGGCCTCTGCGCCGGCGCCGAGGGAGTCGTACGCGTCGATGATGAGGGCGGTCAGCAGGTCGTCCCGGCTGGGGAAGTAGCGGTACAGCGCGGAGGAGACCATCCCGAGTTCGCGGGCCACGGCGCGCAGCGAGAGCTTGGCGGCGCCGTCGGCCGCCAGCTGTCTGCGCGCCTCGTCCTTGATGGCGGCGGTGACTTCCATCCTGGCGCGGGCACGTGCGCCCCTTGCGGTGCTGCTCATGTGCGGCAGTCTCCCACGAAAGGCAGAGCGGTGCACACATTCGAGAGCACTGCTCTTGCTCTGGGTCGCCGCTCTCGTGCACACTGCTCTCGAGCGAGAGCACCGCTCTCTCAATCTCTGGGGGTCACCATGTCGTCGCCGTACTACCTCAAGGGCAGTTCGCTGAACGTCCGCCTCAACAGCGTCATCGGCTGGCTGGCCCGGCGCGGGCTCAGCATCGCGGGCACGGCGGAGATGTCGGTGCGCGGGCGCAAGAGCGGCAGGATGCAGCGCATCCCGGTCAACCCGCACACCTACGACGGCGCGCAGTACCTCGTCTCGGCCCGCGGCCACTCCCAGTGGGTGCGCAACATGCGTGCCGCCGGGGGCGGGGAGCTGCGCGTCGGGCGCAAGGTCCGTGAGTTCTCCGCGGTGGAGCTTCCCGACGAGGAGAAGCTCCCGATCCTGCGGACCTACCTGGAGAAGTGGGGGTGGGAGGTCAACCAGTACTTCCAGGGGGTCACCGCGAAGTCCTCCGACGAGGAGATCATCGCCTGCGCGCCGGACCACCCCGTCTTCCGGATCACCCTCGTGAAGTGACCGGGGCTCGTCGTCGAGAGGTGACGGGGCCAGTCACCGAGAAGTGACCCGGGACCGCCGTCAGGAAGCGGCCTCGTCGCCCGTCGGCGCCGGTCGGCGGTCCAGCGCGGTCAGGGCGCGGTGGGCCATCGGGTGGGTGCGGACGATCTCGGCCAGCGACGTCGAGCCGCGGGTGATGTCCATGAACGCCTTCCAGGCCGGCCGGAAGCCGGTCAGCGCCGCGTGGAAGAGACCCGGCCGGCGTTCGAAGACGGTCAGCAGCCGCTTGCCGACGCTCATCTCGACACCGAGGCCCGCCTTGACCGCGAAGGCGTAGTTCAGGGCCTGGCGCCGGGTGTCCACCGCGTCGTGCGCCTCGGCGATCCTGACCGCCCACTCCCCCGCGAGCCGCCCCGACCGCAGCGCGAACGAGATCCCCTCGCGCGTCCACGGCTCCAGCAGACCCGCCGCGTCACCGCACACCAGCACGCGCCCGCGCGACAGCGGCGAGTCGTCGGCACGGCACCGCGTCAAGTGGCCGGAGGAGATGCTCGGTTCGAACCCGGAGAGCCCGAGGCGCCCGATGAACTCCTCCAAGTACCGCTTGGTGGCGGCCCCTTCACCGCGCGCCGAGATCACCCCGACCGTGAGCGTCTCCCCCTTGGGGAACACCCAGCCGTAACTGCCGGGAATCGGGCCCCAGTCGATGAGCACCCGCCCCTTCCAGTCCTCGGCGACCGTCTCCGGCACCGGGATCTCCGCCTCCAGGCCGAGATCCACCTGGTCGAGCTTCACCCCGACGTGTGCTCCTATCCGGCTGGCGCTGCCGTCCGCGCCGACGACGGCCCGCGCGAGCAGCGTCTCGCCGCCCTGCAGGACGACCGCGACGCTGCGCCGGTCCGGCACCGCCGAGCCGTGCTGCTCGACGCGCTGGACGGTGACGCCCGTGCGCAGCTCGGCGCCCGCCTTCTGCGCGTGCTCGACCAGCTGCTGGTCGAACTCGGGCCGGTTGATCAGCCCGAACAGCATCTGCTT
Organism: Streptomyces curacoi; assembly: GCF_001513975.1. Taxonomy (GTDB): domain Bacteria; phylum Actinomycetota; class Actinomycetes; order Streptomycetales; family Streptomycetaceae; genus Streptomyces; species Streptomyces curacoi. The sequence continues at coordinate 568,679 of NZ_KQ947989.1, forward strand.
GGAGCGGCGGGTGCGGGTGAAGCGGCCGTTGTTCGAGAACGTCACCGCGTGCACCCGGTCCCGGAAGGGCAGTTCGAAGCCGGGTGGGAGCGAGTCGCGCGAGGGGCCGATGATGCCGCCGCCGCATGTCTTGTAGCGCGGCAGCTCCGCCTTCTCCAGCACCAGCACGCGCCGCCCGGCGACCGCCGCCGCGTACGCGGCCGACGCTCCCGCGGGTCCCGCGCCCACCACGACGACGTCCCACACCTGCCGCACGTCGTCCGCCGAAGAGTTCTCGCTGCTCACGATGGTCTACTGCTCCCGATCAAGCCGCCGCCTGCTGCTGTCCCTGGCATCCTACGGCGGGCGTCGTCGCAGCCCGCTGTGGGAGGATCACAGCACTCATACGTACAACGTCGCACCCACAAGGAGCGTGCCCATGTCGTCGAATCCGGTCGCCGAGACCGTCGCCTCGCTGATGCCCAGGGCGAAGGCGGAGCTCACCGAACTGGTGGCGTTCAAGTCGGTGGCGGACTTCGACCAGTTCCCCAAGAGCGAGAGCGAGGGCGCCGCCCGCTGGGTCGCCGACGCGCTGCGCGCCGAGGGCTTCGCGGACGTGGCCCTCCTCGACACCCCCGACGGCACGCAGTCGGTGTACGGCTGCCTGCCCGGCCCCGAGGGTGCGAAGACGGTCCTGCTCTACGCCCACTACGACGTACAGCCCCCGCTGGACGAGGCCGCCTGGAGCACCCCGCCCTTCGAGCTGACCGAGCGCGACGGCCGCTGGTACGGACGCGGCGCCGCCGACTGCAAGGGCGGTCTGATCATGCACCTGCTCGCGCTGCGCGCGCTGAAGGCCAACGGCGGCATACCCGTCCACGTCAAGGTGATCGCCGAGGGCTCGGAGGAGATGGGCACGGGCGGTCTGGAGCGGTACGCCGAGGAGCACCCGGACCTGCTGGAGGCCGACACCATCGTCATCGGCGACGCGGGCAACTTCCGCGTCGGCCTGCCGACGGTGACCTCGACGCTCCGCGGCATGACCCTGGTCCGCGTGCAGATCGACACGCTCGAAGGCAACCTGCACTCCGGCCAGTTCGGCGGCGCCGCGCCCGACGCGCTCGGCGCGCTGATCCGCGTACTGGACTCGCTGCGCGCCGACGACGGTTCGACGACGGTGGACGGGCTGACCGGCGAGTGGTCGTGGCAGGGGCTGCAGTACGACGAGGAGCAGTTCCGCGCGGACGCCAAGGTCCTGGACGGGGTCGAGCTGATCGGCTCCGGCACGGTCGCCGACCGCATCTGGGCGCGTCCGGCCGTCACGGTCCTCGGCATCGACTGCCCGCCGGTCGTCGGCGCCACTCCGTCCGTGCAGGCGAGCGCGCGTGCGCTGATCAGCCTGCGGGTGCCGCCGGGGGTGGACGCGGCCGAGGCGACCAAGCTGCTCCAGGCCCACCTGGAGGCGCACACGCCGTGGGGCGCCCGCGTGCGCACCGAGCAGATCGGCCAGGGACAGGCGTTCCGCGCCGACACCAGCAGCCCGGCCTACCAGGCGATGGCGGACGCGATGGCGGTGGCGTACCCCGGCCAGGAGATGCAGTACGCCGGCCAGGGCGGCTCGATCCCCCTGTGCAACACCCTCGCCGCGCTCTACCCGCACGCGGAGATCCTCCTCATCGGCCTGAGCGAGCCGGAGGCCCAGATCCACGCCGTGAACGAGAGCGTCTCCCCGCAGGAACTGGAACGCCTTTCGGTCGCCGAGGCGCTGTTCCTGCGCAACTACGCGGCGAGTTGAGGGGCCGCGCGGTGAAGCGCTCGGACACTGTTCCCGGAGTACGTGCCGTAGACCCCGCGTGAGCGGCTCCACACCGAGCCGCGCGCGGACGGCGCCGAGGCCGCCGGTGCCCTGGCCGAGCAGGAGCCCGCTCCGACGGCGTGCGGCCCGAGGGTTCCCGCGGGCCGCCGCCGACATCATCGTCCGGTACGAGCCCTCGCCGCCGCCGCGGGCGACTTCAACGGGGGCGGCGGGGGCGCTGGTTCAGGGCCTTGCAGCCCCTGCGGTGCAGGGCCATGGAACCCGGCGGTTCAGGGCCTTGGAACCCCGGCCTCCAGATAGAGCGCCGCCCCGCGTTCACGCGCCCGCAGCGCCCAGCGCAGCCGCTCGTAGCGCACCGGCGGCAGCAGATCGGCGGCCTCCTCCTCGGTGACGAAGCGCCAGTCGCGCAGCTCGGGGCCGGGCAGCAGGACGCGCTCGGCCTCCGCCGAGTCGAGGCGGCCGCCGTCGTAGAGGAGGCGCAGACCGCCGTATCCCGGGGGCGAGGGCCGCTCCCAGTCGACGACGAGCAACTGCGGTACGTCGTCCAGGTGTATCCCCGTCTCCTCGGCCACCTCGCGCATGCCGGCGCGCGCGGGTGCCTCGCCGCGTTCGACGACACCGCCGGGGAACTCCCAGCCGGCCTTGTAGGTGGGGTCGACGAGCAGCACCCGGTCCTGCTCGTCGAAGAGCAGGACCCCCGAGGCCAGGGTCTCGGCCGTGGGCTCGGGCGTCTGCACGATGTCGCAGACGGGGACCGTACCGCTGCCGACGGCCTCGGCGATCCGGGCCGCGGTCTCGTACGGGGTCAGGCCGCTGTTGTCGACCGGATAGGCGTCGGCGGTGAGCCAGGAGGCGAGCGCCGCGCGGTACGGCTCGATGTGGTCGTACGACCACTGCCGGACCCGTATCTCGCCGTCGGGCAGGTCGGGCGGGATCTCCCGCCCGGCTATTCGCTCCCGCAGGATCGTTTCCGCCGGAGCGAGGAGGACATGCTGGACGGTGATGCGGCGTGCGGCGAGGCCGCCGAAGATCTCGTCGCGGTACTCCTGGCGCAGCAGGGTCATCGGGACCACTAGGGTCCCGCCGAGCTCGGCGAGCAGCGCGGCCGCCGTGTCGATCACGAGACGTCGCCAGATCGGCAGGTCCTGGAAGTCACCGACCTCGGTGAGGTGTTTGGGCGGAAGCAGGTGGTTGAGTGCTCCGCCGATGACCTCGGGGTCGAAGAGCGTGCTGTTCGGGATCAGCTCGATCAGTTCGCGTGCGGTGGTGGTCTTCCCCGCACCGAACGCGCCGTTGATCCAGACGATCACGTTTCCCCCTCTTCTGTTGGCCCCCTGTGGCTTGCCCGCTCCACCCTGCCACGGAAACCAGTTCCAGTAGAGAGCGCACGACAGCGGCGCCGGTACCCCTCGGGTGCGGGGCACCGGCGCCGCTAGGTCGAGTCGGTGGGCTCGTCAGCCGTTCTTGCCGTTCTTGCCGTGCTTGCCATGAGGGGCGTTGTTCACAGCCCGGTCCGTTTCACGGTTGATGGCCCGGCCGAAGGTGTCCAGGGCTTTGTCCACATCGATGCCGGCGAGCTTGGTCTTACCGCCGGTGGTGAGGGCCTTACCGCCCATGCCAAGGGTCTTCCCGCCGGTGAGGGCAGGGATCGCCGCGTCGGTGCCGGGGGCACTGGACGGGGTGACCACCGCGTCACCGTCGGCGCCATGGGACGGGGTCACCGCCGCGACGACGAACCCGGTGGCGAGGGAGGCGATGGCAAGCATGCTGCGCTTCTTCATGGCCGGTTCAACTGTCGAAACGGCGCCGGAGTCACGCCCGCCCTCCGGGTGATCGGTCCGGTGACGGAATTCCGGCCAGGGCCGCCCCCTATGAAACCGGCGTTGCCGCATGCGCAGGCGGAGATCGTCGGGCGCCTCTCAGCCGTGAGTACCACGGGAGGCGGGCGCCCACGGGGTGTGGCTCGTCGCCGGCAAGGGCTGCGACAGCATTACTTCCAGCCACGGGAACTGGGCGGCAGCGCGGCCGAGTTGCCGAGGCGCCTGAGTCCGGCAGTCCCCACCGGCGGACCACCTGAGGGCGCCTCGGCAACCAAGCGGAGCCGCTCGGGACGCCCGGCCCCGGCCTGGAGAGGCCCATCCCGGCCGGGCGGAAGCCCGCCGGCCGCCGGGACGCCGAGCCAAGGGCAGGGCCGATACAGGGAGAACGTTCCTGCCCGGCCCCTCAGACCGCCGCCGCGTCCGTCCTCCCGGCGAGCGCGGCCGCGGCGGCCCCCACCAGCCCGGCGTCCGTGCCCATCTGGGCCGGCGTGATCGTCAGGCGCTGGACGAAGGACAGGGTCGCGTAGTCGTGGAGCGCCTTGCGCAGCGGCGTGAAGAGGACGTCGCCCGCCTTGCCCACTCCCCCGCCGATCACGGCGATGTCGATCTCGACGAGGGTCGCGGTGGCCGCGATCCCGGCGGCCAGGGCCTGCGCGGCCCGTTCGAAGGAGGCCACGGCGACCGGGTCACCGTCCCGCGCGGCGGCGGCCACGGCGGCGGCGGACGTGTCGCCGTCCGGGCCGGGCAGCCAGCCGTTCTCCAGGGCGCGCCGGGCGATGTTGGGGCCGCTGGCGATGCGTTCCACGCAGCCGCGCGAGCCGCACGGGCACGGGTCGCCGTCCAGCTCGACGCAGATGTGGCCGATGTGGCCGGCGTTGCCGGTGGGGCCGGGGTGCAGCCGGCCGTTCAGCACCAGGCCGCCGCCGACGCCCGTGGAGACGACCATGCAGAGCGCGTTGGCGTGCCCCCGCGCGGCTCCCTGCCAGTGCTCGGCCGCCGTGATGGCCACGCCGTCGCCGATGAGCTCGACGGGCAGGCCCCCCGCCGCCTCCCGGACCCGCCGGACCAGCGGATAGTCGCGCCAGCCGGGCACGTTCACCGGACTCACGGTGCCCGCGGAGGCGTCCACCGGCCCCGCGCTGCCGACACCGACGGCCGTGGCGCGTCCCCACAGGGGCGATGCGGTCAGCTCGCCGACCACCTCCTCGACGGCCCGCATCACCGTCTCGCCGTCCTCCCGCGCGGGCGTCGCGCGCTGGGCCCGGACCACGATCTGGCCGTGGCCGTCCACCAGCGCTCCGGCGATCTTGGTACCGCCGATGTCGAGCGCAGCCACGAGGTCGGTGTGCATCAGTGTCAGTTCTCCCCGTCAACCATTGGGATCTCCCCGTCGAACCATGGGGAATGGGCGAGCCGGTCTCGCGGTGGGGGGCGCAGGCCGGAGATTGCGGTGGACAGTGTCTCGTGGATCTGACAACGTTGTCCAGGGCCTATGCTCGACGCCACATCCTCATACAAACCCATGGACCGACGCATCCCCCGTGGACGACAGGACAGGACACCGCATCGTGCCCGAGACCATCCGCCGATCCGACCGCCTTCCCGAATCCCGCTACGGCAACCGTCCCACCATGAAGGACGTCGCTGCGCGTGCCGGAGTCGGACTGAAGACCGTCTCGCGCGTGGTCAACGGTGAGCCCGGTGTCACCCCGGAGACGGAGCGTCGCGTCCAGGAGGCCATCGACGCGCTGGGTTTTCGCCGCAACGACAGCGCGCGGGTGCTGCGCAAGGGCCGTACGGCGAGCATCGGCCTGGTCCTGGAGGATCTGGCGGACCCGTTCTACGGCCCGCTCAGCCGGGCGGTCGAGGAGGTCGCCCGGGCGCACGGTGCCCTGCTCATCAACGGCTCCAGCGCCGAGGACCCGGACCGCGAGCAGGAGCTGGCGCTGGCGCTGTGCGCGCGGCGCGTGGACGGGCTGGTGATCATTCCGGCCGGTGACGACCACCGGTATCTGGAGCCCGAGCTGAAGGCGGGCGTCGCCACGGTCTTCGTCGACCGGCCGGCCGGGAAGATCGACGCCGACTGCGTGCTGTCCGACAACTACGGCGGCGCCCGTGACGGAGTCGCCCACCTCATCGCCCACGGCCACCGCCGGATCGGTTTCATCGGCGACATGCCCCGCATCCACACGGCCGCCGAACGGCTGCGCGGCTATCGGGCCGCGATGGAGGACGCGGGCATACCGGTGGCGGACTCCTGGATGTCCCTGGGCGTCACCGATCCACAGCGGGTGCGCCGGGCGGCCGAGGAGATGCTCTCCGGCTCCTCCCCCGTCACCGCGATCTTCGCGGGCAACAACCGTGTCACGGTCACCGTGATCCGTGTCCTCGCCGAGCAGACGCGCCGCGTCGCCCTCGTCGGCTTCGACGACATCGAGCTCGCCGACCTGCTGCAGCCGGGCGTCACCGTGGTCGCCCAGGACGCGGCGGCGATCGGCCGCACCGCCGCCGAGCGTCTGTTCCGCCAGCTGGACGGCACCCTGGTCACCCCCGAACGCATCGAGCTGCCCACGCGGCTGATCACCCGCGGTTCCGGCGAGCTGCCGCCGGCGGACTGAGCGGCCCGTGGCGGACCGCACGCTGGAGGCGCAGGGCCTGGCCGAGGCGCCGCGCGAGCATCCCCTGCTCTACCCGGGCGCGTGGCCCGAGGACTCCTGCCTCCTCGACGGGAACCGACTGCTGCCCCTCGACCGGCTGGTGTACGACGACCGGGTGCCCGTGCTCGCGGTCGGCTCCAACGGCTGTCCGGGCCAGCTCCGGCACAAGATGGCCGAGTTCGGGATCACGGCCCCCATCCCGATGGTAAAAGCGCGGGTCACGGGTATCGATGTCGGCGTCTCGGCCCATGTGAGCCGGATGGGATACGTGTCGGCCTCCCCCTTCGACGCACCCGCTGTCGTACGGGAGTTGTTCCTCATCTGGCTCGACGCCGAGCAGTTGGCGGTCATCGACGCGACCGAGGGGGTGCCGCTGCCGAACGGCAACTACCAACGCGCCTGGCTGGCCGCGCCCGAGGTCCGGATCGACCTGGCGGACGGCACGGCGCTTCCGGGGGCTTTCGCGTACGTCAACCGCCACGGGGTGTTGCACAACGGGGACGGCGGGCCCCGCACCCACCCGGGTCAGCGGGCCCTGCTCACCGAACTCCTCGGGACGTCGGCCCGCTTACGGGAGCTGTTCGGTGTGACGCCCGAGCAGTTCGTCGCGCGGGCGCGTGCCGACGCGCTGCTGTGCGAGCGGGGCACCCGGCTGTTGGCGGAGGAGAAGCTGGTGACGGTCTCCGGCCTGGAGAAGTACGTACGGGATCAGCAGACCGGGAGGCCGGGCACCGGCTCGTCGTTGTTGCCGCCCTCGATGTAGACATCGCTGACGAAGACGTTCGAGTTGCCGCTGTCGTCGTCCGTCTTGGCCCACCAGACATTGGTCCACTCGCCGTATGTCTCGCGGCGGCCCAGATTCTGCTGGCAGTAGAAGTAGTTGGTGCCCGCGTTGAGGACGCCGACCTCGGTGCCGGAGGCGGTGTAGGACTTGGCCTGCTTCCAGACCTGGCAGTTGTACTTGCCGCCGCCGATGGCGGAGCAGGACGTGCCGGGTGTGGTGCTTCCGCCTCCGCCCGTGGTTCCGCCACCGCCTGTGGTTCCGCCACCGCCCGTCGTACCGCCGTCGCCGGAACCACCGCCCGTGCTGCCCCCGTCGGTGCCGCCCCCGCCCGAGGTCTTGGTCGGGGAGGAGGCGGTGGGCCGGTCCGCGGGCTCGGCTCCCGCCGTGCGGCTCGGGGACCTGGTCGCGCCGGGGGACTTCTCCTCGTCGCTCTTCCCGGTCGGGCCGGCGTCGCCCGAGCGGTCGGCGTCGGGGCTGCCGGTCGCCGGGGCGGACGTGCCCGTGGAGGTGACGGAGGACGTGTCCTGCGCCTCGGCCTTGGCGTCGTCCGTGTTGTGGAGCAGGGCGACGGTGACCCCGCTCGCCGCGAGGACGACGGTCACGGCAGCGGCGGCGAGCAGGGCGCGGCCCTTGCGCCGGGAGGAGGTGCCGGAGGACGTGGCCATCGGGCCGGTGGGGTGCGGGTCGTGCGGCTGCGGGGCCGGGCTGCCGAAACCCTGCGGGGGCCCGCCGTACGGCCCCGGCGCACTGCCGTACGACGACACGGCCGGCTGCCCCGGGGCGCCGTGGCCGTGCCCGGCCGGACCGGGATGACCGGCGGCGCCGAAAGCCTGGGCCGGCGGCGTGCCCGGGCCAGGACTCGCGGGGCCGTTCGCGCCCTGGCCCGCGGTCCCGAAGCGCGGTGCCCCGGGCAGGTCCGACGCGGGCACGCCCTGCCCCGGCGTGTCCCCGCCCTGAGTCCCCGGCGTGCCCGGTCCCTGGCCGCCGTACGCCGGTCCGACGGGCGCTGTGGGCGCGGCTGCCCCGAATGACTGCCCGTCTGCGTTCGGCGCCGTCGTGGGCCCGGGCGGAGGCGGCACCGAGGGGACGCTGCGCTCCGTCTCGTCCCGCACGGGTCCGGAGCCCTCCGGCCCCCGCAGCGCCGCCGTCGGCACGTCCGTACCGCCCGGCTCCGCCACCGCCTGGAGGAGTGCCCGCGCCTCGTCGGCCTCGGGACGGGACTCGGGCCTCTTGTCCATGAGCCGCTGGAGGACCGGGCCGAGCGGCCCGGCGTTACGAGGCTCGGGCAGGGGCTCGCTGACGATCGCGGTGAGGGTGGAGAACGTCGACGTACGACGGAAGGGCGAGGAGCCCTCGACGGCCGCGTACAGCGTGGCGCCCAGGGCCCAGACGTCGGAGGAAGGGCCCGGGTCGGCGCCCTGGGCGCGCTCGGGGGCCAGGTAGTCGAGGGAACCGACGAGTGCGCCGGTGCGGGTCAGGTGGGTGGCCTCACCGTCGCCCGGGTCCTCCATGGCGGCGATGCCGAAGTCGGTCAGGACCACACGGCCGGAACTCTCCAGCAGGATGTTGCCCGGCTTCACGTCGCGGTGCAGGACGCCGACCGCGTGGGCGGCGGCCAGCGCCTCCATGACCTTGGCGCCGATACCGGCCGCCTCCCGCGGGTCGAGGGTGCCGCGCTCGCGCAGCACGGCCTCCAGGGAGGGGCCGTCGACCAGCTCCATGACGATCAGCGGGCGTCCGTCGATCTCGGCGATGTCGTGCACGGCGACGACGCCGGGATGCCGCACCCGGGCCGCCGCGCGGGCCTCGCGCTGCATCCGCAGCCGCAGATCCGCGAGTTCGGGACCGTCGGCGTCGGTGTAGGTGCGCAGTTCCTTGACGGCGACCTCACGGCCGAGGACCTCGTCGACGGCCCTCCAGACGACGCCCATGCCACCGCGCCCGAGCTGGGCCACGACCCGGTAGCGCCCGGCCAGCAGCCGGCCGGCCTCGTCCGCCTGTCCGTACTCCCCCGAAGACACCCCTGCCCCGTTCCTGTGACCCGTCAATGCGTGGCGTACAGACTACGGGGCAGGGGTGACGGCGCCGGCCGGTGGTGGCGGCTGTGACCGGCCCGCTACTTGCCGGAGATGGTCAGGTCTCCGCGCCGGGGCGCCGCGAAGCCCTCCAGGTCGGCGCGGGTCAGGCCGGTCAGCCGGGCGACCTCGGCGATGTCGAGGGCGCCGCAGTCCAGGCCGCGCAGCAGATAGCCGCTGAGGGCCTTGGCGGTGGCGGGCTCGTCCATGACGTCGCCGCCGGCGCGGTTGGCGTACCGCGCGAGGCGGCCGGCCGCCTGCTCGAAGCCCTCGCGGTAGAAGGCGAAGACGGCCGCGTACCGGGTCGGGATGTGGCCGGGGTGCATGTCCCAGCCCTGGTAGTAGGCGCGGGCCAGGGCGCGGCGGGTGAGGCCGTAGTGCAGGCGCCAGGCGTCGTGGACCTTCTCGGTCGGGCCGACCGGCAGGACGTTCGTCGAGCCGTCCGAGACGCGTACGCCGGTGCCCGCCGCCGCGACCTGCATGATCGCCTTGGCGTGGTCGGCGGCCGGGTGGTCGCTGGCCTGGTAGGCGGCGGAGACGCCGAGGCAGGCGCTGTAGTCGAAGGTGCCGTAGTGCAGGCCCGTGGCGCGGCCCTCGGCGGCCTGGATCATGCGGGCCACCGTCGCCGTGCCGTCGGTGGCGAGGATGGACTGGCTGGTCTCGATCTGGATCTCGAAGCCGATGCGGCCGGGCTCCAGTCCCTGCGCCTTCTCGAAGGCCTCCAGCAGCCGCACCATGGCGGTGACCTGCTCGGCGTACGTCACCTTGGGCAGGGTGAGCACCAGCCCCTCGGGCAGTCCGCCCGCCTCCATCAGGCCGGTGAGGAAGATGTCGAGGGTGCGGATGCCCCGCTCCCGTACCGGTGCCTCCATGCACTTCATGCGGATGCCCATGTACGGCGCCGCCGTGCCGTTCCGGTACGCCTCGGCGATGAGCCGTGCCGCGCGGGCCGCCGCCTCGTCCTCCTCGGCGTCCGGCCGGGGGCCGTAGCCGTCCTCGAAGTCGACGCGCAGGTCCTCGATCGGCTCGCGCTCCAGCTTGGCGCGCACGCGCGCGTGGACGGGCTCGGCGAGCTCGTCGGACAGGCCGAGGACAGCGGCGAAGGAGGTGGCGTCCGGAGCGTGTTCGTCGAGCAGCGCCAGGGCCTGGTCGCCCCAGGTGCGGAGGGTGTCGGCCGCGAAGACGTCACCGGGGACGTACACGGTGTGGACGGGCTGGCGGGTGCCGGGGTCTCCGGGGTACCGCCGCTCCAGCTCGGCGTCGACCGGCGCGAGGGAGGCGCTGATCTCCTCGCTGACGGCGCCCGCGAGGCTCGTCGACACCTTCTCCTGCTGGCCCTGACCCATCCCACACCCTCCTGTTTTCCGCTCTGCGGAATCAACAATCCGTAGAACGAAGTTATCCGGGGACCTTCCGGATGGTCAACACCATGTCCACGGGGAGCCACTCCCCCATCTCGCCATGTTCACGCCCACCTCGTGGGGCGGTATCACACTTCCGTACGCACGCCCCGCACGACTCGTCCGGCAGTTCCCACCGAAGGAGCGTCAGTGCCGAACCACAGCCGAGTCACGCGCCGTCTGGGCCTGAAGGCCGCGTTGGCCACGGCCGTCACCGTGCCCCTCTCCAGTACAGCACTGCCCAGCTCGTCCGCCTCGGCGGGCGAACGCCCGGCCCGCCGGCACCTGAGGGTCATGTCCTTCAACCTGCGCTTCGCGAGCACCACCGAGCCCAACAGCTGGGCCGCGCGCCGACCGGTGATGCGCGCGCTGCTGCACCGCGAGGCCCCGCACATCATCGGGACCCAGGAGGGCGTCTTCCCGCAGCTGCTCGACATCGACTCCGACCTCGGCCCGCGCTACGACTGGGTGGGCACCGGCCGACTGCACGGCAGCCACGACGAGTCCATGGCGGTGTTCTACGACTCCCGGCGCCTGCGCCCGACCGCGTACGACCACTTCTGGCTCTCCGACGCCCCGGACGTGATCGGCTCCAACACCTGGGGCGCGGCCTTCCCCCGTATGGTCACGTGGGTCCGCTTTCGCGATCTGGCCGACGGCGGACGGGAGTTCCACGTCCTCAACACCCACCTCGACCACGCGAGTCAGTACGCGCGCGAGCGCAGCGCCTCGCTCATCGCCGAGCGGCTCGCCGGGTTCGAACGGTCGCTTCCGATGGTGGTGACCGGGGACTTCAATGTCGCCGCGCACAGGAACACGGTGTACGACACGCTGCTCGGCGCCGGTCTCGTGGACACCTGGGACACCGCACGCGAGCGCAGCGCGCTGTACGGGACCTTCCATGGCTACAAACCGCTGACGCCGAACGGCGACCGCATCGACTGGATCCTGACCACGCCCGGCGTCACGGCGCATCGGGCGTCGATCAACACGTTCTCCGACGACGGCCAGTTCCCGAGCGACCATCTGCCCGTGCAGGCGTCCCTGAGCCTGGGATGAACGCCCGAGGCCCCCGTGACCGTCGGTGCGGTCACGGGGGCCTCGGTGTGTCCGTCGAGGATCAGCCCTTGCGGGTCTTGATCTCGTCGGTGAGCTGCGGGACGACGTCGAAGAGGTCGCCGACCACGCCGTAGTCGACCAGGTCGAAGATCGGGGCCTCGGCGTCCTTGTTGATCGCCACGATCGTCTTCGAGGTCTGCATACCGGCCCGGTGCTGGATCGCGCCCGAGATGCCGGAGGCGATGTACAGCTGCGGGGAGACCGACTTACCGGTCTGGCCGACCTGGTTGGTGTGCGGGTACCAGCCCGCGTCGACGGCGGCACGCGAGGCACCGACGGCCGCGCCGAGGGAGTCGGCGAGCGCCTCGATGATCGCGAAGTTCTCCGCGCCGTTGACACCACGGCCACCGGAGACCACGATCGCGGCCTCGGTCAGCTCCGGACGGCCCGTCGACTCACGGGCGGTGCGGCCGGTGATCTTGGTGCCGGTGGCCTTGTCGGAGAAGGTCACGCTCAGGGCCTCGACCGCACCGGCGGCCGGGGCAGCCTCCACGGCGGCCGAGTTCGGCTTGACCGTGATGACCGGGGTGCCCTTGGAGACACGGGACTTGGTGGTGAAGGACGCGGCGAACACCGACTGGGTGGCCACCGGGCCCTCGTCGCCGGCCTCCAGGTCGACGGCGTCGGTGATGATGCCGGAGCCCAGACGCAGCGCCAGACGCGCGGCGATCTCCTTGCCCTCGGCGGAGGACGGCACCAGCACCGCGGCCGGGGAGACGGCCTCGACGGCGGCCTGCAGGGCGTCGACCTTCGGGACGACCAGGTACTCGGCGTACTCGGCGGCCTCGTGGGTGAGGACCTTGACCGCGCCGTGCTCGGCGAGCGTGGCGGCGGTGTCGACGGCGCCGTCGCCCAGCGCGACGGCGACGGGCTCGCCGATGCGGCGGGCCAGGGTCAGCAGCTCCAGGGTGGGCTTGCGGACGGCACCGTCCACGTGGTCGACGTAGACGAGAACTTCAGCCATGGGATTGCTCTCCTGCGGATTGCGAAGTCTGAGGGGCGGTAAGGGGGTTGAGCCTCGACAGAGGTCCCTTTAGATGAACTTCTGGCTCGCGAGGAACTCAGCGAGCTGCTTGCCGCCCTCGCCCTCGTCCTTGACGATCGTGCCGGCGGTGCGGGCCGGACGCTCGGCCGCGGCGTCCACGACGGTGTAGGCACCCTCCAGACCGACCTCCTCGGCCTCGATGTCGAGGTCCGACAGGTCCCAGGACTCCACCGGCTTCTTCTTGGCGGCCATGATGCCCTTGAAGGACGGGTAGCGCGCCTCGCCCGACTGGTCGGTGACCGACACGACGGCCGGCAGGGAGGCCTCCAGCTGCTCGGAGGCGGCGTCGCCGTCCCGGCGGCCCTTGACCGTGCCGTCCTCGACGGAGACCTCGGACAGCAGGGTGACCTGCGGGACACCCAGCCGCTCGGCCAGCAGGGCCGGTACGACGCCCATGGTGCCGTCGGTGGAGGCCATGCCGGAGATGACCAGGTCGTAGCCGGCCTTCTCGATCGCCTTGGCCAGGACCAGGGAGGTGCCGATGGCGTCGGTGCCGTGCAGGTCGTCGTCCTCGACGTGGATGGCCTTGTCGGCGCCCATGGACAGCGCCTTGCGCAGCGCGTCCTTGGCGTCCTCGGGGCCCACCGTCAGGACGGTGATCTCCACGTCGTCGTCGGAGTTCTCGGAGATCTGCAGCGCCTGCTCGACCGCGTACTCGTCGAGCTCGGAGAGCAGACCGTCCACGTCGTCCCGGTCGACGGTCAGGTCATCGGCGAAGTGCCGGTCGCCAGTGGCGTCGGGCACGTACTTCACGGTGACAACGATCCTCAAGCTCACGCCGGCTCTCCTACTGCGTCGACATTTCTCTGCTGCCTACTTGCAGGCAGCATAGGCGCCCCAAGTGGCCGATCCCGTTCGGGGCGACCCGCGCTCCGAGCGAAATATTACTCGTCAGTACACCCAGTTCGTTCCCGCTAAGCAAGCGCTTTGAACTGTGACCTTTGCAACGCAGCGTAATCGGAATTCGACTGCTTCGCAGAACGGCGGACAGGCTGATCGGTCACATCGGCCCGGTGAGGTCAGTCACGCAAGCCGTTGAAGCGGCCCTGGTGATAGAGGAGAGGACGCCCGGGGCCGGTGGGGTCACCGAGGACGACCTCGGCCAGCACGATGCGGTGATCGCCCGCGGGCACCCGCCCCACGATCCGGCACACCATCCAGGCCAGGACGTCGTCGAGCAGGGGCACGCCTTCGGGGCCCTCGCGCCAGGCGGTGGCCGGGCCGAAGCGATCGGCGCCGCTGCGGGCGAAGGTGGCGGCCAGCTCCTGTTGGTGCTCGCCCAGTATGTGGACGCCCACGTGGTCCGTTGCGGCGATCGCCGGCCAGCTGGAGGCACCGGTGCCGATCCCGAAGGAGAGCATCGGGGGCTCGGCGGAGACGGAGGTGAGGGAGGTGGCGGTGAAGCCGACCGGGCCCGCCGCACCGCGCGCGGTGATCACTGCCACTCCGGCGGCATGGCGCCGGAAGACGGAGCGGAGCAGGTCGGGAGAGGCGAGCTGGGTGGTGGCGAGGCCGGACGTGGCCGTCATGGAGTTGTCCTTCTGCGAGGGGAGGCGTGCGGACCGAGGGCTGTTCAACAGACCGGACAGCGCGCGCTCGCGGTGCGGACCAGGTCGACGTGGGCCCGTCCGAAGAGAAGGAGTTCCTCACACATACGGTCAGGCTGACGATAGGTGGTGCGCACAGTCAAGTAGGTCCCAGGATGTGGGAGATGACTCACCCTCGCGTCACGGCCCCTCAGACCGCCTCACCCAGCGCGGCGATCACGTCCGCCTTGCGCGGCTGACCGGTGGCACGCCGTACGACGTTGCCGTCGGCGTCGAGGACCAGCACGGTCGGCGTCTTGAGGATGTCGAGCCGGCGTACGAGGTCCAGATTGTCCTCGGCGTCGATCTCGATGTGGGTCACGCCCGGCACCATGCCGGCCACCTCGCCGAGCACGCGCCGGGTGGCCCGGCAGGGCGCGCAGAAGGCGCTGGAGAACTGCACGAGCGTGGCGCGCTCGCCCAACTCCTCGCCCAACTCGGCCGCCGCGAGCCGTTTTCCGTCGTCCCGCCCGCGCACCCGTACTCTCCCGCTCCGCCGCCGCTGCAGCACTCCGTAGGCGCTCGCCACCGCGAGCACCACCACGCACACCACCAGTCCGGTCATCACCCTGCCCAAGCGTTCACGAGACTGCAAAGATTCCCGGCTCCCCGGAAACCTTTCCCCTACGGAATGCTTGGTTCATGGACATCGATGTGAGGGGGCCGCGCTTCGGGGCGGCCGTGACGACCGTGGTGCTGGCGGTCGTGCTGGTCACTTCAAGCGCCTGGCTGCTGGCCTGGCAGACGCTGGCGTTCGCGCTGGGCGCGGCGGGCGGGGTGGGCCGTTCGCCGTACGGCTGGCTGTTCCGCAAGGCCGTCCGGCCCCGGATCGGGCCGCCGACCGAGTTCGAGGCACCGCAGCCGCCGCGGTTCGCTCAGGCGGTGGGGCTGGCCTTCGCGGTCCTCGGGCTGGTCGGGTACACGCTCGGGCCGGCCTGGCTGGGACTCGCCGCGACCGGGGCCGCGCTCGCGGCGGCCTTCCTGAACGCGGTCTTCGGGTACTGCCTGGGGTGCGAGATGTACCTGCTGGTGCGGCGGTTGACGGTGCGCGTCGAGTAAAGGCGGTTCCAAAAACCGAGGTGGATCAAGGGGTGACGTGACGAGGATCTCGCCGTTCCCCGGCACTTGGGCTTGGCCGTCAGCCGTTCTTGGGGCACGATCTGCGACAAGCCGTAAACCTACGGCTGCGTAGCTTCCCACTGGGAGCCTCCTTCCCAGGCAGAGAAGGAAGGGTCCGTTCCGTCCATGGCAGAGCTTGTCTACCGTCCCGTCGTCGGTTTCGCCCAGACATTGTTCAAGGCGTGGGACCTCAAGATCGACTGCAAGGGATCGGAGAACATTCCACGCTCGGGCGGCGCCGTGCTGGTGAGCAACCACATCAGCTATCTGGACTTCGTCTTCAACGGGCTGGCGGCGCTCCCGCAGAAACGACTCGTGCGCTTCATGGCGAAGGAGTCCGTCTTCCGGCACAGGATCTCCGGTCCGCTGATGCGCGGCATGAAGCACATCCCCGTCGACCGCAAGCAGGGTGAGGCGGCATACGCCCACGCGCTGGACTCGCTGAGGTCCGGCGAGGTGGTCGGCGTCTTCCCGGAGGCCACGATCTCGCAGTCGTTCACGCTGAAGAGCTTCAAGTCGGGCGCCGCCCGGCTGGCCCAGGAAGCGGGCGTGCCGCTGATCCCGATGGCCGTGTGGGGCACGCAGCGGCTGTGGACCAAGGGCCACCCGCGCAACTTCAAGCGCAGCCACATCCCGATCACGATCCGGGTCGGCGAGGCGATCGAGGCGTCCAAGGACAAGTACGCGGGTGCGATCACCCGGCAGCTGCGCGAGCGCGTCCAGGAACTCCTGGAGGCCGCCCAGCGCGCCTACCCGGTGCGGCCCAAGGACGCCAACGACACCTGGTGGATGCCGGCCCATCTCGGCGGCACGGCACCGACGCCGGAGCAGGTACGCGAGACCGAGGCACGCTGAGCACGGCTCCCGGCCGGGGGCAGGTTGCAGTAGCGGCCCGCTCCGAGGTCCGCCAGGAGCCCCGGCCGCGTGGGCTGCCGGGCCAGTAGCTCTGAGGTGAGCGCACTGTGCACGGGGGCGGTGGCCGCCAAGGGGGCGCCGAGGCGGTCCGCCGTGTCCACGCGAGGGGTCGAGGTCACCGCCAGATTTTCAGGGAGCGGCCGAGGAGCTCGGCGATGTCCCGCACCCGCACGCCCTCGTCATCGATGCCGTGCGGCCTGCTGCCCGGGGCAGCCGCCTTCGGGCCGACCGGAAGAGACGGAGACGGGCGGCATCGACGCGGCGCACGGCGGCCGGCGGTTGGAGCCGGTGCCCGGGTAGGTCGACACGCCCTTGTCGCGGGCGGTCTCGATGGGATGCGGGACGAAGCCGTCGTCGCCCTCGCCGTGCACCGACGGTGGGAGCCGCACCACCGAGCCATATACGCCCCGCTCGACGAACGCGAAAGCGGCCTGCTCCGGCGTGCGGGGCACCGCGTGCGTGCGGTGACGACGAGGGACGGTCACTGCCCCCCGAGCGCCTCGCCCATCGCCTCGATGGCACGCCGGTCGGCCTGCGCGGCGGCCGGGCATTTTCGCCGAGTCACGGATGAACGCCAGATGCCAGATGGGCGACGCAGGTGGCCGCCCCGCCGTCACGACGCCGGCGAGTGCACCGTGATCCGCGCCCCGGGGCTGAACTTCTCCAGCAGCTCGGCGAGTTCGGCCGCCGCGGCCACGGCGTCGGCGACCGGCATCGGGGCCATGCTCTCCAGGAGGAAGATGCCCGAGGTGGTCTCCTCGGTGAGCCGGGTGCGCGGCCCCTGGCGCCAGTTCCAGCGGCGGCAGGTCACGCCCGCGTCGTCGCGCCAGACCACTTCGCCGGCGTCCGGGTGCTCCACGACCTCCTCGCCGCCGGCCACGGTCACGAAGTCCTCGTCCCCGGTGGCACGCACCAGCCGCATCCCGCCCCGGATGCGGTCGATGTCCTCGCCGCCGACGGGGATGAGGTGGGCGACGCTGATGGCGTTGTAGACGTCGACGAGGAGGTTGATGCGCGGCAGCCCGGCCTCCGAGAGAGCCCGCTTGGCCAGCGCCTCCGCCGAGTTGCGGGTGCGTGACGGCTTCGACCCGAACGCCGTGTACACCTCGCGCCAGGCCGCCATGTGCGGGTCCTCGTGCGGAGCGCGCCCGTCCAGGCGTACGGCGAGGCGGCGGGCCGCGTCGTCGAGGAGCGCGGAACCGGCGTCGGTGCTCGGGCCGTTGACGAGCCCGTGCGCCTCGACTGCGACGTGGGTGAAACCGGGCGCGAGGGTGCGCACCTCGTCGGACACGGTCAGGGAGAGGGTCATGGCCTGCCTCAGAGTGCGGTGGGAAGCGTCTTCCACAGGTACGGCCGGTCGGGGGCGGCCTTGAGGACGCTCAGCACGGCCGGGTGCGGTTCAGCATACAGGACCGGGTAGTCCAGCTCATTGGACTCGGGGTCGGGCGTGAAAGCCAGCCGCTCGCCGTCGAGCGAGAACTGGGCGTCCACGCCCGGCTTGTTGCCCCGCGGGTCCTGCCGGTGCCAGGCACCGTTGAACCGCACGGCGACCAGACCGTGCACCACGTCGAACCGCTGGTAACACAGGGCGGTCGGGATGTCCTCGGCCCGCAGCAACGCGGCCAACGCGTGGGCCTTGGCGTAGCAGATGCCGGTCCCCTGCTCCAGAACGTCGGAGGCGCGCCAGGTGACACGGAGATCGCCGGAGTCCTGGGAGTGCGGAATCGCGTCACGCACGAACTCGAACGCCGCGCGCGCATATTCATACGAGTCCGCCACCCCGTCGGCGAGCCTGGCGGCCGTCTCGCGAACGAGCGGATGATGATGGTCTATCACTTCGTCAGCAGCCAAGTAGGCGTACAGATCAGGGGTTTGCTGGATCATCTGCATGGCAGCAGAGCGTAGGTCGCAGCCCGAACGGGAGTCAATTATTTTCCTGAAGCAGGAATAAATATACAGCTCCGCTCCGTTCCAGAAGAACGGCCGAACTTCGCCGCAACCACCCGCTCGGCTACAACCCCGCTCCCCTGCCACGGGTCTCGGCCACCGACCGGATCATCGACAAGGGGGAAGTCAATGAAGCATCGCCTGCTCGGAGCCGCGCTCGCCGGCTGTGCCCTGGCCGCGGTCGGGGCCGGGCCCGTGCACGCCGGGTCCGACCAGCTGTGGATCAGCGTGCCGTCCGAGACGGTGCTGCCCGGCCCGGACGCGGACGGCGGAGCGCCCGAGCGCACCCTCGCGGTGCGGGTTAGCCACGACAACACCGAGAACGGGGTTCCCGCCGGCCGACTGACCGTGGACGCGAGTGAGATCGCCTCCTTCGCGCGGTTGTCGTGGCCCGCCAACTGCACTCCCGAATCGGCGCTCAAGGCCGTCTGCGACTTCCCGGAGATGCCGGCCGGGACGGACGGCGTGCCGGCCGCCCTGCTCGGGCTCCGCGCGCTGCCCGACGCGGACCTCGGCGCGTCCGGGCACGTGCGGTACACGGCCGCCGCCGGGGAGCTGACCGCTTTCCCGGCGGAGACCCGGATCACCCTGGGCGACGGCCCCGACCTCGGCCTCAGTCAGGCCGACGACCAGCGGGATCTCACGCCCGGCACGAACACCCAGGTACGGGCGACGGTCGCCAACAGCGGCAACCGCCCGGTGGACCGCGCGCTCCTCTCAGTCGACGCGTCGTACGGACTGCGGTTCAAGGACCGGCACTCCAACTGCGAGTACAGCGAGCGCGCCACCGGTACGGCCGCGCTGTGTGTGCTGGACGAGGCGGTTGCTCCGGGCCGGCGGTACGAGCTGGTGACCGCGCTCGGCGTCGGGCGCAAGGCGCTGTACGAGAGGTTCGACCACTCGGTCCTGCCCTACTCGGACAAGGCGCTGGAGGAGGCCCGCGGTGACGCGACGTGGACCCGGGGAACGGGTTCCGAGCTGAACCTGCGCCCGCTGGCGGCGCAGCGGACCGCGGCCGGCGAGGAGGACCTCGACCTTTCGGACAACTACCGGTCCGTGCTCCTCGACGCCAGGAACACCGCCGATCTGAAGCTCATCGGCAGCAAGGTGCGCGGGGGCATCGGTGACACGGTGACCGCCGGCATCACCGTCCACAACCGCGGCCCGGCGTGGGTGGCGTCGCTCGGCGCGGGCGCGGCCGTGGCCACCGTACGGTTCCAGGCGCCGGAGGGCACCACGGTGATCGGCCTGCCGGAGGAGGAGTGCGGGGCCGAGCCGCCGTCCGAGGAGGGGCCGACCGTCACGACGTACTCCTGCCGGACGCCGCACTACCTGCACGACAAGGCGTCCCACACCTTCGACGTGCGGTTGCGGATCGACGAGGTGGTGCGCGGGGCACGCACCACCGTCGAAACCCTCAATGACGACCCGGAGCTGCCCATCCGGAAGTTCGACCCGAACCTGCGCAACAACAGCGCGCGGATCGTCGTCAACGGCTGAACCGGCAGTCGGCCGCCGGGGAGGGGATGGCCTAGCGCGCCATCTCCTCCTTCAGCGCCGCCACGAACGCGTCCACGTCCTCCTCGGTGGTGTCGAAGGAGCACATCCAGCGCACGACACCCGCCGCCTCGTCCCAGAAGTAGAACCGGAACCGCTTCTGCAGGCGCTCGCTCACGTCGTGCGGGAGCTTGGCGAAGACGCCGTTGGCCTGCACCGGGTAGAGGATCTCCACGCCGTGCACGGCGCGCACGCCCTCGGCGAGCCGCTGGGCCATCTCGTTGGCGTGGCGGGCGTTGCGCAGCCACAGGTCCTTCGCGAGCAGGGCCTCCAACTGCACCGACACGAAGCGCATCTTGGAGGCGAGCTGCATGGACAGCTTGCGCAGGTGCTTCAGGTGGCTGACGGCGTCCTGGTTGAGGACGACGACGGCCTCGCCGAACAGCGCGCCGTTCTTCGTGCCGCCGAGGGAGAGGATGTCGACGCCGACCGCGTCGGTGAACGTCCGCATGGGCACGTTCAGGGAGGCGGCCGCGTTGGCTATCCGGGAGCCGTCCAGGTGCACCTTCATGCCGTGCGCATGGGCGTGCTCGCAGATCGCGCGGATCTCGCCCGGCGTGTAGAGGGTGCCGAGTTCGGTGCTCTGGGTGATCGAGACGACCTGCGGCATAGCCCGGTGCTCGTCGTCCCAGCCGTACGCCTGCCGGTCGATCAGCTCGGGGGTGAGCTTGCCGTCGGGTGTGGGCACGGTGAGCAGCTTGAGCCCGCCCACCCGCTCCGGTGCCCCGCACTCGTCGACGTGGATGTGCGCGCTCTCGGCGCAGATCACCGCGCCCCAGCGGTCGGTGACCGCCTGGAGCGCGACGACGTTGGCGCCGGTGCCGTTGAAGACCGGGAACGCCTCGGCGGTGGCGCCGAAGTGGCTGCGGATGATCCGCTGGAGGTTCTCGGTGTAGTCGTCCTCGCCGTAGGCGACCTGATGGCCGCCGTTGGCCAGGGCCAGGGCGGCGAGCACCTCGGGGTGCGCCCCGGCGTAGTTGTCACTGGCGAAACCGCGGACCTCCGGGTCGTGATGGCGACGGGCGTCGGTCTTCGGAGGGTTCACGGCTTCTCGGTCAGCCACAGGCGGTTTCCGTTCACTTCGGCGGCGGGTTTGTCCCAGACGCCGACGATGGCCTCGGCCAGGTCCTTGACGTCCGTGAAGCCCGCGAACTTCGCGTTGGGTCGCTCGGCGCGCATGGCGTCGTGCACCAGCGCCTTCACCACCAGGATGGCAGCCGCGGACGTCGGGCCCTCGGCACCCCCCGCCTTGCGGAAGGCGTCCGCCAGCGCGAGCGTCCACGCCTCGGCGGCGGCCTTGGCGGCGGCGTACGAGGCGTTGCCCGCGGTCGGCTTCGTGGCACCGGCGGCGCTGATCAGCACATAGCGGCCGCGCTCGCTGCGCTGCAGGGCCTCGAAGAAGGCCAGCGACGTGTGCTGCACGGTGCGGATGAGCAGCAGCTCCAGGAAGTCCCAGTCGTCGAGGCTGGTCTTGATGAAGGTCTCGCTGCCGCGCCAGCCGCCGACGAGGTGGATCAGGCCGTCGACGCGGCCGAACTCCTTCTCGGTGCGTGCCGCCCAGTCGCGGGTGGACTCCAGGTCGAGCAGGTCGACCGTCTCGCCCGTGACGGTCGCGCCGCCGGAGGCGTAGCGCGCCGCGTCCACGGCCTCCGCCAGGCGCTCCGGGTCGTTGTCCGCGCCGACGACCGTCGCGCCCGCCTCGGCGAGCCGCCGCAGTGCCGCCCGGCCGGCCGGTCCGCCGGCTCCGGCCACCGCGATCACCGCACCGCTGAGAGCTCCGTTCCCCGCCATCTTCTTCGCCTCCTGAGCCGTGTTCTCGGTGTCGCGGTCGCTCACGCGGCGACCCGCTCGGCGTTCTCCGCCGTGATGCCCTTGGTCGAGGCGATCACGTTCTTCAGCTTCTTGGAGAGGGCCTCATAGAACATGCTCAGCGGAAACTCGTCCGGAAGCACGTCATCGACGAGCTTGCGCGGCGGCTGGGTCAGATCCAGGGCGTCCGGGCCCTTGGCCCAGCGGGAGCCGGGGTGCGGGGCGAGGTAGGTGGAGACGAGCTCGTAGCCGGCGAACCAGTGGACGAGCTTCGGGCGGTCGATGCCGTCGCGGTACAGCTTCTCGATCTCGGCGCACAGCTGGTTGGTGACCTGCGGGGCGCGCTGCCAGTCGATGAACAGCTTGTTGTCGGTCCAGCGGACGACGTCGTGCTTGTGCAGGTAGGCGAAGAGCAGCTGGCCGCCGAGGCCGTCGTAGTTGCGGACGCGCTCGCCGGTGACCGGGAAGCGGAACATGCGGTCGAACAGCACCGCGTACTGCACGTCACGGGCCTGCGGGACGCCGTCGGCCTGGAGCTTCACGGCCTCCTTGAAGGCGGTGAGGTCGCAGCGCAGCTCCTCCAGGCCGTACATCCAGAACGGCTGGCGCTGCTTGATCATGAACGGGTCGAACGGCAGGTCGCCGTGGCTGTGGGTGCGGTCGTGGACCATGTCCCACAGCACGAAGGCCTCTTCGCAGCGCTTCTGGTCGTGGACCATCGCGGCGATGTCCTCGGGCAGCTCCAGGCCCAGGATGTCGACGGCGGCGGCGGTGACGCGGCGGAAGCGGGCGGCCTCGCGGTCGCAGAAGATGCCGCCCCAGCTGAAGCGCTCGGGCGCCTCGCGCACGGCGATGGTCTCGGGGAAGAGGACGGCGGAGTTGGTGTCGTACCCGGCCGTGAAGTCCTCGAACTTGATGCCGCAGAACAGCGGGTTGTCGTAGCGGGTGCGCTCCAGCTCGGCCAGCCAGTCGGGCCAGACCATGCGCAGCACGACCGCTTCGAGGTTGCGGTCGGGGTTGCCGTTCTGCGTGTACATCGGGAAGACGACCAGGTGCTGGAGGCCGTCCGCGCGGTTCGCGGCGGGCTGGAAGGCCAGCAGCGAGTCCAGGAAGTCGGGCACCTGGAAGCCGCCCTCGGCCCAGCGGGTCAGGTCCTTCACCAGGGCCGCGTGGTAGTCCGCGTCGTGCGGAAGCAGCGGGGACAGCTCCTCGACGGCCTCCACGACACGCCGTACGGCGGCCTCGGCGTCGGCCGGCTTCGGCGCGCCCTCGGCCTCGAAGTCGATCGATCCGTCCTTGGACTGCCATGGCCGGATCAGCTCCACGGCATCCTTGAGCACGGGCCACGCCGGGTGCTCCACCACCCTGGTCGCGGGAGGAACCTGCTCCCCCGAAGCCGCCTGCACAAGAATTTCCGTCATGTCCCATCCTCCACGGGAGAACCTCGCGTAAGCAGACCGTATACATACGAGGTTTCTCTCAGCAAGAGGAGCCTCGGGAAATTATCCTGCGCGCTCCCATCGTCACAGAACTTTTTCCTGTCGGATGCCGTGACGGCGCATACTCCGGCGGTGCGTGGGCATACGCGAGAACCGGACAGCGTGGCCGGCGACGGCCGGTCAATCCCGGCGGGACTCGCCCACGCCAGGGTGACCGTCCCGGGGCAGGTGAGCCAGGTGCGCCATGTCCACCGCCGCAAACCCCGGGCACACGTGGGGTTCATCGCGCGCGCAGGCCACTAGGCTGCCGCTGCCGCGCGAACAGTCCGCTCCGGTTTGCGCGGGTGCCGAGCCGCCGTCGACGGAAGCGAGTTGAACCTTGAACTTCCTTACCATCGGTCACCGCGGGGTCATGGGTGTCGAACCCGAGAACACCCTCCGTTCCTTCGTCGCCGCCCAGCAGGCCGGCCTCGACGTCATCGAACTCGATCTCCACCTGAGCAAGGACGGCGCCCTCGTCGTCATGCACGACACCGACGTGGACCGCACGACCGACGGCACCGGCCCGATCGCCGACAAAACCCTCGCCGAACTGCGCGCCCTGGACGCGGGCCGCGGCGAGCGCGTGCCGGTCTTCGAGGAGGTCCTGGAGGCCGTGAAGTCGCCGCTGCAGGCCGAGATCAAGGACGTCGCCGCGGCACGGGCCCTCGCCGAGGTGATGACCAGGCACGACCTGGTCTCCCGGGTGGAGGTGTCCTCGTTCCACGACGAGGCCGTGGCCGAGATCGCCCGTCTGGTGCCCGGGGTGCGGACCGCGCTGATCGCCAGCCGCTACGGCACCGACATCGTGGACCGCGCCGTCGCGGTCGGCGCGGCGACCGTCTGTCTGAACATCCGCCGCATCACCCTGGAGGTCGTGGAGCAGGCCCGCAAGGCGGACCTCAGGATCATCGGCTGGGTGGTCAACACCCAGGACCACCTGCGTCTCGTACGGGCCCTGGAACTCGACGGCGCGACCACCGACTACCCGGAGATCAAGCGCACCGGCCGCTTCACGGCGTGACCAGCCGCATGAACGTCACGCCAGCTCCTTGACCAGCAGCTCGAACTGCAGGTCGTCGCGCTGCGGGATGCCGAAGCGCTCGTCGCCGTACGGGAACGGGGTCATCTTTCCCGTACGGCGGTAACCGCGCCGCTCGTACCAGGCGATGAGGTCGTTGCGTACCGAGATCACGGTCATGTGCATCTCGGTGACCTTCCACGTCTCGCGGGCCTGCCGCTCCGCCTCCGCGATGATCACCTTGCCGAGGCCGGCACCCTGGAGCGCGGGGCTGACCGCGAACATCCCGAAGTAGGCGTGATCGCCACGGTGTTCGAGCTGGCAGCAGGCGACGACCCGCCCGTCCCGCTCCACCGTCAGCAGTCGGCTGTCGGGCGACTTGATGACCGCCAGCACACCTTCCGGGTCGGTCCGCTGCCCTTCGAGGATGTCCGCCTCCGTCGTCCACCCGGTCCGGCTGGAGTCGCCGCGGTAGGCGGACTCGATCAGGGCGACCAGCGTGTCCACGTCCGCGTCGATGGCGTCGCGGAAGGTGAGTCCGGTGGCGGCGGTGGTCGCGGCGGTGTCCATGGTCGGGTTCTCCCGTTCTCGGGCGCGGCTCGGGCACCGCTGAGCCTAACGCGCCACTAGGCTCCGGCTGCATGGTGCACGTACTGAGCGGACGGACCCTCCTCCAGCCCACCGACCCCGAGCGCTCCCGGGTCTTCTACGGCGAGCAACTGGGCCTGGCCGTCTACCGCGAGTTCGGAACGGGCCCGGAGCGCGGCACCGTCTACTTCCTCGGCGGCGGCTTCCTTGAGGTCTCCGGCCGCTCCGAGACCCCGCCGTCCCCGGCCGTCCGGCTGTGGCTGCAGGTCGAGGACGTGGCGGCGGCGCAAGACGAACTGCGCGGCAAAGGCGTCGAGATCATGCGGCCGCCGGCCAAGGAGCCGTGGGGGCTGATCGAGATGTGGATCGCGGACCCGGACGGGACGAAGATCGTGCTGGTGGAGGTGCCGGCGGAGCATCCCCTGCGGTACCGGCCGGGAACCTGAGTCACCAGGGGCGGTGTTCCCAGCGGCGGTCGGTGCGGGTCAGCTCCCGGAATCCGGCCGAGGTCAGCCGGGCGATCATCGTGCGGTCGGTGGCCGCTTCGTAGGCGAGGAGGCGGTCCACGCCGCACAGGCGGAGCCAGTCGGCGGCCTGGCCCAGCAGCCGGTGCTCCAGGCCCTCGCCCTGCGCCGCCGGGTCGATGTGCAGATTGCCGACGTCGGCGAGGCCGGTGCCCCGGGGGTGGCGTTCGGGGCGGGACAGGGCCGTGTCGACCTCGATGAAGCCGAGGGCGCGGCCGTCGGCGTACGCCGTGAAGCGTGTGCCGCACTCTCCCAGCGTGCGGTCGACGGTGACGCCCGGCCGCGGCGTGGGTGGCGGCAGGTCGGCGACGCGCGCGACAAGGATCACCTCGGTGTCCCCGACGTGCCGGAAGCCCGCGTGTTCGTAGACGGCGCGGATGTGCGGCCAGGTGCGGGGCAGGCCGTAGACGGCCGGGGCGGGCAGCTCGCCGCTCGCGTACCGGGCGCGGACGTTCCAGCGGGCGAGCCGGGCCAGGCAGGCGCTCATCAGCAGGCTTGCGGCCTCCTCGGAGTCCGGCCGGAAGGAGGCAGGCGGATACCAGATGAACCAGTCGATCTCGCCGATGTCCCGGTGGTCCGCCCCCACCTCGTCGTCCGCCCGGTAGCGCAGCAGATGGGCGGCGGCCACGACGTTGTCGCGCTGCTCGGCGACGAGGGTCACGCGCTCGCTCACCCAGGGGTCGGTGATGAACTCGTCCGGCTGCCGCTCCAGAGCGCTGAGCACCGTGTTCACGGAGACGGAGACGCCGGGGACGACGGCGGCGACATGCGTGTTGATCAGTTCGGTGAGCTGGTCGCGGTCGGCGCGGCGGAAGGGGCGCACCTGGAGCGCGGGCATGCGGGACCTCCGGTCGGAGAACGGTGTCGGGAGGCCGCCATGCGGTGCGGTACGGGGTCGAGAGTACGGCGGTGGCGGCGCCGGGCTCCAGTGGTTTCGCCGGATGGCCATGGGCCCGGCGCGGGGCTTAGCGTGCTGGAGGGGGTTTCCCTGCGGAAGGAACGCCATGAAGCTCGACAAGCCGGTGACCGGTGGGCCCTGCTGGACCGAGCTCGGGACCAGCGATCTGGCCGCGGCCAAGCGGTTCTACGAGGGGTTGTTCGGCTGGCGCGCCGAGACCGATCCGCGTCAGGAGGCGGGCGGCTACTCGATCGCGCATCTCGGGGACGCGCCGGTGGCCGCGCTGACGCCGCTGTACCAGGAGGGGCAGCCGGTGGCGTGGAACGTCGCGTTCGCGGTGCCGGACGCGGACGCCGCCGCCGCGCAGGTGACCGAGGCCGGCGGCACCGTCCTGGTCGGTCCGATGGACGTGTTCGACGTGGGCCGCTTCGCGGTGGCCGTGGACCCCACGGGAGCGGGTTTCCAGCTGTGGCAGGCGCGGGCGTTCCCGGGCGCGGGGCTGCTCAACGCGCCGGGCTCGCTGGGCTGGGTGGAGCTCATGACCCGGGAGCCCGAGCGGGCCGTGGACTTCTACACGACGGTGTTCGGCTGGAGTGTCAACGCCGCGGAGCGCTACACGCAGTGGGGCATCGACGGCGCCGACTTCGGCGGCATGGTGACCATGGACGACAAGTTTCCGCACGAGGTGCCGGCGCACTGGCTGCCGTACTTCGCCGTGGTGGACGTGGACCTCACGGCGGCGGACGCCACGGAGGCGGGCGGCACCGTGCTCATGGAGCCCACCTCGGTCCCCGACGGGCCGCGCATCGCCGTACTGCGGGACCCGCAGGGAGCGATGTTCGGCGTGTACCGCGCGGCCGACGAGAAGTGAGGGGCCCTATCGCCCGGGAGCCAGCGGTGTCACCACCACGCGGTCGATGACCGGCGCGTACGCCGAGCGCTGGCCGTACGCGTTTCTGGACTGCCCGTCGAAGCCGGGCAGTTCGTCGGCCGTGAAGGTGAGGGTGTTGCCGCCCTGGTCGAGGGTGACGGGGACGGTGAGGGTCCGGAAGTCGTTGAAGTGGAACGTGGTGGGGAACAGGACGCGCTGCGGCTCGGCCCCGTTGACCGAGATGTCGGCGTGGCGGCAGATCGGGTCCGGGTTGTAGTGGGTGGCCGGGGCCTGCTCGCCGTTGGAGTAGCGGATCGTCAGGGCGTGGCGGCCGGCGTGCTCCGCCGTGACCGTCAGGGTGAGGGCGTTGCCGGGGCCGGCGCCGATGCCGTCCACCGCCTTGCCGCCGGTGGCGTACGGGTACGCGGTCACCTTCGCGGTGCCGGTGAGGGCGCCGTCCGCGGCGGCGTACGCCGTGGCGGTCAGCAGGCCGCGCGAGGGCGCGACGCGCAGCCGGTCCACGATCAGGCGTTCCGAGGCGCCGATGACCGTGATCTTGTTGATGCCGCCGGCCAGGAAGAGCGGCAGTGAGCCCTCCTCGACCCGGCCGACCTCCTCGCCGTTGACCGTCAGCGCCCCTTCCCCGGGCCCGAGCCGGTCGACGGTGACCGTCGCCTCTCCGTCGTCGGCCGCGTGCACCCAGAAGGTGGCGGTGCCGCCCCGGGGCAGTACGGCGACGCCGGGGCCCGAGGCACCGCGGTGGGCGTAGCTGACGCGGGTGCCGTGGCGCAGGTCCGCGTACTCGGCGTCGTACAGGGCGGGGCCCTCGGCGCTGCGCAGGGTGAGGTCCAGTTTGTCGACGACCGCGTCGCCCTTGGTGACGCCGAGGTCGGGGTCCTGGGCGGCCAGCGTGATCCGGTGCCTGCCCGCGGTCAGTTCGGCCTCGGTGTCGGTGTGGCCCCACACCGCCCACTTGTAGCCGAGCGGCAGCCGCAGTTCGCGCGGCTGCTCGCCGTCGACGCGCAGGAAGACGTTGGTGGGCCCCTGCTCGCGCACCAGGTCGGCCTCGTTGTGGGAGTTGGCGTAGACGCTGATCTCGTACGTCCCGTCCTGCGGGACCTCCACGTCGAAGGTGAGCATGCCGTCGGAGCCGGTGCGCAGGCCGCCCACGTGGTAGCCGCCGGAGGTGGCGAACCGGTCGACGGCGGACGGGGAGCCCTCGGGGCCGTTCTTCGTCCGGCCGCTGCCCGTGTACGTCGCGTCCTCCGCCTCGTACGTCTGCCGCCAGCGGACCGACGGGGGCAGGCAGGCTGCGCCGTTGCCGCCGGGCGAGAGGATCACCTGGTAGGCGGACATCGCGTCGAGGTCCGTGCGGGGCAGGGTCACTGTGCCGTCGACGACGGGCAGTTCACCGTCCCGCAACCGCGCCGGCTGGGCGGCGGCGCCGACCTGGCCCGTCCAGGGGATCTCCTCCAGCCGCACATGGACCGTCGTGCCGAAGACCTCCGGGTCGACGTTCGCGAAGACGACGTGCGCGGCGCCGCCCGCGCCTCCGAACAGGAGCCGGGACTGCCGTTTCCCCACGTCCAGGGTGGCGACGCCCTGCAGGGTGTACTGCGCGTCGGGATGCGGCGCGGTGACCCGCACCGTGTCGCCGGTCATCCGGCCGTAGGCGTTGAACAGCCACCACTGGCCGTTGCCCTTGTTGGCCTCGACCGCGGAGTCGTTGAGGTTGCCGGCGATGTTCCAGTACGCCATGTCGGCGTCGACCTTGGACTCCTCGATCGCGGAGATCCACTGCACCATCTGGCCCGGCACGGACAGGTGGTAGTTGTGGGCGTACTCGTTGAGGTTGACCGGCAGCGGGCCGATGCCCAGCTCCCGCTCCCAGGCCCGGTATCGGGCGACGTTCGTGCGTACCTCGGCGGGTGAGGACAGTTCGTGCCAGGTGATCACGTCGGGCAGGACGTCGTGCTCCTCGGCGAACTCCAGGAAGCCCCTGACCTCGGGGTACAGGATGCTGGTGTTCGGTCCGGCGATGCGCGCCCCGGGGTGCAGGCCCTTGATGAGGTGGTACGCCGCCCGCCACGCCGCGAAGTAGGGACGCGGGTCGGTGCGCCAGGAGACGCGGTCGTGGCTCCACTCCCCCTCGCCGAACATGTTGCCCTCGGGTTCGTTGAAAGGGACGTACACGACATGGGACGCCAACTCACCCAGGGTGAGCACCTGTTCTACCTGGCGGCGGACGACCTGCCGGAACCCCGCGAACCGCTCCTCACCGGCGGCGCCGGGCCACTCGTAGGGGAAGCCCCGGTAGTGGTCGGGCAGGTAGACGTAGACGTCCTTGCCGCCCGCGGCGACGAAGGACGGCAGGATCTCCAGCGCGTCGGCGCCCGGGTGCTGGACGCCGTCCTGCGCCTTGGTGGTGACCGTACGGACGTACATGCCCTCGACGACGGCACGGCTGGGCACGCCGTCGCCGTACAGGCCGTAGAGCGTGCCGCTCGCGCCGCCGTGGAAGGGGCCCGTCCCGGTGCCGAGGTCGACGGTGAGCGTCTCCGGGCCAGGGGCTTCGGCTGCCACGGCTCCCCTTCCATCGTTCGGAATGTCGCACATAAGTCGGTGATTCGAACCGACGTGGTTGAACCTAGAAAGGGCACCGGCACCTCGTCAACAGCGGATCCCGCTCCGAAACTTCCGCACCGCAGCTCGGCGGGGTTCAGGCGCGCAGCGCCCGCAGCCGCCCCTCCAGCTGGCCGAGCAAGTCGCCCAGCAGCGCGGCGAGTTCGCTCTGCCCCTGCGGGTTCAGGCCGGACAGCAGGGCCGTCTCGTAGGCGAGCTGCTCGGGCAGGATGCCGTCGACGAGGGCCCGGCCCGCGTCCGTGAGGCGGACATGGGCGACCCGGCGGTCCCGGGCGTCGCCGCGGCGCTCGACCAGACCCCGCTCGGTCAGCTGCTTGAGGCGCTTGGTGACGGCGGCGCCGGAGGAGAAGGTCTCCCGGGCCAGTTCGCTGGGGGTCAGCTCGTGGGCGGTGCGACGCAGGGCGCCGAGCAGGTCGAACTCGGGGCGGCTGAGGCCCGCGCGGCGCAGGGGTGCGTCCTCGGCCTGCTGGAAGAGCGCGGCGCAGCGGTTGATGCGGCCGATGATCTCCATGGGGGCGGTGTCGAGGTCCGGGTGGACGGCCTGCCACTGCCGGACCACGGCGGCCACCGTGTCCTGTCTCGCCCTGGTCGGCCCGCCGTTGGTCGCCGTCATGGCCGTACGCCCTCCGTCGTCTCGCTGCCTGCGCGCTGGTCCCGGCGCGGCCCTTGACTCCGCCCCGTGGCCGCGAGCGTACGGGGTCCGGTCCGCTGCGTGCGCACGACCCGCTGCCACCGCCGATCGGGGACCGCCACGGCGGCGACGAGACCGACCAGCGTGCCGAGCAGTGTGTCCACGACCCGCTCGGTGATCAGCGGCCCGGGCTCCTGGAACCCGGCGAACTCGGTGACGAGCAACGCCATCGGGGTCACACAGACGCTGCCGAGCCAGTAGTTGCGGCTGATCAGCGCCTCGGCGCCGAAGTTGAGGGCGAGGCAGCACAGGACCAGGGCGATCTCGCCGGTGTGGGCGAGCGGGACGACCGCGGCGAACAGCAGGACGCCGAGCAGGTTGCCGACGACGCGCTGGACGCCACGCCCCCAGGTCAGGGCGAGGTCGGCCTGGTACAGGGACGCCGCGGTGACCAGCGCCCAGTAGGGGCGGCCGATTCCCAGGGCCAGGCAGGCGTAGCCGGCGAGGGCACAGCCCAGGGCGGTGCGTACGGCGAGCGGGGTCAGCGGGCCGAGGCTGCGCCGCAACGGGCCGGGGGCCGAGGCGGGTTGGCTCCCGACGGAGCCGAGGTCGTCGACCTGCGGCACGGGCCGGGTGCCCCGTGTCTGCCGGGCCCAGGTGCGCAGCGGCCCGGCGTCGGTGTCGGCGGGGGCGGCCAGGGCGACCTCGGCGCGGACGAGGAGGCATTCGAGGGCGCGGTGGGTCCCGGAGGGGCGGCCCGCGGAGCGCAGCGTCTGCCGGGCGGCCCGCACGGCGGCGGCAGCGGTGGTGTGGGCCCGGGCGCGGTCCTCGCCCGCGCCGTACGCCTCGACGTACGCGGCGACCGCGTTCAGGGCGCCCGCGGTGGCCCGGCGTTCCGGGCCGTGCGGGCGCAGCAGGCCGGGCGCCATGCCGACGAGCCAGGCCCAGGCGCCGGCCGCGGCGGCGAGGGCGAGGTGGCCGGGGACCTGGGCGAGGGTCTGCGGGGTGAACAGGGCGGCGGAGCTGACGAAGGTGAGGACCACGTTGCCGGGCGGGCCGATGCGGGTCGCGTCGCACAGCACCTTCTGGACGGCGGCCAGCACCGCGCCGACGGTGACCAGTACGACGGCACCGGGGGTGAGCGAGGCCGCGACCAGTGCGGTGGCGAGACCGCCGAGCATGCCGAGCACCACCCACGCCAGGGCGCGGGCGCGCGCGGCGTAGGGGCGGTTGTGGGCGTAGAGCGCACACAGGGATCCGGCCATCGCGTACATGGCCAGATCCAGTCGGCCGAGCGCGAGCAGGGCGAGGTTAGGCGGGGCGACGGCGACGACCACGCTCAGGGCGGGCTTGAACCAGATGTCGGAGGGCCGGCCGAGGCGCAGCACTCCGGCGAGCGGAAGGCAACTGCTCATACAGACCACCTTAGCAAGTGTTTTACTCGTAAAGTATTGCGCCGAATGCTCCCCGTGTACACCCTTGCGCTCGCGTGCGCGCCGGACGGTCCGGGCATCGACCGACTGTCCGAGACCGTCGAGCGGGGAGGTGCGCGTGCACGGACCGGCTTCGCCCGGCTGGCTGCTGGTCGCGGTGTGTGCGGCGACCGGCGCCTACTGTCTGCTGCGGATGCGCAGCCATGTCGAGGAGCAGCGCCGGGCCGCGGGCGGCGAGGCGCTGATGGGGTTCGGCATGGCGGCGATGGCGGTGCCCGCCGCGGTGTTCACGCCGCCGTCGTGGGCCTGGCCCGTCTACGCGGGCGTGTTCGGTGCGGCCGCGCTCCACGCCCTGTGGTCGGCGCGGGCGGGTGCACACCATCTGCACCACCTGGTGGGAGCCTCGGCCATGGTCTACATGGCGGTCGTGATGGCCGCCTCCCCCGGGCACCAGGGCGGGCACGGCGGTTCCGGCACACCGCTCGTGACGGGCGCGCTGCTCCTGTACTTCACGGGCTATGTGCTGCTGTCCGGCGTCCGGTTGGTGCCCGCCGCCGGTGGTGGCGGGGGCGTCGGGTGGAGTGACCGGCCGGAGCTGGCGCGGGCCTGCCGGCTGTCGATGGGGATCGCGATGGTGGCGATGCTGCTGACCCTCTGAGAGGGCCCCGCCCCCCTGTGGCGGGCGTCGCGAACCCGCCCCCGCATTGGCCTCCCACCCCACCGGTCGGCGAGGATCGCAGTATGCACACCCAGTCCGTCGAGTCCCCGCCCCGCCCGCCGGCCGAGCGCCGCACCGCCCGCTGGGCCGGTGCCCTCGGCCTGTGCTCCGCCCTGCTGCTCGCCCTGGTGGCGATCCGCTGGTACCCGCTGATGAACCTCGACGGCGACATCGCCGAGACCACGCACCGCTGGGCGGTCGACGAGCCCGGCGTCACGCACGCGTTCCGCATCCTGACGGACTGGGTCTGGGATCCGTGGACGATGCGCATCCTGACCGCCGCGGTCGCCGTCTGGCTGGTGTGGCGCAGAGCGGCGCGCCGGACGGCCGTGTGGCTGGTGGCCGCCTGTGCGCTCGCCACCGTGGTCCAGCAGAGCCTGAAGGCAGTGGTCGACCGCCCGCGCCCCGTCTGGCCCGACCCCGTCGACTCCGCCCACTACGCCGCCTTCCCCTCCGGCCACGCCATGACGGCCACGGTGGTGT
Source organism: Streptomyces curacoi (assembly GCF_001513975.1). GTDB lineage: Bacteria > Actinomycetota > Actinomycetes > Streptomycetales > Streptomycetaceae > Streptomyces > Streptomyces curacoi. The sequence goes on from NZ_KQ947989.1 coordinate 601,595, forward strand.
GCGGCCTCCTGCTGTGGCTCCTGCACCACCACGGCGTCGGGCGCGCCCTGTGGCGTACGGCCGTCGCCGTGGCCGTGGTCTCCGTGGCCGGCGTCGGCCTGACCCGCGTGTGGCTGGGCGTCCACTGGGCCACGGACGTGATCGGCGGCTGGCTGCTGGGCGCGCTGGTCGTGGTGCTGGCGGTGCGGGTGCACGTCCGGTGGCGGAGCTGACCGCGCCTGGGCGCGATCTCTCCGCGCGGCGGCGAGGCGCCCCGTAGGATCCGGATCATGACCGCAGTCCTGTTCGATTTCTCCGGAACCCTCTTCCGTGTCGAGTCCACCGAAGCCTGGCTGCGCGGAGCGCTCGACGAGGCCCGACTGGCACTCGACGAGGAGCAGTTGGCCGAGGCGGCCCAGGCGCTGGAGGCGATGGGGGCGCTGCCCGGCGGTGTCGCTCCCTCCTGGCTGCCCGAGGACGTCGCGAGTGTCTGGGGAGTGCGGGACATGAGCGCGGAGCTGCACCGGGCCGCCTACACCGGGCTCTCCCGGCATGTGCCGCTCCCCGACGACCGGTTGCACGACCTGCTCTACGACCGCCACACGGCACCGTCCGCGTGGGCGCCGTATCCGGATGCCGCCGAGGTGTTGCGGACGCTGCGGGAGCGGGGTGTCCGCGTCGGGGTGGTCAGCAACATCGGCTGGGATCTGCGGCCGGTGTTCCGGGAGCACGGCCTGGATCCGTACGTGGACGCCTACGTGCTGTCCTACGAGCACGGCGTCCAGAAGCCCGACGCCCGTCTGTTCGCCGCCGCCTGTGCGGCGCTGGACGCCGATCCGGGGGACGTCGTCATGGTCGGCGACGACCGGCGTGCCGACGGCGGAGCGGCGGCCCTGGGCTGTGCGGTGCACTTCGTGGACCATCTGCCGGTGACGCAGCGGCCGGACGGGCTGCGGCCGGTGCTGGACTTCGCGCAGGCCGCCCCACGGGCGAACGGTGGCGAGCGGCGGGTGGACCAGTAGCCTGCGGCGCTCGTGTACGGGGACCGGGCCCGCCCTGGACTATCCCCCGTGTAGCCCAGGGCAGACGGCGACCCCGGCCCAGGCCATGTCGAGGCCCGGCCGGACACGCTGAGTATAGTTGGCTGGCAGCCAGTCAACGCAGGAGTTACAGCATGTCCCCGCGCAGCGCCTCGGTCAATGAAGAGCTGCGACGGCGTTCCCGGGAGCGGCTTCTGCAGGCGGCGGTCGAGCTGGTCGGCGAGCGGGGCTACGACGCCACCACGCTGGGCGACATCGCGGACCGGGCGGGTTCGGCGCGCGGTCTGGTGTCGTACTACTTCCCCGGCAAACGCCAGCTGGTCCAGTCCGCCGTGCACCGGCTGATGCACCGCACGCTGGAGGAGGCACTGGAGCGCGAGCCGCGTACCGAGGACGGCCGGGAGCGGATGGCCAGGGCCATCGACGCGATCCTGGGCCTGGCCCGGGACCGGCCCGTGCTGATGCGCCAGCACATGGCGGGGATCCTCCAGGCCGAGGGCTTCATGCAGTGCCCGGAGCAGCGGCGCCTGGCCGAACTGCTGCGGGACACCTGCGCACGGCGCGGTTCGCGGGACGTCGACGCCGACTACCCGATGCTGCGCGCGCTGCTCATGGGCGCGGTCTACGCGGCGCTGGTGCCCGGCGTGCCGATGCCCGTGCCGGTGCTGCGCGCCGAGTTGTTCAAGCGCTACCGGCTGGAGTGGGAGATGGGGGTCCCGCCGGACTCGGGGACCGAGCCCGGCGGGACGGGTGACACGGATCTGTCACGGTTCTTCGCGACCGGGTCGCCGCCCGGCCGCCCGGACGGTCAGTCGAAGTAGTCCGGCTGCGTCTGGACGTTGAGTTCGCGCATCTTGACCCAGCGCGCCGGGTCCGTGCGCCGGTCCTGGAGCTTCAGGACGTCGAAGCCCCTGGCGTACTCGTTCGAGTAGATGTACCCGTTGTAGTAGTACGCCGACCACGAGCCGCCCGACTTGATGGTGTCGGTGGTGAGCGGACCCCGGTCGAAGTAGGCGATCTCCTTAGGGTTGTCCGAGTCGGTGAACTCCCAGACGGAGACGCCGCCCTGATACCAGCCCTGCACCATGAGGTCCCGGCCCTTGACCGGGATCAGCGAGCCGTTGTGGGCCACGCAGTTCTCGGTGTCGGCCTGGTGCCGGGGGATCTTGAAGTAGCTGCGGAAGACGAGCTTGCGCTTGTCGCCCTTGCCGACGATGTCGTAGATGCCGTCGGCACCGCGGTCCGGGCCGATCGCCGCGTTGCAGGTGGCCGCGCTGCCGCCGCCCAGCTCGTCGGTGAACACGACCTTGTCGGCCTTCTGGTTGAAGGTCGCCGAGTGCCAGAACGCGAAGTTCACGTCGTCCCGGACCTGGTCGATGACCTTCGGGTGCTCCGGGTCCTCGATGGACAGCAGGATGCCGTCGCCCATGCAGGCACCGGCGGCCAGGTCCTTCGAGGGCAGCACCGTGATGTCGTGGCAGCCGGTGGTCTTGCGGGCGCCGGCGGGCGGGCCGGGGTTGCCGCCGCCGTCCGGGCCCTCACCGGGGAAGAGGACCGGGAAGTTCACGACCGCCGCCTTCTCCGGGGCGCTGCGCGGCACCTTGATGACGGAGATGCCGTCGTGCGGGGGCTGGCAGTCCGGGTAGGTGGCGTCCGGCGAGTACGAGGAGACGTAGATGTAGACGTTCCTGCGCTCGGGCACCAGGGTGTGGGTGTGCGAGCCGCACGCGGTCTCGACGGCGGCGACGTACTTCGGGTTCGTCTTGTCGCTGATGTCGAAGACCTTCATGCCCTCCCACGAGGACTTCTCGGTCGCGGGCTGTGTGGTGCTGTTGCAACTGCTGTCGCTGCGCGAGGAGTCGGTGGACAGGAACAGCAGGTTCCCGGAGACGGAGACGTCGTTCTGCGAGCCGGGGCACAGGACCTGCGCGACCGTCCTGGGCGCCGCCGGGTTGCTGATGTCGAAGACGCGGAAGCCGTCGTAGTTGCCCGCGAAGGCGTACTTGCCCTGGAAGGCGAGGTCCGAATTGGTGCCCTGCAGCGCGTCCTTGGGCACGAAGGCCAGATGCTGGATGTTGTCGGAGTGGACGATCTCGTGCTGCCCGGGTATCTCACCGTCCGCGAGAGCCTCTCGCACTTCGGCCCGGGTCCGCTCGGAGACCTCCTGCTCCGCGACAGGGCCGTCCCCCGGGTCGGGGGTCGCGACGGCAGGCTGCGCGGTGAGCAGCGCCGCCACGAGTCCGGCGGCGGCAGCGGCAACTCCCATACATCTGCGCCGCGTTCGGGGAATACTGAACAGGATCACTGTTTCCTCCCTTGTTCCGTTCCCAGTGGAACGGTTCATGCAAGCCCGAGTATCGTCTTCGACATGCACATATCAACAGGGGGCAATGAACATGTAACGAAGACGGCCTGCCGCCGGGCGCCCCTCCTCACGGCAGTACTGGCCGCTTCGGTCATGCTCACGCTCGGGGGCTGCGACTCCGGCGCCGACGACTCCAAGTCGGCCGCGGCGAGCGGGCCTTCGGTGATCGTGCCCGGCGAGCCCGGCGAGGAGAACCGGCGGATGTCCGCAGAGGAGGCCGCACGGCAACGCGCCGAGGACGACTCCCCCAACTCGGCGGACGTCGCCTACGCGCGGATGATGATCGAGCATCACGAGCAGGCCCTGGAGATGACCGAACTCGTCCCGGACCGTGCCGAGTCGGCGAAGGTCGAGCAGCTCGCCGAGCGGATCGCCGCCGCGCAGGGGCCGGAGATCACCGCCATGAAGGGCTGGCTGAAGAACCACGGCAAGGCCGGCAAGAGCGACGGCCACGAGCACGCGTCGATGCCCGGCATGGCCACCGAGGCGCAGCTGGACAAGCTGCGCGCGGCACGGGGCAAGGCGTTCGACCAGCTCTTCCTCACGCTGATGATCACCCATCACGACGGGGCGATCACCATGGCCACGGATGTGAAGGGCCAGGGCAACAACATCCAGATCGAGGAGATGGCCGACGAGGTCGTCGCTCAGCAGACGGCCGAGATCACGCGGATGCGGGACATGCTCTGACGACCCCGGCCGGTACGCCCGCCCGCCGAGGCCGCGCTCAGGGGCGGGCCCGGCGCCGCGTCAGGAAGCCCGCGTCGCGCGCCTGGCCGATCAGCCGGAGCGACTTGCGGCGGTCCTGCCCCGTCGCGCTCATCACCGCCAGCACGGGGTCGACGCCCTGCTCCTGGGCCGCGCGGTACTTCTGCGCCACGAGCCACTGCCCCTCGACGCCCCGCGGCCAGGCCTGCCGCGCCCGGCCCGGCCCGGCGTCCGCGCCGTCCGGTTCGGGGCCGCCCGGGTCGGGCCCGTCCGGTTCGACGCCGATCCCGCACGCCTCGAAGAGCGGATCCTCGAGCCAGTCGGCGAGCGCCGCCAGGTCGTCGAGGGACAGCGCCGGCTCGGCCCGTACGTCCTCGATGGAGACACACCCCTCGGACGCCACGGCGAGCGCGTCGACCCGGGCGCCGTCACCGAACTCCAGCCGGACGCCGAACCACGCCGTGGCGCCGGCTTCGTCCCGCACTTCCCACGCGGGCCACACGGACACGGCGCCGTCCGTCGCGCGACGATCGGAAAGATTAAGAAAGGATGCTTCCAGCACACACGCAACGTAACCGCATGATCACATTCCATACTGAACGAACACGCTTCCCGTACGGCGCACAGCACCCTGTCAGCGGAGCGGCCGCGGTGCGATGCTGGATTCGAGAGCGACTCCTGAAGATCTCCGGACAAGGAGTTCCGCCGTGCTTCGTGTTGCCGTCGTCGGCTCGGGACCGAGCGGGTGCTACGCCGCCCAGAGCCTTGTACAGCAGGACCCCGACGTGGTCGTGGACGTCCTGGACCGCCTGCCGTGCCCGTACGGCCTGGTGCGATACGGGGTGGCGCCGGACCACGAGAAGATCAAGTCCCTCCAGAACAATCTGCGGACGGTCCTGGAGCACGAGCATGTGCGGTTCCTGGGCGGTGTCCAGGTCGGCCCGGCCGGCGTGCCGACCGCCCGGCTGCGGGAGCTGTACCACGCTGTCGTGTACTGCGTGGGCGCCGCCACCGACCGGCACCTCGGGATTCCCGGCGAGGACCTGCCGGGCAGCTGGTCGGCGACCGAGTTCGTGTCCTGGTACAGCGCCCACCCGGACTCCCCCGAGTTCTCGGCTCCGCCCGAACAGGGAGGTACTCCCACCGACGACGGATTCGTGCTCGGCGCGCGGTCGGCGGTGGTCATCGGCGTCGGGAACGTCGCGGTGGACGTCACCCGGATGCTGGCACGGGGCACGGCGGAGCTGACCCCCACCGACATGCCGCAGGCGGCGCTCACCGCGCTCGCCGCGAGCCAGGTCACCGACATCAGCATGGTCGGGCGGCGCGGCCCCTCGCAGGCCCGCTTCACGACCAAGGAGCTGCGCGAACTGGGCACACTGCCGGACACCGAGGTGACCGTGGACCCCGCGGAGCTGGAGCTGGACCCGGCCTACGTCGATCCTTCCGGGCTGCCCGCGGTGCAGCGCCGCAACATCGAGGTGCTGCGCGGCTGGGCCGGCGCCCCGGCGCGGGATGCCCGCCACCGCATCCGGCTGCGTTTCTTCCTGCGGCCCGTGGAGCTCCTCGCGCAGGCAGGGCGCGTGGGCGCGGTGCGCTTCGAGCGGACGGCACCCGACGGGCAGGGCGGGGTGACGGGCACGGGCCGCTACGAGGACATCGAGGCCCAGCTGGTGCTGCGTTCGGTGGGCTACCGCGGAGTGCCGCTGGAGGGGCTGCCGTTCGACCCGGCGACCGGCACGGTGCCGCATCTCGCCGGGCGCGTCCTGCGTGAGGGCCTCGTCGCACCGGGCGAGTACGTGGCCGGCTGGATCAAGCGGGGCCCCACGGGCGTCATCGGCACCAACCGTCCGTGCGCGAAGGAGACGGTGACGTCTCTGCTGGAGGACGCCGCCGTGCTCGTGCAAAGGGAACTTCCCGAGGATCCGCTCACGGCTCTGCGCGCCGAGGGGATCGAGCCGGTCGAGTGGGCGGGCTGGTGCGCGATCGAGCAGGCGGAGGCGGAGCTGGGGGCGTCGCTGGGCAGGGCTGTGGTGAAGCTCCCCGACTGGGAGTCCCTGATGGATGCCGCGCAGGGCAACGCCCCTTAGGGGCGCGGGGAACTGCGCGACCAGCCACACACGACCCGCGCCGAGAAACGAACCAGCAACACCCCCGAAATCAACAATCTGTTCAAGGAGCCTACGGTCTCGCGCATGACAGAAACCGCACCCGTGCACCCGGTCGACGAGATCCCGCCCAAACGCCAACTGGCCGCCTTCGGCCTCCAACACGTCCTCGCGATGTACGCCGGCGCCGTCGCAGTCCCGCTGATCGTCGGCGGCGCCATGAAACTGCCGCCCGCGGACCTGGCGTATCTGATCACGGCCGATCTGCTGGTGTGCGGTGTCGCGACCCTCATCCAGTGCATCGGCTTCTGGCGGTTCGGCGTACGGCTGCCGATCATGCAGGGCTGTACGTTCGCGGCCGTGTCCCCGATGGTGCTGATCGGCACGACCGGCGGCGGACTGCCCGCGATCTACGGCTCAGTGATCGTCGCGGGGCTCGCGATCGTCCTGCTGGCACCGGTCTTCGGCAAGCTGCTCCGCTTCTTCCCCCCGCTCGTCACCGGCACCGTGATCCTGGTCATCGGTCTGTCACTGCTGCCGGTAGCGGGCAACTGGGCCGCGGGCGGCGTCGGTTCGGCGGACTTCGGGGAGCCGGAGAACCTGGCGTTGGCGGCCTTCGTCCTCGCGGTGGTGCTCGGGGTGCAGCGGTTCGCGCCGGTGTTCCTCAGCCGGATCGCGGTGCTGATCGGCATCGCGGTCGGGCTCGCCGTGGCCGTGCCGCTGGGCTTCACCGACTTCGGCGGGGTCGGGGACGCCGACTGGGTCGGGATCAGCACGCCGTTCCACTTCGGGGCGCCGACCTTCGAGTTCTCGGCGATCGTGTCGATGCTGGTGGTGGCGCTGGTGTGCATGACGGAGACGACCGGCGACTTCATCGCGGTGGGTGAGATGACGGACCGCAAGGTCTCACCGCGCTCCCTCTCCGACGGCCTGCGCGCCGACGGTCTGTCGACCGTGCTGGGCGGCGTCTTCAACACCTTCCCGTACACGGCGTACGCGCAGAACGTGGGCCTCGTCGGCATGACCCGTGTGCGCAGCCGCTGGGTGGTGGCCACGGCGGGCGGCATCCTCGTGCTGCTCGGCCTGCTGCCGAAGCTGGGCGCGGTGGTGGCGGCGATCCCGGCGCCGGTGCTGGGCGGTGCGGGCCTGGTGATGTTCGGGACGGTCGCCGCGAGCGGTCTGCGGACCCTGGCCGAGGTGGACTTCCGGGGCAACAACAACCTGACCGTGGTGGCCGTTTCCGTGGCCATGGGTGTGCTGCCGGTCGGCGTGCCGACGGTCTACGAGAAGTTCCCGGACTGGTTCCAGACGGTGATGAACAGCGGCATCAGCGCGGGCTGTCTGACGGCGATCGTGCTGAACCTGCTCTTCAACCACCTGCCCGCGAAGGCCGGTTCAGGCGCTTTTGGGGCGGACGGCCTGGCGGTCGGCGGCGTCGAGGAGGGCGTCCAGAAGTCCCGGGAAGAGACCGTCTAGGTCGTCCCTGCGCAGGCCGTTCATCTTGGCGGTGCCCCGGTAGATCTGCTGGATCACCCCGCTCTCGCGCAGCACCCGGAAGTGGTGCGTGGCGGTGGACTTGGTCACCGGCAGGTCGAAGTGCGAGCAGGAGAGCTCCTCGCCCACGGCGGCGAGCTCGCGCACGATCCGCAGCCGCATCGGGTCGGACAGCGCGTGCAGCACGCCTTCCAGACGGATCTCCTCGCGCGTCGGGTGCGGGAGGTCTCGACTGCTGACAGCGGGGCGGGTCACGGCTGCTCCACTTCACTCGGGTCCCTCCATGGTACGAGAAGCATCGTAGTTTGACACTCCCCGTACTACGATGCCTATCGTACGAGTCGACCACCGGTCCCCGCCACGAATGGAGTCCGCCGTGAGTGCGCTCTTCCAGCCCTGCACCCTGCGCGATGTGACGATCCCGAACCGGGTGTGGATGGCCCCGATGTGCCAGTACTCGGCCGCACCGGAGGGCCCGGAGACGGGCGCCCCCGACGACTGGCACTTCGCGCACTACGCGGCCCGCGCGGCCGGCGGCACGGGGCTGATCGTCGTCGAGGCCACGGCGGTGAGCCCCGAGGGCCGGATCTCCCCGTACGACCTGGGCATCTGGAACGACACCCAGGTCGAGGCGTTCCGCCGCATCACGCGCTTCCTGGTGTCCCAGGGCACCGTTCCGGGCATCCAGCTGGCCCACTCCGGCCGCAAGGCATCGACGGACCGGCCCTGGAAGGGCGGCGCGCCGGTGGGACCGGACGCCCACGGGTGGCAGCCGGTGGCGCCGAGCGCGGTCGCCTTCGCCGAGGGGCACCCGGTGCCGAGCGAACTGACGGTCGCCGGGATCCAGGAGATCGTGGGGCAGTTCGCGGACGCCGCCCGCCGCGCCCTCGCCGCCGGCTTCGAGGTCGCCGAGATCCACGGCGCCCACGGCTATCTGATCAACGAGTTCCTCTCCCCGTACTCCAACCACCGCACCGACGCCTACGGCGGCTCGTACGAGAACCGCACCCGTTTCGCGCTCCAGGTCGTGGACGCCGTACGGGAGGTGTGGCCGGACGACAAACCCCTGTTCTTCCGCATCTCGGCGACCGACTGGCTGGAGGAGGACGGCTGGACCGCCGACGACACGGTCCGTTTCGCCGCCGACCTCAAGGCCCACGGCATCGACCTGCTCGACGTCTCCACCGGCGGCAACGCCGCGGGCGCCCGGATCCCCGTCGGCCCCGGCTACCAGGTGCCGTTCGCCGCGCGGGTGAAGGCCGAGACCTCACTGCCGGTCGCCGCGGTGGGGCTGATCACCGACGCCGAACAGGCCGAGAAGATCATCGCGAACGGCGAGGCGGACGCGGTGCTGCTCGGCCGTGAGCTGCTGCGCAACCCCTCGTGGGCGCGGCATGCGGCGCGGGAACTCGGCGGGGACGTGCATGTGCCGGACCAGTACCACTCGTCCGTTTGATCGCCTGTTCGCAGGGGCGGGGTCTGAGGGGCGTGCGACTGCGGGTTGCTCGTGGCCGGTCGCGCCACGCGGCGGAGCCGCACATCGATACGGCCCCGCCGCCCCTGACGTCGGCACGCTCGCCTCGGTCGAGGTCATCCGGTCGGCAGTCGCCGCATGACCATCCGCTCCAGGTGCGGCACTGCCCGCTGCCCCGACACCGCGAGCGCGATCGACGCGGCGACGCCCGCCCAGGCGAGGGGGCCGAGCGGTGTGCAGCCGAAGAGGTGGCTGATACCGGGAGTCTCGACCAGGACGACCAGGGCGGCCCCGGAGCCGAGGGCGGTGGCGCGGACCAGCGGGCTGCTGCGGCGGTCGGCCAGGGTCTGGGCGAGCTGGGTGCCGACCACCGCGCACAGCGCCATGGTGGTGGAGCGGCGGGCGGTGCCCGGGGTGAAGCGGCCGATCAGCCAGGCGGCCGTCGCGCCCAGCGTGGTGGTCAGGGCGCGGTGCCGGATCTTGCGGATCAGGGGTGCGCCGAGGAGCGAGGTGCCCAGGGGTTCTGTGTCCTCGGAGGCGATGGGGTCGCCCTGGCCCGGCTCGCTGCTCGCAGCGCCTTCGCCGCCGCGTCGGCCGGGCCGGCCCTCGGCCGCGTCCGTGTCCTCCGGCTCCTTCGGGGTCACCGCCACCGCCATGGCCGGGAACAGGTCGGTGAACAGGTTCACCAGCAGCATCTGGCGGGTCGACAGCGGCGCCGAGCCCGACAGGAGGGTGCCGAGCAGACCGAAGCCGACCTCGCCCGCGTTGCCGCCGATCAGGATGGCGATGGCGTCGGCGACGCTGTGCCACAGGGCCCGGCCCTCGGCGACCGCCTCGATCAGGACCGTCAGATCGGCGTCCGTGAGCACGAGGTCGGCCGCGTTACGGGCGGCGGCCGAGCCGCGGGCGCTGATGCCGACGCCGATGTCGGCGGCGCGGATGGCGGCGGCGTCGTTGGCTCCGTCGCCGACCATGCCGACCACCCGGCCGGCGTCCCGCAGCGCCTCGACGACCTGGAGTTTCTGCTCGGGCGCGACCCGGGCCACCACGCCCATGTCGCGCAGCATCCGGGCGCGTGCCTCCCGGTCCGCGGACGCCAGCTCGTCGCCCGTGACCACGCCGGTGTCCTCGGGCCAGCCGAGTTCCGCGGCGATCGCCCGCGCGGTCTGCGGGTGGTCGCCGGTCAGCATGACCGGTCGTACGCCCGTCTCCCGCAGGCCCTGGACCAGGGCCGTGGAGGTGCCGCGCGGTACGTCGGCGAGCGCCAGCAGACCGGTGAACTCCAGCTTCCCCAGGGGCTGTTCCAGGACATCCGCCGCGTTGTCCGCCGGGTCCAGCGGGCGCCGGGCCACCGCCAGGACCCGCAGTCCGTCGCCGGCCAGCGCGTGCGCCGTCTCCGACGCCGAGCCGGGCAGGCCGGAGCAGGCGGGCAGCACCGTCTCGGGGGCGCCCTTGACCACGAGTACGGGAGAGCCGTCCTCCGCCTTGCCGACGGCGGCGGCGTAGCCGCGGCCGGCCTCGAAGGGCAGGGCCTCCATCTGGGACCACTCCGGGTCGGGGGCCGCCGCGTCCAGGACGGCCTCGTCGGTGGCGTGGACGGGCCGGTCCGAGCCGCCGTTGAGCTGCGGGCAGGCCCGCGCGGCGACCCGCAGGGTGAGGTCGGCGGCCGTCTCGTCCGGGGTACGGACCGTGCCGTCGGCGTCGGTCACCCGCACCAGGCGCAGCCGGTTCTCGGTGAGGGTGCCGGTCTTGTCGAAGCAGATGGTGTCCATCCGGCCGAGCGCCTCCAGGGTGCGCGGGGCCCGGACGAGGACTCCGCGGCGGCTCAGCCGGCGGGCGGCGGCGAGCTGCGCCACGGTCGCCACCAGCGGCAGCCCTTCGGGCACGGCGGCTACGGCCACCGCCACCCCGCCGCTGACCGCCTGGCGGACCGGCGCGCCGCGCAGCAGCGACAGGGCGGTCACCCCGGCGCCGCCCGCCAGGGTCAATGGCAGGGCCTTGTCGGTGAGTTCCCGCAGCCGGGCCTGGACGCCGGCGGACGGGGGCCGACGGGCGGCCAGGGACACGGCCCGCGCGGCCTCCGTCCGCTCCCCGGTGTCCACCACGACGGCCCGCGCCTCGCCGGCCACCACGGTCGTGCCCTCGAACACCATGCAGCGGCGGTCGGGCACGGGGGCCTGCGGCGTCGGGTCGGTCGCCTTGGCGGCGGGCAGCGACTCCCCGGTGAGCGCGGACTCGTCCACCTCCAGGCCGTCCTCCCACAGCAGACGGGCGTCGGCGGGCACCACGTCGTCCGCCCGGAGCTCGATCACGTCGCCGGGCCGGAGCTTGGCGGCGTCCACGACGCGCGGCCGGGCCGACGGCTCCTGGGCCGTGACGCGTGCTTTCTGCTTCTGCTTGGCCAGCAGCCCGGACAGCGCCCGCTCGGCCCGCATCCGCTGGATGCCGCCGACCAGCGCGTTCAGGTCGAGCGCTCCGACGACCAGCAGCGCGTCCACGACCGAGCCGAGGATGGCTTCGGCGGCCGAGCCGACGGCGAGTACGGGGGTGAGGGGGTCGTCGAGCTCGCCGCGCACGGCCCGGGCGAGCCGCAGCGGCCCGCTCAGCGGTGCGAACACGCGCTTTTGGCCCATCGTGCGGAGCGTCTTGCGCGCGCTGTCGGTGAGCTGCTCGGACAGGGTCGGCTCCGGGCCCTCCTCATGCTCCAGCCGGTCGCGGACCTCGGTGGGCTCCAGTTCGTGCCACGCCACGCGTGGCCGGGGGTGCGGGGCGCGGGCCGCGGCCACGCCGAGGGCCGCACGCGTGCCGGTCAGCAGGGCCCATGCCGCGCTCACGTCGACCGGCGTGTGGCGCAGTCCGGGCCATGGCGTACGGCGGCCACGCCGGGACTTGCCGATGGCCACGAGGATCCCGGACAGGGCGGCGCCGGACCGGGCCAGGGTCTGCGACCTGCGGCCCACCCCGCGTGCGGCGGGGACCGCGCGCAGCAGCCGCCACACGTCGGCCAGACCGTGCGAGGCCAGCACGTCCGCGCCCCAGACGACGGCGCCGTCCCGGTCGGTGAGGGTGACCGCCACGTCACCGGCGAGCAGCCCGGTGAGGACGTCCTCGTCGTCCGGTCCCGGCCGGGCGACGGTGACGACGCAGCCGTCCTCCCCGCGCAACGCGTCCACCACCTCGCTCAGCGGCCGCTCGTCGCGCACCACCTGGTCGGCGAGCGTCGTGAAATCGGCCAGGGCCGGGTCGTCCACCATCACGACACGCAGCCCCGCGCGCCGCGCCGCGTCCAGCACGGCCTCCGCCCACGGGTCCGCGCCCGCACCAGGGGTGCGCAGCGCGCTCGGATGCAGGACGACCGTGTCGGCCATCTCCAGCTGTCGCAGCCGTTCGGTGTCCCGCACCAGGACGCCGGTGCGCGACAGCGCGGAACTCAGTACGGCGTGGAAGGCCGCGGGGCCGTAGCGCGCGGCCTTGGGGGAGCCCGCGAGCACTGCCTCCGCGGCCTCGGTGCCGTCGTGTTTGACCAGCAGTGTGGCCAGGGCGCCCACCAGGCTGCCGGCCTCGGCGTGCGCGGCGTACTCCTGGGCCGGGGACGTGCGCAGCGGCGGGCGCGGGCACTGGTTCCCGGCCAGGCTGCACCGGTCGGGCACACAGACCTCGTCGTGGACCATGTCGAACGCCGCCGCGCGGGCCACCGTCTCCCACAGCTGGAGAGAGCGCAGCGCACCGTCGAGCACCAGCGCGGTCGGGGTCCGGCCGGCGCCGTGGACGGCCGCGTTCACGACGGCCAGCGCCACATCCATGCGGGAGCGGCCGAGCCGGGCCCGCAGCCAGCCGCGAAAGCGCGGGTTCTCCCGCAGCAGCGTCACCAGCGCGGTCACCGCCCGGGGCGTGGTGGGCAGGCGCAGGCCGTACCCGATGAACGCGGCCGCGATGCCGATCCCGTCGGCGGCGAGCGTCGTGGCGGCGGCCCGCACTCCCGCGGGGTCGGCCGGGTGGACGACCTCCTCCACGGCCTCGTCCGTCTGGGCCAAGCCGTGCCGGGCCGCGATCTCGGACGCCTTCTCGACCACCCGGTCGCTGACCGACTCCTCGATGGCGGTCACCACCAGCCGGCTCAGTCCGCCGTCCCAGTACGCCAGCGCCACGTCGGGCCGCTCCGCCAGCGCCGCGGCGACCCGGCGTGCCGCGCGCTCCGTCCCGCCCTCCTGCCGGACCCGGTCCGGCGCCGCGGGCCGCAGTGCGAGGTGCGTCCGTGTGCCGGACCGCCAGGGGTGCGGGCGCAGGGGCAGGGTGTTGCGGGCGACCCGCACGACGCGCGCCGCGGTGTCCACGCTCCGTACTCCTGCCCGGGCCGTGCCGGCCATGGCGCCGGCGGCGACTCCCACCGCGGGGGCCGCGCCTCTGGCGAGCAGCCGGGGCCCGGCCGCGGCCAGCCCGGCCGCGGCGGCCACCGGACGTGTGAGCAGTCCCAGAACCATCGCTCGCCCTCGCTCCACCTCGATCGACATCGTCCTGCGTGCGGCCCGGGTTCCCGCAAAACGGCATGTCATCCGCGCACACGGCCCTGACGTGCCATTTCCGGGCCCCGTAGCCGCGGCTGACCGCGTGGGGCGGGACAGGGCGGTGGCCGGGGGCGGCACACCCCCGGCCACTCCTCGATGTCCAGGAAGGTCAACCGGCCGTGCAGGCCGTCCCGTTGAGGGTGAAGGCGCCGGGCGCGGCACTGTTCCCGCTGTGGTTCGCCTGGTAGCCGATGCTGACGCGGGCCCCGGGCGCGAGCGCCGCGTTGTACGAGGCGTTGGTCGCCGTCACCGCGCCGGAGGCCGGGGCGTACGCGGCTCCCCAGCCGTTGGTGATCGTCTGGCCGGACGGCAGGGGGAAGCCGAGCTTCCAGCCGTTGATCGACGTGGTGCTCGTGTTGGTGATCGTCAGGGTGGCGGTCAGTCCCGTGTTCCAGGCGTTGGTGGTGGCGGTCACCTTGCAGGCGCCGGGCTGGGGCTGGGGTGCGGGGCCGCCGCTGTCGAGGCCGAAGAAGGTGAGGACCCGGGCCGCCATGCCGTGGCTGTACAGGTTGTGGCCGACGCCCTGGAGGCTGATCGCCTCGACGGGGGCCCGGTCACCGGTGCCGCCGTAGCGGGTGCGGGTCCAGCCGGACTGGGGCGTGTCCGTGGCGGCCGGGGTCTGGGCGACGCGCTGGACGTCGGTCCACTGCTCGATCATCTCCCCGAAGTTGGGGTAGCGCAGCACGTCGTCCTCGGTGCCGTGCCACAGCTGCATCCGCGGCCGGGGCCCGGTGTAGCCGGGGTAGGCGCCGCGCACCAGGTCGCCCCACTGCTGCGGGGTGCGGTTCACGGTGCCGCCCGCACAGGCGCTGTTCCACTCGGAGCCGTCGGTGGTGGCGAAGCAGCCGAAGGGCACGCCCGAGAAGGCGGCGCCCGCGGCGAACACGTCGGGGTAGTCGCCGAGCAGGACGTTGGTCATCATCGCGCCGGAGGAGATGCCGGTGGCGAAGATCCGGCTGGTGTCGGCGTCGTAGGTGCGCACCGTCCAGTCGATCATCGACTTGATGCCGACCGGGTCGCTGCCGCCGCCCCGCTTCAGCGCCTGGGGCGAGGAGACGTCGAAGCACTTGCTGCTGCGGGTGACGGACGGGTAGACCACGACGAAGCCGTACTGGTCGGCGAGCGTGTCGTACTCGGTGCCGTTGTACATGTCCGGGCCCGAGCCGGTGCACCAGTGCACGGCCACCAGCACCGCCGGGTTGGCGGTGACCGTGTCCGGCACGTACAGGTACATCCGCAGGTTGCTGGGGTTGGTGCCGAAGCCCGTGATCTCGGTGAGCGTCGCGGTGGGGACGACGTCGGCGGCCTCGGTGCGGGCGGCGGCCGCGGGGGCGGTGACGAGCAGTGCCGCGAGCAGCGGCAGGAGCGCTCCGAGCAGGGCGACGAGCGGCGCGCGCAGGGGTCTGCTCACGGTGGTGCGGGCGGGGGTGGGCACGTCCTGGTCCCTTCTGGTCACGGCTCGTGGACGTGGTGCGGCTTGCTCAGCAGGAGGAGTTCGTCTGGGTCACCAGGCCGAGCCTCCAGGGCAGTTGGGAGTAGTCGCCGCTCGCGGCGGGGTCCATCCCCTGGTACAGGAAGCGCAGGCGGCACGGGTTGATCGTGAGCGTCTGGTCGACGCCGTCCCGGATCATCTCGCCGTGGCTGAAGTCCGTGGTCCAGGCGGGCCGGCCCGGCCCGAAGGTCACGTTGGCGGAGCGGATGAAGGGGTTGGCCTCGGTCTCCGCCAGCGGTGTCCACGCACCGCCGAGCCTGTCCGCCGTCCAGGCGCGGAAGTAGCGTCGCCAGTCGGAGCCGGTGGCCAGCGCCTCGACGAGCATGAGGTACTTGCCGGTGGTGCCGAGGCGGTAGACGTTGCTGCCCTCGAAGAGGTCGAAGCGGTTGGGCTCGGACAGGACGATGGTGGTGTCGCGGAAGCCGTTCGGGAACTCGGCGACCGTGGTGCGCGAGCGGTACTCGTGGCCGTTGCCGTCGGAGGAGAACAGATAGCAGTCGGTGTCGTCGCAGATGACCCAGTAGTCGAGCCAGCCGCCCGGGCCCTTGTTCTGCGTGACGATCGGCGGCTCGGCGTCGAAGAAGTTCCGAGGAGCGCTCCAGCTGCCCGGGTCCGCCGGGTCATTGCTGGTGGAGAAGGAGGGCAGCGGGGTCTGGTAGACCATGTACCACTTCTTCTGCGGCGCGAAGTAGAACACCTGGGGAGCGGCGGCGTACCGGTTGCCGATGGCGGGGTTGGTGTCGAGGAAGGTCTGCGGTGCGGCGGCGGCCTGGGACCAGTCGGCGAAGCTGGTGTGGGCCAGGCTCCACCGGCCGGAGGTGTCGGCCGTCGTCATGTAGACATGCCAACGGTGGCCGTACCGGAAGACCGTGGGGTCCTTCACGGAGACGATCGGGTGGCCGGCGTCCGGCTTGGGCGCGATCAGCGGTCCGCTGGAGGACCAGGCGAAGGAGCTGGGCAGCGGCCCGGCCCGGTCCGCCGCCGGGCCGCTGGCGACCGCGCGGTCCGGGGATACGGCCACCGCTCCGAAGGCCAGCAGGATGAGCACCATCCCGCTGATCAACGTACGCATATGTGGAGTCGGCATTGACTCGCCCTCTCGCCGGGGAAGCGTCCGCAGGGGCATGGTGACATGGACACGCCCTTCATGGAAGCGCTCCCACGCGCGGGGGCGAGAGAGCCCTTACCCTCCACGAGGACTGGCTGAGTTCTTGTGCGCAAAGCATTGACCAGAAAGCGCTTGCCCCCTACGTTCCGTTCAACAGTGTGACCGAGCCGCATCGCCGCACCCCCACACGGTCACACTGCCCGCGCGCGGCGTTCCACTTGCCACACATAGTTCACGTACATGATCGAGCAAGCCCTTCCGAAGGGATGCACCCGCATGCGCACTCTCCCCCCACGTGCACGCCCGCAAAGAACCACCCTGGTGACTGCCGCCGCAGCCGCCCTCGCCACCGCGGCCGTCATCGTGCTGCCCCAGCCGGCCGGGGCGGCGGAAACCTCGCCCGTCGGGTTCGGCGCCGGGACGACCGGTGGCGGCAGCGCCTCGCCGGTCACCGTCTCGACCCTGGCCGCCTTCAAGTCGGCGGTGACCGGCAACTCGGCCAAGGTCGTCCGGGTCAACGGCCTGATCCCGCTGAGCGGTCAGGTGGACGTCGGGTCCCACACCACGGTGCTGGGCGTCGGTTCGGCGTCCGGGTTCACCGGGGGCGGGCTGCGGCTGAAGAACGTCACCAACGTGGTCGTCCGGAACCTGAACATCAGCAAGCCGGTGGCGCCGTCCGACGGCATCACGGTCCAGGCGTCGACGAAGGTGTGGATCGACCACAACTCCTTCTCGGCCGACCGCGATCACGACAAGGACTACTACGACGGCCTGCTGGACATCAACCACGGCTCGGACAACGTCACGGTGTCCTGGAACACCTTCAAGGACCACTTCAAGGGCTCACTCGTCGGCCACAGCGACAACAACGCCTCCGAGGACACCGGCCACCTGAAGGTGACGTACCACCACAACCACTTCAGCAACGTCCACTCGCGCATCCCCAGCCTGCGCTTCGGCACCGGGCACTTCTACAACAACTACGTGGCCGGCGCGGACACCGCCTGCCACTCGCGCATGGGCGCCCAGATGCTCGTGGAGAACAACGTCTTCCGTGACACGAAGATCGCTGTGACCACGAACCGCAGCAGTGACGTCGACGGCTACGCCAATCTGCGCGGCAACGATCTCGGCGGGGCCGCGACCGAGATCTCCCGGGTCGGCACCTTCACCGCGCCGCCCTACGGCTACACCGCGGAGTCCGCGTCCACCGTCGTCACCTCGGTGACGTCCGGCGCGGGCGCCGGAAAGATCTGACCACCCCCCAACTGGAAGAAGGCATCGGGACATGACTTCACCAGCAAAGCCCCACGCCCGCCGGCGCGCACTGACCGGCGGTCTGGCCGCACTCGGCCTCTCATCTGTCATGATCACGACAGTAGGGGTCCCGCCGGCGAGCGCCGCCACCTGGCCGAGGCCCAGCAGCAGCCAGCCGGTGAGCTCCACCATCAACGTCTCCGGCGTGCGGGACGGCGGCATGGTCCGCTACTACGGCAGCGGCGACCTGGCCGGCGACGGCCAGGAGGAGGGCCAGGACCCGATCTTCAAGCTCGCGCCCGGCGCGACGCTGAAGAACGTCATCATCGGCGCGCCCGGCGCCGACGGCATCCACTGCGAGGGCAGCTGCACGCTGCAGAACGTGTGGTGGGAGGACGTCGGCGAGGACGCCGCCACCTTCCGGGGCGGCTCCACGTACAACGTGATCGGCGGCGGCGCCAAGAAGGCCGCCGACAAGGTGTTCCAGCACAACGGGCCCGGCACGGTGAACATCTCCAACTTCGCCGTCAGCGAGTTCAAGACCTTCTACCGCTCGTGCGGCGACTGCTCCACGCAGCACACGCGCAAGGTCAACCTCAGCAACATCGAGGTGACCGGCACGGGATCCACCGCCCGCCTCGTCGGCATCAACGTGAACCGCAACGACGTGGCGACACTGCGCGGCATCACGATCCTGAACGACGCCGGCCGCAAGGTCATCCCCTGCCAGAAGTACAACAACAACACCGCGGTGGGTACGGGGCCCGACAGCAAGAACTGCCTGTACTCCAACTCGGACATCACCTACAGGTAGCCGCACCAGCAGGTAGTCCCCCCAACACGGTGGAGGCGGCCGTCCGAAGCGTCCCCGCACGGCGCTTCGTACGGCCGCCGCGGCATTGGCGGCGACACGCGCGCGTAAGTCATCGGTCGGGGCTGTCGACTCGGGGCTGTCGACTCGGGATTGACGACTCGGGGTTGTCGACCGCTACGCGCGCGTACACCCTCGCTCGCGTTCAGCGTCCTCCACGCGCGCGTACGTCCTCGGTCGGGTCGACCTGGCGGCCGCCGTGCGCGCGTACCGTCTCGGCCACCTCCCGCCGGTAGTCCGCGTACGCGGCGCGCAGCCGTGCGCCCGGCCAGTCGGCCGGGAGGAGTTCGGGCGGCAGCACCGGATCGGCGAGCAGGTGTCGTACGACGGCCGCGAAGGCGGTGAAGCGTTCGGAGGGGTGGCGTGCTCGGCCGACTTGGGCGAGCAGGGCGCGTCCCGTACCGGCCCACGCGTCCAGCGGCCACAGGCTCGCGGCGAGCTCGCGGGCGGGCCGCTCGGGGCGGGCCGTGCAGCGCTCGGCCACCTGGCCGAGGTCGTCCGGCAGGGGCCGGAGCAGATTGGCCGGCCGCAGCCAGACGCCCTCCCTGAGTTCGGCGAGCCGGAGGCGGGCCAACTCGGTGCGCAGTTCCGCCCGTTCGGCGGGGCCTCGGCCCGTGGCCGTGACCACGACCATCTCCCAGTCGCCGTCCCAGGGCAGGGTCTCGGGGTGGACGGCGTCGTCCTGGCGTCGCTGGCGTTCCAGCAGCCGGTCGCTCAGCCGGTAGACCGTGTCCGCCCGCCGCAGGTCCCCGGCCGCCACCATCCGGCTGAGCGCGGCCCGCACGGTGGACCCCGCGATCCCGAACGGCTCCACGCAGCGCACCAGGTCCTTCACCGGCAGCTCGGGCGGATGCAACCCCAGCAACAGGCTCAGGACGACCGACCGGGCGGACAGCGGGCGCAGTTCCACCTCGTCGGCCTGCGGTGACGGGTTGTTCGGCATGGTCACGACTGTACGGGGCGGAGGCGGCGTATTACAGGATTGCTGCGGTCGCAGTCATAGTGCAACACTGGCGGTATGGTCTCGACACTCGCGCAGGAGCAGTCCGGAGCCGAGCAGGAGCAGCCCCGGCAGTACGCCACCCATGACGTCACCAACCAGCCCCCTCCCCTGCCGCCGTACGACGCGTCCGAGGACACGGCCCTGCTCGAAGGGCTGCGCCGCGAGGGCGCCGACTGGGCCGAGGAGGGCATCCGGCGGCTCGGCCTGCGGGCCGGGAGCGCCGAGGCGCAGGAGTGGGCCGAGCAGGCCAACCGGTACGAGCCCGAGTTGCGCACGCACGACCGGTACGGCAACCGCGTCGACGAGGTCGAGTTCCATCCGAGCTGGCACCACCTGATGCGGGTCGCGGTCGCCGAGGGCCTCGCGGCTGCGCCCTGGGCGGACCGGCGGCCAGGAGCACATGTCGCCCGGACCGCGGGCGGGATGGTGTGGGGCCACACCGAGGCAGGGCACGGCTGTCCGACGTCGATGACGTACGCCGCCGTCCCCGTGCTGCGCCGGCAGCCCGAGCTCGCGAAGGTCTACGAACCCCTGCTGACCAGCCGGGAGTACGAGCCGGGCCTGCGCGTACCGACCGACAAGCGGGGCCTGCTCGCGGGCATGGGGATGACCGAGAAGCAGGGCGGCTCCGACGTCCGTACGAACACGACGACGGCCACGCCGACCGCCGAGCCGGGCGTGTACACGCTGCGTGGGCACAAGTGGTTCACCTCGGCGCCCATGTGCGACGTCTTCCTGGTGCTGGCCCAGGCCCCCGGCGGCCTGTCCTGCTTCCTGGTGCCCCGCGTGCTGCCCGACGGCAGCCGCAACACCTTCCGCATCCAGCGCCTGAAGGACAAGCTGGGCAACCGTTCCAACGCCTCCTCCGAGCCGGAGTTCGACGGAACCGTCGCGTGGCTGGTCGGGCCCGAGGGACGGGGCGTCAAGACGATCATCGAGATGGTCAACTGCACCCGGCTGGACTGCGTGATGATGTCGGCGACGCTGATGCGCAAGACGCTCGTCGAGGCGGGGCACCATGCGCGGCACCGCAGCGCGTTCGGCGCGCGGCTGCTGGACCAGCCGCTGATGCGCAACGTCCTGGCCGACCTGGCGCTGGAGTCGGAGGCCGCCACCACGCTCACGCTACGGCTGGCCGGTGCGGCCGACCGTGCGGTGCGCGGGGAGCCGGGCGAGGTCGCCTTCCGCCGGATCGCCACGGCCGTCGGCAAGTACTGGGTCACCAAGCGGGGTCCGGCCTTCACGGCGGAGGCCCTGGAGTGCCTGGGCGGCAACGGCTACGTCGAGGAGTCGGGCATGCCCCGCCACTACCGCGAGGCTCCCCTGCTGTCGATCTGGGAGGGCTCGGGCAACGTCAACGCCCTCGACGTGCTGCGGGCGTTGAGCCGGGAGCCCGAGACCGCGGATGCCCTGTTCGCCGAACTCGCCCTGGCGCAGGGTGCGGACGACCGGCTGGACGCGGCCGTCACCCGGCTGAAGGGCCTGCTGACCGGCGGCTCCGAGGCCGGTGCGCGGCGTCTGGTCGAGCTGATGGCCCTGACCCTCCAGGCCTCCCTCCTGGTGCGACACGCCCCCGCCCCCGTCGCCGACGCCTTCTGCGCCACCCGGCTCGGCGGCGACTGGGGGCATGCGTTCGGGACCCTGCCCGACGCCGCGGACGTGGACGCGATCCTGGGACGGGCACTGCCGGGCGAGCGGTGAGGCTCGGGCGGGGACACCGCCAGGCAACCGCCAGTGGTACCAGCGGCAGCCCCGCCCCCGCCCACCCTCACCCCACGGTCGACCCCGTCCGGCGACACTCCCCCAGCCACCCCACATCCGCCCACCCGTCCCGCGCGCCGGTCAACCCCGCATCCGCCCGCCCCACAACGGCCCCACCCGTGCCCACTCGTAACCCCACTGGTCGATGCGCCGGCTCTCCAGGCGGCGGCGGACGGCCCGGCCGGCGACGAAGGGCACGAACCCGGCGCACACACCCGCGAGGCCGCCGACCAGGGCGGCCCGGGACCGGGCCTCGGACTCGGTGGCGGGCCGGGTCACCAGGCGGCCCTGCGCGTCCGTCCAGACGGTGACCGGCGTGCCGACGCCGCTGCCGGGACGGACGCGGGCCTGGCCGGTGTGCGTGGAGCCGTCCGGGGCGTTCCAGCGGACCTTCGCCCACACGTGCTCGCCGCTCGCTGTGCCGGCGCGGGAGTCGGCGGTGCCCGGCGCCCGCTCGGTGAGCAGGGCCACGACCGGCCGCCACTCGACGCGCTCCCGGGCCATGGTGTGCTCCACTGTGCCGGCCGTCGTCAGCCCGGCGAGCACTCCGGTGAGGACGGTGAGCACCCAGGCGGCGAGCACTGCCCAGGCCTCCACCGCGTCGGCCCGGCGTTTGAGCGGATTGCGCCGCCAGCGCCACAGCCACACCTTCGGACCTCGGAACGCCATCGAAGGCTTCCTCCTCATGAGCGCACGAACATGCCGGACCGACGCCCTCCCATACGGCGAACGGCCGCTGGATGCTCACGGCACGTACCCGGAGTCGACCGTGGCACGGGTCCTCCGGCCGGCGCGGGAGTCTTCGCGAAAGCGCCGCGCGGCTTCCGGCAGCGAGCTATCATCTCCGCCCTGACCTGCGACGTAGGCGTTTCCAGAGGTGACTGTCAGTGCCGGGGTGCAGACTGGCCGGTGTCTGAGACAAAGACGTCGCGGAGGTGATCGGCATGACCGAGGTACTGCTCGCCGTGGGCACGCGCAAGGGCCTGTTCCTGGGGCGGAGGCGAGGTGGCACCTGGGAGTTCGACGAGAGTCCCTACTTCAACGCCCAGGCCGTGTACTCGGTCGCCATCGACACACGCGGCGCGCGTCCACGGCTGCTGGCCGGGGGCGACAGCGCGCACTGGGGCCCGTCGGTGTTCCACTCCGACGACCTGGGCCGCACCTGGACCGAACCGGCCCGGCCCGCCGTCAAGTTCCCGCAGGACACGGAGGCTTCCCTGGAGCGGGTGTGGCAGCTGCACCCGGCGGCAGCGGAGCCGGACGTGGTGTACGCGGGCACGGAACCGGCCGCGCTGTACCGCTCGGAGGACCGCGGCGAGACCTTCGAGCTCGTCCGCCCGCTGTGGGAGCACCCCACCCGGTCGAAGTGGGTGCCGGGCGGCGGCGGTGAGGGCCTGCACACCGTGCTCACCGACCAGCGCGACCCACGGGCCGTGACGGTCGCCGTCTCGACGGCCGGGGTGTTCAGGACATCCGACGGGGGCGCGAGCTGGACGCCCTCCAACTCCGGTGTCTCCGCGGTGTTCCTGCCGGATCCGAACCCGGAGTTCGGGCAGTGCGTGCACAAGATCGCGCGGGACGCGGCGAACCCGGACCGCCTCTATCTCCAGAACCACTGGGGCGTGTACCGCAGCGACGACGCGGGCGCGCATTGGACGGACATCGGCGAGGGCCTGCCGTCCACGTTCGGTTTCGCGGTGGCCGCGCACCCGCGGCGCGGCGACACGGCGTACGTGTTCCCCATCAACGCCGACTCCGACCGCGTGCCCGCCGACCGGCGATGTCGCGTCTTCCGTACGGCGGACGCGGGCAAGACCTGGGAGCCGTTGTCGGCGGGGCTGCCGCAGGGGGACCACTACGGCACCGTGCTGCGCGACGCGATGTGCACGGACGACGCCGACCCGGCGGGCGTGTACTTCGGCAACCGCAACGGCGAGGTGTACGCGTCGGCCGACGACGGCGACAGCTGGCGGCAGCTCGCGTCGCATCTGCCGGATGTGCTGTGCGTACGGGCCGCGGTGGTCGGGTGAACCGTCGGGCGTCAGGGGCCGGCCTTGGCCACCGGTTGATCACCGCTGCCCTTACGGCAGTAGGGTGACGCCCGTGGCACCACGACCCTTGCATGAAATCGTCGAACCGGGCTGGGCGAAGGCCCTGGAACCCGTGGCCGAACGGATCGCCGGGATGGGCGACTTCCTGCGCGCGGAGATCGCCGCGGGACGCACCTATCTGCCGGCCGGGGCGAATGTCCTGCGAGCCTTCCAACAGCCCTTCGACGAGGTACGGGTCCTGATCGTCGGACAGGACCCGTATCCCACGCCGGGACATGCCGTGGGGCTGTCGTTCTCGGTCGCACCCGATGTGCGCCCGCTGCCCGGCAGCCTCATCAACATCTTCCGGGAGCTGAACACCGACCTGGGGCTGCCGCAGCCGTCCAACGGCGATCTGACGCCGTGGACGCGGCAGGGGGTGCTGCTGCTCAACAGGGCCCTCACCACGGCCCCGCGCAAGCCGGGCGCCCATCGCGGCAAGGGCTGGGAGGAGGTCACCGAGCAGGCCATTCGGGCGCTCGCCGGACGGGGCAAGCCGCTGGTGTCCATCCTCTGGGGGCGCGACGCCCGCAACCTCCGCCCCCTCCTCGGCAACCTGCCGTCGGTGGAGTCCGCCCACCCCTCACCCATGTCCGCCGACCGCGGGTTCTTCGGCTCCCGCCCGTTCAGCCGTGCCAACGACCTGCTGATCCGGCAGGGCGGACAGCCGGTGGACTGGCGCCTGCCGTGACGGACCCCTCCGGGTTCCTCGCCGTCGACTCCGGAGGGTCCGGTCTCAGGGTCGTCGTCGGCACCGCCGGCCGTGGTGTTCTGGCGCGGCGGGAGTCCCGCGAGCCGGTGCGTACCGGGGAGCGGGGCATCGACCCGGGGCATCTGATGGAGCAACTGGTGCCCATGGTGCGGGCGTCGGTGGCCGAGGCCGGTGTCGCCCGGCTCGGGGTGGCCGTGGTCGGAGCGGCCGGGCTCGCCACCCTCGGTGACGTCCTGCGCGCCGAACTGCCGGCCGCGCTGAGGCGGGAGTTCGGTATCGGGCGGGTCGCCCTGGCCGCCGATGCCGTCACCGCCTATGTCGGCGCCCTCGGACCGCGGTCCGGTGCCGTGGTCGCCGCCGGTACGGGGCTGATCGCGATCGGCACGGATCTGACGCGCTGGCGTCGCGCCGACGGCTGGGGGCATCTGCTCGGCGACTGCGGCGGCGGCGCCTGGATCGGGCGGGCCGGGCTGGAGGCGGCGCTGCGCGCGTACGACGGGCGGCCCGGCGGGTCGGACGGGCTGCTGGCCCGCGCCGACGAGCTGTTCGGGCCGATGCCGGGGCTGCCCGGAAAGCTCTATCCGCGCCCGGACCGTCCCGCCGTTCTCGCCTCCTTCGCTCCCCAGGTGGCCGCCTGCGCCGACACCGACTCGGTGGCCGCGGACATCCTGCGTACCGCCGCGCGGCACATGGCGGAATCCGCCGCCGCCGTCTGCCCCACCGACGGAACGTCCCAAGTCGCGCTCACCGGCGGCCTGTTCAAGTTGGGCGATCCGCTTCTCGCACCTGTGGAGGAGGAGTTGTCCAAGCGGCTGCCGCACGCACGGCGGGTGCCGGCCGCGGGGGATCCGCTGGACGGGTCGGTGCGTATCGCGACCGATCTGGCGACGGGCGCGCCGGCCCTGCCGAGTGACGAGACGATGCTCTGCGTGGTCACCCGTTCGGGTGGTCGATAAAACGGACTGATCCACATAGGCCGATCAGTTCTGAAGAGCACGTACCTCATCAGACAAAAGCGGACGGATACCGCTCACCTGCACCCTCCCCGAACAGGGGAGCCCAGGAAACCAGTAACATGCGGCGCCATGAGCTCCCCCACTGGGCCCGCGTCCGGCCTGCCTGTACGAATGCCGCGCCCCCGCCAGCCCGGGCGGCACCGCCGACCCGAGCCCCTGGCGGCTCCCGAGGGCGCGCCCGCGCTCGTCCTCGCGGTGCCGGGCACGCCGAGCGCCGCCACCCGCGGCCTCGCCGAGGAGGTCGTGAGCATCGCCCGCTCCGAGCTCCCCGGCCTCGACGCCCGGATCGGGTACATCGACGGCGATGACGGGGAGTTCCCCACGCTCCAGTCCGTGCTCGTGCACGCCGCCGACGAGCGCACCGCCCGCTTTGAGCAGGCGCTCGCCGCGGGCGTGGAGGTCAAGGAGCCGGAGGGCCCCGTCGCCGTCGTCGTGCCGCTGCTCGCCGGCCCGGACAGCGCGCTGCTGCGCGTCATCCGCCAGGCCGTGATGGACAGCCGGGTCGCGGCCGACCTGACCGATGTCCTGGGCCCGCACCCGCTGCTCGCCGAGGCGCTGCACGTGCGGCTGTCGGAGGCCGGCCTGGCCCGCGCCGACCGTGCCCGGCTGTTCACCGTGGCGACCGCAGCGGACGGCATCGTCCTGGCCTCCGTCGGCGGTGAGGAGGCCGTGCAGGCGGCCGGGATCACCGGCATGCTGCTCGCCGCGCGCCTGGCCGTGCCGGTGATGGCGGCTGCCCTGGACCAGGAGGGCTCGATCACGGCCGTGGCGGAGCAGCTGCGGTCCTCGGGCTCGCAGCAGCTGGCGCTGGCGCCGTACCTTATAGGGCCGGAGATCGACGCCGGCCTGATCGCGGAGGCCGCGCAGGAGGCGGGCTGCTCCGCCGCCGAGGCGATCGGCCCCTACCCGGCGATCGGCAAGCTGGCCCTGTCCAAGTACACGACCGCGCTGGGCATCGCCCCGCAGCAGCCGCAGGGCACGCCGGTCCGCTGACGCGGCCGTCACCGCGCACGTCACCGCCGTAACGCCGAAGGGCCCGCCACCGAGCAAGGTGCGGGCCCTTCGGCGTGCAAAACCTGCGGCGTGCGGGGCTCGTCGACGTGCGAGCCCGCGGCGTGCGGGCCTGCGGGCGTACGGTCCCGCCGGTGGCTCAGGCTGCGCCGATGACCACGCAGGACGCCGCGGCCACCTCGATCGATCCCTCGTAGCGCGGGAGGCCCCTGTCCGGGTCCAGGGCGAACCAGGACACGTCTGCGGAGCGCTCGTTGGCGACGTACAGGACGCCGCCGGCCTCGGTGATCGCGCGCGGCCAGTGCCCGGCGCAGGTCACCGTCCCGACCAGCCGCAGCTCCTCGCCCTCGACGGCGAACGTCGAGAGCACGTCCTCGCCGCGGGTCGCGGTCCACACGAAGCGGCCGTCCGGTGATGTGACGATGCCCGACGGGTAGGCGTCCCCGGCCGGGGCTCCCGGCAGCACGGGCACCTCCGTCAGCGGCTTCAGCGTGCCGTCGTCGGCGTCCCAGTGGCAGACGGTGACGGTGGGGGTGAGTTCGTTGAGGACGTACGCGTACCTGCCCTTCGGGTGGAAGGCCAGGTGACGGGGCCCCGAGCCGGGCCGCAGGGCGATCTCCCGGTGTACGACGAGTGTGCCGTCGGTCAGCGTGCACACCCGCACCGAGTCGGCGCCCAGGTCGACGCTGACGGCCCAGCGGCCGGTCGGGTCGGGCTGCACCTGGTGGGCGTGCGGGCCCTGCTGGCGTGGGGTGTGGGGGCCCGAGCCGCTGTGCTGGAGGACGGTGGACGGGCCGTCGGCGAGGGTGCCGTCGGCGCGGACGGGCACGGCGGTGACGCTGCCGGAGCCGTAGTTGGCGGTCAGGAGGTGGCCGGCGAACAGGCTGAGGTGCACGGGCCCGCTGCCGCCCACCGGAACAGGTGCGCGCATGAGCTCGGGCGTCTCGCCGGTCACGCGGTACGCGGCCACCGTGCCCTCGGCCGTCTCGCTGACCGCGTAGAGCGTGTCGCCCCCGGGAGACAGGGCCAGGTACGCGGGGTCGGGCAGGTCGTTCACCGCGCTCAGGACGGTCAGCGCACCGCTGCCCTCGGCGACGGAGGCTGTCGTGATGCCATGACCTCCGGCCGCCGTGAACGACCCGATGTAGGCCCGTCTTCCCCGCCTGCCGACGTCTGCCACCGTTGTCCCCTTCCGGTCGGGTGCCGTCCCGGCTGACGGTAGCAGTGGATCACCATCGGTCTAGACCAAGGGGGCCGAGTCGTGGCGCGGCGGTCGTGTTCCGTCCCCCGAGGGCCGTCCCTGCGGATGCCGGGCGCACGCCCCGGCGGCCGGCCGGCTCAGGCTCCGACGAGCCGGGAACCGGACGGCGTGCGCAGGGGCTGGGCCAGCTCGGCCAGGGCTCGCTCCAGACCGTGCAGATGGGCCAGCGCGGGATCCGACGCCGTCGGCCGCTCGGCGGGGGCGGTGACGTCGGCGCCGCCGGTGAGCGCCTCGACGGCGGCCTCGACGCGCCAGCACGCGGCGGCCAGGCGGGCGTCGTGCGAGGCCTCCGGGTCGGCGGCGACGGCGACCAGGCCGCGGATCTCGCGGGCGCAGTCGTCGAGCAGGGCCAGCACGCGGCGGGCGCGCCGCTTGCGGGCCGGCATCGGGTTCAGCGGATGCACGAGCGGGGCGACCGAGAGCCGTACCCGGCCCAGCAGCTGCTCCAGTTCGGCCACGCGCGAGGCCGGGTCGGCCCGCTCGTCACCGGCGAGGCGTGCGGCGGCCTCGGCGGTGGCCGCGTGCACGCAGCGCAGGGCCCGCTGGATCCAGGCGTCGGTGACCGTGTGGGTGGTGACGGGCAGGACGAACAGCACGGCCAGTCCGGCGCCGAGCGCCCCGACGCCGGTCTCGGCGAGCCGCAGCGCCAGCAGGGCGGGGTCGAGGACGCCGAGGAGGCCGTAGAGGAGCTCGGCGAGCACCGTGACGCAGAGCATCATCCAGGTGTAGGAGACGGCGGCCGTGTAGAAGATGCCGAAGACGCACACGGCGAGGAGAGCGGCCGTCGGGACCGCCGCTCCGTGCAGGGGGACGGCGACGAGCAGGCCGAGGCCGATGCCGATCACCGTGCCGAGGACCCGGCGGAAGCCGCGGACCAGGGTCTCGCCGCGCGAGGTGGTGTTGACGAAGATCCACCAGGTCGCGCCGACGGCCCAGTACCAGCGCTGCCCGGACACCAGCTGGCCCACGACGAGGGCGAAGCCCGCGCCCGCGGTGGCCTGGATCGCCTGGCGCGTGGTGACGCGGGCCAGGCCGCTGCCGCCCGGCGGTGCGGGCACGGGAGCCGGGGGCGTGCGGCGTTCGTAGCACCACAGCCCGAAGCGCACCGCGGACGCGGTGAGCAGGGACAGCAGGACGGCGGCGTAGAGCTCGGGGAGCTGCCCCGGGGTCGCCTGGAGGAACTGCGCCACGAAGAAGGTCATGAACGCGAACACGCCCAGGCTGTGCCCGCGCGGCCCCCAGCGGCGGGCGTACACGCCGGCGCCGACGACGGCGAGGAAGGTGAGGTCGCGGGCGACCGGGTGGTCGTGCAGCTCGGCCGCCGCCGCGAGGACGGGGAGGCCGACGAGCGGCAGCAGCGCGGTGGTGACCGCCTGGCCGCGCACCGTGGCGTCGGTGACGGTGAACAGGGCGAGCAGCGCGGCGAGCCCGCCGGTGACGGCACCGACGAGTGAGTGCCCGGCAAGGCCGCAGACGACGACCGCCGCCCCGATGCCGAGGACGGCCCGACTGGCAGACCGCAACCGCATCCGCCCCGGATCCGGAGCCACGAACACCCTCTTCAGCACCGCTTACCGCCCCCTTCGCGCACTGGCATCGACCGGCATGAAAAAGGCGCCGCGGGGTCCGCAGCGCCATCGACGCATCCATATGACCATCTCTGCCGCCACTGGCTCAACCGGCCTCTTCTACACTGATCCATTGGTACAGCGACAACCGCCTCGGGGCGGTCACAGGGGAGCCAACGGACGAGGAGGCCGGGCATCATGGCCGTGGACGAGCTCGACACCCGCATCCTGCGGCTGCTGCTGGAGCAGCCGCGCACGAGCGTGCGCGAGTACGCCCGCATCCTCGGCGTCGCGCGCGGCACCCTGCAGGCCCGGCTCGACCGGCTGGAGCGGGACGGCGTGATCACCGGCACGGGGCCGACGCTCTCGCCCGCCGCCCTCGGGCATCCGGTGCTGGCCTTCGTGCACATCGAGGTCACCCAGGGCCATCTGGACGACGTGGGTGACGCGCTCGCCGCCGTACCGGAGATCGTCGAGGCGTTCTCGATCACGGGCGGCGGGGATCTGCTGACCCGGGTGGTGGCCCGGGACAACGCCCACCTGGAGGATGTGATCCAGAAGCTGATCAGCCTGCCCGGCGTGGTCCGCACCCGCAGCGAGGTGGCCCTGCGCGAGCGCGTCCCGCACCGGCTGCTGCCGCTGGTGGAGTCGATCGGCCGGACGGCGGCCCGGGCCCGGAAATGACCTTTGAGATCCTGGGGGCCATGAGCGGTTTCAGCGGCACTGCGGTCATCTTCGATCTCGACGGAACGCTCGTGGACAGCGAGCCGAACTACTACGAAGCGGGGCGCCGGCTCCTCGCCGAGCACGGGGTCCCCGACTTCACCTGGACGGACCACGAGCGGTACGTGGGCATCAGCACGCTGGAGACGGTCACGCGCTGGAAGCGGGAGTACGGCTTGGAGGCTTCCGTCGACGAGCTGCTCGCCGCCAAGAACCGCCGCTATCTGGAACTCGCCCGCGCTTCCACGCGCGCGTACCCCGAGATGCGCGCGTTCGTGGAACTGCTGGCCGCCGAGGGCGTCCCGATGGCCGTGGCGTCGGGTTCGTCGCCCGAGGCCATCACGGCGATCCTGGCCGGGACGGGTCTGGACGCCCAGCTGCGCACCGTCGTCTCGGCCGACGAGGTGGAGCGCGGCAAGCCCGCCCCTGATGTCTTCCTGGAGGCGGCCCGCCGACTGGGCGTCACCCCGGGCGACTGCGTGGTCGTGGAGGACGCCGCCCCCGGCGCCGCCGCCGCGCACGCGGCCGGGATGCGGTGCATAGCGGTCCCGTACCTGGCCGCCCAGGCGGACGCCCCGGAGTTCGCCACGGCCGGCCTGCTTCTGCGGGGCGGGCAGGGGGAGTTCACGGCGCGGGCGGCGTACGACTGGCTGCTTCGGACGAGGTAGCGCCCGGCTCGGATCTACTCCGCTCTACTCCGATCTGCTCGGATCTAAACGCTCCCGACCCGTTGACCCTCATCCGTCACCTCCCTATCGTCTGGTCGACCGTTCGTACGTCGTTCGAAATAACGAACGTATGCCCCCGCACGGAGGAGCACCCATGGCACCGCCCCTCTCCAGACGATCCCTTCTCCAGGCCGCCGCCCTCGCCGCGGCGACGCCCGCGATCAGCCACCAGGCAACCGGCCGGGCCGCGGCCGCCGTCGAGGCGCCGCAGGCCGCGGCGGCCGCCGCCCCGCCCTCCTGGACCGTCCAGCCCTTCGCCCTCGACGACGTGGCCCTCAGGCCCGGTCTGTTCGCCGACAAACGGCAGTTGATGATCGACCACGCCCGTGGCTACGACGTCAACCGGCTTCTGCAGGTCTTCCGTGCCAACGCCGGTCTGTCCACCGGCGGTGCGGTCGCGCCCGGCGGCTGGGAGGGGCTGGACGGCGAGGCGAACGGCAATCTGCGCGGGCACTACACCGGGCACTTCCTGACCATGCTGTCCCAGGCCTACGCCGGCACCGGCGAGCAGGTTTTCGTCGACAGGATCCGCACCATGGTCGGGGCGCTGACCGAGGTGCGCGAGGCCCTGCGCAAGGACCCGGCCGTACTGAGCGTCGGCGGGAAGTTCGGTACCGCCGCCGAGAACGTCCGCGGGTCCTATCAGTACGTCGATCTGCCCGCCGCGGTCCTCGGAGGCGCCTCGGCGGTCACCCTCTCCGCCTGGGTGAAGCCCACCCACGACGGCAACTGGGCGCGCGTCTTCGACTTCGGCGACAACACCACCCGGTACATGTACCTGGCCGCCCGCAACGCCGGCGGGGTGCCGCGCTTCGCCATCACCACCAGCGGGCCGGGCGGTGAGCAGGGCCTCAACGGGACGGCGGCGCTGCCGCTGAACCAGTGGAGCCACCTCGCGGTCACGATCGCGGACGGCACCGGGACGCTGTACGTCAACGGCACCGCCGTCGCCCGCAACACGGCGATGACCCTCACCCCGGCCGCCCTCGGCACCGTCGCCAACAACTGGCTGGGCCGCTCCAACTTCTCCACCGACCCCGTCTTCGCGGGCGCCTACGACGAGTTCAACGTCTGGTCGCGCGCCCTGACCGCCGCCGAGATCACGGAGTTGCAGAACAACCGGGCCTCCGCCGCCTCCGCCGGCCGCGGCAACCTGGCGTCGTACGCCTTCGACGAGACCTCGGGCGGCAGGTTCGCCGACGCCTCCGGCCGCGGCCTCACCGCCACCCTGCGCCGCACCTGGGGCGGCCCCAGCCATCCCGGGTTCCTGGCGGCGTACCCGGAGACGCAGTTCATCGACCTGGAGTCGAGGACCACCAGCGACTACACGAAGGTCTGGGCGCCGTACTACACCGCGCACAAGATCCTCCGGGGCGTGCTGGACGCCTACCTCGCCACGGACGACGCCCGGGCCCTCGATCTCGCGTCCGGCATGTGCGACTGGATGTACTCGCGGCTGTCCAAGCTGCCCGAGGCGACCCTGCAGCGCATGTGGGGCCTGTTCTCCAGCGGTGAGTTCGGCGGCATCGTCGAGGCCGTCTGCGATCTGCACACGATCACCGGCAAGGCCGAACACCTCGCGCTGGCCCGGCTGTTCGACCTCGACCGGCTCATCGACAACTGCGCCGCGAACACCGACATCCTCGACGGGCTGCACGCCAACCAGCACATACCGATCTTCACCGGGTACCTGCGGCTGTACGACGCGACCGGCGAGCAGCGCTATCTCGACGCCGCCCGGAACTTCTGGGGCATGGTCGTGCCGCACCGCATGTACGGCATCGGCGGCACCAGCACCGGCGAGTTCTGGAAGGCGCGGGACGTGATCGCGGGCACGATCAGTGCCACCAACGCCGAGACGTGCTGTGCGTACAACATGCTGAAGCTGAGCCGGACCCTGTTCTTCCACGAGCAGCAGCCGAAGTACATGGACTACTACGAGCGGGCCCTCTTCAACCAGGTCCTCGGCTCCAAGCAGGACAAGGCCGACGCCGAGAAGCCGCTCGTCACGTACTTCATCGGGCTGACACCGGGTCATGTGCGGGACTACACGCCCAAGCAGGGCACGACCTGCTGCGAGGGCACCGGCATGGAGAGCGCCACCAAGTACCAGGACTCGGTGTACTTCAAGGCCGCCGACGGCAGCGCACTGTATGTGAACCTCTACAGCCCGTCCCGGCTGGCCTGGGCGGAGAAGGGCGTGACGGTCACTCAGAGCACCGCCTTCCCGCGCGAGCAGGGCACCACGCTCACCATCGGCGGCGGCAGCGCGGCCTTCGCCCTGCGGTTGCGGGTGCCGTCGTGGGCGACCGCCGGTTTCCGGGTGACCGTCAACGGCAGCGCGGTGAGCGGCACTCCGAAGCCGGGGAGCTACTTCACCGTGTCGCGGACGTGGCGGAGCGGCGACACCGTGCGGATCTCCATGCCCTTCCGGCTGCGCGTGGAGAAGGCGATCGACGACCCCTCGCTGCAGACCCTGTTCTACGGCCCGGTCAACCTCGTCGGCCGCAACTCCTCCACGAGCTACCTGCAGTTGGGCCTGTACCGCAACGCCGGCCTGTCCGGAGACCTGCTGCCGTCCCTCACCCCGGTGACCGGCAAGCCCCTCCACTACACCCTGGCCGGCACCGAGTTCGCCCCCTTCTTCGAGGGCACCGAGGACCCGACGCACGCCTATTTCCGGCGCTCCGAACCCCGGGTGATCTTCGGCAACACCGACTCCGGCGTCGCCAACCCCGCCAAGTCGGACGGCACCACGCTCCTGGACGAGATCTGGGCCGGGGCTCCGTTCACCGGCAAGGGCGCGCTGGTCTCACGGGTGCGGTCCACCGTGAACGCGTGGGTGACCGCGGGGCGGCTGAGCCAGGCCGACGGGCAGACGGTCGTGCGTACGGCGGAGCAGGCCACGTACGCCCCCTGAGCCGCCGGCCGGATCCCCGCGCCGCGCGCTCGGCGCCCGGCGCGGGGATCCTGGAGTCGGCAGCGGATGACTTCGGGAGGAGGTCGGGCCATGACGATGGACGTGTCGGCTGAGCGGGTGATCCCGCTCCCTCCCGAGCAGGTGGCCGGATACGCGATGGACTGGCGCCATGACGCCTGGGGGCACCTCCGACGCGGGCGGCTTCGGGGTCGGCGCCGAGGTCACCCGGACGGTACCCTCGCCCGCATCCGGGTCCGGGGCGGCAACGGCGGCTTCTACCGGCTGGCGGCGCCGCTCATGGCCCGCCAGGTCCGCTCGAACCTCGGCAAGGACCTGCGCGACCTGGAGCGCAGGCTGACGGAACGCGCTGAGTGAGGGGTCTTCATGGCATACGACGAGGGACTCGCTCAGCGCGTCAGGGAGCGGCTGGCCGCTGAGCGGGGCGTTACCGAGAAGCGCATGTTCGGCGGCATCGCCTTCCTGGTGCACGGCAACATGGGCGTCGGCGTGAGCGGCGGCGACCTCATGGTCCGCGTCGGCCCGGACGGCACCGACGCGGCCCTGGCCAGGCCGGGCACCCTGATCTTCGACATGACCGGGCGGCCGATGCGGGGCTGGGTCCTGGTCGCCGGGGATGTCCTCACGGAGGACGAGGTGCTCGGGGCGTGGATCGGCGAAGGGTGCGCCTTCGCGGCGAGCCTGCCGCCGAAGTGAGTCCGTTACGAGCGGCGGCGGGGCTTGCCCCGCCGGGGAGTCTTCGCGCCCTTGGCGCCGCCGGAGCCGCCCCGGCGGCCGCCGCTGCCGGCTCCCGGCTGGCGCCGTGCGCTGCCGCCGGCGTCGGGGCGCTTGCGCTTCGGCTGTTCCGTGGCGGGCTGGGTCCGGGACGTAGTACGGCCCCGGGTGCTGTTGACCGTGCGGCCACGGACGACGCCGATGAAGTCCTCGACCTGGTCGGTGGTCGCGTCCTCGGGCCAGGACAGGGCGACGCTCGACTGGGGCGCGTCCACGAGGGGGCGGTAGGTGAGGTCCCTGCGGTGGTGCAGGCGGGCCAGCGACTGCGGGACGACGAGCAGGCCGACGCCCGCCGCGACGAGCTCGACGGCGTCCGCGGTGGTCGCGGGGCGCTCGAAGGCGGGCTCCCCGGGTGGCCGCTCCCAGCCGAGGACGTCGTCGAGGGGGTGGAAGACGACCTCGTCGGCCAGATCCTCGGCGGTCACCTCGTCGACCGCCGCGATGATGTGGTCCTTGGGGACCACGACGACCGTCGTCTCGGTGTAGAGGGGGATCGCGCTGAAGACCGTACGGTCGACCGGCAGCCGTACGAAACCGGCGTCGGCGTCGCCCGCGCGGAGCGCGTCCTGCGCCTCGGCGGCGGTCACCGAGTGCAGGGTGAGGGGCACGTCGGGGAAGCGCTCCTCCCAGATCCGCACCCATTTCGCGGGGGTCACTCCCGGGACGTACGCAAGCCGGAAGGCCGGCGGAGCTGCCGGGGCTGAAGAAGCTGGTTCCGGGGACGACGGGGGTACTTCCGAGCCTGTCACCTGGCCAGGTTACCGGCCGTGGTCAGCGGCGGTTCACCCACTCGATACCCTGGACACCATGACGTCGCACCAGAGCACCCAGACGATGAAGCCCGCCACCGCGGCGAAGAAGCTGGGTGTGTACCTCCAGGCCACCCCCGCCGAGTTCCGTGAGGGCGTCGTCACGCGCGCCGAGCTGGACGCGCTCCAGGCGGACCCGCCCCAGTGGCTGCAGGAGCTGCGGCGCGACGGCCCGCACCCCCGCCCGGTCGTCGCGCAGAAGCTGGGCGTCTCCATCGCGGGCCTGGCCCGCGGCGGTGTCACGGAAGCCCTCACCACCGAGCAGATCGAGGCGCTGAAGCAGGAGCAGCCCGAGTGGCTGGTCAAGGAGCGCGCCACCCAGGCCGAGGTCCGCAAGGAGGCGGCCCGCCTCAAGCAGCGCAACGCGGAGCGCGCGGCACAGCGCTCCTGACTGCGCCCTCGCCGGTTGGAGCGCGCCGCCCTCGCGGGCGCCGAACCGATGTCTGCGGTCGGTTCAGCCGGTGACGGGACGATCCTCGATCGCCTCCAGGAAGGTGACCGAGGGGATGAAGAAGAGGGTGCCGGTGACGGCCTGGGAGTAGTCGAGGATCGGGTCGGGGCCGGATTCCGGGCCGCCGAGGAACATCTTCCGCAGCATGGTCTCCGGTATGGCGGGCGTACGGGCGTAGGCGATGAAGTAGGTGCCGAACTCGCCGTGTCCGGGCCGGCCGAAGGGCATGGCGCCGCGCAGTATCTCCAGCTCCTCCCCGTCCGGTCCGGTGACGGTGTTCACGTCCCTGTGGGAGCCGGGTACGTCGAGTTCGATGTTGGTCAGCTTGGAGCGGCCTATGACCTTCTCCTGGGCCTCGACCGCCAGGGCCTCCCAGGCGTCGACGTCGTGCACGTACTTCTGGACGATGGCGTAGCTTCCGCCGCGGAACGCGGGATCCTCGGCGCCGACGACGGCCGCCTCGGCCGCCGCCTGGCCGACCGGGTTCTCGGTGCCGTCGACGAAGCCGAGGAGGTTGCGCGAGTCGAAGTAGGCGAAGGCCTGGACCTCGTCCTGGACGGTGACCGCGTCGCGCAGCCGCTTCATGATCTCGGCGGCCAGGGCGAAGCACAGGTCCGTGCGGGCGGCGCGGATGTGGAAGAGCAGATCGCCGGGGGTCGACACGGCGCGGTGGCGTGAGCCTTCCAGTTCCCGGAAGGGGTGCAGTTCCTGGGGGCGCGGATCGCCGAACAGCCGGTCCCAGGCCGTGGACCCCACTCCGGCGACGCAGCACAGGCCGCCGTCGGGACTCGGGAATCCGACGGCACGCACGAGCCCCGCGAGCCCGGCCAGCAGGTCCCGGACGGCGGCCTCGCCGCCCGGCTCGATCGTGACCACCAGGAAGACGGCCACCGGCGCCGGCGGACTGAGCACCGGCTGTGGATGTACATCGACCGACCGTATCGACGACGGCATGGTTCCCCTCTCACCCTCAAACCCCGCCAGCTCGAACCCCGCCAGGGAACGATGCCCGGCCGAACGGCGATCGATACCCGCCGAATTTCCGCACAACCGGCGTGTACGACGAGTGAGGAAGGCCGGATCCGGGGCGAAAACCGAATGCGCCCACACATACCGCTCTGGGATCTTCCGGGGCATGGTCCACCGTCTCGAACCCCTGGTCGGAGCTGGCCGAGGACACGGTCCTCGACACCGCTGCGGCTCAGCTGTCGTAGTCCACCGTCAGCGTCTCCGACACCGGGTAGGACTGGCAGGTCAGGACGTAACCCGCCTCCACCTCGGCCGGTTCCAGCGCGAAGTTGCGCCGCATGTCCGCCTTGCCGTCGGTGACCAGGGCCCGGCAGGTGCCGCAGACGCCGCCCTTGCAGGCGAACGGCAGGTCGGGGCGGGTGCGCTGGGCGCCGTCCAGGATGGTCCGTTCCCGCGGCAGGGCCGCGGTGGTGGAGCGGCCGTCGAGGGTGATGGTGACCTGGCTGACCGGTCCTTGCGGGCCGCCCTCCTCGTGGTGCACCTCCCGTACCGGCTCGTCGTCGGCGTAGAACAGTTCCTGGTGCACGCGCTCGGCCGGAACTCCGAGGCCCGC
Source organism: Streptomyces curacoi (assembly GCF_001513975.1). Classification (GTDB taxonomy): domain Bacteria; phylum Actinomycetota; class Actinomycetes; order Streptomycetales; family Streptomycetaceae; genus Streptomyces; species Streptomyces curacoi. Next base: position 638,483 of record NZ_KQ947989.1, read on the forward strand.
CAGCACCCGCTGTGCGTCGCGGACCATGCCGTGCGGGCCGCACAGCCACCAGTGGTCGGCGGTCGTCACGTCGACCAGCGCGTCGATGAGCGTCGAGAGCCGGTCGGCGTCGATACGGCCGGAGAGCACCTCCGCCTCGCGGGGTTCGCGGGACAGGACATGGACGAGCTGGAACCGGGTCGGACAGAGGTCCTTCAGGTCCGCGAGCTCGTCCGCGAACATCACGGTGTCGGTGCGGCGGTTGCCGTAGAAGAGGGTGACCGTCGAGCGGGAGTCGGCGGCCAGGACGGACTCGGCGATGGACATCATGGGCGTGATGCCGGAGCCCGCCGCGATCAGCACATGATGGCCGGGGGTGGTGAGGTCGGGGGTGAAGGCGCCGGTGGGGGCCATGACCTCGACGGTGTCGCCGGGACGTACGTCATGGACGAGCCAGGACGAGAACAGGCCGCCGGGCACGACCCGCACGCCGATCCGGGGGCTCGACCCGGCCGGCGAGCAGATCGAGTACGACCGGCGCTCGTCCCGCCCGTCGATCTCGCGCCGCAGCGTCAGCGACTGACCGGGCACGAAGGCGAACTCCTCGGCCAGTTCGGCCGGGATGTCGAAGCCGACGGCGACCGCGTCCGAACACAGAGGCTGTACGGCAGCGACGCGCAGGGCGTGGAAGGCCGGACGGCGGCGGGTGCGCGGGCGTACCGGTACCGCCGTCTGTGCTTCCCTCAGGCCTTCCATTCAGATCTCCTTGACGTACTCGAACGGCTCGCGGCAGGCGCGGCAGCGCCACAGCGCCTTGCAGGAGGTGGCGGCGAAGCGGGAGGTCTCCTCGGTGTCCGCCGAACCGCAGCGCGGGCAGGCCACCGCCTGCCGGGTGGGTGACAGCACGAGCGGGACGGGGCCGCCGCGCGGTGCGGGCGCGGGCGGGGCGATGCCGTGCTCGGCGAGCTTGCGGCGGCCGGCCGGGGTGATCCAGTCGCTGGTCCACGGCGGATCGAGGACGGTACGGATCTCCACGCGCGGGTAACCCGCCTCACGCAGTCGCGCCGACACGTCCGCCCGCATCTCGGCCATGGCCGGACAGCCCGAGTAGGTCGGCGTCAGGCTCGCGACGACGGTGCCGTCCTCGGTCGTCTCCACGCTCCGCAGGACGCCCAGGTCGGCCAGGGTGAGCATGGGCAGCTCGGGGTCCGGCACCTGTTCGGCGATGCGCCGGGCGCGCCGGGGGTCGAGCGACGTGATCACCATGTCGCCTCCGGGTGGGCGCGGGCCACGCCCTGCAACTCGGCCAGCAGCGGGGCGAGATGCTGGGTGTGCTCGCCGTGCCGGCCGGATCCGGGCAGCGGGCGGTACACGGGCATGGGCAGTCCGGCCGCCTCGGTGACCTGCTTCAGCACCGCGACGACCTCGTCCCGTACGTCGTACGCGGTGAACAACTCGCCCAGGTAGGGGGCGACTTGCTCCAGGGCCTTGCGCATCCGGCGGTGCGACTCGTCCGTGCCGTCGCCCAGGCGCACCGCCCACTCGGCGGCGTACTGCCGGTGGTAGCTCAGCTCCTTGACGCCCTTCGCGGCGATGGCCGCCAGCACCGGGTCCGGGTGCGACGCCAGCCGTTCGAAGTGCGCGAGGCGCCAGCTGGCGAGCAGCAGCAGGCGTACGACGGAGAACGCGAAGTCGCCGTTCGGCAGTTCGGCCAGGCGTACGTTGCGAAAGTCGTCGGCGCCGCGGAAGTAGGCGTAGGCGTCCTCGTCGCGTCCGGTGCCGTCGACCTGGCCGGCCCGGGAGTAGAGCAGGCGGGCCTGGCCGAGGAGGTCGAGGCCGATGTTGGCCAGGGCGACCTCCTCCTCCAGTTCGGGGGCGCGGGTGATCCACTCGGCCAGGCGCTGGGCCGAGATCAGGGCGTCGTCGGCCAGCGCGACGCAGACGGCGGCCAGTTCACCGGCGTCGAGCCCTTCGGGCACGGTGGTGTCCACGCCGTGCAGCGGGTCCTCGAAGCCGGTGCCGTAGGCCCAGCGGGCGTCGTCGTCGTGTCCCTCGGCGAGGGTCAGATAGACGTGGTCGTCACTCATGCCCTCTCCTTCAGATGTGCGGGACGTCGTCGGGGATGTCGTAGAACGTGGGGTGGCGGTAGACCTTGTCGGCGCTGGGCGCGAAGAACGGGTCCTTCTCGTCGCGGGTCGAGGCGGCGATGTGCTCGCTGCGCACCACCCAGATCGAGACGCCCTCGTTGCGCCGGGTGTACAGGTCGCGGGCGTGGGTGAGCGCCATCCGGTCGTCGGCGGCGTGCAGCGAGCCCACGTGGACGTGGTTCAGTCCGCGCTTGCCGCGCACGAACACCTCGTACAGCGGCCAGTCCTGCTTCTCGGGGGTCATGCCACCGCTCCCTTCTTCGCGCGGGCGGCCTGCTTGGCCGCGTGGGCGGTGGCCGCCTCCCGCACCCAGGCGCCCTCTTCGTGGGCGCTCCTGCGCCGCTGCATCCGCTGGGCGTTGCACGGGCCGTCGCCCTTGATGACCCGCATCAGCTCGTCCCAGTCGGGGGTGCCGAAGTCGTGGTGGCCGCGCTCGGCGTTCCAGCGCAGCTCGGGGTCGGGCAGGGTGACGCCGAGCTTCTCGGCCTGCGGGACGGTCATGTCGACGAAGCGCTGGCGCAGTTCGTCGTTGCTGTGCCGCTTGATCTTCCAGGCCATGGACTGCCCGGAGTTGGGCGAGGCGTCGTCGGGCGGGCCGAACATCATCAGGGACGGCCACCACCAGCGGTTCACCGCGTCCTGCACCATCTCCCGCTGGGCGTCGGTGCCGCGCATCATCGTCATCAGCAGCTCGTAGCCCTGCCGCTGGTGGAACGACTCCTCCTTGCAGATCCGCACCATCGCGCGCGCGTACGGCCCGTAGGAGCTGCGGCACAGCGGGACCTGGTTGCAGATCGCGGCGCCGTCCACGAACCAGCCGATCACGCCGACGTCGGCGAAGCTCAGCGTCGGGTAGTTGAAGATCGACGAGTACTTCTGGCGGCCCTCGATCAGCCGGTTCGTCAGATCGGCGCGGTCGACGCCCAGGGTCTCCGCCGCCGAGTACAGGTACAGGCCGTGTCCGGCCTCGTCCTGCACCTTGGCGAAGAGGATCGCCTTGCGGCGCAGGGACGGCGCCTTGGTGATCCACTCGCCCTCGGGCTGCATGCCGATGATCTCCGAGTGGGCGTGCTGCGCGATCTGGCGGATCAGCGTCTTGCGGTAGCCGTCCGGCATCCAGTCACGCGGCTCGATCCGCTGGTCGCGGGCGATCGTCGCGTCGAAGTGCTCCTGTGGGCGCTCCTCGGGCGGTGCCTCGGCGGAGTGTGAAATCGTCATCGATACCAGCTTCCCAACCGACCATTCGTTCGGTATCAGTGTGACGTCTTTCCCGGGCCGGAGCAAGACCCCTTGGACCGACGAAAACGGCCCAGGGTACCCGCGGGGGGTACCTGGGCCGTTGTCGCCGGAGGCCGTCGGCCTCACACGTTGGGCACCTTCAGCTTGTCCCAGCTGACCTTGCCGGGGATGCCGTCCGCGTCCTTGCCCTTGAAGCCGAGCTTGTGCTGCCAGGCGGCGTAGGAGCGGCGGTCGGCCTCGGTCCACTCCGGGCTCGGCCCCTCCTCGTAGCGGCCGCAGCCCTCGGCGACCAGGCGGCGCCCCATGGCCGTGATGACCGGGGACTTCTGACCGATGTGGAAGAAGCCGCTGCCCGGGAACGGCTCGTACGTCGGCTTGGGCGCGGGCTTCGGATCGGGGGTGGGCTCACCGCCCCCGCCGCCCTTCAGTCGCTGCGCTATGCGCTTGCGCATCCCGTCCATGGTGAAGCCGCGCGGGTCCGTCTTGCCGGGCTGCCACTCCTTGTGGCCGATGACCGAGCGCTCGCTCCAGCCGTGGTGGCGGCAGATCGCGGCCGAGACCTTCTCGATGGCCTCCTTCTGCGCCTCGGGCCAGGGGTCCTTGCCGTCGCCGAGGTTGATGCACTCGAAGCCGTAGAAGCGCGCGTTGCCGTCGGCGTCGGCCTCGTTGTCGTGCGGCAGCTTCGACTCGTTGATCACGGCGCGCAGGACGTCGCTGTCGCCCAGCCCGGCGTGGTTGGCGCGGCCGTTGCCGACGAGGTGGACGTGGCCCTTCTTGTCGATGACGCCGTGGCACAGCGGGCCCGGCAGGCCGGAGTAGCCGTTGTAGCAGATGTTCACCGAGGCCTCGGTGCCCTTGGTGACGGTGTGGTGGATCATCACGCCGTTCACTGGGCCCCAGGGGCCCTTGCTGTTGCGGTTGTGGGTGCGCCAGCTGCGGACCTCGTGGACCGTCAGGCCCTCCGCGCGGAGGATCTCCACCATCTTGGACGCGCTCAGGGGCTTGGCCATTACTCGTCTCCCTCCGCCGCCGCCTCCGCCTCCGCCGTGGTCTGGGACCTCCCGCCCGACGGGTCCTCCGCCAGCTGCTCCTCGCGGCGGGCCTGTTCCTCCGCCGCGAGCGTCGCCTCGTCCGCGGCCGGGATGCTGCTGGCCAGCGGGTTGAAGGCGAGGCGCAGGTCGACGGTGCCGTCCTCGCCCTTGACCAGGGCCAGCGGCGCGAAGCTGCGGACGATGCCGGAGGGCCCCTGGAGCAGCGGGCGGCGCGCCGCGTCCGTGGGCCACTCGACGCTGCCGGTGGCCGTGCGGGCGGGGATGATCCAGTGGTCGCCGGTGCGGTAGGTGGCGCCCTTGGCGAAGTACACCTCGACGCCGTCCTCCAGCGGCAGCCACTCCCCCTCCGCGACCGGGATCGCGCCGCCCTTCAGCGCGGTCGTACGGCCCTTGCGCCTCGGGCCCTCGTGGTGGTCCCAGCGGCGCAGGAACGGGTTGAGGTGTGGCAGCCGCCCGACGGACGGGTCGGGCTCGGCGTTCAGGCGCACCCGGCGGCCCGGCAGGTCCAGCTCCTCGACCCGCAGCAGCGGCAGTGGCTCCAGGCGGGAGGCGTAGGCGGTGTCGACGAACTCGACGTGGTCGCCGACGTCCAGGTCCAGCTTGTCGTCGTGGCCGAGGGACGCCAACTGCACCCAGGTGCCGTCGAGTTCGTCGACCGGGAAGACGACGGAACCGTTCTCGCGGGACCACTTGAAGGTGGCGTCCTTGGCCTCGCCACCCGCGTGGACCTCGACGCGGTACAGCTGGTTCTCCGGGCCGCGGTAGCGGGCGTCGGGCTTGACCAGGCAGGGGTCCTCGTCGGCGTGGTCGGGCCGCTCGCTGCGGGCGGCGAGGCGCGCGGTCGGCGTGGCCTGCCGGCGCGCCCACTTGTCGAAGGCGGCCCGGACGACCTCCTTGGACGGGTTGCTCTCCTCGATCTCCAGCGCGGCGAGGGAGAGCGGCAGCACCTGCCAGACGACCTTCACGCGGGCGGCGGTGTCCGGCATGGCCGCGCCGAGCGCCACCTCGCGCAGCGCCGGGTCCTCGGCGGCGGAGACGGCTCGCTCCCAGACCTTCAGGTACACCACGAAGGGCGACTGGGCGGGCGAGGGCAGCCGGTCGCCGGGCTTCTCCGGGTCGCGGAAGCCGTCGGGCTGGTCCCAGTAGGTCCAGTGGGCGGGCGGGGCGGCGGTGTCCTGCTCCGCGGCGTCCTCCGAGTCCTCGTCCGGGACGGGCACGCCGGGCGCTGGGCGGGTCGCGTCGCACAGGATGCCGTTGACGTAGTAGCGGCCGCCGTGGATGAAGAGCGTGTCGATCTCGTGCTTGCCGCCCACGTAGTCGATCTTGAAGCCCGCCGCGTCGCGCGGTCCGCCGTGCCGGCCGATCAGGTCGGCGGCGAGGGTGCGGGCCTGGTGGAGCTGGATCGCGGTCTGCTCGTTGATGTCGGCGTCGAGCTGGACGCGCCCCTGCTGGGCGATGACCGCCGAGTAGCGCCGCTGCGGGCGGAACGTGAGGCGGGAGAGGTCAGCGTGCATGAAGGGGGTCCCCCTGGTTCAGGAAAGTGCGGGAAGGGCTTACGGCGGCGGCGCTCATGTCACGAAGAAGATCCCGGCGTCCGTGCCCGCCGGGGTGTACTCCGCGAGCCGTGCCCTGAGGCCGTCCTCGCGCTGCGGCCGGTAGAGGTCGTGGAAGGCGCCCATCTCGGCTCCGTCGTCCGCGCCGCGCCGGATCTCCTCGGCGCACCGGTCGGCGAGCAGCCCGTACCAGGGCGTGCCGTACCGCTCGGAGGTGAACAACGGCCTTACGCGACCGGCCTGTTCGGGCCCGGCCAGGTCGGGCTGGCAGCGGTACCGGCGCGGGGTGCGCGACCCGGTGGGCACGTACGAGTACCGCATGCAGCCGATGCCGCGCCGGGCCACGTGCAGCCTGCCGGTGAGGATCGAGTTCTCGGCGATCTTCACGGCGTGGGTGTGGATCTCGCCGATCACGGTCGTGCGGTGCAGATGCAGTACGGCATGCGCGTGCCGGCAGTCCGGTGCGGACAGCGCCTCGCGGTGGTGACCGGTGGCGTCGAGGATGCTGTCGCGGAGGTGGATGTCGAGGGGTTCCTCGCTCACCTCGTCGCCGATGACCTCGATGGTGCCGAGGACGCTGTGCTCGATCTGGAGGCAAGCGGTGGTGCGTTCCAGGACGATGCTGGGTTCCTCGGGCGAGTGCGGCTCGCACTCGGGTTCCAGGGACCAGCCGGGGACGAGCGTGGAGTGCCGTACGACGACCGCGCCCATGGGGCCGGTGACGTTGATGCCGCGTCCGGCGACCAGCAGGCCGTCGAGGACGATGCGGGGACGCTCGTGCGGGGCGCAGTCCTCCGACACCGCGCGGATGTTGAGGGCGTCGGGGCGGTTGCTGTACCAGTCGAGCAGGCGTATCACCGGGCGGGTGCCCTCGGCGGCCCGCACTTCCAGGCGGTCGCCGGGGTCGAGGTCGAAGTCCAGCTGCTCCTGGTAGGCGCCGCTGTGCGTGATCTCGATGATGCCGTCGGGGCCGGTCCGGTCGGCCCGGCGGTCGTGCTGCCAGGCCCGGTAGGCGTCCATGATCTGGCGGTACGGCTGTCCGGGGCCGACGCGGTACACCTCGGCGTCGGGACGGGGCTCGCGGTCGAGGCGGTCGTACTCGCCGCCGCCCATGTCCGCGGCGGACGCGTAGTGGTAGTCCACCCAGACGCCCTGCCGGGGCGCCGACCGCGACCCGAACGCGATCCGGCCGAGCTCCGGGTCCACCGCGACCTGACCACGCTTGGGCCGGTAACGCCAGTCGGTCAGGTCGGCGACCACGATGTCCGACGGCGGTACCGGCTGGTCCTCGCCGTCGCGCCGGATGACGAGGCTCTTGCCGGGGCCGTAGTAGTCGGCGAGCCGGTCGTGGAGCCGGCGGCGGGTGACGAACGCCGGGACGTTGTCGATGGTCGCGATGTGCGTGGGCGACGGCTCCGGGAACGGCTTGGTGACCAGCGGGGTGTCGTTGCCCAGGATCGAGAAGGTGTAGAGGTTGCGGGCACGGTCGATGCAGTACGCCGGGGACTGCGTGAGCGAGTGCGCCTTCAGCCGCCAGACGAAGAGCGCGACCCCGCCCGGAGTCCAACCACCCTGCCGGTGGCGGGAGTTCGCGTTGCGGACGTCGACCGTGCGCGCCGTCGCGCCGAAGGGGCCGCCCGCGAGGTCGAGGGCGGAGTTGTCGCGCAGGTCGACGAGACGGCCGCGCTCGCCGCGGTTGACGCCTGTGGCGCCGTACAGCTTCACGGGCTGGGTGTGGGACACCTGCCGGGACAGCTCGACGGCGCGGGCGGGCCAGCCGGTGACCTGCGCGGAGAATTCCTCCAGGAGGTGGAGGGTGCCCTTGCGGCGGCGGCCCGCGACTGTCGCGGCCACGTCGGCGCGCGGGGCGACGGCCTCGGCGAGGGCGGCACGGCCACCCTCGTGCAGACCGGTCGTCAGGACGCGCTCGTAGCCGGGCAGGGTGCGGTAGCCGACCAGGTCGCCGAGGTACGGCAGCACCCAGGGCGCAGCCGTCTCCACGAACAGGTCCTCGTAGCCCTGCTGTACGCCGTCGCGGACCCGGTCGAGCTGCTCGGCGATCACCGCGAGGAGCGCGCGCAGCGGCTCGCCCTCCTCGGCGTCGCGGAGCAGGTGCCAGCGGGGCAGCAGCGCGGCGAGCCCGTCGGGTTCCCTGGACGCCGTCGCAGGGGCCTGCGTCTCGAACTGGACGTCCGGGGACATCACTTGACCTCCGTCAGAATCAGGGTGTCCGCGGCCTTCGGCGACAGCAGCGCGAGCTGGGCCGGCCGGATACCGCGGAAGACGAACACCGACCGGCCCTTGGCCAGGCGCCGGGTGTCGGTGATGTCGGGGTTCAGGCGCAGGAGTTCGGCGAGCGGGACGCCGTACCTGGCGCAGATCTCCGACAGCGTCTCGCCGTTCGCGGCGCGGACCGTGTGGACCTTCTCGTCGTACGCCGCCGGGTGTGCCGGGACGGAGGACTTGGGCGGACCGGGGTCGGTGAGGATCCCGGTGAGTTCCTCGGGCGTCGCGGACGCGGGGACGCCGGTGAAGACGTCGACGTCCATGTAGTCGACGCCGGGCACGGAGTGCGCCGTGGCCAGGACGTCGGAGAGACGCGCCGGCCGGCCCAACTCACGGCCTTCGTAACCCAGTCGGCGCAGCAGGGCCTGGCGCAGCCGCGGCTCGACGACCTCCCAGGCGTGGTCGGGAGCGACCTTCACCTCGGCGGCGACGAGCAGCAGGACCAGCTCGCGCACGTCCACCCGGACGGGAAGGTTCATGTCCCCGTACTCGGTGAGCGCTCCCCGCAGAGCCTTCAGCGTGTCCGAGTCGCCGTCGATCGGCACGTCGTCCGTGCCGGCGACCGTCACATGCAGCACGCGCCGCCGCCCGTCGAAGAGTTCACGCGCGGCGGCCCGGCCGATGCCGGCGCGGGAGCGGGCGAAGTCCTCGTAGTCGGACGCGGAGACCAGACGGTCCAGGGCCGACACGGCGAGCGGGATGGTGCGGCGGGTCAGGCCGGGGCCGTCCGCGTCGGCGCCGCCCTTGGCCGGGCGCGGGTTGGTGACCTGGGTGACGCCGAGCGGGCGGGTGAGGGGCTGGGTGATGCGGTCGGCGGCGACGTTGGCGGCCTTGCCGGTGCCGAAGCGGTAGCGGGCCCGGACGTTCTCGTGGCCGGAGGGCAGCCGGGCGCCGTTGACGCCGTCGCCGAAGGTCACCGTCGTACGGCCGTCGGCGGTGGAGCCGGTGATGTAGACCCGCTCGCCCGGGCCGCGCCCGGCGAGGCTGTCGACCTCGTGCCAGAGCACGCCGTCGACCCGGATCTCCAGGACCGGGGTGGCGCCGAGGGGGTTGTCGTCGGCGAGCCAGGTGAGCGGGGACTGCCACAGCGCGAACGTCTGGTTCACACGGTCGGAGTCGCCGCTGCCGATGGCCTCCTCGCGGCTCTCGCCGTGGGTGGCCTCGACGACGTTGCCCATGATCCTGACCGTCTCGCGGCGGTAGCGGTGCGCGAGGTCGGCGGTCAGGGTGAGCCTGGTGTGGATGTGGTCGCCGGGCAGTCGGCGGTCGACGGCCGGGTCCGCGGCGGCGATCGTGACGACCTCGGTGGCCCGCACGCCCGCGGTGCCCGGGATGTCGCTGCGCTCGCCGCTGACGATGAGCCTGCGTCCGGGCCGCAGCCCGTCGTGCAGCTCGGCGAGTTCGATCTCGTTGCCGTGGATGTCCTCGCCGAGGGGTTCGTCGGCGAGGCGGAGCGGCTCGCCGGCCGCGTGGACGGTGGTGTCGCGGATGTGTGAGAGCAGGACGTCGAACTCGTCCAGCCACGGGTCGGCGAGGGTGAGTTCGGTGCCGCGCCCGGTGATGCCGTAGTTGGTGTACGCCGCCGTACGCGCCGCGACGACCTGGGTCGTGACGAAGGCGAGCCTGGCGTCGCCGGGGACGCCGTCCTGAGCGCCCTTGGCCGGGCGCTGGATGGCGACCCAGCTGCCGACCGTGATGCCGGTGTGCACGGTGTCCAGCTGGAGGACGCGGCGGTTGAGGGGCCCGGGCTTGCTGGCGATCACGACCTCGACGTTGGGCTCGGTGGTGCCCGTCGTGTACTTGAGGCTGACCTCGTACTCGCCGTGGGTGAACTGCTCGCTGGTGTTCGGCCGCAGCGCGATCTGCTCGGACGTGCCGTTGTGGACGCCGACGTGGACCAGGCCCTCGTCGTCCGGCCGGGACACGAAGAGCGTGCGCTCGGGCAGGCCGGAGTGGAAGCGTGCCGTGACTCCGGGTTCCTGGGAGTCGGTGGGGCGGCGGTTGAGCCAGCTGAGGTCACGGTCCTGGCCGGAGCGTACGGACAGCTCGGCCTGGCCCGTGCCGAGCGGGAACCTGACCGGCTGGGTGACCGGCAGGTTCTCGGCGCGCTGGTCGGAGCTGCTGCCCTCGACGTACTGGAACTCGGCCCTCACCGGCGTCCGGCCCGACGTGTCGTACACGACGCGCATGCTCGCCAGCACGGCACCCGTGAGCGGCCAGTCGGCGGTGCGGATGACCCGGCCGCGGTCGTCCTGGACCGGCTTGAGCGGGGCCGTGGCGCCGAAGGGGACGGCCGTGACCCGCATGGCGAGCAGTTCGCGGAGGAGTTGGGGGGTGCCGGGGGCGGCGGCCGTCCGCCACGCCGGGTACAGGGTGCCGAGACCGGGGTTCAGGGCGGAGAGCAGGCGGGCGGTGTCGCTGCCCGGGCGCTGGGGGCCGCTGCCGCCACGCGGGGCGGGAGTTGAGGCGCGCAGGGCGGGGAGGACCGCTCCCAGGGCTTCGAGGGCGGCGGTGCGCGAATCGCCCTGAAGGGGCGCGGGGCTGTATCGATTGGCGGCTCCGCCGCGGGGCGCGACCAGACCCGACGGCGCAGCAGACGACTGACTGGCCGATTCAGCCGTCTGTGCTGGTGCCAGCTCCAACGCGCGCTGGGCCAGTTCCGCCAGCACCGCCTCCAGCCGCTCGAACCACGCCGCCACGTCCTCGTAGGGCTCGGCCAGCACCTGCGCCTCGCCGAGCCGCGCCACGGGCTCCGCAAGCCGGGCCGCAAGCCGCTCGGGCGTCTTGATGCCGTCCAAGTCGTCCCGCAGCGGCGCGAGGAGCTGGTCCTCGAAGTCCTCGATCAGCCGGCTGACCGGCCGCGGGTTGGGCACCTCGGGCGTCGGCGGCTCGTCGCCGGGCTCACCCGGGGCCTGCGGCGCCGCCGTCCAGCGCCGCACCTCGTCGACGAGCTCCTTCAGGGTCGGCGGGGCGGACTTCGGCAGGGAGATCGCCGTGATCTCGTCGTCCCGGTCCACACGCGCCCTGGCCACCGGCAGCAGCTTGCGCTCGCCGCCCGCCCGTTCACCGAAGACGAAGAGCAACTGGTCCCCGGTCTGCAGCGAGTTCGCCGTGCCCTCGACGAAGATCTCCGAGCGGCGCTCCAGGTCCTCCGGTGTGACGAGGGAGGGGCGCCGGCGGCGGACCTTCAGCTCGTTCCAGTCCCAGCGGGCCGTCAGGTCGCGGCTCGTCTCGAAGGTCAGGGACTGCTCGTCGGCGGAGGCGGGCACGCTGTGGCTGCGGGCACCGCGCGGGATGGTGACCGGCAGGGCCTCGGCGCGCGGGTCGCGTTCCAGGGTGTACGCCAGGTGCGTGGCGGCGGCGACGCCGGGGCGCGGGCGGTGGCCGACGAGGCGGCCGAGCAGGACCAGGGAGCGGTGCTCGTTGGCCGTACGGATGTAGGCCTCGTCCGCTATGCGCTCGGAGTGGAAGGTGAGCAGGTCACCGAGGACGGCGGTGGCGTCGAGCAGGCCGATCGCCGGGTCGTCCGGTGTGCGCACGGTCAGCCCGTTGAGGGCCGGGTACGCCGGTGAGGCGAGGCGGTCGAGGAGGGCTGCCAGGAAGGAGCCGTACTCGCCGACGCGGTAGTCGAGGGCGGTGCGGCCGGGCGGGTTGTGCACGGGGGCCGGGGCGAGGCGCTCGTCGTGGCCGCCGCGGCAGGCGCCGCCGCAGGTGCACTCGTCGGTGATCGTGCCCTCGGTCATCGCTGACTCGGTCATCGGGCACCTCCCAGGGAAATCGCCAGCCGGCCGTTCTCCGGCCGGTCCGGGTCGTTGTCACAGGTGGCGATCTCCAGCGGGCCGAGCCGCAGCACGCCGTCCTCCCTCTCTCCTCGGTCCGGCTCGAACAGCCGTTGCAGCCGGGCGACTTGGACGCTCTCCACGCCGGGCACGGCCGCCGCGACGGCGACCAGACGGCTGAGCCGTACCGGTTCGCCGAAGGTCAGGGCGTCCGGGTGGAAGAAGCCGAGGCGTCCGTCGGCGAGGCGGCCGTTGCCCAGGACGCGGTACAGCTCGGCCAGGATCTGCCCGTGCTGGTGGCCGGGCCTGGCGCACACGGTGAGCGCGATGTCCAGCGGGACCAGACGCGCGGCGCCGACCACGAGGTCGTGGCCGATGCGCCGGTACGGCTCCAGGGACTGGGCGACCGAGCTGAGCAGGTCGGCCGACGGGGCGCCGGTGCCGTACGCGTCGATCGCGATGTGCGCCTCCTGGACGCTGCCGGTCCAGCGCAGCTCCGCCGCCGCCCGCTGCACGCCGGGCAGGGCGGTGGCGAGGGCCGCGTAGTCCTCGGCGGTGACCGCGCGCAGGCGGGTGCGGCGCAGGTCGAGCGGGGCCAGCTGGCGTACTTGCTCGACGGGTTCGGGCTCGGTGCCGCCGGTGGCGGGCAGCGGGTTGCGGACCACGGCGGCGGGCGGGGGCTCGCAGTCGGACTGGACGACGAGGTGGTTGATGGCCTCCGCGCCGACGTTGCCCGCGGTGCCGCCGCCGAGCCGGTGGTGCAGGGCGAGCCGGGATCCGGGCGTCGGCCTCGCGCCGTGCCGTCCGTCGCCGAAGCGCAGGGCGAGGCGGCCGTCGTCCTCGAGTTCGCCGACGAAGTGCCGGTCGCGGGGGCCGCTGTCGAGCAGGTCGCGGCGCGGCTCCCAGACCGTGTCGTCGTCCTCCTCATGGAGGCGTACGGCGGGCAGGGCGCGGCGCGGGTCCTGGTCGAGCGCGCTGGTGGCCGAGCCTCGCAGCACCGGCTCCTCGGGGTGCAGACCCGCCGCGTACGCCGGGCCCCAGCTGTGGGCGATCTCCCAGGCGATGCCGCCGTCGAGGACGGTGCCCGCGCGGGCGCGTGCGGTGAGGACCTCGATGCGGCGCAGCTTTGCGTCGAGCAACTGGTCGCTGCGGTACAGGAGTTCGCGCAGGGCACGGACGGGGTGGCGGCGCAGGTCGATCCGTTCAAGGATCTTCAGGCCGTAGATCACGGCGAGTTCGGCGATCTCGGCGTCGGTGAGGCCGTCCCGGTCGCGGGCGCTGCGCCACAGCTCGACGAGCCGCTGCCGGACCCGTCCCGGGATCGCGGCGATCCGCTCGGCCTGTCCGGCGGCGACGGTGCCGAGGTCGGGGAACGGCACGGCCTGCGCCACGGGGACGCGGCCGAGGACGGGACGGAAGCGGGGCCGGATGCCCGGGTAGACGGACTGGGCGAGCAGCGTACGCAGGGCGCCGGCCTGGGCGTATGCGGTGCCCGGGACGACGCGCTCGTGGCGCTGCCCGGCCCGCTCCAGGCCGATCCCGGCCCTTGCGGTCGCGCCCTCGCCGACCACCTGGAACAGTTCCCGGACGTCGTCCGGGGTGAGCGTCTCGCCCGATTCGGCCTTGTCCGTCAGGGAGTTGACGAGCCGGGCGGGCGCGTTGCCCTCGTCGCGGTCGGCGCAGCCGAAGGCGGGCGGGTCGCAGGGCGCGACGACAGCGGGCACCTGCGGGACCGTGAACGTCTCGGGCAGCCCGTGCAGGGTGCGGCCGTGGTCGACGAGGACGACGTTGCCGCGGGCGAGGGTCACGTCCTCCACGGGCAGGCAGTCGCGGCCGCCGCGGGTGGTCAGGCAGAGCGGGAAGCGAAGGGCGTCCTCGGTGGCCCAGGTGACCTCCAGGACCGGCTGGTCCTCGATGCGGTCGACGGCGGGGGTGACGGAGGTGAGGCGCACGGCCTGCCGGTGGCTCGGGTCGGCGTCGCCGGGAGTGCCGGTGCGCGGGCCCTTGACCTCCTCCAGGACGAGCAGGTCGCCGGGCCGGAGGTCGAGTCGGCGCTCGCGGCAGGTCTCCGGGTCGACCCACTCGTCGCGCAGGGTGGCGGAGGTGGCGCCCTTCGGCAGGGTGCACACCTCGCCGCCCCAGGTCCACAGGCGGATCGCGTTGTGCGCGACGCGCAGCTGGAGCGGGTCGGCGGTGACGACGGGCTCGAAGACCTCCACCGAGCCGCGCTCGTCCAGGTCGCCGAGGTCGGCCTCGTCGATGACCGTGCCGGGTTCGGGGCGGTCGTGCGGGTCGAGGGTGCGGACGTCGACGGAGGCGAAGCGGTAGGTGCCCGGGGCGAGCGTGTGGTCGCCGGCGGTCTCGACGGCGACGTACGCCCGGGCGGTGCAGCCGTCGTGCATCGCGTAGTCGATGAGCCGGACGTGACGCCGTACGGAGACCCGGCGGCGCGCGGTGTCGAGGTAGGCCTCGGTGGCGACCGCGTCCTGCTGGTAGCTGATCTGGTCGCCGGTGTACGCGAGCAGCTCGACGAGGGTCATGCCCAGATCGGCGGGGTTGCGCTCGACCCAGTCGGGGGTGGTCAGCGCGAGCCGGTCGAGGAGCAGCTTGCGGATGGTGTCGTAGTCGCGGGCCGTGTAGTCGATGACCGGCGCGGACGGGAAGCCCTCGCGCTCCGGCTCGTCCTCCTTGCAGTCGAAGGGGGTCGGGCAGTCGGGCCGGAAGGCGAAGGTCGCGCTGTGGTAGCGCTGGTCGAAGCCGCGGTACGGCTCCGTCCCCGGCCGTCCGTACGGGTCGGTCTCGACGAGGGAGAGCCGGTAGCGGGAGGTGTCGCCGGCCTTGTCGAGGGTGACGTAGAGCCGGTCGTCGAGCTCGGGGTCCTCCTCGCGCTCCACGCTGACGTCCACGACGGTGATGCCGGTGACGCGGCGGCCGCCGTCGACGCGGACGTTCTCGGGCTCAAGGCCGTGCGGGGCCTTGCCGAGGAAGGTGACGGTGAGCAGCAGGCCGTCGTCGCTGACCTCGACGGAGTCCACTCCGTTGAGCTGGGCGGCGCGGACCTTGGCCCGGCGGGAGGTGGTGGTCGTACCGGTCATGCCGTGGCCCTCCCTTCGAACACGTCGTCGCGCCGGGCGCCGTCGGCACGTATGACATACGACAGGTACACACGGACGACGTGGTCCTCGCTGACCACGTCCAGGGCTTCCACCTCGATGAGATCGCCGAGCCAGCGCTGCAGCGAGGCCTGCACGGACAGTTCCAGGGTGCTGATCAGCTCGGGGCTGGTCGGGGCGAACACCAGGTCGAGCAGTCCGCAGCCGAAGTCGGGGCGCATCACACGCTCGCCGGGGCTGGTGAACAGCAGCTGCTCGATGAGGTCGTGGACGTGCTCGCCGCGCGTGGCGTGGGCGGTGCGGCCCCTGCGGTCGGCGCGGAAGGGGAACGCGATGTCGCTGCGCGGACGTCGGCTGGTGCGGCGGCTCATCGGACGGTGACCTTTCGCTGCGCGGCCTGGACGACCGGCGGTCCCTGCGGCAAGAAGGCCGCGGTGAAGCACTCGGCCGCGGAGGTGTCGAGCAGCACCGGCGCGCCGTCGACGGTGATGCCGGTGCCGTGGGCGGTCCAGCGGACCGTCACACACGGCGAGGGCACGCCGTCGACGGTGTGCGGGCAGCCGATGACGACGTAGCTGTGCGCGGCGGTGGCGACGGCGGCGCCGGCGAGGCGTACGCCGCCGGAAGGTGTGGTGGCGGGCGTGACACGGCCGCCGTGCGGACAGCCGATCACGACACCGGCGTCGAGCAGACTCCCGGACATTCTGTTTCGTCCCCCGTCTTCCTTCATCGCTTGGAGAGCACGGTCAACTGGCCCTCGTTGATGGTCACTTCGTTGCCGCGCAGCAGGATCTCGGCGCCGGCGCCGGTCGAGATGACCACGGCCTCCCTGGTGATACGGATGTACGCGCCGCCCTGGGCCTGGAGGAGGATCCCCTGCTCGGCGCCGGGCGTGTCGTTCATGACGAGCTTGTGCGCCTGCGGCGTCTGCACGACGACGGGCTTGTTCGGCGCGTCGGCCGCCAGCTCACGCCGTGCGTCGGGCGGGAGCTCGTCGGCGGCGCCGTACCAGCACCCGGTCCACACGGGGAAGCTCGGATCCCCCTGCTCGAACTCCACCCACACGCCCGCGCCCGGCGGCGGCACCACGAACTGCCCGGACTGCGGCCCGGTGAACGGCAGGCAGGGCAGCGCCCACGTCGACGGTTCGTCGCCGAGGACGTCCGGGACCTCGACGGTGACACGGCCGATGCGCAGCGGGTCGTCGTTGCTGACGACCCGGCCGCGGAACTTGCCGAGGTAGCGATTGCTGGGTGCCGCCATGGTGGAGGTGCTCCTGGTTGGTGGGTCTGGGTCGTGGGTGGTTGCGGCTTACGGCCGGACGTAGTCGCTGCGGGCTTCGAGGCCCTCTCGGGAGAGGGTGAAGTTCTGCTGGTAGGAGCCCGGGCGGAGGTTGTGCGTGACGGACTTGACGAAGTAGTCGCCGTCGTACGCCCGTCCTGCGCCGCGTACACCGACGAGCTGGCGGGGCTGCAGGATGTAGCCGTGCCGGTTGACGTCGAGCGAGCCGGAGCCGGAGACGACGTCGGCGGAGACGGCGGCACGGGCGAGGAGTTCCGCCTCGGCCTGCTCACGCTGGTGCTTGGCGGTCCCGGTGAGCGTCCTGCGCTTCAGGGCCGGGGTGGGCCGCTTGCCGAGGGGCGGGCGCAGCGGGCTGATGGACGGCTGCGGGAGCAGGGCGGACTGCCGGGTCTCGGGGTTCTGCCAACGGGCCTGCGGCTCTTCGCGGGCCGTGCCGTCGTACGCGAACGTCAGCTGGTCGACCGTGGAGTTGGCGTCCATGTTGACGTTGAGGGCGTGCTGGCGGATGCCGAGCCGCATCTCCGGTCCCCAGCGGGCGGAGGACTGGCCGGGGTTGGGTCCGGGTTCCAGATAGAAGGTGTAGCCGTTGGCGCGCGCGAGCTCGGTGACGTACTGCAGGTCGGTGCCGGTCTGGTAGTGCACGCGGAGGTCCTGGTGCGGGGGCTGGGCGACCTTCTCGGTGTAGACGTCGGGCCGGATGCCGTAGTCGGAGTAACGGCGCAGGATGGCGAGCACCCGCTCGGAGGGCGGCAGGTTGGGATACCGGGCGGTGCGCTCCTCCAGGTCCATGAGCAGCGTCAGATCTTCGCCGGTGACGGTGAGGGTGGAGTGGCCGGGTTGGTTGCTGGCGCCGACCTCGTGCCGGACGACGAGCCCGTCGAAGAGCACGTCGGGGGTGCCCTTGACGCTGACGGTGACGATGAGCCGGGTCTTGGGATCGAAGAACCCTTCCGGCAGGAGCCGCCGGCTGATGAGCCCGTTCTTGGTGAGGTCGAAGGCGAGCTGGAAGCCGCTGCGCTCCCCCGCGGTCGCGGTGATCTGGGCGGACAGCAGGGCCTCGGTCACCTCGGCCGGGACGGGCCGGGCGAGCTTGGGCCCCATGTGGAGCGTGATGTGGACGGGGCCCTGCCCCACGGGCAGATCAAACACGCCGGTCTCCCCTGCCGCCGGGGAACCCGCCGGCGAGCGGGATGTCGATGACGCGCCCGGCCTCGTCGGTCAACTCGCGTGGATCGAGTACGGGGTTGGCGTCGGCGATCTGCCACCACTGGCCGGGGTCGCCGAAGTAGCGCTGCGCGAGGAGATCGGGGCGCTCGCCGGTGGCGACGGTGTGCGGCAGGGTGAGGTCGCCGTCCTCGGTCTGGTCGAGCGGGGGCAGCAACCGCCGCTTGATGTAACGGACTTCCGTCCCGTCGGGCAGCCGATGGATCGCGATCTCGGCGTCGTGATAGCGGCTGGTGCGGGGATAGGGGTGGGCGCCCGGGATGGCGTCCAGGGCGCTCTCGTAAGGCTCGATGCCGGCCATGGTGTGCTGCTCAGCCCCTTCCGATCACGGCGTTGGTTCCGGAGAGCCCGAGCGAGCCCAGGCCGCCGCCGCGCGCGGCTGCGGCGAGGCGTTCCTTCTGGGCGAGGTGGGCCATGTACAGGTCGGCGCCGCGGTGTCCTGCGGGCAGGTCGCTGACGGTGAGGATCTTCATGCCGATGCTGAGGGAGGCGCGAATGGGGTTGAGGTTCACGTCAAAGGCGGACTCGTTGACGGACAGCTCGGTCAGCCGCACGGGCATGACCCGCTTGCTCCCCCACGTGAACAGCGTCAGCGGCATCTCGATCGGACTGATCTCGATGGCCCCCTTCTGCGACAGCTTGCTCGCCGCGCGGAGCTGGGCGACGGTCGGCTGCACCAGCATTTCGAGGGTCGCGAGCTGCGGGTGGATCCCGTCGGGCGCGGCGATCTCGAACTGGTCGGTCGCATCGATCTCGGCGGTGAACTTCCAGGTCTCCTGGGCGGGCCCCTTGAGACGAAGGGCCTCGTTGCGGTCCCCGCTGCCGGCGCCACCGCTGCCGGAATCACCACTGTCGCCGGCGGACTGGGGGGCGACACTGCGCTCAAGGGTGTCCGGGTTGAACTGCAGGACGATGATCCGCTGGGGGGTGCCGGTGTCGGGGTTGACTACGACTATTCCGGAGCGGATGGGTTTGGGGATGTCGGCGTAGCGGGTCACTTCTCAGCCTTTCCGGCGGTCAGACCTGAAACTCTGTGACGGAAACCTGACAGTCGTCGCACCAGAACCCGTAAAGGGTGCCGGTGAAGCCCATGTGACCGTACGGAGTCGGTCCACTGTCGACAGACGCCAGGAAAGGCATGCTCTTACCGCATTCGGGACAATGCGGATGGGCCTCGATCCGAATCCACTGCGGCAGCCCTCCAACCTGATAGCGAGACTGTCCCGCGGTCGCCCGCATACTGATGCCGACCTGGTTCCGGTGCGGTTCCAGGATGAGTGACAAATCGCCCGGCACAATGCGACGTTCGGGATCCGAGGGTCCCTGCTCCCCGTGATAGACCTCGATCCCATCAGAGGTCAGGCGCACGGTGACGGAATCCAGAATTCCGCAGTCGCAGGTGTACCAGAAGAACGAGGGATCCGCGCTCAGCTCAAAAGGAAGATCGCCCGCCGACAGGGTGAGGACTCGTTCTGTCGCAGCCGAGCAGGAAAGGCAGATCGGCATGGCCTTCCCAAGAGATCCACCCATCGCGTGCGGCGACTCCCCGCCACCGGTGACGGATCCCATCAAGGCAGGCAGGAAACCTGCACTTCGATCACTGTCGGGGAGGCGTCCGGAGAGGCAGAGAAGCCGTTCCCATTCATCAGGGTCCGCGATCTCATCCTGCATTGAGGCGATGGCTGCCGCGGCATGACCCGTACGAATCAGCGCCAGGGACTCCAGGAGGCCAGTGTCTTCCGCTCCGCCCGCACGGCGCCACTTCTCCTGAAAGGCATCCACCAGTTCTTCCGGCGCACCGGACAGCAGACCGCGATGGATCGACCGGTTCTCGATACTGTCGGCAAAGGGCCGGAGCAATTCCGGAGCATAGGCAGCGATGTTGAAGGCCACACTGTTCAACGGCGAGCCTTTTTCCGGATTCCGCAGGTAGTCGTCCACGAAGTCCCGGAGGACATCGTCGGCGAGCCAGGGAACCAGGCGGGCCGCCGAGCGCACAGCGGGCAGGCCGGAGCTCCGCAGCCGCTGCGCGACTCGCGTCTTCTCCGGTGCCGCTGCCGGCAGCAGCGCCAGATACTGCGCCGCGAAACCCGCAATCCGCTCGTCATCGGTTTCGAGCAGACACTCGACAACGGCTCCCAGTCCCCGATCGGCCGAGGGAGACAATTCCAACGCAATCCTGTCGACTCGCTCGCGGACCGACAATGACTGGTCACCAGCGATTCCGGCCACCATCTCGGAAGTGCTCACGGACTGCCCCTTCGCGCCTGCAGTTCAACTGCCTTGCTGTAGTAATCCCGCAGCATCCTATCGGTTGCCGCACGGTACGCCACGTCGCCCCTCCTGATGACGAGCCGGTAATGCCGTATGAACGCGACGACGATTTCCGGAGTCAAATCTTGCTCATCGAGCAGGTGCTTGAGGTACGTCTCGTAGTCCATTTCGACGGCCTTGGCCGGATCCCGAGCGTCTGCCTCCTGCAACGCCGGATCCCTGTACCTCCTGAAGAACGTCCTTGATATCTTCTCGTGCAGCGGCAGCGGGAGGTTGATCGTCAAGCCCTCGTCGTAAACGCGCTGGGCCCTCTCGTCCCGTTCCCGCTTCTTTTTGCCGGGCTTCTTCACGGTGAGCAGTTTCTCGCGCCGATACAGCTCCTGCTCTTCATCCTCCGGCAACAGCTCATCGATTTCGTCCGGCTCCAGGGGGCGTTGCAGCTCCCTTTCCTTCTCCTCGCGCCTTCGCTCCAGTTCGGCAGCCTTGACCCTGTTCTTCTCCATCTGGATGAGAGCGGCGCCGGCCGGTATGTGGTCGGGGGTGTACTTCTTCGAACGGTCCTGGATCTTCTTGTTGGCAGATTTGTGGCCTCGCTCCTCCGCCTCGGCCCAGGTAAGGGGCTCCCAGGGCTTCGGCGCACCTTCCGCCTGCTCCTCCGGGCCCGCGTTCTCCAGAATGGCGCGCAGGGCAGGGGACAACTTCTGCTCGCGCTGATCCGCGGCATCGCCCTCGGTCCTGGCCGGCCTGGGACTGGGGCCGGCGGCCTGTTGTGGCTCCTCGTCGGTCTGCGGCTGCGAGTCCGCCCGACTCTGCGGACCTTCCCGACGCTCCGGCGTCCCGGGCTGGGGAACGCCCTCGAGGTCTTCGGCATCGACCTCCACGCCGTTGACCACATCTTCCTCGGGGTTCAACCTCGCGATGACCTTGAATTCAGCGCCACCCTGCATCCGGAGCTCCGTCAGGCGATACCAGACGCGCATTCCTGAGAGGGTTGCCGTCATCACAGGGCGGCGCACACCCCTGCTGAGCAGGCTCAACAGCTTGGGGCGAATTCGGGCCACCGCCTTGCGCAGTCGCTCCTCCTTCGACTCCTTCGAGTTCTCTTCCTTCTTGCGCCGGTCCTTTTTGTCCTGCTTCTCCTTCTTCTCCTTGACCGGGTCCGAGTCCTTCCCGGGTCGCCGACCCTTCTCGTCCTTCGGCTTCCTCGGCTCCTCGTCGCGCTCCTTGGGCTTCCTGCCGTCCCGGTCGTTGTCGTCCCTGCGGCCCTTCGGCCTGGCGTCGTCCTTGCCGTCCTTGGGCCTTGCCGGCCCGTCCTTGTCTCCTCTGGGCCCGGTAGATCGCTCCCCATTCGGGCGATTCGGGTTCTGGTCCGGGCGGCGAGAGTCCTGCGGGCGGCGGTCATCCGGCCGGTTGGAGTCCCGGCCCGGTGAACGGCCGTCGTCCCTGGTGCGGGTGGAGTCCCGGTCGTCCCTCGGGCGGTCCTGCTGCCTGCCGTTGGGCGCGTCCCGGTCGGGCTTGGGACGCTGCGGCGGTTCCGGGCGCGGGCGTGCGCTCGCGGGTGCGGGCGGACGGGTGTCCTGTCGGGCCTCCGGCCGGTCGGGCTGAGGACGTCCACGGCCGTCGGTCCTACCGGGACCCGCGGCGGGTCGGCCGGGGGTCGGGCCGACCGGCCTGGGGCGGCCGGCGCCGGGGGTGGCGGGCGTGCGTCCGGGCGAGGTACGCGGGACTGTGCTGGTCGGGCGGGCCGCCGGAGCGCCTGCAGTCGGCTGTGAGCGCTCTTCGTTCTTCTTGCCCCCCTTGTCGTCCGCCCCGTCAGCCCCCGCCCCCTTGCCCCCGCCCGGCTTGTCCCCCTTGTCCTTGCCGCCCAGCTTCGCGGCGATGTCCTTGAAGCGGCGGCCGATCTTCGCGACGTACTTGCCGATGCCGGACAGCAGTGCCTCGTAGGCGAGTTCGAGCAGGGCTACGATGCCGGCCGCGACCGCCTTCGCGAAGAGGACGCCGGCGCCGCCCCTGCGGACCGCCTTCAGCCAGTCGAGGACCGCGCCCATCGCGCGCAGGATCTCGCCGAGGGCGCCGATGGCTGTGCGGATGGCGTCGATGACGGCCATGACCCAGCCGGCGCCCGGGATGAGCTTGGCGATGACCTTCGTGATGACGATCTCGCCGATGATGAAGGGGAGTTGGGGGACAATCGCGTCCCAGGTCTCCTTGACGATCTGTTCGAGGGTGATGCCGCCCTTGAGCAGCTTGTCCAGGATGGCCTTCGGAACGCCGATGATCTCCTGGATCTTGGACTGGAACCAGTCCTTGACGGCCGCCTTGACCTCGCGGAACAGGTGGTTCTTCGCGCCGTCGACGGCGGAGTTCTTGGCGCCGCTCAGCCAGCCGCCGGGGTCGGAGAGGAAGTCGACCGCGATGAGCATGAACTCGCCGAGCGCGCTGAGCATTCGGGAGGCGAACTGAAGGACCGCCTTCACCGCCGCCACGATCGCCTTGACCGCGTCGAGGAGCGCCTTCTTCAGGACGTCCAGGATGCTGCTCAGGAGCTTGCCGATGGCGTTCAGGAGGTCGGTGATCGCCTTCTTCAGGGCCTCGGCCAGGCGCTGCACCAGGGCGATCGCCGCCGTGATCAGGTCCGTGATGAACTTGCGGATCCGTGCCGCCAGTTCGATCACCGCCCGCACCATCGCCAGCGCGAACTCGATCAGTTCCTTGATGAGGTTCTTGATCGCTTCGACGATGTTCTTACGGGCCTCGTTGATCCAGCGCTCGACCGTGTCCTTGAAGTTCTTGATGAAGCCGACGACCGCGTCCCGCGCCGCCCGGATGACCCGGACGATCGCGTTCTTGATCTCGATGACCTTCTGTTTGATCCAGTCGAAAGCCTTGGTGATCCAGTTGCCCGAGTCCTGGACGGCACCGTCGCGCTGCTTCTCCGCGTCGCGCTCCGCCTTGTCGCTCTCGTCCTGGATCTTCTTGTCGCTGCCCTCCTTCTCCTTCTCGACGTTGTCGTCGGTCTGCTTTTCCTTGTCCTCGACGTCCTTGCGGACCTTGTCGTGCCGCTCGGTCTTCTTGTCGCCGAGGCTCTTGAGCTCCTCGTCCTGCTCCTTGCGCCAGTCCTCCCGCTGGGCGGTGACCTCGCTCATGGCCTTCTCGCGCTCACCGGCCTGCGTCTCGGTGTTCGTCGCGATCTCGGCGTCGACCTGCCGCTTGTGCTTGGCCTGCGAGTCCCGGAAGTCCCGGTCCTTGGCCTGCCGGCCCTCGGACATGGTCTTCTGGCCGTCGCTGAACGCCGCCTGGAACTGCGGCCCCTGCTCGTGCTCCGCCACCTCGGAGGCGGCCTCCGGCGGTACGGCCCCCGTGGCCCCGCCGCCCTCCACCGCGACGCCCTCGCCGCCCTGCGCGCCCGGAACCTCGGCGGTCAGCTCCTCCTTGGGCGCGTTGGGGTAGACCTGGTCCTCGCCCATGCCCCGCCCGGCGTCGTCGCGGGCCGTCGCGACGGTCTCCTGGCCCTTGGCGTCGACATGGCCGTCCTGCTCGCCGGCGCTCTGCTCCGCCTGGCCCTTCAGCTCCACGCCCGGCGCGTTGCCCGCCTGGGCCTGCTTGAGCGCCTCGTCCTTCGTCGGCAGCCCGGCGAACTTGGCGGCCAGCTCCTGCGGGTCCACCTCGAAGCCGAGCCAGCTCGCGACCTTGCCGATGCCGAAGCCGAGGGCCATCTTGAAGGTGTCCCAGCCGCCGGGCTCCTCGGCCTTCTCCGCCTCGATCTGGCCCTCGGGCTCCTTGGCGCCCGTGACCTCGGCCTTCTCCTGCTCCGGGGCCTGGGCCTCCTGCGGCTTGTCCTCGGAGTACTCGGCCGGGGCGTCCGTCTTCGGCTTGCCCTGAAGCGTCTGCGGCGCGCCCGCCGGGCGCTGCATCGAGGGGGGTGCGGAGGCCAGCGTCTTGTGCTCGTCGCCGACCGTGCGGTCCACCGCGCCGCCGACCCCGCCCATGGCCTGAAGTGCCTTGTGCGGCTTGAGCTTCGAGGCCGTCGCCAGTCCGGCCTCCGGCGAGACCCCGGAGAGGTTCGGGACCGGCGCGGAGTCCTTCTTGCCCTTGCCGGCGGCCGGGGCGGCCCCGCCGCCACCGCCACCGCCACCACCTCCGCCACCGGTGCCACCACCGCCGCGCGCGGCCTTCGGTGCCGGTGCGCTCTCCCGCTCGGCCTGCGGTTCCGGGGCCGCCTTCGCCGACGCCGGCTCCGACTTCGCAGCGGCGGCGGGTGCGGACGCGGGCGCCGACCGGGCCGGCGCCGCCGGTGTCTCCGTACGAGCAGGCGCTTGGGTACGGCTCTCCCGCGCCGGCGCCTCACCGGCCGACTCGGCACCGGAGGAGCCCGAAGTCCCGGACGTCCCGGACGAGTTCGCCGTACCGGCACCTCCCGTCCCGTCGGACGCCCCGGGCGCTGTGGTTCCGCCCCCGCCGACATTCGACGCCTCCTGCGCGGAACCCCCGCTCTGCTCCCCCTGCGTGCCGGGCTCCGCCGAGCCGCCGCCGTCGCCGCCGCCCGCGCCGGCTTCCTTCGCCCCGGCGTCACTCTGCGCCGACTGGCCACCCTTGGCCTGCTGTGACTCCTTCTCCGGCGCGGCGGCACCCTTGTCGCCCGCCGCGGCCGTGCCCTTCTCCTCCTTGGCGGCCGTCTCCTTGGCCGCACTTCCGCCTTCGGACTTCCCCTCCTGCTTGCCCGGCGCCTCCTGCACCGTGGTCTGCGCCGCGACCGGCCCCACCTTGGGGTCGTCGCCGCTCTTGGGGTCCCGGGTGCCCGATACGGACGGCGCGGTGGCCTGCTGCAGTGCCAGAGCGCCCAGCCCGGTACCGCTGTCGGGCCCGCCTTCGGTCTCCGGGGCGGCGGACTCCGGCTCCGTGGCGGTGTCGGCCGGCTCCTCCTCGGGCTCGGCCGCCTCGTCCTCGGCGTCCTCCGCCTCCCGCTCGGCCTGGATCTGTTCGGCCTTCGTCGGCGGCGGTGCGGGGAAGGACGGAGTCGTCCGGGCGGACGCGGGCGCGGACGGGTCCAGTTCGTCCGCGGTCGGCACGGCGGAGATGTCGAGGTCCTGCTGCGGAACGAAGTCGTCCGGCTGGAGCTTGACGTCCCAGGCGCTCGGCTCCTCGCCCCCGACCTCGACCTCCGACTCGCTGCCGGAGCCGAACGGGTCCTCGTCGGTCTCCTCGTCCAGCCCGGCGAGATCCTGGTTGCGCTTGCCGTCGAGCGTGCTGAGCTTGCCGGGCAGCTGGGTGTCCTTGCCGGACGCCGTCGGTGAACCGGTCGGCTTCTGCTGCCCCCGCTTGTCCTGCTGCTTCACCTGCCGTCCGGCCACGACCGCCTCGGCCGCGCCCGGGCGGTTCTTCGCCGCGGACTCCTCCTTGCTCGCGGCGGCCGCGTCCTGCCGCTCGGTCTGCTCCTTGCCGGCCGACTCCCCGGACTTCTGCTTGCCACCCGAGTCCCCCGACTGCTCCTTGCCGCCCGACTTCGCGGAGCCCTTGCCCGACGCCGAATCGGCGGACTTGTTCTCCCCCTGCTGCCGTCCGCCGCCGGACCCTGACGAGGAGGATGAGGAGGACGAGTCCTGCTCCTCGCGGGACGCCGTCCCACCGGACGTCGAGCCCGCAGCCGACCCGGAACCCGACCCGGATCCCTCGACGGCCGGCGCCCCGTGCCCCGCCCCGCCGGGCGCGCCTCCGCCCTGCGGTGTGGTCCCGTGCTCCGCGGTGCCGCCGTTCTGCGGCGTGCTGCCGGCCGCGCCCTCCTCGCCGGACTGCTCCTTCTCCGGCCCGGGCGCGAGCCGGGGCCGTTCCTCCTCGGCCCGCCGCTCCTCGGCCGTGCGCAGCGCGTTCTCGCGCTCGGTACGCACTTCCTCCGCCGTGTCCGGCTCGATCTCCGGGGCGTCGTGCGCGTCCCGTTCCAGACCGTCCTCGGCGTAGTCGTCGTACGCCTCGATCTCGTCGACGAGATCGAGTACCCGGTCGTGCTCCGAGCCGAGCAGGCGGCTCTCCAGGCGTACGAGGACGCCGTCGAGCAACTCCTCGGGCAGTCGGGCAAGTTGCTTGCGGGTGCGCTGGGACAGGTCCTCGGGGTCGCCGCGCAGGGACCGTACGAGGGAGTTGGCGAGGCGGTCGACGAGGGTCGCCGGGTCGATGGCCTCCGCGCGGTTGCGGTCGGCGTCGACGGTGGCGTAGCGCAGCCAGCCGGGTGTGGCCTGGTCC
This sequence comes from Streptomyces curacoi, assembly GCF_001513975.1. GTDB lineage: Bacteria > Actinomycetota > Actinomycetes > Streptomycetales > Streptomycetaceae > Streptomyces > Streptomyces curacoi. The sequence goes on from NZ_KQ947989.1 coordinate 664,668, forward strand.
TGCTCGACGTCCGCCGTCTCGGGCCGGGACTCCGGCTCTCGTACGAGATCCCGCGCCGCCGACTCCGCCTCCCGCTCGATCGCCTGCTGCGGCAGGCTCACCGCGCCCAGTTCACGCCCGGCCCGCAGGGTGCCGAGGCCGTGCGGGTTCTGGACGGTGTGCAGGAGTTCGTGGGCGAGCAGGCGGCGGCCTTCGTCCGTGCCCGGTTTGAAGGCGCCCTCGCGGAAGAAGACGTCCTGGCCGACGGCGACCGCGTCGGCGCCGAGCAGCTCGGTCAGCTGCCCGGCGTCCCGGCCGGTGTGCAGGCGGACGCGGCTGAGGTCGTGGCCGAGCTGTTCCTCCAGTTCCCTGCGCACGCCCGGGTCGAGCGGCTGTCCGGCGCCGCTGACGATGTCCTTGGGCTCCGGTGTACGGGACTTGGCGGCACGCTCCTTGCGCTTGCGGCGGCGCTGTTCGGCGGCCTGCTCGGCACGGGCGTCCTGGGACTGGGAGCTCATCGCGTCACCTCCCCGTGGCCACTGAGCCCTTCGTGCACCGCGCGGGCCAGTTCCTGGCCGAGGCGGCGGGCGGACAGTCCGGCGGGCAGGGGCGGCAGTCCGGACAGCGCGTCGAGGGTCAGGGCACCGTCCGCGGCCAGCGGAACGCCGTGGACCCGGACCAGGCGGGTCAGTTCGCGTTCGAAGGCGACCGACACCCGCTCCGGGTCCACCCGGAAGCCGTGGAGGGCGAGTTCGCCGATCTCCACCCGGATCTCACGAGGCTCTCTGTGGGCCTCCCCGCTCACACCCATCCCCGCACCTCCCCCGGTGTCAGGGAGCGCTCCAGCTTCTGGTACTCCGTGCGGGCCGCCGCGAGCATGTGCCGCATCTGCAGCCGGTCGCCCTCCTCGGCGGCGAGGAAGGCACCGGACAGCGCGATGTTGCGGATCGAGCCGCCCGCGACGGTGAGCTGGGCGAGGAGGTCCGGGTCGATGTCCTTGAGCGGGGCCCGCGAGGGCAGTACCCGGCGCCAGATCTCGGCGCGTTCGTGCTCCGCCGGGAAGGGGAAGTCGACGACGAAGCGGATACGGCGCAGGAAGGCGGTGTCGAGGGCCTTCTTCATGTTGGTGGTGAGGATGGCGAGCCCCCGGTAGGCCTCCATGCGCATCAGCAGGTAGCTGACCTCCAGGTTGGCGTACCGGTCGTGGCTGTCCTTGACCTCGCTGCGCTTGCCGAACAGCGCGTCGGCCTCGTCGAACAGCAGCAGCGCACCGCCGCGTTCGGCGGCGTCGAAGACCCGGCGGAGGTTCTTCTCGGTCTCGCCGATGTACTTGCTGACGACCTGGGAGAGATCGACGATGAACAGGTCGAGGCCGAGTTCCTTGGCCATGACCTCGGCGGCCAGCGTCTTGCCGGTGCCGGAGCCGCCCGCGAACAGCGCGGTGACACCGAGGCCGCGGCGCAGGGTGCCGGCGAAACCCCACTCCTGGTGGACGGTGGCCCGCTGCCGGACGTGCGCGACGATCTCGCGCAGCACACCGGTCTGCCGTTCGTGCAGGACCAGGTCGTCCCAGCCGGCCTGCGGTTCGATACGGCGGCCCAGCTCGTCCATGCCGATCCGGGCTTCCTCCAGGCCCGCCCGCCAGGCCAGTTCGGCGGCGTCGAGGTCGTCCTCGTAGGGCAGGCGGCGGCGCACGGTGGCGGCGGCCGAACGGATGACGTGCGGCGGCAACTGGAACTGGGCGACCAGCGACCGCAGTTCCTGGTCGTCGAGGTCGGCCACGGGCTGGAACGCCTGGGCCCACAGCTCGACCTGCTCCTCGTCGTCGAGCCGCGGCACGGCGACCCTGACACCGTGCGGCCGGTCCGACCGCAGCGGATCCTCGCTGGAGACGACGACCGGTACGGCGGCCCCGGCCAGGAACGCCTCGGTCGCCGCCCGCTGGTCGCGGTCCAGCTCGCCCACCTCCACCAGCAGCGCGGCGGGCAGCAGGATCGCCTCGCGCTGCCACAGCCGGGCGAGCCGGTCGCGTTCGGCGGGGTCGGCCGGGATGTCCTCGGCGCCCATGGCGTACAGCCCGAGCCCGGACCGGGCGGCCGCGGCGGCGGCGATGTCGGCACGGCTGCGCAGGTCGCCGCCGGTCACCTCGACGAGCAGCGGCGCGTCCGGGCTCGCCCCCGTCGTCCAGCCCTCGGCGACCCGGCCGGCGGCCAGGTCGTACGACGGCGGCAGTTGCTCCGGCACCGGGGTGCGGCGCAGGCGGCCGTGCAGCCGGGCGTCCAGGTAGGGCGAGCCCAGCAGGAAGTGCAGGATCCGCTCGTCGAGCCGCAGCCGGGAGGTGGTCAGCCGGGACTCGTCGTCGAGCTCGACGATCCGCCAGCGCCGCAGCGGCGCGACGGGCGTGAGGGCGCTCCAGTGCGGTTCGGCGAGGGCGGCCAGGGCGAGGGAGAAGGTCGGGTGCGCCCGCTGCGGGTCACCGCAGGCCGCGGCGCAGCGGGCGGCCGTGGTGGGGTCCAGTTCGTCGGCGGCGGTGAGGAGGATCAGGTCGCGTTCGAAGGAGGTGAGGCCGAAGCAGGTGACGAGGGCGTCGAGGGGGGCGGTCGTGGGGCTGGGGGCGGCAACCGCCGTGGCGGGGGCGGGCGTCGGGTCGGCGGGTGGCGGGGTGCTGGATCCCGCGTCGTCCGGACGTCCCGGACGCACGGCGGAGTCGCCCAGGGCGGCCCCGGTGTCCCTCGCGTGCTCGGGAGCGGCGGTCTCCGCCTGCGTCTCCGCGGTGGCGGGACGCGCCGTCCGCGCCGCGTGCCGGGCGCGTGCGGCATGGGCGTCGACGCGGGCGAGGACGCGGCCGATCTCCGCGGTCAGCGTCGCACGGCCGTCACGGCCGTCACGGCCCCGCTCGGCGCCCGTCGCACCCGAAGTGCCCGCCGCGTCCGGCGCGTTCGTCCCCATGTCCTGACCTGCCCCCGTCGTCCCCATGTCGTCTCAGTTCTCGGTGCCTTCGGCCCCGCCGTCCGTCTCCGCGTCGCCCGCCTTGGCCGGCCTGGGTGCCTGCGCCGCCTTGCGGCCACGTGCCGGGGCCTTGGCGGGCGTTTTCGCGGTCGACTTGGCGGTGGTCTTGGCAACCGCCTTCTGTGGTGCCCTCGGCGGAGCCTTCTGTGGAGCCTTCTCGGGAGCCGTGGCCGGGCTCTTCGCCTGGGTCCTGGCGACGGCCGTCGTGGGCGCCCCGCCCCGCTCGGCACCGGCCGCGTCGACCGCCTGGGCGGAACCATTCACCGACGCCCTGTCAGCTGCCTCGGCTTCCGTCCCCGCCCCCGGCGGAACGGGCGCCCCCGGCGCCCCGAACGGCAGCACCCGGACCTCGGGCCGCTCCACGGGCCTGGCGGGCACCGGCTTCTCACGCCCGTCGATGAAGATCAGGGTCGCCTGGTAGACCACCGAGAGGGAGTACGGCGTCTGGTAGAGCATCCCCCACAGCTTCGACGTCTCGTCGATGTCCATCACCGTCGGAGTGAACCGCACCCGCTGCGCCGCCTCCGCGAGGTCGCTGCCCGTGAGGTGCGGGAGTTCACCGGACTGTTCGATGACGTCCTTCGGCAGGATCGGGATCTCGTGCAGGGTGCGCACCACGGAGCCGATCAGCCGCTGCCCGACCAGGGTCGTCTCGTCGCCGTACGCACTGATCAGGTAGTGCAGGTCCAGCGCGGCGGCGGGCCGCTTCAACAGGGTGCCGTCGGCGGCCCGGGTCGGCAGGTCGCTGTTGCGCATCGCGGTGTTGGGCGTGACCTGGTAGAGGAACACGTTGATGGTGGGGTGGTCCGGCGGCTCCGCCGGCGGCTTGCGCGGCTCCACCTTCACGGCCTCGTCGAACTCCGGGCCCAGGTTGGACTCGAGCAGCAGGGCGAGGGCCTGGGTGACATGGGCGATGGCGAGTGCGTTGCTCATGAAGTCGGTTCCTCGGTTCCTGTCGTCCTGCTGATCCCTCGGCGGTTCACGCGCTCCCCCGCGCCACCTGCTGATCCCTCGGTGTGGTTCACTCCCGCCCCCGCGCCAGGTACTCCGCGAGGCTCAGGGTCGTCCCCGGCCGTCCCGTCGAAGGCGTCCGCTGCCGGGTGCCGCCGGACGGCGCCGGTCCCGCCGTCACCTCCAGCCGCCCGATCTGCACCTGGACCACCTGCTCGGGCGCCCGCGACGGACGCCGTGCCGCGGCCTGTCGTACGGCGTCCCGCGCCGCCGCGGTGTCCGCGGCGCTGGGCCGCAGGGAGGCGGCCGCGGCGGCGGGGGCAGCGGCGTCCGCGCCCGGGGGGATGGGCACGGACGCCGCGCTCTGGGGGGTGCCCCGGTCCTGGCGTCCCCGGCCCGCCGCCCGCTGCGCGGCGTCAGGTGCCGGCCGCGGGCCGGGCGCCACCGGCGCCAGGGGGCGCAGCAGCGGTGCCTCGGGCAGGGCCCTCGGGGCGGGCCGCGGTGCGGGGTCCGCCGGGGCGCGTTCGGTGCGTACGACGGTCCGCTCGCGTTCCGTGTGCAGCCGGGCCGCGGGCGTCGCCGGGCGCGGCGTGTCCCCCTGCCGGGCGGCCGACGGCGTGGCGGATGGCCACAGCAGGTCGGAGCCGTCGTCCGGTTCCGGTGCCGTGTTCCGTACCGCCTCGACCCGCTCGAACGGCCCGGGCAGCCGGGGACGCACCCGCGTCACACCCGGGCGCGGACCGGCGGCGGCCTGGGCGTGCCGGGCGATCAGCCGGTCGAGGAAGTCGGGAAGCGGTGCCCCGTCGGCGTCAGACATCCGCACACAGCTCCAGGTAGTAGCGGCGCCGCAGCGGGCTGAGCGCCAGGATCTCCGGCTCGCTCCAGCCGTACGACGTGGCGAGCAGATGGACGTCGAGCAGCAGGTCCCTCGCCCAGGCGTCCAGTTCGGTCCACAGGTAGGAGGCGATGTCCAGCTCGGCCCGGGTGGCCGCGCCGCACTCCGGGCAGCCGACGTTGAGCGCCACGTCGGCGCCCGGGTCGGCGGCCTCGACCGCCTCGGCGATCCGGCGCTGGACCGGCACCGGCAGATCCCCGGCGGCCACGGCCGCTCCGTCGCGTTCCGCCGAGACGAGGCACCGGGCGAGCAGGGCGGCGCGCGGGTCGGCCGCCCGGGCCGCCGCCGTCAGGTCGGCGACACCGGGCAACCGGAACCGCACGTCCCAGCCGTCCTGCTCGACGCGCACCACGGGCTCCCCCGGGGTGCCGGTCTTGCCCAGCGAGCGCGCGAACTCCCCGGCGTCCAGGTCGAACTCCATGTCCGCCCCGCACGCCGTGCACTCCAGCCGCACCTGCATCCGCTCCCCGAACAGGGCGCGGCGCAGCGCGAACAGGTCGGCCTCGCGCTCGCCCACCGGCAGCACCGGCAGGGTCGCGGCCTCGACGTCCGGGCGCGCCGTGCGGTGCAGCAGCAGGGCGCGCCCCGTCGGTGCTTCGGCGAGACCCGCCTCCCAGGTGGCCAGCAGCTCGGCCGCCCCGGTGATCGCCATCTCGTCCCCCCTCAACTACCCACTGCTCAAGCTGGGTTGAGGAACGACGGCTCCTCCGGCTCGGGCACCTCGTAGTCCCGCTCCCAGCCCTCGCACTCGAGCTTCAGCGACTGGATGGCCACCGCGTTGGCGTTGGCGTCGAGCTCGCCGAGGACCTGGTACTCGCTGGGCCAGGTCCGGTACAGCTTGTGCGAGACGGCGACCTGGCCGGCCTCGTTGAGGACCTGGATGACGATGTCCTTGCGGAAGTCGGCGAGGGACACCTCGGAGCCGAGACCCGCGCCGACCTGCCAGACCTTGTTGGCCCAGCGGTCGAACTCGGGGTCGTGGGTGACGCCGCGCTCCAGGGTGATGCCCTCGAACTCGGAGCGGCCCGGCGACTTGCGCGGGGAGGAGGGGTCGCCGCCGTGGCGGTGCTTGACGACCTCGGTCGTCCGCTTCAGCGGACTGATCTTGCTGATGCCGGCGACCGTCCGACCGTCCCACAGGACCAGGAACTTGAAGTTCTTGTAGGGGTCGAAGCGATGCGCGTTGACCGTGAACTCAGCCATCGGATTCCTTCAGTTCTCCACGATTCCCGGCGCCTAGAGCGCGAACTGCCCGGACGTCTGCTGGATCTTGACGATCACGAACTCGGCCGGCCGCACCGGTGCGATGCCGACGAGGACGTTGACGATGCCGTTCTCGATGTCCTCGGCGGTCGTCGTGTCGCTGTCGCACTTGACGAAGTACGCCTCGCGCGGGGTGCTGCCCTTGAAGGCGCCCTGGCGGAAGAGGGTGTGCAGATACGAGGAGGCGGCGAGCCGGATCTGCTGCCACAGGTTCTCGTCGTTGGGCTCGAAGACCACCCACTGCAGACCGCGCTGGAGGCTCTCCTCGACGTGCAGCGCGAGCCGCCGTACGGGCACGTACTTCCACTCGCTGTCGAGCGCGTCCGAACCCTCCAGCGTGCGCGCCCCCCAGACGACCGGGCCGGTCACCGGGAAGGTCCGCAGGCAGTTGACGCCGAGCGGGTTGAGCAGCCCGGTCTCGCGATCGGTCAGGTTGACCGTGAGCGAGTGCACGCCCGCGAGCCGCGCCTCGGTGCCGGCCGGGGCCTTCCACACGCCGCGCTCGGAGTCGGTGCGGGCGATGACGCCGGCGACCGCGCCGGACGGCGGGAAGGAGCGCAGCCGGCCCGTGAGCGGGTCGGTGAGCTGCAGGTGCGGGAAGTACAGGCCCGCGTGGTTGCCGCGCACGGCGTCGAAGGCGGCGAGCCCGGCGCGTGCGGTGTCGACGCTGACCCAGGTGCTCGGCGCGTCGACCAGCAGGAAGATCCGCCGCTCGGCGCACAGCCGCTGGGCGGCCGAGATGACGGTGAGGGCGTCCTCGGTCTTCTCGTACGCCGCGAGCTCCGGCAGCGCCAGCAGGTTGACGTCGGCGACGCCGCGCAGCGCCTGGATGCCGGTCTTGTCGCCCTCGGAGCCGATGAGGTCGCGCGGACCGGGCGCCGCGCCGTCCTCGCCGCCCTCCAGCGGGAAGACCGGCGGGTTGACGGAGGCCTCCAGCCCGAGGTCGTTGGCGCACTCGCCGAGGAAGCGGACGACGTCCTCGGGGTCGGTGGAGCCGGCGACGACCTGGATCCGGCGGCCGAAGGCGGTGACCTCGGCGCCCGCGAAGGCGTGCTTGCCGGGCGCGTCGGGCAGGGCGCGCAGCTTGCGCTCCAGGAGCAGCGCCAACTCGGCCACGCTGCACGGGGCTTCGCCGTCGCAGTCGGGGTCGTAGAGCTTGAACTCGCGCTCCACTTCACCGATCTTGACGGTCAGGTCGACGGCCAGGTTCGGCAGTTCGTCGCCGAAGGGCTTGGAGACGGTGCCGGACGGGTCGGGACGGCCCTCGCCGACGACCTCGACGCGGATCAGCTTGGAGCCCGCATTGATCACGGTCTGCGCGTAGCGGCCGTGCGAGGGGTCCATGGACAGGCCGGTGAAGCTCTCGCGGGCGTCGCCCTTGGCATCGTAGACCCTGAGGTTGAAGGTCTCGTCGGGGCACGGTGTGTCGTGGTCGACGGCGACGCGCAGGCCGTTGCCCCAGACGCCGGGCTCCTTGGCGTGCACTTCGAGGACCGGGCCCTCGCTGTGGCCCTCGGTGGACTTGAGGGTGACGCAGGCGGCCTTGCCGCTGCCGGCCTTGGCGACGCGGACGATCACCGCGATGGTGCCGCCGTTGCCGAAGAACTGGTGGACCGCGTAGCCGACGGCGCTCTGTGCGCTCAGGCCTCCGAAGCGGCGCTCGAACTCCGCGAAGCTGGTGACGCGTACCGGCTCGTTGAGCGGACCCCGCCGGGTGTGCCCCACAAAGGCGGTCACGGACGTGGTCAGGGTCGAGATGGTGCGGGTGCTGCTGGGAAGTTCCTCTACGTAGACGCCGGGATACGTCGGCTTGGCGGCGCTGACCGCGCTCATCGGCATTCCCCCTCCTATCCCTGTCTCGGGTACCGGACAAAGGCACCAAGAGATGGCAGAGGGAGGCATTCCCGACTCGGGGCACGAAAACGCCACTCACACGAGCGACGCCGGCACGTGCACCGCAACAGTTCCCCCGTCATCACCGTGGGCGGTCGGCCGCACGGCTCAAGCAACGCGCTTGTGACTCCTGATGCTCAAGTGCTCAACCCACCTTGCTGTGTTCGAAGTTGGCCCAGCAAGGCGCCTTCAGGCCAGCTCGCGAGGGGGTTTGATGAAGACCCCCTCCCCGCATCCACACATCCCGCCTGCGCGCCCCGGCCAGCTGGTTCACATTTTCCACACAGCGGGTGTCACCAAGGGGCCCCGGACGAAGCCGGATCGCCACCGAAGGGCCCCTACCCCTGCCGTTCGACTGGTCGCACGCCCGTGCGCCTCCCCGAGTCGCACACAACACACAGTGGCCGGTTTTCCGACGGTGACGCGTACCCATCACTCCGGCACCCACTCCTTGCAGGACCGGTGATATCCCGCCGCCATGTCTTGACATACGACCGAAACCCTTCGCAGCTTGGCCGATCATTTAGATGCGTGAAACAAGGTCATGTATCTCAACCCAGGACATTCGGGGGTGCGCTCCCGGGACGACACCGGGTATGTGCGGCGGATCGATCCGGAGTACGAGCTGCGACTGCCGCGCTGGTGACGGGGCGCCCTAAGGTGACCCCCGACCGCACGACTTGAGGGTGGGTGAGGGCGTGGGCGAGGACGGTTCGGGGACCGTGCTGGTGACCGGTGGCAGTGGGTTCGTCGGCAGTCACCTGGTCAAGCGGCTTCTGGAGCGCGGCTACCGGGTCCACACCACCGTGCGCAGCACGGCCGACCGGGCGAAGGTACGGCCCCTGCGGGAGATGCAGCAGGCACACCCCGGCCGACTCGCCCTGTTCGAGGCCGACTTGCTGAGGGAGGGCTCCTTCGACGCGGCGATGACCGACTGCCGGGTGGTGTTCCATGTGGCGTCGCCGTTCCTGATGCCCGAGAAGATCAAGGACGGGCGCCGGGACATGGTCGACCCGTCCCTCCTCGGCACACGGAACGTGCTGGCGGCCATCGAGCGGACCCCGACGGTCGGCAGACTCGTCTTCACCTCCACCGTGGGCGCGATCTTCGGTGACTACGCCGATGTCCTGGCCATGGACGGCGCGGTGCTGTCCGAGCGGCACTTCAACACCACCAGCACGGTGGAGAACAACCCGTACCACTACGCCAAGACGGTGGCGGAACGCGCGGCATGGGAGGCGGAGGCCGCCCAGGCCCGCTGGCGCATGGTGTCGGTCAACCCGGGCCTGATCCTGGGCCCCTCCCTCACCCCCGCCTCGGACTCCGGCAGCCTGTTCCTGCTGGAGGAGCTGTTCAAGGGCTACTTCTTCTACGGCGCACCGGACTTCAGCTTCACCACGGTGGACGTGCGCGAGGCGGCCGACGCGCACATCGCCACGGCCGAGAACCCGGACGCCAAGGGGCGTTACATCGTCGCCGACCGGACCATGACGTCGTTCCACGAGATGTCCCGCATCATCCGGACCCGGTATCCCCGCGACCTCCGCCTCCCGCGCACCGCGCTCCCGCACTGGCCGGTGCGCGTCCTGGGCCCGGCGTTCGGGCTGACCCAGGACTACATCCGCAAGCACCTCGGTATCCGGTTCCGGGTGGACAACAGTCGCAGCGTGGGCGAACTGGGCATCACCTACCGCCCGATCGAGCAGACGGTCCTGGATCACTACCAGGCGTGGCGGAACCAGCGCGCTGCGAAGTGAGCACGGCCGCCTCTCCACGTGAAGCGTCGAAGGTCACAAAAACGTATCGGACATTTCACACGTCAATCTTCACACGAGACACACAAGTTGGTTAGGTTACGGCTCAGGCCGCACGACGACCTCCGGCGAACCCCGCCGGGACGCGCGGCCTCCGCCGAATCCAGGTGCGCCCACCGGGCCACCGGAACCGGGGACCCGACCGAACGTGGGGTGAATCGGCCCAACCGCCCTGTGCGGCAAGGGCCGTAGGGCACACCTTCCGGAACCGACCGCCCGAACCCGTCAGCCAACCCGGTAGGCGGAGTACGGAAGGAGTACGTCGCCCATGGCGCCGGAACGCACCGCGCGTCCGGGGGCTTTGAGCCTCCCCGGCATGCGCAATTCCACCCTCGCGTCGGCGGCCCTCACCTCTGTGGCCCTGCTGGCCCAGACGGCCAACGCCACCCCCTCGCTCGGAGACGAGACACCGAGCCGCGACGAGGTCAGCCGGCGGGTCAGCTCCCTCTACGACCAGGCCGAGTCCGACACGGGGACCTTCAACGCCACCCGCGCGGCGGCGAAAAGTCCGCGGGCGCGGGTCAGCCGGCCGGCGGACGCCGGGCGCCGGCCCGCCACCGTGGCCCGCAACGACGAGAGCAGGCGCGGCGATCCCGCGCCGGCCGGCGTCACCCGGCAATGGTTCGACGCGGCCCGCGCGAAGCTCGGCCCGACGGATCCGGCCACGCTGCACAGAAGCCCGGAGCGCCCTACGGGGACACGTCCCGCGCGGGCGGGGGACGCCCGCGGCGACCGCGCCCTGGAGGCATCCGGCCGCACCGCCCTGGAGTTGCCCGCGGCGCCGGCCGCCGAGTCGCCGGCCGCTTCGGCCGGTGGCCCGGCCCCCTTGGCGGAGCTGACCGCCGGCCCCGTCGCCGCCCTGCCGGCCGCATCGGAGGCACCGCAGGAGACCACCCGGACCGCCCTCGCCCTGCCCGCGCCGGCCGCGGAAACCGCGATCATGCCGGTGATCGAGCCAGTGATCGAGTCGACGGTCGAGCCGGCGATCGATCCGCACCAGCGGTCCTCGCTACAGGCGACCAAGGAGAAGAACCAGCGCAAGCTCGCCCAGGCCCGCGAGCTGCTGTCCTCCCATGCCTCGCAGCAGAGCACGGCACGCGCGGCGATCGAGGCCGGGCCGGCCGCCGACACCTGGAGCGCCGCCCCGGCCTCCGACCAGGACTGGGCCGAGACGCAGTGGCAGGTGCTGCAAGAGCAGCGGGTGGGCGACCTCACCACGGTGCCGGCGAACACAACCGCATGGCCCGCCACGCCAGAGGTGGCCGTGGATGCCCTTGCGGCCACGGACACGAGCCAGGCCCTCGACCCGGGCCACGCCATCGACCCGGCCCAGGCCATCGGCCCGGCCCCCGCCATCGCCTCGACAGCACCCCAGGGCACGCGGGCCGTGCGCGCCCTGGACTTCGCCCGCGCCCAGCTCGGCAAGCCCTGCGTCTGGGGCACGACGGGCCCGAACACCTACGACGGCGCGGGCCTCACCCAGGCCGCCTGGAAGGCCGCGGGCATCACACTCCCCCGCACCCCGCAGGAACAGGCGACCGCCGGGCGCGGCATCGCCCTCCCCTACGCCGAGCCGGGTGACCTCGTCCTCTTCCACGCCGGTCATGTCGGCATCTACTCGGGAAACGGCATGATGATCCACGCTCCCGGCCCGGGGGCGCTCATCCGTGAGGAGTCGATCCACTACGCCGGGGAGTCGGCGATCCACAGTGTGATCCGACCCGCCTGAGCGCTCGGCCGGCTGCCACCACCCCGTCTCCGTGAGGCGGGGTGGTTCTGCTTTTCCCGGCGACGCGCCGATGGCCCGCCCTTCCACCTCGGCCTTGTCGATACGTCCTGACAATCCCATTGACATCACCTGCGGACAGCCGCATAGTACCTGCCACTAGAGCGCGCTAGTGAAGCGCTCCAGCCGTAACCGGCGGGCGGTATCCGTGAGCCTCCCCCACCTGAGAACCCG
>NZ_KQ947990.1:0-55636 GCF_001513975.1 Streptomyces curacoi
TGTTTCCGGGCCTCATGTCCTTTCACGATGTCCTTGTACGATGACCTTTCACGACGGCCGTACCAGTCCCGTGTCGTACGCCAGAATCACCGCCTGAATGCGATCCCGCGAGCCTGTCTTCGCGAGGACGCGGCCCACGTGCGTCTTCACCGTCGACTCGGCCAGGTGCAGGCGGGCGGCTATCTCCGTGTTCGTCCAGCCTTTGCCGATCACCGTGAGGATCTCGCGTTCTCGGTCGGTGAGGGCGGTCAGGCGTGCGTCCAGGGGCGTTGGTTCCGGGCCGTCTGTGGGGGTCTTCGCCGGTAGGTGGTGGACGTAGGCGTCGAGGAGGCGGCGGGTGAGGCTGGGGGCCACCACCGCGTCGCCCGTGGACACCGCGCGAATGCCGGCCAGGAGCTCCTCCGGTTGGGCGTCCTTGACGAGGAAGCCGGAGGCGCCCGCGCGGAGGCCGGAGTAGGCGTACTCGTCGAGGTCGAAGGTGGTGAGGATCAGGACCCGGGTGCGGTCGCCGGTGGCGGTGATGCGGCGGGTGGCCTCGATGCCGTCCAGGCCGGGCATGCGGACGTCCATCAGGACCACGTCGGGGTGTAGCTCCGCCGTCATGCGGATCGCCTCGGTGCCGTTGGCTGCCTCGCCCAGCACCGTCATGTCGTCCTGGCTCTCCAGGAGCATCCGGAAGCCGAGGCGCTGGAGGGGCTGGTCGTCGGCGACGAGGACGGTGGTCACTGGGGGGTTTCCTCCGGGAGGTGCAGGTGGACGCGCCAGCCCTGCTCGGGGTGCGGGCGTGGGCCGGCCTCAAGTGTGCCGCCGTACAAGGCGGTTCGCTCGCGCATTCCTGGCAGGCCGCGCCCGCCTGTGGAGTGGGAGGGGGCGGGGCCGCCTCGGCCGGTGTCGGTCACGGTCAATGTGACGGCGCCCTTCTCGTCGTAGGACATCTCGATCTCCGCCGTGCTGCCGGGGCCGCCGTGCTTGAGCGTGTTGGTGAGGGCCTCCTGGATGACGCGGTAGACGGTGAGCTGGCGGCCCGGGGGCAGGTCGGGGCTGCCATGGACGGTGGTGGTGACGGGGAGGCCTGTGGCGCGTACGCCGTTGAGGAGCTGGTCGAGGTCGGTGAGGGAGGGTTGGGGGGTCAGTTCGGCGTGGGGCTCGTGGGGCTGGTCCTCCTCGCGCAGGACGTCGAGCAGGCGGCGCAGTTCGGCGAGGGCCTGGCGGCTGGTGGTGGCGATCGCGTGCAGGGCCTGGGCGGCGCGTTCGGGGGACTTGGCGGCGGCGTACTGGCCGCCGTCGGCCAGGCCTGTGATGACGGAGAGGTTGTGGCCGATGATGTCGTGCATCTCGCGTGCGATGCGGGCGCGTTCGGCCGCGGCGGCGAGCTGGGCCTGCTGGTCCCGTTCGATCTCCAGGCGGCGGGCGCGGTCCTCCAGGGCCTCGGTGTGGTCGCGGCGGGTGCGGACGGTGATGCCGATGGCGGCGGCCACGACGATCGACATCAGCACGGGGACGATGTCCTGGTCCGGGCTTCCCTGCGGGTGGCGGGCGGCCAGCACCACGTTGGGCGTGGTGATCAGGGCCGTCGCCCACCACAGGTTGCGCGTGGGGCGGCGCAGGGCGATGTGGAAGACGACGAGCAGCTGGAGCATGACCGCCTGTAGGGCGATGCCGGTCCAGGCGTTGACGAGGGCGAACGGGGCTATGGCGAGGAGGACGGCCCTGGGGTGGGTGCGGCGCCGGAGGAGCGGGACGGAGAGGCCGAGGCTCAGGGTGAGGACCAGCCAGCCGGGGTTGTCGCGATCGCGGGCCACGTTGAGCCATCCGTCGCCGTAGTAGTCGATCAGGGCCGCCACCACCCAGAAGCCGGTCAGGTGCAGGTCCCAGACGAGCGGGTGCCGTTGGTCGAAGGCGCGCACCCGTCGGCTGATGCGCTGGAGGTGCTGGGTGAGGGGTTCCGTCGGTCGCTCTTCCGTCACACGGTCCATCGTGGCGGTCCGCCCCGGCCCGTCACAGGTACCGCGGGCAGTATTCCGGGTGAGCGATGTCGTACCCGGGTACTACGGTGGCCGTCATGAGCACCGCGAACCCCGAGGCCTACGTCATCCGGTCCATACGTGCCGACGAGTGGCCGGCCGCCAAGGAGTTGAGGCTTGACGCGCTGCGGGATCCGATCGCGCCGCTCGCCTTTCTGGAGACGTACGAGGAGGCGGTGGCCCGGCCCGACTCGTTCTGGCAGGAGCGGGCCGCCGGAGCCTGTGAGGGGGCCGAGAAGGCGCAGACGATCATCGCCGCCGGGCCGGACGGGCGGTGGGTGGGGACGCTGACGGTGCTGCTCGAGGAGCCGGGGACGACCGACTGGGCCGGGCTGCCGGTGGAGCGGAAGCAGGGGCATGTCGTCGGCGTGTTCGTACGGCCCGAGGAGCGGGGGAGTGGGCTGACCGACGTGCTCTTCGACGCGGGGCTGGAGTGGGCGTGGTCCCGTGGTGCCGAGCGGGTGCGGCTGATCGTGCACGAGGAGAACGGGCGGGCGCAGCGGTTCTACCGGAAGGTGGGGTTCGTGCCGAGTGGGGTCACCGTGCCGCTCGACGGGGGGTCGGAGGAGGCCGAGTTGGAGTTCGTCATCGAGCGGCCGTAAGGCTGGGGGGTCACACCGGCAGTTCGTCGTGCGGCCAGCGGGAGCGGGCCTGTTCCCGGGACCGGAGCAGTGCCAGGGTCGGCATGCCCCGGTCCGCTCCGGTGGCCAGCAGCTCCGGCAGCTGGGGAAGTGGAGCCACGGCGGCGACGTCGTCGAGGACGAGCGCCAGTGGTGGGTCGAGCCGACCGGCGGATGACCGTTCGGCCATGCGCCGGCCGCGCTCGACCACGCTTGCGGCGAGGGCCGTCAGAAGTGGCATGGCGCCCGGGTTGGCTCGGGGATCCTCGATGGATTCACCCACTACATAAAGCGTGCCCCCTTCATGGACGAAGGAATCCAAGGTGAGGGCATCAGTTCGGTTTGGAGCGCAGGCCTCTCGGATGTTCACCGTGAAGAGCGCGGAGAGGGCACGGGTGGTCAGCTCCTGGGCCATGTCCCGGCGTTCCGGGTGGGCCGTCAGGGCCGCCTCCAGTTCGCCTGCCGAGCCCGGGGCCGCCTTCGGGTTGGTACGCAGGGTTCGTACGGCGTCCTGGACCTGGGAGCCCTGGGACCAGCGGTGGACGTGGCGGATGGTGCGGCCGTCGATGGCCGCGGCGTGGAGGTAGCTGCGCAGGAGCGTTTCCGCGGTATCGCTGACCGCTTGGTCGAGCCGGGAGGTGGGGCGGACGGGGGTGAGGAGTGCGGTTGCTCTTGATGCCGCCGCTGCCTTGTCCTCGCAGCCGGCTGTGGGGGACCAGTGGAGGCGGGCCGGGGTGTCGCAGAGGTGGGTGGGGTCGTAGAGGAGGACCGGGCCGAGTTTGGACCGGGCGTCTTTGGTGTCCTGCCAGAGGGCTGGGTTCGAGGTGACTACGAGGGCGGGGCCTTCCGCGTCGCGTACGGCCTGGGTTGCGGTTGTTCGGCGGCTTTCTCTGGGGGCCACGAGGATCTTTTCCCACCCGCCGACCCTTTCGGCGGGCACAGAGGTGTGGGCCCCGGCCGCCGGCGCCGCCTGCTCGCTGAGCACCGTGCGCTCCGCGGCCGTCGTCGGCTGCCCGGCATCAGGAGGCACCGCTGGCGACGGGTACGCCCACGCCGCCCCCGTCGCCTCTGCCCCCGTCGCCTCGGTCCGCGGCGCGGGTACCGCCCCCTGCGCCGCCGCAGGAGCCGTCCCCGCCTCCGAGCCCGCGGGCACCGGCCCTATCGCAACCTCCGTCTTCGCCGCGCGCCGCGCCGCCCTGACCGCGCGCCACCGGGCCACCGTCCCCATCACGAACACGGTGAGCACGATCAGCACCATCAACTGCCCGATGAACAGGCCCCAGAACAGCCCGTACCCCGACAGCTGCCCCGCCGGTGTGTCCGGCCAGGCGCCCGGGATGTCGTGCGGCTCCTCGATCAGATAGCGCATGGCGAGGGGCGTACGGGTGAAGGTGACCCCGTCCGGCCAGGAGCCGTGGGCGAACAGGGCCGCCAGGCCCGTCGCCGTCCACACCAGCAGCGTCATGCCGAGGAGGAAGCCGAGCAGGCCGATCAGCAGGCCGTCGGGAATGCCCCCCTGGCTGTCCCGGTACCCGCGGTAGTCGCGGTGCTCCCGATGCCCCCGGCGTTCGTCCGGTCTCACGCTGTCCCCTTACGCCACCGTCGATTCGGAGTCGCCAAGGTGCTGCTCCACGAAGGCCGCCGCCCGCTCCTCCGCCTCCAGCTCGGCGGCGCGCAGGGCGTCGTCGTCCAGGAGGTCGCTCGCCGATTCGGTCATCGCGCGGTCGGTGAAGACCAGGGGGCGTTCGGTCTCGGTGACCAGGTGTTTGACGACCTGGACATTGCCGTTGACGTCCCAGACGGCAATGCCCGGGGTGAGGGTCGGGATGATCTCCACCGCCCAGCGCGGAAGGCCCAGCACCCGGCCCGTCGCCCTCGCCTCGTCGGCCTTCTGGGCGTAGATCGTCCTGGTCGACGCCATCTTCAGGATCGCGGCCGCCTCCTTCGCCGCCGCTCCGTCCACGACGTCCGACAGGTGGTGGACGACGGCGACGAAGGACAGGCCCAGGCGCCGGCCGAACTTCAGCAGGCGCTGGAACAGCTGGGCCACGAACGGGCTGTTGATGATGTGCCAGGCCTCCTCGACCAGGAAGATGCGCTTCTTCCGGTCGGGGCGGATCCAGGTGTGCTCCAGCCATACGCCCACGATCGCCATGAGGATGGGCATGGCGATGGAGTTGCGGTCGATGTGGGACAGGTCGAAGACGATGAGCGGGGCGTCCAGGTCGATACCGACCGTCGTGGGGCCGTCGAACATGCCGCGCAGGTCACCGTCGACCAGACGGTCCAGCACCAGCGCCACGTCAAGGCCCCACGCCCGTACGTCGTCTATGGCGACGTTCATCGCCTCGGCCGACTCGGGCTCGGGGTGCCGTAGCTGCTCGACGATGTCGGAGAGGACCGGCTGGCGCTCGACGATGGTCTCGTTGACGTAGGCGTGGGCGACCTTCAGTGCGAAGCCGGAGCGCTCGTCCAGGCCGTGCCCCATCGCCACCTCGATGATCGTCCGGAGCAGGGCGAGCTGCCCGGTCGTCGTGATCGACGGGTCCAGGGGGTTGAGGCGGATGCCGTGGTCCAGGGCCGCCATCGGGTCCAGCCGGATCGGCGTTATCCCCAGCTCCTGCGCGATGAGGTTCCATTCGCCGACGCCGTCCTCGCCCTGGGCGTCCAGGACGACGACCTGGCGGTCGCGGAAGCGCAGCTGGCGCAGGACGTAGGTCTTCTCCAGGGCCGACTTGCCGTTGCCGGACTCGCCGAGGACCAGCCAGTGGGGGGCGGGGAGCTGCTGACCGTAGAGCTGGAAGGGGTCGTAGATATAGCCCTTCCCGGAGTACACCTCGCGGCCGATGATGACGCCCGAGTCGCCGAGGCCGGGGGCGGCGGTGGGGAGGTAGACCGCCTGGGCCTGGCCCGTCGACGTGCGCACCGGAAGCCGGGTCGTCTCGACCTTCCCGAAGAGGAAGGACGTGAAGGCGTCGGTGAGGACGGACAGCGGGTCCCGCATCAGGTCCTACCTCCGAATGCCGGTGGCGAAGGGGAGTGTGTTGACGAATGCCCGGTGGTGCTCGCGGTCGCACCATTCCAGCTTCAGATACGACTTTCCGGCCGACGCCCGGATGGTCCGCTTGTCGCGGGCCAGGGCCTCGGGGGAACGGGAGGAGACGGTGATGTAGCCGACCAGGTTGACGCCGGCGGCGCCGCTCGCGAGGTCTTCGCCGCGCTGGTCGAGGCGGTTGTGGGCGGCGATGTCACGGGGGTCGACGGTGCGGTTCATCTTGGCGGCGCGGCTCGCCTCCGCCTCGTCGTTGGTCTTCTCGGTCAGCATGCGTTCGATGGCGACCTCGGTGGGTTCGAGGTCCATCGTGACGGCGACCGTGCGGATGACGTCCGGGGTGTGGACGAGGAGGGGCGCCAGGAAGTTGACGCCCACCGGGGTCATCGGCCACTCCTTGATCCAGGCGGTGGCGTGGCACCAGGGGGCGCGGGTGGAGGACTCCCGCGTCTTGGCCTGGAGGAACGTCGGCTCCATGGCGTCGAGCTCGGCCGGCCAGGCATTACGTTTCGTCATCGCCTGGATGTGGTCGATCGGGTGGTCCGGGTCGTACATGGAGTGGATCAGGGAGGCGAGCCGGCCCTGGCCGAGGGGCTGCCGTACCCGGATGTCGGCCTCCTGCAGGCGCGAGCAGATGTCGGTCAGCTCGCGGGCCATGACGACCGCGAGACCGGCGTCCCGGTCGACCTTGCCGCCGTGCGGGCGGGCCGCGCGGGCCATCGCCATGGCCTCGGCGGCCAGTTCGCGGGTGTAGTGCATGCAGGCGACGAGGTAGGCGCGGTGCTGCTCGCTGCTCGTCGAGACCATCGACTGGAGCTGGTCGTACGACTGCTGCAGCCAGCCCGGGGCCCGGTCGTCGCCGCGTACGGCGACGTCCTTGGCGTGGGCGTCCGGGTCGGCGGGCAGGGTGCGGGCGAGCATCTGCAGGCGGGTGACGAAGCCGTCGCCGTTGGCGACATGCTTCAGCAGGGTGCCGAAGCGGTCGACGAGGGCTTCCTGGTCCTCGGAGTCGCGCAGGCCGACGCCGGGGCCCTCGATCTCGATCGCGGCCGTGACCGTGCGACGGTCGGCGTGCAGCAGTACGGCGATCTCGTCGGGGCCGAACGGGGCGGCCAGCCAGGTGATCCGGCCGATGCCGGGCGGGGGCCCGATCTCGACCTCGCGCCCTTCGAGGCTGGTGCCGGCCTCCATGGCGCCGGAGCGGTAGGTCGTGCCCTGGCGGAGGGTGCGCTTGTAGCTGCGGTTGATCTCGAACCACTTGTAGAAGGTCCGCTGCTTGTACGGCACGTAGACCGCGGCCAGCGCCAGCAGCGGGAAGCCCATCAGCAGCACGATGCGCAGGGACAGGACGGGGACGAGGAGCCCGCACATCATGCCGAGGAACGCGCCCGCGATGATCAGCGCGATCTCGCCGGTCTCGCGGTTGCGGCCGACGATCGCGTTCGGCCGGGCACGGCCGATCAGATATGTACGGCGGGGCGTGACCGGATGGGACACGTGGGACTGCGTCGTCAACGCCCGTCACCTCCTGAACGATTGCTGCTGCTACGGGTGTTGCTGGCATGAGGGGTGTTCACCGGGCTGCTCGACCGGGGTGCGGGTGCGGCGGAGGGGACAGATCCGCCGCCGCTGTTCGAGGAGCGCGAGCTGTGCGCGGCGACGCCGCCGGAGGCGGGGTTGGACGGGCGGGAAGCGCTCGACTGGCCTCCGCCGCCGTTGTTGTCCGCGCGGGAGCTGTGGGTCTTGATGCCCTGGGCGACCAGGGTCGCCGGGGAGCTGATCACGGCGGCCGCCTTGCCCTCGGCGCCGCGCATGAGGCGATTGTTGCGGGAGCCGGCGATCTCGTCGCCGAAGCCGGGGACGAAGCGGTAGATCATCGCGCTCGCGAAGATGGCGAGCAGGATGATGGCCAGGCCGGAGACGACGGCCGAGAAGGCGTCCGGGCCGTCGTCGGCGGACAGGGCACCGGCCAGGCCGAGGACGATGACGATGACCGGCTTGACGAGAATGACGGCGATCATGATGCCCGCCCAGCGGCGGACGTGGCCCCACAGGTTCTTGTCGACCAGGCCCGCGTAGACGACGGTGCCGAGGAGGGCGCCGACGTAGAGCAGGGCGGCGCGGATGACCAGCTCCAGCCACAGGATGCCGGCGGCGAGGATGGAGACCAGGGAGACGACGATCAGCATGATCGGGCCGCCGCCGATGTCCTCGCCCTTCTCCAGGGCGCCGGAGAAGGTGCCGAAGAAGGTGTCCGTCTGGTCGCCGGTCGTCTTGGCGAGGACCTCGCTGACGCCGTCGGTGGCCGATACGACCGTGTAGAGGATCAGGGGGGTGAAGGCTGACGCCAGGACCGTCAGCCAGAGGAAACCGATCGCCTCGGAGATGGCGGTGGTGAGGGGCACTCCTCGTACGGCTCGCTTGGCCACCGCCAGGAGCCAGAGGAGGAGGGTGAGGATCGTGGACGCCGCGAAGACGACCGCGTACTGCTGGAGGAACTTGGTGTTCGTGAAGTCGACGGTCGCCGTCTCCTTCACGGCCGCGCTGAGCTGCTTGACGGTCCAGGAGGCGGCGTCTGCGCAGCCCTTGGCGAGGGAGGAGAGGGGGTCGAGGGTGGAGGTGGGGTCGGTGAGGGAGCGGGAGCCGCCGGAGTCACCGGAGCCGTTCTCTTGTTCGCAGTACTTCTTGGCAGGACCGGCGATGAGAGAGCAGGGGTCGCTGCTCGGCGAGGGCGAGGGTGTGGGAGCGGCGAAGGCACGGGTAGCCGCCAGTACGGCAGTGGCTTGTACGGCTGTGACCAAGCCGGCGAGCTTGAGTGCGCGGTGATGGCTACCGGGCATAGGTGAACCCTCCGAACTCCTGGACCGCCTTGCTGATCTCATCGGACCCGGAGATCGGGTTGTCCCCGGTGACAGGCGTCGGTCCGGTCCTCTGGGTGCTCTCAAGGACCTTCCAGTCGCCACCGCTCCAGTTCAGCTTCATCGTCACGGTGAACCAGCTGCTGGTCACGGGGTTGGTCGAGTCCTCACCAGCGAGCCCGAAGAGGCCGTTGCACCAGACCTCGACTGTGGCGGCGCTGCTGCTGAACGAGGTGGCCTTGGTGCCGGCCGGCAGTGTGCGGTTGACGAACGTCTTGCCCTCAGGAGCACTGCCGTCGTCGTTGAGGCCGATCCTCTTCAGGAAATCCGCGGAGTAGTCGTTGTCGAAGCCGGACTGGAGCCGGTCAACAGCAGTTGGGTCTGCGATGGCCTGGACGATCTCATGACGCCTGGCGGCGTTGAACATTCCGTCAGAGCCCAGCGCCGCCGCATAGTTGGCCGCCGCACTCTGCGCCCCCTGCTCATCCTGCGCGAACCCCGCCGGGATCCCCCCGGCCTTCCCCTCCACCGGCCGCGCCCCGCTGGCTGCCGTGGTGGAGGAATTCGGCTGGTTTTCGTCCCCGCTCGTGGGACCGGAGTCGTCGCCTCCACGGTTCGCGAAGGCGATCGCGGCGATGAGGAGGACCACCACGCCGACCACGGTGACCAGGCTGCGGGACGACGAACGGCCGCCCCGTCGCGCGCCCCCGTACACGTCACCGGTACTTTCGGGCAGCCGTGTGCGGGTCTGACCCGTGCCCCCGTAACCGCCGGAGGCCTCCCGCTCGTCACCGAGACTCATGCCGCGTACGCCCCCTCGACATCGGACGGAAACACGTTGGAGTACGACGGTAGCCGTGCTGGTTCCCGCATGGGCGCGGTGTGGTGACTCGACATCAGGGAAGCGCAACCTCAGCCGGTGGGCACGACGGGCGGGTGGAGGACTAGGGAGACCGGGCGTGCCCGGAGCGGACGGAGAGGAACGGAGGGAACGGAGGCGACGGGAGGGGCTATACCGCCATGCCGTACACGATCGTGAACAGCGTGCCGAGTGAGCCGATGATGAAGACGCCCGTCAGGCCGGCGATGATCAGCCCCTTGCCCTGCTCGGCACTGAAGGTGTCACGCAGCGCCGTGGCGCCGATGCGCTGTTTGGCCGCACCCCAGATGGCGATGCCGAGACAGATGAGGATGGCCACGGCCATCACGACCTCGATCATCACCTTGGCCTCGTTGCCCAGGCTGCCGAAGGGGCCCCAGTCCGGAGCGATCCCGCCGATGATGGTGTTGATGTCGCCCTTATCGGCCGCAAAGAGCATGTAAGTCACCGCCCCTGTTGGGTAGTTCCGCAGTCCCCTGCGCTGCGCAGAGGTCAGGCATCATTCTCGCCGACATTGTCGCCGTCGTATGTCGACTTGGCGTCATTGATGGGCGGGATTCGTACGAATACCTCGTACGGTCACTCTGTGTATCACGGCAGGTCACGCCGGGCAATGAGGCCTGAGCGGAACCTGGCGTGTGGTTCCGTCGTTAGCCCTCTTCACACCGGGTGCCGTTTCTGACGGCCGGTCGGGTGAGTGGTCGTGCTCGTGTTCTGGGGGTGAAGGCTATCCCGGCAGCGCGAACGGGCCACGGCGGGGTGCCGTGGCCCGTTGCTGGGCGGGACTGGTGACGGAGCGTCAACCCGACGGGGTCTCAGCCGGTGAAGTCGTCTCAGCCGGTGAAGGCGGCCACGCCCTGCGGGGTGCCCCAGCCGGTGGGGCCGTCGTAGCCGGTGCCGGCGGTGCAGAAGTACGACGTGGCGCAGGTGCCGTTGGCGCCGGAGGTGACGTCGTTGAGGGCGGACGTACCGGCGGCGTTGTACGGGTAGCGCGCGGGGTAGTCGGTGCTGCCCGGCGTGCCCGCGAGGGCGTACACGCCCGCGATGATCGGGGCGGAGGCGCTCGTACCGCCGAAGGTGTACCAGCCGGCGGTGACACCGTAGGAGTCGTAGACCGAGACGCCGGTCGCCGGATCGGCGACGGCCGAGACATCGGCGATCATGCGCTTGCCGCAGCCGCTGTCGGTCTGCCAGCTCGGCTTCGCGTCGTAGGAGGAGCAGCCCGAGCCGGTGCCTTCGGTGCTGCTCGTCTGCCACACGCTCTCCGTCCAGCCGCGGCCGGTCGAGGAGCTGGAGAGCCTTGTGCCGCCCACGGCGGTGACGTACCGGGAGGCGGCCGGGTACTCGGTGCCGTAGGCCGAGTCGCCCGCGCTGACGGTGATGGCGACGCCCGGGTGGTTGAAGTACGCGGAGTCGTACGAGGTGTCCGACGACGACTCCGAGCCGCCGTAGCTGTTGGAGACGAACTTCGCGCCCAGCTTGACCGCCTCGTTCACGGCCGTGCCGAGGTTCGCCATGCTCGCGGACTTGGCCTCCACCAGCAGGATGTTGCAGTTCGGGCAGGTCGCGCTCGCCATGTCGAGGTCGAGGGAGATCTCCTGGGACCAGCCGCTGTCGGCGGAGGGGAGGGAGGTCGTGGAGCCGGTCTGGCTCACCTTCTTGAAGCAGCCGTCGGCGCTGGTGCAGGCGGGCAGGCCGTAGTGGGCGCGGTATGTGGCGAGGTCGGCCTCGGCGTTCGGGTCGTCGTAGGCGTCAATGATGGCGATGGTCTCGCCGGAGCCGTTGGAGGCGGCGGCGGAGGTGAGGCCGTAGGCGGCCTGGAGGTCGGAGGGGCCGTAGCCGGAGGGGGCCGAGGTGTCGCCGGCCTTGGGGGTGACGCCGTTCCTTGCCGCCCGCTGCCTCTCGAAGGCGGTGACGCCCCCCGTGACGCGGAGGGAGTCGCAGGTCAGGTCGCCCTTGTGTGTGGGCGTGGCGCAGGGGGTGGTGGTCCAGGTGACCTTGGCGGCGGGGTTGGTGGTGGTCTGCGGGGTGGCGCTCGCGGTCGGCGCGGTGCCGAGGCCGGTGAGGACGAGGGCGGCGGCGGTTGCGGCCGCGGTGGCGGCGGCGGAGGTGAGGCGGCGCCATCTGCCTCGGGCGGTGGGGGAGTCGGGGGTCGTCGTACGCAACGTACAGCCTCCTGGGTGGGGGTGGAGAGGCTCGCGGGTGGGGGTCCGCCGGTGCGATTCCCGGCGGGGGCGGCGGCCCGCCGACGACTGTCGCTTGTTGGGTACGTGACAACAAGGTGGGTTTCGCAATCCTGACTCCCGTATTGCTCGGGGGCGTTGGGGATTGCTGATCGATGGCGCGGGGATGGCCGGGGAATGGCCTCGGCTTGACCTCGGGGCCGGGCGGTCGCGGTGTCGAAAGGGATCGTCAGCGCGGCTTGAGGCCGTGCAGGAGGTGGTGGACCAGGCCCTCCACGCCCGCCAGGGCCGCTTCCGGGGTGAGCCAGCCCGCGGCGATGAAGCCGGCCACGCCGTGCAGGGCGGCGCCGGTGATGAGGTTGAGCTCCTCGGGGTCGCCCTCGATGATCTCGCCGCGTTTCTGGGCGTCCGCGAGGACGCGTTCGAGGCTCCCGACGGTCCGCTCCACGGCGGCGGCCATCTGCTCCGAGGCGTCGGGGTCGTGCTTGCGGGCGTACATGAGCTCCAGGAGCTCGGCGTTGTCGATGGCGAAGCGGAGGTAGGCCCGGGCGAGTGCGGTGAGCCGGGGTTCCAGGGGGAGCGCGGGGTCCTCGGCCGCGCTCAGTGCCCGGCCGAGACGCTCGTAGCCGGCCAGGGCCAAGGCGTTGAGCAGGGCCTGCTTGTCCTTGAAGTGCCGGCCGGGGGCGGCGTGGCTGACGCCGACCTCGCGGGCCAGCTCGCGCAGGGAGAGGGAGCCGGCGCCCTTTTCACGCAGGGTGCGCTCCGCGGCGGTGAGCAGGGCGGCGCGCAGGTCTCCGTGATGGTAGGGGCGGCTCTCGGGCATGGGCACCATCGTAGCCTGATGTTGACGGTGCCAGCATTGTTGACGTCGTCACTATTGTTGGCGCCGTCATCATTGTTGTCATTGACAGCATTGTTGGCGGCGCCTACATTCGAGCTCATGGCTGACAAGACGAAGAAGACCTGGGACGCGACCCGCCTCCCCGCCCTCACCGGCCGCACGGCCGTGGTCACCGGTGCCAACAGCGGCATCGGCCTCACCGCGGCCGACGCGCTGGCCCGGGCCGGCGCACACGTCGTGTTCGCCGTACGGGACCTGGAGCGGGGCAGGGCCGCGGCCGCGACGGTGCGCGGCAGTACGGAGGTGCGGCGCCTGGACCTGGCGGATCTGTCCTCCGTGCGGGAGTTCGCGGACGCCTGGCAGGGGCGGCCCCTGGACCTGCTGATCAACAACGCGGGCGTGATGATGCTGCCGCAACAACGGACGGCGGACGGCTTCGAGATGCAGTTCGGCACGAACCATCTGGGCCACTTCGCGCTGACGAACCTGCTGCTGCCGTACGTCACCGACCGGGTGGTGACCGTCTCGTCCGGCGCCCACCGCTGGTTCGGTGCGCGGATCCGCTTCGAGGACCTGAACTGGACGTCCGACTACGACCCGAACCGCGCCTACGCCCAGTCCAAGCTGGCGAACCTCCTGTTCACGCTGGAACTGCAGCGCCGCCTCACGGAGTCCGGCTCCCCGGTCCGCGCCCTGGCGGCCCACCCGGGCTATGCGGCCACCAACCTCCAGAGCCATGCGGGCAGCCCGGTGATGCGGGCGTTCATGAAGATCGGCAACAGGTTCTTCGCCCAGGACGACAGGGCGGGCGCGCTGCCGACCCTGTACGCCGCGACACAGGACCTGCCCGGCGCGAGCTACGTCGGCCCCGACGGGTTGGGTGAGATGCGGGGCGCGCCGACGCTGGTCGGGCGGACGACGGCGGCCAGTGACGCTGGGGTGGCGCGGCGGCTGTGGACGGTGTCGGAGGAGCTGACGGGCGTGAGCTGGCCGGTGGGAGAGATGGGAGGGATGGGAGAGGTGGACCAAGTGGGCCGACTGGCCGCCGAGCGCTAGCGCGGCAGCGGTTGGCGGCTCGATCGTGTCGACGGGTTGCGCCTGTGGCATCCCGCCCAGGGGAATTCCACCGCGGAGGTGATCGTCGATGTCGTCCAGGCCCGTGCCGAGCCTGATGGCCGTCTTCGCCCACCCGGACGATGAGTCACTGTTCGCCGGCGGAGTCCTCGCCCGGCACACGGCCGCGGGCGCTCGCACCGCCGTAGTGACGGCGACCTGGACCCCGGACACCCGGCGCGGCGCCGAACTCACCGAGGCGCTGCGGATACTCGGCGCCGGCGAACCGAGGATGCTCGGCTACGCCGACGCCAAGGTGCCCCAGTCCGCTCTCGGCAGCCCGCGGCTCATCGAGGCGCCGCTCGACGAGTCCGTGGGCCGGCTGGTCACCCACATACGGCAGTTCCGCCCGGAGATCGTGGTCACCCACGACGCCTACGGCGGCATCACCGGCCACCCCGACCATGTCCACACCCACCGCGTGACCACCCTCGCGGTCCAGGCGGCCGGGCTGGAGCGGCTCTACCCGCAGGCCGGTGCCCCCTGGCAGCCGAGCGCCCTGTACCTGGCCACCCACCCGCACTCGGCCCTCGACGCGCTGAGCGAACTGATCCGCGCGGGCAAGGCCATGAACACCGTCCCGGACGAGTGGATCACCGCGACCGTCGACGTGAGCCCCTGGCTGAAGCAGAAGTGGGCCGCCGTACTGGCCCACCGCAGCGAGGTCGAGCGGGGAGCGGCGCCGGGCCGGCTCGCCGGCTTCCCCGCGGCCGTCCGTGAACGGATCCTCGCCACCGAGTGGTACATCCGCCACGACCCTGCCCCCTCTCGGCCTGTCTCCTCCGGGCCGCCCCGGACAGAGCTGACGGCCTGACCGCAAGGCCGGGACGCCCGGCGCGGCAGGGTGGTGCAAAGGCTCTGGGCGCGGGTGTCGGAGGTCACATCGCCGCGCGGTCCCCGGAGCCGTCCTCCACGAAGTGGTCGAACTCGCCCGCCTGTACGCCGAGTACGAAGGCCTCCCACTTGCGGCGGTTCGTGGTGACCACGTTGTCCGGGGCGCTGGTCTCGCGGATGTAGACGGGCGCGTCGCCGTCCTCGCCCTCGCCGAACGCGATCTCGATCCAGGGGCCCGGGCCGGTGGCGTCGGGTGGGGCGGCTCGTTCCCAGGTGAGGTTCGGGGGGATGTCAGCCACGGGTCTCCTTCTCGGGGGTTGGGGGGAGGGGTGCGGTAGGGGACTTCCGAGGATGCCAGCTGAGGACATCTGACGCTTCTCTCACCTTCGTCGGCCACAGTGGCCCCCGATGAAGGACACCGCCCGTACCTCCGCCCCTCGTTTCTCCCTGTACGCCGCCAGCCTCCTCCTCGCCCTCACCTCGGCCTCCGCGGCGGCCGCCGACGCCGGCACCGGACCGTTCGGGGTGACCGCCTTCACCGTGGCGACGGCGCGGAGCGCGCGGGTCGGTGCCCTGTTCCCGGCCGGCCGGCGTGACCACCTTCGCGGCAGCCACTTCTGCACGGCATCCGTCGTGCACAGCCCTCACCGGAACCTCATCGTCACCGCCGCCCACTGCCTGGGCGGAAGGACCGACGAGCTCGTCTTCGTGCCCGGGTACCGGGACGGCCGGGCGCCGTACGGGGTGTGGCGGGTCGGGAGACGGTTCCTGCCGGAGGGGTGGACGAAGGGGCGGGACGAGGACAGTGACGTGGCGTTCGCCGTCCTGGCGGACCGGGGCGGGGAAGGTGTCGAGGACGTCGTCGGTGGCAACCGGTTCGTCACCGGTACGGCCACCGGGGCCACGGCCGTGACCGTCACCGGGTACCCCAACGCCCACGAGGCGCCGGTCAGCTGCACCAACAAGCCGGGCCTGCACAGTCGTACGCAGCAGCGCGTCGAGTGCCCGGGGTTCAGCGGGGGGACCAGCGGGAGTCCGTGGGTCAACGGGGACGGGCAGGTCGTGGGCGTGCTCGGTGGGCATCAAGGGGGCGGAGCCACGGCTGACGTGTCGTACAGCGTGGTGCTGGGGGCGGAGGCGGCGTCGCTGTACCGGGATGCGGCGCGGGATCCGTGAGCGTGTGGTCTGCATCCGTGGTCCGTGGTCCGTGGTCCGTGGTCCGTGGTCCGTGGTCCGCGGTGTGCGTCTGTGCGCCTGTGCGCCTGTGTCGAACCGGGCTGTGTGGCAAGGTCGGTTCGGTGGACGCACTGAAGGATCGGGACCCCGCGCACATAGGCGCGTACACGCTGCTCGCGCGGCTCGGGGCGGGCGGTATGGGACAGGTCTATCTGGCTCGGTCGCCGGGTGGGCGGCTGGTCGCGATCAAGGTGATCCGGGACGAGATCACCGACCATCCGGAGGCGCTCGCGCGGTTCCGGCGGGAGGTCGAGACCGTGCGGGCCGTGCGGAGCGCGTATACCGCCAACCTGATCGACGCGTCGCTGGATGCCGCGCCGTACTGGCTGGCCACCGAGTATGTGTCGGGGCCGACGTTGAGCGGGGCGGTGGGGGAGCGAGGGGTGTTGCCCGTCGAGACGTGCCGTGGGGTGTTCGCCGCCTTGGCGGAAGGGCTCGCGGCGGTGCACGAACACGGCGTCACGCACCGGGATCTCAAGCCGCAGAATGTGATCCTGGCCGCGCAGGGGCCCCAGCTCATCGACTTCGGGATCGCACGCGGTGCCGGTCAGACGGCACTGACCGAGGCCGGGTTCGCACCGGGTACGCCCGGCTTCACGGCGCCCGAGGTGCTCCTGCGTAACGAGGTGGGGCCGGCGGCGGATGTGTTCGCGCTGGGGGCGACGCTCGCGTACGCGGCGACGGGGCGACCGCCGTTCGGGATGGGCGAGCCCGCCGGCGTGAGCTACCGGGCCGTCCATGAACCCATCGACCTGGCAGGCATCGAGCCGGAGTTGGCCGCGCTCATTGAGGACTGCGTGGCCAAGGAACCGACGGCACGGCCGGGGCTCGATGAGGTGATCGCGCGCTGCGGGGTGCGGGCGGCGCTCGTCGAGGACGCGTTCTACGCCGGCCTCGCGCGGTTGGCGGAGGAGGTGCCGCAGCCACCGGCGAGTCGACAGCCGGGGGCTGCGGTGCCGGCACCTCCGCCACATCCGCCGCTGGGTGCGCATGAACTGCCCACGGCCGGGGCGGCGTACGGCTATACGCCCACCCAGGTGAGCCGGCCGGCGCCGACTGCGCGAAGGCGTCGTTCCGGGCCCTGGATGGCCGCCGGAGCAGTGGGCCTCGCCGTAGGGGTCGGGGCGGTTGCGGCCCTGGTGCTGCTGCCCGGAGACAGTGGGGAACGGGACAAGGGGGCGAGTGATGCGGTGACACCGGGAATCACGTCGACGCCTCCCCCGACTTCGGCGAGCGACGAGACGAAGGTCGCAGCGCCCGCGTACGTCGAACAGACGAACCCGTCACGGGACTTCTGGACCGCGGACGAGAACGCTCAGTACGGGCAGGGCGCGTGCCAGCTTCCGGCGGAGGAGCGCAACGAGCACTTCCAGTCCTCCATCGCCGCCGCCGGTTCGGATGCGCCCTACACGTCCGGCAAGGGCCGGATTACCCTGCGGCTGAAGTACGCCGCTCCGAAAGCCGGTGAGAAGTACTACGTCGCAGTAGCGGTGAAGCCTCCGCACGAGATCGACCCGGACACGGGCAGACCCTACGAGGGAGGGCTCCAGCAGAACCTGGACCTCGGGTACACGAGCAAGCCTGTTGACCTCTACGACCTCTACCGCACCGACCAGAACCACGCAGGGGTGGAGCTGACGTATCCCGACGACTTCGAGAAGTTCGTGAACGGCAAGAAGTACGGCGACGCCATCCCCGTGGAGAACGACCCGGGTGACTGGACCGTACTCTTCCTTCACGTCACCGGTCCCAAGCAGTACGCGAGCATCGACTGCCGCGGCTTCACGGTGAAATAACGCCACTCTCACCGGAAATAGCCTTGAACAGCGGCGATATGGGGGAGGGTTGAGCCGTGCGTAAAGTATGGGTGGCTGGTGGTGTCGCGGTCGCGCTCGGTCTGAGCTTCGTGATGCTGCTGGTCGTCGGGGTGTACGTCGTCGCCGGGAACCTGGTGAACGGCGTCGGCAAGGGCAGTGTCGGTCTGGCCAAGGGTGCCGTGCCCGGAGCGTACAAGACACTCGTTCAGAGGTGGGGCAACCTCTGTCCCGCCATCAACCCCGCCCTGCTCGCCGCCCAGCTGTACCAGGAGAGCGGCTGGGACCCGGACGTCGTCAGCCACGCCGACGCCCGCGGTATCGCCCAGTTCATCCCGAGCACCTGGGCCACGCACGGTATCGACGGCGACGGGGACGGCGACCGCGACATCTGGGACCCGAATGACGCGATTCCGTCGGCCGCGTCGTACGACTGCGAACTCGCCAAGTACGTCAAGGACGTCCCCGGCGACACCACCAACAACATGCTCGCCGCCTACAACGCGGGCGCGTACCGCGTCATAAAGGCGGGCGGGGTTCCGGCCATCAGCGAGACCCAGAACTACGTCAAGACGATCCGCACACTGGAGAAGAGCTTCGCCGCCCCCGTCACCCGAGTGGACCCCAGCAAGCAGGCCGCCGGTGCCATCTACTACGCGCAGAAGAAGCTCGGCACGCTCTACCTCTGGGGTGGTGACGGTACTGCTGAGGACGGTGGGCGGTTCGACTGTTCGGGGTTGACCAAGGCCGCGTACGCGAGTGTCGGGATCACGCTGCCGCGGGTCGCCAACGATCAGTGGAACGCGGGGCCGCATCCGGACCGGGAC
Source organism: Streptomyces curacoi (assembly GCF_001513975.1). GTDB lineage: Bacteria > Actinomycetota > Actinomycetes > Streptomycetales > Streptomycetaceae > Streptomyces > Streptomyces curacoi. Next base: position 18,283 of record NZ_KQ947990.1, read on the forward strand.
GAGCTGCTGCCCGGGGATCTCGTGTTCTTCTCGGACGACCTCACCAACTCCCGGGCCATCCGGCACGTGGGGATCTATGTCGGCGGCGGGTACATGATCGACGCGCCGAGGACGGGCGCGGTGATCCGGTTCGACCCGATCGACACCCCCGACTACTTCGGGGCCACCCGGGTCACCGAAGATGGCGCGAAAGCGCTCCCCACCACGGTCTAGACGGAGCGTGAAGCCTCCCCCTGAGCTGCGGTGACGGGTCTCTCTTCGATAACGTCTGAGTGATCATTCAGTGGAGTGTGGAACGTATCAACAGGGGCCGTGCGTTCCTGGTGTCGTAGCCGGATCTACAACCACGGGGGTGGGCGGAACGGCGTACGCAGGATGCGCCGGAGAGACGATGAAGGGGCCGCAGCATCATGGCTGGACTCGCAGGATCCGGGTCGAACCCCGACGTCGAGCTGCTGTATGACATCAATGGCCTGGCCAAGGACGCGCCGAGCTGGTTCGACCGGGTCATGGAGTACGTCGGTGAGTACGGGCTGCTGCTCGCCATGGTGCTGCTCGTGGTGTGGTGCTGGTGGTCCGTGCGGCGGCGGGGCGACGAGGACGCCGCCTCGTCGGTGGCCGCGCTCGTGTGGGCGCCGCTGGCCGCGGGGATCGCCGTGCTGGTGAACGTGCCGATACGAGGGTTCGTCGAGCGGCCTCGGCCCTTCAACGACCACCAAGGGCTCGAAGTCCTGGTCTCCGGCAAGACCGACTACTCGTTCGTGAGCGACCACGCGACGATCACCATGGCCATGGGCGTCGCGCTCTTCGTCGCCAACCGGAAGTTCGGGCTCGTGGGGCTCACGCTGGCGCTGCTCGAAGGGTTCTGCCGGGTCTACATGGGCGTGCACTACCCGACCGACGTGGTGGGCGGGTTCGCGCTCGGTACGGCCGTCGCGCTGCTGCTGTCGCCGGTGGCCATGGCCCTGCTGACGCCCGTGATGCGCGCCATCGAACGGTCACCGCGAGGCGGGTGGCTGATCAAGGCGCGGGGACGGTCCCGGGCGGGTGGGCAGGAGGCGCTGATTCCGGGGGCTCGGAAGGAGACCGCGGGGGCTGAGGAGCGGGATCTCGCTGCCTAGGTCTGGGGCTGGGTCTGGGGCCAGGTCTGGGCGTGGACCCAGACCTGGGCAGGGCCTGTCCGGCTTCGGGGTTACAGCGCCTGCGGGTACGTGAAGAACCTCTCCGGGTCGTACTGCTTCTTCAGCCTCGTCAGGCGCGTCGCCGCGTCCCCGTAGTACGCCTTGCGCCAGTCCCTCAGGCCCGGGTCGGAGTAGTTCTGGTACGCGGCGCCCGAGGCGTACGGCCGCATCGCGTCATGGGCGGAGGTCAGCCAGGTCTGGGCCGCTGAACCTGTCGTCCCGGCGCGCCAGGAGGCGATGTACTGGGCGAGCATGCGCGAGCGGCGGTGGACGAAGGCCGTCGCGGTGGGGGAGACACGGTTGACGGCCCCGCCGAGGGCCGTGAGGGCGATGCTGCCCGAGCCGCCGCGGACCGACTGGACCTGCTTCATCAGGGCGTGGATGCCCGCCGAGGAGAGCGAGCGGTCGAAGAAGTCCGACTTCGCCGCGTACGTCTCACGGCCCAGCGCGCCCTGCGGGGAGCGGCCCGGGGTGGAGCCGGGGAGGTGGCACTGGGCGTCCGTGGCGAAGGACGAGCAGCCCGCGTAGAGCTCCATCGACTCCTCGTACGAACGGCGCCTGAGGGCGACGTTGGTCGCGGGGCCGGGGCCGCCGGGGCGGTCGGCCAGGCGGTCCACGGCGTTCTGGAGCTCGCGGTAGGTGCCCAGGGAGAACGCGGCGACCGAGATGGTGGGGGTGCCGCCCGCGTGGTTCGCCAGGTGCAGGGAGGACCAGATCTCGTCGGGCTGGGTCGGGCCCCACGCCTGCCAGGCCTTGATGAGCGCGGCCGCCTTCGACCAGGGCCAGGTCATGTACGCCGTTACGGCCTGGGGGGCGGGGTGGGTCCTGAAGTGCAGCTCCGTCACGACGCCGAAGTTGCCGTTGCCTGCGCCGCGCAGGGCCCAGAACAGGTCCTTGTTGGTGGTGGCGTTGGCGGTGAGCTGCTTGCCGTCGGCGGTGATCAGGGTGGCCTGGGTGAGGCTGTCGCAGGTCAGGCCGTAGGCGCGGGAGGTCACGCCGTGGCCGCCGCCGAGGGTGAGGCCGGAGACGCCGACGGTGGGGCAGGAGCCGGCGGGGATGGTGACGCCCTTGGCGGCGAGGGCTCGGTAGACGTCGATGAGTTTGGCGCCGGCGCCTGTCACCGCGGTGTTGCCCGAGGCTCGTATGCGGCTGAGCTTGGAGACGTCGATGATCAGGCGGTTGTTGCCGGAGGACCAGCCGGCGTAGGAGTGGCCGCCGTTGCGGATGGCGACCTTGAGGTGGTGGGCGCGGGCGTAGGCGAGGGTGGTGCGGATGTCGTCGGGGTGGGCGACGTAGGCGACCGCGGCGGGCTTCAGGGAGTCGAAGCGGCTGTTGTAGAGCTGGTGTGCCGACTTCCAGTCGGTGTCGCCGGGGCGGATGAGGGGGCCGTCGAGGTCTCGGGCGAGGGCCGTCCAGTTGGCGGGGGCGAGGGCGGTGGCGGTTTTGCGGATGGCGGAGGTTTGGGTGCCGGTGGCTGCGCCTGGGGCTGTGGCTGTGCCTGTGCCGTTGGCTGTGTTTGGGCTGCCGCTGCAGGCGGTTGTTGCCAGGGCGGTTAGGGCTGCTGCGCTGCCGCCGATGAAGGTACGCCGTTCCATGTCGCCTCCTGGGGGTTACGTGGAACGAGACGGGGTGGTGGGGGGCGGGGTTCCATGGTGCGGTGATCGTTTGTGTGCGGCCCGGAGGTTTCTCGCCCCCGCCGCCCCTACCCGTCCCGTCCTCCAGGGGCTGCCGCCCCTTCGACCCCGCGTTCCTGGGGGCCTGCGGCCCCCAGACCCCCGCTTCGGCCCTGAAGGGGCCTCGTCCTCAAACGCCGGACGGGCTGAGATTGCCGGGACCGGCGCCGGGTAGTGGCCGTCGCCGGGTGTGGGGCCCCTGTGGGTGGGTGGGGGGTCGGGATGGGGCGGTTTCGTCTTCGAACGCCGGGCGGGCTGAGATTGCCGGACCGGCGCTGGGAAGTGGCCGTTGCCGGGTGTGGGCGGAGGGGCCGCTGCTGGGTGTAGGGCCCCAGCGGGTGGGTGGGGGATCGGGATGGGGCGGGTTGGTCTTCGAACGCCGGATGGGCTGGACGATGCCACCGGGTTGAGAGTGGCCGTTAGGGGCAGGCCGTGTTCGTTCTCAAGTGCCGGACAGGCTGCAATGCGTCGGTCGGCCTCGGAAAGTGGTCGTCAGCGCTGTGAGGCCACGCCCCTGCCCTCCCCGGTGGATCTGCCGGGGCCCACTCCTGGCAGGGGCGTCGAGGTTGCGGTGGCTAGAGGAATGCCAGGTGTACTAGGCCGAAGGCGCAGGCTGCCACCGTCGCGGCTGCCGGCATGGTGATGAACCAGCCCAGGATGATGTTCTTGGCGACGCCCCACCGCACGGCGTTCACGCGCTTCGTCGCGCCCACGCCCATGATCGCGGAGGTGATGACATGGGTCGTGGAGATCGGCGCCTTGAAGAGGAAGGCGGTGGTGAACATGATCGACGCACCGGTCGTCTCGGCCGCGAACCCCTGCGGCGGATCCAGCTCGATGATCTTCCGGCCCAGCGTCCGCATGATCCGCCAGCCACCGGCGTACGTGCCCAGCGACAGCATCACGGCGCACACGATCTTCACCCACACCGGGATGGGATCGCCGTAGTCCTCGACGTCGGCGATGACCAGTGCCATCACCACGATGCCCATCGTCTTCTGGGCGTCCTGGAGGCCGTGGCCGAGGGCCATGCCGGCGGCGGAGACGGTCTGGGCGATACGGAAGCCCCGCTTGGCCTTGTGCGGATTGGCGCGGCGGAAGATCCACATGATCGCGGTCATCACCAGGTAGCCCGCGCACAGTCCGACGAGCGGCGACACGAACATGGGGATGACGATCTTCTCCAGCACCCCGTGCCAGTACACCGTCGTGCCGCCGGCGAGCGCCGCGCCCACCATGCCGCCGAACAGCGCGTGGGAGGAGGACGAGGGCAGGCCGAAGTACCAGGTGATGAGGTTCCAGGTGATCGCGCCCACCAGGGCCGCGAAGAGGATGCCCATCCCCTTGGAGCCCTCGGGTGTCTGGATCAGGCCCTCACTGACCGTCTTGGCCACGCCCGACCCCAGGAAGGCGCCGCCGAGATTCATCACCGCGGCCATGAGCAGCGCGGCCCGCGGTGTCAGCGCCCGCGTCGACACGGAGGTGGCGATCGCGTTCGCGGAGTCGTGGAAGCCGTTGGTGTACGTGAAGAAGAGCGCGACTCCGATGGTCGCGACCAGCGCAAAGGTGTCCATGGGCGGGTCTCAGGACTCCTTGACGGCGATGGTCTCCACCGTGTTCGCCACGTGCTCGAAGGCGTCCGCCGCTTCCTCCAGCACATCCACGATCTGCTTGAGCTTGAGGACCTCGATCGCGTCGTACTTGCCGTTGAAGAGGTGGGCGAGAAGCTTGCGGTGTATCTGGTCGGCCTGGTTCTCGAGGCGGTTGACCTCGATCCAGTACTCGGTGAGGTTGTCCATCGTGCGCAGGTTCGGCATCGCCTCGGCCGTCAGCTCGGCCGCCCGCGCCAGCACCTCGATCTGCTGCTCGACGCCCTTGGGGAGTTCCTCGACGTTGTAGAGGACGACCAGGTCGACGGCCTCCTCCATGAAGTCCATGATGTCGTCGAGGGACGAGGCGAGGGAGTAGATGTCCTCGCGGTCGAACGGCGTGATGAACGAGGAGTTCAGCTGGTGGAAGATCGCGTGCGTGGCGTCGTCACCGGCGTGTTCCGCGGCCCTCATACGCTCGGCGATCTCGGCCCGGCCGGCGGTGTCCGCCCCGAGCAGTTCCATCAGGAGCTTGGAGCCCGTGACGATGTTGTCCGCGGATGCGGCGAACATGTCGTAGAAGCTCGTCTCCCGGGGGGTCAGACGAAATCGCACGTGTGGTCCTCAGGGTGCATCGGTTTCGGTCAGGCTGATGCTAGGCGCATCATCCGGCCACGGCTAATGGGCCGTCCCCCAGTGTCGCCCATCAGGCACAGTGGTCGGCACGGGGGCTGCCCAGTGGTCCAGTCCAGCGGCCGTCCGCGGCCTTTCTGCGGCGGCGGCCACAGGGCCCTATACCCAGCAAAGTTCGGTACGATATACCCAGTAGGGGTATGTGAAGCGGTTTATGTCTGGAGGACGCGATGACGACCACCGAGGCCGGCGCTGGTGCGCCCTCCGCCGCTGAGGAGACCGTGGACCCGGCCGGCACGGGCATCGTGACGGACCACGACCGGGGTGTCCACGGCTATCACAAACAAAAGGACGAACACCTCAAGCGGCTGCGCCGTATCGAGGGCCAGATCCGTGGCCTGCAGCGGATGGTCGACGAGGACGTCTACTGCATCGACATACTCACGCAGGTGTCCGCCTCCACCAAGGCCCTGCAGTCCTTCGCCCTGCAGCTGCTGGAGGAACACCTCCGCCACTGCGTCGCCGACGCGGCCCTCAAGGGCGGTGCCGAGATCGACGCGAAGGTGGAGGAGGCGACGAAGGCGATCGGCCGACTGCTGCGGACCTGAGGGCCTTCGCCCGTCCGGCTCACTCGTCCAGCTCAATCGCCCGGCGCGTCCCGCTCCTCGGCGACCCTCAGCACCTCGTCGATGCTCTCCAGGCTGAGTCGGTCCTCACGGGCCGCCGAGGCCGCGATGATCAGCTCTCCGCACAGCTCGATCTCGGCGAGGGCGACGTGGTCCTGAACTGCCGTACCGCCGACCGGAGCCACGTGCGTCACCTCTTCTCTGCCGTTACCGACTTCCTAGAGTAGGGAGCGGCCTACGGACCGCGCATGGCACGGACGGGCTAGTTCTTGACGCCCGTCACGCACGCATGCGCCGCCCCCTCACTCCTCGGCGATCTTGCCCGCGTAGATGTCCTCGCCGTCCGGCAGCCGTACGTCGACGGGGGCCCCGAAGTCGTACAGCAAGGTCGTCGAGGACACGGCGACGGCACCGTTCTGCTGCCCGTTGACGAAGCTGAAGCGATGCCGGACCTTGCGGATCCGTCCGGCCTCGTCGAGATAGACGTCGAACGGCACCTGGGCCGTGGCGAACCCTTTCGCCGCTGCCGCCAGGGCCTCGGCGTTCCCGTCGGAGGCGTCCCGCGCCGCGGCCCGCAGATCGGCGGTCCCCCGGTAGTGCCGCACCGGCGTACCCGCGATCTCCTCCTCGCCGACGTACCGCGCGGTCCGCGCTCCGCGCAGCACCTCGGCGGCGGCGTACGGATCGGTGGCGCCGCCGGTGACGAGGTTTCCGTCGGAGAGGGTCCGGGTGTCCACGCGCACCCACTTGTCGGAGGGCACACCGGCACCGCGGTTCTTCATGAACAGCGCGCCCGGAGCGAGGAGCTCCATGATCGGCCGGTGTGCGGTCTCCCCGGCGGGATCCTGGGGCAGCAGGACCTTCAGATGCCCCACCTGCCGGCGGAAGTCGTACACGCCCTCGCCGCGGATGGTGACCCGGGTCCCGCCGGTGGCCATCTGCATGGACGTACGGGCCTTGGAGCTCCGGGCCCCGACCAGCGCGTCGGCGGCGCGCCGCACCATCTCTACGGTCTCACCCCCGTGCGTGTCCTCGACGGCGGCTCCGGTCTGCGCGCACCCGCTGCCCGCCAGGCAGACGCACAAGATCCCCGCCGCTACGCCCGCCCCACGCCTCCTGTGCTGCTGCCGCTCCGCCATCGCCTGCCTACCCCCAGCCGGTACGTCCGTCACGGGCCCCCTGTCGTTCCGGTTAACGACGGGTAGGTGCCCTCGTCACGCCGACCGGAGGCGTTGCGCTTACTTGCCTTGGGTAACGTTGCAGCGTGGCGCAGCAGGACGGACCAACCTCTCCCCGAAAACACCGCGACCCCTCGGACCACCGCACGACGACGGTCGAGCAGGGCCGCTTCTGTTCGGCCCACTGCACGTGCGGCTGGCGGGGGCCGGCGCGACGGGCGCGGAGTCTGGCGCGGGCGGACGCGGAGGGGCACGCGGGAGCGTAAGAGTCCGGCGCGCTGTCCGTTGCCCCGGCGTGGGGGCTGGCGGGGGGTGGGTCGCGCGGCCCGGCGCTGACGCGGTGCCGCTGCGCCCACCCGTGCCGCCCCAGCGGCACGACTGCCCGCAGCTACGCATGCTGGCTGGTCCCCTAGCTACGCATGCTGCGCCGATGGGGCGCGTACCCCCGTGGCGCCGCAGTCGCCCACGGCGGGAAGGGGACGTGTCGGGGGGTGTCCGCCCGCAGTGGCCGGCGTCAACACGCGGCACCTCCTGGCCTAAGGGGGCCGCCGGTCCGAGGACGGACACCCCCCGGCGCGGCCCCGACCCACCCACCGCACCGCAGGCGCTACGCGCACCCCCACCCCACCCGCACAGGCCGCCGCAGGCATCGCACCCGCACCCCCACAGGCCCCCCCACCGCCGGAGGCACCCGCGCTGCGTACAGACAGGGGCCCGCCCCCTGGGAGTCAGGGGGCGGGCCCTTTATCTGCCTCGCGGTGGCACCGCCATGCAGCACCGCGAGGGGTTCACATCGTCGGGCGGCGGATCAGCCGAAGCGGCCCGAGATGTAGTCCTCCGTGGCCTGGACCGACGGGTTGGAGAAGATGCGCTCCGTGTCGTCGATCTCGATCAGCTTGCCGGGCTGGCCGACGGCGGCGAGGTTGAAGAAGGCCGTACGGTCCGAGACACGCGCCGCCTGCTGCATGTTGTGCGTCACGATGACGATCGTGAAGCGTTCCTTCAGTTCGCCGATCAGGTCCTCGATGGCGAGGGTGGAGATGGGGTCCAGGGCCGAGCAGGGCTCGTCCATGAGGAGGACGTTCGGCTCCACCGCGATCGCCCGCGCGATGCACAGACGCTGCTGCTGGCCGCCGGACAGGCCCGACCCGGGCTTGTTCAGGCGGTCCTTGACCTCGTTCCAGAGGTTCGCGCCCTTCAGGGACTTCTCGACGACGTCCTGCAGTTCGCTCTTCTTGTAGTTGCCGTTCAGGCGCAGCCCCGCCGCCACGTTGTCGAAAATCGACATGGTGGGGAAGGGGTTCGGGCGCTGGAAGACCATGCCGACCTCGCGGCGCACCGACACCGGGTCGATGCCCGCGCCGTACAGGTCCTCGTCGTCCAGCATCACCTTGCCCTCGACGCGACCGCCGGGGGTGACCTCGTGCATCCGGTTCAGCGTGCGCAGGAACGTCGACTTGCCGCAGCCGGAGGGGCCGATGAAGGCCGTCACCGAGCGCGGTTCGACCGTCATCGAGATGTCTTCGATCGCCTTGTGGGAGCCGTAGTAGGCGGTGAGCCCACTGACGTCGATTCGCTTGGCCATGTCTACTTCACTTCCAGGATTCAGTCGCTGTGGCCGCGTCAGCGACCGGTCTTCGGGGCCTTCCAGCGGGCGATCCCGCGGGCCACCAGGTTGAGGATCATCACGAAGGCGATCAGGGTGAGGGACGCCGCCCAGGCACGGTCGTACGCCGGGGTCTCGCCGGATCCGTACTGCTGGTAGATGTACAGCGGCAGCGAGGCCTGCGCACCCTCGAAGGGGTTGGCGTTGATGAACTTGCTGCCGAACACCAGCAGCAGTACGGGTGCGGTCTCACCGGTGATACGGGCGATGGACAGCATGATGCCGGTGGTGATTCCGCCCATCGAGGTGGGCAGGACCACCTTCAGGATGGTGCGCCACTTGGGCACGCCCAGCGCCAGGGACGCCTCGCGCAGCTCGTTCGGGACGAGCTTGAGCATCTCCTCCGTGGAGCGGACGACGACCGGCATCATCAGGATCGCCAGGGCCAGCGAGCCGGCGAAGCCGAAGGGCTGCATGTCGAACATCAGCATGAGGCTGAGGATGAACAGACCGGCGACGATCGACGGGATACCGGTCATGACGTCGACGAAGAAGGTGACGGCCCGGGCGAGGTTGCCACGCCCGTACTCCACCAGGTAGATCGCGGTGAGTACGCCGATCGGCGCGGCGATCAGCGTGGCGAGGCCGACCTGCTCCAGGGTGCCGAGGATGGCGTGGTAGATGCCGCCGCCCGGCTGGGAGTCGGGGACCACGCCCATCGAGTGGGTCAGGAAGTAGCCGTCGAGGACCTTCACCCCGCGCTGGACGGTCGACCACACCAGGGAGGCGAGCGGCACCACGGCGAGCAGGAAGGCGACCCAGACCAGCGCGGTGACGACGCGGTCCTTGGCCTGGCGGCGGTTCTCGACCCGGGCGGCGATGACGTACGTACCGAGGATGTGGAGAAGCGCGGCGATCAGCGCCCACTGGATGTCGCTGTGCAGGCCGGCGGCGGCGCTGATGCCGAGGCCGAGGGCGATGGATCCGGCGGCGATGGCCCACGGGGCCCACTTCGGCAGCCGGGCGCCGCGCAGGGTGCTGGGGCGCTTGTCGGCGATGGCGGTGCTCATGCGTTGGCCCCCGAGTACTCCTTGCGGCGGGCGATGATCGCGCGGGCCGCGCCGTTGACCAGCAGGGTGATGACGAACAGGACCAGACCGGAGGCGATCAGCGCGTCACGGCCGAACTCGGTGGCCTCGCTGAACTTGCTGGCGATGTTCTGGGCGAAGGTGCCGCCGCCCGGGTCGAGCAGGCTGCCGTGGATGAGGAAGTCCGGGGAGAGCACGGTGGCCACGGCCATCGTCTCGCCGAGCGCGCGGCCGAGGCCGAGCATCGAGGCGGAGATCACGCCGGAGCGGCCGAAGGGGAGCACCGCCATGCGGATGACCTCCCAGCGGGTGGCGCCGAGCGCCAGGGCCGCCTCCTCGTGCATCTGCGGGACCTGCCGGAAGACCTCGCGGCTCACGTTGGTGATGATCGGCAGGATCATGATCGCGAGCAGGATGCCGACCGTGAGCATCGAGCGGGGGGCACCGCCCTCCCAGGAGAAGATCCCGGTCCAGCCGAGGTACGCGTCCAGCCAGCCGAAGAGGCCGGTCAGGTACGGCACGAGGATCATCGCGCCCCACAGGCCGTAGACGATGGACGGCACGGCGGCGAGCAGGTCGATCACGTACGCGATGGGACCGCGCAGCCTGCGCGGGGCGTAGTGCGTGAGGAACAGCGCGATGGCGACGGCGATCGGGACCGCGATGACCATGGCGATGATCGACGAGACGATCGTGCCGAAGGCCAGGACGGCGATGCCGAAGACCGGCGGGACCGCACCGGTGTTCCACTCGAAGGTGGTGAGGAAGTTGCCCTCGTCCTTGCTGATGGCGAGTGAGGCGCGGTAGGCGAGGAAGGCCGCGATGGCTGCCATGACCGCAAGCAGCAGGATGCCCGACCCGCGGGAGAGACCGAGGAAGATCCGGTCGCCGGGTCGGGTGGCGCCGCGGGCCGCGCGCTTCTGCTCGGTCACCTTGGGCTGTGGGATGGGGGGAGGTGCTTGGGTGCTCTTCGTGGATATGTCCATCGGGTTCTCCGGTCTGCGGAGCCGCACACGGTCTGCGGCGGCTCGGTGGAGCCGTACGCGATCGGCGACGGCTCCGGGCGGCGGTGCACCGGACGATGCGGTCCGGTCCGGGGTTTCGGGCCCCGGACCGGACCGCACTCAGGTCAGCTCAGGCCCTCGATGGTCTTGCGGACCTCGGTGATGATCTCGGTCGGCATCGGGGCGTAGTCGTTCTCCGTGAGGATCTTCTGGCCGTCCTCGGAGGCGATGTAGTTGAGGAACGCCTTGGTGGCAGGCAGGGTCTCCGCCTTGTTGCCCTTGTCGCAGACGATCTCGTACGTCACCAGGACCATCGGGTAGGCACCCTCGGTCTTGGTGTTGTAGTCCAGTTCGAGCGCGTAGTCCTTGCCGGTGCCGACGCGCTTGGCGGCGGCGATGGCCTTGGTGGCGTTCTCGATGTTGGCCTCGACCGGCTCGGCGGCGCCGGTGTCGAGCTTGACCGCCTTGATGTTGTCCTTGACGTACGACAGCTCGAAGTAGCCGATGGCGCCGTTGGTCTGCTTCACCTGCTGGGCCACCCCGGAGGACTGCGGAGCGGACTGGCCGCCCTTGGCCTGCCAGGCCTTGCCGCCCTCGTACGGGAAGTCCTTCTTGGCCGTGGCGATCAGGTACTTGGTGAAGTTGTCCGTGGTGCCGGACTCGTCCGAGCGGTGGAACGCCTGGATCTTGAGGTTGGGCAGCTTGGCGTCGGGGTTCAGCTTGGCGATCGCCGGGTCGTTCCACTTGGTGATCTTGCTGTCGAAGATCTTGGCGATCGTGGAGGCGTCCAGGACCAGGTTGTCGACGCCCTGGAGGTTGTAGCCGACCGCGACCGGGCCGCCGACCATCGGCAGGTTGATGCCCTGGCCGCCGGAGCAGATCTTCTTGGACGCCTCGACCTCTTCCGGCTTCAGCGCGGAGTCGGAACCGGCGAAGGCGACCTGACCCTGGGTGAACGCGGTCACACCGGCGCCGGAGCCGCCGGCCTTGTAGTTGATCTGCACGTCCTTGCAGGCAGCGGTGAACTGCGCGACCCAGGCGTCGATCGCGTTCTTCTGCGCGGAGGAGCCGTCGGCGAGGAGCTGGCCCTTGGCGTCGTCGCACTTGATGTTGGAGCTGGCGGCGCCCGTCGCGTCCCCGCCGGTGCTGCTGCCGGTCTCGTCGGAGCCGCACGCCGTGAGGGCCAGGGCGCCGGAGACGGCGAGAGCGCCGAGAGCCAGAGCCCGCCGGTTCTTGCGCTGAAGCTTCACTTGAGGGAGTTCCTTCCAGGAGCCGCCGTCCTGAATCCGGCGGCGTGCGAAGAGTGGGTGATGCGGAGACGTCCTCTCGGCGCGGTCCGCACCGCGTAAGGCCGAAATTAGGCAGGACAGGTGAAGGCGCCGATGGGCGTAAATGAACGAGGGGTGAACCCCTGGGGACAGTGCGGTGAGGTCACGGAACGCTCACGTTGAGGACACGGGCGCATTCCGAGGCTTTGTGGGGGGTTGGTGCGGACTATGCCGGGCGCAGCGACTCCAGCAGGGCGTCGACCAGATCCCGGTCCCTCGGCTGGGTCAGAAGGCGCCGGGCGGCCGCGGGGGAGAGCCACAGCAGGCGGTCCACCTCGGCGGTCGGGGTGAACGTGCCGGGGCCGGCCTGGGCGGCCCAGTAGCGGACCTCCTTGGGCCGGCCGGCCGCCGGATACCGCAGCGTCGGCAGCTCGGCGCCCGGGCGGGCGGTGTGCCCCGTCTCCTCCTCGACCTCGCGCAGGGCACCGGCGAGGGCGTCCTCGCCGCGCTTCAGCTTGCCCTTGGGGTGGGACCAGTCGTCGTATTTCGGCCGGTGGATCAGGCATATCTCCACATCACCGTGGACCGGCGAACGGCGCCACAGGACGCAGCCGGCGGCGTGGACGGTGAGGTCCTTCGCGTGAGTCACCGGGAGTACGCCTCCTTCAGGTGTGCCGACGAGTGCCGACGAGGGCGGACGGGGGCGGACAGGGGCCGAGGAAGGCCGACGGTGCCGACGAGTGCCTGTGGGCGCCTGCGGGCGCCTACGGCGTGCCCACCGTCTGCCTCTGCCAGGACTGCTGGAACGCGAACCGCGCCGCCTCCACCTCGTGCCGCTGGTCGGCGTGCAGCACGCCGAGGGCGTACGCCGTCGCCGGGGCGATGCGCGGGGTGCGGGCGGCCTGGGCCGCGGCTCCCGCGGCCTCGGAGGCGTCGCGGTGCCGGTTGAGGGCCTGGCCGGCCGTCAGCATGCGTACGTCCACCCGGGCGTCGTCGCCGTGGAGGACCTCGCGGGCGTAGCGGTGCAGGCGCAGCAGCAGGCGGACCTGGTGCCAGGGGGCGTCCTGCGGATGCGGGGCCGGGTCCGGGGACAGGCCGTGGATCAGGGCCTCCGCGTTGTAGGGGTGGCCGGCGGTGACCAGGGGGAGCGCCGCGACCGCGTCGGTGAGGCGCTCCTCGGCGGCGGCCGCGAGGGGGCGCAGGTCGGCGGTGGCCGCGGCGGGGGTCAGGGGGACCTCGCTGGCCAGTAAGGCGATGTTGTCGGCCACGGCGTGAAAGCGGCTGGATCCCAGGGCCTGCAGCGCCGTCGAGTGAGCCCGGGTCCGGGCGAGGGTGAGCTGGCGTTCGAGCAGCGCACCCGCCTTGGCCGCGCCCACCGTGAGGTTGCCGCGCTCCGGGGGGCCGGCGGAAACGGCCAGGCCGGGAGCGGCCGGGGCATCGGCGGCACCTGTCACGCCGGCGGCGTCGACAGCCCCCGACTGCGTCGGCAGTACCGCCGCCCCCGACAGCCGGTGCAGCGCCAGCAGCAGGCGTTCCAGGCGGGCCGCGTACGCGTGTTCCATGGCGAGCGTGCCCGAGAGCCAGGCCAGTTCCGGGCGGATGGACTCCGACCAGTCGGTGTCCAGCAAGGGGCGGAACGTGTGCAGGCTGGCGCTGATGCGGCGGGCCGAGCGGCGCAGCGCCCGGGCCGCGTCGACGGACTGCTCCGAGCCGTTGTCCCCCACCCGTGACCTGGCCCGGGCGGGGGCGCCCCCGTCGCCGCCGGTCTCCCGGTGCAGGCGCAGGGCTCGGAGGAACTCCGTGGCCTGGGCGCGCAGGTAGCCCGCGAGGGCGTCCCCGGTGACCGTCCCGGCCGTGGGGTCCGTCGGTTCAAGGTGTTGCTGTGCCACGCCGGCGCCTCCGGGCGTCTATGAGCATCTCCTGGACGTTGCGCAGGGGCTGGCCGTCCCCGTCCGTCGCGTGCCGGGTCCACTCGCCGTCCGGACCGAGGTGCCAGGACGCGGTGGTGTCGGACATACCGGTCTCCATGAGCCGGTTCAGCGCGGCGCGGTGAGCCGGGTCGGTGACCCTGACCAGGGCCTCTATCCGACGGTCGAGGTTGCGGTGCATCATGTCGGCGCTGCCGAACCACACCTCGGGTTCGCCGCCGTTGCCGAAGGCGAAGACCCGGGAGTGTTCGAGGAAGCGGCCGAGGACCGAGCGGACGCGGATGTTCTCCGACAGTCCCGGCACGCCCGGGCGGACCGCGCAGATGCCGCGCACCCAGATGTCGACCGGGACGCCCGCCTGGGACGCGCCGTAGCAGGCGTCGATGAGCGCCTCGTCGACGATCGAGTTGACCTTGATGCGGACGTAGGCGGGACGCCCGGCGCGGTGGTGCTGGACCTCCTTGTTGATCCGCGAGATCAGGCCGTCGCGCAGGGACTTGGGAGCCACCAGCAGACGCCGGTAGGTCTCGCGGCGCGAGTAGCCCGACAGGCGGTTGAAGAGGTCGGACAGGTCCGCGCCGACCTGCGGGTCGGCCGTCAGCAGGCCCAGGTCCTCGTAGAGCCGGGCCGTCTTCGGGTGGTAGTTGCCGGTGCCGACGTGGCTGTAGCGCCGTAGCGTCTCGCCCTCCTGGCGGACCACGAGCGACAGCTTGCAGTGGGTCTTCAGACCGACCAGGCCGTACACCACATGGCAGCCGGCCTCCTCCAGCTTGCGCGCCCACTTGATGTTGGCGTGCTCGTCGAAGCGGGCCTTGATCTCGACCAGCACCAGCACCTGCTTGCCGGCCTCGGCCGCGTCGATGAGCGCGTTGACTATGGGGGAGTCGCCGGAGGTCCGGTACAGGGTCTGCTTGATCGCGAGGACGTCCGGGTCGTCGGCCGCCTGCTCCAGGAAGGCCTGCACGGAGGTGGAGAAGGAGTCGTACGGGTGGTGGAGGAGGACGTCCCGGTTGCGCAGGGCGGCGAAGATGTCCGGCGCGGACGCCGACTCGACCTCGGCGAGGTCGCGGTGGGTGCCCGCGACGAACTTCGGGTACTTCAGTTCGGGCCGGTCGATGGAGGCGATGCGGAAGAGGCCCGTGAGGTCGAGCGGGCCGGTCAGCGGATACACCTCGGCCTCGCTGATCTTCAGCTCGCGCACCAGCAGGTCCAGGACCTCCTGGTTGATGTTCTCCTCGACCTCCAGGCGCACCGGCGGCCCGAAGCGGCGCCGCATGAGCTCCTTCTCCAGGGCCTGGAGGAGGTTCTCGGCGTCGTCCTCCTCGACCTCCAGGTCCTCGTTGCGGGTCACGCGGAAGGCGTGGTGCTCCAGGACCTCCATGCCCGGGAACAGCTCCTCCAGGTGGGCCGCGATCACGTCCTCCAGCGGGACGAACCGGCCCGGGGAGGCCTCCAGGAAGCGGGACAGCAGCGGCGGCACCTTGACGCGGGCGAAGTGCGGGGTGCCGGTGACGGGGTTGCGTACCCGCACGGCCAGGTTCAGGGAGAGCCCGGAGATGTACGGGAAGGGGTGCGCCGGGTCGACCGCCAGCGGGGTCAGGACCGGGAAGATCTGGTGCCGGAAGAGGGTGAACAGGCGGGCCTGCTCCTTCTCGGTCAGCTCGTTCCAGCGGACCAGGTGGATGCCCTCCTCCGCGAGTGCGGGAGCCACGTCCTCGTGGTAGCAGGCGGCGTGCCGGGCCATCAGCTCGCGGGAGCGGGCCCAGATCATCTCCAGGACCTCGCGGGGCTGGAGGCCGGACGCGGACCGGGTGGCGACACCGGTCGCTATCCGGCGCTTCAGACCGGCCACGCGGACCATGAAGAACTCGTCCAGGTTGCTGGCGAAGATCGCCAGGAAGTTCGCCCGCTCCAGCAGCGGGGTGTTCGGGTCCTCGGCGAGTTCGAGGACGCGCTCGTTGAACGCGAGCCAGCTGCGTTCGCGGTCCAGGAAGCGGCCCTGGGGCAGCTGGACGCCGTCGACCTGGGTGACCTCGTACGCGTCGAGGTCGGCATCGATGTCGGGTTCCAGCTCGGAGACCACCGCCGAGTTGACCGTGTGGGGGCGGTGTGCGGCGATGGAGCCTACGGAGGGCTGCGCGTGCTGGACCTGCGCCTGGGCGTTCGTGGACTGGCTCATATGCCCATTGTTCCGCGCGTCCAGGCTTACGGGCGCGTCGGAAAGCGCGGGTGGGAGCGCGGTGGCGAGGCGTCGGGCGTCCCCGTTGCTCGCGCTCCCCTCCGAGGGTGGCGAAGGCTCTGGCACGACGGGCGTCATTGGCCGAGCGTCGCAAGCCCGTCTGAACCGATGGTTACGGAGACATGGCGTGTGGGATAGCGGGGGGCGGCTCGCGGGCGTCCAGGTCACCCGGTGGTCGTCCGGACCGCACGTCCCTCCCCCCGTGGAGGGACGTGCGGTCCGGAGGTCTCAGCCCGGAGGTCTCAGCCGGGGTCTCAGGGCATACGGCGGCGCAGCAGCCGGAAGGCGGCGAGCGTCGCCGCGGCGGCCACCGCGAGGACGATGCCGGTCTCGACGTACTGGAGCGGCCAGTAATGGGACCGGGGGTGGAAGGTCGCGCTGGTGGACACCGGGGTGCCCTCCCCGGGATACCGCCCCCAGGTGATGTCCCAGTCCTGCTGCCAGGCCGAGCGGGGCAGCTCGAATTCGCCCTGCTCGCTGCGGGTGGCCGTCGGCCAGAGGCGGTCGCGGTAGCGCTCCAGCACGTTGTAGAGGGCGAGGGTGACCGCGAAGCCGACCCCGGCGGCGGGCAGGGCGCGGCGCCACAGCAGCCCGGCGAGCGCGCCCAGGGCGAGGCCCGCGAGGGGGTAGGCCACGGCGGTCGGGCCGGTGGCGAGGAAGACGTCCGGCAGGTACCAGTCGCCGACCAGGTTGGGGTCGTCGTCCTGCCGTGCCCACAGGTTCACCAGCAGGAGCCCGCCGGTGCCGGCGGTGAGCACGACGGCCGGGGCGGCGAGCTTGGCGGCCAGCCAGCGGGCCGGGGTGACGGACTGGGTCCAGGCCAGCCGGGCGGTGCCGCTCTCCAGCTCCCGCCCGATGAGCGCGCCGCCCGCCCAGGCGGCCACGGGGAAGATCACGTACGACAGGCTCGTGGTGATCAGCCCGAGGAAGGCGCTGTACGTCTCGTCGGCGGTGATCGCGTCGACCGCCGCGCAGGAGGGCAGACCGTCCGTGGCCGGCGTGGCACACCCGCTCATGCCCCTGCGCGCCTCGTCGCCGATGGCGTACATCCAGATCAGTACGGCCGTGGCGGCGGCCAGGGCCAGGCACCACACGATCAGCGCCGTGCGGTGCAGCCGCAGGACCGTCCAGGTCAGGCCGCGGGGGCCGCGGGGTGGCCGGCCGGTGGTGGGGGCCGCCGTGGCGGGGAGTGCGGTGCTCATACGGCGGCTCCGGTACGGCGGTTCAGCAGCCGGAAGGCGGCGAGGACCGCGAGCCCCGCGACGGCGAGGACGATGCCCGTCTCCACCAGTTGCAGGGGCCAGAAGTGGGAGGACGGGTGGTAGTCGCGGTAGAAGCCGACGATGTCGTGCTCGGCGAGGCACTTGGCGTTGTCGACGCAGATGGGGTCCTCGATGCGGGCGCCGGTGGAGGTGAGCGCGCCGTCGCCGACGACCATGCCGATGAACGGCGGGTACTCGTCCTTGTCCGTGAGCGTCTCGACCGGCCACAGGTGCGGGCGCAGGGCGACGGTCACGGCCATGAGGGCCATCTGGGCGGCGGTCGCGATGGCGAGCCCGGGCAGGGTCCGGCGCTGGAGCAGGCCCACCAGGACGCCGACGGCGAGGCCGAGGAGGGCGTAGGCGGTGGCGAGGGTGCCGTTGGCCTGGAAGGTGATGCCGTGGTGCCACTCGCGTGAGGTCATCGCCATCCGCAGCACACCGTCCGAGGACCACAGCATGCGGTGCAGCAGGGTGAGCACGAGCGAGCCGGCGGTGAGCAGGGCGGCCGGGACGGCGAGCTTGGCGGCCAGCCAGCGGGCCGGGGAGACCGACTGCGTCCACGCCAACTGGGCGGTCCCGCTTTCCAGTTCGCGCCCGATGAGCGCGCCGCCCGCCCAGGCGGCGGCGAGGAACGGTACGAGGCCGAGGATTCCGGCGCCGATGCCGACGGCCGTGTCGTACCGGCTGTAGGCGGGGACGGTGAAGTCGCAGCCCAGGTCCGCTGCCGTCCCGCCGCACCCCACCTTGCGGTACTCGGCCCAGGCGGCGTCCGCGCCCGGACCGTACGCCCACAGCAGTGTGCCCACGCCGACGGCCATCAGCAGCGCCCAGAACCACAGCGCCGAGCAGTGCAGCCGCAGCATCGCCCAGAGCAGGCCGCGCGGGCCCCGGGAGGGCGCGGCGGCGGTGGACGTCTCAAGGGTCACGGCGGTCATACGGCGGCCTCCCGCGCGTCGTCGAGGCGCAGGGCCGGTGCCTCGGGGGCGCGCAGATGGGCGAGGACCAGCTCCTCCAGGGAGGGGGCCGTGGTCTGCCAGTCGTCGCCGAGGGGCCCTTCGGGCCGTACCAGCGCGGTGATCTGACGGCCTGTCGTACGGGACTCGACCACCGTGTGCGCGGCCAGGGACGCGTCGGCCCGGCCCGTGACCAGGGTGTGCGCGGCGAGCAGTTCGTCCAGCGGGCCGGCGAGGCGGACGCGGCCGGCGCCGAGCAGGAGGAGGTGGTCGCAGGCGCCGTCCAGTTCGGCGACGACATGCGAGGACATGACGACCGTGGTGCCGTGCTCGGCGGCGTCGGCCATGAGCGCGGCCATCAGCTGGTGCCGGGCGAGCGGGTCGAGGTCGGCCATCGGCTCGTCCAGGAGCAGCAGTTCGGGGCGCTTGCCGAGGGCGAGGGCGAGCGCGACCCGGGTGCGCTGGCCGCCGGAGAGCGTGCGGACCTTGGCGGCCGGGTCGAGGTCGCCCTCGGCGACGATCCGCTCGGCGACGGCGGCGTCCCAGCGGCGGGGGTTCAGCTCGTGGCCCAGCCGCAGGGTGTCGGCGACGGTGAGCTGGGGGTGCAGGGGCTTGTCCTGGGCGACGTACGCCAGTCGCTCGCGCGCGGTCGCCGGGGCCTGGCCGAGGACGGTGACCGTGCCCTCGGTGGGGCGCAGGAGTCCGGCGGCGAGGGAGAGCAGGGTCGACTTGCCGGCGCCGTTCGGTCCGACGACGGCGCACACGCTGCCCGCCGGGAGCCGGAAGGCGCAGCCGTCCAGCGCGGGCCTGCGGCGCCGGCCGAACCTCATGCTCAGCGCCGCCGCCTCGATGGCGGTCTCGGTCATGACGCGTCCCCCTTGAAGTGCGTTTCGAGTACGGAAGTGAACAGGGCGTCCACGTCGTCGCGGTCCAGACCGGCCTCGCGGGCCCGCACGGCCCACGCGTCCAGCTCGGTGCGCAGGGGCGAGTCGGCCGGGGCGGTGCTCAGGCCGCGCCGTACGAACGTGCCGAGCCCTCGGCGCGCCTCGACCAGGCCCTCGCGTTCCAGTTCGCGGTAGGCCTTGAGGACGGTGTTCGGGTTGATGGCGGTGGCCTCGACGACCTCGCGGGCCGTGGGCAGCTTGTCGCCCGGCTCCAGCAGGCCCAGGCGCAGGGCCTGTTTGGTCTGCTGGACGATCTGCACGTAGGTGGCGACGCCGGAGCGCCGGTCGATGCGGTACTCGACCACCCGATCCACCACCCTTTCACTAATTGAGTAGTGAAAGGGTGGTGGAAAGAAGGGGCGGCGTCAAGATCGCCGCCCCTTAGGGGAGTTATGTGCCGATTTTCCTCAGGTCTCCGTGCGGTACATGAGGTCCGTCTCGTACGTCACGAACCCCAGCCGCTCGTACACCGACACCGCCGCCTTGTTGTCCGCGTCGACGTAGAGCATCGCCGTGGGCAGCCCCTGGGCCGCCAGATGCCGCAGCCCGATCGTCGTCAGGGCCTTGCCCAGACCGCCGCCCTGCGCGCCCGGCCGGACGCCGAGGACGTACACCTCGCCGAGGCCCTCCGTGGCGTGCACCTT
Organism: Streptomyces curacoi; assembly: GCF_001513975.1. GTDB lineage: Bacteria > Actinomycetota > Actinomycetes > Streptomycetales > Streptomycetaceae > Streptomyces > Streptomyces curacoi. The sequence continues at coordinate 38,099 of NZ_KQ947990.1, forward strand.
CGTCCAGTGGAAGCCGATGAGTTCGCCCTGCCGTTCCGCGAGGAAGAACCCCGCGGGGTCGAACCACGGCTCGGCCTTGCGGTCGTCGAGGTCGCGCTGGGTGAGGGAGCCCTGCTCGGGATGGTGGGCGAAGGCCTCGGCGTTCACCGCGAGCCAGGCCGCGTCGTCCTGGCCGGGCACGAAGGTGCGGACCGTCACGCCCTCGGGGAGCACCGGGTCCGCCAGTTGCAGGTCCGCCAGCGAGCGGCGCATCTGGCGCAGTTCGCGGAAGAGGGTGAGGCCGAGGACCTGGGAGAGGTGCCGGGCGGCGGAGTGGCCGCCGTGGGCCCACACCCGCAGCCGCTTGCCGGAGGCGGCCAGGAGGGCCGAGCCCAGGGCGCGGCCGTGGCCGTGGCCGCGGTGCGAGGGGTGGACGACCAGTTCGGCGGCCGGGGCCTCCACCGGGTCGGTGTCCTCCAGCTGGGCGTAGCCGACGAGTTCGCCGTCGACGGTCAGCAGCAGATGCGAGACGCCCTCGCGCTCGCCACCGCGCAGCTGGAGCCGGCCCTGCTCGGAGACCGCCTGCTGCCCGTCGTTGCGGGCGGCGTCCGCCAGCAGCTCAAGGACGGCGTCGGTCTGCTCCGGGGAGAGCGCGGCGTAGGTCGCGATGGAGCGGGAGGGGACCGGGTGTGCGGTGTCGTCGCTGGTCATGCGTATGAGGGTACGGGGAGCGTCCCGCAAAGTGGCGGCAAAGGAGCGGGCAAAGGGAAACCAGAAAGTAACCATGAACCCTCTGTCGCGCTACGCGCGTTGACTCTAGGCTGCGCCCGACGGGGCCATGTCACTTTCGACCCACAGGGGGGCGTATGCCAGCCAAGTCCCAGGCGCATCAGCGCCGCAGACGCCGTACTCATCTTCTCCTCGCCGGAGCGGCCGGGCTCGTGACCGCCGGCACGCTGGCCGCGGCGCTCCCCGCGACGGCGACCGCGGACGAGACCTCCGAGAAGCACGGCGGCGGTCACACCTACAGCCGCTACCAGGACGTCCAGCTGCTGTCCTTCAACGACCTGCACGGCAACCTGGAGCCGCCGGCCGGTTCCTCCGGCCGGGTCACCGAGATCCAGCACGACGGCACGACCAAGACCGTCGACGCGGGCGGCGTGGAGTACCTCGCCACGCACCTGCGCCAGGCCCGCGAGGGCAAGAAGTACTCCATCACCGCGGCCGGCGGCGACATGGTCGGCGCCTCCCCGCTGATCTCGGGCCTCTTCCACGACGAGCCCACCATCGAGGCGCTGAACAAGCTCGACCTGGACGTCACCTCGGTCGGCAACCACGAGTTCGACGAGGGCGCGCGCGAACTGGCCCGCCTCCAGAACGGCGGCTGCCACCCGAAGGACGGCTGCTACACGGACGAGGGCTTCGCGGGCGCGGACTTCCCGTACCTCGCCGCGAACGTCCTCGACGAGAAGACCGGCAAGCCGATCCTCAAGCCCTACTGGGTGTGGAAGAAGAGGGACGTCAAGATCGGCTTCATCGGTGTGACCCTTGAGGACACGCCGGGTGTCGTCTCCGCGGACGGCGTCAAGGGCCTGAAGTTCAAGGACGAGGTCGAGACGATCAACAAGTACGCCAAGGCGCTCCAGCGTCAGGGCGTGAAGTCCATCGTCGCCCTCATCCACGAGGGCGGGGCCCCGGCGTCGACGGCGTACAACTACAACTGCGACGCGCCGGGCGCGGGCGACGGCATCTCCGGCCCGATCGTCGACATCGCCAAGAACATCACGCCGCAGGTCGACGCGCTGGTCACCGGCCACACGCACGCCGCGTACGTGTGCACCGTCAACGACCCGGCGGGCAAGCCCCGCATGGTGACGTCGGCGGCGTCCTTCGGCCGCCTCTACACGGACACGACCCTGACGTACGACCGTTGGACGGGTGACATCGCCCGTACGTCCGTGAAGTCGGCGAACCACGTGGTCACCCGGGACGTCCCCAAGGCGCCCGACATGACCGAGCTGATCGGCAAGTGGAACACCCTCGCGGCGCCCATCGGCAACCGCGCGATCGGCTACATCTCCGCCGACATCCCCAACACCGGCACCGAGTCCCCGATGGGCGACCTCATCGCGGACGCGCAGCTGGCGTACGGCAAGGAGCTGGACCCGGAGACGGACCTGGCGCTGATGAACCCGGGCGGCGTCCGGGCGGGCCTCACCTACACGGCCAAGGGCAGTGAGGGCGACGGCGTGGTCACCTACGCCGAGGGCTTCACCGTGCAGCCGTTCTCCAACACCGTGAACCTGCAGGACTTCACCGGCGCCCAGCTCATCCAGATCCTCAAGGAGCAGGTGAGCGGCGGGAACGCGAGCGCGCCGAAGATCCTCCAGCCGTCGTCGGGCCTGACGTACACGCTGGACCTGACCAAGGCGGGCGCGGACCGGATCGTCGTCGACTCCGTCAAGCTGAACGGCGCGGCCATCGACCCGGCGGCCACCTACCGCGTCGCGACCAACAGCTTCCTCGCGGGCGGCGGCGACGGCATCACCACGCTGGGCCAGGGCACCAACGACCTGGTCGGCGCGGACGACCTGTCGGTGCTGGAGAAGTACCTGACGGCCAACTCCTCGGCGGCGAACCCGATCGCGCCGCCGGCGGCGAACCGGATCACGGTCGTCAGCCAGTGACCGTGAGCTAGATCGCATACCCCCGGTTCGGGTTGCGGGTGGGGGGCGTACGCATGGTCGGATGGACCGATGCGTTCCCCCCACCACATAACGACGCATCCCTATTCGAATCCCTACGAGGAACTCGGCCGCCTGGACGACAGTCCGCTGGACGGGTTCCTCCAGGACGAGGTGCCGGAAGAGCGGGACGAGGCGGCGGCCCTGGACGATCCCTGGGCCCCGCCCAACCACCGCCGAGGCGGCCGCCGCCGTCGGCGCGGTCGCTTCACGGGGCTTCCGCTCGCGATGAAGGCGGTGGTGGGCCTCGTCGTCCTCGCCGCCTTCCTCGTCCTCGCCGACCGCTGGGCCCTCCTCTATGCCGAGCGCAGGGCGGCGGACGCGCTCAAGGACCGCCTCGATCTGGCCGCGGCTCCCGAGGTGGAGATCGGCGGCTTCCCCTTTCTCACCCAGCTCACCGACGAGCGGCTCGACTCGGTGAAGGTGACGGTGCCCGACGTGGCCGCCGACCGGGTCTCGCTCGCGCAGGTGACGGCGACGGCGAGGGACGTACGGCTGGACACCGACGGCATCGGGTCGGTGCGCGGCGCCGACATCCCCCACCTGGAGGGCGACGTCCTCCTCTCCTTCGCGGACCTCAACCGTGAACTCGGCGCCTCCCAGGTGACCTTCACGGGCGAGGGCCGCGACCGTGTCCGGGCGCGCGGCACCCTGCCGGTCGCCGGGCACGACCTGCGCCTGCGCGCCGAGGCCCGCATCGTGCGCGAGGGCGACCGCGGCATCGCCACGCACATCGGCGGCATGCGCCTGGACATCGGGGACCTGGCCACGTACCGCCCCGGCGTCCGCGCCTCGGAGGGCCTGCACCTGAGCCCCGGCTCGGTGGCCCGCCTCGCCCAGGAGACCCGCAAGGCGAAGGCGCTCCTGTCGATCCCGTCGGTCGTACGTCGTCTGGGGGTGCCCGACTCCGCCGTCCGCGAGGCCCTGCGCAACGAGGACAAGCTCGCCGCCCTGACCGGCACCCCGCGCTTCGCCCACCGCGCGATGCAGCTCAACCTCATCGACCTGGCCCTCGACCACCCCGAACTCCTCCAGTTCCTCGGCTTCGACCCGGCCCTGCTCGACGCCCTGCCCCGCCTCACCCGCCCGGTCCTCACCGACCAGCTGTCCCTGGGCTTCCGGCTGCCCGAGCCGCCGAGCGGCACGCTGCGGCTGCGGGATGTGCGGGTGGAGAAGGACGGGATAAGGGTGCGGCTGGAAGGTGCGGGGCTGGAGGTCGGCCGCCCCCGCTGATGCCCGGCTCGTCGAGGTGGTCGAGGTGGTCGAGGCGGTGTGCGTGCTCGCGGTCATCGGTCCGGGCGGGTGGGAGATCTCCGCCGGCCGTATGGCCCTCGGCCAACTCCTGGCCTTCGCCGCCTTCCTCGGCTACCTCTACCCGCCGGTCCCCAACCTCGGCCGGCTGAGCCTCACCCTCACCGCCGCCCCGGCCGGCGCCCAGCGCCTCGGCGAGATCCTGGACGCCGAGCCGGCCGTCGCCGACCCCGCCCGGCCGGTCCCCGAGTGGCCGGTGCGCGGCCGGGTCGGCTTCCACGGCGTGTCCTTCCGCTACCCGGGCGCCGCCAGGGAGCCGCTGACCGATCTGACCTTCACCGCCGCCCCGGCGAGCTGGTGATCATCACGGGCGCGAGCGGCGCCGGCAAGTCGCGCGAAACATCGCTCCGCTCCCGCAGGAGACGCTCCTCCTCAACGGCACCATCCGCGAAAACATCGAGTGCGGCCGGTCCGGTGCGAGCGACGCGGACATCGCGCGTGCGGCGGCGGCGCACGACTTCATCGCCGCGCTCCCCGAGGGCACGACACCCGCATCGCCCCCGGCACGGCCGCGCTCTCCGGCGGTCAGCTGAAGCGGATCACGATCGCCCGCGCGATGCTGCGGGCCGCTCCCGTCCTGGTCCTGGACGAACCGACGGCCGGGCTCGACTCGGTGGCCGCCCGTCAGGTCGTACAGCCGTTGCGGCGGCTGGTGTCCGGTCGTACGACGATCCTGATCACCCATGATCCGAGCCTGGCGCCGGATGCGGACAGGGTGCTGGTCGTGGACGGCGGCCGGTTGATGGAGGCCGGCACACACGCGGAGCCGGTGGCGCGGGGCGGGGCGTATGCGCGGCTGGCCGGGCCCACGCCGGGGGCGTTGACGGAGGACACCCTCGTCCTCAGGCGGTGAGCGGTCCGCGCCCCCGGACGTGACGGCGTCAGACGACCCGGCGCACCCGCTGCGTGGTCAGGTCATAGCGGGCCCCGACGATGGCCAGCTTGCCGGCGTCGACCTTCGCGGCGAGGTCCGGTTCCGCGGCGAGGCGGGCGCGGACGGCTCGTACGTTGGCGTCGACGGTCGAGTCGACGCGGGCGTCGCCCTCCTTGGTGCGGTCTATGTTCGGCGCTATCGCGTCGGCGATGTACTGGATGTGGGCCGGCAGCCGCCCGCCGGTCCCGTCCGCCTGGACCGCGGCCTTCACCGCGCCGCACGACTGGTGCCCGAGCACCAGCACCAGGGGGATGTCCAGTTCGAGCACGCCGTAGGCGACGCTGCCGAGCACGGCCTCGTCCAGGACCTCGCCGGCGGAGCGCACGGTCATCAGGTCGCCGAGGCCCTGGTCGAAGACCAGCTCCGGGGGGACGCGGGAGTCGATGCAGCCGAGGACGACGGCGAAGGGGTGCTGACTCGACGTCAGGCTCTGCCGCACGGTGGGCGACTCGTCCGGGTGCCGCTCGCGGAAGGTGCTCCAGCGCCGGTTGCCGGCCGCGAGCTCCCGCAGGGCTTCCTCGGGGGTACTGGGGCGGTGACGGGAGCCGGCGGCGGGGGTGGTGGCCGGGGCGGCGGAGGCGGAGGCCGTACCGAGGGCGGCGGTGGTTCCCAGTGCGGCGGCCCCGGTCAGCCCGGCCCGCAGGAGTGCGCGGCGGGCGAGCGAGGGGAGAGCGAACCGCTTGTGGGCGGAGGTGGTCGGCTCGGGGCCGACGGATCTGTCAGAGTTCACGGCCCGGAACGTACGCTCGAAGCCTCGCCCGAACGTTCACGTTGCTGAATCATGGCCGGGCGCGGGGAACTCATGAGCGAGCGTTGGTCTGCTCTTGGTGTTCTCCGGCACCCGCCTTGACCTTCTCCCCGTCGACAGCGGCCCCCGGGACCTGGACGGCCCTACGGGACCCCACGGGCGACCGGAATACCTCTCCAGCTCTTTCACCATCCCCTCCCCATTTCCCCGATCTTTGCGCTCCCTGCAAACAGAGGGACCGGCCGGAACCGCTGGTCACAGCCCCCTGCTTAGATGATCAACGCACGTTCATCCGCACTCGCACATTCACGGGGAATCTCATGCAGAGGCATGTCCTGACCGTCCGCCGCGCCGCCGCCGCGCTCGCCTGCACCGCCGCGCTGGTGTCGCTCACCGCCTGTCAGAACGGCGACGACGCCACCGAGTCCGCAGGCGGCTCCACGCCGTCGAAGGGCGCGGAGGCCAGTCCTGCCGCCGAGCCGAACGGAATCGAGAAGCTCTCCGCCAAGGAGATCTACGACACGGGTCACAAGACCAACGCCGAAGCCGGCTCCTTCCGCGAGCAGTTGACGCGCGGCGACACCAAGACCGATCTGCTGGTCTCCGCCACCGAATGCGTCGGCTCCGTCAAGATGGCGAAGGGCACCTTCGAGGTCATCCGCAAGGGCAAGGACGTCTGGGCCAAGCCCGACGCGACGCTCGCCAAGGGGTTCAACGCGGAGATGGGCACCACGCTCGCCGCCGACAAGTGGCTCCACGGCACGCAGGACCACCCGCTGATGAAGGGCTTCGCCAGCTGGTGCCACCAGGAGCAGTTCGCCGCCCCCGACACGCTCAGCGAGAAGGCGACCAAGGGGAAGGTCACCACGGTGAACGGCCGGCAGGTGGTGCCGGTCGTCATGTCGGCGAAGGGGGAGTCGGTCTCGTGGTACGTGGCGACCACGGGCAAGCCGTACTACGTGGAGCAGGAAAGCACCCGTGACGACATGCAGGACATCGTGTACTCCGACTTCGGCAAGCCGGTAGACGCGCAGGCGCCGTCCGGGCCGGTCGTGGAGGCACCGAAGGAGTAGTCCCGGTCGAGCGGGGCGAAGGCCCGGCGGGCAGGTGCCCGCCGGGCCTTCTCGCGCGACGAGGACTCAGGAAGCGGTGGGCGTCCAGCCCGCCAGCCAGTCCGCGACCTCCTGCCCGGCGGCCTGGGCGTCGGTCAGGTGGGGCCGGTCGGAGCCGGCCGAACCGGCGCCCGCGCCGGTGTTCCTGTACTCGGCGAAGCGGTCGTCCTTCCAGGAGAAGCCGCTCATGTCGGTCCAGGGAGCGGTCCTGATCGCGGCGCTCAGGCTGGTGTTGCGGACCGTCGTCTGCGGATCGAGGGACGCGTCGCCGCCCGCGTGCCAGGGGCGGCCGAGGTAGAAGCTCCGGTCGGACACATCGCCGTTGACGGTCGAGTTGGCGATCAGGATGCCCTTGCGGTCGGCGGCCGTGCTGGGGGCGGTGACATAGCCGGCCGACGTGCCGTTCCAGCGCTTCTTCAGGGTGATGACGGACCGGTCGATCACGGCCGTCGCCCGGCCGAAGATGAAGTCGACGTTGCCGACGACGTAGGAGTTGGTCATGTAGACCCGGCCCAGCCTGTCCTTCGCCGCCGTGTCCAGCAGCAGGGTGTCCTGGTCGCCGTTGACGATGATCCCGTCGAGGAACACCTTGTCGGATGCGGTGCGCAGGGCGACGGCCTGATGGCCGCTCAGGTTCTGGTTCGCCTTCTCGTCGAAGTCGTTGGTGATCGTGAGGTTGCGGGCCTGGAAGTCGTCCGCCTCGACGGCGACGGTGGCGCTGCCACCGGTGCCGTAGGTGCCGCCGCCCGGCTTGGGCGTGCCGGCCGCGTTGTTGTAGACGATCACCGTGTCCTTACGGCTGCCGCCGGTGCCCTGGATGGTGACGTGCGGCTTGTTGGCGGGGACCTTCACCGTCTCGCGGTACGTGCCCGGCTTCACGGCGATCACGACCCGCGACGGGTTGTTCGCCGGTACGGCGTTCACGGCCGCCTGCACGGTCGAGTACTGGCCGCTGCCGTCCTTGGCGACGGTGAGGGTCGTCGCGGCCTTGGTGGCGGCCGTCGTACCTGTCGTACCGGTCGTACCGGTCGTACCTATGGAACCCCTGGGCCCCGCCCCCGACCTGAGCAGTGCGGGCACATCGGCCGTCCGGTCGAGGGTGTAGCCGTAGTAGCTCTTCGGGTCGAAGGCGGTACCACCGCTCTCGTTGCGCCCGCTGGTGCCGACGAACGTGTTGCCCTTCTGGACGACGGCGGCCGTGCTGTCCTTGGTGACCGGGTTGTTCATGCCCTGGAAGTAGGAGTTCTCCAGGACCATCCTGGTCCTGCCGCGCGAGTAGTTGCCGTAGGAGGACTTGATGGTCGTCCCGGCCACGTCCTCCAGGAAGTTGTTGTAGAGGTGCGCGTGGGCGGCGTTGTCCGTGGACGGGTTGCGCTGCTCGGTCTCGCGGAACCAGTTGTGGTGGACCGTGATGTCCGTCTTGACGTTCTCGGTCCAGCCGATGCCGAAGGTCTTGTTGTTGTCGCTCAGCTTGTTCCAGGAAACGGTCACATTCGTGCTGTCCTTGCGCACGTCGATGAGCCCGTCGGCCATGTGCCGCAGATCGTTGTGGTCGATCCAGATGTGATGGGCCCCGTCCATCTGGATCGCGTCGAAGTCGTGGTCCTTGTCGTTCCAGACGCCCTGGTACGAGTCGCGGATGGTCAGGTTGCGGATGACGACGTTGTGGACCCCTTGGCCGAGGAAGAAGCCACCGCCGACGATCTGCCCGGTGGTCCCGGCCCCGACGATGGTCTTGTCCGACTGGACCTTGATCTCCTTGCCGACCGGGTTCATGTTGATGGTCCCGGCGACGACGATGACGTAGGGCTGCGTGGCCGTGGCGTACTTCTCCAGGTCGGCCTGCGTCTTCACGGTCACGATCTGACCGTCCCGGCCGCCGTAGGTGCCGTTCTGGCCGAGCGAGTTGACGGACGCGAAGCCGTCGGCGGTGGCGGTGGCCCAGGCGGGGGCGGCGGTGGTCGCGGCGGACGCGGTGCGCTGGGCGTCCTCACCGAGGAGTCCGAGGTCCGTGCCGTAGGCCATGGTCCCGGCGGCGGTCAGGGCGAGCGGGACCGCGACCGCCAGGGCCTTCCGGTTTCTGCGGTGACGTGCCTTTCCGGGCTGTTCACTCATGCGGCGATCCGTTCCGTGCGGGGGATGGTTGCTCCGAGGTTCGGTCGCCGCCCGGCGCGGAAAGGTTGCCAGTCATCCGGGCACCACTTGTTGTCGTGTCCGGTGCGCCCGGTGCCGACGGCTCTTCGGTGACGCTCCTGCGGAGACCTCCTCTCCGGGGGTACGGCGCAGGTCGGCGTCGATGCCGTACGCGGTGATCCGGAGGGCGCTCTACTGCGGCTCGGCGGGAGGCGGTGTGGGTGCCCCCGGCAGTCGTACGGTCGCCACCGTGCCGCCGTCCTCCGCGCGGGCCAGGGTGACCTGGCCGCCGGCCTGCTCGAGGGTGCGGGCCACGATCGACAGGCCGAGTCCGGATCCGGGCAACGCCCGCGCTGAGGGGGAGCGCCAGAAGCGGTCGAAGACGTGGGGGAGTTCGTCGGCGGCGATGCCGGGGCCGTGGTCGCGGACGGTGAGGACGCCGTCGTTCAGTGCGACCTCGATCGTGCCGCTCTCCGGGCTGAACTTCACCGCGTTGTCGAGGATGTTGACCACCGCGCGCTCCAGCGCCGCCGGTTCCGCGCGGACGTACCAGGGCTGGAGGTCGGCGGTGATCGTCAGCTCCGGGCCGCGCAGCCGTGCCCGGCGCAGGGCCGCCTCGACGGTGTCCTCCAGCGAGATCACCTGGATGCGCTCACCGCGCTGGCCCTCCGAGCGGGACAGCTCCTGCAGGTCGCCGATCAGGGCGGCCAGTTCGGTCATCTGCGCCTTGACGGAGGCGAGGAGCGCCTTGCGGTCGGCCTCCGGGATGGGGCGGCCCGTCTCCTCGCTGCGGGTGAGGAGTTCGATGTTGGTGCGCAGGGAGGTGAGGGGGGTGCGGAGCTCGTGGCCGGCGTCCGCGATGAGCTGTTGCTGGAGTTCGCGGGAGCTGGCCAGGGCGGAGGTCATGGAGTTGAAGGAGCGGGTGAGGCGGGCCACCTCGTCCTCGGAGTCGTCCTCGACGGGGATGCGGATCTTCAGGTCCTCGGTACGGGCGACGTGTTCGACCGCTTCGGTGAGCTTGTCGACGGGACGCAGGCCCGCCCGGGCCACGGCCAGGCCGGCCGCCCCCGCGCCGATGACGCCGACGCCGGAGACGAGGAGCAGGATCAGGGCGAGCTCGTTGAGGGTGGACTGCGTGCCATGGAGAGGGGTCGCGAGGAGTACGGCGACACGCTGTCCGTCGGATGAGTCGGTGCCCACGAACACGGTGAGGGCGCGTACGGCGTCGCCGTCGTCGTCGGTGCCGTTGCGGATGATGTAGTTGCCGGTCTTCGTCGCGTCGGCGAGGAAGTGCCGGTCGCGGTCGGTGACCTTGACCGTGCCCTTGGAGAACGGGGTGACGCAGGGGTCCCCCTCTTCCTTGAACATCTGGACGTAGTTGTTCGAGACAGGGCCTCGGGAGTTCTCCAGCGGACTCGTGGAGCACTCGCTGAGGACCTGACCGAGGATGCCGGGCCGGTTCGCCATCTGCTCCAGGTCCTCGTCGACCTGGTCGTACAACTTCCCCTGCACGATGAACCAGCACGTCACCGAGACCGCGGCCACCGCGAACGCCACCGCCGCCGCCACCAGCAACGCCAGCCGCGACCGGATCGGCAGCGACCGGAACCGGCGCAGAACCTTGTTCACTCCGCCCCGCCCTGCCGCAGCACATACCCCACGCCCCGGACCGTGTGCACGAGCCGCGGCTCGCCGCCCGCCTCGGTCTTGCGGCGCAGGTACATGACGTACACGTCCAGCGAGTTCGACGACGGCTCGAAGTCGAAGCCCCACACCGCCTTCAGGATCTGCTCCCTGGTCAGCACCTGGCGCGGATGCGCCATGAACATCTCCAGCAGCGTGAACTCGGTACGGGTCAGCTCCACCTGCCGTCCGCCCCGCGTCACCTCCCGCGTCGCGAGGTCCATGCGCAGGTCCGCGAAGGAAAGCGCCTCGTCCTCGTCGGCCGGGCTCGCACCGGCCGCCGCCGCGTACGAGCTGCGCCGCAGCAGCGCGCGGACCCGGGCGAACAGCTCGTCCAGTTCGAAGGGCTTCACGAGGTAGTCGTCGGCGCCCGCGTCCAGACCCGTCACACGGTCGCCGACCGTGTCGCGGGCCGTCAGCATCAGGATCGGCGTCGTGTCACCGGCGCCGCGGATGCGGCGGGCCGCGGTCAGGCCGTCCATGCGGGGCATCTGGATGTCCAGGACCACCAGGTCGGGCCGGTAGGCCGTCGCTTTCTCCAGGGCGTCGGCGCCGTCGACCGCGACCTCGGTGTCGTACCCCTCGAACGCGAGGCTGCGCTGGAGTGCCTCGCGCACCGCCGGCTCGTCGTCGACGATCAGGATGCGCTGGGGGTCACGGTCGCCATCGGCGGGGCTCATGGGCTCGGGATCCTCGGGTGCGGTGGGACGGGGGGCTGACAGGGGCTGAAGGGGGGGCTGAACGCCTTCAGCGTCGCACGTTCTCAGCCTCGTACGGTACGGCGGCGGGCGCGGGCCGACGCGCCCCGGCGGCCCGCGCCGAGGCGGGCGGCAGCCACCTCCGGCGCCCGGGGCGTCGGGATGTGCAGCCCACCGGCGATCGCCAGGGCCAGGGCGAAGTCGGCCGGGCCGGTGCCGGACGCGGGGTGCTCGACCTGCTTGATCATCACGTGCTCCTTCAGCTCTGCGAGCCCGAGCGCAGGGTGCTCAGGTCGGACTTGACGGTGTTGATCGGGATGGCGAAGCCGAGACCCTGGCTGCCGGCCTCCGAGGAGTTCGAGGCGGACGAGTACATCGCGGAGTTGATGCCGATGATGTCGCCGTTCATGTCGATCAGCGCACCGCCGGAGTTGCCGGGGTTCAGGGAGGCGTCCGTCTGGATCGCCTTGTACGTCGTGGTCGACGAGCCGGTGTCGCCGTTGAACTCCTGGCCGCCGAACTCGAACGGCCAGCCGCCGCCCGGCTGCTGTTGCTGCTGACCCTCGTCGGTCGAGACGGTCACGTCACGGTCCAGGGCGGAGACGATGCCGCTGGTGACGGTGCCGGTCAGGCCCTCGGGGGAGCCGATCGCCACGACCGTGTCGCCGACCTGGACCCCGTCGGAGTTGCCGAGCGTCGCGGCCTTCAGCCCGGACGCGCCCTCCAGCTTGATCAGCGCGAGGTCCTTCTTGCTGTCGGTGCCGACGACCTTGGCGGTGTACTCCTTGCCGTCGCTGGTCGTCACCTTGATCGAGGAGGCGCCGGAGATGACGTGGTTGTTGGTGATGATCTCGCCGTCGCCGGTGATGATCACGCCGGAGCCGGTGGACTCACCGGAGTTCGTGGTGGCGTTGATCTCGACGATGCTCGGGCTGACCGCCGAGGCGATCGCGGAGATGTCGCCCTTCTTGCTGGACGGCAGCACGCTCGTGGTGGTGCTGCCGGCGGAGGCGACGGTGTCGTTGCCGGTCAGCTCCTGGATGCCGTACGCCGTGCCGCCCCCGATCGCCGCGGCGACGATCGCCACGGCGGCGAGGAGGGCGACGGGGCCGCGGTTACGGCGCCGTGCCCTCGGCGGCTGGGCGACGGGCTCGGTGAGGAGAGCGGTGGGGGCTCCGCCGGCCGCCTGGAACGTGGGCTCGTGCGCCGGCGGGGGCGGCCACTCCGGGTTCACGGGGGAAGAGGCGTGCTGCTGGGCGCCCTGGGAGGGGTTCGTGTACTGCTCGTACTCGCCGTCGCGGCGGAAGCTCTCGGTCATGCCAATGAGCTTGTCGCCCGACCATGAGAGCTCCCTGAGTGCTCCCTGAGAAGCCCGGCAGAACCTCGTATGCCCGATATAAAGCCCCCGCTGGCCGTGGGCGGGTGTGACTCTCAGAGAACGCTCAGAGAAGCTCTCCAGGGGCGCGGGGAACTGCGCGAGAAACCACAGACGGCCGAAGGCCGCACGCCCCCAGAACCCCCCGAGCTCTCAGGCGCACCCACAGGACCGCCGCACGACCAACCGCGACGGGAACACCTTCAACCGCTCCCGCCGGGACCCGGCGACCCGCAGCCCGTCGTCGAGCACAAGATCCACCGCGGCCCGGGCCATCGCCGACCGGTCCGACGCGACAGTCGTCAGCGGAGGATCCGCGAGCGCCGCTTCCTTGATGTCGTCGAACCCGGCGACGGCGAGCTGCCCCGGCACATCGATCCGCAGCTCACGCGCCGCGCGCAGGACGCCGATCGCCTGGTCGTCGGTGGAGCAGAAGATCGCGGGCGGCCGGTTCGGCCCGGAGAGGATGTCGAGCGCCACGCGGTAGGCGTCGTAGCGGTTGTACGGCGCCTCGAACAGCCGGCCCTCGGTGGGGATCTTGGCCTCGGCCATCGCGCGCCGCCAGCCCTCGACGTGGTCGGAGACCGGGTCGCCGACGGCGGGGGTCTCGGCGGTGCCGCCCATACAGGCGACGTAGTCGTAGCCGTGCTCCAGCAGGTGGCGTACGGCGAGCTGGGCGCCGCCCAGGTCGTCGGTGACGACGGCGACGTCGTCGATGGCCTCCGGCCGCTCGTGCAGCAGCACCACCCGGGCGTCCCAGGCCTCGATCTCGGCGGCGGCCAGGTCGTTCAGGGCGTGGGAGACGAGGATGAGTCCCGAGACGCGCATGCCGAGGAACGCCCGCAGATAGTGGACCTCGCGCTCACCGACGTAGTCGGAGTTGCCGACGAGCACCATCTTGCCGCGCTCGGCGGCGGCCCACTCGACCGCGTGCGCCATCTCCCCGAAGAAGGGCTGGCGCGCGTCCGGCACGATCAGGCCTATGAGATCCGTGCGCCGCGAGGCCATCGCCTGGGCCACCCGGTCGGGACGGTAGCCCAGCTCCTTGATCGCGGCGAGGACACGCTCGCGCGTGGCCGGGGCGACCGGCCGGGGTCCGTTGTTGATGACATAGCTGACGACGGCAGTGGAGGTCCCTGCCAGTCGTGCCACGTCATCCCGAGTCACCTTGGCCACGCGCGGAGTCTACGCGGATGGACCCGCTCTGGGCAGGGCGTGAAGGAGCTTCCCCGTCGCCCGGCTGTCACCGCGCACTGCGCAGGCGACGCCGGTGCGCCCCGTCCGAGCGTCCGCATATGCCTTTCTACGCCTCGGCCCGGATCTCGGTGCCGTCCAGAGCGGCCGTCTCGTCCGCGTCCTCCGGCTTTGCCCGGTTCTCCTTGGCCTTCGCCTCGCTGGAGGACCGGTCGGCCTTCTCTGGGGTAACGAATCGATAACCGACGTTCCGGACGGTTCCGATGAGCGACTCGTGCTCGGGGCCGAGCTTGGCGCGCAGCCGTCGTACATGGACGTCGACGGTCCGCGTGCCACCGAAGTAGTCGTAGCCCCAGACCTCCTGGAGCAGCTGCGCGCGCGTGAAGACACGGCCCGGGTGCTGGGCGAGGTACTTCAGGAGCTCGAACTCCTTGAAGGTCAGGTCGAGGACCCGGCCCTTGAGCTTGGCGGAGTACGTCGCCTCGTCGACCGACAGATCACCGTTGCGGATCTCCATGGGGGAGTCGTCGTTGACGATCTGCTGGCGGCCCATGGCGAGCCGCAGCCGGGCCTCGACCTCTGCGGGACCCGCGGTGTCCAGCAGTACGTCGTCGATGCCCCAGTCCGCGGTCACGGCGGCGAGCCCGCCCTCCGTCACGACGAGGACGAGCGGGCAGCCGGGGCCGGTCGAGCGCAGCAGCTGGCACAGGCTGCGGACCTGGGGCAGGTCGCGCCGGCCGTCGATGAGGATGACGTCGGCGCCCGGGGTGTCGACGAGCGCGGGCCCTTCCGCCGGTGCCACGCGCACGTTGTGCAGCAGCAGGCCGAGAGCCGGAAGCACCTCCGTCGACGGCTGGAGGGCATTGGTCAGGAGCAGCAGAGAACTCATACGTCTGGTTCCTCCTCGGTCCCTGCGAGGACGTGTGCGGTACGGAACTGCTCTGCGATCCCGAAAGGCCCCGTACACCTGCGGTCACCTGCGGTTTCCCGCGTCGTATACAACGCTTCCGAAAGCACAAAAGGACCCGGGGGCTACGCTGCCCGAGTCCTCTGCCCAGCAGAATAGCCCACATGAGCAACGGTCCGGCAGGTCATGTGGCACGATCGACGGTTCGTCCGAACTCTGAGACAACCAGACGTACACCTTTGCGGACGTTTCTGCACACCGACGACGGTGTGACGATCGATTCCGTATACGACCCGGGTGCCGTTGTATACGACTCCTCGCGGCCAACTGCCGTTGACCTGGTGTTCGTCGTCGCCCACGGCTTCACGGGCGATGTGGACCGGCCGCATGTGCGACGGGTGGCCAAGGCCTTCGCCCGGCACGGGGCCGTCGTCACCTTCTCGTTCCGTGGGCACGGGGCGTCCGGCGGGCGCTCCACCGTCGGCGACCGTGAGGTGCTCGACCTGGTGGCGGCGGTGCGCTGGGCCCGCGCACTCGGGCACGCGCGCGTGGCGACCGTCGGCTTCTCCATGGGCGGCTCGGTGGTGCTGCGGCACGCGGCGTTGCACGGGGAGTTGTCCGGCGAGAGGGGCGGGGAGGCCGGTGACGGCGGGGCGCGTACGGACGCGGTGGTGTCGGTGAGCGCGCCGGCGCGCTGGTACTACCGGGGCACGCCCCCCATGCGCCGTCTGCACTGGCTGGTGACCCGGCCCGAGGGGCGCCTGGTGGGCCGCTACGGATTCCGTACCCGGATCCACCACCGGGACTGGAACCCGGTGCCGATGTCGCCCGTGGAGGCGGTACCGAGGATCGCGCCGACGCCGCTGCTGGTGGTGCACGGCGACCGGGACGGCTACTTCCCCCTCGACCACCCCCGCATGCTCGCCGAGGCGGCCGGTGACCACGGCGAACTCTGGCTGGAGCCGGGGATGGGCCACGCCGAGCACGCGGCGGCCGACGACCTGCTGGGCCGGATCGCGGACTGGGCTGTCGCACAGGGCGGCTAGCCTGACGGTGTACACAGCCGGGTGTGCACAGCCGATTGATTGAGGAACCGGATGCCAAAGGTCACGGTGCGCTACTGGGCCGCCGCGAAGGCCGCGGCCGGAATCGCCGAGGAGCCGCTGGAGGCGGCCACGCTCGCCGAGGCGCTCGACGCCGCACGCGAGCGACACCCCGGTGAACTCGTCCGCGTCCTGCAGCGATGCTCGTTCCTCGTCGACGGTGACCCCGTGGGCACCCGCGGACATGAGACGGTACGGCTGGCCGACGGCGGCACGGTCGAGGTGCTCCCGCCGTTCGCAGGAGGGTGACGATGACCGACCAGCCGTACGAGGGGCACGACGGGTACGACGGGTACGACCCGTACCGGCAGCAGACGCCGCAGGCCTGGCCCGGGCAGCAGCACGGGTACGACGATCCGCAGGCCGATGCCCAGCAGTACACCCAGCAGTGGCAGGGACAGACCTGGGAGACACAGGTGCAGCCGCCGGTGGCGCCGGCCCCGGGTCCGGAGACGGCGTATGTGCCGCCGCAGCAGGGAGCGCCCCAGCAGGCGGCCGGGGCGTACGGGGAGTACCGGGGCGGGGATGCGTCCGGGTACCAGACGGCGGGCTGGGACGGCATGCCGCAGGGCCAGGCCCAGCAGGCGCAGGCCCAGCACGCCCAGGGTCGGCACGCCCAGGGCCGGCAGTCTCACGTCCAGCCTCACGGGCACGCCCCGTTCCAGTCCCAGTCCCAGGCGCAGCACCGGAGCCGGACGCGGACTCAGGCGCCCCAGCCCGAGCCGGCCGAGACCGAAGCAGAGCCGGGCGACGGCCCCGACTACGGTCCCGCGACCGTCGCCGACAACGCCCGTGTGACGGACGCTCAGCGGGCCCGGCTGGAGGGCCGTTCCCCGATCATCGAGCCGGGGATGCAGCCGGCCGCGCTCACGGCGCTGCTCGGGCTGCTGCTCTCGGCGTCGGCGGCCATCGGGTCGTACGCCCTTCTCGTGCCCCTCGTCGTCCTGCAGGCCGTGACGGCGGCGGGCTGGTTCCGGCTGAACGGCATGTGGCCGGCCCGGCAGGGCATCGCGCTGGCCTTCGCGGGCGCGCTGACGGCGGACGTGGCGCTGCTGGCGGCCGACCGCGCACCGGCGGCGATCCTCGGCACGCTGGGCGTGTGGGTGCTGCTGGCCCTGGTGCTGCAGCTCCGTTCGCACGCCGATCCCGACGAGCGGATGTACGGCCTGATGGCGACGGTCGCCTCGGCCGCGCTGTCGATCGTCGCGGCGGGGTATCTCGCGGCTGACGCGGACGCGGTGACGGTGGGGGCGTTGGCGGTCGCCGTGGCGGTCGTGGCCCGTGCGTTGCCGTTGCCGACTCCGGCCTCCGTGGTCGTCTCGTTGCTCGCTGCGGCGGGGGCGGGGATCGCCGGCGGGGCGATGACGGGAGTGGGGTCGGGCGGGGCGCTGCTCGGGGCGGGGGCGGCCGTGTGCGCGCTGATCGGGCACCGGGTGGCGAGCTACGACTATCCGTCGCGGTTCGTCCACTTCACGGCGGGCGTGGCTCTGCCGTTGGCGGCTGCGGCGCCGGTGGTGTACGTGCTGGGGCGGGCGCTGGTCTGAGGCCGGGCGTTTCCTCGCCCCCGCCGCCCCTACCCGTCCCATCCTCCAGGGGCTCCGCCCCTTCGACCCCGGG
>NZ_KQ947990.1:56094-360310 GCF_001513975.1 Streptomyces curacoi
CCTCCTGGGGGCCTGCGGCCCCCAGACCCCCGCCATCGGCCCTGAACGGGCCTCGTCCTCAAACGCCGGACGGGCTGGAATGCCGGGACCGGCGCTGGGAAGTGACCGCCATCGGTGTGCGGCGCCAGTGGGTGGGTGGGGGCTTGGGATGGTGCGGTCTCGTCGTCGAGCGCCGGACGGGCTGGAATGCCGGCACGGGCGCCGGGAAGTGGCCGGCCACCGGGTGTGCGGGCCCCTGCGGGTGGGTGGGGGCTTGGGAGGGCGTGGTCTCGTCCTCAGACGCCGGGCGGGCTGGGTGTTGTCGGCCCGGCGCCGGCGAGTGACCGCCACCGGGTGTGCGGGCCCCTGCGGGTGGGTGGGGGCTTGGGAGGGCGTGGTCTCGTCCTCTGACGCCGGGCGGGCTGGTTGTTGTCGGCTCGGCGCCGGCGAGTGACCGCCACCGGGTGTGCGGCCACAGCGGGTGGGTGGGGGCTTGGGATGGTGCGGTCTCGTCGTCGAGCGCCGGGCGGGCTGGAATGCCGGTACGGGCGCCGGGAAGTGACCGGCCGCTGAGTGTGCGGGTCCCTGTGGGTGGGTGGGGGCTCGGGATGGCGCGGTCTCGTCGTCGAGCGCCGGACGGGCTGACTGATGCCGGCCGGCGTCGCGAGGTGCCTGTCACAGGTGATCGACAATCCTCCGGTCGGGTCCCGCCTCGGGGTTACTCTCGCGCTGTACGGCCACCCGGTCGTCGTGACCGTCCTGACCGTCGTCCTTGATGACCGCCGAGGTGGGGGGAACACCACAACATGCGCGCCCTGCGGATACTGCTGATCGTCGTCGTGATACTCGGCGGCCTCTTCGTGCTCGCCGACCGGCTCGCCGTCGGGTTCGCCGAGGACGAGGCGGCCGGCAAGCTCCAGGCCACCGAGAACCTCGCCGCCACCCCGGACGTGTCCATCAAGGGCTTCCCCTTCCTCACCCAGGTCGCGAGCGGCACGCTGGACGACGTCGAGGTCGGCATCAAGGACTACGAGGCCGCCACCGGCACCGGCGGCAGGACGATCCGCATCGACGACCTCACGGCGAACATGAAGGGCGTCGAGTTCTCCGGCGACTACAGCTCCGCCACCGCGGCCACCGCCACCGGCAGCGCGTCCATCACCTACGCCGAGCTGCTGAAGACCGCCAAGTCCGAGCCCACCCAGGTCGCCCCCGGTGTCACCGCCAGCGTCGTCGGCCTCTCCGACGGCGGGAACGGCAAGATCAAGGTCGCCGTGGAGGCCACCGTCCTCGGCAACAAGCTGCCGAACCCGGTCCACGTCCTCAGCTCGGTCACCGTCCAGGGGGACACCGTCAAGGTGCACGCCGACAACCTGCCCAGCTTCGGCGGTACCGACATCGCCGAGAACCGGGCCCGTGCGATCACCGACTTCGAGCAGAAGATCGACGGCCTGCCCGGCGGCATCCAGCTCGACAAGGTCCAGGCGGCGAAGAACGGCGTCGAGATCACGGTGAAGGGTTCGAACGTCCGCCTCGCCGGGTAGTACGGGGACCGACCGGTACGACCGAGCGCGGTCAGCGCGCCGGTGTCCGACTGGCGAGACGCCGCCGTCCGTACCGTAGATGTGACCACCGATACGTCAGCCCGGAGAGCGCGCGGCGGGCGCCTCGGCGGCTCTTCATTCCCGCATCGCGGACAATCTTGTCTCAGTATGCGACACGCCGGTGACACGCCCGCATGTCCGTCCCTACGATCGAGGTCATGAAGCGACAGGCGGATCTCACGAAGCGGCGGGCAGTAGACCTGTGCCGCGTTGCCGCCATGCTCTGTCGCTCCTTCTGAGCGGACGCACCGGCCGAAGCCGGCGCCCGCATCCCCGCTGCCCTGCCCAGGGCACCCGTGCGCGCGCCCCGGCCGCACCGCCGGAGGCAACCCGCACGCCTCTCACTCGTACGCCCCGCCGCAACTGCCCCGGAGGAGAAAGAGCATGAGCCGCAGCGACGTCCTGGTAGACGCCGACTGGCTGCAGGAGCACCTCGACGACGAGAACATCGCGATCGTGGAGGTGGACGAGGACACGTCCGCCTACGAGAAGAACCACATCAAGAACGCGATCCGCATCGACTGGACCAAGGACCTGCAGGACCCGGTCCGCCGCGACTTCATCGACCAGGCCGGCTTCGAGAAGCTGCTGTCGGAGAAGGGCATCGCCAACGACACGCTGGTGGTCCTCTACGGCGGCAACAACAACTGGTTCGCGTCCTACGCCTACTGGTACTTCAAGCTGTACGGCCACGAGAACGTCAAGCTCCTCGACGGTGGCCGCAAGAAGTGGGAGCTGGACGCCCGCGAGCTGGTCGACGGCACCGAGGTGCCGGAGCGTCCGAAGACCGAGTACAAGGCCAAGCCGCAGGACACCTCGATCCGTGCCTTCCGCGACGACGTCGTGGCCGCCATCGGCTCGAACAACCTGGTCGACGTCCGTTCGCCCGACGAGTTCTCCGGCAAGCTGCTCGCTCCGGCGCACCTGCCGCAGGAGCAGTCGCAGCGTCCGGGCCACGTCCCGACCGCCCGCAACATCCCGTGGTCGAAGAACGCCAACGACGACGGCACCTTCAAGTCGGACGAGGAGCTCAAGGAGCTCTACGCCGAGGAGCAGGTGGACCTCGCGAAGGACACCATCGCCTACTGCCGTATCGGTGAGCGCTCCGCGCTGACCTGGTTCGTCCTGCACGAGCTGCTCGGTGTGGAGAACGTCAAGAACTACGACGGCTCCTGGACCGAGTACGGCTCCCTCGTCGGCGTGCCGATCGAGCTCGGCGCCAACAAGTAAGCAACCAGCACACCCATCCCGACCGGCCTTCCTTTCCGGTCAGACCCCTTCTGGAGAAAGACATGTGTGGAGCGAAGGCCGGCGGCCCCGACGCCTCGACGATCAAGCCCGGTGAGACCACGATCCAGGGTCAGGTGACCCGTGACGGCGAGCCGGTGACGGGCTACGTCCGTCTCCTGGACTCGACCGGCGAGTTCACCGCGGAGGTTCCCACCTCCGCCACGGGCCAGTTCCGCTTCTACGCGGCCGAGGGCACCTGGACCGTCCGCGCGCTCGTCCCCGGCGCCACCGCCGACCGCACGGTCGTCGTCGCCGAGAAGGGCGCCCTCGCCGAGGTCGCGATCGCGGTCTGAGCGAGCTCAGCAGCCGAAGGGCCGCATCCCACGGGTTGGACGCCTGGGGTGCGGCCCTTCGGTATGTACCGGCCTACCCTGGAGGCATGTACGCACGGCGACGTCACATGTACTTCGCCCTGATGGGGACGTGCATCACGCTCTTCGTCCTGGCGTGGGGCCTCGTGCGCCTGTGGTCGGTCCCGGTGGCCGTGGGCATGTGCATGGTCGCCATGGTCATCCCACCCGTCGCCGCGATGGTCGCCAACCGGCGGGGCCCGGAGGACCGCTGGTGGGACGACCCGTCCGGGGACCCGCAGTCCGACGAGTGGTGGGACGAGCTGGACGGCAAGAAGCGCCGGTAGCACCAAGGTGGACATGCCGACCGCGAGGAACCCCACTGGGTGCCCATCGGGCCGCCTGTGGCCGCGGACGCCGGCCGGTCAGTAGACGAGCGCCTGCGTCTCGTCCCCGAGCGCCTCCTGCACGAACACCTGCGCCCCCGCGATCCGTACGCCCTCGATGACGTCCTTCTCCGTGATGTCCCGGCGGGCCGCGCACTGGGTGCACAGGGTGACCCGGCCGCCGGCCAGCAGGGAGTCGAGCAGATCGGGCAGGGGGGCGGCGTGCGGCAGTTCGAACTCGGCGGCGCGGCCGGGCAGCGCGAACCAGGCGGACTCGCCCGTCAGCCACAGGGACACCTCGACGCCGCTGGCCACGGCCACCGCCGCCACCGTGAACGCCTGCGAGCAGCGTTCGGGGGCATCGGCCCCCGCCGTCACCTTGATCACGAGCTTCTTCGCCATGCCCGAATCGTAGTCAGCCCCGCGGGGAGCCGGTGGGGAGCGGCTGGGCGTACCTCACACGGAGCCGTGGCGCGCAGCCGCGTAAGCTGGGGGCCGCCCCTGTGTACGTACCGCACACCTCCGCTCAATCGAGGAGCACCCCGTGGAGATCTTCTTCGAAGCCCTGCTGGTCCTGGTCTGCGTCGGCGTCCTCGCCTTCGCCGGGCTGACCGTGAAGAAGCTGTACCAGGGCCAGCGCTGACCCATACCTAGGAACCGCCGCTCATGATCGAGATCCCGTCCGACCTCCACAAGGACCTCGTCCCCCTCGCCTTCCTGCTCGGCAACTGGGCGGGCGCGGGCGTGCACGACTTCCCCGGCTCCGAGAAGTGCAACTTCGGGCAGGAGGTCACCTTCAGCCACGACGGCCGTGACTTCCTGGAGTACCAGTCCCGCACCTGGGTGCTGGACAACGACGGCAACAAGGTGCGGCCGCTGGAGTCAGAGCACGGCTTCTGGCGCATCGACGCCGAGCGCAAGGTCGAGGTCACGATGGTCCGCGACGACGGCGTCGTCGAGGTCTGGTACGGCGAGCTCGCCGACAAGAAGCCGCAGATCGACCTGGTGACGGACGCGGTGGCGCGGACGGCCGCCTCCGGCCCGTACAGCGGCGGCAAGCGGCTGTACGGCTACGTCAAGAGCGACCTGATGTGGGTCGGCGAGAAGCAGACCCCCGAGGTCGAGCTGCGCCCCTACATGTCGGCCCATCTGAAGAAGGTCGTCACCCCGGAGGAGGTCGAGCGCTGGGCCAAGGCCCTGCCCGACGACCTGCCGGACGACGGGATCGCGTTCTTCAAGTAGGCCGTTCTTCAAGTGGGCCTAGACTCGTCGGTGTGGTGAGCACCGACTGGAAGAGCGACCTCAGGCAGCGCGGCTACCGGCTGACGCCGCAGCGGCAACTCGTGCTCGAAGCCGTGGACACCCTTGAGCACGCGACCCCCGACGACATCCTCGTGGAAGTGAGGAAGACGGCGTCGGGGGTCAACATTTCCACCGTCTACCGGACCCTGGAGCTCCTGGAGGAGCTCGGGCTGGTGAGCCATGCCCACCTGGGGCACGGCGCACCGACGTACCATCTCGCGGACCGCCACCACCACATCCACCTCGTCTGCCGGGACTGCCAGAGCGTGATCGAGGCGGACGTCTCGGTGGCGGCCGAGTTCACCGCGAAGCTGCGCGCGACCTTCGGGTTCGACACGGACATGAAGCACTTCGCGATCTTCGGCCGCTGCAAGGACTGTTCGCTCAAGGGATCGAACGGCAAGAGTTCAACTACCGAGTCGTAGGCTTAGACGTATGAAGAGCCCCCTGCTGTCCCTGCCCGGCGCCGTGCCCGCCGAGGGCGTGGACGAAGGCGTCGCCGCCCACTACGGCGACCTGTTCCGTGAGCAGCGCGCCCTCGCCGACGGCACCGGTTTCGTCGACCTCTCGCACCGCGGAGTCGTCACCGTCTCCGGTGAGGACCGGCTGAGCTGGCTGCATCTGCTGCTCACCCAGCATGTCAGCGAGCTGCCGGCGGGCGAGGCCACCGAGGCGCTGATCCTCTCCGCGCACGGCCATATCGAGCACGCGCTGTACCTGGTCGACGACGGCGCCACGGTCTGGGCCCATGTGGAGCCCGGCTCGCAGGACGCGCTGATCGCGTACCTGGAGTCGATGAAGTTCTTCTACAGGGTCGAAGTCGCCGACCGCACCGGCGAGTTCGCGGTCGTGCACCTGCCCGCCGGGTCCATCGCCGAGGTGCCCGAGGGCGTCGTCGTACGCGAGACCGCGCACGGCCGTGATCTGTTCCTGCCGCGCGCGGACCTGGAGTCGTACGCCGGCAAGGCGGGGCCGGCGGCCGGCCTCCTGGCCTACGAGGCCCTGCGCGTGGAGCACCACCGCCCCCGCCTCGGCTTCGAGACCGACCACCGCACCATCCCGCACGAGCTGGGCTGGATCGGCACCGCGGTGCATCTGCAGAAGGGCTGCTACCGGGGCCAGGAGACGGTGGCCCGGGTGCAGAACCTCGGCAAGCCCCCGCGCCGCCTGGTGTTCCTGCACCTGGACGGCAGCGAGGTCCACCTGCCCCCGCCCGGTACGGAGATCCGGGTGGCCGACGAGGGCCCCGACGGCCGCAGGATCGGCTTCATCACGACGTCCGTACGGCACCACGAGCTGGGTCCGGTCGCCCTCGCGCTGGTCAAGCGGAACGTGCCGGTGGACGCGCGGCTGGTGGCGGGGGAGACGGCGGCGGCGCAGGAAGTCGTCGTCGAGCCCTGAGGCCCGGCGTCCAGCGGAGGGTCCGCTCGTCCTTGGCCACCTGGGCGCGGATGAGTTTCTCCGCCGGATCGGGCGTGAGTTCCTCGCGCTGCTCGTCGGTCAGACGGGGGCCTCCTCGGCCTGGAAGCGGGCCTGCCTGGTGCCGTTGCTGTGGATGTTCTCGAAGTCGATCGCCCCGCACTTGAGCAGCGCGGCCTTCAGCGCCTGCGCCGTGTAGGGGGAGGGGAGAGGTGCTGCCGAGGCCTGCTTCCCGGGGTTGCTCGTGGCGCTCGCCTACGGCTTCCCGTCGGCCTTCCCTTCGGTCTTCCCCTTGGCCGAGCAGACCACCAGCGCGAGCAGAGCGGCTTCCGTGACGTACGCGTGTCTCTTCATGGTCCCGTCCCGCCCAGGACGGCGGCAGCGGCGATCGGATCCCGATCGGCGGTGATCAGATCTCCAGCAACACCGTGAACGGGCCGTCGTTCGTCAGCGACACCCGCATCATGGCGCCGAACCGGCCCGTCGCCACCGTCGCGCCCAGCGCGCGGAGTTGGGCCACGACCTCGTCGACGAGCGGCTCGGCGACATCGCCGGGGGCGGCGGCGTTCCAGGTGGGGCGGCGGCCCTTGCGGGCGTCGCCGTAGAGGGTGAACTGGCTGATGACGAGGAGCGGGGCGTCGATGTCGCTGCAGGACTTCTCGTCGTGCAGCATCCGGATCGACCAGAGCTTGCGGGCGAGTTGGGCCGCCTTCTCCTTGGTGTCCTCGTGGGTGACCCCGACGAGCACACACAGCCCCTCGCCGTCGATCTGCCCGACCGTCTCGCCGTCCACGACGACACTCGCGCCGTCCACCCTCTGCACCACAGCTCGCATGCCGCCATGATGCCGTGTGCGCGGAAGTGCCTCGTAAGGGGCCTCTTTTTTGATCCCTATCCCCCCATCTGGGGCTGTTCGGGGGCACTCGGTCACATAGCGGCCAGTTGGGATGGCACCATGCTTCCACACGCCGGTCGAGGGGACGGTAGAGGCATATGAGCACACCGAGTACCGGGCAGCCGCCTGGGGCTGTCGTGTTGACCAACGCGGGCCAGCCGGCGAATCTCCGGCCGCCCACACAGCGCACCGCCGACGATCCGGGCCCGGGTGCGGATCCCCGGCTGCCCATGGAGCCGCCCGAGGAGGAT
This sequence comes from Streptomyces curacoi, assembly GCF_001513975.1. GTDB lineage: Bacteria > Actinomycetota > Actinomycetes > Streptomycetales > Streptomycetaceae > Streptomyces > Streptomyces curacoi. The sequence goes on from NZ_KQ947990.1 coordinate 63,511, forward strand.
CTGACCGTACTCAGTCTGCCCGAGCTGCGCACCCTGCGCCGGGACGCGCAGCGCGACGAGGCGGACCTGAGTTATCTACGACGGCTGCTGCAGGGGCGGATCGACATCCTGCGGGCGGAGCTGGCGCGGCGCTCGCCGGCGGGGGCGGCGTCCGTCGTGGAGCGCCTCTCGGAGATCCTGACGGACGCCCCGGCCCGGCACCGCTCCTCGGCCCGCCATGTGACGCTGGGGACCCCGCAGAGCGAGGAGTACCGGCGGCTGGCCGCGGAGATGCTCGCCGAGGTGGAGCTGTCGGATCTGCAGGCGCGTACGGACGTCGAGCTGAACACCGCGATGGGCCGGCTCGTGCAGCACGAGCAGCAGGTGTCGCGGCGCCGCCAGCGGTTGCAGCGGACCGCCGACGACTGCAGCGCGGAGATCGCGCGGCGGTACCGGGACGGTGAGGCGCAGGTGGACGACCTGCTCACGTAGCACAGGCCGCGGCAAACCTTGTCCACAGGCTGTGGACGGCGGGGCGGGGGCGGGGAAAACCCGGCGACACCCCCGCGCCCGCCCACCTACCGTGGCCCCATGAGCCGTCCCGAACCCCATATCGACGTCCGCCCGATCACCGAGGCTGACATCCCCGACTGGTCCCGGGCCCTGAACACCGGCTTCCTGCGCACCCCGCACGTCTCCGAGCGGGAGATCGCCGACCGGAGCTCCTACATCGACCCGGCCCGCACCCTCGGCGCCTTCGACGCCGGCCGCTGTGTCGCCACCTTCCGGTCCTTCCCGCAGGAGATCACCGCCGTCGGCGGCGCCGCCGTCCCCGCCGACGCCATCTCGAACGTCACCGTCACCCCCACCCACCGCCGCCGCGGCCTGCTCACCCGGATGATGGCCCACGACCTGGCGGCCGCGAAGGACCGCGGGGACGTCGTGGCGACCCTGATCGCCGCCGAGTACCCGATCTACGGCCGCTACGGCTTCGGCCCCGCGACCTGGATGTCCCAGTGGACCGTCGACGTCCCCCGCACCGGCCTCGACGCGAGGTGGGCCGGGCCCGAGGACGGCGGCCGGATCGACCTCGTGGACGGGGCGGACGCAGGCAAGATCGGCCCGGAGCTGCATGAGCGGGTGCGGCGCGCCCAGCCGGGTGCCGTCAGCCGGGACGAGCGCTGGTGGCAGGTCAAGACGGGGGTGCTGCGCCTGGACAGGGAACCGTGGACGGATCCCTTCTTCGCCGTGTACCGCTCGCCCGGCGGCGAGGTCGAGGGACTGGTGTCGTACACGGCGGACGACCACTGGGGCGACGGCAAGCAGCCGTTGAACACGGCGAGCGTCCAGTGGCTGATCGCGGCGACACCGGCCGCCGAGCGCGCCCTGTGGCGCTACCTCTGCTCGATCGACTGGATCACGACGGTGAAGAGCGGCTGGCGGGCCCCCGACGACCTGCTGCCCTTCTGCCTCCCCGACCCGCGGGCCGCCCGGATCACCACGCTGACGGACTGGCTGTGGGTGCGGATCCTGGATGTCGTACGGGCTCTTCAGGCGCGGACGTACGAGGGGCAGGGCTCGCTGGTGTTCGAGGTCGTCGACGGGGGCGGGCTGACCGGCGGGCGGTACCGGCTGGAGGCGTCGGCGGACGGGGCGTCCTGTACGCCGACCACGGCATCCGCGGAACTCACCCTCGACGTCGCCGACTTGGCCCGCCTCTGGCTCGGCGACGAGTCCGCCGTACGGCTCGCCGCGCTGGGGCACGTGCAAGAAGAACGAGCGGGCGCCGCCCGGGTGGCCGACGCCCTGCTGCGTACGTCCAGGCGGCCTTGGTGCCCGGACATCTTCTGAGGCTCCTCTCTGCCGGCGACAGGTCTGCTCATCCGTAGCGAGCTGTTCGGTTGTGCCTGTTCGGTTGTAGCTGTTCGGTTGTGGAGATGCGGTTGTGGCTGTGCGATGTCGTTGTTCAGTTGTCGCTGTTCAGTTGTGACTGTGCTGTTGGTGCAGACTGACCAGGCTCCCGGCTCCCCTCCGGAAGGGAGCCCGGTCAGCCGGACTGGGCGAGCAGCATCACGAGGATCACCGCTCCGATACCGCCGATCATGGTGTTCCTGGCCTTGATCCCCAGGGTCAGCGCAAGGAAGGCGATGAGGCCCATCGCGCCGTACCTCATCTGGAGGAGCTGCTCGAAGCCGATGGCCAGGGCGGCGACTGCGAGGTAGATGAGCGGCATGGGGTCCGTCCTTCCGAGCGGGCGGAGCGGGCCCCGCCGACATGAGGTGGTGATGCCAACCATCGGAAAGTTCAACCATGTTGAGTAAGTTGGCAACCAACTTACTGCTGGTTGCTCCATCTTGGAAGTGTCCGGTAACCATCTTTCGGTTAACTGCCGTGAGATGGCGCAAAGTTGTAATCTTCCGATGTGACCTCGGAAGGCGCCGCCCCCGACGGCGGCAGGAAAGGGACGCGCTCGCACCGCGAAGTGGCGGACGTGCTGCGCGACCGGATCAGGTCCGGCGAGCTGCGGCCAGGCGAACGCATGCCCACGCAGGCCAAGCTGGCGGACGAGTTCGGCGTGGAGCGCGGAGCCGTGCGGCAGGCCCTGCGCATCCTCCAGTCGGAGCGCCTGCTCACCAACGTGTCCAAGGGGGCGCCGGCGACCGTCGCCCCCGACCTCGGCAGGGCGCTGACCGGCCCGGGCGCCCCGCCCCAGCCCACCACGGTGGGCCTCGCCCCGCGCATCGCCGCGGCCTTCGCGGTCCCGCACGTCCGGATCGACGCCCTGTGCCTGACCTCGGTCTCCCTCACGCTCGCCATCGGGGAACCGCTCCGCCAGATCCACGCCGGACAGCTGAAACCGGCCAGCATCGACGTGCGCGTCCTGCTTCCCGGCCGTGACATCGACCTCGCCTTCCCGGCGCCGGTGGACGCCTCGACCACCGACCGGGTGCACCGGCAGTGGCTGGCCCAGCGCAACGCCCAGGGGCAGGTGCTCCGGCACAACCTCCAGGTCCTGCGCAGCACGCACAACATCGACGTGCGCGTCTCCTTCCGCGCGCTGCCCTTCACTCCGCCGGTGAAGCTGTACCTCCTCAACGACGACGAGGCGCTCTTCGCGTTCTACGAGCTCGCCCGGCGCCAGGAGGAGGTCGACGACGAGAGCCTGGAGCTGTACACGACCAGCGGCCCCCAGTCCATGCTGTTCGCCTTCCGGCGCGGGGCCGAGCAGCGCGACACCTCGTTCGTGGAGCAGTCCCGCCTGTGGTTCGACGCGCTCTGGGAGACCATCACCACGGAACTGTTCCTGGGCTGACCATGGCCGGGTCACAGCGCCGGCCGCGAGATCATCAGGGCGAGCGCGACCGCGCCGATGGCACTGCACGTCTGGTTGCGGGCCTTGATGCCGATGACGAGCAGCGCCAGTGCCGCCAGGCCCGGGACGCCGTACCTCCACCGCAGGAACTGCTCGACCGTGAGGACGAGGGTGTCGGCGGCTGGTGCGAGGAGCTTGTTCACGGCGGTGTCTCCTTGGGGCGGGAAGGGAGGCGTCCTCCTTCGACGGCAAGTGCGCTGATATCTCAGCCGAGTTGGTTGAAGTTGGCGACCAACTCTGGTTAGTTCCTACCAACTTGGCGGGTACTCCTAAACGACTCCCGCGCAACTCCCGCAAAGTGGGAGGAGGCCGTAGCGTTTGCTCGTGGCCGAGGAGAACGTGGCAGTGAACGGCAGCAGAAGACTCTCGCCCCAGGACATCGCCGACGTCCTGCGGGAACGGATCCGTGCCGGACAGCTCAAGGCCGGAGACCGCCTGCCCACCCAGGCCGAGCTCGCCGGGGAGTTCGGTGTGGAACGCGGCGCCGTACGGCAGGCCCTGCGCGCGCTCCATGAGGACGGTCTGCTCAGCAATGTGAGCAAGGGCAGCCCGCCACGCATCGCCGAGCCGTCCCCGGTGCGCGAAGGACCCCAGCCGGCGACGGTGGGCCTCGCGCCACGGCTGGCGGCGGCCTTCGCCGCCCCGCGCGTACGGATCGCCGCGGTGTGCCTGACGGCCGAGACGCTCATGCTGGCTCTGGCTGAACCGGTGCGTCTGATCCACGAGGGCAGCATCCGCCCCGAGTCGATCGACGTCCGCATCCTGCTGCCGAGCCGGAGGATCAACCTGGCCTTCCCGGTCCCGGTCGAGGGCCCCGACGCCGAGGACGACGCGGTCCACCAGCGCTGGCTGGCCCAGCGCAACGCCCAGGGGCGCGTGCTCCGGCACAACCTGCAGGCCCTGCGCAGCACGCACGACATCGACGTGAAGGTCGCCTTCCGCGCCCTGCCCTTCACCCCGCCGATGAAGCTGTACCTCCTCAACGACACCGAGGCACTGATCGCGCACTACATGATCACGCGCCGCGAGGAGCCCTTGGACGACGGCACGCTGGACATGTACGACGCCCTCGGCACCGCGTCCCTGCTCTTCTCCTTCGAGAAGGCGGCCGGGCCGCGCGACGCGGCGTTCGTGGAGCAGTCCCGCCTGTGGTTCGACGCCCTCTGGGAGACCATCACCACCGATCTGACGCTCACGTGACCTCGGCGGCCGCCCGGTGTGGCGCAGACTGAACCGGTGACCTCGTACACGGAGAACCTCCAGGACCTGATCACCCGCACCCGGTTCGTGCTCTGGGACTTCGACGGCCCGATCTGCCGCCTCTTCGCCGGCCACAAGGCGGACTTCGTGGCCACCGAACTCGTGCGCTGGCTCGACGGGTCCGGGTGGCGGCACGTGCTGACCCACGAGGAGCGGCAGCTGACCGACCCGTATGAGGTGCTGCGGGCCGTCGCTCGCCGGCACCCGGGCAGTGACCTGGTGGCTGAGCTGGAGGCGCGGCTCACCCGGGAAGAGCTGCGGGCGGCCTCGTCCGCCTGGCCGACCGCCCACGCCGACCGCCTCGTCCGGGCATGGGCGGCGAGGGGCGCGCGCCTGGCGGTCACCACGAACAACTCGCCTGCGGCTGCCCGCACGTACTTGCGCCAACGGGGGCTGGAAAGCTGCTTCGGCCCGCACATCTACGGGCGCGTCCAGGACCCTGGCCTCCTCAAGCCGCATCCGCACTCGCTCCGGCAAGCGCTGGCCGCGCTCGGCGCGGACCCGTCGGACGCACTGATGGTCGGCGACGGGCCCTCGGACCTCCTGGCCGCACAGCGGGCCGGCGTCGCCTTCATCGGATACGCGCGCAACGACAGGAAGGAGAAGCTGCTGCGGGAGGCGGAGGCCCAGCACATCGTGCTCTCCCTGAGTGAGGTGCTGCGGGAACTCGGCGGCTGAGCGGCCCTCAGCCAAGAAGGCTGTCACGGTCACCACCTCTTTCACCCTCACCCGTCCTACAACTTTCCGTCCAATTGGCTTGCTTGCCTGACGGGTTACTGCCCAACTGGACTGATCGCTTAACTTCCAGTCCAATCGGGTCGGTTGTCTGCTGGATGTGGGTCGGTTTCGGACTGAAAGGGGTACGATCCCGGCGTGAACCAGGACCGGATCGGAGACGGAGGCGGCGCCGAGTTCGAGCGTGTCATGGGGGAACTGCTGAACCGCATGGCCAACGGGACGTACGCGCTCAAGGCGCGGCTGCCGGCCCAACGCGAACTGGCGGCACAGTTCGGCGTGTCCCGGGACACCGTGCAGCGAGTGCTGCGGCAGCTGGCCAACGAGGGCTGGATCGAGACGCGGCAGGGCAGCGGCTCCAGGGTGATCAGCAGGGTGATCAAGCCGCAGCCGCCCATATCGTCCCCCACGGGACCAGGCGTGACGCTGAACAGGCTGATGGACGCGGCCTTCGAGAAGCCCGAGGTCACCCTTGACGTCTTCACGCTCACCTCGGAGTCGCTGTCGAAGCAGGTCCAGCGGCAGAAGGAGCGGATTCTCCGTGCGGAGTGCCCCGCCCCGCAGCGCATCGATCTGCGCATGCTGCTGCCCGACGAGGATCTGACGGACTGGCTCTATCCGGTGGCCGTCGTGGACGCCGAGACGACGGCGGTGCGCAGGCGCCTGCTCAAGACCACCCACCGCCACACCGACACGATCAAGGACGAGCTGTTCGGTCTCAGGGCGGATGGCCGGGTGCCGTCCGTGGACATCAAGATCCGGCATGTGAGGGTCACGCCGCAGTTCAAGCTGTACCTGGTCAACGGCTCGGAGATGCTGCTCGCGCCGTATCTGCCGGTCGAGCGTCGTGTCGTCCTGATCGACGAGGACAACAAGGAGGTGGACGCGATCGACTCGGACGGCTCCGGGGCCACCTACACCCACGAGGTCAAGGATGACGATCCGCGGTCGCAGGCCTCCGTGACGGTGGACAGCTGGCAGGACTGGTTCAACGAGACGTGGAAGCTCCTCGCCACCTGAACTCGGGCGGGTGACGGGCTGACACGGGAGCAGTGCATACGCGCTCATCCGGTTGCTGAGCGCCGTAGCCCCGTGAGCTGTCCACGTGTCCGGACTTCGAACTCGCGCGGTCGGTGTACCCCGGCGTGCTGCGTGCCGCCTTCCGGCGCTGTGGCAGTGGCACGCGTCGGACGACCGAGTTGCGCTCGTGGGAGGGCGCGGAAAGGGAGTGTGTGGATGGGACGACTCGCGCGGGCGCAGGCGCCGGGCGATCCCGGGAGTCGGAATGCCGAACGGGATGATCGCCACATGGCTGCTGACCGGGATGACTGCGCTGCCGCGGTGGCCGCCGCGCAGGCGCTCCTGGAGTGGGCGTCCGGTGTGCTGTTCGACTTCGACGGTCCGGTCTGCCGGCTGTTTCCCCGGGACTCCTCCCGGCCGCTGGCCGACGAACTCCGCCGCCTGGTGACGGCCTTCGGCCTCGATGACGTCCTGACGGGCGACGAGCGGACCGGGAAGGATCCGCACCTGGTGCTGCGTGCCGTACACCGGGCGGCGGCGCGGTCGGCCGTCCGGCGGCGCTTCGCGGACGTGGACTTCGCGCGGCTGGTCGGAGTGCTGGAGGCGACGGTGACCGAGGGCGAGCTCGCGGCGGTGCGGGTCGCCTGGCCCACCCCGGACGCGGACGCGTTCATCGGCTCTCTGGCCGACCGCGGGCTGAGCCTCGCCGTCGTGACCAACAACTCGCCGCGCGCCGTGGAGCGCTATCTCGGCGAGCGCGGCCTGGAAGGGCGCTTCAAGGCGATCCACGGCCGTACCGCCGACCCCGGCCTGATGAAGCCGCATCCCGACGTCGTCCGGCGGGCCCTGGCCGGCCTGGGGCTGCCGCCGCAGGACGCGGTGATGATCGGGGACACGCCGACGGATCTCGAAGCCGCGCTGGAAGCGGGTGTGGGATTCATCGGGTACGGCAGGAACGAGGCCAAGCGGAAGCTGTTGCGGGACGCCGGGGCGAAGGTCGTGCTGGGCGCGTACGCTCCGTTGACCGAGGGAACGGGGGGCCTGAACGCGAGCTTTCGCTGATCCTGGGTGCGGTGGCCGCGCGAACGGTATGCGTAGGCTCGCCTCCATGTCAGAGATCGGGCTGCGCGCACGCAAGAAGCAGCGGATGTACCGGACCGTGTCGGACACCGCCATCCGCCTCTTCCTGGAGAAGGGCTTCGACGCCGTGTCCGTGGCCGAGGTCGCCGCGGCGGCCGAGATCTCCAAGCCGACCCTCTTCCGCTACTTCCCGGCGAAGGAGGACCTCGTCCTGTACCGGATCGCCGACCATGAGGACGAGGCCGCGCGGGTCGTACGGCAGGGGGCCTCGCCCGTCGAGGCGCTGCGGCGGCACTTTCTCGACGGGCTGGAGCGCCGCGATCCCCTCACCGGGCTCAATGACGAGCCGGAGGTGCTCGCCTTTCACTCGCTGCTGTACGGGACTCCGGCCCTGGTCGCCCGCCTGTACGCCTACCTGGAGCGTTCTGAGGCCGCGCTCGCCCAGGCCCTCGGTGGTGATCTCGACGCCCGGCTGGCCGCCGGGCAGATCGTCGCCGTACAGCGGATCCTCGCGCAGGAGAACTGGCGGCGGATCGCGGGCGGCGAGCGGGCCGCGGACGTGAAGGCGGCGGCCGTGGCGGCGGCCGAGCGGGCGTTCGACCTGTTGGAGGCGGGGCTGCCGGGGCCGGCCGGGCGCTGACGCCCATTGAGGCTCGGTAAAAAATTTAACTCGGTTACGTCATTTCGGTACGCTCGGTGAAATGACCTCACCGCACCATGAGCTGATCCGGGAACGCGCCCACCACGACCGCTGCCGCACCGCCCTCGCCGCACTGATCGAGGGCGCCCAGGACCACGTCGTCACCGGCGAGGACGTCTCCGCCTCCGGCGCCGACGCCGAAGTGCTCGGATTCCGGCTGCGCAGCCGTGCCAAGGAACTGCGGGAGCTGCCCGAAGGGCCGTTGTTCTTCGGGCGGCTGGACTTCGGGGCGCAGCGGCAGACCCTGCACATCGGGAGGCTGCGGATCAGTGAGCACCCCGCCGACCCGCCCCTCGTCGTCGACTGGCGGGCCCCCGTCTCCCGAGCCTTCTACCAGGCCGGCGCCCGTGATCCGCAGGGCGTCGCGGTACGTCGACGGTTCGGCTGGGCGCCCGGCAGCCGCGGGGACTCCGCCGACCTGACCGGCTTCGAGGACGAGCACCTCGACCGGGGCGAGTCCCGGGCGAGCGAGATCGTCGCCCGGGAGATCGAGCGGCCCCGGGTCGGCCCCATGCGCGACATCGCCGCGACCATCCAGCCCGAGCAGGACGATCTGGTACGAGGTGACCTCGCCGTCTCCGTGTGCGTCCAGGGCGCCCCCGGCACCGGCAAGACCGCCGTCGGCCTGCACCGCGCCGCCTACCTGCTCTACACCCACCCGCAGCGCATCCGGCGCGGCGGTCTGCTGATCCTCGGACCCAACCGGACCTTCCTGTCGTACATCTCCGAGGTGCTCCCCGCCCTCGGCGAGACCGGGGTACGGCAGTCCACGCTGCGGGACGAGATCGCCCGGCATCCGGTCTCCGGAGCCGACGACGAGCGGGCTGCCGTCGTCAAGCACGACGTGCGGATGGCGCAGGTGCTGCGGCGGGCGTTGTACGCGAGGGTGCGGGCCGAGGGGGCCGGGCCCCTGGCCGTCCCGGACGGTTCGTACCGGTGGCGGGTGCCGGAGGACGAGCTGGTGCGGATCGTCACGGAGGTGCGGGCCGAGGAACCGCCGTACGCCGTCGGGCGGGAACGGGTGCGCACCCGGGTGGTGCGGTACGTCCAGGACCGGGCCGAGCGGCGGGCCGGGCCGCGGAGCGACGCGTGGGTGCGGAAGATCTCGCGGGCGCGGCCGGTCGGGGCGTACGTCGACGCCGTATGGCCGCGGGTGCAGCCCGAGGAGGTCGTGGCTCGGCTGCTGAGCGAGCCGGAGGCACTGGCGGCCGCCGCCGACGGGCTGCTCGACGCGGGCGAGCAGAAGGCCCTGCTGTGGGCGAAGCCGCCGCGGTCGTGGAGGTCGGCGCGCTGGTCGGCCGCCGATCTGGTGCTCCTCGACGAGGTGGCCGGGCTCATCGAGCATCCGCAGGGGTACGGCCATGTCGTCGTCGACGAGGCGCAGGACCTGTCGCCGATGGAGTGCCGGGCCATCGCGCGACGGGCGTCCTTCGGGTCGGTGACCGTACTCGGGGATCTGGCTCAGGGCACCACACCCTGGGCCGCGCGGTCCTGGAAGACGGTCCTCGGGCAGCTGGGGAAGCCGGACGCGGTGGTGGTGCCGCTCACGACCGGGTTCCGGGTGCCCGGCGCCGTGCTGGCACTGGCCAACCGGCTGCTGGAGCGGCTGGATGTGGCGGTGCCGGCGGCTCGTTCGCTGCGCGCCGACGGGGAGCTGCGGATCCGGGAGGCGGCCTCCGACCTGCTGGGCGGGGTCGTGGCCGCCGTACGGGATGCGCTGGCGCGTGAGGGGTCCGTCGGCGTCGTGGCGGCCGACGCGTATGTGCCCCGGGTGCGGGAGGCGCTGGACGCGGCCGGGATCGCGGCGGCGGGGCCGGACGATCTGGGCGCCCGGGTGAGCGTGGTACCGGCGACCGTCGTCAAGGGCCTGGAGTACGACCATGTCGTCGCCGTGGAGCCGGCGGCGATCGTGGCGGCGGAGGAGCGGGGGCTGCACCGGCTGTATGTGGTGCTGACGCGGGCGGTGGCGGGGCTGGAGGTGGTGCACGCGAGGCCGCTGCCGTTCTGAGGGGTGCCTGCGCCCGCCGGGAGCGGAGGCACCCCGCCGTGTCCTACGCGGCGTCCAGGAGCGGCATCAACTGCTCCTCCTCGTAGGTCAGATGCGCCTCCAGTTCCGCCGTCAGGCGTTCCACCTCGGCACCGGCGTCGGCCGGGTCCGCGTCCTCGGCGGACACCACCCGCCGCAGCTCCTCGACGAGCTCGGCGATCCGCGCGTGCTCCTCGCCCAGTCGCGCCAGCGCCGGCGCGGACTCCGGGAAGCGGTCGGCCAGGGCGGGGAACATCATCAGTTCCTCGCCGGTGTGGTGGTTGTGCAGGCCCGCGCAGAAGGTCAGACAGTTGACGCGGAGCTGGGCGCCGAGGGTCGTACCGCCGCCCTTGCTCATCTCGTCCCGGATCAGGGCGAGTTCGCGGCGAAAGGCGTCGTGGACGACCTTGATGGCCTCGCCCATGGAGGAGGCGTTGATCTTCCCCGGGCCGCCCTCGGTGAGCGCGTGCAGCGCGACGACGGGTATCACCCGCTCCGTCTTCTCCTGGTACGCCGCCCAGCCGGGGTCCCCCTCCACGGCCCGCGCGAACGCCCGGTCGCGCTCCTCGCCGGTCAGGACGACGGCCTGGGCCTCGTAGGTGAACGTGCCGCTCTCCACGGTGACCCGGGGATTCGCGACGAGGTTGTGGAACCACGCCGGGTGCTTGGGCGCGCCCGCGGCGGAGGCGATGACGAGGACGCGGCCGTCGCCGTCGGGGAGGTAGCCGACGGGGGTGGTGTGCGGGCGGCCCGTCCGGGCGCCGGTGGTGGTGAGCAGCAGGAGCCGGGCGCCTTCGAAGTAGCCGCCCACGCGGCCCTTGTTGGCGCGGAACTCGTCGATGATGGGTTGATTGAAGTCGTTGGGCACTCTCTCTTCTTTCTCTGTCGCGGATTCTGTGTCGGTGCAGAAGGCGCAGAGAAAGCGGCGGGCTCCTGGCCCGCGCCGCCGGCCTCACTCAGAGGCCGGGCAACACCCAACTCGCTTGCGGCACAAGGCCGACCCGGCAGTCATGGACACAGACGGTACCGTCCGTCCCATGACGACCGCCACGGAATTCCAGGACGTTCCCACCACCACGCTCGCCGACTTGCTGGGGCGCGGGCAGGTCATGGGCCTCGGCATCCGGCCGCTGTGGGGCCCGGCCCCGCGCGTCGCCGGACCGGCGTACACGGTGGCGTGCCCGCCCGGGGACAACCTCATGCTGCACGCGGCCATCCACCGGGCGCCGGCCGGCTCCGTCGTGGTCGTGGAGTCGGGGGACCTGGAGTACGCGCTGGCCGGCGGGAACGTCTGCGCCGTCGCCCAGCGCCGCGGTATCGCCGCGTTCGTGGCCGACGGGGTGATCCGGGACCTCGCGGAGGTGCGGGAGATGGGCTTCCCGGTGTTCGCGCGGGGGGTCGTCCCGATCCCGGGCGCCAAGTCGGCCGTACGGCCGCTGAACGCGCGGGTGCGGTGCAGGGGTGTGGCGGTCGACGCCGGGGACGTCGTGGTGGCCGACGAAGAGGGCGTCGTGGTCGTGCCCGCCGCCCGCCAGGAGGAGATCCTCGCGGCGGCCCGGGCCAGGCTGGGCAAGGAGGCGGCCGAGTCCCTCGACGCGTGGGAGGTGGCGCACCGGGCCCGTATCGACAAGATCCTGGCCGAAGGCGGATTCGAGGACTGAGGCCCCCTTGTCCCCGGTACTCCTCTTCCTCGACATCGACGGAACCCTCGTCCCCTTCGGTGCGGACCGCCCGTACCCGGTGTACGAGGCGGCCTTCCCGCTCCCCGAGACGGCCGCCCACCCCCTCCTCTCCCGCGTCGATCCCGCCCTCGGCGCCCGCCTGGCCCGTCTCGCGGCGCTCGGCTGCGAGCCGGTGTGGGCCACGACCTGGGGGGACGACGCGAACACCTGCCTCGCTCCCTGGCTCGGCCTGCCCGCGCTGCCGGCGGTGGACTGGCCGGACGAGGACCAGGACGAGGGCGAGGAGGCCCCGGCCGGCCCACGTGGTCTGCACTGGAAGACCCGGCCCCTCGTGGCCCGGGCGGCCGGCCGCCCCTTCGTCTGGGTCGACGACGAGATCACCGACGCCGACCGGGCGTGGGTGGCCGCTCACCACCCCGCGCCCGCCCTCCTGCACCGCGTCGACCACCGCTACGGCCTCACCGACCGGGACTTCGCCGTCCTGGCGGAGTGGGTCACCGACGCGCGCGGCCCAGCAGCTCGGTGACGCGCATGAAGCCGTCCGTGCCGTGCCCGAGGGCGATGACGCGGCGCGCCTGCCCCTCGGCCGCGCGCATCAGGGCGGCTTCGATGCCGTGGGACTCGGAGGCCTCGACGATGTGGGCCATGGACGAGGCGGCGGAGGTGATCGGGTTGAGTTCACCGGAGTAGGTGCCGTCGTCGACGTCCGCCGCGAACTCCTCGAAGAGCGGCGGCAGGATCGCGCCGATGCCCTGGGCGAAGGGAGCGAGTTCGCGTGCGGTGATGCCCTCGGCCCGGGCCACGGCGACGGCGTGCGCGTAGCCGGCCATCGCCGTCCAGAAGATGTCGAGCAGGGCGATGTCGTAGGCGGCGGCCCGGCTGATGTCCTCGCCGAGGTGGGTGTGGGTGCCGCCCAGGGCGTCGAGGACGGGCCGGTGCTCGTCGTAGACCTCCCGCGGGCCGCTGTGGATGAACACCGCGTCGGGCGTACCGATGGTCGTGGTCGGGGTCATGATCGCGCCGTCCAGATAGCGGATCCCGTGCGCGGCGGCCCAGTCGGCCGTGTCCCGGGCGCGGGCCGGGGTGTCGGCGGTCAGGTTGACGACCGTACGGCCCTTGAGCGCGTCGGTGACGCCGTCCTGGCGCAGGACGGCGTCGGCGGCGTCGTAGTTCACCACGCAGACCACGGTCAGGGCACTGGCCGCGACCGCCTCCGCCGCGGACTCGGCCGCGGTGGCTCCGCGGTCGAGGAGCTCCCGGTCCCGCCCGGGGGTGCGGTTCCACACGGTGATCCGAAGACCCGCGTCGAGGAATGCACCGGCCAGGGCCCGGCCCATCGGCCCCAGCCCGAGGACGGTGACGGCGGGTTCGTCGGCGTACGTGGACATGACTCAACTCCCTATAGAGTGGCGGTAATTGCTGACAAAAGGGGTGGGTATGACGAGTCGGCGCCATGACCCGGACGTCTGCGGGGTGACCGCCGCGATCTCCGTGATCGACGGCAAGTGGAAGACCTCGCTGCTGTGGCTGCTGGAGTCCGGCCCGCACCGCCCGGCCGAACTGCGCCGCCGGCTGCCGGGGCTCACCGAGAAGGTGCTGACCCAGGCGTTGCGCGAGATGGAGGCGGACGGGCTGGTGGATCGTGAGGTGTACGACGTCCTGCCGCCGAAGACCGTGTACTCCCTGACCGGATTCGGCCGCGACCTCGCCGAGGCCCTGGCCCCGCTCTCCGACTGGGGCCATCGCCGCCTGGAGCGACTGGCCGACAGCCGGTCGGCCTGACCCCGATGCCACCTCCGTCCGACGCGGGTCCGGCGCCTTGTCGATCACCCGCATCCAGCTTCGGACGCCCGTCGCCGACTGCCAAGTACCCACAAAAAAGTGGGTATTGGGCGCAGGGCCGCGTGCGACAGTAGGTGTCGATCACCAGCGTCCGGAGGGGGCATCCGCGTGCACGACAAGGCCGACCTCATGGCGGAGACGTACGCGCTCGGCGCCGGGCCGTGGACCATGACACCCGTCACGCGGGGCGCGCTGGGCCAGATCTGGAAGCTGACCGGCGACGGCTCCGCATGGGCGATCAAGGAACTCCTCTTCGGCTGCGACGAGGAACAGGTCGCCCGCGAGGCCGCGTTGCGGCACGCCATGGCCGACCTGGGCATCGCGTCACCGCGGCTGATGCCCAACCGCCACGGCGCGTACGTCTCCCAGCTCGCCGCCTCCGCGGGCGGGTCCTACGTCAAGCTGTACGACTGGATCGACGGCACCGAGGCGGACGCGTCCGACCCCGGCATCCTGGACTGGTTCGGCCGGACCATGGCGCTGCTGCACCGGGCGGGCGAGGGCGCGAGCGAGACGCCGAACGCCTGGTACGAGCAGTGCCCGCAGGATGCCGACTGGAAGGAGCTGCACGGGCGAGTGCGCCGGGCCGGGGTGCCGTGGGCGGACGCGCTCGGCCGGTTCGTCGACACGGCCGCGCCGGAACTCGGCCAGTGGGTGACGCCGTCCGACCCGGGCGACCTGGTGACCTCACATCTCGACCTCCAGCCCCAGAACGTGCTGGTCGGCCCGGGCGGACCGGTCCTCCTCGACTGGGACAACGCCGGCCCCGCCTCGGCGGAGCGGGAGTTCGCGCGTGCCGTGTACGTGTGGTCGGGAGGCAACCGGGTGAACGCCGACGCGGCCCGGCGCCTGGTACGGGCGTACCGAAGCGCCGGGGGACGCGCGAGCGTCAAGGGGCCGGGTTCCTTCTCGATGCTCTTCGCGACGGCCCTGAACTACATCCAGGTGCAGGCCGAGTGCGCCATCGACCCCGGCGTGACCGCCGAGCAGCGGGCGTTCGCGAGCGGGCAGGTCGTCGCGTCGCTGCGGGACCTGCCGGACCTTGCGGCCGTCTGCCGGCTGACGGAGGTGTGGGAGGCCGTCGAGCGGTGAGGCGGGGGCGGTGGGTGGCTCCTGCGGGCAGCTGCTGCGGCCGGGCGGCGGGCGGCTGTCGACGTCAGTGCGTGGGCCGGCGCACTCGCCTCAGCTCGCGGTCGGCCGCCCAGACGTCCCCGACCGGGCCCACGTGCCCGAGCTTGTCGGGGTTGATCACCGAGCGGATGGCCTGGATCTGTCCGTCGAGCACGTCGAGCGCCAAGGTGTAGAGCACCTTGCCGTCCCGGTCGCGGAAGACGGCGCCCGGCTGGGCGTTCACCTCGTGCGGCTCCCACGTCACATCGATCCGCTCCAGCAGCGGGAAGACCGCGGCGAGCAGCCTGGCCACCTTGTCGGCGCCGACGACGGCCCGGGCCAGCTGCGGGGTCTTGCCGCCGCCGTCGCCGACCATCGACACATCGGCGGCGAGCAGCTCCCGCAGGCCGTCGACGTCGCCTTCCCTGAGCGCGTCGAAGAACCGCGCCGCCAGCTCCTCCCGCTCCCGGCGGTCCGCCTCGAACCGGGGGCGCCCGGCGTCCATGTGGCGCCGCGCCCGCGTCGCGAGCTGGCGGCACGCCGCCTCCGAGCGCCCCACCGCCGAGGCGACCTCGGGGAAGCCGAACCCGAACACCTCCCGCAGCACGAACACCGCGCGCTCCAGCGGGCTGAGCCGCTCCAGCAGCAACAGGGCCGCCATCGACACCGAGTCGGCGAGCTCCGCCGACCGTGCCGGATCCTCGTAGGGGTCGGTGAGCAGCGGCTCGGGGAGCCACTGTCCGACGTATGTCTCCCGCCGTACGCGGGCCGAGCGCAGCACGTCGATCGAGATCCGGGTCACCACCGCCGAGAGGAAGGCCTTGGGCGAGGTGGGCCGGGTCGGGGAGGCCTCGTAGCGCAGCCAGGTCTCCTGGACGGCGTCCTCGGCCTCGCTCACACTGCCGAGGATCCGGTAGGAGATGGAGAACAGCAGCGGCCGTAGCT
Source organism: Streptomyces curacoi (assembly GCF_001513975.1). Classification (GTDB taxonomy): domain Bacteria; phylum Actinomycetota; class Actinomycetes; order Streptomycetales; family Streptomycetaceae; genus Streptomyces; species Streptomyces curacoi. The sequence goes on from NZ_KQ947990.1 coordinate 79,263, forward strand.
CTTCGAACTCCTCGGTGCGGCTCACGCCAGTTCCTCCTTGAAGCCCTGGCGCCACGACGGGTAGCGCGGCTCCCAGCCGAGTTCGCGCCTGGCCCTGGCGTTGGAGAAGCCGCGGCCCTCGGTCATCAGGGTCACCGCGAACTCCCCGGCCAGCAGCCTGGCCAGCCACCGGGGAACCCGCATCGGCGGCTTCGCCCCCGCGCACGCGGCCAGATACGGCAGCCAGTCGCGGACCTGGGCGGGCTCGTCGTCCACGATGTTGAACACGCCCCGCGCCTGCTTCTCCACGACCAGGACGGTAGCGCTCGCCGCGTCGTCGAGGTGCACCCAGGAGTTCCAGCCCGTGCCGTCCCCCACGAGCGGGAACTTCCGCTTGCGCACGAACTCGACCACGTCGTCACTGGCGCCCGGCCCGTAGAACCCGCCGTAGCGCAGGACCGTGCCGCCGGCCTTGGCGACCACGTCCTGGATGTGCAGGACACCCGCCGAGACCCGGCGCGCCATCGCCCCCGTGCCCGGGTCGAGGGGGTCCTCCTCGGTCAGCAGCCCCGTGCCGGGCCCGTAGCTCTGCGCGAAGCTCTGCACGACCACATGGGGTACGCCGGCCGCCTCGGCAGCGGCCAGCAGGTGGTCCGTCCCCTCGATGCGCAGCCGGTTGGTGGTGGCGAACGTCCGGTCGGGGTGCCGCATGTCGGCCTTGCCGGAGATCGCGGTCATCTCGTGCACGATCGCGTCCGGCCGCGCCGCGGCCACCGCCTCACCGACCGCCATCCCGTCCAGCCCGTCCATCACGACGCCCCGCGCACCGAGCTGCTCCAGCAGACCCAGCTTGGCCGCGCTCGTCGTGGTGGCCGTCACCTGATGGCCACGGGCCACGAACTGCGGCACCAGCCGCCGGCCCAGGGCCCCGGTTCCCCCTGCCACGAACACCCGCATGATCCTCACCTTCCCGCTTCCGAAGTCCCTCTACGGAACCTGGGACGAGACAGGGCGGGCGTCTGTGACATCGGTGGGGGCAGTCGTTGGGATCGGTGGGGTCACTACGGGCCGCTGGACGGTGCGGCACGGGTGCTCGTCACGGTGGCTGCATGCCGTCCCCAACACCGCCTGGCTGGCCGCATTGTGGAGAGGACGCCAGGCCGGAAAGTACGTTCGGCTGCCCAGGCATCCGTGTATCCGGCCACACCGCATGTCTCGCCCACCTGGCCGACCCCGACCGCGATGCCTACCTTGCTGGTCTGACCTCCGGCGCTGACGTCGACCACCGCGGCACGCCCTTCACGCATCCCTCTTGGACGCCCTCCTCAACGCACTCGGCGACCCCACAACCGGACACCCCCACTTGGGCGACGCCAAGTTCGAGTCGGCGATTTTCGAGGGCGTCGCGGGGTTCGGGTCGGCAACCTTCAAGGGCAGAGCGTCGTTAGAGGTCGACACGTGGCGTGGCGCACTTTTGCAAGCAGGTGCTTGCAATAGTTAGCGAGGGTGAGGCAAGGTGGAGGCATGGCATCGCTCAACGTCGGCAATCTCGGCGAGTATCTGCGTGAGCAGCGGCGCAACGCGCAGCTGTCACTGCGGCAACTCGCCGATGCCGCCGGGGTGTCCAATCCGTACCTGAGCCAGATCGAGCGCGGGCTGCGCAAGCCGAGCGCGGAGGTGCTGCAGCAGGTCGCCAAGGCGCTGCGGATCTCCGCGGAGACGCTGTATGTGCGGGCCGGCATCCTCGACGCCGAGCGGGACCGGGACGAGGTGGAGACGCGCGCCGTCATCCTCGCCGATCCCACGCTGAACGAGCGGCAGAAGCAGGTGCTGCTCCAGATCTACGAATCCTTCCGCAAGGAGAACGGGTTCGGGATATCCCCCGAGGCGGGTGCGGCTGCCGAGGCAGTCGGGCTGGCCGAGGCCGTCTCGCGGGGCGCCGGCGTGATGGAACCCGACTCCGGCACGGACGCCGACTCCGGCTCCGGCTCGGACCGGGGCTCCCTGCAGAGCGACGGCCACCCCGACGGCGCGGCGGACGCCCAGGACGGTGACACCGCCGTCCGCCGCAGCCGTACGACCCGCACGAACAGCACGGCCGACGGCGGCCGCAAGTCCGCCACGCGCCGTACACGCACGACCCGTACGACCCGCACGACCCGTATGTCCGACGGCAGCGCCGCCGACCCGGAGAACCCGAACGACCCGCAGCAGTCGGCAGGCTGACCTCGGCCGCCGTACGCCCGGCACGCGCCGGGCAGGCAGCCGTCCGGCCGACCGCGGGAATCAAAAACCCTCACCTCGAAGCAACCCGGGAGGACCATCACCATGGCCATCACCGACGACCTGCGTAAGACCTTCAGCGACCCGACCCCGCTCTACTTCGCCGCCGGCACCGCCGACCTGGCCTTCCAGCAGGCCAAGAAGGTGCCCAGCCTGGTGGAGCAGCTGCGCGCCGAGGCGCCGGCCAGGTTCGAGGCCGTTCGCAATACCGACCCGAAGGCCGTCCAGGAGAAGGCCACCGCCCGCGCCAAGGAGGCCGGTGCCAGGGCCAAGGAGGCCCAGGAGAGCATCCAGGCCAAGGTCAACGAGTTCATCAGCGGCCTGGACGCGGACTTCAAGAAGCTGGGCAGCACTCTCGACGCCGACCTGAAGAAGCTCGGCGAAGGCGCCCAGGACCTCGCGCTGCGCGGTGTCGGTGTCGCCGCCGAGTACGCCGTGAAGGCCCGTGAGACCTACGAGAAGGTCGCCGAGCACGGCGAGCAGGCGGTGAAGCACTGGCGCGGCGAGGCGGCCGAGGAGATCGAGGAGCTCGCCGTGGCCGTCGAGCCGAACCCCGAGCCGGTCGCGGTCAAGGAGGACAAGGCTGAGGCCGAGCCCGCCGAGCCCAAGCCGGCCGCCGAGGCCGCCGCGGCGAAGAAGACGCCCGTCAAGAAGGCCCCGGCGCGCAAGACGACCACCGCCAAGAAGACGACCCCGCCCGCCAAGTAACGCGGACGGGTGAAAAAGGGCCGTTGGACACGGGCCGGGCACTCGGAGAGTGCTCGGCCCGTTGTTCGGGTAGCGGTCCCGCGGTTGCGGGTACGGTGAGCGCGTAGATACGAGCCGATTCGGGTGGTGGACGTTGTGCTGATGCAGGGCTTCGCAGGGTTCATGTGGCTGCTGAGCATGGCCCTGATCCTTTTCAGCGGCTTCGCGCTGATCGACGCGGCCACACGCCGCGAGGACGCCTACCGCGCGGCCGACAAGCAGACCAAGCCGTTCTGGATGATCATCCTAGGGCTCGCCTTCGTGGTGAACCTGATCTTCAACATCCTGTCGTTCCTGCCGATCATCGGCCTCATCGCGACGATCGTGTACATGGTGGACGTGCGACCGGCGATCAAGGGGCTGCCGGGCGGGGGCCGCAGCAGAAAGGGCTCCAGCAGCGACGGTCCGTACGGCCCGTGGAACGGCGGACGGTGACGCCCCTGGGGGCGCGGGGCTGAATCGATACCCTGTCGTTCGTGTCGTTCCTGCCGAGGGCGGCTCCGCCGCACGGGCGTGACCGGCCCCCACGCACCCGCGGACGGCGTACGACAGAACCCGCACGGCGAGTCCCCCCCGCACAAGCCCCCGGCCGCTCAGCCCCCCCGCCGTGACACCCTTCCCCCGGGGGACGCTCAGCCCCCCGGAGGCTCAGCCCCCGGCCGCTCAGACCCCTCGGTCGAGCAACAGCACAGCCACGTCGTCCGTCAGCTCACCACCGTTGAGGTCCCGCACCTCGTTCACGGCGGCCCGCAACAACGCCTCCCCGCGCAGCCCCTCCGACAGCTGCCGGCGAAGCATCTCGACCATGCCGTCCTGACCGAGCCGCTCCCGGCCCTCGCCGACGCGGCCCTCGATCAGCCCGTCGGTATAGAGCATCAGGCTCCACTCGGCCCCCAGCTCCACCTGCATCCGAGGCCACCGAGCCCCGGGCAGCAGCCCGAGCGCGGGCCCGTTGTTGTCGTACGGCAGCAGCTGAGCGGGCCGCCCCGGCCGGGCGACCAACGGCGACGGATGCCCCGCCAGACACAGACCGGCCCGCCGGCCGTCCGGCGAGATGTCCACCGTGCACAGGGTCGCGAAGATCTCGTCGTCGGGCCGCTCATGCTCCAGCACCTGCTGCAACGTGCCCAGCAGCTGGTCGCCGCACAGCCCGGCCAGCGTCAGCGCCCGCCAGGCGATGCGCAGCTCCACGCCCAGCGCGGCCTCGTCCGGGCCGTGGCCGCAGACGTCGCCGATCATGGCGTGCACGGTGCCGTCGGCGGTGCGCACGACGTCGTAGAAGTCACCGCCGAGCAGGGCGCGCGAGCGACCGGGGCGGTAGCGGGCGGCGAACCGGAGGGACGAGCCCTCCAGCAGCGGCGTCGGCAGCAGACCGCGCTCCAGCCGGCGGTTCTCCTGGGCCCGCATCCGGCCCTCGGCGAGCCGTCGCTCGGCCGTGTCGGAACGTTTCCGTTCCACGGCGTACCGGATCGCCCGGCTCAGCAGCCGCCCGTCCAGCTCGTCCCGGAAGAGGTAGTCCTGGGCGCCGACCCGCACGGCCTGAGCCCCCCGCTCGGCGTCGCCGGAGGCGGTGAGCGCGAGGACGGCGTGCCGGGGCGCGAGCTCCAGGACGTGCTTGAGCACGGCCAGCTCGTCGCCGTCGGCGGTCCGGCCGGGCGCAGGCAGCGCGAGGTCCAGCAGGATGCAGTGGACGTCGTCGGTGAGCAGCCGCTCGGCCTCCGTCAGGTTGCGGGCCGTGCGCACACGAATCGGCTTGCCGGCCGAGTCGAGCAGCTCGGGCACGATCGCCGAGCCGCCGGGATCGTCCTCGATCAACAGCAGCGTCAGATTGGTGTGGGCGGTGTTCTCGACCGTCTCTTCCTTACACGGGGCCTCTTCCATGGAGGTGCCGCCTGGGGACGCGGCCTGCGCCTGACCACTCTCCGCGGCCGGGATCGCTCTCTGCCGCGGTATGGGTACGGGCATCGTCTTGAGTTCCTTCCCTCCCCCCGAGGGCTGGTGGGAACGAGGGACCTCGATCCACCGACGGGGACCATAGCGGTTGTCGGCGCGGTAACGGAATGGTGTGAGGCACGCCGCGTTGACGCTGGCCGCTGTCATATGCCGCGTTCCCTACCGCAGTTGGACAGGGTGGGGCGGGGGCAGGGATGACGAACGTCACGTCGGCGCGGGGTTTCGTGGCCGTGCGACGTGGGGCGGGTCACGTGGGGCGGGTCACGTGGCGGGGATCACGGCCCGGTCGTCACAAGTTCCCCTGAACCCTCACGCATCGGGCCGAACCACCCCGAGGATCGACATCGAGCCGGCTCCCGCGACCGTCACCGTCCGCCCCGGGCGCGGGGCGTGGATGATCGCGCCGTCGCCGATGTACATCGCGACATGGCTGGCGTCGTCGTGGTAGATGATGAGATCGCCGGGGCGCATGTCCTTGATGTCAATGCGCTCGAGCTGCTTCCACTGCTCCTGCGAGGTCCGCGGAATCCCGCGCCCGGCGCTCGCCCAGGCCTGGGATGTGAGGCCTGAACAGTCGTAGGTCTTCGGGCCCTCGGCGCCCCACTCGTACGGCTTGCCCAGTTGGGCCGTGGCGTACTCGACGGCCTTGCGGCCCTGTTCGGACGCCTTGCCGTCGATGTCCTTCAGGATGCCGGAGTCCAGCCAGGCGGTCTGCGCCTTGTACGCGACCTCCTGTTCCAGCTTGGCGAGGCGCTCCTTCTCCTCCTTCTCCAGCCGGGATTCGAGCTGTTCGGCCGCCGCGATCTGCTGCTTTATCTTCTTCTTGGCGGTGGCCTTGGCCTTGCGGCCCGCCTCCAGCTTCTGCCACTGGGCGGAGGCGTCCTTGGCGTACAGCTCCAAGTCCTGCTGGGTGCGGGTCATTTCCGCAAGCAGTCCCTTGGCGGCGCGCTCGCCCTGGAGCACTCGGCGGGTGCCGTCGAGAAACTCCTGCGGGTCGTCGCTGAGCATCAGCCGCGCCTCGTCGGGCAGCCCGCCGGAGCGGTACTGGGCGGCGGCGGCCGCGCCCGCGCGCTTCTTCAACTCGGCGAGCTTCTCCTTGCCTTCGACGATCTTCTTGGCCAGCGCGACGATCTCGGCGGACTGCTTCTCGGCCGCCTCCTCGGCGGCGTTGTACTCGTCGGTGGCGACGGCCGCGGCGTGGTAGAGCTTCTCCAGCTTCTGCCGTACGGCCTCAAGGTCCTTGTAGGACACGGCGGTCCGGGAGAGCGAGGCGCTCGGCGACGGCGTGGGGGAGGGGGCCGCGAACGCCGTGCCCGGTGCGGCCAGCACGCCGACCGCGCAGACCACGGTCAAGGCCACGAGGACGCTGCGCTTGCCCGATCCCATACCTCTGCCCCCAAACCTGATTTACCGTCAGTAACTTACTGGCGCGCTTGGGGGATCGTGCCATGACGGCGCGCAAAGCGACAGAGGCAGTCGGAATTCCTATTTCCCCCTCTCCTGCCCCCCCATGACGCTCTCCCCGCCTCTGTGACGAAGTACTCGCGGAGATCGTTCCCCCACCCCGCACATTCAGGCGCGCGGCGCCAACGCCTCCCACCGCACCGTCACTTCCCCCTGCCGCCACCGCACCGGCCCGTCCGTCACCGGCCAGTCGGCCGCCAGGTGCCGCACCGCCCGGATCCAGCGCTGGCGCGCGCCGTACGAGGCGTAGGGCGCCGCGGCGGCCCAGGCGCGGTCGAAGTCGCCCAGGAAGGCATGTACGGGCTCGCCGGGAACATTGCGGTGGATGAGGGCCTTCGGCAGCCGCTCGGCGAGATCCGACGGCCGCTCCAGCGAGCCCAGCCGGGTCGCGAACGTCACCGTACGCGGCCCCTCCGGCCCGAGCGCCACCCACACATGCCGGCGCCCGACCTCGTCGCAGGTCCCCTCGACGAGCAGCCCACCGGGGGCGAGCCGCGCACACAGTCGCTCCCACACCCCGGCGACCTCGTCCTCGTCGTACTGCCGCAGCACATTCGCCGCGCGCACGAGCAGGGGCCGCTGCGGGATCGGGATCTCGAACCCACCGTGCCGAAACACGAGCCCCTCCCGCTCGTACGGCTTGGCGGCGGCGACCCGCGCCGGTTCGATCTCCACACCCACCACCCGTGCGCGGGGCGCCGCCGCACGAAGCCGGAGGAGGAGCTCGACCGCCGTCCAGGGGGCGGCGCCGTAGCCGAGGTCGACCGCGACGGGTTCCGCGGCCCGACGGAGCTCGGCCCCGTGCGTATGGGCGATCCACCGGTCCATCCGGCGCAGCCGATTGGGATTGGTGGTCCCGCGCGTAACGGTGCCCACGGGTCGGGCGGAGGCGCGGGCTGTCATGCATACGAGGGTATGCGCCCCCAGGGGGTGCCACCCGCACTGGCGCAACGGCGAGCAGGGGACGTGCCGGGGGGTGTCCGCCCGCAGTGGCCGGCGTCAAGGAACAGCACCTCCAGGCGCACCCTAGCCGCCGGTCCGAGGACGGACACCCCCGGCGCGGCCCCAACCCCCGACGAACCGCATGCGCAACGCGCACCCCCATCCCACCCGCACAGGCCGCCGCAGGCATGGACGCGCACCCCGACTCCCCGCCACAGGTATGGACGCGCACCCCCTCCCCGCCACAGGCATGCGCGCACCCCCACGCACCCCACCCCCGAACAGTTGAGCGACCCCCGGTAATACCTCGGCAAAAACCGCCCCACCAGGAATGGGAAGCCCTTGCTCCGGCGTTGCACCGCCTTGGAGGGCACGCACACCCCTCCACCGGCATGCCCGCAGCCAAGGAGGAACGCCACGTGAGCCACTACGTCAGCAGGCTCGGGCGTCGCTCTCCGGCGGCACACCCGCGGCTCAGGCTGCACCGCCGCCCCCGCCGCGTCGCCATGCTCTCCGTGCACACCTCCCCGCTCCACCAGCCCGGCACCGGCGACGCCGGCGGCATGAACGTCTACATCGTGGAGCTCGCGCAGCGCCTCGCCGCGATCAACATCGAGGTGGAGATCTTCACGCGCACGACCGCCACAGACCTCCCGCCCGTCGTCGAGCTCGCCCCCGGCGTCCTCGTCCGCCACGTCGACGCGGGCCCCTACGAGGGCCTCAACAAGGAGGACCTCCCCGCCCAGCTGTGCGCCTTCACGCACGGCGTGATGCAGGCCTGGGCCGGCCACCGCCCCGGCTACTACGACCTGGTCCACTCCCACTACTGGCTCTCCGGCCACGTCGGCTGGCTCGCCGCCCAGCGCTGGGGCGCCCCCCTGGTGCACGCCATGCACACCATGGCCAAGGTCAAGAACGCCAACCTGGCCGACGGCGACACCCCCGAGCCCGCCGCCCGCGTCATCGGCGAGACCCAGATCGTCGCCGCCGCCGACCGCCTCATCGCCAACACGGCCGAGGAGTCCGAGGAACTCGTACGGCACTACGCCGCCGACCCCGGCAAGGTCGCCGTGGTCCACCCCGGGGTGAACCTCACCCGCTTCTCGCCCGCCGACGGCCGCGCCGCCGCCCGCGCCCGCCTGGGCCTCCCGCAGGACGCCCTGATCCCCCTCTTCGCCGGCCGCATCCAGCCCCTGAAGGCCCCGGACATCCTGCTGCGCGCGGTGGCCGTCCTGCTCGACGAGCACCCCGAGCTGCGTTCCCGGATCGTCGTCCCGGTCGTCGGCGGCCCCAGCGGCAGCGGCCTCGCCAAGCCCGAGGGCCTGCAGAAGCTGGCCGCCCGCCTGGGCGTCGCGGACGTCGTACGGTTCTGCCCGCCGGTCGGCCAGCAGCAGCTCGCGGACTGGTTCAGGGCCGCCTCCGTGCTGGTCATGCCGTCGTACAGCGAGTCCTTCGGGCTGGTGGCCATCGAGGCGCAGGCGGCGGGCACCCCGGTGCTGGCGGCGGCGGTGGGCGGACTGCCGGTGGCGGTCCGGGACGGCCGTACCGGCTTCCTGGTCCAGGGCCACAATCCGGCCCACTACGCGCGCGTGCTGCACGCCTTCGCCGAGGACCCGCACCTGTCCTCCCGGATGGGCGAGGCCGCGGCCCGGCACGCCCAGTCCTTCGGCTGGGACACCGCGGCCGCCGCCACGGCGGACGTCTACGTGGCCGCGACCCAGGCCCACCGGCGTCGCGTACGCTCCCACCATGGCTGACGTACAGAAGGCGGCGCAGGTCGTCGAGGGAGCCCTGAAGGACGCCGAACTCGACTGGGAGAGCCCGGCCCCCGGCAACTACGTCGTCAAACTCCCCGGCACCCGCAAACTGTCGACGACGGTCTCCCTGCTCGTCGGCCGCCACTCCCTGTCGCTCAACGCCTTCGTCATCCGCCACCCCGACGAGAACGAGTCCGGCGTCCACCGCTGGCTCCTGGAACGCAACCTCAAGCTGTACGGCGTGAGTTACGCCGTCGACCAGCTCGGCGACGTCTACGTCACCGCCAAGCTGCCGCTCGCCGCCGTCACCACGGACGAGATCGACCGGCTGCTGGGCCAGGTGCTGGAGGCCGCGGACGGTGCCTTCAACACGCTTCTGGAGCTGGGGTTCGCGTCGGCGATCCGCAGGGAGTACGAGTGGCGGGTGGCCCGGGGCGAGTCGACGCGCAACCTGGACGCGTTCGAGCGTCTCACGCGGCGGCCGTCCGACTGACCCCGGGCGCTGTCTCAGGACTCGCTGGGCGGCAGAGAGGAGTCGGGCTGCGGCTCGCTGGTGGGATCGGGCTCATCCGTGGGCTCGCCCGTGGGCTCCCCCGACTGCCGGTCGAGCGCGTCGGCCATGGCGCGCAGGGCGTCGGCCAGTTCCTCCTTGGTGGGCAGCTGGTCGACCTTCCGGTCGAGCTCCGCGAGGCGCCGGTTCAGTTCTTCCAGCTTACCGGGGCTGGAGGGCACGTCCGACGGGACCGGGTCGTCGACCGGCGGGTCGTCCACGGACGTGGACGTGGGGCTGGGTTCGGTGCCGCCGGTGGTGCCCCCGTCGGTGGTGCCTCCGTCGGTGGTGCCGCCCCCGCTCGCGCCCACGGTGCCGCCGGAGCCGCCGTCCGGCGGGACGGTGCTCGACACGCTCGGCTCGGCGGTGCGCTCGTCGTCCGAGGTCGCCGCGAGCGCGACACCGCCGACGCCGAGGGCCACGACGGCCGCCGTTCCGACGACGGCGACGGAGAGGCGTCTGAAGCGTATGGGGCGAGTCTCAGTGGTATCGGTGGGCGAAGCGTGCGGGTCCTGGGTGCTCTGTGTGTCGTCCATGGGGGCGACGCTAACCGCCGGTGATCAACGGACGGACGGGTTCCGCGCATAACGGCCCGGGGTGATCCCCACCAACTTCCTGAAGTGCCGCGTGAGATGGGACTGGTCGAAGAAACCGGTCTCCGCCGCCACCTCGCCCGGCGGGCGCCCCTCCAGCAGCAGACGGCGGGCCCGGTCGACGCGGCGGGAGTTCAGGTACTGGTGCGGTGCGATGCCGTAGGCAGTGCTGAACACCCGTACGAGATGGGCCGGGTGGGCCTGCAACAGCCCTGCGGCCTCCTCCAGCGACAGGCCCTCGACGACGCGCTCGTCGAGAAGCTCGCGCAGCCGGCGGGCGAGGGCGGGGTCACGGCGCGCGAGGTGGGTGTGCAGCCGGGGCCGTAGCAGAGTCCCGAGCCGGTCGCCGATCAGCGTCAGCCTGCTCTCGGCCTCCAGCTCCTCGCCGGGCCGTACCAGCGCGGTGTGCAACTGCCCGACCCGCCGCCGCAGTACGGGATCGCGCAGGTCGGGGCCGTCCACGGCGGGTCCGATGAGGTCGTCGCCGAGATGCGTGCCGTCGAGGTAGACGACCCGCTTGCGGAAGCCGTCCGGCGTGACCGGCGAACCGTTGTGCGGCACGTGCGGCGGCAGCAGGGACACCGTGTCGTGCGGGGTGCCGTGCTCGTGCCGGTCCAGGTCGTACCGTACGGCGCCGTCGTCCACGATGAGCAGCGTCCACGCCTCGTGCACATGCATCGGGTAGGCGTACTCGGTGAAGTGGGCGTGGAACACCTCCACGACGCCCGGGACGCGCGGGCGCCAGGCGGAGACCTCCTGCCGAGCCGCTGTTCCGGGCGCCATGCAAAGAACGTACAAGACGGTCGCGTACGGCGGTCGGCAGTCTCGATGCATGAGCACCGAATCCCATGTGACCTCCGAACCGATCCGCTTCGACACGAAGATCACCGTCCTTCTGCGCGAGGACCTGGAGCCCTGGCAGCGCCTCAACGTCACCGCCTTCCTGGTCAGCGGCCTGGGCACCCAGGTCCCCGAGGTGATCGGGGAGCCGTACGAGGACGCCGACGGTGTGCCCTACCTGCCGATGTTCCGGCAGCCGGTGCTGGTCTTCGAGGGCACGAAGGAGACGCTGACGGCGGCCCACGCGCGCGTGCTGTCCCGTTCCCTCCCGCGCGCGGTCTTCACCTCCGACCTGTTCTCGACGGGCAACGACCGGGACAACCGGGCGGCGGTGCGGGCCGTGTCCACGGGGGAGCTGGATCTGGTGGGGATCGCGGTGTACGGGCCGCGGAATGCCGTGGACAAGGTGGTGAAGGGGGCGCGGATGCATCCCTGAGGTCAGCGGGGTCAGCGGGGGCGTTTCTTCGGGGACCTCTTCTGTTTGAGGGAGGCGCGCAGGCGCTGGGCGTCGTGGGTCTTGCCCTGGCGGGCCAGGGCGTTGGCCAGGTCGAGGGTGACGCTGTTGTACAGGCGGTGGTCGGTTCCGAGGGATTCCCGGATGAGAGTTCTTGTGGACCGCAGGAGCTGCTCGGCTTGGGCGTACTGGCCGGTGTCGATGAGTGTGCTGCCGAGGTGATCGGCGCTGAGGAGCGTGCTCCTGTGTCTGTCGCCCAACAACTGCCGGTGCAGCGCCAGAATCTCCGACTGGACCTGGAGGGCCTCGACGTGCCTGCCGAGACGAGACAGAACGAGGCCCAAGTAGGTCGTGGCGTCCAGGGCGGCAGGGTGGTTCTCGTTCAACGCACGCCGGTATCCGGCAAGGGCGTCCGTCAGTACGTGGTGTGCTTCGTCGAGACGACCGAGCTCCATCAGGCTGGCCCCGGTACTGGCGACGGAGAACAGGGCATCGACGTGGTCTTCGCCCAGCGTCGACTGACGACGTGCCGAGACCTCCTGGAGGATGGTGTACGCCTCGGCCTGCCTGTCCAACGCGCTCAGGGCGATACCCAGGTCGTGGGTCGCGCTCAGCGTGTCGGGATGATGTTCCCCGAGCACTCTGCGCCGTCTCTCCAGGAGATCCTCGACCAGGGGCAGGAACTCTTCGTACCTCTCCATGTCATGCAGGGCCAAGGCCACCAGATGCGCCGCGCTCAGCGTGTCGGGATGTTCCTCGCCCAGAGAAGCCTTCCACTTCTCGTGCATGATCTCGGCGAGGCCGTGGGCTACCTCGGGCTGGTCGTTGCGTGCGAGGTACTGGGCGGCCTTCAGATACGTCGGGCGCAGCTCGGCTCTGTCGATCATCGCGTCCAGCGTCGCCATCAGATGCTGGGTGAGCGACGCCCACTCCGGCCATGTCTCGGGCAGTTCCGGGTCGCCGGGATCGAGGGTGGCCAGCAGCGCGGCCACGTCTTGCACCGGCCCCCCGGCCCGGTCGGCGCTGACATGCCGCACCACGGCCTGCGTGAGCCGGTGCACCTGGAACGCCTCGGGCCCGACGACCGCCAGCCCGTACTGGGCGAGCGGCTGGAGCGCGTTTCTCGGCCAGCGGATGTCGTGCGGGTCGCCGGGCACGCTGGTCAGCGCCCCGCGGGCCGCGACGAGCCACTTCGTCGGAATGGGCTCGGGTCCGAGGAAGGCGGCCAGGCGCAACAGGGCCGCCGCCTCCGGACGGCTCGCGTCCAGACGGGCGGCGGCGATCGTGACCGTGGCCGCCACGGAGACCGGATAGTCGTAGACCTCCCCGTCGCTGAGGAGCTCGGCGGTGTTGGTCCTGAGCAGCTGGAGGTAGTGGTCGGGCGGTGTCCCCTCGCCGAGCGCACCCGCGGCGTGCGCCAGCGCGAGCGGCAGGTCGCCGAGCGCGTCGGCCAGGGCGTCCGCTGTTGGCTCGGTCAGCGTGGGCAGTTGCCCGTTGAGGTAGGCGAGCGACTCCTTGCGGCTGAACACTCCAAGGGCGAGACCCGGCCCGATGTTCTTCCAGGCCGGGTTGCGCGCCGTGATGAGCACATGGCCGGAGCCCTCCGGCAGCCAGGTGCGCAGCTGCCGCGGGTCCTCGGCGTTGTCCAGGACGATGAGCCACCGGTCGTGGGTGCGCAGGTACTCCAGGGCGTACCGGGCGTTGATCTCGGCACCGGCGTCCGGCTTGGCCACGTCGACACGGGCCGCGAGTTCCGCGTACCGGGCCGGTACCTGCTCGGCCTGTTCGGCGTCGACCCACCACACCAGGTCGTACTGCCCCGCGAACCGGTGCGCGTATTCCAGCGCCACCTGGGTCTTCCCGACCCCGCCCGGACCGTGGAGAACCCGTACGGCTGCCCGGCGCTCGCCGAGCAGACCCCCGCGTACCTTCTCGATGATCTCGTCGCGGCCGGTGAAGTGCGGGTTGCGCCGCTGCCGTACGTCCCATACGGCGGGGTCGTGGGTGGCGGACGGGAAGCGGGGCTGGAGGCCCTGAGGTGCCGATGGGCCGGTGCGCTTGGCGACCCGGGCGCCCTTGCCCGCCTTGCCGGGAAAGGCCGGCGAGGTGGTCGGGATCTCCCGTCCGCCCACCGCTTCGAGCAGTGCCTTGAGGGCCGCCGCCTCGTCCAGGTCATGCAGCTGCCGGCGGATGAGCGGCCGCAGGATCGAGGGCAGCCGGCCCGCTTCCAGGGGCTCGACGACCAGCGGGACGAAGCGGCCGCGGCCCGCCACGGCGGCGGTCCACTCCTCCTCGGTGTACCGGCCCGGGGCGAAGTACTGGGGGGAGAACAGGGCGATGACCGCGGCCGACCGCTCCAGCGCGTCGTTCATCTTCTTCACGAAGTTCTCGCCGGGGCGCCAGTGCCAGAGGTCGAGCTCGACCTCGTACCCGGCCTCCCCGAGGTGCCAGGCCACCCATTCCGCCCACTGGCCGTCGTGCCCGGCATGACTGATGAAGATCGATCCGGAACTGTCGGTCATGCCCGTCTCCCACCCCAGCGGCCCCAACGGCCCCCGTACCGCGCCTCCTTGTATACCGCGTGGGAGGCGGGCTCAGCAGGGAATCGGTATGAGGCCGGAGGGGCTTGGGAGTGCGGGCTCGCCCGGGGGGAGCGGCGTCAGACCGTACGCACTTCGGGCTCCGTATCGACGGCGGTGACGTCGGCGGCCGCCGGGGCCTCCGCCGGGAGGCGCCGCATCAGGACGCCGTACCCGATCCCCGCCGCCGTACCGACGACCGCGCACAACCCCCACAGCCACTCGGCGCCGAGACGGTCGATGACGAAGCCGGACATCAGGGGCGCGACCAGGGCCGCCACCGACCAGGACATGGTGTACATGCCCTGGTAGCGACCGCGCCCCTGCGCGGGCGAGAGCCGCACCACGAGCCCGGTCTGCGTCGGCGCGTTCAGCATCTCGCCCAGCGTCCACACGCACACCGTCAGCGCGAAGACGCCGACCGACCCGGCGAAGGCGGTGAGCCCGAACCCGTACCCGGCGAGCAGGGACGAGACGACGAGGATGCGTCCCGCGTCGCGGCGTTCGATGAAGCGCGTGACCGGGATCTGCAGCGCGACGATCAGGACGCCGTTGACGGCGATGGCGAGGCCGTAGTCGGCGGGGGAGAAGCCGGCCTCGCCCATCGCCACCGGCAGTCCGACCGCCCCCTGCTGGAAGACGAGGGCGACGAGGAAGGACAGCCCGACGACGCTCATGAAGCGCCCGTCGCGCAGAACGGTCCCGAGCCCGACCTCCTCGGCGGCCTTGTCCGCCGCCGTGCGCTCGGGCCGCGACTCCGGCACCCGCAGGAAGACGACGACGGCGCACACCATGGTCATCCCCGCCTCGATCAGGAACCCGGAGAGATAGCTGACCTCGGCGATGAACCCGGCGGCCATGGAGGAGACGGCGAAGCCGAGGTTGATGGCCCAGTAGTTGAGCGAGAAGGCGCGGACGCGGTCCTCGGGCCGGACGATGTCGGCCATCATCGCCTGCACGGCGGGCCGGGAGGCGTTGGAGGCCGCACCGACGAGGAAGGCGACGGCGGCGATGGCGGCGGGGTGGTGCATGAACCCGAGCACGGCCACGGAGACGGCGGTGGACGCCTGGGCCATCAGCAGGGTGGGCCGCCGCCCGAGCCGGTCGGTCATCACGCCGGCGCCGAGGGAGGAGATCACCCCGCCGAGCCCGTGCAGGGCGGCGACGAGACCGGCGTAGGAGGCGGAGTAGCCGCGGTCGAGGGTGAGGTACAGGGCCATGAAGGTGGCCACGAAGGCACCGAGCCGGTTCACCAGCGTGCTGGTCCACAGCCACCAGAACTCGCGGGGGAGCCCGGAGACGGTTTCTCGGGTGGCACGTCTCAGGGCGGCGAGCGGCATAGGAGTCCCCCAGGTGTGGCACGGTCGATGTAAGTGGCTCAGACGGTAACCAGAACTTACAAACCCGCTCTACGGGAGGCCACTCAATTAACAGATCCCGTCAACAGTCCGCCCATCGAGAGGCAGGCGCACCCGATCAAAGCCTTCGATTACGCTCATCGCATGGCCGACGCACCGTACAAGCTGATCCTCCTCCGCCACGGCGAGAGCGAGTGGAACGCGAAGAACCTGTTCACCGGCTGGGTGGACGTCAACCTGAACGAGAAGGGCGAGAAGGAGGCAGTCCGCGGCGGCGAGCTCCTGAAGGACGCCGACCTCCTCCCCGACGTGGTCCACACGTCCCTCCAGAAGCGCGCGATCCGCACGGCCCAGCTGGCCCTGGAGGCCGCGGACCGCCACTGGATCCCCGTCCACCGCTCGTGGCGCCTGAACGAGCGCCACTACGGCGCCCTCCAGGGCAAGGACAAGGCCCAGACTCTCGCCGAGTTCGGCGAGGAGCAGTTCATGCTGTGGCGCCGCTCCTACGACACCCCGCCGCCCCCGCTCGAGGACGGCACGGAGTTCTCCCAGTCCTCCGACCCCCGCTACGCGACGATCCCGCCGGAGCTGCGCCCCCGCACGGAGTGCCTCAAGGACGTCGTCGTCCGCATGCTCCCGTACTGGTACGACGGCATCGTCCCCGACCTCCTGACCGGCCGCACGGTCCTGGTCGCCGCCCACGGCAACTCCCTGCGCGCCCTCGTCAAGCACCTCGACGGCATCTCCGACGCCGACATCGCGGGCCTGAACATCCCGACCGGCATCCCGCTGTACTACGAGCTCGACGCCGACTTCAAGCCGGTGACGCCGGGCGGCAAGTACCTGGACCCGGAGGCGGCTGCGGCTGCCATTGAGGCGGTCAAGAACCAGGGCAAGAAGAAGTAAGCCGGAACGATCAAGCCCCCTACCTGCGGGGTCTCCGCTGGTAGGGGGCTTTTTGGCGAGGCTGGGCCGTCCCTGTGCCTTCCCATCGAGGCGCGGCTGTGGATGTCGGTACGGCCGTCCCGGCTGGCCGATGTCGCACAGCGGCCGGTCGGCCACCCCGAGATCTCCTTCGCCGCCATGACCACCGGCCCCAGCGATCTCGTTGCCGCTGTCAACTGCCGCGATGCCGAGGACCTGTGCCGTTACCTCACCGAACGCGTGGGCGCGCTCGACGCCATTCCCTCCACCGAGACGGCCCCCGTCATCCGCACCCTCAAACGCGCCGGCCGATGAGCGGTCAGCAGGTGCGCTACGGAGCCGGCTCGTACGTCACGGTCGTGCCGGGGCAGGCATCCGCGAGCTGGGTGAGTGCTTCCAGCTCGGTGGCGTCGGCGGTGAGCCCCCAGCGGAGCTTCGTCGCGGTCCACTCCGAGACGTACCGGCACAGGACGCCGACGGCCGGCGGCAGCCACTCGGCCGGGTCCTGGTCGGCCTTGCTGCGGTTGGACGCCGCGGAGACCGCGACGAGGGACGTCACGGCGTCCAGGTCGTTGGCGTACGCCTCGCGCCGCGTGGCGGTCCACTGGGAGGCGCCGGAGTCCCAGGCCTCGGCGAGCGGCACCATGTGGTCGACGTCCAGAGCGGAGGCGGAGGTCACCCACCTGGCGTCGTAGTACGACCACCAGCGCCCTCCGGACAGCCTGCAGCCCGGGAGGACGTCGGGGCGGTCGACCGCCTCGCTGAGGAGCGCCTCCGCGCGTGTGTTGCAGCCGTCGGTGGGGTGCTTGCCCGCGTTCCAGTGCTTGAAGCTCGTGCGCTGATAGCCGTCCCGCACCTCGGCAGCGAGCGGGAGGAGATGGACCGCCGCCGCCATCGGGACGGTGTACGTCTCGGCAGCACGGCCGTGAGCTCGGGCCGGAGCGGATGCCAGGAAGGGCACGACGAGGAGGACGGCCGCGATCGCGGCTCGCCTGAGGTTCTTGATCACGCATCGCAGAGTTGACCGCGAATACCTCGTTCGAGCGATTCAACTCGAACGAATGAGCCAAATGGACGCCTGAGTTCACCGGACAGGTGCGCTATGGATCACTCATTTGGGGCATGCGAGGGAGGTCGGCGATCGAGACGGTCGATGCAGTGGCCTACGACCCCGTTGGCCCGGGGGCGCCCGCCGCGCTGCCCCCGCTGCTGGCAGACTGAGCGACCGAGCGCCGGACGTGGGGGAGTGCGGGTGGGGTCGGGATGAGCAGGCGGGCGAAGGGGTGGCTGTTCGGGGGCTGGCTCGTGCTGGTCGTCGCCGGGTGGTCGTTCACTGAGTCGATCAACGACGGGATCGAGCCGACGTCGGGTCCACGGCCGAAGCCGTCGCCGTCGAGTTCGCTCTCCGGGTGCTCGCCGCCGACGCCCACCCCCTCGGTCGTACCGTCCGCCGACCCGGAGCGGGGGATCGCCGACTTCTACGTCAACGCGGAGCCCGATCGCGTCGCCACAGCGGTCGTCTGCACGACGTCCGACTAGCGGCCCCCCGAGTCCTCATCCGGCCTCGGACACGACATCCCCTGCCCGCACCGTCGGCGAGCAGGGGATGAGGGCTGTGGGTAGTACCACGCCGCGACGCACACCCGCGCCGCGACTCACACCATCAACGGCACCGCATGGATCTCGTCCGGCCGCGGGCCGCCCCCGCGTTCATGGGCGCGTCGGACCGCTTCGGGCGAGGGACCCTCGCTGAGGCAGTAGACCGTGCCGGACTCCGGGTCCGCCCAGGCGTGTTCGAAGTGGACCCCTTCCTCCGCCTCGACCGCGGCGGTGGCGTCGTGACCCTGTTGCAGCTGTTCGGCCGTGATGCCCTGCATTCCGTGGTGGACGTCCATGAAGCGTGTCACGGGCCTCGTCCTCCTTCGCGTTGTGGCGCCCCGGTGCCGCGTCGTCAGACGGACAGCGGGACCGCGTGGATCTCGTCGGCCTTGTGGCCGGCGCGCTCGTGGATGCGCTGGACCGCTTCGGCCGAGGGGGCCTCGGAGAGGCAGTAGACGACTCCGGCCTCCGGGTCGGCCCACGCCCGCTCGAAGTGCACACGCTCGTCCTTCTCGATGGCCAGGTCCGCGTTGTGGGCCTCGCGCAGCTGTTCGGCCGTGATGCCTTTCATCCCGTGATGTACGTCCATGAACTGAGCCATGCCCCGCACCTTCTTTCGCTTCCCGGGGTGCGCACACCTGCTCTCCTTCCATGCTGCGCCCGCACGGCACGACCAGCACGGCGAGCACGAGCACCACGGCAAGCACGGCAAACACCGCGAGCACGGCAAAGCATGGCAAAGGGCCCCGGCGTCCCACCGCCGGGGCCCCTCACCGTCATACGAGAGCTACGGCGCCGTACGCCGCAGTACCTTCCGCGTCCTGCACCTCACCCGCACTGGCAAGGATTCCCGGACTGGCATCCGCACCCGCACCCCGAGCCGCAGCCGCACGCGCCGAAGAGCGGGAGGCTCCTGATGTCGGCGGGCTGCTCGGTCGGGCGTTCCTGGGCGGGGTCGGGTGTCGTGCCGGCGGTGCTGGGGGATTCGGCCATGGTCCCTCCTCAAGGCTGGTGCCTGTTGCCCATTCCATGCCCGCCCCGCTGGGCGCATCAACGGCGCACAGAGGCTTGCGCACGCCCCGAACAGGCCCCCGGGAGCCTTACGGCCCTACGCCCCGTCCACCCCCGAGACCGCCTGGACCTCCGGCTGCACATCGGCCTGCAGCTCGTCCGCGTGCTCGCCGGTCACCAGGTACACCACACGCTTGGCCACGGCCACCGCGTGGTCGGCGTACCGCTCGTAGTAGCGGCCGAGCAGCGTCACGTCGACCGCGGTCTCGATGCCGTGCTTCCAGCGCTCGTCCATCAGGTGCTGGAAGAGCGTGCGGTGGAGGAGGTCCATCGCGTCGTCGTCCTGCTCCAGCTGGAGCGCGAGGTCGACGTCCTTGGTGACGATGACCTCGGCCGCCTTCGCCATCAGGCGCTGCGCGAGCTGGCCCATCTCCAGGATGGTGGCGTGCAGGTCCTGCGGGACCGCGCGCTCGGGGTAGCGCAGCCGCGTGACCTTCGCGACATGCTGGGCCAGGTCGCCCGAGCGCTCCAGGTCCGCGGACATGCGCAGGGAGGTGACGACGATACGGAGGTCGGTCGCCACCGGCTGCTGCCGGGCGAGCAGGGCTATGGCCCGCGCCTCCAGCTCGTGCTGGAGGTCGTCGACCTTCTGGTCGGCCTCGATCACGCTCTCGGCCAGCTTCAGGTCGGAGTCCAGGATGGCCGTCGTGGCGCGCCCGATCGCCGACCCGACCAGCCGGGCCATCTCCACCAGACCGTCACCGATCGAGTCCAGTTCCTCGTGGTACGCGTCCCGCATCAGGGGTCCCTCTCTTACGTCTGCCTCGGGGGTTCCGGGGGCCAGGCGACTGTCACCGAACCGGCGGTCTTCTCGCCGGACCGGCAGTCTTCTCATCGACCGGCAGTCTTCTCACCAAACCGACAGTCTTGTCGTCGGACCAGCAGTCCTGCGGTCAATCCGGAAGTCCTACCGTCATGACCTACGACAGTAGGACCGTCGCGAGAACGACAGTCGGACTGTCGTGAAACCGCCAGTACGATCTCCACGCTAAACCGCCGGGGCGAACCCGACGCTCCCACGATCCGGCCTCTACGCGTCCGTTTCCGCCACCCCAAATGAACCAATACTGGCTCCAAGGTGAACTCTGGGCGACGAGTGTTCGAGCTCGCCCTCCGACGGCTGTGGCCAGCGCCCGCCCCATGCCTAACCTGGAAGCATGGACGTGAACGCGGCGGTCGCCGCAGCGGCAGCGATCGCCGGGGTACTCACCGGCGTCATCGCCATGCTGGCGTTCCGCTGGAGCGAACGCGACCTGAAGCGACCCACCCGAACCTCCCTGCACACCGACCCGGTCCTGCCGCCCGGCGTGGACACGGTCCTGTCGGTGCTGCGCTCCTCCGCCGTCGTCCTCGACGAGGCCGACGCCGTGGTCAAGGCCAGCTCGGCGGCGTACGCCCTCGGTCTGGTCCGCGGCGGCAAGCTCTCCGTCGAGCCCATGCTCCAGATGGCCCGGGACACCCGACGGGACGGCGAGATACGGCAGGTCGAGCTGGACCTGCCGAGGCGCGGCACCGGACGCGGCGAGGCGCTCGCCGTGTCCGCCCGCGTCGCGCCCCTCGGCTCCCGCCTGGTCCTCCTGCTCGTCGAGGACCTGACCGAGGCCCGGCGCATAGAAGCGGTGCGGCGCGACTTCGTCGCGAATGTGAGCCATGAGCTGAAGACGCCGGTCGGCGCGCTCTCCCTGCTGTCCGAGGCCGTCATGGACGCCTCCGACGACCCCGAGGCCGTGCAGCGCTTCGCCGGCCGTATGCAGATCGAGGCGACCCGGCTCACCAACCTGGTGCAGGAGCTCATCGACCTCTCCCGGGTGCAGAACGACGACCCGCTGGAGGACGCCGAGCCCGTCCGCGTCGACGAACTCGTCGCCGAGGCCATGGACCGCTGCCGGCACGCCGCCGGCACCAAGCAGATCACGATGGCCTCGAACGTATGGGCGCCCGAAGGCTCCGAGCAGGGCGGCGGGCGACGGGCGGGCGGCACCACCGACCTCAGCATCTGGGGCAACCGCGGCCAGCTCGCCGCCGCGCTCGGCAACCTCGTCGAGAACGCCGTCAACTACTCGCCCGCCCGCACCCGCGTCGGCATCGCCGCCCGCCGGGTCAGCGCCCCGGGCGGAGACCTCGTCGAGATCGCCGTGACCGACCAGGGCATCGGCATCTCCGACAAGGACAAGGAGCGCATCTTCGAGCGCTTCTACCGCGTCGACCCGGCCCGTTCCCGTGCCACCGGCGGCACCGGTCTCGGTCTCGCGATCGTCAAGCACGTGGCCGCCTCGCACGGCGGGGAGGTCACGGTGTGGAGCTCCGAGGGACAGGGCTCCACCTTCACCCTGCGGCTGCCGGAGGCGGGCACGGCCCGCGACCGCGCACAGCAGCAACCCGACCTCGACGACGAGGCCGGGCCCGCCGACTCCCATCCCCGCAGATCCCCAGATTCACCCCCTGACTCAACCGCGTACGAAACGCTTTCCGCCCCGGAGGTCCTTCCGTGACCCGAGTGCTCGTCGTCGAGGACGAGGAGTCCTTCTCCGACGCCCTGTCGTACATGCTCCGCAAGGAGGGCTTCGAGGTCGCCGTCGCGACCACCGGGCCCGACGGACTCGACGAGTTCGAGCGCAACGGCGCCGACCTCGTCCTTCTCGACCTGATGCTGCCGGGTCTGCCCGGCACGGAGGTGTGCCGTCAGCTGCGCGGCCGCTCCAACGTCCCCGTGATCATGGTGACCGCCAAGGACAGCGAGATCGACAAGGTCGTCGGCCTGGAGATAGGAGCCGACGACTACGTCACCAAGCCCTTCTCCTCCCGCGAGCTGGTCGCCCGCATCCGGGCCGTCCTGCGCCGCCGCGGCGAGCCGGAGGAGGTCACCCCGGCCGCCCTGGAGGCGGGCCCGGTCCGCATGGACGTCGACAGACATGTGGTGACCGTCTCCGGCTCCAAGGTCGACCTCCCGCTCAAGGAGTTCGACCTCCTGGAGATGCTCCTGCGCAACGCCGGCCGCGTCCTCACCCGCATGCAGCTCATCGACCGCGTCTGGGGCGCCGACTACGTCGGTGACACCAAGACCCTCGACGTCCACGTCAAGCGCCTGCGCGCCAAGATCGAGCCGGACCCCGGCGCGCCGCGCTACCTGGTGACGGTGCGCGGCCTCGGCTACAAGTTCGAGCCGTAAAAAACTCGCGCGCCCGCAGCCTCGTACGACGAGGCCTGCAGCGCCGTACGACGAAGGGCGGGACCTCCTTCCGGGGAGGTCCCGCCCTTTCGTCCACTACGACCGGGCCTTTTCGTCCACTACGACCGTACGACCGCCGTACGACCGCTCAGTGACCGGCGCCGGCCTCGTGCGAGGCGGACACCGCGTCCGTCGGGGTGCCCGTCGGCGTGCCCGAGGCGGTGTCGGCCGGCGTGGGCGAGGTGCCGGTGCCCGCACCCTGGCCCGGCTCGTTCGTGGCGCTCGGGGAGGCCGTCGCGCCCGGCGCCGCCGGGACCGCGCTCGGGCCCCAGCCCTCGAAGTAGTGCTCGGCCGGGACGACGAAGGCGCGCAGACTCACGTCACCGGTCTTGCTGAAGGTGAAGGTGATCTTCTGCGCGTTGCCGTCCTGGATGGCCTCGCGGCTGCTGGGCAGCACCGCGGCGGCGTTGTCCTTGCCGCCGAGGATGAGCGAGCCGCCGGCCGGGATGGTCAGGCTACCGCCCTTGGCGGGCTTGAGCTCGGCGGTCTTGTCGGTGCCGTCCACCTTGATCGCGTCCAGCGTCTGGGCGGTGCGGCCGGAGTTGAACAGGGTCGCGGAGATCGCGGCCGGGCCGGTCGACTCCAGGTCGGGCTGGGTGATGACCACGGCGTTCTGGATCTTGATGTCACCGACCGTCGTGGCCGCGTTGTCCGGCTTGATCTGCAGCGTCTGGCTGTTGTTGCCGGCGCCGCACGCGGCGAGCGAGGCGACGGAGAACGCGATGGCGGCAGCGGCGAGGGCGCCGCGTCGAAGGCTGCTGCTCACGGCGGCGGCAACTCCTTGACTCGAACGGGGCGGGCGCATAAAGCCGCCCTAAGTGTCTGTCAGCGGCCTTAGGTTACCGAGCCGTTCCCACGCCACCGCACCCGACCCTCCCCTGAGCGCCGAACTGCCGTCCAAGTGCCTCTTGTCTCACCGGTCCCGCCACCCACAAGTGACCCACGAGTCACATTGCCCCCGCGAGTTGCCGGGAGGGCTCGTCCACCATTCACATAAGCCCCTCACAAGCACTCGCGCAAAATTTCCGTGAAGGAATGCGCGACCGCGCAGAAATTGATCAACGGCCGGGCCCGAGACCTGGCCGTGATCAATTCCGGATTCGACCGGGATCCGCCTCCGGACACCGAACGGAGTAGCGGAAGTCGCACACTTGGAACCGGACATATGCGGACGTTCGGCCACTCGGACGGCCCTCTGGATGTGTGTAACGTACGCGTTTCACCTCCCCCGTAGAGCCGCTCCGACCTGCGAATACCTTCTTCCGCTCGGCCCGCGAAGCACGTTCCTGTTGGGGTTGTCAAGCCCCGAGATATGCCCTGACCTGCGAAAACGCCATTCAGAAGACGCCGTATCCGTGTTACCCTGGATAGCCACGGAAGGGGTACCTGTCACATGACGTTCAAGGTTGGCGACACCGTGGTCTATCCCCATCACGGGGCCGCGCTGATCGAGGCCATCGAAACTCGCCAGATCAAAGGCGTGGACAAGACCTACTTGGTGCTGAAGGTCGCCCAGGGTGACCTGACGGTACGTGTGCCAGCGGACAATGCGGAGTTCGTCGGCGTGCGTGATGTGGTCGGTCAGGACGGGCTGGACCGGGTCTTCGAGGTGCTGCGCGCGCCGTACGCCGAGGAGCCCACGAACTGGTCGCGTCGTTACAAGGCAAATCTGGAGAAGCTCGCCTCCGGCGATGTCATCAAGGTCGCGGAAGTCGTGCGTGACCTGTGGCGTCGTGAGCGCGAGCGTGGACTCTCCGCCGGTGAGAAGCGCATGCTCGCCAAGGCGCGCCAGATCCTGGTGAGCGAGCTCGCCCTCGCGGAGAACACCAACGAGGACAAGGCCGAGGCCCTGCTCGACGAGGTCCTCGCGTCCTGACGCGGTCCGTCCGCCTCAGTTCAGCACAGTGCTGTGTTGTTTCAAAAAGTGCCGCGGTGCCCGATGACGTAATGCCGTCGCCGGGCGCTGCGGCATGTTCGCTCACAGGCGCTGTACGTCTCACCTCGGGGTATGCCCTGCTTCGGGAGCCCCCGATACTCGACGTGCCGGGCCCGGGCAGCTGGCTCGACCGACTGTCACGGAAGGGTCCGTCAAGGCGTCGCGCCCGGCACGCTGTGGCCATACCCAAGTTGGCCGAGCACACAAACCTGACAGGAACCGATGTCTGACGTTTCGCGTCCTTCGCCCACGGAAGCCCGCCCCGGGAGCCCTGCCGGGCCCCGTACGGCCGTCGTGATCCCGGCCGCCGGCCGGGGCGTGCGCCTTGGTCCGGGCGCCCCCAAAGCGCTTCGCGCGCTGAACGGCACGCCGATGCTCATCCACGCCGTCCGCGCGATGGCCGCCTCCCGCGCCGTCTCCCTCGTGGTCGTCGTGGCCCCGCCGGACGGAGCCGCCGAGGTCAAGAGCCTGCTCGACGCGCACGCGCTGCCCGAGCGGACCGATTTCCTGGTGGTCCCCGGCGGGGAGTCGCGCCAGGAGTCGGTGAAGCTCGGCCTGGACGCGCTGCCGCCCGACTACGACATCGTGCTGGTGCACGACGCGGCGCGCCCGCTGGTCCCGGTGGACACGGTGGACGCGGTGATCGAGGCGGTACGGGACGGCGCCTCGGCCGTCGTGCCCGCGCTGCCGCTCGCGGACACGGTCAAGGAGGTCGAGCCGGCAGCCGTCACCGGCGAGCCCGAACCGGTGGTCGCCACGCCGCAGCGCGCCCGCCTCCGCGCCGTACAGACCCCCCAGGGCTTCGACCGTGCCACGCTGATGCGTGCGCACGAGACGGTGACCGGCGACGTCACCGACGACGCCGGCATGGTGGAGCGGCTCGGCCTGACGGTGGTGGCCGTGCCCGGCCACGAGGAGGCCTTCAAGGTCACGCGCCCGCTGGACCTGGTCCTGGCGGAGGCGGTCCTGGCCCGCCGGAGGCTGAACGATGGCTTCTGAGACGGAAATGCCGCTGCCCCAGGTCGGCATCGGCACCGACATCCACGCCTTCGAGGAGGGCCGCGAGCTGTGGTGCGCGGGCCTGAAGTGGGAGGGCGAGGGACCGGGTCTCGCCGGTCACTCCGACGCGGACGTGGTCGCGCACGCCGCGTGCAACGCGCTGTTCTCGGCGGCCGGCCTCGGCGACCTGGGGCAGCACTTCGGCACGGGGCGCCCCGAGTGGTCCGGTGCCTCCGGGGTCGTACTCCTGACCGAGGCGGCCCGGATCGTGCGCGAGGCGGGCTTCCGGATCGGCAACATCGCCGTCCAGGTCGTCGGCCCCCGCCCCAAGATCGGCAAGCGGCGCGACGAGGCGCAGAAGATCCTGTCGGAGGCGGCCGGCGCACCGGTGTCCGTGTCGGGCGCGACCACGGACGGGCTGGGCTTCCCGGGGCGCGACGAGGGACTGATGGCGGTGGCCACGGCACTGGTGGTACGGGCCGGCTGAGCGGCACTCGCCGCGGGGGACGTCACGAATACGTCCCCCCTTGAGCCGAAGGTCCCAGGGCACTCCTGTCCGCCCACTACCCTGGTGTCGTGACCATTCGCCTGTACGACACCAGCGCCCGGCAGATCCGTGACTTCACCCCGCTCAAGCCGGGCTGTGTCTCGATCTACCTCTGTGGCGCCACCGTGCAGGCCGCGCCGCACATCGGGCACATCCGCTCCGGTCTCAACTTCGACATCATGCGCCGCTGGTTCGACTACCGCGGCTATGAGGTGACGTTCATCCGGAACGTCACGGACATCGACGACAAGATCATCACCAAGTCGGTCGACCAGAACCGCCCTTGGTGGTCCATCGGCTACGAGAACGAGCGCGCCTTCACCGACGGCTACACCGCCCTCGGCTGCCTCCCGCCGACGTACGAGCCCCGCGCCACCGGCCACATCACCGAGATGGTCGAGATGATGCGCGGTCTCATCGAGCGCGGACACGCCTACGAGGCGGACGGCAGCGTCTACTTCGACGTCCGCTCCTGGCCCTCCTACCTGGAGCTGTCCCGGCAGGACCTCGACGAGATGCGGCAGCCCGCCGAGGAGGGCATCACCGGCAAGCGGGACCCGCGCGACTTCGCGATGTGGAAGGCCGCCAAGCCGGGTGAGCCCGACTGGGAGACGCCGTGGGGCCGGGGCCGTCCGGGCTGGCACCTGGAGTGCTCGGCGATGGCGCACAAGTACCTGGGCTCCGCCTTCGACATCCACGGCGGCGGACTCGACCTGGTCTTCCCGCACCACGAGAACGAGATCGCCCAGGCCAAGGCCTACGGCGACGAGTTCGCCCACTACTGGGTGCACAACGCCTGGGTCACCATGAGCGGCGAGAAGATGTCCAAGTCGCTCGGCAACAGCGTCCTGGTGTCCGAGATGGTCAAGCAGTGGCGCCCCATCGTCCTGCGCTACTACCTGGGCACCCCGCACTACCGCTCCACCATCGAGTACAGCGAGGACGCCCTGCGCGAGGCCGAGTCGGCGTTCGCGCGCATCGAGGGCTTCGTGCAGCGCGTGGTGGAGAAGGCGGGCGTCGTCGAGCCGTCCGCCGAGGTGCCGCCCGCCTTCGCCGAGGCGATGGACGACGACTTGGGCGTCCCGCAGGCGCTCGCCGTTGTGCACACCACCGTCCGGCAGGGCAACAGCGCGCTGGCGGCCGACGACAAGGAAGCCGCCGTCGCCCGCTTCGCCGAGCTGCGGGCCATGCTCGGCGTCCTGGGCCTGGACCCGCTCGACCCGCACTGGGCCGGCGAGACCGACCGCGGCGAGGACCTCCACGGCGTGGTCGACACCCTGGTCCGCATGGTCCTCGACCAGCGCGAGGCGGCCCGCTCCCGCAAGGACTGGGCCACCGCGGACGCCATCCGCGACCAGCTGGGCCAGTCGGGCCTCGTCATCGAGGACAGCCCGCAGGGGCCGCGCTGGAGCCTCGGCCCGCGGTAGCACCGCGTTGATCGATTGTGCCGCCCGGGCCTCCGGGCGGCACACTGCATAGACGTACGTACGAACACTTCACGACAGACAGGTAGGTCATGGCCGCGAACAACCGCCGCATGTCCGGCAAGAAGGGCGCGCAGGTCGGCAGTGGCGGCCAGCGACGCAAGGGTCTGGAGGGCAAGGGCCCGACCCCGCCGGCCGAGATGCGCAAGGGGCACAAGAAGAACCGCATCGCCACCGCCAAGGCGAAGCAGGCCGTACGCCGTCCCGCGCCGCGCGGCCGTGGCGGCAAGGCGTCGTCCGAGCTGGTCGTCGGCCGCAACCCGGTGGTCGAGGCACTGCGCGGGGGCGTCCCGGCCTCCACGCTCTACGTCCAGCAGTTCATCGACAACGACGAGCGCGTCCGCGAGGCCCTCCAGCTCGCCGCCGAGCGCGGCGGCATCAACCTCATGGAGGCCCCGCGCCCCGAGCTGGACCGCATGACGAACGGCCTCAACCACCAGGGCCTGGTCCTCCAGGTCCCGCCCTACGAGTACGCCCACCCCGAGGACCTCGCCGACGCCGCCGCCGAGGAGGGCGAGGACCCGCTGATCGTCGCGCTCGACGGGGTGACCGACCCGCGCAACCTCGGTGCCGTCGTCCGCTCGGTCTCCGCCTTCGGCGGCCACGGCGTCGTCGTCCCCGAGCGCCGCGCCGCCGGCATGACCGCCGGTGCCTGGAAGACGTCCGCCGGTACGGCGGCCCGCACTCCCGTCGCCCGCGCCACGAACCTCACCCGCGCCCTGGAGTCGTACAAGAAGGCGGGCATCGTGGTCGTCGGTCTCGCCGCCGACGGCGAGGTCGAACTCGGCGACCTGGAGGCCCTGGGGGGCCCGGTCGTCATCGTTGTGGGCAGCGAGGGCAAGGGCCTGTCCCGGCTCGTCGGCGAGACGTGCGACTTCCGCGTCCGCATCCCGATGCCGGGCGGCGCGGAGTCCCTCAACGCCGGTGTGGCGGCCGGAATCGTCCTGTACGAGGCGTCCCGCCGACGCGGCTGAACACATGTCCGTTGCGTCACCCGTGCGGGGTAATTCTGGTGACAGTGGTGCGACCTGCGCATCTTTGACGGAGTCCGGACAGATCCGGCCGGTCAAGGCAGTGTCCTAACGTCACGTCACTCGGTTAGTTGAGTGTGGACACCAGAACACCCCGCACACCCACGGGGGACCGCTCGTCGGGATACGACGACGCTCCCGCGCTGAGCATGGTGAAGGTGCCGAGCGATCCGGCGCAGATCATCGTCAATCACGCGAGCTTCCGCGTGTTGTTGGGCGCGTCGACCGGGCGCACCAAATCCCCGCGCATCGCACGGCACTTCAGCGCCACCGAGGACACCGCCCGCATCCCCGTCGTCAACGCGGCCGCCAGAGCGGGCGCGGCCCCCGGCGCCCGCCGCCGGGTCTCCGTCTGGAACGGCACGTCCGCGCCCGACGACACCGGAGCCCACCGGCTGCTCCAGGCCGTGCGGGACGGCAGCGTCCGCCACGGCGACGAGCCGGTCCCCGGCGGCGGGGGCACCCAGGTCATCCCACGCGTGGCGGTCGGCGGCTATGACGGCCGCTACGAGGGTGGTTACGACGACGCGTTGGAGCAGACCGTCGAAACGCCGCTCGTGGGCGCGCAGCGCACGCACGAGTCCGTCGAGACCCGGCTCCTGCCCCACATGCGCACCGTCGAGAGCGCCTACGACGATCAAGTGCCGTACGACGGGGAAGCGGCCTACGACGACGGCGTCTTCGAGGAAGCCGACGGGGCGGCCGAGACCGACACGCCGCTCAAACGGCACGGCGACGACCCGGCGCGGCACGCCTACTACCCCGGCCGCCGGATGAACCTGGGCGTCGTCCTCCTCCCCCTGCGCGTCTTCCTCGGCTTCATCTCCATCTACGCCGGCATGGGCAAGCTGTGCGACCCCGTCTACTTCGACGGTGGCAAGCGCGGCTCGATGGTGAAGTGGCTCAACACCCTGCACCCCTGGGAAGTCGCCGAGCCGCTCCGCCAGTTCGCTCTCGAACACCCCATCGGTTCCGGCCTCGTCATCGCCTTCTTCCAGGTCATCGTGGGCGTCCTCACGGTCCTGGGCTGCTGGCAGCGGGTCGCGGCCGTCGTCGGCGCCCTGCTGTCCGCCGCGCTCCTGGTCACCGTCAGCTGGAAGAGCGTCCCCGTCTACGACGCCCCTGACATCATCTACCTCGCCGCGTGGTCCCCGCTGATCATCGCCGGCGCCCCCGTCTACTCGATCGACGGCCGCCTCGCCGGCATGGCCTGGCGCCGTCTCGGCCCCCGCTCCGACATCTGGGAGCTGCGCAGCTACGTCCTGCGCCGCGGCGCCCTGATCACGGTGATCGTCACCGGCCTCACTCTGCTGGTCGGCTCCCTGCTCGGCGGTGCCGTCCGCGACGCCGACCGCGTGGTCGTCCCCGGGCCCGGTGAGGCGCCCCGCAACGAACTGCCCGGCTCGCCCCTGCCGCAGGAGCCCGACAAGCGTCACAAGAGGACGCCGTCGGCCGCCGACTCGCCCACCCAGGGCGCCACGTCGGGCGCGGCCACCCCGTCCGGTGCCGCGACCACGCCGGGCGCCACCAGCGACGCGGGCAGCGTCGGCGCCGGTATGCCCAGCCAGACGCAGGGCACCGCGGGGCAGGCCCCGCCGCAGCAGTCCACCCCGGCCGACCAGGCACCCAGCACCAGCACCGGCCCGACCGGCGGCCCGTCCTCCGGCGGCGGCTCGACCGGCGGGGATTCCTCCTCCGGCGAACCGGGCCTCGTGGGCGGCCTGTTGGGGTAGAGACCTCGGCAGGCGGCCCACCGGCCGACACGCACAACAGAATGCCGAGTACGACGACGATGGGCCCCGGAGACGATTCCGGGGCCCATCGCCGTGGGACGCCATGCCGCCCCCTGCGGCTTGCCCGGCGCGGCGCCTGAGCGGACCCGTTGCGGTCGCCCCCGGCCTTTCCTCGCCCCCGCCGCCCCTACCCGTCCCACCTCCAGGGGCTCCGCCCCTTCGACCCCGCCAGGGGGGGGGCTGCCGCCCCCTGGACCCCCGCTTCGGCCCTGAAGGGGCCTCGTCCTCAAACGCCGGACGGGCTGACCAATGCCGACCGGCGTCGATGGGGCGCGTACCCCCGCGGCGCCGCAGTCGCCCACGGCGGGAAGGGGACGTGTCGGGGGGTGTCCGCCCGCAGTGGCCGGCGTCAACGCGCGGCACCTCTTGGCCTAAGGGTGCCGCCGGTCCGAGGACGGACACCCCCCGGCGCGGCCCCGCCCCACAACGCAACCCAAGGCGCTACGCGCACCCCCACCCACCCGCGCAGGCTGCCGCAGGCATCGCACCCGCCCCACCGCCGGAGGCGTCAGCGGCCCAGCGCCGCCAGTTCCTTCGCTGCCTCCGTCAGGTCCTTCGCGGTGTCGATGGCCCGCCAGTACGCGCCCTGGGGGATCGGGAAGCCGGCCAGGCGGCGTTCTCGGGCCAGGTGGGGGAAGGTGGTGCGTTCGTGGTCGCCGCGTTCGGGGAGGAGGCCGGCGAAGGCGGGCGAGAAGACGTAGACACCCGCGTTGATCTCGAAGGTCGACGGCGGGGACTCGATGAAGTCCGTGATGTGGCCGAAGCCGTCCGTCTTGACCGCCCCCCACGGGATGCGCGGCCGGGCGAGGGCCAGCGTCGCGACGGCATCGCGCTCGGTGTGGAAGTCGGCCATGTCGCGCAGCGAGAAACGGGTCCAGATGTCGCCGTTGGTGGCGTACCACGGCTTGTCGGGGTGCGGCAGGTGCGCCGCCGCGTACTTCAGTCCGCCGCCCCGGCCGAGCGGCTCCGTCTCGACGACGGTCGTGACGCGCACCGGGAGGTCGGCCGTCTTCAGCCAGTCCTGCAGGACCTCGGCGAGGTGGCCGCAACTGACCACCACGTCCGTCACGCCCTCCTCGGCGAGCCAGGCGAGCTGGTGGCCGATGATCGGCGTCCCCGTGCCGGGGATCTCGACCATCGGCTTGGGCCGGTCATCGGTGTACGGACGCAGACGGGAACCCTGGCCCCCGGCGAGCACGACGGCTTGAACGGGGCGGGACGCGGCGTTCGGATCAGTCATGACCGAACTGTACGCGGCGCCCCGCTCGCGGCATTCGCCGACAACCATTCGTGAATCAGCCGTTACGGTCTGGAACGGAAGTGTTCCTCTGAGCAGCTGTTCTGAACGGTGGCTACCTGTGCGCCGCCGCCACGCCCGACGCGAAGGCGGTGTCGCAGACCGGGCGGGCATACGACTGCGCCCGCGTCGGACCGTACACGCGCACCGCGGCGCGGCCAAGGGCGCGGGCGATCGAGGCACAGTGCCGGGCGAGCGACGGGCGCTCGTTGACGGCCTGCTGGAGGTGGGTGAGGGCGACGCCCGGGTTCTTCTCCTGCAGCTCGGTCAGGAGCCGGTCGCGCAGCACGTCCTGTGGGGCGCGCGGAGCGGTGTTCTTCGCGTCACCCGCGGTTGTGACGTCGGTCGCGGCGAGCACCGAGTCCGAGGGGTTCCCCGACCAGTTGACCCGGGTGACCGCGAGGGTCCCGGAGAGCACCAGGACGACGGGCAGGACGAGGGCGAGAGTGCGGCCGAGCTGGCGGGCGGGGCCCCGGTGGCCGCGTCGTGTCTGTTGGGTGGTGGAGTGCTTCACGCGAGTGAGGGTAGCGTTCGGTACTGATATGGCGACATTTAGTCACCGGTTCGGGGGATGAAGCAATGGCCTTCCCTTGGTCCTGTGTTGACGTACAGCGCTCGAAATGACCCGGTCTGCCGGGGTATTTGTCGACAACGAAAAGGGCCCCGCAGCGCTCTGCGGGGCCCGCTTCGTCAACCTGGGTGAATTACCCGGGGTTGTACTGCCTCTGTTCGCTCTTCAGACGCGCCCTCAGTCGGAGAGCCGCTCACCCGTCGAGGTCGAGAACACGTGGGTCTCGCCGGACCGCGGGACGATGTGCAGCGTGCTGCCCTTCTCCGGGACGTCACGGCCGCTGACGCGGACGACGAGGTCCTTGGACTCCTCGCCGACCTTGGCGGTGCCGTAGACGTACGCGTCGGCGCCGAGCTCCTCGACCACGTTGACGGTGACCGCGAGGCCTTGGTCCGACTCGGCGCCGGCCACGTCGAAGTGCTCGGGACGGACGCCGACGGTGACGGTCTTGTCGGGGGCGGCGGCGAGCGCGTCGCGGTCGACGGGCACCACCGAGTTGCCGAACTTCACACCGCCGTCGGTGATCGGCACCTCGACCAGGTTCATCGCGGGCGAGCCGATGAAGCCGGCCACGAAGAGGTTGGCGGGCTTGTCGTACATGTTGCGCGGGGTGTCGATCTGCTGGAGCAGACCGTCCTTGAGGACCGCCACGCGGTCGCCCATCGTCATGGCCTCGACCTGGTCGTGGGTGACGTAGACGGTGGTGATGCCCAGGCGGCGCTGGAGCGAGGCGATCTGCGTACGGGTGGACACACGGAGCTTGGCGTCCAGGTTGGACAGCGGCTCGTCCATGAGGAACACCTGCGGCTCACGCACGATGGCGCGGCCCATCGCGACACGCTGGCGCTGACCGCCGGAGAGCGCCTTCGGCTTGCGGTCCAGGTACTCGGAGAGGTCGAGGATCTTCGCGGCCTCCTCGACCTTCTGGCGGATCTCCGCCTTCGGCACACCGGCGATCTTGAGCGCGAAGCCCATGTTGTCGGCGACCGTCATGTGCGGGTACAGCGCGTAGTTCTGGAACACCATGGCGATGTCCCGGTCCTTCGGCGGCAGGTGCGTGACGTCGCGGTCACCGATGCGGATGGCGCCGGCGTTCACGTCTTCGAGGCCCGCGAGCATGCGGAGGGAGGTGGACTTTCCGCAACCGGACGGGCCGACCAGGACGAGGAACTCCCCGTCCTCGATGTGGATGTCGAGCGCGTCGACGGCGGGCTTCTCGGTGCCCGGGTAGATCCGGGTCGCCTTGTCGAACGAGACAGTGGCCATGGTGAATGGGCCCCCTTCTACCGGCAGGAACGTGCCGGACGATCCGTTGTAGGAAGGTGGTTGGTTTAGTCCACACGTGTGGACTGGATCTGGACGCTACCTGGCGTTCGCCCGCTCTGTCAGTACCCGGAGGCATGTGAACTTCGCGGAAATTTTCGACAGGGCCTCCCCGGAACCTGGGTACACTGCACGGGCGCGTGCGCATCAGGCGTGTGCAGGCCTCCTTAGCTCAGCTGGTCCAGAGCGGCTGTCTTGTAAACAGCAGGTCGTCGGTTCGAATCCGACAGGGGGCTCCGACAGCGGGGATCACCCCGCCGCAGTGGGCGCGGCAGTAGTGAGCGCCACCATGTGGCCACGTTCCGCCCATGGGCCGCTACTGCCCGCCACCGGCCGCTTCGGCCTCTTCCCGATGCCTGCGGGCACTCCTTCTCGGCTTCGCCGATGCAACCCCCTACGCACCATGTCCCTGATGGGACACGGGACATGGACCGGCATGGAACCGTGTCGCTACTGCTAGTGTTCGTTCCGTCACAGTGGGCAATCAGCCTCAATGTACATGTAGTGAAAGAACCGAGGGTTCCATGCGCAAGCTTCAGCAGGTCATGATCGTCGCAGCGGCGGCCGGCAGCCTGGGCGCCATCGGCGCCGGTACCGGTGTCGCCTACGACCGTGCGCCGCACGTCTCCGACCTCTACCGCCCGTACCAGGAGTGCAGCCCGCAGACGGTGGCGGAGGGCAATGTCCCGCTCGCCGTGCTCGGTCTCTCCGAGACGTTCGACACCACCTGCGGCCAGTTCAACAACGCCTTCACCGGCTGAGGTCGCCGGCGTAGTCGTGCGCGACTCCTTCCGCGGGCCCCTTCGGGCTCACCCCCGAAGGGGCCCGTTCACGCGCGGATGCCTGGGGGAGCGAGAGTGCTGCTCCGGCCCGTATGCGTGCGCGACGGCCTTCAACTCCGGTGCGCCGTCGAGTCGTTGCGGGCACTCTGCCCCGGCGCCCGTGAACCGCACGACCTGAACCTCGAACCCTCGGCGAGAGCAGGCTGCCCGGCGGTGTTCCGGGCGACGCGCTCGGCGCCGAGCGTCCGACGGGCGCCCCGGCCGAGCCGATCGGCTCGGACACGGGCGCTGCGGCAACAGTGCTTTCAGCAGGTCGGTCCTTCCCTTCGTAAGCGAAACGGCCCCGAACGGCCCGGACATGGGTCTGATGCCGGGGCCGGTCTCTCCGACATCCCACGGCGCGGCACGGCGGTTCGCGGTGCGCGGCGCCCGGGCACCCCTCACAAAGGAGACGCAACACATGTTTAACGGAAAGAAGATCGCGGCCGTTGCGGGGCTTCTCGGCGGCCTCGCCATGACCTGTCTCGGCGTCGGCCAGGCGTATGCCGCGGCGAGCCCGCTCGCCTGCACCACCGACGCCCAGGGCAACACCGTCTGCACCCAGCGGCTCACGGGCGAGACGACCGAGGGCGAAGGGTTCGTCGTCCGCCGGTCGATGAGCTGCCAGCCGACGCAGCCGCTGACCCTGCCCGCTCCCGGTCTCATGAACCACGGCAGCATCAAGATCGGGCCCGAGATCACCTGTGCCAGCACGTCACCCGACGACTCGGAGAGCAGCGGCAGCACGGAACCGCGCCTCGGGCAGCTCGGTTTGCCCATCTGAGTCACCGGACGGGGCCTGACGGCTCCCCACCTCTCGAACAGCGGATGGCCGGACCAGGCCGACCTGGTCCGGCCATCCGCTGTTCACGTATCCGCGCGGCAAATGGGTGACCGCCTCTCGCTGCCCGTTACTCGCCTTCAGGGAAATGTCGTTTCCCTCAAGGAGAACGGTGCGGGCGACCCGCCGCGGCGCCGACTCCGGCATTCCCTTCACGTCCATGGCGAGCCGGACGGAAGGGTTCTTCGTCATGAGCCGACACGACACAGAGAAGGGCCATAGATCCCAAATTGCTACGGATTAAGTGTATATGCTCACATTAAGTAGTCAGCCAGGGCGTCACGCCCGGGAAGAAAGGGTCAAACTATGCGCAGGTTTCAGCGCGTTGCCGTCGTAGCCGCCGCGATCGCGGGTCTGTCCGCCATGGGTGCCGGTGCCGGCACCGCCTTCGCCCACGAGGACGACTGGGACGGTCAGAACGTCACCGCGGTGGCCACCTCGACGGCCAACGCCATGGGCGTCTGGGGTGCTCCGCACGACAAGGGGCACTCCGCGCCGGCTGCTGCTGCTCCGCAGGCTGCTCCGCAGGCCGCCGCCCCGCAGGCTGCTCCGCAGGCCGCGCCGCAGCCCGCGCCGCAGGCCGCGCCGGAGTACATCGGCTACGGCGAGTACGCCGCTCCCACCACCGCCACCAACTAAAGAAGAAGTGCCGAGGGTTCGATGCGCGAGTTTCAGGGCACTGCGGTTGTCGTCGTGACGGCCGCGGGGCGGGTGGTTCCGTAATCCGCGCCACAGTGGGCCCCTAGCGTTGCTCACCGCCTCCGAATGTCACGACAGGCGCATCGACATCCGTCGGAACACCGTTTGCACGCGCACGATCTGAATGTCCGTCTGCTGGGCCAGGTCGGCTGCTCAACGGTGTGCTGGACAAACACCCTTAGCAAAGGCAGCCCGGACGCGCAGTAAACCCATCAGGGTGCGCGGCCGGGCTGCACCAATGCCGTCGTCGAAGGAAGCAGCACATGACCGGTCGACAGAGGATCGCAGCCGTCTCGGGGCTCCTCGGAACTCTCGCCGTGATCTACAGCGGTGCCGCGCAGGCACACGCCGATGAGCCCAAGGGTGCATGCAAGATCTCCGCCCAGGGCGACATCGTCTGCATCAAGAAGAGCGAGACCATCCGCAAGGACAAGAAGGGCAGGTATGTCATCAAGCAGAAGCATGACTGCCAGACGATCGAGCGGCCGCGCCTCATGCTGCCCGACGACAACCTGGTGAACGGCAAATCCGTTCATGCCGGGCCGGTTGTGGACTGCTCGAACAAGGCGAAGCTGCCCAAGGGATACAAGGCGCCCAAGGCTTTCAAGGTGCCCAAGTTCAATTTCTGAGGCGGGCGAAAAATGCCGGACCGGGAGCTCTCCCGGTCCGGCATTTTCTGTTTTTGCGGGCGGCGGTCGGCCGATAAAACCCCCGGTGCCCCGGCCTGTGGCCGGGGCACCGGGAAAGGATTTGGCTTACGTCACGGCCTAGAAGGCGCTGTTGTTGCAGCCCATGTCCGAGCCGAGGCCGGTCTGCTGTGCGCCCGGGTTGCCCTCGCCGTTCAGCAGGTTTCCGCCGAGGCCGTTGGCGACGCCGACCTGGCCGAGGATGTCCACGTTGGCGTCGTGCGACTTACAGGTGGTGCTCTGCAGGATCTTGATGCCCGTGCCCTTCTGGCCCCAGCCACCTCCGTCGGCGTGGGCGGCGCCGGCGCCCAGGAGCCCGACGCTCCCGAGAGCGGCGACCAGGACGGCGGCCTTGCGGAGCTTCTGCATGTTCATCTCCGGTGGAGTGAAGTGGGTGCGATCTGAAACAGATCGACTTCGTACGATTACGGAGGCTAATAGGAAATATTCCAAAGCAATCGAAGGCACGCCGAATTGAAAAAGTCACACTATTCTGGCTGATTGCTGCGTGAATTGCATTTGGGGGCCTACGGAATCGGGTCGAAAAGAAGGGTCCCGGCGTCGAGCCGGAGCTCGATGCCGGGACCTGTTTCCCGCTGTCGGTCGCCCGTGCGACCGCCAGTGCCTAGAAGGCGCTGTTGTTGCAGCCCATCGACGAGCCGAGGTGGGTGTCCTGGCCGCCGGCGTTGCCCTCGCCGTTGAGCGCGTTGCCCAGGAGGCCGTTGAGGATGCCGACCTGGCCGAGGACGTCGAGGTTCAGGTCGTGCGACTTGCAGTGGGAGCTCTGCAGGACGCTGAACTTGCCCCCGTCCTTGCCGCCGTGGCCGCCCTGGTCGGCGGTGGCGGTGCCGGCGCCCAGGAGTCCGACGCTGCCGATGGCCACGACCACGACGGCAGCCTTGCGAAGCTTGTGCATGTCATCTCCGGTGGGAGTGAGGTGGGTGCGATCTGTGAAAGATCGACTTCGTACAGTTATGGGAGATTAATGTGAAATATGGCGACATGTCTCGGCGACGCGCCGTGACTCGTGATCTCGTCGCGGAAGCACCCGGAAGCCGCATCGCGTAAGCCGGAAGCGGTATCGCGTAAGAACGCGCTCCGTTTTTGTGTGCGCGGTGATCATGAAAAGGCGCGTGCGGGGAGTTGTCGCCCGGCTGTCCGGCAGCCGTAAAGGGCCTTATAAAAGTGCTGTTCATGGCGGCCCCTTGAGGGCCGCCTGTCGTCTCCCGCGGGGACCGCGCGACGGGTCCGGGTGAGGGAGGGGCGCCGGGTCCGCGCGGGAGGGGGGAGCGCACGGCGCTCGGGGGCGGTCGTAAGTCGCCCGGAGAACGGCGGGGAGGAATACGGGGGATGGCGGAACAGGCGCCGGTGGGTCGGCTGCCGCTCGGTGTGCTCAGGCGGGCGGCCGGACATGTGCCGTTCGGCAACAACGCCTCGGTCGCCGCCCGCCGAGCCTCAGTCGGATCACCCGGAGCCGGGAGCGGTGGTCAGCGCACGAGCCAGGTCTGCTGCTGGAATTCGCCTCAGCGGCTGGAGCGGGCGTGGGCGACGGCGTTCGCCTGGCTGTTGGCCTGGTCGCAGTCGACGCCGGTGCTCTCCGCGGCGGCGAGCACGGCGACCGGGACGGCCGCGTTGAGCAGGGACTGCGGGCTGCACTCCTGGTACGGGCGGAAGAGGTTGCTCTGGTTGAAGTTCTCGGTGTGCCCCGCCGGCTGAGGGGAGATCTGCGGGCTGATCTGCGGGCTCAGCATCGGGCTGACCTGCGGGCTGACCTCGGCGCCCCGCTGGGGGGCCGACTGCCGCTGCGGAGTCGAGGTGCCGGAGCTCTGCACGGTGGCCTGCGTGCGGCTCCACGAAGTGGCCTGGGCGTCCTGCCGTGGAGCGGGGGGCGGGGCAGCACCGTTGTATCCGACGGGAGCGTCGGCGACGCTGGGGCCGACGCCGATGGCGGACAGACCACTGGCTGCTGCTACGACGAGCGCGACGTGCTGAAGCTTGCGCATGGAACCTCGGCCTTCATTGACCTGTGCATGGAACGTATGGAAAACCTGTGAGCCAGTGCAGCCGTTGCCGCTGTTGCCGCCCTGCGCGGTTGCGATGGGTCACCGCTCTGGCCTGTGGGGAACGAGGTAAGTGGCGCCCCAGTCACGTGAGTCGGGGCGTGGTCACCCGTTTGCCGAGTGATTCACATCCACCGGAAAAAGAACCGGTAATACGATCGATGGCAATTGAGTGACGGGATTTCGGATCCCGTGACCTGGCCGGTGAATTGTCGTTGCCAGCGGGGAGAGGGCAGCGATCAGGTCAGAGAGAGAGGCAACGGGATCCGCTGCCGTCTTCGGCGTGAAGTCCACATGACAGCTCAGGCATTACCCCTGTAAGGGCGCAGTACGAATATCAGACTGAGCGCACGCAAGACTGCACTGAATACAACGGATTTCCCTGCACAGGTAATGAAGGGCCGAGGGTTCCATGCGCAAGCTTCACAAGGCCGCGCTCGTCGTAGCAGCGGCCGGCGGTCTGTCCGCCATCGGCGCCGGCGTCAGCGAGGCCGCCGAATATCCCGTCGGGTACAGCGGTGCTCCGGCGCCCGAGTACCCGGCGCCTCACTACGCGGCCCCTGTTCCCCAGTACGCGCCGCCGCAGTACGCGCCCGCACCTCCTCCGCAGTACGCGCCGCCGCAGTACGCGCCGGCACCTCCTCCGCAGTACGCGCCGCAGTACGCCCCGGCACCCGCGCCCCACTACGCGCCGCCCCAGCAGAGCGCGGCGGAGGCTACGGCCCGTTCGACGGGCACCGCCCACATCTCGGGTCCCCACTCGTACGCGCAGTCGGTGCCGCAGGCGGCTCCCCCGGCTCCGGCCCCGGCTCCCATGCCCGCCCCGGCCCCGGCCCCGGCTCCCGCCCCGCAGCCGCAGGCCGGTTACGCCTCCGCCTCGGCCGCGTCGGGCGGCGCCGCTCAGGCCTCCAACTCGCCGCACGCCTCGCAGCCGGCCGCCCCGCACCCGGCCTCGCAGGTCGTGCCGCAGGTCACCCCGCAGACGGCGCCGCAGGTCATGCCGCAGGTCGCCCCGCAGGTCCACGCTCCCCAGGTCTTCAACCCGGAGCCCCCGCCGCGGGTCGCGCCGCAGGTGAACCCGCAGGTGAACCCCGAGGTGAACCCGCTGATCAACCCGCTGATCTCGCCGGCCAGCGCGCCGCAGGTGCCCGGGCTCGGCCTCGGACAGGTCGCTGCGCCTCCCGTGGGTCAGCTGGGCCTGCCCCGGGTCGGCTGAGGGCTTGGCCGTAAGCGTCCACCGTCTCAACCCGATCCGCTGCACACCACATCTGCTCGACAACGGAGAACAAATGCGCAAGCTTCAGAAGGTCGCCCTCGTGGGGGCCGTCCTCGGCAGTGTCGGCTCCCTCGGGGTCGGCACCGCCCTCGCCCACGGTGAGGCGGGGGCCCACGACCTCGACATCACGCAGGGCATCGAGTGCCGCTCGCACGACATGAACATCGATGTCCTCGGCAGCGTCGGTCTCGTCAACGGCCTGGCGGGCAACCTGCTGAACGGCGAGGGCTCCCCGGGTGCGCAGCCCAGCCACCTCGGGTCGGACATGGGCTGCAACAGCCAGGCACTCAAGTAGTCCGTACGAAGCGTTCGGTTCGACGCCCGCTCCACCATGGGGCGGGCGTTGCACTGTGAGGCATACGCGTTCAGTGAACTCGCGTAACCCTGCGTGTAGGGTGATTTCGTTGCCTTCCTGGACGGAACGGACAGCAAAGGAAGCGTATGGCGGCCTATCGCATGAGACTGTCCTGTGCCGACGAGATGCTGCTGCTCAACGGGTGTCCGGGAGTTGTCGGCCTGGCGGCGGTCTTCTCCGGCGAGCAGCCCGATGTGGGCCGGGTGCGGGCGCGCGTCGCCGAGCGGTGGACGGGGCTGGAGCGCATGAGCTGTGTGCTCGACCGTCCCCCGGGCAAGGGCGGGACGGCGCGGTGGGTGGTACCGGGTCCGTTCGATCCGGCCGCGCATGTCGCCGTGGCGCGGAACAAGTTGGACGACCTGTGGGCGCAGAGCGTGGACCGGCCGCTCCTCGACGGGGTGCCGCCCTGGCGGCTCTTCGTCGTCCCGGACGCGGCGCACGGCGGCGGGTTCGCGTTGGCGCTGGTCGCCCAGCACGTGCTCCTCGACGGGCGCTCCCTGGCGACGGTGATGCGCTCGCTGATGGACGGCCCCGCGGCGGTGCGGGACTCGGTCCGGCCGGCGCCGCTGCCGCGTACCGGGCTGCGCGCGGCGGCCAGGGAGCTCAGGGTGATGACGGCCGCGGGGCAGGCCCTGCCGATGCGGTCCGCGCAGGAGACGTACTCCTCGGTCGCGGTGACCGAACTGCCCGCGCACATGGTGCGGGCGGCACGCCGGCAGCCTGCCGACGGCCGGGGCGCGACACTGAACGAGCTGCTGGTGGCGGCGGTGGCCGGGGCACTGCGGGCCCGGTACGGTCCGATGCGGCGGTGGCGGCAGCGGGACGAGCCCGCGTACACGGCCGTACCGTGTGATCTGCGCACCCGGGTGAATCCGGGAGAACTCGGGAACACCCTCACGGTCGTCCGGGTTCCGTTGCCCGTCGACGTGGACGGTCCCGTGGCGCGTCTGCGGGCGTGTCAGGCCGCGATGGCCGCCGTGCCCGACCGGGCCGCCGTCCACGCCACCGTGCTGTTTCCGGCGGCGGAAGCGGTACGGCGGACGGGACCCTGGGTGACCCTGCTGCTGACCAACCGCGGTCGGCGCTCCTGCTTCGCGGCGACCGCGACCACCGCCATGAAGTGGCCCGGCGGTTCGAGCACCTTCCAGGACCGTCCGCTCGTGCGCACGGTCGGTCTGCCGCCCCTGCAGCACCCGGGCACGGTCAGCTTCGCCCTGGCGCAGGCAGGGGACGCGTACACGCTCACCGTGGTGTGCAACCTGCGCCCGGACGACGCGCGACGGATCGCCGACGCGGTTGTCACGGAGTTCGAGACATGGGCGCGGATGGTGACGCCGTCGGTGCGAGCCAAGCCCTGACGGCACCAGGAGATGGAGGCAGTTGCATGGAAGCGGAACACGGGGACGTATGGGAAGCGCTGCGCCCGCTGTGCGCGCGGGTGATGTCGGTGCCGCCGGAGGCGGTGGTGCCGCAGGCGCGGCTGGTCGCCGATCTGGGCGCGGACAGCCTGGACATCACCGAACTGGAAGCGGCGTCGGAGGAGTTGTTCGGGGTGTCCCTGCGGGGCACCGACAAGACCGGAGTGTCCACCGTGGGTGACGTCGCCGACCTCATCGTGCGGATGCGCGCCCACGCCGCCTCCAGCCCCCTCGCCCGATGACCGGCCGGCACGCCGTCGCCGTCACGGGCCTGGGAGTGCGCTGCGCGGCCGGGGCGACCCCGGAGGCGCTGTGGGAGAGTCTCGTGCTGCGCCGTTCGGCGACGCGGCTGCATGCCTTCGACGCCGAGGGCGCCGTCGTGTACCCCGCGTGTCCGATGACCGACTTCGACCCCTCCGGCCACCTCGCGCCCAAGGAGGTGCGGCGGGCCGACCGGTCGGTGCAGCTGGCGGTGTGCGCCGCCGCGGAGGCCGTGGAGGACGCCGGAGGACTCCATGCCGCCCCCGGCCGTCGGGCGGTGGTCACCGGCACCGGCTACGGCGGGGTGATCAGTCAGGAGAACGGCATCGGACATCCCGATGTGCTGTACGCGCCGCGGCTGATGCACAACGCGGGGGCGTACTGGATCAGCGCCAGGCTCGGCATCACCGGCCCCAGCCTGACGATCTCCACCGCGTGCGCGTCCGGGACGCACGCGGTGGGTGAGGCGATGCAGATGATCCGGGCGGGCTGCGCGGACGTGGTGGTGGCAGGAGGCCATGACAGCCCCCTGACCCCCACGACCGCGCTGGCCTTCGGCCGGTCCGGCGCGATGGTCACCGAGTGCGAGGAGCCCGGCGCCGCGTCCCGGCCGTTCGACGTCGGGCGGCGCGGCTTCGTCCTCGCCGAAGGGGCGGCGTTCCTGGTGCTGGAACGGCTGGACCTGGCCCGCGCGCGGGGCGCCCGGATCCACGCCATGCTGACCGGGTACGGACGTACCTCCGACGCCCACCACCTCACGGCACCGCATCCCGACGGTGCCGGTGCCCGGGCCTGCATGGAGCAGGCGCTCGCCGACGCCGGGACGACGGCCGAGGCCGTCACCCATGTCAACGCGCACGGCACCGGGACCGAGTTGAACGACGTCGCGGAAGCACAGGCGATCACCGCCGTGTTCGGCCCCCGCGGGGTGCCGGTGACCGCCCCCAAGTCGGTGACCGGGCACGGGCTCGGGCTGGCGGGAGCGCTGGAGGCCGTGATCACGGCCTGCTCCGTGCGCGAAGGGCTGGCCCCTCCGACCGCGCATCTCACGCGGCTGGACCCCCGATGCGAACTCGACGTGATCCACACGGAACCGCGCAAGATCCCGGACGGCCCGGTGATCAGCAACAGTTTCGCCTTCGGAGGCCACAACGCCTGTGTCGTGTTCGATTCACCCCACGCTTGATCAGCGAAGGGACCAGCGAAGGGGGGACCGAGGAACGAGAGGCTGTGGAACATGAGGCTGACGGCCGTCGAGGAAGGGCACCTGCGCAACGGGCTGCCGGGGACCATCGGCATCGCCGCGGTGTTTCCTGCGGGGCAGCCGCTCGACCTGGCGCAGGTGCGGTCCCGGGTCCGTGACCGATGGGGCGCACTGGAGCGGATGAGCCGGCTCCTCGCGCCGCCCGCCGGGCCGACGGCGGTGTCGGGCCACCGGTGGACAGCCGCCCGGCCGTTCGATCCCGACGTGCACATCACCGCCACGGACCAGGACCTGGACGCCCTGCTGACCGCCGGTGTCAGCCACCCGCTGCCGTCCGAACGGCCCCTGTGGCGGCTGCTGGTGACGGCACACGCCACCCCGGCGGGCGAACACGCGCTCGTGCTGCTCGCCCATCACGCGCTGCTGGACGGCAGATCCCTGGAGACCCTCTTCCGGCTGCTGATGGACGACGCCGCACCGCCCCGCCCCGCCGGGCCGCCCGCGACGGCCCCGCCGCGCCCACGCGTCCAACCCGCCGCGGTGGGCAGGGAGTTGCGCCGCATCGAGATCCCCGGCCAGCCCCTTCCTTCGGCTCCCCCCGGCGAACCGCGGCCGTCGGTGGCGGTGGTCGACCTCGATCCGCAGGTGATGCGTACGGCCCGCGGACGCCCGGCCGGCGGACGGGGAGCGACCCTCAACGAACTTCTGCTCAGCGCGTACGCCGGAGCCCTGCGCGCCTGCTACGGACCCCCGCGGTCCTGGCCCCAGGGGCCGACCCCCCTCTACGCCACGGTCCCGGTCGACCTGCGGACCCGCGACAACGCCGGTGAGCTCGGCAACGGCGTCACCGCCCTGCGCATCCCGCTGCCCGTCGACACCGAGTGCCCGGTGGCACGACTGCAGGCGTGCCAGGACCTGGTCGCGGCGTTCGGTCACCGCTGCGACGTCCACCGCGCGATCCTTCCCCCGCTGAAGGCCGCCGCGCGTG
The DNA here is from genome assembly GCF_001513975.1 of Streptomyces curacoi. GTDB lineage: Bacteria > Actinomycetota > Actinomycetes > Streptomycetales > Streptomycetaceae > Streptomyces > Streptomyces curacoi. The sequence goes on from NZ_KQ947990.1 coordinate 123,175, forward strand.
CCGTGCCGTGGCTGGCCGGGGTGATGGCCCGGCGGCTGGCGCGCCCCGAGGTCACCACCAGCCTGTGCACCGCCTTCAAGTGGCGGGACAACCCCAGCAGCCTGCACGGCCGTCCCCTGTCGCGCATCGTCCCCCTGCCGCAGCTCTCCCCGCCGGGCACGGCGAACCTCTGCCTCGTCCGCACCGCCGACACCTACACCCTCACCGTCGTCGGCCATCTGCGCGCCGGTGACGCGGAGATGATCGGCGAGGCCGTGGCCCAGGACCTGAAAGCGGTCGCGGCGACGGACACGCCCGCCGCCTGCGCCGGTTGACGGAAGCTCCCGGACAGTGCCCTGTCCAGAGCAGGCCGCGCCAGCACGTCCCTACTGCCGACGAACTGGTCCACCGCGCCGACGGGCGGCAGCTCCTGGAGGGCCGGGTCGCTGATGCGGGCGGTCAGGGCCGCGGCGAAGCGGTCCGCGCGCAGGACCTTGAAGGGCCGGGAGTGGTACGGGCGTACGGCCGGGTCGACGCGGTCGGTCAGGCCGAGCCGGTTGTGCCGGCGCGCGACGATCTCGCCTGGGCGAGGTGGCGCTCGCGGGTGGGCCAGTCCGTGGCGGCGAGCGCGGCGGTGAGGACGGGGGACAGGCGGGTGCCCACGGCGGTGCGGGCGAAGGCTCCCCCGCTGCCTGAAGGGCGTGGGGGCACCTCGCAGCCGAGCCATTTGCCGTACGGCGGGTAGCGGCGCTCCATCAGCAGGCACAGCCGCATCAGGTCGCGGGCCAGGCGGGCGGCGGTGGCCGGAGTGCAGTTCGCCCTGCGCTGGGTCGAAGCGGGTGTGTTCGAGGGGTGCACGGCTGTTACCGCCCTGCGGCGCCCAGCTCCGTGAGTGCCTCGTCCGTCAGTCGGTACACCGTCCACTCGTTCTGCGGGCGGGCGCCGAGGGCCTCGTAGAAGGCGATGGAGGGGGCGTTCCAGTTCAGGACCGACCACTCCAGGCGCTGGTAGCCGCGCTCCACGCACAGCCGGGCCAGTTCGGCCAGCAGGGCCTTGCCGTGGCCGGCGCCCCGGGCGGTGGGGCGGACGTAGAGGTCCTCCAGGTAGATGCCGTGGACGCCGCGCCAGGTGGAGAAGTTCAGGAACCAGATCGCGTAGCCGACGGTCTCGCCGGTCGCGTCGTCGGCCGCGATGTGCGCGTAGGCGGCCGGGTGGTCGCCGAAGAGGGCCGTGTGGAGCTGCTCCTCGGAGGCCTGCGCCTCCTCCAGGGCCTTCTCGTAGTCGGCGAGTTCGCGGATGAGGGTGTGGATGGCGGGGACGTCGGCGGGGGTCGCGGGTCGGATCATGGGGTGAGGCTAGCCGCGGGGGTCGCGCAGGCGCCTGGCGATTTCCAGGTCCTTCTCCTCCGGTACGTCGCCGTCCTCGACGCTCCACAGGAGGTTCTGGAGCAGCCGGCCGTACGTCCACGCACGCGCGCGTGCCCGGTCCAGGCCGAGTACGTCGGTCATGGCGTCGAAGCGCCAGCGGACGTCGGCGGGGTCGAAGCGGCTGGCGAGCGCGGGCCACAGCTCGAAGCCCGGGTCGCCGGCGAGGGGCTTGGGGTCGATGGCGACCCAGGGGGCGCGCTCGGCGGCGAGGACGTTCTCGTCGTGCAGGTCCCAGTGCAGCAGGCGGTCGCCCGGCTCGTCGACGACCTCCCGTACGGCTGCGGCGCAGTCGGCGGCGATACGGCGGGTCCCCGGGTCCCCGATCTGCTTCAGCGCCCAGGGCGTCTCCTCCAGCATGTCCCGCGCGATGTCGCCGAGGCGGCGCAGTCCGGCGGGCGCGGCGAAGGACGTGAGGTGGGCCAGCAGGCGGGCGATGACCAGGACGGACTCGTGGACGTCCGGAACGTGCGCGAGCATGCGGGAGGAGTCGAGGCGTTCGAGGAGCATGGTGCCGGTCGCCTCGTCGTGGTCGAGGAGGCGGACCGCTCCGTCGCCGTCCCACGCGCGCAGGGCCACCGGTTCGCCCTCGCTCTCCTCGTCGAGGAGTTGCAGCTTCAGGACGGCCGGGGTGCCGTCCCGGCGCAGCACGGGGAGGACCAGGGCGCTGACCCCGTGCATCGGCGGTCCGTCGGCCGTCAGCCCCCAGCGGTCGAGGAAGGCGGCCGTCAGGTCGGGGAGTTCGGCGATGAAGGCGCGGCCCGCCTCCCCGTTGTACTGCTGCTGTGATGCGGCGAGCTCCTGCGGAATGTCGATCACCTTGTGACCGTACTGGTCTGCCGGAATCGCCTCACCCGAATTAACGTCCTCGCCATGAGCAGCTCGGTGAGCGGTGCCGTCAACGGCGGCATCTCCTTCTGGTACGCGGACGACGGCCTCCCTGCGGTGCGGGAGCCGCTCGCCGGGGACGCCTCCGCGGACGTGGTGATCGTGGGCGGCGGGTACACGGGACTGTGGACCGCGTACTACCTGAAGAAGGCGGTCCCCTTCCTGCGGATCACCGTCCTGGAGCAGAAGTTCTGCGGGTACGGGGCTTCGGGGCGCAACGGCGGCTGGCTGTACAACGGCATCGCGGGCCGCGACCGGTACGCGAAACAGCACGGCCACGAGGCGGCCGTACGACTCCAGCGGGCCATGAACGACACCGTCGACGAGGTCGTACGGGTCGCCGCGGCGGAGGGCATCGACGCCGGTATCCACAAGGGCGGGGTGCTGGAAGTGGCGCGTACGCCCGCCCAGTTGGCGCGGCTGAAGGCCTTCCACGAGCACGAGCTGTCGTACGGCGAGAAGGACCGCGAGCTGTACGGCGCCCGCGAGACCGTCGAGCGGATCCGGGTGGCCGACGCGGTCGGTTCGACGTGGACGCCGCACGGCGCGCGCGTGCACCCCGTGAAGCTGGTCAAGGGGCTCGCGGCGGCCGTGGAGGCGCTGGGCGTGACGGTTCACGAGCTGACGCCGGTCACGGAGATCCGGCCCAAGCACGCGGTCACCCCGTACGGCACCGTCCGCGCGCCCTACGTCCTGCGCTGCACCGAGGGGTTCACGGCCGCGCTGAAGGGCGAGAGGCGCACCTGGCTGCCCATGAACTCGTCGATGATCGCCACCGAGCCGCTGACCGAGGAGCAGTGGGCGTCGGTGGGCTGGGACGGGCGCGAGACGCTGGGCGACATGGCGCACGCCTACATGTACGCGCAGCGCACCGCCGACGGGCGGATCGCGCTGGGCGGGCGCGGGGTGCCGTACCGCTTCGGGTCGCGGACCGACAACGACGGGCGGACGCAGCCCGCGACCGTCGAGGCGCTGCGGGACGTCCTCGTGGACTTCTTCCCGTCGCTGGCCGGGGTGCGGATCGAGCACGCCTGGTCGGGGGTGCTGGGGGTGCCGCGCGACTGGTGCGCGACCGTCACCCTGGACCGGTCGACCGGGCTCGGCTGGGCGGGCGGCTACGTCGGTTCGGGCGTCGCCACCGCGAACCTGGCGGCCCGCACGCTGCGCGACCTGGTGCAGCTGGACTCGGGACAGGGCATGCGGACCGACCTCACCGACCTGCCCTGGGTCGGGCACAAGGTGCGCAAGTGGGAGCCGGAACCGCTGCGCTGGCTCGGAGTGCACGGGCTGTACGCCACCTACCGGGCCGCGGACCGGCGGGAGAGCGCCGGCAACAGCGCCGAGTCGTCGAGGCTGGCGCGGATCGCCGACCGGGTGGCCGGGCGGCACTGACGAAACTTTCGCCCCCGGATACTCACGCGTGCGTTGTCACACCCGTGTGCGACCATCGCCTCAACGACCGATGATCCGGGGGGATTCCATGTCTGACGACGACTCCTGTCCGTCCGCGAGACCGAGGCGGGTGGCCGTCGCGCCGGCCGTGTTCGCCGCTGTCGTCTCGCTGTTCGCCTCGACTCTGACCCTGGCCGGCGCGAGCCCCGCCGTCGCCGCCGACCAGGAGTGCGCACCGCTCGCCCTCGCGCCCTTCGGCGACCCGGGGGACGCCGTAGGCGAGGCGACCGTCGCGCCCGACTCCAGCGTCTGCTACACCGTCACCGTCCAGACGCCGGGCCTGTATCTGGCCCCGGCGAAGGACAGCTACGGCAACGCGATGGCCAGGCAGCTGCTCGCCGCCGACGGCAGCGAGGTGGACTGCCACGGCGACGGGTACGCCACGGACGGCATGTGCGCCGTGCCCGCGGCCGGCACCTACACGCTGAAGGTCCGCAACACCGACTGGGAGGACAAGGCCACCTCCGTCACCTTCGTGCCGCTCGGCTCGGCCAAGGGCTGCGCGGACCCCGTCGGCACCAATTGGGACCAGCCGGACGTCACCCGCACCACCGTGAGCCGGGTGGAGGTCGACTGCCAGCCCTTCGAGGGCAGGAGTGGCGACCGGGTCCGGCTCACCTACGGCACGAAGGTGTACGGCGACTCCCTCGCCTGGATCACCGACGCGACCGGCAGGCGGATCTGCGAGCGGTTCCCGGAGAACGACGAGGACAGCTGCGTCCTGCCCGGCGACGGCCCCTACCGGGTGCTCTCCACCGTCTCCCGCTCGGAGAACGGCTTCCCCGCCGAGTACGGCGTGAAGGTCCGCCGGCTCAGCGACCCGCAGGGCTGCGCCACCGCCCCGGTCCGCCCGTTCGGCCCGCTGGCGGAGCAGGACCTCACCACCAACCCGTGCTTCACCTTCACCGCCGGTGCGGCGGGCCCGTACACCGTGCACTCGGTGAGCGCCGACCGGGAGGTCGGGGTGGCCCGGGTGTACGACGCGACCGGACTGAGCGTGTGCCGGTACGGGGCCGACCCGTGCCGGATCAAGGCGCCGGGCACCTACACGGCCGTCCTGGACGGCACCTACCCCTTCCGTGACACCCGCGCCGGTCCGGTCGTTCTCGACCGTGCCTCCGAGGCCGGGTGCGTGGCGGCCGGGACCGGGCTGCACAAGGGCGAGCTGAGCACGGTCGGGCAGTACGACTGTCTGACGCTGGACGTCCCGCAGGGCGCCCGGATCGCCGCGCTCACCTCGCTCTCCTCGGCCGGGCTGACCCCCGAGGTGGAGGTCCTGGACCGGGCCGGCACCCCGCAGTGCGACGACGACGAGCTCCGGGGCGGGGACTGCGCGCTCACCGGTGCGGCGCCCTACCGGGCGCTGGTGCACACCGCGGACCGGGGGGACTCGGCGACGGGCGCCTACGCGGTGGCCTTCCACCGCACCGACGTCGCCGAGGGCTGCCCGGTGCTGCCCGCCGGCAGCTTCGCCGCGGACGGCGCGAAGGCCACGATGACCACCGGGAACGGCGTCTTCTCGCACTGCCTGGGCATCCCGGCGGACGCGCACACGGCCGCCGAGGTGTTCCAGCTGATCGCCACCTCCGGGACCGCCTCCGCGGCGTTCTCGGTGCTGGACTCCGACGGCAAGCGGGTCTGCGAGCGCTACGCCACCACCAACGGCTGGACCCTCTGCTCCCTGACCCCGGGCAAGGCCCACACCGTGCTGGTCACCGGCCGGGACGAGGCGGCCACGTACACCCTGACCCGGCGGGACGTCACGGCGAGCGCCTCCTCGGCGGGCTGCACGAAGACGGCCGCCGCGAAGGTCGGCGGGCCCTCCGTGAAGAGCGCGTACGACGGCCCCGGCACCCTCGGCTGCCGTCAGGTGACCACCGCCGCGGCCACCGACGTCCTGCACGTCAACGTGCGCGACGCCCTCGGCACCGCCAACTCCGCGGTCATCGCCGGGGACGGCCGGATGGAGTGCTCCTTCCGCAACGCCCCCTGCGCGGTCACCGGGTCCACCACTCACCAGGTCCTCGTGCAGACGCCGGTCACGCAGCAGGCGGCGCCCGAGTACCGCCTGGACGCCCTGCGCATCGCGACCGCCGACGGGCCCGCGCCGGAGTGCGTCAAGGTGCCGTCGGTGGCGTACGGCTACGGGCCGGTCACCGGCACCCTGGACGAGTCGCGCACCGCGGTGTGCGCGGCGCTGCCGACCGCCGGGTTCGACCGCTTCGAGACCGACATCAAGGACACCGCCGGCGCCGCCACCACGGCGGTGCCGGTCCTGTACAACACCAAGACCTGGGCCAACGGCTGCACGCGCTACATCCCGGAGGGCTACGACTGCGACGCGCTCGGCTCCTCGCGGGAGAGCACGCCGACGGTGTTCCTCCTGGGCCTGCCCGAGAAGGCGTCCAGCACGGCCTACAGCGCCGAGCTGACCTGTACGTCCCCGGTGTGCGGCACGGAGGAGACGGCCGTCACCGCGGTCAGCCCCGACACCGGGGCCGCCGGCGGCAAGGTGAAGCTCACGGTCACCGGCACCGCGCTCGGCCCGGACGTCACCGTCCGGCTCAGCCAGGCCGGCAAGACGATCACCGCGAAGGCCGACTCGGTCGCCGCGGACAACCGGACGGTGACCGCGACCCTCGACCTGACCGGCGCGGCCACCGGCACCTGGAACGTCAGCGTGCTCACGCGCGGCTGGGAGTTCCCGCGCGGTTCCTTCACCGTGACCCCGCAGCCCGAGCTGGCGAACACGACCGCTCCCAAGATCACCGGCACGGCCAGGACGGGCGCCAAGCTCACGGCCACGCCCGGCAGCTGGTCGGCGGCCCCGTCGTCGTACACGTACCAGTGGAAGGCGAACGGGACGGCGATCAGCGGGGCGACGGCGTCGACGTACACCGTCCCGGCCTCGATGGTCGGCAAGAAGCTCACCGTGACCGTCACCGCGGTCAGGCCGGGCTGGGTCAGCGGGTCGGCGACCTCGGCGCCGGTGACCGTGGCCAAGGGCGACGCGCCCAAGGCGACCGCGCTGCCGGTGATCAGCGGCACGGTGAAGGTCGGGAAGACGCTGACGACGTCCAAGGGGACCTGGAGCCCGGCGGCGACGTCGTACTCGTACCAGTGGTACGCGAACGGCAAGGTGATCAGCGGGGCGACCAAGTCGTCGCTGGTGCTGAAGCCGGCGCAGAAGGGCAAGAAGATCACCGTGAAGGTGATCGCCCACCGCACGGGCCACAAGGACGGGTCGGCGCTGAGCAAGGCGACGCGGGCGGTCGCCGGCTGACCGCCGACACAGGGTGGGGGAGGGGCTCCGCGGTCCGGTGGGGCCCCTTCGCCCGGCTGATCACGGCTCCAGTACGACCTTTCCGGTGGTCGCGCGCGTCTCCAGGGCGCGGTGGGCGGCCGCCGCCTCGGCGAGCGGGAAGCGCTGTACGGCCGGGGTGAGGCGGCCTTCGGCGGCCTCGGCGAGGGCGCGCAGTTCGAGGGTGCGTACGGGGTCGGGGCCGCCGGCCTTCCGCATCATCGCCGGACCCAGGACGTTTTCGGAGACGCCGTCGACGACGTAGGGCTCGCTGTCGTGGAGCCCCTGGCCCGACCAGCCGAAGACGAGATGCCGGCCGCCGGGTCCGAGCAGGGCGACGCACTCGCGGGCGACATCGCCGCCGACGCCGTCGAGGACGACGGTGGCCGGCCGGCCGCCCAGGAAGGCGCGGACCTTGCCGGGCCACGAGGAGTCCTTGTAGTCGACGGCGAGGTCGGCGCCGTTCTCCCGCACCCGGGCGGCCTTGTCCGGCCCGCCCGCGAGACCGATGACGACGGCGCCGGCGTTCCTGGCGTACTGCACGAGCAGGGTGCCGATCCCGCCGGCCGCCGCCGGGATCACGGCGACCGAGTCCGGGCCGAGCTCGGCGAACTGCAGGATCCCCATCGCCGTACGGCCCGTGCCGATCATGGCGACGGCCTCGGCGAAGTCGAGGTTCGCCGGGATCTCGTGAACCCGGTCGACAGCGGTGACGGCGAGCTCGGCGTAGCCGCCCGGCGCGAAGCCGAGGTGGGCGACGACGCGCTTGCCCAGCCAGCGGGCGGCGACGCCCTCGCCGAGGGACTCGACGACTCCGGCGACCTCGCGGCCGGGGATGGTGGGCAGCGTCGGCGGGTGCGGCGCCGGACCCTGGATGCCCTCGCGCAGGGCCGTGTCGAGGAGATGGACGCCCGCCGCCGCCACCGCGATACGGATCTGGCCGGGGCCCGGCGCGGGGTCGTCGACCTCTTCGAGGGTGAGGTTCTCGGCCGGGCCGAAGGTGTGCAGGCGGATGGCGTGCATGGCGGGTCCCCCATCGGATGCGGTGCTGGGCAGTGGTCGGGAACCAACCCCGTCGCGGGGGCGGCGGATCGATGCTGCAACGTCAAGCTTGCTTGAGGTCAAGGGTGCGCCGGCCGAGGGCCAGGGACACGGCCGTGAGCGCGCTGTTGAAGGACACCTCCGACAGGACGCCGGGAGCGGCGACCTGATCCCCCGTCAGATAGACGCCGTCACCGCGGTCGACGGCCGGGCGGTCGCGCCAGCTGGTGCCGGGCAGGTCGACGGCGCCGGTACGGCCGCTCGCGACGGCCGTGCGCCGCCAGGTGACGCGGTCGCGCCAGCCGGGGAAGCCGAGGTCGAGGAGCTGCTCGGCACGCGCGACGCCGTCGGCCCTGGACTCGTGCGGCGCCAGGGGGATCTGTCCCTGGATCAGCTGCTCACCCGCCGGAGCAAGCGACCGGTCCTGCGCGGTGAACCGCTCCAGCCACCCGGTCGCGTCGAGATCGGAGACGATGAAGGAATCCCCGCGCCGGGTCCGCACGGCGAGGTCGACGAGTGCCGTACGACCGCTGGTCCAGGTCAGTGAGTCGTCCTTGAGGAGGCGGCGGGCGGCGTCGAGGGAGGTGGCGACGACCACGGGCGTGTCGGTCGGCAGTTCGTCGACGCGGGAGAGGGTCTCCATCCGCACCCCGAGATTCCACGCCCGGGCCGCCATCCGGTCGATGAGGTTCGCCCATCCGCCCTGTGGATAGTGCGCCTCCGGCGGCAGCCTGGTGGCCCGGCGCAGCCGCTCCTGCACGAACGCGGCGGACAGGGAGCCGGGGTCGTGGTGGAACAGGGCCACGGCGGAGTAGTGGGCGGCGGCACGGGCGCCCTCCTCACCGGCGATGCCGGTGGCCCAGGTCAGGAAGTCGACGTCCACGGGCGCCTGCGGCAGGCCGCGCCGCAGCAGCTTGAGCATGGCGAAGGGCGGGGTGCGGCGCAGGGCGCCCTTGTGCCGCAGCCTGAGCCGGGCGGCCTCCAGGGGCGGGATCGGCGCGAGCGGCCCGATGAGGTCGCGCTGCTTGAGCCAGGCCCAGTGCGGGCCGCCGCTGTACAGGGCGTGCGGTCCGTCGTTCGTCCGGTACGGCCCCTCGGCGGTCCGCGCCCGCCCGCCGAGGGTGTGGTGGGCTTCGTGCACGGTGACCTTGGCGCCCGCCTCGGCGGCGGTGATCGCCGCGGTGAGTCCGGCGAAGCCGCCGCCGATGACGGTGATGCGGTGCATGGCTGGGATCTCCCTCTGGCTCGGGGTCGCCTGTCTTCCCTTCTCTGTGAGTGGGACGGGCTGCGGTACCCCGAATGTGACATCGCCGGTGTCGTCGCAGGTCAGGGTGATTGTCAGTGGTGGGGTGCAGCATGGGGTCATGGTGAGGAGAGCGAGGGGTGAGGGCGGCGGTCCGGGCCGGGCCGGCGTGCGGGGCGCGCGACGGCCCGAGGTGCGGTTGCCGCCGCTCGATCCGTACCGGGACGGGGGGTTGGAGCCCGACGGGGACTACGACGGCCTGGAGTTCCGGGAGGAGGACCTCTCCGGACAGGACGGGGGCGGCGCCCGCTTCATGGACTGCGCACTGAGGGGCTGCGCCCTGGACGAGACGAGACTCCCTCACGCCCGGATTCTCGACTCGGTGCTCACGGGCCTACGGGGCGTCGGCACCGACCTCGCGGAGTCGACGCTGCGTGATGTGGAGCTGGTCGATGCCCGCCTGGGCGGGGTGCAGTTGCACGGAGCCGTGCTGGAGCGGGTGCTGGTCCGGGGCGGCAAGATCGACTACCTGAACCTGCGCAAGGCCAGGCTCAGAGACGTCGTCTTCGAGGGCTGCGTCCTGGTCGAGCCGGACTTCGGGGGAGCCCGGCTGGAGCGGGTCGAGTTCGTGGACTGCGTCTTGAAGGGGGCGGACCTCAGCGGGGTGACCCTGTCGGACGTGGACCTGCGGAAGGCGGCCGAGCTGGACATCGCCCGGGGGGTGGACCGGCTGGCCGGGGCGGTGATCAGCCCTGCGCAACTGCTGGATCTGGCGCCGGTGCTGGCGGCGGAGATGGGGGTGCGGGTGGAGGCGGCGGAGTAGGGACAGGGCACCGGGAGGGATCCGGTATGATTGATCTTGAGCTGCTCGCCGGAACTCACGGCGGACGGTGCTGCGTTGGTGGTCCAAGGAAAGACGCCCCGCTTCCTGCGGGGAGATGCAGGTGCAAGGCCTGCCCGGCGCTCTGACAAGGAGCCCCTCCCGTTCGTACGGGAGGGGCTCCTTCGTTGTCGCGGCGCGGGCCGTCGCGGCGTCGGCTACGCCACCCGCGGGAAGCGGGCCTGCAGGGTCCAGATCGCCGGGTTCTCGCCCAGGTCCTCGTGCAGGTCGATAAGGTCGGCGAGCAGGTCGTGCAGGAAGTCGCGGGCCTCGCGGCGCAGTTCGGCGTGCGAGAAGGTCAGCGGGGGCTCCTCCGCCGGCATCCAGTCCGCCTCGATGTCCACCCAGCCGAAGCGCCGCTCGAAGAACATGCGGTCCGTGGACTCCGTGAAGTCCAGTTCCGCGCGTTGTGGGCGGGAGGCGCGGGAACCGGCCGGATCCCGGTCCAGCTCCTCGACGATGTCGCACAGGGCCCAGGCGAAGTCGAGCACCGGCACCCATCCCCAGGCTGTGGACAACTCCCGGTCCGCCTTGGTGTCGGCGAGGTAGACGTCGCCGCAGAACAGGTCATGGCGCAGGGCGCGGACGTCCGCGCGGCGGTAGTCCGTCTGCGGGGGGTCCGGGAAGCGGGTGGAGAGGGCATAGCCGATGTCGAGCACGCAGTGATGGTGTCACGCCCGCGCTCATAGGATCACTGGCATGTCCCGTTCTGCGCGCGTTGTCACAACCGTCACCTGCGGCCTGCTCGCCCTCGCCCTCACCGCGTGCGGCGGCGTCCAGGGCACGCCCGGCGGTTCCGGCGTGCGCGACCCCTACTTCCCCAAGGCCGGCAACGGCGGCTACGACGTCACCCACTACGACCTCGACCTCGCCTACGACCCCGACGAGCGCCACCTCACCGGCACCGCCGAGATCACCGCACGCGCCACCCAGGACCTCTCCGCCTTCGACCTCGACCTCAAGGGCATGGAGGTCGAGCGGGTCACGGTGGAGGGCCGGCGCGCCCGCTGGAGCCGTAACGGCCAGGAGCTGGTCGTCCGCCCGCACGGCGACCTCGACGACGGGGAGACCTTCCGTGTCGTCGTGCGGTACTCCGGCCGTCCCGAGACCATCACCGACCCCGACGACTCCCGAGAGGGCTGGCTCCCCACCGACGACGGGGCCCTCGCCCTCGGGGAGCCGGTGGGGTCCATGACGTGGTTCCCGGGCAGTCACCACCCGTCCGACAAGGCGTCGTACGCCATCACGGTCACCGTTCCCGAGGAGCTGGAGGTCGTCTCCAACGGCGAGTTGGCGGCCGAGACCACCACCAACGGCCGCAGGACGTTCCGTTGGCGCACCGACGAACCCATGGCCAGTTACGTCGCCACCCTCGCCATCGGCGACTACCGGATTAGCCGCTCCACCGTCACCACCGAGAGCGGCGGCGAGCTGCCCGTCTACACCGCCGTGGCCCCCTCCCAGGACGACGCCGGCCGCGAAGTCCTCGCCGAGCTGCCCGAGGTCCTGGAGTGGGCCGAGACCAACTTCGGCCCCTACCCCTTCTCCTCCACCGGCGCGGTCATCGCCCCCGAGGAGGCCGCCGACTACGCCCTGGAGACCCAGAACCGGCCGGTCTTCCCCGGCGCCCCCGGCACCGAACTGCTCGTCCACGAGCTCGTCCACCAGTGGTTCGGCAACTCCGTGACGCCGAAGAGCTGGCGGGACATGTGGCTCAACGAGGCCTTCGCGACGTACGCGGAGTGGCTGTGGGACGAGGACAACGACGGCGACAGCGCGCAGGAGACCTTCGACGCCCTGTACGACCACGGCGAGGACGACCACGAGGACCTCTGGTCCTTCCCGCCCGCCGAGCCGCCGAGCGCCGCGCACATCTCCGACGACCCGGTCTACCAGCGCGGCGCGATGGTCCTGCACAAGATCCGCCAGGCTGTCGGCGACGACGCCTTCTACGACATCGTCCAGGGCTGGGCGGCCGACCGGCGGCACGGGAACGCGGACACCGCCGACTTCACCGCCTACGTCGAGAAGAAGGCGCCGGACACGGACTTCGGGCGGATCTGGGACGAGTGGCTGTACGGCGAGGGCAAGCCGGACCGGCCATGACGGCCGGCCCGGTCGGCGACGACAGGGCCTGGACGACAGGGCTTAGTTGACGTTGACCGCCTTCCAGGCCGCCGCCACCGCCTGGTACTCCGCGCTGTTCGCGCCGTACAGGTCGCTCGCCGCCTGCAGGGTGGTGGTGCGGGCGCCCGCGTAGTCGGTGGAGGAGGTCATGTACGTCGTCAGGGCCCGGTACCAGATCCGGTACGCCTTGTCCCGCCCGATGCCGGTGACCGTGGAGCCGTCGTAGGTCGGGGAGTCGTAGCTCACGCCGTTGACGGTCCTGGCGCCGCTGCCCTCGCTGAGCAGGTAGAAGAAGTGGTTGGCGACGCCGGACGAGTAGTGGACGTCGAGGCGGCCGACGGAGCGCGACCAGTAGTCGGCGGAGTTGCCGTCCCGGCTGGGCCTGTCCATGTAGCGCAGCGGGGTGCCGTTGCCGCGGATGTCGATCTTCTCGCCGATGAGGTAGTCGCCGGCGTCGGAGGAGTTGTTCGCGAAGAACTCGACGGAGGTGCCGATGATGTCACTGGTCGCCTCGTTGAGGCCGCCGGACTCACGGCTGTAGCGCAGGCCCGCCGTCGCGGAGGTCAGCCCGTGGGTCATCTCGTGGCCGGCCACGTCCAGCGAGGTGAGCGGCTTGAGGTTGTTCTGGCCGTCGCCGTACGTCATGCAGAAGCACTGGTCGGACCAGAAGGCGTTGACGTAGGCGTTGCCGTAGTGGACGCGCGAGTAGGCGGCCTTGCCGTCGTTCCGGATGCCGTTGCGGCCGAACTCGCTCTTGTAGAAGTCCCAGGTGACCTGGGCGCCGTAGGCGGCGTCCACGGCGGCGGTCTGGCGGTTGGCCGGGGTGCCGTCGCCCCAGGTGTCGTCGGCGTCGTGGAAGAGGGTGCCGGTGCCGCTCGTGGCGCCGTTCAGGTCGTACGTCCGGTGGCCGCCGCGGCCGGAGTCGGTGAGGTCGTGGCCGCCGGAGGCGGAGGGGGTGGTGCCGAGGGTGACGGTGCCGCTGTACTGGCTGGTGCCCGTGCCGGTGTCGATGGCCTCGAAGTCGTACAGCTTCTTGCCGGTGCGGGCGTCGGTGATGACGTGCAGCTCGCTCGGGGTGCCGTCGTGCTGGAGGCCCTTGACGACGGACTCGTAGGCGAGGACCGGCTTGTCACCGGCGGCCCAGACCACCTTGCGGGGGCTCGCCGCGGTGGCCTTCGGGGAGTCGGCGGCGGCGAGGGCGGACTTCCGTGCGGTGGCGGCGGATATCGCGGCGTCGGTGGCGGCCACGGATATGCGGGCGCCGGTCGCTTTGCTGACGCTCTTCAGGGTGCCGCTCTTTGTGACGTGCGTGACCAGGTCGCCGCCGAGGACGGGCAGACCGGCGTACGTCCGCTCGTACCGCGTGTGGACCGTGCCGTTCGCGTCCTTGACGACGTCCCGGACGACGAGCTTCTCCTGGGCGCCGAGCCCGAGTTCACGGGCGGTCGAACCGGCGTCCGCCTGGGCCGCCCGGATGGCGGCGGCGCGGGCGGAGGCGGTGAGGGGGAGGGCGGAGGCGGACGCGGACGCCGGCTCGGGGGCCGCGGTGGCGGGGCCGTTCTGCAGGGCGAGTACGACCATGGCCGCCGAGCCGATCAGGGCGGTGGCGCGCAGGGTGGTCGTGCGAGTGGTGCGGGTGGCACGGGTGGCACGGGAGTGCTGTCTCACTCGTTCTCCTTCGTCGCTGGCCTCATGGGTGAGGCACAGGTGGGGCACAGAGTTGCGGCGAGCGAGGAGAGGGTGGCACCCGGGATGGCTTGTTTGACAGAGCGCCGTCAAGACTTTACGTGTTTGTATCCGAAAGCCGTTTCCGGCGGTTCGCTATGCGGACGGTGTGCCGTCGAGTTCGTCCAGGAGGCGGGCCAGCTCCGGTGGCCACACCGGCTCGGGCGCCGCGGCCAGCTCCGCCCGCGTCCACCAGCGCCAGGTGAGGATGCCGTCGGCGGCGTGGGCTGCGGGGAGTTGGGGGCCGGTGGGGTCGCGGTGGGGGCCTCGGGTGACGTAGATGTGCTCGTGCTGGCGGACCGGAATGCCGGCGTAGGTGAAGTCGTGCTCCCAGGTGCACAGCAGGGGGCCCGGTTCCAGGTCCGTCCAGCCGGTCTCCTCGCGCAGCTCGCGCAGGGCGCCCTCGCGGGGCGTCTCGTCGGCCTCCAGCCCGCCGCCGGGGAGGGCCCAGTGGACGCCGACCTCGACGTTGTCGTACCGGAAGAGGAAGACCGAGCCGTCGGGGTCGAGTACGGCGACGCGGGCGGCTCGGCGTGGAGTGCGCGCGGGGTGGGTGAGCGGCTTGCGCAGGACCGCGCAGGGGCGGTTGAGCTTGCGGTCCCTGCGGTGGGCGAGGACCTCGTAGCCGAGGGCGGTCCAGAAGGCCAGGCCCTTGGGGTTGTTGTCGAGGGCGGCGAGGCGTACGGCCGTACGGCCCGCCGCGCGGAAACGGTCCTCGACGAGGGAGGCCAACTGCCTGCCGTACCCCTGGCGGTGGGCCGTCGCGTCGACCATCAGCAGGCCGATCCACGGGTCCGGGTCGGCCGGGTCGGGGTGGCGGCCGAGGGTGATCGCGATACCGACCAGCCGCCCCGCGCTGCGCGCGAGCAGCACCTCCACGTCCGGATTCGCCAACTCCTCCGCCAGCGCGGCCGCCACCTGCTCCGGCCGGATGTCGTCCGGGTCCGGGAAGTCACCGCTGAGGGCGTGGAAGTCGCGGTTGGCGGCGTAGAGGGCGGTGAGCTCGGTGAGCAGCGGGGCCGGGATGTCGTGGTCGGGGGTGCGGGGGAGGGGGGCGAGGATCACGCGGGGCAACTTATCGCGGGGCGCGGACGGGTGTACGCCCAAGCCCTCGGACGCCGGGAGCCCCCGGCCACGGCATACCGCGGCCCGGGGCTCCCGCACAGCGCAGCGTCCGTCAGACGTTCACGCCGAAGTCCTGCGCGATGCCCACCAGGCCCGAGGCGTAGCCCTGGCCGACGGCGCGGAACTTCCACTCGGCGCCGTTGCGGTAGAGCTCGCCGAAGACCATGGCGGTCTCGGTGGCCGCGTCCTCCGACAGGTCGTAGCGGGCGATCTCGGCGCCGCCGGCCTGGTTGATGATGCGGATGTAGGCGTTGCGGACCTGGCCGAAGTTCTGCGAGCGCGACTCGGCGTCGTAGATGGAGACCGGGAAGACGATCTTGTCGATGTCGGCCGGGAGGCCGGCCAGGTTGACGTTGATCGCCTCGTCGTCGCCCGCGCCCTCGCCGGTGCGGTTGTCACCGGTGTGGACGATGGTGCTGTCCGGGGTCTGCTTGTTGTTGAAGAACACGAAGTGGGCGTCCGAGTAGACCTTGCCCTGCGTGTTCACGGCGATCGCGGAGGCGTCGAGGTCGAAGTCCGTGCCGGTGGTGGTGCGGACGTCCCAGCCGAGACCCACGGTGACGGCGGTCAGGCCCGGAGCCTCCTTGGTGAGCGAGACGTTGCCACCCTTGGACAGGCTTACAGCCATTGTTGGGAGTCCCTTCCCTCGTTGCGGTACGGCTAGAAGCTACAGCTACCCCTATGAACGCGGAGAGGGGTACCTCAAGTTCCAGGTGTCTTTACTTTCTTTGCCAAAGAGCACCCGTAGGGGATATTCGCGTGACGTGGACCGGACAGGACGGGGAACATGGACGGCATGTCTGGTCCATACGTCATCCGTGGCTCCGTCTCGCTTCCCGAGGCCGAGCTCATGTGGCGTTTCTCGCGGTCCGGCGGCCCGGGGGGCCAGCACGTCAACACCAGCGACTCGCAGGTCGAGCTGCGGTTCGACCTGGCGAGGACCGAGGCGCTGCCGGAGGTGTGGAAGCGGCGGGCGCTCGACCGGCTGGCGAGTCGTCTCGTCGACGGCGTCGTCACCGTCCGTGCCTCCGAGCACCGCTCCCAGTGGCGCAACCGCGAGACCGCCGCCGTACGCCTCGCCGCGCTCCTCGCCGAGGCGACGGCCCCGCCACCCAAGCCACGCAGGCCCACCCGGATTCCGCGCGGGATCAACGAGCGCCGGCTCAGGGAGAAGAAGCAGCGCTCGGAGACCAAGCGGGGGCGGTCCGGGCGGGACTGGGGGTAGCCCCCGGGCGGAGCTCCGGCTGTCACATGTTCGTCGCGCGTTCCCGCAAGTCCCGAGCAGGACACGCTCCTCGCCGACTCGGTCGGCGTGGCCCTGCTTTGCGTTCGTGAGGGCCGTATCGCTGTGATCGGCACCGTGACGGACCCGGGACGGACGTCCCGGCTCGACGTCGGGCCGGTCCAGGGCGTCGCGCCTGGGGCCCTGTCGTTCGGATCATCCCGGCGTCGCGGGGTCTGGCACGCACTCCCTGCACGCACCAGACCCCGTTCGGGTCGGCTGCGAGGCACCGGACCTCACAGCCGGCCTGATCCAAACGACAGGGCCTCGCCGCGCTCCGGGGCAGCTTCGGGGGTCAGCTCCAGGACGCCCACCGTCTCGCCCTCGCTGGTCTCCCCGGTGGGGCGGAAGCCGAGGCCGAGGTAGAAGTTCTCCGGGCCGTTCGGGCCGGGGTGCCAGGTGACGTACAGCTGATCGCCGCCCCGGCGGCGGATCTCGGCGGCCACGGACTCGACGGCGAACCGGCCGTATCCCCGGCCCTGCTCCTGCGCGGCGATGTTCAGCCGCCACAGGCCGGAGCGCAGGAGGGTGCCGTCGCCGCGCCAGTCGATGTCGAAGAAGGCCATCAGGAACCCGACCGGGCGGTCGCCGTCGACGATCAGACGGGGCCAGGCGACGCCGGCGGGATGGACGTACGCCTCGGCGAGGGACTGCATCACCGGGGAGACCGCGAATTCCTGCTCGGGGCGGACGCGTATGCCGGTCGCGGCCTCGAAGTTCCGGGGTGTGATCTCTTCGAGGCGGAGTGCGGACGCGGAAGTCGATGTCATTCGGGGACCGTATGCCGGGTGATCTTCGGCGGCCAGCGGATTTTCCTCCCGCCCGCAATCCGGCGGCGTCACCCCAACTGCCGGTACCGCCCCCGGAAATACGTCAGCGGCCCGCCGTCCGAGCTCGGCAGCGAGGCCGCCAGGACGCGGCCGATCACCAGGGTGTGGTCGCCGGCCGTCACCCGCTGCTCGGTGCGGCACTCCAGGGTGGCCAGGGCCCCGCCCACCAGGGGGGCGCCGGTCTCCTTGCCGCGTACGTAGGGGATGTCGGCGAACAGCAGGCGGTCGCTGACGCGGCCCTTCATGGCGAAGCGGCCGGCGATGTGGCGCTGGCTCTCGGAGAGGACCGAGACCGCCCACAGGGGCTGCTCGGCGAGCAGGTCGTCCATGCGGGAGCCCTCGCGCAGGCTGACCAGGACCAGCGGCGGATCCAGGGACACCGACATGAACGCCGTCGCCGTCATGCCGACGTCCTCGCCGGCCGGCGCGTGCGGGTCGTCCGGGTCCAGCGGCGGCTCCAGGGCGGTCACCAGGACCACCCCCGCGGCCAGCCGCGACATGGCGGCACGGAACTCGTCGTTGCTCACTCCCTCAGCATGCCCGGAGGCGCTGCGGGAGGCGGGGACGACGGCGGTCACGGGCGGCGCGGGAGGGGAAGTGTTCGGCACGGTGAAAACGCTAATCTCGTCCTCGCCTCCGCCACATCGGGCCTCCGCCCGAGTCCGGACCTAGGACTCGCGACGGACGGGCGACGGAAGGAGTGGGCGAGAACACCGGTGAAGAGTCGAGCGGCCTCTCCGGCTCCCTCGACATGCCTGTTCAGAGCTGTTTTGTGGCGTCTCCACACACGCTCAAAGTTTGCGTTCAGTAAACGCACAGGAAAAACGCAGAAACACCGCTCAATTGTTCACGTTTACCTGTGACTTGAGTCACAAGAGGCATTAATTGTTGACCCTGTGTACCGAGTGGGCAGCGCGCTGTGATTCAGTGGCGGGGAACCAGCAAGGAACGTTACGCCGAAGAGAACCCTTGATTCGCTGCGAGGTCTCGGGGGGAGGGCGAGCATGGAGACCGAGTCGGAGCCGTATGTCCGTCTTGGCACCCTGCGACAACTGCACCAGGTCATGGCGGACATGAACACGGCCCGCAGCCTGGCGGACACGCTCCAGACCGTCGCCGACGGCGTCGTCACCGGCCTCGGCTACGAGCTGGCGTGCGTCAACCTCGTGCGCCCCGACGGCGATCTCGTCGTCGCGGCCTTCTCCGGCAACCCGGCCGCCGAGGCGCTCATCACCGGCCGCGTCGGCTCCCGCGAGTCCTGGGAGCGCCGCCTGAACATGGGCGAACGCTGGGGCGACCTGGTCTTCATCCCGCACACCGAGGGCTGGATCCTCGACGACGACGACGTACCGCAGTGGTACACCGACGGCCCCGCGCCCCGCTTCGAGGACGAGTGGCACCCGAGCGACCGGCTCTTCGCGCCGATGTACACGCCCGGCGTGCAGGGCGCGTGCGGCGAGCTGATCGGGGTGCTGTCCGTGGACCGGCCGCGCAACGGCCGGCTGCCCGGGGCGTGGGGGCGCGAGGCGCTCCAGATGTACGCGTTCCAGGCGGCGATCGCGATCAGCAACGCACGTCTACGCGCGAATATGCAGCGGGCACTGGTGAGGCTGGAACGCGAGCAGCAGGCCCTGCGCGCAAGTGAGGAAAGCTTCAGGCAGGCCTTCGAGTACGCCCCCTCCGGCATGGCCATCGCCGAGATGGGCGGCGACCAGCACGGCCGGATCCTGCGCACCAACGACGCCCTGTGCCGCCTGCTCGGCCGCCCCGCCTCCGCGATGCGCCGCTACGCCTTCTCCGACCTGGTCCACCCAGAGGACATCGGCACGCTGCTGCGGACCTCCGCCGAGGGCGGACGGGCGGAGCTCAGGCTCGGGCGCCGGGACGGTACGTACGTCTGGGTGAGCCTGCGCAACAGCGTCGTCGCCGACGCCGCCGACGGCCCCCGCTTCCTGCTCACCCACGTCGAGGACATCGAGGAGCGCAAGCGCCGCGAGCTCCAGCTCGCCCACCGCGCCTCCCACGACTCGCTCACCGGTCTGCCGAACTCCGCCGAGCTGCGCTCCCGCCTCTCCGCCCGCCTGTGCCAGCGCTCCACCCACCCGGGCGCCGCCCTGGAGTCCGTCGACGCGGCCTACGGCCACCCCGCCTACGACGCCAACGGCCACGGCTTCGACTTCCGGCCCGGCGCGGCGGCGTACGAGGCCTACGACCACCACGTCCACACCGTCGCCCCGACCGAGGGTGAGCGCGACGACGGGACCAAGGGGCTCGCGGTGCTCTTCTGCGACCTCGACGGCTTCAAGTCGATCAACGACCGGTTCGGGCACAACGCGGGTGACGCGGTTCTCATCGAGGTGGCCAGGCGGCTGACCCGAGGTGTCCGCGACGGCGACACCGTCGCCCGGCTCGGCGGCGACGAGTTCGTGATCCTCGCCGACGGGCTCGGCCGGGCCGACGCCCAGGACCTCGCCGTACGGCTGCGCAACGAGATCATCCAGCCGATCAGGGCCGAGGGACGGGCCGTCCGCGTCGGCGCCAGCTTCGGCATCGGGTGGGCACACTGCGGCATGACTGCGGACGAAGTGTTGAAGTCTGCTGACGAACGGATGTACGTCGAGAAACGATCTCGTCCCAAACAACACAGACGCGCTGGGTAACCCCCAGGTCAGCGAGCTGATGCGATCCGAGTCACCCGTTTGGGCCAGCGGGAGCGGGTAGGCTCGCCATTCATCACACGTATCGCATCCGCCCGCACCCGGTGAGGAGTACCCAAGGGATGACGTCCGGCAACAACGGCGCCAGCACGCCCGAGGACGACGACCCGTTCGGCTACCTCTACGCCGACGGGCAGGCCAACGGAGCCCAGCCACCGTCCGGTGGAGGAGGCTACGGCTACCCGGGCTCGGTCAACCGCGTCCGAGCGGTCGGCCAGCGCCAGTACGGCCAGCAGCAGCCGACGGCGGCCTACGGCCAGATCCCGCAGCAGCAGGGCGCGTACGGCCGGCCGAACGCGCACTACGCGGCACCGGAGACGTTCCCCGGCGGGGCGCCGACGGCCCAGCAGCAGCCGGCGTACAGCGGCGGCGGCGCGGGCCGCGGCGGGGGGCCCAACACCAAGGGCCTGCTGATCGGGGCCATCGCGGTCGTCGCGGCGGTCGTCATCGGCATCAGCGTCGCCATGCTGGGCGGCGACGACAAGGACAACACCGGCAACGAGGCCCAGTCGCCCCCGACACAGTCCGAGAGCGCGGAGTCCAGCCCGTCGGCGAGCAGCAGCAACGTGGCGAACGAGGAGGACCTGCCGTCGATCGACGCCAAGGCGCTGGCCCTCGGCGGCACCGCCGCCCTCGCGTCCGACATCAAGGGCGCCCAGGCGGACGGCGGCGTCTACGTCACCGGCTTCAACCAGGTCGGCTCCTCGGTCACCTGGAGCGTCGACGGCATCCCCAAGAAGGGGAAGTACACCGTGTTTGTCGGCTACAGCGTCCCGGGCAAGGACCAGACCGCCACCCTCACGGTCAACGGCACGCCGGCCAGCACCCCGGTCGACCTGAAGAACTGGGCGGGTGCCCCCGAGGGCGACTACGCCAAGGGCTGGACGAAGACCTACAACTACGTCCAGCTCAACAAGGGCACGAACACGATCAAGGTCTCCTGCGAGCAGGGCAACCAGTGCGACGCCCTCATCGACCGGCTGTGGCTGGTGAAGGGCTGGGTAAGATCCGGCAGTTAAGCCTCGGTGTGCTGCCTTCTGACGAAGGAAGCGATCACCCTCCACGCAGCATTGGTGAGTTGTGTGGAGGGTGATTCTCAGGCGCTGCCGCCGACTGCACAGACCCCGGTCGGCGACTCCCCCATCACTATGGCAGCGCCAAGGCTGCTCAGATACGTCCGACCTCGACGCACCGGGCGGCTACCCAACCTGTCTTGCCGCCCCACTTCACCTTGTACCAGTCCTTGCCGGAAGGGCCACCGGACCAGCACTTGTACGAGCCGCCGTTGTCCTCTCGTATGCACGTCCTTGTGCTGCAAGGAACCCTGGTGTCAGTGTCATAGATGGTCGCTATCTTCGAAGCAGAGGTGCTGGGGCTCGTACGGATGCTGAATGAATGAGTACCGTTCATCCAGACTCCCGCCTGGACTCCATCTGCCGATGCCGTGGGGCTCACGGAGATGATGAGCCCCATAGAGGCCATACAGAGAGCTGCGAGGTGCTTGACAGCTCTTGACTTGCGCATGTGTTCCCCCGATGAGAACGAGATCTTGGTCGTCCGTGATCATATGCTCACCGGTTGGGGGTCGGGGATTGGGCGATTGCTGGCCGAAGGCAATGTCACGCGGCCGTGACGTCACCCGTCACCGTGACGTGGTCCACTAGGTCCTCGTACATACCCCGCTCGAACTCCCCCGCCACCGGCGCCACCACGCTCGCCGCGCTCAGCGCCGCCGCGCGGGCCAGCCGGTCCGGCCATGGGAGCTTCTCCACCAAGCCCGACAGCAGGCCCGCGACCGCTGCGTCGCCGGCGCCCGTCGGGTTGCCGTGGAGGTGGGCGGGTGGGGTGGCGCGCCAGCGGCCCTCGGGGGTCAGGGCGAGCAGGCCGGCCCCGCCGAGGGAGGCCACGACGGCCCGGGCGCCGCGCCTGCGGGCGTCCTGGGTGGCGCGCGACGGCTCGTGGGAGCCGGTGAGCTCGGCGAGCTCGTCGGCGTTGGGCTTGATGATGTCCGGGCGGGCGGCGACGCCCCGGCGCAGCGCCTCGCCGCTGGTGTCCAGGAGTACGGGGATGTCGGCGGCCTTGGCGGACCGCACCAGACCGGCGTACGCGCCCACCGGAACTCCCGGCGGCAGGCTGCCGCACAGGGCGACCGCGGAGGCCGCGGGGAGCAGATCCTCGTACGCCTCCTGGAAGGCGGACCACTCGGCGGGGGTGACCGTCGGGCCGGGCTCGTTGAGCTGGGTGGTGTCGCCGGTGCGGTCGTCGACGACGGCGATCGTGCGCCGGGTCGCGCCCGTCACCGGGACCAGCGCGTCCACCACGCCGGGCGTGGCCTTGAGCCGGTCCTGGACGACGCGGCCCGTCGCGCCGCCCGCGAAGCCGGTGACCGTCACCTCGTGTCCCAGGGCCGCCAGGACGCGGGCCACGTTCAGGCCCTTGCCGCCGGGGCGTTCGGTCACCTCGGAGACCCGGTGGGACCCGTGGGGCCGTAGCGCCCGTACGCGATAGGTGATGTCGAGAGCGGTGTTCAGTGTGACCGTGAGGATCACCTGGGCCGACCTCCCCCGAAGAAGTTCGCGATGTGTTCGCCGTCTGTCTGCCGGACGCTTCGCCCGGAGGCTTGATCATGCCAAACGGGCGGCGGCCGTCCCAGTCTCCCAGGACAACCGCCGCCCTCAACAGCGGGACACATCACCCCAGTTGGGGCTCAACCACCCATTCACCACGGCGCATCACGCCCACGAGGTCGAAGCCGGAGTCCAGGACGACCAGGTCGGCGTCCTTGCCGGGCTCCAGGGAGCCGATGCGGTCGTAGCGGCCGAGCAGCTTGGCGGGGTTGGCGGACAGGGCCGTCACCACGTCCTCGACCGGCAGCCGGTCGATCGTCACCGCCCGCTTGAAGGCGCGGTCCAGGGTGAGGGTCGAGCCGGCGATCGAGCCGCCCTCGACGAGGCGTGCCACCCCGTCGGCCACCTCCACCTCCAGCGGGCCGAGCATGTAGCGGCCGTCGCCGAAGCCGGCCGCGTCCATCGCGTCCGTGATGAAGGCGACCCGGTCCGCGCCCGCGTGATGGAACGCCAGTTCCAGCGCCGCCGGGTGGAGGTGCGTACCGTCGTTGATCAGCTCGACCGTGACCCGTTCGTCCTCCAGCAGGGCCGCGATCGGGCCCGGCTCGCGGTGGCCGAGCGGCGGCATCGCGTTGAACAGGTGCGTGGCGACCGTCGCGCCCGCCTCGATCGCCTCCACCGTCTGCTCGTACGTCGCGTCCGTGTGCCCGATCGCCGCGATGACGCCGTGTTCGGCGAGGAGACGTACGGAGTCGATGCCGCCGGGCAGTTCGGTGGCGAGGGTGACCATGGTCGCGTGGCCGCGCGCGGCGTCGATCAGCTTGCGGACCTCCGCCGGGTCCGGGTCGCGCAGCAGCTCCTCGGAGTGCGCGCCCTTGCGGCACGGCGAGATGAACGGTCCCTCGAAATGGATGCCGGCGATCTCGCCCTGCTCGGCCAGCTCGGAGAGAAGGCCGGCGCGCTGTGCCAGGAAGCCCATGTCACCGGTCACCGTGGAGGCGACCAGGGTGGTGGTGCCGTGCAGGCGGTGGGTGTGGATGCCGGTGACCACGTCGTCCGCCGTGCCCGAAGTGAACGAAGCTCCACCACCACCGTGATTGTGGATGTCCACGAAGCCCGGCACCAGCCAGTGGCCGTTGAGGTCGATGCGGTGAGCGTTTTCTGGGGCTGTGCCGGTGATGCGGGTGCCGTCGACGATCACTTGCGCGTCCTTGACGGTTCCTGTGGGCATGACCACGTTGGCGCCGGAGAGGATCAGGGGCGCTCTGCCCGTCGCGGGGGGCGGGTTCGTCGTGGCCGGTCGCGCCCACGCGGCGGTAGCCGCAGATTCAGCGCTGTCCCGCGCCCCTAGGTCCGCTGCCATCAGGGAGATACCTCCGTACGGTCGGTGTGGTCGAGGAGATCCCAGGCCAGGAGGCCGGCACCCAGGCATCCGGCGGTGTCGCCCAGGGCCGCGGGGACGATGGACGGCAGCCGCTGGAAAGTCACCCGCCGCCGGACTGCGTCCCGCAGTGGTGTGAACAAGGTTTCCCCCGCCTCGGCGAGGCCGCCACCGATGATCAGGGTGCGGGGGTCCAGCAGGGTGAGCGCGGTGACCAGGCCGTCCGCGAGGGCGGCCACGGCGTCCTGCCAGACTCGTACGGCGTTCGGGTCACCGGACGCGACGGCCTTGGCGCAGTCCGCCGCGTCCGCCGCCGGGTCCCCGCAGGCGGCGGCCCACGCCTCGCTCACCGCCGCCGCGGACGCGAACCGCTCCAGGCAGCCGTGCTGTCCGCAGGGGCAGGGGGTTCCGCCGGGCCGTACGACGATGTGGCCGATCTCGCCCGCGAAGCCGTGCGCGCCCGCCTCCACCCGGCCGTCGATGCCGATGGCGCCGGCGATCCCGGTGCCGAGGGGCACGAAGAGGAAGCGGTCGGCATCCTTGCCCGCTCCGATCCGGCCCTCCGCCAGACCGCCGGTGCGCACGTCGTGGCCGAGGGCGACGGGGAGGCCGCCGAGCCGTTCGGTGAGCAGCCGCCGCAGCGGTACGTCCCGCCAGCCCAGGTTGGCCGCGTAGGCGGCGACGCCCAGATCCTCGTCGACGATCCCGGGGACGGCGACGCCGACGGCGGACGCGGGCCCGCCGAAGCGCTGCTCGCCGTACGCGCGCAGTTCGGCGGCGAAGTCGAGGATGCCGTCGACGACCGCGTCCGGGCCGCGCTCGCGACCGGTCGGGCGGCGCGCCTGGTGCAGCAGCTCGCCGTCCGCCCCGACCAGGGCGGCCTTCATACCGGTGCCGCCCACATCGAGGGCGATGACATGTCTCACGGGGGACAGTGTGGCTTGCGCACCCGCGAGAGGTCTAGTCCACTTACGTGGTGTAGACCTTAGGGGGCAATTTGTATGACGTTTCGAAAGCTTTCGAACATGGGTGTGGGGCGGTTTTGCGTGCAGCGGCGTAGGCGTACGGGAACGATCGCGGCGGTGTCCGCGCTGGGCCTGACGGCGGTACTGGGCGGCTGCGGGCTGACGGGCGGTTCGGACCAGGTGACGCTGAAGCTGGTCGCCGCGGACTACGGCGACAGCGCGGCGAACACTTCCCAGAAGTACTGGGAGAAGCTCGTCAAGGAGTACGAGGAGCAGCACCCCGACGTGAAGATCGACGTCACGGTGTACTCCTGGAACGACGTCGACGCCAAGGTCAAGGAGATGGTCGACGCCGGGCAGGCGCCGGACCTGGCGCAGATCGGGGCGTACGCCGACTACGCGGCGAAGGACCTCCTCTACGAGGCCGACGAACTGCTCTCCATTCCCGTCCAGGCCGACTTCGTCTCGCAGCTCGCGGACGCGGGGCAGGTCAACGGCGTGCAGTACGGCATACCGTTCGCCTCCTCCACACGCCTGCTCTTCTACAACAAGACCCTCTTCCAGAAGGCCGGCCTCACCCCGCCGAAGACCTGGAAGGAGCTGGCCGCCGACGCCGAGGCGCTCAAGGCGGAGGGCGTGAAGTACCCGTACGCGCTGCCGCTCGGTGCCGAGGAGGCGCAGGCCGAGACCATGCAGTGGCTGCTCAGCGGCGGGGGCGGCTACACCGACGCCGAGACCGGCACGTACAGCATCGACTCCGCGGAGAACGTCGCCACCTTCAACTGGCTCAAGAACAACCTGGTCGGCAAGGGGCTCACGGGACCGGTCGCCCCCGGCGAACTCAACCGGGCCGACGCGTTCTCCGCCTTCGCGGCCGGTGACGTCGGCATGCTCAACGGCCATCCCTCCCTGATGCAGATGGCCGCGAAGAAGGGCGTGAAGTTCGGCATGGTGCCGATGCCCGGGGCCGAGGGGCCCAGCAAGGTGTCCATGGGCGTGGCCGACTGGATGATGGCCTTCAAGAAGAACGGCCATGCCGAGCAGGTGGGCGAGTTCCTCGACTTCGTCTACGACAAGGAGAACGTCCTGGAGTTCTCCCGCGAGTACGACCTGCTTCCCGTCACGAACTCCGCGTCCACGGTGATGACCGCGGCCAAGCAGGACGCCGACCTGAAGCCCTTCCTGGAGGAGCTCCCGCTCTCCGAGCTCTACCCGGTCGGCAAGACCTCCTGGGCGGCGGTCAGCGCGGACGTCAAGCAGCGCATCGGCAAGGCGGTCTCCTCCGGGGGCAGTCCGTCGGGGATCCTGAGCCAGCTGCAGTCGACGGCCACGCGGGCGGAGAGCGCCGAGTAGGTGCCGGTTGTCGGTGGCTGGGGCTAGCGTGCGACACATGAACCAGGACCAGCCCGAGGCTTCCCTCGCCGAGCGCGAGCAGGCCATCCTCGCTCTGGAGCGCCGGGGCTTCGCGGGGCCCGGTGCGAAGGAGCGCGCGATACGTGAGGAACTGGGCCTGGCTCCCGTCCGCTACTACCAGCTGCTCAACGCGCTGTTGGACGACCCGCGGGCGCTGGCGCACGACCCGGTGACGGTGAACCGGCTGCGGCGGGTGCGGGAGGCACGGCGGGCGGAACGGTGACGACCCTCAAACGCCGGAGGGGCTGGTTTTTCAGCCCGTCCGGCGTTTGAGGACAAGGCCCCTTCAGGGCCGAAACGGGGGTCTGGGGGCCGCAGGCCCCCAGGGGACGGGAATGGGTAGGGGCGGCGGGGGCGAGGAACTCCCGGTCCACTGGATAGGGTCGCCGTATGGGCAGTCACAAGGATCTGACCGGTTCCGACTCGACCGACCCCACCATGGACCCGCTGCCGACACCCGCGACCCAGGCCGGGCGGGACGGCCTGGCCGCCGTTCTCGCGCGGCCCGGGCGGGCGCTGGTCGCGCTCGACTTCGACGGGACGCTCGCATCGATCGTGCCGGACCCGGAGAAGGCCCGGGCGCACCCGGACGCCTTGCCGGCGCTGGCCGCGCTCGCACCCAAGGTGGCCGCCGTCGCGGTGATCACCGGGCGGCCGGCCGACGTCGCCGTGCGGTACGGCGGGTTCGCCGGAGCCCCGGGACTGGAGCACCTCGTCGTGCTCGGGCATTACGGCGCCGAGCGCTGGGACGCCGTCAGCGGTGAGGTGTCCGCGCCCGACCCCCACCCCGGCGTCGCCACCGTGCGCGCCGAACTGCCCGGCCTGCTCGACCGGGCCGGCGCCGGACCCGGCACCTGGACCGAGGACAAGGGGCACGCCCTGGCCGTGCACACGCGCCGGGCGGCCGACCCGCAGGGCACCTTCGACGCCCTGCGCGAATCCCTCACCGACCTCGCCGCCCGCAACGGCCTCATCGTCGAACCGGGGCGGATGGTCCTCGAACTCCGGCCGCCCGGCATGGACAAGGGCGTGGCGCTCAGCGAGTACGTCCGTGAACTCGGCGCCGAGTCCGTCCTCTACGCCGGCGACGACCTCGGCGACCTCCCCGCCTACGCCGCCGTCGACGAACTCCGCGCCGACGGCACCCCCGGCCTGCTGGTCTGCAGCGGCAGCGAGGAGGTCACCGCGCTGTCGGAGAAGGCCGATCTCGTGGTCGACGGCCCGCAGGGGGTCGTACGGCTGCTGCGGCAGATCGCCGCTCAGGCGGGCTGACGGGGATCCTGGTCCAGCGCGTGCAGCTGGTCCAGGAACCACTGGGCCGGCGGGAGCGCGGTGGCCGCGGCAGCCAGCCGCTTCGACCGCTCCGCCCGCTCCTCCGGCCGCATCGACAACGCCTCGTGCAGCGCCCGCGCCGTCTCCAGCACGTCGTAGGGGTTGACCGAGATCGCGTCCTCGCCCAGCTCCCAGTGCGCGCCCGCCTCACGCGACAGCACCAGCGCGCAGCCCTCGTCCGACACGACCGGCACCTCCTTCGCGACGAGGTTCATGCCGTCCCGAATGGGGTTGACCAGCGCCACGTCCGCGAGGCGGTACGCGGCGAGCGAGCGCGCGAAGTCGTC
This sequence comes from Streptomyces curacoi, assembly GCF_001513975.1. Lineage (GTDB taxonomy): Bacteria > Actinomycetota > Actinomycetes > Streptomycetales > Streptomycetaceae > Streptomyces > Streptomyces curacoi. Next base: position 151,134 of record NZ_KQ947990.1, read on the forward strand.
CTTGACGTGCAGCACGACCGGGGTCCAACCCGGCGTTCCGTACTGGGAGTTGATCTCCTCCGCCAGCCGCTGCACCTCGGCCGTGTAGTCGCGGTACACCGCCAGGTCCTGGCGCGAGGGGTACGCGAACGCCACATGCACCACCCGTTCCCGCCACTCGGGGTGGTCGTCGAGCAGCTGCCGGTACGCCAGCAGACCCCGCACGATGTTCTTCGACAGCTCGGTCCGGTCGACCCGCACGATCGTCTTGCGGGCGCTTCCGTCCGGCGCCTCGCCGATCTCGCGCCGCAGCGCGGCCATCCGCTCCTCGACGTCCGGCCGGCGGGAGCGGTCGCGCAGGAACTCGGCGTCGGCGCCGAGGCCGTGCACCCCGATCCAGGTGGTGCTCAGGGGCGGCCGGCCGGTCGGCGTGTGCTCGATGTGCCTGGGCTCGCTCGGCACCGGTGAGTACACGGAGATCCGCTCGGCATCGATGCCGTTCGCGCAGGCCATGAAGTCATGCGCCCACCGCCAGGTCAGGAACCCCAGCCGGTCGGCGCCCAGCATGCCCCACACCAGTTGCGCGCGGATGTCGTCCGGAAGCATCCGGAAGTACTCCGCAGGCGCCCACGGCGTGTGCGAGAAGTGGCTGATCCGCAGGTCGGGGCGGAGCTCCCGGAGCATCCCCGGCACCAGGCACAGGTGGTAGTCCTGCACCAGCACCGCCGCACCCGGCGCCGCCTGCTCGGCCAGCGCCCCGGCGAACGCGCGGTTGTACGTCTCGTACGACGCCCACTGGCGCCGGAACTCCGCGTCGAAGACCGGCTCCAGCGGCGTCTGGTAGAGCATGTGGTGGACGAACCATAGGACGGAGTTCGCGATGCCGTTGTAGGCGTCGGCGTGCACGTCGGCCGGGATGGCCAGCATCAGCACGCCGTCCTCCCCGACCCCGCGGCGCACCGCCTCGCGGTCCCCGTCGGACAGCGCCGAGCACACCCACAGGGCGCCGGCGTCCGGTCCGATCGCCGACAGCCCGGAGACGACTCCGCCGCCTCCCCTCCTGGAGTGCAGCGAGCCGTCCTCGCGCACCTCGTACGAGACCGGGCCGCGATTCGACGCGACCAGCACCTTGGCAGCACCGTGCGTGGAAGCCATACGCCTCAACCTAGCCCGACCCGGAAACGCTCAAACGTGCGGTTCCCCTCAGTGAGGGGCCTTTGTACGGCCGTATACGGCCGGTTTCCGGCGTTTACGCGACCTTCCGCGTCGCGTACTCGGCGATCTCCACCATCGGCGGCCGTTCCTCCGTGTCCACGGAGAACGTGCGCGGCTCGAACCCGTCCTCGCCCCGCTCGAACTGCGTGAGGGAGGGCCGGATCAGATGGCCGCGCGCCAGCCGCAGCTGGGCCGTGCGGTAGATCGCGGCGGACATCCGGCCGAGGGCCTGCCCGTCCTGGTGGCGGTGCTTGCGCACGCCCACGTCCACCTGGGCCAGGGCGTCCAGGCCCACCAGGTGCAGGGCGTCGATCAGCATGCCCAGCTCCACGCCGTATCCGACGGGGAACGGCAGCTGTTCCAGGAGGGAGCGGCGGGCCGCGTACTCGCCGCCGAGCGGCTGTACGAAACCGGCCAGCTGCGGCCAGTGCATGTTCAGCAGCGGGCGCGCCATCAGCTCGGTGACCCGGCCGCCCTGCCCGGCCGCCCCGCCGAGGGGACGGTCGTACATGCCCTTGACCAGGTCGACGTCGGGGTCGGTGAGCAGCGGGCCGACGATGCCGGAGACGAAGTCGGAGGAGAACTCCTTCAGATCGGCGTCGATGAAGCAGATGATGTCCCCGCTGGTGACGAGCAGGGAGCGCCACAGGACCTCGCCCTTGCCGGGCACGGCCGGGATGCGCGGGAGGATCTCGTCCCGGTGCACCACGGTCGCGCCCGCGGCGGCGGCCACCTCGGAGGTGCGGTCGGTGGACCCCGAGTCGACGACGACGATCTCGTCGACCAGGGGAACCTGCCGCATGAGGTCGTGGCGGATGACCGCGACGATGTCGCCGACCGTCTCCTCCTCGTTGAGCGCGGGCAGCACGACGGAGACCGACCGGCCCGTGCGCTGCTTGGCGGCCAGGATCTGGTGGAGCGGGCGATCGGTCACGGACCAGGAGCGGGTGCGCAGCCAGCGCTCGACTTCTTCCAGCACAGCCCGGGGCTCCTCACTGTTCGTGATCACAACTGCTGACCGTGTGATCCATCTCGCGGTTCGGACGACTATCTCAACTGTCCTGGCCTTCGGTTACAGTCTTGAACAACGCGGATGACCATCGCATGTCCGGCGTCAACCGTTGTTAACAACCACATACAGCTCATCCAGAGGGGCAGAGGGAAACGGCCCGATGAAGCCCCGGCAACCCTCCAGTCGGCTCTCGTAGCGATCACTGTCGATCGTCTCCGCGGGGCTCCCGGCTAGGGAAGGTGCCAAATCCGTCTCACGGCGAGATGCGTCGTGAGGAAGATGAGGAGAAAGGGCCTCGCCTCACATGGCTGTGCAGACTGTTGCAAGCACCACCGACTCCGCCAAGACCGTCGACCTCGGTCCCGCCGCCGCTCTTTCCTGCCGCGAGTGCGGTCACCGGGTACCCCTTGGACCGGTCTTCGCGTGCGAGGAGTGTTTCGGCCCGCTGGAGATCGCCTACGACTTCTCGGCCTACGACGCCGAGGAGCTCCGCAAGCAGATCGAGGCGGGACCCGCGAACATCTGGCGCTATGCGCCCCTGCTGCCCGTCCCCGCCGACGTGGCCGACAAGCCGAACCTCAACCCCGGCTGGACCAAGCTCGTCAAGGCCGACAACCTGGCGCGCGAGCTGGGCGTGACCGGTGGTCTGTATGTGAAGGACGACTCCGGCAACCCGACGCACAGCTTCAAGGACCGGGTGGTGGCTCAGGCGCTGGAGGCGGCGCGCGCCTTCGGCTTCACGACCCTGTCGTGCTCCTCCACCGGCAACCTCGCCGGTGCGGTGGGCGCCGCGGCGGCCCGCGCCGGCTTCCGCTCCTGCGTGTTCATCCCGCACGACCTGGAGCAGGGCAAGATCGTCATGGCCGCCGTCTACGGCGGTGACCTCGTCGGCATCGAGGGCAACTACGACGACGTGAACCGCTTCTGCTCCGAGCTGATCGGCGACCCGGCGGGCGAGGGCTGGGGCTTCGTCAACGTCAACCTGCGGCCGTACTACGCCGAGGGCTCCAAGACCCTGGCGTACGAGATCTGCGAGCAGCTCGGCTGGCAGCTGCCCGACCAGATCGTCGTCCCGATCGCCTCCGGCTCGCAGCTCACGAAGATCGACAAGGGTCTGCAGGAGCTGATCAAGCTCGGGCTCGTCGAGGACAAGCCGTACAAGATCTTCGGCGCGCAGGCCGAGGGCTGCTCGCCGGTGTCGACGGCCTTCAAGGCCGGGCAGGACGTGGTCCGCCCGCAGAAGCCGAACACCATCGCCAAGTCGCTGGCGATCGGCAACCCGGCCGACGGGCCGTACGTGCTCGACATCGCGCGGCGTACGGGTGGTTCGGTGGAGGATGTGAACGACGAGCAGGTCGTCGACGCCATCAAGATCCTCGCCCGCACCGAGGGCATCTTCGCGGAGACCGCCGGTGGTGTGACGGTGGGCGTGACGAAGAAGCTCATCGAGAACGGCGTACTCGACCCCACCAAGACCACCGTCGTCCTCAACACCGGCGACGGCCTCAAGACCCTCGACGCGGTGGCCGGCACCGGCCTCACCGCCACCATCCGCCCGAACCTGGACTCCTTCCGAGAGGCTGGCCTCGCATGAGCGTGACCGTTCGCATCCCCACCATCCTGCGCACCTACACGGGCGGGCAGGCCGAGGTCGCCGCCGAAGGCGCCACCCTCGCCGAGGTCATCGCCGACCTGGAGAAGAACCACACCGGTATCGCCGCCCGGGTGCTGGACGACCAGGGCAAGCTGCGTCGGTTCGTCAATGTGTACGTGAACGACGACGACGTCCGGTTCGAGCAGGGGCTGGAGACGGCGACGCCGGACGGTGCGGGTGTCTCCATCATTCCGGCCGTCGCGGGCGGTTGATACCCGCTGATACCCGCCGGTAGTAACCGTCGGTAACACTGATTACCGAGAGTTCACCGAATTGCCCCCTCCGTAAGAGAAGCGGAGGGGGCAATTCTGTGTGGTTGAGCGAGGTACAGTTGGGGAACGTGCCGCTGATCCACGGGTCGGCAGCCCTTGATTGGCCCCTGGATTCTGCTCTGCGCCCGACAAGATGTAGCCAAAGTGTGCGCGTCTTTCGTGGCTTTTGTTCCTTTTGCCAGGTCCGACTTGACCTGAAGTCAGGGGAATTGTCCCCACATTCCCGACCGGGCGTGCCCGGATTTCTCGTCCGATTGACCTGTTGCAGACGGCAGTTGGGCAGATACATTCAGCCGCGGTCGACGCGTTCCGGCGCACGCCCCCGACCGATGGGGGGTGAGGTCTGACCCGGATCCGCGAAGTGTGGATCTGTGCAAGGGCCAGTAATAGGGGAGTTAGGCATGGCTCAGGGCACCGTCAAGTGGTTCAACGCGGAGAAGGGGTACGGCTTCATCGCGGTCGACGGTGGTGCGGATGTTTTCGTCCACTACAGCGCGATCCAGATGGACGGCTACCGCACCCTGGAGGAAGGTCAGCGGGTCGAGTTCGAGATCTCGCAGGGCCAGAAGGGGCCGCAGGCGGACATGGTCCGCGTGGCCGGCTGAAGCACGCGCCGACTGACTGCAGCGACACGTTCTTCTTCGAAGGGCTCGTACCTCACGGGGTACGAGCCCTTCGCCATGTCCGGGCATGTCGGGGCCATGTCCGGGACCCGTCGGGACCTGTTCGCGCCGGGCTGAGCGCCCCGCCCGATCCCCGAGAGCCGCTTGCACTCGCATGGGTCGAGTGCTAATCATTGGCGTTAGCACTCTGAAGGTGAGAGTGACAATGAAGGACCGGGTCGGTGAGGCCCGCAGGCCGGGTGGGGCAAGGAACCACGAGGCAGGCAGGCCGTCCGTCGCGGGCGCGGGCGCGGTCCGAAGGAATCACCCCCAGTCCTGGAGGGACCACTTCACATGGCCAAGATCATCGCGTTCGACGAGGAGGCGCGGCGCGGCCTCGAGCGCGGCATGAACCAGCTCGCGGACGCCGTGAAGGTGACGCTCGGCCCCAAGGGTCGCAACGTCGTCCTCGAGAAGAAGTGGGGCGCCCCCACGATCACCAACGATGGTGTCTCCATCGCCAAGGAGATCGAGCTCGAGGACCCGTACGAGAAGATCGGCGCCGAGCTGGTCAAGGAAGTCGCCAAGAAGACGGACGACGTCGCCGGTGACGGTACGACCACCGCGACCGTTCTCGCCCAGGCCCTGGTCAAGGAGGGTCTGCGCAACGTAGCCGCCGGCGCCAACCCGATGGCCCTGAAGCGCGGTATCGAGAAGGCCGTCGAGGCCGTCTCCGCCGCCCTGCTTGAGCAGGCGAAGGACGTCGAGACCAAGGAGCAGATCGCCTCCACGGCCTCCATCTCCGCCGCCGACACCCAGATCGGCGAGCTCATCGCCGAGGCCATGGACAAGGTCGGCAAGGAAGGCGTCATCACCGTCGAGGAGTCCCAGACCTTCGGTCTGGAGCTGGAGCTCACCGAGGGTATGCGCTTCGACAAGGGCTACATCTCGGCGTACTTCGCCACCGACATGGAGCGTATGGAGGCCGTCCTCGACGACCCGTACATCCTGATCGCCAACTCCAAGATCTCCTCGGTCAAGGACCTGCTCCCGCTCCTGGAGAAGGTCATGCAGTCGGGCAAGCCGCTGCTGATCATCGCCGAGGACGTCGAGGGCGAGGCCCTGTCGACCCTGGTCGTCAACAAGATCCGCGGCACCTTCAAGTCCGTCGCCGTCAAGGCCCCGGGCTTCGGTGACCGCCGCAAGGCCATGCTCGGCGACATCGCCATCCTCACGGGCGGCGAGGTCATCTCCGAGGAGGTCGGCCTGAAGCTGGAGAACGCCACGCTCGACCTGCTGGGCAAGGCCCGCAAGGTCGTCATCACCAAGGACGAGACCACCATCGTCGACGGTGCCGGCTCCTCCGAGCAGGTCAACGGCCGTGTGAACCAGATCCGCGCCGAGATCGAGAACAGCGACTCCGACTACGACCGCGAGAAGCTGCAGGAGCGCCTGGCGAAGCTCGCCGGCGGTGTCGCGGTCATCAAGGCCGGTGCCGCCACCGAGGTGGAGCTCAAGGAGCGCAAGCACCGCATCGAGGACGCCGTGCGCAACGCCAAGGCGGCCGTCGAGGAGGGCATCGTCGCCGGTGGTGGCGTGGCCCTCATCCAGGCCAGCGCTGTCTTCGAGAAGCTGGAGCTCGAGGGTGACGAGGCGACCGGCGCCCAGGCCGTGAAGCTCGCGCTCGAGGCCCCGCTGAAGCAGATCGCCGTCAACGCCGGCCTTGAGGGCGGCGTCGTGGTGGAGAAGGTCCGCAACCTCACCCCGGGTCACGGCCTGAACGCCGCGACCGGCGAGTACGTCGACCTGGTCGCCGAGGGCATCATCGACCCGGCGAAGGTGACCCGTTCCGCGCTGCAGAACGCCGCCTCCATCGCCGCGCTGTTCCTCACCACCGAGGCCGTCATCGCCGACAAGCCGGAGAAGGCCGCCGCGCCCGCCGGTGGCGGCATGCCGGGCGGTGACATGGACTTCTGATCGACCTGACGGTTGATCAACGTCCTTACCGAGGGCGGCACCTCCTGTTCCGACAGGGGGTGCCGCCCTCGGGCGTTTCGGCAGCGGTCCGTCGGGGGGCGAGTCAGCGCCGCGGCGCCGCCCGTGGGCCGTTGATCGTCTGCTGCGCCGTCGTGGCTGGTCGCGCGGTTCCCCGTGCCCCTTCAGGGCGCTGTGCGTGGCCGGGGTCATAGCGCGGATGCCGTGAGATGCGGAATGTGAGGCCTCGCATAGGTGGTTAGTTAAGGGAGTGCAACAATGCGCGCGCACATACCAATCGGTTAGCGCAGTCGTCTCCGAGGAGCCCGAGTGACCGTCACCACCTCTTCCGCCTCCCGTGCGGCCCAGATCCTGGGCCGTCCGACCACGATCAACGGCCTCACCGTCCCCAACCGCATCGCGATGGCGCCGATGACGCGCATGTTCTCCCCGGGCGGCGTCCCCGGCGAGGACGTCGTGTCGTACTACTCGCGTCGCGCCGCCGCCGGGGTGGGCCTGATCGTCACCGAGGGCACCTACGTCGGCCATGAGTCGGCCGGGCAGAGCGACCGCGTTCCGCGGTTCCACGGCGAGGAGCAGCTGGCGGGCTGGGCGAAGGTCGCCGAGGCGGTGCACGCGGCGGGCGGCACGATCGTGCCGCAGCTGTGGCACATCGGCATGGTCCGCAAGCAGGGCCAGCCGCCGTTCGCGGACGCCCCCGCCGTCGGCCCCTCCGGGCTGCGCATCGGCGAGACCGAGCCCGCCGGCAAGGCGATGACCCGGCAGGACCTGGACGACGTCATCGGCGCGTTCGCCGAGGCGGCCGCCGCGGCCGAGCGCACCGGCTTCGACGGTGTGGAACTGCACGGCGCCCACGGCTATCTGCTCGACCAGTTCCTGTGGGAGGGCACCAACCGCCGCACCGACGCCTACGGCGGCGACCCGGTCGCCCGGACGAAGTTCGCGGCGGAGATCGTGGCGGCCGTACGCGAGAAGGTCTCCGCCGACTTCCCCGTCATCTTCCGCTACTCGCAGTGGAAGCAGGAGGCCTATGATGCCCGGCTCGCCGAGACCCCGGAGGAGCTGGAGGCCATCCTGACCCCGCTCGCCGCGGCCGGCGTCGACGCCTTCCACGCCTCCACCCGCCGCTACTGGATCCCGGAGTTCGACGGCTCGGACCTCAACCTGGCGGGCTGGACGAAGAAGCTGACCGGCAAGCCCGTCATCACTGTCGGCTCGGTCGGCCTGGACGGCGACTTCATCCGCGCCTTCGTGGGCGAGGGCTCCGCGGTCAAGGGCATCGACGACCTCCTGGACCGCCTGGAGCGCGAGGAGTTCGACATGGTGGCCGTCGGCCGGGCCCTGCTCCAGGACCCCCAGTGGGCGGCGAAGGTCCTCGGTGACCGCCTCGACGAGCTGAAGCCGTACGACGCGGCGGCGCTGAAGACGCTGAGCTGACGCCGTACGCCCTTGTGGGACAGGGCAGTTGAGGGTGACGGTACGGCCATGACTGTCACCCCCTCGGCCTCCCGCGCCGCCCACGTCCTGTCCCGCCCCCTCTCGCTGAACGGGCTCATGGTCCCCAACCGGATCGTCATGGCGCCGATGACCCGCAAGTTCTGCCCCGACGGGGTGCCCGGCGAGGACGTGGCCGCGTACTACGCCCGCCGGGCCGCGGCCGGGGTGGGGCTGATCGTCACCGAGGGCGTGTACGTCGACCACGCCTCGGCCGGCGAGTTCGACCGCATCCCACGCCTGCACGGCCCGGAGCGGGCGGCGGGCTGGGCGAAGGTCGTCGACGCCGTGCACGCGGCGGGCGGCACGATCATGCCGCAGATCTGGCACATCGGGATGATCCGCGACCGGCCGGAAGGGGTGTACGCCGGGGCGCCGAGCACAGGCCCCTCGGGCCTGCGCATCGACGGCACCGAGGGCGCCGGCCGGGCGATGACGCTCCAGGACGTGGCCGACGTGGTCGAGGCGTTCGCGCGGGCGGCGGCCGACGCCGAGCGGCTCGGCTTCGACGGGGTGGAGATCCACGGCGCGCACGGCTACCTCATCGACCAGTTCCTGTGGGCGGGGACGAACCGCCGCACGGACGCCTACGGCGGTGACCTGCTCGCCCGGACCAAGTTCGCGGCGGAGATCGTGGCCGCCGTACGGGAGTCGGTCTCGCCGTCGTTTCCGGTCGTCTTCCGTTTCTCGCAGTGGAAGCTGTGGGCGTGGGAGGCGCGGCTCGCCGAGACGCCGGGCGAGCTGGAGGCGGTCCTCGCGCCGCTGGTGGAGGCGGGCGTGGACGCCTTCCACGCCTCCACCCGCCGCTACTGGATCCCCGAGTTCGAGGGCTCGGAACTCAATCTGGCGGGCTGGACGAAGAAGCTGACCGGCAAGCCGGTCATCACCGTCGGCTCGGTCGGTCTCGACGGCGACTTCCTCGGGGCCTTCCTGGGCGAGGGCGCCCCGCTCCAGGGGCTCGACCACCTCCTGGACCGGGTCGAGGCCGGGGAGTACGACCTGGTGGCCGTGGGCCGGGCGCTGCTCCAGGACCCGCAGTGGGCGGCGAAGGTGCTGGGGGGAAGGTTCGGGGAGCTGTCGGCGTACGACGCGGCTTCGCTGAACACGCTGAGCTGACAGCACTGAACCCAAGGGGGCCGGTCGCGTCGTGCGGCCGGCCTTCGGCGTGACCTGGGTCGCTTGAGTAAGTCAATCAGCTGCCTTAAGGTTGCCTGAGTCAATCACATGGACTCGCATTGACTCTCTTTCCCCTCGTACGCCGACGGAGGCCCCGCCATGTCCGACACCCCTGCCCGTCCCGCCGAGGCCGGGGGTTCCGCCCCGCCGAGGCCGAACGCCGTGGTGGCGGTGCTGGCCTTCGCCGGGATCGTCGTCTCGCTGATGCAGACGCTGGTCATCCCGATCGTCCCGGAGCTGCCGAGGCTGCTCGACGCCCCCGCCTCGGACACCGCCTGGGCGGTCACGGCGACGCTGCTCGCGGCGGCCGTCGCGACACCGGTGACGGGGCGGCTCGGTGACATGTACGGCAAGCGGCGGATGCTGCTGGTCAGCGTCGTACTGCTGGTGAGCGGCTCCGTCGTCTGCGGCCTCAGCGAGTCGCTGGTCCCGATGATCGTGGGCCGCGTGCTCCAGGGCCTGGCCTCGGGTGTCATCCCCCTCGGCATCAGCATCATGCGGGACGAACTCCCCGCCGAGCGCCTCGGCTCGGCCACCGCCCTGATGAGCGCCTCCCTGGGCATCGGCGGCGCGCTCGGTCTGCCCGCCGCCGCGCTCATCGCGGACAACTTCGACTGGCACGTGCTGTTCTGGACGTCGGCCGGCCTCGGTGTCGTGGCGCTGGTGTGCGTGGTGCTGCTCGTGCCCGAGTCGAGGGTGCGCACGGGCGGCCGGTTCGACCTGGTCGGTGGTGTCGGCATGGCGGCGGGGCTGGTCTGTCTGCTGCTCGCCGTCTCCAAGGGTGCCGACTGGGGCTGGGCGAGCGGCACGACGCTCGGCCTGTTCGCGGCGGCCGTGGTGATCCTGTCGGCGTGGGGCTGGTGGGAACTGCGCACGGAGCAGCCGCTGGTCGACCTCCGTACGACCGCCCGCCGTCAGGTGCTGGTCACGAACCTGGCCTCGATCGCGGTGGGCTTCGCGATGTTCGCGATGAGCCTGGTCATTCCGCAGCTCCTCCAGCTCCCCGAGCAGACGGGCTACGGCCTCGGCAGGTCGATGCTGGTGGCGGGCCTGTGCATGGCGCCGTCGGGACTCGTCATGATGGCGACGGCCCCGGTGTCGGCCGCGATCTCCCGGGCCAAGGGGCCGAAGGTCACCCTGATGGTCGGCGTCCTGATCGTCGCCGCGGGCTACGGCCTCAACATCGTCCTGATGTCCGAGGTCTGGCACTTCGTCTTGGTGGCCTGCGTCATCGGCGCCGGCGTCGGCTTCGGTTACGGCTCGATGCCCGCGCTCATCATGAGCGCCGTACCGGCGTCGGAGACGGCGGCGGCCAACAGCCTCAACACGCTGATGCGGTCCCTCGGCACGTCCACGGCGAGCGCGGTCGCGGGCGTGATCCTGGCCCAGATGACGACGGACCTGGGCGGTTACGCGCTGCCGTCCGAGAACGCCTTCAAGGTGGTCCTCGCGGTGGGCGCCGGGGCGGCGCTGCTGGCGTTCGTGGTGGCGTCGTTCATACCGCGGCAGGAGGTGGCCGCCGCCCGGGAGCCGTTGGCGGAGGGGGCGGCGGAGCCGGCGGGGGCGACGGCGCAGCGGTGACCGAAGCGGTGGCTGAAGCAGTTACCGAAGCGGTGACCGAAGCAGGCACTACAGGTTGCCCATCGGCTCGATGTCGACCTTCACCGGCGTCCCCCACACGCGCAGCACCTCGTAGTCGGTGAACTCGTGCACGAGCCGGTACGCCATGGCGGGACGCGGGCCGCGGCGCTGGGCGGCGAGATAGAGCTCCGCCTCCCGGCGGTCACGGCGCGGGGTGCCGCACAGTTGCCACTCCTGCCCGTTCCACAGCTCCGGCAGCCAGCGCTGCTGGGGCTGGGGGCGGTCGCCTCGGACGCCGTAGCGGGAGGGCACGGGGTGCTCGGGGGAGTAGGGAGCGGCGGGGCCGGGGCCGTTGAACTCGGCGCGACGGGCCGCTCGGCGACGCGTCTCGCACAGCAGGCAGAGGTCGGGCGCGGAGGTGTCGACCGGGCCGGTGGGGTGCTCGGGGCAGCGGGTGCTGGGGGCGGCGCCGGTGACGCTCTCGTCGAGGAGGTCGAGGGCGCGGCGCAGGTCCGCCCTGATCTCGTGCAGCTTGGCGTCCGGGGTCGTGGCGGTGAGGGCCTCGCCGTGCTCGCCGAGGAGGCGGAGGGCGCGGCCCAGGGCGGTCAGCTGGGCGTGGTTCATGGGTGCCAGTCTGTGCCAGTCCCCGGGCCGTCCGCCAACGGTCAGCCCATGCTCTTCGCGCCGTCCAGGGACTCGCGGATGATGTCGGCGTGGCCGGCGTGCTGGGCCGTCTCGGCGATGATGTGGAGCAGCACCCTGCGGGCCGACCAGCGGGCGCCGGTCTCGAACCACGGGGCCTTGGGCAGCGGGTGGGAGGCGTTCAGGTCGGGCAGGGTGGCCACCAGCTCGTCGGTGCGGCGGGCCACTTCGTCGTACGCCGCCAGCACGCCGGCCAGTGTCTCGCCGGGCAGCATCCGGAACTCGTCGGCCCGCTCGGCCCAGTCCTTCTCCGTCATGGCGTCGAAGTCGTCCTCGGGGGAGGGGCCGTGCTGGATGAAGTCCACCCAGTTCCGCTCCGTCGACGTGACGTGCTTGACCAGGCCGCCCAGACACAGCTCGCTGACGGTGGTCCGCTGCCCGGCCTGTTCGTCGGTGAGGTCGCGGGTGGTCAGGCGCAGGAACTCCCGGTGCTTGGCCAGCGCTTCCAGCAGGTCGGCGCGCTCGCCCGTGACGGTGGTGTGCGTGGTCTGGCTCATGCCCCTGGTCCTCCATGGATCGTGTTGCATCGGCTGAGGCCACGTTAGGAGCGATCGAGGTCAGATCCTGTCCTAGATGCCTTGCGCGCCCCCGGAATTTTCGTCCAAGACAGGACCGCCGGAGTCGGCGACGGTAGAGGCATGCGCAGCCACGAAGTGGGGTCCGCCCCCGTGCACCGCGACACCGACCACGGCTGGGAGGTCGTCCTTCCCGTCGGCGGCACGTCCCTGGACGGCGTCCGCATGGCCGGCTTCCGCGACCGTCTGGCCACCGGGCTGGACATGCGGGTGCTGCCCCAGCCCGTGGTGGTCGTCGTCATCGGGCTCGGGGACGACCCGCTCACGGTGGAGAGCGCCACCGGGTGCCGCCGTGTGCGCAGCCTCGTCGCCTCGCTGGCGCCGGGTCCCGCCCGCATCCGCGGCGAGGGCGTCGAGTGCGTCGAGGTGTGTCTGTCGCCCGCGGCCGCCTATGCGCTGCTGGGCGTCGCCCCGCGCGAACTGGACGGCTCCGTCATCGGCCTGGAGGACCTGTGGGGGCGGCACGAGCGGCGTCTGCGCGAGCGGATGACCGACGCCGGGACCTGGCCGGAACGCCTCACGCTGATGAACGAGTTCCTCGCGAGGCGGGTCGCCGGGGGGCCGTCGATGGCGCCCGAGGTGGCCGCCGCCTGGGACACCATCGTGGCCCGTCGCGGCCGGGTGCGGGTGGACGACCTCGCCGCGTCGTTCGGCTGGAGCCGCAAACGGCTGTGGTCCCGGTTCAGCGCGCAGATCGGCCTCACCCCCAAGCGTGCCGCCATGCTGGTCCGCTTCGACCACGCCGCCCGGGCGCTGTGCGCGGGCGCGAACATCAGCGACGTCGCCCTGGCCTGTGGATACGCCGACCAGCCCCATCTCCATCGCGACGTGCTCGCGCTCGCCGGATGCACGCCGGGCGCGCTGGCCGGGATGGCCACGTCCGCCGGCTAGCCGCGCCCTCGCCACCACACACACTCACGGAAGGAACGCATCTGTGCCGAACACCGACGTCCGAGCGGCAGACATGGCCGACCGCGATCTGATCGTCCGGCTCGCCTTCGGAAGCATGGCCGCGCAGACCCTGCGCGCGGCCGTGCGGTTGAAGGTGCCGGAACTCGTCGGCGACAAGCCGCGCCCGGCCGCCGAGGTGGCGGTCGCCGCCGGAGCCGAACCCCAGCCCATGACCCGCCTGCTGCGCGCGCTGGCCGCCCTCGGCCTGCTGCGGGAACACGCCCCGGACTCCTTCTCGGTGACCCCCGCGGGCGCCCTCCTCGACCCCGCCCACCCCGAGTCCCTGACGTCGTTCGTGCGGATGTTCACCGAGCCGGCGATCGTCCGTGCCTGGGAGCACCTGGACAGCAGTGTCCGCACCGGCGACATCGCCTTCGACACCGTCTTCGGCACGGACTTCTTCAGCCACCTCGCCCAACACCCGGAGCTGTCCGCCGAGTTCAACGCCGCGATGAGCCAGGCCGTCTCGGAGACCGCCGCGGTGCTGCCGTACGCCTTCGACTTCGGCCGGTTCACCTCGGTCACCGATGTCGGCGGCGGTGACGGCACGCTCCTGGCCGCCGTCCTGGCCGCCCATCCCGGCCTCACCGGCGTCGTCCTCGACACGACGGAGGGCCTCGCCCAGGCGCCGCGGACACTGGAGCGGCACGGGCTGCGGGAGCGGTGCTCCCTGGTCGCCGGGGACTTCTTCCGGTCCGTCCCGGCGGGCTCGGGCCTCTACCTGATGAAGAGCATCCTGCACGACTGGACCGACGACCAGGCGGTCACGATCCTCCGCCACTGCCGGGAGGTGCTGCCGCCTGACGGGCGGGTCCTGATCGTGGAACCCGTGCTGCCGGAATCCGCCACGGCCGACGAGGTCACTTGTCTGAGCGACCTCAACATGCTGGTGAACGTGGGCGGCCGGGAGCGCACCCGTGAGGACTTCGAGGAGGTGTGCCGGCGCGCGGGGCTGACCGTCACGTCGGTCACCCCGCTCCCGGAGGCGGCGCCGTTCTGGCTCATCGAGGCCGCCTGAGGTCCTCGACCAGGCCGGGCAGGGTGCGAACCGCCGGGATCAGGCCGGCTCGGAGACGCGGCCCAGGCGGTCGTACTGCTCCTGGGTGAGGTGGACGGAGTTCGCGCCGAGGTTCTCCTCCAGGTGCGCGACGCTCGTCGTCCCGGGGATGGGGAGGATCACCGGTGAGCGGGCGAGCAGCCAGGCGAGGACGACCTGCGTCGGCGTGGCGTCGGCTTCCTTGGCCACGGCGGCGATCTCCGCCCTCGCGCCGGACTCCCCCGCCGCGACGGGCCGCCAGGGCAGGAAGGCGATGTCCGCGGCCTCACAGGCCTTCAGTACGGGCTCGTGCTCGCGGTCGAGGAGGCTGTAGCGGTTCTGGACGGCGGCGATGTCCACGACGGAGCGCGCTTCGGTGAGTTCGTCGACCGTCACCTCCGACAGGCCGATCCGGCCCACCTTGCCCTCGTCGCGCAGGTCGCGCAGGGCGCCGAGCTGGTCGGGGAGCGGCACGCCCGGGTCGAGGCGGTGGAGTTGGAGCAGCTCGATACGGTCCAGGCGGAGGCGGCGCAGGGCCTCGTCGACCTGCGCGCGGAGATCGGCCGGGTCGCCCGCGTGCCGCCAGCCCTCGCCGGAGGCCGTATGGCGGATGCCGACCTTGGTGGCGATGACGAGCCCCTCCGGGTACGGGTGCAGGGCCTCCGCGAGGAGATCCTCGTTCGCTCCCCAGCCGTACATGTGCGCCGTGTCGATCAGGGTGACGTCCAGGTCGACGGCGCGCCGGGCGACCGCGATGCAGGCCGCGCGGGCCTCGGCGGTGCCCGGCCGCAGATGCATCGCCCCGAAGCCGAGCCGCCGTACTTCCAGATCGCCGCCGATGCGGAACGTTGTCGGTGCCGTCATGGGCGTCACGCTACAGCGGACGTGAACGGATCCCCGGAGAGTTTCGGGTTTCGCCTCCCGCTGCTTCCCGGGGACCGGTGTTCAGCCCCGCGCCGCCCTGAGCGCCGCCCGGAGGTGGCCGTCCGCCCTGGACAGGAGGCCGGTGGCGGTGGGGCCGTCGAGGTCGGCCAGCAGGATCAGGATCGCCGTCTTCACCTCGCCGCCCGCCTCGGTCAGGGCCCGCTCGATGGCGGCGTCGTCCGCGCCCGTGGCCAGGGCGACGATACGGCGGGAGCGGGCCCGCAGCTTGTCGTTGGAGGCGCGGACGTCGACCATCAGGTTCCCGTACGTCTTGCCCAGACGGATCATCGTGATCGTCGAGAGCATGTTGAGGACCAGCTTCTGGGCGGTGCCCGCCTTCAGACGGGTCGAGCCGGTCAGCAGCTCCGGGCCGACGACGATCTCGATGCCGTGGTGGGCCGCCGCGGTGAGGGCGCTGTCCGGGTTGCAGGACAGGCCGATCGTCAACACGCCCCGCGCGCGGGCGTGTTCCACGGCGCCGATCGCGTACGGGGTGCGCCCGGAGGCGGAGATGCCGACCACCGTGTCGGCGGGGGTGAGCGCGAGGGCGTCGAGGTCGGCACGGGCCAGGTCCGCGGAGTCCTCGGCGCCCTCGACGGAGGTGACCATCGCTTCGGAACCGCCCGCGATGAGCCCGACGACCTGGGCGGGGGCGGTGTTGAAGGTGGGCGGGCACTCGGAGGCGTCGAGCACGCCGAGGCGGCCGGCGGTGCCCGCGCCCGCGTAGATCAGGCGGCCGCCCTGGGCCATCCGCTCCGCGATCGCGTCGACGGCGGCGGCGATCTGCGGGAGGCACGAGGCCACGGCGGCCGGGACGGTGGCGTCCTCGCCGTTCATGAGCCGGGCGATGTCGAGGGTGGGGAGTCGGTCGATCTCGGCGAGTTCGGGCCGGAACGCCTCGGTGGTCAGGTTCTCCAACTCGGCACGAAGATCACGGGGGTTGGATGTGGAGGTCATGAGGAGACAGCTCTCTTCAACTTCGGTGTGCGGCCCGCGGATACCCGCAACGGTCGAACCTACGGTCTATCGACGATGCCGATGTGCCAGCGCCTCGTAGGACGCGGCCAACGCGGGCGCCGCCGTCTCATAGGTCCGCTGGGCGACCCCCACGAACAGGCAGTCCACCACAAGAAGCTGACTGGTACGGGAGGACATGGCCGCGGGACGCAACTCGCTCTCCCGGGCCGTCGACGTCGTAAGGATGTGATCGGCGTACTGGGTGACGGCCCCGTCCGGCCGCCCGGTGATCGCGACGGTGGTCGCCCCGTGCTCGAAGGCGACCCGCAACGGCTCGATGACATCGCCGGTCGACCCGGAGTGCGTGATGGCGATCGCCACGTCACCCGTACGGAGCTGCACCGCGTTCGTCACGGCGAGGTGCGGGTCGCTGTGCGCATGGGCCATCAGCCCTATCCGCAGCAGCTTCTGGGTGAGGTCCTGGGCGACCAGTCCGCTCGCGCCGACGCCGTACACGTCGATGCGGCGCGCGGCGGCGGCGGCCGACACGGCCGCCTGCAGCTGGCCGGTGTCCAGGCCGGCGGCCGTGTCGGCGAGGGTCTGCTGCTCGTCGTAGGCGAGTTTCGCCACGACATCCGCGATCGGGTCGTCCACCGCGATGTCGGTCGTTATGGCGGGGGCGCGGCCCGACTGCTGCTGGGCGGCGAGGCCGGCCAGGGCGAGGCGCAGGTCGCGGTAGCCGGGGTAGCCGAGGAGGCGGGCGGTGCGCACGACCGTGGCCTCGCTGGTGCCGGTGAGTTCGGCGAGGCCGGTGACCGTGAGGGCCGCGCAGCCCGCCGGGTCGTTCGCGACCGCTTCGGCGACGCGCTGCATGGAGCGGGTCATCGACGGCGCGAGCGTGCGCACCTTGGCCGCGAGGGCGGCGGGAGCGGGGGGCGCGCCCGTGCGGCCGAAAGTTTCTTTCACTTCATGGGTCACCTTTGAAAGGTATTTTCAACTCGGTGTCGCGGTCAAGAGTGCGCACAATAGGGGCATGGAACCCATCCCTCCGCTGGAACAGGCGTTGCACGCGGCCCGCGCCCTCGTGCTCGCCGACCTCGTCGCGGGCAAGGCCGCCGAGGCGGATGTCGTCTCACTGGTCGAGGAGTCGGTCGTACAGCGGCGCTGGTGGGTGCAGCAGTGGCCGGACGGCGCCGCGTACGTGGCCGGGCTGGTCGCCCAGGACGTGCAGGACGCGCTGCTGGACCGATACGGCCGCTGGCCGCTGTGTCCGGTGTGCGGCTCCGGCGACCCGCATGCGCTGGACGTCGAGCCGGAGCTGGGGCCCGATCCGCACTGGGTGTGCCACAAGGCGGGCGTGAAGGTCGCGGCGGTCGGGTCGCTGGGGCCGGCCATCACGGGCGGGACGGCGTCCTCATGACGGACTCGTGAGTGGTCGTGAGTAGTCGTGCGGGGCTCGTGAGGGACTTGACGTCGTGACGATCTACATCGATCCGCCGACCTGGCCTGGGCACGGGCGGATGTGGTCGCACCTCGTCAGCGACGTGTCGTACGACGAACTGCACGCGTTCGCCGAGGAGTTGGGCGTGCCGCGGCGGGCCTTCGAGCGGGACCACTACGACATCCCCGCGCACCGCTACGCCGACGCGGTGCGGGCCGGGGCGGTGGAGGTCAGCAGCCGCGAGGTGGTGCGGCTGTTGCAGGGTGCGGGGCTGCGGAGGCCGAAGGGGCGGCGGACGGACTAGGGTCTGTCCGGCCAGTTCCCGCCTGCCCCCTCGGCCTCGGGTGGGGCACTTTTCGGCTAGGCGAACTGGCCCGGCTGGTAGCTGCCCGCGGGCTGCTGGACGAGGACGTTCAGCCGGTTGAAGGCGTTGATCAGGGCGATGATGCCCACCAGGGCGCCGAGCTGCTCCTCGTCGTAGTGCTTGGCGGCGTTCTCCCAGACCTCGTCCGGGACCCCGCCCGCCGCATCGGCGATGCGGGTCCCCTCCTCCGTCAGCTCCAGCGCGGCACGCTCGGCCTCGGTGAAGAGCGTGGCCTCCCGCCAAGTGGCCACCAGGTTGAGGCGCACCGCGTCCTCACCGGCGGCGACGGCGTCCTTGAAGTGCATGTCGGTGCAGAATCCGCAGCCGTTGATCTGACTCGCGCGGAGCGTCACCAGGTGCTGCGTCGCGAGAGGCAGCGGCGACTCCTGGATCACCTTGCCGGCCGCGACGATGTGCTTCACGAACTTGCCGACGGTCGGGATCTCGAGTGCGTTCAGGCGGGCGCTCATGGCCAACTCCTCTGGCTTTGTCGGTGGTTGCACACCTATGACGGAGGGGATCGGCGGGGTGTGACATGAGCGAATGTGAACTGGGTCACCCCTGCCGGTGCTCGGTCCGGCGCATGGCGTACCAGGTGTCGCCGACCGGTCGGGGCGGGTCCGCCAGGTTCCAGCTCCACGAGAGGGTCGGCGTGATGCGCAGATAGTGACCGGGGCCCACCATGCCCACCCGCTCCACGGGCCCGTCCGCGACGCCGTACACCCGAATGCCGCGGGCGACGAACGGCTCGATCGAGACCAGGTCGTTCACGACGAAGGCCACCTTGTGCCGGCCGCGGACGACATTGCGGAACTTGCGGGTGCCGAGCGCTCCGGGCGGGAGCCTCCCACCCAGAAGCGCGTCCCGTCGAACTCCAGGGCCACCGGCACCACATCGGGCTGCCCGCCCGCGCACAGGCTGGCGAAACGGGCGAGCGGGTGGGAGCCCAGGTAGGCGATCTCCTCGTCGGCGAACGACATGGCGGCTCCGTGCTTGCGGCGGTGCGGGTGGCTCCGCCCAGGCTAGGGCCTGCCCGGCGGATCATGCCGGCGACGCGGGCGACCTGATACGCCGGACAGACCCTAGGCCGCCGCGGGCCGCTCCCCGCGGACGTACAGCCTGAGTGTCCCGTCGAGGTCGTGTTCCTCGTGGGCCGCCCGCTCCTCCTCGGCCGTCGCCCGTACGTACCCGGCGCGCTCGACGACGCCCTGCGACGGGACGTTGTCGGCCTCGATGGACGCGCGCAGGAGGCGTACGTCGTCCCGGGCCAGCGCCCACTCCGACAGCGCGCGCAGGGCCTCGCTCGCATAGCCGCGGCCACGGGCGCCCTCCACGAGGTCGTAGCCCACCTCCGCCCGGCCCTCCTCGTCGGGGAGGCCGTGGAAGCCCATGCCGCCGACCGCGAGGCCGTCCTCCCGGCGGACGAGGACGAAGAGACCGAACTCGGGGCGGTGCACTCCCGTCTCGTACGCCTTGAGCACCATCCCGGCCGCCTCCCTCGTCCCCTCGAAGGGGCCGCCCACGATCCAGCTGAACCCGCCGTCGCCGCCCGCGCTCAGGTCGGCCGCGGCCGCCGGGGTGACGCCCTGGAGGGTGAGGCGGTCGGCGGGGACGACGAGGTTGTTGTGCCAGCGCCACTCGGTGACCGGCGCACGGCCGGGCAGGTCGCCGCGGCCGGTGGCCCACAGCAGGGTGCGCCAGTGGTCGGGGCCGGGCTGGACGTGCGGGAAGATCGTCGTCAGCACGAACCGGGGGAGCTCGGCGGGGGGTTCGTAGGGCAGGCCGAGCCCCTCGGCGATGTCGTGCGTGTGCAGCAGCACCTCGGCGACACCCATCGCGGCGAAGCCCTCGCGGTTCGCGCTGCGGAAGGGGTACGGGTGGAAGGCGCGCACCTCGCGGGGTGTGGTGCGGACGGTGGCGGTGAGGAGGGCGCCGGTGGTCTCGATGACGTGGAGCAGACCGTCGTTGCCGGTGCCCTCGTCGAGGGTGATGCCGAAGGGGACGTAGTCGTCCTGGGCGCGGCCGGCCAGGTTGGCGGCGTAGGCGATGAGGTCTTCGGCGATGTGGAACGCGGTGGCGTGGCAGTCCCACTCGACCCGCCCGGCCCGCACTGCCGTCCAGTCCCGGTCCACCGCCGTCCGCAGCAGCGCCACACAGCTTGCGACGGCTGCCTGTACGTGTTCCCCGCTTATGTCTCGCATGCCGTGCAGGCTACGGCGGCGGGCTGGTCAGAGCGACAGCATTTCCAGCTCGGCGGAGAGGTTGTAGCGGGCGGTGGCCTCCCACTTCTCCTGCCCGTACGGGGTGCGGAACAGGCTCGGCAGGGACAGGAGTTGGCGCAGGATCGCGGAGCGGCCCTCGCGGAAGGCGTCGTTCGGGACGAAGTGGTACTCCTCGCGGACGGCGGCCGTGTAGGCGGCGTACGCGGAGGGCGGGGCGGCGAGGATCGCGAGGTCGGCGTCGCACAGGACCTGGCCGTCGCGGTCGTCCGGCGCCGGGTCGTGGCTGGTGGTGAGGCGCACCAGGCGGGCCACCTCCGCGGTCCGCTCCGCCGGGACACCGGCCTCCGGCAGGGCGCGTTCGGCGAGGCGGGCGGAGCGCTCCTCGTTCGTCGACCGCTCCGGCAGGTACACGGCGTCGTGGAACCAGGCCGCGAGGCGCACCGCCACGACGTCGTCCGCGTACTCCTCCAGTACGTCGATGTGACCGAGGACCGCCGCCAGGTGCTCGACGGTGTGGTAGCGCCGCTGCGGCTCCGACCAGCGGCGCAGCAGCTCTTCCCCGTACCGCTGCGGGGAGAGGGCGCAGGAGCCGTCGGCCCGCGCCGCGAGCAGGGTGCGCAGCCAGCGGGAACGGAGGTCGTCGAGGTCGGCCATGCCCTCATTCTCCCTGGGCCGGCTGTCCGGCCTCTGGCGCGGACCGCATGACTTCACTGACGTGCACGAGGCAAGGGATCCCGAGCTGCCGGGGCGGCTGCCGGTCGTCGAGCGGGATGACCGAGGCGGGGGCGGTGATCGCCGAGGCCGGCGGGGCCCTGGACGGCATCGCCCACCCGGGAGCGTCGGCACCTGCCGCTCCACTCCGACCTGGACGACGTCGACGAGCCCCTGCGCCTCGGCGCCCGACGGCCCGACGGCCAGCGGGCACCGGCGTGGTGCATCGGGGACGCCGCCACCGTGGGGTGCGTCGGCCCTCGGCGGGGTAGGCGTAGGCTGGATTGGACTAGACCTGTAGTCGCCGTCGAAGCCGAGGAATGGGGTCCCATGAGCAAGCGTGCAGTCCTGGAGGTGATCGCCCTCGGCGTCGAGGACGCGGTCGCCGCCCAGGCCGGGGGTGCGGACCGGCTCGAACTGGTCACCGACATGGCGGCCGACGGGCTCACCCCGTCGGCCGGGACCTTCGCCGGGATCCGTGCCGCCGTCGACATCGATCTGCGCGTGATGCTGCGGCTGGCGGACGGGTTCGGGGCGGGCGACGTCGAGGAGGTCGTGCGCGCGGCCCGGGAGATGCGCGGCGCCGGCGCCGAGGAGTTCGTCCTCGGGTTCCTCGGTGCCGACGGCGGGGTGGACCTGGCGGCCGTCGAGCGGGTGGTGGGGGAGCTGGACGGATGCCGGTGGACCTTCCACCGCGCCATCGACCGGGCCGCCGACCGGGATGCGCTGCGCAAGCAGTTGGACGGGATGCCGGGGCTGGACACCTATCTGACGGCCGGGTCGGGGGCCGGTGTGGACGACGGGCTGCCCACGCTGCTCGCCGAGGCGGCCAGGAGCGGGGAGCCCGGGTATGAGCAGCGGATCCTGGTGGGGGGCGGGTTGCGGCTGGATCATGTGCCGATGCTGCTGGCCGCCGGGATCGACGCGTTTCACATCGGCGGGGCGGCGAGGCCGGACGGCTGGGACGGGCCGGTGTCCGCCGGGGCGGTGGCCGAGTGGCGGGCCGTGCTGGACGGGGCCGCGTAGCCGGCCTTACGGAGATCAGCCCAACTGAGCCGGCAGCGGCGCCGCATGCGCCACGATCAACCCCGACACCGCTCGGGTCAGGGCTACGTACAGCCGGCGCAGCCCCGTGCGCTCGTCCGGCTCCCCGTCCACGACGGCCTGCGGTTCGTCCAGGACGACGTAGTCGTACTCCAGGCCCTTCGCCAGGGACGCCGGGACCAGGGTCAGGCGGGTCTGCCGGGTGGTCTCCTCACCCGGGGCCAGGTAGGTGATGCCCGCCGCCGTGAGCGCCTGCGCCAGTGCCGGAATGCGGGCGTCGGCGGCGATCAGGCCGACCGAGCCCTCGTTGCGCAGCAGCTCCTCGCAGGAGGCGACGACGTCGGCGGCCTCCGACACTGTACGGACCTCGAAGAAGCCCGGGTTCTCACGGATCGACGCCACCGGCGTCAGGCCCGGCGCGATGTGGGGGAGGAGGCGCGAGGCGTAGGTGATGACGTCCGTCGGGACGCGGAAGCCGGCCGTCAGCTCCTCGATCACGCCGTCCGGCTTGCCGAGGTGGGCCAGCGCTTCGTCCCAACTACGCGTCGCCCAAGGGGTCGTGCCCTGGGCGAGGTCGCCGAGCACCGTCGCCGAACCGGTCGTGCAGCGGCGGCCCACCGCCCGGTACTGCATGGGGGAGAGGTCCTGGGCCTCGTCGAGGACGACATGGCCGAGGGAGGGCGTGCGGGAGATGATGTCGTTCGCCTCGTCGATCAACACGGCGTCGGCCGCCGACCACTTGGCCGACTTCACGCTGCGCGCCGGCTTCGCCCAGAGGATCGTCTTCTGCTCGTCCGCGCTCAGCACTCCCTCCGCGTGTACGGCGAGGAAGTCCGGGTCCGCGAGCAGTCGCAGGACGAGTTTCGCCGGGTCGACCGGCGGCCAGATCGCCTTGACGGCGGCCTTTACCGCGCTGTTGCGGGCAACCGAGTCCTGCACCCGGTCGTCCGGCGCCTCGCCCGACCGCTCCATCTGCACCAGCACGGCGTGCGCGATGCGCTGCGGGAGGGCCTCGCGGGCGGCGCCGTAGCGGATGTCGCGGGCCAGCAACTCGCGGACGATCTCTTCGAGTTCATGGGCCGGGACCCGCCAGCGCCGGGATCCGCGGACGACGACGACCGGCTCGGCCGGCATGGTCACATGCGCGTGGACCGCCCGCCGCAGCACCTCCGCCATTCTCGCGTCCCCCTTGACGACCGCGGCCGCCGCGTCGTCGGTGCCGCGCACCTCGACATGGGCGACCAGGTCGTCGACCGTCGCCTGGCGGACCGTCAACTCGCCCAGCGCCGGAAGCACCTGCTCGATGTAGTGCAGGAAGGACTTGTTCGGCCCGATGACGAGGGTGCCGGTGCGGGCGAGCCGCTCGCGATGGGCGTACAGCAGATACGCCACCCGGTGCAGACCCACCGCCGTCTTCCCGGTGCCCGGGCCTCCCTGCACGCACACGGTCCCGCCCAGCCCGGACCGTACGATCTCGTCCTGCTCCGGCTGGATCGTCGCCACGATGTCCCGCATCGGGCCGACACGCGGGCGCTCGATCTCCTGCTGGAGCAGCTTGCTGGTCTTCGCCGCCTCGGCCGGATCGGAGAGGTGCTCGTCCTCGTACGCCGTCAGGTCGCCGCCCGTGTAGCCGAAGCGGCGGCGCAGCGCGATGTCCATCGGGTCCTTCTTGGAGGCCCGGTAGAAGGGCTGGGACACCGGTGCACGCCAGTCGATCACCATCGGGTCGCCCTCGGCGTCGTGCACATGCCGACGCCCGATGTAGAAGCGTTCGCCCTCGGCGCCCTCCGCCCCCTCGGCGCCGGGAGCGTGCAGATAGTCGAGCCGGCCGAAGAACAGCGGAGTGTCGCTGAGGTCGGCCAGGGCCTTGATGCGCTCGTCGATCTGGTGGGCGAGGACTTCGGCGTTGACCCAGTTCGCGGTGACGTCGCTGATGTCGAGGGACTCGACGTCCTCGCGCATGGCACGCAGGGCCGCGCGGGACTCGGCGAGGTGGGAGCGCTCTCGGGAGAGCGGGTCGAGGGCGTCGTCGACGGGCGTGGACACGGGGGTGCCTCCGGAGGGACCTACAGGTAGGTGGGTGAGAGAGCCGACCGGTTTCCGTCCGGGCGGCGGCACTCCGCGGCGGGAGGCGGGCAAGAGCGGAGATTTTAGGTGAGCGGGGAAGGCGAACACCAACGAATATTTCCGTCCCCTAGGGGATGCCGCCCTCCTCCCTGGGGGCAGCGGTCCGCCCGGAGGTGTACACGGGCGGCGGGCGGCTTCGGTCCGCAGGCCGATGCGGCCTTTATGTCCGCGAATCCATCATGGAGACATGAGTGCAGCAACCGTCCACCCAGCCCCCGTGGCCCCCCACGGAGCGACAGCGCTTCAGGGGAGCCACCGCCACCGCCTCGGCGAAGCCCTGCGTGCGATCAAGGTGTTCGCGGGTGCGGCCTTCGACGTGATCATCCTCGGCGAGTACCGCGAGGAAGCGGGCGTCCGCCGCAAGTGACCTGCCCGGTGCCCCCGGAGGGTGCCACGGACCTCGAACTGCTCACAGGGTCGTATGGCAGCATGATCAACTGCTGTCCGAAACATTCGACCGAGCAAACGGGGAAGCATCATGTTTTTCGCGTCGCTTCGCAAGGCGGCCGGTGGTCTGACCGCTGCCACCGTCCTCGCTGTGGGCGCCACCGTCCTGGCCGCGCCCAGCGCCTCCGCCGTCGGTTCGTCCGCCTGCACCAAGAACATCGCGGACACCACCCGCCAGATCACGCGCTGGGGCGACACCATCCTGCGCGACGGCCCGGGCGAGAGCTACCGGAAGAAGAAGACCCTCTTCACCGGGGAGAAGGTCCGCCTCTACTGCCGGGCGTACAACAAGCACACCGCGACCTACTGGTACTACGGCAAGAACGGCACGACCAAGGGCTGGATCGACGAGTACGCCTTCTGACGGGCCCTCGTCTTCTGACGGCCCCAGGTTTCTAACGGCCCTCGGTGAGGAGGTCGTCCGCGTCCATGATCCGGTAGGCGTACCCCTGTTCCGCCAGGAACCGCTGGCGGTGGGCGGCGAAGTCCTGGTCGATCGTGTCGCGGGCGACCACCGAGTAGAAGTGGGCCTGGTGTCCGTCGGACTTGGGGCGCAGGACGCGGCCCAGGCGCTGGGCCTCCTCCTGGCGTGAGCCGAAGGTGCCCGAGACCTGAATGGCGACCGTGGCCTCCGGCAGGTCGATGGAGAAGTTGGCGACCTTGGACACCACGAGGACGCTGATCTCACCCTCCCGGAAGGCGTCGAAGAGCCTCTCGCGCTGGGCGTTGGACGTCTCGCCCTTGATCACGGGGGCGTTCAGATGCTCGCCCAGTTCGTCGAGCTGGTCGATGTACTGGCCGATGACCAGGATCTGCTGCCCGGCGAACCGGCGGACGAGGGCCTCGGTGACCTTGCGCTTGGTGTCGGTCGTCGCGCAGAAGCGGTACTTCTCCTCCTGCTCGGCGGTGGCGTACGCGAGCCGCTCGGAGTCCGTCAGATTGACCCGCACCTCCACGCAGTCCGCGGGGGCGATGTAGCCCTGCGCCTCGATCTCCTTCCACGGCGCGTCGAACCGCTTGGGACCGATGAGGGAGAAGACGTCGGACTCGCGCCCGTCCTCCCGGACGAGGGTCGCGGTCAGCCCGAGCCGGCGCCGGGCCTGGAGATCGGCGGTGAACTTGAAGACCGGCGCGGGCAGCAGGTGCACCTCGTCGTAGACGATCAGACCCCAGTCCCGCGAGTCGAACAGCTCCAGGTGCGGATAGACACCCTTCCGCTTCGTCGTCAGCACCTGGTACGTGGCGATGGTGACCGGGCGGATCTCCTTCCTCGTCCCGCTGTACTCGCCGATCTCGTCCTCGGTGAGCGACGTCCGCTTCACCAGCTCGTGCTTCCACTGCCGCGCCGAGACGGTGTTCGTGACGAGGATGAGCGTGGTCGACTTGGCCTGCGCCATGGACCCGGCCCCGACCAGCGTCTTGCCGGCGCCACAGGGGAGTACGACCACCCCGCTCCCGCCGTGCCAGAAGTTCTCCACGGCCTGCTTCTGGTACGGCCGCAGCGCCCACCCGTCCTCGGCCAGCTCGATCGGGTGCGCCTCGCCGTCGACGTAACCGGCGAGGTCCTCGGCGGGCCAGCCCAGCTTCAGCAGCGTCTGCTTGATCTGCCCGCGCTCCGAGGGGTGCACGGCCACGGTGTCCGGGTCGATGCGGGCGCCGACCAGGGGCGCGATCCGCTTGGAGCGCAGCACCTCCTCCAGCACCGGCCGGTCGGTGGTCGTCAGCACGAGCCCGTGAGTCGGGTGCTTGCTCAGGGTCAGCCGGCCGTACCGGTCCATCGTGTCGGCGATGTCGACGAGCAGCGCGTGCGGCACGGGGTAGCGGCTGTACGTCACCAGCGCGTCCACGACCTGCTCGGCGTCGTGCCCGGCGGCGCGCGCGTTCCACAGGCCGAGCGGCGTCACCCGGTAGGTGTGGATGTGCTCGGGTGCCCGCTCCAGCTCCGCGAACGCCGCGATCGCCCGACGGCACGCGTCGGCCTGCTCGTGATCCACTTCCAGGAGCAGGGTCTTGTCCGACTGGACGATCAGGGGTCCGTTCACGCGTGGCTGCCTTTCCGGGTGCTCGGCGATGCTCGGCGGGGGCTCGGTGGGGGCCAAACGTCCAGTGTGCCTGATCGTTTCCGGAGTCCTACAGGATGTCTTTTCATCCGTGCGGGTGGCTCGGTTTCACCTGAACGGCGGCGGCTGCGAAGAATGCCGACCGTGCCGCCCATCACCCGTGCTCCGTCCGCGCCGACCACCACCCTCGGGTACGCCCTGTTCGCCACCCGCTGGCTGCAGGCCCCGCTCTACTTCGGCCTCGTGGCCGCCCAGGGGGTGTATGTCTACAAGTTCTTCAACGAGCTGTGGAAGTTAATTCTCCGGTGCGTGACCGGACAGGCGACCGAGACCTACGTCATGCTCGCCGTGCTCAAGCTCGTCGACGTCGTCATGATCGCCAATCTGCTGATCATGGTGATCGTCGGCGGCTACGAGACCTTCGTCTCCCGTATCGGCCTCCAGGGCCACCGTGACCAGCCCGAATGGCTCTCGCACGTCAACTCCAACGTGCTGAAGGTGAAGCTCGCCACCGCCATCGTGGGCATCTCGTCCGTCCATCTGCTCCAGATGTTCGTCGACGTCCATCACACCTCGCGCCACTCACTGCTGTGGGGCACGGTGATCCACATGGCCTTCATCGTGTCGGCGGCGATCCTGGCGTACATGTCCGGGCCGATGGCCGCGCATGCCGAGCGAGCCCCGCAGCAGGCGCATCACGAGCACGCCCGCCAGGAACCCGAGGAGAAGGTCTTCGTCCCGGCCCAGGCCACCGCACGCGACGACGAACCCAGCGCCGAGGAGCGGCTGCGCGCCGCCCGGTTCCCCGCCCGCAAGCTGCTGGAGGACTTCGACGCCGAGCACCCCCGCTCCTTCGACCGGGACACCATGGCCCGGCTCGGCAAGCTGGACTTCCTCGCCACCCACCGCAACGTGGTCTTCGTCGGCCCGCCCGGCACCGGCAAGACGCATCTGGCCGTCGGCCTCGGCGTGCGCGCCTGTCAGGCGGGCCACTCGGTGCTGTTCGCGACCGCCGCGGCGTGGGCCGCCCGGCTGGCCGGTGCCCGGGACGCCGGCCGGCTCGCCGAGGAACTGGCCGCGCTGGACGCCCACCCCCTGCTGATCGTCGACGAGGTCGGCTACACCCCCTTCGACCCGGAGACCACCGCGCTCTTCTTCCAGCTGGTCGCGCACCGCTACGAACGGGCCTCGCTGATCGTGACCAGCGACCGTCCGCTCGGCCGCTGGGAGGAGATCTTCGGCGGCCCGTCCGCATCGGCGATGGTGGACCGGCTGGGCCACCACGCCGAGGTCGTGCGGATCGACGGGGACAGCTACCGGATGCGCCGCGCTACTTCAGCATGGGCAGATTGAGGTTGTTGACCAACGGCCCCTCGATGGTGACGCCCTCGGTGACCAGGGACTCGGGGCCGGCCGCCGGGAGGGGCAGCGGCACGGCGGAGGCCGGGGCGGCACCGGTGGCGAGCACGCCGACCAGGACGGCGGCGGCGACGGTGAGGCAGGCACGAGTGGTGCGCATGGGTATGACGGGCCTTTCACAAGCTTGGGCGGGCTGGAACTCGACGACCGGGCGGACCGGGCCGGCCCACGGGGCCGGCACCGGCCTGGAGGGAGCGGGAAACGCGTCAGATAGTGACGCCCCCGCCGAGATCGATGCCGATCGCCGCTGCCTGGGCGGCGAAGGCGCCGATCATGGTGGCGGTGGCGGTCAGCACGGTGGCGAGGCGACGAGCAGTGCGCATGGGACAACTACCTCTCTGTTGCGCTCACTTGAGCGTGATCAGGGACAACGGGTGGCTGCCCGGCGCCACGTGCGGCGATGCGGAAAGGCCCTGAACCTCCCCCGAGAGGTGGAAAGCCCCGGCGTGGCGAGCATGAACTGCCGCGTACACCCGAACGAGTGGACCGTCAGGCCTGGTCGTCCGCGAGTTCGGCGACCCCGGTGATCCGGTGCAGCGGATACGTGCGCACCTCGTCCGCCGTGTGGTCGTACGCCGTCACGAACCCGCCCTCGACCCGCACCGGCGCG
The DNA here is from genome assembly GCF_001513975.1 of Streptomyces curacoi. GTDB lineage: Bacteria > Actinomycetota > Actinomycetes > Streptomycetales > Streptomycetaceae > Streptomyces > Streptomyces curacoi. The sequence continues at coordinate 179,704 of NZ_KQ947990.1, forward strand.
ATGACCCGCTGACTCGCGGCGCCCTCGGCGTTGACGTACCCGATCCACACCGCCTCGCCGGTCAGGACGGCGGCCTGCATGGTGGCGAGGGTCTCGGCGGAGGTCGTGCGGGGCAGCTCACCGCCGGTCACCGCGCCGGCGTTCGCGCTGGGCCTGCGCGGCGTCGTGGAGGCGAGGTCGCCCGCCCGGATGGCCCGGATGGCGGCCGCCAGCAGGGTGGCGTCCGGTGTGGGCGGGCCGTCCGGGACCGGCTCGGGGGCCGTGCGCGGCGGGGTGCGGTGGGCGTCGGCGCGGGTGATCAGGACGTCGCCCTCCGCCGACTCGGCGGCCGGCGCGAAGCCCATCGCGCGCAGGCCCTCCAGCAGCGCGGCCGGATCTGCCTGGGCCGCCAGCACGGTCGGCGCGAGACGGCGCAGGCGCAGGCCCGCGGCGCGCTTGTCGGCGAGGATCTCGTTCAGCATCGCGTCGTCGTCGCAGCGGACGTACGCCGAGGCCGCGCCCACCCGCAGATGGCCGTGCTTGCGCGCCACGTCGTCGATCAGGTACGCGAGCGGCTGCGGCACCGGCGTCCGCGAGTGCTCGGCGAGGAAGGCGTGCAGGTCCGAGGCGCTGCGGCCGGCGTCGAGGGCACGCCGCACCGAGCCCGGCGTGAAGCGGTACACCGTCGCCCCGCCCTTGGACTCCACCTCCGCGAGCACCCCCAGCATGTCGGCCAGCGGCCGCCGCAGCGGGCCGGGCGCCACGGCGGTGAGGTCGGCCTGGAGGAGGACGTGGTCGAGCGGCTCGGGCAGGAGCGGGGCCAGCAGGCGGGCGGCGGCAGCGGTGGCCACGGCCTGCTCGGTGGGGGAGAGCGGCTCGTGGGGTGGGGTGCGGCGGTGGTGCACGGGGAGTTTGTCGCCGGGACCGACCGGCTCCTCGGCCACGGGTTCCGGCAGCCGCGCCCCCAGCAGCGCCCGCCCGTGCGCCGACAGCGCCCCCCGCCCCGTCACGCCCAGCAGCTCCGCCTCGCTCAGCGTCCACCGCGCGAGGCGGCTGCGCAGGTCGTCGTCCTGCTGGGGGCCGCGCAGGGGCCGCTCCCAGCTCAACCGCGCCAGCACCGACTCGGCGGACGGGGACGCGCCCGCCGGCAGCCCGGCGAGCAGGGTCAGCACCCGGTGCCGTACCTCCGGCGCCGCGGAACGGTCCAGTCCGGGCCCCAGCGCCGACAACGTACGGTCCTTCGCGTCCCGCCCGCCGACCAGCCCCGCCGTACGGGTCGCCGTCAGCCACGCCTCCGCCAGCCGGGCCCAGCGCTGGGCCTCGGGCTGCTCCAGCCACTCGTCGTAGGCGGGGGTGGCCGCGTACCGCTCGTCGGCCTCGCTGTCGGAGGCCAGCAGCCCCGCGGCGTAGGCGAGCTCCACCCAGAAGGCGGCCACGGGCTCGGGCACGTCCAGCGCGACGGCGGTCCGCTTGAGGTCACGCACGCTCAGCCCGCCGGCCCGCAGCACCGCGGGACCGCCCTCGTCCCAGTCCTTCAGCAGCTCCTCGACGGTCGCCAGCGCCGTGTACGCCTGCCCGGCCGCCGTCGCGTCCACCATCTGCGGACGGTGCGTCGCGGCCGGCTCGACCGGGGGCGGCAGCGGCTCGGTGCTGCGGTGCGCGCGGCCGGCGCGCAGGTGCAGGGCCACCTCGCGGGGGAGTACGACGGTGCCGGGCGTCGTCGGCAGCAGCAGGCCCCGGTCGAGCAGCCAGCGCAGGCGGGGCGCCGGATCGGCGGTGACCTGGCCGTACGGCGGCCCCCACACCAGCCGGGACAGCACCTCCCGGGACTCCTCGGGGGCGTCGGCGAGCAGGGCCGCCATCCGCCGCCGGTCGCTGAACAGCGCGGTGAGAGACGACACGGCGGACACCGCGTCATGGGTCGAGGGCAGCCCGGCCGTCGTGACGATCTCCTGGATCCGGCCCGGCGACATGCCCGCGGTGGCTTCCTGCACGGTCGGGCCCAGCCCCGTCGGAGACGGATGCTGCGGGGAGGGCGCGAGCAGCTCACGTGCCGTACGGACGAGCCGCAGCCGGTCGTCGCCGCCCCACGCCAGGGCCTGCTCGCGCAGCGTCCCGAGGGCGTGCGGCAGCGCGCCCGCGACGACCGGATCGCCCTCGTCGCCGGTCATCAGGCCGAGCAGTTCGTCGTACGTCGCCGGATCCCCCGCCACGGCCAGCGCCTCCGCGGTCTGCAGCGCGAAACGGTCCAGCCGCTCCAGGGCACGCACCACCGAGGCCCGGGTGCCGGCGCGCGTCGCCAGCTGGGTGAGGTCGGTGGGGACGGGCGTGATGAGGTCGGGACGGCTGCGCAGGAGCACGGCCAGGGAGGCGTCGTCCCGCGCGCGGAGCGCTTCCGCGAGGGAACGGGGCGGTGTAGCCGGGTCGCTCATCCTGCCCACGGTAGCGGGTGAGTACGACGGTGAGGGCCTCGCCGGTCGCCGCTCGACGACGGCCCCGCGGGCACGGGGCACCCGTCGGCAGGCGGTACCTTCGTCCAACGGGGTTTCAACGCGCCAACCCCCGGAGGGACTTCGTGGGGATCGAGAGCGACCAGGTCGTCTACGAGTATCTGAGCCGCGTCGGTGACGTGGCCCAGCAGCGGCAGCTGCCGTCGGCCACCCGCATGCGCCTGGTGTCCGAGCTGCGCGGCGAGATCGACCGGCGCCGCGCCAAGGCCCCCGTCGACAGCCCCGCCGCCGTCCGCCGCATCATCGCCCGCCTGGGCACCCCGGACGAGGTCGTCACGGCCGCCGGCGGCAGCGCCCCCGCCCCCCAGGCACCGGTCGCCTCCGTGCCCGTCCAGCCGGAGCGCCGGGCCGGCGAGGCCGGCGAGGAACGCCCCAAGGGCCTGCGCCGCATCGTGCCGCGCCCGCGCCCCGCCGAGACCCCGGCGCCCGACGACGCGCCCCCGCCGCCCCACCTCGCGAGCATCGAGGACCTCGGGGGCAGCGCGACCCAGCCGGACTGGTGGCGGGTGGACGGCAGCCCCTTCGGGCCCGGGGAGGACGTCCCGGGATTCGTCGGCGGCATCGAGATCCCGGAGCTGCTCGGGCGTCCGCCGGCGAAGGAGTACGACAACAAGGACCCCGTCGAGGAACCGGCCGCCGTGGAGAAGGCCGAGGACACCGCGCCGGCCGCCCCCGTCCGCCGCCGGCTCCTGCGCCGCCCGACCCTCCCCACCACCCGCTGGAGCAACCCCCTGCTCCTGCTCGCCGCCGCCTGCCTCGTCGCCGGGGCCGTGCTCGGCAACCTCCTCGTCCTGGCCCTCGGCTGGCTCATCGCCTGGGGCTCACGCCGGCTGAGCGACGCCGAGACCAAGTGGGCGGTCGTGATCCTGCCGGGCCTCTCGCTCACGGCGGGCGTGCTCTGGCTGTGGGGCCGTACGAACGGCCGCTGGGGCGACCCCATCGCCGAGGGTCAGACGAACGCCGCGATCTCCGAGACCTGGCCGTGGGTGGTGCGGGGTGCGGCGGTGGCATCGGCGCTGTTCATCGTCTGGCGGTCACAGAGACGCCCCTAGGGGCGCGGGGCCGTGTCGGTCCGCGGAGACGAATACGGCCGCGCCACTGGGCACAATGACCCATATGGCTGCCATGACCGTCGGCTTCGACCTCGACATGACCCTCATCGACTCCCGCCCCGGCATCCACGCCACCTACACGGCGCTGGCGGAGCGGACCGGGACGCACATCGACGCCGACCTGGCCATCACGCGGCTCGGGCCGCCGCTCGCCCAGGAGCTCGTCAACTGGTTCCCGGCGGAGGAGGTCCCGGCCGTCGCCGACCTGTACCGCGAGATGTACCCGGCGATCGCCATCACCGCGACCCCCGCCCTGCCGGGCGCCCGCGAGGCCATCGCCGCCGTACGGGAGGCGGGCGGCCGCGCGATCGTCGTCACCGCCAAGTACGAGCCCAACGCCAAGCTGCACCTGGAGCACCTCGGCATCCAGCCCGACGCGGTCATCGGCAACCTGTGGGCCGAACAGAAGGCCGAGGCCCTGCGCGAGCACGACGCGGGCGTCTACGTCGGCGACCACGAGGGCGACGTACGCGCAGCCCGCGCGGCCGACGCCCTGTCGGTCACCGTGGCGACCGGGCCGTACAGCGCCGATCAGCTCGGCGCGCTCGGCGCGGACGTGGTCCTCACGGACCTGACGGCGTTCCCGGGCTGGCTCACCGGCTACCTCGAAACGCCCCGCGCCTGACGCCGCCCGGCCGCGACCGAGCGGAGCACCCCCGCACCGGCGACCAGGAATCCGACGCCCATGAGCATGCTCAGCCCGAACATGTACGTCGGAAATGGCGTCGTACCGAGCAGGAACGGGGCCACCGTGACCAAAGTGGCCACGGCACCGATGAAGAACACGACCGCTCCGGCACGGATCAGTCGGTCACCGGGAGCGGCGGAATTCGTTTGGGTTTTGTCACGCACCGGACCAGGGTAGTTCCCTGCGCGAAGGAACAACCGGGCGACGTCTTGTCACCGGCCCCGGGAGCATTAGCCTTGGTAGCGGCGGGTCATGGTCGACCCGCTGTAGTGCTATCAAGAGCCGTTTTCAGAAGCAGTTTTCCGACGAGTACGAGGACGAGGACAGACGTGCCTACCGGCAAGGTCAAGTGGTTCAACAGCGAGAAGGGCTTCGGCTTTCTCTCCCGCGACGACGGCGGTGACGTCTTCGTGCACTCCTCGGTCCTCCCCGCCGGAGTAGACACACTCAAGCCGGGACAGCGGGTGGAGTTCGGCGTGGTCGCCGGTCAGCGTGGTGACCAGGCCCTTTCGGTCACCCTGCTCGACCCGACCCCGTCGGTGGCGGCCGCCCAGCGCAAGAAGCCGGACGAACTGGCGTCCATCGTCCAGGATCTGACGACCCTCCTGGAGAACATCACGCCGATGCTGGAGCGGGGCCGCTACCCCGACAAGGCCGCCGGCAAGAAGATCGCCGGCCTGCTGCGCGCGGTCGCCGACCAGCTCGACGTATAACCCATACCGGCTCAAGGGAAATTCAGCGCGTCAGGGCCGAGGGGCGGTACCAGCCCCTCGGCCGCCGCGCGTGTGAGCAGACCCCGCACCGCCGCGTAGCCGTCCACGCCGAGGTCGTGGGTGAACTCGTTGACGTACAGCCCGATGTGCTGGTCGGCGACGGCCGGGTCCATCTCCTGGGCGTGCGCCATGACGTACGGGCGGGAGACCTCGGGGTCGTCCCAGGCGACCCGTACGGATGTGCGAATCGACTCGGCCAGCAGCGTCAGCCGCTCCGCGCCCAGCGACCGCCTGGCGATGATCGCGCCCAGCGGGATCGGCAGCCCGGTGGTGTCCTCCCAGTGCTCGCCCATGTCGGCGACCCGGTGCAGACCGTAGTTCTGGTACGTGAAACGCGCCTCGTGGATGACGAGGCCCGCGTCGACCTTCCCGTCCCGCACGGCGGGCATGATCTCGTGGAACGGCATCACCACGATCTCGCCGACACCGGCGGGGAGCGTGTCCGCGGCCCACAGCCGGAACAGCAGGTATGCCGTCGACTTCTCGCTCGGCACGGCGACCGTACGGCCCGTGAGGTCGAGGCCCGCCTCCCGGGCCAGCACCAGCGGCCCGCAGCCCCGCCCCAGCGCGCCCCCGCAGGGCAGCAGCGCGTACTCGTCGAGGACGTACGGCAGCACGGCGTACGACACCTTCAGCACGTCGAACTCGCCGCGCTCGGCCATGCCGTTGGTGACGTCGATGTCCGCGAAGGTGACGTCGAGCGCGGGGGCACCGGGGACGCGGTCGTGGGCCAGGGCGTCGAAGACGAAGGTGTCGTTCGGGCAGGGGGAGTACGCGATCCGCAGGGGCTCACCGGTGGTCATGTGGGTTCCAACTCTCCAGGACGGGTGCGAGCTTCCCGAAGGCCTCCGTCAGGGCCGCCAGCGCGTCGCCGATGCGCCAGGCGGCGCGGTCGCGCGGGCCGACGGGGTTGGAGACCGCGCGCAGCTCCAGCACGGGCGTGCGGTGCGCGGCCGCGGCCTCGGCGACGCCGAAGCCCTCCATGGCCTCGGCGAGGGCGGTGGGGTGGCGCTCGCGGAGCCGGGCGGCGCGGGTGGCGGTGCCGGTCGCGGTGGACACGGTGAGCACGGCGCCGGGGCGCGCGCCGGTGACGGTCGCGACCTCTCGTACGAGTGCTTCGGGCGGACGGTGGGTGACGGTGCCGAAGCCGAGCTCGGTGACGGGCAGGAAGCCGTCCGGGGTCTCCGCGCCGAGATCGGCCGCCGTGATCTCGTCGGCGACGACAAGGGAGCCCACCGGGGCGTGGGGCACGAAGCCGCCGGCGATCCCGGCCGAGACGACGAGGCCGTAAGGGGCGCCTTCGAGGGCGGCCGTGGTCAGGGCCGTGGCGGTGGAGGCGGCCGCGAGGGCGGGCCCCACACCGGCGGCGATCAGGTCGACGCCGGGCAGCGCGAGTGCCCGGGCCACCGCGTCCCGCTCGGCGGGGACCGCGGTGGCCACCAGGACACGTACGGCAGACGTGGTCAGCTGTCCTTTTCGAGCTTGAAGGACCACAGACCGGTCACGTCCTTCTCGCCTCCCTTGATCGACACCAGCGTCGAGTCGCCGCTGGCGCCGTACTGGGCGTTGAAGAACACGCTGCCCGGGATGGTGCGGTACGTCTTCTTGCTGGCGTCGGTGAGCGGCTGGCCGTTCATCAGGATGGTCCAGCCCTCGTCCGCGATCTCCGGGTCGACACCGAAGCGCACGGTCGCGTCGGGGTCCACCTTGATGGACTCGATGTCCTTGCGCTTCAGACACTCGGACAGGTCCGCGGTCTTCAGGGCTTCGCCCTCACCACCGCAGGTGGCCTCCGCGTTCACGGAGGAGGTGCCGACGGTGATCGTGGCCATCGGCGTCGGCTTGTCGCAGGCAGACAGGGCGAGCAGTCCGGCGGAAACGGCGCCGGCGGCGGCGAGCGCGCGGCGGCGTCGCACAACGGATTGCAGCGTGGTCATGGGCGAAGGCTATCGGGCGTGTATGGCGCTCTCTCTACGCGGGGGCGGCGTGCCGTACGTCACGGGGACGTCATGCGACCCGCGGCTGGGCGTGCCCGCCGTGCCGTGCCGAGCCGATCAGGCCCTTGACGGTGGTCAGCCAGCCGGTGGCCACGATCGCCGCACCGACCAGCAGGCCCACCGACCCCCTGAGCGGCAGCACGATGCCGATCGCGCCGCCGAGCACCCAGGACATCTGCAGCAGCGTCTCGGAGCGTGCGAACGCCGACGTGCGGACCAGCTCGGGCACGTCCCGCTGGATCAGCGCGTCCAGCGACAGCTTGGCCAGCGCCTGCGCGAACCCGGCGATCGCCGCCAGGCCCGCCACCACGACCGCGTTGTAGAAGGCGGCGGCCGTGAGCGCCGCGCCCAGCACCAGGGCCACGACGGTCACGATGATGATCTCCGGCGCCCGGGACCTGAGCCACGCGCCGACGGCCGTACCGGCCGCGTTGCCCGTACCGGCCGCGACGGCCACTATGCCCAGCGAGACGGCGGCGCTCTGTCCGGACATGGGGTGCTCGCGCAGCAGGAACGCCAGGAAGAAGATCAGGAAGCCGGACAGACAGCGGATGGCGGCGTTGGCGGCCAGGGCGTGGGTGACGGCGATGCCGACCGTGCGCAGCCCGGGGCGCTTGACCGGCTTGCGGTGCGGCCCGTGCAGATGCTGCTCGTCGGCCGCCAGCAGCGCGGTGTCCTCGCCCTTGGCCGAGTCGACCTTCGGCGGCAGCGTGAAGGACAGGAACGTACCGGCGACGAAGATCACGAAGGCGCCGTACAGCGGCCAGCGCGGTCCGATCGCCTGGAGCCCCGCGCCGACGGGGGCCGCGATGCCGGTGGCGAGGAGGCCGCCGAGGGTGACCCGGGAGTTGGCCTTCACCAGGGAGAAGTGGGGTGGCAGCAGGCGTGGCACGACGGCGCTGCGCACCACGCCGTAGGCCTTCGAGGCGACCAGCACGCCGAGCGCGGCCGGATACAGCTGGAGATCGCCGCTGACGACGGCGCTGGACAGCACCAGGGCGAGGAGCGCCCGGGCGAGCATCGCGCCGCCCATCGCCGCGCGGCGGCCGTGCGGGATGCGGTCGAGGAGGGGGCCGATCACGGGCGCGAGGAGCGTGAATGGCGCCATGGTGATGCCGAGGTAGAGCGCGACCCGGCCGCGGGCCTCGTCGGTCGGGACGGAGAAGAAGACGGTCGAGGCGAGGGCGACGGTGATCATCATGTCCCCGGCGCCGTTCACCCCGTGCAGCTCGATCAGCTTGCCGAGGCCGGACTCACCCGCGCCGTGCGCGTGGGTGGCCTTGCGGATGCCGCGGGCGGTGCCGGTGAGGGGAAAGTGCAGGGCACGGCCGACCGCGCGGAGGGAGCCGCGCCTCCGGCCCGTTCCGCCACCTCGACTCCGGCCGCCCTCGGCCCCACCGACACCGGTGGCTCCTCGGGGCGGCCTCGCGGTTGCCACGACGCAATAGTGCCCCGAGATGGGGGGAGGTAGTGCGGTTACGGCGCGTATGGGGGGCAAGTTCTCCGGTCGATGGAGGGTGACGCTCCGGTCCGCGGCCCGCTTCCGCCGCCCGCCGCGCACCGGTGAAAGAGCCGTCGGTGTAGGCCCAGCGCTCGCGAACAGGTAGCGTGCGTATCTCAGCCATCCCGCACAATGGATGACGTAGGTGCGCCCGAGCGCGATTCGGACGCGGACGTCGACGCGGCCCCCAGGTCCGCTCCGTTCGTTCCATCGCCCTTGAGGACCGCACCCGAGAGACGGCGTAGGAGAGAAGCGATACCTGTGAGCGCAGCGACAACGCGAAGCCGCACCCCCGACCGTCTGTGCGCCGAGGCCGTCGACCTCGCCCGCAGCGCCGCGGAGGAGGCCGCCGCGCCCGGCGTCGTGGGCGAGCACGCCGGTCTCATCTCCGAGGGGGACCGCGTTGTCACGCACTTCTTCGAGTGCAAGGAGCTCGGATACCGCGGCTGGCGCTGGGCGGTGACGGTGGCCCGGGCGTCGCGCGCGAAGATCGTGACGCTCGACGAGGTGGTCCTCCTGCCCGGCCCGGACGCGCTCCTCGCCCCGGAGTGGGTGCCGTGGAGCGAGCGCCTGCGCCCCGGCGACATGGGCCCGGGCGACCTGCTGCCGACGGACGCGGAGGATCTCCGCCTGGAGCCCGGTTTCTCCGGCACGGACGAGCCGGCGCCGAACTCGGCCGTCTCGGAAGGCATGGCGGAGCTGGTCGAGGCGGAGGACGCGGAGGTCACGGCGCGCACCCCCGCGAACCTTCCCGTCGTCCCGTCCCGCGGCTCGATCACCGCGGTCGCCGAGGAGCTGGGCCTGCGCCGGGCCCGCGTCCTGTCCCGCTACGGCCTCCATGTCGCCGCGGACCGCTGGGAGGAGGCGTACGGCGCCAAGACCCCCATGGCCCAGGCGGCCCCGGCCTCCTGCGTCAGCTGCGGCTTCCTGGTCCCGATCGGCGGCTCACTGGGCCAGGCCTTCGGCGTCTGCGCGAACGAGTTCGCCCCGGCGGACGGCCGGGTCGTGTCCCTGACGTACGGCTGCGGAGGCCACTCCGAGGCCGCGGTCATGCCCAAGCCGCCGCGGCCGGCTCCGCCGGTGATCGACGAGACCCGGGTGGACCCGTTCCCGCTGCGGCCGGCGCCCGATTCGGGGTCGGTGCCGGTGACGGCGGACGAGGACTCGGCGGAGCTCGGGCACTCGTAGGGGTTCGGGACGCCGGTCGCGTGGCGGCTTCGTCTGCCATGTCGGGGTCACCCGTGTGGGTCACGATCTCTTCCGGCGGCACCTTCTCCGGACAGGGGTCAGGCGCATTCTCCGGGCGTGGGTCATCGAATGCTCCGGGCGTGAGTCATCGAATTCTCCGGACCTGGGTCATCGAACGCCGCTTTCTTCGGCCACGTCCTGGGCCGGTGGCCGCGGCTGGGCGGTGCCGGTGCTGGTGAGCGTCCTCGGCAGGCGGCACAGGGTGAAGATGCCGAGAGCGGCGTGGAGGGCGCCCGCGATGGCGGCAGCGGCGTGCAGACCGGTGACGAAGGCGGTCCTGGCAGTGCCGGTCATCGCGGCCGGGAGCCCGGGGATCCGCAGCGTCTCGTTGAGGTGCCGGCGAGGTCGGGACCTTGGAGCCGGAAGACCAGGGGGCAAGCGAGCCGAAGAGCGCGATGCCTGGGCGTTGCCGATCTCGTTGCTGGTCTCGGCGATTGCCGCGGCGGACCCGGCGCGCTCCGGAGGAACCGCGGCGACGGCGGTGTCGGCGACGACACTGAAGGAGATGCCGTAGCCGATGCCGGCGACGACGGTGAAGGTCACGTACCAGCCGACGCCCCAGGAGACATGGGTGGTCGGGAGCAGGAGCAGGAGCATGCCTGCGGCGATCAGGAAGTGGCAGGCGATGAGCGCTGCCCGGGTGCCGGTACGCCTGACCACGGCCGGTGTGACGATGCAGGTGACGGTGAGCACGGCGGCGCCGGGGAGCGCGACGAGTGCCGCGTCCAGGACGGTCAGTCCGAGGACGGACTGTAGGTAGGTGCCGCCGAGGCACGCCGTTGCGGATCATGCGGCCGGCGGCAGCAGCCCGGTGATGGCCGCGACGGTGAACACCCGGTCGCGGAAGAGGCGGAAGTCGATCAGGGGGTGTGCGAGGCGCAGTTGACGCCGGACGAACCATCCCAGGGTCGAGACGCCGATGACCCCTGTGGCGAGCGAAGTGGCTCCAGCCCGACAGCCCTGACCACCGGCTGGAGGTCTGCACACCCGACGACACCGCCTCGGCCGACGCACTGCGCCTGCTGTCCGGCCAGGCCGTCGCTCAGCAGCAACTCGGGGCCGCCGAGGAGCTGTCCCTCCCGTGAGCGGTCAGCCGCGCCGGGCGCGCAGCGCGCGGCGGATCAGGCGGGAGGCGGTGAGGTACACGGCGGTGACGGTCGCCCAGGCCGCCGGAATCTGGAGCGCGGAGCGCTTGTCGCCCTCGCTCCAGAGGATGGCGATCACCCCCGGACCGCCGACCCACCACGCCAACAGGATGAGTCCGAAGACCAGCGTGGCCAGTTGGCCGAGGGCCTCCGCGATCAGGTCCCGCATTGTTCGTCACTCCCGTGTGGATGAGCTGTCCGGATGATCAACCGGCTCAGCTCAGGAACTCCTGTCCGAGTGACGCGAGCCGTCTCCAGCCCATGAACGCGCATCCGTGCTCTGTGCCCCGCTCCCCAGGCGGTACCTTCATCGTCAGCCGATGAGGAGAGTCAACGTGAGCAAGTTCGTGCGGCCCGCGGCCGAAGGAGCCGACCCCTTCGGTACGGCCCGTCTGCGCCGCGGAGTGCTGGACGCCTGGGCCACCAGCCCCGCCCGTTTCCGGGAGGACGCCAACGCCGAGGAGGAGCTCGTCCTCGGGGGGTATCGGGACCGGCTCGTCGTCGAGCTCGCTCAGAACGCCGCCGACGCCGCCGCCCGGGCCGGCGTGCCCGGAAGGCTCCGCCTCACCCTGCGCGAGGGTGTCCTCTTCGCCGCCAACACCGGCGCCCCGCTGGACGCGGCCGGCGTGGAGTCCCTGGCCACTCTCCGGGCCTCGGCCAAGCGGGAGAACCAGCAGGGTGCCGTCGGCCGGTTCGGCGTCGGGTTCGCCGCCGTCCTCTCCGTCACCGACGAGCCCGCCGTCGTCGGGCGGCACGGCGGGGTGCGGTGGTCGCTCGCCGAGGCGCGGGAGCTGGCGGCGGAGACCGCGCGGCACAGCCCCGGCCTGGGTGACGAGATCCGGCGCCGCGACGGGCATGTGCCCCTTCTCCGGCTGCCGTTCCCTGCCGAGGGCACCGCCCCCGATCCGTACGACACCGTCGTCATCCTCCCCCTGCGCGACACCCCCGCCGCCGACCTCGCCGAGCGGCTGCTGCACGCCGTCGACGACGCTCTGCTCCTCGCCCTGCCGGGGCTGGAGGAGGTCGTGGTCGAGGTGGGCGACGGCGAGCCGCGCACGCTGCGCCGCAGTGTCGACGGGCCCTTCACGGTCGTGGAGGACTCCGCCAACGGCGTCACCCACTGGCGTACGTCCGCAGCCCACGGCCCGCTCACGCCCGACCTGCTCGCCGACCGCCCGGTCGAGGAGCGGCTGCGCCCCCACTGGTCGCTCACCTGGGCCGTGCCCGTCAACGCCGCCGACAGCACGCCGGCCCGGCCCCGCACCGCTCCGGTCGTCCACGCGCCCACCCCGAGCGACGAGCCCCTCGGCGTCCCCGCCCTCCTCATCGCGTCCTTCCCCCTCGACACCACCCGCCGCCACGCCGCCCCCGGCCCGCTGACCGACTTCCTCGTGCAGCGGGCGGCGGACGCGTACGCCGAACTGCTCGCCGACTGGCGGCCGGTGAACCAGGGGATCATCGGGCTCGTCCCCGGCCCGCTCGGCAAGGGGGAGCTGGACGGCGCGCTGCGCCAGGCGATCCTGGAGCGCCTGCCCAACACCTCCTTCCTCCCGCCCGCCGTCGAGCCGCGCGAGCACGACTCCGACCTGCCCGAGTCCCTGCGGCCGCGAGAGGCCGAGGTCGTCGAGGGCGCCGGTGCCGACACCGTGCGGGTGCTGGCCGAGGTGCTGCCCACGCTGCTCCCGGCCGGGCTCGAACGGCGCGTGGAGCTGCGGACGCTGGGGGTCGCCCGCGTCCCGCTCACCGACGCCATCGACCGGCTGGCGGGGCTGGAGAAGGCTCCCGGCTGGTGGCGGCGGCTCTACGACAGCCTCGCCGGGGTCGACCCCGACCGGCTGTCGGGTCTTCCTGTGCCGCTGGCCGACGGGCGTACGACCATCGGGCCCCGGCAGGTCCTGCTCCCCACCCCCGACGGCGCCCGCATCGACCCCGAGATCCTCGCCCGGCTCGGCCTCAAGGTCGCCCACCCGGACGCCGCGCACTCCCTTCTGGAGAAGCTCGGCGCCCTCCCGGCCACGCCGCGAGCCGTCCTCACCACGCCCCAGGTGCGTGCCGCCGTCGCCGCCTCCCTGGACGAGGACGGCGGGGCGGGGGTGGGCTGGGAGGAGGACACCCCCGACGCCGAGGAACTCGCCGACACCGTGCTCGCGCTCGTGCGGGAGGCGGGCCTGGAGCCCGGTGACGAGCCGTGGCTCGGTGCCCTCGCGCTGCCGGACGAGGAGGGGGAACTCGCCCCCGCCGGGGAACTCGTCTTTCCCGGCAGCCCCTTCCACCAGGTGATGCGGGAGGGCGAGCTGGCGACGGTCGACGCCGAGCTGGCCGGGAAGTGGGGCGAGCAGCCGCTCGCCGCCTGCGGCGTCCTCGCCGACTTCGCGCTCGTGCGCGCCACGGACGTCGTCCTCGACCCGGACGAACTGGAGCCGCGCGAGAGCGACTTCGCCGAGCCCGACGACGCGGGCCTGCTGGACGCGGTCGACGTGTGGTGCGAGGACATCCTGGACCGGTTCCCGGACACGCCCGTACCGCCGGTCGCCACCGAGCTCGTCGCCGTACGCGATCTCGACCTCGTCGACGACGACAAGTGGCCGCAGGCCCTCGCGCTGCTCGCCCAGCCGCCGCTGCGGGACGCGCTGACCCAGCAGGTGCGGATCCTGCTGCCCGACGGCACCCATGAGGTCGTACGGCCGTACACGGCCTGGTGGCTGCGCGGGCATCCGGTGCTGGACGGCCGCCGCCCCGCCGGTCTGCTCGCCTCCGGCGGCGATCCGCTGCTGCGCGGGCTGTACGACGAGGCCGACGCGACCGGCTTCGACGACGAGCAGGTGCTGCGGGCGCTGGGCGTGCGGACGTCCGTCGCCGCGCTGCTCGACGAGCCGGGCGGCGCGGCCGAGCTGCTGGACCGGCTCGCCGACCCGGAGCGTCCCGTCACCGCCGCCCAGCTGCACGCCCTGTACGGCGCCCTGGCGGAGCTGGATCCCGAGCAGGTGACCCTGCCGGACGAGCTGCGGGCCTTCGTCGACGGGCGGGTGGAGGTCGTGGACGCGGCGGACGCGGTCGTGGTCGACTCGCCGGACCTGCTGCCCTTCACGGAGGGCGTGCCGCTGCTGCCCGTACGGCCGACGCGGGCGGCCGAGCTGGCCGAGCTGTTCCAGGTGCGGCGGCTGAGCGAGTCCGTCACCGGGGAGGTGACGAGCGAGGGCGCCGAGCACGACGTACCGGAGTCGGTGCGGGTGCTGCTCGGGGCGCGGACGCCTCGGTCGTACGTCGAGCACGAGGAGCTCGTCGTGGACGGCGTGGAGATCGACTGGCGGCTGACCGACGACGGCGTGCTGCACGCGGCGACCCTGGAGGGTGTCGCGGCCGGGCTCGCCTGGGCGGCGGGGCAGTGGCCGCGGCGGTTCGAGGTGGCGGCGCTGCTGGAGGACCCGTCGCGGACGGAGGAGCTCGCGCGGGACCGCTGGTTCGACTGACGACGCGGTGGGCGGCGGGGCGGTGCCGCCGGACCGCCCCGCCCTGGGACCGTGACCTTCGAATCTCTCGCACGAATTTTTCAGAAGCCGTACAACCTTTCACTTCCGTCGCGAATCTGATCTGGCGAGCCAACAGGCTCCCTGATCACTTGGGTCCCGCAAGGCGCTCCGGGCCGCTTCGTACGACGGGCGCGGGGACCCCCTTCTCCACGTGGGGAACGAACATGCGCATGCGTGCCACCCTCGGCGTCGTCACCGGTGCCCTGGCCCTCTCCGCCGTCGCCGTCCCGGCCGCGCAGGCCGACGAGGTCCACGGCGACACCACGATCTCCAACGTCGTGGTCAACGGCGGCAAGGCGGCGGTCGTCGGTGCGACCACGACGAAGACCATCACCGTCTCCTTCACGGTCAAGGACGACTCGGGCGTCGACTGGGCGCAGGCGATCCTGTACCACGGCACCGACATCGAGAGCTCCGACACGGGCGCCGTGGCCAACAGCAGCGACGGCCGTGCCACCTGCACCGTGGTCAGCGCCACCACGTCGAACTGCAAGTCGACCTTCGACCTGGACCCCGGCTACAACCTGAACAACGCCTCCGCCGGCACCTGGAAGGTCTGGGCGATCGCCGCGGGCAACGACGCCGACTACGTCCAGAAGGACAACGCCAAGAGCTTCCTGGTGCAGCGCCTGTCGAAGCTGACGGTCAACGCCTCGCCGGAGCCGGTCGCCAAGGGCAAGACCATCACCGTCACGGGCAAGCTGACCCGCGCCAACTGGGAGCGCGGTACCTACAGCGGCTACTCCACCCAGCCGGTGAAGCTGCAGTTCCGCAAGAACGGCACCAGCACCTACACCACGCTGAAGACCATCAAGACGAACTCGTACGGCGATCTGCGGACCACGGTCACCGCCTCCGCGGACGGCTACTTCCGCTACCGCTTCGAGGGCACCACGACCACCCCGGCGGTCAGCGCCACGGGTGACTTCGTCGACGTCCGCTGACGCGACCGCACTTCCGCACCACCCGGGACACCACCGCCCGGCGCCGGTTCCCCCGGTGCCGGGCGGTTCCCGATCCCATCCTCACCCCGCCGGTGACGACCACCGCCGGGACCCTCCTTCTTCTGAGGAAGCGCATGCGCATTCGAGCCACCGTGGCCGCCGTCACCGGCGCCCTGGCCCTCTCCGCCCTCGTCGTACCGGCCGCGCAGGCCGCCGACACCCCCGCGTCCGGCAAGGACGGCGTCCGCGAGGCCGTGCAGACGGCGCGCCAGGCCGCCGGTGAGTCCGCCCGCAGCACCTACGCCGCCGAGGACACGGGCACGCCGTACGCCCTGGACGTCACCTTCTCCAACGTGAAGGTCAACAACGGCAAGCCGATCGTCGTCGGCACCACCAACAAGGTGACAGCCCCGGTGACCTACACGGTCACCCACTCCGAGGACGTCGACCTCAGGGCGGAGGACACCTGGGTGGACGTCGAGCTCTACCGGGGCGAGTACGGCAACCCCACCAACTTCCTGATCGGCGACGACTGGCCGGTGTGCACCGCGGTTTCCGCCACGGTCGACACCTGCAAGGGCACCATCGACATCTACCCGGCCGAGGAGCTGACCAACGCCGACGCCACCACCTGGAAGGCGGCCGGCTACGTCATCGACTGGAACGACCAGGACCCGTACGGCGAGGAGGTCGACTTCAGCAAGGTCGGCTACGCCGAGCAGGACGCCCTGACCACCACCAAGCTCCAGCGCTTCTCCAAGCTGACGGTCAACGCCTCGCCGGAGCCGGTGAAGAAGGGCAAGACCATCACGGTCACCGGCAAGCTCTCCCGCGCCAACTGGGACCGCGGCACGTACAACGGCTACGCCAACCAGTCGGTGAAGCTGCAGTTCCGCAAGAACGGCTCCAGCACCTACACCACGCTGAAGACCATCAAGACGAACACCTACGGGGAGCTGCGGACCACGGTCACCGCGGCCACCGACGGCTACTTCCGCTACCGCTTCGAGGGCACGTCGACCACCCCGGCGGTCAGCGCCACGGGTGACTTCGTCGACGTGCAGTAGGCAGAAGAGCGGCAGAAGAAAACGCAGTAGGAAAAAACAGGGCATCCGTCACGAACTTCCCGGCCTCTGCCGGGAGTTCGTGACGGAGCTCACGAAAAATCCGAGCCGACGGCACAACCGGCAACCCCTGCCGCGTATCTGATCACATGGGTCAACAGGCCCCACGATCACTCGGGCCCCGACGTGACCGGCGTTGCCGGCAGCGACGACCAGCGGGGCCCCTTTCCGTACCAGGGGAACGCATGCGCATCAGAGCCACCGTGGCCGCCGTCTCCGGCGCCCTGGCCCTCTCCGCCCTCGCCGTCCCGGCCGCCCAGGCCGACGACTCCGCCGCCTCCTACCGCGCGGACGTCGCCAAGATCCGCCAGGCCGCGCAGGCCGCCTCCGGCAGGGCCGCGGCCGAGGAGGGCAAGCCGTACGCCCTGAACGTCACCTTCTCCAACTTCAAGATCGCCAAGGCGGTCAAGGTCGGTACGACCAACCACGTCTCCACCACGGTGACGTACACGCTGACCCACGGGGCGGACGTCAACATCGCCGCCCGTGACTTCATCACCGACCCCATCATCTACAAGGGCTCCTACACCAGCCCGGACAACCGCCTCTACGGCAACAAGCCGGCCAAGTGCACCGCGACCTCGGCGACCACCGCCGACTGCAAGGGCACCATCGACGTCTACCCGGGCGCCCACGAGCTCATCAACTCGGACGCCGGCAGCTGGAAGGCCGCCGCGGAGGCCACCGCCTTCAACGGCCAGGACCCGGAGGGTGAGACCTTCGACATCACCAAGGTCGGCTACAAGGGCCAGGACGGCCTCGGCGGCACGCTGGTCCAGCGCTACTCGAAGCTGACGGTCAACGCCACGCCGGAGCCGGTGAAGAAGGGCAAGCCCATCACGGTCACCGGCAAGCTCTCCCGCGCCAACTGGGAGGACAACAAGTACCACGGCTACGTCAACCAGCCGGTGAACCTGCAGTTCCGCAAGAACGGCAGCAACACCTACACCACGGTGAAGACCATCAGGACCAACTCGACCGGCGACCTGAAGACGACGGTCACCGCCTCCGTGGACGGCTACTTCCGCTACACCTTCGCGGGCACGACGACGACCCCGGCGGTCAACGCCACGGGTGACTTCGTCGACGTCCAGTAGGACAACGCCCTCAGGGGCGCGGGGAACTGCGCGACCAGCCACAACGGACCCGCAGTGAACCACGACGCTCTTTCGGCCGAAGCCAAGCGCAGCGGCTACGCCGGGAAACGGCGGTCGACCCACTTCCACGTGAACTCCAGGGCGGCCGCCGCCCCCGCCGCGATCCCCACCGCGATCCACGGCATCGTCACCCCGACCAGCCGCAGCGCGAAGAACTCCTGCAGCCACGGCACGACCAGCACCAGCAGGAATCCCAGGCCCATCGTCGCCACCAGCGCGATCCGCCACCAGGTGTAGGGCCGGGCGATGATCGCCAGCACCCACATCGAGATCAGGAAGAGCGTCAGCGTCGCCACGCTCGTCTCCGCGTCCAGCGCGCCGGCGCCCCTGTAGTGGCTCCGGGCGATCAGATATGTCACGAAAGTCGCCGTCGCGGCCACCACCCCGCCCGGGATCGCGTACCGCATGACCCGCCGCACGAAATGCGGCTTGGCGCGTTCCTTGTTGGGCGCGAGGGCCAGGAAGAAGGCCGGGACGCCGATGGTGAGGGTGGAGAGCAGGGTCAGATGGCGGGGCAGGAAGGGGTACTCCACCTGCGAGCACACCACCATCAGCGCGAGCAGCACCGAGTAGACGGTCTTCACCAGGAAGAGCGTCGCCACCCGAGTGATGTTGCCGATGACCCGCCGTCCCTCGGCGACCACGGACGGCAGGGTCGCGAAGCTGTTGTTGAGCAGCACGATCTGCGCCACCGCCCGTGTGGCCTCCGACCCCGAGCCCATCGCCACGCCGATGTCGGCGTCCTTCAGAGCCAGGACGTCGTTCACGCCGTCGCCGGTCATGGCGACGGTGTGCCCGTGGGACTGGAGCGCGCCGACCATGTCCCGCTTCTGCTGCGGGGAGACCCGCCCGAACACCGTGGTCTCGTCGATGGCCGTCGCCATCCCGTCCCGGTCGCGGGGGAGCGTGCGGGCGTCGACCGTGGTGCCGGCCAGCCCCAGCTTGTCCGCCACCGCGCCCACGGACACCGCGTTGTCCCCGGAGATCACCTTGGCGCGGACGTTCTGCTCGGCGAAGTAGCGCAGGGTGTCGGCGGCGTCCGGCCGTAGCCGCTGCTCCAGTACGACGAGGGCGGCGGGCTTGGCGCCCTCGGCGACGCCGGGATCGTCGAGGTCGCGGTCGGCCCGGGCGAGCAGCAGCACCCGCAGGCCCTGCTCGTTCAGCCGGTCGGTCTCGGCCAGGGCCGGGTCGTCGGCCGGGAGGAGTACGTCGGGGGCGCCCAGCAGCCAGGTACTGGTCTCGCCGTCGCCCTCGCTGAAGGCGGCGCCGCTGTACTTGCGGGCGGAGGAGAAGGGCAGGGACTCGGTGCAGCGCCAGTCCTCCGCGTCCGGGTAGGCGTCGATGATGGCCTGCAGGGAGGCGTTCGGGCGGGGGTCGGACTCGCCGAGGGCGCCCAGCACCTTGCGTATGTACTCCTCGTCGCTGCCGCCCAGGGTGCGCAGCTCGGTGACGTCCATGCCGCCCTCGGTGAGGGTGCCGGTCTTGTCGAGGCAGACGGTGTCGACGCGGGCGAGGCCCTCGATGGCGGGCAGCTCCTGGACGAGGCACTGCTGCCGGCCGAGGCGGATGACGCCGATGGCGAAGGCGACGGAGGTGAGGAGGACGAGCCCCTCCGGGACCATGGGCACGATGCCGCCGACGGTCCGGGCGAGCGAGTCGTCGAGGTCGTTCTGCTTGACGAAGAGCTGGGTGACGATCAGGCCGATCGCGGCCGGGACCATCATCCAGGTCACGTACTTGAGGATGGTGGAGATGCCGGAGCGCAGCTCGGAGTGGACGAGAGTGAAGCGGGAGGCCTCCTCGGCGAGCTGGGCGGCGTAGGCCTCGCGCCCTACCTTGGTGGCCTGGAAGGCGCCGCCCCCGGCGACGACGAAGCTCCCGGACAGCACCTGGTCCCCCGGCCGTTTGACGACCGGATCGGCCTCCCCGGTGAGCAGCGACTCGTCGATCTCCAGCCCGTCGGCCTCGACGCACACCCCGTCCACGACGGCCTTGTCACCCGGCCCGATCTCTATCAGGTCGTCCAGCACGATCTCGGACGTACCGACCTCGGCGGCGACCCCGTCCCGCCGCACCGTGGGCCGCGCCTCGCCGATCAGGGCGAGCGAGTCGAGGGTCTTCTTCGCCCGCCACTCCTGGATGATCCCGATGCCGGTGTTGGCGAGGATCACGAAGCCGAACAGGCTGTCCTGGATCGGCGCGACGAACAGCATGATCAGCCAGAGCACGCCGATGATCGCGTTGAACCGGGTGAAGACGTTGGCGCGCACGATGTCGGTCATCGACCGGCTGCTGCGCACCGGTACGTCGTTGACCTGTCCCCGCGAGACCCGCTCGGCCACTTCGGCCGCGGTGAGCCCGCCCGTCGCCACCGGGACGGAGGCGGGGTGCACAGGGTTGTCCACTTCGGCGCCCGCGTCGGTATGCGTCATGCATTCGACGGTACGTGCGGATTTACGGCTTCACCCGCTGAGTGCGCCGAAGTTCCGACTCGGGGAGGACGGTTGTCGTACCGGGGTTGTACGTCCCCTAGTCGGCGGAGGCCGCCGGCGACTGCTCTCGCTCCGCGGCCTCCAGTGCCGCCGCCCGCTTGAGTGCCGCGTCACGCTTACGGACGTACCAGATGCCGATCAGTCCCAGGCCCCCGCCGGCCAGGCAGGTCCACAGCCACCAGGTGTGCTCGTGGTCGTCGAACCAGCCGTAGAAGGGGAGCTGCACCACGAAGAGGACGAACCAGAGGATCGTGCCGCCGGTGATGGTGGCGACCACGGGCCCTTCCAGGGGCTCGGGCGCCTCGTGTTTGGGGGTCCACTTCGCCATGGGTGACAGCTTACGAGGCGATCAGGTCTACGCGCGGAGATGGCCGATCCGGAACTCATATGTTCATACTGAAACGGTTTCTCTCTGACCACTTCTCTTCGTAGGAAACGCCAACACATGTCCACCTCGGCCCCCGCCAAGGTCCCCGCCCCTGAACAGCCGGGAGCCGGCCGCGCCTACGGCGCACTCGACCGCTTCTTCAAGATCTCCGAACGGGGCAGCACCCTGCCCCGCGAAATCCGCGGTGGTTTCGCCACTTTCTTCGCGATGGCCTACATCATCGTGCTGAACCCGATCATCCTCGGCAGCGCGAAGGACATGTACGGTCACCAGCTGGACAACGGACAGCTGGTCACCGCGACGGCCCTGACGGCGGCGTTCACCACGCTGCTGATGGGCGTCATCGGCAACGTGCCGATCGCCCTCGCCGCCGGCCTCGGCGTGAACTCGGTCGTCGCGCTCCAGCTGGCGCCCCGGATGTCCTGGCCGGACGCGATGGGCATGGTGGTGCTCGCCGGCTTCGTGGTCATGCTGCTGGTGGCCACCGGGCTGCGCGAGCGCGTCATGAACGCCGTCCCCTACAGCCTGCGCAAGGCCATCTCCATCGGCATCGGCCTGTTCATCATGCTGATCGGCCTCGTCGACTCCGGCTTCGTCTCCCGCATCCCGGACGTCGCCCAGACCACGGTCCCGCTCCAGCTCGGCGGCGACGGCCACCTCAACGGCTGGCCGGTCCTGGTCTTCATCCTCGGCGCGCTACTCACCCTCGCGCTCATCGTGCGCAAGGTCCCCGGCGCGATCCTCGTCTCGATCGTCGCGATGACCGTGCTCGCCCTCGTCATCGAGGCGGTCGCGAAGGTGCCGTCCTGGGGCCTGACGACCCCGAAGTGGCCCGGCAACCCGGTCGCGAGCCCCGACTTCGGCCTGATCGGCCAGGCCAGCCTCTTCGGCGGCTTCGAGAAGGTCGGCGTGCTGACCGGGATCCTCTTCGTCTTCACGGTCCTGCTGTCCTGCTTCTTCGACGCCATGGGCACGATCATGGGCGTCAGCGACGAGGCCAAGCTGACCGACGCCCAGGGCCAGATGCCCGGCATCAACAAGGTCCTGTTCGTCGACGGCCTCGCCGTCGCCACGGGCGGCGCCAGCTCCTCCTCGGCCACCACCGCCTTCGTGGAGTCCACGGCCGGCGTCGGCGAAGGGGCGCGTACCGGCTTCGCGAACGTCGTCACCGGCGCCCTGTTCGGCGTGGCGCTGTTCCTCACGCCCGTGGCCACGATGGTCCCGTCCCAGGCGGCCACCCCGGCCCTGCTCGCGGTGGGCTTCCTGATCCTGGCCAACTCGGTCAAGGAGATCGACTGGGCCGACTACACGATCGCCATCCCGGCCTTCGTGACGATGGTGATGATGCCGTTCACCTACTCGATCACCAACGGCATCGGCATGGGCTTCATCACCTTCGCGGTGCTGCGCCTGGCCGCCGGGCGGGGCCGGGAGGTGCCGGTGGCGATGTACGCCGTGGCGGCGGTGTTCGGCTTCTACTACCTGATGCCGGCGCTGGGACTCACGTAAGCCGCCTTACGTAAGCCGCCGCACCCAAGCCGCCGCACCCAAGCCGTCTCACCCATGCCGCCTCACGTGAGGCCGTAGAACTTCTCGGTCTCCTCGACGGCGGCCTGGAACCGCTCGTCGAAGTCATCGCGGATGAGCGTCCGGACGACATAGTCCTGGACGCTCATTCCTCTTTTCGCCGCATGCTCTCGGAGTCGTTCGAGCAGCTCGTGGTCTATCCGCAGGCTGAGCACGCTGGTCCCCATGGACACGAGGGTTGCCGCATCCGCCGGGCCGGTGTGTCACGTTCCGCCACCGGATCACCCGGACGAGTGATGCGGTGATTCCGTGGCCAGGGTCACGGGCATCCTTGCGCGTTCCAGTGGTCTTTAGCGAGAGTAATGAGTTACGCTAAAGAACATGCCGGACCTTACCCATGGCGACGACGCTGCCGCCGTGAACTCTCTGCGCTCCGCCGTGATGCGACTGTCGCGTCGGCTCAAGCACCAGCGGGTCGACGAGTCGCTGAGCCCCACCGAGATGTCGGTGCTGGGCACCCTCTCCCTCTGCGGCAAGGCCACCCCCGGTGAGCTGGCCCGCAAGGAGCACGTCCAGCCGCCGTCGATGACCCGCATCGTCGCCCTGCTGGAGTCCAAGGGACTGGTCCGTCTGGAGCCGCACCCGGAGGACCGGCGCCAGAAGGTCGTCACGAAGACCGAGCAGGCCGAGGTGATGCTCGACGAGAGCCGCCGCAAGCGCAACGCCTTCCTGGCCACCCTGGTCGAGGGCCTCGACGAGGACGAGTGGGCGAAACTGCGCGCCGCCGCCCCCGTGCTGGAGAAGCTCGCACATCTGTAAGCAGCAGTCGGTCACAAGGAGGCGAACGCTTTTGAGTACGGGACCCGGAGCAGATTCCGCACCCGCACCAGACACCAACGACACCTCACCCGCCCTCAAGACCCCCGACACCCTCAAGACCGCGAAGACCCCCAAGACCCCGAGGCCCCGCAAGTCCTCGATGTTCAGCTCGCTGACGGTCAGGAACTACCGCCTGTTCTTCCTCGGCCAGGTCGTCTCCAACACCGGCACCTGGATGCAGCGCATCGCCCAGGACTGGCTGGTCCTCAGCCTCACCGGCTCCGCCACCGCCGTCGGCATCACGACGGCCCTGCAGTTCCTGCCGATGCTGCTGTTCGGCCTCTACGGCGGCGTTCTGGTCGACCGCCTGCCCAAGCGCCGCACGCTGCTGGTCACGCAGACGTCGATGGCCGTCACCGGTATCGCGCTGGCCGTCCTCACCCTCACCGGACACGTCCAGGTCTGGCACGTCTACGTCGCCGCCTTCGCCGTGGGCCTGGCCACGGTCGTCGACAACCCGGCCCGCCAGACGTTCGTCAGCGAGATGGTCGGCCCCGACCAGCTGCAGAACGCCGTCAGCCTGAACTCCGCGAACTTCCAGTCGGCCCGCCTGGTCGGCCCCGCCGTCGCGGGCCTGATGATCACCGGCGTCGGCACGGGGTGGGCGTTCCTCGCCAACGGCCTGTCCTTCGTCGCGCCCATCACCGGTCTGCTGCTGATGCGGGCGCGTGAGCTGTACGTCGTCGAGCGCGCCCCGCGCGCCAAGGGCCAGCTGCGGGAGGGGCTGCGGTATGTCGCCGGGCGCCCGGAGCTGATCTGGACCATCGCCCTCGCCGGGTTCGTCAGCACCTTCGGCTTCAACTTCCCGGTCTATCTGTCGGCCTTCGCCGACGACGTCTTCCGGGCGGGCGCCGGCTCCTACAGCCTCTTCAACACCCTGATGGCGGTCGGCTCCCTGGCGGGCGCCCTGCTCGCGGCCCGGCGCGGCACGGCCCGGATGCGGGTGCTCGTCGTCGGGGCCGTGGCCTTCGGCACGATGGAGCTGGTGGCCTCCGTGGCCCCCTCCCTGTGGCTGTTCGCCCTGCTCATGGTCCCGATCGGCATGTTCGGCATGACGGTCAACGTCACCGCCAACAGCAGCGTCCAGATGAGCACCGACCCGGTCATGCGGGGTCGGGTGATGGCCCTGTACATGATGGTGTTCATGGGCGGTGCGCCGCTGGGCGCGCCGATCGCCGGCTGGATCACGGACACGTACGGCGTCCGGGCGGGCCTGGCGGTGGGCGGTGCGATCACGGCCGTCGCCGCCGTGGCGATCGCCCTGGTCCTGGCCCGCGTCGGCGGCCTGCGGCTGTCGGTGGGCTGGAACCACGGCCATCCGCACGTCCGCTTCGTCCCCCGCGAGCAGCGGGAGGAGCAGCTGGCGACGGTGGCCTGAGTGGCCTGAGCGGCCTGCACGGCCTGCCCGTCTGAGCCGCGGGGCCCGGAGGCGGATCCTCCGGGCCGGCGGCTCAGACCCTGCGGGCCAGCACCTGCCCCCGGCCAGTCGTCCTTCCCCCGGTAGGTGTCGGTGCGGACGAAGCCGTTGCTCTCGTAGTAGCGCACGAGCTTGCCGTCGTTGCCCGCGTAG
This sequence comes from Streptomyces curacoi, assembly GCF_001513975.1. GTDB lineage: Bacteria > Actinomycetota > Actinomycetes > Streptomycetales > Streptomycetaceae > Streptomyces > Streptomyces curacoi. The sequence continues at coordinate 204,268 of NZ_KQ947990.1, forward strand.
CAGTCGACCCGCAGCAGTGAGACGCCCGCCCGGCGGGTCGCCTCGGCGGCGTGGGCGAGCAGGACGCTGCCCAGGCCGTGCCCCTTGAAGCGGCGGTCGGAGGCGAGCCAGTGGATGTATCGCTCGGGCTCACCGGGCGGCGGGAGCCGGCACAGGTGGTCGCCGGGCCTGTCGTCGAGGGTGAGGGTGGCGGCCGGTACGGTACAGCGGCTTCGTCCCCCACTGCCCCGGGCGCCCCTGCGCGACCAGCCACTCCACGCAGCTGTCGAGCATGCTGAGTACGACGGGGATGTCGTCGGGGCCACCTTCTCTGATGGTGATCTCCATCGGGGCAGCGTAGGTGACCGTTCCCTGGAAGGGTGAGGCCATGAGAATCTTCGCCGCTGTGCTGCCGCCCGAGGACGTGGCTCATGAACTGGCCGCCGAGGTGGCCGAGTTGAAGAAGCTGCCCGGTGCGGAGGGGCTGCGCTGGACGGGCCGTCCCGGCTGGCACTTCACCTTGGCCTTCTACGGCGAGGTCGACGACGCCCTCGTGGGGGACCTGTCGGAGCGGCTGGAGCGCGCCGCCCACCGGACGGCCGCCTTCCGGCTGGCGTTGCGCGGCGGGGGCCAGTTCGGGCGGGGACGGGCGCTGTGGGCCGGGGCGGAGGGGGATCTGGAGACCCTGCGGCTGCTGGCGGACCGGAGCGAGTCGGCGGCGCGCAGGGCGGGGATCCCGATGGGGGAGCACCGCCGCTACAAGCCGCACCTGACGGTGGCACGCAGCCGGGACGCGGCGGACGTACGGCCGTTCGTCGCGGCCCTGGACGTCTTCACGTCCCGCACCTGGACGGTGGACGAGCTGGTGCTGGTGCGCAGCAATCTGCCGACGTCCGGAGTGGCGGGCGAGCAGCCCCGCTACGAGACGGTCGCCCGCTGGCCGCTCGGCGGGGCCGGTTAGGCTCGTTTCCGTGGACCCGAAAACCCGGAACCGGATCATGGCCGGTGCGCTTGTGCTGATGTTCGTGCTGGTGGCCGTGGCGGCGGCGCTCGGCAAGTGACCGAACGCCGCCGCCGGCCTCCGGCGGATCACCAGGCGAACGCCTCCGGGGACGGACCCGGCCCCGGGAAGATCGCGTCCAGCCCTGCCAGCAGCTCCTCGCTCAGCTCCAGCTTCGTGGCGCGCAGGGCGGAGTCGAGCTGTTCCGCCGTGCGCGGGCCGACGATCGGGCCGGTCACGCCGGGGCGGGTGAGCAGCCAGGCCAGGGCGACCTCGCCGGGCTCCAGGCCGTGCTTGTCGAGGAGGTCCTCGTACGCCTGGACCTTGGCGCGTACGGCCGGGTCGGTGAGGACGTCGGCGGCCCGGCCGGAGCTGCGGCGCCCGCCCTGGACCTCCTTCTTGATGACGCCGCCGAGCAGACCGCCGTGCAGCGGCGACCAGGGGATGACGCCGAGCCCGTACTCCTGCGCGGCCGGGATGACCTCCATCTCGGCGCGGCGCTCGAAGAGGTTGTAGAGGCACTGCTCGCTGACGAGGCCGATGGTGCCGCCGCGCCGGGCGGCGATCTCGTTGGCCTGGGCGATCTTGTAGCCCGGGAAGTTGGAGGACCCGGCGTACAGGATCTTGCCCTGCTGGACGAGGACGTCGATGGCCTGCCAGATCTCCTCGAACGGGGTGGCGCGGTCGATGTGGTGGAACTGGTAGACGTCGATGTAGTCGGTCTGCAGCCGCTTGAGCGACGCGTCGACGGCCCGCCGGATGTTCGCCGCCGACAGCTTGTCGTGGTTGGGCCACGCCTCGCCGTCCGGGCCCATGTTGCCGTACACCTTGGTGGCGACGACGACCTTCTCGCGCCGCTCGCCGCCCTTCGCGAACCAGTTGCCGATGATCGTCTCGGTACGGCCCTTGTTCTCGCCCCAGCCGTACACGTTCGCCGTGTCGAAGAAGTTGATGCCGGCGTCCAGCGCCGCGTCCATGATCGCGTGACTGTCGGCCTCGTCGGTCTGCGGACCGAAGTTCATGGTGCCGAGGACGAGTTGGCTGACCTTGAGACCTGTGCGTCCGAGCTGCGTGTACCTCATGGTGTGCACGCTAACGGCGTGGAGTGCGCTCTAGGCAAGCGATCTCCGCGGGGCACTCGTCGTTCCGGGCCGTCGTTGAGGTGGCCGGGGTAGTCGATGGGCACACCGCACCCTCGGCGACACCGTCCTCGGCATCTACCTCCACGGCTCCGCCGTCCTGGGCGGCCTGCGCCCTCACAGCGACATCGACGTCCTGGTCGTCGTGCGCCGCCCCACGACCCACGACCAACGCCACGCCCTGGTCGAGGAGTTGCTCGACATCTCGGGACCGCCCGGCCGCCGTACCCGCCGACCCGTCGAGCTCATCGTCGTCGTACAGGACGACGTACGGCCCTGGCGGTACCCGCCCACCTGTGACTTCCTCTACGGCGAGTGGATGCGCGCCGACTACGAGCGCGGGGTCGTGCCCGTCCCCGAGCCCAGCCCCGATCTCGCGCCGCTCCTCACGATGGTGCTGCGAGGGAACACCGCGCTGTACGGCCCCCCACCCGCCGAGCTCCTCGATCCCGTCCCGCCCGCCGACCTCGCGCGGGCGATGGTCGCCGGCGTACCGCAGCTGCTCGCCGAGCTGGACTCCGACACCCGTAACGTCCTGCTGACGCTCGCCCGGATCTGGACCACCCTCGTGCTCGGCACCATCAAGGCGAAGGAGGCCGCCGCTGATTGGGCTCTGCCCCGGATACCCGCCGAGCACCGACCGGTCCTGGCCCACCCCCGCGCCGTCTGCCTCGGCGACGACGACGAGCGCTGGGACGAGGAGCTGCTCCCCGGCGTCCGCCCCTGTGCCGACTTCCTCGTGGCCGCCATCGACGCTCAGGCGGCGCTGTACGGCTCGCCCAGCCCCCAGGCCTGATACATCGCCTCCGCGAACGCCTCCGCGATCCGGTGCTCGCCGCTCGCGTTCGGATGCGTGCCGTCGTACGTGTCGAGGTGGATGTCGTAGGACGCCGGCGGCGACGCCAGCAGCAGCGGTGAGCGCGGCTCGTCGAGGTCGGCCACCGTCTTCGCCAGCAGCTCGTTGAAGCGGGTCACCTGCCTCGCGAACTCGGCGTCCGATTCCGCCCGTACGTTCGGGATCACCGGCAGGACGGCCATCCGCACCCGGGCGTTCGCCGCCCGGGCCGCGGCCACGAACTCCCGTACGTTCTGCGCCGTCTGCTCCGCGTTCGTGTAGAAGCCCAGGTCGATCAGGCCCAGCGACACCAGCAGCACATCCGCCCGGCATGACCGCACCGCCTCGCCGATCATCGGTGCCATGTGCAGCCAGCCCTCGCCCCAGCCGGCCAGGTGGGCGCGGGGGAAGGCCGGGTCGCAGTCGGGGGCGTACTCGTACGACGTGGGCGCGTCCGTGGCCTTGTCGTACAGGGTCTCGCGCGGGCCGACGAGGGCGAAGGGGCCGCCGTACGTCTCACGCAGGTGCTGCCACATGCGGTAGCGCCACGTGTGTTCGCCGGCGCTGCCGATGGTCATGGAGTCGCCGACGGGCATGAACCTGAGCATCCGCTCATGATGGACGATCGCTACCCGACGGTAGGGGCGGGTGGGGTGTGAAGCCGGACACGCCGCCGAATCATCCGGCCGGATGGCAGGCTTGGGGGCATGCGCCGACCGATCGCCCTTCTCGCCGGAATCCTGCTCGCGGGCGCGTGTGCCCTGCCCGCCTCCGCCGCCGACGGCGACGAGGACTTCACGATCAAGGACCCGCGCATCACCGAGTCCAGCGGACTGGCCGCCTCCCGTCAGCACCCCGGTATCTACTGGACCCACAACGACCAGGACAAGGGCGCCTACCTCTACGCCGTCGACAGCAGCACCGGCGAGACCGTCGCGACCATCACCATGACGGGGGTGGGCACCCCGCGCGACGTCGAGGCCATCGCCATCGGGCCGGGGAACGAGATCTGGGTCGGCGACATCGGTGACAACGACGGTGTGCAGTGGCCCTATGTGTGGGTCTACCGGCTGCCCGAGCCGAAGACGCTCAAGGACCGGACGATCCGGGCCACGCAGTACGTGGTGAAGTACTCCGACGGTTCGCGCGACGCCGAGTCGCTCGTCGTGCACCCCAAGACCGGGCGCGTCTACATCATCGACAAGCAGGAGGACGGCGGGCATCTCTACGAGGGGCCGGCCGAGCTCTCCGCCTCGGGGGCGAACGTCTTCAGGCCCACCGTCCCCGTCGACCTGTGGGCCACCGACGCCGCCTTCTCCCCGGACGGCAGGACGCTCGCCGTACGCGGCTACTTCGGCGGGCTCGCGTACGACTGGAACGGCGGCAGGCTCAAGCGGCTGGAGCGCATCAGCGTGCCCCTCGGGCAGGGCGAGTCCGCCAGCTACTCGGTCGACGGGACCAAGCTCATGCTCGGCAGCGAGGGGGCCGGCAGCGCCGTGGTGGCGCAGGACGCGCCCGGGGACGCCGGGTCCTCCGAGTCGTCGTCCGGCGGCGGGAGTTCGGCCTCCTCGGACGACGGCGACGGCGGCACCGGCGGTGACCTCAAGGTCGGCGCCGTGGCGGTCCTCATCGCCGGTGTCGTCGTCTTCGGGCTGCGGCGGCTGTTCCGTCGGGGGTGAGCCGGCGGCTATGCCGTCGGGGGTGAGGGCGCAGCGCCGCCCGCCCCGCCCGTCTTTCCCTCGCGCCGGACGGTGACGAAGACCTCCAGCCCGTCCAGGATCCGCTGCAGCCCGAACTCGAAGTGGTCGAAGTCGGGATTCCAGGTGTTCTCGTCGAGGCAGGCGAGGACCGGGTAGCGGCCGGAGGTCATGATCTTCTCCAGCATCGGCGCCTGGGCCTGCCAGAACTCCGTGTCCGTCAGTCCGGTCCGGCGCTCCGCCTCCCGCTGGTAGAGCTGGGTGCGCGCGGCCCCGACGACATAGCCGTCGATCATGACGACCGCCGAGACCAGCTCGCGGTCGGGCAGGCCCATCGGCTTGATGCGGGCGAGCACCTTCTCCATGCCGTCCAGGGCGCTCGGGCCGAGGATCGGGCGGGACTGGTTGACCTGGAGCAGCCAGGGGTGGCGGCGGTAGAGGGCGAGGGTCGCGCGGGCCATGGCCTCCAGGGCCGAGCGCCAGGAGCCGTCGCCCAGGTCGGCCGGGTTCTCCGAGGGGCGCTGGACACGGTCCAGCATCAGGTCGAGCAGCTCGGCCTTGCCGGGGACGTAGCGGTACAGCGACATCGTCCCCGTGCCCAGCTCGGCGGCGACCCGGCGCATGGACACCGACTCCAGGCCGTCGGTGTCCGCGATCCGGACGGCCGCCTCCACGATTTGGTCCAGGCTCAGGGCCGGCTTGGGGCCGCGACTGGGCCGTCGCCCCGTCTCCCACAGCAGCTCCAGGGTGCGGACGATGTCTCCGCTGCCGCTGGTCTCCGTACCGCTGCTGCCGCCCTTGCCACTCGTCATGCGGTTCAGCTTAAGTCCTGCCGAAAAAACTGGGTACGGTGTACGCGCAATCGGGTACGGTGTACTCAGTTATCGAAAGGGGGATCCATGGGAGACGACGGATACGCGGTGCGGGCCGAGGGTCTGGAGAAGCGCTACGGCGACAAACGCGCCCTCGACGGCTTCGACCTGGCCGTCCGCGAAGGCACCGTGCACGGCCTGCTCGGCCCGAACGGCGCCGGCAAGACCACGGCCGTACGCATCCTGTCCACGCTCATCCGGCTGGACGGCGGCCGGGCGACGGTGGCCGGCCTGGACGTGGCCCGGCGGCCTCGCGAGGTGCGGGCGCGGATCGGGCTGACCGGGCAGTACGCGGCCGTGGACGAGGTGCTCACCGGCCGGCAGAACCTGGAGATGTTCGGCCGGCTCTTCCACCTGGGCGGCAGGCGGGCGAAGCTGCGCGCCACCGAACTGCTGGAGCAGTTCGACCTGACCGACGCGGCGGACAAGGGCGTCAACAAGTACAGCGGCGGCATGCGGCGCCGCCTCGACCTCGCCGCCTCGATGATCCTCGCCCCGGCCGTCCTCTTCCTCGACGAGCCGACGACCGGGCTGGACCCCCGCAGTCGGGGCGAGGTGTGGGAGTCGGTGCGGGCGTTGGTGGCCGGCGGCACGACGGTCCTGCTGACCACCCAGTACCTGGAGGAGGCCGACAAGCTCGCCTCGCGCATCACCGTCATCGACCAGGGCCGGGCCATCGCCGACGACACCCCGGACGGGCTGAAGAACCTCGTCGGCGGCGACCGAATCGAGGTCGTCGTCGCCGAACGGGCCGACGTCCCACGCGTGGTGAAGGTCGTCGCCCGGGTCTGCGAGGGCGAACCCGAGACCGAGGAGGCCGAGTCGCGGGTGCACGCGCCCGTGGCCGACCGGGTGTCCGCGCTGACCGAGGTCGCACGCACGCTCCAGGACGAGGGCGTCCAGGTCGAGGACATCGGGCTGCGCAGGCCGAGCCTCGACGACGTGTTCCTGCGCCTGACCGGACACCGCACCGAGTCCGCCGAGAAGGAGGCCGTCGCATGACCGCAGTGGACCTGACCGCCCCGGCCACGCACGGCCGGCTGTACTGGGCCCTCGCCGACGTCTGGAACATCGTCCGGCGCGGCCTCACCCAGTACCAGCGCCAACCGGTCAACATCGCCTGGCAGCTGGGCTTCCCGATCCTTTCCGTCCTGCTCTACGGCTATGTCCTGGGCAGCGCGATGAAGGTGCCCGGCGGCGGGGACTACAAGGACTTCCTGATGCCGGGCATGTTCGTGATGACGATGGCGTTCGGCTTCATCAACACCGCGACCGTGGTGGTGTACGACTCCACCAAGGGCGTCATCGACCGGTTCCGCTCCATGCCGATGGCCTCGGCCGCCGTCGTCGCCGGGCGCGGGGTGACGGATCTGCTCGCCGCATGCGCGGAGTTGGCGATCATGATGCTGACGGCCTTCGCGATGGGCTGGCGCCCGGACGGCGGGCTCGGCTTCCTCGCCGCCTTCGGACTGCTGCTGTGGCTGCGGTTCGCGCTGATCTGGGTCGGGGTGTGGCTCGGGCTGCTCGTGCCCAACCCCGAGGCGGCGGGCGGCCTGTTCGCCGTGGCCTTCCCGCTGACGATGATCTCCAGCATCTTCGTCGCGCCCCAGCTGATGCCCGACTGGCTGGGCTGGGTGGCCCTGTGGAACCCGATCTCGTCCACTGCCGCGGCAGCCCGTGACCTGTTCGGCACGCCGGTCCCCGGCGGTGATTCCTGGATCGAGCAGCACGCGCTGCTGATGGCGGGCGTGTGGCCGGTGATCCTGACGCTGATCTTCCTGCCGCTCGCGGTGCGGAGGTTCCAGCGGCTGAGCCGGTGACGCCGTAGTCCTTGACGTGTTCATGTGACCTGACTTCCATGGAGGTGCGGGGGTGGGAGCGCTCCCACCAGTTCCGGGCCCGCGCCTCCGAGAGGAAGCAGCGACATGTTCCGCAGCTTGCGAAGAGCGCTGGGCGCCGCCGTCGCGGCGCTCGCGCTCGTACTACCGCTGGGACCCGGCGCGCAGACCGCTCACGCGGCGGAGGCCGGCGCCGGGTACTGGCACACCAGCGGCCGGCAGATCCTGGACGCGGCCGGGCAGCCGGTCCGTATCGCCGGGATCAACTGGTTCGGCTTCGAGACCGGCAACCACGTCGTCCACGGCCTGTGGGCCCGCGACTACAAGAGCATGCTCGACCAGATGAGATCGCTGGGCTACAACACCCTCCGCCTGCCCTTCAGCGACGACATCCTCAAGCCCGGCACCATGCCGGACAGCATCAACTTCGCCGACGGCAAGAACGCCGATCTACAGGGGCTGACGTCCTTGCAGGTGCTGGACCGGATCGTGGCGTACGCCGGGCAGAGCGGCCTGAAGATCGTCCTCGACCGGCACCGCCCGGACGCGGGCGGCCAGTCGGCGCTCTGGTACACGAGCGCGGTGCCGGAGTCGACGTGGATCGCCAACCTGAAGGCACTGGCGGCGCGCTACAAGGGCAACTCCACCGTCGTCGGCATCGACCTGCACAACGAGCCGCACGACCCCGCCTGCTGGGGCTGCGGCGACACGACGAGGGACTGGCGGCTGGCCGCGCAACGGGCCGGGAACGCCGTCCTGTCCGTCAACCCCGAGCTGCTGATCATGGTCGAGGGCGTGCAGTCGTTCAACGGCGCCAACGGCTGGTGGGGCGGCAACCTGATGGGCGTGGCCCAGTACCCCGTGCAGCTGGACGTCCCGAACCGGCTCGTGTACTCCGCCCACGACTATGCCACCAGCGTGGCCCAGCAGCCCTGGTTCAGTGACCCGTCCTTCCCCGACAACATGCCGGGCATCTGGGACAGGTACTGGGGCTACATCTTCAAGCAGAACATCGCCCCGGTCTGGCTCGGTGAGTTCGGTACGACGCTCCAGTCCACGGTGGACCAGAAGTGGCTGGCCGCACTGGTGACCTACCTGAGGTCGACGTCGACGTACGGGGCGGACTCCTTCCACTGGACGTTCTGGTCCTGGAACCCCAACTCCGGTGACACGGGCGGGATCCTGAAGGACGACTGGTCGACCGTGGACACCGTGAAGGACGGGTATCTGGCGAGCATCAAGGCGCCGGGGTTCCCGGGCGGCGGCGGAGGCGGTGGCGGCGGTGGCGGTGGGAGTACGGCGGCCTGCAGCGCCGCCTACACCGTGAGCAGCGACTGGGGCGGCGGCTTCAACGCCGAGGTTCGGGTGACCAATACGGGCACGACACCGCTCAAGTCCTGGAAAGTGACGTGGACCTGGAGCGGCTCGCAGAAGGTCACGTCCATGTGGAACGCGACGTACACACAGACCGGGGCGAGCGTCACCGCGTCGAACGCCGCGCACAACGGGTCGGCCCCGGCGGGAGGCTCGGCGAGCTTCGGGTTCGGGGGTGCGCCCGGGGGCGGTGGTGTGCCGAGTGTGAGCTGTGCGGCTGCCGGATAGGAGAGGCGGTCGTCGGGAAGGAGGGCGCCCGGTGTCCGGTAGGCGCCCTTCAGCCGTCCCGGCGCCCTTTCAGCCGTCCAGCGGACACGGGAGTTCCCGGATCCCGCGATCCGGGGCGCACGTCACCAGGGCCAGGGAAAGGTACGAGGGGCGTTCGAGGTAGAAGCCGAGCGACACGTCACCGCCTGATGCCAGCCGCTCAGCAGCAGAGGTGACGAGGCGGGTCAGGTGACTGACATCGCGCTGGGGCGGGGACGCGAACCGGGGTGCGTACTCGGTCAGCCGGTCACCGAGCCATGCCGCTGCCGAGCCCGGGTCCGGCCAAGTGCCACGGACCAGCGAGCGTGGCTTGACGAGCCAGTACGCCGTTTCCAGCGGCGGCAGATCCGAGGTGGGGAACTCCGCGGCGACCTCGCGATATCGCTGGATCAGTTCCGGCCTGCTTCCGGCCGGAGGCGGCTCGGGGTGGGGTGGGCGGCGCAGCGCCTCCTGGTCGAAGCGGGCCTTGGGGCCCGTCCACAGGTAGCCGTGGTGGTGCACGGGGGGTCCCGTCGGGTTCGGTGTCGACGTGTAGTCGACGTGTATGAGTCAGCCGGTCCCGGTCGTGGGTGCCACGAGCCAGGACCGGCTGTGGAAGGGGGTGGGTCAGACGGACAAGCCGAAGCGCGCGGGGTCGATGCCGGCCACGGCCAGTTCCTCCGTGGTGAACCGCAGCGGTTGAGCCTCCGGCCGCTTGCTGTCGCCGAGGGCCCAGGCGTTGTCGCCGAGCCGGGCGAGGGTCACGCACCCTTCGGTGCAGGGGCCTCCGCAGGCCTTCACGAACGAGGCCTCGTGGATGTCGAGTGCGTACAGGTCGTTTGCGTTCAGCATTACTGCACCTTCCTGCTCCGTTGGGAGTTCGAGGGGAGGGGAGGCGTCTGCGCCCGGCCTACGGCGTTGCGTGCACGCCTGAGGTGTGGTCCCGGATCTCGGTGGCGTGGCGGACGGCCTGCGCGATGTCGCCGGACTGCTGGCAGTCGACGAGCTGCCGCCAGTTCGCGGCGCATACCTCACAGCCGGTGGCCGGTGCGCAGTCCAACAGCCATGCGTCGATGCCGCTGGGCAATCGGGCCGAGTGATTCTGCTCGGGCCTGGCGGTCGTTGCCATCGCGTCTCCCCGCGTTTGGTGTGGCTTCGGGGAGTGACCGTAGGCAGGGGGAATGGAGCAAGGTGCAGAATATTCGCTGTTATTCTCGCGTGGTTACTCTGAATGCATGGACATTCACTCAGGGGTACCGAGATGCTGGGCGCACCAACATCGTCAACACCCAGGGGGGTGGTTGTGCATGGTGCGCAGGTTGCGGTTCAACGGGACGGGGAGTGACGTCGGCGGATGCCCGTCCCTGCATGAGGACTTGGACACCGGAGAGGTCATCGTGCATGGGCCTCCGCTGACCGACGCTGAAGATGTGGCGCAGCTCCAGCACCTCTCGGAAGGTGAGGTCGCGGTCGTGGTGCCGCGCGAGTTGCTGGTGGACTGGGCGCCGAAGGAAGGGGCGCGGAAGGTGCGGACGATCGATCTGGACGAGTTCGGCAGTCTGTTCGGCAAGTTCGAGCACACCGCCTGGCGCCTGGAGACCCGTCGCCGGTACGCGAGTGACGAGGCCAGCGACCGCTGGGAGCGTTTCATCGAGACCGGAAGCGTCGTCGAGGACTGGCCGGAAGGTTCGCCCGCCAAGGCGTTCCGTGACACGATCCGAGCGCAGACCGCACAGGGCAAGCGGGTCGAGCGGGTGCGCATCGTGGACCGGCCCCCCACTGCAGGGCAGCGCTACCTACTCGACGGCGCCAGGTGGAACATCGCGACCGGCGAGGACATCCGCAACCTGTGGCGTGCCGACGCCGACCGGCTCCGGCTCCCGGCGGAGGACTTCTGGCTGTTCGACAGCCGCCTCATCGCGCTCCTGCGGTTCGATGACGACGATCAGCTCACGCACGTGGATCTCATCACGGAACCGGCGGAGGTGGTGCGCTGTGCCATGATCCGGGATGCTGCTTGGCACCACGCCGTACCTTGGAAGCAGTTCACGGCGGACATGCAGAGCGACGCGTAAGGCCAATCACGGGTGACCGGTGAGTACGGACTATCAAAGAGCACGTGAGGAACTGGGCCGCAAGCTTAGAGAGTTGCGTGTGGACAGCCCTGAAGGCCGGCTCACCGGTGTCCAGCTCGCGCAGCGGCTGGGATGGCCGCAGTCGAAGGTCAGCAAGCTGGAGAACGGCAGGCAGACCCCCACGGACGACGACCTGCGGGCATGGGCCGAGGCCGTCGGGCAGCCTGCCGTGTTCGCGGAACTGCGTGCACGTCTGAGGGGTTTCGAGAGCCAGATTCGTTCATGGCGACGTCAGCTCGCGGCAGGGCACGCACCCGTCCAGGAAACCTGGAACACCCTTGTGTCCAACAGCACGACACAGCACGCGCTGAGCACTGCCGCTGTCAGCGGCATGCTCCAGACGGCTGACTACGCCCGGCACGTCTTCGAGCGGCACGCCAAACTCCAGCAGTCACCAAGGGACACGGAAGCCGCGGTGCGGGCCCGCCTGAAACGGCAGGAGTGGCTGTACCGGCCGGGCAAGCGGTTGAACCTGCTCATGTCCGAGAGCGTGCTGTGGGGCCGGATCTGTCCACCGGACATATTGGCGACCCAACTCGATCGTCTGCTGGGCGTGGTGGGCATGGACACCGTCAATCTGGGGATCCTGCCGTTGGACGGCCCGCTTCCCTTGACGATGGGTAACTCGTTCAATGTGCTGGACGAGCGCCTGGTCGTCGTCGAGGACTGGCACGCCGAACTCTGGCTGGACGATGCCGAAACGATCGCCCTCTACCGCCGCGTCTGGGACACCTTCGCGGAGTCGGCCGTCTTCGGCGCCGATGCCCAGCAGGTGATCGCTCGCGTCCGCCGCAGCATCAAGGTCTGAGGACGTACGGCCGTACCACGTCGTAGGAGGTCTCCCAGAGCGGCCTCTGCGAGGGCAGGGCGGCCGACCAGCACTCGTCGTCATGCGGAAACGGCAACCGATAGCCGGCCGCACGTGAGCGCTTGGCCCAGCGGCGCCAGCGGGCATCGCGCGGGTTCGGTAGCCGCCATGTGTACGGGTCCGGCGTCCGCGTCTCACGCGCGAGGTCCCGGTCGTTCACCGCGGGGCGGCTGAACAGTTGGGCGACCGCGTCATAAAGCAGCCGGAACATGAGGCCTCTCCAGCGTTTCGGTGAGCGTGAACCGGGCCCACACGCATTTCGCGTACGGCTCCTGTCGATGCCCCCAGATGTCGGCCAACTCCTCCACGAGTGCGAGTCCGCGTCCGCCTTCTTCGTCCGGGCCGGAGTCGTGGATGTGGGGGAGCCGGTCCCTGTCCGGGTCGCAGACCTCCAGGAGCAGCTCCGGTCCGTCGAGGGTGAGCGTGACCTTGATCTGGGCGTCGGAGGTGCGGCAGTGGGTCACGGCGTTGGTGACGAGTTCGTTCGCCGACAGGACGACGGTGTCGGCGAGTTCGTCGGTGATGGCCCAGGCCGCGAGAGCCTTGCGGATGTGTTGGCGGGCGGTGGGCACGTGTCGTCTGCGCTTGGGGATGCGGAAGGTTTCGGTTTGGGGCATGGGGTGCCGTACCTCCTGACGTGTCGCCAAGATGCGCTCCGTTCGGCGCCTTTGTGAAGCTACGGCTGCGTTCATCGCTTGTGCAACACGCTCAACTGAATACATTCAGTAGATAGCTCGATCGAGTGAAGCGCTCTCGTTGTGACAGCGTGTGTGGCATCTTTGCCGCAGGAAAGGGGAGGTCCCATGCCCGCAGGTGGACGACCGACAGTGCGCAGCAGGCGCTTGGGTGCGGCGCTCAGGCAGTACCGGCAAGCCGCCAAGCTCGACCAGCCGCAGGCCGCCGAGATCATCGCGGCGAGTCAGGCGAGGGTCAGCCGTCTTGAGAGCGGTCACGTCACCGCGCGCGTCATCGAAGTGCGGTTGCTGTTGGACGCGTACGGCGTCAAGGACCCCGAAGTGCGGAACAAACTGGAGGACTTGGCCAAGCACTCCAAGAACCGGGGCTGGTGGCTAGAACATGCCGAGCACCTGCGGCCCGACTACGTCGATCACATCGCGCTGGAGGACGACGCCACCTACATCTGAGAGTGGCAGCCGGTGATGGTGCCGGGGCTTCTGCAGACTCCGGCCTATGCGGAGGCGGTTATCGCTGCCAGTCCCCACTACATCGAGCCAGAACGGGCTGCCCAGTTGGTGAAGGTCCGTGTGGGGAGGCAAGCGAAGATCGAAGAGGGCGGAGCCTCGTACACGGCCATCCTCTGGGAAGCGGTCCTCGCGCAACCGCTGGTGAGCGTCGAGATCCACCGAGAGCAGTTGTCCGCGATCCTTGAGATCGGAAAGCGGAAGAACGTCACAGTGCAGGTGCTGCCGTTCAGCGCAGGCGTTCTGGCCGGTTACTCCTCCGCTTTCTACTCCTTCAGCTTCGACGACGAGCCGACCGTCGAAGCAGTCGCCATGGACAACCTGAGAGGCACGTCGGTCCTTGAAGGGGCCGAGGACCTTGCCGCTTACGCCAGTGCTTTCGACCTACTACGATCGTCAGCGTTGGCACCGGACGCGAGCGCGAAGCTCATCCGGGGCATACTGCGGACCTTGAAGGAAGACACATCGTGACCGAGGTTGTTAGCACCTTCTGGAAGTCCTCCTACTCGGGGGCGGAGAACGCCTGCGTCGAGGTCGCCGACACGGCCCCCGGCGGCCGGGCCGTCCGCGACAGCAAGCAGCAGGACGGCCCCCTGATCACCGTCTCCCGTGAGGGCTGGCAGGCCTTCATCCGGCAGTTCTGACAAGCCGCGGACACACGAAGGCCGCCCCACGGAATTCCGCCCCACCGTGAACAGACGACGGCAGAAGAAGCTCACCAAGCGGCTCGTCCTGGCCGCGAGCATCGGTGAACTCGCCGACGTCCGCACCCTGCTGCGGGCCGGCGCCCAGCCCGCCGAGGCCGACAACGAGGGCACGACACCCCTCTACGCCGCGTCGGTGCACGGCGCGGCCGACCCGGTCCTGCGAGAGGACTACGGAACCGGCTACTCCCCCATGGACTGGGCGCTCGCCGGCCCTCACGCCGATGTCGTCCGGCTTCTGCGGGACGCGGGCGGAACCAGGTCGGCCGACTCACGCGCAGGCGGCTGACCGGCCCGTCGGCAGCGACTTCCCACCGTATGGCGAGGGCGCCCGGTACGGCAGTTGCGCACTTGCCGTACCGGGCGCCCTTTCAGCGGAGTATGAGCGTCGAGGTCAGAGCTTCTCGATCACGTAGTCGACGCACTTCGTCAGCGCTTCGATGTCCGCCGGGTCGATGGCCGGGAACATCGCGACGCGCAGCTGGTTGCGGCCGAGCTTGCGGTAGGGCTCGGTGTCGACGATGCCGTTGGCGCGCAGGACCTTGGCGACGGCGGCGGCGTCGACCTCGTCCGTGAAGTCGATCGTGCCGATGACCGCCGAGCGCTTGGCCGGGTCGGTGACGAACGGGTTGGCGTACTTGATGTCCTCGGCCCAGCCGTACAGCGTCCGCGCGGAGGTGGCCGTGCGGCGGACCGCCCAGTCCAGGCCGCCCTGGCCGTTGATCCACTCCAGCTGCTGGTTCAGCAGGAAGAGGGTGGCCAGGGCCGGGGTGTTGTACGTCTGGTTCTTGCGGGAGTTGTCGATCGCCGTGGGGAGCGAGAAGAACTCCGGGATGTGGCGGCCGGACGCGTGGATGCGCTCGGCGCGCTCGATCGCGGCAGGCGAGAAGACGCCGATCCACAGGCCGCCGTCGGAGGCGAAGGACTTCTGCGGGGCGAAGTAGTAGACGTCGGTCTCCGCGATGTCGACGGGGAGGCCGCCGGCGCCGGAGGTGGCGTCCACGAGAACCAGGGCGCCCTCGTCGGCGCCCGCCACGCGCTTGATCGGCATGGCGACACCGGTCGAGGTCTCGTTGTGGGTGAAGGCGTAGACGTCGACGCCCTCCTCGGCGACCGGCTCGGGGTGCGTGCCGGGGTTGCTGGTGATGACGTCCGGCTCGGCGAGCCAGGGGGCCAGCTTGGCGGCCTTGGCGAACTTGGAGCTGAACTCGCCGAAGGTGAGGTGCTGCGACCTGTTCTCGATCAGGCCGTGCGTCGCGATGTCCCAGAACGCGGTGGAGCCGCCGTTGCCGAGGATCACCTCGTAGCCGTCGGGCAGCTGGAACAGCTCGGAGATGCCCTCACGCACCTTGCCGACCAGGTTCTTGACCGGGGCCTGGCGGTGGGAGGTGCCGAGGAGGGAGGTACCGGTCGCGGCCAGCGCGTCCAGCGCTTCCGTCCGCACCTTGGAGGGGCCAGCGCCGAAACGTCCGTCGGCGGGCTTGATGTCAGCGGGAATCTGGATCTCAGCCACGAACGGGAGCGTAGCCGTTTCGGGAAACCTGGGCGAAACCTCGTCCGTCGGATGAGACGGTGTCTTTGATTTCCTGGACGCATGACGGATCTCGAAGCCGAGCTGCGCAAAGTCGTTCGAGGTGAGGTGGGGTTCGACGTCACCTCCCGGGCGCTCGTCACCATGGACGCGTCCAACTACCGGCGTGTCCCCCTCGGTGTCGTGGCGCCCCGTGACGCCGACGACGTGGCCGCCGTGCTGGAGGTGTGCCGGGAGCGCGGCGTGCCCGTCGTGCCGCGTGGTGGCGGGACCTCGATCGCGGGTCAGGCCACCGGCATCGGCGTCGTGCTGGACTTCACCCGGCACATGAACCGGCTGGTGTCGCTCGACGCCGCGGCCCGTACCGCGGTCGTCCAGCCCGGCCTGGTCCTCGACCGTCTCCAGGTGGCCGCCGCGCCGCACGGCCTGCGCTTCGGCCCGGACCCCTCCACCCACAGCCGCTGCACCCTCGGCGGGATGATCGGCAACAACTCGTGCGGCTCGCACTCGGTGGCGTGGGGGACCACCGCGGACAGTGTGCGCGAGCTGGACGTGGTCACCGCGCGCGGCCGACGGCTGCGGCTGGGACCGGGGTGGGCCGGAGCACCGGACGGGCTGCGGGAGCTGGTCGAGGGGGAGCTGGCCCGGTTGCGGACCGGGTTTCCCGAGCTGCCCCGCCGGATCTCCGGGTACGCGCTGGACGCGCTGCTGCCGGAGAAGGGCGCCGATGTCGCCCGTTCCTTCTGCGGCTCCGAGGGGACCCTCGGTGTCCTCACCGAGGCCGTCGTCCAGCTCGTCGAGGCGCCCCGCGCGCGTGCGCTCGCCGTGCTGGCGTACGCCGACGAGAGCGCGGCGGCGGAGGCGGCGGCCGGGCTGCTGCCGTACCGGCCGCTGACCGTGGAGGGCATGGCGGTGGACCTGGTGCCCTCGGCCGCCGCCCTGCCCCGGGGCGGGGCCTGGCTGTTCGTGGAGACCGGCGGGGAGTCGGCGGCTCAGGCACGCGTGCGTGCGGAGGCGATCGTGCGGGCGGCCGACGTCGTCGACTCGGCGGTGGTGACCGATCCGGCCGGACAGCGGGCGCTGTGGCGCATCCGGGAGGACGCGAGCGGTACGGCGACCCGGATGCCGGACGGGCGCGAGGCGTGGCCCGGCTGGGAGGACTGCGCCGTGCCGCCCGCACGCCTCGGGGCGTATCTGCGGGACTTCCGCGCGCTGCTGGCCGCGCACGGGCTGCGCGGGACGCCGTACGGGCACTTCGGGGACGGCTGCATCCACGTCCGTATCGACTTCGACCTCATGACGGAGGCGGGCGTCGGCCGCTTCCGGCGCTTCTCGGAGGAGCTCGCCGAGGTCGTCGTGGCACACGGGGGCTCGCTGTCGGGGGAGCACGGGGACGGGCAGGCGCGGGCCGAGCTGCTGCCGAAGATGTACGGCACGCAGATGGTGGGGCTGTTCGAGCGGGCCAAGGGGATCTGGGACCCGGACGACCTGCTCAACCCGGGGATGCTGGTGCGCCCCGCACCGCTGGACGCCGATCTCCGTTTCGCGGTCCTGCCGCGCGAGCCGGTGGACGTGGCCTTCGGCTATCCGGCGGACGGGGGTGACTTCTCGGCGGCGGTACGGCGGTGTGTGGGGGTCGCCAAGTGCCGTACGACATCGGTCACGGGCTCTGCGGTCATGTGCCCGTCCTTCCGGGTCACCGGAGCGGAGCAGCACTCCACGCGCGGACGTGCCCGGCTGCTGCACGAGATGCTGGCAGGGGAGCTGGTGACGGACGGGTGGCGGTCCACGGAGGTGCGGGACGCGCTGGACCTGTGCCTGTCCTGCAAGGGATGCCGGTCCGACTGCCCGGTCGAGGTCGACATGGCCACGTACAAGGCGGAGTTCCTGCATCACCACTACGCGGGCCGTCGACGCCCGGCCGCGCACCACAGCATGGGCCGGCTGCCGCAGTGGCTGCGCCTGGTGGCACGTACGCGTACGGCGTCGCTGGTCAACGCCCTGGCATCCGTACGGCCCTTGGCGTGGGCGGCGAAGCGGCTCGGCGGGATCGCGCCGGAGCGGGAGATTCCGCGGCTGGCGACGCGGACGTTCAGCCGGTGGTGGGAGCGGCGGCGAGGGGAGAGGGTCGTCGGTGGCGACGGCGACCTCGTCATCCTGTGGCCGGACACCTTCACCGAGCACCTCTCGCCGTCCGTGGGACAGGCGGCCGTACACGTGCTGGAGGCGGCCGGGCTGCGGGTGGCGCTCCCGCCGACGGTGCGGCTGAAGGGGGCGCCCGGGGGTGACGAGATGACCGTGCCGCTGGATCCGGTGTCTCTCCTGCGGGGCCGGGAGCGCGTCTGCTGCGGGCTGACGTACCTCTCGACCGGTCAGCTCGACCGGGCTCGCGCGGTGCTGCGGCGCACGCTCGACCTCATGGAGCCGGTGCTGCGGACCGGCGCGCCGGTCGTGGTCCTGGAGCCGAGCTGTGCCGCCGCCCTGCGCGCCGACCTGCCGGAGCTGCTGCACGACGATCCTCGGGCCCCCCGCTTGGCCGAACGCGTCCTGACCTTCGCGGAGACCCTGGAGCGGCTCGCTCCCGACTGGACGCCGCCCCGAGTGGAGCGGCCGGTGGTCGGGCAGACCCACTGCCACCAGCACGCGGTGCTGGGCGACGCGGCCGACCGCCGGCTGCGCGAGGCCGCCGGGCTCTCCGGGGAACTGAGCGGCGGCTGCTGCGGTCTCGCGGGCAACTTCGGCTTCGAGAAGGGACACTTCGAGGTCTCGGTGGCGTGCGCGCAGGAGCAGCTGCTGCCGGCGGTGCGGGGGGCGGGGGAGGCGGCCGTGGTGCTGGCGGACGGGTTCTCCTGCCGGACGCAGTTGGAGCAGGTGGCGGGAGTGCGGGGGTGGCATTTGGCGGAGGTGCTGGCGGAGGGGTTGGGGGAGGGGGCGCGGGAGTGATGCGGGGGAGGAGGGGTGCGGGAGGAGGGGGTGTAGGCCGATCGGGAGTGAGCGGGCCGCGGAACCGGGAGGCTCCGCGGGGGCGTGCATAGGCTGGGAGATCACCCAGCTTGTCCGCCTTCACGACATGAGGCCACCGGCCACCAGCCACCGGTCACGACGTCCGGCCGCCGGCCACGGCACCCGGCCTTCCGCCACCCACCCTTGGCCACCGACAGGAGCCCACCCATGCCCCTCCGCCTCCAGCCCATCACCCGGGACGAGCACCTGGCCTTCGTCGCGTCCCGTCCCTCCGCCAGCCATATGCAGGTGCCCTCCTGGGGTGCGGTCAAGCCGGACTGGCGGGCGGAGAGCCTCGGGTGGTTCGACGAGGAGGGGCGGCTGGTCGGGGCGGGACTGGTGCTGCTGCGTCCGCTGCCGAAGCTGAAGAAGTACCTCGCCTACCTGCCCGAGGGTCCGATCGTCGACTGGCACGCCCCCGACCTCTGCGAGCGCTGGCTCGAACCGATGCTCGCCCACCTCAAGCGGCAGGGCGCCTTCTCGGTCAAGATGGGCCCGCCCGTCGTCGTACGCCGCTGGAGCACGGAGGCGGTGAAGGCGGCCATCGCCGACCCGGCGGCCCGGCGGCTGGGCGACGCGGAGCCGACGTCGTGCGATGCGCGTGCCCTCGACATCGCCGACCGGCTGCGCGGGTCCGGGTGGCGGCAGGCCGAACCGGGAAGCGAGGAGGGCTTCGCCGTCGGGCAGCCGCGTCACGTCTGCCAGGTGCCGTTCGCCGGACGGTCGCTGGACGACATCCACCGCGGCCTCAACCAGCAGTGGCGGCGCAACATCAAGAAGGCCGAGAAGGCCGGGGTGAAGGTCGGACGGGGCGGCTACGAGGACCTCCCCGCCTTCTACGACCTGTATGCCGAGACCGCCGAGCGCGACCGTTTCATCCCGCGCCCGCTGCCCTACTTCCAGCGCATGTGGACCGCGCTCACCGCCGAACACCCCGACCGCATGCGGCTCTACCTCGCCCAGCACGACGGCGACACCCTCGCCGCCGCCACCATGCTCACCGTCGGCGACCACGTCTGGTACTCCTACGGTGCCTCCACCAGCCGTAAGCGCGAGGTCCAGCCCAACAACGCCATGCAGTGGCGCATGATGACTGACGCCCACGAGCTCGGTGCCGCCGTCTACGACTTCCGTGGGATCACGGACACCCTGGAGGAGTCCAACCATCTGCTGGGCCTGCTGCGGTTCAAGGTGGGGGCGGGCGGCGAGGCCGTCGAGTACCTGGGGGAGTGGGACTTCCCGCTCAACCGGCTGCTGCACAAGGCGCTGGATCTGTACATGGCACGGCGGTAGCCGGTCGGCTCCGCAGGGCGCGGCAGCAGCCCGTCGGCTCTCCGGGACCCGCTGTCCACACTCCGGGACAGCCCCAAATGGGCTTCACACACCTGACGTAGTCCACTAACGTGGACTTGACAGTGCAGCATGATGAACAATCCCCGAGTCGAGCCCCAGGACCGCCCGTGACCACCCCCAGCGCCGCCCCGTCCTCGTCGACGCCGACCGCGACCACCACCCCGGCCCCGGCGGCAGGCGTCCCGCGCCGCTCGGGCTCCCTCGGCCCCGTGGGCCTGGTGCTGGCCGGCGGCATCTCCGTGCAGTTCGGCGGCGCACTCGCCGCGCTCCTGATACCGCGGGCCGGCGCGCTCGGTGTGGTGACCCTGCGGCTGCTGGCCGCCGCCCTCGTCCTGCTGCTGATCTGCCGCCCCCGGCTGCGCGGCCACTCGCGCACCGACTGGGGCACGGTCGTCGTCTTCGGCATCACGATGGCCGCGATGAACGCACTCTTCTACCAGTCGGTGGCCCGCATCCCCCTCGGCCCGGCCGTCACCCTGGAGGTGCTCGGCCCGCTCGCGCTCTCGGTCGTGACCTCCCGCCGCGCCGTCAACATCCTGTGGGCGGGGCTCGCCCTCGCCGGGGTCTTCCTCCTCGGTGGCGGAGGCTTCGGCAATCTGGACCCCATAGGTGTCGCCTTTGCCCTGGGCGCCGGCGCCATGTGGGCGGCCTACATTGTCTTCAGCGCCCGTACGGGCCGCCGCTTCCCCCAGGCCGACGGCCTCGCCCTCGCCATGGTGGTCGCGGCCCTGCTGTGCCTTCCGCTCGGCATCGTCGAAGCGGGTGCGAAGCTCGCCGACCCCATGACCATCGCCCTGGGTTCGGCCGTCGCGATCCTCTCCTCCGTCCTGCCCTACACCCTCGAACTCCTCGCCCTGCGCCGCATCCCCGCCGCCACCTTCGCGATCCTGATGAGCCTGGAACCGGCCGTCGCCGCGACCGCCGGCTTCTTCGTCCTGAACCAGGCCCTGTCCGCCGTGGAGGCTCTTGCGATCGCCCTGGTCATCGCGGCGACCATGGGGGCGGTGCGGACGCAGGTGGGGCGGGGGAAGGTGAAGTCGTAGACAGCCTGCGCCCCTGAATTAATGCAAGCATGCTTGCTTGTTTCTGGCTCCGCTGCCATGCTCCTCTCCACGCCGCACCGGCCCGCACCACCCCGCACACCGCCGTGCCCGAGGGGAGCGCACCGTGTCCGATCCGACGCCCGTGTTCGACGATCTGCGCGAGGAGAGCGAGGAACTCGACCGGCTGGTGGCCGGGCTGAGCCCCGGGCAGTGGGCCCTCCCGACCCCCGCCCCCGGCTGGAGCGTCGCCCACCAGATCGCGCACCTCGCCTGGACGGACCACTCGGCGCTGCTGGCGGTGACCGACGCGGAGGCGTTCCACACGCTGGTGGAGAAGGCGCTGGCGGCGCCGGGGTCGTTCGTCGACGAAGGGGCCGAGGAAGGGGCCGGGCTGCCGCCCGCCGAGCTGCTGGCGCGCTGGCGGGAAGGGCGGGCCGCCCTCGACGCGGCGCTGTGTGAGGCACCCCAGGGCGCCCGGTTCCCCTGGTACGGGCCGCCCATGTCCGCCGCCTCCATGGCCACGGCCCGACTCATGGAG
Source organism: Streptomyces curacoi (assembly GCF_001513975.1). Classification (GTDB taxonomy): domain Bacteria; phylum Actinomycetota; class Actinomycetes; order Streptomycetales; family Streptomycetaceae; genus Streptomyces; species Streptomyces curacoi. The sequence goes on from NZ_KQ947990.1 coordinate 225,625, forward strand.
ACCTGGGCCCACGGTCTGGACGTCGCCGACGCGCTCGGTGTGGTGCGCCCACCCACAGACCGGCTGCGACATGTGGTGTGGATCGGGGTACGCACCCGCGACTTCGCCTTCGGAGTGCACGGACTCCCCGCGCCGAGCGACGACTTCCGCGTCGAGCTCGTCTCACCGTCCGGCGAGGTGTGGGCCTACGGCCCCGAGGACGCCCCGCAGCGCGTCACCGGTCCGGCGCTCGACTTCTGCCTCCTGGTCACCCAGCGCGCCCACCGCTCCGACCTCGCCCTGCGCGCCGAAGGGCGGGACGCCGACCGCTGGTTCGACATCGCCCAGGTCTTCGCGGGCCCGCCCGGTGCGGGCCGCGCGCCGAAGGAGGCGGCACAGTGACCCTGCCGGTCCTGCGGGTGGGCAACGCCTCCGGCTTCTACGGCGACCGCTTCGACGCCATGCGCGAGATGCTCACCGGCGGCGAACTGGACGTTCTCACCGGCGACTACCTCGCCGAGCTGACCATGCTGATCCTCGGCCGGGACCGGCTGAAGGACCCCGGCGCGGGATACGCCCGTACCTTCCTGCGGCAGCTGGAGGAGTGCCTCGGGCTCGCGCACGAGCGGGGCGTCAGGATCGTCACCAACGCGGGCGGCCTCAATCCGGCCGGACTGGCCGACGCCGTGCGGCGGTTGGCGGACCGCCTCGGCGTCCCGGTGCGGGTGGCCCACGTCGAGGGCGACGATCTCACCGCCGCGCACCCGGGCAGCCTCGCCGCCCACGCCTACCTCGGCGGGTTCGGGATCGCCGAGTGCCTGCGGGAGGGCGCCGACGTCGTCGTCACCGGGCGGGTGACGGACGCGGCCCTGGTCACCGGGCCCGCCGCCGCGCACTTCGGCTGGGGGCCGGCGCAGTACGACCGGCTCGCGGGCGCCGTGGTCGCCGGGCATGTGCTGGAGTGCGGGGCGCAGGCGACCGGCGGCAACTACGCCTTCTTCCACGAGTTCCACCAGAGCGGCGGCGATCTGCGACGCCCCGGCTTCCCGATCGCCGAGCTCCACGAGGACGGCAGCTGCGTCATCACCAAGCACCCCGGCACCGGCGGCTTCGTCGACGCCGGCACGGTGACGGCCCAGCTGCTGTACGAGACGGCGGGCGCACGGTACGCGGGACCGGACGTCACCGCCCGCCTGGACACCGTACGGCTCACCCAGGACGGCCCGGACCGCGTCCGTATCGAGGGCGTACGGGGGGAGGCCCCGCCCCCGGCCCTCAAGGTCGGCGTCAACCGCCTCGGCGGCTTCCGGGGCGAGGTCGCCTTCGTGCTCACCGGGCTCGACATCGAGGCCAAGGCCGCCCTCGTGCGCGAGCAGATGACGGACGCCCTCGCCAAGTCCCAGCCCGCCGACATCCGTTGGGACCTCGTGCGCACCGACCGGCCCGACGCCCCGACCGAGGAACTGGCGAGCGCGCTGCTGCGGCTCGTCGTACGCGACCCGGACCAGAACGTCGTCGGGCGGGCACTGAGCGGGGCCGCCGTGGAGCTGGCGCTCGCCAGCTACCCCGGCTTCCATGTGCTCACGCCCCCTGGCAAGGGCTCGCCCTATGGGGTCTTCGAGGATGTGTACGTCCCCCATGGTGCCGTCGACCATGTGGCCGTCCTCCACGACGGACGCCGGATCCCTGTGCCGTCGGCCCACGACACTGCCGTACTCGACACCGTGCCGGAGCCGCCCCTCCCGGAGCCGCTGCCCCACGGGCCCACCCGGCGCGCCCCTCTAGGCCTTGTCGCCGGTGCCCGCAGCGGCGACAAGGGCGGGAACGCCAACGTCGGCGTCTGGGTGCGGACGGACGACGCCTGGCGCTGGCTCGCCCATGAGCTGACGGCCGACAGGTTCCAGCAGCTGATACCCGAGAGCCGTCAGCTGAAAGTCACCCGGCATCTCCTGCCCAACCTCCGCGCCCTGAACTTCGTCGTCGAGGGCATCCTCGGCGCGGGCGTCGCCGCGCAGCACCGCTTCGACCCGCAGGCCAAGGCCCTCGGCGAATGGCTGCGCAGCCGCCACCTCGACATCCCGGAGAGCCTCCTGTGACCGTCCTCGCCTCTGCCCTGGACACGAAGAGCCCCGAATACGCGGCCAACCGCGAGGCCATGCTCGCCAAGCTCACGGAACTCGACGCCGAGCACACCAAGGCCCTCGCGGGCGGCGGGGAGAAGTACGTCGAGCGGCACCGGCGGCGCGGCAAGCTCCTCGCCCGTGAGCGCATCGAGCTGCTCCTCGACCCCGACACGCCCTTCCTGGAACTGTCCCCGCTGGCCGGCTGGGGCAGCGACTACACGGTCGGCGCCTCCCTCGTCACCGGCATCGGGGTCGTCGAGGGCGTGGAGTGCCTGATCACCGCCAACGACCCGACCGTGCGCGGGGGAGCGAGCAATCCCTGGTCGCTGAGGAAGGCCCTGCGCGCCAACGACATCGCCCTAGCCAACCGGCTGCCGTGCATCAACCTCGTCGAGTCGGGCGGCGCCGACCTGCCGTCCCAGAAGGAGATCTTCATCCCCGGAGGCGCCATCTTCCGGGACCTGACCCGGCTGTCCGCGGCCGGGATCCCCACGATCGCGGTCGTCTTCGGCAACTCCACGGCCGGCGGGGCGTACGTCCCCGGCATGTCCGACCACGTGATCATGGTCAAGGAGCGCGCCAAGGTGTTCCTCGGCGGCCCGCCCCTGGTGAAGATGGCGACCGGCGAGGAGAGCGACGACGAGTCGCTGGGCGGTGCGGAGATGCACGCGCGCGTGTCGGGTCTCGCGGACTACTTCGCGGTGGACGAACCGGACGCGTTGCGGCAGGCCCGCCGCGTGGTGGCCCGTCTCAACCACCGCAAGGCGTACGGCGACCCGGGCCCGGCCGAACCGCCCAAGTACTCCGCGGACGAACTCCTCGGCATCGTCCCCGGCGACCTCAAGACCCCCTTCGACCCGCGCGAGGTCATCGCCCGGATCGTCGACGCCTCCGACTTCGACGAGTTCAAGCCGATGTACGGGACGAGCCTGACCACCGGCTGGGCGACGCTCCACGGCTATCCCGTCGGCGTGCTGGCGAACGCCCAAGGGGTCCTGTTCAGCGCGGAGTCCCAGAAGGCCGCCCAGTTCATCCAGCTCGCCAACCAGCGCGACATCCCGCTGCTCTTCCTGCACAACACCACCGGCTACATGGTCGGCAGCCGGTACGAGCAGGGCGGGATCATCAAGCACGGCGCGATGATGATCAACGCGGTGAGCAACAGCCGCGTGCCCCATCTCTCCGTCCTCATGGGCGCGTCGTACGGCGCCGGCCACTACGGCATGTGCGGCCGGGCCTACGACCCCCGCTTCCTGTTCGCCTGGCCCAGCGCCAAGTCGGCCGTCATGGGCCCGCAGCAGCTCGCGGGCGTGCTGTCGATCGTCGCCCGGCAGTCGGCGGCGGCGAAGGGGCAGCCGTACGACGAGGAGGCGGACGCCGCGCTGCGCGCGATGGTGGAGCAGCAGATCGAGTCGGAGTCGCTGCCGGTGTTCCTGTCCGGGCGGCTGTACGACGACGGCGTCATCGACCCGCGCGACACCCGCACCGTCCTCGGCCTGTGCCTGTCCGCCCTCCACACGGCCCCCTACGAGGGCGCGCGCGGCGGCTTCGGCGTCTTCCGGATGTGAGGGATCCAGTGACCGACCCTGTGAGGGACCCTTCGGTGATCACTTCTCTGCTCGTCGCCAACCGGGGCGAGATCGCCTGCCGGATCTTCCGCACCTGCGGTGAGTTGGGCATCCGGACGGTCGCCGTGTACTCGGACGCCGACGCGAACGCCCTCCACGCGCGCGTGGCCGACGCGGCGGTACGGCTGCCGGGAGCGGCGCCCGCCGACACCTATCTGGCCGGCGACCTGATCGTGAAGGCCGCTGTGGCGTCCGGCGCGGACGCCGTGCACCCCGGCTACGGCTTCCTCTCCGAGAACGCCGACTTCGCACGCGCCGTCCTCGACGCCGGGCTGGTCTGGATCGGCCCGCCACCGGAGGCGATCGAGGCGATGGCGTCCAAGACGCGCGCCAAGGAGCTGATGGGGCTGGCGCCCCTGGGCGAGGTCACCGAGGCCGACCTGCCCGTGCTGGTGAAGGCCGCCGCGGGCGGCGGAGGGCGCGGCATGCGGATCGTCCGCCGCCTGGAGGAGCTCGACGCCGCCCTGGAGAGCGCCCGCGCCGAGGCCGCGGGCGCCTTCGGGGACGGCGAGGTCTTCGTCGAGCCCTACATCGAGCACGGCCGCCACATCGAGGTGCAGATCATCGCCGACACCCACGGCACGGTCCGGGCCCTCGGCACCCGCGACTGCTCGCTGCAACGCCGCCACCAGAAGGTGATCGAGGAGTCCCCGGCGCCCGGACTGACCGAGGGGCTCACCGACGAGTTGCACGCCCTGGCCGTACGGGCCGCCCGCGCCGTCGACTACGTCGGTGCCGGCACCGTCGAGTTCCTGGTGGCCGGCGACAAGGCGCACTTCCTGGAGATGAACACCCGCCTCCAGGTCGAACACCCCGTGACGGAAGCGGTCTTCGGCATCGACCTGGTCGCGGAACAGATTCGCGTCGCCGAAGGGCATGCCCTCGCCGAAGAACCGCCACGCGCGCGTGGCCACGCCGTCGAGGCCCGCCTCTACGCCGAGGACCCGGCCCACGACTGGGCCCCGCAGACCGGCACCCTGCACCGCTTCGCCGTACCCGAGGGTGTCCGCCTGGACACCGGCTTCACCGACGGCGACGAGATCGGCGTCCACTACGACCCCATGCTCGCCAAGCTCGTCGCCCACGCCCCCACCCGCGCGGGCGCGATCCGCAAGCTCGCCGCCGCCCTGGAGCGGGCCACGATCCACGGCCCGGTCACCAACCGGGACCTCCTCGTCCGCTCACTGCGCCACGAGGAGTTCACGTCCGCCCGGATGGACACCGGCTTCTACGACCGCCACCTCACCGCCCTGACCAGGGCCACTCCGGACCCGTACGCCCCCCTGGCCGCCGCCCTCGCCGACGCCCACGGCCGCTCCCGCTTCGGAGGCTGGCGCAACGTGCCGTCCCAGCCGCAGGTCAAGCGGTACGCGATGGCGGGCGAGGAGGTCGAGGTCCATTACCGGCACGGGCGCGCGGGCCTGGAAGCCGACGGCGTGCGGGTCGTGCACGCCGATGCCGACCTGGTCGTACTCGAAGTGGACGGCGTACGAAGGAACTTCAAGGTCGCGAGGTATGGCGACGACATCCACGTCGATGCAACGCGCCTCACCGCGCTACCCCGCTTCCCCGACCCGACGGCCCAGCACGCGCCGGGTTCGCTGCTCGCGCCGGTGCCGGGGACGGTCGTACGAGTCGCCGAGGGATTGACCGCAGGAGCCGCTGTACGGGCCGGAGAGCCCCTCCTCTGGCTGGAGGCGATGAAGATGGAGCACAAGATCGCAGCGCCGGCCACGGGAACGCTGAGCGCTTTGCATGCCGTACCTGGCCAGCAGGTGACGGTCGGCGCATTGCTGGCGGTAGTGCAAGAAACCTAGGGGCGCGGGGAACTGCGCGACCAGCCACAACGAACCCGCAGCCCGAAGGAGTCCCATGACCACCCACCTCGAAACCGATGAACACAGGGCCCTCCGATCCGCAGTAGCGGCCCTCGGCAACCGCCACGGCCGAGACTTCGACCGAGAACAACTCTGGTCCGAGGCGGCCGAACTCGGCTATCTCGGCGTCAACCTGCCGGAGGCATACGGAGGCGGAGGCGGCGGAATCGCCGAACTCTCCATAGTCCTGGAGGAGCTGGGATCCGCAGGCTGCCCCCTCCTCATGCTGATCGTGTCTCCGGCCATCTGCGGCACAGTCATCGCCCGCTTCGGAACCGAAGCCCAGAAGAGCGAATGGCTCCCCGGCCTGGCGAACGGCACACTCACCATGGCCTTCGGCATCACAGAGCCGGACGCCGGCTCCAACAGCCACCGCATCACCACCACGGCACGCAAAGACGGCGCCGACTGGCTTCTCACCGGCCGCAAGGTCTTCATCTCCGGCGTCGACATAGCCGACGCCACCCTCATCGTCGGCCGCACCGAAGACGCCCGCACCGGCCGCCTCAAGCCCTGCCTGTTCATCGTCCCGCGCGACGCCGAGGGCTTCACGCGCCGCCGGATCGACATGGAACTGAACGCCGCGGAGAAACAGTTCGAGCTGACCCTCGACGACGTACGGCTCCCCGCGGGCGCCCTCGTGGGCGACGAGGACGCCGGCCTCCTCCAGCTCTTCGCCGGCCTCAACCCCGAACGCATCATGACGGCCGCCTTCGCGATCGGCATGGGACGGTACGCCCTCGCGCGTGCCGTCGAGTACGCGCGCGACCGCACCGTCTGGAACTCCCCCATCGGCGCCCACCAGGCCATCGCCCACCCCCTCGCCCAGGCGCACATCGACCTCGAACTGGCCCGCCTGATGATGCAGAAGGCGGCCCACCTTTACGACGCAGGTGACGACGTCGGCGCGGGAGAGGCCGCCAACATGGCCAAGTACGCGGCCGGGGAGGCCTGTGTGAAGGCGGTCGACCAGGCCGCGCACACCCTCGGCGGCAACGGCCTCACGCGCGAGTTCGGGCTCGCCTCGTTGATAACCGCCGCGCGTGTGTCTCGTATTGCCCCGGTGAGCCGGGAGATGATTCTCAACTACGTCTCCCACCAGACCCTGGGCCTGCCCAAGTCGTACTGACCGGCACCGTGCGGCGCCGGTCGCGAGGAGGAACGATGTTCCGCAGCGAGTACGCAGACGTCCCGGCAGTAGAACTCCCCATCCACGAGGCGGTGCTGGGCCGGGCCGCCGAGTTCGGTGACGCACCCGCGCTGATCGACGGCACGGACGGCACCACCCTCACCTACGGGCAGCTCGACCGCTTCCACCGGCGCGTCGCCGCCGCCCTCACCGAGGCGGGCGTGCGCAAGGGCGACGTCCTCGCCCTGCACAGCCCCAACACGGTCGCCTTCCCCACCGCGTTCTACGCCGCCACGCGCGCGGGTGCCTCCGTCACCACCGTGCACCCCCTCGCCACACCCGATGAGTTCGCCAAGCAACTGAAGGACTCGGCGGCCCGCTGGATCGTCACCGTCTCGCCGCTGCTTCAGGTGGCACGCCGGGCCGCCGAACTCGCGGGCGGCGTGCGGGAGATCTTCGTGTGCGACAGCGCGCCCGGGCACCGGTCGCTCATCGACATGCCGGCCTCCACGGCCCCCGAACCGCGGATCGACATCGACCCCGTGGCGGACGTCGCGGCCCTGCCGTACTCGTCGGGCACCACTGGCATCCCCAAGGGCGTGATGCTCACCCACCGCCAGATCGCCACCAACCTCGCCCAGCTCGAACCCGCGATATCGGCAGGCCCCGGCGACCGCATCCTCGCCGTGCTGCCCTTCTTCCACATCTACGGCCTCACGGCCCTGATGAACGCGCCCCTGCGGGTGGGCGCCACGGTCGTCGTCCTGCCCCGCTTCGACCTGGAGACCTTCCTCGCGGCCATCCAGGACCACCGCATCACCGGCCTGTACGTGGCCCCGCCGATCGTCCTCGCCCTCGCCAAGCACCCGCTGGTCGAGCAGTACGACCTGTCGTCCCTGAAGTACGTCATCAGCGCCGCCGCACCCCTGGACGCGAAGCTCGCGGCCGCCTGCTCACAGCGTCTCGGCCTGCCGCCGGTCGGCCAGGCCTACGGCATGACGGAACTGTCCCCCGGCACCCACGTCGTCCCCCTGGCCGCCATGCACGACGCCCCCGCCGGAACCGTCGGCAAGCTCATCGCCGGCACCGAGATGCGCATCGTCTCCCTCGACGACCCCGACAAGGACCTCGGCGTCGGCGAGTCCGGCGAGATCCTCATCCGCGGCCCCCAGGTCATGAAGGGCTACCTCGGCCGCCCCGACGCCACCGCCGCGATGATCGACGCCGACGGCTGGCTGCACACCGGCGACGTGGGCCATGTGGACGCCGACGGCTGGCTGTTCGTCGTGGACCGCGTCAAGGAACTCATCAAGTACAAGGGCTTCCAGGTGGCCCCCGCCGAACTGGAGGCACTCCTGCTCACCCACCCCGACATCGCCGACGCGGCGGTGATCGGCGTCTACAACGACGACGGCAACGAGGTCCCGCACGCCTACGTGGTCCGCCGGCCCAACGCCCCCGGCCTCTCCGAAGGAGAGGTCATGATGTACGTCGCCGAACGCGTCGCCCCCTACAAGCGGGTCCGCCAGGTCACCTTCATCGACGGCGTCCCGCGGGCCGCCTCCGGCAAGATCCTGCGCCGCGAACTGCGGGCACCGAAGGAGAGCACATGACGCTGATCGGCCGTACCCGCGCGCGTGCCGTGCAGACCCTCACCCTGGACTCCCCGCAGACCCGCAACGCGCTCTCGGCGGCCCTGGTGGGCGAGCTGACCGACGCGCTGACGGACTGCGCCAAGGACGCCGACGTACGCGCGATCGTCCTCACCCACACCGGCAACACCTTCTGCGCGGGCGCCGACCTGCGCGACCCGCCGCCCCCTGACGGACTGGTCGCGCTGCTCCGGCAGCTCGTGGAACTGCCCAAACCCGTCGTCGCCCGCGTCACCGGCCACGTACGCGCGGGCGGTCTCGGCCTGCTGGCCGCCTGCGACATATCGGCGGCGTCCAGCGCGGCCACCTTCGCCTTCACGGAGGTGCACATAGGCGTCGCCCCCGCGGTGATCTCGCTGCCCCTGCTGCCCCGCACCGACCCCCGCGCCCTGGCCCGCTACTACCTCACCGGCGAACGCTTCACGGCGCCGGAGGCGGCCCGCATCGGCCTGCTGACGACGGCCGGCGAGGACGTCGACGAGGTGCTGGCCCCCGTCCTTGACGGTCTGCGCCGGGCCTCCCCCCAGGCCCTGGCCGAGACGAAGGCGCTGCTCACGGCTAAGGTGCTGGAAAACTTCGACCGGGACGCGGCCGACCTGACCGCGCTCTCGGCCCGGCTGTTCTCCTCCGCCGATGCCCGCGAGGGGATGACGGCCTTCCTCGAAAGACGGGATCCGGAATGGGTGGTGTGAGCACAGTCGGCGACCGCGTGGACCGAGCGGACCGCGTGCCCAAGCAGGACCGCAGCCGGGCCACCCGGCAGCGGCTCCTGGAGGCCGCCGTGGCCTGCCTCGCCGAACACGGCTGGGCGGGCTCCACGGTCTCCGTCGTCGCCGAACGCGCCGGCGTCTCCCGCGGCGCCGCCCAGCACCACTTCCCGACCCGCGAGGACCTGTTCACGGCGGCCGTCGAGTACGTCGCCGAGGAACGCTCCACGGCCCTGCGGGCCCTGTTCCCGGAGGGCGCGGCGGGGGACCGCCGGGCGGTGGTGTCGGCGCTGGTCGACCTCTACACCGGCCCGCTGTTCCGCGCGGCCCTGCACCTGTGGGTCGCCGCGTCGAACGAGGAGCAGCTGCGGCCGAGGGTCACCGAGCTGGAGGCCCGGGTGGGCCGCGAGACCCACCGCATCGCCGTGGACCTCCTGGGCGCGGACGAGTCGCGGCCGGGCGTACGGGAGACGGTCCAGGGCCTGCTGGACATGGCCCGCGGCCTCGGCCTCGCCAACCTCCTCACCGACGACACCGCCCGCCGCGACCGCGTGGTCGCGCAGTGGGCGGTGCTGTTGGAGGAGGCGCTGGGCTGAGGGCGTTGTCAGTGGCGGGGGCTACGGTTCGGGCATGGGTGATCACTTCCAGACGATCGTCGACCTCGCTGCGAGCCCGCAGCAGGCGCCACACCTCGCCGAGCGCGTCGTCGAGTGGCTGGTGGCCGAGGGAATCGTGCTCGCCGAGCGCACGGACTGCGTGCTCGGGCAGCCGCTCGGCCACCCTCCGGGCCCCCACTGGCAGCGGGCCGTGGGGCCGGACGACGCCGACTGGGATCCCTGGGACGGCCTCGCCGTGTACACCGGGCGCACCGTCTTCCACGGCGGGCAGGGCGAACCGGAGGCGGTGAGCTGTCCGCGCTGCGGGGTCACCACCCGGCTGATCACCGACGAGTGGGAGCTGATCGACGACGCGTGGGCGCCGTTCAGCGAGGCCATCGACGCCTGGCACAAGACGGGCGCGGCCCGGGTCGACTGCCCTGCCTGCGCCGAGGCCGTCCCACTGACCGACTGGACCTGGGCCGACGACCACTTCGCCTTCGGCCACCTCGGTTTCGAGTTCTGGAACTGGCCCCCGTTCACCGAGAAGTTCCGCGCCCGAATATCCGAGCTCCTGGACGGCCACCGCACGGCGTATGTGTGGGGCAAGCTCTGACGAGACCGCCGCTCACGGACTCAGCCGCTCCACCCGCCAGCTCCCGTCCTGCTCCGCCACATACCGCAGCCGGTCGTGCAGCCGGTTCTCCCGCCCCTGCCAGAACTCCACCGCCTGCGGCGCCACCCGGAACCCGCCCCAGTGCGGCGGCACCGGCACCTGCTCGCCCTCGGGATAGCGCGCGGCCAGCTCGGCGTACGAGGCGTCGAGGTCGGCGCGGGTGGCGATGACCGAGGACTGGGCGCTGGCCCAGGCGCCGAGCTGGGAGCCGTGCGGGCGGGTGCGGAAGTACGCGGCCGTCTCGTCGCGGCCGGTGCGCCGCGCCACACCCGTGACGGTGACCTGGCGGGCCATCGGATGCCAGGGGAAGAGAAGGGAGACGTACGGGTTCTCGGCGAGGTCGCGGGCCTTGCGGGAGTCGTAGTTGGTGTAGAAGACGAAGCCCTGCTCGTCGAACTGCTTCAGCAGCACCGTACGGGAGCTGGGCCGCCCCTCGCCGTCCGCGGTCGAGACGATCATCGCGTTCGGCTCGAAGAGGTGGGCCTCCGCCGCGGCCTGCTTGAACCAGCGCGCGAACTGTGCCACCGGAGTGGCGGCCAGGTCGCTCTCGGCGAGGCCCTCGGCCCGGTAGTGCTTGCGCATCGCGGCGGGGTCGGGGACGGGCTCGGCGGGATCGAAGGGGACGGCGTCTCGGTCGGTCACGCGGTCATCTTGCCGTATACGGCTGTCGCCGTCCGGCGGTGTCCTTTGTCACTGGATGGCACTGAGTGCCGCAAGGCCTCCCCAACCGTGGCACTCGGAGATATCGTTTCTGATGCCCTTCCGGTTGGATGACCGCCGACCGCACGGGGCATCACAGGGTTACGCCCCGGACCGCGAGTCCTGAGAGGCCCGGAATCCCCAAGCCTGGAATCCGGGTCCGTGACCGTGGATCCACCGGGCAAGTGTTCATCTCTGCTGACCGATATGTGGTCGTCCCACCCACAACCCCATCTGTCGCACACATCGAGGAGCCGCCTGATGTCCGACTTCGTACCCGGACTCGAAGGAGTCATCGCGTTCGAGACGGAGATCGCCGAACCGGACAAGGAGGGCGGCGCCCTGCGCTACCGGGGCGTCGACATCGAGGACCTGGTCGGTCACGTCTCGTTCGGCAACGTGTGGGGGCTGCTCGTCGACGGCGCCTTCCGGCCCGGACTGCCGCCCGCCGAGCCCTTCCCGATCCCCGTGCACTCCGGCGACATCCGCGTGGACGTCCAGTCCGCCCTCGCCATGCTGGCGCCAGTGTGGGGACTGAAACCGCTCCTGGACATCGACGAGGAGCAGGCCCGGGAGGACCTGGCCCGAGCCGCCGTCATGGCCCTGTCCTACGTCGCCCAGTCCGCGCGCGGTCAGGGCCTGCCCATGGTCCCGCAGCGGGAGATCGACAAGGCCCAGTCCGTCGTCGAGCGCTTCATGATCCGCTGGCGCGGCGAGCCCGACCCCAAGCACGTGGCCGCCGTCGACGCGTACTGGACCTCCGCCGCCGAGCACGGCATGAACGCGTCCACCTTCACGGCCCGCGTCATCGCCTCCACCGGCGCCGACGTGGCCGCCGCCCTCTCCGGCGCCGTAGGGGCCATGTCCGGCCCGCTGCACGGCGGCGCCCCCTCCCGCGTGCTGCACATGATCGAGGAGATCGAGCGCACCGGCGACGCCGAGGCGTATGTGAAGCAGACCCTCGACAAGGGCGAACGCCTCATGGGCTTCGGCCACCGCGTCTACCGCGCCGAGGACCCCCGCGCCCGGGTCCTGCGCCGCACCGCCCGGGATCTCGGCGCTCCCCGCTTCGAGGTCGCCGAGGCCCTGGAGAAGGCGGCCCTGGAGGAGCTGCACAACCGGCGTCCGGACCGGGTCCTGGCCACCAACGTCGAGTTCTGGGCGGCCATCGTCCTGGACTTCGCCGAGGTCCCGGCGCACATGTTCACCTCGATGTTCACCTGCGCCCGTACGGCGGGCTGGTCGGCGCACATCCTGGAGCAGAAGCGCACCGGCCGCCTGGTGCGCCCCTCGGCGCGCTACATCGGCCCGGGCCCGCGCGACCCACGCGAGGTCGAGGGCTACGCGGACATCGCGCGCTGATCCCCGCCCCTTCCGGCGGGCCGGCATCACGCGGGGCCCATCGGCTCCGCGTGATGCCGGCATACGGAACGTGACTGATCCACTGCGCCAGTATGCTGGGGCGGCTGCGGCACCCCCCACCCTCACCCGTTCCCACGCGGTGAGTAAACGGCCTGCGGCGACCGAGACGTCTCACGGCATGAGGATGAGAACAGGTGCTGATAGCGGGCCGCTACCGGCTGGGCGAGTCGATCGGACGCGGTGGGATGGGGGAGGTCTGGCGGGCTTACGACGAGATGCTCGCCCGGCCGGTGGCCGTCAAGCTCCTGCTGCCCCAGGACTCGGACCCCACCGCCACGTCCCGGTTCCGGCTGGAGGCGCAGACCGCGGCACGGATCGACCACCCGAACGTCGTCGGCGTGCGGGACTTCGGCGAGTTCGAGAACCGGCTCTTCCTGGTGATGGAGCTCGTCGAGGGCGACAGCCTCGCCGGGGTGCTGGCCCGCTCCGGCGCGCTGCCCGCCGACCGCGTGGCCCGTATCGCCGCCCAGGCCGCGGCGGGACTGGCCGCCGCGCACCGGCAGGGCATCGTCCACCGGGACATCAAGCCCGGCAATCTGCTCCTGGACGCCGACGGCACCCTCAAGATCGGTGACTTCGGCATCGCCCGCTTCCTCGACGACCCCGGCGCCGCGCTGACCGCCACCGGGCAGATCGTCGGCACCAGCCTCTACCTCGCCCCCGAGCGGGCCCTGGGGAAGCCGGCGGGCCCGGCCTCGGACGTCTACGCGCTGGGCTGTGTGCTGTATCAGCTCCTGACCGGCCGCCCGCCGTTCCAGGCCGACACCGCCGTGGCCATCCTGCACCAGCACCTCGACGCCGCCCCCGTGCCGCCCCGCGAGCTGGGCGTCCCCGGCCTCCCGGCCGCCTTCGAGAACTACCTCCTCGGCCTGCTCGCCAAGGACCCCGAGCACCGGCCGGCCGCCCAGCAGGCCGCCGACTGGTTCGCCGACGGCGCCTGGCAGGGGCGCCCCGAGCCGTTGCCCGACGCGGCCTCGCCGTCCCGGCCGCGGACGGTGGTGCCGGCGTCCCCGTCCGGTGCGCAGCAGGTGGGTGAGACCAGCAACCCGACCACGTACATGCTGCCCTCCGCCCAGGCGACCGTGTCCGCGGGCCGCTCCCGCTCCCGGTCCCGGACCCCGTCGCGGTCCGGGACACGGCGCGTGGCCGCGATGGCCGCCGGAGCGGTGCTCTTCGTGGGCGCGATGCTGCTCGGCCTGCTGTGGTTCTCCCCCGACAACACCGCGGCGGAGGGCACGAAGTCCGAGGCACCGCCCAGCCCGGGCGCCTCCACATCGGCGTCATCCGCGGTGTCGAGCCCGTCGCCGAGCGCCTCCCCGAGCCCGGTGGCGGAGACGAGCGCCAGTGCGGAAGGGCCGGACGAGAAGAAGCAGGAACGGGAGCGGAAGCGCCGGGAAGAGGAGCGCCGGGAACAGGAGCGGCAACGCCAGGCACAGCAGGACGACGACGGCGACGAGGACGACTGAGCCCTGCTGAACGCAGACGACCCGCGAGCTCGGATCCTCCGCCTGGGCGGGGGAGCCGGCCGGACGTACCGGCGAGCTCGCGGGTCGGGTGACTGCTTGGGATTGGGCCGGCTGCACGCGTCTCTCACGTGCTGGTCCGGCACCGCACTGGGTGGGGTGACGGGCCGCTAGCCCGCAGCCACCTCACGCGTCCGGTTCTCATACATCTGCCGAACCACCTCCCTTCTCGTGTGCCCACACACTAAGAACCGCCCGGCCCTCCGATCAACCACTTTTTTCGGCGAGACGATGCTGGAGCAGTGGCGGTACGTCCACAACGTGATCGTGCCGCCCGCCGCCATGGACCTCGCGCGGACGGGCTCGCGCTGCTGGAGTGGTCCCGCACACGTCACACGCCACCCGCCGCGTACAACGATTCCTTCAATCTTGGGGAACACGGTGTGTGCTGTGTCACGTTCCAGTTAGATGATTGCGAGTGAGCGAACCGACGCGTCGTACGTGCGGACGCAGCTTGGCAGGGGGTCCAGGTGAGTGCTTCCCGGCGTAGTGGGACCACCGACGAGCTGGGGCCGGACGAACCCGAGCGGGATGGTCCGGACGGTTCGTCGGGTGGCTCGGAGGGTTCGGCAGGCGGCTCGGATCTGCTCGCCGCTCTGCTGGACGGGATGGACGCGGCCCTGTGCGCCTTCGACGCGGACGGGGTCGTCACCCATTGGAACCGTGAGGCCGAGCGGATCCTCGGGTGGAGTGCGGCCGAGGCCGTGGGGCGGCACGGGTTCGCCGGATGGGCGGTGCGCGAGGCCGACGCCGAGGAGGTCGAGGGCCGGCTGATGTCGGCCATGCACGCTCCCGGCCGGCAGGTCCACGAGTTCGCGCTGCTGACGAAGGAGGGCGGGCGTGTTCTCGTACGGACGCAGTCGGCGGCCGTGCGGGGGCCGGACGGGAAGCCCGCCGGGGTGTACTGCGCCTTCAGCGAGGTGCACACGCAGATCGATCTGGAGCGGTCCATCGCGCTGAGCGAGGCGCTGTTCGAGGACGCCTCGTGGGGTGTGGTGCTGGTCGACGCGGATCTGCGGCCCGCGGTGGTGAACGTTCACGCGGCCCGTGCGCTGGGTATCGGGCGCACGTCCGTGCTCGGGCGGCCGCTGGGCGAGTTGCTCGCCCAGGGGGTCGAGGAGCTGGAGAGCGCGCTCACGCATGTGCTCGCGGAGGGCGCGCCGCCGGCGCCCGCCGAGATCTGGGTGAGCGTACGGACGCCGGAGGGTGAGCGGCGTCGCTGCTGGCGGTGTGGCTTCGTACGGCTGGCCTCGCCGCTCGCGGAGGAGCCCGTGCCGTTGGGCGTGGGCTGGCTCTTCCAGGACGTGACCGAGGCCAAGCAGGCGGAGCAGGAGGCGGCGCTGCTGCGGTTCCGGGCCAATCAGCTGCACCGGGCCGCGCGGGCCGCCGCCGAGTGCGAGGACCCCGCGGAGGCGGCGACCGTGCATCTGGACTTCGCGCTGGCCGGGTTCGCCGATCACGCGCTGATCGACCGGGTGGCGGGCGGGGCGGTCGCGGACACGGACGCGGCGGAGCCGGTACGGCTGGTCCGGATCGCCGTGACGCCCTCGGGGGCGCCGGGGCCGAGTCTGCGCGGCGGGGAGGCCGGGCTGCCCGTGCGGTACGGCGAGGGGCATCCGGCGTTGCAGTGTGTGGCGCGGGCCGGGTCGGTGCGGGCCGACGCGGGCAAGGTGTCGGCGGAGCAGGCGCGCGAGTGGGCGGTGGCACGGCAGTGGCCGCCGGACGCGGTGCACGCGCTGTGTGCGGTGCTGCGGAGTCGGGGACGGACGCTGGGGGTGGTGACGTTTCTGCGGGGTGCCGGCCGGAGTGCGTTCGAGCGGGGCGACGCCGTGTACGCGGAGGATGTGGCCGTGCGGATCGCTTCCGCGCTGGACCTGGCGGGGAGTGTGGGGTCGCGGTAGCTCCGGTGTCAGTGCCGGTAGAAGATCCTGTCGCCGTACTTCTCGAACACCCGGCTGTTCCAGTCGAGGCCGCCGTCCACGTTGCCGGAGCGCAGGAGCGGGGGCTCGATGCCGCGGTCGGCCAGGGAGGCGGCTGCCGTGGCCATCACGGCCTGGAGCAGGGCCGTGGTGACGACCGTGGAGGCCGGGGCGAACGGGGCCGGGATCGTGTCGAGGGTGAGTTCCGCGTCGCCGACCGCGATCTTCGAGTCGAGGACGATGTCGCAGTGGTCCCTGAGGTAGGTGCCGGAGACATGGCGGGACTTCGTCTCCGAGGCGTACGCCACTGATGTCACGCCGATGACCTTGACGCCGCGGGCGCGGGCGCTCATGGCCATCTCGACGGGGAGGGCGTTGCGGCCGGAGAGGGAGATGATGATCAGCGCGTCGCCCTCGCGGAGGGGCGAGCTGTCCAGGACCGCGCTCGCCAGGCCGTCGACGCGTTCCAGGGCGGAGCCGAGGGTGGCGGGCACGACGTCGACGCCTACGGCGCCGGGGACCGCGAGCAGGTTCATCAGGGCGAGACCGCCGGCGCGGTAGACGAGGTCCTGGGCGGCGAGGGAGGAGTGCCCGGCGCCGAAGGCGAAGAGCCGGCCGCCGGTGGCGACGGTGTCCGCGAGCAGGGTGCCGGCTGCCTCGATGTTCTCGGCCTCCTCGGCACGGACCCGCTGGAGCAGGCCGATCGCGGCGTCGAAGAACTGGTCGGCCGGCTTGCTGTCGCTCATGCGGGGCCCTCCGGGGATGGGTGGGGGGTGCGTGTGTGGAGGTCTGTTGCGGATCACCGTGCGGTCTGGACCACTGCGGTGTCAATACGACGTGCCAGGGGCCGCCGGTGGGGGCGCGCGTAGCGCCTGCGGCTTGCTGTGGGTCAAGGCCGCGCCGGGGGGGTGCGGCCCTGGAACCCGCTGGTTTCCACAGCGCGGCACGGTTGTCTGTGGTATCCGGCAGAATTGAGTGCAGGGCCAGCGCACGCGCCGTGGAGCTGTCTCGCTTCCGGCTGAGCTAATCGCAGAGCTAATCGAGGGGCACGTATGTCCGGACTGATCGACACCACGGAGATGTATCTCCGCACCATCCTCGAGCTTGAGGAGGAAGGTGTGGTCCCCATGCGCGCCCGGATCGCCGAGCGGCTGGACCAGAGCGGGCCGACCGTCAGTCAGACGGTGGCGCGGATGGAGCGTGACGGACTGGTGTCCGTGGCGAGTGACCGGCATCTGGAGCTCACGGACGAGGGGCGCCGCCTGGCCACCCGTGTCATGCGCAAGCATCGGCTGGCCGAGTGCCTGCTCGTCGATGTGATCGGGCTGGAGTGGGAGCAGGTGCACGCCGAGGCGTGCCGCTGGGAGCACGTGATGAGCGAGGCCGTGGAGCGGCGCGTGCTGGAGCTGCTGCGGCATCCCACCGAGTCGCCGTACGGCAACCCCATCCCGGGCCTGGAGGAGCTCGGCGAGAAGGACGGTGCCGACCCCTTCCTCGACGAGGGCATGGTCTCGCTGGCCGACCTCGACCCGGGTGTCGAGGGCAAGACGGTCGTCGTGCGCCGGATCGGCGAGCCGATCCAGACCGACGCGCAGCTGATGTACACGCTGCGCCGGGCCGGCGTGCAGCCCGGCTCGGTGGTGAGCGTGACCGAGTCGGCGGGCGGCGTGCTGGTGGGCAGCGGCGGCGAGGCGGCCGAGCTGGAGGCGGATGTCGCCTCCCATGTGTTCGTCGCCAAGCGCTGAGCCGGCGGGCTCTGGTCGTCCCGGGGTCCTGTCTGGGTAACTCCCGGTGCGGGGACGGGGGTTGGGCGATTTCTCCAATTGGAGATCCAGTACGCCGAATCGCAGCGCTCCGCCGGTTCGCGTGCGAGGCTGTCGCCTGAGGCATCTGAGGGCTCTTGGCCGTGATCGACAGCGACGCATCCGGCCGGGGAGGGGGCGGGAGGATGTGCCGTGGTTGTGGAGAGGGCCCCGGCGCCGTATGGCGCCGGGGCCTGTCCTCCCCTGTGCTGACCCGGAGCCCCGAGCTCTCAGGGTCATTCCCCTCGGACCGTTTTCCCCGAGCGGTCCGCCTCCCGGTGAAGGTCTCCCCTCGGCGGTGGCGATCAATCCTTGCGCGGGGTCACTCGAATGAGGGGTGTTGGCCGCGGAGACGGCATTTTCGAATGAGAGTTCGATAGTCTGGCCTGTGACAGGTCGTGCGGAACGTGCGCTTCAGGGATGTGCGCATAAGATCACGTCGGACACACAGGACATGCACATCGCGTGCGAGGCGGCGACGACGCGTGCGGCGCGGGTACCCGTGCGAGCGACGGCGGATACGGCAGGCACAGCAGGCACGGCAAGCAGGACGCGGTTCACCGGGACCGGTCGGCTCGAGCGGTCCGAGCGGAGCTAGGGGGGTGCCAGGGCAATGGCGCGGCGCATCGACGTGACCGGGACGGGCGGCGTACGTCTCGCGGCCTGGGAGTTCGGCGACCCTCCCAAGACCGACCACGCCAGGGAACACGACCGTATGCCCGGTGTCCTGTTACTGCACGGCCTGATGGGCCGCGCCTCGCACTGGGCCTCCACCGCGCGCTGGCTCTCCGGGCGGCACCGCGCAGTCGCGCTGGACCAGCGCGGCCACGGCCGCAGCGACAAGCCCGCGCAGGCCGCCGCCTTCACGCGCGAGGCGTACGTCGAGGACGCCGAGGCCGCTCTCGAACAGCTGGGCCTCGCCCCGGCCGTCCTCATCGGCCACGCCATGGGCGCGCTGACCGCCTGGCAGCTTGCCGCCAAGCGGCCCGACCTGGTGCGTGGCCTCGTCATCTGCGACATGCGGGCGTCCGCGCTCGGCGCGGCCTCGCAGCGGGAGTGGGAGGACTGGTTCAAGTCCTGGCCCGTTCCCTTCGCCACCCTGGCCGACGTGCGCAAGTGGTTCGGTGAGGACGACCCGTGGGTCGAGCGGTCGAATCCCGCCCGGGGGGAGTTCTACGCCGAGGTGATGCACGAGCGCGAGGACGGCTGGCGGCCGGTCTTCGAGCCGGACCAGATGCTCCGCTCCCGTGAGACATGGGTGTACGACGCGCACTGGGAGGAGCTGACGCAGGTCCAGTGCCCCGCATTGGTCGTGCGCGGGCTCGACGGGGAGCTGGGGCGGGCCGAGGCGCAGGAGATGGTGCGCGTGCTGCCCCGGGGCGAGTACGCGGAGGTGGCCGACGCCGGGCACCTGGTGCACTACGACCAGCCGGAGGGGTGGCGGGCGGCCATCGAGCCCTTCCTGGACGCGGTGATGGCGGAGGAGGGGCGCCTGTGACCGCGGGGGCGGTGTGCCGCCCTGGGCCCGACAGGTCCCGTCAGCCCTTGCTCACCGCCGTCAGGATCTCCGGCAGCCGTCCCGCCGTCCGCGGGGCGGCCAGCCGAAGGCCCAGCAGGGTGAGCACCGCCCCGTAGGCTGCTCCCACCGGCAGCAGCAGCCACGTCCATGTGCCCCCGCCCTCGGCCACGTTCAGCCAGATCGTCACCGCGATGACAGGGGCGCACAGCAGGGCCGCCGCGATCATGCCGCCGAAGATCGAGATCCAGGCGAGGCCCGCCTGACCGGGAGCGACGTTCTTGTAGCCCTCCTGCGGGATGGAGTACGGGAAGCGGGCCGACGTCCACGCGCCGGTCGCCAGCATCGCGCCGAGCAGGGCGAAGGACAGGCCCAGCGCCTCGGGGAGCCTGGGCCAGTCGCCGAGAAGGGCTGTCGTCAGGACGGTGACGAGGGTGGCGTACGGCAGGGTGATCAGCAGCAGTGCCAGTGCCCGGCCGCGCAGCTCGACGTAGGCGTCGCGGGGGGACGAGATCGTCATCGCGACCATGCAGAACGCGGACGTGTCCTGCCCGAACTGGTTGTACATCTGGATGCCGAGCATCCCGGCGGCGAAGCAGGCGAAGTAGATCGAGCCGGTGCCCTGCATGGCGTTGAACAGGGGCACGAGCAGGCCGATGGCGAGCGAGGTCACCCAGGCCGCCTTGGTCTTCGGGTCGCGCCACACATAGCGCAGGCTGCGCTCCATGACGGTGCCGGTGCGGCCGGCCGGGAGGAGGCGGGCGAGGCCGGTCGAGGACCGCTCGCGTACGGCGGCCGTGGTGGCCGTCTGGAGCGTGGAGCCGTCGGGGGAGGTCATCAGCCGGGTCAGATGACGGGACCAGACGGCGATCAGCGCCACCAAGGCGCCCGCGCTCAGGGCCAGTTGCAGGGCCCCGGTCCCGTACGACCCCTGGCTCACCGACTCCACCGCACCGATCGCCGACGCCGGCGGCACCCAGCGCAGCACATCCGCCGCCGGGTCGAGCCGGTCGAGCCCCGACGAACCCAGCTGCTGTGCGCCGAAGTTCACCACCTGCGCCCCGATCGCGATGACCAGCCCGCTCAGCACCGCCAGATCGCGGCCCTTACGGCTGCTCAGCAGCCGGATGTTGGCGGCGGCGACGGCCCGCGCGAGCGCCACGCACACCAGCAGGGCCAGGACGACGCCGATGACGCCGACGGCGTAGGCCGCCCCGCCTCGTGCGATCGCGATCACCGAGCCCGTGAACAGGCACAGCGTGAACAGCGGGCCTATCCCCACCAGCGAGGCCGCGAGCAGCGCCCGCACCAGCGGCCGGGGGCGCAGCGGCAGCATGACGAGCCGGGTCGGGTCGAGGGTCTCGTCCCCGCCGGGGAAGAACAGCGGCATCACGGCCCAGCCGAGCGCGAGCACCGCCACCAGCAGCACGACCAGGGAGTCGGCGTGCGCGGTGCCGCGCAGCATGATCAGCCCGAGGAGTTGCAGCACGGCGAAGAGGAGGACCACGACGGCCGAGGCGATATAGGCGGCCCGCCGCCCACCGGACTGCCGCAGCCCGTTCCTGAGCAGGGACAGCTTCAGCCGTACGACGATCCCGGTGACGTTGCCGCTCATCGCGCCCCGCCGCCCAGCCAGTCGAGGTCGGACCCGGCATCGCGGCCGTTCGCGCCGACGAGTTCGAGGAACGCCTGCTGCAGCGAGGCCGCCTCCCCGCGCACCTCGGCCAGGGGCCCGTGGGCGCGGATGCGCCCGGCGGCCATCACAGCGACCCAGTCGCACAGCGACTCGACGAGCTCCATGACATGGGAGGAGAAGACGACGGTGGCGCCGGAGGCCGTGTAGCGCTCCAGGACGCCCCGGATGGTCTGGGCGGAGACGGGGTCGACGCCCTCGAACGGCTCGTCCAGGAACAGCACTTCGGGATTGTGCAGGAGTGCCGCCGCGAGCCCGGTCTTCTTGCGCATACCGGTCGAGTAGTCGACGACGAGCTTGTGCTGGGCGCCCGCCAGATCGAGTACGTCGAGCAGCTGGGTGGCCCGCTTGTCGACCTCGGCGCCGGGAAGCCCGCGCAACCGCCCCGAGTACGCGAGCAGTTCCCGCCCCGACAGCCGCTCGAAGAGCCGGAGCCCTTCGGGCAGCACTCCGATCCGCGCCTTCACCTCGACGGGGTCCCGCCACACGTCCCGCCCGACGACCTCGACGGACCCCTGATCGGGCCGCAGCAGCCCGGTCACCATGGACAGGGTCGTGGTCTTCCCCGCCCCGTTGGGCCCGACGAGCCCGATGAACTTCCCGGCAGGCAACTCCAGATCAATCCCGGCAACGGCGACTTGCTGCCCGAACCGCTTCCAGAGCCCACGCACACTAACGGCCGACGTCATGGACGCCAACCTTAAGGGGCGCGGGGAACTGCGCGACCAGCCACGAACAACCCGCAGTCGCCGTCGATCAGCAACGGGGCAGGTGAGAAGGCGCTCTCAACGATCCCTACCGCACGCATAGGCAAGCGGCGAGATCAACTCCTCCGCGTCCGGCAACCACCGATTCGCCGGCGTCGGCCGACAGGCCCACTGCACAGCCCCCCGGGACCCGAACCGCGTGGGCGGCGCAGCCACATACGCGCCCTCGCCCAGCGTGACGAGATCGAGCGACGCCACCGACCACCCGAGCTTCCGCACCAGCTCCGGCACCTTCACCGAAGCCCCGGGCAGCACGAAGAAGTGCATCCGCCCGTCCGGCGTCAACGTCACCGGCCCCAGCGTCAACTCCATCCGCTCCATCCGGGCCAGGGCGAGAAACCCGGCGGTCTCCGGGACGGAAATCGCATCGAAGGTCCGCCCCGTCGGCAACAGGATCGACGCGTTCGGCTGCTTCTGCCACATCCGCCGCGCGACCGTCGCGCTCCCGGTCGCCTGCGTCGCCCAGTCGGGGCGTGCGGCGTGCGCGCCCGGCGCGGGGCACGCGGTGTCGCCACAGGAGCAGAGCTGCACCCCGTCGACGGCCTCCAACCAGGTCCCGGGGAACACGTCCCAGTGGCGCTCCTCGGCGTAGCGAACGGCGGTCTCCAGCAGCGTTTCCCCGCGCTGCTTCGGAATCTGTGCGGCTTCGGTGGCCGGGATCGTCTCTTTCACGCTGAACACAACTCCCGCACCCACCTCGGGTTACGGGCGTAGCGCGCGCGGGGGAGGAGCACTGATTCCTCATCTGGGGCGCATGGGTGCACGTGTGGGGGCGCGCGGGAGGATCCGTGGGCGGGGCTGGGTAGCCCCCTGTGGGGTCGGCTTCGGCCGTTACCCCGGCAATCCTCGCAAGCCTCGCATTTTCGCTCTGCCGACGGGGCATTGATCTTCACGGCCGGAACCTTTCGATGCACAGCCAGTGCCCCGAGCCGGATCCGGCGGTGGAAGACACATCAACTCGGTGCGTGGGCAGGCACCGCAGCCACAGGGGGTACGCCAATGGCCGCCAGGCCTCTCGTCGCGCGACAGCCGAACGAACGGCTGCAGGCGCTCATCCAGGAAGCGGGTTGCTCGAACGCCGGGCTGGCCCGCCGGGTCAACATGTGCGGCGCGGAGCACGGCCTCGATCTGCGCTACGACAAGACGTCCGTGGCCCGTTGGCTACGCGGACAGCAGCCGCGGGGCCGGGCGCCGGCGATCATCGCGGAGGCGCTCGGCCGCAAGCTGGGCCGTACGGTCACGATCGACGAGATCGGCATGGCCAACGGCAAGAACCTCGCGTCCGGCGTCGGTCTCCAGTTCTCGCCGACTGTACTGGGGGCCATCGAGCAGGTCTGCGAGCTGTGGCGGAGCGACGTCGGGCGGCGGGACTTCCTGTCCGGCTCGTCCGTCGCCGCCTCCGCGCTGGTCGAGCCCAGCCGCGACTGGCTGATCTCCTCGCCCGACTCGCAGGTGGCGCGCTCGGCGGGGCCGCGGGTGGGGCAGTCCGACGTGGCGGCCGTGCGGGCGATGACGCAGGCGCTCGTAGACCTTGATCACCAGTACGGCAGCGGGCATGTGCGGCCGGTCGTCGTGCACTATCTGAACAGTGTCGTGTCCGGGCTGCTCGCCGGGTCGTACCGGGAGGCGATCGGGCGCGAACTGTTCGCCACCGTCGCCCGGTTGACCGAGCTCGCCGGGTACATGGCCGTCGACACCGGGCAGCCGGGGCTCGCCCAGCGGTACTACATCCAGGCGCTGCGGCTGGCGCAGGCGGCCGGGGACCGGGGGTACGGCGGGTATGTGCTGGCCGCCTCCATGAGTCATCTCGCCGCGCAGCTCGGGAACCCGCGGGAGATCGCGCAGTTGGCACGGGCGGCGCAGGAGGGGGCGCGCGGGCGCGTGACCCCGCGCGCGGAGTCGATGTTCTATGCGGCCGAGGCGCGGGGTCATGCGTTGATGGGTGACGCGCGCGCCGCCCAGGTGGCGTCCGGGCGTGCCGTGACCGCGCTGGAGACGGCGGACGCGGACTCCGGGGACGACCCGGCGTGGATCGCGCACTTCGACGAGGCCTACCTCGCCGACGAGTTGGCGCACTGCCACCGCGACCTCGGCCAGGCCGAGGCGGCGGCCCGGCGGGCGGAGGAGTCCCTGGCGGGGCTCCCGGAGACCAAGGCGCGGCGCCGGGCGATCGGCTATGTGCTGCTCGCCACAGCACAGGTGCAGCAGCGCGAGATCGAACAGGCCTGCCACACCGGGCTGAAGGCCGTGGAACTCCTGGACACCCTCCGCTCCAACCGGGGCGCCGAGTATCTGGAGGACTTCCAGCAGCGGCTGGAGCCGTACCGGGACGAGCCGGTGGTAAGGGAGTTCGGGGCCCGGCTGGACCTTCAGGCCGCGGCGTGAAACCAGGGGGCGCCACGGCGTGAACGGGAGGGAAACCAAGGCCTCGGTGCGGGAAGGAGGGCATATACAGCGGATGGGGGCGGGTGCTGTTATTGCGGTCACAGGGACGCGGGTCAGGTCCCGAGCTGCGTAGCACCCGGATCGGCGGACCCGGTAGCGTGAGCCGACGATTCCGAAGGTCCCCCATTCGTAGGAGTCCCGGTGACGCAGAGTGGACAGGGCGAGGAGCCCTCGGCGCGGCCCGCGCGCGAAGGCATCGTGCTGCCCTCCGACGGTGGTGAGCCGCTGCTGCCGGGTATGACGGGCGGGCGTGACGGCCGGCCGACGTCGGTACCGCCCGCCCCGCCGACGGCACCCCCGCCCTCGGCACCGCCCGGCGGCCAGGCCTGGGGCACCCCCTGGGGACCCGACCAGAACCAGCACCCGAGCCCGCCGCCGGCCGCCCCCGGCCAAGCCTGGGGAACGCCGCCCGGCCAGGCGTGGGGCGGGCAGGAACAGCCGCACCAGTCGCCGCCGGCGCCTTGGGGCGCGGCACCGCAGACGCCCGGGGCCGCACCGTCCCGGCCGCTGCCGCCGGAGGGCGGCGCGTCGTACGGCGGGGGCACCCCGGGTGCGGCGGCGGGTACGCCGTCGTACGGCCAGGGCGACCCGGCCGGCTCACCGATGCCCGCGCCGCAGCCGCCGTACGGGCACGGCGGTCCGTCGTCGGCGCCGCTGCCGCCCGCGGGGCAGCACGGTCCGGGTGCGCCGCTGCCGCCCGCGAGCGGGCAGACGTACGGCACCCCTGGCCCGGTTGGAGCCGCTCCGGACGCCCGGCAGGGCCACCCGAACGCCCCCGTGGCGCCCGGCGCCCACGGCACGCCCACCGCCCACGGCGCCCACGGCACCCCCGGCGCGCCCCTGCCGTCGGCCGGTGACGGTGGTTTCGGGGCCCCGCTGCCTCCGGCCGACGAAGGCGCCACCCAGTACATACCGCCGGTCGCCGCCGCCCCCGCGGGCGCCGACGACCAGGCCACCCGCTACATACCGCCCGTCGCCGCCGCCCCGGCATCCGGTGCCGACGAGGGGGCGACGCAGTACCTCCCGCCGGTCGGGCCGGGGGCGTTGCCGCCCGAGGCGCCCGGGGAGAGCACGCAGATCCTGGGACGGGCCCGGCGGGGCGGCGGCGCCGGACCGATGCCGGCTGCCTCCGGACCCGACGCCGAGGCCACGCGGTACATGCCGCCCGTGGCCGGTCAGCCGGGCGGCGCCCCGTACGGCGGGCAGGAGCGGCAGCCGCTCTCCGACTTCGACAACCTCTTCCGCAGCGAGCCGGGCGGTGAGCCCCCGGCCGCGGCCACCCAGCAGCTGCCGCACTTCCAGCAGCCGCAGCCGCAGGGTCCGTACCAGCCGGCCTATTTCCCGCCCGGCCAGGGCGACGACGACGGCGGACGCGGCGGTCGCAGGAGTTCCCGGCTGCCCCTGATAGCCGTCGTCGGCGTCGGCATCGCCGCCCTCGGCATCGGCGCGGGCGCGATGCTCGCGGGCGGCGGCGGGGACGACCAGAAGGCCGACGACAACCGGCCCGTCTCCGCCACTGCCCCGGCGACCGAGGACTCCTCCTCCCCGCCCGCCGACCCGGCCGAGCAGCAGGCCATCGCCCTGGACAAGCTGCTGGCCGACAGCGGCGACAGCCGTACGGCCGTGATCAACGCGGTGGCCGACGTGAAGTCCTGCGGCAACCTCGCGCAGGCAGCCAAGGACCTGCGCGACGCGGCCAAGCAGCGCAACCAGCTGGTCACCGACCTGTCCAAGCTCACCGTCGACCAGCTCCCGAACCACACCGCGCTGACCACCGCGCTGACCAAGGCCTGGCAGGCGTCGGCGTCCGCCGACAACCACTACGCGGCGTGGGCGGACCAGGTGGCCGCGAACAAGGGCAAGCTCTGCAAGAAGGGCCAGGCCCGCACCACCGGCCAGACCCAGGCCGGCAACCGGGCCAGCGGCACGGCCAGCGCGGAGAAGAAGACGGCCGCGCAGCTGTGGAACACCGTCGCCAAGAAGTACGGCCTGACCGAGCGCCAGCCGACCCAGCTGTAGTGCGGCCGGGCGGTCAGCCCAGGTCGGCGTCCTGGAGGGTCCTCGTCACATCGATGAAGTTCTTCCGGGCCGCCACCAGCCGGCCGTCCCGTACGACCTGGAGGGTCACCTTGCGGTTGACCAGCCGGGGGTAGCCCACGGAGGCCAGGACGTCCTGGAACCTCCACTGGAGGGTCGGTGTGAGCCCGCCCGTGGAGACCTTCAGGCCCCTGTTCAGGGCCGCCCGCACGGAGTCGCCGGTGACCTCGTCGTCGCCCAGCGACTCGACGACCTTCTTGAACACCGTGTACGCGATCCAGGTGGTCTGCACGCCGGCGTCCGCGGGATCGATGCGGTTGTCGCCGAAGGCCTGCTCGCTGATCACCTTCTTCATCACGTCCCAGCGCGGATCGCTCGCGACGGGGTACCAGCCGGTGATGTACGACCCCTCGTACGGTCCCGACGCCCCGCCGTTCGCGTTGATCACGGTCTGGTCGACGCTGCCGAGGACGGTGGCGGTGCGCACGTCGGGGTAGTCCTCGCGGGCGCGCCGGAAGGAGTCCATGAAGGTGCTGGTGCGGTCGCCGAGCGCGGGCACCACACAGCCCGGCTCCGCCCCGGCACGGGTGGAGTACTCCAGGGCCCGCGTCGACTGGCTCGCGTACTCGGTGGCGTCCTCGTCGGCCAGCTGGTCGGCCGCCTCCGGGTGCCGGCCCGCCCTGAGGCCGGAGTCGAGCAGCGGCGGCAGCTCGTCGCCGGCGATGCTGTCGGGGCGCACCAGCGCGACGGGCCCGCACCTGCGGGCCAGCTCCCTGCCGAGGCCCGCCAGGAGGGTGGGCTGGCCGCCGTTGACGGGGTAGGACAGCGGGCTGGTGAACTCGGCGTTGGTGACGCCGTAGCCGCCGATGTACGGGATGCCGGCGCCCTCAAGCGAGGGCAGGAAGGTGTCGCCGTACTGGCTGTAGGAGCCGACGACCGCGACGGCCTTCTCCTCGATCGCGCGGTCGGCGCACTTCGCGGCGGCCACGCTGTCGTTGCGGTCGTTGCAGGTGAGGACCTTCAGCTCGCGGCCCCCGAGGCCGCCGCGGGCGTTGACCCAGCGGGCGTACGCCTGCGCGAAGGCCGGCATGCCGGGCTTGTTGGTGGCCTTGGTGTCCTCGGGGGCCCAGGTCATGACAGTGATCGGATCGTCCCCGGCGCCCCCCGTGGCACCGGGGACGACCCCGCATCCGGCGGCGAACGACGCACACGCCACCAGTGCCGCCGCCGAACGGACGGTGGCACGAACGGGCCGAGGGGTGATCGTCGGGAGGAAGCTGCTGCGGAAGCGTCGCCTGCCGGTCATGCTCCCGCACGATTCCGCCACATCGCTAACCTGGGCGTGACCTTTGGTTATTGTTCGGTGACGGGAAGGTGAATTACGGGGGTCGGTGAGGCACCTGCGAGGGGGAACGTACGATCGATGACCGTGCAAGGTTCGGAGAACTCTTCCCGTCGCGGCCGTCGCTCATCCACCATGGGCGGCATGCCCGTAAACGACATGCCGTGGTGGCGCTGGCGCAGCAATGTGCGCTCGGCGCTGCACATGCTCTCCGATCCGGTGTTCCAGAGGGACGTCTGGCTGGCCGGCGTCGACGGGTACGGCGACGTCACCGACGCCGTGTACCGCCTGGTCGAGGACACCTGGCTGGACAACTGGTCCGCCGAGAAGTACGTCGGCACGATATTCCGCGACTCGCAGGAGGCGGCCCTCGTGGACACCGCCGTGCTGCGGGTCCTGCGGATCATGCACCAGGTCGGTCCGGACGCGCCGGTCTCCGCGTACCTGGCGAACCAGGGGTGGCCGGAGGCGGTGCGGGCGGCGCGGGACGCGCATGTCCGGATGGCCATGGCCGACGGCGAGGACCCGGACGCGCCGCCGCGCACACTTGAGGTGCTGCGGATCATGACGCGGTCCGCGTAACGGGACGCGGGTCCGCCGGGCGCGCCGGATATGGGACCCTGTGGGGCATGAACGAGCAGTCCACCCGACCCACGGTCGCCCCCGACCAGTACGTCCTCACC
Source organism: Streptomyces curacoi (assembly GCF_001513975.1). Taxonomy (GTDB): domain Bacteria; phylum Actinomycetota; class Actinomycetes; order Streptomycetales; family Streptomycetaceae; genus Streptomyces; species Streptomyces curacoi. Next base: position 253,840 of record NZ_KQ947990.1, read on the forward strand.
CTGTCCTGCCCGGACCGGAAGGGCATCGTGCACGCCGTGTCGAGCTACCTCTTCATGACCGGCTGCAACATCGAGGACAGCCAGCAGTTCGGCGACCACGACACGGGACTGTTCTTCATGCGCGTCCACTTCTCGGCGGACGCGCCGGTGACCCTCGACAAGCTGCGGGCGAGCTTCGCGGCGATCGGGGACTCCTTCCAGATGGACTGGCAGATCCACCTGGCCGAGGAGAAGATGCGGGTCGTTCTGATGGTCAGCAAGTTCGGGCACTGCCTGAACGACCTGCTGTTCCGGGCCCGGATCGGGGCGCTGCCGGTGGAGATCGCCGCCGTGGTGTCGAACCACACCGACTTCGCTGAGCTGGTGGGGTCGTACGACGTTCCCTTCCACCACATTCCGGTGACGAAGGACAACAAGCCCGAGGCCGAGGCGCGGCTGCTGGAGATCGTGCGCGAGGAGGGTGTGGAGCTGGTCGTGCTGGCCCGCTACATGCAGGTCCTCTCGGACGACCTGTGCAAGCAGCTGAGCGGGCGGATCATCAACATCCACCATTCCTTCCTGCCGAGCTTCAAGGGCGCGAAGCCGTATCACCAGGCGCACGCCAGGGGTGTCAAGCTGATCGGCGCCACGGCTCACTACGTCACCGCCGATCTCGACGAGGGGCCGATCATCGAGCAGGAGGTCGAGCGGGTCGGGCACGACGTGACGCCGGACCAGCTGGTGGCGATCGGGCGCGATGTGGAGTGCCAGGCGCTGGCTCGGGCCGTCAAGTGGCATGCCGAGCGGAGGATTCTGCTGAACGGGCGGCGGACGGTCGTTTTCGCCTGATAGCTCGGGTTCGTCCGTTGCTGGGCGGCTGCGGGTCGTATGTGGTTGCTCGCGCAGTTCCCCGCGCCCCTTGAGTACGGTGCAGTGGACGCACCTCCAGGGGCGCGGGGCTGTATCGATTTGCGGCTCCGCCGCGTGGGCGCGACCAGCCCCCACACACCCGCAGTCGCCCGCGAATCCGCGAGCCACCCCTACATCCGGCTCAAGCTCGCCGCGGCGAACAGTACGTCCCTGATCGCCTCCCGGTCACCGACCTGCCCCGCCGCCGCCTCCGTCGGAGACACATGGCCCGCGGCCAGGCGGCAGAACTCGCCGCCGTCCAGGGCGATGTGGGCCACCTCGTGCTCCGCGGAGCCGACCGCCGCCGGGGAGTCCAGAGGGATCAGCCACTCGCCGCCGCCCGAACCCTCGATCTCCAGCCGGAGGCTGCGGCCGGGCTCACCGGCGGGGACCAGATGGCGGTGTGCGCCGGAGGCCGGCGCGGCCAGGCCCGCCCGGCGGCGGGCGGCCAGGACCGTGGGCAGCATGCGGGCCGCCAGGTCGACCATGCGGTGCAGATCGCGGCCGGACGGCGGATCGTACGGGTAGTCCACCGCCTCCGCGATGTCCTCGGCGTGCACCCAGCACTCGAAGGCGCGGTCCAGCATCGCGTCGTGCAGGGGCAGTTCGAAGTCGCCGTACGGCACGGACAGGTTGCCCGCGCCGCCGCCCGTGAAGGACACCGTGCGGACCAGGTCGTGCGTCTGCTCCCGCCAGGGCGCCCGCACGGCACGCGTCGGCGGGAAGTGCGAGGCCCGCCAGTACGCCTCCGTGCGCGCGGACGGGGTCGGCCGGTCCGCGGCCACGTCGCCCATCGGGTCCCGCAGGCCCAGCGCGACGGCTACCAGCCCGTCGACCGTCAGCAGATGCGCGATGACCCCGGCGACGGTCGTACGACGGCTCGTCGGCTCGTCCTTGCGGAACCACCGCAGCCGCACGGGCGCGTGCCACTCGGCGTCCCCGAAGTCCTGCAGCAGGGCGTCGAGGCGGGCCGTCTCGGCGTCGTACGGCGCCGCCCACTCGGGCACCGGAATGCGCGGTGGGCGCCGCTCCAGGCAGCCCTCCAGGACACGGGCGCGCAGGGACGGGCTCAGGTCGAGGGTCTCGGCGGGGTGCAGCAGGCCGACGGCTTCGCGCAGCCGCCGCGCCTCGTCCGCGCAGGCCCCGCAGCCGCCGAGGTGCTCCTCCACGGCCGCCGTCTCCTCCGGCGAGCAGGCGGCCAGCGCCCACGCGCCGAGGAGCGACTTCAGGACACGGTGCTCCAGGACGAGCGGAGCCGGGCGCGGCGCCACGTCGCCGAGGCCCTCCAGGGCGGGCAGGGGGTGGCCGGTGTCCTCGACGGAGGCGCGGGGGAGCGGTATGCGGGGCGGCTGGTCCGGATCCGGCTCCGGGGTGGGGTGCCGGGCGTCGCCGTTGCCGCCGTTCATGCCGCCGGCTCCGGGAGCGGTGTCCGCGGAGCCGTGCCCTTCCTTGTCCTTGGACTCCTTGGACTCGTCGTACTCGTCGTACTCGTCGGGGGAGGACTTGTCGTACGGCTCCTGCTCTCCGTGTCCTTCCCGCCCCTGGTGCTCGTCGTCCGCCTCGAACCGTTCCGCCTCGTTCACACCGCACCCCCGTACCCCGGCGGCGCCCCGGGGGCGGTTGAGGCGTCGTGGGCCGTGGACAGCAGCTGCAGGCCCAGGCGGAGGCGGCGGCGCGCCTCGTCCTCGGTGACGCCGAGGTCGGCGGCGGTCTGGCGGTAGTCGCGGCGCTGGAAGTAGGCCAGCTCCAGGGCGGCGCGCAGCGGGGCGGGCATGGACTGGACGATGTAGTCGGCGCGGGCGGCGACCGAGGCGTGCCGCACCTTGCGCTCCAGTTCCTCGGTGGAGCCGTGGCCGGCTTGGACGAGGGCGGCGGTCTCGGTGGCGCGCAGCCGCTGCACGGCGAGGTGGTGGGTCAGGGTGGCGACCCAGGAGCGCAGCGGGCCCTGCTTGGGGTCGTAGGTGTCCGGGTGTTCCCAGACATGGGCGAAGACGTCACGGGTGAGGGTGTCGGCGGCGCGTTCGTCGCCCAGCACGGTGTGGGCGAGGCCGTGCACGAGCGAGGCGAACCGGTCGTAGAGCTCGCCGAGGGCCGCCGCCTCGCCGCGGGCGAGCCGCTGCTGCATCTTGCGGTCCCAGCGGGGCGGTGCGTCGTTCTTCGCCATACGGCCCCCCTCACCGGTCCGTCCCTGTCCAGCCTGCGTCCGCCGACTCCCCGAATGTAGTCGGCACTTCTGACAGCGCACGCCCCTTTGTCGCATTGTGCGCCCCTCGACGAGCTGTGGGTGGTAGTGGACCTTGACCCCTGTTGGTGGCTGCGTTCGGCCTTGCGCTTGCTCGGCTACCCGGCCATCGTGCGATCAGACCCGATCGAACAGGATCGAATGCGATTGAAACAAGCCTCTTCTGATCGGTGACCGTTTTTCGGAGGGTGTTTCAGGGAACAGCCGCTGGGCAGCCGCGCTGCAAGGAAGCGTAGGAGTCGCTTCCGGTTCGGCGAGCGAGGGGCGTGGTGGTGACGTTGAAAGTGACCGGCGGCGAGCGGGGCGACTGGGCGGTGCTCCAGGTGGCGGGCGAGCTGGATCTGGTGACCTCGCCGATGCTGCGCCAGCACATCCACGACGAGGTGGCCGAGGGCCGCCACAGCCTCGTCCTCGACCTCTCCGAGGTCATGTTCTGCGACTCCAGCGGCGTCGGCGTGCTCATCGCCGCCCGCCGCCTCATCCGCTCCTGCCAGGGCAGCCTGCGGCTGATACTTCCGGCCCACGGCGCGGCGGAGGGATCGCACGTCAACCGGGTCCTGGGCGCCCTGGGGGTACGTCGGCTGTTCGAGGTCTACCCGGACGTCGCGGCGGCGGTGGCGGAGGACGCGCGCCCGCTGTCGGCCTGAACAGGGCCGATTCCCCTCCGTAGTGCCACACCGTTGTCCCAGAATTCCCCCGGTCTTGGCACAACCGCCGCTTTCCCGCGCCCGGACGCTCCCCGGCGTCGTACGCTCCGTGCCAGATGCACCCCACGTGACGTAAGGCGGCCCGATAAGACATGGTCAGCAGCGAGTACGAGCGCAGGATCGCCGCCCGGTTCGCCACCTTCGACCAGGACGGCAACGGCTACATCGACCGCGAGGACTTCAGTACGGCGGCCAAGAGGCTGCTCGCGGAGTTCGGCATCGCCGCCCGGTCCGACAAGGGACAGGCGCTGTACGTCGGCGCCGAGGCGTTCTGGCAGGGCATGGCCGGTATCGCGGACCGGGACGGTGACCAGCGCATCACCCGCGAGGAGTTCGTGAACGGCGCGGTCAAGCGGCTGCGGGACAACCCGGACCGGTTCGCCGAGATCGCCCGCCCCTTCCTGCACGCCGCCCTCGACCTGGCCGACGGCGACGGCGACGGAGCGGCCACGGTCGCCGACACCGCGCGCGTGCTCGGCTGCCTCGGCGTGCAGCCGGACCTCGCCCGGGCGGCCGCCGCCTCCCTCGACGCCGACGGCGACGGCAAGGTGGCGGAGAGCGAGATCGTGACCGCGTTCGCCCGTTACTTCACCGTCCCCGAGTGACCCGGACACCGCCGGCCCCTACGCCCCCGAGAAGCGCTCCCTGAGCTTGTACTTGAGCACCTTGCGCAGGGTCTCGTTGCGGGGAAGGGCGTCCACCACCTCCAGCTGCTCCGGCAGCTTGTGCGTCGACAGCCCTTCCCCGCGCAGATACGACGTCAGCTCGTCCAGGGTCGGCCTGCGGGCGCCCGCCGCCTGTTCCACGACCGCGCAGACCCGCTCTCCGCGCTCCGCGTCCGGCAGCCCTATGACGGCCACGTCCGCCACCGCCGGATGCCTGTGCAGCAGGTCCTCGATCTCCTTCGCCGAGATGTTCTCGCCCTTGCGGATGATCACGTCCTTCAGCCGGCCGGTCAGCACCAGATGCCCGCTGTCCGTCAGACGGCCGAGGTCACCGGTCCGCAGGAACCCCTCCTCGTCGAAGGCCGCCGCCGACTGCGCCGGATCCAGATAACCCCGGCACACCGCCTCCCCGCGCAGTCGCACCTCGCCGTCCACGATCCGTATCTCCATCCCCTCCGGCGGCCGCCCCTCCGTCGTCGCCAGGTTCTCCGCCGTGTCGTCCGGCGCCCCCATCGTGATCATCGGTACCTCGGTCATGCCGTACCCGTGGGTGAGCTGCACGTCCATCTCGCGGACCACGGCGTGATAGAGCTCCGGCGGCTTCGGCGCCCCGCCGCCCGCCAGCAGCCGCAGCGAGGGGATCACCTTGCCGCTGCCGGGGTGCCTGCGCTGCTCCGTCAGGAGCATCGAGTAGAACGCCGTCGACCCGCCGGCGATCGTCACGCCGTGCCGGCGGTACCCCGCCAGCGCGTCGGGCAGCGCGAACTGCTCGAACATCACCGCCGGGAAGCCGTACAGCAGCAGCATCACCATGTAGTCCGGGCCGCCTATGTGGGCGTACGGGAAGGCGATCGAGCCCACGTCGTCGGCTGTCGGACGCAGGGCGTGCGCCAGGCACGAGCCGCCCGCGATCAGTGAGCGGTCCGTGTGCAGGACGCCCTTGGGGTCGGACGTCGTCCCCGAGGTCCAGTAGATCCAGCGCACCGAGGTGCCCTCGGCCGGCGGAGGCGGCAGCAGCGTCGGATCGCCGTCGGGCAGGGTGTCGTACGCCTCGATGATCCCCTTCGCGCCGAGGCGCCGTGCCATCTCCGTGTGGTCGAAGCCCCGCCACTCGCCCGGCACGGCGAAGAACTCCGCCTTGGACTCCCGCAGCGCGAAGCCGACTTCGCGGTCCCGGTAGAACGGGATGACCGGCGACTGGACGGCGCCCAGGCGGGCCAGTGCGAAGGAGAGCAGGGCCGTCTCGATGCGGGTGGGCAGCTGCCAGGCGACGACCGTTCCGGGCCGTACACCCATGTCGTACAGTCCGGCCGCCACCCGCTCGGCACGCGCGCGCAGCTCGCCGAAGCTCAGTGCGCGGTCGTCCTGGAGGAGGACGGGGCGGTCGGGGGTGCGGTCGGCGCGGCGGGCGAGAAGCTCCCAGAGGGTGCGCGAGGAACTCAGGGCGTGAGCGGTGTCGGTCATGACAGCCCCCTGCGTCAGCTGACGGTCAGTCAGATAGTGGCCAGAGCGTAGGGCTCGCCGCCTTGTCGGTCCAGGGGTGCGGGTCTAGCCTTCCGGTGGCCGAGATTTTCTGACAGGGCATCAGATTTCTGCCTCTGGCGGAGGGGGTCCCGCTCGTGGATCTGGCGTACACGCCCGAAGAAGAGGAGTTCCGCGCCCGGCTGCGGGAGTGGCTGGGCCGGGTCCTGCCCACCCTCGGGCCCAAGCCGTCACCGGACGACTGGCCGGGGCGCCGCGCCTACGACCTGCGCTGGCAGCGCATGCTGTACGACGCCGGGTACGCCGACGTGCACTGGGGCGGGACGCCGAGCGTCCGGCTGATCTTCCTGGAGGAGACCGAGAAGGCGGGCGCGCCCTATGTGGGCGCGGGCTTCGTCGGGCTGCTGCACGCGGGGCCGACCATAGCCGCCGAGGGAACCGCCGAGCAGCGGGCGCGCTGGCTGCCGCCGATACTGCGCGGCGAGGAGGTCTGGTGCCAGGGCTTCAGCGAACCGGACGCCGGGTCCGACCTCGCGGCGCTGCGCACGCGCGCGTGGCGGGACGGAGACGACTATGTGGTCAGCGGTTCCAAGATCTGGACCTCGCACGCCGAAGTGGCCGACTGGTGCGAGCTGTTGGTGCGAACCGACCCCGAGGCGCCCAAGCACCGCGGGATCAGCTGGCTGGCCATGCCCATGGACGCGCCGGGCATCACCGTACGGCCGCTGAGGACCCTGGCCGGGTCGGCGGAGTTCGCCGAGGTGTTCCTCGACGAGGTGCGGGTGCCGGCCGCCAACCGGGTCGGGGACGAGAACGACGGCTGGCGCGTGACGATGGTGACCCTGTCCTTCGAGCGCGGCACGGCCTTCGTGGGCGAGGTGGTCGCGTGCCGGCGCGTACTGCGCGAACTCGCCGCTGAGGCACACAGGAACGGACGCTGGGACGATCCGGTGCTCCGGCGCAGGCTCGGGCGGCTGAACGCGGAGTTCCGGGCGCTGTGGCGGCTGACGCAGTGGAACGTGAGTGAGGCCGAGCTGACCGGCGGAGTGCCGGGAGTCGGGAGTTCGGTTTTCAAACTGAGGTTTTCGCACGCCCGTCAGGAGCTCTACGACGCGGGGGCCGACGTCCTCGGACCGGAGGCGCTGGACCTCGACCGCCCCTGGGTGCTCGACCGGCTGTCCTCCCTGTCGTACACCATCGCCGCCGGCACCTCGCAGATCCAGCGGAACATCGTGGCCGAGCGGATTCTCGGGCTGCCGAAGGGGCGGTGACGGATGCGTTTCCAACTGACCGAGGACCAGCGGGCGTTGCGGGACGGCGTGCGGGAGCTGCTGGCGCGGCGCTTCGGCCGGGAGGCGCTGCGGGCCGCCGTCGACGCACCCGGCCGCCTCGACCGGGCGCTGTGGCGGGAGCTCGGCTCGGCCGGGTTCTTCGCGCTGCGGCTGCCGGAGGCCGAGGGCGGAGTCGGACTCGGGCTGCCCGAGGCGGTGTTGGCCTTCGAGGAGGCGGGGCGCGCGCTGTTGCCCGGGCCCTTGGTGGCCACGCATCTCGCGGCGGGGCGGGTCCCCGGCGCGGCCACCGGGGAGGCGGTCGTGGCCGCCGTCGGCAACGGGCTGGTGGAGTGGCTCGCAGAGGCGGACGTCGTACGGGGGAACGCGGCGCGGGCTGTCCCGCTGCGGTCGGTCGACCCGCTGACGCCTCTCCACCGGGTCCCCGTGGCCGGCGGCGTGGACCCCGTCGCCGTGCTCCTCACCGCCGCCGAACAGCTCGGCAGCGCCACACGCGCGTGCGAGCTGGCCGTGCAACACGCCCGGGCGCGCGAGCAGTTCGGGCAGCCGATCGGTGCCTTCCAGGCGGTGAAGCATCTGTGCGCGGAGATGCTGGTGCGCACCGAGACGGCCCGTGCCGCCGTGTACGCGGCGGCCGTCACCGCCGACCCGGCCGACATCGACACCGCCCGGCTGCTCGCCGACGAGGCCGCCGTACGCGGCGCCCGTGACTGCCTCCAGGTGCACGGCGGCATGGGATTCACCTGGGAGTTCGAGGTCCATCTGCATCTGAAACGCACATGGGTGCGGACACACCGTACGGGTGACGCTACGCAGAGTGAGGAGAATCTGGCCGCCGAACTTCTCGCCCAGTTGAGCTGAAAGCCTCTGGTCTGCGGTGTCGCCGACCGGTCTCGCGCGGATGTCGCGGATTGTGGCATACCGGAATTACGGAGCGTTGATATCGGGTTGTGTCCTACGCGTGACTCGTCACGGCCTGGAGTCGGCGGCCCGCTCCGGTACCTTGTGTGAGATGCGAGTGGTTCCGAGTACGAGCCATGCCGGAGTTGCCCTTGAGGCGGCTCCGGATCCGGCGGTGCGCGCCGCTGCTCGCAAGGCGGGAGGGCGTTCTGCCCCCGCCTGTTCGACTCTCCACGACAAGCGTCGCACAGTATGCCGCACGGGTACTCCTTCGCGCTGGAATATGCCCGAAGCGCTTGTTGGGGTGACTGTACGTCAACCATGCTGTCAGCTAAGGGATTCACGTTCTGTGACCCTGGCTCTGGCCATTGTTCTGGCCATGAAAAGAATGGCTAGGATCGTGGCCCTCGTGAGGCGCGGGGCTATGTGTCCGCCGGTTCGGATGGTGTGAGCGGTGCAGGTGCTTCAAGTGCAGCTGGAGATCCGGCCCGACCCCGCTGAGGTGGGGCGAGCCCGGCGGTGGGCCCGCTCGCGGCTCGCCGGGTCCGGGATAGGGGCCGACGAGCCGCTCGCCGAGACGCTGATCCTGCTCGTCTCGGAACTGGTCACCAACGCCGTGGTGCACACCGGCTGTCCGGCCGTACTGCGGCTGTCCCTGCCAGGGGCCGCGCAAGGGTCCGCCACCGTACGGCTGGAGGTGGCCGACCGCAGTGACCGCGCGCCGGTGCCCCGCTGTGCCGACGGTGACGCGACGGGGGGTCGCGGACTGGCCCTCGTCGACGGTCTCGCGGACCGGTGGGGCTGGAGCGCGGAGGGTGCCGGCAAGCGGATCTGGTGCGAACTGGACCGGAGTGCGCAGGCGGCCGGGTCCGCTTCGGTCTGCGGGTCCGGGGTGTCGGCGTACGAGGGGCTGGCGTACGAAGCGGTGTGACGGGCGCACGGCGCGGCAACTGCGCCGGGTTCGGTGCACGGTTGCAGAAAGCGCTGTCCCTGCCGCTCGGGCCGACATCGATGCGCCCGGGCATGCTTCTGTGCGCGCCTGCTGCAAATAGGGCTTAAGTAACAAATCCCCGAGTGGGTGTTGACGCCGCGTGTCCGGTTGATCACGCTTGTGGTCAGCGATTCGCCGCGAGGGGACGACGAGGGGTTCGGTGACGGAAGCCCTCGCCGAGTGTGGGTCGTGATTCGGCGTCGGTTTCTCTCGGGGTCTGGAGAAGCCGGGGCGGGTACGCCGGAGTCGGATGGCGGCGCGCGGCGCCGCGCTCGGAGCGGACGGGGCATCTCCCGCTTGAGCGCAGCCGGTAGTGGGGGAGCCGCGCCGCCAGCCGGCTTGTCAGAGCAGGGCCACGGGTGCGACGGGAGTCCCGGTGCCGCCCACGAAGGGCTCGGGCATCGCCGACAGCAGGAACGCGTAGCGGCCTTCTTGTCCACAGGCTGTGGACAACTTTTCGAGATTCCAGTTCTGGCCCTGGAGCATCCCCATTTCCACCAGATCGAGCGCGTGCACAGGCAGCCACAAATCCTCTGTCTCCGGCGGAAATATCTCAAATGTGAGCGTGTCGTTGGCGACGGCCGCCACATCGCGCGCGTGGAACCACTCCGGCGTGCGGATCGACAGCCCGGGTGAGGGATAGCCGTACGCGTGCTTGTCGCCGGCGAGATAGACCTGGATCTGTCCAGTCCGGACGAGCACGATGTCGCCGGCGCGCACGTGCGTACCCGCCAGCTCCTCGGCGGCCTCCAGGTCCTCCGGCGTGACCGCGTGCCCGCCGTCGAGCCGGGTGACGCCACGCGCGCGTGCCACGTCCAGCAGCACCCCGCGCGAGACGACGTGCCGCGCCTTGTCGATGCCGCTGAACTCGGCGCCGCCGTGCGCGGTGATGGTGCCGGCCGGGCGGCCGTTGTAGATCCGGCCCGAATGCGAGACATGGGTGAGCGCGTCCCAGTGGGTGGCCGCCTGCAGGCCCATGGTCACGGCGTCGTCGCTGCACGCGACGGTTCCCGGACCGAAGAGCTCCTGGTTGATCTGCACCATGGCGTGCAGGGGGTTGACGCGCCCGGGGATCAGACCGGTCTGTACGCCGTCGTGCTGGAGGGGGAGCGCGAGGGGGACGCGGCGGCCGGTGCGGACGCAGGCGGCCGCCTCGCGCACGACCTCGTCGGTGATCAGGTTGAGGGTGCCGATCTCGTCGTCGGCCCCCCAGCGGCCCCAGTTGTTCACGCGCTTGGCGATCTCGTGGAACTCGTCCGGCAGCGACATGAGTCCTCCCCGGGGCTTGTGTCCGTGCGTCTGACGGGTCATAAAATCTAACGGCCCGTCAGAAACCGCGGGAAGGGGCCGGGTGTGGGGAACTTCTTGGCAGGCAGGGTCGTCGCCGTGACGGGTGCCGGGCGGGGGATCGGGCGGGCGGTGGCGCTGGCGGCCGCGGCCGAGGGCGCGCGGGTGGTCGTCAACGACTACGGGGTGTCCGTGGACGGTGTCTCGCCCACGAGTGAGGTCGCCGAGGCGGTGGTCAAGGAGATCGAGGCGGCGGGCGGGGAAGCGGTCGCCGTGGCCGACGACGTGTCCACGATGGCGGGTGGGCAGCGGGTCGTGGACGCGGCCGTGTCGGCCTACGGGCGGCTCGACGGGGTCGTCTGCGTCGCCGGGATCCTGCGGGAGCGGATGCTGTTCAACATGACCGAGGAGGAGTGGGACCCCGTCGTCGCCACCCATCTGAAGGGGACGTTCACGGTGTTCCGGGCCGCCTCCGCGGTGATGCGCGAGCAGCGGGCGGGGACCCTGATCGGGTTCACCAGCGGCAACCACCAGGGGTCGGTCTCGCAGGCCAACTACAGCGCGGCGAAGGGCGGGGTCATCTCGCTGGTGCGGAGCGCCGCGCTGGGCCTGAGCCGGTACGGGGTGACCGCCAACGCGGTGGCGCCGGTCGCCCGTACGCGGATGTCGGCGAACGTTCCCATGGAGCTGACGGAGATCGGGGAGCCGGAGGATGTGGCGGCCCTGGTGGTCTATCTGCTGTCGGACGCGGCTCGGGAGCAGGGGGTCACCGGGCAGGTGTACACCGCTGCCGGACCGAAGATCGCGGTATGGGCGCAGCCGCGTGAGCTGCGTGCCGTGTATGCCGAGGGGCCCTGGACGCCGGAGCGGATCGCGGAGGTTCTGCCCGGGTCGGTGGGGGTGGATCCGATGCCGATGTCGGAGCGGGTGGAGGCGATGGCTCGGGCTGCGGCACGGAAGGAACGGCCGAACGCCTGACAGCTCGGGACGGACGGTCGTACGGCGAGCGCGGTTGTCGGTGGCTGGTCGCCCCCACGCGGCGGAGCCGCATATCGACACAGCCCCGCGCCCCTGACGGGACGCTGTGCCACCCGGTGATGACAAGGAGACCCCATGGACTTCGGGTTCACGGCGGAGGATGAGGCGTTCCGTGTGGAAGCGCGGGCTTGGCTCGGCGAGCATGCCAAGGACGCTCAGGATCGTCGTACCTGGGAACGCACCCTCGGTAAAGCCGGGTGGATCGGGCTGGGTTGGTCCGAGGCCGGTTACGGCAATCGCAGCGCCACCCTCACCCAGCAGGTCGTCTGGGCCGAGGAGTACGCCCGGTCGGGCGCGCCGCCTCGCTCCGGGCACATCGGGGAGAAGCTGCTCGCGCCCACCCTCATCGCCCACGGCAGCGAGGACCAGAAGGCCCGGTTCCTGCCGCCGATCGCCGCCGGGGACGAGCTGTGGTGCCAGGGGTACAGCGAACCCGGTGCGGGGTCGGATCTCGCCGGGGTGCGGACGAAGGCCGAACTCGGTGCGGACGGGACCTACCGGGTCACCGGGCAGAAGATCTGGACCTCCCTCGCCCATGAGGCCGACTGGTGCTTCGTGCTCGCCCGTACGGATCCGGACTCGACCCGTCATCACGGGCTGACCTTCCTCCTCGTGCCCATGGACCAGCCGGGGCGCATCGAGGTGCGGCCCATTCGGCAGATGACCGGGACCAGCGACTTCAACGAGGTGTTCTTCGACGGGGCACGCGCGCGTGCGGAGCACGTCGTCGGGGGAGAGGGCGGCGGCTGGCGGGTCGCGATGAGCCTGCTCGGGTTCGAGCGGGGGGTGTCGACGCTTGCCCAGCAGGTGGGGTTCGCCGCGGAGCTGGAGCGGGTCGTGCGGACGGCCGTGGAGACGGGGGCGGTCGGTGATCCCGTCGTACGTGAGCTGGTGGTGCGGCAGTGGGCCGAGCTGCGGGTCATGCGGTGGAACGCCCTGCGGACGCTGGGCAGTTCGGGGCACGTGGGGGCGCCCAGCGTGGCCAAGCTGTTGTGGGGCGGCTGGCATCAGCGGCTCGGGGAGCTGGCGCTGCGGGTGCGGGGCGCGGCGGCGGCGGTCGGGCCGGCCGAGTGGTCGCCCTCGGCGCCGTACGAACTCGACGAGGTGCAGCATCTGTTCCTGTTCTCCCGGGCCGACACCATCTACGGCGGGTCCGACCAGGTTCAGCGCACGATCATCGCCGAGCGCGTGCTCGGTCTGCCGAGAGAGCCGAGAGGTTGAGGGGGCGGTGTGATGCGAGGCGTGGTCTTCGACGGGCAGCAGGTCCAGGTCGTGGACGATCTGGAGGTGCGGGATCCGGGGCCCGGGGAGGTGCTGGTCGCGATTTCGGCGGCCGGGCTGTGCCACAGCGATCTGTCTGTGGTGGACGGGACCATACCTTTCCCCGTTCCTGTGGTGCTGGGCCATGAGGGGGCGGGGGTGGTGGAGGCCGTGGGCGCCGGGGTCACCCATGTCGGGCCCGGGGACCATGTCGCCCTGTCCACGCTCGCCAACTGCGGTGCGTGCGCCGAGTGCGACCGGGGACGGCCGACGATGTGCCGGCAGGCGATCGGGCGGCCGGGGCGGCCGTTCCGGCGGGGCGGGCAGGCGGTGTACCAGTTCGCGTCCAACTCCGCCTTCGCCGAACGGACCGTGGTGAAGGCGGTCCAGGCGGTGCGCGTGCCGGAGGACATCCCCCTGCCGTCCGCCGCGTTGATCGGATGCGGGGTGCTGACCGGGGTGGGTGCCGTGCTGAACCGGGCGCGGGTCGACCGCGGGGACCGGGTGGTCGTGATCGGCGCGGGCGGGATCGGGCTCAACGTCATCCAGGGGGCTCGGATCGCGGGGGCGCTGCGGATCGTGGCCGTGGACGCCAATCCGGCGAAGGAGGCGGTGGCGCGGCAGTTCGGGGCGACCGACTTCCTGACCTCGGTGGAGGGGGTGCGGGAGCTGCTGCCCGAGGGGGCGGACCACGCCTTCGAGTGCGTGGGGCGCGTCGAGTTGATCCGGGCTGCCGTCGATCTGCTCGACCGGCACGGGCAGGCGGTGCTTCTCGGAGTGCCGGCGGCCACGGCCGAGGCGTCCTTCCGCGTCTCCTCGATGTACCTGGACAAGTCGATCCTCGGGTGCCGGTACGGGTCGTCGCGGCCCCAGCGCGACATCGCGCTGTATGCCGAGCTGTACCGTGCGGGGCGGTTGCTGCTGGACGAACTGGTGACGGCGACGTATCCGGTGGAGGACTTCGAGAAGGCCCGGGCGGACGCGGAGGCGGGGCGGGTGGCGCGCGGGGTGCTGACGTTCTGAGCGCTGCGGCCCGGACGGGGACCGGGACGGGACGGGCGTGGGGGCGGGGACGCGGTCGCGAGTGCCGGGTGCGCGGTGTCGGGAGCGCGGTGTCGGGAACGGCGGCCGGAGCGCTGCCGGCGGGTGTGGGCAAGCGGGGGTCAGGTGTGGGCAGGGGGTCAGGTGTGGGCAACCGGGGTCAGGTGTGGGCAGGCGGGTGTCAGGCGTGGGCGTCGGCGTCCCGGTGGTGCCCGGAGCCGTCGCCGCCGATGCGGAAGGTACGCCGATAGGTGGTCGGCGTGACCCCGAGTGCGGCCTGCAGGTGCTGGCGCATCGACTGGGCCGTGCCGAAGCCGGCGTCCCTGGCCACCTGGTCCACGGAGAGGTCGGTGGACTCCAGGAGGTGGCGGGCGCGTTCGACGCGCTGCTGGGTGAGCCACTGGCCGGGGCTGATGCCGACCTCCTCGCGGAAGCGGCGGGTGAAGGTGCGGACCGACATGGCCTCCTGGTCGGCCATGTCCCGCAGCTGGATCGGCTCGTGCAGGCGGCCCAGGGCCCAGGCGCGGGCCGTGGTCGTGGACGCCTGCTGCGGATCGGGGACCGGGCGGTGGATGTACTGGGCCTGGCCGCCGTCCCGGTGGGGCGGTACGACCGTGCGGCGGGCCACGTCGTTGGCGATCGCCGTGCCGTGGTCGCGGCGGACCATGTGCAGGCACAGGTCGATCCCCGCGGCGACCCCGGCCGAGGTGAGCACGTCGCCGTCGTCGATGAACAGGACGTCCGCGTCGACCTTGATCCTCGGGAACAGCCGCTGGAAACGCTCGGCGTCGGCCCAGTGCGTGGTGGCCGGGCGGCCGTCGAGGTGGCCGGCGGCGGCGAGGACGTAGACGCCGGTGCAGATGGAGGCGAGCCGGGTGCCGGGGCGGATGTGCGCGAGCGCGGCGGCCAGTTCGTCGGTCAGGACGCCCTCGTCGAAGACCGGGCCGAGTTCGTAGGACGCCGGGACGATCACGGTGTCGGCGGTGGCCAGGGTCTCCGGGCCGTTGGCGACGTGGATGGCGAAGTCGGCGTCGGTCTCGACCGGGCCCGGCGGCCGGATCGAGCAGGTCACGACCTCGTACAGGTGCCGCCCCCGCGCGTCCTTGGGGCGGCCGAAGATGCGGTGCGGGATGCCGAGTTCGAAGGGGAGGAGGCCGTCCAGGGCGAGGACGGCGACACGGTGCGGACGGAAGGGTTCCTGCTGGGCGCGCGCCGCGCCGGTGGCCGTGTCCGTGGCACGATCCGTATCCGTGGTCCGCTCCGTGTCCATGGCCCGATCCTAGCGAATGATGTCCTTCGGGCCAGTGGATCCGAGCTCGCGCAAGGCTGAAGCTCGTTGACGTGACGCAGACAACCGACGCCGCAGCCGCCGTAGCAGCAACCCCGCCCGCACAGCGACATCGCATCCACCGTGCCTGGTTCGTCGCCGCCGTCACCTTCGTGACGATCATCGGCGCAGCCGCCTTCCGTTCGCTGCCCGGTCTGCTGATCGACCCCCTGCACCAGGAGTTCGACTGGTCGCGCGGCACGATCAGCGCGGCGGTCTCGATCAACCTGGCCCTCTACGGGCTCACGGCGCCCTTCGCGGCCGCGCTGATGGACCGCTTCGGCATCCGGCGCGTGGTCGCGGTCGCCCTGACGGTGATCGCGCTCGGTTCCGGGTCCACCGTGTGGATGACGTCGGCCTGGCAGCTGATGCTCTGCTGGGGGCTGCTCGTGGGCCTCGGCGCCGGTTCGATGGCGCTGGCCTTCGCGGCCACGGTCACCAACCGCTGGTTCACCGAACGCCGCGGACTGGTGTCCGGCATCCTCACGGCGGCCTCCGCCTCCGGCCAGCTGATCTTCCTCCCCCTGCTGTCCTGGATCGTCTCCGAGTACCAGTGGCGCCCGGCCGCGGTCACGGTGGCGCTCGCGGCGCTGGTCGTCGTCCCCTTCGTATGGCTGCTGCTGCGCGACCACCCGGCGGACGTGGGGCTGAAGCCGTACGGAGCGAAGGAGTTCGTGCCGAAGCCGGCGCCCGTGCCGGGGGCCGCGCGCCGCGCGGTGAGGGTGCTCCTGTCGGCGATGCGCACCGGCCCGTTCTGGCTCCTCGCCGGCACCTTCGCGATCTGCGGCGCCTCGACGAACGGCCTGATCCAGACCCACTTCATCCCCGCCGCCCACGACCACGGCATGCCCGTCACGGCTGCCGCCTCGCTGCTCGCGGTCATCGGCGTCTTCGACGTCCTCGGCACGATCGCCTCCGGCTGGCTGACCGACCGCTTCGAGTCGCGCCGCCTGCTGGCCGTGTACTACGCCTTCCGCGGCGTATCGCTGCTCTTCCTGCCGATGCTGCTCGCCCTCGTCTCCTCCGGCGTCCACCTGCCGATGGTGTTCTTCGTCGTCCTCTACGGCCTCGACTGGGTCGCCACGGTGCCGCCCACCATGGCCCTGTGCCGGGAGCACTACGGCGACGACAGCGCGATCGTCTTCGGCTGGGTCCTCGCCTCCCACCAGGTCGGCGCCGCGCTGGTGGCCTTCCTCGGCGGGGTCGCGCGGGACGTCTTCGGTACGTACGACATGGTCTGGTACGCGTCGGGGGCGCTGTGCGCGGCGGCGGCGCTGATGGCGCTGGTGATCCGGCGGCGGACGGCTCCTGTGACGATGGCGGCCTAGAGGGCGGGCCGGACGCCGACACCACCCCGCTGGCGGGTTCGGCGCCCGGCCGCGACGCTCAGGCCGACGACTTCAGCGCACCGGCGTCCGCCGAACAACTGGACCGGGCGATCGCGGCGCTGCGGGCGAACGGCTTCACCGCAGAACTGCTCGACGACGCCGCAGCGGCCCGCGCCCGCATCAAGGATCTGATACCGGAGGGCGCAGGCGTGTTCACCGGGGCCAGTGAGACGCTCCGGCTCTCCGGCATCGCGCAGGACATCGAAACGGGCGACCGCTACCAGGCCATCCGGCCGCGCGTGCTGAAGATGGACCGCGCCACGGAGTTCGACGAGATCCGCCGGCTGATGGCCACCCCCGATGTCCTCGTTGCCCGCGTCGCGGCCGTCACCGAAACCGGCTCGCTCGTCATCGCCTCGGGCAGCGGCAGCCAGCTGCCCGCCTCCGCCGGCGGCGCCGCGAGGGCGATCTGGGTCGTCGGGGCGCAGAAGGTGGTGCCCGACCTGAGCACCGCACTGCGCCGGGTCGAAGAGCACGCCCTTCCGTTGGAGACCGCGCGCGCCCAGGCGGTCTACGGGCAGCCGAGCGCGGTCAACCGTCTACTTGTCCTCAACGCCGAGCCGCAGCCCGGGCGCGCCACCGTCCTGCTGCTGCGCGAGGCCATCGGATTCTGACTTCCCGCGCGGTGCGGGCGTCGGAACGTGCCCGCCCCTGTGCGGGTGCTGCCGCGCCCAGTACTCCGGGGGGGGGCTGGGCGATCAGGCGCCGGAGCCGGGTGAGAACGGCAACGGCCCACGCGTGATGGGGGCGGCCTGGAGGAACCGTCCCTTGTGGAACAGCAGCGGTGGCTCGTCGGCGTCGTTCGCGCCCAGGGCGTCCACATGTCCTACGACGATGAGGTGGTCGCCGCCCGTGTGCACCGCGTGGATCGTGCAGTCGATCCACGCGAGCGTGCCCGCGAGGCGCGGGGAGCCGGACGCGGGGGCCGCGTCGTAGCTGACGCCCGCGAACTTGTCGGCGCCGCTCACCGCGAAGGCGCGGCACAGCTCGCCCTGGCCGGCGCTCAGGACGTTGACGCAGAAGACGCCCGCGCGGGCGATGCGCGGCCATGTCGTGGACGTACGGCCGACCATGAAGGCGACCAGGGGCGGGTCGAGGGAGAGGGAGGAGAAGGACTGGCAGGCGAAACCGGCGGGGGCGGGGGCCTGAGGGTCGTCGTCGGTGGCCGGTGCCGTGACAACGGCCACGCCCGTCGCGAAGTTCCCGAGCACCCGCCGGAACTCGGCCTGTCCGACCGGCGCCCGCTCGTCCTCGCCGACGCACCGCAGCGCCGGGCGCGGTACCGCTGCCACGGGCGGCGTGTCGGCCGACCTGAGGTAGCGGACGGCGGCGGCCGCCATTCCTGCGTGTCCCATCACGGCACCCATTGAAGCTGACGGTATGTCAGATTGGAAGGGGTGTGCGGGAAGGCCGCAAACCCCGGCGTACCCTGCGCGTATGGGGCGGGAAAGCACAGGGCGGGGTGACGGTTCGGGCGGCCGGGAGGGTGACAGACCCGACGGCCCGGGCCGGCCGTACGCCGATCTGAACGCGGCTGCCGCGGCGTCCGCGTTCCAGCTTCCGGCGATCGGTCTGATCTGGTGGATCGGGAACCAGCTGGGCGACGACTACGGCACCAGCGTGTACGGCTTTTTCGTCCTTTTCGGCCTCGCCTGTCTCCTCGTCATCGCGCCACTGGTGCTGCCGGTTGTCGGCCTCGTGCACGCGATCGTCCACATCATGCCGGCGGACTTCCTCGCGCGCGCCGCCGTGCGCCACGCGCGCGGGCCGAGATGGGCCTGGCACCTGGTGTGCACGGCACTGCTCGGCGTGGGTTGGGCGGGACTCACCGCCCTGCTGTACGGCTGGACGTTCGGCGTCACGGCACCACTGTTCGCGGCCCTCGGTGTCCTGCCCGTGCTCGGCCTCGCGTACCTGCGCAGGCGCAGACGGATCACGGGACGGCCGTGGGGGGCGTGGCTGCCTTCGCTGATCGCGTCGGTCGGGCTGTTCCTGCTGGTCTTCGTCGGTGGGGTGCTGGCCACGGTCACCGGGCTGGTCAAGGACTACGAGCCCCCTGTGCTGTCCGCCGAGCAGCTCGCCGGTGACTGGCGCGGTGACCACGGCGCGGTGTTGCGGCTGCGTCCGGACGGGCATGCCGAGCTGACGAAGGTGCCGTCGCAGCCGGAGTACTACGACGACTCGGCGGATCCGCCGAACCCGGTCTTCACCCGCTGCGACGGCACCGGCAGCTGGGACCTCCGCAGGGACGATCCGGACGGCGACAGCGAACGGGACGGCGTCCTCGTACGCCTGCGCGGTGGCTGTGGGGACGACACGTACTGGATGATCGGCGGCACCGCCGCCAAGCCCGAGCTGTTTGTGCTGTTCGGTGACCCGGACGCGGCGGAGCTGCGGATCCTGAAGCGGGACTCCTGAGGATCACCGCCCCTCGTACTCGGCGCTCCTGCGCTCCACGAAACTCGCCACCCCTTCCCGCGCATCCCGCGTCGTCATGTTGATCTCCTGCGCGGCCGCCTCCGCGGCGAAGGCGGTGGCGCGGTCGGTGTCGAGGGAGGCGTTGACGAGCTGCTTGGTGAGGGCGAGCGCGCGGGTCGGGCCGGCGGCGAGGCGTGCGGCCCACTCGCGGGCCGTCTTGTCCAACTCGCCGTCCGGCAGGACCCGGTTGACCAGGCCGAGGCGCTCCGCGTCCGCGGCGGTGAGCGCGTCGCCGAAGAACATCAGCTCCTTCGCCCGCTGGGGGCCGATGAGGCGGGGCAGGAGATAGGCGCCGCCGCCGTCGGGGACGAGGCCGCGGCGTACGAACACCTCGATGAACTTCGCCGATTCGGCGGCCAGGACCAGGTCGCAGGCGAACGCGAGATGGGCGCCGAGGCCGGCCGCGGTGCCGTTCACCGCCGCGATCACCGGTTTCTCGCAGTCCAGCACGGCCGCGACCAGCCGCTGGGCGCCGAGCCGGATCGTGCGGGCGACGTCGCCGGGTACCCGCTCCCCGGCCGCCGCCCCGCCCCGCAGATCCGCCCCGGCGCAGAAACCGCGGCCCGTGCCGGTCAGCACGACGGCCCGGACCCGGGGGTCGGCGGAGGCGTCGGCGAGCAGCTGGATGAGGCGTTCGCGCTGGTCAGGGGTGAGGGCGTTGAGGGATTCGGGGCGGTTGAGGGCGATGCGGCAGACCTGGTTGTCAGTGGCCTGCTGTACCAATGACTCAACGGAGTTTTTGGGCTCACGGGGGGAATCGGGCATGTTCATCTCGGCATCGGCATCGGCATCGGCATCGGCAGAGGCAGCCATGTCAGCGGCACACCGCCAACGCGTCCAGCGCCACCGCGCCCTGCCCCCTGGGCAGCACCATCAGCGGGTTGATGTCCAGCTCCGCGAGCTCGCCCTCCAGCTCCAGGGCCATGCGCTGCACCCGCAGGACGACTTCGACGAGCGCGTCGAGATCCGCCGGGGGACGCCCCCGGACCCCGTCCAGCAGCGCCCGCCCACGCAGTTCGGCGAACATGTCCCGTGCCTGCTCCTCCCCGAAGGGCGGCACGCGTACGGCGGTGTCGTGCAGCACCTCGACCAGGACACCGCCCAGCCCCACCGTCACGGTCGGACCGAACAGCGGGTCGTGCGTGGCGCCGACGACCATCTCCACGCCCCGTTCGACCATCTGGCAGACCAGCACGCCGTCCAGCGGGACGTCCTCGTAGCGGGCGATGTCCGTCAGCTCCCGGTAGGCGTCGCGGACCTGGCTGGCGGAGGTCAGCCCGATCCTGACCAGGCCGAGCTCGGTCTTGTGGGCGATCCGCGCACCGGACGCCTTCATCACGACGGGATAGCCCACCAGGCCCGCGGCCCGTACGGCCGCCGCCGCGCTGGTCACCAACTGCTCGCGCGGCACGCGGATTCCGTACGCCCGCAACAGCTGCTTCGCCGCGTGCTCGCTCAGCTGCTGGCCTGGTCGCATCAGCTCGCGCGCCTTGCGGAAGGAGGGGGACGGCGTGCGCGGCGCCTGGTCGAAGGGGGAGCGGTAGCCGGCGACGAAGCGGTGGTGGTCGAGGTAGGCGCGGACCGCGGTGATGCAGTTCGCCACTGTGCGGAAGGTCGCCACGCGCGAGGATCCGAGGAGGACCTCGCGGTAGGCCCGTTCGGTGCCGACCGGCGACCCCCACACCACGCACACCAGCTTGTCCGTCCGCTCCGCCGCGTCCACCAGGTCCTGGACGAGCCGGTCGCTGAGCGGGGGGAAGGGCCCGGTGACCGGGCAGATCAGCACCCCGACCTCGGGGTCGTCGAGGATCGCGTCGATGATCTTCCGGCCGCGCCGGTCGCCGACCGGATGACCGCCGTTGTCGACGGGGTTGGCCACGTTCAGGTACTCGGGTATCCACTGGTGCAGCTCGGCCTGCTTGGCCTCCGACAGCACCGGCAGTCTGAGGCCCGCCTCGGTCGCCAGGTCGGCGAAGTGCGCGCCCGTGCCGCCCGAGATCGAATAGACGACGACGCCCTCGGCGCGGGGCGGCCGTGCGCGGGCCAACAGGGTCGCGGTGTCCTGGAGTTCGTCCAGGCCGTCGACCCGGATCACCCCGTACTGCCGCATCGCCGCGTCCACCACCGCGTCCGCGCCGGTCAGCTTGCCGGTGTGTGAGGCGGCCGTGCGGGCACCGGTCTCGGTGCGGCCCACCTTGACGGCGACGACCGGCACCTTGCGGCGGGCGGCGCGGTCGGCGGCGAGCAGGAAGGAGCGGCCGTCCTTGAGGCCCTCGACGTAGCAGGCGATCGCGCCGACCTCGGGCTGCTCGGCGAAGTAGGAGATGAAGTCGGCCGTCTCCAGGTCGGCCTCGTTGCCGGTGGGCGCCCAGTGGGACAGGCGGATGCCGAGCTCCTGGAGGGCGAAGACGGGGCGGCCCTGGTGGCCGGACTGGGTGATCAGGGCGATCGCGGGACCGTCCAGGTCGTCCCGGAACCGCTCGAAGGCGTTGAGGTTGGTGTTGGGGCCCAGCAGCCGCATCCCGGACCGGGCGACGGCGGCGGTGAGCCGGTCCTGGGCGGCGGCGCCCGCCTCGCCGGTCTCCGCGAACCCGGAGGCGAACACGACGGCGAACTTCACCTTGGCCTCGGCCAGTTCCTCGATCACCGGAAGGGGGTCGGCGACCAGCAGCACGGCGAGATCGATCTGCTCGGGCAGATTGGCGACGGAAGGAGAGCAGGGGATGCCGAAGACGGACGGGCGGCTCGGGTGCACCGGATGGAGCCGGGCGCCGACCCGTTCGGACCAGGCGATCAGCTGGCGGGTGATGCCGGTGTTCGGCCGGCCCTCGGCGTCCGAGGCGCCGATCACCGCGACCGACTCCGGCCGGAAGAAGCGGTCCAGATCGGGCACGTCGCAGTACAGCGGACGGCCGCTGACGTCGAGATCGTCGACCTCGGCCGGCCGGCCGTGGACGGCGGGCCCGGGCTGCTCGCCACAGGCGATGACCCGGGCCCGGCGGGAGTCGGTGGTGAGGGTGCCGTGGGTTGATCCAAGCATCGGTCCGCCCGCTCCTGTGTGACAGCGATTAACTGACGCACTGTCAGATTACGGGAACTGACACCGTGTCAGGAACGGCTGTGCACGCAAAGTTGCACGGCGACACGCTCGGCACGGGTGCACGGGGCGCTGCTCACAGCACCGCCAGCACCTCCTTCGCCACCCGCTCGCCCGACCGCACCGCCCCGTCCATGAAGCCCATCCAGTAGGTGGAGGTCTCCGTCCCGGCCCAGTGGATGCCGCCGACGGGCTCGCGCAGGGCGGGGCCGTACTGGGTCAGGACGCCGGGCGCGGCGATGGAGACGGGGCCGCCGCGGGTGTAGGCCTCGTTGTTCCAGCGTTGCAGGACGAAGGAGGTGGGGGAGGCCGCTTTCGCGCCGAAGTACCTCGCGTAGTCCTTCAGCACGGCCGCCCGGACCTCCGCCTCGCTCGCCCCGTCCAGCTTCCGGGCCTCGTCCGCCTCGATGAAGCCCATCAGGGCGCCGTAGGAGGCGTCGGGCGGGGAGTTGTCGAAGGTGGAGCTGACCACGCCGGTGTCGCTGACGACCTGGCCGTTGAGGCCGTCGGCCCGCCAGAAGGGGGTGTCGTAGATCGCGATCGCCTTGCCGACCGAGGCCATCGGCAGGCGCTGGGTGAGCTGGTCGCGGGCGGCGGGGAGGAGGGGGTCGTAGGTGATGCGGGCGGCGAGCGGCGGGGGCACGGCGACGACGACCTTCTTGGCGGTGACCGTGATGCCGTCGGCCGTGATGACGTACTTGTCGCCGGACCGGGCGATCGTGCGCACCGGGGCGCCGGGGACCACCCGGTCGCCGAGTGCGGCGGCGAGTCTGAGCGGCACCAGCTGGGAGCCGCCGACGAAGCGCAGTTCCTGGGCGCCGTTCGCGGTCTCGGTGAGGCGTTCCAGGGTGCCGGGGTTGGAGGCGTTGCCTGCGGCGGCGATGTAGAAGAGGACGAACAGGAAGGAGAGTTCCCGGGGTTCCGCGGAGAAGATCGATGTGCAGGCCACGTCGAAGAGGAACTTGGCCGAGGGGATGACGGCGTTGGCGCGCAGCCAGGTCTCGAAGGTCTGCCGGTCCCATTCGTCGGCCTTCGCGGCGGTCCAGGGCGCGTCGACCGGGATCTGCTTGGCCAGGTCGTCGAGCGTGGCCTGCGCGATCGCGGCGTTGGCGAGCCCGGCCGCGTCGACGGGCGGGACCGCGCCGAGGACACCGTCGGTGGCGTAGGGGGTCCTCTTGCCGTCCTTGTAGAGGAGGTTGTCGCCGGTGTTGTAGGTGGCGAAGGTCTCGACGCCGAGGGAGTCGGCGAGTGCCTTGATGCGGTCCTGGGTCGGGCCGATGAACTCGCCGCCGCCCTCGGTGACTCCACCGCCCGCGAGGTTCAGGCCCACCACCCGGCCGCCCACGCGGTCGCGGGCCTCCAGGACGACGACCGACCTGCCGGCCGCCACCAGGTCGCGGGCCGCGGTGAGGCCGGCCAGCCCGCCGCCGACGATCGCGACGTCCACGTCCCGGCCGGCCGCCGCAGCCGTGCCGGCGCTGGTCGCGGTGAGGGTCGCGGCGCCGGCCGCCGCGGCGGCGCCGCCGAGCAGGGAGCGCCGGGAGATACGGGGGGTTCGGGTGCCGCCGGTGGGGCGGGGGGTCAGCGGGGTTCGGGGGGTTCGGGGGGTTCGCGGGATTGGGGGGAGCTCTCTTTCGCTTGCCACGTGCGTCCTCCGTCAGGGCGAGAGGGGGTGGAGCAGAAAAGTTGAACAGTGCTCACATTCTGGCCCCGTGCGGCGGCGCGGTACAGCTCTCCAGTCACAACGGACCCGCAAGTAACGAGAGGTCTGCGTAAGAGAGTTGAGGACGTCTACGGCATCGGCAGCCGGGCGATCCGGCGGCTGCCGTCGCCGGCTATCGCCTTCGCGATCTTCTGCGCGTCGATCGCCATCTCGCGGAGATTGCCGCTGATCGGGTTGGTGTAGCCGGTGAAGTACAGGCCGGACGCGTGGGCCGGGGTGCGGGCGCCCCGCACGACCGGCTTGCCGTGCGCGTCGAGCACGCCGAGGTGGCCGACGAGGTCCTCCAGGGCGCGGACGTAACCGGTGGCCGCGATGACGGCGTCCGGTGAGAGACGGGTGCCGTCGGTGAGAACCACCTTGCCGTCCTCGAAGCCGTCGACGGCGGCCACGATCTCGATCCGCCCCCTGCGCACGGCGTCGATGAGGCCGACGTCGAGGACCGGGATGGCGCCCTCCTTGACGCGGCTGTAGAGGCCGGTGCCGGGACGGGGCAGCCCATGGGCCGACAGGTCCGGCACGCTGAGCTTCGCCACCGGCTTGGCGAGCCGGTCGACGAGCCCGACCGGCAGCCGGCGTACCAGGATGCTCGTGAACTGGGCGGGCCACCCGGCGGTGGAGCGGCGCACGATGTGCGGGGCGGTGCGGACGGCCAGCCGCACCCGCGAGGCCCCGCCCTCCACGAGGTCCACGGCGATCTCGGCACCGGTGTTGCCGACCCCGACGACGAGGACCTCGCGCCCGGCGTAGGGCGCCGGGTTGCGGTACTCGCCGGCATGCAGGAACTCGCCGCTGTAGCTGCCGCGGCCCGGCCAGTCCGGGATGCGCGGGGTGTGGTTGTGGCCGGTGGCCACGACGACCGCGGCGCCGGTCAGTTCCCGGCCGCCGGTGGCACGCAGCAGCCAGCCCGAGCCGTCGGGCGAGGGCTCGACGCGGGAGACCTCGACGCCGGTGACGATCTCCAGGTCGTGGTGCTCGGCGTACTTCTCCAGGTAGCGCACCACGTCGTCCCGGGACACCCAGCGCCCGAAGCGGCGGGGCATCGGCAGCCCGGGCAGGCCCGACAGCCGCCGGGTGGTGTGCAGATGGAGCCGGTCGTAGTGGCGCCGCCAGGAGGCGCCGACCCGGTCCGACTTCTCCAGCACGACGGCCCGCAGTCCCCGGGCGCGCAGCGCGTACGCGACGGAGAGTCCGCCGGGGCCGCCGCCGATGACGTAGACGGGGCGGTCGGTGAGGGGGTGGTCAGGGGCGGGGCGGTCCGGGTGCTGGGGGGTGTCGGCCATGGTCGGGAGCGTAATCACGCAGCCGGTTGATGGGTCTCGGTCAAGACCGGAATTGGTTGCGGATCGATCACGACTGTAGGAGGGGCGGGTGGGGCCTGTGGCGTAGGTCTCCTGGTTGTGGCGGCGGGGTGGAGGGCCGTGGCCGGGAACGACCCCCTCGGCCTTCGCTCACCAGCCCGGCCGCCCGCGTCCTCACGGGGCGCAGGCCTCGGCGATCGACAGGCTGTTCTCGTACAGGTGGTGCCGGGTGATCCGGCCGTCCTCGACGGTGAGACGCAGCGCGAACGGGCCCGCGAAGGATTTCCCGGTCGCGCGCACGGTCCCCGACACATGCCCCGCCAGGACGGCGTCCGTGCCGTCGACGAGGAAGGCGTCGAGGGAGGCCCGCGCGTCCTCGGGCACGGTGTGCTCCATCAGTTCCGCGGCCTGGGCGGCGCACTCGGCGCCGGTGGACCGCGGGCGGATCCACGGGACGGTGGGGTTCTCGGCGAGCAGCCAGTCGACCTCGTCGGCGAAGAGCGCCACCAGTCGCCCGGTGTCCCCGGCCAGCCGCGCGGCCAGGAACTCCTGTACGACGGCTCGGGTTTCCTCGGCGACGGTGCTCGCGGTGGTGGCCGAACCTGCCGTGGTGCCGGTGGACTTGACGGACATGACGCTCTCCTCGCGGCTGCGGACGGGCTCCGGCGGGGATTCCCGCCGATGTGCTCGATCCTGCCGGGGGAGCGGAGCGCGGTCGATTACGCCCGGGGTAATGACGCGACAGGTGCGGAGGGAGCACGGCACGACGCCGGGCCCCCGAGGCATTCCGGGGACTCGGCGTCGCGTGGCGGTGGCCGGAGTCATGACGGGAAACCGGCCACCGTGGTTGTCGGCACCGTGGTTGTCGGCACCGCGGTCGTCGGCACCGCGGCCGTCGGTACTGCGATCGTCGGCACCGCGTTCGTCGGCACCGCGTTCATCGGGCCCGCGCGGGCCGGGGGCGGGCTACTTCTTCCTGCTCCGGTAGCCGCTGATCCTGGCGATCCACTTGATGAAGTCGCCCGGGTCGGAGTTGGCGCCGTGGCCCTCGTCCCAGTAGTAAGGAGGTCGCTGTCGAGGCGGGCGCTGCCGCCGCTGTAGTGGCGCAGGCTGTAGAGGGTGAAGTGGCGGGCCTGCGTGGTGCCCTTGCCGAAGAGGTTGTTCTCGCCCGTCGACAGGTCGAAGGCGTCGAAGGCCGGGGTGGACTTCTGGCGGGCCCCGACGTGGGTGAGGAAGTCGGCCCAGGAGAAGGCCGCCCTGCCGCCGGACCAGGTGATGAAGGTGTTGGCGGCCAGGTACGACTCGCGGTCCGCGTCCGGCAGGGCCGCGACCATGACGACGCTCCTGCGCTTGACTGAGCTGTGCTTCACGTCCGGCTCCCTCGGTTTTCTCGGCTTGCGTTCCGAAGCTAGCCGGACTGCGGACAAGATTGCCAACAATTCTGTGGACTCATCGGGGATGCACAGGCGATTGTCAGGCCCCGCCAATCTGACGTACCGTCAGATCCATGGACGCGATCTGGCTCACAGGTGCGGAATGGCTGGCCGTGCTCCGCATAGGCCTCGGGCTGTGGTGGCTGGAGAGCTGGCGGCACAAGGACAAGAAGAGCTGGTTCGAGGGGGCCGGGATCGCCTGGGCGGCGGACGTGGCGGCCAAACACCGCTGGAATGCCGTACGGTCCGGCTTCGAGGTCGTCGTCGCGCCGCGGACCCGGACCATGGCGTACGTCGTCCTGTACGCGGAGCTGGCCCTCGGACTCGGGCTCGTCCTCGGGTTCCTGACCCCGATCGCCCTCCTCGGCGGCCTGCTGCTCAACGCCCTCTACTTCGCCCTGATGATCCACGACTGGGCCGAGCAGGGGCAGAACTCGATGATGGCCCTGATCTCGCTGGTCGCGCTGTTCGGGATGTCGTGGCAGTCGTGGTCGGTGGACAGCGCGCTGGGGCTGTTCTGATGAGCGGCGCACGTTCCGGGGGTGCCCGTTTCGATGGGCCGGGCTTCGATGGGCCGCGTTCCGGTGGTGCGCGTGTTGATGGCCCGCGCTCCGATGGCGCGCCTGTCGGCGGCCCGCCCATTGCCGGTTCACGCGTCGATGGCCCGCGCTCCTCTGGCCCGCGCTCTGGTGGCGCGCGTGTCGACGGCCCGCGCGTCGATGGCCCGCCCGTCGCCGCTTCACGCTTCGACGGCTCTCGCTCCTCTGGCCGGCGTTCCGATGGCCCGCGCTCCTCTGGGCCGCGCGTCGACGGCCCGATCGTCGATGGCCCACGTGTCGCCAGTTCACGCTCCGATGGCCTGCGTATCGATGGCCCACACGTCGACGGCCCACCCGCCGCCGGTTCACGTTCCGACGGCCCACCCGCCGCCGCTCCATCCTCCGACGGCCCGCGCATCGAAGCCGCCCGCTCGGCCGGCCCCCGCTTCGACACCCCCGAGGTCGACCCCTTCACACGCACATACTGGGACGCGGCGGCCCAGGGACGGCTGCTGGTCCGCCGCTGCCGGGACTGCGGGCGTGCCCACCACTACCCCCGTGAGTTCTGTCCGCACTGCTGGAGCGAGGACGTGGCCTGGGAGCCCGCGAGCGGGCGGGCCACCCTCTACACCTGGTCCGTCGTCCACCGCAACGACCTGCCGCCGTTCGGGGAGCGGGTGCCGTACGTCGCCGCCGTGGTCGACCTCGCCGAGGGGCCGCGCATGATGACGGAGCTCGTGGAGTGCGCGGACGCCTCGCGGCTGCGGGCCGGCATGGAGCTGGAGGCCGTCTTCCGGGACGGGGTACCGGTGTTCCGGCCCAGGTAGCTCACCGACTGACCGTCAGGCGCTCCGCCGCTCCGCCGCTCCGCCGCTCCGCCGCTCGCCGCTCCGCCACTTCCGCCGCTTCCATTGCTCAGGCGCGTCAGGCGCCGCAGACGCTTCAATGGCCGGATGACCATCGCCCGTGAACCTCACTCCGACCACCCCTACCCCGACCACCCCTACCCCGACCTGCACGGACACGGTCTGCGTCTGCTCCCCTGGCGGGCTGAGTCCGAGGCCGACGTCGAGACCTGGTTCCGGGGGCGCACCGACCCCGAGTTCCGGCGCTGGAACACCCCGTTGAGGATCACCACGGACCTGGACAGCGCCCGGGAGTCCCTGCGCGACGCGGCGCAGAACACGGCGGAGGGCGCCTCGGCGTCGTACTGCGTCACCGACGCGGCGACCGGCGCGCCCCTCGGGCACATCGGCGTCAACCTCATCAACCGGGTCATGAACTCCGCCCGCGTCGGCTACTGGGTGCTCCCCGAGGCCCGCGGCCGTCGGGTCGCCACCCACGCGCTCGCCCTCGTCGCCCGCTGGGCTCTCAGCGAGCCCGGGCTGGGCCTGTACCGACTCGAACTCGACCACGCAGACGGCCATGACTCCTCCTGCCATATCGCCGAGCGGTGCGGTTTCCGGTACGAGGGGACGCTGCGGGGCGCGATATGGCAGGCGGAGCGGCACGACGCGTACCGGGACATGCATCTGCACGCGCGGCTGGCGACGGACCTGGACGTCAACCTGTAGGCCACCGGGCCCGTGAACCCGGAGCCTCGCAACCCCCGCCTGAGAGTGGGGTCTTGTGTCGGCTTCGTGTCCGCGGCGGAAAAGGGTGCACAACCGCCCCCCGGGCGCGGGATCATGAGGTATGCGCCCGGACGACTGGTACTGCACCCAGGACCTCACCGGCTTCCTCTCCCATGCCGGAAGCTTCCTGCGGTCCCGCCCCGATCTGCACACCGTCGCCCTGACGGTGACGGAGACGCTGCGCACGAGCGGGCTGCGTGCGTACGGCGACGAGGCGCCCGTGTTCGGTGTGCTGGAGCTGGACGGGCAGGTACGGGCCGCCTACTTCCGCACCCCGCCCTTCCGGCTGAACGTCACCCCTCTCACCCCCGCCGAGGCCGAATCCCTCGCCGCCCACCTGGTCGCCCTCGGCCACTCGGTCCCCGGCGTCATCGCGGCCCGCGACACCGCGGAGGCCTTCGTCGCCGCCTGGCGCCGCCACACGGGCGCCCGGGCCGCCGTCAGCCAGCGCCAACGCCTCTACCGGCTCGGCAACCTGACCGTTCCGCACCCCCTGCCGCCGGGCCGGGCGCGAGCCGCGGGCAAGGAGGACCGGGACCGACTGATCCGCTGGTACGGCGAGTTCGTCGAGTCGGTCGGCGACCACGCCGCCCGCGACGCCGCCGGCTGGGCCGACTCACGGATCTCCTACGGTGGCGTCACCTTCTGGGAGGGCGAGGACAGCACCCCCCTGTCCATGGCCGGCGTGACCCCGCTGGTCGCCGGCCAGGTCCGGATCGCCCCCGTCTACACCCCGGCCGGACTGCGCGGACGCGGCTACGCGGGCGCGGTCACCGCACAGGTCAGCCGGGCCGTGCTCGCCTCCGGGGTGCGCGAGGTACTGCTCTTCACGGACCTGGCCAACCAGACCAGCAACAGCCTCTACCAGCGCATCGGTTACCGGGCGGTGGCCGACTTCGCAGCGTACGACTTCCGGGGCGCCCGGGACTTCTAGAGCCGCTCATGGCCGGTCCTAGATGAAGGCCACTTGAGCAAGACGGCGCGGAGCCGTTCGCCGTTGTCCGACTTCTGGACCATCTGCCGCGCCGGTCTGTCCATCCGCGGTCGGAGTAAATCCTGTCTCCGTGATGGATTCGCCCAACTCCAGTACACGAAAGGGTGGGTGCGTCCCATTCGCCACGACCCCAAGGACCTCCCCCACGTGCGAAGCAGTCGAATAGCTTCTGTCCTGGCGGCCAGTGCCGTCGCCACCCTGGTTCCCGCGCTCGCACCGGCCCCGGCGTCCGCCGCGCAGAATCCCCTGAGCCAGTACCTTCAGCAGAAGCCGGCCTGGCACCGCTGTGACAGCTCGACGCCGGCGTCCTTCCAGTGCGCCACGATCAAGGTGCCGCTCGACTACCGGCGCCCCGGCGGCAAGAAGCTCGACCTCGCGATATCGAGGCTGAAGGCGGGCAGCCAGAGTGAGCGTCGCGGCGCGCTCCTGATCAACCCGGGAGGTCCGGGCGGCTCGGGCCTCGACATGCCGCAGCTGCTGGCGAGCGAGCTGCCGAAGTCCGTGAAGAACAAGTACGACCTCGTGGGCTTCGACCCGCGGGGCGTCGGCCAGAGCTCTCCCGTCGGCTGCGGCCTGACGCCCGGCGAGGAGAACTGGGAACGGCCGTACAAGGCCGAGACGTTCGCCAAGGACGTCAAGTGGGCGCGGACCGTCGCCGAGAAGTGCTACGCCAAGCAGGGCGACAAGCTGCGCCACATCACCACCCGCAACACCGCCCGGGACATGGACGTGATCCGTGCCGTGCTCGGCGAGAAGAAGATCTCCTACCTGGGGTACTCGTACGGCACCTACCTCGGCGCGGTCTACACGCAGATGTTCCCCAAGCGCTCCGACCGCTTCGTGCTGGACAGCGCGGTCGACCCGGCGCGGATCTGGCGCGGCATGATCCAGGTCTGGGCGGAGGGCGCCGAGCCCGCCTTCACCAGGTGGACGGAGTGGACCGCCGAGCGGAACTCCACGTACAAGCTGGGGGAGACCCCCGAGGCGGTCCGCAAGGCCTTCTACGACCTGGTCGCCCGGGCCGACCGCGAGCCGCTCGACCTCGACGGGACCAAGCTGACCGGTGATGACATCCGCGTCGGCAGCCGGGCCATGTTCTTCAGCGTGCGGGACGCCGCCGAGGCGGTCGTCGAGCTGAAGAAGGCCGCCGAAGGCCGTTCCCCGTCCGCTGACCGGGAGACCAGGACCCACACGCCGGCTCCGCCGTCGTTCGGCCGCGCCGCGCCGGAGGACAACGGCACCGCCGCCTTCTGGACCGTCCTGTGCGCCGACACGCGCGAGTGGCCGCGCGATCCCGAGCAGTACCGCGCCGACGCGATCCGGGACAAGGCCAAGTACCCGCTGTACGGCGACTTCGCGTCCGGCATCAAGCCGTGCGCGTTCTGGAAGACGAACGGCAGCGAGCCCGCCACCAGGATCGACAACAAGGTCGGCGCGCTGATCCTGCAGAACGAGTGGGATTCCCAGACGCCCCTGGCCAGCGGTCAGGGCCTGCGCCGGGTCATGAAGGGCGCGAAGATGGTCACGGTCCTCGGCGGTGTCGGACACGGCATCTACGGCACCAAGTCGTGCGCCGACAAGACGGCCACGGCCTATCTGACCACGGGCAAGCTGCCGGTGAAGGACGCCACCTGCCAGGCCGCTCCGGAAGCACGCGAGCGTGGCGGCGCCAACCCGCTGCCGCTGCCGACGCCTCCGGGTCTGCCGGGCCTGGGCGGCCGTTCCTGAACCCGGGGCAAGGTGAGTTTCGTGTGGGGCCCTCCTCCTGCGGTGGGCCCCACACGGCTGGTTCGGTCGAAGACCGCAAGGAAGGGAGTACGGGGTGCGCCGGTTGGCCGGCCTGGTGATCTTGATCGCGGCGGCGGCACTCGCGTTCTGGCTGGCCCTCGGGCCGTCAGCCGACTGGGAGGGTCCTGTGCGGTTTGCACGCTTCGCCCTCGTGCTGGGCTGCATGGCGACGATCGCCGGAAGCGTACGGCTGATCCACCCCGACCGGCCCGAGGAGGAGCCGGCCCAGACCGACGGATGACCCGTGGGGTTCGACGCGGCGGCAGCCCCTGGATGAATGAGTCCGATGTTCTACCGCCGACGCACTTCGTAGACGACTGCGACTAGGATCGACCGGGACATCGCGTGCCGATCACCGGCTGGGTGAGGCATGGAGGTGTCAGAAGGTGCCTTCGGAGGCATTCCTTGTCAGTTGAGTTGAACCACACGATCGTCCACGCCCGGGACAACCGGGAGTCCGCCCAGTTCTTCGCGGACCTGCTGGGCCTTGAGATCACCGCGGAGTGGGGCCCGTTCATCGCGGTCGGCCTGAGCAACGGCGTCACGCTGGACTTCGCCACGATCCCCGCGGACGACATCGCCATGCAGCACTACGCCTTCCTGGTGTCCGAGGAGGAGTTCGACGCCGCGTACGCGCGGATCAGCGAGCGCGGCATCGAGCACTACGCCGACCCGCACCGGCAACAGCCCGGCGCGATCAACCACCACGACGGTGGCCGCGGGGTGTACTTCATGGATCCGGCGGGCCATGCCATGGAGCTGATCACCGTGCCGTACGGCGGCTGGACCTCGTAAGCACATGCCCCGAGGGCCGCACCCCAGCCCAGGGTGCGGCCCTCCATCGCTGCTTGTGCCCGATGTGCTCGCGGTCGGTGCTGCGCTTACCTGAGCCGCCGCCAGGCGGGGATCCCGCCCTCCGTGGTTGACGCCGCACGCCGGCAGAGGACCCGTAAGCCATCACCGGCACCAAAGGAAACGGTGTCTCAGGGCCAGAGCAGTTCCTTGGCCCACCCCTCCTCCGTGCGGCGGTAGCGCAACCGCACATGCCGTCGCGCGGCGTCGCCCTGGAAGAACTCCACCTCGTCGGGGCGCAGGCGGTACAGGGTCCAGGACGGGACCGGGGCGTCCGGCTCACGCTGGGTCCGGTCCCAGGCCGCCTGCGACTGCTGCCGCAACTCCTCCAAGGAGGAGAGGACTTCGCTCTGACGGCCGGTCAGCGCCGCGGCCAGCGCGCCGGTGGAGCGGGCGTGCAGGTCGGCCTGGGACTCGGCGGACGGGGCGCCCGTGACCGGGCCGCGGACTCGCACCTGGCGGCCCTGCGCCGGCCAGTAGAAGCCGAGGGCCGCGTAGGGGCGGGCGGTGAGCTGGCGGCCCTTGCGGCTGCCGGCATGGGTCGCGAAGGACCAGCCGGACGCGTCGGCGCCGTGCAGCATCACGGTCCGTACGTCCGGCAGGCCCCCCTCGTCGGCCGTGGCGAGGGACATGGTGTGCGGTTCCACCTGCCCTGCCGCGACCGCCTCCGCGAACCAGGCCGTGTAGAGAGCGAGGGGGTCGGCGGGTGCGGTGGCCGGGTCGAAGTCCGGCAACTCGGTGACCGCCGGGTCCCACACCCGCAGCGGCCTCAACAACTCATGAAGATCCGGCATGCTCCGGAGCGTAGTCGGCCACGGAACCCAGGTCGGACGACACCCAGCGCTCGGGCCTCATCCGGATGACCACACTCTCGCCGTGGTTCTTCAGAGAGAACTCCACATAGGAGTCGACCGTCTCGGCCGGCAGATAGCGGGCCGACATTTCCCGGAGTTGCTCGACGGTGCCGGGGGCCGTCTCGACGACCGGTCCCTCCACCGACACGTACCGGACGGTGGGTTCGAGCCGGTCGACCATCAGGGAGAACCGGCCTGCCGCCTGGATCAGCTGGTTCTTCCGGGAGTCCGGCCCGGTCAGGATCCACACATCGCCGCCGGGCTCGTACTGGTACCAGATCGGCACGGTCAGCGGCGCGCGCCCCGTGCCGGCGTCGACCGCCAGCGCGGCGATGTGCGGCTCGGCCAGGAACTCTTCACGCTCTTCGCGGGTCAGGGCCATGCCTGTTTCCTCCAGATGTGCTCTCGACGGTCTCAATCCCTGCCCAGTACCAACGTCCCCGACGAGCAGAACCATCCCCCGGTCGCCGATGCCACCCCCAATCGCGGCAACTCCCCGTCTTGCCCGCGCACTTGGCGCTCACCGCACTCGCCCCGCAGTTGCCGTACCGCCTCCACGAGCAGGAACAGCCCCCGCATCCCGGGGTGTTGGGCGGACAGCCCGCCCCCGTCCGTGTTGACCGGCAGCTCCCCGCCCCGCACCAGCAGCCGCCCCTTCTCCACGAACGCCCCGCCCTCGCCCTTCCCGCAGAAGCCGAGGTCCTCCAGGGTCACCAGGGTCATGTAGGTGAAGGCGTCGTAGAGCTCGGCGAAGTCGATCTCCTCCGGCCGCACCCCGGCCCGTTCGAAGGCGAGCCGCCCGCTCACCGCCGCCGGGCCCGTAGTGAAGTCGGGCCACTCGGACATGGCGGCGTGCGAGACGTGCTCGCCCGTGCCGAGCACCCACACGGGTGCCGTACGGCAGTCCCGTACGAACTCCTCGGCGGCCAGCAGCACCGCCGCGCCGCCGTCGGAACGGAGGCAGCAGTGCAGTCTGGTGAAGGGGTCCGCGATCATCGGCCCGCTCAGCACGTCGTCGACCGTGATCGGGTCGCGGAACATCGCCTCGGGGTTCAGGGCCGCGTTCGCTCTCGCCTGGACGGCCACCTGCGCCAACTGCTCGACGGTCGTGCCGTGTTCGATCATGTGGCGGCGGGCGGCCATGGCGTACTTGGCGATCAGGGTGTGGCCGTAGGGGACCTCGAACTGCAGGGGGCCGCGCGAGCCGAAGGAGAGGTCGCCGGTGCGCCGTCCCGCCCTGATGTCCGCGCGGGCCGTCGAGCCGTAGACCAGCAGTACGGCGTTGGCGTGCCCCTGGGCGATGGCGTCCGCCGCGTGGGCCGCCATGACCTCCCAGGTGGAGCCGCCGACGGAGGTGGAGTCGACCCAGGTGGGGCGCAGGCCCAGGTACTCGGCCACCTCGACGGGGGCGAGGGTGCCGAGCCCGGCGGAGGCGAAGCCGTCCACCACCTCCCGGCCCAGCCCCGCGTCGGCCAGCGCGCGACGGGCCGCCTGTGCGTGCAGGGCGTACGGGGTCGCGTTCTCCACCCGCCCGCAGTCGGAGAGGGACACGCCGACGACGGCGACTTTCCGGCTCCCGGGAGTCATGCGAGGCCTCCAACCCCTGTGCATCTCGCTCGGACCCTCCTAATATGACGGGCCGTCAGATGCGGAGGGAAGAGCCATGGACGCCAGCTTCACCCCCGAACAGGACGAGATCCGCCGCACCCTCCGCGAGCTGCTCCGCCAACGCCGCGGCCGGGAACCGCGCACCGCCGTGGACACCCCCGCCGGGTACGACCCCGCCTTGTGGACCGCCCTCGCCGAACAGCTCGGCCTGCCCGGACTCGCCCTTTCGGAGGCGTACGGCGGTGTCGGCTGCTCGGTGACCGAGCTCGCCCTGGCCTGCGAGGAGGTGGGGCGGGCGCTCTGCCCCTCCCCGCTGCTCGGCACCGCCGTCCTCGCCGCTCCGCTGATCGCGGCCCTCGGCACGGAGGCCCAGCGCGCCGGACTGCTGCCCCGCCTCGCCTCCGGCGCGCTCACCGCCACCCTCGCCGTCCCCGGCACCGCACTCGCCACCGCCCTGGCCCTCACCGGCGCGAACGGCGGCGACTGGGCCGGTGGCGGGCGCGCCGGGGGCGTGCAGGCGCGGCGGGTGCAGGGCGGCTGGCGGCTGTACGGGCAGGCCGACCAGGTGCTGGACGGGCACAGCGCGGGGCTCTTGGTGGTCGCCGCGCACACCGGGGGGTTCGCGCGGTCACGGACGCTGCTCTTCCTGGTGCCGGGGGACGCGGCAGGGGTGGTACGGGTGCGGCAGACCGCGCTGGACGCCACCCGGTCGCAGGCCCGCCTCCAACTCCGCGAGGCCGAGGCGGAGTTGCTGGGTGAGGAGAACGGTCGGGACGTCCTTGCCGCCCTCGCCGCCGTCGGCGCCGGCGCCGCTGCCGTCCTCGCCTGCGAGGCCGTGGGAGCGGCCGACCGGGCGCTGGAGCAGACCGTGGAGTACGTCAGGCAGCGGGAGCAGTTCGGGCGGGCGATCGGGTCCTTCCAGGCGGTGAAGCACCGGCTGGCGGATGTGTACGTGGGTGTGCAGGCGGCCCGCTCGGCGGCGTACTACGCGGCGTGGGCCGTACCGCATGGGGAGCGCGTGGGCGGGCTGGCGCTCGCGCAGGCCCTGGAGGCACTGCGGACCGCGTCCGCCGAGGGCATCCAGCTCCACGGCGGCATCGGTTTCACCTGGGAGCACCAGGCCCACCTGTACTTCAAGCGGGCCGCCGGCGACGAGCTGCTCTTCGGGCCGGTCCACCGGCTGCGGGCCCACGCCGCCGACACGGCCCGCCTCTTCGAGACGTCCGAGCGGCGGGAGGTGGCGGTGTGATCGGCGTCCGCGTGGTGCAGAAGGTGTCCTCGACGCGGGGCTTCGCCAAGGTCGCCCCCCATGTCATCCCCGCGCTCGACCGTGCCGTGCACCGGCTCACGCGCGGGAAGGTGCTGCTCAGCGCGCAGCTGCTGCCCGGCGTGATCCTGACCTCCACCGGTGCCCGCAGCGGCCTGCCCCGCCGTACGCCGCTGGCCTGCATGCCCGAGGAGGGCGGCCGCAGCTGGATCCTCGTCGGCTCCAACTTCGGGCGCGCCGGACACCCCGCCTGGACCGCGAACCTGCTGGCCCATCCGGACGCCGAGATCAGCTGGCAGGGCCGGGACATCCCCGTCACGGCCCGGCTGCTGGAGGGCGAGGAGCGGGCGGCCGTCTGGCGGGCGGTGCTCGCCTTCTGGCCGCCGTACGCCACGTACCAGGCCCGGGTGGCGCGACAGATCCGGCTCTTCAGGATCGTCCGCAGGTCATAGCGTGGCCAGGCGCTGGACGAGGAGGAACGCGCCGATCCCCAGCATCGCCGCGCCCGACGTACGGGTGACCGCCCGCGCCGCCGCGGGACGGGCGCCGAGGACCGCGCGGGCGGCCAGGCCCACCGTCAGATAGACGGCGGCGCAGCACGCCATGTGGAGCAGGCCGAGGACGGCGGTCTGGGCGGGGACCGGCAGGTGCTCGCCCTTCGTCACCAGGAACTGGGGTAGCACGGAGAGGTAGAGCAGCAGGCCCTTGGGGTTCAGGCCGCTGATCGTGGCACCGCGCAGGAAGACCCGGGCCGGGCTCGCCGCCACGTTCTCCTCGGCCGCTCCCGGCGTACCCGGCCGGCGCAGCACCCCCCACCCCAGCCACACCAGATACGCGGCACCGGCCGCCGTCAGGGCGGTCAGCAGCCCCGGCTCGCTCGCCACCAGCACCGCCAGACCGGCCACCGCCAGGACCGTGTGCAGCGCGTATCCGGTGACCAGGCCCGCCACCGCCGGCACCGGCGAGCGGTCGCGCAGCCCGGCCGAGATCGCGTAGGCCCAGTCGGCGCCCGGCACGCAGACGAGCAGCAGGTCGATGGCGAGGAAGGAAATGAGCAGTCCGGAGTCCATGGTGGCGACATTAGGCGGGAATGGCCCGAAAGTGTTGTCGAACTTTTCCCGCCAGCCATCGAAATGAGGGAAGATCTGTCTCATGGACGACGTGGACAGAAAGATTCTTGCCGAGCTCCAGCAGGACGGCCGGCTGACCGTGACCGAGCTGGCCGCTCGCGTGCGGCTCAGCGTCTCCCCCTGCCATCGGCGGCTGCGGGAGCTGGAGCGGGCCGGTGCCATCAGCGGCTACCGGGCCGTCGTGGACCCGGCTGCCGTCGGGCTGAACTTCGAGGCGCTGGTCTTCGTCTCCATGCGGCAGGAGGACCGGGACACCGTCGTCGAGTTCGAGCGGGCGCTCGGCGAGGTGGAGGAGGTGCTGGAGGCCCAGCGGCTGTTCGGCGAGCCGGACTATCTGCTGCGGATCGTCGCCGCCGACCTCGCCGCCTACCAGCGGCTGTACGACGAGCGGCTGGCCACCCTGCCGGGGGTGCAGCGGCTGACGTCGACGCTGGTGATGAAGCATGTGGTGAAGGACCGGCCGCTGCCGGCCTGACACGGGACACCGTGATACGCAAACGGCGGTGATCCACCCGTGTGAACCACCGCCTGCGAGACAGGACTTCGGTTATTCGAGGCGCCGGACGGCGGCCGGGAGCTACTTGGTCGGCTTCTTGCCGGTCACGCCGAGATGCACCAACAGGGCGAGGTTCGGCTTCAGTTCAGCCTGCTTGACGCCCCACGTCTGAAAACCCTTCTGGTGCGAGGCCACCGCCGCGAGCATCGCGACGAGGGAGCCCGCGACCGCCGCCGGGTTGACGTCCTTGTCGACCTTGCCCTTGGACTGCAACTGCGCGACCGCGTCCGCCAGGGAGTTGTTGACCGAGTTCAGGATCTTCATGCGGATCTTGTAAAAGCGTTTGTCCCCCTCGGACGCGCCGAGATCGACCACCCTGAGGATCGCGTCGTTCTTGCGCCAGAACTCCAAAAACCCGTCCACGAGTTCCTGCGCGGTCTGCCAGCCGGCCTTGCCGACCCAGCTGCGGCCCTCCACGAGCTCGGTCAACCCCGCGCCCTCGGCGGCCATTTGCTCGGCGATCTCCAGGACGGCGCCCTCGACGTCCGGGAAGTACTGGTAGAAGGTCGCGGGCGAAGTGCCCGCCTTCCGGGCCACATCGATGACTTTGACGTCCCGGTAGGGGGAGGAGCTGAGCATCTCGCTGAGGCAGTCGAGCAGCTTCTGCCGGGTCGCCTGCCCACGCCGGCCGGCCACGCGGCCGTCGACGGTACGCACTTGTCCTGTCATGCCGTCAGCTTACCGAGGCGTGATCGGGGCGCGATTCGGCCGACTGCAAATGGGGTGCCCGAGGATGCGGAGGCGGGTGTGCCTGGTCTGCGGGTTGCACAGGACACCGTTACTTTTGCCGCATGGCCGAAAACAGGGCATCCGCGAACGGAACGGGATACGGAGAGGGCGTCCCGTGCTGGGTGGACGCGCAGCTTGCCGACGTGGAGGCGGGCAAGCGCTTCTACGGTGAGCTCTTCGGGTGGGATTTCGAGGAGGCGTTCGACTCCACCGTGCTCGCCCGGCTGGACGGCGAGCCCGTCGCCTCCCTCTCGCGCAAGACGGACGGGCGGATGCCCACCGTGTGGACGGTGTACTTCGCGACCCCGGACGCGGCGGCGCTGGCCGGGCGGATCCGCGCGGCCGGGGGACAGGTGGTCACGGCGCCCGTGCAGGTCGGGGCCGGTCTCGGGACGGTCGCGCTGGTCACCGACCCCGAGGGCGCCGTCTTCGGGCTGTGGCAGGCGGGCGAGCACCCGGGCTTCGGCCGCCGGCACGAGGTCGGCACCTTCGTCTGGGCCGAGCTGTACGCCCGGGACACCGAGGTCGCCAACACCTTCTACGGCGGACTCTTCCACGACGCCCTGTTCGGGCCGGACGCCGAGCCGGACTTCGGACGCGCGGCCGTCTCGGAGGTCTTCCCGGCGATGATGCCGCCCCACTTCGTCGTCCACTTCCGGGTGGCGGACTGCGAGGGAATTCTCGGCACGGTGAACCGGCTCGGCGGGCGGGTGCAGGTGCCGCCCTTCGAAACCTCGTACGGGAGGGTCGCCGTCGTCACCGACGATCAGGGGGCGTCCTTCGCGGTCCTGGAACGCTGACCGCACCGGCTGGAACGCTGACCACACTCTTACCTCCGGCGTCCCACTATGCGAACCGGCGCTTTCCGTCGGGCCCGGGGTGTGGTTTTGTCCCAAGACACCCCGTTCCGCCCTCGGGTTCGCAACCACGCCCCAGGACAGGAAGAATCGGGGTGCGTGCCGCCAAGGCGGTGCGGTGGTGAGACGCTGCACGGGGTCGCGTAAACATGTCGGTGGCGCGGCTCGTACGGGGAGGTGGCAGGCAAGTGGTGGATCAGCTGACTCAGCACGATCCGCGCAGGATCGGGCCGTTCGAGGTGCTCGGACGGCTGGGTGCCGGCGGCATGGGGCTGGTCTATCTCGCGCGCTCGGCGTCCGGCCGGCGCGTGGCGATCAAGACGGTCCGTACGGAGCTCGCCGAGGACCAGCTGTTCCGTGTCCGCTTCACCCGTGAGGTGGAGGCGGCCCGCGCGGTCTCCGGCTTCTATACGGCGGCCGTGGTGGACGCCGATCCGCGCGCCGCCGTGCCCTGGCTGGCCACCGCGTACGTGCCCGCGCCCTCGCTGGAAGAGATAGTGAACGAGTGCGGGCCGCTCCCGGCCCAGGCGGTGCGCTGGCTGGCGGCGGGTGTCGCCGAGGCGCTGCAGTCGATCCACGGCGCCGGGCTGGTGCACCGGGACCTCAAGCCGTCCAACGTGCTCGTCGTCGAGGACGGGCCCCGGGTGATCGACTTCGGTATCGCGTCCGGCGTTTCGAACACCCGTTTGACGATGACGAACGTCGCGGTCGGTACCCCCGCGTACATGTCGCCGGAGCAGGCGAAGGACTCGCGCAGCGTCACCGGCGCGAGTGATGTCTTCTCGCTCGGCTCGATGCTGGTTTTCGCCGCCACCGGGCATCCGCCCTTCCACGGCGCCAACCCGGTGGAGACGGTCTTCATGCTGCTCCGGGAGGGCCCGGACCTCGAAGGCCTCCCGGACGAGCTGCGCCCGCTCATCGAGTCCTGTATGCAGATGGACCCGACCGCCCGCCCCAACCCCGCCGACCTCCAGGCCCAGCTCGCCCCGCACCTCTTCGGCTCCGGCTCCGACGACAGCGGTACGGCGTCGGCGTGGCTGCCCGAGCGGGCGGTCAGCCTGATCGAGGCGCGGCGCGGTGGCCGCCCGGCGACGAAGCCGTCGCCGGCGTCCGGCCGCAGCGGTGGCCGGATCGCCCCCGCCCCTCTCCCGCCCCCGCCCTCGCACGACCCGGTGGTCCCCGCCCCGCAGCCGGCGCCCGCCCCGGTCGGCGCCCCCGACACCGGCCCCGTACGGCTGGCCGGCGCGGCGGTGCCCATCGGGCCCGGCCCCCGCGTCGCCGCCGCCCGCGCCGCCGCCCTGCAGGCCCCCGCCCCGGAGGCCGGCCTCGTCGCCTCCTGGTCCAAGCCCCGCCCCGGCGTCAACGGCGCCGACCCCGCCGTGGGCCCTGCCGTGCCGCCCGCGCCCCCGGAGACGGCGGCCGGCTGGCGCCCCTGGCGCTTCCGCATGTCGAACGACGTCTGGGGCACCCCGGCCGTCTGCGACGACCTCGTCTACGTCACCTCCTTCGAGGTGCACGCCCTGGACGTGGCCACGGGCCGCCGCCGCTTCAAGACGCGGGACGTGGCCTGGTCGATGGCGGTCGCGGACGGCCGTATCCACGCCTCCGACGGCCCGACCCTGTTCGCCCTGGACTGCCGCGAGGGCGCCGACCTCTGGCGGCTCCAGACGGACGCCTGGGTGTACTCGCTCAAGGCCGACCGGGGCACGGTCGTCACCGGCACCCGCGGCGGCGGCGTGCAGGCCTGGGAGGCCTCGAACGGCCAGAAGCTGTGGGAGATCACCGGGGCGCAGACCGACTTCGAGGCGCCGGAGGCCGGCCCCGCGCTGCACGACGGCACGGTGTACGTCTGGCAGGACGCGCGGCTGCGCGCCCTGGACGCCCGGACCGGCGACGAGCGCTGGTCGTACCCGATCGGCGACGCCGCCTCCTGCGGCGGGGTGCCGGTGCGGGTGGCGCAGGCGCACGATGGCTATGTGTACGTGTCGGCCGGGACGCGGGTGCTGGCGCTCGATGTGAACAGCGGCCTGGTCCGCTGGCACTTCGAGGCCCCGGCGGTGTTCCTGTGCCCGCCGACCTTCGTGCCGGGCCCGGCCGTCACGGGCGGCGGTGTGTACCTGGCCGACTACCTCGGCACGGTCTACGCCCTGGACGCCACCGACGGCCGCGACCGCTGGCGCATCGCCACCGAGTCCCGTTCCTCGATCGAGCCGGTCCTGGTGGCCGCCGGCCATGTCCACGTCGGCAGTGGCAAGGGCCTGTACACGCTGGACGCGGTCACCGGCACTCCGAAGTGGCGCTTCCAGGCGGGCGGCGACATCGTGGGCGCGCCGGCCGTGGCCGAGGGCCGGATCCACTTCGGTTCGACGGACCACCTGCTGTACACGCTGAAGGCCGACGACGGGCGGCTCAGATGGAAGCTCGCCACCGGTGGCGAGATCACCGGCTCGCCCCTGGTGAGGGACGGGGTCGTGTACGCGTGCAGCAAGGACCGGTGCGTGTACGCGCTGGACGCGGAGAAGGGGACGGGGACGGCGCGGAGCACGTGAGTGCCGCGATGGGTCGTCGGCCGTCCGCGGGGCCGGTGTGGCTGGTCGCGCCCGGGGCGGCGGAGCCGCAAATCGAGCACAACCCCGTGCCGCCCCCTGGGGCGTTGCCGAACCGCCGTCCTGTGACGGCCGTCGTACCGGTGCACGGAAGGGGTCCGGACGGCGGCCGTCGGCGCGAGGGAGCAGCCCTGTTCACCGCTCTCACCGCAGACGCTACGCCCAGTACGCGGCGGTCGCCACGCGGTGACATGACCGTGACAGGCCTGCCCTAGAGTGACGGCATGCATCGACGGGGGCACATGCTCAGACTCACGGCGGTATCGGTACTCGTCGTCCTGGCGCTGACCGGATTCAAGGGACGCGGCCACGGCGGCAGCGACGGCGGTGGCAGTGGCAGTGGCGGGGGCGGCGGATGCAGCAGCTCCAGCCAGGACCACGACAGCTCGTCCACCAGCGGCGGCACCTCGGGTTCGGGTTACCACGACTACGACGATGACGACGACTACGGCGGCACGAGCGGCGGCAGCGGCTCCTCCTCGACGCTCCAGGACGCCACCGTGCAACTGGTGAGCTGCGCCTCGACGGACAGGCCCTACGCGACGGTCAAGGTCACCAACCCGAACTCCACGGGCGGCTACTTCACCGTCACGGTCGACTTCCTCGACGCCGCCTCCCACCGGGTGGAACAGCGCACCGAGGACGAGTTCGTCGCCGCGAACGAGACGGTGAGCGTCCAGGTGGACCTCTCCGGCGCGGGCGTCGCGGCGCAGGTCGACCACTGCGCGGCCGAGCCGTACGCCACGGCCGGCTGACGGGCACTCACCGCACCCGGTAGCCACCGGCCCGCCGGGCCGCGAACAGCTCCGCCTGGCGGTCGGCGGGCGAGTTCCCGAGGGTGATGAGGTGGGGCGCCTGGGCGAAGGCGTGGGCGAGGGCGGCCTCCTTGGCCGCCCACAGCGCCCGCACGGTGCCCTGCACACCCGCCGCCGGATACCCGGCTATGACGGCGGCCCGGTCGACCGCGGCGGCCAGCGCCCCACCGGGTTCGGTGACTTCCGAGACCAGCCCGATCTCATGGGCCCGCCGCGCCGACATCCGCTCCGCGCTCCCCATCAGCGCCATCCGCGCGGCCTCCCCGTACGGCATGCGCAGTGCCATGAGCATCGACTCGTAGGCGCTGACCATGCCGTAGCTGGTGTGCGGGTCGAAGAAGGTGGCGCTCGGGTCGGCGACGAGGAAGTCCGCCTCGCCGAGGAGGTAGAAGGCACCCCCGCAGGCCATGCCCTGCACGGCGGCCACGACCGGCTTCCACAGGTCGTTGGCCTTGGGCCCGGCCCGCAGCAGCGGATCGTCCATCATGTACGGCGAGCCGGGCTGCGGGACGACGGCCGCCCGGTCCAGCCCCGTGCAGAACGCCCGCTCCCCGGCACCGGTGAGCACGACGGCCCGTACGGTGTCGTCGAACCGCAACTCCCGCCACGCGCCCACGAGTTCGTCCCGCAGGGCGAGGTCGATGGCGTTGAGGCGATCGGGGCGGTCGAGGATGACGACGGCGACGCCGGTGTCCTTGTCGGTGGCGACGCGGAGGCTCATGGCCGCTCCAGGACCCACCGGGGCAGGCCGGTGGGGCCGAAGACGGCCTGGACCTTGGCGCCGATGCGGATCCGGTCGGGGGAGAGGGAGTTGAGGGGCGCGTCCGGGGCGGTGACGAGGTTGCCGACCAGGCGGATGCGGGGGGCGTCGGTGAGTTCGACGACGATGACGTTGTACGGCGCCTGCTCCGCGTAGTCGGGCAGCAGGGGCGGGTGGGGGACGACGTACGACCAGATACGGCCCTGACCGGACGTGCGGCGCCACTCGCTCGCGAAGGACTGGCAGTGCGGGCAGCACGGGCGGGGCGGGAACCGTGGCTCACCGCAGTCGGCGCAGGCCTGGACTCGGAGCTCGCCCTGGGCGGCGTACCGCCAGAAGGGGGCGCCGTCGGGGTCGGTGACGGGGGAGAGCATCCTTGGTCAACTCCTCAGGAGCAGCGCGGAGGTGGGGACGCCTTCGCCGGCGGTGACGAGGCAGGTGGCGGCGCCCGGGACTTGGGCGGTGCTGGTGCCGCGGAGCTGTTTGACGCCTTCGTTGATGAGGTTGAACCCGTGGACGTAGGCCTCGCTGAGCCCGCCGCCCCCGGTGTTGAGGGGCAGCAGCCCGCCGATCTCCAGGGCCCCGCCCTCCGTGAAGGCCCCGCCCTCTCCCCTCCCGCAGAACCCGTAACCCTCCAGCGACAGCGGTATGAGAGCCGTGAAGGCGTCGTAGATCTGGGCGACGTCCACATCCTGTGGAGTGAAGTCCGCGTGCTTCCACAGATGGCGGGCGGCCGTCCAGGCGGGCCCGGTGAGCGGGTCGTCGTTCCAGTAGTTGACCATGCCGTGGTGCTGGGCGGGCAGGCCCTGGGCGGCGGAGTGGACGTAGACGGGGGTGTGCCGGCAGTCGCGGGCGCGCTCCCGGCTGACGATCACACAGGCCAGGGCGCCGTCCGTCTCCAGGCAGTTGTCGAAGAGGCACAGGGGCTCGCTGATCCACCGGGAGGTCATGTACATCTCGCGGGTGAGGGGACGGTCGTACATGACGGCGGCCGGGTTCTGGTTGGCCCGGTTGCGGCAGGCGAGGGCGACGTTGAAGAGGTGGTCCCGGGTCGCCCCGTACTCGTGCATGTACCGGCGGGCGAGCATGGCGATCTCGTCGACCGGCCGCAGGAGGCCGTACGGCCGGGTCCACTGGGCGGGGGTGGGCAGTTGGGCGGTGGTGTTGCGCCAGGGCCTGGGCCCGCTGCCCCGCTTGCGGGACCGCCAGGCGACGCCGACCGTGGCCTGCCCGGTGGCGATGGCGGCGGCGAGATGCGCGACGGTGGCACACGAGCCGCCACCGCCGTACCCCACCTTGCTGAAGAAGGTGAGATCCCCGAACCCGACGGCCTTCGCCAGCTCGACCTCGTCCGTCTCCTCCATGGTGTAGCTGGCCAGGGCGTCGACCTCACCCGGGGCGATCCCGGCGTCGTCGAGGGCGGCGAGGACGGCGCGGCAGGCGAGGGTCTTCTCGTCCTCGGGA
Organism: Streptomyces curacoi; assembly: GCF_001513975.1. Taxonomy (GTDB): domain Bacteria; phylum Actinomycetota; class Actinomycetes; order Streptomycetales; family Streptomycetaceae; genus Streptomyces; species Streptomyces curacoi. The sequence goes on from NZ_KQ947990.1 coordinate 298,827, forward strand.
AGGCGTTTGGCGAACGGCGTCTCGCCTATGCCGACGATGGCGGTCGCGTCCCTGAGTCCTGCCATGTGCACACCTCCGCGCCGCGGACCGGCTGCTGACAGGTCGTCAGACTACAGCTAATCTGACGGGCAGTCAGCTAGCGTGTTCGGGGAGGCCCATCGTGGAGTGGCAGAGCATCCCGGAGCTGGTCCGCCGGGCGGCCGAGCGGTATGCGGACACCGAAGCGGTGGTGGAGGGCCGGACCCGGATCTCCTACGGCGAACTCGGCGCCCGCGTCGAGCGCTCGGCGGCGGCCTGCCTGGCGAACGGCGTCGAGCCGGGCGACCGGGTCGCCGTCTGGGCCCCGAACACACTGGACTGGATCGTGGCGGCGCTGGGCGCGGTGTCGGCGGGCGCGGTGCTGGTGCCGCTGAACACGCGCTTCAAGGGCGCGGAGGCGGCGGACGTACTGCGCCGCAGCGGCACACGGCTGCTGTTCGTGACCGGCACCTTCCTGGGCACCTCGTACGTGGCGTCCCTGCGCAGGGCGGTCGCGGAGGGACCGGGTCTGCCGGACCTGGAACAGGTGGTGGTGCTGTCGGACGACGCTCCCGCGGACTTCCGCACCTGGAAGGAGTTCCTGGCGAGCGGGGACGGGGTGGGGGAGGCGGAGGTGCGGGCGAGGTCGGGAGCCGTGTCCGGCTCCTGGCCCTCGGACATCGTCTTCACCTCCGGTACGACGGGCCGCCCGAAGGGCGCGGTGATCACCCACGCGCAGACGCTGCGTGCCTACGAGGTGTGGAGCGACCTCGCGGGCCTCCGGCAGGGCGACCGCTACCTGATCGTGAACCCCTTCTTCCACACCTTCGGCTACAAGGCCGGGGTGATCGCCTGCCTGATGCGGGGCGCGACGATGATCCCCCAGCCGGTCTTCGACGTCGGCACGGCCCTGGCGAACATCGCGGCGGAACGGGTGTCGGTGCTGCCGGGCCCGCCGACCCTCCACCAGTCCCTCCTCGACCACCCGGCGAGGGGCTCCTACGACCTCTCCGCCCTGCGGCTGGTGGTGACCGGCGCGGCGGTGGTGCCGCTGCGGCTGGTGGAACGCCTGCGCGGGGAACTGGGCGTGGAGACGGTCCTGACGGCGTACGGACTCTCGGAGGCCAGCGGCATCGTGACCATGTGCCGGCGCGGCGACGACCCGTCGGTGATCGCGTCGACGTCCGGGCGGGCGATACCGGGCACGGAGGTGCGGGTCGAGGCACCGCTCGGCGAGCCCGGCGAGGTGCTGGTCCGCGGGTTCAACGTCATGCGCGGCTACTACGCGGACGCGGCGGCCACGGCCGAGGTACTGACGGAGGACGGGTGGCTGCGGACGGGGGATGTGGGCGTCCTGGACTCCGCCGGGAACTTGCGGATCACCGACCGCCTCAAGGACATGTTCATCGTCGGCGGCTTCAACGCGTACCCCGCGGAGATAGAGCAGGTCCTCGGTCTGCATCCCGATGTCGCGGACGTCGCCGTGATCGGCGTACCGGATCCGCGGCTGGGCGAGGTCGGCAAGGCGTTCGTCGTGCGGCGGCCGGGGGCCGTGCTGACCGGGGACGACCTGATCGCCTGGGCGCGGCGGGAGATGGCGAACTACAAGGTGCCGCGGAGGGTGGAGTTCTTGGGGGAGTTGCCGCGCAATGCGAGCGGCAAGGTGGTGAAGGGGGAGCTGCGGGGACGGCGTGCCGGCCACCCATGACACACCTCGGCCGCGGCGGCTCCCCCTCCGCGCCGCCGCGGCCGATCCCCGTGGAGAGAGGCGTCAGCCGGTCGGCTCACCAGTGGCGTGCGTGTTGTCCGTGGTGGCGTCCCCGGTTCCCTCGTCGGCCTTCAGCTTGCTCGTGTCGAGCGGCTCGCTGGTGGCGTGGGTGTTGAGCGTGGTCACCTCAGTGGCGTCCGTCTCCGGCGCCACTGCCTCGGTGGTCTTCTTGTTGTCGCTCATGGCTCGCTCTGCTCCCCTGACAGTCTTCGATGCGGTGGGTCGGAGAGACCCGCCCGGCAGCTCCCCCGCGGGCTGCCGGGCGGATACTCCCTGGGCCGGTACACCTTAGAGGTGAGGCCACTGGCCGTCCCGCCTGCCCCCCGACGCGACGGAACGACACGACGAGAGTGCCGTGGGGCGATAAACGAACGATGAACGTGCAGGCGCGGCGCCTCAGGCGAGGGCGAGCGGGTGGAGGAGAGCCCGGACCTGTTCGGCTTCCGGGACTCCGAGTGCGTCGAAGATATCGAGGGCTTCCCGCCAGCAGACCTGAGCGCGACCGGTCTGCCCTATGTCGCTCAAGGCCCGCCCGAGCACAGTAAGCACGTTTCCGCGCCGCCACTCGCCGCCGATTCCCCGGAGAACGGTCAGCGCCAGTTCCGCGTTGGCGGCGGCCTGTGCCGGACGCCGGGCGGCGAGGTCCACTTCGGCGAGACGGAAGAGCGTCATACCCTCCCACAGCCGCTGCCGGCTGTCCCGGAAGACCTCCAGGGCCTCTTCAAGGCGATCGGCCGCCTGTGACAGCTGACCGCTCTGGGTGAGTGCGAGGCCCAGCGCGTAGCGGCCGTTGGCCCCCTTGAGCGTGATTCCCATGTCGTCGTACATGCCGGTGCCCTGCTCGGCCAGGGTCACGGCGCTCGCGGTCTGGCCCATCGCCAGGTGTATCCGTGACAGGTTGCACAACGCGCTGGCCTCGCCGGGGCGGTCCCCACAGGACCGGAAACTCTCGATCGCGCGGCTCAGGTGCGTCTCCCCGTCCTCGTGCCGGCTCTGGTAGAGCGCGATGACGCCGAGCATGTTGGACGCCCAGCAGGTGGGAAGCGGGTCGTCGGCCATCTCCGCCAGCCGGAGGGCGTCGGCGGCCTCCTGGTCCGCAAGCTCGAAGCGGCCGGAAATGTGATGGCCGTTGGCCAGCGTCACCAGCGCCCGGGCTTCCGCCTGTTGGTCTCCGGCGGCCGAGGCCGCGGCACGCATGGCCGTCCCTGTCGCCTCGTACTCCTTTGAGTTGGCGCCCGATTCCGTCAGATCGATCGCAGTCCACAACAGGTCCACGGCACGCCTCAGATGGTGCGGCGCAGCGCATTGCCGCACACACGCGAGCAGGCAGATCGCCTCCGCGTACAACCAGTCGCGAGCCTGGTGCCGGTCCTCGAACGTCAATCCCGGATACTCGGTCGCCTCGCGGTGATCCACCAGCCGATCCCCCGGCCGCTCGATCGCGTAAACCCCCGCCGCGGTCGCCAGATAGAAGTCCAGCAGCCGCGACATCGCCGCGTCCCGCTCGCTCGGCGGCCACTCGTCCCGCTCCGCGCAGGCACGCGCGTAGAGCCGCACCAGGTCGTGGTACCGGTACCGCCCGGGCGCCGCCGACTCCAGCAGCGACGTGTCGACGAGGGACTCCAGCAGGTCCTCGGTCTCGTCCACCGGCAGATCCAGCACCGCCGCGGCCGCCGCCAGCGAGATGTCCGGGCCGTCCGCCAGCCCCAGCAGCCGGAACGCGCGGGCCTGGGCGGGCTCCAGGGCGCCGTAGCCCAGCTCGAAGGTGGCCTTCACGGCGAGGTCGCCGGCCTGGAGCTCGTCCAGGCGGCGCCGCTCGTCCGCGAGCTTGGCGGCGAGGACGGACACCGTCCAGGTGCGGCGGGCCGCCAGCCGGGACGCCGCGATGCGGATGGCCAGCGGCAGGAAGCCGCACGCCGCGACCACGTCCAGCGCGGCCTCCCGCTCGGACCCCACCCGCTCCTCGCCCACGATCTTCGTGAACAGGGAGAGGGCCTCCTCCGGGGACATCACGTCCAGGTCGACCAGATGCGCGCCGGCGAGGTCCACCATCCGCACCCGGGAGGTCACCAGCGCCGCGCAGCCCTCCGTGCCGGGCAGCAGCGGACGTACCTGGGCGGCGTCCTTGGCGTTGTCCAGCAGCACCAGCACCCGGCGGCCGTCCAGGATCGAGCGGTACAGCGCCGAGCGCTCCTCCAGGGAGTCGGGGATGGCCGAGTCCGCCGTGCCCAGGGCGCGCAGGAAGGAGCCCAGGACTGTCTCCGGTTCCGCCGCCCGGGGGCCCGCGCCCTGCAGGTCGACGTACAGCTGGCCGTCGGGGAACGCCGCGCGCGCCTGGTGCGCCACGTGCACCGCGAGCGTCGTCTTGCCGACCCCGCCGATGCCCGCCAGCGCGGACACGGCCATCACCCGGCCCTCCGCCGAGGCCAGGACCTCGCTCAGCTCCGAGACGAAGGCGGAACGGCCCGTGAAGTCGGGGACGGTCGCCGGGAGTTGTGCCGGTCGGACCGGGGCGGCCGTGGGCTCCGGCGCCGGCGCCGACGGTTCCGCCAGCGCCGGGTCCGCCTGCAGGATCCGCTGCTGGAGCTCGCTCAGCCCCGGACGCGGGTCCACGCCCAGCTCGTCCGCCAGCAGCCGCCGGGTGTCCGCGTACACCGCCAGCGCCTCCGCCTGGCGGCCACTGCGGTACAGCGCCAGCATCAGCAGCTCACGCAGCCGCTCCCGCAGCGGGTGCGCCGCCGTCAGCGCCGTCAGCTCCGACACCGCCTCCGCGTGGCAGCCCTGCTCCAGGTCCATGTCCAGGCGGGACTCCAGCAGTTGCAGCCGCCACTCCTCCAGGCGGACCCGCTGCGCCTCCGCGTACGAACCGGGAACCCCTGCCAGCGCCTCCCCGTCCCACAGCGCCAGCGCCCGCCCCAGCACCTTGCGCGCATGGCACAGATCCCCGGCGTTGCGCGCCTTCTCCGCCTCCGCGGCCAGCTCCTGCGCCACCGCCAGGTCCAGCGCGCCCTCGGCCAGCCCCCGCACGGCGTAACCGCCCGACTCGCTCACCAGGACGCCGGGATCGAGCACCTTCCGCAGCCGGGAGGCGTACGTCCGTACCGCCGCCAGCGCCTGCGAGGGCGGCTCCTCGCCCCACAGGGCGTCGATCAGCTCTCCCGCGGTCGCCGTACGGCCCTCGCGCAGCAGCAGGGCCGCGAGCAGGGCGCGTTGCTGGGGGGAGCCGGTGGGGAGCTGCTCCTCGCCGCGCCAGGCGCGTACCGGGCCGAGCACGCTGAAGCGCAGCGCCGCCGGCGGCTCCGCCGCATTTGTCGAGGAGCCGGGACGCCTCTGCTCCGGCACTCGCGGTACCCCGTCCATCGCAGTCCCCCTAGGACCCGTTTACATCTCCGCCAGTTTGCCTTGTTCCGGCAGATGCGTCAGCTGTGGAGAGGCTGATCACAGACAGGCGCGCGGGATATCACAAGGCCCTCACGTGCCCTTCGCACAACGGCGGCCCGTTCCCGCTTGGCTGACGGACCGTCAGATCGGCGCTACCGTGACGGACATGGACACCGAGACCGCGTTTCCGCTGATCATCTCCGTCGACGACCACACCGTGGAGCCGCCCACCGTGTGGCAGGACCGGCTGCCGAAGAAGTACCTCGACACCGGGCCGCGCACAGTCCGCGCCCCCCTGAAGGAAATGACCTTCCTGGGCGGACGGTTCAAGCCCGTCATGGGCCGGCCGGGCGACGACGGCCCGCTCGGCGACTGGTGGGTGTACGAGGACCTGCACCGGCCCCTCACCCGCCTCGACACCGCCGTGGGGTACAGCAGGGACGAGATCAAGCTGGAGGTCATCACCTACGAGCAGATGCGCCCGGGCTCCTACGACGTCCCCGCCCGCCTCGCCGACATGGACGTCAACCACGTCCAGTCCGCCCTCTGCTTCCCGACCTTCCCCCGCTTCTGCGGCCAGACCTTCACCGAGGCCAAGGACCGTGAGCTGGGCCTGCTGTGCGTCCAGGCCTACAACGACTGGATGGTGGAGGAGTGGTGCGGGCCCGCGGCCCAGGGGCGGCTCATCCCGCTCACCCTCATCCCGCTCTGGGACGCCGAACTCGCAGCCGCCGAGGTCCGCCGCAACGCCGCCCGAGGCGTCCGCGCCGTCGCCTTCTCCGAGATACCCCCGCACCTCGGGCTCCCCTCCGTCCACACCGACGACTGGGACCCCTTCCTCGCCGCCTGCGACGAGACCGGCACGGTCGTCGCCATGCACATCGGCTCCAGCAGCCGTATGCCCTCCACCTCCGCCGACGCCCCGCCCGCCGTCGGCTCCACCATCACCTTCGCCAACTGCTGCTTCTCGATGGTCGACTGGCTGATGAGCGGCAAGTTCGAGCGGTTCCCGAATCTGAAGATCATGTACGCGGAGGGCCAGATCGGCTGGATCCCGTACATCCTGGAGCGCGCCGACGTGGTGTGGGAGGAGAACCGCGGGTGGGGCGGCGTCGCCGACAAGGTGCGCCGGCCGCCGTCCGAGCTGTTCGCCGGGCACGTCTACGGCTGCTTCTTCGACGACGCCTTCGGGCTGAGGAACCTGGACGCGATCGGTGTCGGGAACGTCCTGTACGAGACCGACTACCCCCACTCCGACTCCACCTGGCCGAAGTCCCGCGAGGTCGGCGAGGCGCAGATGGGGCACCTGGACGCGGACGTCGTCGAGCGGATCGTGCGGGGCAACGCCATCGAGCTTCTGGGGCTCACCCCGGACGGGCGCTGGGGCGGGACGCGGTGAGCCCGTCGCACGGGCTCCAGTGCGGGATCCAGCTCCCCGTCCAGTCCCAGAGCACCCTGTACGCCGAGCCCTGGGAGGCCGCCGCCGGCCCCGACGACCTGCTCGCCGTCGCCCGCGCCGCCGACCGCGCCGGCTTCGCCTACCTGGCGAGCTGCGACCACGTCGCCATCCCGCGCCGCCTCGCGCCCGCGATGAGCACGGTCTGGTACGACCCCGTCGCCACCCTCGCCTTCCTCGCGGCGGCCACCGAGCGCATCCGGCTGCTCAGTCATGTCGCCGTCGTGGGACTGCGGCATCCGCTCCTGACGGCCAAGCAGTACGCCACCCTCGACCATCTGTCGGGCGGCCGGCTGATCCTCGGGGTCGGGGCCGGGCATGTGCGCGAGGAGTTCGAGGCGCTGGGGGCCGACTTCGAGCGGCGCGGGTCCGTGCTGGACGAGACGGTCGACGCCCTGCGAGCCGCCCTCGGCCCCGAGGAGTTCCCCGAACACCACGGCAAGCTCTACGCCTTCGAGGGGCTCGGACAGCGGCCGCGGCCCGCCCAGGAGCGCGTCCCCGTCTGGGTCGGCGGGTCGTCCCCGGCCGCCGTGCGCAGGGCCGCGCTCAAGGGGGACGGGTGGCTGCCGCAGGGGGATCCGCGCGACCGGCTGCCCGCGCAGATCGCGCGGATACGGCGGCTCAGGGAGGAGGAAGGCATCGCGGGGCCGTTCACCGTCGGTGCCATCGCCGAGCCCCTGTACGTCGGGACGCCCGCGTGGGACGTCGGGCGCCGGACGGTCAGCGGGACGCCGGAGGCGGTCGCCGAGTCGCTGCGCGCCTACCGGGCGATGGGCGTGGACCAGCTCCAGGTGCGCTTCCGCAGCCGCAGCCGGGCCGAACTCGTCGCGCAGATCGAGGAGTTCGGGGAAGAGGTCGGTCCGCTGCTGCGGTGACCACGTTCGTTGAAAGCTTGAACATGTGCGCGCCGAGCTCCGTATGTACGAACGTACGGACGTACCGACGTACGGCTTCGGCGGAAGGACGCAACGACGTGCACACTTCCCGGAAACTCTCCGTCGCCCTCGCCTGCCCCGAGGGCACCTGGCCGCACCCCGGGTGGCCGGCCCCGGACGATCCCCACGTCGGGCGGGCGGTGACCCTGCGCCCGCCGTACGCCGTGCCCGACGGCGTGGACGTCGTGGTCCTGCGCTGCGACGAGCCGTCCAGGGCGCTGAGGGAACTGGGGCCGGTCGGGGTCCCGCTGATCGTCATCAGCCCCCGCCGGGACACCGCCACGGTGCTGGAGGTGTTCCGCCGCGGAGCGGGCTGTCTGATCGAGGGCGACTACTGCACCTGCATGCTGTCCTCGGCCGTCGTCGGGGCCACCGTCGGCCACACCTCCCTCTCCCCGGCGGCCTGCGCGGCCCTGCGCGAGGCTGTCCGGGGTGCGTCCGCGGAGGGCTCGGCGGCGGAGCGACTGCGCGGTCTGCTCTCGCCGCGGGAGCGGCAGATCATGGAGCTGCTGTCGACCGGGCTCGGCGCGCAGGAGATCGGGCTGCGCTTACGGCTGAGCGAGAAGACGGTCCGCAACAACCTCAGCAACATCTACGCCAAGCTGGACGCACGCGGCAGCACGGACGCGGTCCTGAGGTGGCTGGGAGCCGCGCCCGTGCTTCGCAGCTGAGAACCGGCAACCGTTTATTACGGCGCCGGCACGTCCGACAGCGGTATTTCGACGTCGGTGACGTTCGCGCCGCCCTCACCGAATCCGGGTTCCGACCGCAGGGCGCGCGTGGAATTGCGCAGTCCCGCCGCCTCCGGCGTTCCGCACTTCACGTTGCGCAGCCACAGACGCCCGTCGGGGGTGCCGTTCTTCAGGATCTGCGGATAGAAGACGTGCACGCTCGTGGCGCCCTCGGCCGGCGCGAAGAACACCTTCCGGCCGTCCTGTGCCTCCTTGTACGTGGCCCGCAGGAAGCCGCTCACGTCCGTGCGTTTCGCGGACCACATGAAGAAGGCGAGGCTGTCCGCCTGCACGGTGTCGGTCCTGCTGAACGCCAGGGTGGTCGTCTTGTCGTCGCGCGTGATGTTGATTTCCGACGTGTTGAACTTGACGCCGATCTCGAAGAAGGAATTGCCGAGCTTCGTACCGGCGTCCGCGGTGAAGCCGTCCTCCAGCTGGATGGTCCTGGTGACGGCCGCGCTCACACTGAAGGTCTTCGAGGCGGTGGCCGTCGATCCGCAGTTGTCGCTCACCGCGGAGACCCGTTGATTGGGCCCGAGGTTGTCCCGCTTGAACTGGACGTCGACGAACTCGCAGTTCTCCAACTTGTCGGAGTCCGCCGAACAGTCGGCGGTCACTTCGGAGGGGGTGGCGGCACCCGCGGAGCTCATCAGCGGTACGGCCACCGCGACGGCCGCCACCGGGGCCAGGGCCAGGGTGATGCGCTTCTTCTTGCTCCGGTGGCTTCTCGTGCGGCCGGGGCGTGTCATGGGTTCTCCTGTGACGTCTGGGGGCGGGGGAGGTCAGGGGGAGTCAGCAGTCCGTCAGCACGGCCTTGGAGGTGCCGTCCACGACACCGGGAGCACCCGCCGCGCCCGGCAGGATGACGGGGCCCTCGACGACGTCCGGGGCCACGAAGTTCTGCTCCGGGGTGGCGTTGGTGACGGTCGTCGCCTCGCGGGCGTCGATCCGGACCCGCCATTCGCCGGTCATGCGCTGCATCTTCGGCGTGAACTCCATGTGCAGCACCTTGCCGACCGGCACGTCCCGCTGTTCCGTGTCGCCGGCGGTGGCCGACCTGACGGTCATGTCGAGGGTGCCCTTGTGCTTGAGCCAGGATCCGGTCAGCGCTCCGAAGAGCCCTCCGCCGCCGCCCTGCTGGGTGACGGTGTACTTGCCCTGTCCCTGGGCCGCCGTCGCCGACCAGGTGACCGACACCTTCGCCGGTTCGGTGGCGTTCGGTTCGCAGTTCGGGAAGTCGATGGAGGCCTTTTCGGTCGGCCCGTCGAAGGTCTCGAACTTCGTCTCGACGAAATCGCAGTTGTCGGACGCGAAACTCGGCCCGGCGATCGGGTGGCCGCCGAAGTCGGAGATGGACTGCGCTTTTCCGTTGAGCACCCGGGCCCGCTGGCACATCGTCATGATCTGCTCGGGCGCCTTCTCCTCGCCGGCGGCGTTCGCCGTCGGAAGCAGGGCCACGATCACCCCGCCGGTCGCAAGCGCCGAGCCGACCGCCACGATCCTGATCTTCTTGTTCTTGAGTCTCCGCTTGGACATGGCGAGGATTCTGGATTCCCGCGCCGGACGCCGACAGGGTCAAACATCCCTACTTGCGGGTCACGTGACATTCGCCTCAGCAACGCCGGTGACTTGCATCTGACGCATCGTCAGGTATGCCGCTACGATGCCAAGTCCACCGTGTCCACCATCTGCAGGGGGCCGCAATGGGCAAGCTCGACGGACGGGTCGTCATCGTCACCGGGGCGGCGCGCGGACAGGGGGAGCAGGAGGCGCGCCTCTTCGTCGCGGAGGGCGCGAGCGTCGTGGTCGCGGACGTCCTCGACGACCAGGGGAAGAAGCTCGCCGAGGAACTGGGCTCGCTGTACGTCCACCTCGACGTCGGCGAGGAGGCCGACTGGCATGCGGCGGTCGCCGCGGCCAAGGAGGCGTACGGCCATGTCGACGGCCTCGTCAACAACGCCGGCATCCTGCGCTTCAACGCCCTCCTCGACACGCCCCTCGACGAGTTCATGCAGGTCGTCAGGGTGAACCAGGTCGGCTGCTTCCTCGGCGTCAAGGCGGTGGCGCCCGAGATGGCCGACGGCGGCACGATCGTCAACACCGCCTCCTACACCGGAGTGACCGGCATGGCGGCCGTCGGGGCCTACGCCGCCACCAAGCACGCCATAGTCGGCCTCACCCGCGTCGCCGCCCTCGAACTGGCCCCGCGGCACATCCGCGTCAACGCCATGTGTCCCGGCGCCATCGACACCGCGATGGCCAACCCGGCCCGGCTCGACCCGGCGGCGGACCCCGAGGAGGCGTCGCGGGCGCTGGATGGCCTGTACCGCAAGCTGGTGCCGCTCGGCCGCATCGGCCGCCCGGAGGAGGTGGCGCGGCTCGCGCTGTTCCTGTCGTGCGACGACTCGTCCTACATCACCGGGCAGCCGTTCGTGATCGACGGCGGATGGCTCGCGGGAGTGTCCATCGTCTGACGCGGCGTCAGCTATTGACGCTCCACGGGGCCGGTGGAACAGTCGGCCCATAGATCTGACGAACCGTCAGATACGGCCGACCGTGGGACGGTGAACCTCCTTGGAATTCGGGCTCTTTGTACAGGGATACGTGGGCAAGCGCGCCGAGACCGACCCGCTCGCCGAGCACAAGGCGCTGATGGAGGAGACCGAGTACGTCATCCAGGCGGACAAGTCCGGCTTCAAGTACGCCTGGGCGTCGGAGCACCACTTCCTGGAGGAGTACTCGCACCTCTCCGCCAACGACGTCTTCCTGGGGTACCTGGCGCACGCGACGGAGCGGATCCATCTCGGCTCGGGCATCTTCAACCCGCTCGCCCAGGTCAACCACCCGGTGAAGGTCGCCGAGAAGGTGGCCATGCTCGACCATCTCACCGGCAACCGCTTCGAGTTCGGCAGCGGGCGGGGTGCCGGCTCGCACGAGATCCTCGGCTTCCTGCCCGGGATCACCGACATGAACCACACCAAGGAGATCTGGGAAGAGACCATCGCCGAGTTCCCGAAGATGTGGCTCCAGGACGAGTACGTCGGCTTCCAGGGCAAGCACTGGTCGCTGCCGCCGAGGAAGGTGCTGCCGAAGCCGTACGGGAAGTCGCATCCGGCGATGTGGTACGCGGCCGGGTCGCCGTCGTCGTACGCCATGGCGGCGAAGAAGGGGCTCGGGGTGCTGGGCTTCAGTGTGCAGAAGGTCGCCGACATGGAGTGGGTGCTGGAGCAGTACAAGACGGCGATCGTGGACGCGGAGCCGGTCGGTGACTTCGTCAACGACAACGTCATGGTGACGACGACGGCGATCTGCGCGCCCACGCATGACGAGGCCGTGCGGATCGCGGTGAGCGGGGGACTGCACTACCTGCCGTCGCTCGTGTTCCGGTACCACGACACCTTCCCGCGGCCCGAGGGCTTCCCCGAGTGGCCGGAGACGCTTCCCGAGTACACCGCCGAGTTCGTCGAGGTCCTCATCGAGGAGGAGCTGGTGATCTGCGGGGACCCGGACGAGGTGCTGCGGCAGTGCAAGCGGTGGGAGCAGGCGGGGGCGGATCAGCTGAGTTTCGGGCTGCCGGTCGGGATTCCGAAGGAGGAGACGCTGCAGACGATCCGGCTGATCGGGGAGCACGTGATTCCGAAGATCGATACGGATCCGGTGCATCGGACTTCGCGGTTCCGGAGGGGTGCCTGATCTTTGTCGGCGGCTGCGGCTGCGGGTGCGTGGGGGCTGGTCGCGCAGTTCCCCGCGCCCCTGAGTATCTCCACTCGCCCGGAGTTCAAGGAGGCAAGGCTCATGCTCGATCACCTCATCAAGGGCGCGACCGTCGTCGATGGGACGGGTGCGCCCGGCTACACCGCCGACGTGGGGATACGCGACGGTCGTATCGCCGTCATCGGCATCGTCACCGAAGAGGCCCGGACCAGCGAGGACGCCACCGGCCTGATCCTCGCCCCCGGCTTCGTCGACCCCCACACCCACTACGACGCCCAGCTGTTCTGGGATCCTTATGCCACTCCCTCCCTCAACCACGGCGTCACCACCGTCGCGGCCGGCAACTGTGGTTTCACCCTTGCCCCGCTCAACCCCGACCGCCCCGCCGACGCCGACTACACCCGCCGCATGATGTCCAAGGTCGAGGGCATGTCTCTGGTCTCGCTCGAAGAAGGGGCGCCCTGGACCTGGAACTCCTTCGGGGAGTATCTGGACGCCCTCGAAGGGCGGATCGCGGTCAACGCCGGGTTCATGGTGGGGCACTGTGCGCTGCGGCGCCATGTGATGGGGCCGGAGGCCGTCGGTGGGCAGCCCGACAAGGAGCAGCTCGACGCCATGCTGCGGCTGTTGCACGACGCCATGGACGCCGGTGCCTGGGGGTTCTCCACGACCCAGTCGAGCACGCACTCCGACGGGGACGGGCAGCCGGTCGCCTCCCGGCACGCGCTCCCGGCCGAGCTGCTCGCGCTGTCGAAGGCTGTCGGGGAGCACGAGGGGACGCAGATCGAGGGCATCGTCGCCGGGTGTCTCGATCAGTTCACTGACGCGGAGATCGATCTGCTGGTGGAGATGAGCGCGGCGGCGGGGCGCCCCCTGAACTGGAACGTCCTGACCATCGACTCGGCCGCGCCCGCCCGCGTGCCCCGGCAACTGCTGGCCGGCGAACGGGCCCGTAAGGCGGGCGGCCGGGTCGTGGCGCTGACCATGCCGATTCTCACGCCGATGAACATGTCCCTGGGGACCTTCTGCGCGCTGAACCTGATCCCGGGGTGGGGCCCGGTGCTCGGGCTGCCCGTGCCGGAGCGGATCGAGAAGCTGGGCGACCCCGCCGTACGGGCGGAGATGGTCCGGCGCGGTCAGTCCGAGGAGGCGGGTGTCTTCCGGCGGCTGACGAACTTCGGCCGCTACGTCATCGGCGACACCTACAGCGAGGCCAACCGCGGGCTGACCGGGCGGGTCGTGGCGGACATCGCGGCCGAGCGGGGGCTGGACCCCTTCTCCTGCCTGGTCGAGATCTGCGCGGCCGACGAGCTGCGTACGGTCCTGTGGCCCATGCCCACCGACAACGACCCGGAGTCCTGGGCGATGCGCGCCGAGGCCTGGCAGCACGAGGACGTGCTCCTCGGCGGCTCGGACGCCGGGGCGCATCTGGACCGGATGTGCGGGGCGCCGTACACGACCCGGTTCATCGGGGACTGTCTGCGCGGGCGGAAGCTGGCGAGCCTGGAGCAGGCGGTGAGGATGCTGACGGACGATCCCGCGCAGCTGTTCGGGCTCAGGGACCGGGGCCGGATCCAGGAGGGCTTCCACGCGGATCTGGTGCTCTTCGACCCGGAGCGGATCGACGCCGGTACGGCCACGCTGGTGCACGACCTGCCGGGTGACAGTCCCCGGCTGGACTCCAAGGCGATCGGTGTACGGGCCGTCTGGGTCAACGGCGTCGAGGCGATCCGGGACGACGTGGTGACCGGGGCCGTGCCGGGACGGGTGCTGCGGTCGGGGCGGGACACCAGGACGGTGGCCACGAGGTGAGCGCCCAGGAGGTCGAGCGGCAGCGGCTCTTCGTCGGGGGCGCGTGGGTGGAGCCGGACGGCGGCTATTACGCCGTTATCGATCCGGCGACCGAGGAGACCGTCGGGTGGGCGCCGGAGGCCTCGCGGGATCAGGTGCACGCGGCCTGCGCCGCGGCCCGCGAGGCCTTCGGGCCGTGGTCGCGTACGGCGCCGGAGGAGCGGGCGGCGGTGCTCGCGCGTACGGCGCAGATCATCGGCGAGCGTTTCGCGCCGTACGCCGAACTCGCCCAGGCCGAGACCGGCGCGACCACGGCGACGGCCCGGGGCATGCAGGTGGGCGTCGGGGCGGCCCGGTTCCGGCGCTACGCGCGCGTGGAGCCCGCCGAGTGGGCGATCCCGCCGCAGATCAACGAGGCCGGGCCGATGGGGAAGGCGGGCGTGATGGGCGCGCTGGCCGTCCGCCAGCCCGTCGGGGTGGTCACCTGCATCACCTCGTACAACAACCCCTGGGCCAACCCGGCGGGCAAGATCGCCCCCGCGCTGGCCATGGGCAACACCGTCGTCGTCAAGCCCGCCCCGCAGGACCCGCTGTCCGTCTACCGGATGGCTCAGGCGCTGGAGGCGGCGGGGGCGCCGGCGGGTGTGGTGAACGTGGTCTCCGGCCGGGCGGTGGAGGTCGGTGAGGCGGCCGTCGCGTCCCCGGACGTCGACATGGTCAGCTTCACCGGCTCCACGGCGGTCGGGCAGCGCATCGCCGAGGTGTGCGGACGGGACATGAAGCGCCAGCTGATGGAGCTCGGGGGGAAGGGCGCGGCGGTCGTCTTCGACGACGCGGACCTCGGGTCGGCGGTGGCCGGGATCGGCACGACGTTCTCCTTCTACAGCGGGCAGATCTGTACGGCGCCGACCCGGGTGCTGGCCCAGCGGGGCGTGTACGACCGGCTGGTCGAGCAACTGGCCGCGTACGCGAGCCGGTTGCCGGTCGGGGACCCGCGCGACCCGGCCACGGTCGTCGGGCCGCTGATCTCGGCGGAGCACCGGGACCGCGTGGAGTCCTATGTGGAGGCGGGCCGGAAGGAGGGCGCGGTGGTGGTGGCGGGCGGTGAACGGCCGCCGCTCGACCGGGGTTTCCATGTCGCGCCGACCCTCCTCGCGGACTGCGCGAACGACATGCGGGTCGCCCGGGAGGAGATCTTCGGGCCGGTCGTCTGCGTGATCCCCTTCGAGGAGGAGGAAGAGGGCATCGCCCTCGCCAACGACACGGACTACGGCCTGATCGACTACGTCTGGTCCGGCGACGTGGCCCGCGCCTTCCGGGTCGCGCGGCGGCTACGGGCGGGCGGAGTCGGCGTCAACACGGTCGGCCGCAACATGGAGGCGCCCTTCGGCGGCTTCAAGAAGAGCGGGGTGGGCCGGGATGTCGGCTCGTACGCGCTGCACGCGTACAGCGAGGTGCAGGCCATCGTGTGGCCCGGTTGACCGGCCGATGACTGGTGCCCGGAGGGCGAGTTGGGCACAGTCGCCCCATGGAGCAGATGGTGCGGGTCAGGGACGGCGAGGTCTGGGCGGACGACTCGGGCGGGGCGGGGGACGGCCCGCCGCTGGTGCTGCTGCACCCCGGTGTCGGGGACTCCCGCATCTGGGACCCGGTGCTGCCCGCCCTGGCGGAGCGGCACCGCGTCATCCGCTACGACGTCCGCGGCTACGGCCGGTCCCCGGCGCCGACGACGTCGTATACGCACAGCGGGGACCTGCGAAGCGTCCTGGACCACTTCGGTCTGGCCCGGGCGGTGCTGGTCGGCACCAGCATGGGCGGCAAGACCGCGATCACCTACGCCCTGGGTGACCCCGGCCGGGTGGCCGCCCTCGGCCTGCTGGTCCCGGGCGTCACCGGGCACCCGGACCTCAAGTTGCCGGAGCTGACCGAGCAGATCGGGAAGCTCGCCCAGGCCGGCGACATGGACGGCCTGGTCGCCCTCGGCCTGCGCGTGTGGGGCGCGGCGGGCACCGCCCCCGACGCAGCCGCCGCCGAACAGCTGCGGGCGGCGATCCCGGGCTGGTTCAGCAACTACGGCCACGAGACCGAGGACGCCCCGGCCTTCGACCGGCTCGGTGAGCTCAAGCTGCCGTGCGCACTGCTGCTCGGCGAGCAGGACATTCCCGAGGTGGTCCGCTGCAACGAGGAGATGGCCGCCCGCATCCCCGGGTGCCGTCTCGTACGGCATCCGGACTGCGACCACTTCCCGACCCTGCGGGTACCGGACGAGGTCGTGCGGTTGGTGGCCGAGCTGTACGCGCGGGTGGCCTGAGCGGCGTCAGCCGTCCAGGTCCACCCGCACCGTCAGGAGACCGGTCCCGAACGCCCTGACCCCGATGCTGTTGAGCCGGGGCAGGGAGCGCAGCCGCGCCACCGGGTCGTCGTCGGGCAGCAGATGGGCGGTGCCGGTGTGCCACCGCCCCCGGATCCGCACCCGCACCCGCGGATTGGCCTTGATGTTGCGCACGTACTGGGACCTGTCGCCGAACTCCGAGACCAGCCAGAAGGAGTCCCCGACCCGGCGACCGCCCACCGGCGTCCGGCGGGGCAGCCCGGAGACGCGGCCGGTGGTCTCCAGGACCGTCTGGAAGGGGAGGCAGCGCAGCACGGGATTGCCGACGCGGCGCTGGAAGGTGGTGGCGGCGTGGAACCTCAGGTCGGCGATGCGGGACATTGCGTGAGGGTCTCCTGTCTCCTGCCGGCTGTCACGGCGCGACCGTCGAACTGTTGCTTCAATGGTCCCCGACGCGGCGTGACGAGAGCGGGTGGCTGCGGATGCGGGTCGTGACCTGGAACCTGTGGTGGCGCTTCGGGCCCTGGGAGGCCCGGCAGAAGGCGATCCTCGCCGGGCTGCGCGAACTGCGCCCCGATGTCGTCGGCCTGCAGGAGGTGTGGGCCGCCGACGGCGAGAACCAGGCCGAGTGGCTGGCCGGCGAACTCGGCATGCACTGGGCCTGGGCCCCCTCGCCCGCCCCCGAGCGCTGGCGCCGGCGCATCGGGGACCCCACGGTCGACATCGGGAACGCCGTACTGAGCCGCTGGCCGGTCGTAGCCCAGCACAGCCTGCGGCTGCCGGCCCCCTCCGAGGTCGACGACGGCCGCCTGGCCCTCTTCACCCGCCTGGCCACCCCCTCCTACGACATCCCCTTCTTCACCACCCACCTCACCTCGGCCCTGCACGGCTCGGCCGTGCGCTGCCGCCAGGTCACCGCGCTCGCCGAGTTCATCGCCGAGAACCGGGTCGACTCGCCCTTCCCCGCGATCGTCACCGGCGACTTCAACGCCTGGCCGGACTCCGACGAGATACGCCTCTTCGGCGGCTACCGGACCGCGCCGGTCGTGCCCGGCCAGGTCTTCTTCGACGCCTGGCAGTACGCCGACCCGTCCGCCCCCGCCGCCACCTGGGACCGCGAAAACCCGTACGTCGCGTCCGGCCTGGAGCCGAGCGTGCGCATCGACTACATCCACGTGGGGCCGCCCGGGGCGGGCGGGCTGGGCCATGTACGTTCCGTACGGCGGGCGGGTGACGGCCCGGTCGACGGCGTCTGGCCCTCGGACCACGCGGCCGTGCTCGCCGACCTCGCGGACGAGCCGATGCCCTGACCGGCGCCGGACACGGTCACTGCGTGAAGAACGACGCCGGATGCCGAGGATCCGCCGAGCAGACGAACAGCCCGGCGTGCCCGCCCCGCCCGACCGTCATGCCCACCGGCTCCCGCGCCGCCCGCCCCTCCTCGCTCCTCGGCTCCAGCCCGCGCTCCTCCAGGGGCCGGAAGCGGTCCGGCGGCCGGCCGTCGCAGCCGTCCAGTTCGTACTCGTACGTGTCGAACTGCAGGAACAGCTCCAGCGAGGCCCGGCACTCCCCGCACTCCATCGTCTCCGGCATGTCGGTCACGCCCCAGCTCATGCTGCCGCCCAGCTTGCAGCCGGGGACGGTCGAGACGTCGTCGACCAGGCCGCGCTCTTCGAGCCAGGCCGTGTGGCGGTCGGCGAGACCGGCCGGGAGCTCCTCCCGCCAGGGGTACTCCGTGAGCCGTTCCGGATGCAGCACACACGCGGCCGGGATCATGTCCAGGTCCCGGTCCCAGTGCGCGTCGGGATCCGGCTGCGCGACGAGCGCCTCGATGACGTCACCGGCCCGCCGCCACACGAGCCGGCACGCCTGCCCCCACCCCTCCGGGTGCGGCTGCTCGTGCCACTCCGGGCACCACAGCAACTGCACCAGGTCGGTGCCCTCCGGGAACCGGATCTCCGGGAAGTCCACGGCCGTCAACTGCGCCACGGCGACCAGGGGGTAGGGGCCCTGCTGCCGCCCGTTCACATCCCGGTGCTCGGCGCACAAGGACCACGGCTCGCCTGCCGGCCACCACAGCGGCCCACCGATGTGACTGTCCCGCGGGCCGGGCGTGCCCCGGCGGGGGTGCAGCCGGACGGTGGTCCGGGCGTGGGGCGCCAGTTCCGGGAAGTCGACGGCGGGGTCGTGGGACGCGGGGCCGGTGGTGAGGGTCATGTGCGGGGGGATTTCAGGGTGTTCAGGAGGGCTTCGAAGGTGGCGGGGGTGATGGTGAGGACGGTCTGGGTGGGGTCGGCGCTCTCGATGAGGTGGATGGTCCTGGGGTCGGCGGATATGTGGACGCAGGCCTCTCCCTCTTGGCAGTAGGACGACTTCTGCCAGGCGTGAGTGGGCATTTCGGCTCCTTTACAGGCTCTGGGCGATGGAACGGATCAGGTCCCGGGACTTCTCGGGTCCGAGAGCGAGGGCTTCGACGATGTCCAGGAGGTGCCGATACTTCTCCAGATGGGCTTCGGCATCGAGGAGTACGGGACCGTGGAACTGGTCCAGCTGCACGGTGTCCAGTTGCGGAACGGGGCCGCACAGGTAGTTGATGGACTGGCCCGAACCCGGGAACGCCCCGACGTCGAAGGGGAGCACGCGAAGCGTGACGTGCTCGCGTTCGCTCATGTCGATCAGGTGCTGGAGCTGCTCGCGGGCCACCCGAGGGCCGCCGACCCGCATGTGCAGGGCGGCCTCATGGATGACGGTGCTGTAGGGGTTCGGATTCTCGCGGAAGACGACGTCCTGGCGCTTGATGCGGTGGGAGACGCGGTGCTCGACTTCGGGCGGGGTAGGGGCCGGAATAGCGTGGCTGAAGATCTCCCGCGCGTGCTCGGCGGTCTGGAGCATGCCGGGGATGTGGGCGGTGAAGGCGGTGCGGATGGCCGTCGCGTGGTGCTCCAGCTCGGCGAGAGTGAGCAGTCCTGACGGAAGCACTTCGCGGTACGAGTCCCACCACCAGCCACGGGCCTTCTCGGCGGCCATGTCGGCCAAGGCGTCGATGTAGGGCTGGTTCGTGCAGGAGTAGATGTTGGCCATCGCCCGGACGCGATCCGGACTCACTCCGAACCTGGCCGACTCCACATTGCTGAGTTGACCGGAGCTGGTACCCAGCAACTGTGCGGCCTCCGTCGCGGTCAGGCCGGCTCGTTCGCGGAGTTTGCGCAGTTCAATGGCGAGCCGTAGGCGTCGGGCCGTTGGTGCGGGCCTTGGCGTCATGACAGTCCTCCTATCAGGCGCCCGGGCGGCTCGTCACCCACACGAGGGAGAAATCGCTGAGATCCTTCGGAATCACGCAAAGCATCTTTGTGTCCGCTCTATCTTCGTTCTCAGGCGCCTCGCCTGGAAGCGCACCGTGGGACGCCGCGGCGGAGACACCAGGCATCCGTCCAACTCCCCTCAGTGACCGGAGAATTCCGATGGCCACCGTATCCCCGTCCTGGAACTACACCCTGCACCTCCCGCACGATCCACGCGCACCGGGTATCGCGAGGGGCGCCCTCAGACTGATTCTGGCCGCGCACGAGATGCAGGATCTCGCCCCCACCGCCGAACTGTTGGCGGCGGAACTGCTGACCAACTCGCACCGCCACACCGAGGGCCCGTACGCCCTCCGCGTCCGCTCGGCAGAGCCCGGCCGCCTTCGAGTCGCCGTATGGGACACGGACCCACGCGTCCCACCCGGCTTCTCCCATCCGGCCGCGCCGCCCCCACCGGACTCCGAGGGCGGTCGTGGACTGCACCTCGTGCAGGCGTGCGCCGACACATGGGGCGCCTCGGCGCTCAGCGAGCCGGTCGCGTCGAAGGGCGGCAAGCTGTTGTGGGCCGAGTGCGGGGGAGGGGGGACGCGGTGAGCGCGCGATGCCAGAGCGGGGGCGGTCCGGATGTGGCGGTCACGCCCGGTGCTGCCCCTACGGACGTCCGAGGAAGATGGGGTTCGTGAACGCCGCCAACGCCCCCGGCAGCGGTCCCACCACCGTCTCGTGTCGCAACTCCGCTCGCACATAGGCGGCGTAGGACGGCGTCGTACGCCATTCCACGACCCCCGTCCCCGACACCGGCAACGGCGCGCTCGTGAACAGCACGCCCTGGTCGGTCACGAAGCGGGCCGTGCAGCGGGGGGCGCCCGAGATCTCCAGTCGTACCGTCACCGGCGTGTCCCGGTCCGCCTCCAGCCGTTCGCCGATGCCCGCGTGTTCACCCCGGCCGCCTGACGCCGTGAACGTCAGGGACACGTTCTTGGACTCGGCCACATACGACCGCCCCGCCCTGATCCCCTCCTGGACCGCCTCCCGCGTCAGGTCGTCGGCCAGGACCACCGTCTGCGGTGAGCCGACCGGGTCGGGGTCGCGGTGGGCGTCGCTGTTGCCCATCGCCGGGATCCAGGAGCGGGAGTTCGAGCGGACGGAGGCGACCAGCATGCTGTCCCAGTCGGCCAGCGCCACCTCGTCGTCGGGGGTGTAGGGGCCGTTCCAGACCTCGATCGCGTCCGCCTCGCCGAAGCCGAACTTCCAGTTGCAGCCGACGCAGGTGGCGTGCGGGTGGGCGGGGACGACGAGGCCGCCGGCCTTGCGGATCTGGCGGGCGAACCGGCCGAAGCGGTTGTCGCGGGCCCGGTAGCGCCAGTCGATGAAGGTCCCGGGGTCGGTGCCGAGGGCCACCACGTGTCCGTTGCGCGTCGTGACCTCCTCGCCCAGCATCACCAGCAGGTCGTCGCCCGCCACGTCCGCCCAGTGGGCGTG
The DNA here is from genome assembly GCF_001513975.1 of Streptomyces curacoi. GTDB lineage: Bacteria > Actinomycetota > Actinomycetes > Streptomycetales > Streptomycetaceae > Streptomyces > Streptomyces curacoi. The sequence continues at coordinate 319,737 of NZ_KQ947990.1, forward strand.
CGAGGAGTGGGTGTTGTGCTCCGAGGTGTTGATGAAGTCCAGGCCGGCCGCCCGCGCCAGCGCCGCGATCTCCGCCGGGGTGCGGCGGCCGTCGGAGTACCAGGAGTGCAGGTGACAGTCGCCCCGGTACCAGGCGCGGCCCCGGCCCTTCGCCCGCTCCGGCGGGTACGCCGGCTCGACGGCCGTGCCGGGCTCGCCGTACGTCAGCGTGATGGTGATCTCGTACGGCAGGCCCTGCGGCGCCACCGTGTAGGGGCCCAGCGCGATGTACCAGGTGCCCTGGCGGACCGGGCCCGGGAGGTACCCCGGCGTCGCGTCGTCCGCCCGGATGAAGAACTCGGTCCTGGCGCCCCCCGACCAGCCCCGGAAGCCCGTCCCGCCCAGCTCCGTGCCGCGCCAGTCGAAGATGCCGATGTCGAGGGCGTTGCCCGGGGTGCCGGCCGGGACGGACGGCTTGTCGTAGGTGTAGGAGACCTTGATCTCCCTTACCCCGGACGGGATTTCGAGCGGTACGTACACGAAGTCGGGGGACCCGGGCGGCAGGGTGCCCCGTACCGTGCGGGTCTCCGCGTCCTGGCTGCCGTCGGCGGCGCTCGTGAAGGTCACGCTTCCCAACGTAAGCGCGGCGGCGGCGCCCGTCACGAACAGGGCGCGTCTTCCGAGACCGTGGTCGTCCTCGCACATGCTGCTGCTCCCCAGGTCGTCGTGAGTGACAGGGCGTGGGTGGTGCAGTGGTGGTGCGTGCAACTCTCGTATTCAGCCGTGAACTTCCGTGCAAGGGAAGGGAATCGACAGACAATCGGCAGCTGTCGAAGCTCTGGGGGCCCAGGGCCGCCGCGAACCTGTGCCGACCGGTCGGTATGGACATCGCGGGGTCCGCGCGGTACAGATGCAGTCATGCGCATCTCCGTGACGATCTTCCTCACCGACGAGACCATCACCCCGACCCGGCTCGCCCGTGAGCTGGAGCAGCGCGGGTTCGCCGGGCTCTATCTGCCCGAGCACACCCACATCCCGGTCGAGCGGACCACCCCGTACCCGGCCGGCGGTGACCTGCCCCCCGAGTACGGCCGTACCCTCGACCCCTTCGTCGCCCTGGGCCAGGCCGCCGCCGTCACCGAGCGGCTCGGGCTCGGCACCGGTATCACGCTGGTCGCCCAGCACGATCCGATCGACCTGGCCAAGCAGATCGCGACCGTCGACCATCTGTCCGGCGGGCGGTTCACGCTCGGGCTCGGATTCGGCTGGAATGTGGAGGAGGCCGCCGATCACGGCGTCGACTGGGGCACGCGCCGCGCGCTCGTCCGGGACCGCATGGCCCTGATGCGGGCCCTGTGGGCGGACGAACCGACCGCGTACGAGGGTGAGTTCGGGGCAGTGCGGGCCAGCTTCGCCCACCCCAAACCCGTACAGAAGCCGCGCGCACCGAAAGTCGCCGGCCCTCGCACGCTCATCGGTGGAGCCGCCGGTCCCCAGCTGTTCGCGCACATCTGCGAGTACGCCGACGGGTGGCTGCCCATCGGTGGCCGCGGACTGCCCGAAAGTCTTCCCCGGCTGCGGGCGGCCTGGGCGGACGCCGGGCGCGATCCGAGCGCGCTTCAGGTCGTGCCGTACGCCGTGTATCCCAACCCCGGCAAGCTCGCGCACTACGCGGACCTCGGCATCGAGGAGGTCGTGGTGCAGTTGCCTCCGGCGGGGGAGACGGAGGTTCTGAAGGTCCTTGATGACTATGCCCGTTATGTCACGGATGGTGGTAGTGGTGATCACGACACCGTGTAACGAGCGGGCCCTCCGGGCGAATCGGGCGGCGCCTGCCTGTCCTGATCACCTCGCTCTTATGCTCGAAGGATGACGACTTCCGCGACCTCCGGAACCGGCTCCACCGACCGCCCGAGCGGCACCGGCCCGACCGAGAACTCCATGCGTCGCGCCCTCAAACGCGCCCGGGACGGCGTCGCCCTCGACGTCTCCGAGGCGGCCGTACTGCTCCAGGCCCGCGGCGAGGCCCTCGACGACCTCGTCGCGTCCGCCGCCCGGGTGCGGGACGCCGGCCTTGAGGCGGCGGGCCGGCCCGGCGTCATCACCTACTCGAAGAGCGTCTTCATCCCCCTCACCCGGCTGTGCCGGGACAAGTGCCACTACTGCACCTTCGTCACCGTCCCGGGCAAGCTGCGCCGCGCCGGGCACGGGATGTTCATGTCGCCGGACGAGGTCCTCGACATCGCCCGCAAGGGCGCGGCCCTCGGCTGCAAGGAAGCCCTCATCACCCTCGGCGACAAGCCGGAGGAGCGCTGGCCGGAGGCCAGGGAGTGGCTCGACGCGCACGGGTACGACGACACCATCGCCTACGTCCGCGCCATCTCCGTCCGGATCCTGGAGGAGACCGGGCTCCTCCCTCACCTCAACCCGGGGGTGATGACCTGGACCGACTTCCAGCGCCTCAAGCCCGTCGCCCCGTCCATGGGCATGATGCTGGAGACGACGGCCACCCGCCTGTGGTCCGAGCCCGGCGGCCCGCACCACGGCTCCCCCGACAAGGAACCCGCCGTACGGCTGCGCGTCCTGGAGGACGCCGGCCGCTCCTCCGTCCCCTTCACCTCCGGCATCCTCATCGGGATCGGCGAGACGTACGAGGAGCGGGCCGAGTCCCTCTTCGCGCTCCGCAAGATCTCCCGGGCCTACCACGGCATCCAGGAACTGATCATCCAGAACTTCCGCGCCAAGCCGGACACCGCGATGCGCGGCATGCCGGACGCGGAACTGGACGAACTGGTCGCCACGGTGGCCGTCGCCCGGCACCTCATGGGCCCGAGCGCCTGCCTCCAGGCCCCGCCGAACCTGGTCGACTCCGAGTACGAGCGCCTCATCCGCGCCGGCATCGACGACTGGGGCGGGGTCTCCCCGCTGACCATCGACCACGTCAACCCCGAGCGCCCCTGGCCGCAGATCGAGGAACTCGCCGAGCGCTCGGCGGCCGCCGGCTTCGAACTGCGCGAACGCCTCTGTGTCTACCCGGAGTTCGTCCGGCGCGGCGAGCCCTGGCTGGACCCACGGCTGCGCCCGCACGTGCGTGCACTCGCCGATCCGGAGACGGGCCTGGCCCGGCCGGACGCGGTGGTCGAGGGGCACCCGTGGCAGGAGCCCGAGGAGGCCTTCGTCGCCTCCGGCCGTACGGACCTGCACACCACCATCGACACCGAGGGCCGTACGTCCGACCGCCGCGACGACTTCGACGAGGTGTACGGCGACTGGGGCGCCCTGCGCGAGGCCGCCGCGCCCGGCATGGCCCCCGAGCGCATCGACACCGACGTGCGCCAGGCGCTGCGGGTGGCGGCCGACGACCCGACCCGGCTCACCGACGAGGAGGCGCTGGCGCTGCTGCACGCGGACGGCCCGGCACTGGACGCGCTGACCCGCGTCGCCGACGACGTCCGCAAATCGGCGGTCGGCGACGACGTCACCTACATCGTCACCCGGAACATCAACTTCACCAACGTCTGCTACACCGGCTGCCGCTTCTGCGCCTTCGCCCAGCGCCGCACGGACGCCGACGCCTACACCCTGTCCCTGGACCAGGTGGCCGACCGCGCCCAGCAGGCCTGGGACGTGGGCGCGGTGGAGGTCTGCATGCAGGGCGGCATCCACCCGGACCTGCCGGGAACGGCGTACTTCGACATCGCCCGGGCGGTGAAGTCCCGCGTCCCCGGCATGCACGTCCACGCCTTCTCGCCGATGGAGGTCGTCAACGGCGCCACCCGCACCGGCATGTCGATCAGGGAATGGCTCACGGCGGCGAAGGAGGCGGGCCTGGACTCCATCCCCGGCACCGCCGCCGAGATCCTCGACGACGAGGTCCGCTGGGTCCTGACCAAGGGCAAGCTGCCGACGGCGACCTGGATCGAGGTGATCACGACCGCGCACGAGCTGGGCATCCGGTCCAGCTCGACGATGATGTACGGCCATGTCGACCAGCCCCGCCACTGGCTGGGCCACCTGCGCACCCTGGCCGGCATCCAGCAACGGACCGGCGGCTTCACCGAGTTCGTGACCCTGCCGTTCATCCACACCAACGCCCCGGTGTACCTGGCGGGCATCGCCCGCCCCGGCCCGACCATCCGGGACAACCGGGCGGTCACGGCCATGGCCCGGCTCCTGCTGCACCCCTGGATCCCGAACATCCAGACCAGCTGGGTGAAGCTCGGCACCGAGGGCGCCGCGGAGATGCTCCGCTCCGGCGCCAACGACCTGGGCGGCACGCTGATGGAGGAGACGATCTCGCGGATGGCGGGTTCGTCGTACGGCTCCTACAAGTCGGTGCGCGACCTGGTGGCCGTCGCCGAGGCGGCGGGGCGCCCCGCGAAACCGCGGACGACGCTGTACGGCGAGGTGCCGCAGGAACGGCAGCGGGCGGCGGCGGCCTCGGACGGGCATCTGCCGGAGCTGTTGCCGGTGCTGGACTGAGGAGGACCGGGTCACGGGGGTCGGTACGATGATCCGACCCCCGGTGGAGGGGTTCCGTGGCTTCGTAGCTGAGGAGATGCGTGCCGTGCCTGCTCCCAAGGTCTGGGTGACCGGTCTGACGGTGGCAGCGATAGCCGCCGTCGCCGTCCTCGCCGTGCAGGCCGACAAGGGGCCGCACCCGACGGCCACGGCCGCCCGCCCGAGCGCGTCGGCGTCGGCGGGCGCGAGCCCCGCCCCGTCGAAGTCCGCCGGGCCCGCCGCCGTGCCGGACGGCTCGGGCACGGGACGCCGGATCGTGTACTCCCTCGGCCAGAAGCGTCTCTGGCTGGTCGACGCCAGCGACGCGACCCGCCGTACCTTCACCGTCTGGCCCGGCACGGTGAGCCCGGACCCCGGCACCTACGCCGTGTCCTCGCGCAACGAGGCCACCACCGGCTCGGACGGTGTGCAGATCGAGAACATCATCTACTTCACCGCGAAGTCCGGGGTCTCCATCGCCTTCTCCAACGCCGTGGACGGCTCGTCCCCGCCGCCCGCCTCGGGCAGGCAGACGGGCGGTATCCGGATGCCCAAGGCGGACGGTTCCGCGCTGTGGGACTTCGGGACGGCGGGCACCACGGTGGCGGTCGTCAAGTAGGTCTAAGGGCGGACCGGGTGGTGCCGCCCTCTGCATCCTTCGGTGTAGGGCGGGTTCGGCTTCGCTCACGACGACTCCGGCCGGTGCCGCCATGACGATGAATGCATGACGCACTCGGACACGACGGTCCCGCGGGCACCGGAGACGCAGTCAGCGCCCACCGGACGACTCCCCCTCCTCGACGTACTGCGCGGGGTGGCCATCCTGGGCACCCTCATGACGAACGTATGGATCTTCACCGGTCCGGGCGCCGAGTGGGGAGCCCTCCAGTCCGGCTACGGCGAGCTGTCGTTCGGGTCGTTCGCGGGCGCCGTCGAAGGCACCTTCAGCGTGCTCGGGAACGGCAAGTTCCTGTCGCTGCTGACGATCCTGTTCGGCGTCGGGCTGGCCATCCAGTACGGCTCGGCGGCGCGGCGCGGGCAGCCGTGGCCGGGGCGCTACCGGTGGCGGGCGCTGTTTCTGTTCGGCGAGGGCACGGTGCATTTCGTCCTGGTCTTCGCCTGGGACGTACTCATGGGGTACGCGGTCACCGCCCTGTTCGTCGCCTGGCTGCTGACCCGCTCTGCGCGGGCCCAGCGCCGGGTGATGTGGTGGGCGGCGGGGCTGCATCTGGCCGTGCTGGGCCTGCTGACGGCGGCCACCCTGGCCGCGTCCGACAGCGAGGACGGCGGCACCGTCTCCCGCGAGGTCGTCGACCTGTACGCGCACGGCGACTACCTGGACCAGGTCGCCTTCCGCCTGGAGAACGCGATCGCGCTGCGCATGGAGCCGGTGCTGACCTTCTTCCTGCTGGTCTTCCTCTTCCTGCTGGGCGTACGGCTGTACCGGGCCGGGGCGTTCGGCGTGGACGAGACCGGGCGCCGGCTGCGCTCCCGCCTGATGCTGTGGGGGCTGGGCCTCGGGCTGCCGCTCAACGTGGCGGCGGCACTGGGCGGCACCGAACTGTTCCTGCCGGCCCGCTACGGCGCCGCCCCGCTGCTGGCCCTCGGCTACATCGGCCTGACCGGCGCCCTGGTGGACCGCGTACGGCGGCCGGGCCCGCTGATGACCGGGCTCACCTCCGTCGGCCGCACCGCCCTGTCCGGCTACGTCCTGCAGAACGTGCTGTGTGTGCTCGTCTCCTACGGCATCGGGCTGGGCCTGGCGGAACGGCTCGACGACACGGGCCCATGGTGGGTGGTGGGACTGTGGGCCGTGGTCTGCGCGACGCTGATGGTGGGCTCGACGCTGTGGCTGCGGCGCTTTACGGCAGGGCCCCTGGAGACGGTCCAGAAGTGGGCCCTGCGCCACTGATACGCGTCAGCCGGCGTCCGTCTGCCGTGCCTGCCCGAACGGCAGATGGTTCACGATCAGCACGATCCCGCTGAACATGAACACCCGGGTCGCGGCGTCGAGTCCGTTCCAGTCCCCGGACTGCCACATGGCGAACCACTCACCGCCGATCGCGATGAACCCGGCGCCGAAGAGCAGCATCAGCATCAGCAGGCCGTAGGTGGAGAAGCGGCGGGCGCGGCCTTCGTCGCGGCGGAACCAGAGCCATGTGCCGTATATCAGCACCAGCGCGGCGACGGTCTCCCAGACGATGATCGCGACGTACGCCGCGTCCTGAAGCCCTTCGCTGGTGATGGCTCTCCACATCAGGTCCTCGTCCTTGAACGTCGTATCCATCGCCAGGACGTGCCGCACGAACTGCTGGTTCGTGCCGAAGTCGGTGATGTTCCCGAAGGCGACGAGGGTGATGTAGAGGGCGGCGGTGGCGGTGAGGAGGGTGGCTGCGAGGTGGAGTGCGCCGCGTGGGGGTGTTGTCGACATGGTGGTCATCTTCCCCGGAGGGCGGGGCCGCCCCATAGGCATTGAGCCAGAATCAGGGCGGCAGTTGATCGTCCGGCGCCGTCGCGCTGGCCGCCTAGTCCCGCACGCAGCGCAGGAACAGGTGGGACTCGGGATCGGCACCGGGGTGGTCGGGCGTGAACAGCACGTGCTCCGCGGACAGCACGGTCAGTCCTGCCGCGCCGACCATGCCGGTGAAGTCCTCGGCCGAGAAGCTGGTCGCCCGCACGTGCTGCCCCATGAAGACGACGTCGAGGTCCTCCACGTCCGCCGGCACGGTCGCCAGCGCCATGCTGCCACCCGGCCTGAGCGCCCGTGCCAGTCGTCGCACCAGGTCCTCCTGCCTGGCGCGGGACATCTGGAGCAGGGAGAAGTACACGCACACCGCGTCGAACTCACCCTCCTCCAGCGGGACCTCGCGGATATCGGCGTGCCTGAAGGTGGCCTCGGGCACCTGCCGGGTGGCGAGGTCCACCATGACGGGGGACGCGTCGATGCCCAGCACGTCGTGGCCCGCCGCGGCGAGCGTCTCGGCCGTGGGCCGCCCCGTACCGCTGCCGACGTCCAGCACCCGGCTGCCCGGTCCGAGCCGCCCGACCAGCCACGCCAACGACGCCAGGTGTGTCTCGGAGTGAGCGAACGCCTTCTCGTACGCGAGGCCCAGGGCGTCGAAGACGGCGGCGGCCTGCTGTGCCTGATCTGCGCCGGTCACGGCATCGGGGTCATGTTGTTGATGAACTCCGCCCAGGAGCTGCTTTCGAAGGCGAGTTGTGCGCCGTCCCTGTTCTTGGAGTCGCGGACGTGGACGGTGGTGTCGGTGGGGGATATGGCGACCTCGACGCAATCAGGGCCGTCGTTGCCGCTGTAGCTGCTCTTGAACCACACCAGCGTGGGGGTCATGTTTCCTCTCCCAGGACTCTCTCGATAAAGGCCACAGATTCCCGTGGCGGGAGTGCCTGCGCCCGGATCATTCCATAGCGCATCTCAAGGACTTGGACTTCCCGGGGGTCGCTGATCACTCGGTCGTACAGCTGGCCCTCCGAATGCCCCAGTGTCTTTCCGTCCCGGAGCTTCAGCAGCCGAATCGAGCCCATCATGCCCGCGTGATCTTCGCGATCCAGAGGCATCACCTGGATCGAGACGTGCCGCAACTTGTTCATCTCAAGCAAGTGTTCGAGCTGTCGTCGCAACACCATTCTGCCCCCGATGGGCCGCCGCAGTGTCGCCTCTTCCTGGACAAACGTGATCTCCGGCCGGGGGGTCCGCTCGAAGACGCCCTTCCTCGCCATACGTGCGGCGACGAGGCGCTCGACCTCCTCCTCTGCGTACGCGGGCCGTCGCATCTCGTACAACGCCTGCGCGTACTCCGGGATCTGGAGCAGACCGTGGATGTGGAGGGCGGCGTAGGCGCCCAGCTCGACCGCCTCGTCCTCCAACTTCGCCAGATCCCGCACCTTCTTCGGATAGCGAGCCCTCTCCACGTCCTCCTTCATCGCGGAGAGCTTCCCGCCCGCCCCCAGCGCCTCATCGGCCTTGTCCAGGAAGTCAGGCTTCGGAATGCGCCGCCCACGCTCCACCGACGAGACCATCTCCTCGCCGTACCCGATGGCGGCGCCCAGTTCCCCCTGCTTCTTCCCGGCGGCCTCGCGCCACATCTTGATCTGCCGCCCGACCGTCCTGAGCACGGCCGCGGCCTCCTCGTCCTCCACCCTCGTCCCTCCCGACGTACGAGCAGTACGACCCGGACCCGTACCCGGACAGTCACGTTCCGTACCCGGGTCATTGCTGTTCAGCGTAGGGAGAGCTCGCCACGCTAAGTGACATGAGTCCGAAATCCCTCCCCCAAGTCACCTCTCTCACGCACCACTTCACGGTTCAGCTGTCCGCCACTCGAAGAGGTGCTCGACTCGCCCGCCTGCTCGCCGAGCGCCAACTCGACGACTGGGGGCGGCCTTTCGAGGGCGCTACGGGCATCGTGGCCGAGCTGGCGTCGAACGCCGTACTCCACGGGCGGGTCCCCGGCCGGGACTTCCGGCTGAGGCTGAAGCTCCACTCCGACGGCACCCTCCGCATCGAGGTCACCGACGCCCGCGGAGACCGGATCCCGCAGGTCCGCGACACGGTGGGCGGTGACGCGGAGTCGGGACGGGGTCTGCTGATCGTGGCGGCGTACGCGGACCGTTGGGGCGTCGACGAGGCTCCGGCCAACTGCAAGACGGTGTGGGCCGAACTGGCGCCGGATCGCGGGGAGTCGTGACCCGGCGCTTCCCGACGCCAAGAACCAAAGAACCGGGAAAAGAACCCACCCATCCCTACCGCCCCCCGTCGATCACCCGCAGGGGTGAACATCGCCAACTCGGCTGGCGTGGAGGGGATTCGATGGTGCAGCGTCAGCCGCAACAACCCCACACATGCATCGGCCCTCGCCGGGACTGGCATCCCAGTGCGAGGGCCTGATCACCGAGGAAGTTAGGGCCTTCCCGATGACTGAGCAGCACCCTAGCGCGCCCGCGCGCGCCAAGTCCGGCCATTCCGCCGGAGGCGTCGAGCACGTCACCGAACCCCACCACGACCAGTTCGTCGTGGTCGGAAACCACCTGGCCCAGCACCCGGAGCTGTCCCTCACCGCGATCGGTCTGGCGGTGCACATCCAGTCGCTGCCCGCCAGGACCCCGATCGGGATCAAGACGCTTGCCGCGAAGTTCCCCGAGGGGGAGATGCGGATCGCCGCCGCCCTGCGGGAGCTGGAGGCGCACGGGTACCTGGCTCGCACCAAGGAGCGTCTTCAATCGGGCCGAGTCGTGACCCGGACGATCTCGTACAACAAGCCGGGGCTCACGGTGGTCCGGGCGGCGGCGGTGCCCGCACCCCGCCCGGCCTCGCCGCCGTCCCGCCCGGTGGCGCCGGCCGCGCCCCGCGCCGCCGTCGACCTTCTCGCCGGTCTGCGTGAGTACGACTCCCGCCTGCTCCTGGCCGAACGTGACGTACACCGCCTCGCCCCGGCCGTCTCCGCCTGGCTGGAGAGGGGCGTTCCGCCCACCGCCGTACAGCGAACCCTGTCGAACGGCCTGCCCAAGGACCCCATCAAGAACCCGGCGGCATTCCTCGCCCACCGCCTCGCAGCGCTCCTCCCGCCACCTCTCCCGGCCCTCGAACGCCATCCGACGCCCGTCCGCCCGGACCCCCTCCAGACCTGCGAAGGCTGCGACCGGGCGTTCCGGTCCCCGCGGCCGGGCCGATGCCGGGACTGCCGTCCGGTCGGTGTGGCGGCGTAGGGACTCGGAGCGAGCCCGTGACAAGCGCCGCGCACGCACCGCGCCACCGACTCCGCCGGTACCGTACGAAGACCGAGCCACCCCGCGCCGGAGGTCACCGTGAGCGCCCAGACCGACGGCCCGTAAGGACCGCTGATCCCCATGCCCGAGCTGACCCCGGACGCGCTGCGGGCTGCGGTCGCGCGCATCGCGCCGAGCCGGATCCCGGCCCTCACGCAACACCTCTTCGAGGCCACGACGAACGCCCAGCAGGCACAGAGCGTCGCCCCGCTGCGAGCCTTCGTGCACTCCTGGGCCGTGTTCGTCGCGATCGAACGGCATCCGGAACGCGCCGCCCGGCTGCGTGAGCTGGAGCGCATCGTGGACGCGGGGGAGCAGGACCCGGCGCAGGCCATCGCCGAGATCCGCGCGATGCGAGAGGCCGCTGAGACAGAGGCAGCGGACGGGGTTTCATCAGCTTTCTGGCCGTACCGCGCCATGAGTGCGTCTGCGTCTGCAATGTCACCTGCTACGGCTGATAACTGACCACTCGGGTCCACTTCGGGCACACCGCGCATACCGTTCCGCCCCCTGAACCGGCCGTCCCCGGTCGATTACAGTGGCGAACTGTCGTACGACGGACGCTGTCACGGGGAGGTCTTGGTGGGTGCGACAGCCGGCGCCGTCTGGGGCCGTACCGAACAGCAGGACTTCCGCAGCCGGGTGCGCGGCACGCTGCTCGGCGCGGCCGTCGGGGACGCCCTCGGCGCGCCGGTCGACGGGCTCGGGCTGGACGAGATCAAGGAGCAGTACGGCCCCGAGGGGCTCGTCGATCTCGGGTTCGGGCACGGGCGGCGCGGTGCCATCAGCCATCTCACGCAGCTGACCCTCTTCTCCGTCGACGGGCTGATACGGGCCCAGGTACGCCGGGACACCGGCGCCTGGCATCCGCCGACCGATCTGCACCGGGCGTATCTGCGCTGGGCCGCCACCCAGCGGGACTGGGGGCCCGACGAGCGCCGCAAGGACGACGGGTGGCTGGCGCGCGAGGAGTGGCTGTACGCCCGCCGGGACCCCACGCGCGCCCTGCTGCTCGGCCTCGGTGACGACACCATGGGCACGCTGGAGTCGCCCAAGAACGCCGCCGAGCTCGGTCCCGAGGCGGCGGCCCGTTCGGCGCCCTTCGGGCTGCTCGTCGGCTGGGAGCCGCAGCTCGTCGTCCAGCTCGCCGTGGAGTGCGCCACACAGACCCACGGCCACCCCGTCGCCTATCTGTCGGCGGGCGCGTACGCCGTGATCGTGCATGGGCTGGCCTGCGGGGAGAGCCTCGACGGGGCCGTGCAGCGGGCGCTCGCCCTGCTCGCCCTGCGGCCGGGGCACGAGCCCGTGTCGGACGCGCTGCAGCACGCGCTGGGCGCCGTACGGCAGGGCATGCCGACGCCCGCGCGGGTGGAGGAGCTCGCGGCCGACGGCTCGGCGGACGGGATGCTCTCCGCGGCCGTGTACTGCGCCCTGGTGGGCGAGGACGTGCGCCACGGACTGCGCCTCGCCGTGAACCACGACGGTCCCTCCGCCGCCGCGGGCGCTCTCACCGGCGGCCTGCTGGGCGCCCTGCACGGCGAGACGGCCCTGCCCCCGGCCTGGCTGGCCGAGCTGGAGGGCCGTCCCACGATCCTGGAACTCGCCGACGACTTCGCCATGGAGATGACCCAGGGCCCGGCACTGCACGGGCCCGCCGGGTCCTCGCCGGGCTGGCTGGCCCGGTATCCACGCGGCGGCTGAGCCCAGGGCTCAGTCCTTGGCCGCCGTGCGCACCACGGCGTCGGAGGGCCCGGCCGGCTCCGGTACCGCAGCTGCCGCCGCCCCGTCGCCGTCCGTGTTGATCTTCTCGATGATCGCGAGCCGCTCAGGGGTGTCCTCCGGCTTGATGTAGCCGACGAGGATGTAGAGGACCAGCGACACCGCGAGCGGGATCGAGACCTGGTACTGGAGCGGGACGCCGCCTTCGATGTTCCAGCTGATCGGGTAGTTGACCAGCCAGAAGGCCAGCAGACCCATCGACCAGCTGGTGAGGGCGGCCGTCGGGCCGGAGCGGCGGAACGGGCGCAGCAGGCCCAGCATCATCGGGATGGCCATCGGGCCCATCAGACCGGCGACCCACTTGATCACGACCGTGATGATGTCCTTGAAGGTCGGGGAGTTGACCTGGGTGGCCGCCGCCATGGACAGACCGAGGAAGACGACGGTGGCGATCCGGGCGACGCGCAGCCCCTGCCCCTGGCTCCACGACCGCGCCCGGCGCCAGATCACCGGCGCGCAGTCGCGGGTGAAGACGGCCGCGATGGCGTTGGCGTCGGAGGAGCACATGGCCATGGTGTGCGAGAAGAAGCCGACGATGACGAGGCCCAGCAGGCCGTGCGGCAGCAGCTGCTCGGTCATCAGGCCGTAGGAGTCGGAGCCGTCCGGCTTCTGCGACTCCACCAGCAGCGGGGACATCCACATGGGGAAGAACAGGACCACCGGCCAGACCAGCCAGAGGATCGCCGACAGCCGTGCCGAGCGCTCGGCCTCGTGGGCGCTGGGCGTGGCCATGTAGCGCTGGGCCTGGTTGAGCATGCCGCCGTTGTACTCGAAGAGCTTGATGAAGAGGAAGGCGAGCAGGAAGACGGTGCCGTACGGTCCGACCAGCGGCTCGGCGTGGCCCTGCAGCTCCGGCTCGTCCCAGGCGCCGAAGAACCCGATGCCCTTGTCGTCCAGTTCCACGATCACCGCGACGAACATCGCGATGCCGGCGAGGAGCTGGATGACGAACTGGCCCAGCTCGGTCAGCGCGTCCGCCCACAGGCCGCCGATCGTGCAGTAGATCGCCGTGATGGTGCCGGTGATGAGGATGCCCTGGTTCAGGCTGACGCCCGTGAAGACCGACAGCAGCGTCGCGATCGCGGCCCACTTCGCGCCCACGTCCACGATCTTCAGCAGCATGCCGGACCAGGCCAGCGCCTGCTGGGTCTTGAGGTCGTAACGGTTCTTCAGATACTCCAGCGGCGAGGCCACATGCAGTCGCGAGCGCAGCCGGTTGATGCGCGGCGCGAACAGTTTCGAGCCGATGGCGATACCGAGCGCGATGGGGAAGGACCAGGTCACGAAGGACGTGACGCCGTAGGTGTAGGCGATGCCCGCGTACCCGGTGAACATCACCGCGCTGTATCCGGACATGTGGTGGGAGATGCCGGACAGCCACCACGGCATCTTGCCGCCCGCGGTGAAGAAGTCGCTGACGTTGTCCACCCGCTTGTGCGACCAGACGCCGATCGCCACCATCACGCCGAAGTAGCCGATGAGCACGGCCCAGTCGAGACCGTTCATGTGCGCCCTCCCAGGGTTCAGCCCGGCGCTCATCCTGGGCGCTGTCGCGTGAACACGACAAGTGAGCGTAAGGTCAAGGGAAGGTAAAAGTGTTCGTCATGAGGGTCTTGGTTCATCCATGTGAACTCATCGCATCAGCTCCCCCGCGTTGACCAGCAACGACTGCCCCGTGAGGGAGCGTGCCCTGTCCGACGTCAGGAACACCACCGCGTCCGCCACATCCCCGTCCGTGGCGAGATCGGGCAGCGCCATCCGTTCGGTCAGCCGCTTCAGTACGTCGGCCTCGGGCACGCCCTCCGTCTGTGCCGTGAACCGGACGTAGGCCTGCACCGGAGGTCCCCACATCCAGCCCGGCAGTACGGTGTTCACCCGGATCCGGTACGGGCCCAACTCCCGCGCCAGCGAGTACATCACGCTCGTCAGCGCCCCCTTCGACGCCGCGTACGCCGCCTGCCGCACCTGCGAAGGGGCGGCGACCGAGGACTGTGTCCCGATGAAGACGACCGAGCAACCGCGCTCCTTGAGGGCCGGCAGGCAGGCCCGTGTCATCCGCAGCGACCCCAGCAGGTTCACGTCGATCACCGACTGCCAGGTGGCGAAGTCCGCGTCCTCCAGGCCGCCGAAGTAGCTGTCCCACGCGGCTACATGGACAACCGCGTCGATTCGCCCGAACCGCTCCCGCGCGAGCGCCGCCAGCGCCTCGCACTGCGTCTCGTCGGTGATGTCGGTCGTCCGGTACGCCGTGTGCGCCCCGTCCGGATCGATCTCGGCCGCGCTCTTGGCGAGGTTGGCCTCCGTGCGCGCCCCGAGGACCGCGTTCCCCCCGTCGCGCACCACCGTGGCGGCGACCTGGTGACCGAGCCCGGTGCCCACTCCCGACACGACGACGGTCTTGCCCGCGAGCAGTGACATCGCGCTGCCTCCCGACTCTGGACGCGCTATCTGACGGGCCGTCAGAGTATGGGTGACCGCAGGAAAGGGGAACCGCATGAGCGAGGACACCCGCAGCGAGGTGTACGCCGAACTGGCCGCCGTGGGCCCGTACGGAGTCCACCCGGGCCACGCCCTGATCACCATGGTCGAACCGCACCCGGGCCACGAGTACGCCTACAACCGCTGGTACGAGGACGACCACTACTACGCCGGCGCCATGGCCATGCCCTGGATGTACGCCGGCCGCCGCTGGGTCGCCACCCGGGACCTGCAACTCCTGCGTTACCCCGAGAAGTCGGCGATCGCCCAGCCGGTCACCGCCGGCTGCTACCTCTCCACGTACTGGATCACCGCCGGCCGCTACGGCGACCACATGCGCTGGACGGTGGCCATCAACAAGCGCCTCAACCGCGACGCCCGCGTCTACCGGGACCGCACCCATGTCTTCACGGCGTTCCAGGACCACGAGGCGACGGTGTACCGGGACGGTGCGGCGGGCCCACGCGACTTCCACGCCCTGGACCACCCCTACGCGGGCCTGGTGGTGGAGGTCCTCGACGCCGACTCGGCCGAGCAGCGCGCCGAACTGCTGGAGTGGCTGCGCGCCCGTCACCTTCCGGGGCGTCTGGCGGGCTCCCCGGCCGCGATGGTGACGGTCTTCCGGCCCACGCCCCTCCCCCTCGACCGCATGTCGTACGTCAAGCAGGTCGAGGGCACGGACACTCGTCTGACGCTGCTGTGGTTCCTGGAGGCGGACCCGAGGCGGTGCTGGGAGAGCCACTTCGCCGGCCTGGACACGGCGGTCGGTGAGTCGGGGCTGGGGAGGGTGGAGCTGGTGGCGCCGTTCGTCCCGACGGTCCCCGGCACGGACCGGTACGTGGCCGAGCTGCGCTGACGCGGGGAGGCGTCCCTCGGCGGCCGGGGCGGAACGCGGGCAGAGCCGAGCCCCCTCGGCAAGGACGGCGGGCTGGTCGAGAGGGCTCTACCTGTGGTGCTTGTGAAGTTGTCTGTCGTGCGGTCGATTGCGGGTGAGGATCGGACAGACCCGCTCCTTACGCCTTGACCGACGCCACGAAGGTGTTCCACGCGTCTGCGGGGAACGCCAGGACCGGGCCCTCGGGAACCTTGGAGTCCCGTACCGCCATGGCCGCTGCGACCGGTGACTTGACCTCGACGCACGCGCCGTTTCCTGTGGAGTACGAGGACTTGGTCCACGTGTCCGTGGCACCCTGACGAATTGCCATGTTTGCTCCGAATTGCCAGATGGTGAGTTGCTGTCACCGCCCCGCGGGCCCCAACCGGAACCCGCAGCGCGATTCACGCCAACCTTGTTGCTCGGTGGCGTGATCGACGCTACTCGCCAACATCGGCTTACGAAGCGACTATTCACTCGGCTGGGTGGCATATTCCAGTGGAGTCTTCCGCCCCGGCCGGAGGAGGGTGTACCGTACGGCGTTTTTGCGGTCGGGAGGTTCGCACCCCACGGGTGACCGGCGTCCGCGCGGTTGACGCCGGTGATCAGCGTGCGTAGTCCTTCGCGATGTCCGCGATGAACTGGCGGGACTGCTCCACGTTCAGGGCCTGCGCCCGCAGGTGCTCGTACATCACGCTGTACTTCTGGACGTCGTTCGCCTTCTCCAGGTACAGGTCGCTGGTGACGCCCTCGATGTAGACGACGCTGGAGTCGGCCGCGTCCGGGAACTCAAGGATCGCGTACTGCCCGTTGAGGCCCGGGTGCGCGCCCATGTCGAACGGGATCACCTGCACGGTGACATGCGGCAGCTGGGACTGCTCCACGAGCTGCTCCAGCTGGTCGCGCATGAGGGAGCGGTTGCCGACGACCCGGCGCAGCGCGGCCTCGTCCAGGACGGTCCACAGCCGCAGCGGGTTCTCCTCGGTGGAGATTCGTTCCTGTCGGCGCATGCGCACCTGAACCCGCTTCTCGATCTCGGCCTGTGCCGTCTCCGGCAACGCCCCCGCGATCAGGGCCTCCGCGTACTGCTTCGTCTGCAACAGCCCGGGGACGACCTGCGGGTCGTACACTCTCAGGCTCGCCGCGTCCGTTTCCAGCCCGATGTAGACGCTGTACGGGATGTCGCCGAAGGAGTGCCACCAGCCCTGCTGCCGGGAGTCCTTGGCCATCTGCATCAGCGAGTCCACGATCCGGTGGTCCTCCACCTCGTAGACCCCGCACAGATCACGGACGTCGCGCTGGCTGATGCTGCGCCGGCCGTTCTCCAGCCGGCTGATCTTCGACTGCGACACCAGCAGCCGCTCGGCCACCTCTTCGGCCGTCATGCCCTTGAGCTCACGGAGCCGGCGCAGCTCCTGGCCCAGCCGGCGTCGCCTGACGGTGGGATTGACATTGGACGCCACGGGACGTGCACCTCCGGCTGCCTGCCTTGTGATTGCGACTTTGCGTATCTGCTGTTGAGCAGACTGCCACCAAGGTGCTTCCTACCGCTGGGAAACGGTGGATATGCGCTGGATACGCGCCAGTTCGGGGAGACCCCCGGCAAAAGCGGCCGCGCGGGGCGGCGGAACCGTTTCGTCATCCGGACGAACGATCCCGTCACCCCGCGCGGACCAGCGGCTCCCGAACCGGTCTGGGGGGACTGCGGCGCGGCGCTCGGTGTGCGGGTGGTGCGGTGGTTCGAGTGGTGCGGGGTCGTGGACCGCGGCTCAGTGGGCCACGACGCGCGCCATGGATCCGCGGCGCGGCTGCGCCGGAACGCCACGAGCGGGTTCCGCTGCGGCCCTGCCTCCGGCGGCCTGACGGCCGGTCGGGGCCGGGCTGCGGCGCGGCTGGGCCGCCACGCCGTTCTGGACGTCCATCACGGCGTGCGCGACGAGACCGCCCATGGGGTCATGCCTGATGAGATCCCGCAGCCGGGACCGAGAGGACCGCCCCTCGTTCCCCGGGTACAGGTGCTTGCCGAGGCCGACCGCGTGTGCCAGGGCGGCGAGCGCCGCGGTCCGCGGGTCCGGCGGTACGCCGGTGCGGATCGCTGAATCCAGCCGGGCCCTGATCTCCCGGCTGATGGCGTTGTCCGTCGCCTGGTAACGAGTCGTCGGCAACACCCCGCACATCTGACCGGCCACGGCATGCACCATGCCGCACCGCTCCAGATGCGAGAGGTAGGTCTGGCGCAGCCCCAGCCGGGGCCCGCCGATCCAGTTCACCGCCCGCACGGGAGCGCCACGCCTTCGCAGCAACTCCAACGCGCAGTCCAGTGTCGGATCTCCAGTCGGCCGTGGTACTACCACGGCGATACGATCCCCGTCTGGGGCTATCCGTCCGGCCAGCGCCAGCTCCACTAGCTGTGCTCCGGCCAGACCGAGGTCGAGCGACTGCGGCTGTGCGGTGGTTCCCGTGGCCGGGTCCAACGCCAGCAGCAGAAGCTCCTCCGGAAGTGTTCTGCGGCTCCTGCCCATCCATGCCTCCCCGCGTGGATGAATGACAGGGTGACCCCTCTCACATTGGTCTGTCGAGGGTGCGTGACCGGTTCGTGAGGGAACCGGTAGGTATGTCGTTCTCGTCTACCGCAGAAGTTGAGGGCCGCGCACAGGACACTGGTACATGGTTCGGACAGCGGCACGGGGGGTCGTACGGGCACGGTGTCCGGGCGACGGCTCATGGTTCGGCAGACGCACGAAGGGTGTGCGGCGGCACATGGAGGAGGCATCGGTGGCGGGCGAGTCCCCCGACAGGTCGAAGCAGCGAGAGTCGTCGGCAGAACCGACGTCGGGGAGCGCGGGTCCGGTTCCCGAGTCCAGGACGGAGACCGCCGGCACGCCGGCAGCCGACGCCGCGGAACGACGCGACCCCCGGCTGGCGGTGGCACGCGAGAACGCCGCGGCGCGCGGCGGCGTGGACACAGCGACGAGGGTGCTGTCCCGGCGCGAGCTGGAGGCCGCGCAGGCGGAGCAGGAGAAGTCCCAGGACACCGGCGACGCGAAGGCGGAGACCGAGAGCGCCGAGGACGCGAAGGGCGCTGAGGCCGAGGCTGCCGCGCAGGGCGACGATCGGCTGAAGGAGGCGGTGGCGGCCTGGGTGGCTTCCGCCGACCCTGCCGACACCACGGATGCCGAGGGCGAGGAGACGACGCCGGGCGCGGCCGAGGACGACGCGGACGCCGACGCACGCGACGAGGGCGAGGGTGCTGAGGGCGCGAAGGACGCCACTGGTGCCGGGGCCGACGCAGCGCGGGGCAGTGACGCGGCCGACGGTGCTGCGGCCGGCGAGGCGCAGGACGCCGCGGACGCCGGTGCCGATGACGCCGACGCACGCGACGAGGGCGAGGGTGCCGACGCCGGCATAGAGCCCGAGACCGACGTCGAGGAGGGCGCTAAGGCGGCTTCCGGCGCCCACGCCGATGCCGGGGACGAGGCTGACGGCTCGGACGCCGAGACGGCGCCGAAGGCCGACAGCGCGGCGGAGCCCGAGGCTGACGCCGACACGGAGGCCTCCGACGAAACCGCCGGGGCTGCCGAAGGTGGCTCGGGCGAGCCCGCCAAGGCCGCGGACGCCGACGACGCACCCGCAGCCGCCAACGGCGAGGACGCCCCACAGGGGCCACCCGCACCCGACGACGAAAGCCGCACGGGTGGTGCGGGTGGGAACACCAAGGCCGAAGGCGAAGCCGAGGCCGACCCCAAGCCCGCCGTCGATCAGCCGACCGCCGTCTTCAAGGCCGTACGCCCGACCGACCCCACCCCCAAGTCCAAGCCCGCCGTAGACCAGCCCACCACCATGCTGAAGGCCCCCAAGCCCGAGGCCCCCGCCGAGCGCACCAGCAAGTTCGTCGCGCTCAAGCCGGACATCAAGCAGGACACCCCGAAGGCACCGGACGCCCCCAAGACACCGAGCGCACCGGACGCCACCGCCGCCATCCCCCAGGTCGGCCCCGAGCGCACCACCCAGCAGCCGCTGCCCCCCAAGCCCCCGCTCGACCTGCTCGCCGAGCTGACCAACACCCCGCCGCCCCCGGACACCCCCGTCCGCACGCTCATCCGGCGGGTCAAGATCTGGACCCCGCTGGTCATCCTGCTCGCGATCGTCTTCGCGGTCGTCCAGTCGGTACGCCCGCTCCCGGCCCCCACCCTGGACCTCACCGCCAAGGACACCTACACCTTCGACGGCGGCAAGATCGACATCCCGTGGCCCGCCCAGGGCCAGGCCGCGCTCGACGTCGACGGCATCGGCTCCTTCGGCTCCTCGGGCGACCAGAAGCCCGTGCCGATCGCCAGTGTGGCCAAGGTCATGACGGCGTACGTCATCCTGCGCGACCACCCCCTCAAGAGCGGCGCCGAGGGTCCGAAGATCGAGATCGACCAGGCCGCCGAGGACCAGTCCGACGCGGGCCAGGAGTCGACCGTCGACGTCACCAAGGGCGACAAGATCACCCAGCGCGAGGCGCTGGAGAGCATCCTGATCGCATCCGCGAACAACGTCGCCCGTCTGCTCGCCCGCTGGGACGCCGGTTCCGAGAAGGCGTTCGTGGCGAAGATGAACGCCGCCGCCGACGACCTCGGCATGAAGAACACGACGTACACCGACCCTTCCGGCCTGAACGACACCACCGTCAGCACGGCCGTGGACCAGGTGAAGCTCGCCAAGGCGGCGATGAAGGAGCCCGCCTTCCGTGAGGTCGCCGCGATGATGTCGTACGACGACTACAAGGGCGTCAACCACTCCAACTGGAACCAGCTGGTCGGCAAGAACAACGTCGTCGGCATCAAGACCGGCACCACCACCTCCGCCCTCGGCAACCTCGTGTTCGCGGCGAAGAAGGAGGTCGGCGGCGAGACGAGGACCATCGTCGGCGCCGTCGTCCGCCAGCCCGCGGGCGGCCCGGAGAACACCATCCTCAGCGCCGCGCTGCACGGCGGCGACCAGCTGATCCGGGCCGCGCAGGACGCGCTGGAGTCGGCGACGATCCTGAAGAAGGGCGATGTCGTCGGGTACGTGGACGACGGCCTCGGTGGCCGCACCCCGGTCGTCGCCACCAAGGACGTCACGGCGGTCGGCTGGTCGGGCCTGAAGGTGGAGCTGACCTTCGCCTCCGACGACGTACCGCACACCGCGAAGGCCGGCACCAAGGTGGGCACCCTCACCGTGGGCGACGGCACGAGCGGCGCGGTCAAGATCCCGGTCGCCCTGCAGTCGGACCTTGCCGAACCGGGCTTCACGGACAAGCTGACCCGCCTCGGCTGATCCGGGGACAGCGAAGCCGCACCGCACCGCAGCCCGCCGACGGCCCTCGTCGGCGGGCTGCGTGCTAGCGTCACGAAACGGGCAGGCCGTCGCTCACGAGGCGCGGCCGGGGGACCCTTCACGACCGGGCCGACAACACGCGGGAAACGGGACGCGGCCAGAACAGAAGAACGGGACAGCACGGGGAGTGCCTCAAAGGTGGCCACTGCGGAGCCGACACGCGCCGACGACGCCGATCCGGGACGGGGAGCCGGTCCGCGAATACGCGTACCCGCGCCGCGCGAGGGAGACGGTCCGAGCCGTACGGAGGACAGACCGCCCTCGCGTCTGAGTGCCGCCGTCCTCGCCCTGCGTGAGCGGCTGCTGCGTCACCCGGTGCTGTCGATGACGACCCTCGCCGGGCTCCTCCACATCATCTGGTTCTTCACGTTCGCAAGCAGCGGCGGCGACCTCGCGGCGCAGGACGCCTGGGCCGAGTTCGTCGGCCGGCATCCCGACTCGGCGTACAACCTCGCCTGGTACGGCGGTATGCACCCGGTGTCGTACAGCGTGGTGTCGCCGTATCTGATGTCGGTTCTCGGCGTCCGTACGACGATGATGATCGCCGGCACCATCTCCGCGGGCCTGCTGACGCTGATCCTGCTCCGCAGCCGGTCCGTGAAGAACCCGCTGTGGGCGGCGCTCGCCGGCGTCTTCGGGCTGACCTGCAACGCGATCTCCGGCCGGGTGACCTTCGGCCTGGGCACGATGTTCGCGCTGGGCGCGGTCGCCGTCGTCTTCTGCTGGCCGTACCGCTGGCGCTACAAGCGGTGGGCGAAGGCGCTGGCCGCCGCCCCGCTGGCCGCGCTCGCCACCATGTCGTCGCCGGTCGCGGGACTGTTCGTCGGCTTCGTGGCGGTGGCGCTGTTCCTGCAGAAGCGGCGGCCGGGAGCCTGGGCGCTGGGCCTCGCGCCGACCGCCGTCGTGGCCGTGTCGGCCTGGCTGTTCCCCTTCTCCGGCACCCAGCCGATGGTGATCGGCTCGGTGCTCCTGCCGCTGGTGTGCGCGGTCGTCGTCTTCCTGATCGTCCCCAAGGAGTGGAAGACGGTCCGGCTGGTGTCCGCGGTCTACGGCCTCTCGGTCGTCCTGGTCTGGGTGATCAGCTCGCAGATCGGCTCCAACATCACCCGCCTGGCGATGCTCTTCGCCGGCGCGGTCCTCGTGGCCGCGCTGCCCTTCACGGTGCCGCGCTCACGCAAGTGGTACGCGGGCGTGCTGGCCCTGCTCACCTTCGTCGGCTGGATCGGCTACAAGACGGTCGACGACATCATCCACGCCCACCCGGACGCGGCCTGGGCGCGCGAGCTGGCGCCGCTGGTCAACGAGCTCCAGGAGGTCGGCGCCCGCAAGGGCCGCGTCGAGGTGGTCCCGGCCCGCTCCCACCGCGAGGCCGCCGCCCTCGCGCCGTACGTCAACCTCGCCCGCGGCTGGAACCGCCAGGCCGACATGAAGCGCAACCCGCTCTTCTACGACGGCACCCTCAACTCCGCGAACTATCACGAGTGGCTCAAGCGCTGGGCCGTGCACTTCGTGGTCCTGCCCAAGGACGAACCCGACCCCTCGGCGGCGGAGCGGGAGCGGGAGCTGGTGCAGCGCGGCATGCCGTATCTGAAGCAGGTGTGGGGCGACGCCAACTGGCAGCTGTTCGAGGTGACCCACCCGGCGCCGCTCGCCGAGCCGAACGCCGTGGTGGAGCGGGCCGAGCAGGGCGAGATGACGATGCGGGTGACCAAACCGGGCCGCGTCCTCATCCGCATCCCCTACTCGCCCTGGCTGAGCATCGTCGACGCCGACGGCAAGCAGCTCGACCCGCCGCAGGAGACGGAGGCGTCCAGGAACCGGCCCGACGACGAGCCGAAGACGTACGACAACGTCCACGGCTGTCTGATGGAGACGGACGAGGACGCGTTCGGCGACCAGTGGACGGTGCTGGTGGCGCCGAAGGCGGGGACGTACCGGCTGGCGGCGCCGTACTCGCTGTCGCGCGGCACGCCCTGCCCGGAGGAGCTGCGCCAAGGGTGAGGTCACCGCACCGGAAACGCCACATCGCACACCGGGTCCTCGGCCCGGGCCGCGTCCCAGTCCGCGAAGTACACCTCACGGCACGGACCCGCCTGCCACAGCCCCTGCTGCGGGATCCACTGCTCCACCGCCTCGAAGGCGGCCAGGATCTGCGGATGGGCCACCTGCGCCTTGGTGATCCGGGTGTAGGCGAGGCGGTGGGCCGGTTCCACGCGCACCTTCGTCTCCCACGCCCGCCCGTGCTTCTCGACCCAGGCCCGGGCCGCCGCCTCGTCGGCCACCGGCACGCACGACTCGGCCGGGCCGTCGCTCTCCATCGACACGTCGGAGTGGTACACCACGAACGGCGCCGCGGTGAGGCCGCCGCACTCCTTCGCCGCCGTCTCCAGACGTCCCAGTGACGCGCCGATCCACGCCGGCAGCTCGCCCGCCAGCACATGCCGGGTCTCGGTGATCAGCACCTGCTCGGGCACCTCCACCGTCTCGACCACGAACTTCCCGTACATCTCGGAGCTCCTCCCCGACAGTCGTCCACGGAGGTACTCGGCGAGCGCCCGCTGCCCCGCGAACCGCGCCTCCACGTCCGCCCAGTACGCGTCGAGCCGGCCGGCGGCAGCCGCCCCGTCCGGCGCCTCGACGACCTCGGCGATCCGCGCGAGCGGCATGTCCAGCTGGCGCAGGAGTGCCACGAGGCGGGCGCGTTCGATCTGGTCGGCGCGGTAGTAGCGGTAGCCGCTGACCTCGTCGACGTGCGCGGGGGCCAGCAGGCCCAGGCGGTCGTACAGCCGCAGCGCCTTGGCCGACAGCCTGGCCCGCGCGGCGAACGCGCCGATGGTGAGCAGTTCGTCGTCCACGGCCTCATCCTCCGTCACCGGGCGGCCTGTTCCGCCCGGCGACAAGGACGCTCGACCCTGCCCCAGGGGCAAGGTCAACACCCCGGCCGGGGGTGTCTTCCGGGTCAGGCCAGCTGGCCCTCGATGGCGGCCACGATCTCGTCCGCCTCCGGCTCGGTCTGCGGCGAGAACCGGGCCACGACGCCGCCGTCCCGGCCGATCAGGAACTTCTCGAAGTTCCAGCGGATGTCACCGCTGTGCCCCTCGGCGTCCGCGAAGCCGACCAGGCGTTCGTACAGCGCGTGCCGGCCCTCCCCGTTCACCTCGACCTTCTCGGTCATCGGGAAGGTCACGCCGTACGTCGCCGAGCAGAACTCGGCGATCTCCTCGGCGCTGCCGGGCTCCTGGCCGAGGAACTGGTTGCAGGGCACGCCCAGCACGGTGAAGCCGCGCTCGGCGTACTGCTCCTGGAGCTTCTCCAGGCCCGTGTACTGCGGGGTCAGGCCGCACTTGGAGGCCACGTTCACGACGAGCACGGCCTTGCCGGCGTACTGGGAGAGGTTCGCGGGGCCGCCCTTGAGGGCGCCGATCTCGACGTCGAGGGGGGATGCGTTGGTGTCAGCAGTCATGAGCGGATGCTAGCTCCGGCAGGTGCCGCGCCCGTGGCCCGGTCCCGCCGCCTTCACCAGCACCTCCCCGGCCGCCGTACGCGAGTACAGCACCGACCGTCCCGCCCGCCGCCGCTCCACCAGCCCCGCGTCCAGCAGCACCCGCAGATGCCGGCCGACCGAGCCCAGCCGCTGCCCGGTGACGGCGACCAGCTGGGTGGTGCTGAGCGGGGAGTCCAGGAGTACCAGCACTGCGGCGCGCGCGGACCCGAGCAGGGCGCCCAGACTCGCGGGGACCGCCCGGGCGCCGGGGTCGGCGAGCGCGCCCGCGCACGGGTAGACGACGGCGTACCGGTCCGGCTCCTCCCAGGACACCCAGCCGCCCTTCGGCGTGACCGGTACGAAGACGAGCTCGGCGCCGGAGATCTCGCGCGGCGGGTACTCGTGCAGGTTCACCTGGAGCCGGTTGTCGCCGAGCCAGCGGGTGCGCCCCGGCCGCAGCGAGTCCAGCGCGGCCGCCCAGCCGCCCCGGCTCACCAGCGCGGTCCGCGCGACCACATCGGCCTCCAGGACACGTCGGCGCCGCTCCCAGTCCGGCCGTACGGCCTCGGTCCAGACGTACTCCAGGAGCGCGGCGGCGCGTTCGGGGAGGTCGTCCCGGTCCAGTACGGCGGGCAGGGGGCCGGCGAGGGAGACGGTCAGGTGGGCGCGGGCCCGGCGGGGGTCGGCCGCGCGCACCCGTGCAACGCCGTCCTCGAAGGTCTCCTGGTCCCTCGGCGTGGGGGTGAGGAAGTCGGCGATCCAGTCCTTCCCGAGCCCGGCGCGCACCAGCCGTGCGGTGACCGGGTCGGCGGCCAGCAGGGCCCGGTAGCCGGGCAGTCGCGCGTCGAGCCAGGCACGCTCGCCGGGGTGGGCGGCGGCGCCCGAGTGCAGCAGCTTCAGCGCGGCGAACGTCTCCGCGAGCGGCGAGAGCACGAACCGGCTCGCGGCGAGGGTGTCGGCGTTGACCTGCCACCAGCCCATCGGCCACTGCCACCTTTCGCGTCTCCGCGAAACAATAACGGCCCCTCTCACAGCCGCCGGACACTCCGTGCATGCGCAGCTACCACCACCTCTTCCGCACCCCGGAGTTCACGCCCCTCTTCCTCGCCTCCTGCGCCCAGACCGCGGCCCACACGGTCGGTGGACTGGCCCTCGGCACGCTGGTGTACGAGGCGACCCGGTCGCCGCTGCTGGCGGCGGTGAGCATGTTCGGGGCGTCGCTGGCACAGGTCGTCGGCGCGACGTTCTTCCTCTCCGGCGCCGACCGGCTGCCCCCACGGGCCGCGCTGACGGGCATCTGTCTGGGCTTCGCCGCGACCACGGCCGTGCTCGCGCTGCCCGGGCTGCCGGTCTGGGCGGTGTTGGCGGTCGTCCTCGGGCAAGGGCTGATCGCCTCGCTGGGCGGGGGAGTGCGCTGGGGGCTGCTGACCGAGATCCTCTCCAAGGACGGCTATCTGCTGGGGCGTTCCGTCTTCAACATGATGAGCGGGCTGATGCAGATCGCCGGATACGCGGTCGGCGGCGTCCTGGTGACGGTCCTGTCCCCGCGCCCGTCGCTGCTGCTGGCGGCCGCGGTGTACGCCGTCGCCGCCGTCGGTCTCCGGGTGGGCCTCAGCCGCCGTCCGCCCCGCGCCTCGGGTCGCCTATCCGTCTCCGCCACCTGGCGCACCAACGCCCTGCTGTGGTCCTCCCCGGCCCGCCGCCACCTCTACCTGGCCCTGTGGCTCCCCAACGGCCTGGTCGTCGGCTGCGAGTCCCTCTACGTCTCGTACGCGCCGCACGCCGCGGGCACGCTGTTCGCGTGTGCGGCACTGGGCATGTTCGTCGGTGACGTCACCGTCGGCCGTCTGCTGCCGCCCGCGCTCCGCGCCCGCCTCGGCGTACCGCTGCTGTTGCTGCTGGCCACGCCGTATCTGCTGTTCTTCCTGCGCCCGGCCGTGCCGCTCGCGGCCGTCGCCGTCACCGTGGCCTCGGTCGGGTTCGGGGCGAGCCTGGTGCAGCAGGAGCGGCTGATGGCGGTGACCCCGGACGAACTGAGCGGCCATGCCCTGGGGTTGCACTCCGCCGGGATGATCACGATGCAGGGGGTGAGCGCGGCACTGGCGGGCGCGGTGGCCCAACTGACCTCTCCGGCCACGGGGATGACGGTGATGGCGGCGGCGTCGATCGCGGTGACGCTGGCGCTGGTGGCGGTGAGCCTGCGGCATGCGGAGAAGGGCGGGCTCGTGGTCGTGGGGCGGCGGTGAGCGGTGTACGTCGACAGGGCGGGCACACCTTCCCGGGCCGGGGAAGCGGTGGGCGATGGCCAAAACTTCACGCTCCGTGAGGCGCATCTTCGTCAACTGCCCTTGCAGGAGGCGGAGTTCACCTAGCTTGGTCGGTGTTTGATCACCGGCGCCGAGCCGTGCCGAGCCGTACCGATCCCGCAGGAGGCCCCACGTGTCCGACCCCACCACCCCCATCAGCGCCGCCGCTCGGACCCGGGCCCGGATCGACACCTCCGTGCCCCACTCGGCCCGCTTCTGGAACTACTTCGTCGGCGGCAAGGACCACTACGAGGTCGACCGGCAGATCGGGGACGAGATCAAGGAGATCTTCCCGGGCCTGGTCGACGTGGCCGTCACCAGCCGCCACTTCCTGGGCAGGGCTGTCCGTCACCTGGCCGGCGAGGCGGGCTTACGGCAGTTCCTGGACATCGGCACCGGCCTGCCGACCGCGGACAACACGCATCAGGTGGCCCAGCGCGTCGCCCCGGACGCCCGGGTCGTGTACGTCGACAACGACCCCGTCGTGCTGGCCCACGCGGACGCCCTGCTCACCAGCACCGCCGAGGGCATGACCACGTTCCTGGACGCCGACCTCCACGAACCCGAGACCGTCCTGCGGGCCGCCGCGGGCACGCTCGACTTCTCCCGGCCGGTCGCCCTGATGATCCTCAACACCCTCGGCCATGTCGCCGACTACGACCAGGCCCGTGACCTGGTGCGCCGTCTGCTGGCCGGTCTCCCCTCGGGCAGCCACCTGGTGATCAGCGACGGCACGGCCACCAGCGAGGGCATGATCGCCGCGGCGGAGGCGTACAACGCCAGCGGCGCCGTGCCGTACCACGTGCGCAGCATCGGCGAGATCGCCGGGTTCTTCGACGGCCTCGACCTGGTGGACCCCGGGATCGTCCAGGTGACCGAGTGGCGCCCCGACTTCCAGGGCCCGCCGGATCCCGCGACGGCCGCGGTCGACGCGTACTGCGGGGTGGGCCGCAAGCCCTGACGGCCCCGCACGGTCAGCGACGGGGCGGGACCGCCGTACCGCTCACCGCCCCTGCTCCACATACTCCTTGAACTGTTCGAGATCGCTGCGGACGAGCCGTTCGATCGCGTTGGCCTGGGCGAACCCCTTCGGCCCGCCGAAGGTCTCCCGGACCGTGCCGGGGTCGTACTTCAGCCGCGCCTGGACCCGGGTGTGGCTGTCGTCGATCGGCTGGAGCGAGAAGGAACCCGCCAGCTCGGGGGCGCCTGTCGTACGCCACTCCAGCACGCGTTCCCCCGCCCGGTCGGAGACCTCGGCCTCGACCTCCCTGGCCCGGCCACCGGCCTCGACATCCAGATGAGCCCGGCCCCCGGCCTCCGTACGGGCCTCGCGCACGCCTGCCAGGAAGCGCGGATAGTTCTCCACCCGGTGGAGGCTGTCCCAGGCCCGGTCGATCGGAACTCCTACATCCACGTGTTCTTCGAGGGTGCTCATGGCCCACCTCCACATCCGGCTCATGAAGTATGACCTTCAGTTTCCAGTGTGCGCCCGATGGCCATGAGCACCCAGGTCAGCCGACGTACGCCGCGAGATGCTCCCCGGTGAGGGTGGAACGGGCGGCGACGAGGTCGGCCGGTGTGCCCTCGAAGACGATCCGGCCGCCGTCGTGACCGGCGCCGGGGCCCAGGTCGATGATCCAGTCGGCGTGCGCCATGACCGCCTGGTGGTGCTCGACGACGATCACCGACTTGCCGGCGTCGACGAGCCGGTCGAGCAGGCCGAGCAACTGCTCCACATCGGCCAGATGAAGCCCCGCGGTCGGCTCGTCGAGGACGTAGACGCCGCCCTTCTCGGCCATGTGGACGGCCAGCTTCAGCCGCTGCCGCTCGCCGCCGGACAGCGTGGTGAGCGGCTGGCCGAGGGTGAGGTAGCCGAGTCCGACGTCGGCGAGCCGGTCGAGGATGCGGTGCGCGGCGGGCGTGGCGGCCTCGCCGGTGCGGAAGAACTCCTCGGCCTCGGCCACCGACATCGCGAGCACCTCGCTGATGTCGCGCCCGCCGAGGTGGTACTCCAGCACAGAGGCCTGGAACCGCTTCCCCTCACAGTCCTCGCAGGGCGTGTCGACGCCGGCCATCATGCCCAGGTCGACATAGACGACGCCGGCGCCGTTGCAGGTGGGGCAGGCGCCCTCGGAGTTGGCGCTGAACAGCGCCGGCTTCACGCCGTTGGCCTTGGCGAACGCCTTGCGGATCGGGTCCAGCAGCCCGGTGTACGTCGCCGGATTGCTGCGCCGGGAGCCGCGGATCGGCGCCTGGTCGACGGACACCACACCGGCGCCGGCCGGGATGGACCCGTGCACCAGCGAGCTCTTGCCGGAGCCCGCCACGCCGGTGACCACGCAGAGCACCCCGAGCGGGATGTCGACGTCCACGCCCCGCAGGTTGTGCGTCTTCGCGCCGCGGATCTCCAGCGTCCCGGTGGGCTTGCGCACCGTCTCCTTGAGGGTGGCCCGGTCGTCGAGGTGGCGGCCGGTGACGGTGTCGGAGGCCCGCAGCCCCTCGACGGTCCCCTCGAAGCAGACGGTACCGCCCGCCGTACCGGCGCCGGGGCCGAGGTCGACGACGTGGTCGGCGATCGCGATGACCTCCGGCTTGTGCTCCACGACGAGCACCGTGTTGCCCTTGTCCCGCAGCCGCAGCAGCAGGTCGTTCATCCGCTGGATGTCATGCGGGTGCAGGCCGATGGTCGGCTCGTCGAAGACGTACGTCACGTCGGTGAGCGAGGAGCCGAGGTGGCGGATCATCTTGACGCGCTGCGCCTCGCCGCCCGACAGGGTGCCCGCCGGCCGGTCGAGCGCCAGGTAGCCCAGCCCGATCTCCACGAACGACTCCAGGGTCTGCTGCAGCGCGGTGAGCAGCGGAGTCACGGACGGCTCGGCCAGGCCGCGGACCCATTCGGCCAGGTCGCGGATCTCCATGGCGCACGCGTCGGCGATGCTGATCCCCTTGATCTTCGACGACCGGGCCCCCTCGCTGAGCCGGGTGCCGTCGCACTCGGGGCAGGTGGTGAAGGTGACCGCCCGCTCCACGAACGCCCGGATGTGCGGCTGCATCGCCTCCTTGTCCTTGGACAGGAACGACTTCTGGATCTTCGGGATCAGGCCCTCGTAGGTGAGGTTGACGCCGCTGACCTTGACCTTGACCGGCTCCCCGTAGAGGAAGGCGTGCATCTCCTTCTTGGTGTACTCGCGGATCGGCTTGTCCGGGTCGACGAAGCCGGACTGGGCGTAGACCTGCACGGTCCACTGGCTGTCGGACTTCCAGCCCGGGATGGTGAACGCGCCCTCGGAGAGCGACTTGGAGTCGTCGTAGAGCTGGGTGAGGTCGATGTCGGAGACCGTGCCCCGGCCCTCGCAGCGGTTGCACATACCGCCGGTGCGCTCGAAGGTCGCCTTCTGCGCCTTGGTCTTGGCGCCCCGCTCGACGGTGATCGCGCCGCTCGCCCGCACGGAGGCGGTGTTGAAGGAGTACGCGCTGGGCGGCCCGATGTGCGGCCGGCCGAGCCGGCTGAAGAGGATGCGCAGCATCGCGTTGGCGTCGGTGGCGGTGCCCACCGTGGAGCGCGGGTCGCCGCCCATCCGCTGCTGGTCGACGCTGATCGCGGTCGTCAGCCCGTCGAGTACGTCGACCTCGGGCCGCGCGGTGTTCGGCATGAAGCCCTGCAGGAAGGCGCTGTAGGTCTCGTTGATGAGCCGCTGCGACTCCGCGGCGATCGTGTCGAACACCAGCGAGCTCTTGCCCGACCCCGACACACCGGTGAACACCGTCAGCCGCCGCTTCGGGATCTCGATGCTGACGTCCTTGAGGTTGTTCTCGCGCGCGCCGTGCACACGGATCAGATCGTGGCTGTCGGCGGCGTGCCGCGCAGGCGACCGAGTGTCCGTCCCCGTGGCCATGCTCATCTTCTCCCCATCTCTTGAAACTCTGGGCGGCACCGCCTACGCGGGGTTTTCCGCACCGTCCCTCGCCCCTCGCACCTCGCCCCTCGGACCTCGCATCTCGGACCTCGCGCCTCGCGCCGGGCGTGAGCGGGAGCGGGCGCGGGGAGATGCGGAACCAGCGGAACGGCGGAACCAGCAGTAGGGCGGAAACAGCAGTAGGGCGGAAACAGCGGTACGGCGGGGCCAGCGTACGCGGGCCGAAGCCGGTGCGCGGGAGGAATGTGTGCCCCCGCTTGCGCGGATGCCGGTCCCACGGTCATGGCCGCGAGCGCCGTACGGCTCAGCGCAGCTCCTGGATACGGACCATGTTGCCCGCGGGATCGCGGAAGGCGCAGTCCCGGATGCCGTACGGCTGCTCGGTCGGCTCCTGCACCACCTCGGCGTCGCCGGCCTGCACCTTCTCGAAGACGTCGTCGAGGTTCGGGGTGGCGAGCAGGATCCAGCCGTAGGTGCCCTTGGCCATCATCTCGGTGATGGTGCGGCGCTCGTCCTTGGTGATCCCGGGGTCCGCGGCCGGCGGCGCCAGCAGGATGGAGGTGTCGGGCCGGCCGACGGGGCCGACTGTGATCCAGCGCATCTTGCCCTGCCCGACGTCGTTGCGGACCTCGAAGCCGAGGATGTCGCGATAGAAGTGCAGAGCGGCGTCCGGGTCGTCGTGCGGGAGGGAGCTCGTGTGAATGGTGATGTCCATGGCCCTCACGCTAGAGGCGGCCCGGCGCGGGCGCTTCTCGATTCCTGATCGGTCTGGTCACCTGTTTCGACACGCATGACGGCATCCCCTCCGTCGCGCTCGCCGCCTGCTGCCGGTACACGCTGGGCGGCATACCGACCAGTTCGGTGAAGCGCGTGCTGAAGGTACCCAGCGACGAGCAGCCAACCTCGAAGCAGACCTCGGTGACGCTGAGATCACCGCGCCGCAGCAGCGCCATGGCCCGCTCGATGCGCCGCGTCATCAGATACGAGTACGGCGACTCGCCGTAGGCGGCCCGGAACTGCCGGCTGAGATGCCCCGCCGACATGTTCACCCCCCGAGCGAGCGCCTCCACGTCCAGCGGCTGCGCGTACTCCCGGTCGATCCGGTCACGGACGCGACGCAGCCGCGCGAGGTCACGCAGATGCTGGGCCGAGGCGGGAGTGCTGGTCACACGCAAAAGCGTGCCACAGAGGACTGCGGGGGAGGGGTGAGCCGGATGCTTGTTTCTATAGAAGTTCTAGAGGTACGGTTCTCGTCGACAGCTTCTTCCAGAGAAGTTCTGTAGACGAGAGAGGGTTCGCCATGGCCGACGCAGAGTTTCCCCACAGCGCGAAGATCCCGCTCGCCGCCGAGTCGGCTCTCCCGCCGCGGCCGACACTGCCGGCCGCGCCCGTGGCGCTGCAGGCCGCCCGACCGTCCGCCGGGTTCACCGCGCTGCGCGCCCACAGGCCCAGCCGCGGCGACATCCGGACGGCGGCCCTGACCCTGCTGGCCGAGGACGACCAGCTGAACGGCAACCAGGTCGTCCAGCGCATCGCCGAACGCAGCCAGGGCGCCTGGCGGCCCAGCCCGGGTGCGGTCTACCCCGCCCTGAACCAGCTGGAGAAGGACGCCCTGATCGAGCAGATCGAGGGCGGTGGCCGTCGGAGTTACCGGCTCACCGAGGCGGGCCGCGCCCACGTCTGCGAGAACCGCGAGAAGTGGGACGCCATGTGGCAGAACGTGGCCTCCGCCGCGGACGCGCGGACCCAGGAGGTCGACACCCTCTGCGAGCACGTCCTGACCGCCGTACGGCATGCGCTGTACGACGCCGACGACGAACGGTACGCCGAGGTCCGTGGGGTCCTCCTCGGCGCCCGCCGCTCGCTCTACCGCCTGCTCGCCGAGCAGGACGACGCTCCGGCCGACGAGTAGGGCGGCTCTGGCCCCGGGCCCGGGATCAGGGCGTCCAAGGAACGGTCCAGGGCCGCCAGCAGGTGTTCGTGCTCCTGCGGGGTGTACAGCATGCGCAGGGCCAGGCCGTCGGACAGGGCGATCACGGCGTCCGCGACGGCCGTCGCGTGGGTCGTGTGCCCGGCCGACTCCAGCCAGCCGGCCAACGCCTGACGGATGTCCTGGTCGACCTGTCGCCGGATCGCGGCAAGGCCGGGGTGGTGTGCCGCGCGGACGGCGAAGGCGAGTTGCGCGGTGGCCTCGGCACGTCGCTCGGCGTCCACGGGGAGCGTGGTGAGGATCAGCTCGCGCAGCGCCTGGCGCAGCGGCAGCGCGCTGTCCACACCGGCCATCCGGCGCTCGACGCGCTCGCCGGCCAGCTCCGCGGCGAAGGTGAGCATCTCGTCCTTGGTGCTGAAGTACTTCTGCACGGCACCGGGGGAGCGGCCGGTGGCGGCGGCCACGGTACGCACGCTGACCTCGTCGAGACCACGCTCGGCGACCAGCTGGAGCAGGGCCGCACCGATCTGTCGGCGCTGTTCGTCCCTGTCGACCGTCTTGGGCATCGGGGCATGCTCCCATCTTTGAGATACAGTCGTATTCTAAAGGCCGTCGGGCCAGGGCTGACCGGTGCCGTCCGGCGCCGAGAGGGGGTAACGGGAACAGTGGTGAACGACCGACGCGAGGCTGCCGTGCCTGCTTTCCGGGTCTCGGACCGGGACCGCGACAAAACGCTCGGCGTTCTGGCCGCGGCGCTGGCCGAAGGACGACTCGATCCCCACGAGCACGCGACCCGTTCGGGCCGCGCCCTGCAAGCACGTACGGCCGACGAACTGGCCGCCCTGACAGCCGACTTGCCCACCCCGGCGCCGACCCGAGCCGAACAGGACCGCAAGGACCTCAGGGAGTGGCTGGCCGAATGGCGTTACTGGCTCGGCGGCGCGGTGATCATGTCGGGCATCTGGGGCGCCCGTTGCGCACAGCAGGGAGAGCTGACGTACTACTGGCCGCTGGCGCCGCTGGGGGTGTGGGCGGCGATACTCGTCGCTGTCGCGATCTGGCCGCGCGAAGAGGGCTGACGAGCCCGGCCACCACGCG
The DNA here is from genome assembly GCF_001513975.1 of Streptomyces curacoi. GTDB lineage: Bacteria > Actinomycetota > Actinomycetes > Streptomycetales > Streptomycetaceae > Streptomyces > Streptomyces curacoi. Next base: position 353,230 of record NZ_KQ947990.1, read on the forward strand.
CCGCCGCCTGTTCCTCAAGTTGCCAACCTCCGAGGAACGCCGACGATGGAAACTGTCGGCATGCAGGGATACGGCCTCAGGCGCGCGACGCACACCTGATCGCCTGGTTTGCACTGCCTTCGGAAGCCCGGCATTACGCCTCTCACTTCGCAGCGGTGAAGCAGATGGTCCCCGCGATTCCACGGGCCTATGTGGCCAACTTCGACTCGGACACCATCTCGGTGATCGACACCCTCGCCAAGACTGTGATCGCCACCATCCCCGTCGGCGACCTCCCCTCCGGGGTGGCCGTGGACCCGACCCGCGGGCGGGCCTACGTGGCCAACCAGGGCTCCGACACCGTGTCGGTGATCGACACCGGCACCAACGCCGTGACCGCCACGATCCCCATCGGCGCCGGCAACGTCCCCTCCGGGGTGGCCGTGGACCCGACCCGCGCCCGGGCCTACGTGACCAATCAACACTCGGACACCGTGTCGGTGATCGACACCGGCACCAACGCCGTGACCGCCACGATCTCCGTCGGCGCCGGCAACATGCCTTTCGGGGTGGCCGTGGACTCCACCAAGGCCCGCGCCTACGTGGCCAACCACGACACGGTCGGCACCGTGTCCGTGATCGACACCAACACCAACGCCGTCACGGCCACCATCGCCCTGACCGACGACGCGATCGGGGTCGATGCGGACCCGATCCGCGCCTGTCTCTACGCCACCAACCTCAGCGCCAACCTGGTGTCGGTGATCGACCTCAGCACCAACACGGTGCTCACCACCGTCCCCGTCGCCGCACCCTTTGGAGTGGCGGTGGACCCGTTCCGGGCCCGGGCCTACGTGGCCGGCATCACCTCCGGCAGCGTGTCGGTGATCGACACCGACACCAACGCCGTGACCACCACCATCCCCGTCGGCTCCTTCCCGTTCGAGGTGGCCGTGGACCTGACCTGGGACCGCGTCTACGTGACCAACGGCGCCGACAGCACCGTGTCGGTGATCGACACCGGCACCAACGCCGTGACCGCTACCATCCCCGGCCTCGGCGCCTTCCCGGGCGCGGTGTCAGTCGGGTGATGAGGTAGGGGCGCGAAAACAACTCCGTGGTGAACCAATGGCCAACGCCGTACGCTCCCCCTGATCAACCAAAGACTTCGTGGGGGGACATCCGTGCGCACGACCATGCGCTCATCCATGTGCACATCCATGCGCTCATCCATGCGCCTTGCCCTGCTCGGCACCAGCCTCGCGCTGGTCGCCACCGCCACCGGGGCCACCGCCGCCCAGGCGGAAGACGGCGGCTCGGGCAACATCACGATCGACAAGGTCGTCGTCAACGGCGGCAAGCCGGTCGTGGTCGGTACCACCAACGTGGTGTCCGCCAAGGTCTCCGTGACCGCCTCGGACGATTCGGGCATCGCTAAGACCACGTACATCAGCGCCGACGGTCCGAACCCGAACTTCGCGCAGATCTGGTACGACGACGGCGAGATCACCTGCGTCGAGGTGAGCGCCACCACGTCGACCTGCACGGGCACGCTGACGTTCGACCCACAGGCGTCGACCGGCTTCGTCGACAACAACGCGGCGGCCACCTGGAACCTCGCCACCCTGGTCTCCGCCCATGACTACGACTACATCCACCGTGACGCGGCCACCACGTTCAAGGTGCAGCGCTACTCGAAGCTGACGGTCAACGCCTCGCCGGAGCCGGTGAAGAAGGGCAAGACCATCACGGTCACCGGCAAGCTCTCCCGGGCCAACTGGGAGGACAACCAGTACCACGGCTACACCAACCAGCCGGTGAAGCTGCAGTTCCGTAAGAAGGGCAGCAGCACCTACACCACGGTGAAGACGATCAAGTCCAACTCGACGGGCGACCTGAAGACAACGGTCACGGCCTCCGTGGACGGCTACTTCCGCTACAGCTTCGCGGGCACGTCCACGACTCCGGCGGTGAACGCGACCGGCGACTTCGTGGACGTCCAGTAGCGGCGTACTGGGAGCGGTTCCGAGACCTGATACGGGATGTCCGGTAGGTGGACCGTCCTCACCGGGACGGCACCCCCTACCGGTGCCCCCGGGTCTCCAGTGACCGCCTGGCGGGCAATGACGCGGCCCCCACGGTGCAAGGTCCAACCCGATCGCACCGTTGTTCCGTCTTGTCCGCGCCCAAGATCAGCTCGAACGGGGAGCGGGACTTTCGGACGCTTCGTTCGCGGCCCGGCGGTACTCGGCGTTGATGCGCTGAGCCTCCTCAAGCTGCTCCTCAAGGATGATGATGCGGCATGCAGCCTCGATCGGGGTTCCCCTGTCGACGAGCTCGCGGGCGCGAGCGGCGATCCGCAGTTGGTAGCGGGAGTACCGGCGATGTCCGCCCTCCGAGCGCAGCGGAGTAATCAGCCGAGCCTCACCGATGGCTCGGAGGAAGCCGGGGGTGGTGCCGAGCATTTCGGCGGCCCGGCCCATGGTGTACGCGGGGTAGTCGTCGTCGTCCAGACGATCGCTGAGTGGGGTATCTGCTGCCATGTCACCTCGTTGTGCAACGCGTCGAGGGGCCCTGGTGCCGTACGGCACCAGGGCCCCGAAGGAAATGAAACACCATCTGTCGGCCCTAATGCTCTGCCGACCTTCTGTTTCCGCTACCCGGCCCGGCAAGGGGAGGGGTGCGGGGATCGCGGCTGCGTGACCGGGGACCACCATCCATTCCGGGGTCTTGCGGTACCCGGACCGAGGTCTTCCCGGGCCGGGCGATCCTGATGGCGTCTGCTCCTCCGTCCTTTCTCTGAACCGACCACTTGGTGAAACGAGTACTGCGGTACTGCTCGGTGATGCTGTTGGCAGCCCCTCGATATGCGGGCCGCCCAGTGCGGCTCTCAGTCCCGTCACCGTTCTGGGAACACCTTGGCTTCGGAGCTCCAGAGCCGCACTGACCTGCGAACTTACGTACTGCTTCCCGCCAGTTCGTGTCTGCCGGGTCTCGCTTGACCGTGTCAACGAGAAAAAGGTTAACCGTGCCAGGAGCCAATGTCTACTCCGGCAAGAGTAGATTTTAGAGCTCAGGAGCCACAGGTCTCCTGTGACCTGCGATAACGGGTGGAACAAGTCGTCGTGGGCGGCGAGAACGTGGTCCCGTCCCTCAGAGCTTGGTCGGGCAGTCGCCTCTTGCCGTCCTGGCAGCCGTCCCATGCTCAGGGGCAGTGGAGAGCGATACGGCGGGCGGCCATACGACGGGCGGCCATACGACGGGCGGCCATACGACGGTGAGGGCCCTGCCGACGCGCGTCGGCAGGGCCCTCACCGGGTCTCTGATGGCGGTTGCCCGCCTGTGCTCACACCTCCGGGGAGGTGGTGCCCCCGAGCAGCGCCGAAGCGGTCTGGAGCGGAGTGGGGACACCCACCGGCGCGGTCCCGGGGTGCTCGTGGCAGGTGAAGCCGAGGCGGGTCATGGCCCGGACGACCTCGCCGCTGGTGAAGTCGCGGCGGTCCTGACGTGTGATGACCTGGCCTACTTGCTTGACCGGGTAGCGGCGGCGGCCGATGGTCACGGACTCACCCGTGACGAGCTCGGCCCTGACGCCCTTCATCGAGGCCAGCACCCCGCTCTTGGTCAGCTCGAACGGGTACCGGGCGATGACACAGCGCATGATGCCTCACAGAGAGGAAGGAGAACGGGCTGACCGGGCGAGGTGGATCAGCGGGCGAGGGTGAGGACGCCCGGGGGCCGGCCATGCTCCCCGACGGCGTCGGGCCGAGCACCGGGCGCGGTGAACGGTGCGTCGAGGATGTCCCGTAGCCGGATCCGGTCCGTGTAGGTGGGGTTGCCCCGCAGAACGGCGAGCCGGGCCAGGGTGATCAGGCCCGTGCTCTGGTCGTCCCCGTCGCACAGGACGAGGTGATCGACACGGGCACCGGCCATGAGGGACAGCGCCACCTCCACCGTCATGTCGTCACAGACCCGAGGTCCGGACCTGTCCCTGCCGTCGACCACGGCCTTGGGGGAGCGATCCGCTACCTGGTGCTGCGGCTGAGCCGTCGTCATAGGTGCCTCCTGCCGGAAGTGGTGGGCTGGTGATCACGGCGGCTCTAGGCGGCCGAGCCGAAGCTGGTCCGCCGCTGTGCCCTGCGCGCCGCTTCACCGACGGGCCGGCCCTGTCCGGCGTGGCCCCGGCGGCCTCGACGGCTCCGGGACGGGGAAGACGCGCCGCGGGGACGTTCCACGTCCGGCGCGGTGATGACGACCGGGACACCGGAAGGGGTCTGGGCACCTGTGATGCGGCTCAGCTCCGCCTCGCCCGACCGCACCTGGGCGATCCGGGGAGTGATGCCCGCCGAAGCCATCAGCCGGCTCATGCCGCGACGCTGATCAGGGGTCACCAGGGTGACGACGCTGCCGGACTCGCCGGCGCGGGCCGTACGACCGCCGCGGTGCAGGTAGTCCTTGTGGTCACTGGGCGGATCCACATTGACGACCAGGTCGAGGTTGTCGACGTGGATCCCGCGCGCGGCGACGTTGGTCGCCACCAGGACCGTCACATGCCCGCTCTTGAACTGGGAAAGGGTCCGCGTGCGCTGCGGCTGGGACTTGCCACCGTGCAGGGACGCGGCGCGGACACCGTTGCTCAGCAGGTGCTTGGCCAGCCGGTCCACCGCGTGCTTGGTGTCGAGGAACATGATCACTCGACCGTCTCGCGCCGCGATCTCGGTGGTCGTCCGATGCTTGTCCGCGTCGTGCACATGGAGTACGTGGTGCTCCATCGTGGTGACCGCGCCTGCGGACGGGTCGACGGAGTGGACCACCGGGTCCGTGAGGTAGCGGCGGACCAGCGCGTCGACGTTGCGGTCCAGGGTGGCCGAGAAGAGCATCCGCTGCCCGTCGGGACGCACCTGGTCGAGCAGGGCGGTGACCTGGGGCATGAAGCCCATGTCGGCCATTTGGTCGGCCTCGTCGAGGACCGTGATGCCGACATCGTCCAGCCGGCAGTCGCCACGGTCGATGAGGTCCTTGAGCCGCCCGGGCGTCGCGACGACCACCTCGGCCCCGGCACGTAGCGCACCGGCCTGCCTGCCGATGGACATTCCACCGACGACGGTGGTCAGCCGCAGGTTCACGGAGCGGGCGTACGGAGTGAGCGCGTCGGTGACCTGCTGGGCGAGCTCGCGGGTGGGGACGAGGACGAGGGCGAGCGGCTGCCGCGGCTCGGCACGCCGCCCGGCTGTACGGGCCAGTACGGCGAGGCCGAAGGCGAGGGTCTTGCCCGAGCCGGTGCGGCCACGGCCGAGTACGTCACGACCGGCCAGGGAGTTCGGCAGGGTCGTTGCCTGGATGGGGAACGGTGCGGTCACGCCCTCGCGGCCGAGCGTGACCAACAGCCGTGCAGGCATGGTGAGATCGGCGAACGACCCGACGGCGGGCAGCCCGGGCGTGATCGTCTTCGGCGGCGCGAACTCGCCCTGTACGGCCCGTCCGGCCTGTCGATCTCCCTGGCCCTTGGAACGGCGGGGACCACTGGAGCGGTTGCCGCCGGTGCCTCCTCCGAAGCGGTCATATGTGCGAGATGTGTGGGTACGCTGCATGCGGAACCTTCCTTGATGGGGCACGTAGCAAGGAATTCCCGCAGCAGATGAGCGGCGCAGAGAATTTCGAGACGAGCCAATGTCGATGTGGGGTGAGTCGGAGCGACGGGGAATGTTTCACCGGTCGATGCTGTGGTGGAGCCGTCCCGTCGCGCACCCTGAAAAAGCAGCGAGCTGGGGCCCGCACCCCAGAGGTGCGGGCCCCAGCTGCGAAATATGCGTCAGCCTCGGTGTCAGGCGGGAACGATGTTCTCGGCCGTCGGGCCCTTCTGGCCCTGCGCGATGTCGAACGACACCTTCTGGCCTTCCAGCAGCTCGCGGAAGCCCTGGGCGGCGATGTTCGAGTAGTGGGCGAAGACGTCGGCGCCGCCGCCGTCCTGCTCGATGAAGCCGAAACCCTTTTCCGCGTTGAACCACTTCACGGTGCCAGTAGCCATGTTATTTCTCCTTCGGAGGCGGTGTCAGGAATTCACTCTGTGCGAATTCCGTGTCGCCGTGATGATTACCCCGTCGGAAATGAACCTTCTGGCAACCACACCTGCAACTGAGATCGACAGTAGCACGGTGCGACCGGCCCTGCGCGGTCCATAATTTCGAGTCGGCTGACGGCCGAGGAATACTCGCCGTGCCCGGTGCTTGTTTCTCATGTCGCGGACACAGATATTGCTCTCCGTCGGCGCGGCCTTTCTGCCGTGCACTTCCGCCCACAGCCCCATGACCTCCGCCGACGGGAGATGTGCCGCTGCCACCGTCGTCAGCGGACGGCACAGCTCAGGACGCGCCGAAACTCCACTACCGCGATGAAGGTCACATCCCCCGCGAAGAGCGCGTCGGCCGGTGGTGTGGTCGGCAGACAGCCGGACGGGACCGCCCGCACCCGCGCAGCAGTCGGCCACAACAGTTTGATCACCGGACTGCCAGGTGGCGCGGGAACTCCACCGGTTTGCTGAGGAACCGGTGGCTGAGCGGTGGGCTGTGCCGGCCCCCGTACTGCTGGAGCCTTGGCTGGAGGCGGTGCCTGGGCCGGGGTCGGGCGTACTCTTCGTGGTGTCTACGGCGTCACATAGCGGGCGCCGAACCACTGGAGGCAATACCTCGTGCTGATTGCTCAGCGTCCGTCCCTGACCGAAGAGGTTGTTGACGAGTTCCGTTCCCGGTTCGTGATCGAGCCGCTGGAGCCGGGCTTCGGTTACACCCTCGGCAACTCCCTGCGTCGTACGCTCCTCTCCTCGATCCCGGGTGCGGCGGTCACGTCCATTCGCGTCGACGGCATCCTGCATGAGTTCACCACCGTGCCGGGCGTCAAGGAGGACGTCACCGACCTGATCCTCAACATCAAGCAGCTGGTCGTGTCGTCCGAGCACGACGAGCCGGTTGTGATGTACCTGCGCAAGCAGGGCCCGGGTCTGGTCACCGCCGCCGACATCGCGCCCCCGGCCGGTGTCGAGGTGCACAACCCCGACCTGGTCCTCGCCACGCTCAACGGCAAGGGCAAGCTGGAGATGGAACTG
>NZ_KQ947990.1:360335-615315 GCF_001513975.1 Streptomyces curacoi
TCCGTCCCCGACGGACGCCGCGCTCGCGGCCGACCTGGCGCTGCCGATCGAGGAGCTGGAGCTCACGGTCCGTTCGTACAACTGCCTCAAGCGCGAGGGCGTCCACTCCGTGGGTGAGCTCCTGGCGCGCTCCGAGGCCGACCTGCTCGACATCCGTAACTTCGGCGCGAAGTCGATCGACGAGGTCAAGGCGAAGCTGGCCGGCCTGGGTCTGGGCCTGAAGGACAGCCCGCCCGGATTCGACCCGACCGCCGCAGCCTTCGACGCGGACGACAACGCGGACGCGGGCTTCGTGGAGACCGAACAGTACTGAGCCGTGCGCCGGGTTGCGGGGCAGCCGGGACGGCAGAGCGGCTGGCGATGGACACCGGCCGACTGCACCCTGCTCCACGAGGGCTCCCCGTTTGCCCCCCCGGGGGCATGAAACAGCTCCCTCGGAGATCACTCCGAGGGAGCCGTTCGATGGTGGGATCGAAGCCTTGCCGGGTGGTGGCCGATGATGCCGCGTGGTGCGGATCCGCCTGCCCACCGCCGTCCCCTCGCCCCGGGGCCCCGGCCCCGGTGTCGGGACCCGTGTGAGCTACTTGCCGAGGACGACGGTGTTGTTGCAGCCCTGGCGTGAGCCGAGGATGGTGGCCTGCGACCCGGGCGAGCCCTCGCCGTTGGCCCGGTTGCCCTCCCGGCCGTTCTGGAACCCGATCTGGCCCTGTACGTCGATGTTCTCTTCGACCGTTGTGCACGAGGTGCTCTGGGCGATGAGGAGCGACTTGCCCTCTTTACCCTCTTGCTTCTTTCCGTGTCCCTGCTTGTGTCCCTGCTTGTGCCCGTGCTTCTGCCCGTGTTTCTGCCCGTGCTTGTGCCCGTCTCCGTGCCCCTGCCCGTCGGCGTAGGCGGTGCCGGTGCCGAGGAAGCCGATGGCGCTGAGGAGGACGGCCACGACAGCGGTCTTGTGAGGCTTGCGCATGTCTTCTCCGAGCGTTGAAGCGGACGCGTACGCGATCCGCCACGTCATAAGGTGACGAGAGGTTAATGCGCAAATGTCTGAAATACGCTCGTCGGCACGCCGGATCGTCTGACCAACGAGCAAGGCGGTCGGCCCCGCGGTCGCCCCAAGTTCCCTGCAGGGCCAAGGGGTTACGAAGCCGAACGCGGTCGTAGGCGCTCCGCGCAGAACCACCCGTGTGGCCGCGCCACGAGCGTGAAGCGGCCCTGGCTCTTGGCCGCTGACCCGAAGCGCCGAAGAAACTCCCGTGCGTCGTCGACGAGTTCGTCACGACGGCGCATCTCGACGACGCCAGGCGCGTCGGGCCATCGCCTCACCGGCCGCCCCGCCGGGTTTGCTGAGGAGGCGGGACAAGGGTCACTGCTACGACGAGACCCATAACGGTCTGGCCCTCCAGCACCCGTAGTTCTCGCGTGCTCGCAGGGATTCCGTCCTCATGTGCCGAATGTGTCCCGCAGAGATACCGGGTCAGACCCGGGTCATACCGGGGTCTGATCCTGCAGTTCGGCTCCTGGTCCGACGCCCCGCAGGGAGGGTGAAGGCATCGTCGTCAGCATGACGAACCCGACGACATCCATGGCCACCCCGGCCACAACGATCGGTGTCCGCCTGCGTGGCGCGCTGCCTGTGGAGCGGTGGGAGGCCACCGGCTTCCCCGGACGCTGGGTGGGCGGCACGGCCATGGTGCTCGGCCCGCTCCTGATGCTGACCGGCGCGCTGTTGCGGGCCGGCTTCCACTTCTTCTTCCCCGACCAACTGGCCGCGTACGAGCGGCACCCCACCCTGATGACCGCCGCATACGGCCTCTTTGCCGCAGGCAACCTGCTGCTCTGGCCCGCCGTGGCGGTGTTGGCCGCACGGATCGGGGCGCGGAGCGCCGGCTGGGGCCTGTGGGGCGGGGTCCTGGTGATGTTCGGGTTGTTCGCCCGCGCCTTCCACGCGGGGGCGGACCATCTCGCCTTTCAGCTGGTGCGCTCCCAGGGGGCCGGGCCCGCCACCGAAGCGGTCTCCGCCGGCTACGGCGCCTTCCACGTCTTCGCCACGCTGAACCTCGCCGTTCTCGCCGGGTGGATCGTCCTTGCCCTCGGCGCCTGGCGCACCGGGGTGCTCGGCCCGGTCCGCGCCGCCGCACTCGGCCTCACCGCGGCACTGCCTCTCGGAGTACTCAAGGGGACCACCCCGCTGTCGCTGGTGGCTCTGGCCGGACTGTGCGCCGCACTTGTGCCGCTGGGCCTGGCGCTGCTGTGCGAAGCACCCCGCCCCAGCCGGGCGGTGGTGCTGCGCTGGGTGCCGCTGGCACTGGTGACGCTCGTACTGATGACGCTGCTCGGACAGGCCGGTTGAGGGCGTTGAGTGAACACGTCCCAGTACGGTCGGACCATGAAGCCCAAGCGGCAGTGCCATCTCCACGCCCTCGACCTCGGCGCGGCCCTGGCCCTGACCGCCGTGTACATCGGCTTCGCCCGGCTGACCGCCGACGACGGCCAGCCCGTCTACACAGGGCCGTTCTGGCTCGGCTGTCTGATCGCCGCCACGGTCGGCCTGCCGATCGCCGTACGCCGCCGTTGGCCGCTCGCGGTCCTGGTGACCGTCCTGGCCGCCCTGGCCACGGCGTCGCTCCTCGACATCCCGCGTGAGCCATACGCTGCCGCCGGGCTTGCGGCCTACCTCGTCGGAGTGGCCGAGCCGGCCCGCCGGTCCGTGCCCGCACTCGCCGTGACGCTGCCGGTGGCGTGCGGTGCCGTGCTTCTCGGCGAGGCGGTGGTCACTCCCGCCGAAGACTGGCCGGGTGCGGTCGGAGTGGCCGGGCTCGTGCTCCTGGTGATCGGCGGGGCCTGGGGCGCGGGGTTCACCGTGCGCGGCCGCCGGGCCGAGTCCGCCCGGGAGCAGCGGCGCCGGGCGGAGCGCGCACTGGACGAGGAACGTCTGCGGATCGCCCGTGAGCTGCACGACATCGTCTCGCACAACCTCAGTCTGATCGCCGTCAAGGCGGGCGTCGCCGGGCATGTGGCGGAGGCCGACCCGCGGGAGGCGCGGGCCGCCCTCAAGGTCATCGAGGAGACAAGCCGTTCCGCGCTGGCCGAGATGCGGCGCACGCTCGGCGTACTGCGCACCGAGGGCGCCCTTCTGGGGCCTGCACCGGGCCTCGACCGCCTCGACTCGCTCGCGGCGGAGGCGAACCGGGCAGGGGTGGAGGTCGACCTGACGGTGCATGCCACGAAGGGACTGGCCGAGGGGACACAGCTGACCATCTACCGGATCGTCCAGGAGTCCCTCACCAACGCGGTCCGGCACGCCGCCCCGACCCGCTGCCAGGTCACGGTGGAGACGAATGAACGAGAGATCCGCGTCGACATCGCGGACGAGGGACCGCCGTCCGCGGCCGGGCGGCTCGTGCGCGAACTGCCGGGCGGGCACGGAGTCCTGGGAATACGTGAACGGGCGATGATGTACGGCGGCAGCTTCCAGGCGGGCCCCCGGCCGGAGGGCGGCTTCGCGGTCTCCGTCCGCCTGCCCGCCGAAGGGAACCAACGACCATGACCGACGTGCCCCCGGTCCGGGTGCTGATAGCCGACGACCAGGCGATGGTGCGCGGCAGCTTCCGGGTCCTCGTCGACCACACGCCCGGCATGACGGCGGTGGGCGAGGCCGCGAACGGAGTGGAGGCCGTCGAACTCGCCCGCCGCGATCGCCCGGACGTCGTACTGATGGACGTACGCATGCCGGACTGCGACGGCATTGAGGCCACCCGGCAGATCTGCTCGGACCCGGCCCTGTCCGGCGTCCGCGTCCTCATCCTCACCACCTTCGACCTGGACGAGTACGTCTACGCCGCCCTGCGCGCCGGCGCCGCGGGCTTTCTCCTCAAGGACACCCCGCCGGCCGAGGTCCTCACCGCCATCGGCGTCGTCGCCTCGGGGGAGGCGCTGCTCGCCCCCTCGGTGACCCGCCGCCTGATCGCGGAGTTCGCCCGCCGCCCAGAACCTGCGCGCCCGCCCAGCCGCTCGCTGGACGGGGTCACCGACCGGGAGCTCGAGGTCCTCGGCCTGATCGCGCGAGGTCTGTCCAACACCGAGATCGCACAGCACCTCCACCTGAGCTTGGCCACGGTCAAAACCCACATCGGGCGCCTGCTCGCCAAGCTGTACGCGCGCGACCGAGCCCAACTCGTGATCGTCGCCTACGAGACCGGGCTCGTGGGCGGCCGCCGCTGTGGACGGTGACGTTCCCGGACCAGACGGCTCTCATCAGGCGCGCGCCTCATCTGTGCGGCGAGACCAGGAGGCCCTGCCGCCCACTCGGACGGCAGGGCCTCTGACCTGCTGCTTCTCTGTGCCCCCGACAGGATTCGAACCTGCGACACCCGCTTTAAAAGCAGGGCGGAATCCATGATCGCGAGTACTCGTGCGTGGTGGTTGGTGCTGTCTTCGCAGGTCAGCATCAGCAGGCATGTTGCTTGATCCTCCCTGTGACGGCTGGTGCTCGGCCGTCCGCTCACGCATCGCGCACGCATTCTCCCTGCCTGACTACAGTGGGTCTTCCGCTGGAGCAGCGACGTTGTGCCGGTCGTCCGTCTGGGGCGTCGTCCTCGTGGTGACGGATCACTGGCTGAACACATGTTGAGGCGTTTCCTGGAGGTCGCGGCTCCGAATCGCGCCAGGTACCCATGCGTGGGCGCGAGAAGACTCGTGACTGGAGGCATGGAGGCGCGTCTGAGCCTCCCCGCAATGGAATCGTGTGTGGCGCGGTCCGATCGGCCTCCGAATGGCTCGCGTTCGCAGCCGTGTACGGTTCCCTGAGCGCGGGTCAGGGCTCTCGGGGAGGGGATGTTGGATCTTCGGCATCAGACGGAGAACTTCGTCAACGCGTCGTGGTCCTTGGTAGATCTGCGTGACCTGCTCTACAACATGCTGAGTCTGCTCTCCGCGGAACTCGGTGAGAACGGGGGCATGGCGGGCGACGACGAGGCTGGCCGGGCGTTCGCCACCGTGTACAAGGAAGCCGTGAAGACGGTCTTCGACAAGGCCGGGTTTGCCCATCAGGTGATGGCCAATGGTGCGGGCGCGCTGCTCAAGTCGGCCGAGGCGTTCCTGCGGCAGGAAAGCAAGATCGCCGCAGAGCTCCTCGGTGACAGTCCTCAAGGTCCGGGCATCGGGTCGCAGCCGACGGGCCCTGACTGCACACCCCGTGCCAGTCACCACGCCGAAGATCTGCCCGAGGTTGTCGGCGAGACCAGTGGAGTCGACCAGTACCTGTTCAACGAGCGCTTCCTCGGGCAACCGGGCAAGCTCCGTGCCGTGGCTGGTACCTGGAGGGCAGCGGCCAAGATCCTCGACGACGCGTACTGGGACTCCGAGACCGCGTGGAAGCGCGCCACCCTCGACGAGGCGGGTCAGACCGCCGACGCGGTCGAAGAGTTCTTCAGGAAGTTCGTCGGCAAGAACCCGCCGCCCAGCCAGGTGAGCGAGGACGACACTCTCATGGCGAACCTGCCGACTGCCTGCAGGATGATCGCCAACGCCTGCGACGCCTACGCCGACCACATCGAGACCGCCAAGCGGCGGCTGCCGTACGAGGAGACGGACCCCACCGGGGAGTTCCTCTGGCCGTGGGAGCAGCCGAGGTTCGGAGGAGACGGCCACGACGGCGGTCTGCACGAACTCGTCGCGAACGACATGCGGATCAACGCGCTCGGGAACATCCCGCCCGCACTGGACAGCTCAAAAGCGCGGGTCAAGATGCCGCGGCCGGACAACGACAGCCCCATACCCGGCCTGCCACCGTTCCTGGCGCCCATCATCCGCGTCCCGACCCTGGTCCCGGTCGCCTACCGCCCGGCCAATGGCCCACGTGTCCAGCCGATACCCCCGGCCACACCACCTGACCCGCGCTACCCGCCGCTCACGCCCGGAGAGCGGAAGAACTTCCAGACCTGGCTGAACTCCCTGCGCCAAGGTGACATCTCAGGCGGCAGGCCGGCAGAGGTCGCCTACCAGAGGCGCGTGGCCGGCTATCCCGAGTACGAGGTCCACATCCCGCCCGGACTCAGCAAGAACAACACCTTGATGGTGGACGGGTTCCGTGACCTCGACGGCATGGCCGTCGAGGCCAAGTACGTCAACAAGCCTGACCAGCGCTGCTACCGCTCCCTCGAGGAACTTCGCGAGAACCAATGCGTCAGGGAAGAAGGACTTCCTCTACCGGTCCGACCGCGAAGAGCTCGAGAAGTACGCCGCCGCCCTCAACGACCCGCGAAACACCGAGATGCGAGGCGTGGAAACCGTCACGAACAAACAGGAGTCGGTCCAGTACTGGCGCATCATGATGGCCGCCTACGGTGTCAAAGGCCACGCGCGCTATGTTCCCTGACCTCTGCCACCACCGCCCCGTACAGGAAGCGCCCCGTCACGATGGAACCCGAAGAGATCGCAGAACTCCGCACCATGTACATCTTTTCCCCGCCGGAGGGGAAGAGCTGGGGCCTTACGTATGAGGGTTTGGAGGCCAAACTCCGAGAGCGGGACCCTGATGAGTTCGTCCGCGTCGACGAGGGTTCCCATGGGCCGGTCAGGGGCTCGTCGATGCACTTCGGGATCACCCTGGACGACGAGCAGTTGGAGGGCATGGCCCTTCTGTCGCCCGAGGGTGTGTCCGTCATGGATTGCACCGCCGACTCGGCGGCCAGGTTCGTCATGTGGCTGAGGCATCACGTGGTGCCTGCGGGCATGGCCGTCGTGTTCAACACGGAGTGGGGCTTGGAGGCCGAGCTGCCGGACACGCCCGTCCCGGACGCCACGTGCCCCCGCGTCGTCAGCACGTTTATGGATCATCTCGTACAGACAGGCCTCGACTGATGGCATGACGTATTCAAGGAGCGCCAGGGCTTTCGCGCCTGTAGACACCGCACCCAAGCTGACGTGACCGGGCAGCGGGGCACCTGGTCACCCTACCGTTTCGGTCGTACGGTCAAGGAGAACCCCGAGTCCAACACCTCCGCCGCGAACGCCGCCACCTTCTCCACGGTGTGCTTGCCCGGCGTGAAGGTGCGCGCTCCGGAAGCGGCGGGGCGTCGGCTTCGGTTCCGCAGAGGGCTTCCGGCCGCGGGGTTTGATCTGCTCGCGCTCACCCGAGGAGAACCAGGGCGGTCAGGGTGAAGTCGATGTACCGCAGCGCCCACGGCCCATCGCGGAGGCCGAGCTTCCGACCGCTGAAGAGGAGTCCGCCGCGTAGGCGGATCGCAGGCCCACAGGGGAGCGGCACACATTCGGCACACTCCTGCCGCGCCCTGGTCTCACTTTGGTCCCACAAGGCGCGAAACAGCCCCCTCGGAGATCACTCCGAGGGGGCTGTTTGATGCTCCGATGCAGGTCAGAGCTGGTGCCCCCGGCAGGATTCGAACCTGCGACACCCGCTTTAGGAGAGCGGTGCTCTATCCCCTGAGCTACGAAGGCGGAAGTTGCCCTGACAGCCTAGCGGATCCGTCCCTCGTCGTTCGCCCCGGTTGTCGGTGATCGGGGACGTGCCTCGGTGAGGTTGGCTGAGGGCGCTTGACCTCAAGTTTGCTTGAGATTTTACGTTGCTTGCGCGGGCCCCACCCGGGGCCGACCGCGGACTCTCCCGAGCTCCCTCCCGGAATCGAGGCACCTCCATGTCCCAGACCCCGCTCAAGATCGGCGTCATCATCGGCAGCGTGCGGCCCGGTCGGTTCGCCGACAAGGTTTCTCGGTGGTTCGTCTCCGAGGTCGAGCGGCGTGACGACATGGAGACGCATGTCATCGATCTCTCCGAGCGCGACCTCGTCCGCGAACTCAAGCTCACCCTGGAGCACTCCGCCGCCCCGGACGACGCCCCGACCCTGGCCCAGCGCATCGGTGGGCTCGACGGGTTCGTGGTCGTCACTCCCGAGTACAACCACGGCTACCCGGCCGCTCTCAAGCTGGCCATCGACTACGTCTACCGGGAGTGGCGGGCCAAGCCGGTCGGCTTCGTCTCCTACGGCGGTATGGCCGGCGGACAGCGGGCGGTGGAGCAGCTCCGGCAGGTCTTCGCCGAGCTGCACGCCGTGACCCTGCGCGACACCGTCAGCTTCCACATGGCCTGGGAGCAGTTCGACGACGAGGGGCGCCCGCACGACCAGGACGGCACCGCGAAGGCCGCCGCCGTGCTGCTGGACCAGCTCGCCTGGTGGGGGCTCACCCTGCGCGAGGGCCGGGCGGCCAGGCCGTACGAGGGCTGAGGCCGCCGCAGGACACGGCCGGCTCGGCTCCCTCACCGCCCTCGGCTCCCTCACCCCACCGAAACCCGAGCGAACCGCCCCGCCACCCGCAGCTCCGCCTCCACCCGCCCGGCCGTCTCCAGCAGCTCCGGCAGCACGTCCCGTACGCATTCCTCCACCGACCGTCGAGCCGCGTGCATCGCCACGTTCACCGCGGCGACCACCCGGCCCGTCCGGTCCCGCACCGGTACCGCAACCGACCGCAGGCCCTCCTCCAACTCCTCGTCGACCAGGGCGTAGCCCCGTGTGCGGACCTCCTGCAGGGCGGCCGTCAGAGCTGCGGGGTCCGTGATCGTACGAGGGGTCAGCGGGCGCAGCTCTCCCCGTGCGCCCGGCTGCCCTTCCCCGGGGCGGAGGTCGGACAGCAGTACCCGGCCCAGTGACGTCGCGTACGCCGGCAGGCGCGTGCCGACCGTGATGTTGACGCTCATCACGCGGCTGGTGGCGGCCCGGGCCAGGTACTGGACCTCCTCGCCGGACGGCGTCAGCGCCGCCAGCGACGCCGACTCGTGGACCCGGTCGGCCAGTTCGGCCAGATGCGGGTCCGCGATCTCGGCCAGGGTCGTGCGGGACAGGGGCGGGAAGCCGAGGGAGAGTACGCGAGGGGTGAGCGCGAAGCTCCGGTTTCCCGACTGGCGCACCAGGCCCAGATGCTCGTACGTGATGAGCGCCCTGCGTGCCGTGGCCCGGGCCAGGCCGGTCGCCCGGGCCACGTCCGTGAGCGTCAGCTCGGCCCGGCCCTCGCCGAAGGCGGTCAGTACCGTCAGCCCGCGCGCCAGCGACTCGACGAACTCCCTGCCCAGTTCCTGCTTGGAGGCGCCCGTCCAGGTCGCCAGGCCCGCCGGAGCGGCCGCGCGCTCCGGCTCCGGTGCCTCGCGCAGCTCGCGCTCCATCTCGGCCACCGCCGTCCGCAGGCGGGGGAGGAGCGTGTCGCGCAGGTGCGCGGCCGTGTGGCGGCTGGTGTGGCTCACCACGCTCGCCACGCAGGCGATACGGCCGCCCGCGCGGGGATCCCGTACCGGTACGGACACGGCGACCAGCCCCGGCTCGATCAACTGGTCGTCCAGCGCCCAGCCGTCCTTCCGTGCCCGCGCCGTCCGGCGCTCGAAGTCTCCCAAGTCTCCCAAGTCTCCCAAGTCTTCGAAGTCTTCGAAGTCTTCGAAGTCTTCGAAGTCTTCGAAGTCCGCGTCGGAGGACCGGTGTTCCCGGGGCGGTACGGCGGTGAAGCCCCGGTCCTCCGGGTCCGCCGCGCGGCGCTCGCGCCAGGCCCGCCACTCCGCGTCCGTCCACTCCGTCGCGAACAGCGGGCCCGGCGCGGTGCGCTCGGCGGGGAGCAGGTCGCCGATGCGGAAGCTGAGGGACATCGCGCGGCGGCGGGTCGCCTGGTGGATGAAGCGGATGCCGTCGCGGTCGCCGACCGCCAGCGACACCGACTCGTCCAGCTCGTCGGCGAGCGCGTCCGCGTGGGCGGAGAGGAGGGCGGGCAGGCCCAGGGCGGCCAGGTAGGCGTTGCCGAGTTCCATCACGCGGGGTGCCAGCAGCACGTCGCGGCCGTCGATGCGGACGTATCCCATGCGGGCGAGCGTGGAGGTGATCCGGTCCACCGTGGAGCGCGCGAGGCCGGTGGCCCGCTCCAGCCCGCTCGCGCTCAGCGTCCCGCCGGCCTCCGTCAGCCGCCGCAGCACCGCGACGCCCCGGATCAACGGCGTCACCGCCTCCGCCGGCACGGCAGGGGCGTCCAGGGTCGTCTTCGCGGGCATCGGCTCTCCGGTACGGGGTTCTCGGCAGGCCCAACCGTAATCCGACCCACGCGCGCGTACGGCGAGATGGACGCACGCGCGCGTACGGCGCGACGTGGGCCCACGCGCGCGTACGGCGGCATGGACCCCGAAGTCCACCCTCACGGAAGTCCACCTTCACCGCACTCCGCCCTCACCGGCCTCCGCCCTCACCGGCCTCCACCCCCACCGCACTCCACCCCACCGCCCCTCCCCCCTACTCCCGCGTCACCCGCACCCGATAACTCCCCGCCAGTTCCGCCCCCACCACCGCCACCCTCACCCCCCGCTTCGTATCCCGGAACTCCTCCCCGGGCACGAACGTCGCGTCCGACAGTTCGGCGTGGACGTTCGGGCTGCGGGTGCAGCCGCCGCTGTCCTCGTGGGAGTCGTGCACCTTCACGGGGCCCATCCCGGTGTCCACGTCCGCGTCGACCTTGTAGACCAGCACGCCGGGGCGGCACACGGTCTCGTCGTTGCCCTCGCGGGTGCGCAGTTCGACGGCGTAGCCGCTGCGGCGGTCCAGCGGTACGAACACCAGCTTGGGGCCGCCCGGGCGGGCCAGCGGCGTCAGGGAGTACTCGGCCGTCCCGGGAGCGGACACGCACCGGACCTGCGACGCGTCCAGCCAGCCCAGCTTCCACTTGTGCCAGCCGAGCAGGTCGTTGTTGGCCCCCCAGTCCTCGCTCATGATGTCCCAGTGGCCGACCGCGCCCCCGCCCTCGGCGGTGTACAGGTCGGGCAGGCCGAAGACATGGCCGTTCTCGTGCGGGAGGACCCGGTAGCCGGTGCGGCGGTAGGAGCCGGAGCCGTCGTCCTGGCGGGAGTAGACGAAGGAGGCGTTGGCCACCGAGACGCCGTCGGCCACCGGGGCCTCCGTGTTGCCCGCGAAGGTCACCGACAGGACGGTGTCCAGGGCCGAGGGGCCGGCGTTCGGGGTGACGAGCACGTTCAGGAAGTCGTACGACTGGAAGTCCACCTGGGGATCGGCCGCGGCCACGATGTCCCGGACCAGCTGCCGGTACCCGGGGTCGAAGGGCGCGCCGCGCTCTATGCCGTACTCATGGAAGGACTTGGGCATGCGCAGCCAGCCGGGGATCGGGGTCTCGGTGCGGTAGTCGAGCCGGCCGTAGGAGCTGGTGCGGAACCATTCCTGGGTCTGCGGGAAGAACTCCTCGAAACGGTCGAGCGCGCGGCCCGGACCGGGCGCGTCGGGGAAGTCGACCATCAGGGTGAGGGCACGGACGGTGCCGGTGGAGCGGGCGTAGCCGCGCCCCGTCGGGATGCCCTCCGACATCTGGACCGTGGGCCGGCCGCTGATCATGCAGGGGCCGAGGGCGGGGGAGAGGGGCAGCGCGATCGGTCCGGCGCCGGTCGCCGTCGAGGTGCCCGCCGTGAGGCGCCCGGTGCCTGCCGAGGTGCTGACCGCCAGGGTCAGGGCGGTCACGGAGGCGAGGGCGGCCACACGGCGGTGGCGTATCCGACGGCTCGGCTGCATACACGGGCCCTTCCGTCCATGGCAGCCCACCCGTCTGCGCGCTGCGCCCTCTCGATCACCCTCTGTGGAGGGGTGTGCGGGCCGCGCGCTGGAAGAGGCCGAACGTGGGTTCTTGCCGCGAAGAGGTGTGACTCGGGTCACAGGAAATCTCTTCGAGGCTGGGAAATAACCGGGGACCCCCTCCCCGTTTAGTCAGGTGTCCGAGCGAAACGGGGACACCTTCCCCGGATCGCTCACTCACCGGAACTCAGGAGTACGCCGTGCAGACCGCCACCCCCGTACCGCGCAAGGCGACCCGGCCGCGCGCCGACGCCTTGCGCAACCGGGAGCGGATCGTCACCGCCGCCCGGGAGATGTTCGTCGAGTTCGGACCCGACGTGCCCCTCGACGAGATCGCCCGCCGGGCCGGCGTCGGCAACGCCACGGTGTACCGCAACTTCCCCGACCGCGACGCGCTGGTCCGCGAGGTCGTCTGCTCCGTCATGGACCGTACGACGGCTGCGGCCGAGCGCGCGCTCGCGCAGACCGGGGATGCCTTCGAGGCCCTGGAGCGCTTCGTGCACACCGCGGCCGACGAGCGGATCAGCGCGCTGTGCCCGATGGTCCAGAGCACGTTCGACAAGCACCACCCGGACCTGGAGGCGTCGCGAGAGCGGACCGAGCAGCTCGTCGGGGCGATCATGGACCGTGCCAAGGCGGCCGGTCAGCTCCGCTCCGACGTGGACGTCGGTGACCTCATGCTCGCCGTGGCCCAGCTCAGCCGGCCTCCGGCCGGGACCGGGTGCCACATCGCCGACCGCTTCGTCCACCGCCATCTGCAGCTGTTCCTGGACGGACTGCGGGCCCCGGCCCGTTCGGTCCTGCCGGGCACGGCGCTGACCATGGAGGACCTGCGCCAGGCCTGACCGATTAGTTCAGCGCACCACAGCAGTCAGCACCACACCCGACCACCCCTTTTCTTTCGCTTTCTTTCGTCTCTTTTCACTGCTTTCACTCCTTTCACTCCTTTCGCTTTTTTTCCGTCACGAAGTCCCGAAGTGGGTACCCCCATGTCTGAAACAGCCGCAAAGGCTCCCGGCAGCACCCTCGGTGCCGTCGACCCCAACCGCTGGAGAGCGCTCGTCTTCATCGCGCTCGCCCAGCTGATGGTCGTCCTCGACGCGACCATCGTGAACATCGCCCTGCCCTCCGCCCAGCAGGACCTGGGCATCTCGGACGGCAACCGTCAGTGGGTCGTCACGGCCTACGCCCTCGCCTTCGGCGGTCTGCTGCTGTTCGGCGGCCGGATAGCCGACCTGTGGGGCCGTAAGAACGCCTTCGTCGTCGGCCTGGTCGGCTTCGCCGCGGCCTCCGCGCTGGGCGGCGCGGCCACCAACGAGGCGATGATGTTCGGCTCCCGTGCCCTGCAGGGTGTCTTCGGCGCGCTGCTCGCGCCCGCCGCGCTCTCGCTGCTCGCCGTGATGTTCACGGACGCCAAGGAGCGCGCGAAGGCGTTCGGTATCTACGGGGCGATCGCCGGTGGCGGTGGCGCCGTCGGCTTCATCCTCGGCGGTGTGCTGACCGAGTACCTGGACTGGCGCTGGACGTTCTTCGTCAACATCCCGTTCGCGATCGTCGCGGCGCTCGGCGCGTACTTCGTCATCCGCGAGCCGGAGGGCGGCCGCAACCGCAACCCGCTCGACATCCCAGGCGTCCTGCTGTCCACCCTGGGCCTGGTCGCGCTGGTCTACGGCTTCACCCGCGCCGAGTCCGACGGCTGGGGCGACTCCGTGACCGTGGGCATGTTCGTCGCCTCCGCGGTGCTGCTGCTCGCCTTCGTCGTCACCGAGGCCAAGGTCAAGGCCCCGCTGCTGCCGTTGCGCGTGGTGACCGACCGCAACCGCGGCGGCGTCTACCTCTCGCTCGGTATCGCGATCATCGCGATGTTCGGCACGTTCCTGTTCCTGACGTACTACCTGCAGATCGTGAAGGGCTACTCGCCGATCAGGACCGGCTTCGCCTTCATGCCGATGATCGTCGGCATGATGGTCGGCTCGACCCAGATCGGCACCCGCCTGATGACCCGCCTGCCGGCCCGCATGCTGATGGGCCCCGGCTTCCTGGTCGCCGCGGTCGGCATGCTGCTGATGACGCAGCTGGAGATCGGCTCGTCGTACGCCTCGATCATCCTGCCGGCGATGCTGCTGCTCGGCCTCGGCATGGGTACGGCGTTCATGCCCGCCATGTCCCTGGCCACCCTGGGCGTCGAGCCCCGGGACGCCGGTGTCGCCTCCGCGATGGTCAACACCTCGCAGCAGGTGGGCGGCGCGATCGGCACGGCCCTGCTGAACACGATCGCCGCCTCGGCCACCACCACCTACATCGCCGACCACATCGGCTCCGCGAGCTCCCGCTCGCAGCAGCAGCTGGTCCAGCTGGAGGGCATGGTGCACGGCTACACCAACGCGATCTGGTTCGCCGTCGGCATGCTGGTGCTCGCCGCGGTGATCGTCGTGACCTTCGTCAACGCCGGCCGCCCGGACGGTACGACGGTGGCGTCCTCCGAGGAGGGCGCCGAGGACGAGGTGCGGGTGCCGGTCGTCGCGCACTGAGCCGACGACGACCGTACGGCCGTACCCCTTGGGGACCAGGCGTACGTACGGGGATGGGGACGCTCCGTACGTACGGCCTCCAGGACCTGCCCCGGCTCGCTGCTGAATGAGCGGTTCAGCGGAGCCAGGGCAGGTCCGCACCCGCTTCGCTGGGCTGCAGGCCCTCGGCGACGATCCGCATGATCTCGCCGAGGGCCTTCTGCTGTTCCGGGGTGAGCCGGTCGAACATCGCCTGGCGTACGGCCTCCACATGGCCCGGCGCGGTCTCCCGCAGCACCTCCAGGCCCTCGTCGGTCAGCACCGCGAACTGGCCCCGCTTGTCGTCGGGGCAGTCCTCGCGCCGGACCCAGCCGTTCTTCTCCAGCCGGGCGACGGCGTGCGAGAGACGGGACCGGGTGATCTTGGCGTACATCGCCAGCTCGGTCATTCGCAGCCGGCGGCGCGGGGACTCGGCGAGCTTGACCAGGAGGCCGTAGTAGACGTGCGGCATGCCCGCGTCCCGCTGGAGCTGGCGGTCCAGGTAGTCCTCCAGCAGTGTGGTCGCGTCGATGTAGGAACGCCAGACGCGCTGCTCCTCGTCGGTGAGCCAGCGCGGCTGCGCCGCGGATGCGGAGTCGGGCGGCGCGGAGGTCGATGCCGTGTTCATGTACTCCACTGTACGAGAGCTCTCCTTGAATTTTTAACTACTTGGTCGTACGGTCGTGACCAGAGAAGCTTTAGATTTGAAGCAAGTGAGGCTTCAGCTCTCTGGAGGGAGTCACCGCCATGTCCGCCGTCACGCAGGAGCGCATGCCTGCTCTCTATCTCAGCCACGGCGCCCCGCCGCTCGCGGACGACCCGGTCTGGCCCGGAGAGCTCGCCGCCTGGTCGGCCGGTCTGCCGCGCCCCAGGGCGATCCTCATGGTCTCCGCCCACTGGGAGGAGGCCCCGCTCGCCATCGGTGCCACCGAGACCGTTCCTCTCGTCTACGACTTCTGGGGCTTCCCCGAGCACTACTACCAGGTGAAATACGCGGCACCCGGCGCTCCCGCACTGGCCGAGGCCGTACGGAAGCTGCTGCGCGCCCCCGGTACGCCCGTGCAGGACATCCCGGACCGCGGCCTCGACCACGGCGCCTATGTCCCGCTCGTCGAGATGTACCCCGAGGCCGACATCCCCGTCCTGCAGATCTCCATGCCGACCCTCGACCCGGTCCGGCTCATGGAGATCGGCCGCAGGCTCGCGCCGCTGCGCGACGAGGGCGTGCTGATCGTCGGCTCCGGCTTCTTCACCCACAACCTGGCCGCCCTGCGCCAGGGCGGGACGCCCGCGTGGTCGGTGGAGTTCGACGACTGGGGCCGCCGGGCCCTGGAGAACCGCGACTGGGACGCGCTGCTGGACTTCCTGCACAAGTCCCCGGCCGGCCGCTACGCCCACCCGCGCACCGAGCACTTCGCCCCGCTGTTCGTGACGATGGGCGCGGCCGACGCGGCCGGTGAGCTGGACGCGCAGAGGTCGGTGATCGACGGGTTCTGGATGGGGCTGGCGAAGCGGTCGGTGCAGTTCGGCTGAGCCTTCCGGGTGCGGCTCAGAGCTCCTTCTCGTACCAGGTGACGTCCCAGTAGCGCCCGAACTTGCGGCCCACCTCCCGGTAGGTCCCGACGTGCCGGAAGCCGAAGCGTTCGTGCAGCCGGGCGGACGCGTCGTTGGGCGGGACGATCCCCGCGTAGGCACGGTGCACGTCCTCGCCGGCCAGGGCCTCGAAGAGGGCCTTGTAGAGGAGCGTGCCGATGCCCAGGCCGCCCGCGTGGGGAGCCAGGTAGACCGAGACCTCCACGGAGGTCGCGTAGGCGGGCTTCGGGCGGAACGCGCCGGATGTGGCGTAGCCGAGGATTTCCTGAGAGTTCCCTGAGGAGTCCGCCCGCACGGCAACCATCAGCCGGTGCGGTCCGTCTTCAGGGTGGGAGAGCAGCCAAGGGCGGCGCTCTTCCGGCGTGAAGACCGCGGTATCGAATGTGATGGGCGTCTCACGTACGTAGTGGTTGTAGATGTCGGTGAGGGCTTCGAGATCGCTCTCGGCTCCCGGCCTGACCTGCACCTCTGTACGTTCCGACGGCATCGGGCCTCCTCGTGTGGCCGGACAGGGTACTGCAAGATCAGAAAAATAGGGGGGTGGGTTGGGAATTCTGTCCTGATTCCAGTCGTTGTTTCCATCGAATGCCGGGCACTCGACAAGAGTCCCAAGCGTTCACGGACCACCGCCCGCCCTCCCCCGAGCTCTCGACTTCGCTTGAGCAGGGGGGACCCCCACCGCAAGGGAGCACGCATGGCAACCCGTGCCGTCGCCCGTCGTCAGTCCGCCACCGGCGAGGCCGTCGACGCGGCAAGCAGTGTTCGCGCCCATGGCGGCGAGATCGCGGACCGCGACCTGGTCGGCATGTACCTCGACGAGATAGCGCGTACGCCGCTGCTCGACGCCGCCAAAGAGGTCGAGCTGTCCCAGATCATCGAGGCGGGTGTGTTCGCAAGGCAGGTCCTCGACGGATACGAGGAGTCCAAGGCGGACGCCACCCGCGAAGAACTCGAGGCCCTGGTCGCCGAGGGGGAGCGGGCCAAGGACATCTTCATCCGCTCCAACCTCCGCCTGG
Source organism: Streptomyces curacoi (assembly GCF_001513975.1). Taxonomy (GTDB): domain Bacteria; phylum Actinomycetota; class Actinomycetes; order Streptomycetales; family Streptomycetaceae; genus Streptomyces; species Streptomyces curacoi. The sequence continues at coordinate 377,109 of NZ_KQ947990.1, forward strand.
TCGTCGCCGTGGCCCGCCGCTACCCCCGCAGCGGTCTGCCCCTCCTCGACCTGGTCCAGGAGGGCAACGCCGGCCTGGTGCGCGCGGTGGAGAAGTTCGACTACCGCAAGGGCTTCAAGTTCTCGACGTACGCGACCTGGTGGATCCGTCAGGCCATCACGCGCTCGATAGCCGACCAGTCCCGCACCATCCGCCTCCCCGTCCACTTGGTGGAGGAACTGGGCCGCATCCGCCGCGTCCAGCGCGAGTTCAACCGCGAGAACGGCCGGGAGCCCGAGCCCGCCGAGATCGCCGCCGAGCTCGGCTCGACGCCGGAGCGCGTCGCCGACGTCCTGGACTGGGCCCGCGACCCCGTCTCCCTCAACATGTCGGTGGACGACGAGGGCGAGACCCAGTTCGGCGACCTGCTGGAGGACACCTCGGCGGTCTCCCCGGAGCAGTCGGTCCTCACGCTCCTGCGCAGCGAGGAACTGGACGACCTGATCGGCCGCCTCGACCAGCGCACGGCGTCCATCATCAAGATGCGGTACGGCATCGAGGACGGGCGCGAGCGCACCCTGACCGAGGTCGGCAAGGAGCACGGTCTGACGCGCGAGCGCATCCGGCAGATCGAGAAGCACGCCCTGCTGGAACTGAAGAAGCTGGCGCGGAGCACCGGGTTCGACGCGGCGGCGTAGCACCTCCGGCGGAGGGGCGGGGCGTACGACTGCCGTCGGCCGCGTACGCCGGGTGGCGAAAGACCGCGCAAACATGGCGATGTAACGCCGCTTCAATCGCCGGTGGCCGGGAACAAGACCTCAGGGCAAAGGAGTTCGGGCCGTGCGGCCACCGGCTATCGGCCTCCGCCCATTGTCCTCCGATCGAGAACCCGACGACCAAGTCCGCACACCAGGTACCCACAGACCAAGTCCCGACGCACTCCCCCCGGCGCCGGGACTTTCCCCGAGCCGGGCTTCGGCGCCCATCCCCCCTGGGTGCCGGGCCCGGCTCCTCCGCTTTCCGGGGCCGGACAGGCCTGGAGGGCGGGCCACCCCGTACCTGAACCACGGGGTGGCCCACCCGAATGGCAGATTGTGCCACATGGGCATAGCCTGCCGACGTGAGCAGCCCCACCCCCGCACACACCTCCGCCGCCGCGCCGCTCTCCCTGACGGAGCGACGCAAGGCGGCCACGCGCATGGAGATCGCCCGCGCCGCGGCCGGTCTCTTCGTGAAGCAGGGCCTACGGGCCACCCGGGCCGAGGACATCGCCCAGGCCGCCGGCATCGCGCCGCGCACCTTCTACCGCTACTTCGCCACCAAGGAGGAGGCGGTGGCCCCGCTCTACGAGGCGGGCGCCGAGCGCTGGGCCAAGGCGGTGAGCGACGCCCCCGCGGAACTGGACGTCCCCCGGGCCCTGGAACACGCGGCCCGGCACACCTTGACGCCGGGCACCGCGGTGTCGGCGCCCTCCTGGGAGTGGGCCCGCACCCTGGTCCGTCTGGCCGCCTCCAGTCCGGCGCTGCGGAAGGTGTGGGCCGAGGTGTGCCATGAGGCGGAACTGCGGCTCGCCGAGGTGCTGGCGGCGAGGGCGGCCCGCGCCGAGCCCGCCGCCGACGACAACGTTTCCCCCACCGCGCCGCCCATCCCCCCGGACCTCCGCTTCGCCGCGGCCGTGGCCGACGCCGCCGTACGCGTAGCCATCGAGACCTGGGCCACCGGGAACGCCCCCGCCGAGGGCCCGGACGGCCCGGCGGCACTGGCGCTGCGCAACCTGGAGGCGCTGAGGGATTTCCCGTGGGGGGACATCGGGGTGGCCCCCGAGTGACCCGGCGCGGCGGGCTGGGCGGGGGTTGATCGCGCGGCCCGGCGCGGCGGCTGGGCGGGGATGGGTCGCGCGACCCGGCGCGGCGGCTGGGCGAGGGTTGGTCGCGCAGCCCGGCGCTGACGGGGTGCCGCCCGCGCCCACCCGTGCCGCCCCAGCGGCACGACTGCCCGCGGCTGGACGGGCCCGACTCACCCCCCTCCCTCTCCACCCCCCGCCCGACTCAACCGCCCCCCCAACTCCCGCACGCACCGCACCAGTTCCTCCGGCTCCTCCACCTCGAACTCGCAGTCCACCACCGCCAGCCGAACCGCCATCCACTCCACCGAATCCCCCACCGACCCCCGCAGCCGGCACCGCCCCTCATCGATCCGCTCCGGCGCCCCCAACCACCCCGGCAACCGAGCCGCGACAAACTCAACGGGCGCGGCGAACGTCACCGAGAAGTCGTACGTCTCCTGCCGCCGCCACATCGACTGCCGCAGATACTCCGCCGCACTCCCCGTCGGCAACTCCCGCGGAGCGAACCGCGCCCCCGTCGCGAACGGCTCACTCACCCGGTCGACCCGGAACGTCCGCCAGTCGGCCCGATCGAGGTCGTACGCGACGAGGTACCACCGTCGCCCGGTGGACACCAGCCGATACGGCTCCGTCAGCCGCCGCGACTCGGTCCCGTCCCCCGCCCGGTATCCGAACCGCAACCGCTCCCGCCCCGCCACACACGACGCCATCACGGTCAGTGTCTCGGGCGCGATGCTCGCCCCGTCCCCGCTGGTCAGCGGCATCGTCGCGGCCTGCAGCGTGGACACCCGGTGCCGCAGTCGCGCCGGCAGCACCTGCTCCAGCTTCGCCAGCGCCCGCACCGACGCCTCCTCCACGCCCTCGACCGCGTGCCCCGCCCCGGCCCGCAGCCCGACCGCGATCGCCACGGCCTCCTCGTCGTCCAGGACGAGCGGCGGCATCGCCTTGCCCGCGACGAGCCGGTACCCGCCGTCCGCCCCCATCGTCGCCTGCACGGGATACCCCAGCTCCCGCAGCCGGTCGATGTCCCGCCGGACCGTACGCCGGGACACCCCGAGCCGCTCGGCGAGCTCACCGCCGGGCCATTCGCGGGGCGTCTGCAGGAGGGAGAGGAGCGTCAGAAGCCGTGCCGGAGTATCCGTCGTCATGAATCCGAGGATGCCGCAGATCTAGGACATGATCTGACCTAGTGGCGCCATAGTTTCGATCCATGACCTCAGCCGAGACAGCAGCAGCAGTACCGCCTTTGCCCCACCCCGCCGGCGACCGCCGCCGATGGTTCGCCCTGGCGATCGTGATGACCGCGGCCTTCATGGACCTCGTCGACGTCACGATCGTCAACATCGCGATCCCGTCGATCCAGCGCGACGCCGGCGCCTCCTTCAGCCAGATTCAGTGGATCACCGCCGGCTACGCGCTCGCCTTCGCCGCCGGCCTGATCACCGGCGGCCGCCTCGGCGACATCCACGGCCGCAAGCGGCTGTTCCTCATCGGCATAGGCGGCTTCACCGTCGCCTCGGCGCTGTGCGGCTTCGCCACGAACGCGGAGATGCTCGTAGCCGCCCGCATCCTGCAGGGCGCGATGGCCGCGCTGATGGTCCCTCAGGTCCTGTCGATCGTGCACGCCACCTTCCCGGCGCACGAACGCGGCAAGGTCTTCGGCCTGTTCGGGGCGGTCGTCGGTCTCGGCGCGGTCACCGGCCCGCTGCTCGGCGCGCTGCTGACGGAGTGGAACCTCTTCGGACTCGAATGGCGCCCGATCTTCCTCATCAACCTCCCGGTCGGCATCGCGGGCCTGATCCTCGGCAGCCGCTTCATCATCGAGTCCAAGGCGCCGAAGGCGCTGAAGCTGGACCTCGTCGGCGTCGCCCTGGTCACCGTCGGCCTGCTGATGCTGCTCTACCCGCTGACCCGGGGCCGTGAGCTGGGCTGGCCGCTGTGGGGGCATGTGTCGATGGCCGGCGCGCTGGTCGTGCTCGCGGCGCTGGTGGCGTACGAGAGGAGGAAGACCGTCCGCGACGGCTCCCCGCTCATCGAACTGTCGCTGTTCAGGGTGAAGAGCTTCGCGGCCGGCATCGCGGTGCAGACGGTCTTCGGCGTGGCGCTCGGCATCTTCTTCCTGGTCTGGACGCTGTACATGCAGTTCGGGCTGGGCTGGAGCCCGCTGAAGGCAGGCCTGACCGGCATCCCCTTCTCGATCGCCGTCTCGGCGGCGGCCGGTATGTCCGTTCAGAAGCTGGTCCCGCGCTTCGGCCGCAAGGTGCTGCAGTCGGGTGCGCTGGTGATGGCGGTCGGTGTCCTGCTCTACCTCTGGGAGGCCCAGCGCTACGGCCTGACGATCGCCCCGTGGCAGATGGCCCTGCCCCTGGTCGTCATGGGCGTCGGCATGGGCCTGATCGTGGCCCCGCTGACGGACGCGATCCTGTCGGAGGTGCCGCGCGAGCACGCGGGTTCGGCGTCGGGTCTGATCAGCACGGTCCAGCAGATGGGCAACGCGCTCGGCCTCGGCCTGGTCTCGGTGGTCTTCTTCGGCGTCGTCGACGACCGGCTGCCCGAGGGCGCACGCGGTCCGGCGGCGGGCGCGGCCTTCGTGGACGGCTTCCAGAACGCGCTGGGCTGGGTGGCCGCGGTGATGGGCGTCATCTTCCTGCTGATGTTCGCGCTGCCGGCGCGGCCGGCCCAGCACCTGGAGGGGGCGGCCGAGGACACGGCGCCAGCGCCGGAGAAGGAGCCCGCGCTGGCGCCATGAGCCCGCGCGGGCGCCGTGAGGGCGGCGGGCGCCATGAGAGCGGCTGGCGCCATGAGAGCGGCGAAGGGGCCCGGCACTTCGGTGCCGGGCCCCTCGCCGTTCCCGGGCCCGCGCCCTCCAGAAGCCCGCCCTCACCCCCTCCAAAGCCCGCTCCCGCCCACTCCGGAAACCCGCCCCCACCCCCACCAAAAGCCCGCCCCCACCCCCACCAAAAGCCCGTTCATGCCCAGCTCGGAAGCCTGCACATGCCCGATTGGGCCCGAACCTGTTTACTTTCCGGACATCCGGGCGTAGCCTCCCCCCGAAACCACAAGTTCGGGCACAGTTCGGAGGCGAACGGACATGTACGCACCGGAGCGGCAGCAGGAGATCCTCCGGCTCGCCCGTGACGGCGGCCGAGTGGACGTCCTGTCGCTGGCCGAGGAGTTCCAGGTGACGGCGGAGACGATCCGTCGCGACCTGAAGGCCCTCGACCGCGCCGGGCTCGTGCGCCGGGTCCACGGTGGTGCGATCCCGGTCGGGCGCCTGGACTTCGAGCCGGACCTCGCCGAGCGCGAGGGTACGGCGGCCGACGAGAAGGACCGGATCGCCAAGGCGGCCCTCGCCGAGCTGCCCACCGAGGGCACGATGATCCTCGACGCCGGTACGACGGTGGCCCGCCTCGCCGCCGCGCTCCCGCTGGAGGCGTCCCTCACCGTCGTCACGCACAGCCTGCCCATCGCGGCCCGCCTTGCGGACCACCCCGGCATCCAGCTCCACCTCATCGGGGGGCGCGTACGGCACCGTACGCGCGCCGCCGTGGACGCCTGGGCGCTGCGCGCGTACGGCGAGATCCGCGCCGACGTCCTGTTCGTCGCGGCCAACGGCTTCTCCGCCGAGCACGGTCTGACCACCCCCGACCTCGCCGAGGCCGCGGTGAAGCGCGCGGCCGTGGCTGCGGCCCGCCGCGTGGTGCTGCTCGCCGACTCCTCCAAGCACGGCCAGGAGCACTTCGCCCGCTTCGGCCACCTGAGCGACGTGGACCTGCTGATCACCGACAGCGGGCTGAGCCCCGAAGACGCCACCGCGATCGAGCACGGTGGCACGGAAGTAGTGCGCGCATGATCCTCACCGTCACCCCCAACCCGTCTCTGGACCGCACCTACGAGGTCCCCTCCCTCGACCGTGGCGAGGTCATCCGCGCCACCGGCGAGCGCATGGACCCGGGCGGCAAGGGCGTGAACGTCTCGCGCGCCGTCGCGGCCGCCGGGCAGCGCACGGTCGCGGTGCTGCCCCTCGGTGGTGCGCCCGGCGCGCTCGTCGCGGACCTGCTCGACGCGCAGGGCATCGAGGTCGCGCCGGTGCCGGTCGCCGGGGCCACCCGCTCGAACATCGCGCTCGCGGAGTCGGACGGGGTACTGACGAAGATCAACGCGCCCGGCCCCGAACTGTCCGCGGCCGAGCAGGAGCTGCTGCTGGAGACGGTGCGCGAGCAGTCCCGCGACGCCGACTGGATCGCGTGCTGCGGAAGCCTGCCCCGAGGGCTCGCCCCGTCCTGGTACGCCGATGTGGTCGCCCGCGCGCACGCCGGGGGCGCGAGGATCGCGCTGGACACCTCCGGGCGCGCCCTCCTCGAAGCCCTGCGTGCGCGGCCCGACGTGGTGAAGCCGAACGCCGAGGAGCTCGCGGAGGCTGTCGGCCGCCCCTTGGCGACCGTGGGTGACGCGATGAAGGCGGCCGAGGAGTTGCGCGAGATGGGCGCGCGCGCCGTGCTCGCGAGCCTGGGCGCCGACGGTCAGCTGCTGGTGGACGACGCGGGCGCCTGGTTCGCCGGCGCGCGCGTGGACGTCGTACGCAGCAATGTCGGCGCCGGCGACTCCTCCCTCGCCGGTTTCCTCATCGCCGGCGGCAGCGGCCCGGAGGCCCTCGCCTCGGCGGTCGCCCACGGCGCGGCTGCCGTCCAGCTGCCCGGCAGTGTGATGCCCTCACCCGCCGACCTGGATCCGTCGGCGGTCACGGTCACGGCCGAGGTGCCGGTGGATCGCCTGTTGAAGGAGCCGGTGTCATGAAGAATGTCGCGGTTTTCACACTTCTTGCCGATCCGCTCCATAAGCGGCGAAGCTCGCCATTACTCATGGCCGCCGACGGACGGCAGGGCCTCCAGAGCCGCTCTGCCGCCCGGGGGAGGCGGGATTTCCCCGACCCTGCCTCCCCCACCTTCACCCCCGCCACACCCCACCGCACCCCCGCCACACCCCACCGCACCCCCGTCCCCTGCACCGCCCACCAGACTCCCCGGGCGATACGCGTGCGAAGGAGCCCGCGATGAGCGACATGATCACCGCGGACCTGGTCGATCTCGACCTGTCCGCCGACACCAAGGAAGCGGCGGCGCGCGCCCTCGCCGAGCGCATGGTGGCCCTGGGCCGGGTCACCGACCTGGAGGGCTTCCTCGCCGACGTTGCCGCCCGTGAGGCGCAGATGCCGACCGGCCTCGACGGCGGCATCGGCATCCCGCACTGCCGCAGCGAGCACGTCACCGAGCCGACGCTGGCCTTCGGGCGCAGTGCCGCCGGCATCGACTTCGGCGCGGCGGACGGCCCCGCCGACCTGATCTTCCTCATCGCCGCGCCCGCGGGCGCCGACGACGCCCATCTGACGATCCTGTCGTCGCTGGCCCGGCAGCTGATGAACACCGAGTTCACGGACGCGCTGCGGTCGGCGGGCGACGCGGCGTCGGCGGCGGCGCTGATCCGGGGCGAGGAGCCCCCTGCGGCCGAGGCCGCCGATGCCGGTGCTGCCGGTGCTGCCGGTTCTGCCGGTTCCGAAGACTCCGTGGCGTCGTCGGTGGCGGCCTCCGCCGACGACGCCACGGGCACCACGGCCCCGGCGCCGGGCGCGCACGCCGAGGGCGCGAACGCCCCGGCGCCGGGCGCCCCGGCCGCCGACGGCGAGCGCCCCTTCCGTATCGTCGCCGTCACCTCCTGCCCGACCGGCATCGCCCACACGTACATGGCGGCCGAGTCGCTGGAGAACGCGGGCCGCGAGGCCGGTGTCGAACTCGTCGTGGAGACACAGGGCTCGGCCGGCTTCACGCGGCTCGACCCGGCCGTCATCGCGGCGGCGGACGGCGTGATCTTCGCCCACGACGTGCCCGTACGGGAGAAGGACCGGTTCGCCGGGAAGCCGACCGTCGACGTCGGCGTCAAGGCGGGCATCAACCGCCCCGCCGCGCTCATCACCGAGGTGCGCGAGAAGGCGGCGCGCGGCGAGGTCACGGCCGCTGCCCGACCCGGCTCCACCCCCGTCGAGCGCGCCGGCGAGCCGGGTGAGGGCTACGGCACCAAGCTGCGCAAGTGGCTGATGTCCGGCGTGAGCTACATGGTCCCGTTCGTCGCGGCGGGCGGTCTGCTGATCGCCCTCGGGTTCGCGATCGGCGGCTGGGAGATCGACAAGGCCAAGCCGGTCACCGAGCACTTCGACTGGCTCCAGGTCGACAGCTGGGCGGCGCTGCTGTTCCAGATCGGCCTCGTCGCCTTCGGCTTCCTGATCCCCGTCCTCGCCGGCTACATCGCCTACGGCATGGCGGACCGGCCCGGCCTCGTGCCCGGCTTCGTCGGCGGCATGATCGCCGCCGACATCAACGCGGGCTTCCTCGGCGGTCTGGCCGCCGGTCTGATCGCCGGTGCCGTCGTCCTCGGCATCCAGCGGATCAAGATCCCGCCGGTACTGCGCGGCATCATGCCGGTGGTCGTGATCCCACTGCTCTCGTCCATGGTCGTCGGCTTCCTGATGCTGGTGGTGATCGGCAAGCCCATCGCCGAGGCCCAGAAGGCCATGACGGACTGGCTGGGCGGCCTCTCCGGCACCAACGCCGTCCTGCTCGGCATCCTGCTCGGCCTGATGATGTGCTTCGACCTGGGCGGACCGGTCAACAAGGTCGCGTACGCCTTCGCCACGGCCGGCATCACGGTGCAGGACCCGAGCGACTCCGCGATGAAGGTGATGGCCGCCGTGATGGCCGCGGGCATGGTCCCGCCGCTGGGCATGGCCCTGGCCACCACGATCCGCAAGAAGCTGTTCACCACGGCCGAGCGTGAGAACGGCAAGGCGGCCTGGGTGCTGGGCGCCTCCTTCATCTCCGAGGGCGCGATCCCGTTCGCCGCGGCCGACCCGCTGCGCGTCATCCCCGCATCCATGGCGGGCGGCGCGGTCACCGGCGCGCTCACCATGGCCTTCGGCTCGACCCTGCGCGCCCCGCACGGCGGCATCTGGGTCACCTTCCTCATCGGCAAGCCGTTCCTCTACCTGCTGGCCATCGCGGCCGGTACGGCGGTCACGGCCGGCCTGGTCATCCTCCTGAAGGGCATGCGCAGGACGGCTCCGGAGGGCGGCTCGGCCGCCGAGGCCCCGGCGGCCGTGACCGCGGAGGCGAAGCAGCCGGTGGCGGCGTAAGGCTCCCACTTGTCCCTTTGAGGCGCTATGAGTTGTTCACGGCACCTGCGAGATACGTCACGGTCCGGGCCCAAAGGCCCGGACCGTGGTGTCTACTGGAGCGTATGCCTGAGCACGCCTCGTTCCTCCAGCTGCTGGGCGCGGCCGTCCTCGCCCTGGCGGCCGTGCTGTGGGTGATCGGCCTGACCCGCGTCCTGCGCCGTGCCCGCGCCGAGTCGTCGCCGCGGCGCCCGGGCTCGGCTCTCTCCGCGCTCCCGCACCAGCGCCAGGCCGCCCCCGAGCTGGAGGCCGTGGAGCTGACCCCGGCGGAACGGGACGCGTTCGCGGGACTGATTCGACAGCTCAACGACGGCCGCTGAACGGCGGGTCCGGCCCCCCGGAGCCGCTGAACGGCGGGTCCGGCCCCCCGGAGCCGGTGAACAGGCTCTTACGACACCTGCGTCGCCCGCCGCTCCATCGCGTCCCGTGCCGCGTCCTCGCTGACGTACACCTCGCACATGTGCCGCCCGTCGGGCGTCGCCGTGTGCTCGACCTCCCAGAGGGAGACCTCCTCGCCGTCGCGCAGCAGGAAGGCGTGTTCGTAGAGCGAGAAGCACAACCCGGCGCGGCTGGCCCGGCGCGGGCGCCCGAACGCCTGCGTGATCTGGTGCGCGAACGCCGTGGCCAGTAACGCCGCCGTCTCCGCGCCCGGCCGGTCGGCGTTCTCCGCCCGGCGCAGCAGCCGGCGCGCGTGATCCGCCGAGTCGTCCGGCACATAGGCGTGCCGGGGCGCGGGGATCGTCGACAGCTGCACCGTCACCGGCAGTTCGAAGTCCGGCGCGTCCGGCGGCAGCGGCAGCCGCGCGGTCGCGGCGCGCAGCTCCTCCTCGTCGTCGTACACCTCGTGCTGCGGGGTGCGGTCGCGCGTGGTGTTGTGGACGAGCTCCCACAGGGTGAGCGCCGAGCCGTCGGCGAGCAGCCAGGTGTGCCGGTACGTCTCGCGGTGCAGCCCCGCGCTGTGGTGCGCGGAGTGCAGCGAACTGTCGTGAGCCAGCGCGCAGTCGAGGCGCTGTATGGTCTCGTCGGGCAACTCGAAGGAGTTCAGGGCGCGGCCGAGGAGCCGCGCGAGGTGCTCCTCCGGAGACTCGGGCGACTCCGGTGGTTCGTACGCTGCCGTCTCGTACGGAACGCTCAAGGTTTCTCCCGGCGTTGCTGCATGTCACCTTGTGGGTGCATACCGTAGCCCCTCGGTCGGACATCATGTCCGGGAACCGAGAAAACGTACGTCCGGTAAAACGCGCGGGCCGCGCGAGCAGTTCCCGCGCGCCCGACGATGTGTCAAGAAACCCTGCTCCGAGGGGATTTCAGGGGGTCACACGGCGCTGCCCGCGACCCACTCGCTCCACGCCATGTTCCAGCCGTTGAGTCCGTTGTCCGGCGCGACGGCCTTGTCGGGGGAGTTCTTGACGGTCACCACGTCGCCGATGAGCGAGTTGTCGTAGAACCACTTGCCAGGGGTGTCCCCCTGGGCTCCCTGCGCATCCGCGAGCCCGACGCAGCCGTGGCTGGTGCCCTGGCGCCCGAAGGGCGGATTGCCCTTGTTGTACCAGTAGTTTCCGTGGATGAAGGTCCCCGACTGCGTCAGCCGCATCGCGTGCGGCACGTCCGGGATCTTGTACTCGCCCTCGAAGCCGACCGTCGAGCCGTCCATCTGCGTCTCCGTGAACTTCTCGGAGATCACCATCTGCCCGTTGTACGTGGGGTTCTGCGCGCTGCCCGCCGATATCGGCACCGACTTGATCGTCTTGCCGTCGCGCACGACCGTCATCGTCTGCGTGTTGACGTCGACCGTCGAGACCTGTGCGCGCCCGACGTCGAAGGTGACCGTCTTCTTCTGCACCCCGAAGACGCCGTTCGCGCCCTCGACGCCGTCCAGGTCGATCTTCATCGTGACCTTGGACCCGGCCTTCCAGTACTCCTCGGGCCGGAAGTCGAGCCGCTGCGCCCCGAACCAGTGCCCGACCACCTTCTGCCCGCTGCTGGAGGTGACCGTGATGTGCGACTGCACGGCCTTCTTGTCGCTGATCGCCTTGTCGAACGTGAACGACACCGGCATCCCGACACCGACCGTGGTGCCCCCGTCGGGCGTGTACGTCCCGATGAAGCTGTTGGCCGAAGAGACCGTGCTGAAGATCGAGTTGGCGGCCGAGGTGCGCCCGTCCGCGTCCTTCGCGGTGGCCGAGATCCGGTACTTCGTGCCCCGCTCCAGCTGCTCCTTCGGCTTCCAGCTGCCCCCGTCGGCGGATATCGACCCCGGCACGGCCTGCCCGGTCTCCGCCACCGTCATCTTCACCTCGGTCAGCTTGCCGTCGCTGACCTTCACACCGGTCGAGTTGATCGACGCCCCTGTCGAGCCGTCCTTCGCCGAAATCGCGATCTTCGCGGCGGACGTCCTGGGTGAGTCCTTGCCGCCCTTGTCGTCGTGGTCGGCGTTGGCGCTGCCACCGCAGGCGGTGAGCGTCAGGGCGCCGATCATCAGGGCGGCACAGGCCCCCAGTACGCGCCGCGCTGCTATGTCCGGCGTTGTCACGAGCTGCTCCATCTTCATGCGGTCTGCGGGATCCGTTCCGTTCCACGGGGGAAGAGGCCCCCCTGACCGGACCGGGTTCCCTTCGTGCGCCATGAACGCCATCACGTGACAGAACCGCGACAATCACCCGCGCGGCGCAGGCGTCACCCCCTGGTGCCCCCGTCGGCGCTCCCGAACAGCTCCCCGCGCACCTACCCGTGCATCTCCCCGCGCACCTCTCCGTGCATCTCCCCGTACAACTCCCTGTACGACGGCCAAGCTCCCCCCGGCCCGTCCACCGGCTCGGCCGCGCGCACGGCACGCACGATCGCCCGGGTCACCATGTCCGCGCCCGCCGCGAGCAGCTCGTTGAGCGCGAGGGGCTGCCCGGGGTCGAGCGGGCGTTCCCCGGTGGCCAGCGTGAAGACCGTGTCCCCGTCGCTGAGCAGATGCACCGGCCGTACGGCGCGCGCGATGCCGTCGTGTGCCGTGCCGGCCACCTTCTGCGCCTGCGCCTTCGACAGTCGCGCATCGGTGGCGACCACCGCGAGCGTGGTGTTCAGCGGGGGCGGCGCGTTCTTCGCCGCGACCTCGGCAAGGTGCCTGCGGGCGGCTTCATGGACGTGCGCCGGTGGATAGTCCACCCGTCCCTGGAACAACTCCCCGTACAGCACGCCCGTTTCGGGATCCACCGCCGACCCCGCCGCGTTGGCCACCACCAGCGCGGCCACCGTGATCCCGGAGTCGAGGACGGTGCTCGCGGTGCCGACCCCGCCCTTGACCGGCCCGACCGTGGCTCCCGTACCGGCGCCCACGCACCCCTCCCGCACCGGCGCGCCGGGCTCACTCGCCGCGGCCGACTCGACCGCCTCCCGCCCGATGGCCGCGTCCGGCCTCGCCCGGAAGTCGCCGCCCCGCCCGAGATCGAAGACGCAGGCGGCCGGCACCACCGGCACGACATGTGCCGGATCCGCCCCCACCCGCACCCCGCGCCCCTGCTCCTCCAGCCAGGCCATCACCCCGGACGCCGCGTCGAGCCCGTACGCGCTGCCGCCGGTCAGCACGATCGCCTCGACCTTCTGCACGACGTTGCGTGGATCGAGCGCATCGGTCTCCTTGGTGCCGGGACCGCCGCCGCGTACGTCCACCGCGGCGACAGCCCCTCCCTCGGGCGCGAGGACGACCGTGGTGCCGGTGAGCCAACCGTCACCGGTGCGCGTCGCGTGTCCCACCCGTAGTCCGGCGACGTCTGTCAGTGCGTCAACTGTCATGCGCCCAGTCTCGTCCAGCGACCCCCTCCATGACGTCGTCGACCGTTCCGCCGCCGCTAGGAGGCCGGCGCCCGCACCGTCTGTCTGTTCTCCCGGCCCGCCCTGTATGCCGTCAGCGTCGTCCCGGTCGCCACCGCCAGCGCCGAGACGCAGCCGGCCGCGAGCACCGCCCACTCGCCGAGGAACGTGCAGCAGATCACCAGCAGGGCCGTGGTCGGCAGCACAAGTTGCTGGGTGATGCCCACCTTGAAGTACCGGGAGTGCAGTGCCCAGACGGTGAGCAGATAGAGCGCCGTCGGCAGGGTCACGGCGGCCGACGCGGCCAGCGTCGAGATGTGCGCCTTGCCGACGGCCTGCTCGACCGCCACCTCCAGGCCCGCGCCGACCGCGGCCGCCGAGGCGAAGACCAGGTAGTGGCCGTAGCCCCACAGGAACGCCTGCCTGTTGGAGCGCAGATGGCCGTGGATCGGCACGACGAAGTAGATCCACCACGCGGCGAAGATGATCAGCAGCCCGCCCGCGGCGATCGGCAGCAGCTCGCCCAGCGCGTCGCTCTCGTCGATGCCGGTCTTCACGGCGACCGTGGCCGCGGCGATGGTCTCGCCGAGCACGATGATCGTGAACAGCCCGTACCGCTCGGCGATATGGCGCGGATGCCAGGACGTGGGGTGGACCTTCTCCGCGTACGGCGGCACACACATCTCCAGGACCACCATCACCAGGAACACCCAGGGCCTGCTGTCCTCGGGCAGGACCACCAGCCCCAGCCAGCCGATCTGGCACAGCAGCACACCGGCGGCGTACCGCAGGGCCATCGTTCTCTCCGGGCCCTCGCTCGATCCGGCCACGCGCAGCCACTGCGCCACGAGCGCGACCCGCATGATCACATAGCCCAGCCAGACCGCCAGGAAATCGTGGTCCTCGAACGCTCGGGAGACCCCGGCCGCCAGGACCAGCACCCCGGCGATCTGGATCAGGGTGACGACTCGGTAGAGGGCGTCGTCGTTGTCGTAGGCCGAGGCGAACCAGGTGAAGTTCATCCACGCCCACCAGATGGCGAAGAAGATCATCGCGTAGTCGAGGATCCCCTCGCCCGCGTGCCCCTCGGCGACGGCGTGCACCAGTTGCAGGCCCGCCTGGGCGACGGCCACGACGAAACACAGGTCGAAGAAGAGTTCCAGCGGGGTGGCGGCCCGGTGCGCCTCGCCCCGGCCACGGGCCGTGAGTCTGCGCAGCGGGCGGCGGCTTTCGGGCGCGCGGGGGGAGTCCGGCGCGGGAGTCGAACTGGACGTCATGGGATCAAGCACAACAGATAGGGCGGGGATTTTCTTGCGCAGGGATTCACAAGTGCGCAAGGGCGGTGGCCCGCTGTCGGGGGCCTCGCCGTGCGGGCCGTCGCCCCGGCGGCCGTACTCTGGACGCATGAGTACCGTCCCCGCCCCCGAGCCGCGTGAGCCGAAGCCCGCGCTGATCTTCGACGACCCGCTGGACCAGCAGTCCTCCGACGACACGGACCGCGGCTGGGGCGAGAGGCCGGGCACCGACGGCGACAGCGCGGCCGACCTCAAGCGCTTCCTCGACGAGAAGCCGCCCCACCACCTCTGAGCCGCTACTGCCGGCTGGGCCCCGAACCGCGCTGAGCGACCAGCGCGTCGCGGATCTCCTTCAGCACCTCCAGCTCGGTCACCTCGATGACCTCCTGCGTGCCCTCCTTCGCCTTGCGCCGGGCCTCCTGGCGGGCCAGGTACTTCGCCATGGGCAGGACCATCAGGAAGTAGACGACGGCCGCGGTGATCACGAAGCTGAGGGTCGCGCCGAGGACGGAGCCCCACAGGATCCGAATGCCCTGCTCGCCCCGGCAGGTCGAGCTCAGGCACGAGCTGTAGTGATCGAGGTTCTTGGTGCCGATCGCTCCGACCAGCGGGTTGATGATCCCCTTCACCACCGCGTTGACGATGTTGGTGAACGCGGCGCCGATGACCACCGCCACGGCCAGATCGACCACGTTGCCGCGCATCAGGAAGGCCTTGAAGCCCTGCCAGACGCTCGGTTCCTTCTTCTCGCTCAACTCGGAGCCACCCCTCGGACGCACACGTTGTGGAACAGACCGCTCCGCAACCTACGTCAGCGCCGGGCCGTCCTGTCCAGTCGGGCCCCTCGGTCGAGGCACCTGACAGCGGGCCGCCCGAAAACCGGCTCAGCACAGCGTCACCGCCAGCCGCGCCGTGGCACTCGCGCCCGCAAGACGCGCCGCGGTGGCACGCGGCACCGACAGCACGACCAGTGCCCCGCTCTCGGCCGCGGACTCCAGCGGCTCCGGAACCTTCGCGACCCGCGCCCCGCGCGCGACCACCTGGGCGTCGCCGCCCGTCGCGGTCTCCTCGGCGGCGATCACGTCCACCCGGTCGCCGGGCCGCAGCAGTCGCACGGTCGCCCCGTCGGCGATCCGCACGGGCGCCAAGACCCGCTCGACGGCCCGGTGCTGGCGTACCGGCTCCGCCACCGGATGCCCGCGCGCCCGGTCGTCCTCCCGCGGGCCCGCCGCCACGAGTGCCGCCGCGGTGACGGCGAGCCCGGCGGCCACGGCCCGCCTGCGGTGCCGTACGAGACGGTGCAGGTGATACCGCCCGCTCCGCACCCGCACGGGGGCGAAGTGCGGCACCTCGCACGTGGCCGGAGCGTCGGTGCCCAGGGGGAGCGGGGCCGGAGAGCGAGGGGACGAGGGAGCAACGGACATGAGGACCACCACCTGCGACGACGGAACGGCTTGCGAGCCCACGATCAGGCATCGCGCCGCCGCCCGCTGAGGCCGGTGGACTACCGGCCGGTTGTGGAAAACTCCCTCACCCGAAGGAGCCGCTCCGCGCCCCGCGCCGCCGCATTACGGCAGCTCGAACCCGGGATCCATCCCGCCCAGCGCCTTGGTGCACAGGCAGTCCCGCTCCTCGTTCGCCGGCAGCGCGGCCACCGCGTCGAACAGCACCCCGCGCAGTCGGTCCACGTTCGCGGCGAACACCCGCAGCACCTCGTCGTGCGAGACGCCCTCGCCGGTCTCGGCGCCCGCGTCGAGGTCGGTGACCAGCGTCATCGACGTGTAGCAGAGTTCGAGTTCACGGGCGAGCGCCGCCTCGGGGTGGCCGGTCATGCCCACCACCGACCAGCCCTGAGCCTGGTGCCACAACGATTCGGCACGGGTCGAGAAGCGGGGTCCCTCGACCACGACCAGCGTGCCGCCGTCCACCGGCTCCCAGTCCCGTCCCCGCGCCGCCTTCAGCGCGACGGCGCGCCCGGCGGGGCAGTACGGGTCGGCCAGCGAGACGTGCACGACGTTCGGCACGGTGCCGTCGGGCAGCGGCAGCCCGTCGAAGTACGTGCCCACCCGGGACTTCGTACGGTCGACCAGCTGGTCCGGCACCAGCAGGGTGCCCGGTCCGTACTCGGGACGCAGGCCGCCCACCGCGCACGGGCCCAGCACCTGGCGCGCGCCTACCGAGCGCAGCGCCCACAGGTTGGCCCGGTAGTTGATCCGGTGCGGCGGCAGATGGTGACCGCGTCCGTGCCGGGGCAGGAAGGCGACCCGCCGACCGGCTATCTCGCCGAGGAAGAGGGAGTCGCTGGGCGGCCCGTACGGGGTGTCCACCTGTACCTCGGTCACGTCGTCGAGGAAGGAGTAGAAGCCGGAGCCGCCGATCACGCCGAGTTCGACGTTCGCCTTGTTCGCCATGCCCGCACCCTAACCGCACCCGGCAGACGCCGAGGACCCCGTCGCCGGATGACGACAGGGTCCTGTGAGAAAGCGGTGGGCCTTACGCGGCGGAGCTGCTGGAGGAGGTGCCCGCGCTCGACGACTTCGAGTCCGAGGACGACGAGGACGAAGACGACGAGGACGAGTCGGACGAGGAGGACGAAGACGACTTCGACGACGCCGGCGAGCTGCTCGACGAGGAGCCGCGGCTGTCGTTGCGGTAGAAGCCGGAGCCCTTGAAGACGATGCCGACCGCGGAGAACACCTTCTTGAGGCGGCCCTGGCAGCTGGGGCACTCGGTCAGGGCGTCGTCGGTGAACTTCTGCACCGCCTCGAGGCCCTCGCCGCACTCGGTGCACTGGTACTGGTAGGTGGGCACTGTCTTCCTCCTGGCACTCTCACTCGATGAGTGCTAACGACGAACCATAGTGACGTATTCCAGCCGCTCAGTCCACTGCTACCGGCACCCGGTGACCGACGCCACGTGCGACGGTACGGCCGCGGGGCCGCACCACCAGCCGCGAACGCAGCGCCACCAGGGTCACCAGGGCGAGCAGCGTGCCGCCCATCGGCACCAGGAACCCGGCGCCGCCCCAGAAGCGGTCCTCCAGCTGTCCGGCGACCGTGACGGCGGCGGCCTGGCCGAGCGCCACCGCACCCGTGAGCCAGGTGAAGGCCTCGGTGCGGGCGCCCTCCGGGACCAGGCCCTCGACCAGCGTGTAGCCGGTGATCAGCGCGGGCGCGATGCACATGCCGACGAGCAGACCGAGGCCGGCCAGGACGAGCACCGAGTGCGCGGCCCACAGGCCGGACGCGGCCAGCGCGAGGGCGGCGTATCCGAGGAGGAGCCGGCGCTGCGGCGCCGCCTTCCACGCGATGGCCCCGCAGACGACGCCGGAGAGCATGTTGCCCGCGGCGAAGGTGCCGTACAGGACGCCGTTCAGGCCGGGCTCGCCGATCGACTCGGTGAAGGCGGCCAGCGAGACCTGCATGCCGCCGAAGACGGAGCCGATGCCCAGGAAGGTCACGATCAGCACGCGCACCCCGGGGACGCGCAGCGCCGAAGCGGGCTCCACGCGCGCGTGCCCGCTGACGGCGACCGAAGGCTGGGTGCTCTTCTGCGCGGCGAACAGCAGACCGCCCAGCAGCGTGAGCGCGGCCTCGGTCACCAGGCCCGCGGCCGGGTCGACGGCGGTGCACAGCGCGGTGGCCAGCAGCGGCCCGACGACGAAGGTCAGCTCGTCCGTGACCGACTCGAAGGCCGCCGCCGTCGTCATCAGGGGCGAGCCCTGGAGCTTCACGCCCCAGCGGGCCCGCACCATGGGCCCGACCTGCGGCACCGAGGCGCCCGTCGGAACGGCCGCCACGAACAGCGCCCACAGGGGCGCGTCGGCCAGGGCGAGCGCCGTCAGGGTCAGACCCGACAGCGTGTGGATCAGCACTCCGGGGATCAGGACGACGCGCTGGCCGTAGCGGTCGGCGAGGCGGCCGCTGTAGGGCGCGAACAGCGCCATGGAGACGCCGGTGACGGCCGCGGCGGCGCCCGCGGCGCCGTACGAGCCGGTGGTGTGCTGCACGAGCAGCACGATGGAGATGGTCAGCATCGCGAACGGCTGACGCGCCGCGAAGCCGGGGAGCAGGAACGTCCAGGCGCCGCGGGTGCGCAGCAGCTGTCCGTATCCCGGGCGGGAGGAGGCCGACGAGTTCTTCGACTCCTTCGACGTGGTGACCGTGGCCGCCACGGCCGTGCCTTTCTGCCGCCTGGTAGCGCGGCCCCTACGGGTGGGGAAGCGGCGCCGAGAGCTGTCCTCTTGCGCGTACTGCGGTAGATACCGGCGCCTGTAGCGGAGGCATCCCGGCCGCCATACGGTCGCGCCAGCTCTGCGTCAGGCAGAGTTGGTTTGATCTGGGGTGACACCTGCATAGTACAGGGAGCGCCCCCCATGATCCCTGTGAAAATGAGCACCCCGAAGTGCTCGGCCTGCGATTAGATCGTCCCGTTCGTCCCCAGCCAGCCGGCCAGCTTGCCGCCGGCCCCGACCGCGCGCAGTCGGCGCTCGGCGGCGTCCCGCACCGGATCCGTGGCGACGACGAGCAGTTCGTCCCCGCGCCGCAGCACCGTCGTAGGCAGCGGAACGAAGGACTTTCCTTCACGGACGACGAGGGTGACGGCGGCTCCGGCGGGCAGCCGCAGCTCGTTGATCTCGACGCCGTGCATCTTGGAGCCCTCGGGGATCGCGAAGGACAGCAGATGCCCGCGCAGCCGCTCCAGGGGAGCCGACTCGATGCCGAGGTCGGCGGCCTCGGGCTCCTGGCCGAGGTTCAGCTTGCGGCCGAGCCAGGGCAGCGTCGGCCCCTGCACCAGGGTGTAGACGACGACCAGGACGAAGACGATGTTGAAGATGCGGCGGCTGTCCTCGACGCCGCCCACCATGGGGATCGTCGCCAGGATGATGGGCACGGCGCCGCGCAGCCCGGCCCAGGACATCAGGGCCTGCTCGCGCCAGACCACGCGGAACGGCGTCAGACACACGACGACGCTCAGCGGGCGCGCCACCATGGTCAGCACCAGGCCGATGACGAGCGCGGGCAGGATGTCGTCGCCCAGCTCATGCGGGGTGACCAGCAGCCCGAGCAGGACGAACATGCCGATCTGGGCGATCCAGCCGAGCCCGTCGGCGAACCCGCGGGTGGCGGGCCAGTGCGGCAGCTTGGCGTTGCCCATCACCATCGAGGCGAGGTACACCGCCAGAAAGCCGCTGCCGTGCGCCATCGCGCCCGCCGCGTACGCGGTGACGGCGATGGCCATGACGGCGATCGGGTAGAGACCGGAGGCGGGCAGCGCCACATGCCTGAGGCCCCAGGCGCCCAGCCAGCCGACCGCGATACCGATGGCCGCCCCGATGGCCAGCTCCAGCGCTATCTCGCCGAGCAGTACGTACCAGTGCTCGATCGGCCCGTGGTGGGAGAAGGCGACCACCATGATGACCACGGGGGCGTCGTTGAAGCCGGACTCCGCCTCCAGGGTGCCGGTCACGCGCGCGGGCAGGCGGATCTTCCGCAGCACGGAGAAGACCGCGGCGGCGTCGGTCGAGGAGACGACCGCCCCGATGATGAGCGCCTGCCGCCACTCCAGCCCGACCAGGTAGTGCGCGGCCGTCGCGGTGACCCCGACGCTCACCGCGACCCCGGCCAGCGCCAGCACGGTGGCGGCCGGCAGGGCCGGCTTGATCTCCTTCCACTTCGTGCCCAGACCGCCTTCGGCCAGGATCACGACCAGCGCCGCGTATCCGATGACCTGGGTCAGCTCCGCGTCGTCGAAGCGGATGCCGCCGATTCCGTCCTGGCCCATGAGCACGCCGATGCCCAGGTACACGAGCAGGCTGGGGAGCCCGCTGCGCGAGGAGATCCGGACCGCGGCGACGGCGACGAGCAGGACGAGCGAGCAGACGAGCAGGAGCTGGTTGAGGTCGTGGACAGTCAGCGGCCGTTCCCTTCCCTGGCCCGCGCGCACGCGCGCGTGGGCTCACGTACATAGGACACGAAGTGGCGGTTCTCCGCACCCAACTACTTCGTTACCTTACCTAACTCTTGACGATTTCTTGACGCTTCGCGGGGCATGATCGAACGTCCGTCCGTGCTGGTTCCCCACTCCGCGTCAAGCCCGACCGGGCCCTGCGCCTATGGTTGCTCCAGCACTCCAGGACCGCCTGCCGCTCGCGTTAGGACAGCAAGGACAGCGATGCCCCCCAACACCACCGCCTCCACGGGTCAGCAGCCCGGCAAGTCCGGCAGGAAGAAGGGGCGCAGAGCCCGTCTGATCGTCCTCCTCCTGGTGCTGGCCGTCATCGGAGGCGTCACCGGCGGAGCGTACTGGTCCATCAGCACCGTCCGTGCCTCCTTCCCGCAGACCAAGGGCTCGATCACGCTCGACGGCCTGTCCGGGCCCGTCGACGTGCAGCGGGACGGCTACGGCATCCCGCAGATCTACGCCTCCTCCGACGAGGACCTGTTCATGGCGCAGGGCTACGTCCAGGCACAGGACCGGTTCTACGAGATGGACGTGCGCCGCCACATGACCTCCGGGCGCCTGTCGGAGATGTTCGGCAAGAGCCAGGTCGACAACGACGAGTTCCTGCGCACGCTCGGCTGGTCCCGCGTCGCGCAGCAGGAGTACGACAAGACGCTGTCGCCCTCGACCAAGAAGTACCTGCAGGCGTACGCCAAGGGAGTCAACGCCTACCTGGACGGCAAGGACGGCAAGGAGATCTCCCTGGAGTACGCGGCGCTCGGGTTCACCAACGACTACAAGCCGGAGAAGTGGACCCCGGTCGACTCGATCTCCTGGCTGAAGGCGATGGCCTGGGACCTGCGCGGCAACATGCAGGACGAGATCGACCGCGCCCTGATGACCAGCCGCCTCGGTCCCAAGGAGATCGCGGACCTGTACCCGCAGTACCCGTACGGCCGGAACAAGACGATCGTCCAGACGGGTCGCTACGACGAGATCACCAAGACGTTCGAGGGCTCCGCGTCGGCCGCGGGTTCGTCCGCCGGCGGGTCCACGGGCGGCACGGCGGGCACGGGCTCCGCCTCGGGCACCGCCGGCCTGCAGAGCCAGCTGGCGGGCCTGCAGAACGTCCTGGACGACCTCCCCACGGCCGTCGGCGTGAACGGCAACGGCATCGGCTCCAACTCCTGGGTGGTCCGCGGGAAGTACACCATCACCGGCAAGCCGCTGCTGGCCAACGACCCGCACCTGTCGGCCTCGCTGCCGTCCGTCTGGTACCAGATGGGCCTGCACTGCCGCTCGGTCTCCAGCACCTGCCAGTACGACGTCAGCGGCTACACCTTCGCGGGCATGCCCGGCGTGATCATCGGCCACAACCAGAACGTCGCCTGGGGCATGACCAACTCCGGCGTCGACGTCACCGACCTCTACCTGGAGAAGCTCTCCGGCGACGGCTACCTGTACGACGGCAGGACGGTGCCGTTCGCCACGCGCGAGGAGACCATCAAGGTCGCCGGCGGCGAGTCCAAGAAGATCGTCGTCCGGCAGACCAAGGACGGGATGCCCCTGCTCTCCGACCGCAGCACCGAGCTGGTGAAGGTCGGCAGGAAGGCCGCCGTCGACACCGCCGCCCCCGACCGCGGGGACGGCTACGCCATCGCGCTGCGCTGGACCGCGCTGAGCCCGGGCACGACCATGGACGCCGTCTTCGCCATGGACAGGGCGGCGAACTGGAGCGACTTCCGCGCCGCGGCGGCCCTGTTCGACGTGCCCTCGCAGAACCTGGTCTACGCCGACACCGAGGGCAACATCGGCTACACGCTGCCCGGAAAGATCCCCACGCGCGCGACGGGCTACGACGGCTCCGTCCCGGCGCCGGGCTGGGACTCCAGGTCCCGCTGGACCGGCTACATCGACGAGGACGAGCTGCCGTACGAGTACAACCCCTCCCGCGGCTACATCGTCACCGCCAACCAGGCCGTGATCGACAAGGCCAAGTACCCCTACACGCTCACCACGGACTGGGGCTACGGCGCCCGCAGCCAGCGCATCACCGACCTGATCCAGTCGAAGATCGACGACGGCGGCAAGATCTCCACCGAGGACATGCGCCAGATGCAGCTCGACAACAGCAGCGAGATCGCCAAGCTGCTCGTGCCCAAGCTGCTGAAGATCGACATCGACGACAAGGACGTCCGGGACGCGCAGGAGCTCCTGGAGGGCTGGGACTACACCCAGGACGCCGACTCGGCGGCGGCGGCCTACTTCAACTCCGTCTGGCGCAACATCCTCAAGCTCGCCTTCGGCAACAAGCTGCCCAAGGAGCTGCGGGTCGAGGGCCAGTGCCTATGGGTGGAGAAGGCCGACACCACCGGTCCGGTGGACGAGGACGACAACAAGGTGCGCGAGTGCGGTGAGCGCGACGCCGACCAGGCGCAGCCCGACGGCGGCGACCGCTGGTTCGAGGTCGTGCGCAGCCTCCTGGACGACGAGAAGAGCCACTGGTGGCAGACGCCGGAGTCGGTCACCCGCCCCGGTGCCGTCAACCGCGACCAGCTGTTCAAGCGCGCCATGATCGACGCCCGCTGGGAGCTGACCGCCAAGCTCGGCAAGGACATCGACACCTGGAGCTGGGGCCGGCTGCACCGCCTGTTCCTGAAGAACCAGACGCTCGGCACCGAGGGACCCGGCTTCCTGCAGTACGTCCTCAACCGCGGCCCCTGGAAGCTCAGCGGCGGCGAAGCCACGGTCAACGCCACCGGCTGGAACGCCGCCGGCGGCTACGGCGTGGTCTGGGTGCCGTCGATGCGGATGGTGGTCAACCTCGGCGACCTCGACAAGTCGAAGTGGATCAACCTCACCGGCGCCTCCGGGCACGCCTACAGCGCCCACTACACCGACCAGACGGGCAAGTGGGCCGACGGCGAACTGCTCGACTGGTCCTTCTCGAAGGACGCGGTCGACAAGGGCACGAGCGACACCCTGGTGCTCAAGCCGTGACCCGCTGACTGACGGCCAACGGCTGGAGAAAGGGCCCTCCACGCGTGCGTGGAGGGCCCTTTCCCTGTGCGGACGGGGGTCAGGCGTCGCGGAACCGCCGTACGGCCGACGGCGTCACCACCGCGTGCACCGGACGGTCGTGCGGCTCCTCGGGGACGCGCTCGACGACCTCGGAGTCGTACAGCAGCACCACCAGCGCGGGACGGGCGCCCGCGCGTTCCAGACGGGCGAGGACACGGTCGTACGACCCGCCACCGCGCCCCAGGCGCATCCCGCGCGCGTCGACCGCCAGACCGGGCAGCAGCACGACGTCGGCGTCGGTCACGGCGTCCGGGCCGAGGCGTTCGCCGGCGGGCTCGAAGAGCGCCATCTTCCCGCCGTGTTGGACACGGGCGAGTGAGTCCTCACCGGAGTACGCGCCCCAGTCGAGGTCGTTGTCGGGCAGGAGGGCGGGCAGCAGGACACGTACGCCCCGCGCGCGCAGCGCGTCGAGCAGCGCGAGCGTGCCGGGTTCGCTCCCCACGGAGACGTACGCCGCCACCGTGCGCGCGTGCGCCAGCTCGGGCAGCTCCAGTGCCCGCCCGGCCAGCGCGGCTGCCGATTCCCGCACGTCATCCGCCGTCAACCTGGCTCTCACCGCGAGGAACTCCCGCCGCAACATTCGCTTGTCAGGCTCGGCCGCAGGTCCCATGTGACTCAAGTCGCTCCCGTACCCTTCCCAATGTGCTCATATGAGAGCCAAATAACCGGAGCCTCAGATTCCCTCCTAAGGCACCGGATAAGGTTGCGGACATGACTCAGTCCAACCCTCGGATCAGCAAGGCTGTCATCCCCGCAGCGGGTCTCGGTACCCGCTTCCTTCCGGCCACCAAAGCCACTCCCAAGGAGATGCTGCCGGTCGTCGACAAGCCGGCGATCCAGTACGTGGTCGAAGAGGCCGTCTCCGCCGGCCTCGATGACGTCCTCATGATCACGGGACGCAACAAGCGGCCCCTGGAGGACCACTTCGACCGCAACTACGAACTCGAGTCCGCCCTGGAGAAGAAGGGCGACGCCGAACGGCTCGCCAAGGTCCAGGAGTCCAGTGACCTCGCGACCATGCACTACGTGCGCCAGGGCGACCCCAGGGGCCTCGGCCACGCCGTTCTGTGCGCGGCCCCGCATGTCGGCCAGGAGCCCTTCGCCGTGCTGCTCGGCGACGACCTGATCGACGCCCGCGACCCGCTGCTCAAGCGGATGATCGAGGTCCAGGAGCGGCACGGGGGCAGCGTCATCGCGCTGATGGAGGTCGCACCCGAGCAGATCCACCTCTACGGCTGTGCCGTCGTCGAGGAGACCGAGGACGGCGACGTCGTCAGGGTGAGCGGCCTGGTCGAGAAGCCGGACGCCGCCGACGCCCCGTCGAACTACGCGGTCATCGGCCGCTATGTCCTCGCCCCGCAGATCTTCGACATACTGCGCAAGACCGAGCCGGGCCGCGGCGGCGAGATCCAGCTCACCGACGCCCTCCAGCAGCTCGCGGCCGACGAGAAGGTCGGCGGCCCGGTGCACGGCGTCGTCTTCAAGGGCCGCCGCTATGACACCGGTGACCGTGGCGACTATCTGCGTGCCATTGTCAGACTCGCGTGCGAACGTGAAGACCTGGGCCCGGACTTCCGGACCTGGCTTCGCAGTTACGTAGCCGAGGAGATGTAGCGACTTGAGCACCGCCGCGCCCCGCCCCGCCGGTCCGGACCACCTCTGGTCGGTGGACGAACACCTGGAGGACATCCTCACGACCGTCCGCCCCCTCGAACCCATCGAGCTGCAACTCCTCGACGCCCAGGGCTGTGTCCTGGTCGACGACGTCACGGTGCCGGTGTCCCTGCCGCCCTTCGACAACAGCTCCATGGACGGGTACGCGGTGCGGGTCGCGGATGTCGCGGGCGCGAGCGAGGAGTTCCCCGCCGTCCTGGAGGTCGTCGGGGACGTCGCGGCGGGCCAGGCCGAGCAGCCCCACGTGGGCCCCGGCCAGGCCGCCCGCATCATGACCGGCGCCCCGCTGCCGCCCGGCGCCGAGACCGTCGTGCCGGTGGAGTGGACCGACGGAGGCCTCGGCGAGGGCCCGGTGACCGGCATGCGCGCCCGCAGCCTGGCCCCCGAGGGCGCCCAGGGCGAGGTGCACGTGTACCGGCCGGCCGAGGCACGCGCGCACGTGCGCGCCAAGGGCAGCGATGTGAAGGCCGGCGACCGCGCGCTCGAAGCCGGCACGGTCCTCGGCCCGCCGCAGATCGCCCTGCTCGCCGCGATCGGACGCGGGACGGTACGCGTGCACCCGCGCCCGCGCGTGGTCGTCCTGTCCACCGGCAGCGAACTCGTCCAGCCCGACGAGGAACTGGCCGACGGCCAGATCTACGACTCCAACAGCTTCGCCCTCACCGCCGCCGCCCGTGACGCCGGCGCCATCGCGTACCGCGTGGGCGCCGTCGCCGACGACGCAGAGACGCTCCGGTCCACCATCGAGGACCAGCTCGTCCGCGCCGACCTCATGGTCACCACCGGCGGTGTGAGCGTCGGGGCGTACGACGTCGTCAAGGAGGCGCTGTCCCACGTCGGCGACGAGGACGAGCCGGGCAGCGGCGTGGAGTTCCGCAAGCTCGCCATGCAGCCCGGCAAGCCCCAGGGCTTCGGCTCCATCGGCCCCGACCACATCCCGCTGCTCGCCCTCCCGGGCAACCCGGTGTCGTCGTACGTCTCCTTCGAGCTGTTCGTGCGTCCCGCGATCCGCACGCTGATGGGCCTGCAGGACGTCCACCGGCCGCGGACCACCGCGACCCTCGCCGCGGACCGGGCGCTGACCTCGCCGAAGGGACGCCGGCAGTTCCTGCGCGGCACGTACGCCGACGGCGCGGTACGGCCGGTCGGCGGCGCCGGCTCCCATCTGATCGCGGCCCTCGCCCACGCGGACGCGCTGATCGTGGTCCCCGAGGACGTGGTGAGCGTCGAGCCCGGCAGCGAGGTAGAGGTGGTCCTGCTCGGCTGAGGAGCGCTGGTTGGCGGTACCGTGTCGCGCACAGCAGGCCCGTGCGCCGCACCGCGACGGGCCCGGACCGGGAGCGCCACACAGCATGAGCACGCAGGACGGACGTACGCAGGACCGACTCACGCACATCGACGACGCGGGCGCGGCCCGCATGGTCGACGTGTCCGGCAAGGACGTGACCGCCCGCACGGCCCGCGCCAGCGGACGTGTCCTCGTCTCGCCCCGCGTGGTCGAGCTGCTGCGCGGCGAGGGGGTTCCCAAGGGTGACGCCCTCGCCACGGCGCGTATCGCGGGCATCATGGGCGCCAAGCGCACCCCGGATCTCATCCCGCTGTGCCACCCGCTCGCGGTGTCCGGTGTGAAACTGGACCTGTCGGTAGCGGACGACGCCGTGGAGATCCAGGCCACCGTGAAGACCACGGACCGTACGGGCGTCGAGATGGAGGCCCTCACCGCGGTCTCCGTCGCCGCGCTCACCGTGATCGACATGGTCAAGGCGGTCGACAAGGGAGCGGTCATCACGGACGTACGGGTCGAGGAGAAGACGGGCGGCAAGTCGGGCGACTGGAGCCGGGCATGACGTATCGCGCTCTCGTGGTCACCGCCTCCAACAGGGCCGCCGCCGGGGTCTACGAGGACAAGGGCGGTCCGCTGGTCGCCGACGGCCTCAAGCGCTTCGGCTTCGACGTCGAGGGACCGCAGGTGGTGCCGGACGGCGACCCGGTCGAGGCCGCCCTGCGCGCCGGTGTGGAGGCCGGGTACGACGTCGTCGTCACCACGGGCGGCACCGGTATCTCGCCGACCGACCGCACCCCCGAGGCCACCCGTGCGGTGATCGATCACGAGGTGCCGGGCATCGCGGAGGCCATCCGGGCGTTCGGCCGGGACAAGGTGCCGACCGCGGCGTTGTCACGGGGCCTGGCCGGCGTGGCGCGGCGGACGCTGATCATCAACCTGCCCGGCTCCAGCGGCGGGGTGAAGGACGGGCTGGCCGTCCTGGAACCCCTGCTGACCCATGCCGTCGACCAGATCCGCGGTGGCGACCACCCCAGACCCAGCAGCGGGGGTGCGAGCTGAACAGCCCATCCTGGCCCGTCGTGCTGGGGGACGGCGACATCGTCCTCCGGCCGATAAAGATGCGCGACCAACGGGCCTGGCGCGAGGTCAACCGGCGCAACCGCGACTGGCTGCGCCCCTGGGAGGCGACCATTCCGCCGCCCACGCCCAGCGGGCCGATCGCGCACCGGCCGACCTACCGCCAGATGGTCCGGCATCTGCGGTCCGAGGCGCACGCGGGCCGGATGCTGCCGTTCGTCATCGAGTACCAGGGGCGGCTGGTCGGGCAGTTGACGGTCGCCGGGATCACCTGGGGCTCGATGTGCTCGGGGCACATCGGCTACTGGGTAGATGAGGCGGTGGCGGGCCGCGGGGTGATGCCGACCGCGGTGGCGCTCGTCGTGGACCACTGTTTCCGGACCGTCGGTCTGCACCGCATCGAGGTCTGCATTCGCCCCGAGAACGGGCCCAGCCGCCGGGTCGTGGAGAAACTCGGATTCCGCGAGGAGGGGCTGCGTCCGCGATATCTCCACATCGACGGGGCCTGGCGGGACCATCTGGTCTTCGCGCTCACGGCGGAAGAGGTCCAGGAAGGGTTGCTCAGCCGCTGGAACCGGGCACGCTCACACAACACGCCGCACACGAACCCGCAGAACACCCACGGGAATCCCGCCTGACCCGGAAATTGAATAAGTGTTCGAAAATGATCGGCTGGTGACCGGCTCCGGGCATTAAATTCGCTCCCTCGGCGGGCCGCTGATCGCATCGGTCACAAAAAAAGTTCGAAATATCAGCCAGATCGTGCGACACACCGGCTCAATTGGCGGATGGCCTCACGCAAACCCCTCTACCGTGTGAGGCGTGAGCAGCAGCGGCCTCATCTACGCAGTCATTGTCGGGGCCTGGGCCGCCTACTTGGTGCCGATGTGGCTCCGTAGGCAGGACGAGCTGAACGAGGCCCGTCCGACGGAACGCTTCAGCACAGCCATCCGGTTGCTGTCCGGACGGGCGGGGATGGAGCGTCGGTACGCCAAGGACCTGCGTGCGCGCTCCGCCGAGGAGGGGGAGCTCAGCACCGATGACCCGGACGACGTCACCGAGTCGGTGGACGTCCGGGCCTTCGCCGTGCCTCCGACCCGTCCGCAGACCCAGGCGGTGGTTCAGGCGCAGGCGACCGAACAGGAGTCCAGGCCGGTACCCGAACGGGGCAGCGCGCCTGCGCCCGAACCGGGCTCCGGCTCGGCGCAGCAGGTGCGCAAACGGGTGCCCGCCGCCCGGCGGCCCCCTGCCGAAGAGGCGGCGGCCGCGGCACGTGCCCGGCGCTCGAAGGTGCTCGCGCGCCGTCGGCGTACCACCATCATGCTCTTCCTCGCCTTCACTCTCGGCGCGATCGTCGCCGCGGTCGGCGGGCTGGCGTTCCTGTGGGCGCCCGGCGTCCCGGCCGTGCTGCTCAGCGGGTACATCGCGTATCTGCGCTCCCAGGAGCGCCGCCGCTTCGCCTACCAGATGGACCGGCGCCGCGCCGAGGCCGCCGCGCAGCGGCTGCGCGAACACGCGCGCCAGTCCCGCGGGCGCCGTACCGCCGACACCGGGGCCGGCATCGACGAGCCCGACGAGGGGCCCGAACCAGGCAGCAGCACCGACACCGGGCTGTCCGCGCTCGCCGCGGACCGGCGTGCCCTCGTCGAGCAGACCGATCACGCCGAGTGGGTCGACCAGCAGCGCGAACGGCAGCGTCGGCCGGGTCACGGGGACAGCTGGGATCCGGTCCCGGTGCCGCTGCCGACCTATGTGACCGCGCCGGTCGCGCCGCGCGCCACCGCCGACGTGGATCTCGGCGCGCCGGACGCGTGGAGTTCGGCCCGGTCGAGCTCGGTCGCACCGGACCGGGAGGCGGGGGCCGAGGCCGGCTCGGCCTCCGGTGGCGCCGGGCGGGACGGTGCCGCGCGAGGCACGGACTCGGATGAGGCGGCTCGCGAGGAGGACAAGGGCGACGGGAACGGTCGCAGCGACGCCCGTCGGGCCGCCTCCGCTCGGCGGGCGCGCGAGCGGGGCCGCACGCCGCTGTTCGACCAGTACGAGGACGGTGACCGGCCGCGAGCGGCCAACGAGTAGCTCCGACGGCCCGCCCCGGGCCCGTGCCGGCCCCGGGCGGCCGACCAGGAACGGATTTCCAAGCAGGCCGATCGGGGTGCTAAAGTTTCACTCGTTGCAAGGGCCTGTGGCGCAGTCCGGTAGCGCACCTCGTTCGCATCGAGGGGGCCAGGGGTTCAAATCCCCTCAGGTCCACCGCAACAACTTTCCAGGGAAACCTGGGGAGTTGATGAGATCCCGTCCGATCGGTTGATCGGACGGGATCTTTGTTGTGCCCGAAGGGCAGCGGCTGAGGGGGAGCGTGGAGAAGGTCACCGCGGAGTTACCGGCCCGGCGTGCGGCGCCCCTGCGGATCGCGGCCTTCCGGCGGTTCGTGACCGCCAGTCTGGTCTCCGCCGCCGGATCCGCGATGGCGCCCCTCGCGCTCGCCTACGCCGTGATCGAACAGGGCGGGGGAGCCGGAGACCTCGGTGTGGTGCTCGCCACGAACACCGTTCCGACCGTCGTCTTCCTCCTCATGGGCGGAGTGCTCGCGGACCGTATGTCCCGCAGCCGCCTGCTCTTCCTCGGCAACCTGCTGGCGGCCGCCGCCCAGGCGGCCCTGGCGGCCACCGTCGCCACCGGCCATGCGACGACCACGTCCATCGGGGTCTGCGGTCTCGTGTCGGGGACGGCGGTGGCCTTCACCGTGCCCGCCGCTCAGGGGGCCGTGGCCCAGATCGTGCCCGCGGAGCAGTTGCAGCAGGCCAACGCCCTGCTGCGGCTGCCGGGCAACGCGGTCAAGGCGCTCGGACCGGCCGTCGGCGGAGTCGTCGTCGCGGTCAGTGGCCCGGCCTGGGCGCTGGCCTGTGACGCGCTCACCTTCGCCGTCGCGGCCTTCCTGCTGCTCGGGCTGCGCCTGGACGCGCCCGTCACCGTCACCCGTGCGCTGAGCGATCTGCGGGAGGGATGGGACGGCTTCCGGTCGCGGACCTGGCTGTGGACCTACACGGCCTCCGGGACCGTGGTCGTCGGCGCGTGGCTGGCGGGGTTCCAGCTGCTCGGACCCGTCGTCGCGGCCCAGGAGTACGCGGGGGCACGTGACTGGGGGCTCGTACAGGCCGCGTTCGCGTCGGGGCTGCTGGCCGGGACGGTGGTGTGTCTGCGCTGGCGGCCGTACCGGCTGCTGGCGGTGGCTGTCGCGGCCTGCCTGCCGCTCGCCGCCCCGCTGCTCGTCATGGCCTGGGGACTGGCGCTGCCCTGGGTGCTGTTGGCCGCGCTGCTCGCGGGGATCTGGCTGGACGTGTCGATCGTCGCGTGGACGACAGCCTTCCAACAGCACGTACCCCAGGGCGAGTTGGGGCGGATGAGCGCGTTCAACGGCGTCGGGGAGCGGCTGGCGATTCCCCTCGGCTACCTCCTCACCGCCCTCGCGGCCGGCCTATGGGACAACCGGACCGTGCTGGTTGCCTGCGCCGGTCTCGTCGTTGCCGCCGGCGTCCTCAACCTGTGTGTGCGGGACGTGTACCGAGTCAACCGGCGCGGAGCCGACGGCTGAGAAACCGGCCGTGGTTCACAGGGCCTTGGCGTAACAAAGGCTCAGCTCATGGAAGCGGTAGTAGCCGAACTTCTCGCACGGCTCGTACCCGCTGGACTCGTACAGCGCCACCGCCTCCGGCTGCTTGGGGCCCGTCTCCAGCACCGTGCGCCTGCGGCCCGCCGCCCGCGCGTCCTCCTCCAGCGCGGCCAGGATGCGTCTGGCCAGGCCCCGCCCACGCATCTGCTCGACGACGTACATCCGCTTGAGCTCGGCGTCCCCGTCCACATTGCCCTCGCCGTTCTCGTCCTGGGCGCGCCAGCCGCCGGAGGCGACGGGGGTGCCGAACTCGTCGTAGGCGATCAGGTAGAGGCCGTTGGGCGGCTCGAAGTCCGCCGGGGCGAGGGAGGTGGCGTCACCGCCGCCGCCGTAGCGGACGCTGTACTCGGCCTGGACCTGGTCGTTGAGCTTGACGGCGTCGGGATGGTCGAAGGAGACGCGACGTATATGCATGCTGATTACCGTATGTCAATTCAATGTGAAGGGGTCCAGAATCGGACCACGTCCAGTGTGCCGGTATCGTGCCGGGGTGCTCACTGTGACCTCTGTGAATGTGAACGGGCTGCGGGCCGCGGCGAAGAAGGGCTTCGTGGAGTGGCTCGCCGGCACCGAAGCCGATGTGCTGTGCCTGCAGGAGGTGCGCGCGGAGCCGCAGCAGCTGCCCGAGCACGTCCGCACCCCCGACGGCTGGCACGTCGTGCACGCGCCCGCGGCCGCCAAGGGCCGCGCCGGGGTCTCCCTCTACACCCGCCGTGAGCCCGACCGCATCCAGGTCGGCTTCGGGTCGAGCGAGTTCGACGGCAGTGGGCGTTACGTCGAGGCCGACCTGCCGGGTGTGACGGTCGCCTCCCTCTACCTGCCCTCCGGCGAGGTCGGCACCGAGCGGCAGGACGAGAAGGTCCGCTTCATGGGCGAGTTCCTGGCCTATCTGAAGGAACTGCGCGAGCGTGCCGCCGCCGACGGCCGCGAGGTCCTCGTCTGCGGCGACTGGAACATCGCCCACGAGCGGGCCGACCTGAAGAACTGGCGCGGCAACACCAAGAACTCCGGCTTCCTGCCGGAGGAGCGGGAGTGGCTCAGCCAGGTGTTCGACCCCCAGGCGGGCGGCTACGTCGATGTCGTACGGTCGCTGCACCCGGACACCGAGGGGCCGTACTCGTGGTGGTCGTACCGCGGGCGCGCCTTCGACAACGACACCGGCTGGCGCATCGACTACCAGGTCGCGACGCCGGGGCTCGCCGCCAAGGCCCTCAAGGGGTACGTCGAGCGCGCGGCGACGCACGCCGAGCGCTGGTCGGACCACGCGCCCGTGACCGTGGTCTACGACCGCTAGGACAGGCCCTGGGAGCCCCGCTCGCTCCTCTTGCGCAGCCGCCGGTCCAGTGCCAGCGACATCTCCGCCTCCACCACGCTCCGCGCCAGCGGGCGCAGACGCTGGAGGTCCTCCTCGGAGGCATGGCGCAGCACCAGGTCGGCGAACATCTCCGCCAGCTCGTCCACGTGTTCCCGGACCCGCTTGGCCGCCGCCAGGACCTCCGCGAGCGGGATGCCCTCGCGGACCAGGGCCGAGGAGACGTCCAGCAGGCGGCGGCTGATGTGGACGATCTCGTCGCCGTCGGTGCCGAGGTAGCCGAGGTCCAGGGCGGCGGCGAGGTTCTCCGGGGTGACCTGGCCCTCGAAGCGGGCGGCGAGCTCCTCGGGGGTGAGGCGGACCGGCTCCTCCTCGGTGGGCGTGGCGACGCCGAGCAGGTCGGCGACGTCCCGGCCGTGGTCGAGGGCCTCGGCCAGTTCCGCGATGCCGGTGAGGGTGTGGCCGCGTTCCAGCAGGGCCGCGATCGTGCGCAGGCGGGCCAGGTGGTGGTCGTCGTACCAGGCGATACGGCCCTCGCGGCGGGGCGGCGGTATCAGCTTGCGTTCCCGGTAGAAACGCAGGGTGCGCACCGTGATGCCGGCCAGGCGGGCCAGCTCTTCCATGCGGTACTCACGCTTCTCGGTCACCCCGGAACCTTAGTTCGTACCGGCGGTAACTTTCCTCGTTCGACCCCTACCGGTCGGTACGGACCTCCTCTACTCTCCCCATTGCGCCAGTGTTCACTGGCATGGTTCCGGTGAAAGTGTGGAGGACAGGCATGGCCGAACGCGAACATGTGCGGGTCGCGGTGGTCGGGTCCGGCTTCGGCGGGCTGGGGGCCGCCGTACGGCTGCGGCGCGAGGGCGTCACCGACTTCGTGGTCCTGGAGCGGGCCGACAGCGTCGGCGGGACCTGGCGGGACAACAGCTATCCGGGATGCGCGTGCGATGTGCCGTCGCATCTGTACTCGTTCTCCTTCGCGCCCAACCCCGACTGGCCCCGCGCCTTCTCGGGGCAGGAGCACATCCGCGCGTACCTGGAGCACGTCACGGACGTCTTCGGGCTGCGTCCCCACATCCGCTTCGGCTCGGAGGTGCAGCGGATGACGTGGAACGGCGAGCGGCTGTGCTGGGACATCGAGACCACCGGCGGGAATCTCTCGGCCGACCTCGTGGCCTCCGCCACGGGGCCGCTGTCGGACCCCAGGATCCCGGACATCCCGGGGCTCGACTCCTTCCCGGGCAAGGTCTTCCACTCCGCCCGCTGGGACCACGACTACGACCTGCGCGGCAAGCGCGTCGCCATGGTCGGCACCGGCGCCTCCGCCATCCAGATCGTGCCGTCCATCCAGCCCGAGGTCGGGCGGCTCACGCTCTTCCAGCGCACCCCGCCGTGGGTCATGCCCCGCGTCGACCGGGCGATCAGCGGCGCCGAGCGCGCCCTGCACCGGGCCCTGCCCTTCACCACGCAGCTGCGTCGCGGGCTGCTGTGGGGCATCCGGGAGCTGCAGGTCCAGGCGTTCACCAAGCACCCGGGCGAGCTGGGGCTCATCGAGCAGCTGGCCAAGCGGAACATGGGCCGTTCCATCAAGGACCCCGCCCTGCGCGCCAAGCTCACTCCCGACTACCGCATCGGCTGCAAGCGGATCCTGCTGTCCAGCGACTACTACCCGGCGCTCGCCCAGCCCAATGTGGACGTCGTCGCCAGTGGACTGAGCGAGGTCCGCGGCTCCACGCTGGTCGCGGCCGACGGCAGTGAGGCCGAGGTCGACGCGATCGTCTTCGGCACCGGCTTCCATGTCACCGACATGCCCATCGCCGAGCGGGTGGTGGGCGCGGAGGGCAGGACGCTCGCCGAGGTGTGGAAGGGCGGGATGGAGGCGCTGCGCGGTGCGTCGGCCGCCGGGTTCCCCAACTGGATGACCATCATCGGGCCCAACACGGGGCTCGGGAACTCCTCCATGATCCTGATGATCGAGTCCCAGCTGAACTACCTGGCCGACTTCGTACGGCAGTTGAACGTCCTCGGCGGCCGGGTGGCCCTCGACGCCCGGCCGAGCGCCGTGGCCGCCTGGAACCGGCGGGTGCAGGAGCGCATGAAGCGGACCGTGTGGAACACGGGCGGCTGCACGAGCTGGTACCTCGACGCGAACGGCCGCAACACCACCATCTGGCCCGGCACGACGACCGAGTTCCGGCGGGCCACGCGCCGGGTGGATCTGGCGGAGTACGTCGTGGTCCGCGCCGCCGTCAAGGAGAGCGCCGAGGTGACCGCGTGAGCCGTCTCCTGCACGTGAAGTCCGGGCCGTACGCCCCGCCCGCCCCCGCCCGTGAGCTGACGGCCGTCTCCGCCGACGGGGCGCGTCTGCACATAGAGGTGCACGGCCCCCAGGGCGCCCCCGCCGTCGTCCTCGCCCACGGCTGGACCTGCTCGACCGCCTTCTGGGCCGCGCAGATACGCGACCTCGCCGTCGACCACCGCGTCATCGCCTACGACCAGCGCGGCCACGGACGCAGCCCGGCGAGCCCGGCGTGCAGCACCGACGCCCTCGCCGACGACCTCGAAGCCGTACTGAGGGCGACCCTGGCACCCGGCGAGAAGGCCGTGATCGCCGGGCACTCCATGGGCGGGATGACGGTGATGGCCGCCGCCACGCGCGCGGCGTTCCGGGAGCACGCGGCCGCCGTCCTGCTGTGCAGCACGGGATCGTCGCGGCTGGTCGCCGAGTCCACGGTCGTACCGCTGCGTCCCGGGCGGCTGCGCACCTGGCTGACCAAGCACATCCTCGGCTCCCGGGCACCGCTCGGGCCGGTCACGCCGGTCGCCAGGGCGGTCCTCAAGTACGGGACGATGGGCTCCGGTTCGGCCCCGCACATGGTCGAGGCGTGCGCGCGGATCGTGCACGCCTGCCCGCGCAAGGTGCGTCATGCCTGGTCGCAGGTGCTCGACCTGCTCGACCTGGACCATGGCGTACGGGAGTTGGCGGTGCCGACCGCGGTGGTCGTCGGCACGGCGGACCGGCTGACCCCGCCGGTGCACGCGCATGCGCTGGCGGCCGCGCTGCCCCACTGCCTCGGCGTCACCGAACTGCCCGGTCTCGGGCACATGACGCCGGTCGAGGCGCCCGAGCTGGTGACCGGGCGGATACGGGAACTCGTCATGACGTACACGCGGGCCAGGACGTACCCGCAGGTGAAGGAGGGCGCATGAGCAGGGTGAGCCTGGAGGGGCAGGTCGCCGTCGTGACCGGGGCGGCGCGGGGCGTGGGTGAGCTGCTCGCCCGCAAGCTCTCCGCGCGCGGCGCGAGCGTGGCGCTCGTCGGGCTGGAGCCGGACGAGCTCAAGCAGGTCTCCGAGCGGCTGCACGGCGACAGCGACCACTGGTACGCCGACGTGACGGACCACGAGGCGATGGCCCGGGTGGCGCGGGAGGTGAAGGAACGGTTCGGGAAGGTCGACATCGTGGTGGCCAACGCGGGTGTCGCCACCGGCGGGCCGTTCGTGGACTCCGACCCGGAGGCGTGGCGGCGCGTCATCGAGGTCAACCTCATCGGGTCGGCGGTGACGGCGCGGGCGTTTCTGCCGGTGCTGATGGAGAGCCGCGGATATCTGCTGCAGATCGCCTCGCTGGCCGCCCTCACCCCGGCGCCCATGATGACCGCGTACTGCGCGTCCAAGTCGGGTGTGGAGGCGTACGCGCACAGTCTGCGGGCCGAGGTCGGCCACAAGGGCGTACGGGTGGGCGTCGGTTATCTGTCCTGGACCGACACCGACATGGTGCGCGGGGCCGATCAGGACGACGTCATGCGGGAGTTGCGCAAGCGGCTGCCGTGGCCGTCCAACAAGACCTATCCGCTGGGGCCGGCGGTCGACCGGATCGTGGCCGGGATCGAGCGGCGGTCGAGCCATGTGTACGGGCAGTGGTGGCTGCGCGGGATGCAGGGGGTGCGCGGGTATCTGCCGGGGCTCATCGGGACCGTCGGGCAGCGGGAGATGCGGCGGTTCGCGGATCGGCTGGAGGGGATGCGGACGGGGCTGGTCGGGGCGGGCGGCGCCGCCGATGAGCAGGAGAGGACTACGCGGCGTAACTGATCGACATGCGTGCGGTTGTCGCCCGTGTGAATCTGGTCGAGGCCCCAGCGAGGGGCCAACCCCCCACCCACTACGGGAGTGAACCCACATGGGCATGAAGGACCAGTTCCAGGACAAGTCCGAGCAGCTGCAGCAGCAGGCGCGACAGAAGGCGCAGCAGGCGCGGGAGCAGGCGCGCGGCCGCAAGCGGGAGCAGCGGGAGGACGAGCCCGAGCGCTCGACGCGTGAGGAAGAGGAGCGCTTCGACCAGGACTACGACCGGTAGTCGTCGCGCTCGGCAGTAGCCGGTGAACGCGGGGTGCCCCCTGTTCGGTGGGTGCCCCGCGTTCTTGGTGCCGTTTCAGGAGCGTGGGGGCAATGGTGGTCTCGACCGGTCCGGGACGTGGGAGTAGTCCGGGGGAGTCGCCGGCGGATTGGTCTCCAGTAGCTCCAGCGCCAGTTCCACCGCGTCGGCCAGCTGGGCGTGGCGGCCCTCCGCCCAGTCCAGGGGGGTGCGCAGGACCTCCACGTCCGGGGTGACGCCCTTGTTCTCGATGCTCCAGCCGTACGCGTCGAACCAGGCCGCGTTCATCGGGACCGTGATCACCGTGCCGTCGCCCAGGCGGTGCCGGCCGGTCATGCCGACCACTCCGCCCCAGGTGCGCTGGCCGACGACCGGGCCCAGCTTGAGGAGCTTGAACGCGGCCGTGATCATGTCGCCGTCCGAGGACGTCGCCTCGTCGGCCAGGGCGACCACCGGGCCGCGCGGGGCGTTCGAGGCGTACGACACCGGCTGGGCGTTGCGGGTGAGGTCCCAGCCGAGGATCGTGCGGGTGAGCTTCTCCACGACCAGCTCGCTGATGTGGCCGCCGGCGTTGCCGCGTACGTCGACGATCAGCGCGGGGCGTGACATCTCCATCCGCAGGTCCCGGTTGAACTGGGCCCACCCGGAGCCGCCCATGTCCGGGATGTGCAGGTAGCCGCAGCGGCCGCCGCTCAACTCCCGGACGACCGCGCGGCGTTTGGCGACCCAGTCCTGGTAGCGCAGTGGCCGCTCGTCGATCAGCGGGACCACCGCCACCCGACGCGGCCCGCCCGTCTCGCCCTCCGCCGGGCTGAACGTCAGCTCCACGGTCGTACCGCCGGAGCCGGCCAGCAGGGGATACGGCCCCAGGGCCGGGTCCACCGCCCGGCCGTCCACGTGGGTGAGTACCGCCCCTTCGCGGATTCCGGTGCCCGCCAGCGGGGAGCGGGCCTTGGAGTCGGACGACTCGCCGGGCAGGACGCGCTTGACCACCCAGCCCTCGTCCCGGTGGACGAAGTTGGCGCCGAGCAGGCCCTGCCAGCGCTGGTAGTGCGGTGGGCCCTCGTTGCGGCGGGCGGCGGCGACGTACGCGTGCGAGGTGCCGAGCTCGCCCAGTACCTCGCGCAGCAGGTCCGCGAACTCGTCGGGGGTGGCGACCCGTTCGACCAGGGGGCGGTACTGGTCGAGGACCGCGTCCCAGTCGATGCCGCACATGCCCGGTTCCCAGAAGAACGCCCGGATCAGCCGGCCCGCCTCCGCGTACGACTGCCGCCACTCCGCCGTCGGGTCCACCTCGTGCAGGATGCGGCGCGAGTCGATCCAGACCGTGCTGTCGCTGTCGCCGGACTCGGTGGCGGGCACCGCCCGCAGGTCGCCCTCGTCGAGCAGGACCAGGCGGGTGCCGTCGCCGCTCACCGCGAACCAGTCCAGATGGTCGACGAGTTCGGACTTCTTCGCCTTGCTGATGTTGAAGTGTTCGAGGGTCGGCCGCCCGGTCGTGTCGTCCGGGTTGGCGAACGTCTCCCCCAGCGCGCCCGAGATCGGCCAGCGCAGCCAGACCAGTCCGCCGCCCGCGACCGGGTGCAGCGCCGAGTACTTGGAGGCGGCGACCGGGAAGGGGGTGACGCGGTTCTCCAGCCCCTCGATCTCGACGGTCACCGTGCCGCCGTCCCCGGCCTCCTCGTCCTCCACCGGGTCCAGGCCGCCGGCGGCGGGCCGGCCCTCCGGGTTCAGGGCGAAGGGGGAGGGGGTCGCCGAGGACAGGGGGACCAGGTAGGGGCGGCAGCCCAGGGGGAAGGACAGGTCGCCGGTGTGGACGTCGTACACCGGGTCGAAGCCCCGCCAGGAGAGGAAGGCCAGATAGCGGCCGTCCCGGGTGAACACCGGGTTCTCGTCCTCGAAGCGGCCGTTGGTGACGTCGACGATCAGGCGGTCCTTTATCCGGGCCAGCTTGATCTGGCGCAGGGAGCGGCCGATACCGGGGTGCGACCAGGTCAGCCAGGCTCCGTCCGGGGAGAAGGACAGGTCCCGCACCGGGCCGTTGACCGACCGGATCACCTCCGTGACCTCGCCGCCGGAGTCCTCCGCAACGTCGAGGAGGAGCAGCCGTCCGTCGTGCGAGGCGATCGCGAGGCGCTCTCCCGGCGGGTCGGCGACCATCTCCAGGACCCGGCCCAGTGCGCCCGAGGCCAGTCGGCGCGGGGCGCGGTCGCCCGTCGCCCTCGGCAGATACGCGATCTCGACGGCGTCCTCGCCCTCCGCGTCCGTCACATACGCGACCTGGCCGACCGAGCCGAGCATCTCCGGGAGCCGGACCCGTACGCCGCGCGTGTCGGTGATCGTGCGGGCCGGGCCGTCCCGGTGGGTGAGCCAGTACAGGCTGCCCCGTACGACGACGGCGCTCGCGCGGCCCGTCTCGTCCACGGAGACTCCGTCGACGTGCTGGGCGGCGGGGACCTGGTAGGGACGCCGGCCCGCGCGCGGCCCGCTCAGCCGTACTTCGAGCTTGCGCGGCTTGCTGTCGGCGGCGAGGTCGTCGACCATCCACAGGTCGCCGGCGCACTGGTAGACCACCCGGGTGCCGTCACTGGAGGCGTGCCGGGCGTAGAAGGCGTCGTGGTCGGTGTGGCGGCGCAGGTCGGAGCCGTCGTAGGCGCACGAGTAGAGGTTGCCGACGCCCTCGTGGTCGGAGAGGAAGGCGATCCGGCCGCCGACGAACATGGGGGAGTGGAGGTGGCCGCCGAGGTCGGCGAGCAGGCGTTCGCCGTGCAGCCAGAGGCGGCCCGTGGCGCCGCCCCGGTAGCGCTTCCAGGCGGCCGGTTCGTGCGGTGGGGTGCCGGTCAGGAGCAGGGTCTTGCGTTCGCCGTCGAGGTCGGCGACCTGGATGTCGGAGCACGGCCCCCAGGGCAGCTTGCGGCCGGGGTCGCCCTCGGGGCGGACCTTGTAGGCCCAGGTGAAGTGGGAGAAGGGCTCGCCGTGGGAGGCGACGGCGAGGATCACCCCGTCGGGTGTCCAGCCGCACACCTGGGTGTCCGGCGACCCCCAGTGGGTGAGCTGTCTGCCCGGTCCGCCGTCCACCGGGACCAGGTGGATCTCGGGGA
Organism: Streptomyces curacoi; assembly: GCF_001513975.1. Classification (GTDB taxonomy): domain Bacteria; phylum Actinomycetota; class Actinomycetes; order Streptomycetales; family Streptomycetaceae; genus Streptomyces; species Streptomyces curacoi. Next base: position 416,766 of record NZ_KQ947990.1, read on the forward strand.
CCAGGCTGCGCCAGCTCGTGTACGCGATGTGGCGGCCGTCGGGGGAGAAGCGGGGGTGGCCGATCTTGGTGCGGTCCACGGTGAGCCGCCAGGCGCGGCCCGGCCGGTCCAGCGGGGCCAGCCACAGGTCGTCCTCGGCCACGAAGCACAGCAGTTCGCCGCTCAGATGCGGTAGGCGCAGGTAGCTCACCTCCCCATGCTTTGCCCGGGGGACGGACGGGGGCAACTCGTAAGAAAACAGCTCGGCCATCGGTGTGTCCGGCGGGCGTGACCCAGAACACGAACGAAACCGTTTCGTTTCGCTAGGAGGTGCGCTATCTTCGTGGTGTACGAAACCGTGTCGTTCGGAGTGGGAAGGTGAGTGACAGTGATGGCCGAGGCCGCAACCGCGCGTCGCAGTCGGATCACCCCTGAGCGCGAGGCCGAGTTGTACGAGGCCGTGCTCGACCTGCTCCGAGAGGTCGGCTACGACGCCCTCACCATGGACGCCGTGGCCGCGCGCACCCGGTCCAGCAAGGCGACGCTCTACCGCCAGTGGGGCGGCAAGGCCGAGCTGGTGGTGAAGGCCATCCGGCACAACAAGCCCGGCAAGGACGTCGGCAAGGTCGACACCGGGTCGCTCCGCGGCGACTTCCACGCGCTCATGGCGCATGCGGACGACGCCGAGATGGAGCAGAACAGCGCGCTGATGCGCGGGCTGGCCATGGCGATGCACGCGAACCCGGACCTCCACCGGGAGTTCCGGAGCCAGATCGTCGAACCGGAGATCGCGGAGTTCCGCCGTGTGCTGCAGCGCGCGGTCGACCGGGGCGAGGTCCGTCCGGACTGCCCGGCGCTGGACTTCGTGGTGCACATGATGCTCGGCGCCTTCGTGACCTGCACGATCCTCGACGAGAGGCCGCCGACGCGGGCCTTCCTCACCTCGTACATCGACGCCGTGGTCCTCCCCGCCCTCGGCGTGCCCGTCAACTGACGCATCCCCTGAGCAAGCCCTCCACCTGACGTATCCGCTCACGTCGTCGGGCTGATCATCCCTGCCCTGAAACAACCCCACGACTGACCGGGAGACGCCCTCGTGGCCACATTCCTGTACAAACTCGGCAGGCTCGCCTTCAGGCGACGCCATTTCGTCGCCCTGATATGGGTCGCCTTGCTCACTCTCGCCGGTGTGGGCGCGGCCAGCGCGCCCGCCGCGGGCACCACGTCCTTCTCGATCCCCGGCACCGAGGCGCAGAAGGCCTTCGACCTGCTGGAGCAGCGCTTCCCCGGCATGAGCGCCGACGGCGCCACCGCCCGGGTCGTCTTCAAGGCGCCGGACGGCCAGAAGATGACCGACGCCGCCAACAAGGCGACCGTCGAGGAGACCGTGAAGGAGCTGTCCGACGGCTCCGAGGTGGCCTCCGTCGCCGACCCGTACACCGCGCACGCCGTCAGCAAGGACGGCACGATCGCGTACGCGTCGGTGCGGTACGAGGTCTCCGGCATGGAGCTGGAGGACGCCTCCCGGGAGGCCCTTCAGGACGCCGCGCAGGACGCGCGGGACGCCGGGCTGACCGTGGAGGTCGGCGGTGACGCGCTCCAGGCGACGCCCGAGACCGGCACCACCGAGATCATCGGCATCGCGGTCGCCGCGGTCGTCCTCGTCATCACCTTCGGCTCGCTGATCGCGGCCGGGCTCCCGCTGCTGACCGCCCTGATCGGCGTCGGTATCGGCATCTCGACGATCACCGCCCTGGCCGGCGCCCTGGAGCTGGGTTCCACGACCTCCACGCTGGCGATGATGATCGGCCTCGCGGTCGGTATCGACTACGCCCTGTTCATCGTCTCCCGCTACCGCGTAGAGCTCGCCGAGGGCCGCGAGCGCGAGGAGGCGGCCGGCCGGGCCGTCGGCACCGCGGGCTCGGCGGTGGTCTTCGCCGGCCTGACCGTGGTGATCGCGCTGGTGGGCCTGTCGGTCGTCAACATCCCGATGCTCACGAAGATGGGCATCGCGGCGGCGGGCACGGTCGTGATCGCGGTGCTCATCGCGCTGACGATGGTCCCGGCCCTGCTCGGATACGCGGGGCGCAAGGTGCGGCCCGCCGGCAGGAAGAGCCGGTGGATGGGCGGCAACCGGGCCGAGAAGAAGACGGCTTCCGGTACGGCCAAGCCGAACATGGGCACCCGCTGGGCGAGCTTCGTCGTACGCCGTCCCGTGGCCGTCCTCCTCCTGGGCGTCGTCGGCCTCGGCGCGGCGGCCGTCCCGGCGGCCTCCCTGGAACTGGGCCTGCCCGACGACGGCTCGCAGCCGACGTCCACGACCCAGCGCCGGGCGTACGACCTCCTCTCCGAGGGCTTCGGCCCCGGCTTCAACGGCCCGCTGATGGTCGTGGTCGACGCCAAGGGCAGCGACGACCCGGACGCCGTGTTCAAGAACGTCGGTGACGACATCAAGGGCATCAAGAACGTCGTGACGGTGACGCCGCCGGCGCCCAACAAGGCGGGCGACACGGCGACGATCACGGTGATCCCGGACGCCAAGCCGTCCTCGGTGACGACCGAGAACCTCGTGCACGCCATCCGCGACAAGGGCGCGGAGGTGAAGGCCGAGACGGACGCGACCGTGCTGGTCACCGGCTCGACGGCGATGAACATCGACGTCTCCGAGAAGCTGAACGACGCGCTGCTGCCGTATCTCGCCCTGGTGGTCGGCCTGGCCTTCCTCCTGCTGATCGTGGTCTTCCGCTCGATCCTGGTCCCGCTGAAGGCGGCGCTCGGCTTCCTGCTCAGCGTGATGGCGGCGCTGGGCGCGGTGGTCGCGGTCTTCCAGTGGGGCTGGCTCGCGGGCCTCATGGGCGTGGAGGAGACCGGCCCGGTGATGTCCATGATGCCGATCTTCATGGTCGGCGTGGTCTTCGGCCTGGCGATGGACTACGAGGTGTTCCTCGTGACGCGGATGCGTGAGGCGTACGTCCACGGCGAGAAGGCGAACCAGGCCGTGGTGACCGGCTTCAGGCACGGTGCCCGGGTGGTCACGGCGGCCGCGGTGATCATGATGGCGGTGTTCGCCGGCTTCATCGGCTCCAGCGAGTCCATGGTCAAGATGATCGGCTTCGGCCTGGCGATCGCGGTCTTCTTCGACGCGTTCATCGTGCGGATGGCCATCGTCCCGGCGGTCCTCGCCCTGCTCGGCAAGAGGGCCTGGTGGCTGCCGAAGTGGCTGGACCGCGCCCTGCCGAACGTGGACGTGGAGGGCGAGGGCCTGCGCACGGACGCCGACGCCAAGAAGGACGCGGACCCGGACGAGGACCGCGCGCTGGCTCGCGTCTGACCGGCCGCCGACGCAAGCTGGCCGGCCGGTGAGGGCTCCCGTGGGGACGGGGTGCCCTCACCGGCTTCTTTCTGCGGGCGCCTTCGCACAAACCCAGTCGCATGCCCCGTACAACCACCGCTACCGTGCCCCGCATGACGACAGCCGCCACTGACGCCAAGGACGAGGGCTGCGCAGCCCACCCCCGTTTCGCCGAAGCCCTGCACGAGCTGGGGCTCGACGACCTGACCGCCCGGATCCGCCGCTTCCCGGACGCCACCCGTACCGCCGCCGAGGCCGCCGCGGCGATCGGGTGCGAGCTCAGCCAGATCTGCAAGTCGCTGATCTTCGCGGCGGACGGGGAGCCGGTGCTGGTCCTGATGGACGGGGCGTCGCGGGTCGACGTCGAGCTCGTCCGGGAGGAACTGGGCGTCCAGCAGGTCACGCGGGCCAAGGCGGACGTCGTACGGGAGACGACCGGCTATGCCATCGGGGGCGTACCGCCCTTCGGGCACCGTACGCGGACGCGGGTGCTCGCCGATCGGTCGCTGCTGGAGCACGACGTGGTGTGGGCCGCCGCGGGCACTCCGCACACCGTCTTCCCCATGGCGCCCGAGGCGCTCGTCGCCCACGCCGGCGGCACCCTGGTGGACGTGCGCGAGCGGACTTCGTGACCCCGCTGGTCACCGCCGCGGTCCTGCTCGCGGCCGTCACGCACGCCAGTTGGAACGCCATCGCCCACCAGATCACCGACAAGCTGGTCGGGTTCACGCTCATAGCGGGCGGCGGGGTGCTGATCGGGCTGGCCCTCGCGCCCTTCGCGGCGTTCCCGGCGGCGGAGGCGTGGCCGTATCTCCTCGCGTCGGCTCTCGTCCACGTGGTCTACTTCGCGCTGCTCATGAAGTCCTTCCGGCTGGGTGACTTCGGGCAGGCCTACCCGATCGCGCGCGGCACCGCTCCGCTCGTCGTCGCCGTACTCGCCGCCGTGTTCGCCCACGAGGTGCCCGACGGGTGGGCGGCGGCGGGAATCGCCCTGTCCTGCGCGGGACTTACCGGCGTCGCCCTCTGGGGCCTGCGCGGGCACCGGCCCAACTGGGCGGCGATCGGCGCCGCTTTGGCGACCGGGCTGAGCATCGCGGTGTACACCCTGCTCGACGGGCTGGGGGTACGCGCCTCCGGGACGTCCGTCGGCTACATCGCGTGGCTGATGGTGGTCGAGGGCCTCGCGATTCCGGCGTACGCGGTCTGGCGCTGGCGCCGGGAGACGGTCGCCGTGCTGCGGCCGTTCGCCGCTCTGGGGCTGCTGGGCGCGGCGCTGTCCGTCGCCGCGTACGGGCTCGTCCTGTGGGCGCAGACGAAGGCGGAGCTGGCGCCGATCGCCGCGCTGCGGGAGTCCTCGATCATCGTGGGGGCCGCCATCGGGGCCGTCTTCTTCAAGGAGCGCTTCGGGGCGCCCCGGATGGCGGCCGCGGCGCTCCTGGTCGTGGGGATCGGGATGATGCTGCACGCGAGTTAGCCGCGGGCAGGCTTTTCGTACCGGCCGGGCGGCCGGCCGTTCGCCGGCCGCCCGTGACCTTCGGTGCGTCAGAGGCGCTCGGTCAGAAGGCGCTGTTGCTGCAGCCCATCTTCGAGCCCAGGTGGTTGCTCTGGCTGCCCGCCGGACCCTCGCCGTTGAGCCCGTTGCCCAGCACGCCGTTGAGCACCCCGACGATGCCGAGGACGTCGATGTTCAGGTCGTGGGACTTGCACTGGGTGCTCTGCTGGACCTTGATGTCGTTGCCCCGGCCGTCGGCGTGGGCCGTGCCCGCGCCCAGGAGCCCTACACCGCTGAGGGCGGCGACCAGGACTGCGGCCTTGCGAAGCTTGTGCATGTCATCTCCGGTGGAGTGAGGTGGATGCGACGTGAAGCGTCGACTCCTTACGATTGAGGGAGATTAAGTAAGAATTGCCCCAAATCATCCTGCGGCGCGCCGAGTTTCGACGATCTTGCACCGGGATGATGCTGCGCCGGACCTGGTGTGAGCAGGTCAACGGCCCCTGAACGGTGCTATCCCCGCCGCGCGACGCCCGACAGGTCGTGCGCCGTCACGCTGTTGCGGTCGCTGACCGAGCGGCCCAGGGCGTGGTGGGGCCACAGCCCCGCGGCCACCCGGCGGCTGCGCTCGCTCCACTGGCGGGCCGCCAGGCCGCCGGCCTTGTAGTGGTTGAGGGCGTAGCCGCCGGAGTGGATGCGCAGCAGGGTGAAGCCGCCGGGGTACTCCTTGGCGGCGGCGACCTCCTGCTGCGTGACATGCGGGGCACGCGGCAGCACGGTGCGCTTGTTGCGGTGGGTGTGGCCCGCGTGATGGAGGAAGACGCCCGGCGCGGACGCGTAGGCGTCGAGGACGGCGCGGGCCTGGCGGCGGTCCAGGCACTGGCCGCGGGTCACCGGGAAGACCGAGTCCCGCACGGTCAGCGGATGGTGGCCGAACACCAGCGTCGGCTGGTCCGGCTGCTCCCGCAACCGCGCCCGGAACCATGACAGTTGCTCCGGCCCGAGCCCGCCCGAGTCGGCGCCGTTGCCGCTCTTGACGTAGGTGTCGAGGCCGATGACGCGCAGCCCGCCGAGGTCCTGGGCGAAGTAGCCGGGCCCGCGGCCGTCGAGGAAGGCGGTGTGGAAGGCGCCGTCCGGGGAGCGGTCGTGGTTGCCGCGTACGACGAAGTAGTCCCGCCCGTGGGTGCCGAACCCGTCCAGGATCCGCCGTGCCTCGTCGAGGTCACGGGCCGCGCCGCCCGCCGAGATGTCGCCCCCGGCCAGCAGCAGGTCCGCCCCGCGCCGCCGGGCCTCCTCGACCAGGGCACGGCTCATGACCTCCGGGTAGGGCGCGCGCCCCGGCTGCTGCGGCACCCCGCGCAGCAGGGGCAGACCGCCCACCAGACCGGCGGTGGTCTCGCCGAGGTGCAGGTCGTTGCAGAGCGCGACCGACAGCAGGTGCCGGCCGGGCGGGGGCTGCGGGGTGGTGAAGGAGTACGGCCCGCCGCGCGAACCGAGCCCGAACGCCGACGTGCCCACCGCGTTGCCGCGCACCAGGTGCAGCGGGGTGGGCGTGGCGGCCACGCCCCGTGAGCGGGCCTGGTAGTAGTACGTCTGCCCCGGCTCCAGATCCGTGAGCTCGACCTGGTGATGGGCGGTCGGCCCGTCCTCGGCCGCGACCCGGTTGAGCCGGGCGGGATGGGTGCCGTAGACGACCTCGCCCTCGGTGATCGCGGGGAGTGGATGGCCCAAGCCGTCGTCCGTGCCCGGTATCCCGGTGTACCAGGTGATGATCGCGCGGTCCTCGGTGAGGGTGACCAACTCCAGGTTCACCGCGGTCAGGTCGTCGGGGTGCGGTGAGCGCGCCCGCTGCACGGCGGCGGCCGTCCGCAGCAGGGCAGGGGCGAGACGGGCACCGGAACGCAGCACCTCGCAGGGGCCGGGCAGGGCCGACAGGGCCGACAGGGCCGCGAGGGCGGGGAGGTGGGCGGAGAAACAGCAGCGCATGTCCTCGATGTGGCCCGGGGCGGTTAACGGGGGAGGTGGCGGTGGCGGCGGGGCCAGGTCCGGTGCGCGACATCTCCACGGAACGCGACATCTCCATGGAAGCAGGGCGAAGGCGGTCACCGAAGCGAATGTGCCGAGTCTCACTGATCCCAAGTTGCGGTCTTTGCCCCCGCTGCGACCGTCTTCGCTCCGCCACTACGGCCGTTCCCGCTCTCCCACTACGATCAGGTGAGCGAGAGCACACCGAGGGGGCGGGTCAGTGACGGCGCTGAGCGAGGGGTCGGACACCGGAGTCGGCGGCGGGGCACCGCTGGAGCCCGACCGGATCAAGCATCTGGAGTTCATCCAGGCGACGATCACGCGGCTGGGGACCAACTCCTTCCTGGTGAAGGGCTGGGCGCTGACCCTGGCCGCCGGTCTGCTCGCCCTCTCCGCCAGCCGGCTGAGCTGGCACATCGCGACCGTCGGCGTGCTGCCGCTGCTCTGCTTCTGGTACCTGGACTGCTTCTTCCTGCGCCAGGAGAGGGCCTTCCGCCGGCTCTACGACGACGCCCGGCAGCCCGACAGCACGGTCGAGGTGCTGTCCATGAACGTGCGGCCGTACCTGGCGCAGATGCCCTGGCCGGAGGTCTGGGTGACGCCGACGCTGCTGCTGTTCTACGCGCCCCTGCTGCTCGCCGACCTCGCGCTGCTCGCGCTCGCCCTGTAGGGCCCCGGCCGCGAACTCACCGCCCCGGACGGCCGATCGCCGCGCAGACGCGGGCGGCGAGGGCGTCCGCCGCCGGGTCGTCCTCGTCCCGGAACCCGGCTCCCTTCGGGGGCCAGATGGGACCCATCGGGTCGCCGGGCCGGCGCGGTACGAGATGCACATGGGTGTGGAAGACGGACTGTGAGGCGGCCGCGCCCGCGGAGCTGATGACGTTCATGCCGTCGGGCCGGAGGACCGCGCGCAGCGCGCCGCCCACCAGCAGCACGGTGCGGAAGAGGTGCTGAGCCGCCGTCTCGTCCATCGCCCACAGGTCGGCTGAGTGCGCTCTGGGCACCACGAGGGTGTGCCCCCGGGTCGCGGGCGCCAGCGGGAAGAAGGCGAGGGTGTGCGCGTCCTCGTACACCACGCGCGCCCCGCCGGTGCCGGCGGCGATCTCGCAGAAGGCGCAAGCCTGTTCACGGGCGTCCATGGATCTTCCCTGTCGCTCTAGGGTGTGCGGCGTGGGCGGCATCTTCATCAACTACCGCAGGGGCGATCACGAAGACGTCGTGCGGGAACTGTACGACCGGCTCGAACAGTATTTCGGCGAGGACCAGGTGTTCCGGGATGTCGCGTCCATCGTGCCGGGGCAGCGGTACCCGGACACGCTGCGCGCGCGGGTGGCGGACTGCGAGGTCCTGCTCGTGGTGATCCACGAGGGCTGGACGGACACGCGGGACGAGTCGGGGACACGGCGGCTGGACCGCCCGGACGACTGGGTCCGCCAGGAGATCGAACAGGCCCTGGGCGCCGGCCGGACCGTCATCCCCCTCCTCCTCGACGACGCCGAACCGCCGAAGCCGACCGAACTCCCGTCCGGCGCCCGCGACCTGGCGCACCGCCAGGCCCAACGCCTGCGCGTGCGACGGTTCCGGCACGACCTGAACGAACTGGTCGCCGTACTGGAGTCCCGGGTGGCGCCGACCTGGCGGCCCGTCCCGGCACCACCGCAGCGCGCCGTCCCGGGCGGCGGCAGGTGGCCGACCGCCGGCACGGCGGTGCTCGCGGCCGGAATCCTCCTCGGCGTGCCCGCGATCGACTGGGGCGACGGCTGGGTGACGGCGGACGACCTTCCGTTCCCGCTGTACGCCGCCTCGTGGTCGCTGCTGCTGATGAGCGCGCCCCTGGTGGCGGTCGGCGTGGTCCACGGCCCGCTGTGCCGCCGTATCGACGCCTGGGAGCGCGAACTGCACAAGGTCAAGTACCGGACGTACCTGGGGCAGACCTGGCCGGTCGCCATGGCGGTGGCTCTCGTCTCGGTGATCGGCGGCCTCTCGGCGCAGGGCGAGGCGGGGGCCCTGGCGTCCTGGGGCGTGGTGCTGTGCGCGATGCTCGGCGTGGCTCGCGGGACCGCCACCCTCATCCGGCTCCAGCGGCGGGACAGGGACCTGTGGACGAGGTGGCCGCAGGAGCTTTCCAACCGGGTGTCCCGGCAGGAGCTGCGGCGGGCGGTCGTACGCCTGGAGGTCCGGATGAGCGGGTGGGCGCGACCGCTGTCGCGGGAGCAGCGGGAGAAGGCCGCGTGGGAACTCGCCGAGATCGGCCGTGCGTCGGGGCGGATGGCGCAGGAGGCCGCGCGGGCCCGCATGGGCTGGCTGGTCCAGGACCACCCCGTCCGGCTCGGCTGCTACGTCCTGTGGCTGACGCTGACCGCGGCGCTGTTCCTGGCGGCGGGGCTGGCCTACCGCGCGGCGGGCCTGGGCACGGTGCGGCTCTACGCCGCCATGGCCGGCGCGGTGCTGATCGGCGCCGCGATGTCGCTCGGCACCATGGAGATCTCCTACCGCCGGCAGCGCCGCACACGCACCGAACTGGTACGGGAAGTCGCCGAGCGGACCGGCCTGCTGGCCGGACGGCTGACCTCCCTGAGCTCGCCTGCCCGCACCCGGCCGTCCGCCCCCGCCCCGCGGCCCGAGGAGTTCGCCGAACCCGACTAGTCGGCGACGCCCTGCGAGGCGCACCCTGGAAGCAGAGATTCCGGAGGTGATCGTCATGATGCACACCGCAGTGGGATGGCATGTCGAGCTGGAGTTCCTGGAGGACGACCAGCACACGCGGGCGGTCGCGCTGGTGCGCCTGCCAGACGGCTCCGAGGTTCGGGCCCACGGACACGCCACTCGGCACCACACGGACGCGAATCAGCCAAGGGTCGGTGAGGAGATCGCCGGCGCCCGGGCACTGAACGAGCTGGCGATGCAGCTGCTCACCAAGGCGCACGGCGAGATCGACGCGGCGTCCGGGCGCACCTCGCACCCGATCCACGTGTGAGCCGGTACGCCCGGCCCGCCTAACCGTCGAGGGAGGCTCGCACCGCCCTTATCAGCCCCTGCGCCCTCGGATCCGCCGTCACCGTCTTGCGGAAGCCGTTCGTCACATAGCCGAACGCGATCCCCGCGTCCGGGTCGGCGAAGCCGAGGGCGCCGCCGCGGCCGGGATGGCCGAAGGAGCCCGGGCCCAGCAGGGGGGACGCGGTGCCGTGCAGCATGTAGCCGAGGCCGAAGCGGGTGCCCACGACCAGGACACGGTCCGGGCCCGCCGACTCCTCGGCCCGCGCCAGTTCCACCGTCGCCGGGTCGAAGAGCCGTACGCCGTCGACCTCGCCGATCAGCGCCGCGTAGAAGCGGGCCAGACCGTCGGCCGTCGCGATGCCGTTGGTCGCGGGGAGGGCGGCGGCGCGGTAGGCCGGGTCGTTCTGGTCGGGGAACGGGGTGATGGCGGCGAACGCGCGGCGGGTGAGGGAGTCCGGGTCGTCGTAGGCCGCGGTGACCGAGCGCTTCGGACGCGAGCGCAGCCCGCCCGCCGGCTCGGGCCCCTCGACCCGGCCGGTACGGCCCACCCGGCCCGCCTCCGACTCCGGCAGCCCCAGCCACAGGTCGGCGCCCAGCGGAGCGGCGATCTCGGCCGCGATCCACTCGCCGGCCCACCGCCCGGTCACCCGCCGCACCAGCTCGTCCAGCAGCCACCCGTAGGTCAGCGCGTGATAGCCGTGGTCGGTGCCCGGCTCCCACACGGGGGCCTGCGCGGCCACCGCCTCGGGTCCGCGGTGCGGGTCCAGCGCCTCCTCGGGCGTGAGCGGACGGTCGAGGACCGGCAGCCCGGCGCGGTGGTTCAGCACATGCCGCACCAGCAGCCGCTCCTTGCCGTGCGCCTTGAACTCCGGCCAGTACTCGCCCACCGGCGCGTCCAGGTCCAGCTCCCCGCGCTGGTGCAGCAGCAGGAGTACGGCCGCGGCGACGCCCTTGGTCGCCGAGCGCACGACCTGTGCGGTGCCCCTCAGCCACGGCTGCGTGCCGTCGACGTCCTTCGCGCCGGCCCACAGATCGACGACCCTGCGCCCGTCCCGGTACACGGCGAGGGCCGCGCCGCGCTCCCCGAGCGAGCTGAAGTTCCGTACGAACGCTTCCCTGACCGGCTCGAAGCCCTCGGCCACTGTGCCGTTCACGTCCACGCCCGTACTCCCTCCGCGACTGTCCCGTGCGCCTTCGACAGCCATCCCAACACGGCCGTACGGCCTTGGATTCCGTTGTGTGGCCGACGTCTCGCTAACCGAGCAGGATCGTGACGTCGATGTTGCCGCGGGTCGCGTTGGAGTACGGGCACACCTCGTGCGCCGCGTCCACCAGCTTGGCCGCCAGGTCCGCGTCCAGCACCGGCAGCGAGACGCTGAGGGCGACCGCGAGGCCGTAACCACGGTGCTTGTTGGGGCCGATGCCGACCTTCGCGGCGACCGTGGAGCCGGTGAGGTCGTAGCCCTCGCGGTTGCCGACCAGGATCAGCGCGTTGTGGAAGCAGGAGCTGTAGCCGGCGGCGAAGAGCTGCTCGGGGTTGGTGCCGTTGCCGTCGCCGCCCAGTTCCGGGGGCATCGCGACCTTCAGCTCGATCTGGCCGTCCTGGCTGGTGACATAGCCGTCCCGGCCGCCGTGCGCGGTGGCCTCGGCGACATACATGATCTTCGTCGGACGGGTGTCCGGCGCGGTGCCGTCGGCGGTCATGGCTGGCCCTCCCCCAGAAGCCGTATCAATGTGCGCCTCCGTCACGCGGGCGCACAAGTACATCGTGCACAAGGTACTTGCCGGTAACGAAGCTGCCGTTACCAGGGGGTGGAAACCGCGGGTAACCGGGTCAGCGGGCGCGGTGCGCGGCGGCTTCCGCCCGGTCCGCCAGCCGCCACAACTCCTCGCGCAACCGGGCGACCTCCGGCTCACCGAGCTGCGTCGCCGCGAGCAGCGCGCCGGGCACGCATGCCGCGCGCTCCCGCAGCTCCAGCCCGCGCTCCGTCGGCGCGACGAGCACCGACCGCTCGTCCCGCGCCGACCGCTCACGCCGTACCAGGCCCGTCGCCTCCAGCCGTTTGAGCAGCGGGGAGACGGTGCCGTAGTCCAGCCGCAGCGCCGCCGCCAGCTCCTTCACCGTCGTCTCGCCGCGCTCCCACAGCACCAGCAGGACCAGGTACTGCGGGTAGGTGAGCCCGAACTCGTCGAGGAGCGGGCGGTACGCGGCCGTCACCGCGCGGTGGGCGGCGTACAGCGCGAAGCACAGCTGCTCGTCCAGCAGCGGTGAAGCGCCCTCCTTCGCGGGCTTCTCGTTCGTCACGCGCCCATTGTCACGGAGCGTGGATCGAAGCCGAAGGGCAGCTCCAGGCGGTGGGCCCGCATCAGCCCGTCGTCGGAGAGCAGCTCGCCGGTGGGCCCGTCCGCGGCGATCGTGCCCTCGCTCAGGATCAGGGAGCGCGGGCACAGCTCCAGGGCGTACGGCAGGTCGTGCGTGACCATCAGGACGGTCACGTCCAACGAGCGCAGGATGTCGGCGAGTTCGCGCCGTGAGGCCGGGTCGAGGTTGGAGGACGGCTCGTCCAGCACGAGGATCTCCGGCTCCATCGCCAGCACGGTCGCCACCGCCACCCGGCGCCGCTGGCCGAAGGAGAGGTGGTGCGGGGGGCGGTCCTTGAATTCCTGCATGCCGACCTGCCCCAGAGCACGGTCGACACGCTCCTCCAGGTCGGTCCCCTTGATCCCGGCCGCCGCCGGCCCGAACGCCACGTCCTCGCGCACGGTCGGCATGAAGAGCTGGTCGTCCGGGTCCTGGAAGACGATGCCGACCTTGCGCCGGATCTCGGCCATGTTCTTCCGGTCCACGGGCAGCCCGGCCACCCGCACGCTGCCCACCCCGCCGCTCAGGATGCCGTTGAGGTGCAGCACGAGGGTCGTCTTGCCGGCGCCGTTCGGCCCGAGCAGCGCGACCCGCTCGCCGCGCGCGATGGAGAAGTCCACGCCGAACAGGGCCTGGTGGCCGTCGGGGTAGGCGAAGGCGAGGCCGGAGACCTCCAGGGAAGCGGAAGCAGTGCTCACAGGGTCCATCCCAACACGCAGACGACGAGGGCGGCGAAGGGCAGCGCGAGGGCGTACGACCACTGCGCCCGGGACGCGGTCACCTCGTCGATCACCGGCATCGAACCGGCGTACCCACGGCTGACCATCGCCAGATGCACGCGCTCGCCGCGCTCGTAGGACCGGATGAACAGCGCCCCCGCCGACTTGGCGAGCACGCCCCAGTGCCGGACGCCCTTCGCCTCGAAGCCGCGCGACTCACGGGCGATGCGCATCCGCCGCATCTCGTCGGTGATGACATCGCCGTACCGGATCATGAAGGACGCGATCTGCACGAGGAGCGGCGGCAGCTTCAACCGCTGGAGGCCGAGCAGCAGTTCACGCAGCTCGGTGGTGGAGGCGAGGAGGACGGAGGCGGCGACGCCGAGGGTGCCCTTGGCGAGCACGTTCCAGGCGCCCCACAGCCCGTTGACGCTCAGCGACATGCCCAGCACCTCGACCCGCTCGCCCTCCGCCACGAACGGCATCAGCACGGCGAACGCCACGAACGGCACCTCGATCAGCAGCCGCTTGAGCAGAAAGCCGGCGGGCACGCGCGCGGCGTACGCGACGAGCGCGAGCAGCACGGCGTACAGCCCGAACGCCCACATCGCCGCCCGCGGCGTCGACACCACGACCACCACGAACGCGAACGTGGCGGCGAGCTTGGCGTGCGGGGGCAGGGCGTGCACGGGCGAGTGCCCGTGCCGGTAGAGCCTGTGCGCGTGCCCGGCGCCCATGTCAGACGCCGGCGCTCGTGGGCGAGGTGTCGGCCCCCTCGTCCGTACGACGCCTGCGCACCGCCCAGAAGACCGCGCTGCCCGCGACGACCGTGACACCGACGCCGATCACGCCGGCGAGGCCGCCGGACAGACGGGCGTTGTCGATGTCCTTGACGCCGTAGTCGGCGAGCGGGGAGTCGGCGGTGGCGTGCTCCTCGGCGGACTCGGCGAAGCCCTTGTCCTCGGCGACCTTCTCCAGACCGTCGGGGCTGGCGGAGGCGTAGAAGCTGACGAACCCGGCGAGGACGAGGGAGGTGACCAGGCCGCCGATCCACAGGGTGCGGCGGGAGGCGCGGGCCGCGGCAGGCTGCCCGGCCGCGGGCGCCGGAGCGTCGACGAGTTCGTCGCCGACCCGCAGTTTCAGCGGCCGGCGCAGATCACGTGCGCCGTACACGAGGTCCGGCCGTACGGCGATGACGGCGCCGACCGTCAGCGCGGTGATCGCCGCCTCGCCGATGCCGATCAGCAGGTGGACGCCGACCATGGCGGTGGCGACCTTGCCGATCGACACGTCGGTGGTGCCGCCGATCCAGAACAGGAACGTGAACGCGAGCGCCGCGGCCGGCACCGACACGAGCGCGGCGACGAAGGAGGCGGCGGTGATCGACCCCCGCGTCCTCGGCAGGACCTTCACCAGGAGACGGAAGACGGCGTAGGCGACGACGACGCCGACGACCGCCATGTTGGTGATGTTCACGCCGAGCGCGGTGAGGCCGCCGTCCGCGAAGAGGACACCCTGCATGAGCAGGACGACGGAGATGCACAGCGCGCCGGTGTAGGGGCCCACGAGGATCGCGGCCAGGGCGCCGCCGAGCAGATGTCCGCTGGTCCCGGCCGCGACCGGGAAGTTCAGCATCTGTACCGCGAAGATGAACGCGGCGACCAGACCCGCCAGCGGCGCCGTCCGCTCGTCGAGCTCACGGCGCGCGCCGCGCAGGCTCACGGCGACGGCGGCCGCGGCGGCCACTCCGGTCGCGACCGAGGTGGGGGCGTCTATGAATCCGTCAGGTACGTGCACCGTTCGATGATAGTGGCTTAATGCGAACGGCTTGCAAGAGCGAGGAGCTTGTGTATCGCACAGGTGAGATACGCCGGTCCCGGGCGGCGCTTTCCGGAAGATATGCGACATTGGAGGGGGAGCGGAGGCACAGCTTTCGCATAGGTCACGCAGCGTAAGGGGCCTGCCGATGTCTGCAGTCGAACAGTACGCGCGAGCCCATATCGTCACGGACGCGGACATCCTGGCGGAGGAGCAGGACGCCGTGCCGGTCATCCTGCGCTACGACCCCGAGATCGACCCCCGCTCGGTGCGGGTGCGGTTGCCCGGCCGTGAGGCACACGAGTGGACGTTCTCGCGTTCCCTGCTGGAGCAGGGGCTGCGCGCCCCCGCGGGGAGCGGAGAGATACGGGTGTGGCCGTGCGGACGGGTGCAGGCCGTGGTGGAGTTCCACTCCGCGCAGGGGGTGTCGGTCGTGCAGTTCGAGACGAAGGCCTTGATGAGGTTCCTGCGGCGGACGTATCTGGCCGCCGCACCCGCGCGGCGCTGAGACTCAGCCGCCCGTCTTCAGCAGCGCCGCCACGATCGGCCCCGCCGTCTCCCCACCGTGGCCGGCCGCCTGGACCACACCGGCCGCCGCCAGGTCGCCCCGGTACGCGGTGAACCAGCCGTTCGGCTTCTTCTGGCCGTCGACCTCCGCCGAGCCGGTCTTCGCGCCGACGTCACCGGTGACCCCGGACATCGCCTCGGCCGCCGTACCGTAGGCCGCCGTGTAGGCCATCAGTTCCCGCAGCTGCGACAGCGTGGCCGTGGACATGGTGCGGGACGCCGTCGCCGGCTGCCGGCCGTCCACCTCCGGCGAGACCAGGTACGGCTGCTTGAAGATGCCCTCCTTGACCGTCGCCGAGACCGACGCCATGTTCAGCGGGTTCATCCGCACCCCGCCCTGGCCGATGAGCGAGGCCGCCATCTGGGCCTGCGACTGGACCGGGACGGAGCCGTCGAAGGTGGGGACGCCGACGGACCAGTTGTTCAGGGAGAGCCCGAAGACCTGCTGGGCCTGCTTGGTCAGGCTGTCGTTGTCCAGCTCGGGGGCCTGGCTGATGAAGGCCGTGTTGCAGGAGCGGGCGAAGCTCGCCTTGAACGTGCCGTCCTTGATCTCGAACTTGTCGTCGTTCTGGAACTTCCACCCGCCGTAGGTGAAGTACTTCGGGCAAGGGTGCTGCTTGTCCGCCGACGCCAGGCCCTTCTCGATCAGCAGCGAGGAGGTGATGACCTTCATCGTGGAGCCGGGCGCGAGGGAACCCTGGAAGGCGGTGTTGAAGCCCTTCGAGGAGTTGGCGACCGCAAGGATCTCGCCCGTCGACGGACGCAGCACGACCACCGACGCCCTCGACCTGGCGGCCACCTGCTTCTCCGCCACCGCCTGCAGCGTCGGGCTCAGCGTCGTCTTCAGCGTGCCCGATGTGCCCTTGCTCAGCTCCAGCAGGGTCTTGTCGGACAGCTCGGCCTTCCTGGACTGCTCGCCCCGGACCACCTGGAGCTCGACGCCCGCCTTGCCGCCGGCCTTCTCGCCGTACTTCTCGCGCAGCCCGTCCAGGACCGAGCCCAGCGACGGGTACTCGGCCTCGGTCAGGTCGCCGCCGTCCCGGTCGAGCGCCTTGACCGGCGGGGTGCCGGACTCACCGGTGACGAGCCTGTCGCCGTCCTTCAGGTCGGGGTGGACGACCGCGGAGTGCCACTCGACGAGCGGCTTGCCGTCCTCGGCCCGCCGGACGACGGTCAGCGCGCTGTCGTACGCGAGCGGCTTGCTGATGCCCTTGTAGGACACCGTGGCCGTCACGGAGAAGGGGACCTTGTCGCCGGTGCGGGTACCGGCGGTGAGGGTGACGTCCTTGATGTGGGCGTCCTTGGTGTAGCCGGTCAGCAGGGTCCGGGCGGCCTTCGCGTCGTCCGTGGCGGTGGCCGCCTCGGACACCTTGCCCTGCTGCCAGGCGGTGAGGAACGTCTCGGCCGCGGAGGTGACCTCCTTGGCCGACAGCGGGCCGGTCCTGACCTTCTTCGCCTTGTCGTCGGCGGAGGAGGCCGCCGTCTGCGTACGGTCCTCGGCCGCCGCTCCGCCGCCGTACAGGGTGTAGACGCCGAAGCCGGCGCCGCCGATGACCACGGCGATCATCCCGCCGAGCACGGCGGGGTTGGTCTTCCGTCGCTCGGCGACGCGCTTTCTGTTGCCCACTGCTTTCCGTTCCCTCGCGAAATCCCAGGGGTCCCCGCCGCCCCGCTGCCCTCACGCATAACGACGACGCCCACCCTAGAGTCCCGTCCTGTGGAGGGTGAGTTCAGCCGGACGCCCGTAGCACGTCTGCGACAATCGGCCCCGCCGCGTCGCCGCCGTGGCCGCCTCCCTGGGACATGGCAGCGGCCGCCACATCATTGCGGAAGCCGGTGAACCAGCTGTCGGAGGTCTTCTGTCCGTCGACCTCGGCGGACCCGGTCTTGGCGCCGATGTCGCCGGTGAGCCCGGCCATGGCGCGGGTGGCGGTGCCCTGGGGCTGGGTCGCGGTCAGCCGCATCATCTGCTTCAGCTGGGCGGCGGTGCTCGACCGCAGCCCCTGGGCGGTGGCCAGTTCCCGGTCGTCGAGGTCGGGCGAGACCAGATACGGCTGCCGGAACTGACCCGTGATCGCCGTGGCCGTCACCGAGGCCATGTTCAGCGGGTTCATCTGGACATCGCCCTGGCCGATGGCGTTGGCCGCGCGGTTGGGGCCGCCGGAGGCCGGGACGCTGCCGTCGAAGGAGGTGATGCCGGTCTTCCAGTTGTCCCCGCCCAGTCCGAACCGCTCCTCCGACTCGGCCGTGAGCGAGGCGTCCGAGAGCGGATCCTCGTCCACGAGCTTGATGAAGGCCGTGTTGCAGGAGCGCATGAAGCCGTTAGCGAGGGTGGCGCTCGCGGTCTCGTTCGGTTCCAGGCCCGGGAGGTTCCGGAAGGTCTGGCTCTGCCAGGTGGCGGTCGGCGGGCAGGGGGCGGGGCCGTTCATCGAGGTCACGCCGTTGTCGATGAGCATCGCCGCGGTGATGATCTTCATCGTGGAGCCCGGGGCGACCTTGCCCTCGAAGGCCGCGTTCCAGGTGTCGTCGCGGTGGTTCGCCACCGCCAGCACCTCGCCGGTGCTCGGCTTGAGGGCCACCACCGAGGACTGGGCGTACCGCTTCACCGCCTTCTCGGCCGCCGCCTGCACGCCCGCGCTGAGCGTGGTCTCCAGCTTGCCGGGCCGGCCCTCGGAGAGGGTCAGCAGCGAGGTGTCCGGCGACTCGTCGGCGTGCCGTACCGCCAGCTCGATGCCGGGCTCGCCGCCCGCCTTGGCGCCGTACTTCTCGCGCAGCCGGTCCAGGATCGGGCCGAGGGAGGGGTACTTCTCCTTCGTCAGCACGGTGCCGTCGCGGTCGACGGCCTCGATGGGCGGGCTCGCGGCCTCGCCGGTGACGAGGGTGTCGCCCTTCTTCAGCTGCGGGTGGAGCACGGTCGGCCGCCAGTCGACCAGGGCCCGCCCGGTGGTGAGCCCGCGCACCACCGTCAGCCTGCTCTCGTAGCTGAGCGCCTTGGACTTGCCGCCGTAGGACACCTTGGCGTCGACCTTGAAGGGCACGGTGGCGCCCTTGGCCGTGCCGGGCGTGATCTTCACGCCGGTGATGTGCGCCTGCTCGCGGTAGGACGTCAGCACCGACACGGCGGCCGCGTCGTTGTTCGTGTACGCCGCCGCCCGCGCCGACTCCCCCTTCTCCCAGGCCGCGAAGAACTTCTGCGTGGTCTCCTCGACCTCGTCACCGCTCGGCGGCCCGCTCTTCGGTGACGCCGCCCCCGTCGCCCCACCGCCGTTCAGCGCGGACACGATGTTGTACGCGCCGTACCCGGCACCGCCCACCATCACGGCGAACACGCCGCCTATGACGGCGACCTTGACCCCCTTGGACATGCGTCCCCTCCCCGTTTCGTCTCCCGCACTGTAAGTGGCATGAGGGAAACCTGTGGAAGGTGTTTTCTTTTTGTTGGCGGTTTGTGGGTGTGGGAGTGGCCGAGGAGTGCCCGCGGAGGCGATCGGACATGACTGAGCGCTGTGACCGGCCCGACCGGCCGGCCACAGCGCTCAGCGGAAGACGCCCCTCACACCCCTCAGAGGACGCCGAAGGGGTTGATGCCGAGGAGGGCGCTGGTGGGAGCCGCCACCGCCAAGGGGATGACCCCGGGCGGGTAGGCGCCCGCGTACGGGTACACCAGGTACTGCGTGCGCTGGGGAGTCGCGTCGCGGGCGTCGGCGGCGGCGACGGTGGAGGCCGACATGACCGCCGCACCGGCGAGGGCGATGACAGCAAGTGTCCGTTTAGTCAGGTTCATACCTGAATGAACGATCACTGACTCCACCTGTTACGCAGCTAGACCCAGGTGTCCAGCCACATCCGCGACCGCCACTGGTCGATGGGGATCGCCGTGCCCGTGTAGATCGGCCAGAAGTAGATGAAGTTCCAGGCGATCAGCAGCACCAGCACACCCGCGCCCGTGGCCCCCGCCACCCTGCGGGTGTCGCCGGCGCGCGGTGGGCCGATGATCGCGCCGAGGAACATGGCCACGGCCAGGCAGAGGAAGGGCAGGAAGACGATGGCGTAGAAGAAGAAGATCGTGCGCTCCTGGTACAGGAACCAGGGCAGATAGCCGGCCGCCACACCGCAGGCGATGGCCCCGGCCCGCCAGTCGCGGCGGAAGAACCAGCGCCACAGGACGTACAGGACCGCGAAGGCGGCCACCCACCACAGCAGCGGTGTGCCGATCGCCAGCACCTCGCGCGCGCACTTCTCGCCCGCGTCGACGGGGCAGCCGTCCTTGCCGGGCAGGGGCGACTCGTAGAAGTACGACACCGGGCGGCCGTCGACGATCCAGCTCCACGGGTTGGACTGGTAGGTGTGCGGGGAGGACAGGCCGACGTGGAACTCGTACACCTGGTGCTCGTAGTGCCACAGGCTGAGCCACCAGTCGGGGAACAGCCAGGACCAGTCACTGCTGCGGCCGTCGGCGGTCGCCCAGTTGCGGTAGTAGCCGCCGGTGCCGTCCGTGGGGGAGAGGATCCAGCCGGTCCAGGACGCGAGGTAGGTGACGATCGCCACCGGCACGGTCGCCAGGAAGGCGAGGCCCAGGTCGTGCTTGACCACCGCCGCGTACGGGCGGGAGGCGCCGGCGACCTTGCGGGCGCCGACGTCCCAGAGCACCGTCATCAGGCCGAAGGCGACCAGGAAGTACAGGCCGTTCCACTTGGTGCCGATGGCCAGGCCCAGCATCAGGCCGGCCAGCCAGCGCCAGGGGCGCCATCCGAGGGGCAGGGTGTCGCCGATGTGCGCGTCGGGGCGGACCCGGCCGTCGGGGTCGGCCGGCAGCGCGGCGGCGAGTTTCGCCCGCGCCCGGTCCCGGTCGATCACCAGGCAGCCGAACGCGGCCAGCACGAAGAACATCAGCACCCCGTCGAGCAGCGAGGTGCGGGCCATCACGAAGGCCAGCCCGTCCACCGCCATCAGCGTGCCCGCGAGACAGCCGAGGAAGGTGGAGCGGAAGATGCGGCGGCCGATGCGGCACAGCATCAGGACCGCGAGCGTGCCGAGCAGCGCCGTCATGAACCGCCAGCCGAACGGGTTGAACCCGAACATCAGCTCGCCGAGCCCGATGACGTACTTGCCGACCGGCGGATGCACGACGTACGCCGCGTCCGTCGGGATCTGGACCTGGTCGCCCAGCTTCAGGACCAGATCGTTGGCGTTCTTGTCCCAGCTGACCTCGAAGCCGCGGTGGACGAGCGCCCAGGCGTCCTTGGCGTAGTACGTCTCGTCGAATATCACCGCCTTCGGGCTGCCCAGGTTCCAGAACCGCAGCACCCCCGCCAGCAGCGTCACCAGCAGCGGCCCGCCCCAGCCCGACCAGCGCGTGATCCGCTCGGCGAGCGGGCGCGAGACGCCGAGGAACTGCCACATCCGCGGGCTGGGCCGGACGTACGGCGGCACGAGCCGGTCGCGTACGTCGCTTCCGGCCGCCGCCGTGTAGCCGAATCGGCGCAGCCGCTGCTGCCACGACGGCCGCTGCTCCTGCGGTGCCTGGTCCTGCCGGGTGTCCATGGAGGACGCGGTACTGGTCACCGCGCCATCGTAGGGAACACGTCTGTGGGAGTCCCGTGGATGCGCCCTGCGAGGATGGAAACGTGACAGGAACCCTTGTTTTGGCAGGCACCCCCATCGGCGACAGCGCGGACGCCCCGCCCCGGCTCGCCGAGGAACTGGCCGGTGCGGACGTCGTCGCCGCCGAGGACACCCGCAGGCTGCGGCGGTTGACGCAGGCGCTCGGGGTGACGCCCAGAGGGCGGATCGTGTCCTACTTCGAGGGCAACGAGTC
This sequence comes from Streptomyces curacoi, assembly GCF_001513975.1. Taxonomy (GTDB): domain Bacteria; phylum Actinomycetota; class Actinomycetes; order Streptomycetales; family Streptomycetaceae; genus Streptomyces; species Streptomyces curacoi. Next base: position 437,895 of record NZ_KQ947990.1, read on the forward strand.
GGCGCGGACGCCGGAGCTGGTGGCGGAGCTGCTCGGGGGCGCGCGGGTGCTGCTGGTGACGGACGCCGGGATGCCGTCCGTGTCCGACCCCGGGTACCGCCTGGTCGCCGCGGCTGTCGAGAAGGACATCCGGGTCACGGCCGTACCCGGCCCGTCCGCCGTGCTCACCGCGCTCGCGCTGTCCGGGCTGCCCGTCGACCGGTTCTGCTTCGAGGGGTTCCTGCCGCGGAAGGCCGGGGAGCGGCTGTCGCGGCTGCGGGAGGTCGCCGAGGAGCGGCGCACGCTCGTCTACTTCGAGGCACCGCACCGCCTCGACGACACGCTCGCCGCGATGGCCGAGGTGTTCGGCGCCGAGCGGCGGGCCGCCGTGTGCCGGGAGCTGACCAAGACGTACGAGGAGGTCAGGCGCGGCGGGCTCGGTGAGCTGGCCGCCTGGGCGGCCGAGGGGGTGCGCGGGGAGATCACCGTCGTGGTCGAGGGGGCGCCCGAGAAGGGGGCCGAGGAGATCGGCGCCGAGGAGCTCGTGCGGCGGGTGCGGGTGCGGGAGGAGGCGGGGGAGCGGCGCAAGGAGGCGATCGCTGCGGTGGCGGCGGCGGCCGGGGTGCCGAAGAGAGAGGTCTTCGACGCGGTGGTGGCCGCGAAGAACGCGGGGGCGTGAAGTGCCGTGTGAGCAGGGTGTATCTCGGCTGAGCGGGCGCCCCATGGCCGGGTAAAGCCGAGCGGCCGTTGCGGCAAGGAACGTTCAAATGGGCCCAAACACTCGACAGGTCACGTGCGTCGGCCCCGGCCGCGGAGTCCACTGGACGACGGGACGCAACCCGTTCCACCAGCGGACCACAGGAGCTGGCATGAGTGAGAACGCCAAGCAGAGCACCGGCCTTCGCAGCGCCGCGACCGCCGTCGTCCACGAGTCGTATTCCTTCGCCTGCATGCGGTGCGGGCACGGCTGGGAACAGTCGTACGAGATAGAGCACCACACCGACGGCGAGGGCCGTGAGTTCGTGATGTACGTGGCGGACGGCCAGGTGGTTCCGTCCCCGTTGAGCCGGCCCATGTGCCAGAACTGCGGCGGCCACATCGTGCGGATCATGCGTCCCGGGCAGGTGTCCTCCGTGCAGAACTCCCTGCACCGCCCCCGCCCCATCCCCAGCCAGCGCGAGCCGGAGCCGACGACGGCAGAGCCCCGCGACCACCACTGGCATCTCTCCGACCTCCTGCACGTCTTCCACCGCAAGGCGAGCTGAGCCGAGCGCCGGCTGAGCGGGCATGCCCCTTTCGTAGGATCGGGGCATGCCTTCGAACGCCTCCGACAAGCACGCGGCCCCGCCCCTCCCGGAACCGCTCCGGGCGCCGGTCGCCGACTCCCACACCCACCTCGACATGCAGTCCGGCACGGTGGAGGAGGCGCTCGCGAAGGCGGCGTCGGTGGGGGTGACCACGGTCGTGCAGGTGGGCTGCGACGTACGCGGCTCGCAGTGGGCGGCCGAGACGGCGGCGCGCTACGACGCCGTGCACGCGACCGTCGCGCTGCACCCGAACGAGGCCCCGCGGATCGTGCACGGGGACCCCGACGGCTGGTCGCGGCAGGGCGCGCGGGAGCCGGGCGGCGCGCGGGCGCTGGACGAGGCGCTCGCCGAGATCGACCGGCTGGCCGCGCTGCCCCAGGTCAAGGGCGTCGGCGAGACCGGCCTCGACTACTTCCGCACCGGGCCCGAGGGCAAGGAGGCACAGGAGGCGTCCTTCCGCGCCCACATCGAGATCGCCAAACGGCACGGCAAGGCCCTCGTCATCCACGACCGCGACGCCCACGCGGACGTCCTGCGCGTCCTGAAGGAGGAGGGGGCGCCCGAGCGGACGGTGTTCCACTGCTACTCGGGGGACGCCGAGATGGCCCGGGTGTGCGCCGCCGCCGGCTACTACATGTCCTTCGCCGGCAACGTCACCTTCAAGAACGCCCAGAACCTGCGGGACGCGGTGGCCGTGGCCCCGCTGGAGCTGCTCCTGGTGGAGACCGACGCCCCCTTCCTCACGCCGGTCCCGTACCGCGGACGGCCCAACGCCCCGTATCTCATTCCGGTCACGGTGCGTGCCATGGCCGCCGTGCGCGGCATCGACGAGGACACGCTGGCGGCGGCCCTCGGGTCGAACACGGCACGTGCCTTCGGTTACTGACGGATAACCGCCGGATAACGCTCGCCGGGTTCCCCTCACTCCGTTTCGACACGCTGAGTAATCGGGTGACTTTGGAGAGTAATCACCGCTCCGCTAGGTTCTGTGGGCCCGAAACGGACCCCTCCGCTGGAGCGTGTCGTCGTGAGCAACGCGCAGTTCGAGACATATGGCCCGAGTCGGGCCCACGAGCCCCCGGAGTACGGCGGCTTCGACCCGTACAGCGCAAAGACGCTGGGCTACGGGGTGCCGGGGGCGTACGACACACGCTCCGGGCTGTACGAGACGCGGACGGAGACGTACGAGACGCGCACGAACACATATGCGACGGGCACGTACGGGACCGGCCGGGAGGCATACGAGGACACCTACCGGCCCGCGTACGAGGTGGCCGAAGGGGCGCGCCGGCCCGGCGGGCGCTCCGGAGCCCGGCGGCGGGCCGCGCCCCGGCACAAGGCGCGGTCCGCCGAGCGGGCGGACGGGCCCATGCGCCGGCTCGTCCCGCAGGCGCTGGTCGTCGCGTTCCTCGCGGGCGGAACGACCGCCTTCGTCGCGAAGGACAAGGCGGTCGAGCTGAGCGTCGACGGCAAGCAGCGCACCCTGCACACCTTCGCGGACGACGTCACGGAACTGCTGGCCGAGGAGGGCGTCGAGGTGGGGGCGCACGATGTGGTGGCGCCCGCCCCGGGCGCGGTGCTCAGCAACGGTGACGAGGTCGCCGTGCGCTACGGGCGGCCCGTACGGCTCACGCTCGACGGTCAGCGACGCCAGGTGTGGACGACGGCGCACACGGTGGAGGCCGCGCTCAAGCAGCTGGGGGTGCGGGCGGAGGGGGCGTATCTGTCGACGGCGCGCTCCCGGCGCATCGGGCGCGAAGGCCTCGCTCTGGACGTGCGCACCGAGCGCACGGTGACGATCATGGCGGACGGCCTGGCCCGCACCATCCGAACGAACGCGGCGACCGTGCGCGAAGTCGTGGAACAGGCCGGTATCACCCTGCACGGACAGGACACCACGTCCGTCGAGCCCGAGAGCTTCCCGCGGGACGGTCAGACCATCACGGTCCTCAGGATCACCGGCAGGAAGGAGATCCGCGACGAGGCGATCCCGTTCGCGGTGGAGCGGGTCGACGATCCCTCGGTCTTCCGGGGCACGGAGGTCGTCGAGCGGGCGGGGCAGCCCGGCCTGCGGCGGATCACGTACTCGCTGCGCACGGTCAACGGTGTCCGGCAGAAGCCGCGGCGGATCAAGTCCGAGGTGGTGCGGGAGCCGCAGACCCAGGTGGTGAAGGTGGGCACGAAGCCGCTGCCGACGTCCGTGCGCGGTGCGGATCACCTGAACTGGCAGGGGCTGGCCGCGTGCGAGTCCGGGGGGCAGCCGGACGCGGTGGACTCCTCGGGGACGTACGGGGGGCTGTACCAGTTCGACGCGCAGACCTGGCGGAGCCTCGGGGGGAAGGGCCGGCCGCAGGATGCTCCGGCGGCGGAGCAGACGATGCGCGCGAAGAAGCTGTTCGTGCGGCAGGGGGCCAGCCCCTGGCCGCACTGCGGGGCGCGGTTGCACGGGTGACCCCGGCCGCTCGCTCGCCCGGCGTCGGTGCCGACGCCGGGGCGGTGCGCAGCCCGGCGGCACGGGGGTGTGTCCTGGCCGCGGGACGGGAGCCGACCCGGCGGCGCGACCAGCGGCAGGCCACGGCTGCACGGCGGGGTCCTGCCGCCCCGTACCCTTGTCGCCGTGAGCAGCAGCCCCACCCCCGACGCCCTTCTGGGCCCCGCCGACGTCCGAGAACTCGCGGCCGCCCTGGGCGTACGCCCCACCAAACAGCGCGGCCAGAACTTCGTGATCGACGCGAACACGGTCCGCCGTATCGTCCGCACCGCGGAGGTCCGCCCCGACGACGTGGTCGTCGAGGTCGGTCCGGGGCTCGGCTCCCTGACCCTGGCCCTGCTGGAGGTCGCCGACCGCGTCACCGCCGTCGAGATCGACGACGTGCTGGCCGCCGCGCTCCCCGCCACCATCGCGGCCCGCATGCCCGAGCGCGCCGACCGTTTCGCGCTGGTGCACTCCGACGCGATGCAGGTCGCCGAGCTGCCGGGCCCGCCGCCCACGGCCCTCGTCGCCAACCTCCCCTACAACGTGGCCGTCCCGGTCCTCCTGCACATGCTGGAGACCTTCCCGAGCATCGAACGCACCCTGGTCATGGTGCAGTCGGAGGTCGCCGACCGCCTGGCCGCCGGACCCGGCTCCAAGGTGTACGGCGTGCCGTCCGTGAAGGCCAACTGGTACGCCGAGGTCAAGCGGGCCGGTGCCATCGGGCGCAACGTCTTCTGGCCGGCGCCGAACGTCGACAGCGGACTGGTGTCCCTGACCCGGCGCGCCGAGCCGATCAAGACCACCGCCTCCAGGCGCGAGGTGTTCGCCGTCGTCGACGCCGCCTTCGCCCAGCGCCGCAAGACGCTGCGGGCCGCGCTCGCCGGGTGGGCGGGCTCGGCGGCGGCCGCCGAGGCGGCGCTCGTCGCGGCCGGGGTCTCGCCGCAGGCGCGCGGAGAGGCCCTGACCGTCGAGGAGTTCGTGCGTATCGCGGAGCACAAGCAGCACCGCAGGGAAGACGACAAGGAGTCGGGTCAGCAGTGAGCGTCACCGTCCGCGTCCCCGCCAAGGTCAATGTCCAGCTCGCGGTGGGCGCCGCCCGCCCCGACGGCTTCCATGACCTCGCCAATGTCTTTCTCGCCGTGGGCCTGTACGACGAGGTCACCGTGACCCCGGCCGACGAGCTGCGCGTGACCTGCGAGGGGCCGGACGCCGACCAGGTCCCGCTCGACGTCACGAACCTGGCGGCGCGGGCGGCGATCGCTCTCGCCGAGCGCCGTGGGATCGACCCCGCCGTCCACCTCCACATCGCCAAGGACATCCCGGTCGCCGGCGGCATGGCGGGCGGCAGCGCGGACGGCGCGGGCGCGCTCCTCGCCTGCGACGCGCTGTGGGGCGCGAACGCCTCCCGCGAGGAACTCCTCGATATCTGCGCCCAGTTGGGCAGCGACGTGCCGTTCAGCCTGGTCGGCGGGGCGGCCCTCGGCACCGGGCGGGGCGAGAAGCTGCGGGCGCTGGAGGTGGGCGGCACCTTCCACTGGGTGTTCGCGATGGCCGGCCGCGGGCTGTCGACGCCCGCCGTCTTCCGGGAGTTCGACCGGCTCGGCGAGGGCGCGGACATCCCCGCGCCCGTCGCCTCCGAGCCGCTCCTCGACGCCCTCGCGAAGGGCGACCCCGACGCGCTCGCCGCCGCCGTCTCCAACGACCTCCAGCCTGCCGCCCTCTCCCTCTTCCCGGAGCTCGCCGACACCCTCGCCGCCGGCCGTGCCGCGGGCGCGCTCACGGCGCTCGTCTCCGGCTCGGGGCCGACCACCGCGTTCCTCGCCCGCGACGCCGAGTCGGCGGCGGCGGTGGCCGAGACGCTGCGGTCGTCCGGCATGTGTCGCGCGGTGCGCACGGCGTCGGGGCCCGCGCCGGGGGCCACTGTCGTGCGTGCCGCCGGAGCGTGACGCCGTACTCACAAGTAGGCGTTCTTCGCTCGATCTCCACACGGAAGTACTGCACCGGCAGTACGCGGGGGACAGGTGGGGCGGTTAGGGTCGGTTGACGTTTCAAGCGTCGGCCCGGGCGTTGAGCCCGTGTGCGCCGACGCCCGTCACATGCACTTCTGGAAGGCGTACTTCCGTGTCCGAATCCCCCACCCCCACCCAGCTGTCTCACCGTAGAAAGCGCTCCCTGTCCCGGCGCGGCGTGATCGCCGCCGGCGGGGCGGTGGCCGCCGGGGCCGCGCTCACGCCGATGGTGTTCGCGTCCACCGACTCCGGCGCGACGGACAACTCCGGCTCCGGCTCCGGCGACTCCGGTACGACGCCGGAGAAGTTCCCCGCCACCCGGACCGAAGCCGCCACCGGCACTGGCAAGGCCACCACCGCCTTCGCCGCCTCCTACGTCGCCCTGCGCTGGAGCGGCACGCAGGACGGCGCCGGTATCCGGTTCTCCGACGGTGACGCCGCCCCGGGCACCTGGCAGCAGCTGACCGCCGGCTGCGCGACCGTCGACGGCGGCGGAACGGCCCTGGTCGCCGCCGGCAACGCCACCGCGTACCAGCTGAAGACCCCCGCCGGGGCCAGCGGCGTGCACTCCCTGGCGATCGACACCACCGACGGCCCGAACCGCACCTTCAAGGTGCCGAGCGAGCCGACACGCGTGCGTGGCGTGCGCTACCTCTCCCGCCCCGCCTGGGGCGCCGACGAGTCCAAGCGCTACAAGGACGGCCAGGTCAACTCGCCGGAGAAGTACTACGCGCTGCAGACCATCACGGTCCACCACACCGCCACGCCCAACGACGACCCGGACCCGGCGGCGACCATCCGGGGCATCTACGAGTACCACGCGGTCAGCCTGGACTGGGGCGACATCGGCTACCACTTCCTCATCGACGAGGCGGGCAACGTCTACGAGGGCCGCTACTCCGGCGACGACGGCATCCCCGCCTTCAACCCGGACGGCGACCTCGTCACCGCCTTCCACACCGCCGGCTTCAACTCGGGCAACCTCGGCATCGCCCTCCTCGGCACCCTGAACGACCGCGGGCCGACGGACGCGGCCAAGGCCTCGCTGATCCGGCTGATCAAGGTGATCTCCCGCTTCAAGGGCCTCGACCCCGCGGGAAGGACCACCTTCGTCAACCCGGTCAACGGCGTCACCAAGGACGTCGACACGGTCAGCGGCCACCGCGACTGGCTGGAGACGGAGTGCCCCGGCCAGACGATGTACGACCTCCTCGCCGAGGTCCGCACGGCGGCCGCCCGCCGCTGACCTGTGCGGGGATCGGTCACCGACCGGCGCACATTACGCTGGGAGGCTGACCGATCCCCCGGGGCAGGAGAAAAATGGCCGTCAACCTGGTCAATGTCGAGAACGTCAGCAAGGTGTACGGCACCCGTGCCCTGCTCGACGGTGTGTCGCTCGGCGTCTCCGAGGGGGACCGCATCGGTGTCGTCGGGCGCAACGGCGACGGCAAGACGACCCTGATCCGGATGCTGGCCAAGCTGGAGGAGGCAGACACCGGCCGGGTCACCCACTCCGGCGGACTGCGGCTCGGAGTGCTCACCCAGCACGACTCGCTCGACCCCGAGGCGACCGTCCGGCACGAGGTCATCCGGGACCTGGCCGACCACGAGTGGGCCGGGAACGCCAAGATCCGGGACGTGCTCACCGGGCTCTTCGGCGGGCTCGACCTGCCGGGCTTCCCGCAGGGCCTCGACACCGTGATCGGCCCGCTCTCCGGCGGCGAGCGGCGGCGCATCGCGCTCGCCAAGCTGCTCATCGAGGAACAGGACCTGATCGTCCTCGACGAGCCCACCAACCACCTCGACGTCGAGGGCATCGCCTGGCTCGCCCAGCACCTGCGGGAGAGGCGGTCGGCGCTCGTGTGCGTCACGCACGACCGGTGGTTCCTCGACCAGGTCTGCACCCGCATGTGGGATGTCCAGCGCGGCGACGTCTACGAGTACGAGGGCGGCTACTCCGACTACGTCTTCGCCCGCGCCGAACGCGAGCGCATCGCCGCCACCGAAGAGGTCAAGCGGCAGAACCTCGTCCGCAAGGAGCTGGCCTGGCTGCGGCGCGGCGCCCCTGCCCGTACCTCCAAGCCGCGCTTCCGGGTCGAGGCGGCCAACGAACTCATCAGGGACGTCCCGCCGCCCCGGGACAGCAGCGAGCTGATGAAGTTCGCCTCGTCCAGGCTCGGCAAGACGGTCTTCGACCTGGAGGACGTCACCGTCCAGGCCGGTCCCAAGGTGCTGCTCAAGCATGTGACCTGGCAGCTCGGGCCCGGTGACCGGATCGGCCTCGTCGGCGTCAACGGAGCGGGCAAGACCTCGCTCCTGCGGGCGATGGCCGACGCGGCGCTGACCGAGGGCGAGGCACAGCCGGCCGGCGGGCGGATCGCCGTCGGAAAGACCGTCAAGCTCGCCTACCTCTCCCAGGAGGTCGCCGAGCTCGACCCCGACTGGCGTGTCCTGGAAGCCGTTCAGCGGGTGCGCGAGCGCGTCGACCTCGGCAAGGGGCGCGAGATGACCGCCGGGCAGCTGTGCGAGACGTTCGGCTTCAGCAAGGAGAAGCAGTGGACGCCGGTCGGTGACCTGTCCGGTGGTGAGCGGCGCCGCCTGCAGCTGCTGCGGCTGCTCATGGACGAGCCGAACGTCCTCTTCCTCGACGAGCCCACCAACGACCTCGACATCGAGACCCTCACCCAGCTGGAGGACCTCCTCGACGGCTGGCCGGGCTCGATGATCGTCATCTCCCACGACCGGTTCTTCGTCGAGCGCACCACGGACCGCGTGTTCGCCCTGCTCGGCGACGCCACCCTGCGGATGCTGCCGCGCGGCATCGACGAGTACCTGGAGCGCCGCCACCGCATGGAGGCCCGGGTCGCCGCCGCGGCCACCCCCGCCCCGGCCGCCGACAAGGCCGTACCGGAGAAGAGCGCCGCCGATCTGCGCGCCGCCAAGAAGGAGTTGCAGAAGATCGAGCGGCAGCTCGACAAGATCTCCGAGAAGGAGACCAAGCTGCATGCGCAGATCGCGGAGAACGCCACCGACTTCGCGAAGGTCGCCGAACTCGACGCGGAGCTGCGGGACTTGGCCGGTCAGCGGGACGAGCTGGAGCTGCGCTGGCTGGAACTCGCCGAGGACGCGTAGCGCGACAGCCTCCCCGCGCACGGCGCTCAGGGGGGTGCTCCCCAGGGGCGAACTCGCGCCCCGTGAAGGGCGCGTGAAGGCGGATAACGAGGGCATCACGGGCCGGTCCTCCCTTGGGAACAGGGGAGGACGCGGCCCGGTGCGCTGTCGGTGGCGGGTGATAGAAAGGTCCGCCTGAGAACAGTCTGAGAGACGGCTGGTGTGGCGGAAACGCGACGGCACAGGACGTAGCACCACACCGGCACAAGGGGGAACCGCTCATGAGCCAGCCGCCCAACCAACCGCCGCAGGGCGGCTTCGGCGCACCGCAGGATCCGCGGCAGGGCGGCTTCGGAGCACCGCAGCCCCCGCAGCCGGGCACCCCGCAGCCCCCGCCCCCGCCGCAGGGCAACCCGCAGGCACCCCCGCCGCCCCAGGGCCCGCCGCAGACTCCGCCGCCTCCGCAGACCCCGCCGTCCGGCGCCCCGCAGCCCGGCTACGGCTACCCGCAGCAGCAGCCGGGCCAGCCCGGCCCCTACGGCCAGCCGGGCCCGTACGCCGCCGGTCCCTACGCCCAGCCGCAGCAGCAGCCGGGACCGTACGGCCATCCGCAGCAGCCCGGCCCTTATGGCCAGCAGCCCGCCCAGGGGTACGGCTACCCGTCCCAGCCGCAGTTCCCGGGCGCACCCGGCATCCCGCCGGGCGGCTCCCGCAACCCCTTCAAGGGAAAGCCCGCCCTCGTCATCGGCGCGGCCGTGGCGGCGCTGGCCGTCATCGGCGGCACCGTCTTCGCGGTGACCCGCGGCGGCGACGACGACCCGAAGAAGCCGGTCGCGCAGGGGAGCGACGACCCCAAGGGCTCCGAGGCGCCGTCCACGCCCGCCGGCGGCGGCGCCGGCGGTGCCGACCCGGAGAACCTCAACGGCGGCCGCCAGCCCGGCGAAGCCAAGGTGCTCTGGTACAAGCAGGCGCCAGACGCGCCCAAGTCCGGCGCCGACGCCCCCGGCATGTGGATCACCGACAGGACCGCGGTGAAGGCGGCGTACAAGCAGGTCTTCGCCTACAACGTCACTGACGGCGAAGCCACTTGGGAGCCGATCGGCTTCCCCGAGAAGATCTGCGCGGTCACCCCGCAGAAGTCGTCCGACGACAAGGTCGTCGTGGCGTACATGAACGGCAGCAGCAGCCGCGCCAAGTGCAACCAGCTCCAGCAGATCGACCTCAACACCGGTGACAAGGGCTGGAAGAGCACGGTCGCCAACGGCGAGCTGTTCGACAGCACACTCGACGTCGAGCTGTCCATCACCGGCAGGACGCTGATGGTGGGCCGCTCGCAGTCCGGCACGGCGTACGACGTCAACACCGGCGAGAAGCTGTGGGACAAGAAGAGGTTCGGCGACAAGTGCTTCCCGGACGCCTTCGCGGGCGGTGCGAAGCTGATCGCCGTGGCCTCCTGCGACGCCACCGGCACCAACGAGCACGACGAGATCCAGGAGCTCGACCCGGCCACCGGCAAGGTCAAGTGGACCCAGAAGATGGACAAGGGCTGGAAGATCTCGCGCGTCTTCTCCCTCGACCCGCTGGTCGTCTACAGCACCAACGAGGACAAGAAGGCGTGGAACATCTCCACCTTCACCGCCGGCGGCAAGTTCCGCTCGCAGGTCGGCGTGGACCTCGACATCGGCGTCGAGTGCGGCTGGGCCATCCTCCAGCGTGATCTCGGCGGCTGCAGCGGCGTGGCCGCCGACGCCGACACGCTCTACGTGCCCACCAAGGAACTCACCAGCGCCAACGAGATCGTCGCGATCAACCTCGCCAACGGCAAGGAGAAGTGGCGGGTGAAGTCCCCCGCGGACAAGCCGATGCTGCCGATCAAGGTCGAGGACGGCAAGCTCATCGCCTACGTCAAGGCGTCGTACGACACGGGCGGCCAGGTCGTGTCGATCCCGGTCACCGGCAGCGGCCACCAGCCGGCGAAGCTGCTGCAGAACCCGGCGGGCGCCGCGGACATCGAGAACGGCTTCTTCTCAAGGGCGTTCGACTGGGTCGACGGGCGTTTCTTCCTGTCGAGCACCCGGCTGAGCGGCAACGACGAAGCGAAGGAGAAGCTGATGCTCGCCTTCGGCAAGTGAGGCGTGCGCCAGGTTCGCCCTTCGCCGTAGCCCGCCCCCGCGTGTCCGCCGCTCCGCCGCTCCCGTCCCCCGAGGTACCCACGCCATGACCCAGCCGCCGCCTCCGCCCCCGCACCAGCCTCCCCAGCAACCGCCGCAGGTGCCGGGGCAGCCTCCGCAGCAGCCGCCGCAGCCGGGTTACGGCTACCCGCAGCCGCCTCAGGCGCCCCAGCCCGGGCCGCCGCAGCCGGGGTACGGCCATCACCAGGCGCCCCAGGCGCCCCAGGCACCCCAGGCACCCCAGGGAGGCCCCCAGACCCCTCCGCCCGCGTACGGTCAGCCGGGCCAGCAGCCCGGAGCGTACGGCCAGCAGCCCGGGGCGTACGGCCAGCCGACGAACCCGTACGGGCAGCCGCAGAACCCCTACGGTCAGCAGCCCGGCTACGGCTATCCGCAGCCGACCGTGCCGCTGCACCCCCAGCCCGGCGGGCCGGGCGGTGGCGGGGGCCGGTTCAACGCGCAGCTGGCCGTCATCGTGACGGCGGCCGTCGTGGTGATCGCGCTGATCATCGGCGGTGTCGTGTGGTACACGAACTCCGGTGATCCGGGCGGCAAGAACGACACCGCCGGCTCCAGCGGCGGCACCGGCGGCGGGGACAACGGCAAGGGCGGCGGCGGTACCACCTCCCCGGGCACGGAGAAGGTGCCCGCCGACGCCAACTCCCGGGTCCTCTTCCAGGTCGCGGCGCCCGATGTCGAGGACGACACCAGCCTCTCCGTCGCCGGTTCGTGGCTGACCGACAAGGCGTACGTCAAGAGCGGCGTCGCCGAGATCGTCGGCTACGACCCCGACAAGGGCACCAAGCTGTGGAAGATCCCGCTGCCGGGGCCGGTCTGCCGGGCCAGCAAGCACACCACCGAGGACAACCTGACGGCCGTCGTCTTCGAGCCCGCGATGCCGACCAAGGCGAAGCCGTCGCACGGCTGCACCCAGGTCGCGGCGATCGACCTCGCGGCCGGCAAGAAGCTGTGGACGAAGACCACCCAGGTCGAGGGCCGGCTGCTGCGGTACGAGAACGTCACCGTCAGCGGCGGGACGGTCGCCGCCGGCGGCACCAGCGGCGGCGCCGCGTTCGACCTGCGGTCCGGCAAGCCGCTGTGGATCCCGAAGGCCGACGACAGCTGCTACGACCTCGGGTACGCCGGCGGCAAGAAGCTCGTCGCGGTCCGCAAGTGCGGCTCCTACAACCAGCCGCAGCTGCACATCGAGACCATCGACCCGAAGACCGGGAAGGTGATCTCCGAGTACGAGATGGCCGAGGGCATCGAGTACGCCAGCGTGGTCTCCACGGAGCCGCTCGTGGTGGCCGCCGAGCTCGGGCAGTCCCCGGACGCCGTCGGCATCACGGACGTCTTCTCCATCGACAACAAGACCGGCAAGCTGCGCATCCGTATCTCCGTGCCGGGCGACCGGTTCGCGGCCCGCTGCTCCGGCGTCACCACCATCGAGGCCTGCACGGGAATCGTGGTCGGCAACGACCGGCTCTATGTGGAGACCGAGCAGCACCCCGGCGGCGGCGAGTACGGCCGGACCAACGAGATCGTCTCCTTCGACCTGGCCACCGGCAAGCAGACCGGGCAGCGTGCGGACGCGGGCGACAGGTACACGATCACGCCGCTGCGCATGGACGGCGGCAATGTGATCGCGTACAAGCGTCCGCCGTACGACAAGGGCGGGCAGATCGTCAGCATCGACGGCGGGAGCTTCAAGGAGACGAAGCTGCTGGAGAACCCGGCCGCGAAGTCGGTGCGGGACATCGAGACCCGGATGCTTCCGGAGTACGCCGAGATCATCTACTCCCAGGGGCATCTGTACATGTCCGCTGTGTACGCGAGCGAGCTGGGGAGCTCGGTCGGCAGGAAGTACCACGTGATCGCGTTCGGCACGAGCGGTTGACGTACGTGACGCCTGACGCGTGAGGCGTGTCGGCTGAGGAAAGCGGCCCCGTCCCTGTTCAGGGGCGGGGCCGTGCTCGTACCGCCCACTCACCGGCGAATGCGAGGAAAGCCAGAAATTCCGCCGTTCCGGGGCACTTCTCACCGGTAGGGGGCGCGCAACGTCGAACAAGCGTGTAGCTTCCGGGGGCATGAAGGGCGGGGGAGCCGGGAGGGGGCTTCTGTCCGCGCGGACCAGTGGACATCCATAGTGGGCCATCCGGACTGGCGCAGCTGGTCCTGGGTATTGATGGGGATCCATTGGGGGGACTGGGGGGTTGCTCGATGGGAGTTCGGCTCATGGTGGTCGACGACCACCGATTGCTCGCCGAGGCGCTGGCCTCGGCACTGAAGCTGCGGGGGCACCGGGTGCTGGCCGCGGCGGCGCCTGCCGCGGGGGCGGCGGAACTGGTGATCACGCGGGCGCCGGAGGTGTGCCTGCTGGGTACGGCGACGCCGGCGGAGCCGGGGATGTTCGACCCGGTGGTGCGGATCAAGAGGGAGCGGCCGCAGGTGGCGGTGCTCGTGCTGGGGCCGGTGCCGAGCCCGCGGGGGATCGCGGCGGCGTTCGCGGCGGGGGCGTCGGGTTATGTACGGCATGACGAGCGCATCGAGGGGGTCGAGCGGGCGATCATGAAGGCGCGGGCGGGGGAGGCGGCGGTGGCGCCGCAGCTTCTGCAGGGCGCGTTCAGCGAGTTGCTCAACCCCGCGGCCCAACCGGACGACGAGGGGCAGCGGTTGCTGCAGATGCTCACCCCGCGAGAGGTCGAGGTCCTGGTCCGCGTCGCCGACGGCGAGGACACCCGCCTGATCGCGGCCGGCATGGGCATCGCACCGTCGACGGCGCGCACGCATGTCCAGCGCGTCCTGATGAAGCTGGGCGTCGGTTCCCGCCTGGAGGCGGCGGCGTTGGCGGCCCGGACGGGGCTGCTGGACCGGGCGGGGCCGGTGGGGTCGTCCGTGCCGGATGGCGAGCCGTGACCGGTGCGATGCCTGCGGCGGCCTGCGCGGCTTCGGTGGGGGTGCGCGTAGCGCCTGCGGTTCGGTGGGTGGGTCGGGGCCGCGCCGGGGGGTGTCCGTCCTCGGACCGGCGGCTGGGGTGGGCCAGGAGGTGCCGCGTGTTGACGCCGGCCACTGCGGGCGGACACCCCCCGACACGTCCCCTTCCCGCCGTGGGCGACTGCGGCACCGCGGGGGTACGCGCCCCATCGACGCCGGTCGGCAGCCAGTGGCGGTTACTTTCCCGGCGTCGGCCGCATCATCCAGCTCGTCTGGTGTTTTCGAGGGTGAGGTCGTGCCGTCCCTAGCTCCCGCCCGCCCGGTAGGGGCCTGCATACCGGTGGTGGTTGCTTCGTGGCGTCGGACGGTGTCTTTCGGCTCGTCTGGTGTTTTCGAGGATGAGGTCGTGCCAGGGGGCCTGCATACCGGTGGCGGTCACTTCCCGGCGCCAGCCGTGTCTTTCAGCCCGTCCGGCGTTTGAGGACGAGGCCCGTTCAGGGCCGAAGCGGGGGTCCGGGGGGCGGCAGCCCCCTGGCGGGGTTGAAGGGGCGGAGCCCCTGGAGGTGGGACGGGTAGGGGCGGCGGGGGCGAGGGAATCCCGCGGCTCGCCCCCGTCGGCGTCAGCCCTTGGCCTCGTCCCCCGTCGTGGCATCCGGCGGCGGAGCCATGGGCCGCAGCTTGAGCCAGGTCAGGAAGAACAGGCCGAGGAGCAGCATGCCCAGGCCGGTCCAGAGGTTGATGTTGACGCCCTCGGCCTTGTCGATCGCGGCGTCGTCGTCGGTCAGCCCGGCGATCGTGACGATGACGCCGTAGATCACGAAGAGGCCGCCGATGATGCGCCGGATGTCGAAGAGCCGGGCGGCTGTCGCGGACTTCTCCTCCAGTTCGGAGACTTCCCGCAGGACGTCCCGCTCGGAGTACTCGGAGTGGTCGCTCATGGTCTCTCAACCTCCGGTCGTCAGAAGGAGAACGGGACGTAACAGACGGCCGCCAGCACCACCGCACCCCAGCCCAGCAACGCCGGCTTGCGGTACCACGCCTCGTCACCGGGCGCCGGCGGCTCGGCCATGCCGGGGGAGCGGGTGCCGTAGACCAGCCCTTGGAGCTCCTCCTCCGGCTTCGGCGCCGTGAACAGCGATACGGCGACCATGACCACCGCGCCCGCCACGAAGCCCGCGATCGCCGACACGAAGTTCGCGCCCTGGTCGGAGGGGATGGAGATGATGTCCTGCTTGTAGAAGACGAAGTAGTTCACCATCGCCGCTGTCGTGCCCGCCAGCAGACCCCAGAAGCCCGACTTCATCGACGCCCGCTTCCAGAACATGCCGACGATGAACACCACGAACATCGGCACGTTGAAGAAGGAGAACAGGGTCTGGAGGTAGCTCATGATGTTGGAGAACGACGAGGCCAGGAACGCCGTGCCGATCGACGCCAGCACGCCGATCGCCGTGATCAGTCGGCCGAAGCGGACGTAGTACGTGTCCTCACGGCCCTTCACCACGTACCGCGCCCAGATGTCGTTCGTGAACACCGTGTTGAAGCTCGACACGTTCGCCGCCATGCCCGCCATGAAGGCGGCGAGCAGGCCGGTCACCGCGATGCCCAGCACGCCGTTGGGCAGGAGCTGTTCCATCAGGTAGGGGATCGCGTCGTTGTACTGGAGGTCCGAGCCCGCTGTGCCGATCCTGGGGACCAGGACCGCCGCCGCCAGGCCCGGGATCATCACCAGGAAAACGATGAAGATCTTCGGGAAGGCGGCGATCAGCGGGGTGCGCTGGGCCGCCGACAGGTTCTTCGCGGAGAGCGCGCGCTGGACCTCGGCGAAGTTCGTCGTCCAGTAGCCGAAGGAGAGGACGAAGCCGAGGCCGAGGACGATCGTCAGCCAGTTCGCGCCGAGGGGGTTGGCCTGGCCGATGCCGGTCCCGCCCCATGCCGTGACGAAGTCGTCGCCGTGGGTCCTGGTGAGGGAGTCCGTCAGACCGTCCCAGCCGCCCACCTTCTTCAGTGCCAGCACCGTGATCGGGATGAGAGCCGCGAGGATCACGAAGAACTGCAGGACCTCATTGTAGATCGCCGAGGACAGGCCGCCCAGGGTGATGTACGCCAGGACGAAGAAACCGGCGACCACGATCGCCACCCACTGCGGCCAGCCGAGCAGGGCCTCGACGACGATCGCCAGGGCGTACAGGTTCACCCCGGCGATGAGGATGGCCGCGAAGGCGAACAGGATCGAGCTGAGCAGGTGTGCCCACTTGTCGAAGCGCAGGAGCAGGAACTCCGGGACCGAGCGGACCTTGCTGCCGTAGTAGAAGGGCATCATCACCAGGCCGAGGAAGACCATGGCCGGGATGGCGCCGATCCAGTACCAGTGCACGGTGTAGGCGCCGTACTGCGCGCTGTTCGCGGCCATGCCGAGGATCTCGGTGGCGGCCAGGTTGGCCGAGATGAAGGCGAGACCCGTGACCCAGGCGGGCAGTGAGCGGCCGGAGAGGAAGAAGTCGAGGCTGGTCTTCACCGAGCGGCGGGCGGCGAAGCCGATGCCCAGGACGACGACGAAGTAGATGCCGAGGATCGTGTAGTCGAGCCAGTTTGTGGGGAGCCGTAGCTCGGCGGCGAGGTAGGTGGGGGATTCTGTGGGGGTTTGCATAAGTACTCGCTTCGTTGCGCGAACCGATACAGAGCGGAACCTACGCCCCTGCGTTCAGTGATTGAACACCGCCGGTGATGCTCTTTGTTTGATTGTGATGTTGACTGTCGTGGGGGGTTGTGTTTCTCTGTGTTTAGTTCTGTTTGATGAAGACTCGGTAGACCTGAGTGGCTCGAATGGAGTCCGCCGTGAAGAAGACCTCGACCCAGTTGGCCGACGGTCGTGAGCTCATTTACTACGACCTTCGCGACGACACCGTGCGGGACGCCGTCGACCGCCGTCCGCTGGACCGGACGGTCACGACGTCCGAGGTCCGCCACGACGTGCTGCTCGGCGACTCCGTCGCCATCGCCTCGCACCGGCAGGGGCGGACGTACCACCCGCCGGCCGACGAGTGTCCGCTGTGCCCCTCGGAGGGCGACCGCCTGAGCGAGATCCCGGACTCCTCCTACGACGTCGTCGTCTTCGAGAACCGCTTCCCCTCGCTCGCCGGTGACTCCGGGCGCTGCGAGGTCGTCTGCTTCACCTCCGACCACAACGCGTCCTTCGCCGACCTGTCCGAGGAGCAGGCGCGGCTCGTGCTGGAGGCGTGGACGGACCGGACCTCGGAGCTGTCATCGCTGCCCTCCGTCGAGCAGGTGTTCTGTTTCGAGAACCGCGGCGCCGAGATCGGTGTGACGCTGCAGCACCCGCACGGGCAGATCTACGCCTACCCCTTCACCACCCCGCGCACCGCCCTGATGCTGCGCTCCGTCGCGGCCCACAAGGACGCGACCGGCGGGGAGAACCTCTTCGACGCCGTCCTGGAGCGTGAACTCGCCGACGACCGGGTCGTCCTGGAGGGTGAACACTGGGTGGCCTTCGTGCCGTACGCCGCGCACTGGCCGTACGAGGTCCACCTGTACCCGAAGCGCCGGGTGCCGGATCTGCTCGCGCTCGACGAGGAGGCGCGCACAGAGTTCCCCAAGGTGTATCTGGAACTCTTGAGGCGCTTCGACCGGATCTTCGACAGGGGGGACGGAGGGGAGAACTTGGCGGGTGAGCCTCCGACGCCGTACATCGCCGCCTGGCACCAGGCGCCGTTCGGTGCGCTGGAGGACTTCGAGGGCGTCGTCCGCGAGGACTTCGCTCTCCACCTCGAGCTTTTCACCATCCGCCGCACTTCCGGCAAGCTGAAGTTCCTCGCGGGTTCCGAATCCGGCATGAACGTGTTCATCAACGACGTGCCGCCGGAGCGCGCGGCCGAGCGACTGCGAGAGGTAGCGAGTTCATGAGCGGGAAGTATCTGGTCACCGGTGGCGCGGGCTACGTCGGCAGCGTGGTCGCGCAGCACCTGATCGAGGCGGGTGGGGAGGTCGTCGTCCTCGACAACCTCTCGACCGGCTTCCGCGCGGGTGTGCCGTCCGGGGCGTCCTTCGCCGAGGGCGACATCCGCGACGCCGCCAAGTGGCTGGACTCCTCCTTCGACGCCGTGCTGCACTTCGCCGCGTTCTCGCAGGTCGGCGAGTCGGTCGTGAAGCCCGAGAAGTACTGGGACAACAACGTCGGCGGCACCATGGCACTGCTCGCCGCCATGCGCGAGGCGGGCGTGCGCAAGCTGGTCTTCTCCTCCACGGCCGCCACGTACGGCGAGCCGAAGGAGGTGCCGATCGTCGAGTCGGCGCCGACGCAGCCGACGAACCCGTACGGCGCCTCCAAGCTCGCCGTCGACCACATGATCACCGGCGAGGCGGCGGCCCACGGCCTCGGTGCCGTGTCCCTGCGCTACTTCAACGTGGCCGGTGCCTACGGCGAATACGGCGAGCGCCACGACCCCGAGTCGCACCTCATCCCGCTCGTCCTCCAGGTCGCCCAGGGCAGGCGCGACGCGATCAACGTCTTCGGCGACGACTACCCGACGCCGGACGGCACCTGCGTGCGCGACTACATCCACGTCGCCGACCTGGCCGAGGCCCACCTGCTGGCGCTCAGGGCCGCCAAGCCCGGTGAGCACCTCATCTGCAACCTCGGCAACGGCAACGGCTTCTCCGTCCGCGAGGTCATCGAGACCGTCCGCCAGGTCACCGGGCACCCGATCCCCGAGGTCGTGGCCCCGCGCCGCGGCGGCGACCCGGCGGTCCTGGTCGCCTCGGCCGACACCGCCCGCGAGCGGCTCGGCTGGAACCCGTCCCGCGCGGACCTCGCGGGGATCGTCGCGGACGCGTGGGAGTTCGCGCAGCGGCGCGCAGGTTAAGGTCTACGGCCGGTACGGACGGCCGTAAGTTCCACGGCTGTTCGGCCGGTCAACTCACCGGCCGCTGCGGCCGGTTCAGCAGGGAAGGTCAGGGTCAGGGGATGAGCGTCGACACGGCAGCCGCGGTCGCCGAGCGGTTCAGGGAGCTGTACGGGGCCGAGCCGGAAGGGGTGTGGGCCGCGCCGGGACGGGTCAACCTGATCGGCGAGCACACCGACTACAACGACGGCTTCGTCATGCCGTTCGCGCTGCCGCACACCGCGGTCGTGGCGGTCTCGCGGCGCGACGACGGCGTACTGCGCCTGCACTCGTCGGACGTCGAGGGCGGCGTCGTCGAACTGCGCGTCGACGAGCTGGCGCCCGAGTCGGACCGCGGCTGGACGGCGTACCCGTCGGGCGTGGTCTGGGCGCTGCGCCAGGCCGGCCACGCGGTGACCGGCGCCGACATCCACCTCGCCTCGACGGTCCCGGCGGGCGCGGGCCTGTCGTCGTCGGCGGCGCTGGAGGTCGTCGTCGCACTCGCCCTGAACGACCTCTACGAACTCGGCCAGAAGGGCTGGCAGCTGGCCCGCCTGTGCCAGCGCGCCGAGAACGTGTACGTCGGCGCCCCGGTCGGGATCATGGACCAGACGGCGTCGGCGTGCTGCCAGGCCGGCCACGCCCTGTTCCTGGACACCCGGGACCTCTCCCAGAAGCAGATCCCCTTCGACCTGGCCGCCGAGGGTATGCGCCTGCTGGTCGTCGACACCCAGGTCAAGCACTCCCACAGCGAGGGCGAGTACGGCAAGCGGCGCGCGGGCTGCGAGAAGGGCGCGGCGCTGCTGGGCGTGGACGCGCTCAGGGACATCGCCTACGACGACCTGGACGGGGCCCTCGAACGCCTCGGCGACGAGGAGGAGGTCCGCCGCCTGGTGCGCCACGTCGTCACCGAGGACCAGCGCGTCGAGCGGGTCGTCTCCCTGCTGGAGTCGGGCGAGACCCGCGCGATCGGCCCGGTCCTGACCGAGGGCCACGCCTCCCTCCGTGACGACTTCCGCATCTCCTGCCCGGAACTGGACCTCGTCGTCGACACCGCCCTGGCCGGCGGCGCCCTGGGCGCCCGCATGACGGGCGGCGGCTTCGGCGGCTCGGCCATCGTGCTGGCCGAGGCGGCCGACGTCGAAACCATCACCAAGGCCGTAGAAGCGGCCTTCGCCGCCGCGGGCTTCACGGCCCCGCGCGTGTTCGAGGCGGTGCCGGCGGCGGGGGCGCGGCGGGTGAGCTGACACCCGGCGGGTGAGGCGACCCCCTGGCTCACCCCAGCCGCTTGGTGAGCGTGTACTCCGTGATCCCCGGCGGGTAGTCGGGGATCACGCACACCACCTCGTACCCCTGCTTCCGGTAGAACTCCGGTGCCTGGAAGTCCCATGTCTCCAGGCGCACGGAAGCACAGCCGCGCTCGTCACGTGCGACGCGCTCCGCGTGTGCGAGCAATCGCGAACCGAGGCCGGTGCCGCGGTGGCGTTCGTCGACCCAGAGGTAGGTGACGTGGAGCCAGGTGGTCCAGGTGTGCCCGACCAGTCCGCCGGCCAGGGCGCCGGCGGGGTCCAGGGCCCAGACCTGGAGCGGAAGTCCGCGTTCACCTGGGGTTCCGCGCAGGGCGCGGAGGATCGGGGAGGCCGCGGTGTTGGTGTCCCGCAGCCGTCGGCGGAGCAGATCCTGCCGTGATTTGTCGACTTCTGTCTCCAGACGAAACATGCGGCTCACCATAAACGTGCTGGACAGCCAGTTCTGCAAATTACCTTCCGCTCCTGCCCCCCGGCCGTACCCTGATGAACAGCACCGGTGGGGGCCGGTGCTGATCAGGGGGCGAGACAGTCGGGTTCGGCGCCCGAAGTGGGGGTAGCAGTTCTTGCACGGCGGCGGCCGTGCGGCCCAACGTGCTTCGGGCGTCGTACCCGCGACCGTGTTCGTCTCCCGGTGTCGTCCTCATGACGATGGGGTATCCCCTGCTCTTCGAGAGCTTGGGGAAGGGGGTTTCGTGGTTCGCATCCGAGTCCTGGTCGTCGACGACCATCGCATCTTCGCCGAGTCGCTCGCCGCCGCACTGGCGGCCGAGCCCGACGTCGACGTCTCCGCCGCGGGCAGCGGTCCGGCCGCGCTGCGCAGTCTGGAGCGCGCGGCCGCCGAGGGGCGCCGGTTCGACGTGCTGCTCGTCGACGCCGACCTGGGCGGCAGCGTGCCGGGCGTCCGGCCGGCGGTGCCCGTTCAGGAGGTGGGCGAGGACGGGCTCGTCGACGGCATCTCGCTGGTCGCCGGGGTCCGCTCCGCGCAGCCGGCCGTACGGATCGTGGTCCTCGCCGAGAAGGACGATCCGCGCCGGGCCGCGCTCGCCCTGCAGGCCGGGGCCTCGGGATGGGTGGCCAAGGACTGCTCGCTGTCCCGGCTGCTCACCGTCATCCGCGGGGTGCTGCGCGACGAGACCCATCTGCCGCCCGCCCTGCTCACCGGGGTGCTGCGGGAGCTGACCGCCGCCCGCAAGCACCGCACCGAGAGCGAGCGGCTGGTGGAGTCGCTCACCCCGCGCGAGCGGGAGGTGCTGCGCTGCATGGTGGCCGGCCTGGGCCGCAAGGCGGTCGCCGAACGCCTGTTCCTGTCCCCGCACACCGTCCGCACCCATATGCAGAACGTCCTCGGCAAGCTGGGCGTCCACTCCACCCTCGCCGCCGTCGCCCTCGCACGCCGTGCCGGGGTCGGGCCCGTCGATCTGGCCGGGGATGTCGTCGAACGGGGCGGGCAGCTGGCGTAGCGGTGCGGTGGGCGCCTGGTCGGCGGCGTTGAAGGCCTCGTCGGTGAGCCGGACCAGTGCGCCGCGTCGGCCGTCGTCGGCCCCGCGCGCCGTGCCGGGTGGCCCGTCGGTCTAGCCGGGGATGTTGTCGAACGGCGCGGTCAGCTGGCGCAGCAGCCCGGCGAGTTCGCCGCGTTGGGCGCGGGAGAGCTCGGCGAGGATCGCGCGCTCCTGGTCCAGCAGTCCGGCGAGCGCCTGGTCGGCGCGGTCGCGGCCCTCGTCGGTGAGGCGGACGAGTACGCCGCGCCGGTCGCTGGGGTCGGGCAGGCGCTCCACCAGGCCCTTCTTGGCCAGGCGGTCGATGCGGTTCGTCATCGTGCCCGAGGTGACCAGGGTCTGTGTCAGCAGCTGGCCGGGGGAGAGCTGGTACGGCGTTCCCGCGCGCCGGAGCGCGGTCAGGACGTCGAACTCCCAGGGCTCCAGGTTGTGTTCGGAGAAGGCCAGCCGGCGTGCACGGTCCAGGTGCCGGGCCAGTCTGCTGACCCGGCTGAGCACCTCGAGCGGTTCCACGTCGAGGTCCGGGCGCTCCCGGCGCCACGCTGCGACCAGCCGATCGACCTCGTCCTCCATGGCGATCAGTGTAGTGGTTGTGTCGACGTGAAGTCTCTTGACGTCAAGATATCTCGGAGGCAGGCTGAGGGTGAGAGACAGGAGGCCCTGCCATGTCCGCTGCCGCCGCCCCCACCTGGGACCCCGCCCAGTACCTGCGCCACGCCGGCCACCGTGCCCGCCCCTTCACCGACCTCCTCGCCCGCGTCCCCGACCTGCCCGGCGAACGGCCCCGGATCGCCGACCTCGGCTGCGGCCCCGGCAACGTCACCGCCCTGCTCGCGCGGCGCTGGCCCACCGCGCACATCACCGGCCACGACAACTCCGCCGAGATGCTGGACAAGGCCCACGTCGAGCACGAGGGCCCGACCGAGGGCGGCGGCCGCCTCGACTTCGCGCACGCCGACGTACGGACCTGGACGCCCGACGAGCCGTACGACCTCATCGTCAGCAATGCCACGCTGCAGTGGGTGCCCGGCCATGTGGAACGGTTCGCGGACTGGATCGGCGGCCTGCGCCCCGGCGGCACCTTCGCCTTCCAGGTCCCCGGCAACTTCGACGCCCCGAGCCACCGCCTGATGCGCGAGCTAGCCCACGGCTACGGCCTCGCCGACAGCCTGCGCCACACCGACGCCGTGCTCGCCCCGCAGGACTACCTGGCCCGCCTGACCGACCTGGGCTGCACGGCGGACGTGTGGGAGACGACGTACATCCACCTGCTGGCCGGCGAGGACCCCGTCCTGGACTGGGTGAAGGGCACGGGACTGCGCCCCGTCCTCACCGCCCTCGCCGACACCCCCGAGCGGCGGGAGGCCTTCCTGCGCGACTACCGGGCGGCCCTGCGTACGGCCTATCCGCCCGGTGCGCACGGCACCCCCTTCCCGTTCCGCCGGATCTTCGCCGTGGCCCGCAGGGAGGCGTGACGACCCCTGTTTGAGCGGTGCTCAGACGGGTCACCCGCCAGGTGACACCGACGTCGAACCTCGCTGGGAGTGAGGAACGTGGCGAAGGAAGAGAAGACCCGGGCCAAGAAGGAACAGGCCAAGGGCAAGGCCAAGGAAGCGATGGGCCGTATGGTCGGCAACGAGCGGATGACCGCCGAAGGCAAGGCCGACCAGGTGAAGGGCGACGCACGCCAGGCGAAGGAGAAGGGCAAGGACACCTTCAAGCACTGAGCGCGCACCAGCGGCGGGCGCCTCGCGCATGCGGCGCGGGGCGCCCCCGTGCGTGCGGTGACGAGGCGGGCGCCCCCGTGCGTGCGGTCCGAGTCGGGCGCCAGCTCTTGGGCGGCGTCAGCTCTTGCGGCGCCCTATCAGGTGCGGCTTCGCCTCCAGCCCGTCCAGCCCGTGCCAGGCCAGATTCACCAGATGGGCCGCCACCTCCGCCTTCTTCGGGCGGCGGACGTCCAGCCACCACTGGCCGGTCAGGGCGACCATCCCGACCAGGGCCTGCGCGTACAGCGGGGCCAGCTTGGGGTCGAAGCCGCGGCTCTTGAACTCGCGGCCCAGGATGTCCTCCACCTGGGTCGCGATGTCCGAGATCAGCGAGGCGAAGGAACCCGTCGACTGCGGGATGGGCGAGTCACGGACCAGGATGCGGAAACCGTCCGTGTACTCCTCGATGTAGTCCAGCAGCGCGAACGCCGCCTGCTCGCACAGCTCACGCGGATGACCGGCGGTGAGCGAACTGGTCACCATGTCCAGCAGCCGGCGCATCTCCCGGTCCACCACGACGGCGTACAGCCCCTCCTTGCCGCCGAAATGCTCGTACACCACCGGCTTGGACACCCCGGCCTTCGCCGCGATCTCCTCCACCGACGTGCCCTCGAAGCCCTTCGCGGCGAAGAGGGTGCGACCGATCTCCAGCAGCTGCTGGCGGCGCTCCGCACCGGTCATCCGGGTACGGCGTACTCGCCGCGGCTTGTCGTTGCTGGGGGTGCTGCTCGAGTCGGTCGCCACAGCGACCATCATGCCGCCTTGACGGGCTCCTTCCCGTGCCGGGAGCCGCCTTCCCCGGTGTTACGGCGTGAATCGATACGCGAGCGTGACGGCCAGCGCACGTCGTACGCCCAGCCGAGCATCTCGAACCAGCGGATCAGGCGCGCGCTCGAATCGAGCTGGCCGCGCATCACACCGTGCCGGGCGGACGTCGGGTCGGCGTGGTGCAGGTTGTGCCACGACTCGCCGCACGACAGCACGGCCAGCCACCACACGTTGCCCGAACGGTCACGCGACTTGAAGGGGCGCTTGCCGACCGCGTGGCAGATCGAGTTGATCGACCAGGTCACGTGGTGCAGCAGGGCCACCCGGACAAGCGAACCCCAGAAGAACCCGGTGAAGGCGCCCCACCAGGACATCGTGACCAGACCGCCGATCAGCGGCGGCAGCGCCAGGGACACCACCGTCCACAGCACGAACTGCCGGGAGATCGTGCGCAGCGTCTTGTCCTTGATCAGGTCCGGGGCGTACTTCTCCTGCGGCGTCTGCTCCTCGTCGAACATCCATCCGATGTGCGCCCACCACAGGCCCTTCATCAGGGCCGGAAGCGTCTCGCCGAACCGCCACGGCGAGTGCGGGTCGCCCTCCGCGTCGGAGAACTTGTGGTGCTTGCGGTGATCGGCCACCCAGCGCACCAGCGGACCTTCGACCGCCATGGACCCCGCGATCGCCAGCGCGATCTTCAGGGGCCGCTTGGCCTTGAACGAACCGTGAGTGAAGTGGCGGTGGAAGCCGATCGTGATGCCGTGGCAGCCCAGGTAGTAGAAGAAGACCAGCAGACCGAGGTCCAGCCAGCTCACGCCCCAGCCCCACGCCAGCGGCACGGCCGCCAGCAGCGCGAGGAACGGGACGGTGATGAAGAGGAGGAGGGCGATCTGCTCGATGGAGCGCTTCTGCTCGCCGCCCAGCGTGGCGGAAGCCGCTGCGGCGTCGGTGTCCTGGCCGGGCACCTTCGGGGCGTTTTCGATCACGTCGGAACTACTGGTCATACGCGTCCCTTGGAGGGTATGTGGATGGAGAGCGGGTAGCCGGGCCACGGAACCCGTGCAGTGTTCCCTACGGTTCCGTAACCTACGGCATCGTAAGTATGGCAGTGCGCCGCCCGGCGGCAAGAGCCCCAGAGCCTGCGCGTCCCGGCCGACACCTATCCTGGTGTCGGTCGGACAGCGCGGTCCGCTCTGATTTCTTCCCGGACGTCCGGCTCCGTAAGCGGCGCCCGCCGCGCGAGACGCCGTCCGGGTTCCCCTCCCAGACGAGCTTCAACACTGCAAGGAGCCGCACCTGTGAGCAGTGCCGACGACCAGACGACGACCAGCAGCGAGCTGCGCGCCGACATCCGCCGACTGGGTGACCTCCTCGGTGAGACCCTCGTCCGGCAGGAGGGCCCCGAGCTCCTCGACCTCGTCGAAAAGGTCCGCCGCCTCACCCGAGAGGACGGCGAGGCCGCCGCCGAGCTGCTGCGTGGCACGGAGCTGGAGACCGCGGCCAAGCTGGTCCGCGCCTTCTCCACCTACTTCCACCTCGCCAACGTCACCGAGCAGGTCCACCGCGGCCGCGAGCTGCGCGCCAAGCGCGCCGCCGAGGGCGGCCTCCTCGCCCGGACGGCCGACCGCCTCAAGGACGCAGACCCCGAACACCTGCGCCAGACGGTCCAGCACCTCAACGTCCGCCCCGTCTTCACGGCCCACCCCACCGAGGCCGCCCGCCGCTCGGTCCTCAACAAGCTCCGCCGTATCGCCGCACTCCTGGAGGAGCCGGTCCTCGAAGGCGACCGCCGCCGCCACGACACCCGACTGGCCGAGAACATCGACCTCGTCTGGCAGACCGACGAACTGCGCGTCGTCCGCCCCGAGCCCGCCGACGAGGCCCGCAACGCCATCTACTACCTCGACGAACTCCACGCCGGCGCCGTCGGCGACGTCCTGGAGGACCTCACCGCCGAACTCGAACGCGTCGGCCACAAGCTCCCCGACGACACCCGCCCCCTCACCTTCGGCACCTGGATCGGCGGCGACCGCGACGGCAACCCCAACGTCACCCCCCAGGTGACCTGGGACGTCCTCATCCTCCAGCACGAACACGGCATCAACGACGCCCTGGAGATGATCGACGAACTGCGCGGCTTCCTGTCGAACTCCATCCGCTACACCGGCGCCACCGAGGAACTCCTGGAATCCCTCCAGGCCGACCTCGAACTCCTCCCCGAGATCAGCCCCCGCTACAAGCGCCTCAACGCCGAGGAGCCCTACCGGCTCAAGGCCACCTGCATCCGGCAGAAGCTGGAGAACACCAAGCAGCGCCTCGCCAAGGGCACCCCGCACGAGCCCGGCCGCGACTACCTCGGCACCAGCGAGCTCCTGCACGACCTCAAGCTGATCCAGACCTCCCTGCGCGCACACCGCGGCGGCCTCTTCGCCGACGGCCGCATGGACCGCACCATCCGCACCCTGTCCGCGTTCGGCCTCCAGCTCGCCACCATGGACGTACGCGAACACGCGGACGCCCACCACCACGCCCTCGGCCAGCTCTTCGACCGCCTCGGCGAGGAATCCTGGCGCTACGCCGACATGCCCCGCGACTACCGCGCCAAGCTCCTCGCCAAGGAACTCCGCTCGCGTCGCCCCCTCGCGCCCACCCCGGCGCCCGTGGACGCGGCCGGCGAGAAGACCCTCGGCGTGTTCCAGACCGTCAAGCGGGCCCTGGAGATCTTCGGACCCGAGGTCATCGAGTCGTACATCATCTCCATGTGCCAGGGCGCCGACGACGTCTTCGCCGCCGCCGTCCTCGCCCGCGAGGCAGGCCTCATCGACCTGCACGCCGGCTGGGCCAAGATCGGCATCGTCCCCCTCCTGGAGACCACCGACGAGCTCAAGGCCGCCGACACCATCCTGGAGGACATGCTCTCCGACCCGTCGTACCGCAGGCTCGTGGCACTGCGGGGCGACGTCCAGGAGGTCATGCTCGGCTACTCCGACTCCTCCAAGTTCGGCGGCATCACCACCAGCCAGTGGGAGATCCACCGCGCCCAGCGCCGCCTGCGCGACGTCGCCCACCGCTACGGCGTGCGCCTGCGCCTCTTCCACGGCCGCGGCGGCACCGTCGGCCGCGGCGGCGGCCCCTCCCACGACGCCATCCTCGCCCAGCCCTGGGGCACCCTCGAAGGCGAGATCAAGGTCACCGAACAGGGCGAGGTCATCTCCGACAAGTACCTCGTGCCCTCGCTGGCCCGCGAGAACCTGGAGCTGACCGTCGCGGCGACGCTGCAGGCCTCCGCGCTGCACACCGCCCCGCGCCAGTCGGTCGAGGCGCTCGCCCGCTGGGACGCCGCGATGGACGTCGTGTCCGACGCCGCCCACGCCGCCTACCGCAAGCTCGTCGAAGACCCCGACCTGCCGACGTACTTCCTCGCCTCCACGCCGGTCGACCAGCTCGCCGACCTGCACCTGGGCTCGCGGCCCTCCCGCCGCCCCGGCTCGGGCGTCTCGCTCGACGGGCTGCGCGCCATCCCGTGGGTCTTCGGCTGGACCCAGTCCCGGCAGATCGTCCCCGGCTGGTTCGGCGTGGGATCGGGGCTGAAGGCGCTGCGCGGGGCCGGCCTCGACACCGTGCTCGACGAGATGCACGAACAGTGGCACTTCTTCCGCAACTTCATCTCCAACGTCGAGATGACGCTCGCCAAGACCGATCTGCGGATCGCCGCCCACTACGTCGACACGCTGGTGCCGGACGAGCTCAAGCACGTCTTCGACACCATCCGCGCCGAACACGATCTGACCGTCGCCGAGGTCCTCAAGGTCACCGGCGAGCAGGAACTCCTCGACGCCCAGCCGGTCCTCAAGCAGACCTTCGCCATCCGCGACGCCTACCTCGACCCCATCTCCTACCTCCAGGTCGCCCTCCTCAAGCGCCAGCGCGACGCGGCAGCCGCCGGCGAGGAACCCGACCCGCTGCTGTCCCGAGCCCTGCTGCTCACGGTCAACGGCGTGGCGGCCGGCCTGCGCAACACCGGCTGACCAGCCAAAA
Source organism: Streptomyces curacoi (assembly GCF_001513975.1). Lineage (GTDB taxonomy): Bacteria > Actinomycetota > Actinomycetes > Streptomycetales > Streptomycetaceae > Streptomyces > Streptomyces curacoi. The sequence continues at coordinate 466,161 of NZ_KQ947990.1, forward strand.
AAAGGAGGGTGCCCCCCGTGCTGCTCACGAGCACGGGGGGCACCCTTTCACGTCCTGTACGCCGACCTGTACGAGCTTGTACGACCTGGTACGACGGTCTACGTCAGGCCTTACGGCGGCGCAGCACCAGGTAGCCACCCGCTGCCAGCAGCGCGGCCGCAGCCGCCGACAGCAGACCCACCGGAGCACCGTTACCGGTCTCGGCGAGGTCACCCTCACCGCCCTGCCCCGACGGGGACGACGAAGGGGCGGCCGCGTCGGACGTGGACGGGCTCGCGGACGGCTCGGTGGTCGAGTCGTCGCCCGGCGCGGAGGGGGACGCCGAGGCGGACGGCGTAGCGGACGGCGTGGCCGTGCCGCCGCCGCCCTCCTCCTCGTCCTCGCAGTCCGTCCAGAACACCTTGTGCTTGGCCGAGCCGTGCTCGCCGTCGAAGTTCCAGAACAGCTTGTAGTGCCCGTCGGCCAGCGTCATGTCCTCCGTACGGCCGTGGCCCTGGTCGTCCAGCGTGATCGCGCCGGACTTCACGGTCTCGCCCTTGGCGCCGGCCGTCGGAGCCCACGCCTCGATGTGCCAGTCGACCTGCTGAAGGCTGTCGAAACCGAACGCGTCCAAGTAGAACTCGCACACGTGTGGCTCGTTCTTGCGCAGCTCCTCGCCGGTAGTGGCGTCATGGATCTTGACGGTGCCGTTGTCACCTGGCGGGGTGGCGTGGGCGGCGACCGGAGCGGACAGCAACGCGGCCGCGGCGACGGCGGACAGGGCACCGACGCGGGTGAGGGTTCGCATGAGGCAGTAGTCCATCTTCGTGAAACGAACGGGAAGATGTGGAGGGGGCGGCTAAGCATCCAGCCGGAACTGACCCCAGGTCAATCACGAACAGACAACAGCTTGATCCCCCACAGAACCGGAGAACGACGCAGACCATCAGATCGTCACGAAAGCCGCCGTGAGCAGCGCGATCCCCGCCCCCGCCAGCACCCAGGCCGGCCGCGTCCGCCGCATCCCGCCCGCCACCACCACCGACGCCAGCAGCAGCGCACCACCGAACGGAACCCACGAGTACAGCACCCCCGCAGGCCCCGACCGGACCACGTCATCACTGCCCGGCTTCACCACGACCGTGTACGTCTGCCCCTGGCGCACGGCCACGTTCTTCTCGATGACCACCGACCCGCGCGGCTGCGACCCCGCCGAGATCGGCGAGTACGGCCCACTGCAGGTGTCCGCACCACACCGCGTCACCTCGATCGTGCCGCTCTCCCGCCCCTTCGTGAGCATCACATGCTGAGCACTGCCCCACGACGCCCACACACCCGCGATCAGAATCAGCACCGCGACCGTACCCATCACCGCGACCCGTCCGAACCGCAGCACCACAAGAGCGCCCTGACTTGAAGTGACGGCAGAAGGCATGGCCGCGATCCTTGGCCATGCCCCTGCACCCGGTCAACTTCGGCCCGCCCCCGTGGGCGGACAAGTCACGAGTTGTACGTGCTTTGCGCCCGCTCCAGCCCATCGATCACCAGACACTCCACCGCGTCCGCCGCCCGGTCCACGAAGTAGTCCAGCTCCTTGCGCTCGGCCGAGGAGAAGTCCATCAGAACGAAGTCCGCCACCGGCATCCGCCCCGGCGGCCGCCCGATCCCGAACCGCACCCGGTGATAGTCCGAACCCATCGCCTTCGTCATCGACTTCAGCCCGTTGTGCCCGTTGTCACCCCCACCGAGCTTCAGCCGCAACGCGCCGAAGTCGATGTCCAACTCGTCATGCACGGCAACGATGTTGCCCACCGGCACCTTGTAGAAATCCCGAAGCGCACCGACCGGCCCACCGGACAGATTCATGTACGACATCGGCTTCGCCAGAATCACCCGCCGGTTCAACGGCCCCGGCGGCCCGATCCGCCCCTCGACGACCTGTGCCTGAGCCTTACCGGCCCGCTTGAACTTCCCCCCGATCCGCTCCGCCAGCAGATCCACCACCATGAACCCGACGTTGTGCCGGTTCCTGGCGTAGTCGGGTCCCGGATTGCCGAGGCCGGCGATCAGCCAAGGGGCACTCGGGTCGGTCGTCACGTCCATGTCTCCTTGATACGCGCCAGCCGCTGCCCCCAACGGGAACAGCGGCTGACGAACCGATGACAGAGCCGACGATCACGCCTCTGCCAGAGCTGAGGATCAGGCCTCCGCGGCCTCTTCACCCTCGGCGGCCTCGCCCTCCGGGGCCTCCTCGGCCTGCGCGGCCAGCACCTGAAGGACGACAGCGTCCTCCTCGACGGCCAGCGTGGTGCCCTTCGGCAGCGTGATGTCCTTGGCCAGGACGGAGGCACCGGCCGACAGGCCCTCGACGGACACGGTGACGGCCTCGGGGATGTGCGTGGCCTCGGTCTCGACCGGCAGCGCGTTCAGAACGTGCTCCAGCAGGTTGCCACCGGCAGCCAGCTCGCCCTCGGTGTGCACCGGGATCTCGACCGTGACCGTCTCGCCGCGCTTCACCAGCTGCAGATCCACGTGCTCCAGGAAGCCCTTCAGCGGGTCACGCTGCACAGCCTTCGGAATCGCCAGCTCGTTGGTCTTGCCGTCGATGTCCAGGGAGATCAGAACGTTCGGCGTACGCAGCGCCAGCAGCAGGTCGTGGCCCGGCAGGGTCAGGTGCAGCGGGTCGGAACCGTGCCCGTACAGGACACCCGGAACCTTGCTCTCGCGGCGGATACGACGCGCGGCACCCTTACCGAACTCGGTGCGCGTCTCGGCGGTGAGCTTCACCTCGGACATATTGATCACTCCTCGTAGGAACTAGGAACGGACGTGGTCACCCGGCCACGAACGGCCTGCTACGAAGAGCGCGTCGATAACGGACCGCCGACCCCTGTCACGGGAACGGCCTCCCTCGCCGAGCAACTGCAGCAGTCTACTCGGACACGGAGGCCGCACCCAAAAGGATCTCTACCGCTCGGATCTCTACTGCTCGTCGAACAGGCTCGTCACCGAACCGTCCTCGAACACCTCACGCACCGCACTCGCGATCGTCGGCGCGATCGACAGCACCGTCAGCTTGTCCAGATCACGGCTCAGCTCACCCGGCGTCGGCAGCGTGTTCGTGAACACGAACTCACTCACCCGCGAGTTCTTCAGCCGGTCGGCGGCAGGCCCGGAGAGCACACCGTGGGTCGCCGTCACGATCACGTCCTCGGCACCGTGCGCGAACAACGCGTCCGCCGCCGCACAGATCGTGCCACCCGTGTCGATCATGTCGTCGACCAGGACACACACCCGGCCCTTGACCTCACCCACGACCTCATGGACGGTCACCTGGTTCGCCACGTCCTTGTCCCGCCGCTTGTGCACGATCGCGAGCGGAGCACCGAGCCGGTCACACCAGCGGTCGGCCACCCGCACACGACCGGCGTCCGGGGACACGACCGTCAGCTTCTCCCTGTCGACCTTGTCCCCCACATAGTCCGCGAGCAGCGGAAGGGCGAAGAGGTGGTCGACGGGCCCGTCGAAGAAACCCTGGATCTGGTCGGTGTGCAGATCCACGGTCAGGAGCCGGTCCGCACCGGCCGTCTTCATCAGATCAGCGATCAGACGCGCCGAAATCGGTTCACGCCCCCGGTGCTTCTTGTCCTGCCGCGCGTAACCGTAGAACGGCACGATGACCGTGATGGAGCGAGCCGACGCACGCTTCAGCGCATCGATCATGATCAACTGCTCCATGATCCACTGATTGATCGGAGCCGTGTGGCTCTGGATCACAAAGCAGTCCGCACCACGCGCCGACTCCTGATAACGGACATAGATCTCACCGTTGGCGAAATCGAAGGCCTTCGTCGGGACAACCCCGACACCCAACTGCTGGGCGACCTCCTCGGCAAGCTCGGGGTGGGCGCGGCCGGAGAAGAACATCAACTTCTTCTCGCCGGTCGTCTTGATCCCGGTCACAGCACTGTCTCCTCAGAGGTGTCGCAGCTGGGTGTCGAGCACGCCGTCCCGGCTGGGTGCGGGAAGCCGTCTCAGCTGGTGGGGTGCGGGTGTGCACTTATCACGGTACGCCGTGTTTGACGCACCGGTTTCCGGTCAGTCCGCACGCTCTCCCCGACGGGAGGCCGCCTCGGCCGCCTTCGCGGCCGCACTGCCCGGACGCTTACGAGCCACCCAGCCCTCGATATTCCGCTGCTGACCACGGGCCACGGCCAGCGAACCGGGCGGCACATCCTTCGTGATCACAGAGCCAGCCGCGGTGTACGCGCCGTCCCCGATAGTGACAGGAGCCACAAGCATGTTGTCCGCGCCGGTACGGCAGTGCGAACCGACAGTGGTGTGGTGTTTGTCCTGTCCGTCGTAGTTCACGAAGACACTCGCGGCACCGATGTTCGTGTGGTCACCGATGGTCGCGTCACCGACATAGGAGAGGTGGGGCACCTTCGTCCCCTCACCGATCGAGGCGTTCTTCGTCTCGACATACGTACCGATCTTGCCCTTCGCACCCAGCCGCGTACCGGGCCGGAGGTACGCGTACGGCCCCACGGACGCGTCCGGCCCCACATGGGCACCGTCCGCCACCGTGTTGTCCACCCGCGCACCGGCATCGACCCGCGTGTCCCTGAGCCGGCAGTTCGGCCCGACCTCCGCGCCCTCGCCGAGATGGGTGGCACCCTGCAACTGGGTGCCCGGGTGGACGATCGCGTCCTGCTCGAAGGTGACCGTGACATCGACCCAGGTGGTCGCGGGGTCCACGACGGTCACGCCGTCGAGCATGGCGCGGGTCAGAAGCCGGTCGTTGAGAATGCGACGGGCCTCCGCCAGCTGCACCCGGTTGTTGATCCCGGCGATCTCACGGTGATCGGCGGCGACCGAGGCGCCGACACGGTGACCGGCCTCGCGGAGAATCCCGAGCACGTCGGTCAGGTACTCCTCGCCCTGGCTGTTGTCCGTACGCACCTTCCCCAGCGCGTCCGCCAGCAGCTGCCCGTCGAACGCGAACACCCCGGAGTTGATCTCCCGGATCGCCCGCTGCGACTCGGACGCGTCCTTGTGCTCGACGATGGCCGTCACGGCACCGGACACCCCGTCGCGCACGATCCGCCCGTACCCGGTCGCGTCCGGGACCTCGGCGGTCAGCACGGTGACGGCGTTGCCGTCGGCGGAGTGGGTGGCGGCGAGGCGGGTCAGGGTCTCGCCGGTCAGGAGGGGCGTGTCGCCGCACACGACGACCACGGTCCCGTCGACGGAACCGCCGAGCTCCTCCAGGGCCATGCGTACGGCGTGCCCGGTGCCGTTCTGCTCGGCCTGTACGGCGGTCCGCACGCCGGGGTCGATCTCGGCGAGATGCGCGGTGACCTTCTCGCGCGCGTGCCCCACGACCACGACGAGGTTCTCGGGCTGCAACTCGCGCGCGGCGGCGAGCACATGGCCCACGAGGCTGCGTCCGCAGAGCTCGTGCAGGACCTTGGGTGTGGCCGACTTCATACGGGTGCCCTCACCCGCTGCGAGAACGACGACGGCTGCCGGGCGAATGGCGCTCACGGGATGCCCTTCGGCTGTGGAGGGGGTGGGGTGACATCCGCAGGATACCGGGGCGTTTTGTGGGGGGGCATGAGAGCGGGCCCTGACTTGGTTGTCAGGGCCCGAACCGAGGTCTTGTGTGCTGTGGCTCCCCCGCAAGGATTCGAACCTTGTCCTGCTAGATCCAAAATCTAGTGTGCTGCCAGTTACACCACGGGGGACAGCGCTTCAGACCTTACCGGAGACCTGCCTGGGACTGGGTCACGATTCCCTCCCACCAGCCCTCGATGCGGTTGTAGAGATCGGCGCTTCTCGCCACTGTGACGACCAGGCAGCCGTGGTAGTCGTCGCCGGTGTTCTTGCGAACGGTCTTCGGGTTGTGCCTTTTGAGCGTCGGCTTGGCGAAGATCGAGCCGTCCACGTCGGCGATGTCTGCCCAATAGCGGGTGGCCGCAGCCACGTCAGCGGATTCGTGAATGAGCACACGAAAGCCCAGACGCTCCCGGTCCACGTCGAGCAGATCGAGCCACGCGAGGTAGACCTTGATCACACCAGGGTCGCTGTTGACGAAGACGACCCGCTCGCGTCGGTCGTAAGGCTTGCTCTTGGACCCTTCGGCCCAATACAGCGCGACCCCCGTCAGGAACAGGTCTCGATCTGTCAGCTCGCCGATGTCCCTGCAGGCTGCGAGCTTGGTCCTCCTGCGCCCCTCGTTCTCCGCGGCGCGGCGCTTTGCCAGGCCTTCCTGCATCAGGGCCAGTTGTTCCTCGGGTGTGTAGCGGGGCTCAGGCCTTGGCAGATCCCGCACCCAAAGCGATACCGAGCTCCTCGAACAACCCAGCTCTGCCTCGATCTGGTCGTACGTCCAGCCCTGCAGTCGCAGCTCCCGTGCCTTCGCGCGCAGGTCGTCCTTCGCGTTCGGTCGCTTCGTCCACTCCGGCGGCGGCTCCCCCTTCACCAGCTGGTTGAGGATGTCGTTGTTGAAGATCTTCAGCTCGTCGCGGATCTGCCGAAGGCTGTAGCCCCTGCGCCGTAGCGCAATCGCCCGCTCCCGGAGCCCCTCGAAGTCGGCGTATTTGCCTTGTGGATGTGCCATAGGCATACCGTCCGGCCGGAATGATCGGTTCCGGGGTCGAACGGTGAGCGATTCAGCAGTTCGAGGGATATCGGATGGTTTCGCTTACGTTCGGTTACGCGGTGTGGTGTAGGCCAGTCCGTGAAACTCGCCGGAAAACCCGGGTCGGCCGCCCGTAGGCTGGAGGCATGACCACGACGGGGGAAGCCCACACAGAGGTGCCGCCACCGGGGGCGGGGCCGTGGTGGTGGGGCAGGGTGCGTAGTGCGGTGCTGGACGTGAGTCTGGCTGTTGTGTCCGCGCTGGAGTGCGGGGGCGAGGGGGTCCGGTTCGCGCGGGACGCGGGGGTTCCGGAGGCCGCGGGGGTGATCTTCGGCCTGCTGGCCGGTTCGGTGCTGGTGCTGCGGCGGCGGTGGCCCATCGCCGTCGTGCTCGTGTCGATCGCTGTCATGCCCGCGCAGATGGGCTTCCTGATGGGCATAGTCGGCCTGTACACGCTCGCCGCGTCCGAGTTGCCCCGGCGGATCATCGCCTCGCTCGCGGGGATGTCGTTCGTCGGCATGCTGATCGTGACGTACGTGTGGGTGCGGCAGGGTGTGGCGCGGGGGAGTCTGACGTTCGGGGAGTGGGTTGTTCCTCTCGCGTCTCTCACCACCGCTCTCGGGGTGACCGCGCCTCCTCTGCTGCTGGGGCTGTATGTGGGGGCTCGGCGGCGGCTGATGGAGAGTCTGCGGGAGCGGGCCGACAGCCTGGAGCGGGAGCTTCAGTTGCTGGCCGAGCGGGCGGAGGAGCGGGCCGAGTGGGCGCGGGGTGAGGAGCGGACGCGGATCGCGCGGGAGATGCATGACGTCGTCGCGCATCGGGTGAGCTTGATGGTGGTGCATGCGGCGGCGTTGCAGGCCGTTGCGCGCAAGGATCCCGAGAAGGTGGTGAGGAATGCCGCGTTGGTGGGGGACATGGGGCGGCAGGCGTTGACCGAGTTGCGGGAGATGCTCGGGGTGCTGCGCAGTGGGGGCGTCCATGAGGACCGGCCTCGGGGGGCCGTCGTTCCGCTTGCTGCGGTGGGGGCTGCTGTGGCTGCCGCGGCCGATCGGGAGCAGGGCGGTGGTGACGAGGGGGCTGCTGAGGGGCCTTGTCTGTCCGAGTTGGACGAGTTGATCGGGCAGTCGGCTGCTGCGGGGATGGTCGTGGATCTGTCCGTGGAGGGCGAGTCGCGGTCGTATGCGCCGGAGATAGAGCAGACGGCGTTCCGGGTGGTGCAGGAGGCGCTGACGAACGTCCACAAGCATGCGGCGGGGGCGAAGACGCATGTGCGGCTCGCGCATCGGGTGTCGGAGATCGCGATGCAGGTGGAGAACGAGCCGCCGCCGGAGTTGTCGTCGGCGTCGGCGGCGCGGCTGCCGTCGGGTGGTAACGGCCTGGTGGGGATGAAGGAGCGGGTCGTGGCGCTGGGCGGAGTGTTTGTGTCGGGGCCGACGGATGCGGGGGGTTTTCGGGTGTCGGCGGTGATTCCGGCGGCGTAGTCGCTGTCCCGGTTCGTCGGTCCCCGGGTGTCAGCCCGCGGTCAGCCGTACCGGTTCTATGCCGGTGATGAGCCCGGCGAGGGCTTGGTCGATGTCGGGGCCGAGGTACCAGTCGCCGGTGTGGTCGAGGGTGTAGACGCGGCCTTCGGTGTCGATGGCGAGGAGGGCCGCGGTGTCGGTTTCGGCGCCGAGGGGGCAGACCTGGGTGTCGAGTGCGCGGCCGAGGTCGCCGAGGGTGCGGGCCATGTGGAGGCCGTGGAGGGGGTCGAAGTGGAGGTTGGCGGGGGCGACCTGGCGGCCGGGGCCGGTGGGTGTGATGTGGAGGCCGCCGAACTCGGCCCAGGCCTCCACGGCGGCGGGGAAGACGGCGTGGCGGTGGCCGGCCGGTGAGGTGTGTTCGCGGAGGGCGTCGGCCCAGATCTCGGCCTGTTTGATGTCCCAGCGTCCGGGTTGCCAGCCGGCGGCGCGCAGGGCGGCGTCGACGGGGACGGGGAAGCGGGTGGTCGAGGTGCGGTCGGTGTGCATCTGCCCTTCGTTCGTCGGTGCTTATGGGACGTGCGGGGGGTGGGTCTGTGTGTGTGGGGGGGGTGTGTTCGGGGTCTGTGTGTGGGGGGTCAGGGGCGGGGTCAGCCGTCTGCCGCTGTGGGGTCGACGATGCGGACGCCGAAGTGGGCGCTGAGTGCGGTGCAGGCGCGGCAGGGGGCGGCGAAGCTGCCGTGTAGGGGGTCGCCGTCCTCGCGGATGCGGCGGGCGGTGAGTTTGGCCTGTTTGAGGGCTTTGCGGGCTTCGCCGTTGGTCATGGGTTTGCGGGCGGCGCGTTTGCTGCGGGCGGCGTCGGCGGCGGCGATGTGGCGTGAGATGAGGATGGTTTCGGCGCAGCGGCCGGTGAAGCGGTCGCGTTCGCTGCTGGTGAGGGTGTCGAGGAAGTCCTGGACGAGGTGGTGCAGGGCGGGGGGCTGGTCGCCGCGGGCGGCGGTGCCGGTGAGGGTGGCGCCGCGGACGGAGAGGGCGGCGGCGACGGTGGGGAGTATGCCGTCGCGGCGGTGGCGGAGGGCGGGCGCGTGCGGGGTTTCGGTGGCGCTCCAGCCGATGCGGGGGTCGCCGGACCCGACTGAGTGTGGTCCTGCCTGTGTCGCATTCATGATCATCATCCCCTCCCGAGCATCCCCCGGGCATGCTCTCGGACGTCACAGAGTGCCAAATGGCGTGGCTGGTGCGGAAGCTGGGGCCGCGTGACACGCCCGGGTTTGGGCGGGCTGTCACGGCGGGGTGACGGCTGGTCACGGAAGCGGAGGGGGGCGTGACCGGTGCCGGTGACCGGGATCGTCGTACCGCATAGGCTGTCGGCACCGCTTTCCATGCGGTGACGCGTGGACGCAGATGAGACAGCCGATGCGGGGCGCCACGACCGAGGGTGGTCATGGCGGGCCGTGTCAGAACGCCGCAGGGGGCAACCGCCATGACGACAGGTCGGCTCGGGCAGCAAGCCGCGCCGCCGAACGCGGCCTACGCCGGGCAGGTCGTGCATTTCCCGGATCCGGTTCGGGCGGCCCGTCACCCGAGAGGAGTACGGGTCGATGAGCGGGGTTACCCCGACTTCTCGCCGTATGCGCGGGCGGCGGCGGAGATCGCGGAGCCGCCGGAGGGTTTCGGTGTCGACGAGTTGCGGCTGACGGACTATGTGTCGGCGAACGCGGCGCTGGCGGCGTCGGGACACGATCTGTGGGACACGGTGTCGGCGGTGGCGACGCCGCATGGCTGGACGTGGCATCACGTGGCGGGTTCGCGGCGGCTGGAGCTGGTGCCGGTCGAGGTGAAGGCGTTGCTGCGGCATCACGGTGGGATCGCGACGTCGTCGGTGGATCAGCACAAGCGGGGGACGCGGCCGTTGCAGGAGACGCGGCCGGCGCATTTCCGGCTGCCGAAGTCGGGTGTGGCGGTGACGGAGTCGCAGGTGCTGGGGGTGGAGGAGGACCTCGGGTACCGGCTGCCGGGTGCGTATCGCTCGTTCTTGAAGGCGGCGGGCGGGTGTGCCCCCGTGGGGACTGCTCTGGACGCGGAGTTGGGCCTGCTGATCGACCAGCCCCTGTTCACGGTGCGGGACGAGGCGGCGGTCAATGACCTGGTCTACGTCAACAAGTGTCTGCGTGACCATCTGACCAAGGACTACTTGGGTGTTGGGTTTGTGCAGGGCGGGTTGCTGGCCGTGAAGGTGAAGGGCGACCGGATCGGTTCGGTGTGGTTCTGCGCGTACGACGACGTGCGGGATGTGGATCCTTCGTGGTCGGCGGGCGAGCGGGTGGAGCGGTTGTTGCTGCCGTGCGGTGAGGACTTCGACGCGTTTCTGTCCCGGTTGGCGGGTTCTCCGCCGGAGTTGGAGACGGTGGCGAATCTGATGGTGGACGGCGGGTTCGCCCGTGCGGTGCCGGTTGCCGCTGCGGCTGTGGGGGAGTGAGCTTCGCGATGGTGACGTTCGCGCAGGCGCAGGAGCGCGCGGAAGAGTGGATCAACGGGGATGTGCCGTCGTACCAGCATCGTGAGGTGCGGGTGCGGGAGTTCGAGCTCGGGTTCGTGGTGTGGGCCGAGGACCGGGCGGACGGGCCGCGGTCGGACGGCGGTGCGCAGCGGCTGGTGATCGCCCGGGACAGCGGGGAGGCCACATTGTGGCCTTCGCTGCCGGTGGGTGAGGTGATTCGCCGGTACGAGGAGGAGTACGGCCGTGCGGGCGCGGCCACCGCCCCGGTGCCGGCTGCTCCGGCTCGCGTGGACCTCAATCAGACGTCGTTTCTGCTGACTCCGCCGGAGTGGTTGCAGGAGGCGGCGGACAAGCTGGGGGACTCGGATCGCCGGGACGGGGGTTCGGGGTCCGGAGATTCGGGTGCCGGGGGTTCGGGGTCCGGCTCGGGTGGTGAGGCCGGTGCGGAGGCGGGTGCCTCTGGCGTTACGTCACCCGATGTGTCTGCCGCGCCCCGTGTGCCTGAGGGGGCGACCCCGTGGGCCGGTACGGACACCAGTGCCGATGCGCTTGAGGACCGTTCCGTGCCGTTGCCGGAGACCGTGTTCGCGCCGCCGTTGAGCGGTGACGACACCGCGCCGCCGGACGCCAAGACGGCACTGATGTCGGGCGGCAGCCAGCTTCCGCCGACGGCGATCGAGCCGGCGCTCGACGATCCGGACGCGCCGGGTGGGCAGGGCGGCACGCCTCCGCCCGCGCCGGGTGCGCCGGCGTACGGGTATCCGCAGGCGGCCGGTGTTCCGGGTACGCCGCCTCCGGGCGCCCCCGCGCCGGGTGCGATGCCGCCGCCCGCGCCTTCCTACGGCTATCCGCGGGGCGGGCCCGCCGGTGGTGCGGGCGCGCCGCAGGCTCCGGGCGGTCCGGGCCGGCCGCTCGCGCCGAACGCCGGGGACATCGCCGATGCCGCGACGAGCAAGGCGGCGCCTCCCCCACGTGCGCGCGGTGGGGCGACGCCGCCTCCGCCGCCGGGTGCCCCGGGGACGCCGGGTGCGCGGGCGGGGGGTACGACTCCTCCGCCACCGCCGCCTCCAGGGGTTCCGGGTGCGCCCGGGGTTCCGGCGGGGGCTCCGGCCGGGGGGTACGTTCCGACGCAGCTCGTGTCGGCGCTGGGGTCCGAGGGGCCCGAGGGTGCTGGTGGGCCGGGGGCGCCGCAGGGGCCGGGAGGCGCGGACACGCCTGCCGCTCCGCAGCCGCCGGGTGCCCCGGCTGGGCCCGGTGCGCCGAATCCGCCGGGGGCTCCCAACCCGCCCGGTGCTCCCCACCCGCCCGGCGCGCCCGGCGTTGCGCCTGCGGGCGGTGTGCACCACGCCGCCACGGTGCTGGCCGACCCGAGCCAGATGGGCGGCCCTCCGCAGCCTCCGGGCGCCCCGGGCACGCCAGGTGCCCCGCAGCCGCCCGGCGCCCCTGGCATGCCCGGTGCGCAGGGTGCCCAGGGTTCCTCGGGCGGCGCTCAGGGTTCCGTACACCACGCGGAGACCGTGCTGTCCGCGCCCCCGGTCGGCGGCCCCGGCGTGCCTCCGCCGCCGCAGGCGCCCGGCGCTCCCGCCATGCCCGGCGCGTCTGGTGCTCACGGCGCGCCTGGCGCGCCCGGCGTTCCGCACGCCCCCGGCATGCCTCCGGGCGCCCCGCAGCCCCCGATGCCTCCGGGCGCCGTCCCGCCGCCGCCCGGTCAGCCCGGTCAGCCTGGGCCGGGTCAGCCCGGCCCGGTTCAGCCCCCCGCGTACGGCTACCCCCAGCAGCCCACCGGCCAGCCGACGGTCGGCCCGGGCTACCAGGCCGTTCTCCGATACCGCGCGCAGGACGGGTCGGAGCAGCAGCTGATCCGGCGTTCGGCGCCGGGGACGCCGCACCCGGAGTGGCAGATCTTCCATGAGCTGCGGGCCATGAACGTGCCGCCGGACCAGGTGCTGGAGCTGCACACGGAGCTGGAGTCGTGTGAGCTGCCGGGTGCGTACTGCGCGCGGATGATCCGGGAGCAGTGGCCGCAGGCGCGGATCACGTCCATCGCGCCGTACGGCACGGATCACGCGAGCCGGCAGCAGGGCATGCAGCAACTGCTCGCCCACCAGGGCGAGTTGCACCAGGTGGCCGACGGCCCTGCCCGGCCGGCACCGGTGCGCGCCCCGCTGCCGCAGGTGCAGGCGGCGCCGCCGATTCCGCCGGAGGGTGTGGCGCAGGAGCTGGCGGGGGCGTTCGGGCCGGGGATCTTCCGGTTCGAGCAGGCCGCCGTGTCCCGGCAGGGCGTGCCGCCGGTCGTGGCGCACAGCCTGGTGGTCGGCGGTCTGCCGATGGACATGGGGCCGTTCTTCTGGGCGCAGGCCCAGCCGGGGCGGCCCGTTCCGACGCTGGCGGAGCTGGCGCAGGAGCGCGGGGTGCAGCCGGCCTCGGACGCGGGCTCGTACCTCGTCATGGGCAGCGACTTCGGCAGGGCGCTCTGTGTGCAGTACGGGACGGCGCACATCGTCGCCGTGCCGGTGGAGGCGGGGCCGGGCGGTGCGCCCGTACCGCCGCAGTTCGTGAACACGGGTCTGCCCGAGTTCCAGCGCTGCCTGGCTCTGCTGGGCCGTATGTGGCGTCTTCGCTTCGGTCTGAACCAGGAGCAGGCGGGCCGTTGGACCGTCGACTTCCAGGCGCAGCTCGCCTCCCTCGACCCGGCGGCGCTCGGGTCGCCGGAGAGCTGGTGGTCGGTGCTGCTGGAGCAGATGTGGGACGGATTGCTGTGAGGACCTCTCCCGGCTTGCTTGTCGGGACGCCACCCGGTTGCCGCTGACGGCGGCGTGCGGGTGTGAAAGGGCCGGCTCTCGGTTGTGCGACCGGAGCCGGCCCTTTCGTATGCGCCTTTCCTCGTGTCTCTGCGCCTGCGACGGCACCCCCCGCGCGGAGTGTCGCGTTATGAACGCTTCTGCCTGATACATCAAGATGTGCGCTAAATCATCATTTTCATTCCCGTTCGGCGGAAAGGGGTTCCAGGATGAGCAGCGCACCGGCCTCGCTCTACGACTTCGCGGTCGTACGCGGACGTGGCTACCGCCCCGCCCAGGTCGACGCCTACATCCGTGCCCTCTTCCGGGACCGCGACGCCGCCTGGGAACGGGCCGCCCGGCTCACCGTGCTGGCCAAGGAGATGGAGGCGGAGGCCGAGCGGCTGCGGGAGGTGGTGGCGCAGCTCGCTCCGCAGACGTACGAGACGCTCGGCGAGCGTGCGCGGCGGATCTTCGAGCTGGCGGAGGAGGAGGCCGCTGCCCTGCGGGAGGACGCGCGGCAGGAGGCGCGGCGCCTGATGGAGGAGGCGCAGGAGCAGGCGGACACCGTGCGCGACGCGGCACAGGCGCACGCCGAGGTCATCGCCGCCGAGGTCGACGAAGCCGTCCGCCAGCGGTTGTCCGCGGCGCGTGCCGAGGCGGGCGAGGTCCGTATCGCCGCCCGGCGTGCGCTGAAGGCGGGGCGCGGGGAGGAACTCGGCGTGCTGCGCGAGGTACGGCAGTGCACCGCAAGGGTGCTCGCCGAGCAGGCGAAGGAGCATGCCGCGCGCTGGGCCGAGGCCGAGCGGGAGGCGGAGGAGCGGCTGGCCGCGGCGGAGGAGTCCGAGCGGGAGCGGCTGGCGCTGGCCGAGGCCGCGTTGGCCGAGGCGAAGCAGGAGTTCGCGGATGCGCAGACCTCGGCGCGGCGGTTGCAGGAGGAGGCGCAGGCGCACGCGACGCAGGTGGTGATGGAGGCCCGGCGGCGGGCGGACCAGATCGCCCGCGAGACGGAGCGGGTGCTGCGCGAGCACAGCGAGATGTGGGACCAGGTGCGGGCGCACATCGGTCAGATGCGCAACAGCCTTACGGTGCTCACGGGACAGGTGGCGCAGGAGTGAACGAGCCTCACTCCCGCGCCGCCGCCACGACGACCGGCCGACCACTCGCCCCAGTCCACCCCCGTCCTCCCCGCACACCCACGTTTCCGCCTCGTCCGCTCCGTCCGCCCCACCCGCCCCCGTCCGCCCCGGCGTCAGTCCCCCCTGCGCACCGCCCCCGCCAGAATCCAGCCCTCCACAGCCTCGTACTGCCGCCGCTGTTCCTCGATCTTCCGCCGCCCCGACACGACCGTCCCCAGCCACCCGAAGGCGAAGCCGGCCGGAATGGACACCAGCCCGGGCGTCGTGAACGGGAACCAGTTGAAGTCGGCGTCGGGGAAGGCCGAGACGGGCGACCCGGAGACCAGATTGGTCCCCGGCATCAGCACCAGCACCACCAGCGAGCCGCCGATCAGGGTCCACAGCAGGCCGGTCCGGGTGTACCGGCGCCAGAAGAGGCTGTAGACCAGCGCAGGTGCGATGGCGGAGGCGCCCAGGGTGAAGGACAGGGTCACCAGCGGCTGCAGGCTGTGGTGCTGGACCAGCGTCGCCAGAATGATCGTCGGCACCCCCACCGCCAGCGCCGACAGCCGCGCCAGCATCATCTCGCGGCGTCCGGACAGCTCCTGTACCCGCGTGGCGAACACGTCGTGGGCGAGGGAGTTCGCGCAGGCGAGGATCATGCCCGCGACCGAGGCGAGCACGGTCAGGAAGATGGCCGTGGTGACCGCCGTGAAAAGGAAGGTCTCCGCGGCCGAGACCTCGACGCCGAAGGCGGCCCTGGAGCCGATCAGGTAGGCCGTGTTGCCCTGCGGGTCCGCCCCGGCGATGACCTCCCGGCCGATCAGCGCGGTCGCGCCGAAGCCGACCACCGTGATCACCAGCACGAACACCGCCACGCTGGACACCGCCCAGGACATCGAGCGCCGCACCTGACGCGCGCCGCTCGCCGTGTACATGCGCATGGTGATGTGCGGCAGACACGCACCGCCCAGCACGACCGCGAACTGGGAGCTGATCATGTCCAGGCGGGGATGCGGCCCGCCCGCGAACTGCAGCCCCGACTCCAGGAACGCCGGCCCGACCCCGCTGCGCTCCGCCGCCGCGTCGAACAGCGCGGTCGGATCCCAGTCGAACCGCTGCAGCACCAGTACGGCGACCACGGCGCCCGACCCGAGCAGCATCACCATCTTCAGGATCTGGATGAGGGCCGTGCCCTTCATCCCGCCGATCGCCGCATAACTGATCATGAGCACGCCGAGCCCGATGATGCACCCGGTCTTCAAGCGATCGCTCGAAAAGCCCAGGATGAACGCCAGCAACTGCCCCGTCCCGGCCAGCTGCACCAGCATCAGCGGCACCAGTGCGGCCAGCGTCACCGCGCACGCCGCGATGCGTACGCCCCGCCCCGGCATACGGCGCGCCAGCGCGTCGCCCATCGTGAAGCGGCCCGCGTTGCGCAGCGGTTCCGCCAGCAGGAACATCAGCAGCATCAGGGACAGGGCCGTGCTCAGGGCCAGCACGATCCCGTCGTACCCGCACAGCGCGATCACCCCGGTCGTGCCCAGGACGGTCGCCGCGCTGATGTAGTCGCCGGCGATCGCCAGGCCGTTGCGCATGGGGGACAGGGAGCTGTAGCCCGTGTAGAACTCGTCGAGGTCGTCGCTGTCGGGCCCCGTCATCACGCACAACAGCAGCGTGATGGTGGCCACCGCGCAGAACGCGACCAGCGACATCGCCTGCGCGTCCCCACTGAAGTCGGTCATCGCCCCGTCCCCCTCCTGCCCGCTTCCCGCTTGGCGTCCACCGCGGCCTGCTTGCGGATCCGGTCCGCGATCGGGTCGACGTGGCGGCGGGCCGTGTGTTCGTACAGCCCGATCGCCAGCCAGGTCACGGGCAGTTGGAGCAGCGCGAGCAGCAGGCCGGCGGGCAGTCCGTCGGTGACCGTGCTCGTCATGAACCCGGGTGCGAAGGCGGAGAGGACGAGAAAGAGCGTGAAGTAGCCGAGCGCGGTGAGCGTCGCCACACGCCGCTGCCAGCGGTAGGCGCTGCGCAGGATCCGCAGGTCGCTGTGGTGGCCGAGGGGTGGGTGGTCGGGGGTGCGGTGGGGTGGGGGTGTGGGTGGCTGCGGGGGGACGGGGGGTTGCCAGGGATAGGTGGCGTACGGGTTGTACGGGTCGTACGGGGAGGACATCCCGGTGCTCCTTGCGCGACTCGGATCCGGTGCGGCGGACCGCAGGGAGGTAGGGGGGTGGGCGAGCGAGTCACGCACGCTACTTCGGTGGACCGGGAGTGCGCGGGGTTTTCACCAAACTGAGCGGTCGGTATGCGCTTACTATGCCAAACCGTGTCTGACCTGCGGTGTTACCGCCGTTAACTCGGACGTGCGAGCACCGGGATCACATGGAGGACCCCCTCCCGAGATCCGAGCGCCGATAGCGGACCCCGGGCCGGCCGTCGAGCGTGATGTCCTCCACCACGGTGAAGGCGTTCCTCTGCAGGACGGCCCGGGACGCCAGGTTGTCCAGGGTGGTGACCGCGACCAGGGACGTCAGTCCGTACGCCGTACCCGCCACCCGGCACACCTCCGCCACCGCGGCCGTGGCGACGCCCTTGCCCGCCGCCCGCTCGCCGATCCGGTACCCCAGCTCGGCGGACGCGTCGGCCACGTCGACCAGATTGACCCGCCCGACGAGGCGCCCCTCGTCGTCCAGCACCACATGGAAGTGACAGATTCCGGCGGCCTGTTCGGCCAGCAACGCCTCGTGCCGGGCGGCGAAGCCGGCGAAGTAGGCGTCCCCGCGGTCCGGGATCGACCGGGCGAAGTACTCGCGGTTCTGCCGCTCGAAGGCCAGCAGGGCGTCCGCGTGGTCGGCGCGTAGGCGCTCCAGGGTCAGCATGGTGGACAGGGTATGCACGTACGTCCGTGGTACGACAGCGTGTGCCGGGCGGGGGACTACGGGGTGACGCCAGGTCAGGGGCGCGCGGCCTACCGTCCTGTGCATGACCAGATCACGCTTCTTAGCGGTCGCGGTGTCCGCCGTACTCGTGCTCGGACCGGCCCTGACCCTGCCAGTCGTCGCCGCGGGGGCCGCCTCCGCCGCCCCCGCGAGTTCGTCCACCGCCGCCGAATCGCCCCAACTGCCCCGCCCCACCGGCCCGCACGCCGTGGGTCGCAGCACCCTCCACCTCGTCGACACCGACCGCCCGGACCCGTGGGTGCCCTCCGCGGGCGCCCGTCAGCTGATGGTGTCCATGTACTACCCCGCCCGCCGCGGCACGGGCGGACCGACGGCTCCGTACCTGACCACCGAAGAGGCCCGGCACCTGCTGGAGTTGCGGGTCCCGGACGCCACCGTCCCGCCGGAGGTGATCAGCGGCGTCCGTACCTGGGCGCACACCGACGCGCGCCCGCTGCACGGCAGGTTCCCGCTCGTGGTGCTCTCACCCGGCTTCACGTTCCCGCGCGCCACGCTCACCGGACTCGCCGAGGACCTCGCCAGTCGCGGATACGTCGTCGCGCTGGTCGACCACACGTACGAGAACGCCGGTACGACCTTCCCCGACGGGCAGACCCTGCCCTGCGCCATCTGCGAGACGCCTCCCCCGGTCGGCGGCTCGACCGTCGCCGAGAGCCGTGCCGAGGACGTCTCCTTCGTGCTCGACCGGCTGACCGGGCGTCACCCCGCGTGGCGGCACGCGCGCGTGATCGACGCCCAGCGGATCGGCATGGCCGGGCACTCCATCGGCGGCAACGCCGCCCTCGCGACGATGGCCGCCGACGCGCGCGTGCGGGCCGGCGTGAACATGGACGGCACCTTCTTCGCGCCGGTTCCTGCCGCTGGTCTCGACGGCCGTCCCTTCCTGATGGTCGGGGCCGAGAACAGGCCGCCACGCGACACGAGCTGGGACGAGGCCTGGGCCCACCTGGACGGCTGGAAGCGCTGGCTGTCATTCGCCGGAACCGACCACGGCTCCTTCACCGACGTACCCCTCCTCGCGGAGCTGGCCGGCCTCCCGGACACCGCAACGATGCCCTACCTGCGGTCGCAGGTCCTCACGCGCGCGTACGTCGCCGCCTTCTTCGACCTGCACCTGAAGGGCGTCCCGCAGCCGCTGCTCGACGGCCCGTCACCGGCCAACCCCGAGGTCACCGTCCGTCTTCCTTGAGGGCTTCCTCCTCCTTGAGGCCTTCCTTGAGGTCTTCCTTGAGGGCCTCCTCAAGGACCGGGAACCGCCCCGGCGCCAGCAGCAACAGCACCAGGAAGGCCAGCGCCGCCGCGCAGGACGCCCCGAGATACACGGCGTGCACCGCGTCGGCGATGGCCCGCCTGGTGGCCTCCGGAGCCATGCCGCCGGAATCCAGCGCCCGCGTCACCGACTCCAGGTCGCCGGCCCCGCCGAGCCGAGCCGCCAGCACCCCGTTCGCCACCGCGCCGAAGAGCGCCGCGCCCACCGTCTGCCCCGTCTGGCGGCAGAAGAGCACGGACGCCGTGGCCGTCCCCCGCTCCGACCAGCCCACCGTCGACTGCACGCCCACGATCAGCGGCAGCTGGAACAGCCCGAGCGCCGCTCCCAGCAGCAGCATCAGCAGTGTCGGCTGCCACGCGGCCCCCGGATACGGCAGGAACGGGAACGCCAGCAGGATCAGCGACGCCGACCCGATACCCAGCATCGCGGTGTTACGGAAGCCGATCCTCCGATACACGTGCTGGCTGAACGCCGCCGACACCGGCCAGCTCAACGTCCAGACGGACAGCACGAATCCGGCCGCCACCGGGGCCAGGCCGAGGACCGACTGGGCGTACGTCGGCAGGAACACCGCCGGCGCCACCATCAGCAGCCCCAGCGCGCCGAGGGCGAGATTCACCGCCGCGATCGTCCGGCGCCGCCACACCCACCCGGGGATGATCGGGTCGGCCGCCCGGCGCTCCACGAACACCACGACCGCCGCGAGCGCA
Organism: Streptomyces curacoi; assembly: GCF_001513975.1. GTDB lineage: Bacteria > Actinomycetota > Actinomycetes > Streptomycetales > Streptomycetaceae > Streptomyces > Streptomyces curacoi. The sequence continues at coordinate 485,578 of NZ_KQ947990.1, forward strand.
AGCCCCGTACCGAACAAGGCGATCGACGGTCCCGAGAGCCACGGCCACGCCACCCCGCCCTGCACCACGGCCGTCAGCAGCGCGCCCCCGCACGCGAAAACCGCCAGCGCGCCCGCCCAGTCGACACGCGCGCGCGTGCCCTTCGTCTCGCGCTCCGGCTCGTGCAGATGGCGCGCTATCAGCCACAACGCCACCGCGCCTATCGGCAGGTTGATGAGGAAGATCCAGCGCCAGTCCGCGTACGCCGCCAGGACCCCGCCCAGTCCCGGCCCGGCCACCGCCGACACCGCCCACACGGTGGACAGCTTGGCCTGGATCTTCGGGCGTTCCTGCAGCGGGTACAGGTCGGCGGCCAGCGTCTGCACCGTCCCCTGCAGGGCCCCGCCGCCCAGCCCCTGCACGATCCGGAACGCGATCAGCGCGCCCATGTTCCAGGCCACCGCGCACAGCAGCGACCCCAGCAGGAACAGCGCCGCGCCCGCGATCAGCACCGGTTTGCGGCCGAAGGTGTCGGAGAGCTTGCCGTACACCGGGAGGGTCACGGTCACGGCCAGCAGATAGCCGGAGAAGAGCCAGGAGAAGACCGAGAAGCCGCCGAGGTCGCCGACGATCTGCGGTACGGCCGTGGAGACGATGGTGGAGTCGAGGGCGGCCAGCGCCATCGCGAGCATCAGGGCCGCGACCACGGCCGTGCGTCTCTCGGTGCCGGTGCGCTGTGCGGTGTCGCGGATCGCGGGTCTCGTACTGCCCACCGGGTTCCCTTCCCCTTTTGCTTTCCCCTTGCACCTATCTGCCGCCGAACAGCTTCCCACTTGACCTTCACGTCGCGGGAGGGTGGAGGCTGGGTGCGTCCGAGGGCGCAGGCAACCCCGAGGGGCGTTCCACCGGTGGGGGGACTGCCCCTAGGGGGACCTCCGTACTATCTCGGGGAGGGTTGGTACCGCCGGAGGACGAGACGGTGTGGGGGCCGTCCTTAATCTGGCTTTACGCCGCTGGGGGGCGGCTGACCAATCCACGAGGGGTGGGGTTTTCCCCCGCACAAGACGGGGCCGCGCACCAGCGCGCCAGACCCTTTCTCGCCACGAGACTGACCGTCGTACCGGTTCTCGTGACTCATTCGCTGACCGACTTAGGAGACATACCGTGACATCGGCTGTGACCATTCCCAGGCACGGGGGTACTGGAGGGCGTACGGCCGTTGCCGCGCGGGCGCGGCAGGTCGTCAAGGCGTACGGGTCGGGGGAGACCCGGGTCGTCGCCCTCGACCATGTCGACGTGGACATCGCGCGTGGCCAGTTCACCGCGATCATGGGGCCCTCGGGGTCCGGCAAGTCCACCCTCATGCACTGCCTCGCCGGGCTCGACACCGTCACCAGCGGCCGGATCCATCTCGACGAGACCGAGATCACCGGGCTGAAGGACAAGAAGCTCACGCAACTGCGCCGGGACCGGATCGGGTTCATCTTCCAGGCGTTCAACCTGCTGCCGACGCTCAACGCCATCGAGAACATCACGCTGCCCATGGACATCGCGGGCCGCAAGCCCGACCGAGCGTGGCTGGGGCGGGTCGTCGACACCGTGGGGCTGTCCGACCGGCTCAAGCACCGGCCCACCCAGCTCTCCGGCGGTCAGCAGCAGCGGGTCGCGGTGGCCCGTGCCCTGGCCGCGCGGCCGGAGATCATCTTCGGGGACGAGCCGACCGGCAACCTGGACTCCCGCGCGGGCGCCGAAGTGCTCGGCTTCCTGCGCAGGTCCGTCGACGAGCTCGGGCAGACCATCGTGATGGTCACGCACGACCCGGTCGCCGCCTCGTACGCCGACCGCGTGCTGTACCTCGCCGACGGGCGCATCGTCGACGAGATGTACAAGCCGACCGCCGAGACCGTCCTGGACCGCATGAAGGACTTCGACGCCCGGGGGCGCACGTCATGACCGTCCTGAAGACCTCCATGCGCAACTTCTTCGCGCACAAGGGTCGGATGGCCCTGTCGGCCGTGGCGGTGCTGCTGTCGGTGGCCTTCGTGTGCGGCACGCTGGTGTTCACCGACACGATGAACACCACCTTCGACAAGCTGTTCGCCGTCACCTCGTCGGACGTCACCGTCAGCCCCAAGGACGCGGGCGACGAGGACGACGGCAACGGCACGGGCCGGCCCGACTCCCTGCCGGCCGCGGCCGTCGAGCAGGTAGCGGCCGTCGACGGAGTCAAGAAGGCGGAGGGCGCGGTCGGTTCGACGAACGTGACCGTCGTCGACTCCGACAACAAGAACATGGGCTCCTCCTCCGGCGCCCCGACGTTCGCCGGCAACTGGACCGAGAACGACCTGAAGTCCATGGAGATCACCTCCGGGCACGCCCCGCGCGGGCCCACCGAGGTCATGGTCGACGCGGACACCGCCGACAAGCACGGCCTGGAACTCGGCGACGAACTGCGCACCATCGCCGCCACCGGCGACATCCGCGCACGCATCGTCGGCATCGCCTCCTGGAAGGTGACCAACCCGGGCGCGGCCGTCGTCTACTTCGACACCGAGACCGCCCAGCGCACCCTGCTCGGCACCACCGGCCGCTTCACCCAGGTCTCCGTCACCGCGGCGGACGGCGTGAGCGACGCGCAGCTCAAGCGGGACATCGCCCAGGCACTGGACGGCACCGCCGGCGGCGCGTACAAGATCCAGACGGCCAAGGAGACCGCCGACGAGAACCGCAAGGACGTCGGCGAGTTCATGAACATCATCAAGTACGCCATGCTCGGCTTCGCCGGGATCGCCTTCCTGGTCGGCATCTTCCTGATCATCAACACCTTCTCCATGCTGGTCGCCCAGCGGACGAGGGAGATCGGCCTGATGCGGGCGATCGGCTCCTCGCGCCGGCAGGTCAACCGGTCCGTGCTGGTGGAGGCGCTGCTGCTGGGCTTCGTCGGCTCGGTGCTCGGGGTGGGCGCCGGGGTCGGTGTCGCGGTCGGGCTGATGAAGCTCATGTCGATGGCCGGCATGAACCTCTCGACGGACGACCTGACGGTGAAGGTGACGACCCCCGTGGTCGGCCTGGTCCTGGGCGTGGTGGTCACGGTCCTGGCCGCCTACCTGCCCGCCCGCCGGGCAGGCAAGGTCTCCCCGATGGCCGCCCTGCGCGACGCCGGTACACCGGCCGACGGCAAGGCGGGCCGGGTGCGCGGCCTGGCCGGACTGGTCCTCACCGGCGCGGGCGCCTTCGCGCTGTACGCGGCCGCCACGGCCGACAAGGCGAGCGACGGGGCGCTGATGCTGGGCGGCGGCGTGGTGCTGTCCCTGATCGGCTTCGTCGTCATCGGTCCGCTGCTGGCGGGCGGCGTGGTCCGGGTGCTCAGCGCGGTGCTGCTGCGGGCCTTCGGTCCGGTCGGCCGGATGGCCGAGCGCAACGCCCTGCGCAACCCGCGCCGTACCGGCGCGACGGGCGCCGCCCTGATGATCGGCCTCGCGCTGGTGGCCTGCCTGTCGGTGGTCGGCTCCTCGATGGTCGCCTCGGCGACGAGCGAGCTCGACAAGTCGGTGGGCGCGGACTTCATCGTCATGCGCGGCCAGCAGATGATCGTCGAGGACGCCGAGCAGGCCATGCGGCAGACGCCGGGCCTGGAGCACGTCACCCGCTCCAAGGACGTCCGCGCCACACTGACCTCGCCGGACGGCAAGACCGACGACACGGGGCTCACGGCCACCGACCCGACGTACGCCGAGGACCTTCGCCGTACGACCACCGAGGGCACCCTGTCCGCCGCCTACGGCAAGGACGCCATGTCGGTCGGCTCCGACTACGCCACCAAGCACGGGGTGCACGTCGGCGACACCATCACCGTCGCCTTCCAGGGCGGCGATACGGCGAAGCTGAAGGTCGCCGCCATCACGGACGACGACGCCTCCTTCGACCAGGGCGCGCGCTACATCAGCATCGAGACACTGCGCGAGTACGTCCCCGCCGACCGGATCCCGCAGAGCCAGATGCTGCTCGGCAAGGCGAAGGACGGCCAGGAGGAGGCGGCGTACGCGGCCCTGAAGAAGGCGCTGCACGACTACCCGCAGTACCCGGTGCGGGACCAGACCGACTACAAGCAGGAGCTCAAGGACCAGATGGGCCAGCTGCTGAACATGGTCTACGGCCTGCTGGCCCTGGCGATCATCGTGGCGGTCCTGGGCGTGGTGAACACCCTGGCCCTGTCGGTGGTGGAACGCACCCGCGAGATCGGCCTGCTGCGCGCCGTCGGCCTCTCCCGCCGCCAGCTGCGCCGCATGATCCGCATGGAGTCGGTGGTGATCGCCCTGTTCGGCGCCCTGCTGGGCCTGGGGCTGGGCATGGGCTGGGGCGCGACCGCCCAGCAGCTGCTGGCCCTGGAGGGCCTGAACGTCCTGGACATCCCGTGGCCGACGATCACCGGCGTCTTCATCGGCTCGGCCTTCGTGGGCCTGTTCGCGGCCCTGGTGCCGGCGTTCAGGGCGGGCCGGATGAACGTACTGAACGCGATCGCGACCGACTAGCCACCGCGCTCGGGGGTGGCGGGGACAACCACCGCCTACGGGGCGGCGGGGGACAACCACCGCCCACGGGGGTCGCGGGGGACAGCTACCGCCCACGGGGGTGGCGGGAGACGGGCCCGGGCCGGAGATTTCACTCTCCGGCCCGGGCCCGCGGTCATGCCCCGCCCTGTCCCGCCCGCCGATCAGCTCGCTCCAGGAGTACGACCCCGTAGGCGGTGCCCGTGACGGCGTACCGGGCGTCGGGGTGCAGGGCCCGGGCGTACGCCTCGACGTCCTGGTAGCGCTTGCGGGAGTTGTCGAGGGCGATGAAGTCGGGGTTGATGCCGCGCGTGTTGGTGATCCAGAAGACCCGGCAACGCGAGGTGAGCCGGCTGATCGGAGCGATGTTCGCCTCGACCGAGGCCCCGTCCGGAATCCCGGCGAGCAGCCGCTCGATGGCGCTCACGCGCGCGGGCTTGCGATAGATCTCGCCCTCGGTCACGGCGGACAGCGGCAGCGAGGTCGTCAACGCGAGGGAGGCGGCGGCCACCGCGGCGGGCAGGTGATGGACGTACGAGCGCAGCCACGCGCGCGTGCTGCGCCGCAGGATGACCAGGGCGTCGACGAGCGCGAGCGTCACGACCGGCATCAGGACGGCGCTGTAGTGCCAGTCGGTGCCCCAGTACGCCGGATAACCCGAGACGAAGCGCCAGCCGAGGGTGGGCAGGGCGACGAGCAGGATCGGAGAGCGCAGGGCGAGCAACCCGCTGGTCGGTATCAGCAGCCAGCCGAGCGTGCGGAGCTTGGTGTCGATGCCGTCGAAGGGACCGCCGCCGTCCGACTCGCTGACCTTGTCCCAGTAGTCGTAGGCGCCGGAGGTGTTGAAGCTCGGTATGACCAGCAGGAGGGTGACGGCGACGGCCACCACGCCGAAGACGGCGACGCCGATCGCGTACCCGGCCGCCCGCGGCGAGTCACGGCGGGCCCGCAGGGCGACGACGCCGGCGATCACCGCGAGGGTCAGCCCCAGGTCCTCCTTCACCAGCACCAGCGGGAGCGCCCAGCACAGGGCGGCGCGCCAGCGCCGGGCGAGCAGTGCCTCCAGGCTGAAGGCGATCAGCGGTACGGCGAAACAGATCTCGTGGAAGTCGAAGTCGACGGCTTGCTGCAACCCCCACGACAGCCCGTACGCCACCCCGAGCGCGAGCCCGCGCCGCCGCCCGAGCAACCCGGCGGCGGCGCGGGTGACGGGCACGGCGGAGAGGGCGAACAGGGCGGCCTGCGCGAGGAGGAGCGTGACCGGCGAGGGGAAGAGCCGGTACAGCGGCGCCAGCAGCGCGGTGACGGGGCTGAAGTGATCGCCCAGGATGTTGAAGCCGGGGCCCTTCAGGTCGGCGATCGGTGCCTGAAGATGCGCGTAGGAGCGGATGACCTGCTCGAAGATGCCGAGGTCCCAGGACCGCTGCCCCAGCTGCCGGTACCGCCCGACGGAGACGATCGAATACCCGACGAAGAGAACGACGGCAAGCAGCCAAGGATCCCGCCGACCGGGACCGGGCCCGTCAGTCCCCGAGGGGCGCGGGGCGGGCGCCGGTATGTGGGGGTCGGAGGACGTGTTCGGCGTCGCTGAGGGAGCGGGGGTGGGCATGAGGGGACCTTACGCGGTGCACATGCGTGGCCTTCATTCGCCGGGGGTGGCAGGCGCGCCGCCTCTTCAACACCGGCCGGCATCACCCAGCCCGCCCGGCGTTCGAGGACACGGCCGCGCCATCCCTGGCGGCCACCCACCCGCTGGGGCCGCACACCTGGCGGCGGTCGCTTTCCCACAGCCGGTGGCGGTCACTTCTCGGCGCCGGTCCAGTCAATCTCAGCCCGTCCGGCGTTTGAGGACGAGCTCATGGCCATCCCTAGCCCCCGCCCACCCGCTGGGGCCCCACACCCAGCAGCGGCCTCTTCCCCACTCCCGACGACGGCCCCTTCCCCATACCTGGCGACGGCCACTTCTCGGCGCCGGTCCAGGCAATCTCAGCCCGTCCGGCGTTTGAGGACGAGCTCATGGCCATCCCTAGCCCCCGCCCACCCGCTGGGGACGCACACCCAGCAGCGGCCCCTTCCTCACACCCGGCGACGGCCCCTTCCCCATACCTGGCGACGGCCACTTCTCGGCGCCGGTCCAGGCAATCTCAGCCCGTCCGGCGTTTGAGGACGCGGCCGTGCCATCCCGATCCCCCACCCACCCGCTGGGGACGCACACCCAGCAGCGGCCTCTTCCTCACACCCGACGACGGCCCCTCCCCCACACCTGGCGACGGCCACTTCTCGGCGCCGGTCCCGGCGATCTCAGCCCGTCCGGCGTTTGAGGACGAGGCCCGTTCAGGGCCGATAGCGGGGGTCTGGGGGCCGCAGGCCCCCAGGTACGCGGGGTCGAAGGGGCGGAGCCCCTGGGGGATGGGACGGGTAGGGGCGGCGGGGGCGAGGAAACGCCAAGGCCCGCCGCGGCGCCGGGGCGGGCGAGAACGGGCGTTATCCACAGCCGCCGACGCCGGCCACCACACCGTCGTACGCTGGAGACCCCCGGCCCGTCACACGCGTCGGGCCCTTCGTGTTGCCCACCCCGGACGGAAGCGCCCTCCATGAGCCTGCACGGTCTGCTCGACGCCGTAGTCAAGGACCCCGCCCTCGCGGAAGCGACCAAGGCTGCCGCAGACGGCAACCGCATGCACGTCGACCTCGTCGGCCCCCCGGCGGCCCGCCCGTTCGCGATCGCCGCCCTCGCCCGCGAGACCGACCGCCCGGTCCTCGCGGTGACGGCGACCGGCCGCGAGGCCGAGGACCTGGCGGCAGCCCTGCGCTCCCTCCTCCCCTCGGAGGGCGTCGTCGAGTACCCCTCCTGGGAGACCCTCCCGCACGAGCGCCTCAGCCCCCGCAGCGACACCGTCGGCCGCCGCCTCGCGGTGCTCCGCCGCCTCGCCCACCCTCGTCCCGACGACCCCGAGACGGGCCCGGTCTCCGTCGTCGTGGCGCCCGTACGCTCGGTCCTCCAGCCCCAGGTCAAGGGCCTCGGCGACCTCGAACCGGTGGCGCTGAAGACCGGCCAGACCGCCGACCTCAACGCCGTCGTCGACGCCCTGGCCGCCGCCGCGTACGCGCGCGTGGAGCTCGTCGAGAAGCGCGGCGAGTTCGCCGTACGAGGCGGCATCCTGGACGTCTTCCCGCCCACAGAAGAGCACCCCCTGCGCATCGAGTTCTGGGGCGACGACGTCGAGGAGATCCGCTACTTCAAGGTCGCCGACCAGCGCTCCCTGGAAGTCGCCGAGCACGGCCTGTGGGCCCCGCCCTGCCGCGAACTCCTCCTCACCGACGACGTACGCGCACGCGCGCGTGCCCTCGCCGAACAGCACCCGGAGCTCGGCGAGCTGCTCGGCAAGATCGCCGAGGGGATTGCCGTGGAGGGCATGGAGTCCCTGGCGCCCGTCCTCGTCGACGACATGGAACTGCTCCTCGACGTCCTGCCCAAGGGCGCCATGGCCGTCGTATGCGATCCGGAACGGGTACGCACGCGTGCCGCCGATCTCGTGGCCACCTCGCAGGAGTTCCTGCAGGCGTCCTGGGCCGCCACGGCCGGCGGCGGCGAGGCGCCCATCGACGTCGGCGCGGCCTCCCTGTGGTCCATCGCGGACGTCCGCGACCGCGCCCGTGAGCTGGACATGATGTGGTGGTCGGTCTCGCCCTTCGCGGCCGACGAGGAACTCGACGCGGACACCCTCAAGCTCGGCATGCACGCGCCGGAGTCGTACCGAGGCGACACCGCGAAGGCCCTCGCCGACACCAAGGGCTGGCTCGCCGACGGCTGGCGCACCGTCTTCGTGACCGAGGCCCACGGCCCGGCGGCCCGCACGGTCGAGGTGCTCGGCGGCGAGGGCGTGGCGGCGCGCCTGGAGGCGGACCTCGGGGAGATCTCCCCGTCGGTCGTCCATGTCGCCTGCGGCTCGATCGACTACGGCTTCGTCGACCCGGTGCTCAAGCTCGCCGTGCTCACGGAGACCGACCTGTCCGGCCAGAAGGCCGCCGGCCGGGACGGCGCCCGTATGCCGGCCCGCCGCCGCAAGACCATCGACCCGCTCACCCTGGAGACGGGCGACTACATCGTCCACGAGCAGCACGGCGTCGGCCGCTACATCGAGATGGTGCAGCGGACCGTACAGGGCGCCACGCGCGAGTACCTCGTCGTGGAGTACGCCCCCGCCAAGCGCGGCCAGCCCGGCGACCGCCTGTACATCCCCACCGACCAGCTGGAGCAGATCACCAAGTACGTCGGCGGCGAGGCACCCACCCTGCACCGCCTGGGCGGCGCCGACTGGACGAAGACCAAGGCGCGGGCCAAGAAGGCGGTCAAGGAGATCGCCGCGGATCTGATCAAGCTGTACAGCGCGCGCATGGCGGCCCCCGGGCACGCCTTCGGCCCGGACACCCCCTGGCAGCGCGAGCTGGAGGACGCCTTCCCGTACGCCGAGACCCCCGACCAGCTCACCACCATCGCCGAGGTCAAGGAGGACATGGAGAAGTCGGTCCCGATGGACCGCCTGATCTGCGGCGACGTCGGCTACGGCAAGACGGAGATCGCGGTACGGGCCGCCTTCAAGGCCGTACAGGACGGCAAGCAGGTGGCCGTGCTGGTGCCGACGACCCTGCTGGTGCAGCAGCACTTCGGGACGTTCTCCGAGCGGTACTCGCAGTTCCCGGTGAACGTCAGGGCCCTGTCCCGCTTCCAGACCGACACCGCGGCGAAGGCGGTCCTGGAGGGGCTGCGGGACGGCTCGGTCGACGTCGTCATCGGCACCCACCGGCTGTTCTCGTCGGAGACGAAGTTCAAGGACCTGGGCCTGGTCATCGTCGACGAGGAGCAGCGCTTCGGCGTCGAGCACAAGGAACAGCTGAAGAAGCTGCGCGCGAACGTGGACGTGCTGACGATGTCCGCCACCCCGATCCCGAGGACCTTGGAGATGGCGGTCACGGGCATCAGGGAGATGTCCACGATCACCACCCCACCCGAGGAGCGCCACCCGGTCCTGACCTTCGTCGGCCCGTACGAGGAGAAGCAGATCGGCGCCGCGATCCGCCGTGAGCTGCTGCGCGAGGGCCAGGTCTTCTACATCCACAACCGGGTCGAGTCGATCGACCGGGCGGCCGCGCGTCTGCGCGAGATCGTCCCCGAGGCGCGTATCGCCACGGCCCACGGCCAGATGTCGGAGCAGGCCCTGGAGCAGGTGGTGGTCGACTTCTGGGAGAAGAAGTTCGACGTCCTGGTCTCCACGACGATCGTCGAGTCCGGCATCGACATCTCCAACGCCAACACCCTGATCGTGGAGCGGGGCGACAACTTCGGCCTGTCCCAGCTGCACCAGCTGCGGGGCCGCGTGGGGCGCGGGCGCGAGCGCGGGTACGCGTACTTCCTGTATCCCCCGGAGAAGCCGCTGACGGAAACGGCCCACGAGCGTCTCGCCACCATCGCCCAGCACACCGAGATGGGCGCGGGCATGTACGTGGCGATGAAGGACCTGGAGATCCGCGGCGCGGGCAATCTGCTGGGCGGCGAGCAGTCCGGCCACATCGCGGGCGTCGGCTTCGACCTGTACGTCCGTATGGTCGGCGAGGCGGTCGCGGACTACCGGGCCTCCCTGGAGGGCGGCGTGGAGGAGGAACCGCCGCTGGAGGTCAAGATCGAGCTCCCGGTCGACGCGCACGTCCCGCACGACTACGCGCCCGGCGAGCGGCTCCGCCTCCAGGCCTACCGTTCCATCGCCTCCGCCAACACGGAGGAGGACATCAAGGCCGTCCGCGAGGAACTCGTCGACCGCTACGGCAAGTTGCCGGAGCCGGTGGAGAACCTCCTCCTGGTGGCGGGCCTGCGGATGCTGGCACGCGCGTGTGGCGTCGGCGAGATCGTCCTGCAGGGCAACAACATCCGCTTCGCGCCGGTGGAGTTGCGGGAGTCGCAGGAGCTCAGGGTCAAGCGGCTGTACCCCGGGACCGTCATCAAGCCGGCGGTGCACCAGGTGCTCGTACCGCGCCCCAAGACGGCGAAGGTGGGCGGAAAGCCACTGGTCGGACGGGACTTGCTGGGCTGGGTCGGGGAGTTCCTGGCGTCGATCCTGGGTTCGTAGCCGGACGGGGTGCGCGCGGCCCGGGCTCAGGCCACCGGCCGTACGCGCCCGCCCGTCGCCTCCGCGAGGGCCGCTGCCAGCCGGTCCCGCACGGCGAGCTGCGCCGCGATGCGCTCGTCCATCACGGCGAGGCGTTCGCAGGCGACGCGGAGGGCGGCGTCGGAGGCCGGCCCCTTTGTGACGTCGCCGTCCAGGCACGGCAGGAACACGCGGACGTCGTCCAGGGTCAGGCCGACGTCCACGAGGTACCGGATGTTGCGCACACGGCCGGCGACAGCGGCGTCGTAGAACCGGTAGCCGTTCGCCGCCCGCTGCGAGGTGATCAGGCCCGCCTGCTCGTAGTGCCGCAGAGCGCGCGGTGTCGTGCCGGTCGCTTCGGCGAGCTCGCCGATTCGCATCGGGGGCTGCCCTGGAGGCTGCCGAAGAGGTCGTCCCATGGGGGCGAGTCTCATGCGACGACCGCGCCGCCGTCCACCGGATGGATCACGCCCGTGATGAACGAGGCCTGTGGCGAGGCCAGTGTGGTGATCGCCCAGGCGACCTCCTCGGGCCGGCCGACGCGGCCCAGCGGGGTGTGCGTCAGCTGCCACTCGCGGATCGCCGCACGCTGTTCGGGGGTGTAGCCGGCGTGATCGCCGATCGGCGTCTCGATCGCGCCGGGGGCCACGGCGGCCACCCGGATCCCGTGCGGGGCCAGTTCGACCGCCCAGCTCCGCGTGAGCACTTCGAGGGCCGCCTTCCCGGCCGCGTGCAGGGAGTTGCCGGGCCAGGCGCGCTGGGCGACGGAGGTGGTCACGTTCACGATGACGCCGCGGCTGTCCTCCAGCGCCGGGAGAGCGGCCTGGGTGAGCAGTACGGGAGCGAGGAGGTTCGTCGCGAGCTGGGGCTCGGCCGAGGCGCGGATGTAGGGGCGCAGGGAGTTGGTGTTGACGACGGCGGCGTTGCTGACCAGCACGTCGATCCTGCCGTACCGCTCCAGGGCCGTACGGACGACCGTCTCGGGGCCGTCGTCGGCGGTGATGTCCATGGCGAGCGGCGTGATGCGGTCCACGTGGGGTTTGCAAGATTCTTGGGGTTCATGGGTACGACAGTCGGACCTTGTCGTCAGTGGCAAGGTCAAGTCCGCTGTCGCACAGCGTCTCAGTCGACCCGCACCTCGGTGTTCTGGCAGGCGTGCAGCAGCCACCTTCCGTCGTCGTGTTTGGTCATGACGTACAGCGGGGCGCCCTCCGAGTCGCCCTCCGAGTCGTCCTTCGGCAAGTGGTAGACCTGCCGGACCTTGACGGCCGCCACGTCGGGCCGCAGGAACTGGGTGTGCACCACCTCGTAGGTGACCTGGCCGTCCCAGGTCGCGGTGGGCAGCACGGCGCGGGTGAACTCGGCGATTGCGTCGAAGCCGATGAGGACCTTGCCGTGGGCGGTGGTCCACAGGGCGTCGGGGTGGAAGAGGGCGAGGAAGCCTTCGGAGTCCTTGGCGCGCTGGGTGCGTTCGACGGTGGCTACGACCTGCTCTATGGCCTTGAGGTCCGCCTGCTCGGTGGGGGTGGCTGCGGTGGGCTTGGCGGCGGGGGTCTCGGCGGTCGTTGTCCCGGGCGCGGTGGGGTTGTCTGCGGTCTTGGTGGGGTTGCCTGCGGTCTCGGTGGTCATGCGGATGACTCTTGTACCTCAAGTGGGCTTGAGGTCAAGGGTTTTCCCGGGGCTCGCTCCGGAACAGCATCGCCGCCAGCGTCCGGAACACCTCCTCGGGGTCCTTGTCGCCGACCGGGCCGTCCAGGTTGTGGCTGAGGAGCAGCGTGGCGAAACCGTGCGCCAGGGACCAGGCGGCGACGCCGGCCAGGCGGTTGTCGATGCCGAGGCTCTCGGGCCGTACGGCGGAGACGGCGCCGCGCAGCGCGTCCCCGGCGAGGGCGCGTGCCGTGGTCAGTTCCAAGTCGTCGGCGCGCAGTAGTTCGGGCGTGAACATCACCTGGAAGTGCGCGGGGTGCTCGCGCGCGAAGCGGACGTAGCGCACGCCCGCGTCCTTCAGGTCCGCGGCCTCGTTGAGCGTGCTCGCGAGCAGCCCGAACCCCTCGGCGGCGATCGCCGTGAGCAGTCCGGTGCGGTCCTTGAAGTGGTGGGCCGGCGCCGCGTGTGAGACGCCGGCACGGCGGGCGAGGTCGCGCAGGCTGAGGGCGGAGGGGCCGTCGGCGGCGATGACGTCCAGCGCTGCGGTGAGGACGGCGCGGCGCAGGTCGCCGTGGTGGTAGGGGCGGCGGGCGGACGGCTTCTGGTGGGGGGAGGGCTGTTGTGCGGGTGCGGGGGTCATGGTCAGCAGCGTACGCCTCATCTAGGCATTGACAAGTTCTGGGAGGGTGGGGCAATCTTGTCAGTGTCAAGTTGTGGGGGTCGGGGATCCCCGGACTTCGAACTGGGGGGTCGCGTCATGGTGAAGCACGGCGGCGGTGGTCTGGAATCGGGTCGCGTACGGCAGCTCTGGCACCTGCTGGAGCCCTTGCACGCGGTGCTGTACTACGCGCCGGAGGTCTTCGAGGAGGCCGCCGAGCTCGGTTACGCCACGGATGAACGCTGGCCGAGCTACTTCCCGTACCGAGCCGCGCCGCTGGGGGCGGTCGCTGCGGAACGGGTCACGTCCGCCTTCTACAGCTTCAGCCCCCGCATGGTCGCCGAACACATAGCCCCTGCATGGAAGATCGCGAGCCCCGACGCCCTGCTCCGGGCGCGGGTGCGGGGCATCGACCGGGCCTACCGCGCGATATTCGGCGACCGGACGGACAGCCCCGAACTGGCGGAAGCCGCGGCGCTCACCCGGCGCGTGGCCGAGGCGGCCAACACCGCGGGCCGCCCGCTCGCCGCGGCGAACGCCGCCCTGGGCTGGCCGCAGGCCCCGCACCTCCAGCTCTGGCACGCGGCGACACTCCTGCGTGAACACCGCGGCGACGGCCATATAACGGCCCTGCTGGTGGCCGGCCTCGACCCCGTCGAGTCGCTCGTGTCCTTCGCCGCGATAGGCGCCGCGTCCGTCGAACGCTTCGAGAGCCGTGGCTGGAGCGCCGAGGAATGGGCGTCCGCCCGGGAGCGCCTGACCGCTCGGGGACTGGTCGACGCCGACACCGATGCTGACGCCGACGGCACGGCGACGGACGCGGGCCGCGAACTGCGCCGCGCCGTCGAAGAGCACACCGACCGACTCGCCGCAGCGCCCTGGCAGGCCCTGACCGCCGCGGAGGTCGACCGCCTCGTGGAACTGCTGGGTGAGTTCTGGGTGGCAGTGCTGTCCTCCGGCCTGCTGCCGTCGGAGACGACGCTGGGGATCGGGAAGGTCTGAGGGGGCGGCCGACGGTCAACGGCCCCTGCCCCACCCGCGTCAGCGCATCAGCACATCAGCGAGGCGGGGCGGGTGGTTGACTGAAGGCTCGCCGTCGGCCTTACGGCTGCTCGGGCCTGTCACGGTCCATGCCGAGTTCGCGCTCCATGCGCTGCTGCGCGTCGTCGACCTGGCTCTCGTACTTGTTGCCCGTCTTGTCGTTGGCCTTCCGTTCCGCCGTGTCGGACATGTCTCTGGCCTTGTCCTGCGCGTGGCGGTTCTTGAACCTGTCGAAGATGCCCATGCAGAGCTCCTTCCGGAGGTGATTCACCACCGACGATACGCCCGGCTTGAGAGGTATGCCCGCTTGCCGCCGCTCTGGTCTGGACCTCTTGAACGCCGCCGTGCGCCGGGTCGCTACCGTGTGCGTGACGGTGTACCAGGGAAAACCGCCTGTGCGGAGGCCGAACGGGCAGCAACGGGCAGCAACGGGCAGCGACGGGCAGCAAGGGGAGGGGCGCAACGTGACGCGTCTGAGGGGCGGGGCGGCGAGCGCCGCGGCGATGCTCGGCATGGTGCTGGCGCTGGCGGGGTGTGAGAACGTCGACCTGCCCGTGAACGACGAGCCCTCCGGCTCCGCCCCGGCCGCAGGTCCCGGCCGCGCCGTGAGCCCACTGGACAACCCCGACGGCACGAAACCGGGGCTCGCGCCCCTCACGTCGGACGCCGACCGGGCCGAGGCGCGCGCCCTCATCGAGAAGGTGGCGACGAAGGGCCGCGGCCCCAAGACGGGCTACGACCGCGACGAGTTCGGCTACGCCTGGATGGACTCCGCCCCGGGCGGCATCCCGTTCGCCCGCAACGGCTGCGACACCCGCAACGACCTCCTCAAGCGCGACGGCGAGGACCTCCGCTTCCGCTCCGGCTCGGACTGCGTCGTGACCTCCATGACCCTGCACGACCCGTACACGGGCCGGACGATCGAGTGGGCCAAGTCCCGCGCCACGACCGTCCAGATCGACCACGTCATGCCGCTGTCGTACGACTGGCAGATGGGCGCCTCCCGCTGGCCCAAGGGCAAACGCCAGGACATCGCCAACGACCCCCTCAACCTCATACCGGTCGACGGCCCGACCAACGGCTCCAAGAGCGACTCCGGACCCGCGTCCTGGCTGCCCCCGAACAAGAAGATCCGCTGCTCGTACGCGGTGCGCTTCGCCCAGGTGTCGCTGAAGTACGAACTTCCCGTGACGGCGGCCGACAAGGAGATGATGCTGCGCCAGTGCGGAGGATGACCCGGACCGCGGAGGATGACCCGGCCCGCGAAGGGTGATCCGGCCCGCGGGGGAGTGCCGAGCCATGGGATCCATGGGCTCCATGAACTCCATGAACTCCATGAACTCCACGGGCTCCGTGGGCTCCATGGGCTGAAAACCCTTTTCCTGCGCGACTGCCTCCCGCCTACGGTGGCGGACATGGAGCTGAAGGTATCGAGCCTCGCCGACCGCCCCGAGATGCTTGAGCAGGTCGTCGAAATGGCGGACACCTGGCCGGAGTTCGTCGTCCAGGATCCCGTGGGCAACGCCCACTACGGCCGGATACCTCACGAGCTCCCCGAGTACGTGCTGTTCGCGGAGGACGAGCGGGGAGAGGTCGTCGCCCACGCCTACAGCGTGCCCTTCGCCCTCGCCACCGAGGGTCGAGGCCGACTGCCCGTCCGCGGCTGGGACGAGGTGCTGGTGTGGGCCTTCACCGACCTGCGCCGCGGTACCCGTCCCGACACGGTCAGCGCCGTCTCCGTCGTCATCGCCCCGCACGCTCAGGGCCTCGGCCTGTCAGCCCGGATGCTGTCCGCGATGCGCGACAACGCCCGAGCCCATGGCTTCGGCGAGGTCGTCGCCCCGGTCCGCCCCAACGCCAAGCACCTCGAACCGCACACCCCCATCGAGGAGTACGCCCGTCGCGTACGCCCCGACGGCCTGCCCCACGACCCATGGCTGCGCGTCCACGCCCGCGCCGGCGCCACCATCGACTCCATCGCCCCGGCCTCCATGACCGTCGCCGGCTCGCTGGAGCAGTGGCGCCGCTGGACCGGCCTGCCCTTCGACACCGCGGGCGACGTCGAGGTGCCCGGCGCGCTGGTGCCGGTGCGGTGCGAACCGGAGCGGGACCACGCGGTGTATGTCGAGCCCAACGTGTGGATGCGGCATCCGCTGTGAGCCGCCCCGGGCTCCGCGCGCCTCAGCCGCCCAGCGCGTCGAGGTCCACGACGTCTCCGGTGGGCGCCTGCGCCGGGACCGGCACATCGAAGTCGCTGAAGGTGAGGGTTCCCAGGTCGTCGGGGGACGTGCTGTCCAGCCGTAGCAGATACGGCTTGCCCTCGGTGGCGACGTACAGCGTGTAGCGGTCCTTGCCTTCCTTGGCCTTCAGGGCGAGCGCCGGCACACCGTCGACCGCGGTCGTCCTGCCCCGCGTCACCTTGACCGCCCCGCCACCCGAGGACGCGTCCGAGTACAGGTCCTCGGCACCGCCGAGCACCGTGTCCAGATCGCAGAAGTCCGCGATGTCCTCGGCGTCCGCGCCCTTCGCGGACATCTTGGTCCACTTCCCGGCCATCAGGGCCACCATCGCGTCGGCTTCCGCCTCGTCCTCGCCCTCGCCCTCGGCGCGCAGGAAGGCCTCGTCGTACTTCATGTAGACGGTGTCGCCGGTCTTGATCATGTCGGCTTTGCCCTCACCGTCCATGCCCATGGTGCCGGCGCACTCGTTCTTCTTGTTCAGGGCCATGTCGATCTGGACCGTGCCCTTGGTCTCGTCGTCGGGGAGATCGCCCTTCACCCGCAGGGACGCGGCGCCGAGGGTGGCCGTGAGCGCCTTGTCGGCGATCTCCTCGGCGGAGAGTCCGGCGAACGGTTCCTTCGGCGCGCCGGCCGCACTGGACCGGCTGTTCTGGCTGGACTGACTTGGCTTGCCCGGCTTGTTCTCCGCGTTGTCCGGGCCGGGCTGGCAGCCGGTGAGTCCTGCGGTGGTCACGGCGGCGAGGCAGAGTGCGGTAAGTGCGATGCGACGCATGGGAGTTCCCTGATCGAGAAGGCAGCGCGGGTTGCGCTGAGGAGAGTTGGAGTGAGCTGCGCTGAGTGAGGTGCGCTGAAGCCGGTCGCGTACGGCTGGGCGGGGGCGCGCGTCGAGTCGTTCGCGTCGCGCCCCGCGCGGTGAAGGAGATGCCGTACGCCGATGAGGTCGCCGGTCGTGCCGTACGACGGCCGGGTCAGCCGGACTTCTTCCAGTCCTGGCAGCCGACGGTCTTGAAGTACGCGTCCGAGGCGCTGATGGTCACCACGGCCGTGCCGGTCACGTTGTTGTTGGCGATGATCGAGTCGAGGCCGTGCTCGGCGTCCTTGGTGCGCTCCCAGTAGCAGGAGTCGTCGGCGTTGCCGGTGGACTTGTAGGTGCCGGGGGCGATGTCGACGCCGACTCTGAACATGCCGCCGTCGCCGGACATCGTCGAGGCGGGCGAGCCCTTCGCCTTCTCGTCGACGGCCTCCCAGTCCTTGCAGCCACTCGACGAGAAGAGCTTGTCGCCGGCCTTGATGGTGACGTAACCGGTGCCGGTGACATTGTCGTTGGCCAGCAGGGAGTCCATCTCGCCCGAGGAGTCCTTGGCGCGCTCCCAGTAGCACATGCCGTCGGTGTTGCCGGTGGTGCGGTAGGTGCCGGGCTTGACGTCCGTACCGACCTGGAAGTCCCCGTCCCCCGCGAACGCGGCCTTCTTCTCGGCAGTTTCGGCGGTCTCGGCGGTGTCCTTCGCCTTCTCGCCGCCGGCCGCGCGTTCCGCGGACGCCGAAGAGCCCTTGTCGCCGCTGCCCGAGTCGCCGTCGCCGTTGCCGGCGTTCGCCGAAACGGCCCCGATGACGACGATCCCCACGACGGCGCCCAGCGCGACCTTGCCCTTCATCCCCATGGCTGTGTCCCCTCCCTACGCGTGGCAACCGCCGCCGATCGGCAGTTGCTCGTTCGCTGCGTCAATAAGAGCAGAGCGTGTGAACCGAGTCAACGCGATTCACACGTTGGATTGTGTACACGGCCGTGAAGGGGTAGATCTTGCGTACACCGATATGCTCGGCGACACACGCGGACGCGGACGGTGTGGACGGCGGGAGCGGATGCCGGACGTGGGCGGTCGGCGCAGGCCGCCAACGCAGGCCCCCCGGCCAGGCCTCCAATGCGCGCCCCCAGCGGGCCGTCAACGTGGACACCCCGGGGGCGCTGACGCCGGGACGATGAGGGGAGCAGGCGCGTGCAGGACAACGCGACAGAGGTGACCGCCGCCGGGATCGCCCGGCTCGCCGGCGTCGGCCGTGCCGCCGTGAGCAACTGGCGGCGGCGGCACGCCGACTTCCCCAAGCCGGTCGGCGGCACCGAGACCAGCCCCTCCTTCGCCCTCGCCGAGGTCGAGGCCTGGCTGCGCAAGCAGGGCAAACTCGCCGAGGTCCCCCTCCGTGAACGCGTCTGGCAGCAACTGGCCGGCCACCCCGAGGGCCCGGTCACGGCGCTCATCCACGCCGGCTGCGTCCTCCTGCTCATCCACGACCGGCCCACGGTCTGGCTGGAGGTCGGCGCCGGTTCCGACGAGCGGCTCGCCGCGATGCTGCCCGAGGCGCTGGAGCAGGTGCTCGTGCCGAGGTTCGGTGCGGTGGCGAGGCGGGGCGGCCGGGGCGGCCAGGGCAGCCGGGGCGGTGGCTCGGGCGGTGCCGCGGGTCCGGGGCGTAAGAGTGGCGTTCACGGTGGCTCCGCCGGCGGCGCGGGCTCAGCTGTGAACACTCCGGCTTCTGTGAACGCGGACGCGCCCGTTCACCGTGACTCCGGTGCGAGCGGATCGGCCGCTGTGAACACTCCGTCGGCGGCCCCCTCCGCGACTCCCGGTGTTCACAGCGCTCCCGCCGTGAACACCGCGCGCTCTGTGAACACTCCGCCAAGCGTTCACGCCGTAGCCGTATCGGCCACCCCAGCCCTACGCCTCCCCACCGGCCCCGAACTCCTCCCCTCCACCCCCCTCCTGCGCGGCGCCGCCGAGCTGGCCGCCGAGCTCGGTGCCCGGCAGACGTTCGAGTTCCTGCTCGGCCGGCACCTGGACGCCAACCCGCGCCAGTACACGCTCACCCCCGCCGAACTCGCCGTCCTCATGGCCGACCTGGCCGGCCCCGCCCGCACCGTCCTCGACCCGGCCTGCGGCACCGGCGCCCTCCTGCGCGCCGTCACCCCCCGCCCCGACCAGGAGCTGTACGCCCAGGACAGCGCCCCCGACCTCGCGGCGCTCACCGCGCTCCGGCTCGCCCTGCAGACCCACGCCGCCGTGCGCGGCGCCGTCGGTGACACCCTGCGCGCCGACGCCCACCCCGAGCTGCGCGCCGACGCCGTGCTGTGCCACCCGCCGTTCAACGAGCGCAACTGGGGCCACGACGAGCTCGCCTACGACCCCCGCTGGGAGTACGGCTTCCCGGCCCGCAACGAGTCCGAGCTGGCCTGGGTGCAGCATGCGCTCGCCCGCCTCAAGGACGGCGGTACGGCCGTCCTGCTCATGCCGCCCGCCGCCGCCTCCCGGCGCTCCGGCCGCCGTATCCGTGCCGATCTGCTGCGGCGCGGTGCGCTGCGTGCCGTCATCGCCCTGCCGGTCGGCGCGGCACCGCCGTACAACATCCCGCTCCACCTGTGGGTGCTGCGCCGGCCGGAGCGGGCGCCCGGGCAGCCGCGGGTACTCCTCGCCGACGTGGGGCAGTTCGCCGGCGAGGGGCGCGGCGGACCCGACTGGCAGGCGGTGCGGGACGCCGTCCTCGACGCCTGGCGCGTCCACGACCGCACCGGCTCGCTCGACGAACGTCCGGGGCTGGCCCGCTCGTTGCCCGTGATCGAGCTCCTCGACGACGAGGTGGACCTGGCCCCGGCCCGCCACCTTCCGCCGCCCACGGCCGCCGAGGGCGCCGAACAGCTCACGGCCGTGCGCGAGCGCCTCGGCGAGACCCTGCGCCTGACCGCCGAGCTCACCCCGCCGCCCGCCGACGCCGCGCAGCCCGCCCCGCGCTGGCCGCTCACCACCATCGGCGAACTCGCGCGCGGGGGCGCCCTGGTGATGCGCACGGGCGGAAACGGCGGCCACGCGCGCGTGCCCGTTCTCACCGACAGCGACGTACTGGCCGGAACGGCCCCTTCCGGGACGCTTCCCGAGAGCGACGAGGAAGCCGTGCTGACCGAGCCGGGCGACGTCGTCGTGCCGGTGCTCGGCGGCGGCTCGGTGGCGCGCGTGATCGACGACGCGACCGCGGGCGCCGCCCTGGGGCGCAGCCTCGTGCTGCTGCGCCCCGATCCCACGGCGCTCGACCCCTGGTTCCTCGCCGGTTTCCTGCGCGGCACCGCCAACAACCGCCAGGCCAGCAGCTACGCCTCCACCGCCACCCGCCTCGACGTGCGCCGGCTCCAACTGCCCCGGCTCCCGCTGGACGAACAACGCCGCTACGGCGCGCGCTTTCGCGCACTCGACGAGTTCGAGCGGGCCCTCAGGCACGCCGGGCGGCTCGGCGCGCAACTCGTGCGCGGCATGTACGACGGCCTGACGGACGGGACGGTCGCGCCCGACTGAGCCGGAAGCCGAGCCTCCGCGCGACCTGCACCGTCGTACGAAGTGATCAGCACGACAACGGTTCGGTACAACCGCTGACCGTATGTCGGTGTCGACCTATACGCTCGAAGCGACAATCGCACGACCGAGGTTGCCCCGTACCGGGCAGGGCCGGTCGGCCCCGTACGCCCACTTCAGGCATCAGGAGCAGTCATGCAAGGCCACGGCTACACGCAGCCGGTGAAGCAGCCCCCACCGACCGGGTGGCTGGTCTTCCTGCGCGTGTTCTTCGTCGTGATCTCGGTGCTGAGCTTCGGCCTGCTGATGTGGACGATGATGCTGCGCCTGGCCATCGTGACCCGCAAGGCGCTGGACTGGGGGCTGTTCGCGCTGTCGATCGTGGTGGAGATCCTCGGCCTCTACCTGATGGGGTCCGAGCCCGGCGAGGAGATCCACACCGCCGGCGGCTGGACGGGCTTCGCCCTGGTCATCGGCGGCCTGGTGCTCTCGATCTCGTACTACCTCTCCGCGGACATACGTCACTTCCACCAGCTCCGCTTCCCCGCCTACCGAGGGCAGCAGCCGCCGGCCCCGGCGTACGGCTATCCGCAGGCACCGTCTCCGTACGCCGCCTCGACGACGCCGCAGTCGCCGCCGCTGCCCCAAACGTCCGCACCGCCCTCGCCCCCGCTGCCCCGCACGCCCGCACCGCCGACGCCGATGTCCCGCGACGCCGCCCAGCACACCCCCGTGCCGCCGCCCCCGGCCCCGCAGCGCCCCGCGCCCGCGCGCATCGACCAGGTGCGTGCCGAGCTCGACGAGCTCAGTGACTACCTGCGCCAGCACGACGGCCGGCAGGACGGCGACCACGAGGGCGGAAGGTGACCGTGGCGACAGGACGTGTCGTCGCCGGCCGCTATGAACTGTCCACGCTCATCGGACAGGGCGGCATGGGACAGGTCTGGACGGCGTACGACCAGCGGCTCGACCGGCGCGTGGCGGTGAAGCTGCTGCGCCCGGACAAGGTGGCCGGGCAGGAGGCGGACGAGCTGCGCCGCCGGTTCGTGCGCGAGTGCCGGGTGACCGCCCAGGTCGACCACCCCGGGCTGGTCACGGTGCACGACGCGGGCAGCGAGGGCGAGGAGCTTTTCCTCGTCATGCAGTACGTCGACGGCGCCGATCTCTCCGACCATCTCGCCGAACACGACCCGTACCCGTGGCAGTGGGCGGTCGCGGTCGCCGCGCAACTGTGCGCCGTGCTGAGCGCCGTACACGCCGTGCCGATCGTCCACCGCGACCTCAAACCGCGCAATGTGATGGTGAAGCAGGACGGCACGGTCACCGTCCTCGACCTCGGCGTCGCCTCCGTCATGGACGCCGACACCACCCGCCTCACCCACACCGGCACCCCCATCGGCTCGCCCGCCTACATGGCCCCCGAGCAGGCGATGGGCGGCGCGGTCGGCCCGTACACCGACCTGTACGCACTCGGCGTACTGCTCCATGAACTCCTCAGCGGCGACGTCCCGTTCTCCGGCTCGACGGCGCTCGGCGTGCTGCACCGGCACCTGTACGAGCCGCCGCTGCCCGTGCGCCGCATCCGCCCCGAGGTCCCCGAGGCACTCGAAGCCCTGGTCCTGCGCCTGCTCGCGAAGGACCCGCAGCACCGGCCCGCCTCCGCGCAGGAGGTGTACGAGCACCTGGCGCAGCTCCTGCCCGCGCGCGGGACCCCCACCGGAGCGCCCCTCGACCCCACCCGCCCCTTCCTGCGCCCCCACGCCCCCTGGCCGGACCGCGCCCGTACCCCCGCGCCCCAGCCCGCCCCCGCCACACCCCTCACCCCCGCCACCGACAAGCCGGACGTCGCACGCGCCGTCGACGAGGTCAAGCGCCTCCTCGGCGAGGGGCGCATCACCCAGGCCGTCGACATCCTCGGCGCGATCCTGCCCGCCGCCGCCGAGCAGCACGGCGAGCACTCCCCGGTCGTGCGCACCCTGCGCAAGCAGTACGCGGCCACGCTCATGGACGACGGCCAGTACCGGCGCGCGCTGCCCGAACTGCGCCGCCTCGCCGACGAGCGCGCCGCCGAGGCCGGCCAGGCCGACCCGCAGTCCCTGCGGTTCCGCTACGACGCCGCCCACTGCCTGGAACAGCTCGGCGAACCGGCGGCGGCGCTCGCCGAGTACCGCGCGCTGCTGCCGTACTACGAGAACCAGTACGTCTCCGGCGACGACCCCGAACTCGCCCACGACGTCCGTCGCCGCATCGGCCACCTCCTGCTCGCCCTGGGCGACCGCCCCGCCGCCCACGACACCCTGGCCCGCCTGCTGCACGACGTCGAGCGCCTGCACGGCCCGAGCCACCCGCTGGCCGCGGAGATCCGCCGGACGCTGCAGTGGCTGGGGCAGGTGCGCGGTTAGAGCCTGACCCACCGGACAGGCCCCGGCACGCACTCACGCGCACCCACGCACGCACCCGCCCACGCACGCACCCGCCCACGCCCGCACGCGCGCGCGTGGGCGGCGAAGGTCCGGTGACGGCCGTACGGGCGGTGCTGCGATGCCCGAAGTCCTGATGAATCGTTGGTCGAATGGGTTGGCCAGAGCTTGCCCACTGCCTACCATCGATCACCGCAAGACTTTGTGCACCGTCGCACAATCTCCTCGGGAGGCTTCCTTGCACCGCCGCCGTCGCACCGCGCTCCTCCTCTCCGCCGCGATCGCCGCGGCCCCCCTGCTCACCGCCTGCGGAAACGATGCGCACCCCGGCGCGGCAGCCGTCGTCGGCGGCCAGCGGATCACCGTCGCCCAGCTGGAGAACAGGGTCGGCGAGGTGCGCGCCGCGCAGCGCGCGGCCGTGTCGGACGACGCCCAGTACGCGCAGGTCATCGCCAAGTCCGGCACCCTCCCGCGCGAGGTCCTGCACAACCTCGTCCTCGACCGGGTGCTGCACCACGCCGCCCAGGACGCCGGCGTGACCATCACCCGCAAGGAGCTCCAGCGGATGCGCGCCGACCTGGAAGAGCAGGTCGGCGGCGCCAAGGCGCTGGAGACGGCCTGGATGCAGCAGTACGGCGTCCCCCCGCAGCGCCTCGACGAAAACCTCCGCCTCCAGCTGGAGGCCCAGAAACTCGCCGAGAAGCTCGGCACCGACACCGGCAAGCCCGCCTTCTGGAACGCCCTGGCCAAGGCGTCCAAGGACCTCGGCATCTCCCTCAACCCGCGCTACGGCACCTGGGACGTCCAGAAGAGCAGCCGGGCCGACGCGAAGACTCCGTGGGTGCGCGAGGTGACGGCGATGGGCACGGGGCAGACGGCGTAACGGCGGGCGGGTCCGCACAGCCTGTGGACAACTCCTGGGGCTGTCGGCGGCGTGGGTTACGTTCGGAGAGTGAACGCAACCAGTCCCGAAGCCGCCCCAGGCCGCATCGTCCTGCTCACCACCAGCCACCGGGTCGCGCCCGGCCTGCTGTCCTGGCCCGCCTGGCAGGCGCTGCACGGCGCCGACCGTGTGCTGTGCGCGGACGGTGCGCATCCGCAGCTGCCCTATCTGCGCGAGGCCGGGATCACGGTCGACGAGGCCGCCCCCACCGCCGAGGAACTGATCGACGCGTGCGCCGGCGGCCGTACGGTCGTGGTCGTCGCGACGGGTGAGGGCGAGCCGGCGCTGACGGACGGCCTGGCCCGCCTCGCGGGCTCCGGACGCGTCAGCATGCCGGCGCTGGAGCTGCTCCCCGCCTCCTACGATCTGCCCGGCGCCCGCCTCCTGGACCTCGTCCAGGTCATGGACCGCATCCGCGCCGAGTGCCCCTGGTCCTCCCAGCAGACCCACAAGGGCCTGGCGAAGTACGGCATCGAGGAGGCGTACGAACTCGTCGAGGCGATCGAGGACGGCGACCGCGACGAGCTCCGCGAGGAACTGGGCGACGTCCTGCTGCAGGTCGTCTTCCACGCCCGCATCGCAGAGGAGGACGCGGAGGAGCCCTTCTCGATCGACGACGTGGCCGGCGGCATCGTCGCCAAGCTCATCCACCGCCACCCCCATGTCTTCGGGGACGAGACGGCGACGACCCCCGAGGAGGTCAAGGAGCACTGGCTGCGCACGAAGGCGGTCGAGAAGCAGCGGGAGTCGGTGACGGAGGGCATACCCCTCGGCCAGCCGGGCCTCGCACTCGCGTCGAAGCTGGCGTCCCGGGTCCGGACGGCGGGCCTGGACGTACCGCTGCCGACAGGAGAGGGCATCGGCTACGAACTGCTCGCGATGGCGGTGCGGGCGGAGGCGGCCGGGGTGGATCCGGAGGCGGCACTGCGGGTCGCCGCGCGGGCTTATCGGGATGCGGTGCGGGCTGCTGAGGGGCTTTCTGGTTAGTACCGTGGGACCAACGGGTGGGTGCGAGACGCGGGAGCTTGTATGGGGCGGGAGTTAGGGCGACGGCCGGAGCTTGTCCACTGCCCCGACTGCAGCGACTACCGGCCCAGGAGTGAGGCCGGCTGCGCTGAGTGCGGTCAAGCCCTGTCGATCGTCGGCTCCGGCACGCACGACAAGGTTCACGTCGCCCGTGACCATGTCGACTTGAGCCAGGGAACCTTCCACGGCCCCGTCATCGGCGTCCAGAACAACTACAGCCACGTGCCCACCGGGTCCGCCCGCGCAGACGGCTGGCCCGAGTTCGGCGAGTTCCGGCGGCTCGCTCTCGGTGTCCGCCCAGCCCACCGATCCGGCGACGAGCCCGTGCTGCCGCCGTACGTGCCGCGCGACTGCGACGCCCAACTGGACAGGCTGTTCGCACGAGGCTTGCAGAACGGCGGCTTGATCGTGGTCACCGGCGAGCCGCTGTCCGGCAGGACGAGCACGGCCTGGGCCGTGCTGAACCGTGCCGTGAGCAAGGACATCCGCCTGTTCCAGGCCCCTCCCGGCGCGGACCTCAGTGGCCTTCCCGCCGCACTGGGAGGCCGCGACAGCAAGCGCACCTATGTGGTGTGGCTGGACGACCTCGAGGGCCACCTGGGCGAGCAGGGACTGACGGCGGCCCTCCTGGCTCAGCTGACCCAGCCGGGCGTGCTCGTCCTTGCCACCATGCGCGACGAGGCGTACGACGCCTACCGCTTCGGCGACCACGACAACGACCGTGTTCTGAGCGGGGCCTGCGCGGTCGAGCTGTCCTGCCGCTGGAGTGAAACGGAGCTGTCACGCCTTGAGCAGACCGGAGCTCCCCTGCTTCAGGAAGCCGTGCGCCGGCGCGGCGAGCTGGGGGTCACCCAGTTCCTCGCGCTCGGTCCGGAGCTCTGGGAGGAGTGGCGCCGGGCACGCCGTCCGGCGGGGCAGCCGGGCGGGTATCTGTTGGTGCGGGCCGCGGTCGACGCGGCTCGTTGCGGGCTGACGCGAGCACTGCCGCTGAGTGTGTGGAAGTACATCCAGGGTGAGCACCTGGAGTGGGACGAACTGTCCCCTGAAGGAGAGGTGGAGGACGACCTGGCGTGGGCGGTCAAGCCCCGGTTCGGTGTCGCCGGGCTCCTCGTCCCCGGTGAGGAGAAGGACACCTGGCGGGCCAATGGGGCACTCGTGGCGAACGCATCGCTCTCCACGGACAGGCCGCTGTCGGACGCCCACCTGTGGCTGGTCCTGGCCGACGTGGCAAAACAGCACAGTCCGGCCGAGTTCGACGACGTGGTGCGGGCCGGCCGTGCGGCCGTCCGGACATCGGACGAGCCTGACCTGTACGTACTCGCCACACTCGCCGGCTGGGCCGGTGACGACGCCGACGCGAAGCACTGGTACCGCCGACTTGTCGAGCGGAATCCGCGCATGGGCATGGGCTTCGCCGAGTACCTGGCCGACCGCGGTGAATACATCGAGGCGTTTCGCCAGCTGGAGACGGCCGCGCTCGCCGGGAGCATCGCTGCGAAGTCCGAGCTGGGCTTCCTGCTCCTCTCCCGCGCCGAACACTGGCTGGCCACGGCCGTCGAGGCGGGCGCCAAACGGGCGGCTCCCGCCCTCTCCGCCCTCCGCAAGGCCGGCCTCGGAAGCCAGCTACCGTCGAAGAGTGACCAACCAGCCCCACCCTCCGCTCCCCAGCTCCGCAGGCCCTGACCTCTTCACCTGGGAGTTCGCCACCAACCCCTACCCCGCCTACGCCTGGCTCCGCGACCACGCCCCCGTCCACAAGACCCGCCTCCCCAGCGGCGTGGAGGCCTGGCTGGTCACCCGCTACGCCGACGCCAAGCAGACCCTCGCCGACAATCGCCTCTCCAAGAACCCGGCCCACCACGACGAGCCCGCCCACGCCAAGGGCAAGACGGGCATTCCGGGTGAGCGCAAGGCCGAGTTGATGACGCACCTGCTCAACATCGACCCGCCGGACCACACCCGCCTGCGCCGGCTGGTCAGCAAGGCCTTCACCCCGCGCCGAGTAGCCGAGTTCGCCCCCCGCGTACAGGAGCTCACCGACCACCTCATCGACCAGTTCGCCGCCGAGGGGACCGCCGACCTCATCCACGAGTTCGCCTTCCCGCTCCCCATCTACGCGATCTGCGACCTGCTCGGCGTCCCCCGCGAGGACCAGGACGACTTCCGGGACTGGGCGGGCATGATGATCCGCCACCAGGGCGGCCCCAGGGGCGGCGTCGCGCGGTCGGTGAAGAAGATGCGCGGTTATCTCGCCGACCTCATCCACCGCAAGCGCGAGGCACTCCCCGACACGCCCACCCCCGGCGAGGACCTCATCTCCGGCCTCATCCGCGCCTCCGACCACGGCGAGCACCTCACCGAGAACGAGGCCGCGGCCATGGCCTTCATCCTGCTGTTCGCCGGCTTCGAGACGACCGTGAACCTCATCGGCAACGGCACCTTCGCCCTGCTCACCCACCCCGAGCAGCGCGCCCGCCTCCAGGCCTCCCTCGCCGCCGAGGAGACCGGCCTGCTCGAAACCGGCGTAGAGGAACTCCTCCGCTACGACGGCCCCGTGGAGCTCGCCACCTGGCGGTTCGCCACCGAACCGCTCACCATCGGCGGGCAGCGCATCGCACCCGGCGACCCGGTCCTGGTCGTCCTGGCCGCCGCCGACCGGGATCCGGAGCGGTTCGCCGATCCCGACGTCCTCGACCTCGGCCGCCGCGACAACCAGCACCTCGGCTACGGCCACGGCATCCACTACTGCCTCGGCGCCCCGCTCGCCCGCCTGGAGGGCCAGACCGCCCTCGCCACCGTCCTCACCCGCCTCCCGGACCTCCGACTCGCGGTGGACCCGGCCGAGTTGCGGTGGCGGGGCGGGCTCATCATGCGTGGACTGCGCACGCTGCCAGTGGAGTTCACGCCAATCCCGTAGGAGCGAACTGCTCTGCCTACCCCGCATTGCCGTCTCGCACACCCAAAGATGAAGAGCCCTCAAGTCTGTGATCTTCACGTGATCTACGCGGCATTAACTTGTGACAAGTGATCGACTGCCTATACGTTCACGGATCAGCGCGGCGCCCCGCACCACCTGTCGCGCCGGTCATCGCTGTCTCGCGAAAGGTCCCCGCATGCTCTCCGGGAACGGTCGTCACCGTCGCCCCCGTCAGGCTCCGGCACTCCTCGTCGCGGCCGGAGTGACCGGCTCCGCCATCGCCATCCCGCTCCTCGGCGCCACGGGCGCGAGCGCCGCCGACGGCACCGTGTGGGACAAGGTCGCCGAGTGCGAGAGCGGCGGCTCCTGGAGCGCCGACACCGGCAACGGGCACTACGGCGGACTGCAGCTGACCCAGGACGAGTGGGAGCAGTACGGCGGTCTCGACTACGCCTCCAGCCCCGACCTGGCGAGCCGCTCCCAGCAGATCTCCGTGGCTCAGAAGCTCCTGGCGGCCCAGGGCACCGCCCCTTGGGGTACCTGCGCGATCGTGAACGGGCTCACCAAGGACTCCGGATCCATCGACCTCGACACCGGAGTGGCTGAGGACTCGCCCTCCGAGGTGTCCGGTTCCTCCGGTCTGCTGGATTCGTCCAATTCCTCCAGCTCATCCGACTCGTCCGGCTCGGCCGATTCAGCCGACCCGTCGAACACCGCCGACTCGTCCAACGCGTCGAGTACGCCCAGCGGTTCTTCCGGGACGCCGAGCGATTCGTCCGGCGAGTCATCCAGCGATTCGTCCGAATCGTCGCAAGATGCTTCCTCTTCGCCCTCCTCGTCCGACAAGGCGGACAACTCCGCGAAGTCCGATGTGTCGTCCGACACGGGGGTCTCGCAGTCGCCCGACAGCTCCCCGGTGGAGACGGCCGAGGGTGAAGAAGAGGGTGATGGGGAGCAAGGGGCGGGCTCCTGGGGCCTCGTCGACACCGGGGCGGTCGACGCCGGAGCGAGTGGTTCCGGGCGTCATCGCGGTGCCAGTGCCGACGAGAGCGGGGTCACCGACACCGCCGCCAAGTCCTCCGGCCGCCATGCCTCGTACACCGTCCGCGCCGGCGACACGCTCGCGTCCATCGCCGACTCCCTTGAGCTCGACGGCGGATGGTCCGCGCTCTACGACGCGAACAAGCGCGCCATCGGTACTGACGCGAACCACATCTTCCCCGGTCAGACCCTGGAAGTCCCTGCCGAATAGGGCGAAAAGCAGCGGGAGTTCGGGTCCCGCTTCACACCTGAATGTCCGTTTTAGATGCAGTGAGAGATAGATCTCAGAAGCCCTGATCGTCTTTGTAATTCGGCGAAACGCGTGTCTACGGTCATGACCGCTCGCCACCGCGAGCCCCGGCTGCCGCAACGCCGAATCCTGCCAGCGGCCGCACGGGAACAGTCGTCGCGTCAAGCGCCGTAGGCAGGAGCGGGGGACCCAAGGTAGGCGCCGGGTCCGGCAGTTGAGGCCCTTCGGGGTCGGACGGCCGGAGTCGGCTTGGGGTGAAGTCGCGCACCAGGCACCAGCGGTGCGCGGCCGGGCAACTCAACCGGCCCGAACCCGACAGCTCACCTCGCAGGCGTCGGTGAGGGGATCTCTCCATGCTGTTTTCCGGCAAGGGCAAGCACCGTCGTCCGTCCAAGGCCGCTCGCGCCATAGCCGTCGTCGGCG
Organism: Streptomyces curacoi; assembly: GCF_001513975.1. Classification (GTDB taxonomy): domain Bacteria; phylum Actinomycetota; class Actinomycetes; order Streptomycetales; family Streptomycetaceae; genus Streptomyces; species Streptomyces curacoi. The sequence goes on from NZ_KQ947990.1 coordinate 515,187, forward strand.
TCACCGGCGCCGCCGCCGTGGCCGCCCCGCTCATGGCGGCCGGCAGCGCCTCCGCCGCCACCGCCGCCGAGTGGGACGCCGTCGCCCAGTGCGAGTCCGGCGGCAACTGGTCCATCAACACCGGCAACGGCTACTACGGCGGTCTGCAGTTCTCCGCCTCCACCTGGGCCGCGTACGGCGGCACGCAGTACGCCGCCACCGCCGACCAGGCCACCAAGGCGCAGCAGATCGAGATCGCCGAGAAGGTCCTCGCGGGCCAGGGCAAGGGCGCCTGGCCGCACTGCGGTGTGAACCTGTCCAGCGCCCCCTACAGCGGCGGCGCCGGCAGCAGCTCCTCCGGCAGCACCGCCTCGAACCAGTCGAGCGGCTCGACCGAGCAGCGCGCCTCCCGCTCCGCCGAGCGCCCGGCCGCCGAGAAGTCGACGAAGACCGTCACCACCCCGACCGGCAAGAAGGTCAAGAAGGGCGACGGCGAGTACAAGGTCGTCAAGGGCGACACCCTCAGCACCATCGCCGCGGAGCACGACGTCAAGGGCGGCTGGGAGAAGCTGTTCCAGCTGAACAAGGACATCGTCGAGGACGCCGACCTGATCTACCCGGGTCAGCAGCTGCACCTGAAGTAATCCGGGGCCGCGGCAGGCCGAGGTAACGAAGTATTGCGGCCTGCCGCTGAACCGCAGCGCTCTGCCGTCCGTGGCCTTCATAGTGAAGACCTCGTGAGGGCCTCCCCCGTCCCCCACGGGCTCCCCGCCCCGGTGCGTGTTCCCCCGTACGCACCGGGGCGGGGTTTTTCTTTCCCGCCGTGTCACCGGCCCCTCTGTGTCAGACCCCTCTGTGTCAGACCCCTCTGTGTCAGACCCCTCTGCGTCACCGACCCTTCTTGTCACCGACCCTTTATGTCACCGACCCTTTGTTCCGGCGGGAAACAATGGGTACCGTTCGGTCCTGTCCACGGGACGGTCGGTCGGCTGCCGAGGTCCCCGAGGCGGTTAGGCTCTAGTCGCAAGGCTCACCGCCCCGCACTACCAGCGTCACATCCACGAAGGAGATGCTCGTGCCGTCCATCGACGTCGTCGTAGCCCGGGAAATCCTGGACTCCCGAGGCAATCCCACGGTCGAGGTCGAGGTCGGCCTCGACGACGGCAGCACGGGTCGTGCCGCCGTCCCGTCCGGCGCCTCGACGGGCGCCTTCGAGGCCATCGAGCTCCGCGACGGCGACCAGAACCGCTACCTGGGCAAGGGTGTCGAGAAGGCAGTCCTCGCCGTCATCGAGCAGATCGGCCCGGAGCTGGTCGGTTACGACGCCACCGAGCAGCGCCTGATCGACCAGGCCATGTTCGACCTGGACGCCACCGACAACAAGGGCTCCCTCGGCGCCAACGCCATCCTCGGCGTCTCGCTCGCCGTCGCCCACGCCGCCTCCGAGGCCAGCGACCTCCCGCTCTTCCGCTACCTGGGCGGCCCGAACGCGCACCTGCTGCCGGTGCCGATGATGAACATCCTGAACGGCGGCTCGCACGCCGACTCCAACGTGGACATCCAGGAGTTCATGATCGCCCCGATCGGCGCGGAGTCCTTCTCCGAGGCCCTGCGCTGGGGCGCCGAGGTCTACCACACCCTGAAGAAGGTCCTGAAGAGCAAGGGCCTGGCCACCGGCCTCGGAGACGAGGGCGGCTTCGCCCCGAACCTCGGCTCCAACCGTGAGGCCCTCGACCTCATCCTGGAGGCCGTCAAGGAGGCCGGCTACACCCCCGGCGAGCAGATCGCCCTCGCGCTCGACGTCGCCGCGTCCGAGTTCTACAAGGACGGCGTGTACGTCTTCGAGGGCAAGGAGCGCTCCGCCGCCGAGATGACCGAGTACTACGCCGAGCTCGTCGAGGCGTACCCGCTCGTCTCCATCGAGGACCCGCTGTTCGAGGACGACTGGGAGGGCTGGAAGACCATCACCGCCAAGCTCGGTGACAAGGTCCAGCTCGTCGGCGACGACCTGTTCGTCACCAACCCCGAGCGCCTGGCCCGCGGCATCGAGGAGGGCGCGGCCAACGCGCTCCTGGTCAAGGTCAACCAGATCGGTTCGCTCACCGAGACCCTGGACGCCGTCGAGCTCGCCCAGCGCAACGGCTTCAAGTGCATGATGTCCCACCGCTCCGGCGAGACCGAGGACGTCACCATCGCCGACCTGGCCGTCGCCACCAACTGCGGCCAGATCAAGACCGGCGCCCCGGCCCGCTCCGAGCGCGTCGCCAAGTACAACCAGCTGCTGCGCATCGAGGAGATCCTCGACGACGCGGCGGTGTACGCCGGGCGCAGCGCCTTCCCGCGCTTCAAGGGCTGACCTAGCCCCATACCGGGTTAAGGCTTAGCCAGTCGTACGTACGTCCCCGTACTCGGTCCCGTACCGTGTGCGGGGACGTACGCGTGTGAAACGGGAGGCGGGGAACATGGCCGTGAAGGACCGGGACCGGTTCTCCACAGCGACCAGGATCCGGTTGCTCGGCGAGCAGACGGCGGCCCGTGTCTACCGCTCCCAGACCAAGCGGCAGGCCCAGCGGTCCAGGCTCACCGGGCGCGCCGCGCTGCTCGCGCTGGTCCTGTGCTCACTCGTCGTGGCGCTCGCCTACCCGATAAGGCAGTACGTCTCCCAGCGCGCGGAGATCGCCGACATGCAGCGGCAGAAGGAGGAGGCCGCCCGGCGGGTCGAGCAGCTGCGCGACACCAAGGCACGCTGGCAGGACGACGCGTACGCCGAACAGCAGATCCGGCAGCGGCTGCACTATGTGATGCCCGGGGAGATCGGTTACGTCGTGATCGACCCGGACGCGGCCAAGCAGTCGCGGACCGACCAGGGCGAGGCAGACCGCCCCTGGTACACGAACATCTGGGACGGGGTCGACAAGGCCGACGCCGCCGACCAGTGAGATCAGCGAGACAAGCGAACCGATCGTCCGGACCGGCCGACGGATCGCCGACGAGAAGACGATGGAAAGACAGGCATGGAAACGCCCCCGCCGCCCACTCCGCGCACCGAGCCCACCGACGCGGACGTCGAGGCCTTCAAGCAGCAGCTCGGGCGTCCGCCGCGCGGGCTGCGCGCGATCGCGCACCGGTGCCCCTGCGGGCAGCCGGACGTGGTCGAGACGGCCCCCCGCTTGCCGGACGGCACGCCCTTCCCGACGCTGTACTACCTGACCTGCCCGAAGGCGTCGTCGGCGATCGGCACGCTGGAGGCGAACGGCGTGATGAAGGAGATGACGGCGCGGCTGGAGGCCGATCCGGAGCTGGCCGCCGCCTACCGCGCCGCGCACGAGGACTACATCCGGCGCCGCGACGAGATCGAGGAGCTGACGGGCTTCCCGAGCGCGGGCGGGATGCCGGACCGGGTGAAGTGCCTGCATGTGCTGGTCGCGCACTCTCTGGCTGCCGGGCCGGGGGTGAATCCGCTGGGGGACGAGGCCCTCGCGATGCTGCCGCCGTGGTGGAGCAAGGGGCCGTGCGTGGTTCCCGCCGCGGAGTGAACGCCCCCCTCGAAACTCCTGTCCAGCTGAAATGTCCCGTACCTCGGAAGGGCACCCCATGACCCGCGTCGCCGCCATCGACTGCGGTACCAACTCCATCCGGCTCCTGGTCGCCGACGTGCACCCGGAGAGCGGTGAACTGACCGACCTGGACCGCCGTATGACCATCGTGCGCCTCGGCCAGGGCGTCGACCGCACCGGCCGGCTCGCGCCCGAGGCGCTGGAGCGTACCTTCGCCGCCTGCCGGGAGTACGCGGCGGTCATCAAGGAGCACGGCGTCGAGCGACTGCGCTTCGTCGCCACCTCCGCCTCGCGGGACGCCGAGAACCGGGACGAGTTCGTCCGCGGGGTCATGGACATCCTGGGCGTCGAGCCGGAGGTCATCACCGGGGACCAGGAGGCCGAGTTCTCCTTCACGGGGGCGACCAGGGAGCTGGCGGAGCACGATCATCTGCCGGGGCCCTACCTGGTGGTGGACATCGGCGGTGGGTCGACCGAGTTCGTCGTCGGCGAGGAGCACGTGCGCGCGGCGCGCTCCGTGGACGTCGGCTGTGTGCGGATGACCGAGCGTCATCTCGTCCGCGACGGCGTCGTCTGCGACCCGCCCTCCGGGGAGCAGATCGCGGCCATGCGGGCCGACATCGAGGCGGCGCTCGACCTCGCCGAGGAGACGGTGCCGCTGCGCGAGGCGCGCACGCTGGTGGGGCTCGCCGGTTCGGTCACCACGGTGTCGGCGATCGCGCAGGACCTGCCCGAGTACGACTCGACCCGCATCCACCACTCCCGGATCGACCGCGACCGGGTCCGCGAGATCTGCGACTGGCTGCTGCACTCCACCCACGCCGAGCGCGCGGCCGTACCGTCCATGCACCCGGGGCGGGTTGACGTCATCGCGGCGGGGGCGCTGGTGCTGCTCGCGATCATGGAGCGGATCGGTGCCGAGGAGGTCGTCGTCAGCGAGCACGACATCCTCGACGGCATCGCCTTCAAGGTGGCTGAGGACGCGTAGGGCGCGGCGTAGCACATGGAAGGGCCCCGGTCCCTCGTGAGAGGAACCGGGGCCGTTGTCTGAGCCCATGTGCTGGGCTGTCGGTCAGTTGCAGAGGAGGACGATGAGGCCGCCGCAATGTCCGCCGTCGCCGCCATCACCGTGGTGGTGGTGATGGTGGTGGTGGTGATGGCCGTGGTGGTGACCGTGGTGGCTGTGGTGGTCCGCGGCGGAGGCGGCCGACGCTGATCCCGCGGTCAGGGCAATGCCCAGGGCAGCGCCGACGGTGACTATTCGCATGCTGGCCCGCTTGAGGGCCTTCCGTGAGGTGATCATGGCTGCACGCTATGCACGGTTTTCGCCGGGCGCGCGCTGAATGCGGCTGATGGGTGAACAGCCCCTCGCCGCACGGTCGGTGACGGGCCGTCGTCGGGCCCGGGGTGGTCCCGGTCTCGTTTACTACTGATCAGTAGCTTCGGCTGAGCAGGTGGGCTAGCGTATGAGCGCTTCCGAGGGGGCTTTTCGGGGCCGCGGTGACGCCTCGGAGACGTCCGCCGAAGAAAGTTCGTGAAGTTCTTCACAAGGAATTGGGCCCTGTCGAAGCGCGTATCGGTGCCGGTTGACCCTTCCGAGGGGTGAACAGGGCCTTGAACATGTTCAGACGGCCGGTGTAAGGGTGGTTCCACGGCCTCTCGCCGGAGGGTGTTCCGGCCCGCTCACAGAGGGTCCGTGGACCCAGAGAGGCAGCTCACGCGGCATTGACAACGGGGTGTGGCCCGCCGCGGTTCCCGATCGTGACCATGACCTGCGTCACGCGGGCCGGGGAGTGTAGCACAGGGGCTGCAAGAGCTTGTGAAGGGGCGCACGAGCGACCCCCCTGAGGCGGGTGGATACTCGATGGCATGAGCACCACGGAGCGTCCCAGGATCCTCGTAGTAGGCGGTGGGTACGTAGGCCTGTACGCAGCTCGGCGCATCCTCAAGAAGATGCGCTACGGCGAGGCGACTGTCACGGTCGTCGACCCCCGGTCGTACATGACCTACCAGCCCTTCCTCCCCGAAACCGCCGCCGGCAGCATCTCCCCGCGCCACGTCGTCGTCCCGCTGCGACGCGTGCTGCCCAAGGCGGAGGTCCTCACCGGCCGGGTCACCACCATCGACCAGGACCGCAAGGTCGCCACGATCGCCCCGCTGGTGGGCGAGGCGTACGAGCTGCCCTTCGACTACCTGGTCATCGCGATGGGCGCGGTCTCCCGCACCTTCCCGATCCCCGGCCTCGCCGAGCAGGGCATCGGCATGAAGGGCATCGAGGAGGCCATCGGCCTGCGCAACCACGTGCTGGAGCAGCTGGACAAGGCCGACTCCACGACCGACGAGGAGATCCGCCGCAAGGCGCTCACCTTCGTCTTCATCGGCGGTGGCTTCGCGGGCGCGGAGACCATCGGCGAGGTCGAGGACATGGCCCGCGACGCGGCGAAGTACTACAACAACGTGTCCCGTGAGGACATGCGGTTCATCCTCGTCGACGCCGCCGACAAGATCCTTCCCGAGGTCGGCCCCAAGCTGGGCCAGTACGGCAAGGAGCACCTGGAGGCCCGCGGGGTCGAGGTCTACCTCTCCACCTCCATGGACTCCTGCGTCGACGGCCACGTCGTGCTGAAGAACGGCCTTGAGGTCGACTCCAACACCATCGTCTGGACGGCCGGCGTCAAGCCGAACCCGGCCCTGGCCCGCTTCGGTCTGCCGCTCGGCCCCCGCGGTCACGTCGACTGCGAGCCGACGCTCCAGGTCAAGGGCACCGACTACATCTGGGCCGCGGGCGACAACGCCCAGGTCCCGGACCTCGTCGGCCGCAAGGCGGGCAACGAGAACGCCTGGTGCCCGCCGAACGCCCAGCACGCCCTGCGCCAGGCCAAGGTCCTCGGCGACAACGTGATCTCCGGTATGCGGGGCTTCCCGCAGAAGGACTACGAGCACGCCAACAAGGGCGCGGTCGCCGGCCTCGGCCTGCACAAGGGCGTGGCGATGATCGTCATGGGCAAGATGAAGATCAAGCTCAAGGGCCGGCTGGCGTGGTACATGCACCGCGGCTACCACGGCCTGGCGATGCCGACCTGGAACCGCAAGATCCGCGTCTTCGCCGACTGGACCCTCGGCATGTTCCTCAAGCGTGAGGTCGTGGCGCTCGGCGCGCTGGAGTCCCCGCGCGAGGAGTTCTACGAGGCGGCCAAGCCGGCGCCGGTCGCCGCCGCCTCCAAGACCGAGGACAAGCCCAAGGCCAAGGCCTCCTGACCTCCGGTCAGCGGCTCTGCCCGGCCCTGGTCAGCGAATCACCCGAAGGACCTCCTGCCATCCGTGGTGCGGGAGGTCCTTCGGCTTTCGTGCCGCCGTAGCAGTGTTTGCCCAGCTGTAACGCGCGTGGGGGACTGCGTCCGGCCCTCGCAGGTGCTTACGTGGTGTTGGACATTCCGGAATTCCTCTGGAGGTGTGCGCCATGGCTGACGCCGCGCTGCGGCTGCAGGGCCTTCTCGAACAGTTGCTGGGAACACCCCTCCCGGTGCGCATCCGCGCCTGGGACGGTTCGCAGGCGGGGCCGCCGGGCGCGCCGACACTCGTCGTACGCAACCGCCGTGCCGTACGCCGACTGCTGTGGAAGCCGGGCGAACTGGGCCTGGCCCGGGCCTGGGTCGCGGGCGACCTGGACATCGAGGGGGATCTGTACACCGCCCTCGATCGGCTCTCGGGGCTGGTGTGGGAGCGCGGGGAGGACGCCCGCGGTCTCCTGGAGGCCCTGCGCGATCCCGAGGTGCGGGCCGCCGTCCGCGGGCTCGTCAGGCTCGGCGGGCTCCCGCTGCCGCCCGCGCCGCCTCCCGAGGAGGTGCGCCGGTACCGCGGCCATCTGCACACCAAGCGCACCGACAGACGCGCCATCAGCCACCACTACGACGTCGGCAACGACTTCTACGAGATCGTCCTCGGGCCGTCCATGGTGTACTCCTGCGCCTACTGGCCGGGCCAAGACAGCACCCTGGAAGCCGCCCAGCACGACAAACTCGACCTCATCTGCCGCAAACTCGACCTGAAGCCCGGCCAAAGGCTCCTCGACGTCGGCTGCGGCTGGGGTTCCATGGCCATGCACGCGGCCCGTGCGTACGGCGTGCGCGTCGCCGGCATCACCCTCTCCCAGGAGCAGGCGGCCTACGCCCGCAAGCGCGTCGCCGACGAGGGGCTCACCGACAAGGTGGAGATCCGCGTACAGGACTACCGGGATGTCGACGACGGTCCGTTCGACGCGATCTCCTCCATCGGCATGGCCGAACACGTCGGCGCCGAGCGGTACCTGGAGTACGCCGATGTGCTGCACCGGCTCCTGAAGCCCGGGGGGCGGCTGCTCAACCACCAGATCGGGCGGCGGCCGCAGCGGGACGAGTCCTCGTACCGGGTCGACGAGTTCATCGACTCCTATGTCTTCCCCGACGGCGAGCTGCAGCCCATCGGCATCACCGTCAGCCAACTGGAGCGCGCCGGCTTCGAGGTGCGGGACGTGGAGTCGATCCGCGAGCACTACGGCCTGACCCTGCGCCGCTGGGTCGCCAACCTGGAGGCCGGCTGGGACCGGGCCGTCAAGCTCACCGGCCCCGGCCGCGCCCGCGTCTGGCTGCTGTACATGGCCGCCTGCGCGCTGGCCTTCGAGCGCAACCGCATCGGGGTCAACCAGGTGCTGGCCGTCAGAACACCCGAGTCCGGGGACTCCGGGATGCCGTTGCGCTCCCGCACCTGGGGCTGAAACGCCGAGGGCCCCGCTCCCTCCCGGGACCGGGGCCCTCGTGCTCGTACGGCTATTCCGCCTTGATCGCGTTCAGCATGTTCAGCCTCGCGGCGTTGCGGGCCGGCCACATCGCGGCCAGGACGCCCACCAGTCCGGCCAGCACCAGGAAGATTCCGATCCGGTCCCAGGGCAGAACCAGCGCATAGCCCGGGATCTCGTCCGCGATGGTCTCGCCGATCGCCCAGCCGAGGAACGAGCCGAGACCGATGCCGACCACCGCGCCGAACACCGAGATGACCACGGCCTCCAGCCGGACCATCCGCTTCACCCGGCGCCGGTCGAGACCGATCGCACGCAGCATGCCGATCTCCTGCTGCCGCTCGAAGACCGACATCGCGAGGGTGTTGACGACACCCAGCACCGCGATGATCAGGGCCATCGCCAGCAGGCCGTACATGATGTTCAGCATGGTGTTGATGACACCGCCGAACTCGTTGCGGATGTCCTGCCGGTCCATGACCGTGATCGCGGGGTTGTCGCCGAGCGCGTCGACGAGGACCTTCTCGTTCGCCGCTGACTGGCCGCCGTCCACCTTCACGAAGATCTGCCGGATGTACGGCTGCACCTCGTGCGGGTTCACGACCTTCGTGTCGACGAGGACGGGGGAGAGGAACTCGCTGTCCTTGTAGACCGCGCCGACGGTCAGCGTGGCCTTCTTCTCGTCGCCGAAGGTGACGGGGAGCCTGTCGCCGGGCTGCCAGCCCCGGTTCTTGGCCGTCTTCTCGGCGACCGCGATCTGCCCCTTGGCGAGCGAAGCGATGTTGCCGCTGACGACGTCGACGTTCAGGACCTGCTCGATGTCGCCCGGCGTGACCGCCGAAGCGGACACGTAGTCCTCGTCACTGACCTGGAAGTAGGCGTCCTGCTGCGGCGAGACCGCCGAGACGCCCTTGGCCTTCTCCAGTGCCGTCAGCGCGGACTGGTCGAGGTCCCCGCCGTTCGCCATCGAGACCATGTAGTCGGCCTTGATGTTGTCCGTGGTCATCTTGTCGATGGCCGTGCCGACCGTGGCACCGAGCACCGACAGGCCGGTCACCAGCGTCAGGCCGATCGCCAGCGCCGAGGCGGTGGCGCCGGTACGGCGCGGGTTGCGGACCGCGTTCTGGCCGGCCAGCTTGCCGGACACGCCGAAGGGGCCGACGAGCAGGGGACGGACGAGCGCGATCACGGGCCGGGACAGCAGCGGGATCAGGATGATCACTCCGACCAGCGCGAAGAACGCGCCCGCCGCGATGTACATCCGGCCGCTGTCCCCGCCGGACGAGGCACCCAGCACGATCCCGGCCGAGCCGAGGGCGGTGATGGCCGCGCCGATGGAGTTGCGCACCACCAGCGACTTGGTGGTCGCCACCGCGTGCACGCTGCTCATGGCCGCCACCGGCGGGATCTTCGCGGCCCGGCGGCCGGGCAGCCAGGCGGCGAACATCGTGATCAGCACACCGACGCCGACCGAGGCGAGCACCGGCGTGGCCGACAGGATCAGCGGACCGTCCGGGATCTTCATGCCGAAGGCGGCCATGCCGGACCGCAGACCGACCGCGAGGCCGATGCCGAGGACGAAGCCGATCGCCGAGGCGACCAGGCCCACCACCGCGGCCTCGGCGAGCACCGAGCGGGTGATCTGCTTGCGGGACGCGCCGACGGCCCGCATCAGCGCGATCTCCTTCGTGCGCTGGGCGACCAGCATCGTGAAGGTGTTGGAGATCAGGAAGATCCCGACGAAGAGCGCGATGCCCGCGAAGCCGAGCAGGACCTGCTTGAGCGAGCTCATGCCCTCTTCGATCTGCTGGGCCTGCTCGTCCGCGAGCGCCTGGCCGGTCTTGGCCTCGGCGGTGTCCGGCAGCAGCGGCTTGACCGCGTCCAGGATCTTGGCGTCGTCCGCGCCCGGGGCGGCGGTGACGGTGGCGCTCTGGAAGTAGCCCGGCTTGAGGTACTGCTTCTGCGCGACCGCGGTGTCGAAGAGGACGAGGCTGCCGCCGGCGTTCACGGCGCCGTCCTCGGTGGTGAACACACCGCTGAGGGTGTACTCCTTCACCGGGCCGTTGGTCGCGACCCGCACCCGGTCGCCGACCTGGTACTCGCCCTTGGCGGCGGACTCCTTGTCCAGGGCGATCTGATCGTCCTTCACCGGGCCCGAGCCGTCGGTGAACGTGTAGGCGGGGTCCTTGCCGTCCTTGCCGGGGGCGAAGTTGGAGCCCTTGTTGGACCAGCCGACGCCGATCAGCCTGCCGTCGGGGTCGGCGACCCCGGCGAAGCCCTCGACGCGGCCGTACGCGCCGGCGACGCCGGCCACGGCGGAGATCTTGTCGAGGGTCTTCCGGGAGAGGCCGGGCTCCTCCTCGGGGTTGTCCGAGTCGGCGTGCGAGGTGACGGCGACGGCGACGTCGTCGTAGCTCTTCGCCGACTGGTTGCGGAAGGCGCCTGAGAGGGTGTCGGCGAAGACCAGGGTGCCGGAGACGAACGCGACGCCGAGCATCACGGCGAGCACGGTCATCAACAGGCGGGCCTTGTGCGCGAGTACGTTGCGCAGGGCGGTGCGGAACATCAGCTGGTGCGGCCCTTCGCGTCGAACTGCTTCATGAAGTCGAGGACGTTGTCCGCGGTGGGCTTGTACATCTCGTCGACGATCCGTCCGTCCGCGAGGAACACCACCCGGTCGGCGTACGCCGCCGCCACCGGGTCGTGGGTCACCATCACCACCGTCTGCCCCAACTCCCGTACGGAGTTGCGCAGGAAGCCGAGCACCTCGGCGCCGGAGCGCGAGTCGAGGTTTCCGGTCGGCTCGTCGCCGAAGATGATGTTGGGCCTGGAGGCCAGCGCGCGGGCCACGGCGACGCGCTGCTGCTGGCCGCCGGAGAGCTGGGAGGGGCGGTGGCTCAGCCGGTCGGCGAGGCCCACCATCCGGATCACCGAGTCCAGCCACTGCTTGTCCGCCCTGCGGCCCGCGATGTCCATCGGAAGGGTGATGTTCTCCAGGGCGGTCAGCGTCGGCAGCAGGTTGAACGCCTGGAAGATGAAGCCGATCTTGTCCCGGCGCAACTTGGTGAGCTGCTTGTCCTTCAGGGAGCCCAGCTCGGTGTCGCCGATGCGCACCGAACCGGAGGAGAAGGTGTCCAGGCCGGCGACGCAGTGCATCAGGGTGGACTTGCCGGAGCCGGAGGGGCCCATGATCGCGGTGAACTCGGCCTGCTGGAAGTCGACGGAGACCCGGTCGAGGGCGACCACCTGGGTCTCGCCCTGTCCGTAGATCTTCGACAGATCCGTGGCGCGCGCGGCCACGGCGGTGGCCCGGCCGGCGATGGATGCGGTGGTCACGAGAAGAACGCTCCTGAAGGACGACGGTGTGTTCGAGGGACGTCATCCATCGTCCTGGCCGGGGATCGCCGTGTAGTCAGTCGCTGTTCCGGTTCCGAAGGCAGACTGCGGACGGACCGGACCCGGCCGCGTCATACCTGAGGATGACGGCGAACCCTGAGAGGGGATCACGTTGGGAACAGGTGGAGCGTCCTTGTTTGGACGGTGAAATTCCGTCATTCCGTATGCGCCGCCGGCCGTCCCACGGAAGGCTATTGGCAAGTGCGGATGGCGCGTTCCCCGGGCTGATGCACCCTCAGACGTCAATAAAATAAGACAACATCGGTCCGCCCGTCCGCTGTTCGGGGGATGTATCCCGATAGGCTCGGAACCTCGATGCGGAGCCCATGGCCTGCCCAGATGGTGGAATGCAGACACGGCGAGCTTAAACCTCGCTGCCCCTTCGCGGGCGTGCCGGTTCAAGTCCGGCTCTGGGCACTTCCGACAGCACCCCCCTTCCTTCAAGAGTTCACCGCGCAAACCGTTGACAGCGGGCGCATGCGGTCGGAAACTCACCTCGGACACTGGTGAATAAAAGTTCACCAGACGAACAACGGAAAGGGAGTGACCGATGCGCACCACCGTCGGCATCATCGGCGCGGGCCCCGCCGGCCTCCTCCTCGCCCGGCTGCTGCACAACGCCGGTATCGACTCGGTCGTCCTGGAGAGCCGCGACCGTGACTACGTCGAGCACCGCCAGCGCGCCGGAATCCTGGAGCAGGGCACGGCGGACGTGCTGCGCGCGGCCGGCGCCGGGGAGCGCATGGACCGCGAGGGCCTGCGCCACGACGGCATAGAGCTCCGCTTCGACCGGAGGCGCCATCGCGTCGACTTCCCGGCCCTCACCGGCGGCCGGTCGGTGATGGTCTACGCCCAGACCGAGGTCTGCAAGGACCTCATCGCCCTCCAGCTGAAGGAGGGCGGCCCGCTGCTGTTCGAGGCGGAGGCGCTGGCGGTGGAGGGGGCGGACACCGACAGCCCGCGCGTCCGCTTCCGGCACGAGGGCACCGAGGACGTCCTCGACTGCGACTACGTCGTCGGCTGCGACGGCTTCTGGGGCGTGTCCCGCAAGGCGGTCCCCGCGGAGCTGACCCGTGTCTTCGAGCGGACCTACCCCTTCGGCTGGCTCGGCATCCTCGCCGATGTCGCCCCCTCCCACGACGAGCTCGTCTACGCCCGCCACGACCGCGGCTTCGCCCTGCTGTCCATGCGCTCCCCGTCCGTCTCCCGCCTCTACCTCCAGGTCCCCGAGGGCACGGACGCCGAGGCGTGGAGCGACGACGAGATCTGGGCGGAACTGGAACGCCGCTTCGAGACCGCCGACGGCTGGCGGCTGGAGCGCGGCCCCATCACCCAGAAGTCGGTCACCCCCATGCGGTCCTACGTCCACGAGCCCATGCGCCACGGCCGCCTCTTCCTGGCCGGCGACGCCGCGCACATCGTGCCGCCGACGGGCGCCAAGGGGCTGAATCTGGCCGTCGGGGACGTCGTCACCTTCGCGAGGGCGCTGACGTACCAGAAGGAGACCGGTTCGGCCCAGCTCCTCGACACCTACTCCGAGGCCTGTCTGCGCCGCGTCTGGCAGGCCGAACGGTTCTCGTACGACATGACGACGCTGCTGCACCGCGCCCCCGACGCCACGCCCTTCGAGGACCGGCTCCAGCTGGCGCGACTGGAGCGGCTCGCGGGGTCGAGGGCGGCCGAGACGGACCTCGCCGAGGCGTACACGGGGTTTCCGTTCGGGTGATCGTACGCAGGGGGCGGGGGAGTGATCTCCGATCGGTTCCGGCCACGTCGCAGGTTGGTCATGAATGATCCCCTCCGTGGCTGGGAATCACCGAGCCGCGTAGCGTGTTGCGCAGCACGACGAGGGAAAGATCCTCCCCAAGCACTAGGGTCAATCCTTTGCCTACCTATTACTCTTGAGCCAAGGCCACGCACGGTGGCCATGGAGGAGTGAAATGAGGAGCAGCAACCCGGTCTTCTCGCGACGGGGGTTCAGCCGCGACAACGGCTACGCGGGCTTCAACACCGCGCCGCAGGCCGGGGGCGCCGCTGTCGGCACGCAGGGCAACCCGTACGCGCAGCCGCAGGCCGGCAGCCCGTACGCGCAGAACCCTTACGCCCAGAACCCGTACGCCCAGCAGGACCTGCAGTACGGCGCGCCGCCGCAGGCCCCGGCCACCACCGGCCGCATGACGTTGGACGACGTCCTCATGCGCACCGGCGCCACCCTCGGCACGCTGATCGTCACGGCCGCGCTCGCCTGGGCGCTGCTGCCGGTCGACGACGCGAACATCAGCCGGTCCTACGGCATCGGTATCGGTGCCGCGCTGATCGGCATGGTCCTGGCGTTCGTCCAGTCCTTCAAGCGCAAGGCCTCGCCCGCGCTGATCCTGACCTACGCCGCGTTCGAGGGTGTGTTCCTCGGCGTGATCTCCAGCATCGTCGACAACCGCATCGCCAGCGGTGCGGCCATGCAGGCGGTGCTCGGCACGATGGCGGTCTTCGCCGCGGTGCTGGTGGCGTACAAGGCGGGCTGGATCCGCGTCAACCGCCGCTTCGTCGGCTTCGTGATGGCGGCCGCGCTCGGCTTCATCCTGCTGATGGCGGTCAACCTGCTGTTCGCGGTCTTCGGCGGCGGTGACGGCCTCGGCTTCCGCAGCGGCCCGCTCGGCATCGTCTTCGGTGTCATCGGCATCCTGCTCGGCGCCTGCTTCCTCGCCCTGGACTTCAAGCAGGTCGAGGACGGCATCGCCTACGGCGCGCCGCGCGAGGAGGCCTGGCTCGCGGCCTTCGGCCTCACGCTGACGCTGGTGTGGATCTACATGGAGTTCCTGCGGATCATCGCGATCCTGCAGGGCGACGACTAGCGACAGCGTCGTCCAGGACTCATGAGTCGGTCATGACTCGGAACAGTCGCTGAGACTCAAGAAAGGGCCCCGGGTTCGTCCCGGGGCCCTTCGTCGTTGTCTTGAGTGCGCGCCTAGAGCAGTTTGCGCGCGGCCCTCCTCAGGTCGTACTCGTGGATGATCGCCTTCGCGTGGCCGTACGCGAGGTTGTGTTCATGGCGGAGCCAGCTGACCTTCTCCTCGAAGTTGAAGAGAGCCGGGCCTTCTTCGACAGCGCGAAGCCAGTCGGAGACTTCACGACCGGTGCAGTGGGGGATTCGGGCGAGCAGATTGCGATGGGTCTCCTCGGAGAAGACTTGGGACATCGGCGCCTCCGGACGCATGGGATGTAAGCCGGTCCTTCAGGTCACCGTGCCTGAGCGTTCGCCCGTTGGCAACAGTGTCGGTGCGACGCGTAGGTTTGTGGGGTGGTTGATACGACGCCCTTGACTCGTGCTGTTGATCACTTCGCCGACCGGCTGAGGGCCGCGCCCCAGAGCCGGCTGCAGCGCGGGGCCGCCGCGGAAGCGCTGGCGCTGGCCAGGGAGTTGGCCCGGCGGGCGCAGATGGTGGAGGAGCCCGGGGCGGAGCCTCGGGTGATGCCCGACGCGGGGATGTTCGCCGCGGCCGACCAGATCACCGTCGCGGTGCACGACCTGGTCCTCGTACTCACGAACGAGGGTGAGGTCGAGGACGCGATGCGGTTGGTTGCGGAAGCGCAGAAGCGGGCGGGTGTGTGACCGCTGGAGGGACGCCGGGTGTGTGACCGCTACAGGGACGCTATGACCCGGTCAGCCAGGATGTAGACGTTCTCCTCGCCGCACGCGAAGGTCAGGGTGTACGCACCCGACACCCCCGAACCGCCCAGCAGCACCGGCGTCTCGCCCGCGCGCAGGGCCGCCGCCAGGCGCTCCGCCGTCTCCCGGTGGCCCGGGGTCATGCACAGGGTGGTGCCGTCGGCGAAGACGTACACGTCGAGGGTGCCCAGGGGGCCCGGGCGGACGTCGGTCAGTTCGGTGGCGGAGGCGGCCAGGTCCTCAAGGGTGGCCACCGTGCGCTCGTGGTCGTTCACGACCGGTGAGGAGACCGGGACGAAGTCCGGGTGGGAGGGGTGGCGGCGGCGGGCCGCGGCCAGCTCGGGAGACTCGCTGGGGGTGCCTCCCTGGACGAAGTCCTTGGCGGAGAACTCATCCGTCTCCGAGGTCGGCTCGGTCACCGGCTCCAGGTGCTCCAGGCCCGCGAAATCGGCCTGACGGGGCAGGAACAGCTCGCTGTCGGACAGGCCCAGCAGAGTGGGCGCGTCGGAGGCGTCACGGGCCTCCTGGGCGGCCCAGAAGGCGCGTGCCTCGGCCAGCTCCCGCTCGCGTTCCTCGGCGAGCGCCTCGGCCACGGCGGCGCGTATCTCATCGGCGTCGGCGGGGTGCCGGGCCGGCGGGACGAGACCGCGGGCCGCGGCGGCGTTGTTCTGCGCCAGCTCGGTGTGCAGGGCCGCGACCTGCCGGCGCAGCACCATCAGGGTGCGCAGGACGGCGACGCCCACGGCGCCGGTGGCGGCCGTGGTGAGCAGCAAGGCGATCGGCATGGCGCTCACTGACGTACTCCCGGTTCAAAGTCGACCCCCGACTTCCTACATCAGCTTGAAGGGCGGACTATCCAGCTGTCAGTGCGTAACGTCACGAAACGGACAGGACTTTATGCCTGGGGTGGGCTGGTGGAACGGCTCTGAGCTGCGTGAATCCCTCCGCGGAGGGAGATAGGTCACATCCTGGGGGAGATTGGATCACAAAACGGCCCAGAACCTTGGACTTTCCTCGGTTCCGGGCCGAAGGCTCACGCTGGGTCGTGCGTCGACTACCCAGGGGCGTGGGCCGGTTGGTTTCAGCTCAGGCGCTCGATGACCATCGCCATGCCCTGGCCGCCGCCGACGCACATCGTCTCCAGGCCGAACTGCTTGTCGTGGAACTGGAGGGAGTTGATGAGCGTGCCGGTGATGCGGGCGCCGGTCATGCCGAAGGGGTGGCCGACGGCGATGGCGCCGCCGTTGACGTTCAGCTTGTCGATGTCGATGCCCAGGTCGCGGTAGGAGGGGATCACCTGGGCGGCGAACGCCTCGTTGATCTCGACCAGGTCGATGTCGTCGATGGTCAGGCCGGCGCGGCGCAGCGCCTGCTGGGACGCCTCGACCGGGCCGAGGCCCATGATCTCGGGGGAGAGGCCGGAGACGCCGGTGGAGACGATGCGGGCGAGCGGGGTGAGGCCGAGCTCGCGGGCCTTGGTGTCGGACATGATGACGACCGCGGCGGCGCCGTCGTTGAGGGGGCAGCAGTTGCCGGCGGTGACGAGGCCGTCCGGGCGGAAGACCGGCTTCAGCCCCGCCACGCCCTCCATGGTGACGCCGGCGCGGGGGCCGTCGTCCTTGCTGACGACGGTGCCGTCGGGGAGTGTCACCGGGGTGATCTCGCGCTCCCAGAAGCCGTTCTTGATGGCCGCCTCGGCGAGGTTCTGCGACCTGACGCCGAACTCGTCCATGTCCTCGCGGGTGACGCCCTTCCAGCGGGCGAGGTTCTCGGCGGTCTGGCCCATCGCGATGTAGGCGTCCGGGATCAGCCCGTCCTCGCGCGGGTCGTGCCAGGTGGTGCCCTCCTGCTGGGCCACGGCGGCCGTGCGGGCCTCGGCCTCGGCGAAGAGGGGGTTGTGCGTGTCCGGGAGGCTGTCGGAGTTGCCCTTGGTGAAGCGGGAGACCATCTCCACGCCGGCCGAGATGAAGACGTCGCCCTCGCCGGCCTTGATGGCGTGCAGGGCCATGCGGCTCGTCTGCAGGGACGAGGAGCAGTACCGGGTGATGGTGCAGCCGGGGAGGTGGTCCATCCCCATCTGTACGGCGACGATACGGCCGAGGTTGTTGCCCTGCTCGCCGCCGGGGAGGCCGCAGCCCAGCATCAGGTCGTCGATGTCCCTGGGGTCCAGCTCGGGGACCTTGGCCAGGGCGGCCTGGATGATCGTGGCGGTGAGGTCGTCGGGACGCAGGTCTTTCAGGGAGCCCTTGAAGGCGCGGCCGATGGGGGAGCGGGCGGTCGAGACGATCACGGCTTCGGGCATCACGGCTCCAGTGGCATACCGGGGGGTCGGGCAGGGCTGTGAGGGAAGTTACCCGTACGTACGGACCGGGTCACGGGTGTAGGGGTGTGACCCTGGCCGCAATTTTCTAAGCGCTTGCTTTCCTTGCCCCTGCCGCCCCTGCCGCCCCTGCCCGTCCTCGAAGAGCCCGGGGTCCAGGGGGCGGAGGCCCCTGGCGGGGTCGAAGGGGCGGAGCCCCTTCAGGGGGACGGTGTCACCGGGGCCCTGTCCGGTTCCGGGACTCGGCGGCGGCGCCGGCGCTTGAGCAGGGCCCAGGGGCCCTTCGGACCCGTCGGCATGGCCGCCGTAACCTCTGTGCCCGCCTCCGACGCGGCCTCGGCCGCCGCGCGGGCCACCGGCAGGAACCCCTCGCGGCGGGTGACGTCGGGCCGTTCCTCCTCGGCCGGCCACAGGCCCAGTGCCGCGCAGACCGTCGGCAGCACCGCCATCGCCGCCGTGGCGTAGCCCTCCGCCGAGGGGTGGTAGTTGTCCGGCCCGAACAGCTCCCGCGGGTTCGCCGCGAACTCGGGGCCCAGCAGGTCGCCCAGCGACACGGTGCGACCGCCCTGTTCTACGACGCCGATCGTCTGGGCGGCCGCCAACTGGCGTGAGGCCCGTCGGGCCAGCCAGCGCAGGGGCTGCTGGACGGGTTCGATCGTGCCGAGGTCGGGGCAGGTGCCGACCACCACCTCCGCGCCGGCCGTGCGCAGGCGCCGTACCGCCGCGGAGAGGTGACGGACCGAGCGCGTCGGCGGCATACGGTTCGTGACGTCGTTCGCGCCGATCATGATCACGCAGATGTCGGGCACCAGCGCCGGATCGGCGAGCACCAGGGCCACCTGGCGGTCCAGGTCGTCCGAACGGGCGCCCGGCAGGGACACGTTGCGCAGCACCACCGGACGCTCCGCCACCGCGGCCAGTCCCGAGGCCAGCAACGCCCCCGGGGTCTGGCCCGCCCGGTGCACGCCCTGCCCCGCTGCCGTCGAGTCGCCCAGCAGCGTCAGACGCAACGGTGGCTCACCGGGGATGTCGTATGTGTGGCCGTACCGGCCGTCGGCGTTCGGGACATGGTTGTCCGTGCCATTGCCCACCTGGCGCTTGGCGAGTTGGACCTCGGCCAGGAGCAGACCGACGGCCGCCGCGCCGGCCAGGCCGATGCCGCCTCCGCCGTACGCGGCGCCCGCCGCGATCCGCCGGGCCACCCTCGCCCTCGACATGCTCGTCATGCGTCGCCGCCACCTCCTCATAGCCGTACATCAACTGCTTGCCCCGCACGGACCGTGGCCCAATCCCAACGGCGAGTGAACGACCTTCACGGGACCCGTACAGGCCATAGGCTGGCGGAACCACTACGACCACTTCATTTGCAGCATCCGGAGACAACGGTGCATTTCCACGACTCGATGATCAGCCTCGTCGGCAACACCCCGCTGCTGAGGCTCAACAACGTCACCAAGGGCATCCGGGCGACCGTCCTGGCCAAGGTGGAGTACTTCAACCCGGGCGGCTCCGTGAAGGACCGCATCGCTCTGCGCATGATCGAGGCCGCGGAGGAGAGCGGTGCGCTCAAGCCCGGCGGGACCATTGTGGAGCCGACCAGCGGCAACACCGGTGTCGGGCTGGCCATCGTGGCCCAGCAGAAGGGGTACAAGTGCATCTTCGTGTGCCCCGACAAGGTCAGCACCGACAAGATCAATGTGCTGCGGGCCTACGGGGCCGAGGTGGTCGTGTGCCCCACCGCCGTGGACCCGGAGCACCCGGACTCCTACTACAACGTCTCCGACCGGCTGGTGCGCGAGACGCCCGGTGCCTGGAAGCCCGACCAGTACTCCAACCCCAACAACCCGCTCTCCCACTACCACTCGACCGGCCCCGAGCTGTGGGAGCAGACCGAGGGGAAGATCACCCACTTCGTGGCGGGCGTGGGGACGGGCGGCACCATCTCCGGCACCGGCCGCTATCTGAAGGACGTCAGCGACGGCAAGGTGCAGGTCATCGGCGCCGACCCCGAGGGCTCCGTGTACTCCGGCGGCTCCGGGCGGCCGTACCTGGTCGAGGGTGTCGGTGAGGACTTCTGGCCGACCGCCTACGACCGGACCGTCGCCGACGAGATCGTCGCCGTGTCCGACAAGGACTCCTTCCAGATGACCCGGCGGCTGGCGCGTGAGGAGGGCCTGCTCGTCGGTGGCTCCTGCGGTATGGCGGTCGTGGCCGCGCTCAGGGTCGCCGAGCGGCTCGGCGAGGACGACGTCGTGGTGGTGCTGCTGCCGGACAGCGGGCGCGGCTACCTCTCCAAGATCTTCAACGACGAGTGGATGGCCGACTACGGCTTCCTGGAGGACGAGGGCCCGAGCGCGCGCGTCGGCGACGTCCTCAACGACAAGGCGGGCGGCTCCATCCCGTCCCTCGTCCACATGCACCCGGACGAGACGGTCGGTCAGGCCATCGAGGTGCTGCGCGAGTACGGCGTCTCGCAGATGCCGATCGTGAAGCCGGGCGCCGGCCACCCGGACGTCATGGCGGCGGAGGTCGTCGGGTCCGTCGTCGAACGGGAGCTGCTGGACGCGCTGTTCACCAAGCGGGCCTCGCTCGACGACCCGCTGGAGAAGCACATGTCGGCCCCGCTGCCGCAGGTCGGCTCCGGTGAGCCGGTCGGGGACCTGATGTCCGTGCTGGGTACGGCGGATGCGGCCATCGTCCTCGTCGAGGGCAAGCCGACCGGTGTGGTGAGCCGCCAGGACCTGCTGGCCTTCCTGGCCAAGGGCGGGAAGTAGCGGCGAACCTGCGGTGAACTCCCGGTGGCCGCGGCGAACTTGCGGTGACCGGGGCCGCTCGGGCCGTCGCGGAACTGGTACGAGCGCGTCACGTCCGCGCAGCACCCGCTTAACACGGGTCCGGCACATTAGTGGGTGTCGGCAGGGCGGTGGGGGTACCTCCCAGGCGTTAAGCACTGGGGGAGGCTCCCCGCCCCGGCCGGCGCCGAACGGCGCCAAGGACCTCCGGAGCGGCTCCCGGACCTCCATGGACGCCATGGACGCGCAAGCCCGGCCCTGACCAGGCCCGCGTCCCTCGCGGGGACCGCCGTCGTCCCGCCCCCCGGCAACGGGGGTGCGGCGGTCCCCGCGCACGCACGCCCCTCTTTGCGGCTAAACCGCCGCCGCTCTCGCGGAGGTGGTTGCTCGCCTTCGTGGTTCCTCAATCAGTGGTTGCGGTAGTCGTCGCTTTTTTCGGCGACTTGAGCCCCTCAGTCCTCCCAGCGGTCCTCGTCCTTGGCCGACTTGCGGCGCAGGCCCCGGAAGAGCCCCGGGTTCGTGCGCACCGCCTGCACGACGTTCACGCCGACGATGCCGACCCACGTGACCAGCAGGCCGGAGAGGCCGGCCACGCCGCCGCCGATGCCGGACAGCGGGATCGCCACGACCAGCGAGACGATGCCGAAACCGAAGCGCTCACCGAAGGAGTCCGTCGGCTTCGGCGACCGGGCGCCCCGGGCCGCAACCATCTGCTGCTCGGCCAGCTGCCGGCGCAACCGGCGCTCGACCGCCCCGTCGATGCGCTGGTCGACCTTCTCCATGAACGAGTCGACCAGCGCGGACTCGTACTCCTCGCCCAGTTCCCTGCGGGCCCGCAGGGTGGCGTCGAATTCCTTCTTCAGCTCGGTGTCCCGCGCGTCCATTCCGGTCATGCGACCCACGGTAGAAAGCGGGGGCGACGGCCGCACTGGGGATAGCCCCCCTGTTCGGCCGGGGGTGCGCAGATGTCCCTTGCCCGGCTGTATAAGGTCATGCAGAGTTCTTGGTATCTGAATAGGTCGACATCCGGACAGTGGGGTGCTTGGGCTTCATGACGGCTCGGATCGTGGGTGCACCCGGCTCCGTGCGCACCGGCCCCGTCGCTCCGGACGGGTCGGCTTCACGGACATCTTGAGGGGGAGCGCGCCATGAGCGTGGACAGGAACACCAGCGGGACGGACAGCCCCGCCGCGCGGCTGCAGGCGCTCTTCGAGGGGCACCGGCTCACCCCGACCCAGCGGCGCATCGCGCACAGCATGGTGCGGCGGGCCGCCGACGTGCCGTTCCTGTCCAGCGTGGAGCTGGCGGAGCTGGCCGGGGTCAGCCAGCCGTCCGTGACGCGCTTCGCCGTCGCCCTCGGCTTCGACGGCTACCCGGCGCTGCGCAGGCACCTGCGCGAGGTCGCGCCCGTCGAGCAGGCCCCCGAGGCCGGCTCGTACAACGAGTACCAGCAGGCCGTCGAGGCGGAGATCGAGAACCTCAGGCACCTGGCCGAGGTGCTGGCCGACCCGCGTCCGGTGCAGAGGGCGGGCCGTCTGATCGCGGCCTCCCGCCCCCTGCCCGTCCTCGGCCTGCGCGCCGCGGCCGCCCAGGCGTACGGCTTCGCCTACTTCGCCGCCAAGGTCCACCCGGACGTACGGCTGCTGCACGAGGGCGGCACGATGATCCAGGACCGTATCGACGCGGCCGTACGGGCCGGTGCGACGGCCCTGCTCTGCTTCGCGCTGCCCCGGCATCCCCGCGAGGTCGTGGACACCCTCGCGTACGCCAAGGAGGCCGGGCTGACCGTCGTCACGGTCGCCGACTCCGCCTTCGCGCCGGTCGCCAAGGTCTCCGACCTGCTGCTGCCCGCCGCCGTCGGCACGGGCCTCGCCTTCGACACGGCCTGCGCGCCGATGCTGCTGGGCCGGGTCCTGCTGGAGGCGATGTGCGACGACCTGCCCGACGCCCAGGCGCGGCTGGAGGAGTTCGACGCGCGGGCGGCGGCGCGGGGGCTTTTCGTGGACTGAGAGGGACTTCTCAGGGGACTGAGAGGGGGACTTCTCAGGGGACTGAGAGGGACTTCTTGAGAAGCGGGATTTTTAAGACTCGTCTCACGTTCCTTCACTAATCTGCCCGCCGACAGGACTGTGCCAAGGGCGACAAGGAGGCGGAACGTGGCACGCGGAGGTCAGGGACTGGCTCGGGTGGCTGTCGTCGTGCGGGCCGGAGCGGCGCCGCTGTGGTGGCTCGGGGTGTTCGCGGCGGGCATCGGGGTGCTGGTGCCGGGGCTGACCGGGCGCCGGATCGGGGTGCTGGCCGGGGCCGCGCTGTTCATCGTCGCCGGGGCGGTGGTGGCGTACGCCCGGCGCGGGCGCTACACCGAACTCATCCGTTCGGCCGCCCGCGCCGGCAAGCACGACGTGCTCCAGGACCGCTCGGTGGCCGTCCGCAACTGGCGCCGGGGACATCGCTGGTGGCTGCTGCTGGCGTTCCTCGCCGCGCTGGGCAGCGCGTTCGCCGTGCCGGCGGCCGGCGGGCTGCTGCTGGCGGGGTGCGGGGCGGGGCTGTGGCTGAAGGCCGCGTGGCTCGGGCGGCGGGAGCGGGCCGAGAGCGCCCTGCTGTGGGTGCGGGTCGACTGGCTGGACGGCCGGGGCGGCCGGCCGGCCGGCAAGGCGGTCAAGGCCTACCGCAGCACGGGCGTCGCGGCGGGCGACGCGGCCCCGGGCGGGACCCGCCGCCGCACCGCGGCGCTGGTGTAGGCCGGACTCGGAGCCCGCGCGGATCAGACCTCGAGCTCCGCCTCGATCTTCCGCAACTGGTGCCTGGCCATGGCCAGGTTGGCGCGCTTGGCGTCGAGGACCAGGTACAGGAAGAGGCCGTTGCCCCCGCGTCCGGTGATCAGCCGGATCAGGTGGTACTGGTCGGTGAGGGTGATCAGGATGTCCTCGATGCCGCCCTTGAGGCCGAGGTGCTCCATCGTGCGCATCTTGGCGCGGACGACATCGGTGTTGCCGGCCGCGGCGACATTGAGGTCGAAGCTCTTGCTGCCGCCCAGCGTGCCCAGCGCCATCCCGCTGGTGTAGTCGACCAGGGCGGCTCCGGTCGCGCCCTCGATCGAGGCGAGGCATTCCTTCAGCGTGGTCTCGGTGTTCGCCATGACGTGGTGTCCTCTCAATTTTCGGTGGTGGAAGGGGGGTTGGCGGAATGGCCGGCGCCGGTGGTGGTCGTGCGGGTGGCGCGGGCGGCCCTCGGGCGCGTGGCCGGGGGTTTGGCGGGTTCCTTGGCGGGGCCCCGGGCGGGGCTTTTCCTGACCGGCGCCGCCTCGCTGTCGACGAGTTCGCCGATACGGGCGCCGGCGCGGCGGCCTTCCAGGTGCAGCCGGCCGACGTTGACGCCGTCCTGGGCGAGCAGTGTCAGGACGGCGGTGCGGCCCGCGGCGTACGTCGCCACATAGCCGTTCGCCCCGCGCACGAGCAGCTCCCGGAAGCCGCCGCGGCCGGTGGCGTCCGTCACCCGCACCGCGACGCCGAGCGCGGCGGCGGTGAGCGCGGCGAGGCCGTCCGGCTCGACGCCGGGTGTGTCGTGGGCCAGCACGAGGCCGTCCACGCCGGCCGCGAGCGCGCCGGTCAGCTGGGGCACGCGGGCTCTGAGCCGGCGGAACTCGTCGAGTATCGGGGCCTCCGCGGCCATCAGATGTCTCCTCTCGGCACCGGACCGCTGGGGCGGGCGCCGTCGCCCGGTCTGCTCGCGGTCCTCGAAGGGGTTGCGGTCAAAGGGCCTCCAGCGCATCCCTGACCCTCTTCAGCAGCGCGATACAGGGGTCGGCGAAGTCGGGTGGCGGGTGGTCCCCGACGGGCGGGGTCTGCGGGGAGACCAGCCCGGCCGCGGCCAGCCGCCGTATGTGCACCAGCGTGTGGAACGCCGGTCTGCCCAGCTCCCGCGCGATGTCCGCGGCCCGCCGTACGCCGTCCACCCGGGCGAGTACGGCGGCCTGCCGGGACGGGACGGCGGGGGCGGCGGCCGGATCGGCGCGGACCAGGCGGGCGCCGTCCGTCGCCGGGTCGGGCCAGATGCGGTGCAGCAGGGCGCGGCGGCGCAGAGTCTCGCGCTCCAGGCCGGCGACCGGCACGGGACGCACGGAGGCGAGCCAGTGCGCGCGGCCGTAGCGGAAGCGGCCGGGGGTGCCGCTGGGCGCGAGGGCGAAGTACGCGGCGTCGTACAGGGCGCTCACCTGGGCCACTTCCAGCGCGCCCGGGGTGAGGCCGCGGTGCAGGAGCCGGCCCCCGTCGGCGCTGTCCTGGGCGGCCCGCCAGGTGTCGGGGTCCAGGGCGCCGTGGGCGGTGAGGAGCACGTCGAGCCCGGGGGCGAGCGGGCTCTCGGCGTGCACCACCCGGCCCTCGGCGAGGTGGAGTGTGCCGTGCTCGCGGACCAGGACGCCGGTCGCCCGCTCGTGCGCGAGCCGGGTCAGCATCGGCGAGAGGCCGCCTGGGGCCCGCTCACCGGCCGCCGTCCGGTGCCGGACCGGCAGGCGGGGCGGCGGGGTGGTTCCGACGACGGTCATGCCAGCACCAGCCGTTCGGCCATCTCGCCCAGCCGGATGCGGGCCAGCGCGAGGTTCCCCTCCGAGCGGCCCAGCCACAGGTACAGCACCACACTGCTGTCGAAGGACGTCGGCACGAACCGCAGTACGTGGTAGCTGTCCCGGTTGCTGAGGATCACGTCCTCGACGGGCGGATCCGCGGGCCCGGCGTCGTCGCCGGGCCCGAACGCGTGCTGCTCGGCGGCCAGCCGGGCCAGCTCCGCGGTCTCGGCGGCCGCCGTCTCGTGGTCGCCGCCCGGCGGATCGCCCACGGTGCCCAGGGCCAGTCCGCTCGTCCAGTCGACCAGTGCGGCGCCGCGCGCACCGGGCAGCCGCATCGTCTCCAACAGGCACTCGTCGATTCCGGGCACCGTCGCTCCCCTCCCGCCTGGGGTCCGGCTGAGTGACGGCCAAACTACGCAACGTGTGTGCGGCGGGTGAGGGTTCTGGCATTTTCCAGTGGAACATGCGCGGAATGACTAAGGTGGGTCAACTGCCCCTGCTCTCAAGCCGTTTGACCGCCCAGGTCCCACCGGCGTTCGTCGTCCCTCGTCACCGGCGCGGGCAGGGAGGTGAGCGAGGCCGCGTGCGCCCCGCCCGATTCGGCCACGATCTCGTCGAGCGACTGAGGCTCGCGCACGGTCGCGAAGGCGATGCCCCCCGCCGGGTCCGCGGCGAAGCCGTAGATGCCGGGCCGGGCCAGGGAGTTGTAGGCGTAGTGGTGCGCGAAGTAGTACGCCCCCGTGTCCAGCGCCGCCGCGAAGTCCCCCTGCTCCAGCAACGGCAGCGTGCACCCCGCGGCCAGCAGGTCGCCCGAGAAGCACGCCGGGCCGGCCACGTCCTGCACCACGGCCGGCCCCTCCTTCGGGCGCCCCTTGCCGTCGTACGCGGCGATCCGCAGCGGCCAGCTCCCCGGCGCGTACACCGTGCGCGTGGCGACCTGCACGCCCGCGTGCGTGATGGCCACCGGACGGCCGCCCGCGCTCTTGGCGTACTCGACCCGCGCCACCACCGTCCCGTGCTTGGCCAGCAGCGACCGGCCGAACTCCGTGACCAGCCCGTACCGCCCGTCGAACAGCCCCGGCACCGCCTCGCTCAGCAGGCGCGCGTACTGCGCGTACGTCGGCGTGGTCGCGTCCGAGGCGAAGTTCACCGGCAGTCCGCCGCCGATGTCGAGCGTGTCGATCTGCCGCCGGCCGACCCGCCGGTTGATCTCCTCGGCGAGCGCGTACGTGTCCGCCACCCCCTGGGCCATGAGCGACAGCGGGATGCCCTGCGAGCCGGTGTGCGCGTGCAGCCGGGTCAGCCACGGACGGTCCTGGTACGCCCGTACGACCCACTCCCGCGCCCCCTCGTCGCGCAGCGCCACGCCGAACTTCGACGTCGCCGTGGCCGTGGACGTCGCCTCGATGGAACCCCCGCCGACCTGCGGGTTCACCCGGATACCGAGCGGGGAGCGGCTGGTCGCGGACCTCATCAGGCCGTCGATGCGGTCCAGCTCCTGCGGGTTGTCCGCGTTGACGGCGATCCCCAGCGCCAGCGCCTCGCGCAGCTCGGCCGGGGTCTTGGCGGGCGAGTCCAGGACCGTCATCTCCGGGCGCAGCCCGGCCGCCCGCGCCAGCGCCAGCTCGCCCGGGCTCGCCACCTCCGCGCCGATGCCCTCCTCGACCAGCAGCCGCAGCACCGGTACCAGCGGGGTCGCCTTCACCGCGAAGGCGTGCAGCACGGGCGTGCCTGGCGCCACCACCGCCTCGAACGCCGCCCGCAGCGCCGCCGCCGACTCCCGGATGCCGGTGACGTCGAGCAGGCCGACGATGGGGGAGCCGGCCCCCAGCAGTCCCTGCTCCACGGCGGCCCGCACCGCCTCGTCCCGGCGGGTCGCCCGCTCGGCGTCACCCGCCGGAATCCCGATGCCGTTGCCCACGGCGCCCCCCGTCCTGTTGCCCACCACGCCCCCCGTCATGTCGTTCACATCCCCCGTCGCATGGCTGTCCGTGCCCATACATCCAGCCAAACACCCGCGACGCGCCCGCGCTGGCGCACCGACGTATTGACTAGTTCTATTCAGGCCGCCAGGATGTGAATATCCACCTCAACAGTTCGCAGTCACAGTCCGCTGGGAGGCAGACCATGTCAGGACCCCGCCCCGTCCGAGCGCCGCGCGGCACGGAACTGAGCGCCCTGGGGTGGCAGCAGGAAGCCGCCCTGCGGATGCTGCAGAACAACCTCGACCCCGAAGTCGCCGAGCACCCCGACAAGCTCGTCGTCTACGGCGGCACGGGCAAGGCGGCCCGGGACTGGCGCTCCTTCGACGCCATGGTCCGCACCCTGAGGACCCTCAAGCAGGACGAGACCATGCTCGTCCAGTCCGGTCGCCCGGTCGGCGTCATGCAGACCCACGAGTGGGCCCCGCGCGTTCTCATCGCCAACTCCAACCTCGTCGGCGACTGGGCCAACTGGGAGGAGTTCCGCCGCCTGGAGGCCCTCGGCCTCACCATGTACGGCCAGATGACGGCCGGCTCCTGGATCTACATCGGCACCCAGGGCATCCTCCAGGGCACCTACGAGACCTTCGCCGCCGTCGCCGCGAAGAAGTTCGGCGGCACCCTCGCCGGGACGATCACCCTCACCGCCGGTCTCGGCGGCATGGGCGGTGCCCAGCCGCTCGCCGTGACCATGAACGACGGTGTCGCCCTGTGCATCGACTGCGACCCGCGCGCCATCGAGCGGCGTATCGAGCACCGCTACCTGGATGTGCAGGCCGACTCGCTGGACCATGCGTTGCAGCTGGCGGTGGAGGCCCGTGACGCCCGCCGTCCGCTGTCCATCGGTGTCCTCGGCAACGCCGCCGAACTGGTCCCGCAGCTCCTCGCGATGGGCGCCCCCATCGACATCGTCACCGACCAGACCTCCGCCCACGACCCGCTGGCCTACCTGCCGCTGGGCGTCGACTTCGACGAGATGGCCTCCTACGCCGCCAAGGACCCGGCCGGCTTCACCACCCGGGCCCGGGAATCCATGGCCAGGCACGTCGAGGCCATGGTCGGCTTCATGGACGCCGGCGCCGAGGTCTTCGACTACGGCAACTCGATCCGGGGCGAGGCGCAGCTCGCCGGATACGACCGGGCGTTCGCCTTCCCGGGCTTCGTGCCGGCCTACATCCGCCCGCTCTTCTGCGAGGGCAAGGGCCCCTTCCGGTGGGCGGCCCTGTCGGGCGACCCGGCCGACATCGCCAGGACCGACAAGGCGATCCTGGAGCTGTTCCCGGAGAACGAGTCCCTGGCCCGCTGGATCAAGATGGCGGGGGAGCGGGTGCACTTCCAGGGGCTGCCCGCCCGCATCTGCTGGCTCGGCTACGGCGAGCGGGACAAGGCGGGCGAGCGCTTCAACGACATGGTGGCCGGCGGTGAGCTGACGGCCCCGCTGGCCATCGGCCGCGACCACCTGGACTGCGGTTCCGTCGCCTCTCCGTACCGCGAGACCGAGGCCATGCTCGACGGCTCGGACGCGATCGCCGACTGGCCGCTGCTGAACGCCATGGTGAACGTGGCCTCCGGCGCGTCCTGGGTGTCCATCCACCACGGCGGCGGCGTGGGCATGGGGCGGTCCATCCACGCCGGCCAGGTGACGGTGGCCGACGGCACGAAGCTCGGCGGCGAGAAGATCCGCCGGGTGCTGACGAACGACCCGGGCATGGGCGTCATCCGGCACGTGGACGCCGGGTACGACATCGCGGAGTCGGTGGCCGATGAGCGGGGCGTGCGAGTGCCCATGCGTGAAGGTGAAGACGCGTGACGTTCCACAGCATGTGGGCGGAGCTGCTGCCCATGGGCCGCAGCTCCGCCTCCGGCGGCTACCGCCGCTTCGCCTGGACCGGGGTGGACCTCGAATGCCGGGCCTGGTTCAAGGCGCAGGCCGAAGCGCGTGGGCTGGCCTACGAGGTCGACCGGAACGGGAACCAGTGGGCCTGGCTCGGGGACCCCGCCGCCGGGGACGCGGTCGTCACCGGGTCGCACCTCGACTCCGTGCCGGACGGTGGGGCCTTCGACGGGCCCCTCGGGGTCGTGTCGTCCTTCGCCGCCCTCGATGAACTCCGGGCCCGCCGGGTCGCGTTCACCAAGCCCCTCGCCGTCGTCAACTTCGGCGACGAAGAGGGCGCCCGCTTCGGGCTCGCCTGCGTCGGGTCCCGGCTGACCGCCGGGCGGCTCAGCGTCGAGGACGCCCACAAACTGACCGACGGGGACGGGACCAGCCTGCCCCGGGCCATGGAGACCGCCGGGTACGACCCCGACGCCATCGGCGCCGACCCCGAGCGGCTCTCCCGCATCGGCGCCTTCGTGGAACTGCACGTCGAGCAGGGCCGCGCCCTCGACCTGTCCGGCGACCGGGTCGGTATCGCCAGTGCCATCTGGCCGCACGGCCGGTGGCGGTTCGACTTCCGGGGCGAGGCCAACCACGCGGGGACCACACGGCTCGTGGACCGGCGCGACCCGATGCTGTCGTACGCCGAGACCGTGCTCGCCGCCCGCCGGGAGGCGGAGCTCGCCGGAGCGGTCGCCACCTTCGGCAAGATCGCCGTCGAGCCCAACGGCGTCAACGCCATCCCCTCCCTGGTGCGCGGCTGGCTCGACTCCCGTGCCGAGGACCAGGACAGCCTCGACCGCGTGGTCGACGGCATCGAGAGGGCCGCCCGGGAGTACGCGGCGGCCCACGGCATCGACCTCGACGTCGTCCGGGAGTCCTTCACGCCCGTCGTCGAGTTCGACCACGCCCTGCGCGACGAACTCGCCCGCATCCTGGGCAAGCAGACCGACATCACCGTGCCCGTCCTGGGTACCGGAGCCGGACACGACGCCGGAATCCTCTCCGGGAGCATCCCGACCGCCATGCTGTTCGTACGCAACCCGACGGGCGTCTCGCACTCCCCGGCCGAGTTCGCCACCGAGGACGACTGCGTGGCCGGAGTCATCGCCCTCGCCGACGTACTGGAAGGACTGGCCTGCTCGTGACGCCCACCCGGCACAGCGGTACGTACTGGCTGGAACACGCCTGGCTCGGCACGCACGTCGAGCCGGGCGTCGCCGTGGACACGGAGGCCGGCCGCATCACCGCCGTGCGGACCGAGGTCCCCACCCCGCCCCCCGGCGCCGAGATCCTCCGCGGACTGACTCTCCCCGGGCTGGCGAACGCCCACTCGCACGCCTTCCACCGCGCCCTGCGCGGCACCGTCCAGGTCGGCTCCGGCACCTTCTGGACCTGGCGCGAGGTCATGTACTCCGTCGCCGACCGGCTGACCCCGGAGACGTACCACGCCCTCGCCCGCGCCGTGTACGCGGAGATGGCCCTCGCCGGCATCACCGCCGTCGGCGAGTTCCACTACGTCCACCACGCCCCGGGCGGCACCCCGTACGCCGACCCCAACGCCATGGGCGAGGCCCTCATCGCGGCCGCCGCCGAAGCCGGCATTCGGATCACCCTCCTCGACACCGCCTACCTCTCCTCCGGCTTCGGACAGCCCCCCAACACCCACCAGCTGCGCTTCTCCGACGGGAACGCCGAGGCCTGGGCCGAACGCTGTTCAGTTCTCAAGGAGCGCGATCACGCACGGATCGGGGCGGCGATCCACTCGGTGCGGGCCGTGCCCGCCGGCCAACTCGGAACAGTCGCCCGCTGGGCCGAGGAGCGGCGGGCCCCGCTCCATGTGCACCTGTCCGAGCAGACCGCCGAGAACGAGGCATGCCTGGAGGTCCACGGCTGCACCCCGACGCAGCTGCTCGCCCTGCACGGCGTCCTCGGCCCGCGCACCACCGGTGTCCACAACACCCACCTCACCGCCGAGGACATCTCCCTGATCGGCGGCAGCGGCACCGGCACCTGTATGTGCCCGACGACCGAGCGGGACCTCGCGGACGGCATC
Organism: Streptomyces curacoi; assembly: GCF_001513975.1. Lineage (GTDB taxonomy): Bacteria > Actinomycetota > Actinomycetes > Streptomycetales > Streptomycetaceae > Streptomyces > Streptomyces curacoi. The sequence goes on from NZ_KQ947990.1 coordinate 546,150, forward strand.
GGGCCGGCCGTCGCCCTGCAGAACGAGGGCTCTCCGCTCTCCCTCGGCTCCGACAGCCACGCCGTGATCGACCTGTTCGAAGAGGCCCGCGCGATGGAGCTGAACGAGCGCCTGCGCACCCGTACGCGAGGTCACTGGACGGCGGCGGCCCTCCTGCGGGCGGCCTCCGCCGACGGCCACGCGGCCCTCGGCTGGGACGACGCGGGCACCATCGAGCCCGGCGCCCGCGCCGACCTCGTCACGATCGCGCTCGACTCGGTCAGGACGGCAGGGCCGCTTCCGCGGCTCGGGGCCGAGACGGCCGTATTCGCTGCGTCGGCAGCAGACGTGTCGCATACGGTCGTGGGCGGCCGGCATGTCGTACGGGACGGGGTCCACACCCTCGTACCGGATGTGCCGAAAGCCCTCGCGGACGCCGTCGAAGCGCTGCGCGGATGACCCCGGGCCGCCCACCCGCGCGGCCCGCCCCCGCTCCCGAACCCGACCCCACCGCCGACCAGGCCAGCAAGGACGCCATGAGCAACGCGACGACCGTCAGCCCCGCCCACTCCGCGAGCACCGCGAGCACGCTCATCACCAACATCGCCGCCCTGGTCACCAACGACCCCTCCCTCGGTGACGGATCCCCCCTCGGACTGATCCAGGACGCGGCCGTCGTCATCGAAGGCGACCGCGTCGCGTGGACCGGTGATCAAAGCAAAGCACCCGCCACTGACAATCGGGTCGACGCTGGTGGCCGCGCGGTCCTCCCCGGCTTCGTCGACTCCCACTCCCACCTGGTCTTCGCGGGCGACCGGACGCAGGAGTTCAACGCCCGGATGTCGGGGCGGCCGTACAGCGCGGGCGGTATCCGTACGACCGTCGCCGCCACCCGCGCCGCCACCGACGAGGAGCTCGAACGCAACCTCACCCGCTACCTCACCGAGGCCCTGCACCAGGGCACCACCACCTTCGAGACCAAGTCCGGCTACGGCCTGACGGTCCAGGACGAGGCCCGGGCGCTGCGCATCGCCGCCGCCCACACCGACGAGGTCACCTACCTCGGGGCCCACATCGTCTCCCCCGACCACGCCGACGACCCGGCCGCCTATGTCGCCCTCGTCACCGGCGAGATGCTCGACGCCTGTGCGCCGTACGCCCGTTGGATCGACGTCTTCTGCGAGAAGGGCGCCTTCGACGGCGACCAGGCCCGCGCGATCCTCACCGCGGGCAAGGCCAGGGGCCTGCACCCCCGCGTCCACGCCAACCAGCTCTCCTACGGCCCCGGCGTGCAGCTGGCCGTCGAACTCGACGCCGCCAGCGCCGACCACTGCACCCATCTCACGGACGCGGACGTCGACGCCCTGGCCAACAGCCGTACGGTCGCCACCCTCCTCCCCGGCGCCGAGTTCTCCACCCGCGCCCAGTGGCCCGACGCCCGCCGCCTCCTCGACGCGGGCGTCACCGTCGCCCTGTCCACCGACTGCAACCCGGGCTCGTCCTTCACCTCCTCCGTCCCCTTCTGCATCGCGCTCGCGGTACGGGACATGAGGATGACCCCGGACGAGGCGGTGTGGTCGGCCACGGCGGGCGGGGCGGCGGCACTGCGGCGCGAGGACATCGGCCGCCTGTCAGCGGGCGCCCGCGCCGACCTGCTCCTGCTCGACGCCCCGAGCCATGTGCACCTGGCCTACCGGCCGGGGGTTCCGCTGGTCAGCGGGGTGTGGCGGCGGGGGCTGCGGGTCCTCTGAATCAGGAGGCCCCCGCCCGCCACCGCTGTTCCGCCCGGCCCGCGTCCCCCACCAGGGACAGCGATCTGTCCGCGCTCGGGGTCAGTGCGTGGTCCGGGGCGATGACGGGATGGATCGCCCCGCGGGAGTCCACCCAGAACATCAGGTTCTGTCCGTTGCTGCCGTAGACGGAGCCGCAGGTCCAGATGCCGACGCCCCGGTACACGGAGCCCCGGCTGTCCAGGCAGAAGTCGGGGTAGGCGTACGACTGGAGCAGGCCGCGTTCGAAGTCGACCCGCCACCGCTGGTCGCGAGCGGACGTGCAGGTGGCCGTGACGACGTCCGTGCCGTTCCCGGGGGCGCCGTCGATGTCCAGGCACAGTCCCGTGGCGACGTTCACGATCTGGGCGTAGGTGCCGTTCGGCGGGTGTGCGGGGGAGGGGGTCGGCTTCGGGCGGGCGGTCTTCGTCGGCGTCGGACTCCTCGTCGGGGACGGTGACTTGGAGCTGCGCGAGGGCGAAGGTGAGGGCGAGAGCGACGGCGAGGGTGAGCGCGGCGAGGCCGACGGCGTCGCCGACACTGTGGCCGTCACCGTCACCGCCACCGTAGGCACACTCACCGGAGTGCCGACCGAGGCCACCGGATCCTGCGACGACGGCGAACCGCCCTGCGCCACCAGGAGGGCGATCAGCGGCACCAACGCCGCCCCGAGCGCCGCCGACACCAGAGCGAACCGGCGCCGCTGTGCGGGCCGAGCCCCGTCCGCCGCAGCAAGGACGGCCTCCCGCTCCCCGGCCGCACCCGCCAAGTAGCCCGCCCCGCTCCAGGGCAGCAGCCCCTCCGCCAGTGCGGTGCGGGGCATGTCCCGCACCGCCGACAACTCCTCGTAGGCCGTCGAGCAGTGCGGGCAGCGCGCCATGTGGCCGTGCAGGTCGGCGCTGTCGCGGGGGCTGTCCGGCCGTACGGACTCCTCGATGAGGCGGCCGAAGTCGGGGCAGTCCGGGTCGTCGGAGGCGGCGAGGCGGGTGCGCAGGCAGGCCCGGGACAGCTGCTGCAGTGCCGGTTCGAGGCCGTACGTCACGTCCTCGCGGGTCAGGCCCAGGAGACCGGCCGTCCGTTCCACCGGCTCCCGCTCCACGATCCCGTACCAGAGCAGGCCCTGGATGCGGGACGGCAGGGACTGGAACGCCGTGAGCATGGGCGGGACGGGGCCGGCGGGGCCGGCCGTGTTCAGGACGAGCAGCAGGCTCGCGTCGAGGCCCGCCGCCCGTTCGTCCATGGCCCAGGTCCCGGCCGACCGGGCCGTCAGCAGCAGGAGCCGGTGCCGCCAGGGGAGCCCGGGGTCGATGCCGTGCGCGGTCTGACGGGCCGCCAGCGTGAACGCCTGGGCCGCCAACTGCCGCGCCATGGACTCGTTCGGGGTGCACAGGCGGGCATAGCCGAGGACGGGGGCGTGATGGCGGGCGCGGAGCTCCTGGAGCGCGGAGTACGCGGTGGCCGTGTCGGCGCGCAGCAGTTCGGTGAGCCGGGCGTCGGACACGCCCTCGTGCGTCCCGCTGCCACGGTCCCCGCCGTCGTCGGCCCGAGCCATGCGCCTGCCTCCTTGCAGCCTTGCGACCCGCCCGAAGCCCTGGGCTACCGGCGGGTATGACGGCTCATAGTGGAGGAAGGGAAGGCGTGGGGAAAGGGTTTCTGCGGGTAACCAATGAACCAATCCCGAACGCACTGTGCCCGGTGTCCGGCCGACGAATTTCGGCGGGGCACCGGGCACAGTGCGGGTCAGCGGGGCGGACCCACCGCGTGAGCGGTCGTCACTCCTCGACCGTCAGCCCCTTTCGGAGCCGGATCAAGGTGCGCGACAGCAGCCGCGACACATGCATCTGCGAGATGCCGAGTTCGTCGCCGATCTCCGACTGGGTCATCCCCGCGACGAACCGCAGGGAGAGGATCTTGCGGTCTCTCGGCGGGAGTTCGGCGATGAGCGGCTTCAACGACTCGACGTACTCGATGCCTTCGATGCCGTGGTCCTCGTAGCCGATCCGGTCGGCCAGCGCGCCCTCGGCGTCGTCCTCCTCGGGCTGGGCGTCCAGCGACGAGGCGGTGTACGCGTTCGATGCCGCCATGCCCTCGACGACCTCGTCGTTGGTCAGACCGAGGCGCTCCGCCAGTTCCGCCACCGTCGGTGCGCGGTCCAGCTTCTGGGCCAGTTCGTCGCCGGCCTTGGCGAGGTCGAGCCGCAGCTCCTGCAGCCTCCTCGGCACCCGCACCGACCACGACGTGTCGCGGAAGAAGCGCTTGATCTCACCGATGATGGTCGGCATCGCGAAGGTGGGGAACTCCACGCCACGGCTGAGTTCGAAGCGGTCGATCGCCTTGATGAGGCCGATGGTGCCGACCTGGATGATGTCCTCCATCGGCTCGCTGCGCGAGCGGAAGCGGGAGGCGGCGAACTTGACCAGCGCGAGGTTGAGTTCGACGAGCGTGTTGCGGACGTACGAGTACTCGTGGGTCCCTTCCTCCAGCGACTCCAGCCGCGCGAAGAGGGTCTTGGACAGGGCCCGCGCGTCCACCGGCCCCACCTCGTCGTACGGGGGGATGTCCGGAAGCCCGGCGAGTACGTCGTCCTGAGCGAAGTCCTGTTCAGGGTGTACGGCGCTGCTGCGCTCGATGGGATCCAGATGTTCCGGTAGGGATGCCGACGTCGCGCTGGGGGTATGCGATGCGTCGAGCCGGGGTGACATGATGTCCTCCATCGTTCTCGGCATATGGCTGCCGAAGCCTGTGCGTGCACTGCGGTGTGCGGCGCCTCCAAAGCCGGCCGAGTCGGTTACGTGTCTCTACTAGCCCTACCCGCTTTCCGGAGTCCGCCGCAAGTGCGCTCTGTTCCGAAATGTCCGTTTCTGGGTGGATGTTCGGGTGTTGGAGGGCGTAGTGAAGGCGTAGTGTTCGAGAGCGTCAGTCAGCAGCCACGACGTCGGGAGTGAGACACGGCATGGACCGCGGGACGGTCGGCAGCGCACAGTCTGGCCGACTTCTGGTCGAGGTGCGGGAAGAGGGCTCCAGCGCCGTCGTGACCCCGGCGGGTGAGTTGGACCACCACACCGCCGATTTGTTGCGTGAACCACTTGAGGGCTGCCTCGACAAGGGCTTCAGTCGACTGGTCGTCGACTGCTCGCGGCTTGAGTTCTGCGACTCCACGGGGCTGAACGTCCTGCTCGGGGCGCGCCTGAAGGCGGAGGCCGCCGGAGGCGGAGTGCATCTGGCGGGCATGCTGCCCGTCGTTGCGCGTGTGTTCGAGATCACAGGGGCCGAGGCGGTCTTCACGGTCCACGACTCGCTCGCCGACGCCCTGGCCGACGAGGCCGGCGGGTCGGGTTGAGCCCCGCGCCCGACGCTGCATCAGACGTCACATCATTCGTCCCGAAAACGGGGGTGTTCCCTCGGCCCGGTCGGGCAGGAGACACCCTGAACCTGTCGGCTGTGATGTCGGCCACCGGGGGCCGGGGCGCCTGTGACCGACCTATCAGGCAAGGATTGTGTACTGGCGTACTGACTCTGCGTACTGACTTCCGAATTGTGTGAACGTTGAACTGGTGAATCGGTGAGGTGAAGCGCTGATGAGCACCACCCGGCCTTTCTCGCCGGGCGACCGCGGCCCTGAGCCCAGCGGCGCTTCCGGGGCGTCCGGGGGGCCCGAGTCGTCCGCCGAGCCGTCGGTGGGGCGTCAGGTCCGTCGGCTGGACTTCGAAGGCCAGAGCGGGGTCGTCCCGCTCGCCCGTGACTTCGCCCGCCAGGCGCTGTACGCGTGGGGCTGGCTGCCCGCCGCCACCGCCGACCAGCGGGCCGCCGCCGAGGACGTGCTGCTGGTCGTCTCCGAGCTGGTCACCAACGCCTGTCTGCACGCCGAGGGGCCCGCCGAGCTGTGGATCGCCTGCGACAACAAGGTGATCCGCGTCGAGGTCTCCGACCGCGGCACCGGCCAGCCCGCACCCCGCACCCCGCACCGCGCGGGCCGCCCCGGCGGCCACGGCATGTTCATCGTGCAGCGGCTCTGCCTGGACTGGGGGGTCGTACGGACGCCGGGGGTCGCGGGCAAGACGGTCTGGGCGGAGCTGGGCGCACCGGCGTAGGGCGCCTTTCCGGCCGTACGGGGAACGGGGCGGCGGCCGTGGCGGGGCCGGACGGACCGCGGCCTGATGCGCGACGCCTGTCGGACTACGGCGTGACGGAGCACCTCGTGTTACCCGGGGGCCCGTGACGGGCGGCCCTCCACCCGAGCCCCTTCTCGCGCACGCCGGATCGTCACAACTCCGGTGTGCGCCGTGTCTTCCCTCCTCAAGGCCCCGGGCGTACCTTGACGGCCGATCTGATGTGCCGTCAGGAATGAGGGGACCGTGTCGAAGCAGAAGCGAACCGCCGCGCTCGCGACCGCCGCGGCCCTGGCCGGCTCGGCGGTGTTGATGGCCGCCCCTGCGGCCCGGGCCGAGGTCGTCGACGTCAACTACGCCTGCAAGACGCCCATCGGCGACAAGAGCGCCGTCTCGCCCATCGACATCAAGGGCGTCAAGAGCGGCAGCGGCTACAAGATCACCATGTCCTGGCAGAAGGGCGTCTCGTCCAGCCCGGTCGAACTGGGCAAGGGCGCGATGAACCCGAGCGCCACCATCAAGCTGGGCGGCGCCGACAGCGGCACCCTGGCGGTGACCGGCCCGGCCAACCAGGAGGCGATTCCCGCCGACACCCCCATCAAGATCAACGACCTGACCGGCACGTACACCCCGAAGAAGACCGGCAAGGTCACCTTCACGGCGGGCGTGCTCACCATCAAGGCCCTCGGTACGACGACCACCTGCACGCCCACCAACAGCCCCGGTCCGTCGCTGACCCTCGACGTCACGGCGGCGAGCGGTGCCGGAGCGGGCAGTGGGACCCAGAACGGCTCCGGCTCCGGCGCCGAACTCCCGCAGACCGGCCCCGAGGACTCGGCGATCGCCCTCGGCACCCTCGGCGGAACGGTCCTGCTCGCGGGCGCGGCGGGCGCCCTGTGGCTGACGCGGAGGGGGCAGCCGGCACGCCGCTGACCCACCCGTCCGACACCGCTGGAGCCGCCGATGTCGTCAGCCGCCCCCGCCCTGGGTCTGTCGCTGCTGGTTCTGCTGGGCGCCGCCCCCACGGCGACCGCCGCCGACGGATGGTCCGTCATGCCCTCGGGCGGTGCACGGCCGTCCTTCTACGGCGAAGGCCCGCCCGGGACGGTCCTGGAGGACAGCGTGTCCGTGACCAACCGGAGCGGCGCACCGGTCACGGTCCGACTGCACGCCCCCGGCGTCACCTTCGCGGACGGGACGGTACGCGTCCCGGCCCGCACCCGCGCCGACGTCCCCTTCACGGTGACCGTCCCGGCCGCCGACCGCACCGTCGAGATCGTCGCCCGCGACACGGACGGCCGCGACCGGCGCGTCGGACTCCGACTCCGCGCGGACTTCCCCGAACTGTCCGCGCTGACCGTCGAGCATGTGGCGGTACGCGGCGACGGCATCACGTACGAGCTGGTCAACCGCGGTACGACAGCCCTCACCCCGCGGCTCGCGGTCCGCGCCGACGGCCTCTTCGGCCGCCTCCTCGACCGCGCCCCGCGCACCCTCCCCGTCGACCTGCCCCCGGGCAGCCGTACGAAGCTCACCGAGCCCTGGCCCGGCCGGCCCGCCCTCGACGCGGTCGAGGTGCGGCTGACGGTGACGGCGGCGGGCGGGGCGCGCGACACGGCGGAGGCGTCGGCGAGGTTCGTGCCGTGGGGCGCGGTGGCGTGGGCCGCGGCGGCCGTGTCGGCGGCGGGCGCCCTCTTCGTCGTACGACTTCGCAGACGCCGTGGGCCGTACGACGGTGAGGTGGCCGCGAGTGCCGAGCGGCCGTACGCCGAAGCCGAGCTGACGGGAGCGCGGACGTGAACGGCAGGGCGCGGATCGCGGCGCTGGCGGCGGTGCTGGCGCTGCTGTTGCCGGTGGCGGCCGGGACCGGGTCGGCCGCGGACGGCCCGCCCACCGTGAAGCTCTCCAAGTCGCAGGCGGGGACGGGCGGTTCGCTCACCGTCACCGGCGGCGGCTGGCGTCCGCGCACCCTGTTGATGCTGCTGATCTGCGGCCAGGCCGTGCCCTCGACGGGCGTGACCGGCGGCACCAACTCCTGCGCCAACGCGGACGGCAGGGCCGTGACGACGGACGCCGAAGGACGCTTCAGCAGGAAACTGCCGGTGGCCGAGCCGCCGGTGCCCTGCCCGTGCGTGGTGCACGTCGCGACGGTCACCGGGGCGAAGGCCGAGGCCGACGCGGTCTTCCAGGTGGCCGGGCACGCGGTCGAGCCGCTGCCCGCGGAGCCCACGGGCGGACGCCTGTCGGTCCTCACCGACACCCGGCTGGACGGCACCGACGGTCTGCTCACCTGGTTCGGCGCGCCGCCCGCCCGCACGCTCGTCTTCACCGTCGGCAATGTGGGCACCTCGCCCGTGCAGAACCCGGTCTTCCAGGTCGGCACCTCCCACGGCGTGTTCGCCCCGCAGTGGGAGGAACAGCAGTGGCGCGGCACGATCCGGCCGGGCGGCAAGGCACGGATCGAGCTGCCGGTGGAGCTCGCCGCCGGGGCGCACGGCGACTACACCGTCTCCCTGAAGTACGGCGGCAAGGTGATGGCCGAACAGCCCTGGGGCGTGGGCCGGCCCTGGGGTGTGACGCTGTTCTGGATTCTGGTCCTCCTGGTCGTACCGGCCGCGGTGTTCCGCGCCGGAATGGCGGTGGTGGACCGGGTACGCCCGCGGCGGACCGCCCGCCGTCGCCGGCTCCGCCTGCCCGAACCGGCCCATCGCCTGCCGGGGTTGAGGCCCCGCGCGGAGGCGAAGCACTCGATGTCCTCGACCCTGCCGTGGTTCACCCCGGACAACGACCCGGGCACGGCCGGTCGGCTCTCCGCACCGCACGACGACAGCCCGACGAGTCCTGCGACTCCCACCAGGAAGGGACCCCCGTGAGCAAGCGAAGGAGAGTCACACCGGCGAGCCCGGGAAGAACAGGCGCGGCGGGCGTCGCCCTGATGCTCGGCGGCGCGGGCATCGTGCTCGGCGTGGCCGCCGGGCCCGCCCAGGCCGCCGAGGTGGCGTACGCGACCGAGTGCGTGCCGCCCGCCATCTCCGGGCTGCCGCCGGTGCGGGGCACGACGAAGGTGGAGATCACCGCGCCCGCCGAGGCGAAGGTCGGCGACGAGGTCGAGATCGTCTGGAAGTTCGTCCAGGCGGCGTCCAGGAACCCCGACATCCTCGACCTGGAGAAGGACACGGTCCAGCCGACGGGAACCTTGAAGGCGGCAGGCGCGCAGACCGCTGCCATCGCCATGGAGGGGCCCCGGCAGAACCCGCCGATCCCCAAGAACAGCGACATGAAGCTGTCCGACATGAAGGGCAGGCTGAAGCTGACGGCACCGGGCGAGGTGACCCTCACGCCGGACGCGTACAACATCAACGTCAACAAGCCGATCTCCACGGACACCAAGTGCACGCCGAAGGAGACGGTGAAGCCGGCGGCGACGATCAAGGTCATGGACGCGGGCGGGAGTTCGGGCGGTACTACGGGAGGGCTGCCCACGGTCGTCCCGACGCTGCCGACGAGCGTGCCCACCGGCCCGCCGACGGGTAGTCCGTCCAGCCCGGCGCCGAGCGCGACCGAGACGGGCGGGGCTGCCGGGGGAGGCGGTTCGTCGAGCACGGGCGGCGGCGGAGACGGCGGCGGCCAGACCGACTTCACGGGCAAGGAGGTCCAGGTCCCCTACGAGTGCAAGACACCGATCGGCGACAAGAACGCGACCTCGCCGGTCCAGATCGACGCCAGGAAGAACGGCGGCGACTTCGACCTCACCGTCCAGTTCAAGAAGTCGGTGATGGACAGCCCCGCCGAGATCCCCAAGGACTCGGTCAAGCCGTCGATGGAGGTCGTCCTGGGCGGCGCGGACAAGGGCACGGTCCATGTCGAGGGCCCGACCAACTCCGAGGCCATCAAGGCGGGCGACCCGATCGAGATCCCGGACCTGACGGGCACCTACAAGCCGGGCGCGAGCGGCGAGACGACCCTCTCCCCGGGCGTCCTGACGGTCAAGGCCCTGGGCACGACGACGACATGCACGCCGACGAAGACCGAGGTCTCCCTGACGCTGGACACGACCGAGCAGGCGAGCGGGGCATCGGGCGGCGGCTCGGCCGGGGGTTCGGCGGGCGGTTCGTCGACGGACGGGGGTCTGGCCGCGACGGGAGCGGAGGACCACGGTTCCCTGAAGGCCCTGGGCCTGATCGCCGGGACGGCGCTCTTGCTGGGCGGCGCGGTATTCACCTTTATGCCCCGACGCACGATGCGCTAGCCGACCTGAAGGGGCGCGGGGCTCTATCGATTTGCGGCTCCGCCGCGTGGGTGCGACCAGCCACACACGACCTGTAGCCGCGACGGACACTGCCCCCTACGGCGAATAGGCGAACCGCAACGCAGGAGGCCGTTGCACCCACCTAGGTGCAACGGCCTCCCTCGGCTCAGCCGGCGCAGCGTTACCGCACGTCGCCCATCAGCGCCCGGATCTTCCGCCCGGCCATCATGAAGGCCAGCCCGGCGGCAACGGCGATGACGGCCCACATCGTGTAGTACACGGCGTCACCCAGCGGAGCGTTGAGCTTGGTGGTCCAGCCGTTGAGCGCGTTGCCCGTCGCGGTGGCCAGGAACCACAGACCCATGATCTGGCCCACGAACTGCTTCGGCGCGAGCTTCGTCGACAGGGACAGGCCCACCGGCGACAGGCACATCTCGCCGAGGGTCTGCACCAGGTAGACGCTCAGCAGCCAGAAGACGGTGACCTTGCCCGTGTCGCTGTTCGCGGCGGCGGCGCCGGCCAGGCCCATGATGCCGAACGAGCCACCGATGAGGAGCATCGCCAGGGCGAACTTCATGGGCGTGCTGGGCTCGCGGTCGCGCCGGGCCAGCTTCACCCACAGCGCGGCGAAGAGGGGGGCCAGCACGATGACCATGGCCGGGTTCACCGACTGGTACCAGGACGCCGGGAACTCCCAGCCGCCGATCATGCGGTCGGTCTTGCCGTCCGCGAAGATCGTCAGCAGCGAGCCGGACTGGTCGTAGATCATCCAGAACAGCACGGCGGTGGCGAAGAACCAGGCGAAGGCCTGGATCTTCGGCTTGTCCTCCGTGGCCAGGGCAGGGTTCCGGTACATCGTCACGAAGTAGACGATCGGGACCACGATGCCGAGGATGGCGAGCACGTTGACGATGTGCTCGATGTCGTACGTGCCCAGCGCGATGTCCACGACCAGCGCGGCGACGGCGATGCCGCCCCACAGCGCGACCTTGCGCAGCGCGGCGCGCTTCTCCTCGGGGGAGGCCGGGGTGCCGGGGTGCTTGCCGATGTCGCCGAGGTGGCGGCCGCCGAGGACGTACTGGATGACGGCGAGGGTCATGCCGACACCGGCGACACCGAAGCCGAGGTGCCAGTCGACGTTCTCGCCGAGGTAGCCGACGACCAGCGGAGCGGCCATGCCGCCGATGTTGATCGCCATGTAGAAGAGGGTGAAGCCGGCGTCGCGGCGGGCGCTGGGCTGGCCCTCGTAGAGGCCGCCGACCATCGCGGAGATGTTCGGCTTCAGCAGGCCGGTGCCGATCGCGATCAGGCCGAGACCGCAGAAGAAGGCGATGTCCGCCGGGATGGCCAGCGTGAAGTGGCCGGCGGCGATGACGATGCCGCCGACGAGCACGGCCTTGCGGGCGCCCCAGAGGCGGTCCGCGACCCAGCCACCGGGCATGGCGGCCATGTACACGACCGCGTTGTACACACCGTAGATCGAGGCGGCCAGGGCTTCCCGGCCGGCCAGGGGGCCGTCGAGGACACCCGCGATCAAGTAGAGGACGAGGATGCCGCGCATTCCGTACCAGGAGAAGCGCTCCCACATCTCCGTCATGAAAAGCGTGGCCATACCGCGGGGGTGGCCGAAGAAGGTCTTCTCGGATCCGGGGGTGCCCGGGGAGGCCGAGTCCTTCGTCAGGCTGGACGCCATGGTCGATCCTTGCTGGTCGGGACGCGCGTCGACACAGAACGGTCGCGCGCCCGGTGGGGGGCGGCCGGCGCCGGCGGGTACGGCCCGCCTTCGGGGGGCCCGGCCACAGGTCTTTCCTTTTCAGTCCGCACATGAAAGAGACCCTCAGCGTCAAGTGCGCCGAAGGTCCCCGCAGTGATACAGGCGTGGAGTCACCATACGTCAGGACACCGCCGGATATGGAAGGACTTGAGACACGGATCACAGGTGTCGGGGGAACCGTAGGCATCCTTTCCAAGGTCCTTTCCAGGATCCCACCTCGAACGTATGGTCTGTACCACAGGGGGTCGAGGGTAAGGGACACGCCAGAACCCGGTAAGAATCAAGACCTCGGATCACACCCCGGCTCTTGTCATGGGCGGACTACCATCAGCTCATGACCCGTGTACTGCTCGCCGAGGACGACGCGTCCATTTCGGAGCCGCTGGCCCGCGCACTGCGCCGGGAAGGGTACGAGGTCGAGGTGCGGGAGGACGGCCCCACCGCGCTCGACGCGGGAATGCAGGGCGGAGTCGACCTGGTCGTGCTGGACCTCGGCCTGCCCGGCATGGACGGCCTGGAGGTGGCCCGCCGGCTGCGTGCCGACGGTCACACCGTGCCGATCCTCATCCTGACCGCGCGCGCCGACGAGGTGGACACCGTCGTGGGCCTGGACGCGGGCGCCGACGACTACGTCACCAAGCCGTTCCGGCTCGCCGAGCTGCTCGCCCGGGTCCGGGCCCTGCTCCGGCGCGGGGCGGCGGAGCCGCAGCAGCAGCCCGCCACCCACGGCGTGCGGATCGACGTCGAGTCGCACCGGGCGTGGATGGGGGACGAGGAGCTCCAGCTCACGGCCAAGGAGTTCGACCTGCTGCGGGTGCTCGTGCGCGACGCGGGGCGGGTCGTCACCCGGGACCAGCTGATGCGGGAGGTCTGGGACACGACCTGGTGGTCGTCGACCAAGACGCTCGACATGCACATCTCGTGGCTCCGCAAGAAGCTGGGCGACGACGCGGCCAATCCGCGGTACATCGCGACGGTGCGCGGTGTGGGTTTCCGGTTCGAGAAGAGTTAGGCGGCGCCCCACCCGCCGTGGGGCCGAGCCTCGTGCGCGACTGCGGGTCGTCGTGGGCTGGTCGCGCCCGCGCGGCGGAGCCGCATGTCTCGATGCCGCCCCGCGCCCCCCGGGGGCGTCGCCCTGCCGGGCGGCGTGAAGTTCTCGCTCGAAGGATCACACCGTGCGTCGCCGTCTCATCCAGTCCACCCTCGCGGTCGTGCTCGTCGTGATCGCCGTCTTCGGCGTGTCACTCGTCATCGTCGAGACCCGGACGATCACCAGCACCGCGCAGGAACGCGTCGACACCGAGGCGGTCCGGCTGGTCAGCATCGTGGACAGCCGGCTGCTCGGTGAGGAGACCGTGGACGCGTCGGTGCTGCGGGACCAGATCCAGGGGGACCGTTACGCCGAGATCCGGATCCCGGGGAAGCCGGTGATCGAGGTGGGCACCAAGCCGACCGGCGACGTCATCAGCGCCCGTGAAACGGGCGAGGAGGGCGAGACGGTCACCGTGCAGGAGCCGCGCTCGTCGGTGACGCGGGAGGTCGGCCGTACCTTGCTGATCATCGCGGCGGTGGCGCTGCTGGCGGTGATCGCGGCGGTCCTGCTGGCGGTGCGCCAGGCGAACCGCCTCGCCTCCCCGCTCACCGACCTCGCGGAGACGGCGGAACGCCTCGGCTCGGGCGACCCGCGCCCCCGGCACAAGCGGTACGGCGTCCCGGAGCTGGACCGGGTGGCGGACGTGCTGGACTCCTCCGCCGAGCGCATCGCACGCATGCTGACGGCGGAACGCCGCCTCGCCGCGGACGCCTCCCACCAGCTGCGCACCCCCCTCACCGCGCTGTCCATGCGCCTGGAGGAGATCACCCTCACCGACGATCCCGACACGGTGAAGGAGGAGGCGACGATCGCCCTGACGCAGGTGGAGCGCCTCACGGACGTGGTGGAACGCCTGCTCACCAACTCCCGTGATCCGCGCAGCGGCTCCGCCGTCACCTTCGACCTCGACGAGGTCATCCAGCAGCAGCTGGCGGAGTGGCGGCCGGCGTACCGCAGCGCCGGCCGGGCGATCGTCAGCTCGGGCAAGCGCCACCTCCAGGCGGTCGGCACGCCGGGCGCGGTCGCGCAGGTCCTCGCCGCGCTGATCGAGAACTCCCTCATGCACGGCGGCGGCACGGTGGCGCTGCGCACCCGCGTCACCGGCAACCAGGCGGTCATCGAGGTCACGGACGAGGGCCCGGGCATCTCGGCGGACCTGGGCGCCCGCATCTTCGAGCGCGCCATCAGCGGCCGCAACTCCACCGGCATCGGCCTCGCGGTGGCCCGCGACCTCGCGGAGGCGGACGGCGGCCGGCTGGAGATGCTCCAGACCAAGCCCCCGGTCATCGCCCTCTTCCTCTCCCGCACACCCCCGGCGAAGAAGCCGACGCAGGATTCGGGGCCGACGGTCAGGTGACCGCGCCGACGGTCAGGTGGCCGCGGGGAACGGCTTCGCAGCGCCGGCCGGTGTGATTCAGCCCGTGGGGGACGTGGGGGAGATTGAGCGGGTCACCCCACTCGCTGCCTGACCCTCGGCTTCTCGGGCTGCCGCCGCCGCGTCTCCAGGAACGATTCCGCGGCTGTCACCGGCTCCTCCGCCGGCAGTGCACGGAACACCCACGTCCGGTACGACCAGAACCGGAACAACGTCGCGATACCGATGCCGAGGAACTTGAAGATGTTGCTCTGCAGCGGACTGTCCCAGCCGAACCCGTACGTCGCCGCGTACAGCACACCGTTCTCGATCACCAGACCGACCACGCTGAACAGCAGGAACAGGCTCAGCTCCTTGGTGCGACGGCTCTTGTCGCGGCTGCGGTACGTGAAGTAGCGGTAGCCCACGTAGTTGGTGAAGGTCGCGACGACGGTCGCGATGACGCTCGCCCGCACCACCTGGAGGTCGGTCACATGCCGTACCAGGTTGAACACGAGGAAGTTGACCAGGACCCCCGTCCCGCCCACCGCGCCGAACTTGGCGACCTCACGCACCAGCCGGTCGACGCGCTGCCGTACGGCACTGCGGGGTACCGGAGGCGCCGCATGAAGCCCCGAGGAACCACGTCCCATGGTCGTGAAGGCTCCTGTCGGTCGATTTGTCGGTCGGTTTCGTCAACCCAGCCATGCTAACCACCCCCCTCGGCGATTGCCTGTGCGCGAGCTCATAGGTCGGGAAGACGCCGGGAAAAGTCCGGTAAGAGGGTCGCCCCGTCGTGGCCGATACCCTAGGGGCGTGACGTTCCCGGTAGTCGGCATGGTCGGCGGGGGCCAGCTCGCTCGTATGACACACGAGGCGGGCATCCCGTTGGGCATCAGGTTCAAGCTCCTCAGTGACACCCCTCAGGATTCCGCGGCGCAGGTCGTGAGCGATGTCGTCATCGGCGACTATCGCGACCTCGACACGCTGCGCGAGTTCGCACGCGGGTGCGATGTGATCACCTTCGATCACGAACATGTGCCAACCGAGCACCTCAGGGCACTGGAGGCGGACGGCATCCCCGTCCGCCCGGGCCCGGACGCGCTGGTGCACGCCCAGGACAAGGGGGTGATGCGCGCAAAGCTCGACGCGATCGGAGTGCCCTGCCCACGGCACCGCATCGTGAGCGACCCGCAGGACGTGGCGGCGTTCGCGGCGGAAGGCCTTCCCGAAGGTGCCGAGGGCGACGGCTTCCCCGTCGTGCTCAAGACCGTCCGCGGCGGCTACGACGGCAAGGGCGTATGGGTCGTGGACTCCGTGGAGGAGGCCGCAGAACCGTTCCGCGCCGGTGTGCCCGTGCTCGCCGAGGAGAAGGTCGACTTCGTGCGCGAGCTCGCCGCCAACGTCGTACGCTCCCCGCACGGCCAGGCCGTCGCCTACCCGGTGGTCGAGTCCCGCCAGGTCAACGGCGTCTGCGACACGGTCATCGCCCCCGCCCCCGACCTCGACGAGGCCCTCGCGCTCAAGGCCGAGCAGCTGGCCCTCACCGTCGCCAAGGAACTGGACGTCGTCGGTCACCTCGCCGTCGAGCTGTTCCAGACCCGCGACGGCCGCATCCTCGTCAACGAGCTGGCGATGCGCCCGCACAACTCGGGCCACTGGACGATGGACGGCGCGATCACCTCCCAGTTCGCCAACCACGTACGCGCCGTCCTCGACCTCCCGCTCGGCGACCCGCGCCCGCGTGCCAAGTGGACCGTGATGGTCAACGTCCTCGGCGGCGACTACCCCGACATGTACTCCGCGTACCTGCACTGCATGGCCCGCGACCCCCAGCTCAAGATCCACATGTACGGCAAGGACGTGAAGCCCGGCCGCAAGGTCGGCCACGTCAACACCTACGGCGACGACCTGGACGACGTCCTTGAGCGCGCACGTCACGCTGCCGGTTATCTGAGAGGCACGATCACCGAATGAGCCCCGTTGTTGGCATCGTCATGGGGTCGGACTCCGACTGGCCCGTCATGGAGGCCGCCGCCAAGGCCCTCGACGAGTTCGAGATCGACTACGAGGTCGACGTCGTCTCCGCGCACCGTATGCCCCGCGAGATGATCACGTACGGCGAGCAGGCGGCCGACCGCGGCCTGAAGGTGATCATCGCCGGCGCGGGCGGCGCCGCCCACCTGCCCGGCATGCTCGCCTCGGTCACACCGCTGCCGGTCATCGGCGTCCCGGTCCCGTTGAAGTACCTCGACGGCATGGACAGCCTCCTGTCCATCGTCCAGATGCCGGCCGGCGTCCCCGTGGCCACGGTCTCCGTCGCCGGCGCGCGCAACGCCGGCCTGCTGGCGGCCCGCATCCTGGCCGCGCACGACGAGGAGCTCCTCTCCCGCATGCGGGACTTCCAGCAGGACCTGAACGACCAGGCCACCGAGAAGGGCAAGCGGCTGCGTGCCAAGGTCGAAGGAGCCAACGGCTTCGGCTTCGGCTCGGGGAAGTGACGACATGACCTCCCTGGAGGCCGCCCGGGAACTCCTGCGGGAGTTCCCGGTCGTCGACGGTCACAACGACCTCCCCTGGGCGCTGCGCGAACAGGTCCGCTACGACCTCGACGCCCGCGACATCGCCACCCACCAGGGCGCCCATCTGCACACCGACATCCCCCGCCTGCGCGAGGGCGGCGTCGGCGCGCAGTTCTGGTCGGTGTACGTCCGCTCCGACTACGCCGGGGACACGGCGGTCAGCGCCACCCTCGAACAGATCGACTGCGTACGGCAGCTGCTGGCCCGCTACCCGGCCGACCTGCGCCCGGCGCTGACCGCCGCCGACATGGAGGCGGCGCGCGCGGAGGGCCGTATCGCCTCCCTCATGGGCGCCGAGGGCGGCCACTCCATCGCCGACTCGCTCGCGACGCTACGCGCGTTGTACGCGCTCGGTGTCCGCTACATGACCCTCACCCACAACGACAACATCGCGTGGGCCGACTCCGCCACGGACGAGCCCCGGGCGGGCGGCCTCACGGCCTTCGGCCGCGAGGTGGTCCGGGAGATGAACCGCGAGGGCATGCTGGTCGACCTCTCGCACGTGGCGGCCACGACGATGCGCGACGCGCTGGACACCTCCGTCGCCCCGGTGGTCTTCTCCCACTCCTCCTCCCGCGCGGTGTGCGACCACCCCCGCAACATCCCCGACGACGTGCTGGAGCGCCTCCCCGGCAACGGTGGCATCGCGATGGTCACCTTCGTGCCGAAGTTCGTGCTCCAGGCGGCCGTCGACTGGACGGCCGCGGCCGACGAGAACATGCGCGCCCACGGCTTCCACCACCTCGACACCACCGCCGAGGCGATGAAGGTGCACCGCGCCTTCGAGGAGAGCAACCCGCGCCCGGTCGCCACCGTGTCCACGGTCGCGGACCATCTGGACCACATGCGCGAGGTCGCCGGCATCGACCACCTCGGCATCGGCGGCGACTACGACGGCACCGCGTTCACCCCCGACGGCTTGAACGACGTCTCCGGCTACCCCAACCTGATCGCCGAGCTGCTGGACCGCGGCTGGTCGAGGACCGACCTGGCCAAGCTGACCTGGCAGAACGCCGTACGGGTGCTGGGCGCGGCGGAGGATGTGGCCCGCGACCTTCAGGCGACGCGCGGCCCGTCCAACGCGACCATCGAGGAACTGGACGGCTGACCGCCGAGGGCGGGGTAGTCGGTGTAGCCGGTCGCCCCGCCCGTGTACATCAGGTACCGGTCCCGCACCGGGTTGAGCGGCGCCCCGAGGCGCAGCCGGGTGACCAGGTCAGGGTTGGCGAGGAACGGCCGGCCGAGGGCGACCAGGTCGGCGCCGGCGGCCGGCATGTCCGTGGCGGCCCGCGTGACGGCCTCGGTGGTGAGGCCGGGCAGGACCGGGTTGCCGATCAGGACACCGGGCCAGTCGGCGCGGATCCTTCGGTACACCGCCGTGTCCGGGTCGGCGTGCACGAGGTGAAGATAGGCCAGGTCGAGGTGGCTCAGGCGGGCCACCAGCGCCGGGTAGAGGACGTCGGTGTCGTCCTCCTCGATGCCGTTGACGGTGTTCCCCGGCGAGATCCGCACGCCCACCCGGTCGGCGCCGATCGCGTCGGCCACCGCCTCGGTCACCTCCGCCGTGAACCGCACCCGCCGCTCCACCGGCCCGCCGTATCCGTCCGTCCTGCGGTTGGTGTTCCCGGCGAGGAACTGGTGCAGCAGATGACCGTTGGCCGAGTGCACCTCGACGCCCTCGAAGCCCGCCTCGACCGCCCGCCGGGCCGCCGCGGCGAAGTCGGCGACGGTGGCCCGGATGTCGTCCGGGGGCATCTCCCGGGGAACGACGGCCGGCTGGTGACCGCGCGGAGTGAAGATCGTCTCCGGCAGCGGCACGGGCGAGGGCGCGACCGGTGGTCGGCCGGTGGTCGCCGGATGGCTGACCCGCCCGCCGTGCTGGAGCTGAAGGAACATCCGCCCGCCGCGTGCCCGCACGGCCTCGGTCACCCGCCGCCATCCGGCCATGTGCCGGTCGGTGCGTCGCGGTGATGTTCGGATACGTCTGCCCGACCGCGTTCGGCGTGGAGGCCTCGCCGATGATCAGGCCGGCGGTGGCGCGCTGGGCATAGTGCGTGACCATCAGGTCGGTGGGGGTGCCGTCGGCTTCTGCGCGATGGGGGTCCCCCCCGCGCGAGCGGATTCGAGCGTGGGGGAGGGTCAGGGGCGCCATCACGAGGTGGTGGGGAAGGTCGAGTCGGCCCAGTCGGGCCGGTGTCAGGAAGTCCGGCGTCTGCCTCATGGCCGTACGCTAGAACCTGACATCAGTGTCAGATTCAACCCCGGACCGACCGGATGGACCAAGGGGGCGCGGCATGCGCATCGGTGAACTGGCCCGGCGCACCGGCGTGAGCGAGCGGTCGCTGCGCTACTACGAGACCCAGGGGCTGCTGCGCGCCGAGCGCACCCCCGGCGGGCACCGCGACTACCCCGAGGCGGCCGTCGACCGCGTCGTCCGGATCCAGGAACTGTTCGCCGCCGGGCTGCACAGCAGCAGGATCGCCCAGCTGCTGCCGTGCATGCGGGACGCCGACGGCGGTCCCTCCGCCACCGCCACGCCCCGCCTGGTCGAGGACCTCACCGCCGAGCGCGACCGCATCGACCGCATGATCGCCGACCTCGTCCGCTCCCGGGACACCCTGGACGAGGTGATCGAGGCGGCCCGGGAGCGCTGAGCACCGGCCCCTTACCCCCGAACGCCCCACCCACCAGGAAGGCCCTGCGGGTCCGTGCGACGGTGAACCGTACTGCTGATTGGACGCCGATCACGTACGGAGACCGCCATGGCAGACCTCAAGGACGAACTGGACACCAGCCCCGAGGTCGGCGAGCTCGATGACCTGCCTGCCCCCCTCCCCGGGGAGCCGTCCGAACCCGTCACCGGGCCGGCCGAGGACTCCGAGGCCGGCCTGCTCGACCGCGCCCATGCCCTCCTCGACGCCCACCCCGTCGCCGACGGCTACAGCGGACTGCCGTGGGCGCTGCGCCAGCGGCCCTCGTTCGACCTGGAACTCGGCGAGGGCACCGTGGACACGGACGTGCCGCGGATGCGCGAAGGCCATGTCGGCGCGCTGTTCTGGGCGCTGCACCTGCCCGAGGAACCGACCGGGGAGCAGGCCGTCGGGGCCACGCTGGACCAGTTGGACCTGGTGAAGACCGTCGTACGGGCCCACCCCGAGGGCCTGCGCCTCGCCTGCGCCGCCGGGCCGATCACCGACGTCCGCCACTTCGGCCGTATCGCCGTGCTGCCCGGCCCCGCGAGCGCCGCCGCCCTCGGCGACTCGCTCGGCGTCCTGCGCTCCCTGCGCGAGCTCGGGCTGCGCGCGCTCACCCTGTCCGGTGTGTCCTGGGCGAGCGAGGCAGGGCTGACCCGCTTCGGGGAGGAGGTCCTGCGGGAGATGAACCGCGTGGGCGTGCTGGCCGACCTCTCGGGCGCCTCCGCGGAGACCGTGCGCCACGCGTGCGCGGTCTCCAAGGCCCCCGTCCTGTGCGCCCGCTCCGCCGCACACGCCCTGCGAGCCCACCCGGCCAACCTCCCCGACGACCTGCTCGCAGCGCTGGGCGCCGCCAAGGGCCTGTGCATGGTGCCGCTCACCGCGGAACAGACCGGCCCGTCCGTCCGGGACGTCGCCGACCACCTCGACCATGTCCGTGAGGTCGCGGGCCCCGAGTGCGTCGGCCTGTCCGGCGCCTACGACGCCGGCACCGCCCATCCACGGGGCCTCACCGATGCCTCCGGCTACCCCCGTCTCGTCGCCGAACTGCTGCGCCGAGGCTGGCCCGAGACCGACATCGCCCTGCTGACCTGGGAGAACGTCCAGCGCGTCCTGCGCGAGGCCGACTTCACGGCCCGGGAGGCCCAGCGGCGCCGGGAGCCGTCGACGGTGAAGATCACCGAGCTGGACGGGTGACGGCCGGCTGTCCCGGGGGCTCGATCCGGCAGGGGCGGAACGGCTGCCCTGGGATCCTCCCGGCGGAGCGCGGCGTGCTCAGCAGGCGCACAGGCAGAACGGATGCCCGGCCGGATCCGCGTAGACCCGGAAGGTCCGCGCGCGGTCCTCGGTGTCCAGCGGCTTCGCCCCCAGCGCCAGCACCTCCTTCTCGGCCGCGTCCAGGTCCTCGACGGTGAGGTCCAGATGGAACTGCTGCGAGTGGTCGGGCGCGGGCCACTTCGGCGGTACGAACCCGGGGGCGGCCTGGAAGGCCAGCGCCCGCCCGCCGGGCACCTTCAGATCGATCCAGTCCCCTTCGCCCTCGACGCTGCCGCCGAGCACGCGCGCGTAGAAGTCGGCGAGGGAGCGGGGGTCGGGACAGTCCAGGACGACGGCGCCCAGTTCGGCGATGGCCATGACTTCCTCCTCGAAGCAGTGGTTACCTGTAGAAGCGGGTAACCAGTAACCGTTACCTCATGCTCCCGCAATGCCGGTAACCTCGCAAGGGGATTCGAAGGCCGGGAGGTAGCGTGCAGCCATGAGTGAGAGATCGCCCGCCCCCGGGGGCCTGGAGCTGGTCCAGTCCCTGGTCAACACGCTGGACATCGAGTCGGGCGCCGACTCGCTGGACACGGCGCAGGGCCGGGCGCGCTTCGGGCTGGACGAGGAGGACGTGCCGGGGGCGCGGGAACTGCGGGAGTCCCTGCGGGTCGCCCTCCTCGCGCACGCGGGCCATCCGCCGCACCGCGAGGTGACGCCGTTGGGGCAGCTGCTGACGGCGGGTCCGCTGCTCGTCACGGTCGACACCGGCGACGGCTCGGCCGCCCTCGCCGCCGCCGACGAGGGCCCGCTGCTGTCCCGGGTGGCGGCGGCGATCGCCCAGGCCCTCGTCGAGGGCACCTGGACCCGGCTCAAGGCCTGCGAGGCCGCCGACTGCCACTGGGCGTACTACGACCGCAGCCCGGCGGGGCGCGGTCGCTGGTGCTCCATGCAGGTGTGCGGGGCGCGCGCGAAGATGCGGCGCTACCGGGCCAAGTGAGCTTTTCGAAAGGTAGTTGAAGATTCACCCGGCGCTGGACGGGCCGGGTGAGGCAGAATGCGAAAAGACGCCGTTTCGGCCGACTGAGCCTCGGCCGAAACGGCGTCACCCGGCGTACGGGAGCGGCCCAGGCCCGTATCTCGGGCCAGCCCTCTTGTTGCGGGTGGCCCAGGCTTCGGTGTCCCAGACCAGGGGTCCTTTTTTCCGGCGACCCGGCCTCGTGTCCCGGCCCAGGGGTCCTTTTCCGGCGGCCCCGGGCCTGTGTCCCAGACCAGGCCCTCTCCTTCAGGTGGCCCAGGCCGCGTGTTCCGGACCAGGGGTCCTTTTTTCCGGCGGCCCCGGGCCTGTGTCCCAGACCAGGCCCTCTCCCTCAGGGTGGCCCCGGCCTCGTGTCCCGGACCAGGGCCCCTTGTTCCGGCGGCCCCAAGCCCGTGTCCCGGCCCGGGCCTCATCCTCTCGGGTGGCCCGGGACCGTATCCCGGCCCGGGCCTCATCCCTCTCGGGTGGCCCAGGCCCGTACCCCGGCCCAGGCCCCCTCGTTCCAGCCGGTCTAAGCCGTCGGCCGTCCCATCGCCCGGTAGGTCCAGCCGGCCTCCCGCCACAGTTCCGGGTCGAGCGCGTTGCGGCCGTCCAGGATGACCCGGGCCGCGGCGACCTCCCCGAGCGCCGCCGGATCCAGCTCACGGAATTCCCGCCACTCCGTCAGGTGGAGTACGACATCGGCGCCCCGCGTGGCCTCGGTCGCGCTGTCGGCGTAGCCGAGGGTCGGGAAGAGCCGGCGGGCGTTGTCCATGCCCTTGGGGTCGTACACCGTGACCTGGCCGCCCTGGAGGTGGATCTGGCCGGCCACGTTCAGCGCGGGCGAGTCCCGTACGTCGTCCGAGTCGGGCTTGAAGGTGGCGCCGAGCACGGCGACCCGCTTGCCCAGGAAGGGTCCGCCGCCCAGCGCCTGCCGGGCGAGCTCCACCATCTGGCCGCGCTGGCGCATGTTGATCGAGTCGATCTCGCGCAGGAAGGTCAGCGCCTGGTCGGCGCCCAGTTCACCGGCGCGGGCCATGAAGGCACGGATGTCCTTGGGCAGACAGCCGCCGCCGAACCCGATCCCGGCCCGCAGGAACTTCTTCCCGATCCGGTCGTCGTACCCGATGGCCTCGGCCAGCTTGGCGACATCGCCGCCGGCGGCCTCGCACACCTCCGCCATCGCGTTGATGAAGGAGATCTTGGTGGCGAGGAAGGAGTTGGCGGAGGTCTTCACCAGCTCGGACGTGGGGAAGTCGGTGACGACGAAGGGGGAGCCCTCGGCGATCGGCGTCGCGTACACCTCGCGCAGCAGCTTCTCGGCCCGCTCGCTGCGCACGCCGACCACGATCCGGTCCGGGTGCAGCGTGTCCTGCACGGCGAAGCCCTCGCGCAGGAACTCCGGGTTCCAGGCGAGCTCCACCTCGCCGCCGCCCGGGGCGAGTTCCAGGATGCGGGCCGCGAGCCGGTCCGCGCTGCCCACCGGCACCGTCGACTTGCCGACCACCAGGCAGGGCTTGCGCAGATGCTTGGCGAGCGACTCCACGGCCGTGTCGACGTAACTCATGTCGCACGCGTACTCCCCGTGCTTCTGCGGGGTGTTCACGCAGACGAAGTGCACATCGCCGAACTCGGCGACCTCCGCCCAGTCCATCGTGAAGCGCAGCCGCCCGGTGGACCCCTCGATCCCGGCGACGTGCTTGCGCAGCAGCTCCTCCAGCCCCGGCTCGAACATCGGGACCTGGCCCCGGCCGAGCATCTCGATCTTCTCGGGCACCACGTCCAGGCCCAGCACCTCGAAGCCGAGTTCGGCCATGGCCGCGGCGTGCGTAGCGCCGAGATAACCGGTGCCGATCACGGTGATCTTGAGGGGCATGGGGTGCTCCAGAGGTCTGCGGGGGTACGGCGGTGATGCGGGCCCGAGCATAGTCGGGCTGTTCCGCGGGCAACTTTCCCGCTGTCGCCAAGCTCACGTATCAGTCGTGTGGGCGGGCCTCTAAAATTTGAGTTACTTAACGGTAATTAGCGCCAGCATCGCACTTAGACATACAGCGTCCTTGGAGCGTGAGAGACCTTGGCCGGATCGGCTGACTTCGACCTGTACCGCCCGTCCGAGGAGCACGACATGCTCCGTGACGCCATCCGTTCGCTGGCCGAGGCGAAGATCGCGCCGTACGCCGCAGCGGTGGACGAGGAGGCCCGCTTCCCGCAGGAGGCGCTGGAGGCTCTCGTCGCGAACGACCTGCACGCGGTGCACGTACCCGAGGAGTACGGCGGTGCGGGCGCCGACGCGCTGGCGACGGTCATCGTGATCGAGGAGGTGGCCCGCGTCTGCGCGAGCTCCTCCCTCATCCCCGCGGTGAACAAGCTGGGCTCGCTCCCGGTGATCCTCTCCGGCTCCGAGGACCTGAAGAAGAAGTACATGACGCCGCTCGCCAAGGGCGACGGCATGTTCTCGTACTGCCTTTCCGAGCCCGACGCCGGCTCGGACGCGGCCGGCATGAAGACGAAGGCCGTCCGCGACGGCGACCACTACGTCCTGAACGGCGTGAAGCGCTGGATCACCAACGCGGGCGTCTCCGACTACTACACGGTGATGGCGGTCACGGACCCGACGAAGCGCTCGAAGGGCATATCGGCCTTCGTCGTCGAGAAGTCGGACGAGGGCGTCTCCTTCGGCGCCCCCGAGAAGAAGCTCGGCATCAAGGGCTCCCCGACCCGCGAGGTCTACCTGGACAACGTTCGCATCCCGGCGGACCGCATGATCGGCGAGGAGGGCACCGGCTTCGCCACGGCGATGAAGACCCTCGACCACACCCGCATCACCATCGCCGCCCAGGCCCTCGGCATCGCTCAGGGCGCCCTCGACTACGCCAAGGGCTATGTCCAGGAGCGCAAGCAGTTCGGCAAGCCGATCGCCGACTTCCAGGGCATCCAGTTCATGCTGGCCGACATGGCCATGAAGATCTCGGCCGCCCGCGCCCTGACCTACCAGGCCGCCGCCGCCTCCGAGCGCGGCGACGCCGACCTCACCTACCAGGGCGCCGCCGCCAAGTGCTTCGCCTCGGACGTGGCGATGGAGGTGACCACGGACGCCGTCCAGCTCCTCGGCGGGTACGGCTACACCCGTGACTACCCGGTCGAGCGCATGATGCGGGACGCCAAGATCACGCAGATCTACGAGGGCACGAACCAGGTCCAGCGGATCGTGATGGCCAGGAACCTCCCCTGACGCCTGACGCCTGACGCCTGACGCCTGGCAACGGCTGCTGACCAGCGCGGAAGACACAGCCCCCGGCATGCGCCGGGGGCTGTTGTCGTGCGTGTGCGCGGAGTGCGGGCGCGTCCGGGCTCAGTCCTCGTACCCCTGCGCCGCCCGCTTCTCCCGCAGTTCCATGATCGCGCGGCGGCGGGCCAGCCGGTGGGTGCGGCGGATCTGTGCCTCCTGGTACCGCCGCTTGTCGCGCTCGGTCTCCGGGAGCACCGGCGGCACCGCGCGCGGCTTGCCGTCGGCGTCCACCGCCGCGAACACCAGGTACGCCGAGCCGACCTGGGTGGGCGGTGTCGACTCGTTCCAGCGCTCGGCCAGGACCCGTACGCCGACCTCCATCGAGGTCCGGCCGGTCCAGTTGACCTGGGCCTTGACATGGACCAGGTCGCCGACGCGGACCGGCTCCAGGAAGGCCATCTCGTCCATGGACGCGGTGACGGCGGGGCCGCCACTGTGCCGTCCGGCCACCGCTCCCGCCGCGTCGTCGACCAGTTTCATGATCACGCCGCCGTGCACCGTCCCCAGAAGGTTGGTGTCGCTGTGGGTCATGATGTGACTGAGGGTGGTGCGGGATGCCGAGGTCGGCTTGCCCGGGATCTCCGGAGTGCCTGCTTCCGCGGCGGAGGCCTGGTCTGTCATGGCCTCCACCTTATGCCGAACTGACAATCGGGGAATTTGTGTCGGGTTCGCAACAGCAGTGCCCTGATTTTCCGACGACCCTTGTAAGGAACACTGCCGGGCCCGGCACACTGGGGCGCATGAATGACTGGCCCCAGGGATGGTCCGACGACAACCGCGGCAACCGCTACGGACGCGGCAGCGCCAGCGCACAGCCTGAAGGCGCGCGCGTCATGCGGCAGGTCCGCCGCGGTCCGGCGGCACCGCCCGGGCAGGGCGCGTACGGCGGGGTCCCGCAGCAGCCGTCGTACGTCAACGGTCAGGGTTACGACGACGGCTACGACAGCGGCTACAACACCGGGCAGGTCTACGGCCAGCCCGGCCGCGGCGGGGGCTCCGGCGGCCCCGGCGGTGGCGGCACGTACGAACCGCGTCCCGCGCCGAACTGGCGCCGCCGTATCAAGGTGACCGCGATAACCGTCGTGACCGCGCTGGTCGTGACGACCGTCGGGACCTATTTCTGGGCCGACTCCAAGCTCAACCGCGAGGTCGACCTGTCCAAGGTCATCGACCGGCCGGAGGCGGGCGAGGGCACGAACTACCTGATCGTCGGCTCCGACAGCCGTGCGGGCATGTCGGCCGAGGAGAAGAAGAAGCTGCACACCGGGTCCGCCGAGGGCAAGCGCACGGACTCGATGATGATCCTGCACACCGGTGACAACGGGCCGACGCTGATCTCGCTGCCGCGCGACTCCGACGTGGAGATCCCGACCTTCGTGGGCTCCGAGTCCGGCAAGACGTACAAGGGCACCGGTCGGCATGTGAAGCTGAACGCCGCCTACGCCGAGGACGGCCCCGAGCTGCTGGTGCGCACGGTCGAGTACAACACCGGTCTGCACATCGACCACTACGTCGAGATCGGCTTCGCGGGCTTCGCGAACATCGTGGACGCGGTCGGCGGTGTCGAGATGGACATCCCGCAGGACATCAAGGACACCAAGTCCGGCGCGGACTTCAAGAAGGGCAAGCAGACCCTGAACGGCGAGGAGGCGCTCGCCTTCGTCCGCACCCGCTACGCGCTGGCCGGCTCCGACCTGGACCGTACGAAGAACCAGCAGAAGTTCCTGTCGGCCCTGGCCAACCAGGTGGCGACGCCGAGCACGATCCTCAACCCGTTCAAGCTGTACCCGACCATGGGCGCGGGGCTGGACTCGCTGATCGTCGACAAGGACATGGGCCTGTTCGACCTGGCGGACATGTTCTGGTCGATGAAGGGCGTCAGCGGCGGTGAGGGCAAGTCGATGAACATGCCGATCTCCGGCTCCTCGGGCGGCAACCTCGTCTGGGACAAGACCAAGGTGAAGACGCTGGTGGAGCAGCTGAAGAACGACGAGAAGGTGACCGTCTCGGGCAACTGAGCAGCGCGGACAGCACGGGAGGGCACCCCGGCGGGTGTCCTCCCGTGCTGTGCGGCGGTCGTCACATGCGGGCGCCCGCCATCGTGCGACAGGCCTCGGCGCAGCGGCGACACGCCTCGGCGCAGCGCATCATCTGGGGGTCGTCCGGCATGGACATACACGCCTCGGCGCACATCTCACAGGCCTTGGCGCACATCGCGCACATCTCGGCCGACATGGGCGAGCGGCGCATCATCATGTCCGCGCACATGCGGGTCGTCTCGGCGCAGTCCATCAGCGCCCGCATGATCTGCATCTGCGGCTGACCGCCCATCTGCATGCAGGAGCTCATCGTCTCCTCGCAGACCGCGTGGCAGGACATGCACGCGTCGACGCAGGCCTTCATCTCCTGGCTCATGGCCGTCATGGTTCCGGGCTGGGTCATGGCTCCTCCTGGGACCCGAGGGGCCCGGGGCGGGCCCCGTGCCCTTCCGTCCTACGCCTGCCCGGCTCGGCGCGCCATCTGGCGGACGCGAACAATCCGCCCAGATGCCGCGCGGGGCACGGGCCCCTCCGTTCCGTCACCGGTCGTGACGAGAGCCGTTGGAGTGATGACGGGGAGTCACGGGAGCGAGAGCAATAACCGCCGTCGTGCGAACCGGCGCCGTCACACGATGCCGCGATGATCGACAACACGCCGAGCACGCCCCCATACCGGCCGTCGTCCCCGCGGGCCGGATGTCCGGGAGCGCCCAACCGGTGCTGCCCCTCTCCGGGGACCTGGAGCTGCGTCCCTGGCGTGCGGACGACGCCGACGCGATGCCGGACCGCCGGGCAGGACCCGGCGGTCCGGCAGTGGAACCTCCTGGCCGTGGGGACGCAGCAGGAGGCCCGGCGGCGGATCGAGCGCATGCACGAGCGTCGGCCCGCCGAGACGGGCGCGATCTGGGCCGTGGCGCGGGCGGGCGGCGGCGCGGCCATGGGGCTCATCGGCTGGAACGACATCGACCTGGCCGGCGGCAGCGCCGAGATCGTCTACTGGGCGCTGCCCGCCGCACGCGGCACCGGTGCGGTGGTCGAGGCCACGAAGCGCCTCAGCCGCTGGGCCCTGGACGACCTCGGCCTGCACCGGCTGCGGCTGTGCCACTCGGTGGCCAACCCGGCGTCCTGCCGGGTCGCGGAGAAGGCCGGGTACGCCTTCGAGGGCACCATGCGCGGAGCCCTGCTGCACGCCGACGGCTGGCGCGACCAGCACCTGCACGCGCTGGTCCAGGGCGACCCGGTGGCATGACCGCGAGGGCCGGTCCACAAGGCCACCGCGCCCCTACGAGCACCCCGCCTCGTCGCCCCGCACCACGACGGACTCGCCCTGCGTCGGGTCCTCCGCCTTCACCTTCCGCACCTGCCTGAAGTCCGCCCCCACGTGCACCTTCAGCGTCGGCCCCAGTCCCTTCACCACCCGCAGCTCGCTCCCCGGCAGCGCGGCCGCCAGCGACTTCGCCGAGCGGTCCCAGCGAGGATCGTGGGCGACGACCGTCCGCTTCAGCGAGCGGTCCGCGGCATCCACCGGCCGGCCCGTCGTACGGAACCCGGTCGCCGCCAGCGCCGCGTCGACGCGCTGGCCGAGGCCATCCGTATGTGTGCCGTTCTCCACCTGGACGTGGATCTTCTGCGGGGCGACCTCCACCCGGACCGCCTGGTGCCGCGGCCGGTACACGGACAGCGGCCGGTCCTCGCGCAGCGCCCGGAAGATGCGTTCGGCCTTCACGGTGTCCCATTTCACCGTGGAGCCGACCCCCTTCACGACGTGTTCCAGCTGCCTGATCGGCACGGTCGTGAACTCCGACGACGACGGCGAGAAGTTCCGCATCGCCCGCCCCAGGTCGAGCAGCTCACCCGTCCCGAACCCCTTGTCGGCCCGCACCGAGCCCAGCACCGCCCGCGTCACATCCCGGAACCGCATCGGGTTCAGCAGGATCCCGGACGACGTCGCCCGCTCGATCAGCGCCGCCATGAAACGCTGCTGGCGCTGCATCCGGCCCAGGTCGGAGTCGGTGTCGACATGCCTGGCGCGCACGAACTGCAGCGCCTCGCCGCCCATCAGCCGGTGGGTGCCGGCGGGCAGGTCGAGTCCGGTGTACGAGTCCTTCAGCGGCTCGGCGGTGCAGATCTGCACGCCGCCGACCACGTCCACCGTCTTCATGAAGCTGGTGAAGTCGACCTCCAGATAGTGGTCGATCTTGACGTGCGTCATGTGCTCGACGGTGCGCACGGTGAGGTTCGGGCCGCCCTCCGCGTAGGCCGCGTTGATCTTGATGGGGTGTGCCGGGCGTCCCGCACCGGCGGGCACCTCGGCGTACGAGTCACGCGGCAGGCTCACCACGCTCGCCCGCTCCCGGTCCTCCGAGATGTGCACGATCATCATCGTGTCGGTGCAGTGACAGGGGGCCCCGCCCAGCCGGTACTTGCGCCGCTGCTCCTCGCTGATGCGGTCACGGCCGTCCGTGCCGACGAGGAGGACGTTCATCCCGTGCCCGGCCCGCGGCCGGTTCTTCATGTCCTTGAACGGATCCACGCGCGCGATCTCCGCGTCGAGGCTGGTGACCACCGCGTGCCCGATCCCCGCGGAGGCGAGCACCACGACGGAAAGCGTGGTCACCGCCCGCATGGCCCAGCGCGGCCTCTTCCGCCGTACGGGCGCGGCCGGCCGGGCCCCGCGCGGGGACGGCTGCGGCCGGCGCTGCGGAGGGGAGGGGGAGCGGCGGGGCGGCGTGGGCATGGGTGGATACCTTCCGCTGGGCTTGCCCTGGGGGCCGTACGTGGGATCCGTGAGCACCGTAGGCCCATACGATCTGCTGCCCGGTGCAGCGGCCCCGGCGGGGCGCACCGCTGTCCCCCGTTCGCGGTAACGTGAGCCCCCTATGAACGCCAATCCCGACGTGCAGCTCCCCGCCGTGTCCGTCATCATGCCCGTACTCAACGAGGAGCGGCATCTGCGCGGAGCCGTCCAAGCGATCCTCGCGCAGGAGTACGCCGGCGAGATGGAGGTCGTGATCGCCCTCGGTCCGTCCACGGACCGTACGGACGAGATCGCCGCCGAGCTCGTACGGGAAACTGCGTCCAACAAGAACAAGCGGGTGCACACCGTCCCGAACCCGACCGGCCGCACGCCGGCCGCCCTGAACGCCGCGATCAAGGCCTCCCGCCACCCGGTCGTCGTCCGCGTCGACGGCCACGGCATGCTCTCGCCGAACTACATCGCCACCGCCGTGCGGCTCCTTGAGGAGACCGGCGCGCAGAACGTCGGCGGCATCATGCACGCCGAGGGCGAGAACGACTGGGAGCGCGCCGTCGCCGCCGCGATGACCTCGAAGATCGGCGTCGGCAACGCCGCCTTCCACACGGGCGGCCAGGCGGGCGAGGCCGAGACGGTCTACCTCGGCGTCTTCCGGCGCGAGGCGCTGGAGCAGCAGGGCGGCTACAACGAGGAGTTCATCCGCGCCCAGGACTGGGAGCTCAACTTCCGGATCCGCGAGGCCGGCGGGCTCATCTGGTTCTCGCCCGAGCTGAAGGTGTCGTACCGCCCGAGGCCGAGCGTGAAGGCCCTCGCCAAGCAGTACAAGGACTACGGCCGCTGGCGCCACGTCGTCGCCCGCTACCACGCCGGCTCGATCAACCTGCGCTACCTCGCCCCGCCGACGGCGGTGTGCGCGATAGCTGCGGGCATCGTGGTCGGCGCCGCCCTGACGCCCTGGGGCTTCCTGGTTCCCGGCGGCTATCTCGCGGCGATCACCGCCGGGTCGGTCCCGGCCGGCAAGGGGCTGCCGCTGAAGGCCCGGCTCCAGATCCCGGTCGCCCTCGCCACCATGCACATGTCCTGGGGCTACGGCTTCCTGACCAGCCCGCGTTCGCTCGCCAGGAAGGTCATCGCCTCCCGGCGCCCGGCGGTTCTCAGCACCGACTGAGCCCGCCGGGCGGTCCGCCCGCTACGGCCAGGTGAAGTCCGGGTCGACCTTCATGCAGGCCTTGGTGTCGGAGGCGTTCAGCGCCTCCGCCGTCTTCGGGGTCCTGTCGTCCTGCTTCGGGGCCTTGTGCGCCGTACCGTCCCGCCAGTCGGCACCCACGACGAGGGTGACACCGGAGACGGCCGTGGACTTCTCCACCGCGCTCGTGGGGATACCGAGGGCCTTGGCGACCCGCTGGGCGTCACCCTCCAGGTCGGCGCTCGGGTAGCGGACGACGGTCGTCTCCTCGGTCGGTGTGGCCGAGGGGTCCGCCACGGCCTGGGTGAAGCCCTTGTCGACCAGCAGCTCGGCGACCGTGTGCGCGCGGCCGGTGACCGCGGCGAGGGTGTCGCTGCGGGTGCCGTTCTGCACCTGGACGGCGATCTCGTCGTCCGCCGCGGCCGGTTCGGCGGAGGGCGTCTCCTTGGCGGACTTCTTCTTGTCCTTGCCGTCGAGGGCGATGTCCTCACGCACCAGCCGGAACAGCTTGGTCGCGTCCTCGGTGGGCACCACGCGGCCGGTCTGGATCGTGTCGTACTCGTTCGGCATCGTCGTCATGGTGATGCGCGAGGTCGGCACTTTCTTGAGCTCGCCCGCCAGGTCGTAGAGCTTGGCCACCGTGCCCAGGCCCTCGTCGACGGTGAGCGCCTTGGTGGCCGCCTCGGCGAGGGCGCGCAGCTTGCCCGGGTTGCTCAGCTTCGCGTTCTTGCGCAGCTCGCGAACCATCGAGTTCATGTACATGTGCTGCGCCTTGGCGCGGGCCAGGTCGCTGCCGTCCTCGAAGCCGTACCGGGTGCGCAGCCACTGCAGGGCCTGCTCGCCCTTGATGTACGTCGTGCCCTTCTCCAGCTTCAGCCCGGAGCCGTGGCCCTTGCTGTCCTTGGAGTGGATGTTGGCGTCCACACAGACCGGCACTCCGCCGATCGCGTCCGCCATCGACACCACACCCGAGAAGTCGATCATCATGAAGTGGTCGATGTGGATGTCGGTGAGCTTCTCCCATGTCGCCACCGTGCAGCCCGGGCCGCCGCGGCCGAGCGACCGGTTCGTCATCGCGCGCTGGAGGGCCGGGAACACGTCCCCGCTGTCCGGGTCCGTGCACTTGGGTATGTCGACCAGGGTGTCGCGCGGCATGCTGACGACCGACATGTTGGTGCGGTCCGCGGAGACGTGCAGCAGCATCTGGACGTCGGCGAGCGGCGTGGCGCCGAACGTCTCCTTCGCGCCGCCGAGTTTCTGGTTCTCCTTGCTGTCCCGCGCGTCCGAACCGATCAGCAGGATGTTCAGCGGCGTCTGGCCGGCCGCGTTCGCCTCCGTCCTGGCGGCGCGGTCCTTCGCGTCGCCGATGTTGAGGTCGTCCTTCTTCAGATTGCCGTTGAGGTGCTGGTAATAGAGATACCCGGCACCCGCGGTGCCCAGTATCACCACCGCCAGGACCGTCGCCGACCAGCGCAGCACCCGCCGCCTGCGGCGCCTGCCGTCGGCTCCCCGGCCGCCTTTGCGGCCCCCGCCACCGTGCCGGCCGCCCAGGTCGGCCGGCGTGTCCTGGTCGGCCCGCGGTGTGAGGGACATGGTGTCCTCCACCGCGGGGACCTCCCCCCGCACACTGCTCTGCGCCAACTCCTCGCCCTTCCCCACCCTTTGCCGACACGGCTTCGCTCCGCGCCGGACCTCCCTGTCCGGTGCGGAGCGAACCATGTCAGGCCACCCTGTCCGACACCGGTCCGCACCCTGTCAGACCTCTGTGGGTCCGAACCGGGTTCGCCACGTGTCGGCAAAATCCACGCCCGGCACGGCCGCGCGGTGTGTCGGGCCGATGTCGCCTGACACAACCGCGTCCTGTGTCAGACCAACGAGTGCCCGCCACAGTTGCGTTCCCCGCCGGAGATTCCGTGCCGGGGATTCCGTGCCAGAGATGCCGTGCCGGAGGTCCGTTCCGGAGGTCCCGTGCCGGTGATTCCGTGCCCGAACAGGCCCGCGTCACAGTGAGTCGGTTGTGACACGGGCCCGTAGAGGCGCTACTTCGCGCACTCCACCTTGTCCGCCGTGGACTTCTGGACGCCCTCCGGCGTCTTTCCCGCGGCCGAGGTGAGCGGGACGCCGGCGCCCTTGAAGTCCTTGCCCAGGGTCAGCGTCATCGTGGGCAGCCCCTGGGCGTTGGTGACGCTCTTGCCCGGCTTCATCGCCGATCCGGACAGCCCCATGATGGCGGCGAGCCGGCGTGCCTGGTCCGCCTGGTCCGGGGCGTACTCGAGCGTCGTCTTCCCCAGGGACTTGGGTGCGTTGCCGGCGTTCTCGGACTTGGTCACGCCCTCCTCGTTCTGCAGCCAGAGCAGCGTCGCCGACGCGCTGCCGGCCTCGGCTCCGCCGTTGAGGATCTGCACCCGCACCTCGGAGGCGTCGGCCTTGGTGCCCTTCAGCCGGGCGGCCACGGCGGCGGCCTCCTTCTTCTTCTGCTCCTTGACCTCGGTGAACGACACGTCGTTCCTGATCATGTCGAAGACCTGCGGGGCCGTCGTCTCGTTGAGCACGACGGTCGTCTTCACCTTCTCGGCCGGGTTGTCGATCACCGGAACCGTCGTGAAGGTCAGGTTCTCGGTGTTGAGCTTGCCCAGCTCCAGGCCCAGGTCCTTCAGCTTGGTGATGCTGTCGAGGTTGTCGTCGACGGTGAGCGCCTCGGTCCCGGCCTCGGCCAGTTTGATCATCTTCGTCGGGCTGGTCAGCGTGTCGTTCGACTTCAGCTTCCGCATCAGCGCGCTGAGGAACTGCTGCTGCAGGCCGATCCGGCTCAGGTCACCGCCGAAGCCGACGGAGTGCCGGGTGCGGACGTAGGCGAGCGCCTGCTCGCCCTCGATCACATGCTTGCCCTTCGACAGCTTGAGGTGCGAGTCCGGGTCGTCGATGTCCTTGGCCAGGCACACCTCGACACCGCCGACCGCCGACGTCAGCGTCTTCACCGCGTTGAAGTCGGCGACCATGAAGTTGTCCGGCTTGACGCCGGTGAGCTCGGTGACCGTCCGCATGGTGCAGCTGGGCGTACGGCCCTCCTGGCCGAGGCTGGTGTTGAAGCGGACGCCGCTCTCGCCCGGAATGACCTTCGTGGAGCCGTCCTCCTGGGTGGTGCGGCAGTCCGGGATGTCGACGATCAGGTCACGCGGGATGCTGAGCGCCGTCGCGTTCGAGCGGTCCTTGGAGACGTGCAGCAGGATCGTGGTGTCCGCGTGACCGGCGCTGCCCGCGTCGCCGTAGCCGTCGTTGCCCGCGCCGGTGCGCTTGTCCGTGCCGATCAGCAGGATGTTGATGGCCTTGTCCTTCTGGAAGCCACCGGTGCTCGCGCCGTCGTCGGAGACGGACGTGATGTTGTCGTTGAGGTGCTGGAGATAGAGGTAGGCGCCGCCGGCCGCGGCCACCACCACGAACGCCATCACACCGCCGGTCCACAGCAGGGTCTTCTTCGCCTTGCTCTTCTGCTTCACCGGCCGGCGACCGCGCCGCCCCGGCGGCGGCTCCTCCGGCGCGCCCCGGCGCCTGCGCTGCGGCGGCACCTCCCGGCCCGGTGCCGTACGCGTCTCGCGCCCCGGCGCCGCGGTCCGGTTGCGCACCGCGCCTCCGGAGCCGCTCACGGCCGTACCGCCGGCCCGGGATGCCGCGCCTGCCCGGGAGGCGGCTCTGCGGGGTCCGGGAACCGGCGACTGCGGTGCGGAAGGGGTCAGTCGCAGTTCGTACTCACCGGTGGTCGGATTGAGCACCCACTGGTCTGCGGGGTCGATGTCGTCCGCCCGCCCACGGCCTTGCGCGTCCACGGTTGTCTGAATCCTCCGTCGGGGCCACGCGGCGCCTTCCCCCTCCAAGGCGCTCGGGTCTCTCGGTCAAACAGTGCGCAAGCCTAACTACGGCCGGGTGCACCGGATCGCTCACACTATCCGGCCAGTTCAGCGTCAAGCCACGACGGTGACAAATTCCACGTCCCTACAACTGGGCAATCCGCCCCATTTCTTTGAATCGGGGCTCGTCTGCTTGGGGAGCGTTTTACTCGCAGGGGTTCTCGGCGGCGGTGTTGCCGCGGAAGGTGGGCGCCGGGGGAGTGGGGCCGGCGGGTTCGTCGGGCCGCTTGGTGCCGGACTTTCCGTCGCCGTGACGGGAACTGCTGTGCGAGAAAGCGTGCCTGGGGCCATGGGACGTATCGGGTGAATCCACTACTTCCACCGGCGCGTCGCGACGCAGCCGCTCGAAGAGACGCTCGGCCTCGGGTTCCACGAGTTGGTCGCGATTGGCGTTGTAGATGTACGACTCCCGCGGAACGGTGAGAAACTGCACGCGTTCGGTGGGGATGTCGCGCACGCCGCGCACGAGTTCGTACAAACCTCGCAAGCTGGCCAGGGCCGGGTCGGTGGTGAGAGACGAGGTGGCGGCGTCCAGGACCGGGTAGAGCCTGACCGGATTCAGCAGTACGTCATTGCTCTGCACCTTGTGGACGAGCGCGGCGAGGAATCGCTGCTGGCGGTCGATGCGGTCGGTGTCGCTGCCGTCGCCGAGGGACTTGCGGGCGCGGACATAGCCGAGGGCCTGTTCGCCGTTGAGCGTCACCTTTCCGGCGGGGAGGCGCAGTTTGGCGGCTTTGTCGTTGATGGGTTTCTTGAGGCAGATCTCCACACCGTCGAGGGCGTCGACCATCTCCTTGAAGCCGTGGAAGTCGACGACCATGTGATGGTCGACGCGGACGTTCGTGAGCCGCTCCACGGTGCGGACGGTGCAGGCCGAACCGCCCACCTGGAAGGCGAGGTTGAACATGGCGAACATCGGCTCGCTGCGGCTGCCGTCGGGGCGTCGGCAGCCGGGTACGTCGACCATCAGGTCGCGGGGTATCGATACGGCGGTGGCGCTGCGGCGGCCTGCGGAGAGGTGCAGCAGGATGGCGGTGTCGGAGCGCTCGGTGCCGGAGTCGCGTCCATAGCGCCGGTTTCCGTCGCCCGCCCGCGAGTCCGAGCCGATGAGCAGGATGTTCTGCGCGTCCCGCACGAGCGAGGTCGGGCGCTCCCTCTCGTACCGGGCGAGTTCGGCGGCGGCCGCCTGGTCGGACGTGATGTTGGAGTCGAGCTTGGCGTAGACGGCCCACCCGGCCCCGCCGGCGGCTATGAGCACCAGCGCCACACCCAGCGCCCCACGCCGCGCCCACCGCCGTACGGGCCCCCTTCTGCTGGCCGCCGCCCTGAGGCTGCGCGCGCGTGCGGTGCGGGTCACGGCTGGTCCACCCCTCAATGCGTGCTGCGTGTGGTGTGGGCTGCTGTTACGACCATGGCCTGGATGGGGGGTGGGGGGTGGATGGTGGTGGGCCGAACGGGTGACGGTGCCTCCGGCGGTTGGGCGGGGGGGATGCCTGCGGGGGCCTGTGCTGGGTGGGTGGGGGTGCGTGTCCGTGCCTGCGGGGGCCTGTGCTGGGTGGGTGGGGGTGTGCGTCCGTGCCTGCGGTGCCTGTGCGGGCTGGGTGGGGGTGCGTCCATGCCTGCGGCGGCCTGTGCGGCTGAGTGGGGGTGCGCCTTGCGCTCTACTCGTTCGTCGGGGGTCGGGGCCGCGCCGGGGGGTGTCCGTCCTCGGACCGGCGGCTGGGGTGGGCCCGGAGGTGCTGTTCCTTGACGCCGGCCACTGCGGGCGGACACCCCCCGGCACGTCCCCTTGCCGCTGTGGGCGGCTGCGGGTGCGTCCACCCGCGCGTGGCGCATCGTGGGGCTGGTCATGTCCGTTCAGCCGCGCTCCGCGGGCTCGCCGAGCTACGTGCGTCCAGCCGAGCGCACGCGGGCCCGGTCTCGTGGGTGGCTGCGGGTGCGTCCACCCGCGCGTGGCGCATCGGGCGGCCGGTCATGTCCGTTCAGCCGCGCGCACGCGGGCCCGTTGCGGATATGTCCATCCGTGCCTGGCGCATCTGGCAGGTGGTCGCCTGCCTACAGTCGCGTATCCGCGGGTCGGTTCGCTGGCCTACGTTCGTCCAGTCGCGCGCACGCGCAGCCGGACGCGGTGGCCGGCCACGTCCGCCCAGCCGCGGGCAGTCGTGCCGCCTGGGGCGGCACGGGTGGGCGCGGGCGGTGCCCCGTCAGCGCCGGGCCGCGCGACCCACCCCCGGTCGGCCGTGGCGCCGAGCAACCCGGCAGCGGGCGGTGCTCGGGGTCACCTTGCCGTCGCCGTCACCCGCTCGCTTTCGATGCGCTTGGCCAGGGCCTCCTCGTCCAGCGACTCCAGGTGTCGGCACAAAACCACCGACCCGTCGGTCGCAAGGGCCGCGTACAGCCCGGCGTTGAGGCCCTCCCAGGTGTCGTACGGCAGGGCCGACAGGATGCGCGAACCCGGCCCCGTCAGACCCAGCCCCGTCGCCTCCGCCCGGGCGCGCTCGACGACCTCCGCGCCGCTGAACTCCCGGCCGGCCACGATGAGCGCAGGATCCTCGGGATCGACCGGGGCATACGGCGTGAAGCGGTCACCCTGGCTCGGGACTTCCACGGCATAGTCGGCGAAACCGGCCGGCGGCTGCGGGAAGCGGCCCCCCAGTGGCCGTAGCGCCAAGGCGACGCGCTCACCGCGGCACGCCCGCGCCGCCTCCAGCGTCTCCGGCCCGCTCACGACCACGTCCGCCGCCGCCGGATCCCCGCCCACGTCCGCGATCGCGCCCACCGACGAACACGCCAGCAACCACACCGCCGTCTGCCAGTGCGCGGGCAGCAGCAGCGTGACCCGGTCACCCGGACCGGCCCCGAGGTCGCCCTGGAGCAGATTCGCGGTCTTGGCCACCCAATTGGCGAAGGTGGCCACGGACAATTCGACGCGTTCCCCGGTGGCGTCGTCGTAGAAGGTCACCAGGGGTCGTCCGGGATCCGCGGCGAGCGCGGAACGCAGCAGGTCGGCAGGGGTGCGATCGGTGGCGTTCACCCGCGCAAGGGTACGCGGGCGGGCGGCCGCACACCCCCCGATGGGGCCAGCCGTCCGCCACCGGTTCGGATGAATCGGAGGCCGACACACCGTCAGTTCCTCAATGGACAGTTTTGTATGACTATGTCCAATATCAGGGGCATGCGTGGATTCCTTGCTTCCTCGATCGGTGTCACGTGCGCGGTCGTTCTCGCCCTGCCGCTCACCCCACCCGCCGTCGCCGCGACCGCGAGACCGGCACCCGGCGCGGAAGCGGCCACCAGCGGGCACACGGTGGCCGGGCCGACGGTGCGTCATGGGGACGCCGGGGTGTACGTCCCCGGCGCCACCCACTCACTGCCCCTCACCCCGCTCAGCCGTGACCGCACCGAGGGCGCCCCCGCCGAACAGGGCCTGTCCCGCCGGGGCGTACCGCACTTCTCCCTCGTCGGCGTCGTGTGGGACGACCCGGACGCCGAACTGCACGGCCGCGTCCAGGTCCGCACCCGTGCGGTCGGCACGGGCACCTGGTCCGGCTGGCAGGCCGTCGAGACGCACAACGACGAACACGCGGCCGACCCGGGTACCGTCGAACGCGCCTCCGGCCGGGTACGCGGCTCCACGGCACCGTTGTGGGTCGGGGAGTCCGACGGCGTCGAGGCGCGGGTCACGGCGGAGGGCGCCGACGCCCGTTCGGACCACGACCCAGGGGGCGATGACGATGCGGCAGCCGGCACCGGGCTCGCCGCTCTGCTGCCACTCGGCCTTCGCCTCGAACTCGTCGATCCCGGCGCGGCCGCCCCCGCCCCGGGCGACCTCGGCGGCGCACCCCGCCCCGGATCCCTGATGACCGAGACCGGCGAGACCGCCGACGCCCTCGCCGCCTCCTCCGCCGCCGCGGCCTCCGCCGCCAACGCCGAACTCGCCCCCCTCGGTGCCGCCGAGATCCCCGCCCTCGGCCTGGCCGAGACCGAGCGGGAACTGCTCGCCCTGCGCGGTGGGGAGTTGACGCAGGCCCAGCGCGCGAGGCCGTACATCGGGCCGCGGCCACGCATCGTCACGCGGCGCGGCTGGGGCGCGAACGAGAGCTGGCGGGAGCGGAGGTTCGTCTACACGAGGAAGGTGAAGGCGGCCTTCGTGCACCACACGGCGACCGGCAACAGGTACCGGTGCTCGCAGGTTCCCTCGCTCATCCGAGGTATCTACCGCTACCACGTGCGGAGCATGGGCTGGCGCGACATCGGCTACAACTTCCTCGTCGACAAGTGCGGAAACATCTACGAGGGGCGCGCCGGGGGAGTGGCGAAGCCGGTCCTGGGCGCCCACACCCGTGGGTTCAACTCCAACAGCATGGGGATCGCCGTCCTCGGCAGCTACGGCTCCACCAAGCCGTCCGGCGCCGCGGTGCGGGCCATCGCCCGGCTCACGGCTTGGAAACTGGGCCTGTACGGGGCCAATCCGCGTGGAAAGACATACCTGAAGTCCGCCGGTGGCAATCTCTATCGAAAGGGAAAGAACGTACGACTGAATGTGATCTCCGGCCATCGGGACGGCTTCTCCACGCAGTGCCCGGGATGGCAGCTCTACCGCAAGATCGGCACGGCCCGTGCGGCGGCTGCCCGCTACCAGGGACGCTGAGCCGGAACCGAGCCGTGACGTAAGCAGACGTAAGCAAGGGTGGACCTGGAGACGCGTTCACCGCCGTCGGGGGACATGAGGCGGATCGCCGCACTGCCGTCGAGGGCGCCGCAAAACGGTCTGCATACACTGGCCGGTCGAAAGACAGTTCGGCCGGTCCCGGCAGGAAGCAGAGACGACAGGTGACAGAAGCGATCCTCCTGGTCGGCGGCAAGGGCACTCGGCTGCGTCCGCTCACCGTGCACACGCCGAAGCCCATGGTCCCGGCGGCCGGGGTCCCGTTCCTCACCCACCAGTTGGCGAGAGCGAGAGCGGCGGGCGTGGAACACATCGTCCTGGCCACGTCGTATCTGGCCGAGGTCTTCGAGCCGTACTTCGGCGACGGCTCGGCGCTCGGCCTCCATCTGGAGTACGTGACGGAGGAGGAGCCCCTCGGCACGGGCGGCGCCATCCGCAACGTCGCCTCCCGCCTGCACTCGGCCCCCGACGACCCGGTCCTCATCTTCAACGGCGACATCCTCACCGGCCTGGACATCAGGGCCCTGGTCCGCACGCACGAGACGACGGGCGCGGACGTCTCCCTGCACCTGACGAAGGTGACGGACCCGAGGGCGTACGGCCTCGTCCCCACGGACGACACCGGCCGGGTGACGGCGTTCCTGGAGAAGCCGCAGACCCCCGAGGAGATCGTCACCGACCAGATCAACGCGGGCGCGTACGTCTTCCGCCGCTCCGTCATCGACACGATCCCGGCGAACCGCCCGGTCTCCGTGGAGCGGGAGACGTTCCCCGACCTCCTGTCGGCGGGCGCCCACCTGCAGGGCATGGTCGACTCCACGTACTGGCTCGACCTCGGCACCCCCGCGGCCTTCGTCCGCGGCTCGGCGGACCTCGTCCTGGGCCGTGCCCCTTCCCCCGCCGTGCCCGGCCGCTGCGGCGACCGTCTGATCCTCCCCACGGCCACGGTGGCCCCCGACGCCAAGCTCACCGGCGGCACGGTGGTGGGCGAGGGCGCCTTCGTGGCGGAGGGCGCGCGCGTCTTCGGCAGCACCATCCTCCCGGGCGCCGTCATCGAACCCGGCGCCGTCATCACCGACTCCCTCATCGGCACCCGAGCCCGCGTGGGCGAGCGCTCCGTCCTCACCGGCACGGTCATCGGCGACGGCGCGGTGATCGGCGCCGACAACGAGCTGAGGGAGGGCGTACGGGTGTGGTGCGACGCGCGGATTCCGGCGGGGGCGGTGCGGTTCTCGCCGGATCTGTAGGCGGGTGGGTGAGGGGGGTGGGGCGACGGCCACTTCCCGGCGCCGGTCCAGGCAATCTCAGCCCGTCCGGCGTTTGAGGACGAGGCCGTGCCGTCCCGAGCCCCCACCCACCCGCTGGGGCCGCGCACCGGGTGGCGGTTGCTTTCCTGT
Source organism: Streptomyces curacoi (assembly GCF_001513975.1). Classification (GTDB taxonomy): domain Bacteria; phylum Actinomycetota; class Actinomycetes; order Streptomycetales; family Streptomycetaceae; genus Streptomyces; species Streptomyces curacoi. The sequence goes on from NZ_KQ947990.1 coordinate 587,267, forward strand.
AGCCGGTGGTGGTCACTTCTCGGCGCCGGTCCAGCAATCTCAGCCCGTCCGGCGTTTGAGGACGAGGCCCGTTCAGGGCCGATAGCGGGGGTCTGGGGGCCGCAGGCCCCCAGGTACGCGGGGTCGAAGGGGCGGCAGCCCCTGGAGGACGGGACGGGTAGGGGCGGCGGGGGCGACCACCCTCGCGGCACCCACCGCGCGGCGCGCGCCCGTCACAACCGCCCGATATCCCCCCGCGGCATCCGCGGCGCCCGCCGCGCCGGCACCCGCCCGCTCAGCAGAATCAACCGAGCCGCCCGATGCCGCTGCCCCGCATACGGCTCCAGCAACTCCAACATCACCGAGTCATCCGCGTCCCGGTCCCCGGCGAGCGCGAACCCCACGATCCCCGGCAGATGCAGATCCCCCACGGTCACCGCATCCGCCGCCCCATGACTACGCTGCACGACCTCCGCCGACGTCCACGGCCCGATCCCCGGCACGACCTCCAACCGAGCCTGCGCGGCACCCGGTTCCATCCGAACCGCCTCTTCCATCCGCGCGGCAACCCGCACGGCCCGCAGAATCGTCGACGCGCGCTTGTTGTCGACCCCGGCCCGATGCCACTCCCAGGACGGAATCAGCGCCCACGTCCGCGCATCCGGCATCACACACATCCGCGCGGGCGCGGGCCCCGGCGCCGGCTCCCCGAACTTCCGCACCAGCAACCGCCACGCCCGATACGCCTCGTCGGCCGTGACCTTCTGCTCCAGGATCGACGGAATCAGCGACTCCAGCACCAGCCCGGTCCGCGTCAGCCGAAGCCCCGGCCGCCGATGCCGGGCCAACGCCACCAGCCGATGCCGCGGCACGAACACGGACGGGTCATCGGCGGCCCCGAGCAGCTCCGGCAACTGCTCCAGCAGCCACTCGGCCCCCGGCCCCCACGCCTCACCCCGCACCTCGGCACCCCGCGCGCTGACCCGCAGTGTCGCGGGTCCGGCAGGCGTGCGGCTGGCCCGCCACACGGAGCCGTCCGGCATTGCACGGAAGGTCGGGTCGCCCGGCCCACGCCGCAAGGGACCCAGCACCAGCCCGAGATCGAGCGGCCCGTCCGGCACCCAGGTGCGCACCCGCCCCGGCGCCGGCGCCTGACGCGGTATCCCCCCGGGCACGGCGACATGCCCGCCGCGCACCGTCGTACGCGTGGGTCGTGGAGCGAAACGTCCTGCCACGGATGAGGTCCTAGTGCTGGAGAAGTCCTACGAGCGCCGGTACCGAAGGGGTCCTACGAGCGTACGCGCCGGGCGGCCCCGGTCACCGCACCTCGATGAAGGCTCCGGCATCCCGCTCCGGACGCGGTCGCGGCTCCTCCGCCGGATGACCGACCGCCACCGCCCCCATCGGATCCCAGTCCGCCGGCAGCCCGAGCACCTCCCGCACCACATCCCGGCAGAACATAGTCGACGACACCCACGCCGACCCCAGCCGCTCCCCGGCCAGCGCGACCAGGAAGTTCTGCACCCCGGCACCGGCGGCCACGACGAACATCTCCCGCTCGGCCCCGTCCCGCCTCGCGTCGCCGTAGGTGTGCGAGCCGTCCATGACCAGGCAGGGCACCACCAGATACGGCGCGTTGCGCAGCACGTCCCCGCGCCGCACCCGCTTGGCTATCGACTCCTCGCTCTTGCCGTCCCGCCGCAGATCGGCGATCCAGGCGTCGCGCATGGCGTCGAGCAGCCGCGTCCGCGACTCGGCCGACTCCAGCAGCACGAACCGCCACGGTGTGGTGTGGTGCGGCGCCGGCGCGGTGACGGCCGCGGCGACCGCTCGGCGTACGGCCCCCGGGTCGACGGGCTCGTCCGTGAAGGCGCGTACCGTACGCCGCTGGGTCACCGCCTCCCGTATCGCCTCGGAGGTGCCCAGCCGGAACATGTCGTCACGGGCGCCGCGCACCAGCGCCCGCGCCCCCTCGCTGTGCTCCTCGGCCACCGTGTGCGCCAGCCCGCGCACCACGGCGACGGGCAGGCCGTCGGCCTTGCCCTTCACCAGGTCACCGGCGGCGGCGAGCTCGTCCGCCGTCGCCACCACGGTCGCGCTCAGCGGATTGCCGTACGCGTCCGTGCCCCCACGCAGGTCGTCCAGCACACGCACGCCTGCGGCACCGATCGCCACGTCCGTGAGCCCCGAGCGCCAGGGGCGGCCGAAGGTGTCGGTGACGACGACGCCGACGCTGACGCCGAGGGCCTCCCGCAGACCCTCCCGGATCGCCCGCGCGGACGCGTCCGGGTCCTCGGGCAGCAACAGCACCGTCCCGGCGGGGGTGTTGGAGGCGTCGACCCCGGCCGCGGCCATCACAAGTCCCTGCCGGTTCTCGACGATGCGGAGGGTGCCGCGGCGCGCCACGACCCGCACGGTCTCCGCGTCGATCGCGGACTCCCGGTCACCCGCCGCCACGACCCGCCCCTCGGCCTTGGACACGATCTTCGAGGTGACGAGCAGCACGTCCCCGTCGGCCAGCCCGGGCTCGGCGGCCGCGATCACCTTGGCCAGGTCGTCGCCCGCGGCGACCTCGGGGATCCCGGAGACGGCCCAGACCCGGTAACCGGGGGCCCCGCCGCTCGCAGGTGCTCGTCCGGCACGGTCCCGGGCGGCGGCATCCGGCCCGCCCCCGTCGGCGGCGCCCGCCACCGCGCCCCCGGCTGACGTGCCCGGCGCCGCTGTCGACTCCTCGCCGCTCAAGCCCCCCGCACCTCCTCGGCCAACGCCAGCGCCTCCCGGGCCATCTGCGCGGCCGCGTCGACGTCGGTCATCATCAGCGGTACGGCCCGGCAGCGGATCCCGGCCGCCTCGACCCGCTCCACGGAACCCGCGTCCACGGTGTCGACGAGCCAGCCGTCGAGGAGCCCGGAGCCGTAGTGCTCGGCGACCGCCGCGGCCGTCGACTCCACGCCGACCGCCGCGAGCACCTTGTCGGCCATCCCGCGCACGGGCGCGTCCCCGACGATCGGGGACAGGCCCACCACCGGCACCCCGGCGTCGGCGATCGCCTCGCGAATACCGGGAACGGCGAGGATCGTGCCGACGGACACGACCGGGTTGGACGGCGGGAAGAGCACGACGTCCGCCTCGGCGACGGCCTCCAGGACGCCCGGCGCCGGCTTGGCCTGTTCCGCGCCGACCGGCACGATCGCCTCGGCCGGCACCGAGGCCCGCAGCCGTACCCAGTACTCCTGGAAGTGGACGGCCTTGCGCTCGCCGTCGATCTCGACGGCCACATGGGTCTCGACGCGGTCGTCGGTCATGGGGATGAGACGGACGCCGGGCTGCCAGCGGTCGCACAGCGCCTCCGTCACCGCGCTCAGCGGATATCCGGCGCCGATCATCTGCGTCCGCACGATGTGCGTGGCGAAGTCCCGGTCGCCGAGCCCGAACCACTCCGGCCCGACGCCGTACGCGGCGAGCTCCTCCTTGAGATGGAAGGTCTCGTCGGCCCGGCCCCAGCCCTGCTCCTCGTTGATGCCGCCGCCGAGCGTGTACATCACCGTGTCGAGGTCCGGGCAGACCTTCAGCCCGAAGAGGTGGATGTCGTCCCCGGTGTTGCCGATGACCGTGATGTCCGCGTCCGGCACGGCCCGCTTCAGACCACGCAGGAACCGGGCACCACCGATGCCGCCTGCCAGAACCACAATGCGCATGGGAGCAAGTCTTGCAGGCGGGTACGACAACGGGTCAGGCAGTCACCGGACTCGGCTCGATACCAGCTTCGCAGGCGGGGGTGGTGTGCATCGGCATCTCGGTCAGGCCCGGGTAGTACACGTGCAGGCTGACCGCCGGCTCCAGCGCGTCGTTCGCCACCTCGTGCACATAGCCCGGGGCGAACACCCGCTGGGCGCCCGCCGCCAGCACGCGCGTGCCGCGCTCGGTGCGCTCGGTCAGCGTGCCGTCCAGAACGGTCAGCACACCGGAGGACCGGCCGTGGTCGTGCAGTCCGCTGCCCTGTCCGGGGACCCAGGACAGCAGCCACACCTCGTAGCCGGGGCCGGTGCGCAGCCGGTGGTACCAGCGCGTGGTCGCGTCGTACTGGACGAGGTGCTCCCACTGGGACCGGTCGGCGGCGAGGGAGCGGGCCAGGCCGACGAACTCGGCGACGGTGGCCGGGTGCTCGCGGGGTGTCTGGAGGAGGTGCGGGACTTCGAGGATGTCGCCGGCGATCTGGAGGTCGCTGTCGCTGTTCATGAGGTGCGTGGATTCCTTGGCGGAAGAGCGGGGGATGGCTGGGTGTCGCTTACCGTCCGCCCGGGTCGCGGGGGACAGGAGGGCCCTGGGTTCGGGCGTGGGAACAAGCAGCCGAGTCGCGGTGGACTCAGAGGCAGCCGGAGCGCGCTGGGCTCAACAGCTGGGACAGCAACAGCTACAGCGAGCGCGGGCAGCACCGTGGGACCCGGCGGTGCGGGTCGAGGTGAGTGCCAAGTTCGCGAGCATGCCCATAAGGACATCGGTTCATGCCCGCACTGTCAACTCGGCGCCCGGGGGTGTGGGACATCTTTCACCTCATCCGGTTCATCTCTCTGGCGAAAGGTTTGTTCACGCGTGACCCGGGACACATGGCGCACATCCAGGCGCTCGGGCGTCGTTGTGATCCTGTGATCCGACTGTGATCCGGTTCGCTTCTACGCACGCGTGCAACGAGATCGAACTTCTGGGCGTCCTTTTCCGTACAGGCTCTGCGCGGGGTCGGACACCCTCCGGGGCCTCGCCTGCTTGTCAAGGTTTATGCCGATTTGAACACTTTCCGCTAGGCCTTGGTTCCGCAGAGTGAATAAGGGGCTCAATAGCAGATCTCGGCTTGACTCGCCCGGAGCAGCACACTTGTAATTTCACTCGTGTCGTTCAGCCGAAATCGGTAACGGCTACATCACGGGGACGCGAAAGACAGACGAGGGGCGCACATGACCGAGCTGGTGCAGCAACTGCTGGTCGACGACGCGGACGAGGAACTCGGCTGGCAGGAGCGCGCGCTGTGCGCCCAGACCGACCCCGAGTCCTTCTTCCCCGAGAAGGGCGGCTCCACCCGCGAGGCCAAGAAGGTCTGTCTCGCCTGTGAGGTCCGCTCCGAGTGCCTCGAATACGCCCTCGCCAACGACGAGCGCTTCGGAATCTGGGGCGGCCTGTCCGAGCGCGAGCGCCGCCGGCTGAAGAAGGCCGCCGTCTGACCGTGCGCAGGCCGTCCGGCCGTCGCGGGCCGGGCCGCAGGACCGCTCGACAGGTCTGAAGCGCACGCATCCGCACGACATATCCGTACGTACGTACGCCTCGAACAGGTCTCGAAGAGCCCGTCGCGCTGGGTTGTCCACAGGCGGCGGGCCGCCGTCATGCCCAGCCGATAGTGTGGTCGCTCGTCCGAGACGCCCCGCTGTCCCCAGGGGCACAGGCGTCCACCGCAGTCCATCGAACCGGGGCCCGTACCTCGATGTCCGTGCACAGCCACTCGGCAGCCCATCACGACCCCGCTGCCACGCCTGAGTTTCCGCGTCATGTGGTGACCGCGGTGCTCGTCTCCCACGACGGCGCCCGCTGGCTGCCCGACGCGCTCGCCGGGCTGCTCGGCCAGGAGCGACCCGTCCAGTTCGCCGTCGCGGCCGACACCGGCAGCGCGGACCACTCCGCGCAGCTGGTCACCGACGCCCTCGGCGACGACCGCGTACTGCACCTCGCCCGGCGCACCGGATTCGGCCAGGCCGTCGAGGAGGCCAACCGCATCGCCCCCGTCCTCACCCCGGACGAGCTGACCTATCTGAAGCGGCCGAGCGGCTGGGACCCGGTCACGCGCACCTGGCGCGACGACGCCTACGACATGCCCGAACTCCCCCACGGGGAGCCCGTGCAGTGGCTGTGGCTGCTGCACGACGACTGCGCCCCCGAACCCGACGCCCTGGCCCAGCTGCTGCGCGTCGTGGAGAACGAGTACGAGCTCGGCCGTGACGACGTCGCCGTCGTGGGCCCCAAGTTGCGCGGCTGGTACGACCGCCGGCAGCTCCTGGAGGTCGGCGTCACCATCGCCAACTCCGGCCGCCGCTGGACCGGCCTCGACCGCCGCGAACAGGACCAGGGCCAGCACGACCACGTACGGCCCGTGCTGTCCGTGTCCACCGCCGGCATGCTGATCCGGCGCGATGTGTTCGAACAACTGGGCGGCTTCGACCGCCGGTTGCCGCTGATGCGCGACGACGTCGACCTGTGCTGGCGCGTCACGGCCGCCGGCCACCGCGTCCTCGTCGCCCCCGAGGCAGTCGTACGACACGCCGAGGCGGCCTCCCGCGAACGCCGCACCGTCGACTGCGTGGGCCGCACCGCCGCCTCCCCGCACAAGGTCGACAAGGCGGGCGCCGTCTACACCCTGCTCGTCAACACGCGTACGGCCGTGCTGCCCTGGGTGCTGCTGCGCCTGGTCGTCGGCACGGTCCTGCGGACCCTCGCCTACCTCGTGGGCAAGGTCCCCGGACAGGCCCTCGACGAGATCCGCGGTCTCATGGGCACACTGCTGCGCCCCGAGCGGATCATCGCCGGGCGCCGCAGGCGCGGCACGCCCGTCATCGACAAGGGTGAGCTGCGGGCGCTGTTCCCGCCGCCCGGCGCGACCGTGCGGGCCACCGTCGAACAGGTCGCGGGCAGCCTCGTCGGCCGTTCCGACGCCGAGGCCGCCCCCGGCGCGGGACGGCACGGCGGCGCGATCGAGTCCGGGCCCGGCGGCGACGACGCGGACTTCCTGGAGATCGAGCAGTTCGCCCGCCTCAAGCGCGTCGCCCGCAAGCCCGGACCGGTGCTCTTCCTGGTGCTCCTGTTCGCCTCGCTGATCGCCTGCCGGGAGCTGCTCGGCGGCGGCGCGCTCGCGGGCGGTGCGCTGCTGCCCGCACCGGCCGAGTCGAGTGAGCTGTGGTCCCGCTACCTGGACGCATGGCATCCGGTGGGGGCGGGCGGCACACCGTCCGCGCCGCCGTATCTCGCGATCGTGGCGCTGCTCGCCTCCATGCTGCTGGGTTCCACCGGGCTCGCGGTAACGGTCCTGCTCGTCTGCTCGGTGCCGCTGGCAGGGTTCACCGCCTACTTCGCCTCCCGTCCGCTCGTCGAGTCCCGCCTGCTGCGCGCGTGGGCGGCCGTCGTCTACGCCGTCCTGCCCGCCGCCACCGGCGCCCTCGCCGGCGGCCGCATCGGCACCGCCGTCCTCGCCGTCCTGCTGCCGTTCCTCGCGCGCGCGGGCATCGCGGCGAGCGGCCTGGCGAACAGCAACGGCGCGCGCGGCAGTTGGCGCGCGACCTGGGCCTACGCGCTGCTGCTGACGATCACCACGGCCTTCACGCCGATCGTGTGGCCGATCGCGCTGGTCCTCGGCCTCGGGCTGCTGGCGGTGCGGCGCGCCGACATCACCGCGTACGGCCTGCGCTTCCTGGCCCAGCTCGGCGTCCCCCTGCTGATGCTCGCGCCCTGGTCGCTGTCGCTGCTTCCGTTCGGCTTCTTCCAGGAGGCCGGACTGCAGTACGACCCCTCGGCCGCGTCCGCCCTGGATCTGCTCGGCGCCAGCCCCGGCGGACCCGGCACCGTCAGCGGGCTGATGCTCATCGGCGTCGTACTGGCCGCGCTGGCCGCCCTGATGCGCTCCGAGCGGCAGTGGGCAATCCGCACGGCCTGGGCGGTCGCCCTGCTGGGCCTCGTGTTCGCGGCCCTGTCCAACAGCTCCACCTGGGCCGGCCCCGCCACCCTCGTCTACGGCATCGCCCTCCTGGCCGCCGCCGTGCTCGGCGCCGACGGCGCACGCGCGCGTGTGGCCGAGCAGAGCTTCGGCTGGCGCCAGCCGGTCGCTGCGCTGATCGCCTTCGCCGCCGCCGCGGGCCCGCTGCTCGTCGCCGCCGGCTGGATGATCCGCGGCGCCGACGGGCCGCTGGAGCGACGCGATCCCGTACAGGTCCCGGCGTTCGTCGCCGAGGAGAGCGGCACCCGCGACCAGGCCCGCACCCTCGTCCTCGACAGCGACTCCTCGGCCCACGTCGGCTACATGCTCGTCCGTGGCTCCGGCGCCCGCCTCGGCGACGCCGAGCTCGCCGCGGCCGACGGGGAGAACGCCAAGCTCGACAAGATCGTCGCCAACCTCGTCGCCGGCTCCGGCGCCGACCAGGCCGACCAGCTGGGCGCGTTCGCGGTGCGGTACGTCCTCGTCCACAAGGGCGCTCCCCGCGAGGTCGCGCGCGTGCTGGACGCCACGCCCGGACTGTCGCGGCTGAGCGAGCAGAACGGCAGTGCGCTGTGGCGGGTCGACCGGCAGGTGTCGCGCGCGGCCATCGTCGCCGCGTCGGGGTCCGGGGCTGCGTCGGAGTCCGGTTCCGCCCCCGGTGACGCGTCCGGCGCCGGTGAGCCTCAGCCCGTCGCCGCGGGCCCCGTCGAGATCCACACCACGATCCCGAGCGGCTCCGAGGGGCGTGTCCTGCGCCTCGCCGACAGTGCCGACGAGGGCTGGACGGCCACCCTGGACGGCAAGCCGCTGACTCCGACCACGGTCGACGGCTGGGCCCAGGGCTTCGAGCTGCCGGCCGGTGGCGGCAGGTTGGACGTCACCTACGACGACCCGATCGGACACACCGCCTGGCTGTGGGTCCAGGGCTTCCTCGCCCTCGTCCTCGTCGTGATGGCCCTTCCCGGACGTCGCCGCGACATCGACGACGACCTGCCCGAGGAGCCGGCCGTCCCGGCCGAGGCCGTGGCGGGCGAGGGCCGCCGCGCCCGTCGCCTGCGCGCTCAGGCCGAGGCCGAAGAGGCCGGACAGGGCGGGGAGTTCCCGTCCCCTCCGAAGGAGGAGACTGCTGCGGCGATTCCGCAGCAGCAGTCCTACGGCGAGTGGAACACGCCGAGTTACGCGGCGGGCAACGAGTACGGCGGTTACGGCGGGGAGCAGCAGTACCCGGGCGGTCAGCAGTACCCGGCGGGCGGCGCCTACGACCAGACGTACCAGGCCGACCCGTACCAGGGCGGCCAGTACGACCCGTACGCATACGGCGGGCAGTCCTCCACGGCGTCGTACGACACGTCCTACGACCAGACGTACCAGCAGGGTTACGACGCCACGTACGACCCCGCGCAGCCGCATCCGCAGGGCAATGAGCGTTCCGACGGGAGCCAGCAGTGAACCGCACCACCCTGTCCCTCATCGCCGGCGTCACCGCCCTCGCCGCCGTCACCGGGTTCGCGGCGTTCACCACACCGGACGCGTCCGGCCCGAACACGGCCAAGGCCGCTGCCGAGTTGCCCGTCGAGCGCACGAGCCTGGTGTGTCCGGCGCCGAGCATCTCGGACCTCGCCGAGACGACGTACACGTCGTTCACGCCCGTCACGAAGGGGACGGGGAGCGGCGGGAAGGCGGAACTGCTGGCGGCCGCCGCGCAGAAGGCGGACGCCGACGGCAAGAAGGCGGACGAGGACGGCAAGGGCGGTAAGGCCGCCAAGCCCGTGCTGGAGGTCAAGGAACCGGGTGAGCCCGTCACCGGGGACGTGTCCGGGGGCGACTCGCCGGCGCTCCTCGGGACCGCCGACGGGAAGTTCGCGCCCGGGTGGACCGTCCAGGAGACCACGGGGGTCGCCGTGGGCTCGGGGCGGGGGCTGCAGGGCGTCAACTGCACCGCGCCGGACACCGAGTTCTGGTTCCCGGGCGCCAGTACGGCCGCCGACCGCACGGACTACGTGCACTTGACCAACCCCGACGACTCCGCCGCCGTCGTCGACATCGAGCTCTACGGCAAGGACGGTGCGCTCGAGACCACGGTGGGCGACGGGATCACCGTCCAGCCGCACTCCGCTGAGCCGATCCTGCTGTCCACGCTCACCCATGCGAAGCAGACCAATGTGACCGTGCATGTGAGTGTGCGCAGCGGTCGGGTGGGTGCCTCGGTGCAGGCGCTGGACGACAGGCTCGGCGGCGACTGGCTGGCCACGTCCACCGACCCGGCGGGCAGCCTGGTGCTGCCCGGCATCCCGAAGGACGCCACCGCTGTGCGGCTGATCGCGTTCACGCCGGGGGACGCGGATGCGGACCTCAAGGTGCGGCTTGCCTCGCCGTCCGGGCTGATCACCCCTGCCGGGAGCGAGACGCTGCACGTCAAGGCGGGGATGACGAGTGCGGTGGACCTCGGGGACGTCATGCGCGGGGAGGCCGGGTCCTTGGTGCTCACGCCCACGGATCAGTCCGTGCCGGTGGTCGCGGCGGTGCGGGTGATTCGCGGGAAGGGGGCCAAGCAGGAGACGGCGTTCATCCCGGCGACCCGGCCGGTCGGCACGCGCGCGACGGTGGTCGACAACAGGGCGAAGGGCACGACCCTGTCCCTGGCGGCACCCTTCCGCACGGCCGAGGTCAAGGTGACGGCGTCGGCGGGAAGTGCGGGGGGCACGGCGGCGTCCAAGACGTACACGATCAAGTCCGGGACCACACAGGACGTGGAGATCCCGGTGCCGACCGGCCTGAAGGGCACATACGCGCTGACGGTGGAGTCGGTGTCGGGCGGGCCGGTGTACGGGGCTCGGACACTGGCGGTGACGGAGGACGGCGTGTCGGGCTTCACGGTGCAGACGCTGCCGGATGACCGGGGGATGGTGGCTGTGCCGGAGGCGGACGAGGACTTGTCGGTGCTGCAGAAGTAGGTCGTCCGAGGACGCGGTCACCTGCCAGCGCCGGTCGTGTATTTCAGCCCGTCTGGGGGTCCCCCCTGCTCGAAGAGCTTGGGGGAGGGACGGGCAGGGGTGGCGGGGGCGAGAAACTCCAGGGGGCAGCCACAACGGGCCCGCCCGGCCACGGGCAGTGCAGCGGGCGGCGCGGTCAGTCTTCGCCGTAGCGGGGATCCACCGTCTCCGGCGTCAGACCAAGCAGCTCGGCCACCTGTTCCACGACCACCTCGTGCACCAGGGCCGCGCGCTCGTCCCGCCCCTTGGTGCGGATCTCCACCGGGCGGCGATAGATGACCACCCGTGCGCGTCGTCCCTCGCGCGCGGGAATCGTGCCGCCGAGCGGAACCGCCTCGTCGTTCCAGGTGCGGCCGGGGCCGTCCAGCCGGGGGACCTCCAGGACCAGGAAATCGATGTCGGCCAGCTGGGGCCAGCGGCGTTCGAGGCGTTCCACGGAGTCCTGCACCAGGTCGGCGAAGGCATCGGCGCGGCTGGCGGCGAGCGGGACCTGAGGCGGTGCGATCGGGCCGCGCATGCCCCGGCCGTGGCGATCACGGCGTCGGGGCCCGGGGCCGACGGCACGGGGCGGTACGGGGGTGTCCATCACTGACGAAGGGTAGTCCCCCACGGGGCGGGCGGGGCGGCGTCCACCCGCCCGTACGGCATGTCGGCAGATGACCATTCCAGCCAAGGTTGGGCTCGATTCCGTATCTCTCCGAGACCGTCGAGCTCAAGGTAATTGATGGGGTTTGTGGCGAGTGGTGACCGGATTCAGGTGCGTTCGGGATCTCGGCAGGGGGCTTCCCCGCAGGTCAGTGAGGTGGCGTGCGAGGGGGTGTGGGGCGTTTCACACTACGACACGGTGGTGTGACCTGGGGGAGAGTCGTCGCGGCCCGCTCAAGAGTGCGGTACCGTCCAACGTCGTGAGCCCTGTACGTCGCTGTTCGCGCACCGCTTGCGGCCGTCCCGCCGTCGCGACGCTGACGTACGTCTACGCCGACTCGACCGCGGTCCTCGGCCCGCTCGCCACCTACGCCGAACCCCACTGCTACGACCTGTGCGCCGAGCACTCCGAGCGCCTCACCGCCCCTCGCGGGTGGGAGGTCGTGCGTCTGCTGGACGGTTCGGCTCCGGCCCGCCCCAGCGGTGATGATCTGGAAGCGCTTGCCAACGCGGTGCGCGAGGCGGCCCGCCCCCAGGAGCGGGCGGCTGGGGCCGGTGGTGGCGGGGCGCGCGCGGCCGATCCCATGGAGGTCGCGCGGCGCGGGCATCTGCGGGTACTTCGATCGCCTGACAACTGACGGTCGGTTTCGTCCGCACGCTCGCTTCGTTGAGTGATGCACGGGCATTGACGTGTCGTTGGCGCGGACACGACCATTCCGTATGCGGGAACGAGAAATCGCTTTCCGCATGACGGAATCCGGGAGGCGCCCGTGTACGTCCAGGAACTGGAACCCGTCGCCGGCTCGCTCGGCCTGTCCGCCCTCGTGGCAGCGCTGCCGCTGGTGATCGTCCTCGTCCTGCTGGGCGGGGTCCGGGTGAAGGCGCACCTGGCGGGGCTCACGGGGCTCGTGGGGGCCGTTCTGGTCGCCCGGCTCGCGTACGGCATGCCGCTCGGTCAGACGCTCTCCAGCGCCGCCCAGGGGGCCGTCTTCGGGCTCTTCCCCATCCTGTGGATCGTCGTCAACGCCCTGTGGGTGTACCGGATGACCGTCCGGACACGCCATTTCGACATCCTGCGCCGGTCGTTCGGGCGGCTGTCCGACGATCCGCGCATCCAGGCGCTCGTCGTCGCCTTCTGCTTCGGGGCGCTGCTGGAGGCGCTCGCCGGGTTCGGGGCGCCCGTCGCGATCTGTTCGGTCATGCTGGTGGCGCTCGGGTTCGAACCGGTGCGGGCGGCGGTCGTCGCGCTGGTCGCCAACACCGCGCCCGTGGCCTTCGGCGCGATGGGCACACCCGTGGTGACGCTGGCTCAGGTCACCGGGCTGCCGCTGGACGACGTGGCGTCCCTGGTGGGGCGTCAGACGCCGTTGCTGGCCCTGGTGGTGCCCCTCGTGCTCGTCGGGCTCGTGGACGGGCGGCGCGGGCTGCGGGAGACCTGGGTGCCCGCCCTGGTGTGCGGAGTCGCCTTCGCCGTCGCCCAGTTCGCCGCCTCCAACTACGTCTCCGCGCAACTCGCCGACATCGGCGCCGCCTTGGCCGGCGCGGGCGCCCTGGTCGCCGTACCGCACGCGCGCGTGCCCGCCGCCGAGGCCGTACGCGCGTCCGTGCTGACCGGGGCGCGGAGCGAGGAGTTGGACGAGGACGACCCGCGGCGGGAAGTCGTACGGGCCTACGCGCCGTACGCGTTGATCGTCGTGATCTTCTCCCTCGCGCAGATCCCCGTGGTCAAGGACTGGCTGGCCGAGGCGACCCAGACGTACGACTGGCCCTTCCTGAACGTCGTCGGCCCGGACGGGGAGCCGGTCGGCGGCAATGTCTTCAGCTGGCCGATCGTGTCCACCGGAGGCACGCTCGTGCTGCTCGCCGGGGTGTGCACGGCGGTCGTGCTCGGGGTGCACGCGCGCGTGGCCGTCAGGGAGTGGGCCGCGACCGTGCACGAGTTGCGGTTCGCCATCCTCACCGTGACGTCCGTGCTGGCCCTCGCGTACGTCATGAACCTCTCCGGACAGGCCGCCACCATCGGCCACTTCGTGGCGGCGGCCGGCGCGGGGCTCGCCTTCCTGTCGCCGGTGCTGGGCTGGTTCGGTGTGGCCGTGTCCGGGTCGGACACCTCGGCCAACGCGCTGTTCGGCGCGTTGCAGGTGACGGCGGCCCGGGAGTCGGGGCTGTCGCCGGAACTCCTGGCCGCCGCCAACAGTTCAGGTGGTGTGCTCGGCAAGATGATCTCGCCGCAGAACCTCACCATCGCCTGCGCGGCCGTAGGCCTCGCGGGCCGGGAGGGGGATCTGCTGCGCCGGGTGCTGCCGTGGAGTCTGGGCCTGCTGCTGGTGATGTGCCTGATCGTGGTCGGACAGAGTTCACCGGTGCTGGGCTGGATGCTGCCCTGACGTGCGCACTGACCTGAGGTTACGGCTCGGAGTCCACTCGGTGGGCACACAGCGCGCTGTCGGCGTGGGCGGGTAGTTTGAGGTGACCGATAGGACTTTCAGGAGGGTTGGCCGTGGCTGCTGATCTGTCACAGCTCGTGAAGGCGTACGACGTGCGCGGGGTCGTCCCGGACCAGTGGGACGAGCCGCTGGCCGAGCTCTTCGGGGCCGCCTTCGTACAGGTGACCGGCGCGAGCGCGATCGTGATCGGGCACGACATGCGGCCCTCGTCCCCCGGCCTGTCCCGCGCCTTCGCACGCGGGGCGGCGGCCCAGGGCGTCGACGTCACCGAGATCGGCCTGTGCTCCACCGACCAGCTGTACTACGCCTCGGGCGCGCTGAACCTCCCCGGCGCGATGTTCACGGCCTCGCACAACCCGGCCCAGTACAACGGCATCAAGATGTGCCGCGCGGGCGCGGCCCCCGTCGGCCAGGACTCCGGCCTCGCCGAGATCCGCGAACTGGTCGAGCGGTGGAGCGAGTCGGGCGCCCCGGAGCCGGCGGCGACGCCGGGAACGATCACGCAGCGGGACACGTTGGAGGACTACGCGGCCCACCTCCGCTCCCTCGTCGACCTGACCTCCATCCGCCCCCTGAAGGTCGTCGTCGACGCGGGCAACGGCATGGGCGGCCACACGGTCCCCACGGTCTTCGAGGGCCTGCCCCTCACCCTCGTCCCGATGTACTTCGAACTGGACGGCACGTTCCCGAACCACGAGGCGAACCCCCTGGACCTGGCGAACATCGTCGACCTCCAGAAGCGTGTCCGCGACGAATCCGCCGACCTCGGCATCGCCTTCGACGGCGACGCCGACCGCTGCTTCGTCGTCGACGAGCACGGCGCGCCCGTCTCCCCGTCCGCCGTCACCGCCCTGGTGGCCTCCCGCGAACTCGCCAAGCACGGCGGCAAGGGCACGATCATCCACAACCTGATCACGTCCTGGTCGGTCCCGGAGGTCGTCAAGGAGAACGGCGGCACGCCGGTCCGCACCCGCGTCGGCCACTCCTTCATCAAGGCCGAGATGGCGCAGACCGGCGCGATCTTCGGCGGCGAGCACTCCGCCCACTACTACTTCAAGGACTTCTGGAACGCCGACACGGGCATGCTGGCCGCCCTGCACGTCCTGGCGGCCCTCGGCGGCCAGGACGGCCCCCTGTCCGGCCTCGTCGCCCAGTACGACCGCTACACCGGCTCCGGCGAGATCAACTCCACGGTCGCCGACCAGGCAGGCCGCCTGGCCGCCATCAAGTCCACCTACGAGGGCCGGGAGGGCGTGGAACTGGACGAACTCGACGGCCTGACCGTGACGGCCGCCGACTGGTGGTTCAACGTCCGCCCGTCCAACACGGAGCCGCTGCTGCGCCTGAACGCCGAGGCCCGGGACGAGGCGACGATGGCGAAGGTACGGGACGAGGTGCTGGAGATCATCAGGGGCTGAGGCCAGGACGACGGCTCGGTTGGGGGCTGCGTCCCTACATCCCGACGCCGGTCGGCATCATGCGGCCGGTCCGGCGCCTGAGGACGAGGACGCGCCACCCCTAGCCCCCACCCACCCGCTTGGTGCGGACGCCCTGGAGGCGGTCACTCCCCGGCGCCGGTCCCGGCAATCTCAGCCCGCCCGGCGCCTGAGGACGAGACCGTGCCGTCCCGAGCCCCCACCACCCGCTGGGGCTCGCAGACTCAGCGAGCGGTCACTTCCCAGCGCCGGCCGGGGTATTCCAGCCCGTCCGGCGTCTGACGACGAGACCGTGCCATCCCGAACCCCCACCCACCCGCTGGGACTCGCAGACTCAGCGGGCGGCCACTTCCCAGCGCCGGTCCAGGCAATCTCAGCCCGTCCGGCGTTTGAGGACGAGGCCCGTTCAGGGCCGATAGCGGGGGTCTGGGGGCCGCAGGCCCCCAGGTACGCGGGGTCGAAGGGGCGGAGCCCCTGGAGGACGGGACGGGTAGGGGCGGCGGGGGCGCCCCCCCCACGGCCACCCCAACGCCGTCCCGCCCAACCCCGGCACCCCGCCCGCACCGGCGGTACGCTGACCAGGCACATCCGCGCACACGCACGTACCGCACACCCCCACCCCAGAAGGGACCCCCCATGCCGCTGGAAGCCGGCCTCCTGGAGATCCTCGCCTGCCCGGCCTGTCACGCCCCCCTCAAGGAGCAGGACGCCGAGCTGATCTGCACCAGCCAGGACTGCGGCCTGGCGTACCCCGTCCGCGACGGCATCCCCGTCCTGCTCGTCGACGAGGCCCGCCGCCCCGCGTAAAGCGAGACCATGGCGCCCGACGCCACAGCCGCAACGGCGCCCGCACAAAGGCAACAAAGACGTAAAAGGCAACAAAGCCAACCCCCGCCCGAGCAAAGCCCCCCGGCCAACACACCCGCGCAGGACACCCGCCCCAGACGACCCGGCGATCGGAGGCTGCCACCCATGCTCGACGAATCGCTGCTCGACACGCCGGACGCGCTCGCCGAGGCCGACCACCGTGCCCTGCTCCGCGGCGCGGCCGAAGCCGGCGCCCGCGTCCGCACCGCCACCCGGCACGCCGCCGAGGCCGGCGTCAACGACCTCAAACCCGACGGCCGCCCCCGCGCCATCCTCATCGCGGGCCCAGGCGCCGCCGCCATCTGCGCCGCCGACCTCCTCGGCACGCTCGCCGGCGCCACCAGCCCCGTCACCCGACTGGCCCCCTCCGGCGTCGCCCCCGCCGCGGGCGCCCTGCGCTGGGAGCTGCCCGGCTGGGCCGGCTCCGTGGACCTGCTGCTGATCACCACCCCCGACGGCACCGAACCGGGCCTGTCCCTGCTCGCCGAACAGGCCTACCGCCGCGGCTGCACGGTCGTCGCCGTGGCCCCCGCCCGCTCCCCGCTCAGCGAAGCGGTGCACAGCAACCACGGCCTGTTCGTGCCGATGGCGACCGCCCCCTACGAGCAGGACGAACCCCTCGCGGCCTCCGCCCCGGGCGTCCTGTGGGCGCTGCTCACCCCGCTGCTGGCGATCCTCGACCGCACCGGCCTGGTCGCCGCCCCGCCCGACGCCCTGGAGAAGGTCGCCGACCGCCTCGACCACATCGCCGAGCGATGCGGCCCCGCCATCGCGACGTACAGCAACCCCGCCAAGACCCTGGCCGCCGAACTCGCCGACGCGCTTCCGCTGATCTGGACCGAGGGCGTGTCCGCCGGTCCGGCCGGCCGCCGTTTCGCCGCCGCGCTCGCCGAGTTGTCCGGCGTCCCCGCGGTCGTCGCCGAACTGCCCGAGGCGCTCGCCTCGCACAGCGCCCTGCTCGCCGGACCGCTCGCGGCGAGCGCCGACCCCGACGACTTCTTCCGTGACCGCGTGGAGGAGCCACCCGCCCTGCACGCGCGCGTGGTGCTGCTGCGCGACCGCCCGATCGGCGGCCTCACCGCCGCGCCCGCCGCCCGCGACCTGGCCCTCAGCCACGACACGCCGATCAGCGAACTGGAGCCGGAAGCCGGCGGCGAACTGGAGACCCTCGCGGAACTGATCGCCATCACGGATTTCGCCGCCGTTTACCTGGCGCTCGCCTCGGGAGCCTGATCTGTCCCAGGGCGCGCTGACAGCCGTACGCAGAAGGAACCGGCAGCCGTACACAAGCCGAACCCGCGTCACACAAGCCGAAGCCGCGTCCCACCCGAAGAGAACCGGCGTCGTACGCACAGAGAGCAGACACACAACCCCATGGACCGCCTCGACAACACCATCCGCCCCTACGCCTGGGGTTCCACCACCGCGATCCCGAAGCTCCTCGGCGTCGAGCCCACCGGCGAACCGCAGGCGGAGATGTGGATGGGCGCGCACCCGGGCGCACCCTCGCGCACCGGGCGCGGCACGCTCGTCGAGGTCATCGAGGCCGACCCGGAGCGTGAACTGGGCGCGGCGGCCGTCGCGAAGTTCGGCCCCCGCCTGCCCTTCCTGCTCAAGATCCTCGCCGCCGGCGCCCCGCTCTCCCTCCAGGTGCACCCCGACCTGGAGCAGGCGAAGGAGGGTTACGAGGACGAGGAGCGCCGTGGCATCCCGGTCGACGCCGGCCACCGCAACTACAAGGACGCTAACCACAAGCCCGAACTGATCTGCGCCCTCACCGAGTTCGACGGCCTGTGCGGCTTCCGCGACCCCGTCCGGGCCGCCGACCTGCTCGACGGCCTCGGCGTCGACTCCCTCAAGCCGTACGTCGACCTGCTGCACGCCCATCCCGAGGACGCGGCCCTGCGCGAGGTGCTCACCGCGATCCTCACCGCCGACCCGGACGAGATGGCCCACACCGTCGCCGAGGCCGCGGCAGCCTGCTCCCGTCTCGGCGGCGACTACGCGCCCTACGCCGACATCGCCCACCACTACCCGGGCGACCCCGGCGTCATCGCCGCCATGCTCCTCAACCACGTCCGCCTGCAGCCCGGCGAGGCACTGTTCCTCGGCGCCGGCATCCCGCACGCCTACCTGAGCGGCCTCGGCGTCGAGATCATGGCCAACTCCGACAACGTCCTGCGCTGCGGCCTCACCCCCAAGCACGTCGACGTCCCCGAACTCCTGCGCATCGTCCGCTTCGAGCCGAGCGACCCGGGCGTACTGCGCCCGGAGGCCGCCCCGGACGGCGAGGAGGTCTACGAGACCCCGATCGACGAGTTCCGGCTGTCCCGGTACGTCCTCCCGGAGGGCACCCCCGCCCACGACCTCACCCGCGCCACCCCGCAGATCCTGCTCTGCACGGCGGGTTCCGTCCGCGCCGGGGAGCACGAACTGACGCCCGGTGAGTCCGTCTTCGTACCGGCGGGCGAAAAAGCCGAAGTGTCCGGCGCCGGTACGGTCTTCCGGGCCACCGTCGTCGCCTGACCGAGGGCATCCGACGACCCGGCGCGCCATTGTCGGACCGGGCTGCAACAATGGCCCACCGGCAAAGGACGGGCAAAGCCGAACGGGGGGTCACGCCCCCCTCGGCGACGCCCTGGACGGCGTACGTACGAAGGCTACGAAGGCCTACGAAGGCTTACGAAGGCGAAGGGACAACGCGACACATGAGCGCGTCAGGCGGTACCAAGGCGATCGTGGCGGCACTCGCCGCCAACCTCGCGATCGCGGCAGCGAAGTTCGTTGCGTTCGCGTTCAGCGGCTCGTCGTCGATGCTCGCCGAGGGCGTGCACTCGCTCGCCGACTCCGGCAACCAGGCCCTGCTGCTGGTCGGCGGCAAGAAGGCCAAGCGCGAGGCGACCCCGCAGCACCCCTTCGGCTACGGCCGGGAGCGCTACATCTACGCCTTCCTCGTCTCGATCATCCTGTTCTCCGTCGGCGGCATGTTCGCCCTCTACGAGGGCTACGAGAAGATCAAGCACCCGCACGACATCGAGCACTGGTACTGGCCGGTCGGCGTCCTCGTCTTCGCGATCATCGCCGAGACCTTCTCCTTCCGCACGGCCATCAAGGAGTCCAACGTCCTGCGCGGCAAGAAGTCCTGGAAGGAGTTCGTCCGCCACGCCAAGGCCCCCGAGCTGCCCGTCGTCCTCCTGGAGGACCTCGGCGCGCTGGTCGGTCTGATCCTCGCCCTGGGCGGCGTCAGCCTGGCCCTGCTCACCGGCGACAGCGTCTGGGACGGCATCGGCACCGTCTGCATCGGTGTCCTCCTCGTCCTGATCGCGGTCGTCCTGGCTGTCGAGACAAAGTCGCTGCTGCTCGGCGAGGCCGCCGGCATCGAGGAGGTCAAGAAGATCGAGGCCGCCATCGTCGACGGCGACACGGTCACCCGCATCATCCACATGCGCACGCTCCACATCGGCCCCGAGGAGCTCCTGGTCGCCGCCAAGATCGCCGTCCAGCACGAGGACACGGCCGCCGAGGTCGCCTCCGCCATCGACGCCGCCGAGTCCCGCATCCGCGAGGCCGTCCCGATCGCGCGCGTGATCTACCTCGAACCCGACATCTACAGCGAGACCGAGGCCGCGAAGGGCGCCGACCGCGACGCGACGCCCGGCGGACCGGCACCGAGCAGCGCCGGACACTGACGTCTCGTAAGGGACTTCACGGCACAGGGGCCCGCCGAGTCACTCGGCGGGCCCCTTGGGCTTCGTCCGCGGCTGCGTACTCAGACCTGCACCGCCCACGGCGGCGGGGGCGGCACCAAGGCCCGCGCCTTTCGCCGTACGACCACGGCGGCGATCCCCAGCCCGACGCCGACCAGCACCAGCACCACACCGAGCATCATCGCCGTGCCGAGAACCGCCGGCACGGTGTAGTCCTCGATCACGCGCCCCCGGATCACGGACTCCGGAAGCGTCCCGCCCCGGTCGTCGAGGAAGGCCCGCGAGTCACGGGCGTTCGCGCGATGGTCGCCCAGCATGAACAGCCGCCCCTCGGGGACCCGCACGTCGTAGGAGGACATGCCGAACCCACGGCTGGCCTCGGCGCTCTTCACATACGGCTCCTGCAACGGCTTCCCGTTCACGGAGACCCGCGTGCCCGCGCCCTCTCCCGTGCAGCACACCACGTGGTCGCCGCCCACGCCGATGACCCGCTCCATCACCAGCCCCTCGAAGCCGTACCGGTCCGGCGCCGAGAACACCACGACGTCCCCGCGCCGCACCTCGCTTCCGTCGACCCGCTCATAGACGACCCGGTCGCCCGGTCCGTACGTCGGCGTCATGCTCTCGCTCGACACGACGGAGCCACCGAACGCCTGCCGGGCGTAGGCGACGCCGCCCAGCCCCAGCAACAGCCCCACCAGCCCCACCACGACGGCTGCGATCGCCAGCCCCCGCCCTTTGCCCGACATCGTTCCTCCCCATGCGGCCCGTCCGCGGGCGCAGAGCGTAGCGGGTGTCCGCGACCGGACCGTGCGGACCCGCGCCCGGGCCTACCGACGCGGGCCCGCGCCCGGGCCTACCGACGCGGGCCCGCGCCCGGGCCTACCGACGCGGGCCCGCGCCCGGGCCTACCGACGCGGACCCGTGCCCCGGCCCACCGACGCGGACCCGCGCCCGGCCTCCCGACGCGGGCCCCGTCGCGCCTGGCTACCCGACCTCGCGCAGCACCTCGAGAACGGCCGGCTCGTCCGGCGCGTCCAGCAGCCGCTCCCGGAACCCGGCGTCCGTCAACTTCCGTGACAGCAGCGCCAGAATCCGCAGATGCTCGTCACCCGCGGCCGCCTCCGGTACGGCGATCATGAACACCAGCCTCGCCTTCGTACCGTCCAGCGAGCCCCACTCGACGCCCTGCACGGACCGCGCGAAACCGACGACCGGCGCGGTCACCGCATCCGTCTTGGCATGCGGAATCGCGATCTCCTCACCCAGCCCGGTCGTGCCCTGGGCCTCGCGCCGGAGTGCGGTCGCCACCAGCTCGCCCACGTCCGCGACCTTCCCGGTGCGCGCCAGCAACTCGGCCATCTCCCGGATCGCGGACTCCTTGTCGGCCGCGCCGAGTTCGACCTTCACCGTCCGCTCGGTGAGGTAGCCGGAGAGGACCTCGGCCGGGGCGGTGCCGGCATCCGCCGCGTCGACCGCCTCCGGCTCCGATACGACCCTCTGCGCCACGGCGGCACCGGCAGCGCCCAGCACGGCGCCGTCGGCACCAGCCCCAGGTCCTGCGACGCCCGCCCCGACCAGCGCGGGCTCGGGACGGACCGTGCCCGTGCCGGCACCCGCCTCCCCACGCCGCCTGCGCTCAGCCAGGTCGACCAGAGCGACCGTCGCCAGCGCGGTGACGGCCGAACCGATCACCACGGCCACGAAGAACATCGGTACCCCGCTCACCGCGCCCAGCACGGCCACGATCGGCCCGCCGTGCGGCACGGCGTCCTCGACCCCGGCGACCCCGGCGAGAGCACCGGCCACCGCGCCGCCCAGCATGTTGGCGGGGATGACCTGGGCCGGCCGTGCCGCGGCGAACGGAATCGCGCCCTCGGAGATGCCGAAGCAGCCCATGAACAGCGAGGCGAGCCCCGTCTCCCGCTCCTGCTCGGTGTACAGCCGCTTCCGTATCAGCGTGGCCAGGCCCTGCCCCAACGGCATGACCGGGATCGCGGCCGCGCACATGCCCATGACCGTCTGGTTGCCGGTCGCGATGAGCCCGGCGCCGAACAGGAACGCCGTCTTGTTGACCGGCCCGCCCATGTCGAACGCGATCATGAGCCCGAGAATCGCGCCGAGCAGGATCGCGCTCGTGCCGGTCATCCCGCTCAGCCAGTCGGTCAGGTGCTCGAAGACCCAGGAGATCGGCTTACCGATGACGTAGATGAAGAACAGGCCGAGAGCAGTGGTCGCCACGATCGGGATCACGATGATCGGCATGATCGGCTGCACGAACTTCGGGACCTTGACCTTCTTGATCCCCAGCACCAGATACCCGGCGAGGAACCCGGTCACGATCGCCCCGATGAACCCGGCGCCCGCCTTGGAATCGTACAGCTCACCGGTGTTGGCGATCCAGCCGCCGATCATGCCCGGCACGAGCGCGGGACGGTCCCCGACGGCATAGGCGATGTACCCGGACAGAATCGGCACCATCAGCGTGAAGCCGATGACGCCGATGTTGTTCACGTCCATCCAGAAGGAGTCCTTCGGGATGACCAGGCCGCCCGACGGGTCGGTGTGCCCGCCCAGCGAGAGCGAGACCGCGATCAGCAGCCCGCCGACCACGACGAACGGGATCATGTAACTGACCCCGTTCATGAGCGCCTTGTACCCGACGCTCCGCTCCTTGCCACCGCCGGCCGCCGAAGCCGCGGACGCGGCCCCCGCCTCGTGCACGGGCGCCGACAACACCCGCTCGATCAGCCGCTCTGGGTGGTGAATGCCCTCCGCCACCCCGACGGTGAGAACCCGCTTCCCCGCGAAACGGCTCAGGTCCACGTCCTTGTCCGCGGCGACGATGATGCCGTCCGCGGCGTTGACATCGTTGTCACTTAGAACGTTTTCAGCCCCGATCGACCCCTGGGTCTCCACCTTCATGTCGATACCGCGGCTCTCGGCGGCCTGCACGAGCTTCTCCGCCGCCATGTACGTGTGCGCGATGCCCGTCGGACACGCGGTCACCGCGAGCAGCTTCAACCGCCTCTGCTCGCCACCGCCTCTGCCCCCAGTGGGAGGGCCGGCTGTACTGGTCACGTCGATCTCCTAACGCCTTTGTCATGCGGAATCGCCGTCCCGGACGCCCCGCAAGATCGATCAGCTGTTCCGAACCCCTGGCATCCTGCACCACCGCGCCACCGGCTCAAAGGCACAAAGGTCCCTCATCGTCCCGGTCTGCCGCCTCCTGTTCTCCCTTCGTTGGTGTCCTGTTATCGCTCCCGCACGCGACCGTCACCTGACCCACCGTCGACCCCGAGCCTGTGCCCTGTACGACCGCGGTGATGGCGCGATCTCTTCGGAGGCGGACTGGGGACGGCCGGGCCTCCCGGTGTAGCTTGGGACAGAGCCAGACGTCGCTGCTGATGGCGGTCGGGCGGTCCCCACACGGACCGACCGAGGGAGAGAGGGCCTCCGACGGACTGCGCTGCGCGCACGCGGGCATGCCTGTGTCCTCTTCGGGCACCCCTGTGTCCGCCGCCGCGCAGACCAGCCGTACCCACCCTCGACCCAAACCCCGAGGAGCAGCTCGTAATGACGACTGTCGAGAACCGACAGGACTTCAAGGTCGCCGATCTCTCCCTGGCCGAGTTCGGCCGCAAGGAGATCACCCTCGCCGAGCACGAGATGCCCGGCCTGATGGCGATCCGCAAGGAGTACGCCGAGGCCCAGCCGCTGGCCGGCGCCCGCATCACCGGCTCCCTGCACATGACCGTGCAGACCGCCGTCCTCATCGAGACCCTGGCCGCCCTCGGCGCCGAGGTCCGCTGGGCGTCCTGCAACATCTTCTCCACCCAGGACCACGCCGCGGCCGCCATCGCCGTCGGCCCGAACGGCACGCCCGACAACCCGCAGGGCATCCCGGTCTTCGCCTGGAAGGGCGAGACCCTGGAGGAGTACTGGTGGTGCACGGAGCAGGCCCTGACCTGGCCGAACACCCCCACCGGCGGCCCGAACATGATCCTGGACGACGGCGGTGACGCCACCCTCCTCGTCCACAAGGGCGTCGAGTACGAGAAGGACGGCAAGGTCCCGGCCATCGAGACCGCCGAGTCCGACGAGCACCGCGTCATCCTCCAGCTGCTCCACCGCACCCTGGGCGAGAACGCCCAGAAGTGGACCCAGCTGGCATCCGAGATCCGCGGCGTGACCGAGGAGACCACGACCGGCGTCCACCGCCTGTACGAGATGCAGCGCGACGGCACCCTCCTGTTCCCGGCGATCAACGTCAACGACGCCGTCACCAAGTCGAAGTTCGACAACAAGTACGGCTGCCGCCACTCCCTGATCGATGGCATCAACCGCGCCACCGACGTCCTCATCGGCGGCAAGACCGCGGTCGTCTGCGGCTACGGCGACGTGGGCAAGGGCTGCGCGGAGTCCCTGCGCGGACAGGGCGCCCGCGTGATCGTCACCGAGATCGACCCGATCTGCGCGCTCCAGGCGGCGATGGACGGCTACCAGGTCACGACCCTCGACGAGGTCATCGACAAGGCCGACATCTTCATCACCACGACCGGCAACAAGGACATCATCATGGCCTCGGACATGGCCAAGATGAAGCACCAGGCGATCGTCGGCAACATCGGCCACTTCGACAACGAGATCGACATGGCCGGTCTCGCCAAGGTCCCGGGCATCGTCAAGGACGAGGTCAAGCCGCAGGTCCACACCTGGACCTTCCCCGACGGCAAGGTCATCATCGTCCTGTCCGAGGGCCGCCTGCTGAACCTGGGCAACGCCACCGGCCACCCGTCGTTCGTGATGTCCAACTCCTTCGCGGACCAGACCCTGGCCCAGATCGAGCTGTTCACCAAGCCCGACGCCTACCCGACCGGCGTGTACACGCTGCCCAAGCACCTGGACGAGAAGGTCGCCCGCCTCCACCTGGACGCGCTCGGCGTGAAGCTGACGAAGCTCCGCCCCGAGCAGGCCGCGTACATCGGCGTCGAGGTCGAGGGACCGTACAAGCCGGACCACTACCGCTACTGAGCCCAGCAGCGCGTCCGTGCACTGACGCGCTGCTCAGCAGCAGATCCTCCGAGGCAGGCCCCCGCACCCCCGTGCCGGGGGCCTGCCCCATTGGCCCGTGCGGCCTGTCCGGCTCGCGTGGCCGGCCCAGCCCGTCAAACCCCAGGACCCCGACGATGCCCCGCGGCCGTTATTCGCTCCACGATCCGCACGATCACACCCCCCTCGCAGAAGAGCACTTCCACTGCGCCCCCGGCCCTTCCGGCTGGCGCTATGTCTCCCAGCTGACCACCCCCGCGGGCGATCACAGCGGCTCCGTCGACCTCGCCCTCGACGAACTGGGCCGCCCCATCCGCCTCGAACTCCACGCCGGCGGCTGGCAGGTACGCGGTGCCGCCCTCGACGGCGTCACCTGGGTCCGTACTGACCCCACCGGGGCTCACGCCACGGAAGGCAATGTGCGCGCCCACGCCTTCACCGGAACGTCCCCCGCGTTCCTCATCGCCACCACTCGTCTGCTACGCCTCACCCCTTCCACCTCGGCAACCCGCGTGCGCCTCGTGGCCTTCACGGACCCGGTCCTCGCCCCGCGCACCGTGGACCAGTCCTGGGCCTTGGTGAACAGAGAAACACACGCCACTGACAACGCCCCCCTGACCGTGGACGAATACCAGGTCACAGCCCTGGACACGGGCGAGCAGCACGCCGTACACATCGCGGGCGACGTGGTCCTCGCGGCCCCCGGCATCGAACTGGAGGACCTGGACTCCCCACCGTCGACGTTCGCTTGAGCACCGCGGGTCCGGCAGGAGAGAAACGGGCGGGGAGCAGAGACGGACCGGCTGGTTTCGCGGAACCGTCAGTTCCCCTGAGGCAACACCTAGGCAGGTGGAACGAAGCCGGTGGCGGGCCGGTCGACCGGTGGCGCGTCCTGCGGCGCCGAAGTCTGCGGCCCGGCGTCGGCGTGCGGTACAGCGGAACGACCGACTTCCTCCTGAGCCACGGGCTGACCGCCGACTGGAGCGGCTCCGGAAGACATGGCCGGGGGACCGTACGCACCCGGTGCACCTGCCGCAGCACCGGCACCACCAGGCGCACCGCCCCCAGCCGGCCCGTTGCCGAAGGCTCGCCGCGCCTCCCGCGCCTGCCGCTCCTGCAGAACTGCCGCCAGATACGCCGCCGCTGGCACCCCCTGCGGCGCCGGAGTGCCGGTGTGCGCCGCGAGGTCCGTCGCGAGCCGCTCCGCCATGCTCCAGCCGACCTGCGGGTCAAGTTGCTGCATCCGTGTCAGGTACTGGCGAATGGCGAGCCACAAGCCATCAGGAACCGCCGACAGGTCAAGTCCCGAGAACCGTCCGGCCAACCACGGCGGTGGCGGGGGAACGAAGCCCGTCTGCGTGAGGGGTACGCGTTCCCGTACGACGAGAGTCCCGGCGAAGACATCGCCGAGGCGCCGCCCGCGCGCGGACACCAGCGAAGCGATCACGGCGACGACGCCAAGCGTCATCAGAATCTCGATCACCCCGATGAGACCCCGCACCAGTGCGTGCCGGAACCGGATCGGTCCGCCGTCATCCCGCACCACCCGCAGCCCGCACGCCATCTTCCCGAGCGATCGCCCGTGGCTGAGCGTCTCCACGGCGATCGGCCCGCCCACCAGCAGCAGAACGAACATCGCGATCGACAGCGCGGTCTGCGCCGCCTCGTCGAGGGAAGCGGTGGCGGCCACCACGCCCATGGTCACGGCGATATAGGCGATCACTGCCACGGCCAGATCGAGCAGCACGGCCAGCGCCCTGCTGGGCAGCTTCGCGGGGCGCAACTCCAGCGCCACCGCCTCGCCCGTAACCAGCTCACTCACGCCGTCCGTCCTTCCCCTGACCTGCCCCTGGAACGGCCAGTCTGCCAAGCTGAGGGCGCATCGCGCCGCAGTACGACAAGCTGACCTCTACGACGAGTCGCCGACGAACAGCCGGGGAGCAGAAAAACAGATGGACCTCGACGTCTTCGTCACCGCCCATCGAGCCGAGTGGGACCGCCTCGACGCCCTGCTCGGGCGCCAGCGCCGCCTCACCGGCGCCGAGGCCGACGAACTCGTCGTCCTCTACCAGCGCGCCGCCACCCATCTCTCCCTGATCCAGTCCAGCGCCCCAGACCCTCAGCTGACCGGTCGGCTCAGCCAGCTCGTGGCACGCGCGCGTAGTGCCGTCACAGGCACCCGACGCGCCTCCTGGCGCGATGTCACCCGCTTCCTCACCCACGGCTTCCCGGCCGCGGTCTACCGGTCGCGCCACTGGTGGGTCCCCACAGCGCTCCTGTCCACCCTCGTAGCGGCTCTCTTGGGCTGGTGGATCGGGACCCACCCCGAAGTACAGGCCACCATTGCGGCCCCCAGCGAACTGCGTGAGCTCACCCGCCCCGGCGGCCAGTACGAGACGTACTACTCCAGCCATCCCGCGGCGTCCTTCGCGGCCCAGGTCTGGACGAACAACGCCTGGGCCGCTGCCCTGTGTCTCATATTGGGCGTCTTCCTCGGCCTTCCGGTGCTCTGGATCCTCTTCCAGAACATGCTCAATCTCGGCGTCGGATTCGGCCTGATGTCCTCGGCAGGGCGACTGGACACCTTCCTCGGTCTTGTCCTGCCACACGGTCTCCTCGAACTGACCGCGGTCTTCGTCGCCGCCGGCACCGGCCTACGCCTCGGCTGGACCCTCATCGACCCGGGCCCGCGCACCCGACGCGCAGCCCTCGCCGAGGAAGGCCGAGCCGCGCTCGGCATGGCGATAGGCCTCGCCCTGGTCCTCTTCGTCTCCGGCGCCATCGAAGGCTTCGTCACCCCTTCCGGCCTGCCCACGTGGGCGCGTATCAGCATCGGCGTCGTCGCCGAGCTGGCCTTCCTCGCCTACGTCTATGTCCTCGGCGGACGTGCGGCCCGCGCGGGAGAGACAGGCGACGTCGAGGCGTCCGAGCGCAGCGCCGCCGTTCCGACGGCCGCCTGATGTGCGTCCAGGCCCGCTGAGCTGCTAGTCTCCTCTTCGCCCCACAGGAGCCGTTGACACGGAGCGTGTGGGGAGGTAGATTCGAACAGTTGCCTGGAAGTGGATGTAGTCCAGCCGGGCAGAGTGAGTGTCTACGCGCTTCAGTGGAACATCGATTCCCGAGAAGCCCCTCCCGATAGATTCGGAAATGAGTGGCCGGCCAGTCCGGCCCGGAACTTCTGATAAAGTCGGGAT
>NZ_KQ947991.1:0-129090 GCF_001513975.1 Streptomyces curacoi
TTTTTTTTCAAAGGAACCTCGTCCCAGCAGATGCTGGAGACGGGGTATCAACATATCTGGCGTTGATTTTTGGCACGCTGTTGAGTTCTCAAGGAACGGTCGCTTCCTTTGTACTCACCCTCGCGGGCTTTCCTCCGGGCGCTTCCCTTCGGTGTTTCCAACTCTATCAGTGTTTTTCCGACTCCCTGACCACCGTCCTGCGAGCACGCAGAAGGCGACCCCGAAAGAGGATCTGATAGTTGGATGCCGCTCAGGCCGGACACGTGGTCGCGTCACTCATCCCCGAGCAGGAGTACAACTGTACACGCAGTCGCGGAGCCGGTGCAAATCCATGTGAGATATGGTCTAGACCACTCCGCAGCGCCCGCGCGGAGCCTGCACTTCATGTGACATACCCTGCTGAACAGTGTGCCGTCCTGCACAGGCAGCGACGGCCCCTATCGATCTCCACCCCTGGGAGGCTTCCCATGACCACCGTGACGTCCCCGCTAGTAGGACGCGCCGTCGGACTGGCATCCGTGCCCGATCCGGTCTTCTCCGGGGCCATGGTCGGCCCGGGCACGGCGATCGACCCCGTGCGTGAGCCCTCCGAGGCCGTGTCGCCCGTGGACGGAGTGATCGTCTCTCTGCACCCGCACGCCTTTGTCGTCGTGGACGAGCAGGGTCACGGTGTGCTCACCCACCTCGGTATCGACACCGTGCAGCTCAACGGCGAGGGCTTCGAGCTGCTCGTGAACAAGGGCGACACCGTGCAGCGCGGCCAGGGGATCGTCCGCTGGGACCCGTCAGCCGTCGAGGCGGCCGGTAAGTCCCCGGTCTGCCCAATCGTGGCGCTCGAAGCCACCGCCGAGGCCCTCTCCGATCTGCGTGACGACGGCGATGTGAAGGCCGGCGACAGTCTCTTCGTCTGGAAGTGACATCAGCGCCGTCGTGTGACGGCAAGTAGGGACGACAACCACCGCGGCGGCGGGACCCGCCGCACTATCGGAGACGGGTGAGATGGAGACAACGCTGCGAGGCGTCGGCGTGAGCCACGGGGTGGCGATCGGCGAGGTTCGGCACATGGGAACGGCGGTCCTCGAGCCGCCTGCCAAGCAGATTCCGGCCGAGGAAGCGGAGCGTGAACAGGGGCGCGCCCGTAAGGCCGTGGAGGCTGTGGCAGCCGATCTGATGGCGCGCGGCAATCTGGCGGGCGGCGAGGCCCAGGCGGTGCTCGAGGCGCAGGCCATGATGGCCCAGGATCCCGAGCTGATGGCGGACGTGGACCGGCGTATCGCCGTCGGCAGCACGGCCGAGCGCGCCGTGTACGACGCCTTTGCCGCGTACCGCGAGCTGCTGGCCGGTGCCGGTGAGTATCTCGCCGGTCGTGTGGCCGACCTCGATGACGTGCGGAATCGTATCGTCGCCCGTCTGCTCGGAGTCCCGATGCCGGGTGTCCCGGACAGCGACGAGCCCTATGTCCTTGTCGCTCGGGACTTGGCCCCGGCCGACACGGCGCTGCTGGACCCCACCCTCGTGCTCGGCTTTGTCACCGAGGAGGGTGGGCCGACCAGTCACAGCGCGATTCTGGCCAGGGCGCTCGGGGTGCCGGCCGTGGTCGCGCTGCCGGGTGCCGGTGAGCTCGCCGAGGGTACGGTCATCGCCGTCGACGGCAGCACCGGTGACATCTTCGTGAACCCGAGCGAGGCGAAGAAGGCCGAGCTCGAGGCCGCTGCCGCCGCGCGCAAGGCCGCCCTCGCGGCGTCGACCGGGCCGGGTGCCACCGCTGACGGCCACAAGGTGCCGCTGCTGGCCAACGTCGGCGGACCGTCCGACGTGGCGGCCGCTGTCGAGGCGGGCGCCGAGGGTGTCGGTCTGTTCCGCACCGAGTTCCTGTTCCTCGACGACAGCAAGAAGGCACCGTCGGAAGAGAAGCAGGTCGAGGCCTACCGGCAGGTTCTTGAGGCCTTCCCCGAGGGGCGGGTCGTCGTACGTGTCCTCGATGCCGGAGCGGACAAGCCGCTGGACTTCCTGACGCCGGCTGATGAGCCGAACCCGGCGCTGGGTGTGCGTGGTCTGCGGACGCTGCTGGACCACCCCGAGGTGCTGCGCACCCAGCTGACGGCTCTCGCCAAGGCGGCAGAGGGGCTGCCCGTCTACCTTGAGGTCATGGCCCCGATGGTGGCGGACCGTACCGATGCGAAGGCGTTCGCGGGCGCCTGCCGGGCAGCCGGGCTGCAGGCGAAGTTCGGCGCGATGGTGGAGATCCCGTCGGCCGCGCTGCGGGCACGTTCGATTCTGCAGGAGGTCGAGTTCCTGTCGCTGGGGACGAACGATCTCGCGCAGTACACCTTCGCCGCGGACCGTCAGGTGGGTGCGGTGTCCCGTCTGCAGGATCCATGGCAGCCCGCGCTGCTCGACCTGGTCGCGCTGTCCGCGGAGGCGGCGAAGGCCGAGGGCAAGAGCTGCGGCGTCTGTGGTGAGGCCGCGTCCGACCCGCTGCTGGCGTGTGTGCTGACCGGTCTGGGTGTCACCTCCCTGTCCATGGGGTCGGCGTCGATCCCTTACGTTCGGGCGACGCTGGCGAAGTACACGCTGGCGCAGTGTGAGCGTGCGGCTGCGGCAGCGCGGGCGGCGGACAGCGCCGAGGAGGCGCGCAGCGCGGCTCAGGCGGTGCTGTCCGGCGAGTAGCCGGAGCAGTACGGCTGCGCGCCCGTTGCTGTGGGGCGCTCCACCTGCGGGTGGGGCGCCCCTCCTGCGTTCAGTGGTGGTGTCCTGGTGGCGCCACCTCGGTGCCGAGATCCGGCGGCACGCAGTAGTCGACGCCCGATTCCGGGGAGATGAGATCTCCGGATTCGATGTCGGTGCAGTAGGCGTCGAAGACCTCGCCTGCGGTGAGGGGTTCCAGACCGTCTCCGCGCAGGCGCCATCCGTAGATGCGGTCGGATGTGCCGGGAGCGCTGGTCCGCATGACGAGTCCGCCGGGGCTTCGGGTGGCGAGGCCGAGGGCGAGAACCGTGGTGAACTCCAGGGCTTCGGCCTCGTCGAGATGTGTTGCGCCCTCGGCGTCCTCGTCGGCGTGCAGGACGGCGACAAGTGCTTCCGGGGTCCCGGTGACGCTGCAGACGAGGTGTCGGCTGCCCGGCTGGGCCGTTTCCAGGATGCGCAGGACGAGGTTCGTGGCGCGAGTGAAGGCGGCGCGGCCGAGGTCCTCGCCGCAGGCGGCGCAGGCGCCGAGTCGCGCCAGCAGTGTGGACGCGTACTCCCAGGTGGCCTGTCGGACGGCTTCGTCGACGAGGGCGGGCACCAAGTCTGCCAGGGGCTGGCCCTCGTAGGGGAGGGTGGGTCCCGTGGTCGCCAGTTCGGCCGTGAAGCGTGTGCGGCTGGAGGGGATGTCGGGGTCGAGGCCTGTTTCCGTGCAGAATTCGGCGTATTCCTGCGGATCGAACAGGGCGATCGTCGTATGGCTGCCTTGGGAGGCCCGCGTCCTGAGGAGGGCTTCCACCTGTTGCAGATAGATCTTGTGGTCGTCGAAGGTGAAGCTGCGGTAGCGCCGCATGGCGCGGAAATCGTGCTCGTCGGTCAGCAGGCCGATCGTGCCGGCGATTTCGCGGCGCAGGACGCGTCGCATCGTCTGGTGGTCGGTGTGTGCCACGGTTCCCCCTGTGCGCAGTCGATCAATGCTCACTCACAGTAACCGGCGGCACTGACAACGGGGCTGGGCGATGGTGTTGCGGAGGGCCGGCCTCGGACTTCGCCGTGCTTCGGTGCGTCCGAGGCCGGACGTCGGTCAGGCGCGCTTGCGGGCCAGGTCCTCGTAGAAGTGCAGGAGGTCGAGGTTGTCGATGGAGCCGGGGTTGACCGCCTTCTCGAGCGGTGTGCCCTGGAGGAGGCGTTTGACCGGGACCTCGATGCGCTTTCCGGTGAGGGTGTGGGGGACGCCGGGCACCTCGATGATCTCGTCCGGGACGTGACGCGGTGAGAGCTGTTCGCGGATGGTCTGCTTGATGCGGCCCAGGAGGGCCTCGTCGAGCACGGCTCCGGGGACCAGGTGCACGAACAAGGGCATCCAGTAGCCGCCGTCGGGCTGCTCGATGCCGATGACGAGGGATTCCTTGATCTCGGGGAGGCGCTCCACGGCCTCGTAGATGTCGGCCGACCCCATCCGCACGCCCTGGCGGTTGAGAGTCGAGTCGGAGCGTCCGTGGATGACCACGGAGCCGCGTGAGGTGACCGTGATCCAGTCGCCGTGGCGCCATACGCCCGGGTAGGTGTCGAAGTAGCTGTCGTGGTACCGGCTGCCGTCGGGGTCGTTCCAGAAGTGGATGGGCATGGACGGCATGGGGTTCGTGACCACGAGCTCGCCCACTTCGTCGATGAGGGGCTTGCCGCTGGGGTCCCAGGACTGCAGGTCGGTGCCGAGGCTGGGGGCCTGGAGCTCACCGACGTACACCGGCAGGGTGGGCACGGCTCCCGCGAAGCAGGAGCACACGTCCGTGCCGCCGCTGACGGAGGCGATCCAGAGGTCGTCGCGGACCTCGTCGTGCAGCCAGCGGAACCCGTCGGGCGGCAGGGGTGATCCGGTGGTGGCGACGCATCGCACCTTGGTGAGGTCGAAGTCGCGGGCCGGATGCACGTCGGCCTTGCGGCAGGCCATGACGTAGGCGGCCGAGGTGCCGTAGAGGGTGGCTTGCGTGCGTTCGGCGACTCGCCACTGGGCGCCCGTGTCGGGATAGCCCGGGCTGCCGTCGTAGAGAACGATCGTGGTGCCGGTGAGGAGGCCGGAGACGAGGAAGTTCCACATCATCCAGCCCGTCGAGGTGTACCAGAAGAAGCGGTCCTCGGGGCCCAGGTCGCAATGCAGGCCGAGTTGTTTGAGGTGCTCGACGAGGATGCCGCCCTGGGACTGGACGATGGCCTTGGGGAGGCCGGTCGTGCCGGAGGAGTAGAGCACCCAGAGGGGGTGGTCGAAGGGCACCTGCTCGAATACGGGTTCCTCGTCGGCGGCTGTGAGTGCCTGCCACTCCAGTGCGCCTTCGGGGGCCGGTGTG
Source organism: Streptomyces curacoi (assembly GCF_001513975.1). Lineage (GTDB taxonomy): Bacteria > Actinomycetota > Actinomycetes > Streptomycetales > Streptomycetaceae > Streptomyces > Streptomyces curacoi. The sequence goes on from NZ_KQ947991.1 coordinate 5,031, forward strand.
CCGAGGAGCGGGATGTGGACCACGGCGCGCAGGGTGGGCAGCTCCCGGCGCAGTTCGGCGACGATGTCACGGCGGTCGTGCTCCTTGCCGCCGTAGCGATAGCCGTCGACGGTGAACAGCACGACCGGTTCGACCTGCTGGAAGCGGTCGAGGACGCTGCGCGCGCCGAAGTCGGGGGCGCAGGAGGTCCAGACGCCGCCGACGGCAGCTGTAGCGAGCAGGGCGACGACGGCCTGCGGGATGTTCGGGAGGTAGCCGCTGACTCGGTCTCCGGGGCGTACGCCGAGGGCGCGCAGCTCGGCGGCGAGGGAGCCGACCTGGCGGCGCAGCTCGGACCAGGTCACGGGGCGGGGCTCGTGGGATTCGTCGACGTACAGGAGCGCGGGTTCGTCGGAGCGTGTCGCGGCGGCGCGCAGGGCGTGCTCGGCGTAGTTCAGGGTCGCGCCGGGGAACCACTGGGCGCCGGGCATCGAGCGGTCGCCCAGCACGCGCGCGTAGGGCGTGGCGAAGCGTACGTCGAACCACTCCGTGACGGCTTTCCAGAAGGTGTCCAGTTCGTCGACCGACCAGCGGTGCAGGGCCGCGTAGCCGCCCTCGGAGGGGGCACCGTGGTTTTCGGCGGCCCAGGCCTGGAATTTCGTGACCTGAGCCTGGGCGATGCGCTGCGGATCTGGCTGCCAGAGCGGGTGGGGGTTCTCGGTCGACATGGGGCGGCTCCCGGACTGTGCGCGTCGTGTGCGTCTTCCGCGCACGGCTGGGGTGTGCGCGTGACGCGGATGACACGGACGATGCCATGTGATCGACTTCTGCACCAGGGTGCGCCCCACACAGTCCGTGTCGTGAAGATGTGGTCCCGGCACGGGTGAACGGCAGTTGAACAGCACGCGGGCGTGGGGCGGTCAATGGCAGGCTGAGCAGCATGGACGGTCGTGACCTGGTGCGTTCGATGAAGGCGGTCGGTTCGGTGGGGGCGGCACAGGGGTTGCGTACCGTACGAGCGGCGTGGCGCAGGAGGCGTGCCGACGCGGCGGGGCTGCCGCCCCGGGGTGCCGAGCGCGCCCGGGTGCCCGGCACCGTGCAGGAGGTGCAGCCCGGTCCTGGGGGCGGGGTCATCCGGTTCAGCCGGTCCGAGCTGCGCGTCACCGTCGCCGTGAACGGCGCCGTCTTCTGGGGCTGGGACGGAGCCGCTCCGGAGCCTTCCTACGCGCTCGCGGGCGCCTGTCCGGAGCCGGATCCGCGGGCGGTGCTGGAGCCGGACAAGGACGGCGGCTGGCGGGTCGTGGCCGAGCGGGTGACGGTCGTGATCTCCAGACACGGCGCCGTGGAGGTCCAGACGCCCGGTGGCGTGACACTGCGCCGTGACCTGCCGCCACGCTGGTGGGAGCCTGTCGGCGGTGGGCCGGCACGGTGGCTGCAGCGGTCGGAGGTGGCCGCGGACGCGCGGTTCTTCGGGCTGGGAGGGCGGGCGTCGGGGCCTCGGCTGAGAGGCGGAACGTACCGGCTGTGGAACACCGACCCCGGCTATGCGTTCGGTCCCGCGGACGACCCGCTGTACATCACCATGCCGGTGCAGCTGGTGGTGGCCGACGCGGGCACCCACCTGGCGTTCCACGACACGTCGTGGGACGGCGCGGTGACGCTGCGGGAGGGCGAGGAGGGCGCCGGTTCCGGACATGATCGGGCGGGGGTCAGCGAACTGCGGATGGACGGCGGTCCGCTGCGCTGCTGGGTGATGGTGGGCACTCCCGCGCGCGTGCTGCTCGTCTGGGCCTCCCTCACGGGAGCGGCGGCGCTGCCGCCGGCGTGGGCGCTGGGCCACCATCACGCGCGGTGGGGGTTCGGCAGCGAGCAGGAGGTGCGGCGGATCGTTTCGGGTTACCTGGAGCGGGGCCTGCCGCTGGACGCGGTCCATCTGGACATCGATCACTACGACGAGCATCAGGTGTTCACGGTCGACAGCGAGGGCTTTCCCAAACTGCCGCAGCTCGCCGAGGACCTGCGGCGGGACGGGATCCGCCTGGTGTCGATCGTGGACGCGGCGGTCAAGGCCGAGCCGGGCAATGCCGTGTACGACAGCGGGACGGCGGAGGACGCGTTCGTCAGGGACGCTTCGGGGCGGCTCGTGCGCGGGGTGGTGTGGCCCGGGGAGTCGGTCTTTCCGGACTTCACGCACGCACGCGTGCGGCGGTGGTGGGGTGGACTGTACGCCGAGCGGCTGGCGCAGGGCTTCTCCGGCTTCTGGCACGACATGAACGAGCCGACGTCGTTCGCCGCCTTCGGGGAGTCGACGCTGCCGCGTTCGGCCCGGCACTCCCTGGAGGGCCGGGGCGGGGACCATCGGGAGGCGCACAACGTCTACGGCCTGTGCATGGCCAGAGCGGGTTACGAGGGGCTGCGCGAACTGGCGCCCGAGGAGCGGCCTTTCGTCTTCTCGCGCTCCGGGTGGGCCGGCATGCAGCGGTATGGAGGGACGTGGTCCGGTGATGTGGCCACGGGCTGGCCCGGGCTGCGGGCGTCGCTGTCGCTGGTCTTGGGCCTCGGGCTGTGCGGGGTGCCCTACTCGGGGCCGGACGTGGGTGGCTTCGACGGGAGTCCGTCGCCGGAGCTGTATCTGCGGTGGTTCCAGTTGGCCGCATATCTGCCGCTGTTCCGTACGCACGCGAGTCTGCGGGCCGGGCGCAGGGAACCGTGGGAGTTCGGTCCCGAAGTGCTGGAGCACGCGCGCGTGGCGCTCGTCGAGCGTCGGAGGCTGCTGCCGTACTTCGTGACGCTGGCGCATCTGGCCCGGCGCACAGGAGCGCCGTATGTACGTCCGGTGTGGTGGTCGACGCCCGAGGACCGTGCACTGCGCGACTGCGAGGATGCGTTTCTGCTGGGCGACTGCCTGCTGGTGGCGCCGGTGCTGGAGCCAGGCGCTGACCGGCGTGTGGTGCAGCTGCCACGCGGGCGCTGGTACGACACGGTGACGGAGCGGGCGTACGAGGGGCCGACGCAGGTTGTCGTCGACGCACCGCTGTCGCGGATCCCGGTGTTCGCGCGCTCGGGTGCCGTCGTCCCGGTACGAGGGGACGACGGCGGGCTGGAGCTGGAGGTGTGGGCGCCCGCCCGGGGGCGTACCGGGGGCGGGCTGGTCGTGCCGGATGCGGGTGACGGCTGGGACGAGCCGGAGGTCGAGCGCTACGTCACCCGCTGGGAGGGCCGAAGGCTGGTCGTCGAGCGGGAGGGTGAGGACGGTGTGATGGCGTTGCCCCGCCCGGTGCGTGTGCGAGGGATCGGCGAGCGCTGAGTTCAGACGTAGCGGCCCTCGAAGAACGCCCGCACGGCCAGGGTGTGCAGCGGGAAGGCGAGCTCTTCCGGCCTGCGCAGGAGGTGCCAGCCCTCGGTCTCGTCCGTGGCGGCCGCGGTCGGCAGGCGGTCGGCGGGCCGTTCCGGAAGAAGTCCGAAGAGCAGCAGGTGGCCGTCGGGAGAGCTCATCGCGTCGACGAGCCGTACGTCGCGGCCGGCCGCGTCGATGCCGGTCTCTTCCTTGAGTTCGCGCACGACGGCGTGGCGCCAGTCCTCGCGGTCGTCGATGTAGCCGCCCGGCAGGGCGATGCCCCCGCGCGCGGGGGCGACGGTTCGGGTGATGACGACCAGGGCGGTGCCCTTCGTGTCGTACACGGGCTGGAGTGCGATCGCTACGGGCAGCGGATTGCGGTACGCCACGGTGCCGCACGCCGGGCAGGTGCGGGGCCAGCCGGAGACGCCCTCTCCGTAGGGCGCGCCGCAGCTCGAACAGTGGGAGTCCGCTGCGGAGTTGGGGGCGGAGAACTGAGTTTCGGACACGCGGCGGACTGTATCCGATCACTGGAAGGGCGTCTTCCGGGGGCCGGTCACCAGTGCGGGGTGAGGGACTTCGAGGACACCGGGAAGTCGAAGTAGGTGTCCGGGTAGGGCTCGGGCTTGTACGTGTAGTGCCACCATTCTTCGGCGAGGTTCACGAATCCGAGGGCTTCGAGGGTGCTCTTGAGCAGCAGCCGGTTGGCGCGTTGTTCGCCCTGGATGCGCGGGTCGAGGGTGTGGGAGAGGGTGTCGAAGCAGTCGAAGCCGGTGCCCATGTCGACGGAGTTGTCGGGGAATCGCTCGTCCTGGGGTGCGTAGCAGGGGACCAAGGGCTCTCCGGGTACGTACGGCCTGGTGGGCTTGGCCGGCAGCCGGACGAGCGTCAGGTCGACGGTGGAGCCGCGGCTGTGGCCGGATTTCTCCGCGATGTAACCGTCCGAGAACAGACGGGTCTTGTCGACGTTCGGGTAGAACTCCTCCTTCATGGCCTCGTCGTCGAGGTCCTCCGCCCAGCGCACGAAGTGGTCGACGGCGCGCTGCGGGCGGTAGCAGTCGTACACCTTGAGGGTGTAGCCCTGGGGCAGCAGCCGTTGCTGGGCCTTGTGGAGCGCTTCGGCGGCGGGTCGGGTGAGGATGCAGAGAGGCTGTCGGTAGCCGTCGATGCGCTCGCCCACGAAGTTGTGCGGGGTGAAGTACCTCATCTCCTGGACGATGGTGCGGTCGACGCTTCTCAGCGCCACGAAGTCCTTCGGCGCTTTTGGTTCGGTCTTCGCCTGGGCGGTGGTGGGGGCGGCGGTCACCGCCAGCAAGGTGGCGAACGTGGCGACCAGTCCCCGCACCGCGGTCGAGAGTCGTGTCATGTGTTCTGCATCTATCAGGAGTGTGTTCCGCCGGGGAAGCGATCGGATGCAGTGCGCCCGGAAAGTCGAGCGGGGGCGGCCGGTGCCACCCCCGTGAGCCCCGGCCGCCCCTCCCCTACCTCGACGCCGGACGGGCCGGTCCGGTTCGTCTGCCGCCCTGCCGCTTTCCGGTTGCCCATGGCACACTTCTGACGTCCCGTCAGGTCCACTGCCAGGAGGGGCTATGCCACGCAAGCGCACACCGGTGGTCGTCGGGTGGTTCGACGGTGACGGGGACGAGTTCCGGCTCCTGGGCACCCGTTGCTCGACCTGCGCGTCGGTCTTCTTTCCGCGCGAGGACGCCCACTGCCGCAACCCGGGCTGCCCGGGTGGTGAGCTGGACGAGGTCCCGCTCTCACGGCGCGGGCGCGTGTGGTCCTACACGGACAGCCGGTACCGACCCCCGTCACCCTATGTGACCAACCCGGAACTTCCCTGGGAGCCGTACGCGTTGATCGCTGTGGAGCTGGAGTCCGAACGCCTAGTGGTGCTGGGGCAGGCGGTTCCCGGTGTCACCGTCGCCGATCTGACGGTGGGCATGGAGGTGGAGGTCGTTCCCGGCGTGCTCCATGAGGACGCGGAGACGATCTGGACGACCTGGCAGTGGCGGCCGACGGGGGTGACGGCATGACGGGAGACGTGGCGGTGCTCGGCGCGGGGATGCATCCCTGGGGCAAGTGGGGGCGCGCCTTTGTCGAGTACGGGGTGGCGGCGGCACGCGCGGCGCTCGCCGACGCCGGACTGGAGTGGCGGGACATCGGGTCGATCGTCGGTGCGGACACCGTGCGGGGCGGCTACCCGGGCTATGTGGCCGGGGCGACGTTCGCGAAGGCGCTCGGCTGGCAGGGTGCCCGGGTCACGAGCGTGTACGCGGCGTGCGCGTCCGGGGCGCAGGCCGTCGACACCGCTCGGGCCCAGATACTGTCGGGGCTCGCGGACGTGGTGCTGGTGGTGGGCGCCGATGCGGCACCCAAAGGGTTCTTCCGGCCGGCGGGCGGTGACCGGCCCGACGATCCGGACTGGCTGCGTTTCCGCGTCCTCGGTGCGACCAATCCGGCGTACTTCGGGCTGTACGCGCGTCGGCGGATGGCCGTGCACGGAGACACGCCGGAGGACTTCGCGCAGGTCAAGGTGAAGAACGCCGCCCTGGGCGCCCTGAATCCCTACGCGCGTTACCGCAAGCGGGTCACCGCCGAGGAGGTCGCCGCGTCTGCCGTGGTCGCCGATCCGCTGCGTCTGCTCGACATCTGCGCGACCTCGGACGGAGGGGCGGCGCTGGTGCTGGCCGGCATGGAGTTCGCGCGTCGACACGGGGTGAGGGATCCGGTGCGGATCCGGGCGGTGTCCACTGTCACGCCGCGCTATCCCAACACGGTCCTGGATCTGCCCGACATAGCGACGGACTCCGCGGTGGCCGTGCAGCCGACGGCCGAGACGTTCCGGGCGTCGATCGCGGGCGCGGCCTACGAGGAAGCGGGGGTCGGCCCCGAGGACCTCTCCTTCGCCGAGGTCTACGACCTGTCCACCGCGCTGGAGTTGCAGTGGTACGAGGATCTGGGGCTGTGCGGCGAGGGACAGGCCACGAAGCTGCTGAGGGACGGCGCGACGACGTTGGGTGGACGAATACCGGTGAACGTCAGCGGTGGGCTGGCCTCCTTCGGGGAAGCGGTCCCGGCTCAGGCGATCGCCCAGGTCTGCGAGCTCACCCGGCAGCTGAGGGGTGACGCGGGTGACCGGCAGGTCACCGGGGCGCGTGTCGGCATCGCGGCGAACCAGGGGCTGTTCGGGCACGGGTCGGCGGTGATCGCCGTCCGGTGAAGCAGGGTGGTGCGACGAGCCCGAGTGGTCGGTCGCGTGAGCGTGGCGTCATCGGCGTACCGAGCAGGAGGATGCGTCAGTCCTACGCTGTGTGAGCGAGCCGGAATCCTGCGTGAACGTCTCATGAACTGGGCTCGGGCGGTGTGCGCAGTAGCGCCATCATGCTCCCGTGCGCTCCTGGACGGATACTCTCCGCTTCGCCTTCCAACCGGTGGTCAATCTGACGACCGGCGGAGTCGCGGGGCTGGAGATACTCGCCCGCCCGGAGACCGGCGACGTCCTGGCCGAGGCACGCCGCGATCCCGAAATCGACGGCACACTCGCCGTGTTGGCGTTCCGTGCGGCGGCTCGCAAGGAGACGTTGCTGCCCCTGTACGTCAACGTGTTCGCCGGGACCCTCGCCGACCTCGGCGGCCTCACACCGCTGCACGACGCCGTGCGCGCGGCGGGGCGGCTGCCGTGGGAGGTGACGGTCGACGTCGGCCCGCCGTACACGCATGTGCCTCAGCAGGCACTGCTGGAGGCGATCGGCGCGCTGCGCGAGCAGGGTTTCCGGATCAGCGCCGATGGTGTCGGCGACGGGGACGTGCCGCTGCGGTTGCTCACCGACATGACGCCGGACCTGGTGAAACTCGACGCGTGCCTGCTGGCGCGGCCGGCGGCGGTACGGGCGATGCGGACCCTGTGCGAGCAGTTGGACGCGCTCCTGTGCGTGGAGGGGGTGGAGACGGAGCTGCAGTGCGCGTCCGTACGGTCGGCCGGTGCGCAGCTGGCCCAGGGTGAGCTGTTCGCTCCGCCCGCTCGGTTGCCCGCGGCAGAGGTATACGTTCCGCCTCGCTCCCCAGGAGCGGTCGTGCCGCCGCCCTCGGGGCCGTCGGTGCGGGAGTTCGTGCGGCCGGCCGCGTTGCTCCCCGCCGGCGCGTCGGCGGGACAGGTGCGGGCGCTGCTGACCGGGTCGCCGGACGTGTCCGGGGTGCTGCTGGTGGACGCGAACGGCGTGCCCGTCCGGTCCGTGCACCGCTCGCGTTTCCTGCTGTCGATGTCGGGACGGTACGGCCATGCCCTGTATGCCGACCGGCCCGCGGCCAAGCTCAGCGATCCGCCGCGCACGGTGGGCGTCGATGCCACCGCGTGGGAGGTGCTGGACGTGGTAGCGGTCGGCGGCCGGGACCGCACGTCGGACGATGTGGCCGTGGTCGACCGGTACGGCCGGTGCGTGGGCGTGGTACGGCTCGCGGACCTGGTGCGGGCTCTTGCCGAGACCCGCGTCGAAGAGGCCGCCGGGCTCAATCCGCTGACCCGGCTGCCGGGTTCGGACGCAATCACGGGTGAGGTGGACCGGCGGATCGCCGACGGGCGTACGTTCGCGCTGAGCTGGCTGGACGTGGACCACTTCAAGCAGGTCAATGACGGCGCCGGGTTCGCCGCGGGAGACGAGCTGATCCGGTCGGTCGGGCGGGCGCTGCAGCGGGCGGCGTCCGACAGTACCCGGGTGGGCCACATCGGCGGGGACGACTTCCTCGTACTCGCGGATCCGGAGGGGCTGCATCCGCTGGCCGCCTCCGTGCTGGACACGTCGTGGTCGGCGGGCGGACGTCCCGTCACCCTGTCGCTGGCCACGGTCCTGTGCCGGCCCGGGAGCGTGACGGACCATCGGCAGGCCGCCGCCTGTCTCGCGCCGCTGAAGAAGGCCGCGAAGTCACTGAGCGGGGCGAGCTGGGTGCTGGGCCGCGCCGGACTGCCCGGACACGAGATCCTGCGCGGGGTGGAAGCGGCGTCGGACCAGGCCGAGTGGGCGGCGGTGGCGGAGCCGGGCAGGGGGTGAGACGCTTCTTCTACGAGGTCGGCGGAGGCCGGGAGGCGTCCGTACGGCCTGAGCACAGACATGGCCTTCGACCCCTGCCGGGTTCAGCAGGAACTGGCCTCCCTGCCGGCCTCAGCAGGGCCTCGGTGTCCGTCCCACCCGCGAACGGGCGTGCCGCGAGCCCGGTCGCCGACGGTCCGTGACCCGTCGGCGCGCCCTCAACCGTTGCGTCGGCGACCTTGACGCCCCCTGAACGCCGGTGAACACTTCCCGGTGTCGGCCGACATCGCCGTACATTCTCGGCGTATCCACGCACTGCGCCGCGCGGTTCCGCCTTGCACCAAGGCCCTTTCCCCCACGGGCGAGTCGGCTGCGACGGCACGCTCGTCACGGACGCCGGGCGGGGCGCGGGACCCTCCCTGCCTTCGGCTGAAGTCGCCATGGGAAACGCACCCCGCACGGAGAAACCGGGGCCGATCGTCCCGGTCAGGGCCTAGGAGCCGCCATGAGCAACGCAGACATCTTCCTCGGTGAGGTCATCGGTACCGCGATCCTGATCCTCTTCGGGGCCGGAGTGGTCGCCGCCGTCGTACTCAACTACTCCAAGGCGAAGGACGCGGGCTGGGTCGTCATCGCGTTCGGCTGGGGATTCGGCGTGATGACCGGCGCGTACACGGCAGCCCCGCTCTCCGGCGGGCATCTGAATCCGGCGGTGACACTCGGGATCGCCATCGACACCGGTGAGTGGGACAAGGTCCACTTCTACATCGCCGGCCAGATGGTCGGCGCGATTCTCGGTGCGGTGCTGTGCTGGCTGGTCTACTTCGCCCAGTTCCAGGCCAACGCCGACGAGGAGATCGCTCAGCCGACCCTCGGGATCTTCTCCACGGCGCCCGCGATCCGCAATCCCGTGGCGAACCTCGTCACCGAGATCATCGCGACCATCGCGCTGGTGCTGCCGATCCTGGCCTTCGGCCTGACCAAGGGGCTCGGCGAGTCCGGCACCGCGATTCTGATCGTCTCGTTCCTGGTGGTCGGTATCGGTCTGTCGCTGGGCGGTCCCACGGGATACGCCATCAACCCGGCCCGCGACCTGGGCCCGCGCATCACCCACGCCTTGCTCCCGATCCCCAACAAGGGCACCTCGGACTGGGGTTACGCGTGGGTCCCGGTGGTGGGCCCGCTGATCGGCGGGGCGCTGTCCGGGCTCATCTTCAACGCAGCCTTCTGAAGGAACCGACGAAGGGGACGTCATGACGGACAAGTTCGTCGCCGCTATCGACCAGGGCACCACCTCCAGCCGCTGCATCATCTTCAACCAGGACGGCGCCATCGTGGCCGTCGACCAGCGCGAGCACCGCCAGATCTTCCCCAAGCCCGGCTGGGTGGAGCACGACGCCACCGAGATCTGGTCCAAGGTGCAAGCGGTGGTGGCGGGGGCGATCGCCAAGGCCGGACTGCGCGCCGACCAGCTCAGTGCCCTCGGCATCACCAACCAGCGCGAGACGACGGTCCTGTGGGACCGGGCCACGGGCAAGCCGGTGCACAACGCGATCGTGTGGCAGGACACGCGTACCGCGGCGCTGTGCAACCAACTCGGCGGCGCGGACGGACAGGACCGTTTCCGCGAGCAGACCGGGCTGCCGCTGGCCAGCTACTTCTCCGGCCCCAAGGCGGCCTGGCTGCTGGACAACGTGCCCGGCCTCAGGGCGCGTGCCGAGCACGGCGAGATCGCCTTCGGCACCATCGACTCCTGGCTGATCTGGAACCTCACCGGCGGCACGGACGGCGGGCACCATGTCACCGATGTGACGAACGCCGGACGCACCATGCTGATGAACCTGGAGACCCTCCAGTGGGACTCCTCGATCCTGTCCGCCATGAACGTGCCCGAGGCGGTCCTGCCGGAGATCAGGTCCTCGGCCGAGGTCTACGGCACCGCAGTGGGCCAACTGGCCGGTGTGCCCGTCGCCTCCGCGCTGGGCGACCAGCAGGCGGCAGTGTTCGGGCAGGCCTGCTACGACGTGGGCACGGCGAAGAACACGTACGGCACGGGCAGCTTCCTGCTGCTCAACACCGGCAACCGGCCGGTGCCGTCGAAGAGCGGGCTGCTGACGACGATGGGCTACAAGATCGGCAGCGAGGCGCCGGTGTACTGCCTGGAGGGGTCGATAGCCATAACGGGCGCGCTGGTCCAATGGTTCCGCGACCAGCTCGGCATCATCCGCACCGCCGACGAGATCGAGCCCTTGGCGGCGAGCGTGGAGGACAACGGCGGCGCGTACATCGTGCCCGCCTTCTCCGGTCTGTTCGCACCGTACTGGCGCTCCGACGCGCGCGGCGTCATCACGGGCCTGACGCGGTACGTCACCAAGGCGCACCTCGCCCGCGCGGTGCTGGAGGCGACGAGCTGGCAGACGCGCGAGGTCGTGGACGCCATGTACCAGGACTCCGGAGTGCAGATCACGACCCTGAAGGTCGACGGCGGCATGACGAAGAACAACCTGCTCATGCAGCATCAGGCGGATGTGCTCGACGTGCCGGTGATCCGGCCCAAGGTCTCCGAGACCACCTGCCTGGGTGCCGCCTACGCGGCAGGCCTGGCCACCGGCGTGTGGAACGACCTGGACGAGCTCAAGGCGCACTGGGCGAAGGAGGCCGAGTGGACGCCCGCCATGTCCGCCGAGGTGCGGGACCGCGAGTACCACAACTGGCGCAAGGCGGTGGAGAAGAGCTTCGGCTGGCAGGAGGACGGCCAGAACTGACCGTGCACTCGGGCGCGGTCCACGCGCGCGTGCGTCGTGCGTGAACGACGGGCGTGCGTCGTGCGTGAACCACGCGCGCGTCGTGCGTGAACCACGCGCGCGCGTGTCTCTCGTGAGGCGCACGCACGCGTGCCCATGAGCCGCGGCCCGTACCCCGGTCGGCGGGGGTACGGGCCGTGTCGCGCGCCGGCCCTCAGGTGGTCACGGTCTGGCGGCGGTCCGCCTGGTAGGCCATGGCGTGCTGAACGACGCCGATGAGGACTTCCTTGACGGACTCCCGGTCGCGGGCGTCGCACAGCAGCAGCGGTACGTCGTCGTCGAGGTCGAGGGCCTGACGGACGTCCTCAACCGGGTAACGGGCGGCTCCCTCGAAGCAGTTGACTGCGACGAGGAAGGGTATGGAGCGTCGTTCGAAGTAGTCGACGGCCGCGAAGCAGTCCTCCAGGCGGCGGGTGTCGGCGAGGACCACCGCGCCGAGCGCGCCCTCCGAGAGCTCGTCCCACATGAACCAGAACCGCTCCTGACCGGGCGTGCCGAAGAGGTACAGCACCAGGTCCTCGCGCAGCGTGATGCGGCCGAAGTCCATGGCCACGGTGGTGGTGCGCTTGCCCTCGACACCGCTCGTGTCGTCGACCGGGCGTCCGGCCTCGGTGAGCAGTTCCTCGGTGCGCAGCGGCCTGATCTCGCTGACCGCGCCGACGAGGGTGGTCTTGCCCACGCCGAAGCCGCCGGCCACCAGGATCTTGAGCGTGACGGGCTCGACCGGAGGCTTCCCGCGCTCAGAACGCCCGAAGATCATCGATCTCTTCTCCTGCTTGGTAAGGGTCGGGTGACGGTGGGCCGTAGCCTCCGCCGCCGGGGGTTTCGATGACGAGTACGTCGCCGGGGCCGACGTCCACAGAGTCGCTTCCGGCGAGTGCGGTGACCGTGCCGTCCGCGCGTTCGACGCGGTTGGCTCCCAGCGCGCCCGGTTCGCCGCCCGCCATGCCGTACGGCGGGACCCTTCGGTGCTGGGACAGCGTGGAGACGGTCATGGGCTCGTGGAACCGGATGCGGCGCACGGCACCGTCCCCGCCGCGCCACTGCCCGGCGCCCCCGCTGCCACGCCGTACGGCGAACTCGTCGAGCTGTACGGGCAGTCGCCACTCCAGGACTTCGGGATCGGTGAGCCGTGAGTTGGTCATGTGGGTCTGGACGACGGGCGCGCCGGGGAATCCGTCGCCGGCGCCGGATCCGGAGGCCACGGTCTCGTAGTACTGGTGGCGTTCGTTGCCGAAGGTGACGTTGTTCATCGTGCCGGAGCCCTCGGCCTGGACGCCCAGCGCGGCGTAGAGGGCGCCGGTGATGGCCTGGGAGGTCTCCACGTTGCCCGCGACGACCGCCGCAGGGGGTTCGGGCGCGAGCATGGAGCGGGGCGGCACGATGATCCGCAGAGGGCGCAGACAGCCGTCGTTGAGCGGGATGTCGTCGGCGACAAGGGTGCGGAAGACGTACAGGACAGCCGCGTTGACGACCGAGAAGGGGGCGTTGAAGTTCGTGGCCAGCTGCGGTGATGTGCCGGTGAAGTCGACGGTGGCGGAGCGGTTCTCGCGGTCCACGCGCACGCGTACCCGGATGACGGCGCCGGAGTCGGTCTCGTAGGCGTACTCGCCGTCGTCCAGGGCGTCGATGACGCGGCGGACCGCTTCCTCGGCGTTGTCCTGGACGTGCCTCATATAGGCCTGGACGACGTCGAGGCCGAAGTCCTCGATCATCCGGGCGACTTCGTCGACGCCCTTCTGGTTGGCCGCGATCTGGGCGCGCAGATCGGCCAGGTTGGTCTTCGGGTTGCGGGACGGGTAGGGCGCCTCGGTGAGCAGGCGGAGGGTCTCCTCCTCGCGGAAGCGGCCGTTCTCGGCGAGGAGCCAGTTGTCGAAGAGGATTCCCTCCTCCTCGATGGTGCGGCTGTTCGCGGGCATGGAGCCGGGGGCGATGCCGCCGATCTCGGCGTGGTGGCCGCGTGAGGCGACGTAGAAGAGGATCCGGTCACCCTCCGTGCTCGCGGTGTCGAAGACGGGGGTAATCACGGTGACGTCGGGCAGGTGGGTGCCGCCGTGGTACGGGTCGTTGACGGCGTAGGTGTCGCCGGGGCGCATCCGCGGTCCGCGGCGCCGGATGACCTCCTTGACGCTCGTGCCCATCGAGCCCAGGTGGACGGGGATGTGCGGGGCGTTGGCCACCAGGTTTCCGTCCGGGTCGAAGAGCGCGCAGGAGAAGTCCAGGCGTTCCTTGATGTTGACGGACTGGGCGGTGGATTCGAGGCGGGCGCCCATCTGCTCGGCGATGGACATGAAGAGGTTGTTGAACACCTCAAGGAGAACCGGGTCGGCTTTTGTGTCGACGTCGGAACTCTGCGTAATCGCCATGCGTTCCATGACCAGATGCCCGTCGTCGGACGCCGCGGCCTGCCAGCCGTCGTCGACGACGGTCGTCGCACTGGCCTCGGTGATGATCGCCGGGCCGGTGACGGTTTCGCCGGGGGGCAGGTGCTCACGGCGGTGGAGGGGTACGTCGCGCCAGATGCCGCCCGTGTGGAGGCGGACGGTCTGCGGGGCGGCCGGGCTGCCCTCCGGGGTGGCCTCATAGGGGGCGAGAGCGGAGAGATCGGGGGGTTCGGTGATGCCGGTGGCTTCGACGGAGAGGGCTTCGACGACGATCGGGCGGTCGAGGGTGAAGGAGTACGTGGCGCGATGACGTTCTTCGAAGGCACGCCGCATCGCGTCGGGCTCGGTCAGCTCGACGGTGAGGGTGGTGTCCGTGCCGTCGTAGCGGAGCTGTGCGCGGCGGGTGACCTTGATGCGGTTCTCGGGGATGTCCTCGTCGAGGAGTTCTCTACGAGCGGCTGCTTCGAGGCCGTCGGCCGTCTTCAGGACGCCGGGCATCGAGGCGGCCTGCAACGGTGCCTCGACGGACTGTTCGCGCATGGCCGTGGTGTCGGCGAGGCCGATGCCGAGCGCGGAGAGGACGCCGGCCATGGGCGGCACGAGGACGGTGCGGATACCGAGCGAATCGGCGACCATGCACGCGTGCTGGCCGCCCGCACCGCCGAAGGTGCTGAGGGCGTAGCGAGTGACGTCGTGGCCCTTCTGGACGGAGATCCGCTTCACGGCGTTGGCGATGTTGGCGACCGCGATCCGCAGGTAGCCCTCGGCGACCTGTTCGGGCGTGCGGTCGTCGCCGGTGTGCTCGCTGATGTCGCGTGCGAGGGCGCTGAAGCGCTCACGGACGAGGGCTTCGTCGAGGGCCTGGTCGCCGTCGGGGCCGAAGACCTTGGGAAAGTGGGCGGGCTGGATGCGGCCGAGCATGACGTTGGCGTCGGTCACGGCGAGCGGGCCGCCGCCCCGGTAGCAGGCGGGCCCTGGATCCGCGCCCGCCGAGTCAGGCCCTACGCGGTAGCGGGACCCGTCGAAGTGGAGGACCGAGCCGCCGCCGGCCGCGACGGTGTGGATGTCGAGCATGGGGGCGCGCAGCCGGACGCCGGCGATCTGTGTGGTGAACACACGTTCGTAGTCGCCCGCGAAGTGCGAGACGTCCGTGGAGGTGCCGCCCATGTCGAAGCCGATGACGCGGTCGTAGCCGGCGAGTTGCGACATGCGTGCCATGCCGACGATGCCGCCGGCGGGGCCGGAGAGGATGGCGTCCTTGCCGCGGAACTGCCCGGCTTCGGCGAGACCGCCGTTGGACTGCATGAACATCAGCCGTACGCCTCGGAGTTCGTCGGCGACGTGCCGGACGTAGCGGCGCAGCACAGGCGAGAGGTAGGCGTCGACGACGGCGGTGTCCCCGCGCGGCACGAGCTTCATCAGCGGGCTGACCTCGCTGGACAGCGAGATCTGCGGGAAGCCGACGCGGGCGGCGAGCCTTCCGACGGCCTGTTCGTGGGCGGGATGGAGGTGGCTGTGCATGCAGACCACGGCGACGGCGCGGATCCCGTCGTCGTACGCCTCCTGAAGAGGACCGGTGAGGGCGTCCAGGTCGGGGGCGTGCAGGACGGTGCCGTCGGCGGCGATGCGTTCGTCGACCTCGACGACGCGTTCGTACAGCAGCTCGGGGAGTTCGATGCGGCGGGCGAAGATGTGGGGGCGGTTCTGGTAGGCGATGCGCAGGGCGTCGCGGAAGCCACGGGTGACGACCAGCAGGGTCCGCTCGCCCTTGCGTTCGAGGAGGGCGTTCGTGGCGACCGTCGTGCCCATGCGGACGGCCTCGATGGTGTCCGGGGAGCCGTCCAGGAGCTCGCGTACGCCGGCGACGGCCGCGTCGGAGTATCGCGCCGGATTCTCCGACAGCAGCTTGTGCGTCAGCAGGCGGCCGTCCGGGCGTCGCGCGACGATGTCCGTGAAGGTGCCGCCTCGGTCGACCCAGAACTGCCAGCCGGTCACGTCACTACCCCGCTTCCACGCCGCTCACAGCGCCCGCAGGCCGTTGATCACGTCGCGCAGGATACTCTCGTCCACCAGCTCGGCAGGCGGTACGGGCCGGTTCACATGGACGAATTCCGCGTCCACGAGATCCCCGATGAGGACCCGTACGACTCCGATGGGCAGGTCGAGTTCGGCGGAGAGTTCGGCGACGGACTGCGGGGCGTCACGGCACAGTTCGACGATGTCCACGTGCTCCGGGGACAGCATCGAGTCCCCTTCCGGATCATCCGCGTGCGGTTCGGCGACGACCACCGCGATCAGGTCGAGGCGGTGCTGGGCCGCACTGGTGGTGCGGCCGCGCGTCATGGCGTACGGACGGACGACCGGCCCGGCCTCGTCGTCGAACCAGTGGCTTCTTCCCTGACCGTCAGCGCTCATGCCACCCCACTACCCGCCGGAGGGCAGATCGGTGCGCGGAGCGGTGCCCAGATGCACGCCGACCCGCTTGACGAGGAGCGTCATCTCGTATGCGACCTGGCCGACGTCCGAGTCGGCGTCCGAGAGCACGGCGAGGCAGCTGCCGTCACCGGCGGCCGTGACGAACAGGAAGGCGTCATCGAGTTCGACGACCGTCTGCCGGACGCTGCCCGCCTCGAAGTGGCGGCCCACGCCCTTGGCGAGGCTGTGGAACCCGGACGCGACGGCGGCCAGGTGCTCGCTGTCCTCGCGCGTCAGATCCTTGGACACCCCCGTCGGCAGGCCGTCGCCGGAGAGCACGACGGCCTTGCGGATGCTGGCGACGCGATCCACCAGGTCGTCGAGAAGCCAGTTGAGCTCGCCGGATTGGTTGGTCGCGATGTGGCCGGTCGCCTTCGGTGCGGTCATCGACCGTCCCCCTTAGTCGTTCCTTGTGGTGCTGAGCCGCTGTGGGCGCCATCGCCCGCGGCGTTCTCCTGGCGGCCGCGCTGCCAGCCGCGCTGGAGCGAGGCCATTCGGCTGCGTACCTCGTCCGCGTCCCGCTCGGCGACCTCCGTCGTGTCCTCGGCACGCCGTGCGGGGCCCTGCTTGAGCTGGGGAGCCAGGCTGGCCTGTCGTACGCGCCGGGGCAGCGGCCCCGTGCCGGTGCCGGTCTCCCGCTGTGGGTCGGCCGTGCCCCGCGTGGTGTCGTCGGGCCCGCTCGACGCGATCGCGGGGCGTCGCGTGCGCCTCGGCAGGGCCGGTGGCTCCGGCGGCTCGCCGCCGCGGCCGTGTCCGGCAGTGGGCGGAGCGCCGGCGCGGTCACCGATCCGGTCGGGTGCACCGGCCGCGTTGCCACGGGGTCCCGTACCGCGGCGGCGGCTCGGCAGCGGAGCCAGGCCGTTCGGCTCCGGACGGCCGGGGCCTGTCGACGGCTCCGGGTCCGCGTCCTGTCGCCGGGAGCGCTGCTCGGTGACCGGGCGTCCGTGCGAACTGACCAGCTTGGGTGTCCTGCGGCGGGGCAGCGGGACCGGGGCGCTCACATCGTCGTCCCGTTCGGCGGGGTCCGGTCCGCCATGGAGGCCGACGGCGGAGTGCGGTTCACCGAGCGGGTCTGCCGCCTCGTCCTCCAGCCGGGCGAGGGTGCGACGCGGACGGAAGAGACCGCCGCGTTCGCCGTCCTCGTCGTCGAGCGCGTCCGGGAAGTCGCTGAGGGCGTCGAGGTCGACGGGTGCCTCCAGCTCGACCGGGCCGTCCAGGAGCGAGGCGGGGAGGCCGGGCACACGGACCGGCACCTGGGAGAGGGCGGCCCGGCGCACCTCCTCCAGCTCGGCCTCCTTCGAGGGCGTGGGCCGGTCGAGGCGGAATCCGATGCCGTTGGTGTCCGGGATGTCGTCGGTGAGCAGCGCGTCGGGGATGAAGACGACGGCGGTGGTGCCGCCGTACGGCGACGGCTGCAGCGAGACCCGGACGTTCTGCCGCTGGGCGAGCCGGCTGACGACGAACAGGCCGAGCCGGTCGGTGTCGGACAACTCGAACTCGGGCGTCTCGGCGAGCCGGAGGTTGGCGTCCAGCAGCGCGTCGGCCGCCATACCCAGGCCGCGGTCGTGGATCTCCAGGGTGAAGCCGTTGGCGACCCGCTCGCCCAGCACCTGGACGGCGGTGTGCGGCGGGGAGAACACGGTGGCGTTCTCCAGGAGTTCGGCCACGAGGTGGGTGAGGTCGGCGACGGCAGGTCCGGTCACGGCGACGCGGGGCAGACGGCGGACCTCGATGCGCTCGTAGTCCTCGACCTCGGCGACCGCGGCGCGCACGACGTCCATGAGCTGGACGGGCTTGCGCCACTGCCGGGAGGGGGCGGCGCCGGAGAGGATCACCAGGCCTTCCGCGTGCCGGCGCATACGGGTCGTCAGGTGGTCGAGGCGGAACAGGTCGGCGAGTTCGTCGGTGTCCTCGGTGCGGCGTTCCATGGTGTCGAGGAGCGTGAGCTGCTTGTGGAGCAGGACCTGGCTGCGGCGGGCGAGGTTGACGAAGACCTCGGAGACACCGGCGCGCAGTTCGGCCTGTTTGACGGCGGCCTCGACGGCGGCGCGCTGCAGGGTGTTGAGGGCCTGGCCGACCTCGCCGATCTCGTTCTTGTCGTACTCCAGGCGTGGGACCTCGGTCTCCACGTCGACCTGTTCGCCTGCGGAGAGGCGGCGCATCACGCTCGGCAGCCGTACGCCGGACGCCTCGTGGGCCTCCAGCCGCAGCTGCCGCAGATCGCGGATGAGGCTGCGGCCGATGCGCACGGACAGGAAGAGCGAGAACAGCAGGGCCAGCAGACCGAGGACGCCGGCGACGGCCGCCTTGATGATGACGCCCATCGCGACGGGGCGGACTCGGTCCTGGTACCGGGCGCCCGCCTCGTCGTTGAGTTTGCTGAGCTCGCCGAGGACGCTGCCGGCGGCGGTGTCCCAGCTCTTGGCGTCGACCTTGCTGGGCCTGCCGGGCTGGGAGGAGATGACGGCCTGTTCGGCGACGCCCAGCGGAGCGGTGGAGGCGCTCTTCCAGAAGCGCTCGTAGCGTTCACGCTCGTTCGTGGGCAGGTCCGCCAGGCTGATGTCGTACATGAGGGTGCGCTGGGCGACGAGGTCGGAGACGCCGCGTATCTCGTCCCGGGAGAGCTTCCCGACCACGAGGGCGGAACTGAGCAGCGCGTCCTCGCGGGAGAGGAGTTCGCGGGCACGGGTGACGTTGAGGAGGGCGCGGGCCTGCTTGTCCATCGCCACGCTGTCGATCCCGTCGAGGGAGCCCAGCAGGGCGTAGCAGGGGTCGACGAGCCGGTTGTAGAGGTCGAGGGCCTTGGAGCGGGTCACCGTTCCGTCCTCGACGCTGCGGCGAAGTGGGTTGATGCCGTCGAAGGCGTCCAGTACCGCGGTGAGGCGCTCGGCGTCGCTCTCGTCCATCCCGTCGCGGACGTCTGGGTCCTTGGCGTTCTTGCGGATCTCGGCGACGGCGGTGTCGGTGGCGCTCCGGGTGGCCCGCAGCGCGGAGAGCGCGTCCGAGGCCCGGGGATCGGCGAGGTAGACGAGGGCCTGGCGGCGTTCCTGCTGCAGGACGCGGACGGCGTCCTCGGTGGAGTAGCCGATCTTCTCGACGAGGGCCGACACGGTGAACAGCTGGGCCACACCTCGCCCCGTGAGTACCGTGGCGAAGCCCCAGATCGCGGTCAGGGACACCAGCGGCACGAGAAGCAGCGCCACCATCTTCCGGCGGATCGACTTCCCGCGAAAGCGCATGGCCTCCCCCAGCTCAAACCCCCACCGGTCAGGGGGCACACCTGTGCGTCAACAATTGGCGCGAGCCTACTACCGACGCACAAGTAACTCGAAGAGGGATCCGGAACCTGAACTTCCGCTCCGGGGGCGAGACGTGGGGAGTTGTCCGGGCATTGGGGGAGATTGCCTCCCGCGATCCCACGACGCCCTCATGGACGGATCCGGCCGGTCTCCCGGGCCAGTTGGCCGGAAATTTATCTTCCCTGGGAATCTTCAGGCCGCGTCGATCGTCCTTCTCTACGGGAGATGGGGGCGGAATGGGCCACAGGAGCCGCATCCCGTCCCCGGGCGGCGTAAAACAGCGCAAGCCGGGCAACCACTGGGGAGCCGAGTCTTCGGACACGGGGCGAGCGGTCTGCTGGCAGTGGGGAGTGACACGGTGATGGGCACGGCGGAGCGGCGCGAGGCGCCCGAGGACGGCGCGACAGGACAGGCGACGGCGCGACGTGGCCCTGAAGCGCTGGATCGCGACATTCCGGCGGGCGGGCGCGATGCGGGTGGCAGCCCCGTTGCCGCGGGCGCGAGTGCGGTGGCGGTCGAGCGTGACGTTCCGGTCGGCTCCGGTGACAGGGCGGCCAGGGACGTGAGGGCGGCCGAAGCCATGGATGGCGGGGCGGCCCGGGAAGGTTCGGCGTACCGGCCGTTGTGGGTGGAGGAGCCCGCCCGGCGGCGCCGGATGCCGGATCCGGTGCGGACAGCGGCGGTGCGAGCGGTGCTGATCATCGCGGTGACGCTGATCCAGGCGATGGTGGCCTTTCTGTGCACCCTGGCGGAGTCGTGGCTCGCGTTCCCGATGGTGATCAGCAGTGTGGTCAGCACGGTGGTGGCCACTTGGGGCGCCCTCGACGTCTGGGTGACCCGCCAGGTGTGGAACCAGCGCCACGGCGTCGTCTCGACGCCGAGCAGCACGGCGCGCTCGCTGCGGCGCGAGCGGCGACGGGCGCGACGACAGGCGCGGGAGGCCGAGCGCACCCAGGAGCGAATACGCCGACAGCGTGGGACCGGGCAGTTGTCCCACTCCTGAACCGGCTGGGAGGGTCCGTCGCTGAGGGCTGAGTGAGCGTCATCCGGCATGCTGGCCATGCCTGACCACGCTTGACCACACCTGGCCAACCAGGCCGCCCAGCGGCTCCTAGAGCGCGTCGCGGACCGGCCCGCATCCGCCGACAGGAGACGCCCGCATGTCCCCCACCCACGACGTGATCGTGATCGGTCTCGGCGGCATGGGCAGCGCCGCCGCCCACCACCTGTCCGCACGCGGCGCCCGCGTCCTCGGTCTGGAGAAGTTCAGCCCGGTGCACAACCGCGGCTCCAGTCACGGCGGTTCACGGATCACCCGGCAGTCCTACTTCGAGGACCCGGCGTACGTCCCGCTGCTGCTGCGCGCCTACGAGCTGTACGACGGCCTGGAGCGGGCCACCGGCCGGGACATCGCCACGCTCTGCGGCGGCGTCATGGTCGGCCGCCCCGACACGCCGGCCGTCTCCGGCTCCCTGCGCGCGGCCCGGCAGTGGGACCTGCCGCACGAGGTGCTGGACGCGAAGGAGATCCGCCGCCGCTTCCCGACGTTCGCACCGAGGGACGACGAGGTGGCGTTCCACGAGCGCAAAGCCGGTCTCCTCCGGCCCGAGAACACCGTCGCCGCCCATCTTCAGCTGGCCGCCCGGCAGGGCGCCGACCTTCACTTCGACGAGCCGATGACGCGCTGGGAGCCGTACCAGGACGGCGTCCGCGTACACACCGCCGAGAACACCTACACCGCAGGCCAGTTGGTGATCTGCCCGGGCGCCTGGGCGCCTCAGTTGCTGACCGATCTCGGGGTGCCGTTCACCATCGAGCGGCAGGTCATGTACTGGTTCCAGCCCGAGCGAGACATCGAGCCCTTCCTGCCCGAGCGCCACCCCATCTACATCTGGGAGGACGCGGCCGGCGTCCAGGTCTACGGCTTCCCCGCCATCGACGGCCCCAACGGCGGCGCCAAGGTCGCCTTCTTCCGCAAGGGGGAGATCACCACCCCGGAGACCATCGACCGGACCGTGTACGACCATGAGGTCCGGGCCATGGCGGACCACTTGTCCGGCTGCGTCCCGGACCTGCCCGGTACCTTCCTCAAGGCCGCGACCTGCATGTACTCGATCACGCCCGACCAGCACTTCGTCATCGCCCGCCACCCCGCGCACCCGGAGTCGGTCACCGTGGCCTGCGGGTTCTCCGGGCATGGCTTCAAGTTCGTGCCCGTCGTCGGCGAGATCCTCGCCGACCTGGCTCTGACCGGCAGCACCGAGCACCCCATCGGTCTGTTCGACCCAGCTCGCCTCGCCGCCCCCCGCTAGGGCGCTGCGGGCGCCGGTCGTTTGAACATCCGGGTCGCAGTGATCTCGCTGTGCACCGCTTCACCGGCCGCGGCCTGCTGAGGCAGTCCCGGCCGAAGATGCTCCTCCACCCTGATGTACTTCAGCCCCGCCCTGAGGTCGGCGTCGTTGCGCAGCCGGATGACCAGCGGGAACTCTGCCAGCGCGGTCGTGTCGAACAGGCCGGTGGTGTAGAGGAGTTGCACGCCCAAGGCGTCCGACACGGCTCGCTGGAGCTCCAGCAGGTAGGTGGCGTTGGCGCGGCCGATCGGGTTGTCGAGGAACAGCGTCCCGGCATGCCGGTGCCTGTCGCGGCCCCGGTCGTTGGAACGCAGCGCGGCCATCGTGCAGTACAGGGCGATGGCCGCGGTAAGAAGCTGGCCGCCCGAGAACACGTCGCCCATCTGTCCGACCGGCACGCGCTCGGCGCGCAGCACGGCGTCGGGCTTGAGGATCTCCACCGCGACACCCTTCGGCCGGAGCGCCGCCGCGACACCCCGCAGCAACAGCGACATACCGTCGCGCCGCAGGTCGGAGTTCTTCTTCACGGCTGCCCGCGTCGCCTCGTCGATGACCTCGCCCAGCCGTTCGGTGAGCGTGGCCTGGTCGGGTTCCTCGAAGCGGATGCGCAGGAACTCCTGCCCGGACCACTCGCCGAGCCCTTCGGGCAGCCGGGAGAGCCGCTGGGCGGACCGCAGGGTCGCCAGCGCCGACTCCACGAGGCCTCGCAGCCGGTCCACGATCGAGTCCCGGTTGCGCTCCAGCTGCGCCAACTCGTCGGTGAGCACCCGGAGTCGGGGCGCGAAGGCGTCCGCCCACTTCTGCGCGTGCTCGGGCAGCGCGGAGGCGGGCAGCTCGCGGATCTGCTGGCGAGCGGGGGTGCGGACCTGTTCGTAGCGCGTGGAGTTGGCGTGCCGTACGAGTACGTCGCTCGCCTCACGCACGGCGGCCTCGGCGGCCGACAGGTCGGCGGCGCAGCCGCGTAGCGACCGGCGGGCCTCGGCGGCGGACTGCCGGGCCTCCTCCAGGCTGCCGGGGTACGGCTCCGGCTCCTCGTGCTCCTCGTCCGTGGTGTGTTCGCGCAGCAGGTCGCGCAGCATCGCGGCGATCTCGTCGAAGCCGCTCGCCGCGTCCTCGGC
This sequence comes from Streptomyces curacoi, assembly GCF_001513975.1. Lineage (GTDB taxonomy): Bacteria > Actinomycetota > Actinomycetes > Streptomycetales > Streptomycetaceae > Streptomyces > Streptomyces curacoi. Next base: position 27,805 of record NZ_KQ947991.1, read on the forward strand.
GGCGCGGTGGGCTTCGAGGAGCTCGGCGTGTGCCTCGCGGGCCTGTGCCAACGCCTCGGTGCGAGAGGCGAGTTCGGTGGTCGCGGTGCGCAGCAGGGCCTGCGCGTGCTCGGCGTCGCGCGGCTGGAGTTCCTCGGCCAGCTCGGTGTGCGCCTCGCCGTCCTCGGGCGCGTGCCGCTCCGCCTCGCCGCGCAGGCGCCCGAGCTGCTCGCTCGCGCTGGACATCCGGGTCTCCAGGAGCTGGACCAGCTCCTCCGCGCGCGCAGCAGCCGCCTGCCGGGAGGGCCCGTCGGAGCCGTCGGGCGACTGAAGGAGCTGTTCGGCCCGGGTGCGGACCTTGTTGCTGAGCCGGTCCAGCTCCGCGCGCGCCGCGCTCTCGTCGCTCTCCGCGCGGGCCTGCTCGGCGCGCAGATCGGCGCCGACGCCGACCTTCTCGTACACCTGGGAGGCGGCCCGGTACGCCTCGCGCAGGGCGGGCAGGGACGCCTTCGGGGCGTCCGCGTCGGTGTCCGGTACGTCGTCCGGGGCACCCGCGATCTCCGAGCGCTCGGCGCGCAGGGCACGGGCGGTGCGGCGGGCGTCGTCGGCGGCGCGCTGGGCGGCGCGGCGGTCCTCGTCGGCGGCGCGGGCGCGCTCCAGGCAGGCCTGGGCGCGGGCCTCGGACTCGGTGGCCTCGTCGGCGAGTTCGCGCAGCTTGACCTGCCAGCCGGCCCGCTCCCGCAGCCGGAAGGCAAGTCCGGCGAGGGCGTCGGCGGCGCGCCGGGCCTTCTGCGCGGCCTCCTGGCGCTCGTCGCGGACCTGGGCGGCCTCGGCGGCGGCTTCGTCGGCCTCGGCCCGCACGGTCCGCGCCTCGGCCAGCTCGGCCTCGGACTCCTCGGCGAACTCGCGCGCGTCCCGGGCCGCCTGGGCCAGCTCCACCAGCCGTCCGGCCGGGCAGCCGGTCCGCCATGAGGCGAGTCGTGCCGCCAGCTCCCGGTCCTTGCCGAGCCGCGCGGCGAGCGTGCGGATCTCCTCGTCCCGCTCGGTCGCCCGGGCGCGCAGCGCCTGCCGTTCCTCGTCGGCGGCGTGCTCGTCGTGCATGGCGGGGTTCGGCGGCACGAGGAAGACGTCACCGTCCTGCGCCTCGGGCGCGGGCGTCGGGGCGAGCAGCGCGGCGGCCGTACCGACCGCGACGGCCGACCGGGGCAGCAGGGCGGCGTCGCTCAGCGCCTCGCGGGCACGGGCGTGCGTGTCCGGGTCGGTGATGATCACGCCGTCGACCAGCTCGGGCCGGGCGGCCAGCACGCGCGCGTGGTCGGCGGGGTCGACGGCCTGGGCGAGGTAGCGCCAGCCCGGCAGCGCGGGGATGCCCTGCTCGCCGAGGAACTCCACGGTGGCCAGCACGTCCGGGCCGGGCGGCAGCAGTCCGCCGTCACCGAGCGCGCCCAGGATCCGGGAGTCGTCGGCGGCGGCCGTACGCAGTTCGAAGAGCTGCCGCTCGGCGCCGGAGACGGCGTCGTCGAGCAGCTCGCGCAACTCGTCGGCGAAGCGGTCCAGCTCCTCCGGGGTGAGGGCGCCTTCGGTGAAGGCACTCGCGACGGCGCCCTTGGCGTCGTCGCCCCCCGATCGGGGAGCGGGCACGGTCCCGCGCTTCGCGCCCGATTCGCCGGCGAGGCCGAGCAGTTCCGCGAGCCGCTCCTCCGCCGCCAGGCTCTCGGCGAGCCGGCGCTCCGCCTCGTACGACCGCTCCGCCGCCGCGGCGGCGTCCGCCGCGCGGGCGGCAGTCAGCTCGGCACGGGACTCGGCCGAGGCCGCCTCGCGCGCGTGCTCCGAGGCGCGCCGGGAGGCCTCGCGGGCGGTGTCCCAGGCGGCGACGGCGGTCTTCTCGGCGTCGCTCGCCGCGAGGGCCGCGCGGGCCGGGTCGGCGTCGGGCGCGCTGTCGTCGAGCCAGCCCGCACGGACGGCCTCGGCGGTCTCCTGCTCGACCTCGGACAGCCGCTGCCGCAGATGGCCGATCTCACTGCGGGCGCGCTGGGCCTCCGTGGCGGCCGTCGTGGAGTCGCGGTACGCGGACTCGCTGACCTCCTGGAGGGCGGCGGAGCGCTCCTCCTCCTCGTTGGCGAGGGTCTCGGCGCTCTCCGCGGCGGCGTGCAGGGCCCGTACGAGATCGACGGCGGCCTTGGCGCGGGCGGCCAGCGCGGGGGCCGCGTCCCGTTCGGCCTCCTGGATCGCGGCGGCCACGCGTGCGACGCGGTCGGCGGCGGCACGGTGTCGCAGGACGGCCTCGGCGGCCTGCCAGGCGGAGTGCAGGGTGCGCGCGTCGGCGAGCTCGCGCTTCTGCGCGGCCGCCGACTTCTCGGCCGCCGCGAGCGCCAACGAGGCGTGGCGGTAGGCGAGTTCGGCCGCGATCAGCGCGCTGCGCTCCCGCGCCGCCTCGGCGTGGGTGACGGCGTACGCGGCGGCGGTGACCCGCTGGGCGAGGTCGGCGGCCCGGACGCGCTCCTGGGCTCCACGCACGGAGAGCCGCCGCGCCAGGGTCCGGGTCCGCCGCTCGGCCCCGGCATGGATGTCACGCGCGCGTGAGCGTGCCTCGGCGGCCTCGACGATCCGCCCGAGCAGGTCGACGGACCCGGCGGTGAAGTCCCTTTCGGCGATCAGCTCGGCGCGCCGGCCCAGCTTGTTGCCGAAGCCGCTGACCAGGTCGGCGAGGCCGTCGGTGTCCCGGGTGTCGGTCACGGCACGCAGCAGCAGGTCGGTGAAGTCGGAGTCCTTCTTGACCGCGAAGAGGCCGGCCGCCTCACCTTCGTCGGCGTTCATCTCCCGCTGGTAGCGGAAGAGTTCGGGGTCGAGGCCGAGGTCGCCGAGGTGCTCGATCCACCGGTCGTGGATCTCCTCCCAGTGCACCTCCAGATGCGGATACGCCTTGCCCGCCTCCGTGATGGCGTCCCGGAAGCCCTTCATGGTGCGGCGGCGCCCCTGCGCGCCCGACTGGCCCTCGGCGGGCGGTCGTACGGCGGTGGACTCGGCGACGGGCAGGTTGTCCAGGGACAGTCCGGGACCCGGCCGGAAGGAGTACCAGGCCTCGGCGAACTTCCGCGGGTCGTTGGAGACCTGGCGCCCGCGCCACTCGCTGACCTTGCCGACCACGACGCACTCGCCGGTGAGCGTGTGCTGCCACTCCAGCGCGACATGCCCGCAGTCGTCGGCGAGCAGGAACTTGCGCAGCACACCGGAGCTGGCGCCGCCCAGGGTGTTGCGGTGGCCCGGCAGCATCACGGAGAAGATCAGCTTGAGCAGGACCGACTTCCCGCCGCCGTTCTCCAGGAAGAGCACCCCGGCGGGAGCGGGCCGGCGCGGCGGCCCGACGGGCTCCTCCTCGAAGAACTCCGCCTGGGTGGGCGCGGGGTCGGGCACGGGCTCGCCCACACCGCGCAGGTCCAGCACGGTGTCGGCGTAGCGCGCACCGGCCGGCCCGATGGAGTAGAGGCGGACCCGGGACAGCTCGTACATGGCGGACTCTCGTAAGTCTTCGTCAGATCGGGGAAGATCGGGGCTTCAGGTGGGGTTTCGGGGAGCTTCAGGCGGAGTGCGGAGTTTCGGGCTTCAGGCGGAGTGCCGAGTTTCGGGCTCCGGGCGAAGTGCGGAGTTTCGGGCTTCAGGCGGAGTGGAACGGCAGCCCGGCGTCGGCCACCAGATCCAGGTCGTCCGTGTCCTCGGGCGGCAGCAGGGTCGGCGTGCCGTCGGTGACCGGGACCACGCCCAGCTCCAGCAGTTCGGCCATGGCGGCGCTGCCGGCCATGTCACGCACCTGGAGTTGGTAGCGGGCGGTCGTGCGGTAGGTGCCGCCGTTGTCGTCGCCCGTGCGCTGCAGGAAGCCGGAGTCGGTGAGGAACGCCACGGCCTTGCCGACGATGCCGGTCGTGGAGCCCGCGAGCCGGCGGGCGTCCTTGGTGGCGCCGGTGGCGCTGCGTCTGACCCAGATCCGCCAGGCGGCCTCCAGGCCGGGCGCGTCCGTGGCGGGGTCGGTGTTCTCCCCCTGCTCGGCCGCCCGTTCCTCCAGGCGACGGCAGGCCTGCCGTACGAAGGCGTCGACGCCGTTGACCGTGACCCGCCCGATGTAGCCGTCGTCGGCGAGGTCCTCGGGCCGCGGAAACGCCATGGCGGCGACGGCGAGATGGGCCAGCCCATGCAGGAACCGGTCGCTGCCGTCGGCCGACGTACGACGCGCGTAGTCGCCCATGCGCACGGCGAACACCGAGTCCTCGGCGGCGGTCACCGCCATCCCCGCGCGCGGGGACACCTCCAGCACGATCAGTCCCAACCCCGCGGCCACGGCGTCGGCCAGCCGCGCGAACGACGGGTCCTCGCGATAGCGCCGCAGCAGCTCGGTGTACTCCTGGTCCCGGGCGGGCTGCAGCTTGGGCTGGAGCCCGAAAGCGACGAGCCGGGCCGCGTCGGCGGCGTCCGCGGGGGTGACCGCGGCGGTCGCCGACGGGGCGGGGGCCTCCGCGTCACTCCACTCGACGTGCTCGCTCACGGTTGGTGCTCCTTGCTCCGCTGTTGCTCACTCATGCTGCTTCCGTCCGGTCGGCGGCCATCCCGGCCGCGTCCAGCAGGGCCGTCCCCACGATCAGGTCGGCCCCGCCGAACTCGGGATCGTCCAGCTCCGTCCCGTCGTCCACGGCGAACAGCAGCTTCTCCTCCCCCTGCCGATAGGCGGTCCCGACCGGCGGGCTGGCGGCGTGCACCGCCAGCAACGCCACCAGGTAGGGAAGGTCCGGGTCCTGGCGCCGCGCCTCGGCCAACAGGCCCGACAGGCGGCGCGGCGCGTCGGCCGGCAGGTCCAGCAGGTTCATCGCCGCGGCCAGCTGCTCCTCGCTGAACCGGCTGTCGTCCGGCGTGGCGATGAGATCCGGCTCGGGCATCTCGGCCCCCAGGTGCTCCCGTTCCACCGGCGGCGTCAGCAGTATGTCGACAAGATCACCCACCCGGACCGACACCGGCGTCCGCAGCCCGGTCCCGCGCGCGAAGAAGGCGTCCGTGACCCGGACGGCCTGCTCCAGCGGCAGCGGCAGGACGGGGGCGACGAGATGTCCGTACAGGTCTATTCCGGAGGTCGTCATGGGCGTCGCGAAGGCCTGTCGGTCCTGTTCGGCACGGAACAGCGGTCCCGCCTCCAGCAGGCGGGACTGCAGCTGGGTGTGCCGCCGGATGCAGTCCTTGACGATGTCGACCAGCTCGGCCGCACGGCGCTTGTGCTCCGGGTCCTCGGTCTCGTCCCGTGCCTTGCGGATGTTGGTGAGGATCGCGTTCTCGTGGCGGTACCGGTCGGCGACGTGGTCGAGCGCCTCGGCGATCATGTCCGGCACGGCGTTCAGCCAGTCCACCGCGCGGACGTTCCGCCGGGTCGCCTCCAGCGCCTTGCGGAGCGTCTCCGAGTACTGGACGGTCCGGTACCGGGCCTGCTCTGCGGCCAGCTGCGCGTCGGCGAGGCGGCCGCGGTTGATCAGGACCTCCAGCTTGACCTCGGCGGCGATCTGCGCGCTGGTCACGTCGGTGTCGAGGGCGCCGACGAGGACGTTGACCGCCTCGTCGGTGGTACGGAGGTACACCGTGCCCCCCGGCCCGGGCACCTCCTCGATCAGCTTGAAGTCGTAGTCACGGCGGACATAGCTGCCGTCCGGCGCGAAGGTGCCGTACACCGCCCGGAAGCCGCGGTCCACACTGCCGACGTTGATCAGGTTCTCCAGGACCCAGCGGGCCACCCGCTCGTGCTCGGCGACGGGGCGCCGCGGGGCCTGGGCGGCGATGCGCGGGATGAGCCGGGCGACGATCTGGTCGTGGTCCGCGCCGGTGTCGAAGTCCATGTTCAGTGTGACGAGGTCGATGGCGGCGAGCGCCACCTCCGCCATGCCGTACACCGAGTACTCGCCCGCGAGGTTGGCCTTGCGCGCGTCGAGGTCGTGCAGCGGCGCGGTGCAGGCGAGCGCGCGCAGCCGCCGCGCCAGTCCCTCGTCGGCGGCCGGGCCCGGAGCGGGGCGCGGCCCCGCGCTGAGCTGGGGCGGAACACGGTCCGTCGGTGCAGGCGAAGTCACGGTGCACAGACTAGGTCCTGGGTCTGACATCGACCCAAACGAAGCGCTCCGCCGGTTGAGCCGGGGAACAAGAGTTGTGTGACAAGGGTTGTGTCTACAGGCCGTCTGTGGCTGGTCGCGCAGTTCCCCGCGCCTCTCAGGGGGCGCTTGCCACCCGGCGTCGATAGACCTCCACGACCCGCTCGAGCGAGTCCTTGAGGTAGACCCGCAGCAGCTTCTCGGCCTCCGTCTTGTCTCCTGCCTCCAGCGCCTGGAGAATCTGCCGGTTGCGCGCCAGATACGGCTCGTGCAGCCGCTCCGGGTCGTCCACGACGTGGAAGGCGAGGCGCAGCTCGGCGAAGACGCTGCGCATCAGTTCATCGGTGCGGGCGCTCCCGGCGAGGGAGACCAGCTCGCGGTGGAAGTGGATGTTGGCGGTACCCACACCTTTCCAGTCATCCTCGGCAGACGCCCGGCGGCCCTCCTCGACGGCCGCTGCGAGGCCGTCCAGACCGTACGGCGGCTCCCCGAGCCCCCGCACGACGGCACACTCGACGAGCCCGCGCGTGCGGTAGATGTCCTCGACGTCCTCCACGGTCAGGACCCGGACGAAAACGCCCCGGTTCAGCTCGTGCACGAGGAGACGTTCGTGCGTGAGCAGCCGGAACGCCTCGCGCAGCGTGTTGCGGGAGACGCCGAGCGCGCCGCCGATGCTGTCCTCCGACAGCCGGGTGCCGGGTGGGAAGAACCCCTCGGCGATACGGCTACGAAGGATGTCCGAAACCCGCTCCGCGGTGCTGGTGCGGCCCAGGAGGGCGCGGTCCTCGGCGAGTGAGGTCAGCTGCTCTGCCATGCCGGAATTCAATCGCAGATGACAAGAACGAACCAACATGGGTATTGAGGGATCGTTGAACAATCCTCTACGGTGCTACGACACCGGCACGGCTCAATCCCCAGCACCCTCCGTCCCCTCTCTGCGAGGTGCCCATGAGCTCGACCCCTCCATCGCAGGCACTGACCGACACCCACGCCACCTCTGACGAACGCGCCGCCGACGACGGCGCGTTCGGCTGGTTGCGCGCCCTGGGTCCGCGCGGTCGCCGCGCCTTCGCCGGGGCGTTCGGCGGCTATGCCCTGGACTCGTACGACTACTTCACGCTGCCGCTGAGCATGGTCGCGCTGGCCGCGTACTTCGGCCTGGACAGCGGCCAGACCGGCCTGTTCACCACCGTCACGCTCGTGGTCTCCGCGATCGGCGGCGCCCTCGCGGGCGTGCTGGCCGACCGGATCGGCCGAGTGAAGGCGCTGATGATCACCGTGATCACCTACGCGGTCTTCACCGTCGCCTGCGGCTTCGCGCCCAACTACGAGACGCTGCTGGTCTTCCGCGCCCTCCAGGGCCTCGGTTTCGGCGGTGAGTGGGCGGTCGGCGCGATCCTCGTCGCCGAGTACGCGAGCGCCAGGCACCGGGGCCGCACCCTCGGCGCGATCCAGAGCTCGTGGGCCGTCGGCTGGGCCCTGGCCGCGATCATGTACACCCTGGTCTTCTCCCTCGTCGACGACGACCTGGCCTGGCGCGTGATGTTCTGGACCGGCGCCCTGCCCGCGCTGCTCGTCATCTGGATGCGGCGCCGGGTGCACGACGCTCCCGAGGCAGTGGCCGTGCGTGAACAGAGCGCCGAGAAGGGCTCGTTCGCGGCGATCTTCAAGGGCCGTCTGCTGCGTACGACGGTCTTCGCGGGGCTGCTCTCCACCGGCGTCCAGGGCGGCTACTACACCCTCGCCACCTGGGTGCCCACCTATCTGAAGACCGAGCGCGAGCTGTCGGTCGTCGGCACCGGCGGTTATCTGACGTTCCTGATCTCGGGCGCCTTCATCGGCTATCTGACCGGCGGCTACCTCACCGACCGGCTGGGCCGCCGGCGCAACATCTGGCTGTTCGCCCTGCTGTCGGCGGTCTGCATCCTGGCGTACGCGAACATCCCGAGCGGCGCCAACACCCTGCTCCTGGTGCTCGGGTTCCCGCTCGGGTTCTGCATGTCGGCGATCTTCAGCGGGTTCGGGTCCTACCTGAGCGAGCTGTACCCGACGGCCGTGCGCGGGACGGGACAGGGCTTCACCTACAACACCGGTCGCGCGGTGGGCGCCGTCTTCCCCACCACCGTCGGCTTCCTGGCGGACAGCTGGGGCGTGGGCGGTGCGCTGGTCTTCGGCGCGATCGGCTACGGCATCGCTGCGCTGGCCCTGCTCGGACTGCCGGAGACCCGCGGGAAGGAGCTGGTGTGAACCGTACGGAGGACCGCCCGGTCACCCTCGTCGACGAGCACGCGCGCGCGTGGAGCCCGAAAACCGCCCGCGCCCGCTTCCGGAACGGCCTCACGGGCCCCACGGCCGGGGTCGCGGCCGGCCACACCCAGGCCAACCTGATCTCGGTGCCCGCCGACTGGGCGTACGACATGCTGCTGTTCTGCCAGCGCAACCCCAAGCCCTGCCCGGTCCTCGACGTCACCGACGCCGGCTCCTGGACGACCGTCCTCGCCGACGGCGCCGACCTGCGCACCGACCTGCCGCGCTACCGGGTGTGGCGGGACGGCGTGCTGGTGGACGAGCCGACCGACGTACGGGCGCACTGGCGGGAGGACCTGGTGTCGTTCCTCATCGGCTGCAGCTTCACCTTCGAGTGGGCGCTGGCCGGGGCGGGCGTCCCGATCCGCCATGTCGAGCAGGGCCGCAACGTGCCGATGTACGTCACCAACCTCCGGTGCCGCCACGCGGGGCGGCTGCGCGGGCCGATGGTGGTGTCCATGCGCCCGGTGCCGCCGGAGCACCTGTCGGCGGCCCTGAGGGAGAGCTCTCTCCTCCCGGCGGTGCACGGCAGCCCCGTACACTGCGGCGATCCCTCGGTGCTCGGCATCGACGACCTCGGCCGGCCCGACTTCGGCGACCCGGTGGACGCCGAACCGGACGACATCCCGGTGTTCTGGGCCTGCGGAGTGACCCCACAGGCGGCGGTGATGGCCTCGCGCCCGCCCTTCGCCCTCACCCACGCCCCTGGGCAGATGTTCCTCACCGACGCCCGCGACGAGCAGTACCGCGTGGCCTGACCGCACACACCGTCCGACGACACGGAGACCCGACGTCCATGACCTCGATCGACCTGAACGCCGACCTCGGCGAGGGCTTCGGCCGCTGGCAGCTGACCGACGACGAACGGCTGCTGTCCGTCGTCACCAGCGCCAACGTGGCCTGCGGCTTCCACGCCGGGGACGCGGCCACCATGCGGCGGGTGTGCGAGCAGGCGGCCGAGCGCGGGGTACGGATCGGCGCGCAGGTCTCCTACCGGGACCTGGCGGGGTTCGGGCGGCGCGCGATGGACGTGCCGCCCGCCGAGCTGGCGGCCGAAGTGGCCTACCAGATCGGCGCCCTGGAGGTCTTCGCGCGGGCGGCGGGCACGCGCGTGTCGTACGTCAAGCCGCACGGCGCGCTCTACAACCGCGTCGTGCACGACGAGGAGCAGGCCGGCGCGGTCGTCGACGGCGTGCTCCTCGCGACACGGGCGGACGCCACCCTGCCCGTGCTCGGTCTGCCCGGCTCCCGGCTGCTGGAGCTGGCCGCCAAGGCCGGGCTGCCGGCCGTGACGGAGGCGTTCGCGGACCGCGCGTACACGGAGCGGGGCACGCTCGTGCCGCGCGGGCAGGACGGCGCCGTTGTCACCGATCCGGAGGCCGTGGTGGAGCGCTCGGTGGGCCTGGCCCGCTCGGGCGTGGTCATCTCCCACACCGGGACGCGGGTTGAGGTACGCGCACGCTCCCTGTGCCTGCACGGGGACACGCCCGGTGCCGTCGAGCTGGCCCGCCGGGTGCGGGCGCGGCTGGAGGAGTCGGGTGTCCGGGTGGAGGCCTTCGTATGAGGGCCCTGCCCGTCGGTGACGACGCCCTGCTGGTGGAGGTGTCCTCGGGCGAGGAGGCCCAGGCGCTGCACGCGGAGCTGCTGCGGCGCCGGGCGCAGGGCTCGCTGGCGGTGCGCGAGATCGTTCCCGCGGCCCGGACGGTCCTGCTCGACGGACTCGCCGACCCGGCCCGTCTGGCCTCCGAACTGACCACGTCCGAAGTGCCGCCCGCTCCCCCACGCGCGCGTGCCGTCGTCGAGCTCCCCGTGCGCTACGACGGCCCGGACCTGGCCGAGGTGGCCGCGCACTGGGGCGTCTTGCCGCACGAGGTGGCCGAGATCCACGCGAACACCGAATTCAGCGTCGCCTTCTGCGGTTTCGCCCCCGGATTCGGCTATCTCACCGGCCTGCCGCCGCGCTACGACGTCCCGCGCCGCGCCACTCCGCGCACGGCCGTCCCGGCCGGTGCGGTGGCGCTGGCGGGCCCGTACACGGGCGTGTACCCGCGCTCCTCGCCGGGCGGCTGGCAGCTGATCGGCACCACCGACGCCGTGCTGTGGGACCACACGCGTGTGCCGGCCGCGCTGCTGTCACCGGGCACGCGCGTGCGCTTCGTTCCGGTGGGGCGCTCATGACCGACCGCGCGCTTGCCGTCGTACGCGCCGGGGCCCTCACCACCGTTCAGGACCTCGGCCGCCCGGGGCACGCCCACCTCGGCGTGCCCCGTTCCGGTGCGCTGGACGCCCCGGCGGCGGCGCTGGTCAACCGCTTGGTGGGCAACGCGCCGGAGGCGGCCGTACTGGAGACCACGCTGGTCGGCTGCGCGGTGCGGCCTCGTTCGGCGGTCACCGTGGCGGTCGGCGGCGCGCCGTGCCGCGTCACGGTGGACGGACGCCCGGCCGCCTGGGGCGCTCCGGTGCGGGTGCCCGCGGGTGCGCTCCTGGACATCGGCGCGGCCATCTGCGGCGTACGCAGTTATGTGGCCGTCTCCGGCGGCATCACCGTCGAGCCGGTCCTCGGCAGCCGCTCCACGGACCTCCTGTCCGGCCTCGGCCCCCCGCCCCTCACGGACGGCACGGTGCTGCCCCTGGGCCGGCCGACGCGGCCCCACGCGCGCGTGGACGTGGCTCCGCAGCCGGCGCCCCCGACCGAACTCGTCCTACGCGTGACGCTGGGCCCGCGCGACGACTGGTTCACGCCGGAGGCCGTGCGCGTCCTCACCTCCCGCCCGTACAGCGTGTCCCCCGCGAGCAACCGCATCGGGCTGCGCACCGACGGTCCCGCCCTGGAACGGGCCCTGACCCGCGAACTCCCCAGCGAGGGTGTGGTCCTGGGCGCAGTCCAGGTCCCGCCCGACGGCCAGCCGGTCGTGTTCCTGGCCGACCATCCGACCACCGGCGGGTACCCGGTGATCGCGGTGGTCCGCACCGCCGATCTGGCCGCCGCCGCACAGGCGGCACCGGGCACGCCCATCCGCTTCGTCGCCGTACGCCGTCGCTGACTCGCCCTACCCCGCCGCTGACTCACCGCACGCCGTCGCTGACTCGCCCTACCCCGCCGCTGACTCACCGCACGCCGTCGCTGACTCGCCCTACCCCGTCGCTGAGCCCGACGGCGCCCCAGGGCCTGTGCGGCGGACAGGCCCTAGACGACGTCCGGCCGCACCTGTTGCTCCGCCACCGACAGCGCCGCCAGCGCCGCCGCCACCGCGTGCGCCGCCCCCAGGTCGAGGCGGGCGCTGCTGCCACGCGCGCGGTGACGCATCTCGTCGGCCGCGAGGCGCAGCAGCTGCGGCAGCAGATCGTTGCACCGGCGGACCACCCAGGCGGTGCCCGCGGTCGCCAGCCACCACAGGCTCGCCGACCTCGTGGGCGGCGCGAACTGGGGCTCGGGCGAGGGCGGGGCCCCCGTCGCGACGCCCGCCTCCATGAGCAGCCCGTGGAAGCGCAGCGCCAGCTGCCGGTGTCCGCGCTCCCCCGGGTGCAGCCGGTCCGCGCTCCACAGCGCGCGGTCGGTGAGCCAGGCATCCTCGGACGCGTGCAGATGCACGGCCCCGTACCGCTCGGACAGCGCGTGGACCACCGTGTTGACGGCCCGCTGCCGCCGAGCCAGCGGGCGGGCCAGGGCGCCCGGCAGGCCGAGCATCGAGCCGGGGTCGGGCAGGCACGCCGTGAGCAGCACCGTGCCCTGCGCGGTGAGCGCGGAGTACACCTTGTCGAGCCGCGCGGCGACCGCCTGGATGTCGAAGGTGCGGCGCAGGGTGTCGTTGACGCCGATGACGACGGACGCGACGTCCGGCCGCAGGGCCAGCCCGGCGGGCAGCTGCCGTTCCAGCACGTCGCGGGTCTGCGCCCCGCTCACCGCGAGGTTGGTGAAGTCCACGGACTCCGCGCCGAGCCCGCCGGCGAGCAGCGCGGCCCAGCCGCGCCACCCGTTCCCGACGGGATCGCCCACCCCTTCGGTCAGCGAGTCGCCCAGGGCCACGAACCGCACCGGTCTCATGCCACGCCCTCCGGCGCGAACGCCCGAGCCCGGCGTGGGACCGTGGCGTCGTGCGCGGCGAGGAAGGCCTCCACCGCCGTGCTCCACCCGAAGCACTCCGCACGCGCGCGTGCGGCCTCGCGCCGCTCCGCCTCGGGGCGTTCGAGCAGCATGTCCACGGCGTCCGCGAAGGCCTCCCCGTGGTCCGCCGCGACCGCCCCCGCGGAGCCGATGACCTCCGGCAGCGCGGAGGACGTGCTCACCGCCACGGGCGTCCCGCACGCCATCGCCTCCAGCGCGGCCAGCCCGAAGGTCTCGGCGGGCCCCGGCGCCAGGCACACGTCGGCGGAGGCCTGGAGCGCACCGAGCAGCCGACGGTCGGCGACATGCCCGAGGAAGGTCACGGGCAACGCCCGCTCCCGCGCCCGCTGTTCGAGCCGGGCCCGCAGCGGCCCGTCTCCAGCCACCACCAGCACCGCCTCGCGCCCGCGCCGCAGCAGCGCCTCCAGGGCGTCGAGGCCGGTGCCGGGCCGCTTCTCGACGGACAGCCGGGTGCACATCACCAGCAGCGACTCGTCCACGCGCGCGTGCCGGTCGCGCAGCCCGGCGTCGCGCAGTGCGGGGTGCCGTTCCACCAGATCGACGCCCAGCGGCGCCCGTACGACATTGCGCGCCCCGATCCGCACGAACTCCCGCTCGGCGAACTCGGTGGTGCACACCACGCGCGAGTACGTGTGGGCCGTACGGACGTTGAGGGCGTCAGCGGCGCGCCGGGCCGTGCCCTCGGGCAGCCCCCAGGTGCGCAGGACGCCGTCGGCGGTCTCGTGGGAGACCATCACGGCGGGCACCCGGGCGCGCCGCGCCCACTTGCCGGTCCACCTGAGGGTCGTGCGGTCGGAGACCTCCAGACGGTCGGGGGCCAGCTCCTCCAGGACCCGGGCCACCCTTCGCCTGTCGGTGAGGACGCGGTAGCCGCCCGTGCCGGGCAGCAGCGGGCCGGGCAGGGTGATCACCCGGCCCTGTTCGGTCTCCCGGTCGCTCGCGCGGTCTCCGGGCACGATGAGCACCGGGTCGTGTCCGGCCTCCTTGAAGCCCTTGCCGAGCTCGCGCAGCGCGGTGCGCAGACCACCGGAGGCGGGCGCGACGAAGTTGGCGAGCCGGACGATACGCAGGCCGCTCATGCCGCCACCACCGCCCGGCGGGCGGCGACCACGTCCCCGTAGTGCCCGATCAGCTGGTCGCCGACGGCCGCCCAGGTGCGGCCCTCGACCGTCGCCCGCCCGGCGGCCCCGTAGGCGGCCCGCAGCGCGGGGTCGGCGACCAGGGCACGTACGGCGTCCCGCAGGGCGTCCGGGTCGCGCGGGGGTACCAAGAAACCGGTGCGGCCGTGGTCGACCAGGTCCAGCGGGCCGCCGGCGGCGGGCGCGACGACGGGCACGCCGCTCGCCATGGCCTCCTGCACGGTCTGGCAGAAGGTCTCGAACGGGCCCGTGTGGGCGAAGACGTCGAACGCGGCGAAGATCCGGGCGAGGTCGTCGCCGCCGCGCCGGCCCAGGAAGACCGCGCCGGGCAGCGCCTCGACGAGAGCGGGCCGGCTCGGCCCGTCGCCGACGATCACGAGCTTCACGCCCGGCATGCCGCACACGCCGGAGAGCAGCTCGATGTGCTTCTCCGGGGCGAGCCGCCCGACATAGCCGACGATCACCTCGCCGTTCGGGGCCAGCTCATGGCGCAGCGCCTCGTCCCGCAGCCCGGGACGGAAGCGCGCGGTGTCCACGCCGCGCCGCCACAGCTGGACGCGGGGCACTCCATGGGTCTCCAGGTCGCGCCGGGAGGCCGTGGAGGGGGCGAGGGTGCGGTCGGCGGCGGAGTGGACGGCACGTATGCGCCGCCAGGCCGCGGCCTCGCCGGCACCCATGTAGGTACGGGCGTATCCGGCCAGGTCGGTCTGGTAGACGGCGACGGTGGGGATGCCGAGCCGGGCGGCGGCGGCCATGCCGCGGACACCGAGGACGAAGGGACTGGCCAGGTGCACGATGTCGGGCTGGTGCCGGATCAGCGCGGCGGCCGGACGCCGACTGGGGAGGGCGACCCTGACCTGCGGGTATCCGGGGAGCGGGAGGGAGGGGACATGGACGACGGGGCACGGCGCCAGAGCGGCGGCTGCCTTGTGCCCGGGAGCGGGGGCCGGGGCGACGACGAGGGGAGCGTGACCGCGATCGACGAGGTGTCGGGCGGTCTGGAGCGCGCAGTGGGCCACGCCGTTCACATCGGGGGGAAAGGATTCGGTCACGATGACGACACGCATACCGGTGTTGTCGCCGTGCTGGACGTGGCCGCGTCAAAGTGGATCTTTCCGAACGACAAACGTCCCATGAGCGTTCCGCTGCGCACCCGAGCGGGTCAGGCCGCGTCCATACACGCCTGACCCGCAGGTCATTCCGCGTTCACCCGCCGCGCGGGGTTCCCCGACGTACGCATCGAGAACACATGGCCGCCGTCGCCTGCCCACGCCGCGCCGACACGGCCCGCGCGCCCAGGCCCTGGTGGGCCGCCCAAGCCCTGGTGGGCCGCCCGCGCCTTGCCCCGCCCGCCCGGTGATCAGCCGGCCGTCGGGTCCGGCCCGATCCGGCTGCGTACGGCCGTCTGGACCTCGGCCTCCTCGGCCGGGTCGGCGGCGAGCCGGCGCAGCCGCTCGACGACACGGTTGTCACCCGTCTCGGCGTGCCGGGCGGCGATCTCGCGGGTGGTCTCCTCGCAGTCCCAGAGACATTCGACGGCGAATCCGGACGCGAAGGAGGGATCCGTGGCGGCGAGGGCACGGGCGGTGCGACCGCGCAGATGGGACGAGGCCGTCTCCCGGTAGATATGGCGCAGTACGGGGGCGGCGCAGGCGATGCCGAGCCGTCCGGTGCCGTCGACGAGGGTCCACAGGGTCGGCGCGTCGGGGCCTTCGCCGCGTACGGCCTCGCGGAGCGCGGCGAGGACCAGGTCCTTGTCCTCGGCTCCGCCCCGGCAGGCGAGCATGCGTCCGGCGGCGGCGCCCAGCGGGTCGGGCCGTCGGGCCCAGCCACGCGCGCGGTCGACGGCGGCGACGCTGCGCATGCGTTCGAAGGCGTCGACGGCGGCCTCCACGACGGCCGGTGAGCCGGTGACCACGGCCGCCTCGATCAGGTCGAGGGCGTCCGGGTCGTTGCTGTCGGCGAGGTAGCGCAGGGCGGTGCACCTGGCTCCGTCGGTGCCGTCCTTGGCGGCGGCGACGATCTCGGGGCGGTCCTCGCGCCCGGCGACGGCCGAGAGACAGCGGGCGGCGGGCACATGGAGGGCGGCGCCGCGCTCCATGCCCTGCTGGGCCCACTCGAAGACCGCCTGCACGCTCCACCCCGGACGGGGCCCGGTCGGTCGCATCTGCCGCTGCCAGCGGTCGAAACAGCCGGCCTCCTGAGCGGCACGCACGCGTGTGGCGATCGATTCGCGCGGATCCTCGGCCCACAGCCGCCACGGCCGTGGCTCGAAGGCATCGCGTACGGCGACGGCCAGCTCGGCCTCGCCCTCGGGATCGGCCGGGAAACGCGCCAGCACGGGCGCGGCGAGGGCACGCAGCCCCGCGTCGTCGTCCCGGAGCGCCAGTTCGTCCAGGGCCCAGGCCCAGTTGGAGCCGGAGGCGGCGTACCTGCGCAGCAGTGCGAGGGCGTCCCGCCTGCCGTAGGAGGCGAGGTGGCCGAGGACGGCGAGGGCCAGCCCGGTGCGTGATTCCTCGGTGTCGAGGGCGTCCTCGACATCGAAGAGGTGCGCCTCGATCTCGTCCAGCTCGCCGTTCAGGTCGAGGTAGAGACGGGCGTAGTAGAGGGAGCGGTTCTCCACCTGCCAGTCGTGGCGGGGGTCCCGCAGCACGCAGTGGTTCAGGGCCGCGAGCGCCTCGGCGCGCGGGGCGGTGAGCGCGTGCAGTGTGCCGTCGCCGCGGCCCCGCTGGAGCAGGCCGAGCAGCGTACCGCTGGGCGCTATGACCGGTTCGAACATGGGAAACAGCCTCACATCAAGCGTCGACGCAACCGGGTTTCTTGCTTCACCTGGCCGCGTGACAACACGTCGGGGCGCCCGCCGTTTCCTGCTTGCTGTAGACCATCTTCCTCTGCCTCTCGTCGGTGGCCCATGCGGACCGCATCACGGCCCGCGCGGTGCGGCAACACCTGCCCAGCCATCGCGTCCGTGAATCACGACGTCATGATGACTCGGCAGTTCCATCTGCCGCGACCGAAATTTCGGCGGCCCTGTACCGCCTCCCCCGTTTTCCGTGTTTTCGCTGGTCAGAATGGTCGGCTCAGTGTGCGCCGAACAGTTCGAGCAGTTCCGCCTTGCCGAACATACGAGCTGTGTCGACCGCTGACGGGGTGCCCGCCCCCGGGTCGGCGCCCCTCTCCAGAAGAGCCTTGATCACTTCCGTCTCGCCCTTGAAGACGGCACCGGCGAGCGGCGTCTGGCCTCGGTCGTTGACCCGGTCCGCCTCGGCGCCCCGGGCGAGCAGGGCGCGCACCGTGTCGGCGTGGCCGTGGTAGGCGGCGAGCATCACGAGCGAGTCGCCGCGGTCGTTGGTGAGGTTGGCCGGAACACCCGCGTCGACGTACGCCACGAGCGCCTCGGTCTGCCCCTGCCGGGCCAGATCGAAGATCTTGGTCGCCAGCTCCACGACCTCGGGGTCGGGGGCTTCAGTCATCGGCCGGACCGCCTCTCACTACGAACACGGGGACTGCGGGGAAAGGGTACGGCCGGCCAGCGGTGCTGGGCCGTCCGAGTGATTCGCCAGGGTACTGGCTCGCGTGGCACATGACCCGATGTGCCCGAGGTAAAGATCATCGCAGACACCGTCGGACGCAACACCCAAGCTCATCCGCTCAAGGACACTCCGCCGACCGAAGGAAATCCACCGAATTTCACCCAGTTGCACCTTTTATCGTATGGATACATGCTGTGAGCCTGGAAGTACTCATGGTGACTGTCCCCACCAACCAGGAGCACTCACATGATCCTCTCCATCTCAGGCGTCGTCCTTCTCGGCATCGTCGTCTTCATCTTCTTCCGCAAGGACGGACTGAAGGCGTCGCACGCCCTGATCTCGGCTCTGTTCGGCTTCTATCTGGCGAGCACGGCCATCGCCCCGAGCATCAAGGCCGGCGGCGAGAGCCTGGCGAGCCTCCTCGGCGGCATCCAGTTCTGACGCCGCCCCTCCCGCCCGTACGCACCTGTAGGAGACAGCAGTGGCCCGCCGCCCTCTCCCCCGCATCCTGAGCACAGGCAGCGCGCAGATCGCCCGGAGCCGAGAGCTGGCCCGGACGCAGCTCGCCCGAAGCCGGGAGCTGGCCCGGACGGCGAGCGACAGCGCCTCTGACGTTCTCCACCCGCTGATCACGATCACTCGCGGTCTGCGCCGGCTGGCCTCGGCCGGGCGGCGCAAGTGGGCGGACACGCCCAAGGACCGGCGCGGGTCACTGCTGTTCATGGTGGCCTCGGTGATCCTGGTCGTGGCGCTGGTTCCGTACGGCCCGCTGCTCGCCGTCATCACGCTGATGGCGGCAGCGGCCTGGCAGGGCCGGGACCGGGGGCCGTCGGCGCCCGAGGGCCCCGACGCGTCGCAGACGGAGCGACTGAGGTCGCTGTACGAGGCACTCGTGCCCTACTTCTCCGCCGCCGAGGACCCGGCACCCCTGTACGCCCACGGCGGCGAGTGGGAGAAGGCCTTCCCGGAGTACGAGTTCGACGGCACCGGACGCGTCAGCAGTCTGCTGATCCGCTACCCGGCCTACTTCACCGACGGCGAGGCGCAGTCCCGGGCGCGGATCGAGCACCTGCTCACCGCCAAGTCCGGCCGTGGCCGCGAGTACCACTTCCTCTGGGACGAGGAGGGCAACGAGCTCACGGTCACCGTCCTCGCCCCGCTGCCCACCGACATCGCCGCCCAGCGCTTCGTCACGGCCCCGGGCGAAACCGTCCTCGGCTTCACCGACGACAGCCAGGTCCAGCGCACGCTCCCCGTCATCCACGGTGAGGAACAACGCGACGTACCGCCGGTCGTCTGGCGCACCGGCATCCGCTCCACCGAGCCGCACCTGCTGGTCATGGGCCAGCCCGGCAGCGGCACCTCGACCCTGCTGCGCTCCATCGCCCTGCAGGCCCTGCAGTACGGCGACGTCGTCATCGTCGAGGGCGGCGGCACCGGCGAATACGCCTGCCTGATCGGCCGGGACGGCGTCCTGGCCGTGGAGTGCGGGCCGGCCGGGGCGCTGGCGAGCCTGGAGTGGGCGGCGACGGAGACGGAGCGGCGCCTGATCGCCGTGAACCGGGCCCGCCAGGCGGGCAACCCTCCGCCGGACGACACCAAGCGCCCGCTGTGGCTCCTCCTCGACCGCCCCACCGCGTTCTCCCACCTGGCCGCCGCCGACCACCGCAAGGACCCCCAGGCACTCCTCCAGGTCCCGCTCCGGCACGGCCGCGCGGCCGGCGTCACGGTGGTCGTGGCCGAGCAGTGGGACGGCCTGGACGCGCTGAGTGACGCCGTACGACAGCACACCCGCGCGCGTGTCGTGCTCGGCCCCGCGACGGCGGAGCAACTCGCCGCGGTCCTGGGCGCTCCGCCGCACACCACCCCGGTCGCCGACGTGCCACCCGGCCGCGGCTACGCCCGCCTGGGCACGGGCCCGGTCCACCGTCTCCAGGTCCCGGCGACACCGGACCCGTACGACGACGCGACGAGCGACGCGCACCGGCAGGCGGTGCTGGAACTGCTGCCGGAGCGGACGACGCCGATGGAGGCGGAACCGCCGGCAAGGCTGGAGAAGGCGGAACCCGAGCCGGAGCCGGTACCAGCGAAGGCTGTCGTGGCCGAGACCACGTGACCGGCGGAGCCGCGGGCGGTCGTACCGCCGGGACGGCACCCGCCCCGGGCGCAGTCAGGCGACGAACGGCCGTACCGACTCCCCCGGCCCGCTCACCCCGCTCTCCACCAACCGCGCCGCCGCGGCCAACCGCACCGCGGCCTCCTCCGCCAGCGCGCCGCCCACGGTGAACGGCAGCCGCACATACCCCTCAAAGGCCCCGTCCACCCCGAACCGAGGCCCGGACGGCACCCGAACTCCCACCCGCTCCCCCGCCTCCGCGAGCCGCGACCCCGACAGGCCCCCTGTCCGCACCCACAACGTGAGCCCGCCCCGCGGCACCTCGAACTCCCACCCGGGCAGCTCCCGCCGCACAGCCGTGACCAGCGCGTCCCGGTTCTCCCGCGCCTGCCCCCGCCGGATGTCCACCGCCTGCTCCCAACCCCCCGTGCTGAACAGCCAGTTCACGGCCAGCTGCTCCAGGACGGGCGTCCCCAGATCGGCGTACGCGCGCGCGGCCACGAGGCTGCGGATCACATCCGGAGCCGCCCGCACCCAGCCGATCCGCATCCCCGCCCAGAACGCCTTGCTGGCCGACCCGACCGTGATGACGGTCGACCCCGCCGGGTCGAAGGCACACACCGGCCGCGGCATCTCCACCTCCGCGTCCAGCCACAGCTCGCTCATCGTCTCGTCGGCGACGAGCACCGTCCCCGCCGACCGCGCCGCGTCCACCAGCCGCCGCCGCTGGTCGTCGTCGGCCAGCGCCCCGGTCGGGTTGTGGAAGTCGGCGACCACATAGGCGATCCGGGGCGCGGCGTCCCGCAGCACCTGCCGCCAGCGGTCCATGTCCCAGCCGGCCAGCCCCTCGGCCATGGCGACGGGCACCAGCCGGGCGCCCGCCTCCCGCATCAGCTGGAGGATGTTGGCGTACGACGGCGACTCGACCGCGATGCGCTCACCGCGCCCCGCGAAGAGATGACAGATCGCGTCGATCGCGCCCATCGCCCCGGTCGTCACCATGATCTGCTCGGGCATGGTCGGAATCCCACGCGCCGTGTACCGCTCGGCGATCATCGACCGCAGCGCGGGCAGCCCGGCCGGATAGTCGCCGTGGGTGTGGGCGTAGGGGGGCAGCTCCTCCAGCGCGCCCTGGACGGCACGGGTCAGCCACGGCTCGGGTGCGGGCAGCGCCGCGCAGCCGAGGTCGATCATCGAGCCGAGCGCCTCGGGCGGCAGGGGCTCCAGGCCACGGGCGGGCAGCGGGTTCCCCGCCGGTACGGCCGTCCAGCTGCCGGCCCCGCGCCGCGACTCCAGGAACCCCTCGGTGCGCAGCGCCTCGTACGCGGCGGCCACGGTCGTACGGCTCACCGAGAGCGCGAGGGCCAGTTCCCGCTCGGCGGGCAGCCGGGCGGCGACCGGGACGCGGCCCTCCAGGACGAGCAGCCGGATGCCGTCGGCCAGCGCCCGGTACGCGGGCGGGCGCTTGGTGCCGGGGCCAGCCGGACGGTCCTGCTGGGAGGTGAGGAGCCGGGCGAGCTGCGCGGCACCCACCGCGGAAGTCCACTGCACCATGATTTCCAGTCCACCTTCCCCGAATTGGCCATGGAGGGCGTCCCCTCCCAAGCCACAGGGTGTCATGCATCAGGCCACTACCACCACACAGGGGGCACTCCTTGTCCACGCAGGGGCATCTCATACGGCGGCTGTCGCAGCTCTATGTCGGGCTCGCGCTGTACGGCGCGAGCTCGGCGCTGCTCGTCGAGGCAGGCCTGGGCCTGGAGCCCTGGGGCGTGCTGCACCAAGGCCTCGCCGAACGCACCGGCCTGTCCATCGGCGTCGTGTCGATCGTCGTCGGCGCGGCGGTGCTGCTCCTGTGGATCCCGCTGCGCCAGCGCCCGGGCCTCGGCACGGTCTCCAACGTCTTCGTGGTCGGCGTCGCCATGGACGGCACGCTCGCCCTGGTCCCCGAGGCGCACACCCTGACCGTAAGGATCCCCCTGCTCCTGGCCGGCATTCTGCTCAACGGCGTGGCCACCGGCCTCTACATCGCCGCCCGCTTCGGACCGGGCCCCCGGGACGGCCTCATGACCGGCCTGCACCGGCGCACCGGCCGCTCGATCCGCCTGATGCGCACGGCCGTCGAGATCGCGGTCGTCGTGACGGGCTTCGCGCTGGGCGGCACGGTCGGTGCCGGCACCCTCCTCTACGCGCTGTCCATCGGCCCGCTCGCCCAGCTCTTCCTGCGGGTGTTCGCCGTCCCCTCGGCATCCGACGGCAGCACGGTCGTTGCCACCGGGCAACCCCGACGGGCGATACTGCGTCCGTGAGCACCACGCGGATACGCCACCCCTACCTCGACCACCCCGGCCCGATCCCCTTCGCCCACCGGGGCGGGGCTGCGGACGGCCTGGAGAACACCGTGCGCCAGTTCCGGCGCGCGGTCGAACTGGGTTACCGGTACATCGAGACCGACGTCCACGCCACACGCGACGGCAAGCTCGTCGCCTTCCACGACGCGACCCTGGACCGGGTGACGGACGGGGCGGGCCGGATCGCGGACCTGCTCTGGGACGACGTACGGCACGCGCGCGTGGCGGGCAAGGAGCCGGTGCCCCTCTTCGAGGAGCTCCTGGAGACCTTCCCCGAGGTGCGCTGGAACGTCGACCTCAAGGCGGAGCCGGCACTCCACCCCTTCCTGGAGCTGATCGAGCGCACGGGCGCCTGGGACCGCGTCTGCGTCGGCTCCTTCTCCGAGGCCCGTGTCGTGCGCGCCCAGCGCCTGGCCGGGCCGCGCCTTGCGACGTCGTACGGCACCCGGGGCGTCCTCAATCTGCGGCTGCGCTCCTGGGGGGTGCCCGCCGCGCTGCGCCGCTCGGCGGTCGCCGCGCAGGTTCCCGAGGCGCAGTCCGGGATCCAGGTGGTGGACCACCGCTTCGTACGGGCCGCCCACGCGCGCGGGCTGCAGGTGCACGTGTGGACCATCAATGATCCCGATGCGATGCACCGGCTCCTGGACCTGGGGGTCGATGGCATCATGACCGATCACATCGACACACTGCGCAAGGTCCTGGAGGACCGGGGCGTCTGGGTCTGACCCCGTCCTGACTCCGCCCTCGCGCGGGATCACCACGGGGAAGCGAGGGCACGGGGTGGGCACCGGTACCGTGCGGACGGACGCGGCCGACGAGGCCGCCGGGCGGCGGCGCGAGCAGCGCGGCTGGTACTTCTACGACTGGGCGTGCTCGGTCTACTCGACGAGCGTGCTCACCGTGTTCCTGGGCCCCTATCTGACCTCGGTCGCCGAGAGGGCGGCGGACGCGGAGGGGTTCGTCCATCCCTTGGGCATCCCGGTCCGCGCGGGATCCTTCTTCGCGTACTCGGTGTCCCTGTCGGTGATCGTGGCCGTCCTGGTGATGCCCCTGGTCGGCGCGGCCGCCGACCGCACCGGACGCAAGAAGCCCCTCCTCGCGACCGCCGCCTACGTCGGGGCCACGGCCACCACGGCCATGTTCTTCCTCGGCGGCGACCGCTATCTGCTCGGCGGTGCCCTGCTGGTCGTCGCGAACGCGGCGCAGTCGGTCGCGATGATGCTCTACAACTCCTACCTCCCGCAGATCGCCCCGCCCGAGGAGCGTGACGCGGTCTCCTCCAGGGGCTGGGCCTTCGGCTACGCCTCGGGCTCCCTGATGCTGATCGTGAACCTGGTCCTGTACCTGGCGCACGACTCCTTCGGGGCCTCCGAGAGCACGGCCGTGCGTATCTGCCTGGCCTCGGCGGGCCTGTGGTGGGGCGCGTTCGCCCTCATCCCGCTGCGACGACTGCGCGACCGCCGGTCCGCGAGCACCGCGGCCGAGGCGGACGGCACGAGCGGCGAGGCGGCCGGGAAACCGGCCGCTCCCGGCTTCCGGCAGCTCGCGGCGACGGTCCGCGACATGCGCCGCCACCCCCTGACCCTCGCCTTCCTCCTCGCCTACCTGATCTACAACGACGGCATCCAGACCGTGATCTCCCAGGCGTCGATCTACGGCTCCAAGGAACTGGGCCTCGGGCAGTCGACGCTCATAGGCGCGGTGCTGCTGGTCCAGGTCCTGGCGGTGGCGGGCGCGCTGGCGATGGGGCGACTGGCCCGGACGTACGGCGCGAAACGGACGATCCTCGGCTCGCTGGTGGCATGGACGGTGACGCTGGCGGCCGGGTACTTCCTGCCGGCCGGGGCGCCGGTGTGGTTCTTCGCGCTGGCGGCCGGCATCGGGCTGGTCCTCGGCGGCAGCCAGGCCCTGTCCCGGTCCCTGTTCTCCCATCTCGTCCCGCCGGGGAAGGAGGCCGAATACTTCTCCGCGTACGAGATGAGCGACCGCGGCATGAGCTGGCTCGGCCCGCTGCTGTTCGGTCTCACCTACCAGCTGACCGGAAGTTATCGGGACGCAATCATCTCGCTGGTGGCCTTCTTCGTCATCGGATTCGCCCTGCTCGCAAGGGTTCCGGTGCGGCGGGCGATCAGCGACGCGGGCAATCCGGTACCGACGACGATTTAGCGTTCGGCGTGAAAGGGCGGTAGTGTACGCGTTTGGCCTGCCAGGCGTACCGTTACTGCGCGTCAAAGATGCCGAAACGCTGGGTCACATCTGCTAGCAGATGTGACAAACCGGGCGCCGGTGGGTACGACATTGGTCAGCAAGGCTGCGGCTACGACGGCGACGCACGACCCGGAACGTGACTCGGAACGGGAATCTTTACCGCCGACCGGACGTTGACCGGATGACGACGACAGCGACACCTGTCCTGTGGGCGACAAGCCCGGGAGGCACGATTCATGAGTGAGCGAGCTCTTCGCGGCACGCGCCTCGTGGTGACCAGCTACGAGACGGACCGCGGCATCGACCTGGCCCCGCGCCAGGCCGTGGAGTACGCATGCGAGAAGGGGCACCGATTCG
This sequence comes from Streptomyces curacoi, assembly GCF_001513975.1. Classification (GTDB taxonomy): domain Bacteria; phylum Actinomycetota; class Actinomycetes; order Streptomycetales; family Streptomycetaceae; genus Streptomyces; species Streptomyces curacoi. The sequence goes on from NZ_KQ947991.1 coordinate 52,034, forward strand.
AGATGCCCTTCTCGGTCGAGGCGGAGATCCCGCCGGAGTGGGAGTGCAAGGTCTGCGGGGCCCAGGCACTCCTCGTTGATGGCGACGGTCCTGAGGAGAAGAAGGCCAAGCCCGCGCGTACGCATTGGGACATGCTGATGGAGCGGCGCACCCGCGAGGAACTCGAAGAGGTCCTTGAGGAGCGTCTTGCCGTTCTGCGCTCGGGGGCGATGAACATCGCGGTTCACCCCCGGGACAGCCGCAAGTCGGCATAGTTCCCTACCAGTCCCTGCGGGGCTTGGGCGGGTTTGACCAGGCAACGCACGTAACCGCGGGCGCCGTACGTGAGAGTGACGTACGGCGCCCGCGGTTTGCTGTGCCCGAAAAACCTGCTCCCGAAAGGCTGTGCCCGAAAAAGAAGCCCGGTGCTCAGTGGCGCCGGGCTTCCCGCGAGGTCAGCTCGTCAGCGGCGGCCTCGGCCCCTGCGGCGAGTCCCCCGGCTCGTCCCTGATGACCTCGCCCGGCACGATCTTCCCGTCGGGGCGGTGAATGCGGGCCTGCTGGAAGGCGTCGCCGAACGAACCCGAGGTCGCCTCGCGCAGCTTGCGCTCGAAGGTCCGCTCCGCATGACGGCTCAGGGCCTTCTGGACCGGCGGGATCAGCAGGAGCAGACCCAGCGCGTCCGAGATCAGGCCGGGCAGCATGATCAGCAGGCCGCCCAGCATCATCAGGCCGTTGCCGCCACCGCGGGCCGGGGTGCCGCCTTGTTGCAGCGCCTCGTTCAGGGCCTGGAAGGCGCGTCGGCCTGCCCGCTTGATGACCACCGAGCCCAGCACCAGACCGGCGAGCAGCAACAGGAACACGGTCAGCCCGCCCGCCGCGCCCGCGACCACGGTCAGCAGCCAGATCTCCAGCACCAGCCATGCGGCGACGCCCAGCGGCAGGAAGGTGCGCAGCCGGGAGCGCCGGGGCCGGGCGGGATAGGTGGGGGTCGGTGCGCCAGTCGTCATACGTCCAGTGTGCCTTCGCCCGGCTCAGAGCGGGATAAGGGAACGACCGACGCCGCCTCGGCGGTCGTGGGCCTACGACTGTGACGGCCGCGACGGCGACGACGACGGCCTGGTACGGCCCAGCAGCTTGCCCACCCGCTCCTGCGCTCCCCACGACGTGACCCGCCACAGCGCCTCGACCAGGATGTCGCGGCTCATCTTCGAGTCACCGAGTTCGCGCTCGACGAAGGTGATCGGCACCTCGACGACGTGGTAACCGGCCTTGACCGCGCGGCGGGCGAGGTCGACCTGGAAGCAGTAGCCCTGGGAGGCGACGTCGTCCAGGCCGAGGCCTTCGAGGGTCTCGCGGCGGAAGGCGCGGTAGCCGCCGGTGATGTCGCGCAGGGGGAGGTCCAGGGCGAGACGGGAGTAGAGGCTGCCGCCGCGGGAGATGAACTCGCGGGACTTCGGCCAGTTCACGACCCGGCCGCCGGGCACCCAGCGGGAGCCGAGGACCAGGTCGGCGCCCTTGAGGGCGGTCAGCAGACGGGGCAGTTCCTCGGGCTGGTGGGAGCCGTCCGCGTCCATCTCGATCAGAACGCCGTAGCCCTTCTCCAGGCCCCAGCGGAACCCCGCGAGGTAGGCGGCGCCGAGGCCCTCCTTGCCCTTGCGGTGCAGGACGTGGACGTGGTCGTCCTCGGCGGCCAGTTCGTCGGCGAGCTTGCCGGTGCCGTCGGGGCTGTTGTCGTCGGCCACCAGTACGTGCGCCTCGGGGACCGCCTTGCGGACCCGGCCGACGATCGACTTGATGTTCTCCGCCTCGTTGTAGGTCGGAATGATCACCAACGCCGTGCCGAGCGGCCCGAACTGCCTCCCCCGGTCCTGTGCCGCGCGGGTCCCGTCGCCGTCGTTCACTGCTGCCCCTTCACATCCGTACGCAGACGTCCACCATAGTGGGCGCGGCCTGCGCCGACGTATCAGGACGTTCGTATGGTGGTGTCGATTCCACAAGAGCGGGGTAAGACCTTTTTTTCCGGCCCGTGCGCCGATGCGCGCCTTCGGCGGATGGGGGCCCGGCGCCCTTCGGGCCGACCTGGGACCCGCTGGCTGCGGATCGACCGAAAGCCGTTGTCTACTGAGCACCCGGGCCCCACCCGGGTCACACCTCCCCGACCGGCCGGAACGTTCCGTCGTCGCCGCTCGGGCGCTGAGCCTGGCTCCCAGTGGCGGTGTTCCGGTGCGGCACACCGTCCCTGACCCAGCGGCGTTGCGACGGGTTCCCGGAAGTTCCGCGGTTTCCCCGGTCGGGCGTCCGGTGGTGGACCCGGCCGAACCTACCGGCCCCGGGCCGCCGCCTGTCAACAGCCGTCTGAGCTGCGGGTCTTCGCTCAATTCCCTGGTCAGCGCGGAGGATGCGCAGGTCGCACGACGGGGTGGTGCGGACCGATCCGATGCGCGCCACCCCGGGAGATCACTCGCCCGGCCGTACGAAGACCGTTCGTCCGCCCACAACCGTGCGCAGGCAGACGGGGAGCTCACGGCCGGGGGTCAGATCGGGCAGGCCGGGGGTGCCGGAGCGGGGGTCGGTGGACCAGCGCGCGACCCGGTCGTCGGGGGCCTGGACCACCAGTTCGTCGGTGCGCCACACGGCGTAGTCGGCGGGCGCGCCCGGCACCAGGACGCCCGCGTCGTCGCGCCCGACCGCCCGCCAGCCGCCACGCGTGTGCGCCGTGAACGCGGCGCGCACGGAGACGCGGTGTTCGGGCGTGTGGTGGAAAGCCGCGGCACGGACCGTACCCCACGGGTCGAGCGGGGTGACCGGGCTGTCGGAGCCGAAGGCGAGCGGGACACCGCCGCGCAGCAGGGCCGCGAAGGGGTTCAGGGTGCGGGCCCGCTCGGCTCCGAGGCGCTGGGCGTACATGCCGTCCTCGCCGCCCCACAGCGCGTCGAAGGCGGGCTGGACCGAGGCGGTCAGGCCGAGTTCGACGAAGGCAGCGATGGTGTCCGGCGTGAGCATCTCGGCGTGTTCGACGCGGTGGCGGGCGGCGCGGATCCGGGCCAGGCCGAGCTTCTCGGCGGCGGTGCGCACGCCCTCGACGACGGCGGTCACGGCGGCGTCGCCGATCGCGTGGAAGCCCGCCTGGAGGCCGGCCTCGGTGCAGGCGACGACGTGGGCGGCGACGGCGGCCGCGTCCAGGTAGGCGGTGCCGGTGTGGCCGGCGTCGGCGTACGGCTGGTGCAGACAGGCGGTGTGCGAGCCGAGGGCGCCGTCGACGAAGAGGTCGCCGGCCGCGCCGATCGCACCGAGCTCCCGTGCCTTGCGCACGTCCTGCTCGGCCCAGTAGCCGACGACTCGCGGGGCCGGTTCCGCGGCGGCCAGGCGCAGCAGGTCGGTGAAGTCGTCCTCGGAGGAGATCTCGGGGCCGGCGCACTCGTGGACCGAGCCGATGCCGAGGGAGGCCGCGTGCGCGAGGGCGGCGCGCTGGGCCTCGGCGCGCTGCTCCGCCGTGACGGCGGCGAGGGCGGTGGCACGCACGGCGTGGTGGGCGTCGGCGACGAGCGGGCCGTCCACCGGCCCGAGGCCGGGGGTCAGGTCCAGCAGGGCCGTCGTGACGACCGCCGAGTGGACATCGATGCGGGAGAGATAGAGGGGACGGCCGCCGGTGGCCTCGTCGAGCTCGGCGCGCGTCGGCGGCCGGCCGCCGGGCCAGCGGGCGGCGTCCCAGCCGTGGCCGAGGAGGACGCGGTCGTGCGGGCGGGCGGCGGCGAAGTCCCGTACCAGGGCCAGGGCGGCTTCCAGGGAGGGAGCACCGGACAGATCGAGGCCGGTGAGGGCGAGGCCGGTGGCCGTGGTGTGCACATGGGCGTCGGTGAACGCGGGGGTGACCAGGGCGCCGTCCAGGTCGACCACCTCGTCCACCCCGTCCGCGAAGGCGTCGGCGGCCCCCTCCGAGCCGACCCAGGCGACCTGGCCGCGCTCGACGACCATCGCGGTGGCGAACGGGTCGGCGGGGCTGTGCACTTCTCCGCGACGGAGGAGGACGGTCTTCGGCTGGGCGGTGGACTCACTCATGGGAAACAGTCTCGCGCCTCACCCGGACCGATCCTTACCCAGGTCCCTCACTGCTTGCGGCGATCGGTCCCGCGTCCGATCAGATCCGCGGCGGCCGTGCCTCGTACGGCGTCGACAGCACCACCGTCGTCCGGGTCGACACCCCCGCCAGCGAGCGCAGCCGGGCCAACAGCTCCTCCAGCTCGTGCGGGGTCGCCACCCGCACCTTGAGGATGTAGTTCTCGTCGCCCGCGACGCTGTGGCACGCCTCGATCTCGGGCACACCGGCAAGCCGGTCCGCGATGTCATCAGGGGCGCTGGGGTCGAACGGCTTCACCGAGATGAAGGCGGTCATGGGCAGTCCCACCGCCTCGGGGTCCACGACCGCGGCATAGCCGCGGATGACGCCGCGCTGCTCCAGCCGGCGCACCCGCTGGTGCACGGCCGACGTGGACAGCCCCGTGGCCTTGCCCAGGTCGGTGTAGCTCATCCGCCCGTCCTTGACGAGCAGCTGCACGATCTGTCGGTCCAGCTCCTCCATGGCGCAAGAACCTACAGTGCCGCTGATCTCCTCGGATACCTGAGCAGCCCAGGTCATGCCCGGTTTGTGATGTGGCGGGGAGCGACCGTGAGCCGACCGAGGGACAAACCGGCCGCGTCGGGCACCTGCGGGAGGCATGTGACGAACGCCACAGGCCTCGAACAGGCTCCGTGATGTTCTTGTGATTACCGCTGAGACCGGACGGGAAGTGCTTGCTGTGGTCGAGGCCGCAGCGCCTTCACGGCCCAGCCCGAGGGGGAGAATCCCATGCAGAGTCTTAAGCGCCCTGGTCGTACCGCACCCAAGCGGCAGCAGCCGGTCATCGAGCCCACTCCGGAGGGTGTCGAACCCGACGCCCTGGAGGACGACGAACTCGACGCGTACGACACCTTCGAGATGTACCGGGTGATCTGCCCGGACTGCGCGCAGCCCATCGCCCTGCTGGCGGACGAGGAGGTCCTGCCGGAGCACGCGCTGTGTGCCTCGCCGTGGAACCCGTTCGGCCTCACGGTGTGCGCCGGCACCGGCCGCAGGGCCTCCGAGGCCCGCTCCGCGGACGAGTCGGTGGAGCCCCAGGAGCAGGACACGGCCCTGCTGTTGACGCTCCCTCAGGGGCTGAACTGGCGGACCCAGCCCTTCTCGCATGTCGGCGGCCCGGGCTCACGCCCGATCAGGATCCCCGTCATGCGACGCCAGGCCGCCTGAGCGCAGGCCACACCGCTCGCGTCGCTCAATCCCAGTAGCTGCCCTGCACCATGGCTCGCAGGCTGCCATGGTGCAGGATCAGATACAGGGGACCTGGCGCACCGGATACTCGTCGAGCGGTGCCGGGTGGTCGCCATCGGCCACGGCAAATCCCTCTGGACGCCAGTGGGCTGACGGTTCGTCAGCCAGCGTCAGGTGGGCAGAGAGGAGCCGGACATCGGCGAACTCACGCCCGAATCAGACTGACGGTGACTTGTCCCCCCACCTCCGCGTTGCCCTGGTATGCCCCTCTCCTATTCAGCGACCGGGCCGCAGCGCCGCATCTTCGTCCCGCGACCTGCAGGAACGGTTCCGCCGACGCCTCCGCAGCAGCCGGATCCGCCCATCTACCAGGATCTGATGCGCATGTGGGCCGACCGTGGCCGCACCCTGCCCGGGCGCCACGACCCGGAGTGGATCCGGCTCACGGCGCCGCAGGTCAAGCGTGGCCAGTTCAGCGCCCTTCGGGACCCGCTACGTGACGGGCGATGACCATCCGCTGGATCTGGTTCGTGCCCTCGACGATCTGCAGGACCTTGGCCTCGCGCATATAGCGCTCCGCCGGGAAGTCCGCGGTGTAGCCGTACCCGCCGAGAATCTGGACGGCGTCGGTCGTGACCCGCATCGCGGTGTCGGTGCAGTGCAGCTTGGCCATCGCCGCCTGCTTGGCGAACGGCCGGCCCGCGTCACGCAGCCGCGCCGCCGCCAGATACAGCGCGCGCCCGGCCTCGATCTGGGTCGCCATGTCGGCGAGCATGAAGCGCAGCCCCTGGAAGTCGGCGATCCGCTTCCCGAACTGCCGTCGCTCGGTGGCGTACGCGACCGCCTCGTCCAGCGCCGCCTGGGCCACGCCGATCGCGCAGGCCGCGATGCCGAGCCGACCGGAGTCGAGCGCGGACAGGGCGATCGAGAAGCCCTGGCCCTCGTCACCGATGCGCCGCTCGTCCGGGACCCGGACGCCGTCGAAGTGGACCTGGGCCGTGGGCGAGCCCTTCATGCCCATCTTCTTCTCGGGCGCCGCCGCGCTCACCCCCTGCGCGTCACCGGGCACCAGGAACGCGGTGATCCCGCGCGGCCCCTCCTCGCCGGTACGCGCCATGACCGTGTAGAAGTCGGCGACGCCGCCGTGGGTGATCCAGGCCTTGGTGCCGGTGATCACCCAGTCGCCGCCGTCCCGCACCGCCTTCGTGCGCAGGGAGGCCGCGTCCGAGCCGGACGACGGTTCGGAGAGGCAGTAGGCGCCGAGCAGCCCGCCGCCGAGCATCGCGGGCAGGTGCTCGACCTGCTGCTGCTTGGTGCCGTAGGTGGCGAGAGCGTAGGAGGCCAGCGTGTGCACGCTGACGCCGAGGCCGACGGTGAGGCGGGCCGCGGCGAGCTCTTCGAGGACCTGGAGGTAGACCTCGTACGGCTGCTCGCCGCCGCCGTACTCGGCGTCGTACGGCAGGCCGAGCAGTCCGGATGAGGAGAGCAGGGTGAAGACCTCGCGCGGGAAGTGCCCGGCGTCCTCCTCCTCGGCCGCCTTCGGGGCGATCTCGCGCTGCGCGATGTCGCGGACGAGCGAGAGCAGATCCCGGGCCTCGTCCGTGGGCAGTTGACGATCCACCGGCTGCGGGGCGCGGTCGGGCATGGCGACGATCCTCCCTGTCGGGCACATCGGCGGACGTCCGCCTTGGGTGGGGCGGCTCCGCCGGGTCTCACTGATGCCGGGCCGGTGCTCGCATCCCGGGTCTCGGAAGCTGCTGACCAGCGGCTGTGCGCTGTGAGTATGCCCGATCAGAGGCACCCCGTCACCAGTTAACGACCGCTTACTTCAAGAAGTATCGAGCAACACACGCGTCCGTCGAAATTGGTCCGAACCATTGACGTACTGGTCTAGTCCTCCTACCTTGGCGAAGCGATTCCCGCCATCGTGTTCATGCCAATCGGCGCACGTTCCCCTCTCCCCCACGGAGGAGACACCCGATGCACATTTCGCACCGCCCCCGCACCCGGTTCCGGACGCTCGTGGCCGCGGCCTGCGCGGCCGTCCTCGGCGCCGGACTGCTCGCCGGCGCGGGCACCGCGACCGCCGAGCCCTCCCCCAGGCTCGCCGCCGGCTCCAAGGTCGTCGGCTACTTCACCGAATGGGGCACCTACGACCGCAAGTACTACGTCAAGAACATCGAGACCTCGGGCTCGGCCGCCAGGCTCACCCACATCAACTACGCCTTCGGCAACGTCACCGGCGGCAGGTGCGCGATGGGCGACTCCTACGCGGCGACCGAGCGCACCTACACCGCGGCCGAGTCCGTGGACGGCGTCGCCGACACCTGGGACCAGCCCCTGCGCGGCACCTTCAACCAGCTGCGCGAGCTGAAGAAGAAGCACCCCGGCCTGAAGGTCCTGTGGTCCTTCGGCGGCTGGACCTGGTCGAGCGGCTTCGGTGAGGCCGCACGGAACCCGGCCGCCTTCGCCCAGTCCTGCTACAACCTGGTCGAGAACTCCAGGTGGGCCGACGTCTTCGACGGCATCGACATCGACTGGGAGTACCCGAACGCCTGCGGCGCCACCTGTGACACCAGCGGCCGGGAGGCCTTCAAGAACCTGATGGCGGCGGTGCGCGCCAAGTTCGGCCCGGGCAACCTGGTCACCGCGGCGATCACGGCCGACGCCACCAGCGGCGGCAAGATCGACGCGGCGAACTACGCGGGCGCGGCGCAGTACGTCGACTGGTACAACCCGATGACGTACGACTTCTTCGGCGCCTGGGACGCGACCGGTCCGACGGCCCCGCACTCGGCGCTGCACTCCTACACCGGCATCCCGAAGGCGGGCTTCCACACCTCGGCGACCATCGCCAAGCTCAAGGGCCTCGGCATCCCGTCCTCGAAGCTGCTGCTCGGCATCGGCTTCTACGGCCGCGGCTGGACCGGCGTCACCCAGTCGGCACCCGGCGGCACGGCGACCGGGGCGGCGAAGGGGACCTGGGAGAACGGCATCGAGGACTACAAGGTGCTGAAGAGCAGGTGCCCGGCGACCGGCACGGTGGGCGGCACCGCGTATGCCAAGTGCGGCAGCGAGTGGTGGAGCTACGACACCCCGGCGACCATCGCGACGAAGATGACGTACAAGAACCAGCAGGGGCTGGGCGGGACCTTCTTCTGGGAGCTGAGCGGGGACACGACCGGCGGTGAGCTGATCAAGGCGATCAACTAGCCGGGCCCACGGGGGACTTGGGGCGGAGGACCACGAGGCCTCCGCCCCTTGTGCGGGCCGGGTCAGCCGTCCCGGCGGGCGGGCCCGGGAGCCTTGTAGGAGGGGTCGAGCTCCTCGATGGCCCGCATGGCGCCGCCCAGGGTCTTCACCAGCAGGTCGCGCATGGTGTCACGGGGCAGTTCGGGGTGGTCTATCCAGTCGAGGGTGGCGCCCTCCACGCTGCACACCCAGGCGAGCAGTCCCATCCGGGCGAGCGGGGCGATGTCGGTGCGGCCGTACGCCCCCTCGGCGATGGTCGCCACGATCGCCTCGCGCACGCCGTCCCGGATGGCGTGCACCTCGGCGTCGAAGCCGACACCGCCGCTGACGATGGTGCGATAGGCGGCCTGGTTGTGCTCGGCGTAGCGGAGATAGCTTTCGATGGTGCGGTGGACCCGGTCCACCGGCTGCAGTTCGAGGCCGCTCGCGGCATAGGTGACCAGGTCGGCGACGGAGTCCTGGATGATCGCCAGGTAGTAGCCGCGCTTGGACTGGAAGTAGTAGTAGATGAGCCCCTTGGCGACATGGGCCTGCCGGGCGATGTCGTCCATGGAGAGCGCGTCGTACGACGTGTCGGCGAACAACTTCCGCCCGATGGCGATGAGTTCGGCCCGGCGCGCCACCGAGCGCTCGGTGCCGCGGGCCCGGGGTCGGGCCGTCTCGCGCTGTTGACTAATATTCAATTCAGACCCTGGTTTTCCAACGGGCGGCGGGATGTCGGCAGTATGGCAGACCTGCGCCAGCTGCTCGTTCGAGTCTGATCGACTTTGATGAAACCGCTTCACCCGGGGTCGTTATATGTCCGACCATGGGGTCTCGTGTGTGTCAGGTCACAGCAGGCCGAGCTGGGTGACGAGCATCGCGACGACCACGACGAGGGTCCAGCCCATGACGTGCTCGAAGATCTCCGGGCCGTCTTCCTCGGGGCCGCCGGTGCGTATGTGGTCGGCTGTGGCTGAGTGTGCGGTCATATGCCCACCTTGCCACCGAGGCCCGCGCTTGCGGCGGAGACGTTGCTCACAGCACAAGGGCCCCGGTTCACCGGGGCCCTTCCGTGCCTCCGTGCCCGGCGGCTCAGCGCACGCCCACCGCGGCGAGCGCGGCGCGCCGGCGCGGCGTGGGACGCGCCGGGAAGTAGAGGTAACAGACGCCGCCCGTGCCGGAGACGATCTTGCCGCTGGCGTTGTACCGCTTGGTCCTCAGCCAGATGTTCTCGAACTCGCGCCGCTTGTAGACGCGCCGCACGGCCTCGTTGCTCGGTGAGTTCGGGTCGTTGGCGATCACGTCGCCGTCGGCGGTGAAGCCGATGACCGTCATCAGATGACCGGCGGTGCCGTACCCCGCCCCGGTCAGTTCCTTCTCCAGGAAGGACTGCGACGTTATGGCCGGGATGCCGGCCGCGATCAGCGTCTCCAGGTCGGTGAGCGAGCCGAGCCGGGTGACCACGCCTTGCAGGTCCTTGAAGGTGGCCGCGTAGGCGGCGTTGAACGGCCAGTTGCCGCAGCCCTCGTACTGGTAGTCATAGGTGAACCGGGCCGCGTGACAGACCTGCGGGTCGGCGTACGACGGGTCGACCCAGGCCAGCTGCTCGGGGGTGAGCCGGCCGCCCCAGTACTCGATGATCATCTGCGAGGAGGTGGGGCTGCACCAGGCCTCACCGCCGTTGTCGTACTCCGGGTACTGGCCCACGTGGATCTCCTGCGAGTAGCGCGGGACGATCAGCTCCTGGGCCAGGCCGGGGGCGGAGGCCGGGACGGTGAAGCGGTCGGGGACGTCCGAGCCCATCACGCCGGCCCGCCAGACGGTGGGGGTGAGCTTCGTGCCAGGCCTGCGGAAGAGGGTCAGCCGCAGCCGGTACGAGGTCAGCCGCAGCCCGGAGGCCGGATCGTCGATGGCGAACGTGTCCGTCCAGATGCTGCTCTTGTCGTCGCTCTGGTCGTCGACCGAGGTCCGCCTGATGTCCCGGTCGCCGGCGGCCCAGCGGCCCATCACGTACCAGGGGGTGGCGGTGCCGTCGGAGTACGCGCCCTTCAGCTCGATCTGGAGCCAGGTGCCGTCGGGGGTGTGCGCGTTCCAGGAGGCGATCGCCTCGGTGGCGGGGACGGCGAGCCGGTGGACGGGGGACGTCCAGGTCGCGTACTCCCAGCGGGCGCTGTTGCCGGTGTGCGGGTCGGTGTAGTCGGTGGTGCCGGCGGGCCTGGCGATCACGATGCCGGGTCGGGCGCCGGCGAGGGCACGGGTGCCCCGGGCTGCGCCGCTGCGCCAGTCGCTGTACGTGGTCCAGGCGCGGTTGTCGACGGTGCGGGGCGGGGCCTGTGCGGGGGCGGGGGCGTCGGCGGTGCCGCCTGTGGCGACCGCCGGGCCCGCGCTGCCGGCGACGACGGCCGCGACCGTGGCGGCCAGGACGGTTCTGCGGGACGGCTGTTCGGCTCTGCTCATGGGCGGAAGACCCCCAAGTGTCCGAGTCGGGCGGGTCCGGTGCACAGCTGTCCGCCCACTATGAACGCAGGCGGCAACGTCTGCCAGCACTTCGGGCCTGGCGCGCCCACGAATATGGGGGTGACCACTGGCAGGGCCCGGGCCGGCACCCGGGCCTCGACACTCCGTACGGGCACGTGGAGGTGACCGAGATGGTGTCCCGGCGTCCGCCGCCGAGGTGGCGGACGCCGGGAGAGGGTGGCGGAGCGCCGGACGGGCTCCGCTGACGTGGCGTCAGACGAGGTCCATCGCCGCGACCTCGTCGGGGCGGCCGTAGCTGACCGGGCCGTGGAAGCGGCGGCGGGCGGTGGCGAACCACCAGACCGTGGCGACGGCCAGGACGACGGCCAGGGCGATCGGCGCGTAGTTGAAGGAGTGGGCGGTGATCGGCGAGGCCTGCGGCAGCATGAACAGGACGCTGCTGAGCAGGATCCAGGTCACCGCGACGACACCGACCGGCCGGCCCCAGCGGCCCAGATGCCAGGGCCCTGGCTGGAACTCGTCGCCCAGTCGCAGCCGGAGCAGGATCGGGACGGCGTACGCGAGGAAGAGCCCGACGACGTTGACGCTGACGATGGCGGTGAACGCCGTGTGGGACCACCAGCCGGGCAGGACGAGCGCCAGCGAGCAGGCCACCGCCAGCCACACCGCCTTGACGGGCGTGCGCGTGCGCGGCGAGACCGAGTGCCACCAGCGGGAGCCGGGCATCGCGCCGTCCCGGGAGAAGGCGAAGATCTGCCGGGTGTTGCTGGTGAGATTGGCGAGGCCGCAGAAGAGCATGGCGCCGATCACGATCAACAGCAGCGCCTTCGCGGTGCCGACTCCGAGCCCGTCGATCAGGATCTGCACGGGAGGTGCGTCGGCGCTCGCCACCCGGTCGTAGTCACGAATGCTGTAGACCAATGCGAGCATCAGCAGCAGTCCTGCGATCGCCGAGTAAGCGATCGCCCGGGTGATCCCTCTCGGCGCGTTCACCGTCGCCCGGACCGTTTCCTCGGACATGTGGAAGCTGCCGTCGAAGCCGGTGAAGGTCCAGCTGGTCACCAGCAGACCGAGCATCCCGCCGTAAAGGCCGCTCGTGAAACCGGTGTTGTTCACGAAATGCGTGACAAAGGAAGGCGACTGATGATGATCGGGTATGGCGATCAGGCTGCTCACGATGACCACGAGCCCGATCAGCAGCCACCACACGGAGATCCGGTTCAGTACGGCGACCAGGTGCACGGTGTAGGTGTTGGCCAGCCCCTGGAGCACGATGATCAGGGCCGTGATCAGCACCGTCCGCTGCGGCGTCGGCTCGTACGAGGGCCACTGCAGCGCGATGAAGGCCTGGAGGAAGGTGGCGGCGGCGTACCCGGTGGCGGCGGTGCCACCGACCTGGCCGACGAAGTTCAGCCAGCCGGTGAACCAGGACCAGGCACCCTTGTGACGTCTGGCGAGCTTTCCGGCGGAGAAATACAGCGCGCCGCTCGTCGGATAGGCCGAGGCGACTTCCGCCATCGCTGCTCCCACGAAGAGCACCATGACGGAGACGCCGATCCAGCCGAAGACGAGAATGCTCGGACCGCCCGCGTTCAGACCGAAGCCGAAGCCCGAGAAAATACCCGAGATGATATTGATGATGGTGAACGAGATGGCGAAATTGTCGAACGCCTTGAAGCGCCGCGTGAGTTTTCTCGGATAACCCATCGCATGCAGGGTCGCGTCGTCGTCGAGCGCGATCGGAACCGCTCCCCCGCGCGCTCCGGCACGCGGGGCCGATATCCGTTCTGACACGGGTCGGACCTTTCTTCTTGGTGGGGGGTTGCGGCGCGTCAGACGCTCGGCACGGGCAGGCCGCAGGCGCGCCGCGCCCGGGACAGCTGCTCGGCCGGGTCGCCGAAGACGCACCAGGGCATTCGCGAGGCGTACGGCCCCATCGCCGTCAAGACGGCGCGTGCCTCCTCCTCGCGCCGGGCCATGACCAGAGCGTGCGCGAGGTAGGCCAGGTCCAGGACCGGGGTGAAGGGGTATTCGGCCACCGTGGGCAGCCAGTTCTGGTGGATCGCCAGGGCGGTCGAGCGCCACTGCGGCTGCTCCCAGACCCGGTCGGCGAGCAGCTGGGTCGGGTCGTAGCACTCCACCAGTGCGACCAGCGGGAGGAGGCGCAGCGGCGAGTCGGCGGGCGCGCGCTGGCCGAGGAAGGCGGCGACGTCCCAGGCGGCCGTCACGGAGCCGCCGTACCGGGTGAAGAAGCAGGCCAGGAAGCGGTGGTGGGCCTCTCGGTGCCAGGGGTCGAGGGAGAGGATGTGGGCGAACAGACGCCACGGCCCGGGCGGCGCGGTGAGCAGTCCGCGCGGCGCCTGGTCGCGCAGCCGGTGCAGCCGGGCCATGGCCAGCTTGGCCACCCAGGGCGTCGGATCGGCGAGGTCCGCCTTCGCGGCCCGGTCGCAGGCGGCCAGCGCTATCCGCTCCAGCGCCTCCGTGCGCGGGTCGCCCGCGTCGGCCGCGCGCAGCGCCCGCAGCACCGCCACCCGTGCCCACATCAGCGCCGCCTCGGGGCCGGGTTCCTCGGCCAGCCAGCGCTCGACGAGGTCGGAGTCGGCGGCCTCCGAGGCGAGCACGAGCGAGCGGTGGGCGCGCAGGCCGAAGTCGCCGCGCGTTTCGGCCAGGGCGTCCCGGGCGCTCAGATAACGGCCCGCCCGTACATCGACGCATACGCTCGCGAGCAAGCGGTCGTCGGCCGCCGGATGCCACACATACTGCCCTTCGAATAGCCCCGCGGCCATCTGTCCCAGCCCATCCCCGTTACGGCACCTCACAGTTGTGCACCAGGCACCTTACTCAGCGTGGGGCTCAACCGGAACGCAGATTTCGCAGTGGTGGCCGGAGTTTTTCGGAAGAGTCGCGGGCATCCGACGGCTAGTTCAAAGCGACACCTTTTCTCATCCCGTCCCACCACCCGCTTTCACCCACTACTAGAATGTTCCAACGAAATATGCCCACCTCCACTTCACTCGGGGAAAAACGATTCACGACCTCGCCACCCGGCTCCGCCGTCTGCCCCCGTCCTGCGGCCCGGTCCGCCTGATCGGTGTCGACGGGCATGCCGGCTCGGGAAAGTCCACGTTCGCCGGGCAGTTGGCCCGGGCGCTCGGCGACGCCCCGGTGCTGCACCTCGACGACATCGCCAGCCATGCGGAGTTGTTCGAGTGGACCGAGCGCCTGCTGAGCCAGGTGATCGAACCGCTCGCACAGGGCCGGACCGCCCACTACACCCCCTACGACTGGCACGGCCGCCACTTCCGTGCGCCCCTCGCCGTACCACCGGCTCCGGTGATCGTCGTCGAGGGCGTCGGTGCGGGCCGCCGCGCCCTGCGTCCGTACCTCGCCCAGCTGTTGTGGATGGAACTGCCCCACGAGGAGTCCTGGTCCCGGGGCCGCGCACGGGACGGGGAGGAGCAACGGGAGTTCTGGGACGGGTGGGTCCGGGCGGAGCTGAAGCACTTCGCCGACGACCCGTCCCGGCCGTTCGCCGACCTCCTGGTTCGGCAGCGCGGCAAGGGATACGAGGTGATTCCCGGGCCTGCCGGGACCAATGGACCGGACCAGGCGGTCACCCAGGGTGACGATCCATCGGCAATGTGCTGAACTTGTGAAGAGCCTTGCCAGGCAAGTTCCCGGAGTGCTTCAACTCGGCTTGACCCGGGGGCCGTACAGGACTTACGTTCTCAATGTGCGGCCGGTCGAGGCCGCCCCAAGACGCGAAGCCCCCGGTTGTTCCCCCGTGATCGGGGGCTTCGTTCTGTCCTCACCCCTCTTTCCGGGCGCCGAGAGGCGCGATTCGCTCACCCTCGGTCACCGACTGGGTGCGCCCGATCTGCTCCCACCTCGCCAAACGGCCGGTGCGGCACCCTGGGGCGCGCCGCACCCTCGCAGGTACGATGCCCTCGGTGCGACCTACGACGGCTGCTCTGCGCACCGCTGCAACTCCGGTCCGCGGTACGGCTGTTCGATCAAGGCGGCCGACGGGCGACCGCTCGGCCAACCGACGGGGGCAGGGTTTGTGGGGGACGTGATGGACTTCGGCACGCAGGGCCCGGAGGCCCCGGCCGACCTCGCCTGGCTGCGAGGTGTGGATGCCTACACCATGGGGGCCTATCCGCAGGCGGAGGAGGAGTTCCGCGCCGCGGTGCGCATCGATCCCGGGATGGCCGACGGCTGGCTCGGCCTGCACGCGCTGCGCGTCGACACGACGACCGCGCTGCTGCGGATGTTCCGGCACCGGGACCGCTTCGGGGAACAGCGCACCCGGCATCGGCGCACCCTCAACTCCTGGTACTGGCTCGGCTGGTGGGTGCAGCCGGTCCTGGAGAGCCCGCGCGACCTGCTGCTGGCCCACGCCTCGCACTGGCTCGACGGGCGGCACGTCCCGGAGCTGGACCGGGCGCTGGCCGGACTCCCGCCCGTGGACACCGACCACCAGGTCCGCTTCCTGCACGCCTGCCGCGCCTATCTGGTCAAGGACTGGGAACAGCTCGTACGGCACACCGACCCCCTGCTCGACGACCCGATGCTCGGCATCGAGGCCGGCCTGTTCGGCGGCATGGCACGGGTACGGCTGGAGATGTACGGGCAGGCCGAGCCGCTGTTGTCGGCCGCGTTGATGCGGTGCCGCAGTGAGCAGCCCCAGCGCAAGGAGCTGCGGTACTGGCTGGCCCGGGCGCACGAGGGCACGGGCCGGTCCGCCGCCGCCCTCCCCCTCTACCGTGCCGTGCACCGCGTCGACCCCGCCTTCATGGACACCTCGGCCCGGCTGGCGGCGATCGCCGAGGGCGACGGATACGACGACACCGCCGACCTCGCGGCGATCACGCTCACCGGGGTCGGACAGGACGCGGCCGACTGCCCGGACGGGCTCGACCCCCTCTTCGGCACCGAGGGCCGGGACCTGAGGCTGTCGGACCCCGATCTGCCGCCGGCCGGACCCCTGCCGTCGGTGGCCGACCCGGCGGTGCGGGAGAAGACCGCCGTGTCGTCGCAGTCACTGCCCGCCGGGCCCACCGATCCCGGACTGTTGGAGGAGGCGCTCGCCGAACTTGAGCGCATGGTGGGCCTGGAGCCCGTCAAGCGCCAGGTCAAGGCGCTGTCGGCGCAGTTGAACATGGCCCGGCTGCGCGCCGGGCAGGGTCTGCCGGTCCAGCCGCCCAAACGGCACTTCGTCTTCTCCGGTCCCTCGGGCACCGGCAAGACCACGGTCGCGCGCATCCTGGGCCGGGTGTTCTACGCCCTCGGGCTCCTCGGCGGCGACCATCTCGTGGAGGCCCAGCGGGCCGACCTGGTCGGCGAGTATCTGGGCCAGACGGCCGTGAAGGCCAACGAGCTCATCGACTCCGCGCTCGGCGGGGTCCTGTTCGTGGACGAGGCGTACTCCCTGTCCAACTCCGGCTACGGCAAGGGCGACGCCTACGGCGACGAGGCCCTGCAGGTGCTGCTGAAGCGGGCGGAGGACAACCGGGACCACCTGGTGGTGATCCTGGCGGGCTATCCGGAGGGCATGGACCGTCTGCTGGCGGCGAACCCCGGGTTGTCGTCGCGCTTCACGACGCGAGTGGACTTCCCGTCGTACCGGCCTCTGGAGCTCACCTCGATCGGCGAGGTGCTCGCGGCGGACAACGGTGACGTGTGGGACGAGGAGGCGCTGGAGGAGCTGCGGTCGATCGCCGGGCACGTGGTCGAACAGGGGTGGATCGACGAGCTGGGCAACGGGCGGTTCCTGCGGACGCTGTACGAGAAGAGCTGCGCGTATCGGGATCTGCGGTTGTCGACCTGTCCGGGGGCGCTGACGAGGGACGACTTGTCGACACTTCGGCTGCCGGATCTGATGCAGGCGTACGGGGAGGTCCTGTCGGGGAGGGGCCCGCAGGATCCGTCGGCGATGTGACGGACCCCGCGGCTCCGCGCCGGTGTCAGCCGGCCAGGACCTCCTCCGGCTCCCCGCTGTTCAGCCGCGGACCCGTCACCCGCACCTCCGGCAGCTCCCGGTGTGCCGGGTCCCGGACCTCGCCGACCAGCAGCTCCAGGACGTCCTCCAGCGCGACGAGCCCGAGCACCTTGCCGGACGCGTCGGCCACCTGGGCCAGGTGGGTCGCCGCGCGGCGCATCACCGTCAGGGCGTCGTCGAGCGGGAGTTCGGAGCGCAGGGTCGTCATGGGGTGCCACAGCTGCTGGGGCACCGCCCGTTCGGACTCCTCCAGATCGAGTACGTCCTTCACGTGCAGGTAGCCCATGAAGGCGCCGTTCTCCGCCGCCACGGGGAAGCGGGAGTAGCCGGTGCGGGCGGTGAGCGCCACGATCTGGCCGGGGGTGACCGAGGGGCTGACCGTGACCAGGGACTCGCGCCCCAGCAGCACGTCCGTCACCGGGCGGGAGCCCAGTTCCAGGGCGTCCTCCAGGCGCTCCTGCTCCTCGGGGGCGAGGAGGCCCGCCTGGCCGGAGTCCTCGACCAGGCGGTTGAGCTGCTCGCTGGTGAACACCGCCTCGACCTCGTCCTTCGGCTCCACGCGGAACAGCCGCAGGATGGCCTGGGCGACCGCGCCCAGGGCCACGGTGATCGGCCTGCAGAAGCGGGCGAAGTACACCAGCCCGGGGCTGAGCCACAGCGCGGCCTTCTCCGGCGCCGCCATCGCCAGGTTCTTCGGCACCATCTCGCCGATGACCAGATGGAAGAAGACCACCACGGCGAGGGCGATGACATAGGTGAGCGGGTGGATCATGCCGTGCGGCAGGTGGATCCACGCGAACACCGGCTCCAGCAGATGCGCCACCGTCGGCTCGGCGACCGCGCCGAGCGTCAGGGAGCAGACGGTGATGCCGAACTGGGCCGCCGCCATCATCTGCGGCAGCCGCTCCAGGCCGTACAGGACCTGGCGGGCCCGGGCCGTGCCGAGTGGTTCGATCTGGCTGCGGCGGACCGACACCAGGGCGAACTCGGCGCCCACGAAGAAGCCGTTCGCGAGCACGAGCAGCGCGGCGAAGAGGAGTTGGAGCACGCTCATCGGGCGACCTCCACCACGGACCCGGTCCTGACCAGCCGGACCCGCTCGGCCCGGTAGTGGCCGACCCGGCGCACCGAAAGCCGCCAGCCCGGCAGTTCCGCCTTGTCACCGACGGCCGGGATCCGGCCGAGCAGGTCGGCGACGAGGCCGGCGACGGTCTCGTACGGCCCCTCGGGCACGTCGAGTCCTATGCGCTGGAGGATGTCGACGCGGCAGCTGCCGTCGGCATCCCAGGCGGGCCGGCCGTCCTCCGGCGGGGCGGCGGCGAGTTCGGGCAGGTCCTGCCCGTCGTGTTCGTCGCGGACCTCGCCGACGAGCTCCTCGACGATGTCCTCCAGTGTGACCACTCCGGCCGTACCGCCGTACTCGTCCACGACGACCGCGATGGGCTGCTCGTTGCGCAGCTGGGCGAGGAGCGGCTGGACCGGCAGGGTCTCGGGGACCAGCAGGGCGGGGCGGGCGATGCGGCCGACCGGGGTGCGCAGCCGGTCACCCGAACGGATCGCCAGCGCGTCCTTCAGATGGACCATGCCCACGATCTCGTCGATCTTCTCCCGGTACACCGGGAAGCGGGACAGACCCGTGGCGCGGGTCAGGTTCACCACGTCC
Source organism: Streptomyces curacoi (assembly GCF_001513975.1). Lineage (GTDB taxonomy): Bacteria > Actinomycetota > Actinomycetes > Streptomycetales > Streptomycetaceae > Streptomyces > Streptomyces curacoi. The sequence continues at coordinate 70,697 of NZ_KQ947991.1, forward strand.
TCGGCGGTCGCCGACGACTGCAGTGCGCTGACCTTCACGCGCGGCGTCATCACGTGCTGCGCGGTGAGCTCGCCGAGCGACAGGGTCCGCACGAAGAGATCCGCGGTGTCCTGTTCCAGGGCGCCGGCCTGGGCGGAGTGCCGAGCCAGGGAGACGAGCTCGCCGGGAGTGCGGGCGGAGGCCAGCTCCTCGGTGGGCTCGATGCCCATGGCGCGCACCAGGCGGTTGGCGACGGAGTTCAGCCCGGCGATCACCGGGCGGAACAGGCGCGCGAAGACATGCTGCGGGCCGGCGACGAAGCGCGCGACCTGCATCGGCCGGGACACCGCCCAGTTCTTGGGCACGAGCTCGCCGATCACCATCTGCACGGCCGAGGCCAGCAGCATGCCGACGACCACGGCCACCCCGGGCACCGCGCCCTCGGGGACGCCGATCGCGGTGAAGGGGCCGCCCAGCAGCGCGGCGAGCGCGGGCTGGGCGAGCATGCCGACGACGAGGGACGTGATGGTGATGCCGAGCTGGGTGCCGGAGAGCTGGAAGGACAGCTCCCGCAGCGACTCGACGACCCGGTGGGCCCGTCGGTCACCTTCCGCGGCGGCCTTCTCGGCGTCCGTCGCCTCGACGGTGACCAGGCCGAACTCGGCGGCCACGAAGAAGCCGTTGGCGAGAATCAGGAGGAACGCGGCTGCCAGAAGCAGCAAGGGGATGCTCATGATGCCGCCGCCCCGGTATGTCGGGAGGGGGCGGCGCAGGTACTACAGGACGATCCGTCCATCGCTGGAGGGAATCACTCCTCGGGTAGCAGGGGCCTCTGAAGACCGGCGTCTGGAGACCGGCGGAACATCAGTGGCGGAGACGCGTCAAAACGCCTCCGCCAACAGATTAATCAAGACATGGGGATTTACGGCAGGGTGAACGACCCCGAGTCAGCCCTGATGGCTCTCGGGATCCTTGACGGCCCGCGCCTCGGCGAGGGCCCGCAGAGCGCGCGCGTCCGCGATGGCGCGCTGTCTGGCGATGCCCGGCTGGATGCCGAGCGCGGGCAGGCTGGTGCCGTCGCTGAGGTTGAGGAACACCCAGGGATCACCCGGGCGGAGGTTCACCTGGACGATCTCGGCCCACTCCAGCCGCCGCTTGCTGGCGATGTTGACGACCGTCACACCGCTGTCGTCGGCGACGACCTTCACCCGGGCGAGCATGGCCAGCACGCCGGCCATGAGCGCCCCGGTGAAGATGAAGCTGAGTCGCTCGCCCGGGCCGAGCCGCTCCAGCATCAGCGCGACCGCCGTGATCACCACGAAGATCGCGGCACCGGCGGTGAGCAGGACGGCCCGGGTGCGGCCCGGCCGGAACGTGACGGGAAGGGCAGGCAGTTCGGACATGTCTGTGCTCACTACAGGCGGCAGGCGTGGATGGCCGTGGTCAGGATGGCCCGGGCGCCGATGTCGTACAGGTCGTCCATGATCCGCTGGGCTTCCTTGGCCGGGACCATCGCCCGGACCGCGACCCAGCCCTCGTTGTGCAGCGGGGAGACGGTCGGGGACTCCAGGCCCGGGGTGAGGGCGACGGCCTTCTCGAGCTGCTCGACACGGCAGTCGTAGTCCATCATCACGTAGGTCCGGGCGACCAGGACGCCCTGGAGGCGGCGCAGGAACTGCTGCACCTTGGGCTCCTCGCCGTTCTCGCCGGTCCGGCGGACCACGACGGCCTCCGACTTCATGATCGGCTCGCCGATGACCTCCAGACCGGCGTTGCGCAGGGAGGTGCCGGTCTCGACGACGTCCGCGATGACCTCGGCGACGCCGAGCTCGATGGCGGTCTCGACGGCGCCGTCGAGGTGGACGACGGAGGCGTCGATGCCGTTGTCGGCGAGGTGCTTGGCGACGATGCCCTCGTAGGAGGTGGCGACCGTCATGCCGCTCAGGTCCTCGACGCCCTTGGCCGTGCCCGGCTTGGTGGCGTAGCGGAAGGTGGAGCGGGCGAAGCCCAGCGGCAGGATCTCCTCGGCGTTGGCGCCGGAGTCGATCAGCAGGTCACGGCCGGTGATGCCGATGTCGAGGCGGCCGGAGGAGACGTAGATCGCGATGTCACGGGGGCGGAGGTAGAAGAACTCGACCTCGTTCTCCGGGTCGACGATGCGCAGTTCCTTGGACTCGCGGCGCTGCTGGTAGCCGGCCTCATGCAGCATCTCCGCCGCAGGGCCGGACAGTGAACCCTTGTTGGGGACGGCGATGCGCAGCATGAGGTCGGCTTCCTTCGTTCGCTCTTACGGTGTGCGGGTTGCTGGTGCTCAGAGGTGGGCGTAGACGTCGTCCAGGGAGATCCCGCGGGCGACCATCATCACCTGGACGTGGTACAGCAGCTGCGAGATCTCCTCGGCGGCCGCCTCCTTGCCCTCGTACTCGGCGGCCATCCAGACCTCGGCGGCCTCCTCGACGACCTTCTTGCCGATGGCATGGACACCCTTGCCGACCAGTTCGGCGGTGCGGGAGGTGGCGGGGTCGCCGTTCACGGCCTTGTGCTGGAGCTCGGTGAAGAGCTCCTCGAACGTCTTCTTGGACATGGTGGCGCCCACTCTACGCGTTTGACCGGGCGACCTAACGCCATGGTTCAGATACTGAACGGAGCGTGGCGGCGGTGGCCACCGCCGCCGTCACCGCCTCGTGCCCCTTGTCCTCGCTGGAGCCCTCGATGCCCGCCCGGTCCAGGGCCTGCTCCTCGGTGTCGCAGGTCAGCACACCGAAGCCGACCGGCACGCCGGTGTCGACCGAGACCTGGGTGAGGCCCTGGGTCACGCCCTGGCAGACGTACTCGAAGTGCGGGGTGCCGCCACGGATGACGACGCCGAGGGCGACGATCGCGTCGTAGCCCCGCCCGGCCAGCACCTTCGCCACCACCGGGAGTTCCCAGCTGCCGGGGACCCGGAGCAGGGTCGGCTCGTCGATTCCCAGGTCGTGCAGGGCGCGCAGGGCGCCGTCCACCAGACCGTCCATCACCTTCTCGTGCCACTGCGCCGCGATGACCGCGACCCGCAGGTCGCCCACATTGCGTACGGACAGTTCAGGTGCGCCCTTGCCGCTCACGTTCTCGTGTCTCCTCGTCGGTCTCTTACTGGTTGCCACAGGTGGCCGCGGACGCGGCGGCGGAGGCTGCCGCGGGTGCCGGGTCCAGCCAGGGCAGGTCGTGCCCCATCCGGTCGCGCTTGGTGCGCAGGTACCGGAGGTTGTGCTCGCCCGCGGTCACGGGCATCGGCTCCCGCTCGGTGACCTTGAGGCCGTGGTCGAGGAGCGCGTCGGACTTGTCGGGGTTGTTGGTCATGAGGCGGACGCTCGTCACGCCCAGGTCCGCCAGGATCCGCGCTCCGGCGCCGTAGTCGCGGGCGTCGGCGGGCAGGCCGAGTTCGAGGTTGGCGTCGAGGGTGTCGCGGCCGCGTTCCTGGAGCTCGTAGGCGCGCAGCTTGGACATCAGGCCGATGCCCCGGCCCTCGTGTCCGCGCAGATAGACCACCACTCCCCTGCCCTCGGCCTGTATCCGCGCGAGGGAGGCGTCGAGCTGGGGTCCGCAGTCGCAGCGCGCCGAGCCGAAGACGTCCCCGGTGAGACATTCGGAGTGGACGCGGACGAGGACGTTCTCGCCGTCGCCGATCTCGCCGTGGACGAGGGCGACGTGCTCGACGCCGTCGACGGTGGAGCGGTAGCCGTACGCCGTGAAGGTGCCGTGGACGGTGGGCAGGTGGACCTCGGCCTCGCGGCGGACGGTGGGCTCGGGGACCGGCTCGGACAGGGCCGGCGCCTGCTCGACCGGCTTGGGGAGCTCCTGGCCGCGGCGGTAGGCGATCAGGTCCTCGATGGAGATGATCGTCAGGCCGTGCTTGCGGGCGAACGGGATCAGCTCGGGCAGCCGCAGCATCTCGCCGTCCTCGCCGGCGATCTCGACGATGGCGCCGGCCGGGCGCAGGCCCGCGAGCCGGGCGAGGTCGACGGCGGCCTCGGTGTGGCCGTCGCGGACCAGGACGCCGCCGGGCCTGGCGCGCAGCGGGAAGATGTGGCCGGGGCGGACGAAGTCCGACGGCTCCGCCTCGCCGCTCGCGAGCAGCTGGAGTGTGGTCGCGCGGTCGGAGGCCGAGATGCCGGTGGTCACACCGTGTGCGGCGGAGGCGTCCACGGACACCGTGAACGCGGTCTTCATCGACTCGGTGTTGTCGTCGACCATCTGCGGGAGTCCCAGCCGGTCCAGTTCCTCGCCCTCCATGGGGGCGCAGATCAGGCCGCGGCACTCGCTCATCATGAAGGCGACGATCTCGGGGGTCACCTTCTCGGCGGCGATGACGAGGTCGCCCTCGTTCTCGCGGTCCTCGTCGTCGACGACCACGATCGGGCGGCCGGCGGCGATGTCGGCGATGGCCTGCTCGATCGGGTCGAGCGACCAGTTCTCGACGGTGTCGGTGCTGTACAAGACGGGGGCCGTGGTCATGCCGGCGCTCCTTCCAGAACGGGCCGCGCGTCCTTGCGGGAGCGCAGCCACCAGTCGCGCATGCCCCACAGGACGAGTGCGCCGTAGATGACGTAGACGAAACCGGAGAAGGCGTAGCCGTTGGCGAAGTTGAGGGGCACGCCGACCAGGTCGACGAGCAGCCAGGCGAACCAGAACTCGACCATGCCGCGCGCCTGGGCGTACATGGCGACGATGGTGCCGACGAAGATGTAGGCGTCGGGCCAGGGGTCCCAGGACAGGGTCGGGTACGCCTTGAAGAGCAGCGCCACCGCGATCGTGCCGGCGGCGGCCGCCGCGACCATCGCACCGCGCTCGCGCCAGGTGGCGAAGCGTACGGCGATGTGGCCGTCCTCCGTCCTGCCCGTGCCGCGCTGCCACTGCCACCAGCCGTACAGGGCGACGAGCATGACGACGGCCTGCTTGCCGGCGCTGCCGGTGAGATGGCCGAAGAAGGCCCCGAAGAGGATCAGGCCGGCCAGGAACTGCACGGGCCAGGTCCAGATGGAGCGCCGCCAGCCGAGGGCGAGGGCGGCCAGGCCGAAGAGGTTGCCGACCATGTCCGACCAGAGGATGTGCTGGCCGAAGAGGGTGAAGGCCTCGGAGTTCAGCGCGTTCACCGGGCTGCCGGCCCTTCGGCGGAGGCGCGGTCGCCCAGCATCCGCTCGACGTACTTGGCGATGACGTCGACCTCCAGGTTGACCGGGTCGCCGGGCTGCTTCAGGCCGAGCGTGGTCAGGGCGAGGGTGGTGGGGATGAGGCTGACCGTGAAGTAGTCGGGGCCGGCGTCGACAACGGTGAGGCTGATGCCGTCGACGGTGATGGAGCCCTTCTCGACCACGTAGCGGGAGAGGTCCGCCGGGAGCGAGATCTTCACGATCTCCCAGTTCTCGGACGGCTTGCGCTCCAGCACCCGGCCGGTTCCGTCGACGTGCCCCTGCACGATGTGCCCGCCGAGGCGCGCGCCCACGGCGGTGGGGCGTTCGAGGTTGACGCGGGAGCCGACGGTGAGGGCGCCCAGGCTGGAGCGGTTCAGGGTCTCGGCCATGACGTCGGCGGTGAACTCGTCGCCCTCGTGGTCGACGACCGTCAGACACACGCCGTTCACGGCGATGGAGTCACCGTGCTTCGCGCCCTCGGTGACGACGGGGCCGCGCAGCCGGAAGCGACAGGCGTCGTCGAGGCTCTCGACGGCCGTGACCTCGCCCAGCTCTTCGACGATTCCGGTGAACACTTCCCGGGTCCTCCTGCCTCATTCGGGCACGGACTCCGGGGCTGTCGATGACGACAGAATGTACGAGCAGGGACACCGAGGGCGACGCCGGACAGGGCTCGCCTCAAGGACGAACCGGTACGGCGGCGCGCACGAATGCCCGCCCGCCGCGCACTGCCTCCCATCCGGACTTTAACCGTCGGTCCAGGAATTTCACCTGGTCAACCGGCCGCTGGAGGCGACCGGGTCGCGGACTGTAACCGCCGGTTCGGACTTTCACCGACCCCGGAGTGCGCTGCTTCTGGTACAGGGCCAGTGTGCCACGCCTGATCGGCGTCCATGCGAGCGAACGATGTGGGGTGGCTCACAGGCCTCCGCGCTGGACTTCCCCGGCGGGGCACGGAGCGCCCAACCCCCCAACGAGGAAATGCCCTTGAGATTGGTCCATACCTATTGACGCTTTGGTCTAGTCCTCTCTAGGGTCTGCGCAGCTTCCGTGGCCTTTTGTGGAGAGGAACCGACTGTGCTGTCCCCCTCGCTCCACCGCGCGAGACCCGCCCTGCTCGCCGCCGTCGGTACGGTCGCGGGGCTGGTGCTCGCCGGCCTCCCGGCGACCGTCTCGCACGCGGCCGACCAGGAGTCCTGCCGCCCCGACGGCCTCTACCGGACGCCCGGCGTCGACGTCCCGTACTGCTCGGTCTACGACTCGGCCGGCCGGGAGAAGATGGGCGCCGACCATCAGCGCCGGGTGATCGGCTACTTCACCGGCTGGCGCACCGGCAAGGACGGCACGCCCGCCTACCTCGCCCCCGACATCCCCTGGGACAAGGTCACGCACCTGAACTACGCCTTCGCGCACATCGACGGCAGCAACAAGATCTCCGTCGGCACGGACGGCGCCGCCAATCCGGCGACGGGCATGACCTGGCCGGGCGTGAGCGGCGCGGACATGGACCCGGAGTTCTCCTACAAGGGCCACTTCAATCTGCTGAACAAATTCAAGAAGCAGCATCCGGACGTCAAGACGCTGATCTCGGTGGGCGGCTGGGCCGAGACCGGCGGATATTTCGACGACAGCGGCACGCGCGTGAACTCGGGCGGCTTCTACTCGATGGCCACGAACGCCGACGGGTCCGTCAACCAGACCGGCATCGACACGTTCGCGACGTCCGCGGTCGACTTCATCAGAAAGTACGGCTTCAACGGCGTCGACATCGACTACGAGTACCCGACGTCCATGAAGGACGCGGGCAACCCGCTCGACTGGTCCCTCTCCAACGCCCGCAGGTCCGGCCTGGTCAAGGGCTACGCGGCCCTGATGAGGACGCTCCGCGAGAAGCTCGACCGCGCGGGCGCGGCCGACGGCAGGCACTACCTGCTCTCCGTCGCGGCGCCCTCCTCCGGATATCTGCTGCGCGGCATGGAGACCTTCCAGGTCCAGAAGTACCTGGACTACGTCAACATCATGTCCTACGACCTGCACGGCGCCTGGAACGAGCACGTCGGCCCGAACGCCTCCCTCTTCGACGACGGAAAGGACGCCGAACTCTCGACGGCGGGCGTGTATTCCACGGCCCAGTACGGCGGAATCGGCTATCTCAACACCGACTGGGCCTACCACTACTTCCGCGGTTCGATGCCCGCGGGCCGCATCAACATCGGACTGCCCTATTACACCCGGGGATTCAAGAACGTCACCGGCGGCACGGACGGCCTGTGGGGCAGGGCGCCCTCGACGAACTGTCCGGCGGGCTCCGGACTGACCAAGTGCGGTGACGGAGCCGTGGGGATCGACAACCTCTGGCACGACCTCGACACCGACGGCAAGGAGTCACCGGCGGGTTCGAACCCGATGTGGCACGCCAAGAACCTGGAGAAGGGGATCGTCGGGGACTACGTCACGAAGTACGGCTTCCCGGCCGACACGAAGCTGACCGGCACATACGCCCGCAGGTACGACTCCACGCTGGTCGCGCCCTGGCTGTGGAACGCCGAGAAGAAGGTGTTCCTGTCCACCGAGGACGAGCAGTCGGTGAACGCCAAGGCCGACTATGTGGTCGCCAACGGCATCGGCGGCACGATGGTGTGGGAGCTGGCCGGTGACTACGGCTGGAACGCGGCCAAGGGGCAGTACGAGCCCGGCTCGACGCTCACCTCCGCGATGTACGAGAAGTTCAGGTCGGCGACCCCGTACGGCGCGAAGCGGTCGACGACCGAGCTGCCGGCCGAGGCGCTGGACATCGACGTCGACTTCGGGCAGTTCCCGCTCGGCGACTCCAACTACCCCATCAGCCCCAAGCTCAGGATCACCAACCACACGACGGCGACGCTGCCCGGCGGCACGGAGTTCCGGTTCGACTACGGCACCTCGGCGCCCGGGAACGCCAAGGACCAGTCGGGGTGGGGGACTTCGGTGGTCCGCAGCGACCACACGGGCAGCAATGTCGGCGGCCTGAAGGGCGACTATCACCGCGTTTCCCTCAAGCTGCCGAGCTGGCAGACGCTGGCGCCGGGGGCGTCGGCGGAGGTGGACTTCGTGTACTACCTGCCGGTGTCGACGCCGTCGAACTGGACGGTGACGTTCGGCGGGCGGACGTACGCGCTGGCCGGGGACCTGGCGCGCGGGACGACCGTCGTGGAGCCGGGGCCGGGGACCCCCTCTGGAACCCCCTCCCCCTCTCCGACCTCTTCCAGTACGCAGTGCACGGCCGTTGGCTGGAACCCGACGACGGAGTACGGCGGAGGCAGCACGGTGTCCCACAAGGGGCACTCGTGGAAGGCCAGGTGGTGGACGAAGGGCGAGGAGCCCGGCACCACCGGTGAATGGGGTGTGTGGCAGGACCAGGGAGCCTGCTGAACCCCGTGCAGACGGCCCGGCGGCGGTGACGACGGCCCTTGCCCGCCGCCGGGTCTCCCAGCCGCTCGCGCCGGGCCCTGGCCGAGGTCAGCCGGGTCAGGCAGAGGTTGGTGACGACCTTGGCGAGCCAGGCCGCCGGGTAGGCATGACCTCACCCGGCCAGAACCGCCGGACGCCCAGGCGATGCTGGTGCTGCTGGAGCGGCCCACGCCGACCGAGCGTGCCGTGTACGTGCTGCGGGAGGCGTTCGCGTACGGCCACCGGGAGATCGCCGAGGTGCTGGACCTGACCGAGGCCGACTGCCGGCAGCTGTACCGGCGGGCGGTCCGGCGGGTGGGTGAGCCGCGGGCGCGGTTCGAGGCGGCTCCCGAGCGGCAGGAGGAGCTGGTCGCGTCCTTCGTCGCGGCGGCGCGGGACGGTGATCTGGCCCGGCTGGAGAAGCTGCTGGCGGCCGACGCGACCTGGTCGAGTGACGGGGGCGGGAAGGTCACCGCGGCCCGGCGGCCGGTCGAGGGCCGCGAGAAGGTGTCGCGTTTCCTGGTGGGCCTGTTCCAGCGGTTCGCGGCGGGCATGCGCTTCACGACGGCCGAGATCAACGGCGAGCCTGCGGTGGCCGCGTGGGCGGGCGAGGCGCTGCTCGGCTCGCGGTCGCGCTCGAACTGCCCCAGGGGCTCGTCGTGCACGCCCGGGCCGTGTGAACCCGGACAAGCTGGCGTTCGCGGACCGTCAGCCGGCCGGGGCGTAGGTCCGGCGCACGGAGGTTGTCACATTCGGCACCGGTTGTTCCGTCTCACCTGAAGAGGGCCGCTCCACGCGGGAGCGGCCGATGTCCGAAGGGGCTGAACAGCATGACGACGATCCTGGTGACCGGCGGCACCGGAACGCTCGGCCGGCTCGTCACCGAGCGGCTGCGCGCGGACGGGCACGAGGTGCGGGTCCTCAGCCGGCACGCCCAGCCGTACGCCGTCGATCTGCGCAAGGGCGGCCCGGGTCTGGACGCGGCGGTGGCGGGCGTGGACACGATCGTGCACTGCGCGTCCTCGCCGGGCGGCGGCGACGAGGAGGCGGCCGGGCATCTGCTCACGGCGGCGCGGAACGCCGGGGTACGGCATCTCGTCTACATCTCGATCGTCGGCGTCGACCGGGTGCCGTTCGGTTACTACAAGTCCAAGCTCGCGGTTGAGCGGCTGATCGAGAAGTCGGGGCTGGGCTGGACCGTGCTGCGCACCACGCAGTTCCACGACCTGTTGGTGCGCGTGTTCGGGATCCTCTCCAAGTCGCCGGTGATGCTGTTGCCGGCCGGCGTGAAGGACCAGCCCATCGAGGTCGCCGAGGTCGCGGACCGGCTCGCCGAACTGGCCCTGGGATCTCCCGCCGGGCGGGTGGAAGACATGGGCGGCCCCGAGGTACGGACCCTCGACGCCCTGGCCCGCGCGTATCTCGCGGCCACGGGCCGCAGGCGGCTCGTGGTGAACGTACCGCTGTGGGGGAAGGCGTACCGGGCCTTCCGCTCGGGCGGCCATCTGACACCGGGGCGGGCGGTGGGCAAGGGGACGTTCGGGGGGTATCTGGGGCGGCGGGGCGGTGGGCGGCGGGGTGTCTGACGGGGGGCGGGAAGTGGGGTGTCTGGCCGGGGGGCGTTGGGGGGCGCCTGACCGGGGGTTTCAGGGGCAGGGTGCCCGGCCGGATTCACAGGTGGGGTGCCCGGCCGGATTCACAGGTGGGGTGCCCGGCCGGGGCCCTCACGGGCGGGACGCCTGACCGGGGGCTTTGACGCGTGGGGCGCCTGACCCGCGGTCGTGTAAGGGCGCGGCGCCTGCCGTTCCCGGCTCGTGGGTGGGTGCGGCATCTGATCGGCGGTCCGGTGACGGCGACCGGATCCTGACGGCACTTCCGGGCAGGGGTCCTGACCGGGGTCACCAAGTGGGACGGCCGTGCGCCGGGCAGGTCACCGGTCCCGGGGCGCGAACAGTTCGTCCTGTGCCGCGTCCCGTGCGGTGAGCAGCGCTCCGCGCAAAACCGCTTCGCCGCCGAGGCTGCTGGGCCGCACCACGGTCGCCGGCGGCGCCATCCGCCGCACCCGCTCCTCCACCCGCCCGGCCAGCGCTTCCCCGCCGGCGTGTCCGACCTCTCCGCCGAGGACGACACAGCCGGGGTCCAGGACGGCGACGACGGAGGCGACGCCGATGGCGATGCGATCGGCGAGGGCGTCCAGGAAGCGGGCGGCGGACGCCGTGTCGAGGCCGCCCTGGTCCTTCCCCGCCCCCTCGGCGTCGCTCCGCGCGACCAGCGCCACCGCGTCCCTGACCACCCCTGCCGCCGACGGCTCGTGCGCGGCGCCGCCCTCGACGGTCAGCCCGTAGGCCCCGGCGAGCTCCACGATCGCCGCTGCCCCGGCCAGCGAGTGGAATCCCCCGGCGCAGTCCACCGCGGACGGCAGCCCCGACGTTCCCGGCACCGGCAGGAACCCGATCTCCCCGGTGCCTCCGGAGGCACCGCGGCGCAGTGCCCCGTCGAGGACCACGGCCGCGCCCGTGCCGTGGCCCAGCCACAGGAGGACGAAGGTGTCCCGGTCGCGGGCGACGCCGTCGCGCTGTTCCGCGAGGGCGGCGAGGTTGGTCTCGTTCTCGACGTTGACGCGGGCCTCGGGGAGGCGTTCCTGGAGGGCCGCCACCAGGCGGCGGTGCCATTCGGGCAGGCCGGTGGAGTCGCGCAGTTCGCCCGTGGCCGGGTCGATCAGGCCCGGGGCGCCGATTCCGACCGTATGGAGCCGGTCCGCCCCCGCCTCCTTGACCACCCGCTCCACCAGCGCGACCGCCTGCTCCACCGCGGGGCCCGTCCCGGTGTCGCCGCCGATCGGCACCGACGCCTCGGCGAGCACGGCGCCGACCAGGTCGGACACCACCACCGAGACGCCTTCGGTACGGACGTCCAGCGCGGCCAGGTGGGCGCGGTCGGCGACGATGCCGTACAGCTTGGCGTTCGGTCCGCGCCGCTGCTCCCCCGCTTCGCCGACCACCGCGATCAGCCCGGCGGCGGTGAGACGTTCGACGAGGTCGGCGACGGTCGGCCGGGACAGGCCGGTCAGCTGCTTCAACTGCCCTGCCGTCAACGGGCCCTCCTGCTGGAGCAGGCGCAGGGCGAGCCGGTCGTTGATGGCCCGGGCGGTGCTCGGGGATGCGGGCATGCCGGGATCCTTCCAGATCGGCGAGGCCGTGCGGCAGGCGGAGGGCGGCGGGCGGCCGGTTAAATCCTCTATCTATCAGGCAGGCTCCCTGATAGTTTACGCCGCGGCGCAGACAATGGGCGCAGGCAGGGCCCGAGGGCCCGGGCAGGCACGTTCCGAGCGCCAGGACAGGCACGGACCGAGGACCAGGAAGGGTCGCACAATGAGTGAAGTGGTCTACGACCTTCGCGAGGTGAGGCGCGCCCGGTACGCGGTGGCGGCCGTCTTCGCCGTGCACGGCGCTGTCACCGGCTCCTTCGCGACACGTGTGCCGTGGATCCAGGACCATGCCGGGGTCAGTGCGGGCCAGTTGGGACTCGCCCTCGCCTTCCCGGCGCTCGGCGCCTCCGTCGCGATGCCCGTCGCGGGCAGCATCAGCCACCGCTTCGGCGCCCGCAACGCCCTGCGCGGACTGATCGCCCTGTGGACGCTCGCCCTCACCCTGCCCTCCCTCGCTCCGAACCTGCTGACCCTGTGTCTGGCCCTGTTCGTCTTCGGCGCCACGGCGGGCATGGCGGACGTGGCGATGAACGCGCTCGGCGTCGAGGTCGAGAACCGCCTCGACCGGTCGATCATGTCGGGCCTGCACGGCATGTGGAGCGCGGGCGCCCTGATCGGCTCGGCGGCCGGCACCCTCGCGGCCCACCTGGGCACGGACGCACGGCTGCACCACGCGCTCGCGGCGGCGGCCCTCACCTTCCTCGGCGTACTGGCCTGCCGGTGGGTGCTGGATCTGCAGCCCGCCGAGGACGAGGAGCCGCCGCCCCGGTTCGCGCTGCCACCCCGGTCGGCGCTGCTCATTGGCGCGGTCGGGTTCTGCGCGGTCTTCGCGGAGGGCGCGAGCCTGGACTGGTCGGCGGTGTATCTCCGGGACCAGCTGGGCACCTCGGCCGGCCTCGCGGCCGCCTGCACGACCGGCTTCACGCTCACGATGGCGCTCGCCCGGATCGCCGGTGACCGGGTGGTGGACCGCTACGGGGCCGTGCGCACGGTCCGGTTCAGCGGCGTACTGGCCACACTCGGCGGCCTGTGCATCGTCGCGTCGGACCGTCCGGCGGTGGCGATGGCCGGATTCGCCCTGCTGGGCCTGGGCATCGCGGTGGTCGTCCCGCTGTGCTTCGCGGCGGCGGGCCGCAGCGGCCCCAACCCCTCGCTGGCCATCGCGGGCGTCGCGACGATCACGTACACCTCGGGGCTCGTCGCCCCGAGCGCGATCGGCGGCATCGCCCAGGCCACCAGCCTGATGGTGTCCTTCTGCCTGGTCACCGTGCTGGCCTCCGGGCTCGCCGCCTTCGCGGGCGTCCTGCGCGCCGGCGACCGGGACCGTCCGAAGGTCAGCCGGCCGGACGCAGCAGTTCCCGACCCGCGGCCCTGAAGCCCTCGCTCCACGGCGCCGGCCGCAGCGTCGCGGCGTCCAGCCGGACCAGCACCCGGGTGCCGTGGGCGTAGGTCGTCGAACCGTCGGCCGAGCAGAAGCGGAAGCCGTACGTCAGGCCGGTGTCGCCGAGCCGTTCCAGCCAGAGGTGGACGGCGTAGGTGCCCGGCCGCGTGACCGGCGCCTCGTAGCCGATGCGCAGTTCCCTGACCGCGTTGCAGGCGTCCCCGGCGGCCACCCAGTCGCCCTCGAAGCGGAAGCCGTGCTCCTGCCACAGCTCCGCCCAGGCGCGCTCGACCATCAGCGGATAGCGGGCGTTGTGCAGCAGCCCGAGCGCGTCCAGTCGTCGAAGTGGACGGTGACGGGGATGAGCCGGCCGTAGGACAGGGCGGGCGCGGTCGGGGCTTCGGCGGTCACGTGCGGGACTCCTGGGACGTACGAGTTGACTCCAGTCATCCTAAGCGGACGCTCAGCAGCCCTGATCAGCCCCCGTCGGGACGGTTTCGGGCGTCCCTCACAATGGTCCGGACACCCGCACGCACGACGAAAGCGAAACCGCACCATGGATCTCGGCGTCCGCTGGAAACCGCACGGCGACGGACGCACCCCGGCGCCGGGAGCGGTGGTCCGGCCCGACGAACGGCTCTCCTGGCCCCGCACGGTGGGGCTCGGCGCCCAGCATGTGGTGGCGATGTTCGGCGCGTCCTTCGTGGCCCCGGTGCTGATGGGTCTGGACCCCAACCTGGCGATCATGATGTCGGGCGTCGCGACGGTCGTCTTCCTGCTCGCCACCCGCGGCCGGGTGCCCAGTTACCTCGGCTGTTCCCTCTCCTTCGTCGGCGTCGCCGCGGTCATCCGGGCCGACGGCGGCACGAGCGCGACCGTGACCGGCGCGGTCTTCGTCGTCGGTGTCGCGCTGTTCCTGGTGGGGCTCGCCGTACAGCGCTTCGGGGCGCGGATCATCCACGCCGCGATGCCGCCGATCGTCACGGGTGCCGTCGTGATGCTGATCGGCTTCAACCTCGCGCCCGTGACGGCCAAGACCTACTGGCCGCAGGACCAGTGGACGGCGCTGCTGGTCATGCTGTTCACCGGCCTCGCGGTCGTCTGTCTGCGCGGCTTCTGGTCCCGGATCGCGATCTTCCTGGGGCTGGTCTTCGGTTACGGCGTCTCCTGGGCCTTCGACCGGATCTTCGGCAAGATCCACTCGGTCGACGCGAGCGGCAGGCTCACCGACCACTGGCGGCTCGACCTCTCCGGTGTCGCCAAGGCCGACTGGATCGGCCTGCCGGATCTGCACGGCCCGTCCTTCCAGTGGTCGGCGATCCTCGTCGCCCTCCCCGTCGTCATCGCCCTGGTCGCCGAGAACGCCGGGCACGTCAAGGCGGTCGGCGAGATGACCGGCGACGACCTGGACGGCAAGCTGGGCACCGCCATCTCCGCGGACGGCGCCGCCTCCATGCTGTCCACGGCGGTGGGCGGCCCGCCCAACACCACGTACTCCGAGAACATCGGCGTGATGGCCGCGACCCGTGTCTACTCGACCGCCGCCTACTGGGCCGCCGCCGGCTTCGCGCTGCTCTTCGGCGTCTGCCCCAAGTTCGGGGCGGTGGTGGCCGCGATCCCGGGCGGCGTCCTCGGCGGCATCACCGTCATCCTGTACGGCATGATCGGCCTGCTCGGCGCGCAGATCTGGATCAACGCCAAGGTGGACCTGCGCAATCCGCTGAACCTGGTGCCGGCCGCGGCGGGCATCGTCATCGGCGTCGGCGACGTCACCATGGAGTTCACCGACACCTTCGAGCTGAGCGGCATCGCGCTGGGCACGCTGGTCGTCATCACCGGCTACCACGCGCTGCGGGCGTTCGCCCCGGCCCATCTCAAGACGCAGGAGCCGCTGCTCGACGAGGGCACGTCCTCCTACGACGAGCCCTCCCACGACAGCGAGGGTCAGCGCGCCAAGTCGTAGGCGTACGACGCCGTGAAGGTGCCGGGTCGCCCCTTGCAGCCGTCCGACTCCCCCGGCAGCTTCACCCACAGGTAGGCGTCGATGCGTGCCTCTCCCGTGCTCAGCGTCGGCGCCCGGCCCAGCTTGCGGCCCGCCGGGTCGCACCACTCGCCGTCGGCCGGGGCCCCGGCACCGTTGCGGCTGGTGTCGATGACGGCGCCCAGGCCCGCGGGGCCGCCGAGGGCGTCCAGGACCTGTCGGTCGTAGGCGATCTCGTCGGCCGTGGTGTGGAAGTTGGAGACGTTGCTGAAGATGCCGTCGGAGGACTCGGGCGAGGCGGCACCGGCCCGCTTCAGCCATTCCGCCTGCTTGCCGGGGGCGTTCCAGCCGGAGTGACCGGCGTCGTAGTAGACGCGTGCCTTGGGGTTCGCGGACTTGAGGGCGCGGCCCGCGCGGGCCAACGAGGCGAAGCGGTCGGCGCGTTCCCGGGCCGGGAGACACTCGGCCTGGGCGATGGAGTCGGGCTCCAGGATCACGATGACATCGCCGGAGCCCAGCCCCGCGGCGAACGCGTCGATCCAGGCGTCGTACGCCCCGAGGTCGGGCGCCCCGCCCTCGGAGTGCCCGCCGCAGTCACGGCCCGGAATCGCGTACGGCACGACCACCGGTATGCGCCCCAGCTCCGATCCGCCCGAGGTGACCGCGCGCACCCGGGCGGTGACGGTGTCCGGCGCGAAGTCGGCGAACCACACCGCGGCCGGCTGGGCGGCGATCCGGGCCCGGATGACGGCGTGGCGCGGGTCGCCGGGGTTGTCCGCGACCCACGCGAGCACCTGGGACTCGGGGTGGCGGTAGAGCCGGGCGGACACCACGGACGTCTGCCGCTCCCGCTCGGTCCTCGTCGGCGAGGGCGTGGGGCTCGGCGTCTTCTCCGGGGTGGGGGAAGGCGTGGGAGACGTGGGGGAAGGGGACCGTGTGAGGACCGGCGGGGAGGGCGAGGGCGCGACCGGCAGGGCGTCCAGGCCCGGCGAACGCGTCACCGCGGGCGGCCCGGCCTCGTCGGAGCCCCGTCTGTCGTCGAGCGCGGAGATCATGCCGGCCGCGGTGCCGACGGCGACCACGACCGAGGCCACCACGACCATGGCAGTGCGCCGGGCAGCCTTCCTTCGCTCGGACCTGCGTGCGGCCAGTCGCTGGGCACGTAAGCCTGACACGGTCCTGCTCCCCCTCCCCCACAGCGAGCGCGTTCCCCCGTTCTGGGGAAGCGCCGGGCCCGCCGACACTTCCGCCAGCCTAAAGCTGGGACTCTGCCCCCATGGCGCAATGCGAACAATTCACCACACCTGTGGACGCGATCGTCTCCCGTATGCGCGCCCTCGACGCGACCCTGCCCGAGCGGGACGGGGTGGCGGTCTTCAACCGCGTCTACCTCACCGTCACGGAGGCGGTCGACCGGCACATCGACGGGGGCCGGTTCGCGGACGCGCGGGCGGCGATCACGCTGGACGTGCGGTTCGCGGAGCGGTATCTCGCCGCGGTGGAGAGGGCCGCGGACGAGCGGCGCCCGCCCGCCTGCTGGCGGCCCCTGCTCCAGATGCGCCACCATCCCGGCGTACGACCACTGCAGTTCGCGCTCGCGGGCATCAACGCGCACATCGGGCACGATCTGGCGCTCGCCGTCGTGGACGCCTGTCGTAGCCTCGGCTGCGAACCCGCCGATCTGGAGGACGAGTTCGACCGGGTGGGTGATCTCCTCGTCTCGCTGGAGGAGCGCATCCGCGAAGATCTGATGCCGGGTCCCGACCTGCTCCAGATCGCCGACCCGCTCACCCACCTGCTCGGCTCCTGGAGCCTGGAGCGGGCCCGCGACGCCACCTGGTCGGCGGCCCGGGCACTGTGGGCGCTGCGCCGACTGCCGGAGCTGGCCGGGGAGTTCACCGAGCGGCTGGACGCGGCGGTGGGGTTCGCGGGGCGCATGCTGCTCACGCCACTGCCGGACTGATCTCGGCCACTCCGCCTGTCGCTGACCCTCAACCCCCTTGCGTCAGCGTTAGGTTGCGCATTGAACTGCCAGGCGAATCGACGCGAAGGAGCGTACGTATGGCCATCCGGCTGGGACTGAGCCTCCCCCAAGCGCGGCAGTACGACATCGGACGTGACGTGCCGGGTGTGGCGCGCGCCGCCGAACAGATCGGCTACGAGAGCGTGTGGGTCTACGAGCGCGCCCTGTTCCCGGAGCCCGCGACCCAGGGCCTGTACGGCGTACCCGGCCTGCCCTGGCCCGACCACTACCGGGGCGTCCCCGACCCGCTGGTGACGCTGACGCTGGCGGCCGGGGCGACGGAGCGGATCCGGCTCGGCACGGGCGTTCTGGTGGCCCCGCTGCACAACCCGTTCCAGCTGGCCAAGGCGCTCGCCACGCTGGACGCGGCGAGCGGCGGCCGGCTGACGGTGGGCCTCGGCACGGGCTGGTCGCTCGACGAGTACGCGGCGGCGGGCGTGGCCCCCTTCGAGGAGCGCGGCCGGATCCTCGACGAGGTCCTCGACGTCTGCCGGGCGGTCTGGGGCCCGGACCCGGTGACGTACGACGGCTACATCACCAAGATCGCCTCGTCGGTCGTCGGGCCCAAGCCCGCCGGGCCGATCCCGGTTCTGCTCCCCGCCAACAGCAAGAAGGCGCTGACCCGGCTGGTCGACCGCGCCGACGGCTGGCTGCCCGTGGCCATGGGCGCCGACCAGCTCGCCGAGCAGTGGCGGCAGGTGCACGACCTCGCCGCCGAACGCGGCCGCACGGAGCCGATCCGGGTGGTGGCGCGGGCGAACACCCAGTACACGCCCAAGGCGTACGACGGCGACGACCGCGCCCCCTTCCGGGGCAGCGTCGGCCAGATCGTCGAGGACCTCGCGGCCCATGCCGAGTCCGGCGTCGAGGAGTTCTTCCTCGACCTGCAGAGCACCACGCGGGACGGCCAGGAGCTGCAGGACGTCGCCGCCGAGGTGTACGAGGCGGTGCGGACCGCCGGGCTCTGAGCCCTGGCCGGGCTCAGTCCTCCGGCAGCTCGACCGGCGCGATCTCGTCGTAGACGTCACCCGGACCCGGGTTGGTCGCGTCGGTCCCCCCGCCGAAGTGGTGCATGACCCCCCAGACCGCGTTCAGCGCGGTCTGGACGGCGCCCTCGGCCCAGCCGGCCGTCCAGGAGATGTCGTCACCGGCGAGGAAGATGCCCCGCTTGTCCTCGGGCAGCCGGTCCTGCATGAAGTGGGTGAACAGGCGCCGCTGGTAGCGGTAGTGGCCGGGCAGGTTGGCCTTGAACGCGCCCATGAAGTAGGGCTCGTTCTCCCAGGAGACGGTCACCGGGTTGCCGATGATGTGCTTCCTGATGTCGACCTTCGGGTAGATCTCGCCGAGCGACTTCAGCATGACCTCCATCCGCTCGTTCGCGGACAGCGGCAGCCACTTCAGGCTGTCGTCGCACCAGGTGTACGACAGGCAGATGACGGCGGGCTTGTCCGGACCGTCGTCCAGGAGGTAGGTGCCGCGGGTCATGCGGTCCGTCAGCGTCATCGACATGACGTCCCGGCCGGTCTCCTCGTCCTTGTCCAGCCAGAACGGCCGGTCGACGGGCACGAAGAGCTTGGAGGACTCCATGTAGTGGGTCCGCTCGATGGCGGTCCAGTGGTCGATCGGGAAGAGCGAGTCGTCGCAGTCGATCTTCGACAGCAGCATCCAGGACTGGGCGGTGAAGATCGCCGCCTTGTACGTGCGGATGTCGCCCTTCGCGTCCGTCACGGTGATCTGGTTCCCGGCCGTGCGGTGCAGCCGGGTCACGGCCGGGCGGGGCTCGCCGTTCTCGTGCAGCTTCGCGAGCGAGGTGCCGTGGGCCCAGTGGACGATCTTCTCCGGCTCACGCTCCCACAGGCGCAGCGGCAGCTGCTGGGAGCCGCCGACGATGCCGCGGTGGTGGTCGTCGGCCTCGGTGTAGACGACCCGCAGGATCTCCAGGATGGAGTTGGGGAAGTCGGTGTCCCAGCCGCCCGTGCCGAAACCGACCTGGCCGAAGATCTCGCGGTGCCGGAAGGACTTGAAGGCCTCGGAGTCGCAGAGGAAGCCGTAGAAGGTCTGGTTGTCGAGCTTCTCGACGAGCTTCGCCCAGATCTCGCGGATGCGCGGCACGTCCCGCTCGCGCATGGCCCGGTTCATGTCCGAGAAGTCGGCGCCCTCTTCGAGGCACTTGTTCCAGGCCTCGGCGACGTCGCGGTAGACCTGGGGCAGGTCGTCGATCGTCTCGGCGTAGTGGGACTCGCCCTTGAGGTCGACGACCGTCGAAGGGGTGGCCTCCGCGAGGGGGTTGGGGAAGGGCCGGGTCTCCAGGCCCACCAGGTCGATGTAGTGCTGGAGGGCCGTGGAGGACGGCGGGAAGCGCATCGCGCCCATCTCGGCGGTCAGGCCCTCGGTGTTGGGGCCGTCGAAGCCGACGGTCCGCAGACGCCCACCGATCTGGTCGGCCTCGTACACGACCGGCTTGAGGCCCATCTTCATCAGCTCGTACGCGGCCACGATGCCGGAGAGCCCGCCGCCGATGACCGCGACCTCGGTGCCGTGCTCGGTCGCCGGTATCTGGCCGAGCCCCGCCGGGTGGGCGAGGAAGTCGTCGTAGGCGTACGGGAAGTCCGGGCCGAACATGGTGATCGGCGGCTGCTGCTCGTCGGCGTGCTGGACGGCGTTGGGCACCGTGGACGTCATGGGGTACGGACTCCTTGCGACTGCGACAAAGAAAGCGGGGGGAGGCTCGGGGGGTTTCAGACCAGGGACCCGTACAGACCGGGGCGGCGGTCCTTCAGATACGGGTTCTCCTCGCGGGAGGCGGCGAGGAAGGCGGGGTCGACGTCGGCGAGGACGAGTTCCTCACCGCGTCCGGCGCGGGTGCGGGCGACCCCGTCGGGGCCGGCGAGGGTGGAGAGGCCGACGAACTCGAACTCCCCTTCCCGGCCGGCCCGGTTGACGTACGCGACGTACATCTGGTTCTCGAAGGCCCGCACCGGGATCATCGACTCGGCGACGAACTGGAACGGGTGCATCTGCGCGGTCGGCACGACCAGCAGGTCGGTGCCGGCGAGGGCGTGGGCGCGGACGTTCTCCGGGAACTCGACGTCGTAGCAGATCAGGATGCCGACGCGGAGGCCGCCGAGCTCGGCCTGGACGACCTGCTGGTCGCCCGGCGTGAAGTGGTCGCGCTCGAAGCAGCCGAAGAGGTGGGTCTTGCGGTAGTTGGCAAGACGCGTGCCGTCGGCGGAGATCAGCTGGGCGGAGTTGAAGACGGTGTCGCCGGCCCGCTCCGGGTAGCCGTAGGCGATCGCCAGGCCGTGCCGGGTCGCCGTCTCGGCGATCGCGTCCGCGCTGTCGCCGTCGGCGGGCTCGGCGAGGCGGGCGATGTCGCCGCCGATCGCGTACCCGGTCAGGAACATCTCCGGCGCCACCAGCAGCCCGGCGCCCGCGGCGGCGGCACGGCCCGCGGCCTCGTCGAGGACCTTGAGGTTCTCGACGGTCGAGCCGGGGCGGCCGGAGCTCTGGAGCAGGGCGGTGCGCATGCGTGATCCTCACCGGGCGGAAAGGGGGATTCGGGGGGCCACGTAGAAGGTACGGGCGGCTGACCAGGGCGGACAAGAAGGAGCCGTTGCGCGCCGGTGAGCGGTTCGTTGCGTGCGTCGGGGGGCGGGCGGCGATTCGTTGCACGACGCCGGTCGTAGCCCGGGTCCGCCTCGGAGCGCAGGCCCGGCCGGTTTCCCCGCCGGACGGCGGAGGCGCGGTCCCGTCCCCGGTGCGATGTGCCGCGGGCGCGGCGCCGGGAGAGTGGTCACTGTCCGCTTGACCTGCAGAAAGGACCACGATGAACCGCCGTACGAAGATCGTCGTGCTCGGCTCCGCACTGCTGCTCACCGCCGGAGCGGCCGCGTCCGCCACCGCGTCAGACGCACCGCGGCAGCGGGAGGCCGCCGCGCTCACCGGCACCGCCGAGCTGTACCGCTCGGCCGGGGACGACATCACGTTCACCTTCGACGCTCACTTGGCGGCGAAGGACAAGGACGACCCGCTCAAGGCAACCGGCACCTTCGAGTGGAGCCACTACCTGGGCGACAACGGGGGCTGGGCGAAGGCGAAGGTCGACTGCCTGGTCACCGGAGGAAAGGTAGCCGTCGTCTCGGGCGTGGTCACGGACACGAACCTGCCCGGCTCCAAGGGCACCCGTGTCGGCATCACGGTGCACGACCTCGGCCGCCACGACCGGCTCGGCTACAGCTGGGCGACGACCGAGGACCTGGGCCCGAAGGATCTGCCGAAGTGCGTGAGCTCCGCCCCCTTCGAGAAGGTCAAGAAGGGGACGGGCGACTTCACGGTCGTGCCGTGGAACCCGCCGCTCTAGCCAGCAGCACCGCCGTCACCAGGTACGGCACGGCGAACAGCGCGAACACGGTGCCGTGCGCGGCGGCTCCGCCGAGCACCGCGTAGCCGCCGAACACGGTGCCGTGCGCGGCGGCTCCGCCGAGCACCGCGTAGCCGCCGTACACGGCGACCGTGGCCAGCTCGGTGCCGAGCCCGGCGACCGAGGTGAGCGTGGCCCGCTCGCTGTCCCGGATGCGGTGCTGGAGCCGGGCGTCGGCGAGCACGGTCGCCAGCTGGAAGCCGCCGAAGGCGAGGGCCACCAGGCCGAGGCCGGCCGGTGTGCCCGCCGCGGCGCCGACGGCCAGGGCCAGCGCGGCGCCGGCGAGCACCGCCGCGAGTCCGTTCGCGCCGAGGGCCTCGGCCCTCCCGGCGAGCAGGCTCCCGGCGGTGGCTCCGGCCCAGATCAGCATGATCAGGTAGGGGACCAGCGTGTCCGGAACCCCGGTCTCCCGGACCAGCAGCGGCGTGTACTCGTCGAGCGCGCCCCATACGGCGCCGACGGCCGGCACGAGCAGCAGCGCTCCGCGCAGGGACCGGTCCCCGCGGGCGGCGGCGAGCCCGGACCGCAGGGTCACGGACCAGCTGCCGCCCTCAGTCGCCGCCGGCGTCCGGTGTTCCGGGAACCGGGTCGCCGTCGCCGCGGTCAGCAGGGCCGCCAGTACGCTGGCCGCCCCGACCACCGCATAGCCGCCGAGCGCGAACACCGGCCCGGCGAGCCCCACCGCCATGACTGTGGCCACGAGGCGCACCGCCTGGGCCCGCCCCATGACACGCGCGTACCGGTCGGCCGCGCCGAGCCGGTCCAGCTCCTCGTACACCAGCGCCTCCAGAGCACCGGAGCCGAGCGCTCCCCCGGCACCCCACAGCACGAAGCCGACCGCGAAGGCCCAGTACGAGGGCACGAGCACCCACAGCGCGAAGCCGACAGCCGTGAGCAGCGGGCCGAGCCACAGCAGCAGCCGGCGCGAGACGGCGTCGGCCCAGGCGCCGGAGGGGACCTCCAGCAGGACGCCGGTGAGCGACCACAGGGCGAACAGGGAGGAGATCTGCCAGAGCGACAGGCCGGTGTCGGCGAACAGCAGCGCGTACACCGGGTAGAGCAGGACGAAGTCGTCCAGGAACGAGTAGCCGTACAGCGTGGCCGTGAGCCGCCGGACGCCGGTGGCGGGCACACGCGCGGGTGAGAGTGTCATGAGGCCTTCCCAGAGGGGCTGTTCGGACGCCGGAGGTACGGCGTCCGAGGCGGCCCTCGGGAGGCACGGCTGGAATATCAATGTCGCCAGGTCATGACATCGATGGTAGGCGGGCAGGGCCCGTCGGCGCATCGGGATTGCCGCGACCGCGTGCGTCAGCCGTACGGACATCCCGGCCGGCGAGCTCTTCGCCGCGCCCGGCGTCGGCCGGACGCACCTTCGCGGGCTTCCTGGACCGGGCGGGGCGCGTCCAGGCGATCTGGTTCGCCTTCACCGAGTCCCGTGGCTGACGGTGCGGAGCGTCTCCCCCACCCGGCCGCTGACCTCGCGGCATGTGACGACGCCGTACAACTACCCGTTCTCCGACAGCGTCCCGCGCCCGGTGGCGGAGCTGGTGGGCACATGGTGTCGGAGGGGGCCTGGCACCTGGCGCCGGTGCGCGCCCTTCGCCAGGAGGAGGCGGGCGCCGGGCTCCTCCGCCGAGCGGCTATGTACGTCGGCCCACCGGTGGAGGCCGGCGCACGGACCGGCGGGCGAGACTGCCGGACAGAACCCGGATGCCGGACAGAACCCGGACCGCCAGACCCAGGGAGCCTTCATGGACACCGCCGAGCTGCTCGCTCTGCCGTTCGTCGACGCGCACACGTCGGTCGTCGCCGCGGAGCCGGACGCCGTCTGGCGAGCCGTCGGCGAGACCGTGGCCCGCCGCTTCGGGGAGCGGCGCACGGCGGTCGCCGCACGCCTGCTCGGCTGCGCCGACCGCGCCGTCGCCGGCCCCCGCCCCTTGGCCGAGGGTTCGACGGTCCCCGGGTTCCATGTGGTGACCGCGGTGCCGGGGAGGGAACTGGCGCTCGCCGGAAGCCATCGCTTCTCGGCGTACGCCCTGATCTTCCGCCTGGAGGAGGCGGGCGCGGGCCGTACCCGCGTGCGCGCCGAGACATGGGCCGCCTTCCCGGGCCCGGCCGGCCGCCTCTACCGGCTCCTGGTCATCGGGACGCGCGGGCACACGGTGATCGTACGGAGCCTGCTGACGGCGATCCGCAACCGAGCGGAGACGCCGCGGGCTGACCGAGCCACGGGGCGGTGACGCGCCCGAGAGGGGCGCTGAGCTGGAGAGATGTGCGGCTCCGCCGCGTAGGCACGGCCAGCCCCCACCAGCCACCGGACGACTCACTACACAACCGAACGAAAAGGCCGCGACCGGCCGAGACGCGGAGCGGTGAACGCGCCCCGACAGGGGCGCGGGACTGTACAGCTGTGCGGCTCCGCCGCGTGGGCACGGCCAGCCACGACGGCGCCGCAACCGACCGACGGCCCCACGCGGCGCTACCGGCGGAGCACTACGTGGGGGACCCGGAAGAAAACCGCCGCAGCAACGGCGACAGCACCAGCACCGACTTGGTCCGCTCCACGAACGGCTCCCCGGCGATCCGTTCCAGGACCCGCTCGAAGTGCCGCATGTCGGAGGCGAAGACCTGCACGATCGCGTCCGCGTCCCCGGTGACGGTGGACGCGGCCACGACCTCCTGGTAGCGCTCCAGACCTCGCTGGATGGTCTCCGGCGAGGTGTTGCGCCGGCAGTAGATCTCGACGAACCCCTCGGTCTCCCAGCCGAGCGCCGCCGGGTCGACCCGGACGGTGAACCCGGTGATCGCTCCGGTGGCGCGCAGCCGGTCCACGCGCCGTTTCACGGCGGGCGCGGACAGGCCGACGAGCTGCCCGATGTCCGCGTAGGAGCGGCGGGCGTCCTCGGCGAGGGCGTGCACGATGCGTTCGTCGAGATCGTTCAGCACTGCGGGGGTTTCACTTCACTTCTGGTGTTGCAAGCCTGGAACGGCGATAGCCGTACAGGAAGTAGAACACGAGACCGGCGGCCATCCAGAACCCGAAGACCACCCAGGTCACGGTGTCGAGGCTGAACATGTTGTACGCGCAGAACAGGAAGCCCAGCACCGGCAGCACCGGCCCGAACGGCACCCTGAACGTGCGCTCGAGCTCCGGCCGCCGGTAACGCAGCACGATGACGGCGATGTTGACCAGCGCGAAGGCGAAGAGCGTGCCGATGCTGGTGGCGTCGACGAGCTTGCCCAGCGGGATGAGGGCGGCGAGGGCACCGCAGAAGAGCGAGACGATCACCGTGTTGAGGCGGGGCGCGCCGGTCTTGGGGTGGACCTTGCCGAGCGCCTTCGGCACCAGGCCGTCGCGGGACATCGCGAAGAGGATGCGGGTCTGGCCGTAGAGCACGGTGAGCACGACGCTCGCGATGGAGATGACCGCGCCGAGCGCGAGCAGGGTGCCCCAGAAGGTCTGGCCGCTGACGTCGTTCATGATCGCGGCGAGGGAGGCGTTGGAGCCCTCGAACTTCGTCCAGTGCCAGGCGCCGACGGCGACGCCCGCGACGAGCACGTACAGCGCGGTCACGATGATCAGCGACAGCATGATCGCCTTCGGCAGGTCCCGCTTGGGGTCCTTGGCCTCCTCACCGGCGGTGGAGGCGGCGTCGAAGCCGATGTAGGAGAAGAAGAGCGTGGCGCCGGCGGCGCTCACGCCCGCCATGCCGAGCGGCATGAAGTCGGCGTAGTTGCCGGACTTGAAGCCCATGAACCCGACCGCGCAGAACAGCACCAGCGCGGCGATCTTCACGGCGACCATGATCGTGTTGGCGCGGGCGGACTCACGGACGCCGCCGAGCAGGAACACCATCGCCAGCAGGACGACTATCAGGGCGGGCAGGTTGATGATCCCGCCCTCACCCGGCGCCGAGGACAGCAGGGCCGGGATGGTCACCCCGATGGTGCCGTTCAGCAGCTCGTTGAGGTACTCGCCCCAGCCGACGGCGACGGCGGCCACCGACACGCCGTACTCCAGCACCAGACACCAGCCGCAGACCCAGGCGACCAGCTCACCCATCGTTGCGTATGCATACGAGTACGAGGAGCCGGCGACCGGGATGCTGCCCGCGAGCTCCGCGTACGACAGGGCCGAGAACAGTGCGGTGAGACCGGCGATCACAAAGGCCAGGGTGACCGCGGGACCGGCCTCCGGGACGGCGTCGCCCAGGACCACGAAGATGCCGGTGCCCAGGGTGGCACCGATGCTGATCATGGTGAGCTGCCACAGGCCGAGGGAGCGCCGCAGGGACCCTCCCTCACCCTGACCGCCCTCCGCGACCAGGTGTTCCACGGGCTTGCGACGCATCAGACGCGCGCCGACACCCGGGGACGGTGGGGCGGTCTGGGTACTGCTGTGCGGGGGTGCGCCTTGGTCGAGCACGCGCTGACTCCTTCGTCGCTGCCTCTTCAGGGCGGCGGGGACCGGCGGCACTCCGCGCGAGCAGAGACCCACCGAGCGGGGTCCCTGCCACGCCACGTACGAGGCGACAGCCTACGAGGAGCGGCGTTGCCGTTGTAATGCAGCAACCTTGCGTATGCCCGAAAGATCATTGCGTTCCTCGGGGCTGGGTGGGTGTTCGTTGCACGGCGGCTTTCGACCATTGCGCAGGGGGCGGTCAGAGGGCCTTGACGAGGAAGGTGCACGGGAGCGGGGCCCGGCGCCAGAGCCGCGCTCGGGATGACGTTCGAGCACGTCGATGTCCTCGGCCCGGCAGACGGTGATGTCCATCACCCGACCGTGGAGTCCGGGCATGCCGAACGGCCCCCGATGTTCCCGGCGGGCGGGTCAACGGGGGCCGTACGAAAGGGCGTTGGGGCGTCAGTTCCAGCTGGCGTGCAGCGGCTTGCCCTCCGCGTAACCGGCCGCGCTCTGGATGCCGACGACCGCCTTCTCGGCGAACTCCTCCAGGGAGCCGGCGCCCGCGTAGGTGCAGGAGGACCGCACGCCCGCGATGATCGAGTCGATCAGGTCCTCCACACCCGGGCGGGCCGGGTCGAGGAACATGCGGGAGGTGGAGATGCCCTCCTCGAACAGCGCCTTGCGGGCGCGGTCGTAGGCCGACTCCTCGGACGTACGGTTGCGCACGGCACGCGCGGAGGCCATGCCGAACGACTCCTTGTACGCACGCCCCTGAGCGTCGTGCTGGAGGTCGCCCGGCGACTCGTACGTGCCCGAGAACCAGGACCCGATCATCACGTTGGACGCACCGGCCGCGAGCGCCATGGCGACGTCCCGCGGGTGCCGGACACCGCCGTCGGCCCACACGTGCTTGCCGTACTTCTTCGCCTCGGCGGCGCACTCCAGCACGGCCGAGAACTGCGGCCGGCCGACGCCGGTCATCATGCGGGTGGTGCACATCGCGCCCGGTCCGACACCGACCTTGATGATGTCGGCGCCGGCCTCGACCAGGTCCCGGACACCCTCCGCGGCGACGATGTTGCCGGCGACGATCGGCACCTGCGGGTCGAGCGCCCGCACGGTCCTGATCGCGGCGATCATCGACTCCTGGTGGCCGTGCGCCGTGTCGATGACGAGCGTGTCCACGCCCGCGTCGAGCAGCTGCTTGGCCTTGCCCGCCACGTCGCCGTTGATGCCGACGGCGGCCGCTATGCGCAGCTTGCCGTTCGCGTCGGTGGCCGGCGTGTACAGCGTGGCGCGCAGGGCGCCCTTGCGGGTCAGGATGCCCGCGAGGCGGCCGTCCTTGTCGACGGCCGGGGCGTAGCGCCGGTTGTGGTGGTCGAGGGTGTTGAAGGCCTCGCGCGGGTCCTGGTCCGCGTCGAGGAGCAGCAGGTCCCGGGACATGACCACTTCGAGCTGGGTGAAGCGGTCAACGCCGGACAGGTCGGAGTCGGTGACGACGCCGATCGGCTTGAAGTCCTCGTCGACGACCACACCGGCGTTGTGCGCGCGCTTGGGCAGCAGGGCCAGCGCGTCGGCGACGGTCTGGTGCGGGGCCAGCACGATCGGGGTGTCGAGCACGAGGTGGCGGCTCTTCACCCAGGAGATGACGTCCGTGACGACGTCGATCGGGATGTCCTGCGGAATGACCACCAGACCACCCCGCCGGGCCACGGTCTCGGCCATACGACGGCCCGCGATGGCGGTCATGTTGGCGACGACCAGCGGGATGGTGGTGCCCGTGCCGTCCGGGGAGCTGAGGTCCACGCCCTGTCGCGAGCCGACCGCGCTGCGGCTCGGGACCATGAAGACGTCGTCGTACGTCAGGTCGTACGCGGGCTGGATGTCATTGAGGAAACGCACGTGCTGCACATCCCAGTCGTTCAGAGGTGGCCCCCGGACAGGTCAGCCAGGGGGAAGAGCACGTACTTCATTGTCCCATGCTGACCGGAACGCACTGCACGGTCGCTTCATACGAGCAGGTCAGAGGGGCCTTAGGAGGATCCTCCGAGAGCAAGCATCACCGTGAGCGACGGCGCCCGGTCCACGGCCGCGGAGAACACCTCCTGGGCGATCTCCCACTCCTCCGGCCGCGCCTTGGCGTACGGCTGCCAGTTCCGTACGACGACCAGGAGCCCGTCCGCGGCCTCGGCGGGCCAGACGGAGGGGTCGGCGAGGCTGTCGGCGAGGGCGTCCCAGTTGCGGCCGAACCAGTCGGGCAGCTCCAGGGTCTCGGCGCAGCGGTCCATCAGGCCCGCCTTGTCCTTGACCCCGTCGAGGTCCAGCGTTACCACGAGTTCCGTCATCTCGGCACCGCCCAGGTCGTAGTGATCGTCGATGAACGAGGGGACGGCGCCACGGCCGCCCCCTCCTGACACGGCGTCAGTGTCCGTCCGGGTCCGCCCGGTTGAGCGCGGGCTTGGGAGCCGGCCCCGCCGTCATCAGCACGTCCGCCGCCGAGGTGTCCGTCACCAGGCTGGTGACGAGCCCCGAGCGCAGCACCGCGTCGATCGCGGACGCCTTGCGCGCCCCGCCCGCGATCGCGACGACCTCCGGGATACGGCGGAGCTGGTCGGCCTTGACGGTGATGCACCGCTCCCCCAGGTCCCGTCCGACCCGTCGGCCCTCGGCGTCGAAGAGGTGCGCGGACATCTCGGCTGCCACGCCGAGCGAGGCGTAGTGCGCGCGCTCCTCGTCGCTGAGCATGTCGTGCACGGTCGAGATGCCGGGCTCCCAGGAACCGATGGAGACGCAGGCGACCGTGACCTTGTCGAAGTACTCGAAGGCCCGGGCGATCCCGGTCTGGTGGCGCAGCGCCGCCGCGGTGGCCGCGTCCGGCAGCAGCATCGGCGCGTAGATGGGGTGGGCGTCGCCGCCCGACACCTGGGCGGCCCGCCGTACCGCCTCCACCGAACCGCGTTCGGCGGTCCCGGCGTCGTACACGCCCGTCAGCTGGACCACGGTGCACGGCGGCAGCCGGTCGAGGGCGGCCGCCATGTGGATGGTGGACCGGCCCCAGGCCAGGCCCAGCACATCCCCCTCGTTCACCAGCTCGCCGAGCAGGTCGGCGGCCACTTCTCCCAGGTTCTCGGGGTCGGGCGAATCCTCGGCCTCGGCCGGGGACTCGACCACCACGGCATGCCTGAGGCCGTACCGGGCGCGCAGCGCGTCC
The DNA here is from genome assembly GCF_001513975.1 of Streptomyces curacoi. Lineage (GTDB taxonomy): Bacteria > Actinomycetota > Actinomycetes > Streptomycetales > Streptomycetaceae > Streptomyces > Streptomyces curacoi. The sequence continues at coordinate 99,905 of NZ_KQ947991.1, forward strand.
GAGCGCTCGGCGTCCAGTTCGGCCGGCACGCGGATCTCGATGCGCACCAGATCCCGTTCGAGGGCGGTCTCCAGGACCCGGGCCACCTTGAAGCGGCTGACGCCGAACTCCTCCGCGATCTGGATCTTGGATTTGCCCTCGAGGTAGAAGCGGCGGGCCATGGCCGCCGCCTGCACCAGCTCAGCGGGTCCCATCCGCATGGCTGACCGGCCCGCCGACATACCCGACACGGCGATCTCCTCACTGCTGTTCACACTCTGGATTCGCCGTTCATCCTTGCAGATCCGGCGCTCTTGATCCGCCCTGATGGCGGCCGTTCACGTTCCCTTGGCTCAGTGGTCGCATGCCCAGGCTGCGGTCTTCGTGACCGCCTCGGCCTGAGCACGCAGTGCCCGTACCGCTTCGGCCGGGTCCTCGGCCCCGTACACCGCCGACCCGGCGACGAAGACATCGGCGCCCGCCTCGGCGCACTGCTCGATGGTCGAGGCGGAGACTCCGCCGTCCACCTGGAGCCACAGCTCAAGGCCGTGCTTGCTGATCAACTCGCGGGTGCGGCGGATCTTCGGAAGCATGATGTCGAGAAACGCCTGACCACCGAAGCCCGGCTCGACCGTCATGATCAGCAGCATGTCGAGCTCGGGGAGCAGATCCTCGTACGGCTCGATGGGCGTCGCGGGCCGAAGCGCCATGGAGGCACGGGCGCCCTTGGCCCGGATCTCCCGGGCCAGCCGTACGGGCGCGGCGGCGGCCTCGACATGGAAGGTGACGGAGGAGGCCCCCGCTTCGACGTACTGGGGCGCCCACCGATCGGGGGCCTCGATCATCAGATGGCAGTCCAGCGGAGTGTCCGTCGCTCGGGCCAGGGACTCTACGACCGGCACGCCGAGCGTGAGGTTCGGGACGAAATGGTTGTCCATGACGTCGACGTGGAGCCAGTCGGCTCCATCGACCGCCTTGGCCTCGTCCGCGAGGCGGGCGAAGTCGGCGGACAGGATGCTGGGGTTGATCTGCACGGCCATGACCCAAGACTGCCATGCCGGGGCACGAATGTTCGCGCCGGTACAGACCTGAGACGTTCATCGGATGTTGTGTCCGGTTCGTGCGTGCCATGCTGGGCGGCCGACCGGATGGCCGACCGGATCGTTGTGCGGCTGCGGGGGTGGCCATGACGGAGATCCAGGAGCAGAAGCGGCGGACGCGACCGGCACAGCGGGGCATCGCACATCTGGTGTGCGGGCGGCGCGCCAAGTGGGTGGTGCTCGTCCTGTGGCTGGCGGTGCTGTTCGTGACGGCGCCGTTCGCCCAGAAGCTGACCGACGCCCAGGACAACGACGCGGCCTCCTGGCTGCCGGGGTCCGCGGAATCCACCCAAGTCCTCGAACTCTCCGAGAACTTCAGGCCGGAGCAGATCCCCGCGATCGTCGTCTACGCCCGCGACAGCGGCCTGACGGCCGAGGACCGGGCGGCGATCACCGAGGACGTGGCCCGGCTCAAGCAGCTGACCGACCACGGCATCCGGGGCGCCGAGACCCGGAACCCTGCCTTCGACCGGGAGACCGACCCGCGAGCGGCCCGGATCCACGTCCCGATCACCATGGACGAGCAGGGCTGGGAGCGCGTAGCTCCGGCCGTCGACTCCATCCGGGACGTCGTGGGCGCGGGCGGCGGCGGACTCGCCGTGCACATCACGGGCCCGGGCGGCACGTCCGCGGACTTCGCGGAAGCCTTCGAGGGCATCGACTCCACGCTGCTGCTCTCGGCGATGGCGGTGGTCGTCGTCATGCTGCTGCTGACCTACCGCAGCCCGACCCTGCTCCTGGTCCCCCTGCTCGCCGTGATCGTCGCCCTGTTCACCGCGCAGGCCCTCATCTATCTCCTGGCGGAGCACGCGGGCCTGACGGTCAACGGCCAGAGCGCGGGCATCCTCACGGTCCTGGTCTTCGGGGCGGGCACGGACTACGCCCTCCTCCTCGTCGCCCGCTACCGGGAGGAACTACGCCGTCACGAGGACCGCCACGAGGCGATGGCGCTGGCCCTGCACCGCGCGGGCCCGGCGGTGATCGCCTCCGGCGCGACCGTCGTCCTGAGCATGCTGGTGCTGCTGGCGGCGGAGATGAACTCGACGAGCGGCCTCGGCCCGGTCGCGGCGATCGGCGTGGCGGTCGGCCTCCTGGCGATGCTGACCCTGTTCCCCGCCCTCCTCGTCGTCTTCGGCCGCTGGATCTTCTGGCCGGTGATCCCGCACCTGGGCACGGAGAACCCGGACCAGCGGGGCATCTGGGCCCGCATGGGCCGCCGTATCGCCCACCGCCCGCGCATGATCTGGGCCGCCACGGCCATCGCCCTGGCGGTCTGCTCCCTGGGCCTGATCCAACTGCGCGCCGAAGGGCTGAGCAACGCCGACGCGTTCACCGACAAGCCGGACTCGATCACCGGCCAGGAGGTCTCCGCCCGCTACTTCCCGGCCGGCAGCGGTGACCCGCTGGTCATCGTCAGCAACCAGGCGCAGGCGGAGCGGGTGGGCCGAGCGGTGGCGGAGACCCGGGGCGTCGTCCCCGAGTCGCTGGGCCTGCCCCCGGGCACGAAACCGTCGTACGACGGCAAGGTGCTCTTCGAGGCCACGCTGAGCGACCCGTCGGACAGCGAGGCGGCCAAGCAGACAGTGGAGCGGGTCCGCGACGCCGTGCACGCGGTCCCGGACGCCGACGCGCAGGTGGGCGGCGGTACGGCGGCCCTGCTGGACTTGGACAGGGCGACCACCCATGACAACGTCCTGATCATCCCGCTGGTCCTGGTCGTGGTGCTGCTGATCCTCTGCGTCCTGCTGCGCGCCCTGATCGCCCCGCTGCTCCTCATCGCGACGGTGATCCTGTCCTTCACGGCAGCGCTGGGCATCAGCGCGCTGGCGTTCCGCCACCTCTTCGACTACGCGGGCGAGTCGACGGACTTCCCGTTGTTCGTCTTCGTCTTCCTGGTGGCCCTCGGCATCGACTACAACATCTTCCTCACGACCCGCATCCGCGAGGAGGCCACCCACCAGGGCACCCGCCCCGGCGTGGTCACGGGCCTCGCGGCGACGGGCGCGGTCATCACCTCCGCCGGCCTGGTCCTGGCCGGCACCTTCGCCGCCCTCGGCACCCTCCCCATGGTCGCCTTGGCCGAGATCGGCTTCGCGGTCGCCCTGGGCGTACTCCTGGACACCTTCATCGTGCGCTCGATCCTGGTGACGTCGCTGTTCCTGGACGTGGGTCCGAAGGTGTGGTGGCCACATCGGCTGGCGCGGGGGGACGGCGGGGCGTCGGTGGCCAGAGAGGCCCGGGAGGCTTGGGAGGCCCGAGAGGCGGGGGAGGCTGGGGAGGCGCGGGAGGCTTGGGAGGCGCGGGAGGCCGGGGAGGCGCGGCAGGCCAGGGAGGCGGAGGGGACGGCCGACCGGCCGGGCGGGTGACGGGCATGCCGCCTCGCCTTGGACGGCGCACGCAGCGGCGGCCGCTTCCCCAGACTCAGCGGCGGCCACTTCCCAACGCCGGCCGGTGTACTTCAGCCCGTCCGGCGTTTGAGGACGAGGCCCGTTCAGGGCCGATGGCGGGGGTCTGGGGGCCGCAGGCCCCCAGGAACGCGGGGTCGAAGGGGCGGCAGCCCCTGGAGGACGGGACGGGTAGGGGCGGCGGGGGCGAAACCAACCGGCCCCGCACCGAGACCACCCGGCAGACCCGACTCAGCCCACCCGCCGAATCAACGCGAGATACATCGCGTCCGTCCCATGCAGATGCGGCCACAGCTGAACATCAGGCCCCTCCCCCAGCTCCGGCACCCCCGGCAGCAACGGCCGCGCATCGATCAGCTCAGCTCCGCCCCGCTGCTTCAGCACGTCATCCACAACGGCCCGCGTCTCAGCGAGATGCGGCGAACAGGTGGCGTAACCGACAACCCCACCCACCCGCACGGAGTCCAGCGCGGTGAGCAACAACGCCCGCTGCAACGGCCCAAACCCCTCCAGATCCTCCGGACGCCGCCGCCACCGCGCCTCAGGCCGCCGCCGCAGCGCCCCGAGCCCGGTGCAGGGCACATCCATCAGCACCCGGTCGAAGGAACCGGCCCGCCACGGCGGCCGCGTCCCGTCCGCGGCGATGACCTGATACGGCCCGGGATTGCCGTGCAGGGCCTTCGCCACCAGCCCCGCCCGATGCGGCTGCTTCTCGGAGGCGAGCAACACGGCCCCCCGCTCGGCGGCCAACGCTCCGAGCAGCGCCGCCTTGCCGCCAGGCCCGGCACACCCGTCGAGCCACTTCGCGTCGGGCCCGTCGAGGGGAGCGTTGGCAAGGGCGAGCGCGACCAGCTGACTCCCCTCGTCCTGCACACCGGCACGCCCCTCCCGTACGGCCTCGATGGCCCCCGGCTCCCCGCCTTCGGCCAGCCGCACGGCATACGGCGACCAGCGCCCCGGCACCGCGGCCTCCTCGCCGAGCAGTTCCTCGGTCGTGGCCCGCCCCGGCCGCGCGACCAGCGTCACCTCGGGCCGCTCGTTGTCGGCCTCCAGCAACCGCTCGATCCCGGCCCGCCCGCCGCCGAGCGAGTCCCACAGCGCCGAGACGACCCACCGCGGATGCGAGTGCACGACGGCGAGATGGTCCTCGGGATCCTCGTCGTAGGGCGGCGCGACCCGCTGGATCCACCCGTCGAGATCGTCCTGCGCGACCTTCCGCAGCACGGCGTTGACGAACTTGGCCCGCCCGTCCCCGAGCACCACCCGCGCGAGCTCGACGGACGCGGACACGGCGGCGTGCGTCGGAATCCGCGTACCGAGCAGCTGATGCGCACCAAGGCTCAGCACATCGAGCACAGGCGGATCGACCTCCCGCAGCGGCCGGTCGACACACGCGGCGATCACGGCGTCGTACGTCCCCTGCCACCGCAGCGTCCCGTACACCAGCTCGGTGGCGAGCGCCGCGTCCCGCCCGTCGAAGTCACCCTTCTCCCGCGCCTTGCGCAACAGCGGCGGCAGAACGAGGTTGGCATAGGCGTCCCGCTCGTCCACGGCACCCAGCGCCTCGAAGGCGAGGATGCGGACGGGGTCCTTCTTGGGCCGTCGGTACGGCTTGCCGGGTTTACGGGGCCGACGGGAGGTGTCGCTCACGAAAAAGGTGCTCCGGATTGCTGGATGAGATGTACGACCAGCCTACGTCGCACCACCCGCCCCGCGTACGGCCCGGTCACGCCCCGAGGCTCTCCCCGTCCCCGATCCGCACACCCCGCGCCCAGTCCGCGGCGCGCATCGGCTTCTTGCCCTGCGCCTGCACCCACAGCAGCTCGACGGCGTACGAACCGGTCCCGACGTACACGTTGTTCTTCCCCACGGAGAGCGCGCCGGGGGCGAGATCGTCCCGCCCGGGAACCGTCTGCACCTGGATGAGCTTGAGGCGCTCACCGCGGAAGGTGGTCCAGGCGCCGGGTGCGGGGGTGCAGCCGCGCACGACACGGTCGACGCGCAGGGCGGGAGCGCTCCAGTCGACGTGGGCGTCCTCGACGTTGACCTTCGGGGCGAGGGTGATCCCTTCGGACGGCTGCGGTACGGCCTTAAGCGTGCCGTCCTCGATCCCGTCCATGGTCGCGGCGAGCAGCCCGGCGCCGGCGAAGGCGAGCCGGGTCAGCAGGTCACCGCTGGTGTCGGTGGGCCGGATCTCCTCGGTGACCGTGCCGTAGACGGGTCCGGAGTCGAGCCCTTCCTCGATGAGGAAGGTGGAGGCTCCCGTGATCTCGTCTCCCGCCATGATGGCGTGCTGCACGGGCGCGGCCCCGCGCCAGGCGGGCAGCAGCGAGAAGTGCAGGTTGACCCAGCCGTGGGCCGGAATGTCGAGGGCGACGCGCGGCAGCAGGGCGCCGTAGGCGACGACGGGGCAGCAGTCGGGCGCGATCTCCCTGAGCCGCTCCAGGAACTCCGGGTCGCGCGGCTTCGCGGGCTTGAGCACCTCGATCCCGGCCTCCTCGGCCCGCTCGGCCACCGGACTCGCCACCAGCCTGCGTCCCCGCCCGGCCGGCGCGTCGGGCCGCGTGACGACGGCGGCCACCTCGTGCCGCCCGGAGGCGATCAGAGCGTCCAGAGCGGGTACGGCGACCTCGGGGGTACCGGCGAAGACAAGCTTCATGGGTGGGTACGGGCCTCTCGGGCGGGGGTTGTTGCGGGCAACGCACAAGTTTATGGGGCGGCGGTACAGGGTTGCGCGGTCTGTATGCAGTGCGTGGGGCGGGGCGCGTCACGAATGCGACGGACGGCAGCACTCGGGGCGGCAGTGCGCCCCCTCCTCCCCCACGAAGAAAAAGCCGCCGACGACGAGCAACCCCCGCAGGGAGAGCCCAGCCTCTTGCCCCACCGGACCCCACCGGAAGCGGGTGGTGCGCGGGCGGACAAGCATCCGGGTCCGAAGGCCGAGGCGCACACCCCCCGCGCAGGGGCGTAGGCATATGCCCACACGCCCCCTTTGCGTGACCCGCGGAGCGATCCCGCGTTGGTCAAGAAAGAGTTGACCACAACGGGCCGCATGCACCGTATGCGCGGCCCACTCCTTTTCAACGCCGGTTCGAGAGGCTTGTTCATGGCCGACCACGCAACCCACGACGCCCAGGCTCGGGCCAGCCTGCACTTGCTGGTGCGGGACATCGAGCGGGTCCGCCGGCAGGTGGACGCACTGCGCACGCTCACCGCCCAACTGGGCAACGTCTACCGCCCGCGCCGCTCCGGCCCCTCCACGGGCTTCGTCGTCTACGGACGCGCCCCCGCCCCGACGGTCCGTCTCGCCCAGGAGCTGCGGGACAGTGTCGAGACCCTGGTCACGGCAGCCGTGGACTTCGACCGCTCACTCGGCTTCTCCTGGGACGCGGTGGGTTCCGCCCTCGGCGTCACCAAGCAGGCGGTCCACCGCCGTTACGGCGCGCGCCGCGCCGCCGCCCAGGCGGCAGCCGAGGCCGAGCGGTCGCCCGAGCCGTCGGGAACCCGCACGGTCAACGTCACCACCGCCATCCCCACCGTGCCGACGGTCCCCGCGGCCCGCTCCATGCCGACCCAGCCGACGGCGGGCAGCCCCGGGCTCCGCGACGAGGCCCGGCCCACGGCCTTCCCCGGCCCTCGCAACGGCTGACGCCCCCGCCCCCCGTCCCTCGGCCCTCCTGGAGCGCACCCGGGAGGGCCGAGACATGCCGGCCGCCGGACGCGCCCCGACGCACGACGAGGCTCACCCGATATCAGGCGGGTCAATCCGAACCCGCACGGCGACGCCCTCCCCGCCCCCACGCGCCATCCGAGCCGCCTGCGCGGCCTTCAGCGCGGCCGCCAGCGCAGCGCCCCTCCCGGGCGGCACCCGGATCAACGCCCGGTCCCAGTGCTCCCCGGGTGGCGGCGCCCCCGTGCGCCGCGGCCGGCCCGCCGCCGTGACGGGCAGCGGCACCGGCCCCAGTACCTCGGCCTCCGGCGGCAGTTCGACCGTACGCAGAAACTCGGCGACCGCCTCCCCCGGCCCGGCCACGGAAGCCATCCGGGACACCGGGGGGAACCCCAGCTCGGCCCGCTCGGCAAGCTCCCGCACCGCATGCCCGACGGGATCCCACCGCACCAGTGCCTGCACGGGCCGCAGCGTGGGCTCGGCGACGACGACCACCGTCCCTCCGGCACTCTGCGGCCGTACCAGCGAGGCAGCCCCGATCCACCGCCGCAACGCGTCCTCCCCCGCCCGCAGATCGGGCCGCCCGAGCATGGCCCAGCCGTCCAGCAAGAGGGCCGCCGCATACCCGCCCTCGGCGACGGGCTCGGCGCCCGGCGTGCTCACGACCAACGAGGGCGTCCCCGGCACGGTGTCCAGCACATGCTCACGCCCGGAGGTGCGCACCGGAACGGCGGGAAAGGCCCGCCCCAACTCCTCGGCGGTCCGCCGTGCCCCGACCACCTGCGCCCGCAACCGGAACCCACCGCACTCCGGACAGTGCCAGGCGCCCTCCTCGCGCCCACACCACCCACAGCGCAGGTCCACCCCGGAGCCGTGCGCCTCCAGGGGCCCGGCGCAGTGCCGACACCGAGCGGGCGCCCGGCAGTTCGCACAGGCCATCCGCGGCACATACCCCCGCCTGGGCACCTGGACGAGGACCGGGCCCTGCCGCAGTGCCTCCCGGACCACCTGCCAGGCAAGAGTGGGCAGCCGAGCGGCCCGCGCGGCCTCGTCCCGGGCCAGATCGGCGTCCCCCACGGTCCGTACGAGGGGAGCCGTGGCGCGCACCTGCTCCCGCGCGGCGACCAGCGGCCGGGCCCAACCGCTCTCGACCAGCTGGGCGGCCTCGACGGTGCAGCCCCAACTCCCCAGCAGAAACCCGCACTTGTCCTGCGCGGCTCGCAGGAGCAGCACCTCACGGGCATGCGGCTGAGGCGCGTGCTGCTCACTGTGGCTGTCGTCGCCGTCGTCCCAGAGGGCGACCAGCCCGAGCTCCTGTACCGGAGCGAACATGGCGGCCCGGGTCCCTACGACCGCCCGCACGGACCCTCTCCGCACGGCGAGCCACTCCCGATATCGCTTCTCCGGCCCGGCATCGGCGGTCAGCACCGCGTGCCGCCCCTCCCCCATCAGCGAGGTCAGGGCAGCGTCGACCCTTGCGACGGCCCTGCCGTCCGGCAGGACGACGAGGGCACCACGTCCGGAGGCCAGCGTGGCGACGACGGCCCGAGCCAGCTCCTCGCTCCACTCGGGCCCGGGCAGCGCGTTCCACACGGCGCGCGGCGCGTCCCCGGAGGCCAGTGCCGCCAGAAACGCGGCCCCCCGCCCGTACCTCCGCCAAGACCCCACCTCGGGCACACCCGGCTTCGGCGGGGGCTCCGGCGAAGGCCGCTGCTCGGCCCGCGCACTGCGCGGCGGCACGGCCAGCTGCAGCACATCGGCGAGCCCACCGGCATACCGATCGGCCACGGCTCGCGCGAGCCCCAGCAGTTCCTCGCTCAACACCCGCTCGGGCGAGACGACCTGGGCGAGAGCCGCAAGCGGCCCGGAGTAGTCGGACTCGGCAACCCGCTCGACCAGGAACCCGTCGATGAGCCCCCCGCCCTCACGCCGCCCCTCCCGCACCCGATGCCGCCCGGCCCCGAACCGCACCCGGACCCGCACCCCGGGCTGGGCGTCCGCGTCCAGCTCCTCCGGCACGGCGTAGTCGAAGTACCGGTCGAGATGCAGCACGCCCTTGTCGACCAGCACCCGCGCGACGGGCAACTCCTTGGCGAGCTCGGCCCCCCGCCAGGTCCTGGGCTTGGCCCGCGGCGCCTTCGCCTTCCGCACGCTCTCCCGAATGAGCGCGAGCTGCTCGGGCGACGCCCCCTCGGCCCCGCCACCCACCTGCTCGTTCTCGCTGCTCACCCTTGCATTCTTACCAAACACCACTGACAGCGCCGTCCGCCCGAGATCACCCCGAGCACGGACCACGAACGCCACACGGCGCTTTTGCCTTGGACCACTCGGCCATACCGATCAAGAACCGGCAGCAGGATTCGAACCTGCGAGGGAACACATCCCGGAAGTACCCGCACCCATCGCACCGGACGACGTCACCGCTCCCGAGATCCCTTCGGCATCGGCACACATTCCCAGATTCACCGCACGCCCAAGGCGCACTCCACTGAAGTAACCGAGGCCATCGCACCGGGAGATCACCAGCGTACGAAGCCCTCGTACGACCCGCGAACGCATTTCCCGGGCCCTGAACACGCCGAGTCCCGGCATCCCCTGGGGACACCGGGACTCGGCGAAAACTCGGGCGCCGTACGGCCTACAGCCCCGTCGCCTTCCGCAGCGCCTCCACCCGGTCCGTCCGCTCCCAGGTGAAGTCCGGCAGCTCACGGCCGAAGTGGCCGTAGGCGGCGGTCTGGGAGTAGATCGGGCGGAGCAGGTCCAGGTCGCGGATGATGGCCGCCGGACGCAGGTCGAAGACCTCGTCGATGGCCTTCTCGATCTTCTCGACGTCGACCTTGGCCGTGCCGAAGGTCTCCACGAACAGGCCGACCGGCTCGGCCTTGCCGATCGCGTACGCCACCTGCACTTCGCAGCGGGAGGCCAGACCCGCGGCCACCACGTTCTTGGCGACCCAGCGCATCGCGTACGCCGCCGAACGGTCCACCTTGGACGGGTCCTTGCCGGAGAACGCGCCGCCGCCGTGGCGGGCCATGCCGCCGTACGTGTCGATGATGATCTTCCGGCCGGTCAGACCCGCGTCACCCATCGGACCGCCGATCTCGAAGCGGCCGGTGGGGTTGACCAGGAGGCGGTAGTTCTCGGTGTCGAGCTTGATGCCGTCGTCCAGCAGCGCCTTCAGCTCCGGCTCGACCACGAACTCCCGGATGTCGGGGGCGAGGAGGGACTCGAGGTCGATGTCGCTCGCGTGCTGCGAGGAGACGACCACCGTGTCCAGGCGGACCGCCTTGTCGCCGTCGTACTCGATGGTGACCTGCGTCTTGCCGTCGGGGCGCAGGTAGGGGATCGTGCCGTTCTTGCGCACCTCGGAGAGGCGCTTGGACAGGCGGTGCGCCAGGAAGATCGGCAGCGGCATCAGGGTGGGCGTCTCGTCGGTCGCGTAACCGAACATCAGGCCCTGGTCGCCGGCGCCCTGGCGGTCCAGCTCGTCGTCGTCGCCCTCGACCCGGGACTCGTACGCCGTGTCCACGCCCTGCGCGATGTCCGGGGACTGCGCACCGATGGAGACCGAGACACCACAGGAGGCGCCGTCGAAGCCCTTCTTCGAGGAGTCGTAGCCGATCTCGAGGATCTTGTTGCGGACCAGCGTCGCGATGTCCGCGTACGTCTTGGTGGTGACCTCTCCGGCCACGTGCACCAGGCCGGTCGTGATGAGGGTCTCGACGGCGACCCGAGAGGTCGGGTCCTCGCGCAGAAGCGCGTCGAGAATGGTGTCACTGATCTGGTCAGCGATCTTGTCGGGGTGACCCTCGGTCACGGACTCCGAGGTGAACAGGCGACGGGACACAACGCTCCCTGTGGTTGCAGCGGCTGCTGGCTGATCATTGGCGGACGGGACGGGGGCTGCGCCCGGCGTCGTCCGAGGACAGTTTATCTGTCGTGCTCGGCCGCGGACCCCCTGTCTCGCCTCTCGGGAGCGCTGTGACCTGCGGCACGGGCATTCTGCCCAATGCCAAGCGCCCTTGGCCAGGGGCGCCACGCCCGAATCGGGCAAGACTGGGGAGAAGCCCAGAGCACCGCGAACATGTCAGCGCAGTCTTCGCGCCACGAGGTCCCACACCGTCTCGGCCAGGGCCTCCTTGGGTCCGTGCGGTACGGGTGTCTCGCTGCCGTCGGCGCCCAGGACGACCGCCTCGTTCTCCTCGGAGCCGAAGGTCTTGCTCTCCCCCACCTCGTTCACCACGAGGAGGTCGCACCCCTTGCGTTCCAGCTTCTTACGGCCGTTGGCCAGGACGTCGTCGGTCTCGGCGGCGAAGCCGACGATCACCTGGCCGGGGCGGGCGCGGTCGGCCGAGATCTCCGCGAGGATGTCCGGATTGCGCACCAGGACGATGGGGTCGGGGTCCTGGCCGTCCTGCTTCTTGATCTTTCCGGCGGCGTACGTCGCCGGGCGGAAGTCGGCGACCGCCGCCGCCATCACCACCGCGTCGGCGTCCTGGGCCGCCTTCAGCACCGCGTCCCGCAGCTGGACGGCCGTGCCGATCCGCACGACGTCCACGCCCGCCGGGTCGGGCAGCCCGGTGTTCGCCGCGACCAGTGTGACCCGGGCGCCCCGTGCGGCGGCGGTGCGAGCGAGGGCGTAGCCCTGCTTGCCGGAGGAGCGGTTGCCGAGGAAGCGGACCGGGTCCAGGGGCTCGCGCGTGCCGCCGGCGCTGACGACGACGTGCCTGCCCTTGAGGTCCGGCTCGGCGACACCCCGGGCCAGTACGCGGCGGCAGACCTCGAAGATCTCCGCGGGCTCGGGTAGCCGGCCCTTGCCGGTGTCGACACCGGTGAGGCGGCCGACGGCGGGCTCGATGACGACGGCGCCGCGCCGACGCAGCGTCGCCACGTTCTCCTGGGTGGCCGGGTGCTCCCACATCTCCGTATGCATGGCGGGCGCGAAGACCACCGGGCAGCGGGCGGTGAGCAGGGTGTTGGTCAGGAGGTCGTCGGCGAGGCCGTGCGCCGCCTTGGCGAGCGTGTCCGCCGTGGCCGGGGCGACGACCACCAGATCGGCGTGCTGACCGATGCGGACGTGGGGGACCTCGTGAACGTCGTCCCAGACCTCCGTCGAGACGGGGTTGCCGGACAGGGCCGACCATGTCGCGGCGCCGACGAAGTGCAGCGCGGAGGCGGTGGGTACCACGCGGACGTCATGACCGGACTCCGTGAGCCTGCGCAGCAGCTCACAGGCCTTGTACGCGGCAATGCCGCCGCTGACGCCCAGAACGACCTTCGGCTTGTCCACCGTCTCTCCCCGCCATCGGAACCGTGTGACTCCATCACACACCACAGGCCCGGCAGTCGCGCTGCCGGGCCTGTGGAAAAGTCAGCTGCAAGCTGTAAATCGTACTTACTGCGCCGGGCCTTCAACGGCCTCGGACGTCAGCAGACCCGCGTTGATCTCGCGCAGGGCGATCGAGAGCGGCTTCTCGTGGACGTGGGTGTCGACGAGCGGACCGACGTACTCAAGGAGACCCTCACCGAGCTGCGAGTAGTACGCGTTGATCTGGCGGGCCCGCTTGGCCGCGTAGATCACGAGGCTGTACTTCGAGTCGGTGGCCTCGAGGAGCTCGTCGATCGGCGGGTTGATGATGCCCTCGGGCGCGGAGATGGAAGAGGACACGCTCTACCTTCCGATGGATGGGAAAGATTCAGTGCGAATGATCGAGCCGGAACGATCGGGGACGATCACAAAGGCACGATCACACAACGTCCATCAAGGCTAGCAGCTCGCGCGCCACGTCCTCGACGGAGGTGTTGACCAAGGTCACGTCGAACTCCGGCTCGGCCGCCAGCTCGATCTTCGCCGCCTCCAGGCGGCGCTCGATCACCTCGGGCGGCTCGGTGCCACGTCCGGTGAGTCTGCGCACGAGCTCCTCCCAGGAGGGAGGAGCCAGGAACACCAGCTGGGCCTCGGCCATGGACTCACGGACCTGGCGCGCGCCCTGGAGGTCGATCTCCAGGAGCACGGGCTCGCCCGCCTCCAGCCGCTCCAGCACGGCCGCACGCGGCGTGCCGTAGCGGTTGCCGGCGAACTCGGCCCACTCCAGCAGCTCGCCGTTGGCGATCAGCTTGTCCATCTCGTCGTCGGTGACGAAGAAGTAGTGGACTCCGTGCTGCTCGCCGGGGCGGGGCTTGCGGGTCGTCGCCGACACCGAGAGCCAGACCTCGGGGTGTTCCTTGCGCATATGGGCGACGACCGTGCTCTTGCCGACCCCGGAGGGGCCGGAGAGCACGGTCAGCCGCGGACGTTCACTCATGCAGCGATTATTCCAGCAATCCCGGAGTGCCCGGGACTCCAGGTCCGAAGTGCCCGGACTCAGGAGCCGGTGCTGCCGAACTCACGCTCCAGGGAAGCGATCTGGTTGGAGCCGAGGCCACGCACGCGGCGGCTCTCGGAGATACCGAGTCGCTCCATGATCTGCTTGGCGCGGACCTTGCCCACGCCCGGCAGGGACTCGAGCAGGGCGGAGACCTTCATCTTGCCGATGACGTCGTTCTCCTGGCCCTGCTTGATGACCTCGTGAAGGGAGGCGCCGGAGTGCTTGAGTCGATTCTTGACCTCGGCCCGCTCCCGGCGAGCCGCGGCGGCCTTTTCGAGCGCGGCTGCGCGCTGTTCAGGGGTAAGGGGCGGAAGAGCCACGCCTACGTCACCTCGGATGTTGAACTGTCGGATACGGACCGGTGAGGAACCTAGTCGCCCCACACCTGGGGAGCTACGAGCAACACGCTTTGCCCGTTCACTCTCGTCGGAGACTAGCGGCCAAGTCCGCCAGAGTCAGCGAGAACAGCGGAAAAGTCCTGGTCAGCCTCCGTCAGGCCGGACATTTAGGACATAATGCCCCGGATTTGAGGATGTATTCAGACTCAAGTCGACCCCGAGCCACTCATCGGAGGACTCATGGAACGGCGCGAAGGCCTCCGACGGCGATCAGTCGACCGACACAGCGGCCCGGACCTCATCGGCGAAGCGTGACGCGGCGTCACGCAGCGCGACGACGTCGGGGCCGTGCCGCAGCACGCCCCGGCTGACGTTCGGGACGACGTTGCGCACCGCCGCGCCGAAGACCCGGGGAAGATCGGCCGGCGTGGCCCCCTGGGCCCCGATGCCGGGCGCGAGGAGCGGACCGTTGATGTCGAGGTCGTACGAGGACAGGTCGCCGAGCGTGGCGCCGACGACCGCCCCGAAGGACCCCAAGGGCTCCTCCCCCGCGTTCTCGACGGCCAGGTGGCCCAGCATCGTCGCGCCGACGTTCCGGCCGTCCGCGCGGATCGCGTGCTGGACCTCGCCGCCCTCCGGGTTCGAGGTGAGCGCGAGCACGAACAGGCCGGTGCCGCTCTCGCGGGCCAGCGCGACGGCCGGCGAGAGCGAGCCGTAGCCGAGATACGGCGAGACCGTCAGCGCGTCCGAGAACAGCGGGGAGTCCTTGTGGAGGAAGGACTCGGCGTACGCGGCCATGGTCGAGCCGATGTCGCCGCGCTTGGCGTCCATCACGACCAGCGCACCGGCCGCCCGCGCCTCCTGGACCGACTTCTCCAGTACGGCGACGCCGCGCGAGCCGAAGCGCTCGAAGAACGCGCTCTGGGGCTTGAGCACGGCGACCCGGCCGGCCATCGCCTCGACGACCGTACGGCTGAACCGCTCCAGGCCGGCCACGTCGTCGTTCAGGCCCCACTCGGCGAGCAGGGACGCGTGCGGGTCGATGCCGACGCACAGGGGGCCGCGCTCGTCCATGGCGCGGCGCAGGCGTGCGCCGAAGGGCTCCAGAGCGGTCATGCGGCTTCCCTTGCCTTCCTGACGTCGGCGCCGACGGCGTCGGCGAGGGTGGCGTAGGGGCTGGTGCGCAGGCGTGCGGCGAGCCCCTTGTGGATCGCGCGGCCCCAGAAGGGACCCTCGTAGACGAAGGCGCTGTAGCCCTGCACCAGCGTCGCGCCGGCCAGGATGCGCTGCCAGGCGTCCTCGGCGTTCTCGATTCCGCCGACGCCCACGAGGGTGATCCGGTCGCCCACGCGCGCGTACAGGCGCCGCAGCACCTCCAGGGAGCGCGCCTTCAGGGGTGCGCCGGAGAGACCGCCGGTCTCCTTGACCAGAGAGGATTCGGATTTCAAACCGAGCCCCTCGCGAGCGATGGTGGTGTTGGTGGCGATGATCCCGTCCAGACCCAGCTCGACGGCCAGGTCGGCGACCGCGTCGACGTCCTCGTCGGCGAGGTCCGGTGCGATCTTCACGAGCAGCGGCACCCGGCGGCCGGGCACCGTACGGTCGGCGGCCTCGCGGACGGCGCTCAGCAGGGGGCGCAGTGCCTCCGTGGCCTGGAGGTTGCGCAGGCCGGGGGTGTTCGGCGAGGAGACGTTGACCACCAGGTAGTCGGCGTACGGCGCGAGCCGCTCGGTCGACTTCACGTAGTCACCGACGGCCTCCGCCTCCGGGACGACCTTGGTCTTGCCGATGTTGACGCCCACCACGGTCTTGAAGACGGGCGTACGGGAGGCCAGACGGGCCGCGACGGCCAGTGAGCCCTCGTTGTTGAAGCCCATGCGGTTGATCAGTGCCCGGTCCTGCACGAGCCGGAAGAGCCGCTTCTTCGGGTTGCCCGGCTGCGCCTCCCCGGTGACCGTGCCGATCTCGACGTGGTCGAAGCCGAGCATCGACATCCCGTCGATGGCGACCGCGTTCTTGTCGAAGCCGGCCGCCAGCCCGAACGGCCCGTGCATGCGCAGCCCGAAGGCCTCGGTGCGCAGTTCCTTGTAGCGGGGCGCGAGCGCGGCCGCGACGAAGGTGCGCAGCACGGGGATCCCGACGGCGAGTCGGATCCAGCGGAACGCCAGGTGGTGGGCCTGCTCCGGGTCCATCCGTTTGAAAACCAGACGGAAGAAAAGCTTGTACATCTCGGGTGTCCTCAGGGTCCTGATGAGGAGTGGTGTCCTCATGCAGAGGGGGACACCGTTTCCGGTGTCCCCCTCGTCGGCTGCTAGTCGCGGGCCGCGGTCAGGTGTTCCGCGTGTTCCTGGAGCGAACGGACGCCCACGTCACCGTGGTTGAGGGCGTCGATGCCCTGGACGGCGGCGGCGAGCGCCTGCACGGTCGTCAGGCAGGGCACCGACCGCGCCACGGCCGCCGTACGGATGTCGTAGCCGTCGAGGCGGCCTCCGGTGCCGTACGGGGTGTTGACGATGAGGTCGACCTCGCCGTCGTGGATGAGCTGGACGATGGTCTTCTCGCCGTTCGGGCCGGTGCCCTCGGACTGCTTGCGCACGACCGTGGCGTTGATGCCGTTGCGCTTGAGCACCTCGGCCGTGCCGGACGTGGCGAGCAACTCGAAGCCGTGGGCGACCAGTTCACGCGCCGGGAAGATCATCGAGCGCTTGTCGCGGTTGGCGACCGAGATGAAGGCGCGGCCCTTGGTGGGCAGCGGGCCGTAGGCGCCCGCCTGCGACTTGGCGTACGCCGTGCCGAAGACGTTGTCGATGCCCATGACCTCGCCGGTGGAACGCATCTCCGGGCCGAGGACGGTGTCAACGCCGCGGCCGTGGATGTCGCGGAAGCGCGACCACGGCATGACGGCCTCCTTGACGGAGATCGGCGCGTCGAGCGGGAGTTCACCACCGTCGCCGTGGGCCGGAAGCAGCCCCTCCGCCCGCAGTTCGGCGATGGTCGCGCCCAGCGAGATCCGGGCGGCGGCCTTCGCCAGCGGCACCGCGGTCGCCTTCGAGGTGAAGGGGACCGTACGGGACGCGCGCGGGTTGGCCTCCAGGACGTACAGGATGTCGCCCGCCATCGCGAACTGGATGTTGATCAGGCCGCGCACCCCGACACCGCGCGCGATGGCCTCCGTGGAGGCCCGCAGGCGCTTGATGTCGAAGCCGCCCAGCGTGATCGGCGGCAGCGCGCACGCCGAGTCGCCGGAGTGGATGCCGGCCTCCTCGATGTGCTCCATGACGCCGCCGAGGTAGAGCTCCTCGCCGTCGTAGAGGGCGTCGACGTCGATTTCGATCGCGTCGTCGAGGAACCGGTCGACGAGGACCGGCCGCGAGGGGCTGATCTCGGTCGACTCGGCGATGTACGACTCCAGGCGCGCCTCGTCGTACACGATCTCCATGCCGCGTCCGCCGAGCACGTACGACGGCCGCACCAGGACCGGGTAGCCGATCTCGTCGGCGATGGCCTTGGCCTCGGCGAAGGTGGTGGCGGTGCCGTGCTTGGGGGCCGGGAGGCCGGCCTCCTTGAGGACCTGGCCGAAGGCGCCGCGGTCCTCTGCGGCGTGGATGGCCTCCGGGGAGGTGCCGACGATCCGCACGCCGTTGTCCTTCAGCGCCTGCGCCAGACCCAGCGGCGTCTGACCACCGAGCTGGACCACCACACCGGCGATCGGGCCGGCCTGCGCCTCCGCGTGGACGATCTCCAGCACGTCTTCGAGCGTCAGCGGCTCGAAGTACAGGCGGTCGGAGGTGTCGTAGTCCGTGGAGACGGTCTCCGGGTTGCAGTTGACCATCACGGTCTCGAACCCGGCGTCGCTCAGCGCGAAGGAGGCGTGGACACAGGAGTAGTCGAACTCGATGCCCTGGCCGATGCGGTTGGGGCCGGAGCCCAGGATGATCACCGCGGGCTTCTCACGCTGCGCGACCTCGGTCTCCTCGTCGTAGGAGGAGTAGAAGTACGGCGTCTTGGCCGCGAACTCGGCGGCGCAGGTGTCGACCGTCTTGTAAACCGGACGGATGCCGAGCGCGTGCCGCACCTCGCGCACGACGTCCTCGCGCAGCCCGCGGATCTCGCCGATCTGCTGGTCGGAGAAGCCGTGCCGCTTGGCCTCGGCGAGCAGGTCGGAGGTCAGTTCCGGCGCCTCGGCGAGCTCGTCGGCGATCTCCTTGATGAGGAAGAGCTGGTCGACGAACCAGGGGTCGATCTTCGTGTACTCGAAGACCTCCTCCGGCGTGGCACCCGCGCGGATGGCCTGCATGACCGCGTTGATACGGCCGTCGGTGGGCCGTACGGCCTGGCGCAGCAGCTCCTCCTTGTCGCCGGGGTCGCCGACGAAGGTGAACTGGCTGCCCTTCTTCTCCAGCGAGCGCAGCGCCTTCTGGAAGGCCTCGGTGAAGTTGCGGCCGATCGCCATGGCCTCGCCGACCGACTTCATGGTGGTGGTGAGAGTCGAGTCGGCGGACGGGAACTTCTCGAAGGCGAAGCGCGGGGCCTTGACGACCACGTAGTCGAGGGTCGGCTCGAAGGAGGCCGGGGTCTCCTGCGTGATGTCGTTCGGGATCTCGTCGAGGGTGTAGCCGACGGCGAGCTTGGCGGCGATCTTGGCGATCGGGAAGCCGGTCGCCTTGGAGGCGAGCGCCGAGGAGCGGGAGACGCGCGGGTTCATCTCGATGACGATGACCCGGCCGTCCTCGGGGTTGACCGCGAACTGGATGTTGCAGCCGCCGGTGTCGACGCCGACCTCGCGGATGATCGCGATGCCGACGTCGCGCAGCACCTGGTACTCGCGGTCGGTGAGCGTCATCGCGGGCGCGACGGTGATCGAGTCACCGGTGTGCACGCCCATGGGGTCGAAGTTCTCGATGGAGCAGACGACCACGACGTTGTCGTTCTTGTCGCGCATCAGCTCCAGCTCGTACTCCTTCCAGCCGAGGATGGACTCCTCCAGGAGCACCTCGGTGGTCGGGGAGAGCGTGAGGCCCTGGCCGGCGATGCGGCGCAGCTCCTCCTCGTCGTGGGCGAAGCCGGAGCCGGCGCCGCCCATGGTGAAGGAGGGGCGCACGACGACCGGGTAGCCGCCGAGCGTCTCGACGCCCCCGAGGACGTCGTCCATGGAGTGGCAGATCACGGACCGGGCGGACTCGCCGTGCCCGATCTTCTTGCGGACCTCCTCCACGACCTCCTTGAACAGGTCGCGGTCCTCGCCCTTGTGGATCGCCTCGACGTTGGCGCCGATCAGCTCGACGCCGTACTTCTCCAGGACGCCGTTCTCGTGCAGCGAGATGGCGGTGTTGAGCGCCGTCTGGCCGCCCAGGGTGGGCAGGAGCGCGTCCGGGCGCTCCTTGGCGATGATCTTCTCGACGAACTCGGGGGTGATCGGCTCGACGTAGGTGGCGTCGGCGATCTCCGGGTCGGTCATGATCGTCGCCGGGTTGGAGTTCACGAGGATGACCCGCAGGCCCTCGGCCTTCAGGACCCGGCACGCCTGCGTGCCGGAGTAGTCGAACTCGGCGGCCTGGCCGATGACGATCGGGCCGGAGCCGATGACCAGGACGGACTGGATATCGGTGCGCTTAGGCACGCTGGCCCTCCATCAGGGATACGAAGCGGTCGAACAGGTAGGCGGCGTCGTGCGGACCCGCGGCTGCTTCGGGGTGGTACTGGACGCTGAAAGCCGGCTTGTCGAGGAGCTGGAGGCCCTCCACCACGTTGTCGTTGAGGCAGACGTGGGAGACCTCGGCGCGGCCGTAGGGGGTGTCGGAGACCTTGTCGGTCGGGGCGTCCACGGCGAAGCCGTGGTTGTGCGCGGTGACCTCGACCTTGCCGGTCGTACGGTCCTGCACCGGCTGGTTGATGCCGCGGTGGCCGTACTTCAGCTTGTAGGTGCCGAAGCCGAGCGCGCGCCCCAGGATCTGGTTGCCGAAGCAGATGCCGAAGAGCGGGGTGCCGCGCTCCAGGACCGCCTGCATGACGGAGACCGGGTGGTCGGCGGTGGCCGGGTCGCCGGGGCCGTTGGAGAAGAACACGCCGTCCGGGTTGACCGCGTAGACGTCCTCGACGCTCGCCGTGGCCGGCAGCACGTGCACCTCGATGCCGCGCTCGGCCATGCGGTGCGGGGTCATGCCCTTGATGCCGAGGTCGACGGCGGCGACGGTGAACTTCTTCTCGCCGATCGCGGGGACGACGTACGGCTCCTTGGTGGCGACCTCGGCGGAGAGGTCGGCGCCCTTCATCTCGGGGGCCTGGCGCACCTCGGCGAGCATGGTGCCCTCGTCGGGCAGCGCGTTGCCGGAGAAGATGCCGACGCGCATGGCGCCGCGCTCGCGCAGATGGCGGGTCAGCGCGCGCGTGTCGATGCCGGAGATCCCGACGACGCCCTGGTGGCGCAGTTCCTCGTCCAGCGAGCGCCTGGCGCGCCAGTTGGACGGCACGCGCGCGGGGTCGCGCACGACGTAGCCGGCGACCCAGATCTGCTTGGACTCGGGATCCTCGTCGTTGACGCCGGTGTTGCCGACGTGCGGGGCCGTCATCACGACGACCTGGCGGTGGTACGACGGGTCGGTGAGGGTCTCCTGGTAGCCGGTCATGCCGGTGGAGAACACGGCCTCGCCGAAGGTCACCCCCACGGCCCCGTAGGCACGGCCGCGGAAGATCCGGCCGTCCTCCAGGACGAGTACGGCGGGAGCCGCCTTGTGCCTCTGCGAGGCGGTCCCCTGGTTGGAGGTCGTCATCGTTCGGCGCCTTCCGTGCTGTTGGTGTTGATCATGGAGTTAATGACGTCGACCCACTCGTTGTGCTCCGCCGCGTGGTCCGAGCGGAACCCCGAGTCGATCAGCCTGTCGCCGTGCGCCCAGGTCACCACGAGCAGGCCTCCCTCGGTCAGGACCTTGCCGGCGATGCCCTTGTCGAGCCGGGCCTCGCGCAACTGTGCGGCCGGGACGAAGAAGTCGGTCGCGCCGGGGCGTACGACGTCAAGGCCCGCGTCCGTCAGGGTGAGCTCGACCCGGCTGCGGGTGCCGAGGCCGTGCGCCACGATGCGGTCCAGCCACTGACCTGCGGTGGTGGAGCCGTGGTAGCGGCCGCTCATGCTCAGTCTCGCCGGGCCGGGGTCGTCCGGCGCGCTGGGCAGCTCGGGCAGGTCGCCCTGGAGGGTGCCGCGCCATTTCCAGCCCTCGCGCATCAGCCAGTAGACGAGCGCGACGAAGAGGGCGAGGCCGACGACCCAGCCGATGCGGGCGGCCCAGTCGGTCACTTCGGCCGACTTCTGTTCGGCCGCGAGCTGGGCACCGAATCCGGTCGCGAGCAGTGTTGCAGGTGTCACGTGAGCTTCCCGTCGACGAGCGTGGCCTTGCCCCGGAGCCACGTGTGGGTGACACGGCCCGGCAGCTCACGCCCCTCGTACGGAGTGTTGCGGCTGCGCGAGGCGAAGCCCGCGGGGTCCACGGAGCCACGGTATTCCGTGTCGACGAGCGTGAGGTTGGCGGGCTCACCAGCCGAGACGGGACGGCCGTGGTCCTTGGCCTGCCCGATCTCGGCGGGCTTGAAGGACATGCGCTCGGCGACCCCGGCCCAGGTGAGGAGCCCGGTGTCCACCATGGTCTCCTGCACCACTGACAACGCGGTCTCCAGGCCCACCATCCCCATGGCGGCCGCGGCCCACTCGCAGTCCTTGTCCTCGTGCGGGTGCGGGGCGTGGTCGGTGGCGACGATGTCGATCGTGCCGTCGGCGAGCGCCTCGCGCAGCGCCATCACGTCACGCTCGGTGCGCAGCGGCGGGTTCACCTTGTAGACCGGGTTGTACGTGCGGACCAGCTCGTCGGTGAGGAGCAGGTGGTGCGGGGTGACCTCGGCGGTGACGTCGATGCCCCGGGACTTGGCCCAGCGGACGATCTCGACCGAGCCCGCGGTCGACAGATGGCAGATGTGGACGCGCGAGCCGACGTGCTCGGCGAGCAGGACATCCCGGGCGATGATCGATTCTTCGGCCACCGCGGGCCAGCCACCGAGCCCCAGCTCGGCTGAGACGACGCCCTCGTTCATCTGGGCGCCCTCGGTCAGCCGCGGCTCCTGCGCGTGCTGGGCGATGACGCCGCCGAAGGCCTTCACGTACTCCAGCGCGCGCCGCATGATCACGGCGTCGTCGACGCACTTGCCGTCGTCGGAGAAGACGGTGACGCCGGCCGCCGACTCGTGCATGGCGCCGAGCTCCGCGAGCTTCCTGCCCTCCAGGCCGACGGTGACGGCGCCGATGGGCTGCACATCGCAGTAGCCGTGCTCCTGGCCGAGCCGGTAGACCTGCTCGACCACGCCGGCGGTGTCGGCGACCGGGAAGGTGTTGGCCATGGCGAACACGGCGGTGTAGCCACCGCCGGCCGCCGCGCGCGTGCCGGTCAGCACGGTCTCGGAGTCCTCGCGGCCGGGCTCGCGCAGGTGGGTGTGCAGGTCGACCAGGCCCGGCAGGAGCACCTTGCCGCCGGCTTCGACGACCTCGGCGCCCTCCGCGCTCAGACCGGTGCCGACCTCGGCGATGGTCTCGCCGTCGATCAGGACGTCCTGCGGCTCGCCGCCGAGCACCTTCGCACCACGGATCAGGATCTTGCTCATCTGTCTTACTTCTCCTCGGTACGGGTGGGGGTGACGGCGGGCTCGTTTCCACCGAGCAGCAGGTACAGAACGGCCATCCGGATGGAGACTCCGTTTGCGACCTGCTCGATGGCGGTGCAGCGCTCGGAGTCGGCGACCTCGGCGGTGATCTCCATGCCTCGGACCATCGGGCCGGGGTGCATCACGATGGCGTGCTCGGGCATCCTCGCCATGCGCTCGCCGTCCAGGCCGTAACGCCGCGAGTACTCGCGCTCGGTCGGGAAGAAGGCGGCGTTCATGCGCTCGCGCTGCACGCGCAGCATCATCACCGCGTCGGTCTTGGACAGCGCGCTGTCGAGGTCGTACGACACCTCGCAGGGCCAGGTCTCGACGCCGACCGGCACCAGGGTCGGCGGGGCGACGAGGGTGACCTCCGCGCCGAGGGTGTGCAGCAGGTCGACGTTGGAGCGGGCGACGCGGCTGTGCAGGACGTCGCCGACGATCGTGATGCGCTTGCCGGCGAGGTCCTGGCCGATCCCGGCGTCCCGGCCGACCAGCCGGCGGCGCATCGTGAAGGCGTCCAGCAGGGCCTGGGTGGGGTGCTGGTGGGTGCCGTCACCGGCGTTGATGACGGCCGCGTCGATCCAGCCGGAGTTGGCGAGGCGGTACGGGGCTCCGGAGGCGCCGTGCCGGATGACGACGGCATCGACGCCCATGGCCTCCAGGGTCTGGGCGGTGTCCTTCAGGGACTCGCCCTTGGACACGCTCGATCCCTTGGCGGAGAAGTTGATGACGTCCGCGGACAGCCGCTTCTCGGCGGCCTCGAAGGAGATACGGGTGCGCGTGGAGTCCTCGAAGAAGAGGTTCACGACGGTGCGGCCGCGCAGGGTCGGCAGCTTCTTGATCGGCCGGTCGGCGACCCGGGCCATCTCCTCGGCGGTGTCGAGGATCTGGACGGCGTCGTCGCGGGTGAGGTCGGCGGCCGAGATGAGATGACGCTGCATCTGTCAGGCTCCGTAAGGCAGTTAATTCGTGAGAATTGGGGCAGACGGGTGCGCACGAGGGCGCGCTGAGCGGGCGTACGACAGCGGCGTACGCCTCGGGCGCTACTGGGCGGTCTGCTTGGCGCCGAGCAGTACGGTGTCGCGACCGTCCTCCTCGGCGAGCTGGACCTTGACCGTCTCCCGCAACGACGTGGGGAGGTTCTTGCCGACGTAGTCGGCGCGGATGGGCAGTTCGCGGTGGCCGCGGTCGACGAGGACCGCGAGCTGGACCGCGCGCGGACGGCCGATGTCGTTCAGGGCGTCCAGGGCGGCGCGGATGGTGCGGCCGGAGAAGAGGACGTCGTCGACGAGGACGACCAGGCGGCCGTCGATGCCGTCACCGGGGATCTCGGTGCGGGCCAGCGCACGCGGCGGGTGCATGCGCAGGTCGTCGCGGTACATGGTGATGTCGAGCGAGCCGACCGGGATCTTGCGCTCGGTGATCTGCTCCAGCTTGGCGGCGAGCCGCTGGGCGAGGAAGACGCCGCGGGTCGGAATGCCGAGGAGCACCACGTCGTCGGCGCCCTTGGCGCGTTCGACGATCTCGTGGGCGATGCGGGTCAACACCCGCGCGATGTCAGGGCCTTCGAGAACGGGCCGGGCATCGGACGCTTCAGTGTCCTGCTGCCTGTCCATACGAAAGGGACCTCCTTCTCCGCCTCACGGGACGGACCTTAAAGGACGTCTGGTTTGCGCCATCCACCGTAGCAGGTCGAGGAGACCCCACCGTTCACCCGGTTGGCCTAATCGGCCACCGATAGCACGGAAGCGTCGGTGTGGACCATTCGGCTTGACGCGCCAGAGTAACGCTGCGTAACCTCACAGTGAGTTACCAGCCGCGCGGCCTGGAAACCAAGCCAGTCGCGTCGACACAGTGTCCGGGGAGCCATATGTCCAGCGAATACGCCAAACAGCTCGGGGCCAAGCTCCGGGCCATCCGCACCCAGCAGGGCCTTTCCCTCCACGGTGTCGAGGAGAAGTCCCAGGGACGCTGGAAGGCCGTCGTGGTCGGTTCGTACGAGCGCGGCGACCGTGCCGTGATCGTGCAGCGCCTCGCCGAGCTGGCGGATTTCTACGGCGTTCCGGTGCAGGAGCTGCTGCCGGGCACCACCCCGGGCGGCGCCGCCGAGCCGCCGCCGAAGCTGGTCCTGGACCTGGAGCGACTGGCCCACGTACCTGCCGAGAAGGCGGGTCCCCTGCAGCGCTATGCGGCGACCATCCAGTCGCAGCGCGGTGACTACAACGGCAAGGTGCTCTCGATCCGCCAGGACGACCTGCGCACACTCGCCGTCATCTATGACCAGTCGCCCTCGGTCCTCACCGAGCAGCTGATCAGCTGGGGCGTGCTGGACGCGGACGCGCGTCGCGCGGTCTCCCACGCCGAGGAGAGCTGAGCGCTCCACCCTTGCGCCGACTCAGCAGAAACGTGCCGCCGGGGTGGCCGGAACTTTGCGGTTCCGGCCACCCCGGCGGCGTTCTGCGGGCCTGAAGGGGCCCCTGCGTACCAGAACGCCGGAGGGCCCGCAGCATCCCCGCTGCGGGCCCTCCGGCGATCTCGGAACCTTTACGCTTCCTCGCGACGCAGCGAGGGCTTGAGGTCCTTGAGCCGGCCGAGCAGACCGTTGACGAACGAGGGCGACTCGTCCGTCGAGAACTCCTTGGCCAGCTGCACCATCTCGTCGAGCACGACCGCGTCCGGCGTCTCGTCGACCCAGATCAGCTCGTAGGCGCCGAGGCGCAGGATGTTGCGGTCCACGACCGGCATCCGGTCGAGCGTCCAGCCGACGGAGTACTGGGCGATCAGCTCGTCGATCCGCCTCGCGCGCTCGGCGTAGCCCTCGACCAGCTGCATCGTGTACTCGCTCACCGGCGGCTGCCGGGTGTCGCCCCGGGAGAGCCGGATCCAGTCCGCGAGGACGGTCAGGACGTCGGCGCCGCGCTGGTCGCCCTCGAAGAGGATCTGGAAGGCGCGCTTGCGGGCCGTGTTGCGGGCAGCCACGGTTAGCTGTTCACCCGGCCGAGGTAGTCGCTCGTACGGGTGTCGACCTTGATCTTCTCACCGGTGGTGATGAAGAGCGGGACCTGGATCTGGTGGCCGGTCTCCAGCGTGGCGGGCTTGGTGCCGCCGGTGGAGCGGTCGCCCTGGACGCCCGGCTCGGTCTCGGCGATGGTCAGCTCGACGGCGGCCGGCAGCTCGACGAAGAGCACCTCGCCCTCGTGCTGGGCGACGGTGGCCGTGAAGCCCTCGACGAGGAAGTTGGCGGCGTCGGCGAC
This sequence comes from Streptomyces curacoi, assembly GCF_001513975.1. GTDB lineage: Bacteria > Actinomycetota > Actinomycetes > Streptomycetales > Streptomycetaceae > Streptomyces > Streptomyces curacoi. The sequence continues at coordinate 125,704 of NZ_KQ947991.1, forward strand.
CGTCTTGCGGTCGATGTGGAGCTGGTCGTAGGTCTCCATGTCCATGAAGACGAAGTAGTCGCCGTCCATGTAGGAGAACTGCATGTCGCGCTTGTCGACGGTGGCCGTCTCGACCTTCACGCCGGCGTTGAAGGTCTTGTCGACGACCTTCCCGGACAGCACGTTCTTGAGCTTGGTGCGCACGAAGGCCGGGCCCTTGCCGGGCTTGACGTGCTGGAACTCGACGACGGACCAGAGCTGGCCGCCTTCGAGCTTGAGCACCATGCCGTTCTTGAGGTCGTTCGTGGAAGCCACGGTTGCGGAATCTCCTGGACTGACGTGGACGACCCCGGGGGCACGCACCTGCCTATAGTGCGAGCAGCTCCTTGGTCGTGATGGTGAGTAGCTCGGGTCCGCCGTCCGCCTCGGGGCGGACGACGAGCGTGTCATCGATCCGGACGCCGCCCCGGCCCGGGAGGTGGACCCCCGGTTCGACGGTGACCGGCACGCAAGCGTCCAGTTTACCCATGGCCGCGGGAGCCAACTGCGGGTCCTCGTCGATTTCGAGTCCGACGCCATGGCCGGTGAGGGCGGGCAGGCCCTCGTGGTACCCGGCGGAGTCCAGCACCTGACGTGCGGCGCGGTCCACATCACGGTAGGCGGTGCCGGGCGCCAGGGCCTCCCGTCCGGCGCGCTGGGCAGCGAAGACGAGGTCGTACAGCTCGATCTGCCAGTCGGCGGGGGACGTACCGATGACGAAGGTACGGCCGATCTCGCACCGGTAGCCGCGGTACGTGGCCCCCAGGCAGACGGAGAGGAAGTCGCCCTCCTCGACGCGGCGGTCGGTGGGCCGGTGGCCGCGTCTGCCGGAGTTCGGGCCGGTGGCGACGGAGGTGGGGAAGGCGGGGCCGTCGGCACCGTGATCGACGAGGCGGCGTTCGAGTTCGAGGCCGAGATGGCGTTCGGTGCGGCCGACGAGGATGGATTCGAGCAGTTCCCCGAGCGCTTGGTCGGCGATCTCTGCCCCGATCCTGAGGCAGGAGATCTCCTCCTCGTCCTTGACGACTCTGAGCTGCTCCACGGCTCCGCCGAGATCGGCGAGGCGCAGGCGCGGGACGACCGAGCGGATGGCTCTGTGCCGGGCCACGGTGAGGTGGTGTTCCTCCACCGCGAGGGAGTCCCCGCCCTGCGCCGCCGCCAGGTCGGCCGCGGCCACGGCGGGGTCGCCTCCGGCGCCGGGGAGGGTGTGGATGCGCAGCGCCTCGTCCGGGCGGCCGTCGGCGGGGCGGCCGTCGGGCGGACCTACGCACACGAGCAGATCTTCGGTCTTGCCGAGGAGCAGCACAGCGCCCCGCGGGGCGGCGCCCGCGAGGTAGCGGACGTTTGCGGGGCGGGAGATCAGCGCGGCTTGGCTGCCGCCGGCGTTGCAGCGATCCCTCAACCGGGCTCGGCGAGCCTCGTACACCTCTGACATGACCCGAGCGTAAGAGCTCCGCGGGGTTGGCGCCGGTTGGGGGCGTCTGAGTGGGCGGTGCCTGGATTGTGGGGGTTGATGGTGGTGCCGCTCGGGGGACGGGGTGCCGCGCGAGGTTGTTTGCCGTCTGCGGGTTCGTGGGGGCTTGTCGCGCAGTTCCCCGCGCCCCTCAGGGACGTCCACTCACCTTGGCTACCACTTCGGTGGGCTGGCGATCGAGCGGGCCAGTACGTCGTCCAGGACCTGGGCCGTCTGAGGGACGTCGAGCTGGGAGTTGTCGATGATCGGGAGGCCCGAGCCGTACCAGCCCGCCATGCGGCCGTGGATGCGGGCGACCTCCTCGTCGGTGAGGCGGCGGTTGCCGGTGCGTTCGGCGTTGCGCTCCAGGACTATCTCCAGGCCCGGGAGCAGGACGACCGGGAGCAGACCGGGGCCCACGTGGCGCTTCCAACCGCCGAGGCCGACCACCGGGCGGTCGGGGAAGACCGCGTCGTCGAGGATGCACGAGATGCCGTTGGCCAGGAAGTTGCGTGCCGCGAAGCCGCAGGTGCGGCGGGCGAGGCGGTACTGGGCCTCGGAGTTGTCGTTCCACCCGGACTGGGGGTCGGCGAAGCCCGAGCGGACCCATTCGCGTACGTCATCGAGGCTGATGTGGGCCGTGGGGACCCGGCGGTGGTCCGCCCAGTACTTGGCGACGCTCGTCTTGCCGGCCCCCGCCGGCCCGATGAGCAGCACCGCGATGGTCGTGGCCGTCGGGTCGGGTACCGCCGCGGCGGGCGCGCTGCTCGGCATGGCGACGGGGCCGCCGGGCGGCAGCGGTACATGGCCCGTGGTCTCGGGCGCCGGCGGGGCCGGGACGTGCTGCGGCGCGGGTGCGGGAGGTGGTGCGAAGCCCGGTGCGGGGGGCGGCGGCGGCACGGGTGCGGATCCGTGGTGCGGGGCGGGACCCTGGTGCTGCGTGGGTCCCTGATGCTGGGCGGGTCCTTGATGCTGGGCGGGTCCCTGGTGCGCGCCCGGGTGGTGGGAACCCGGTTGTTGTGCGGCCGGCGACCAGCCGTGCCCCGACTGGTGGGGCGGCGGCAGCGGAGAACCCACTGCGTGCTGCATCCGGTGCCACTCCGTCTCGTCTTCCATGGCCATTGGCGCTGGCAGCAGGGCACTTACCCCGCTCGCTACGGAACGGTACCGCCCCCGGCCACCGTTTGGTGAACGGCCGGAGGCGGTCCGAAGTGCCCATTGCCACAGGCGAATCGGACGGAAGGGCGGTTCGCTGGACTTACTGGCCGACTTCGCCGTACGCGGCGAGGAGCACGGCCGGGTCCGGCCCTTCCAGCACGGTCGGCTTGGCCAGACCGTCCAGCACGATGAACCGCAGCAGATCACCACGGGACTTCTTGTCGACCTTCATCGTCTCCAGCAGCCTGGGCCACTGGTCGTAGCGGTAGTGCAGCGGCAGACCGACCGATTCGAGGATCGTGCGGTGCCGGTCGGCCGTCGCATCGTCCAACCGCCCGGCGAGACGGCCGAGTTCGGCGGCGAAGTGCATGCCCACCGAGACCGCGGCACCGTGCCGCCACTGGTAGCGCTCGTTCTTCTCGATCGCGTGACCCAGCGTGTGCCCGTAGTTGAGGATTTCCCGCAGACCCGACTCCTTCAGATCCGCCGAGACCACCTCCGCCTTGACCCGGATGGACCGCTCGATCAGCTCCGCCGTGTGCGGACCCGCCGGAGTCCGTGCGGCCTGCGGATCGGCCTCGATCAGCTCCAGGATCCGCGGATCCGCGATGAACCCCGCCTTGATGATCTCCGCCAGACCCGACACGTAGTCATTGACCGGGAGCGACTCCAGCGCCGCCAGGTCACACAGCACACCCGCCGGCGGATGGAAAGCACCCACGAGGTTCTTGCCCTCGGCCGTGTTGATGCCGGTCTTG
>NZ_KQ947991.1:129986-130992 GCF_001513975.1 Streptomyces curacoi
TCCCGCGGTGCCGCCGACCTGGATCCGCGTCACTTCCTCCGTCATGCGTCCTTCAACTCCAGTGCATCAAGGGCCGCTTGGACCACTTCTTCCGGGGTACGGCCGTCGGTGGCCACCACCGCCGTGGCCACCTCCTCGTACAGATGCCGACGGGCCTCCATCAGCTCCCGCCACTGCTTGCGCGGGTTCACCGCGAGCAGCGGCCGAGCGGCGTTCAGACCCGTCCGCCTGACCGCCTCCTCCACATCCATCGAGAGGTAGAGGACTCGCTGTCCCGCGAGCAGCGCACGCGTGTCCGCGTCCAGGATCGCCCCGCCACCCAGCGCCAGGACGCCGTCGTGCTCGGCGAGTGCCCTGTGGACGGCCTGCTTCTCGATCGCCCGGAAGGCGGGCTCGCCCTCGTCGACGAAGATCTCCGCGATGGTCCGGCCCTGCGCGGCCACGATGTCGTCGTCGGTGTCCCGGTAGCCCACGCCGAGCCGCTCGGCCAGCAGCTGCCCGACCGTCGACTTGCCGACGCCCATCGGCCCGACCAGCACCACCACAGGCGCCGCGCTCATCGGATGGCCAGGTTCTCGAGGTAGGACCGCACGTTGCGACGGGTCTCGGTCACCGAGTCGCCGCCGAACTTCTCCGCCACCGCGTCCGCGAGGACGAGCGCCACCATGGCCTCGGCGACGATCCCGGCCGCGGGGACCGCGGAGACGTCGGAGCGCTGGTGGTGCGCCTGAGCGGGCTCACCGGTCGTCACGTCCACCGTCTGCAACGCCCGCGGCACGGTCGCGATCGGCTTCATCGCGGCGCGGACCCGCAGCAGCTCACCGGTTGTGAGCCCGCCCTCGGTGCCGCCGGAGCGGCCGGAGACGCGGCGGATGCCTTCGGGCGTGTTGACGATCTCGTCGTGCGCCTTGGAGCCGGGCACCCGCGCGAGCTCGAAGCCGTCGCCGATCTCGACGCCCTTGATCGCCTGGATGCCCATCAGCGCACCGGCGAGACGGGCGTCCAG
>NZ_KQ947991.1:131731-501793 GCF_001513975.1 Streptomyces curacoi
GGCGAGGATCTCCGGATCGACCGGGTCGGCGGCCATGACCTGCTCCCACTTCGGCCACTCCGTGTTGCCGACCATGATCGCGACCGGTGAGCCGAGCGTCAGACCGTGCCGGACGCCGCCGAGGAAGGTGACCTCGTCGCGCTCGAACTTCATCCGCGCCCCGCGTCCATAACCGAGCCGGCGCCGGGCCAGGTGGTCCGCCACCATCTCCGTGGTGATCGGCACGCCGGCGGGAAGGCCCTCCAGCGTCGCGACGAGTGCGGGGCCGTGGGACTCCCCCGCGGTCAGCCAGCGCAACCTGCTCAACGGTGCTCCTCAGTCTCGCGCCCTGGTACTGCCCTGCGTACGCGCGTCCTCCGCGTACGGCGACGGCGCGACCAGGTGCGCGGCCCCGGCCCGCCACCTCCGATCCTCCCATGTCCGGCGCCGGTCCCCGGCCGCCGGTCCATCAGGCGGACGGCGGATGGACAGCGCCGGGTACCGGAAGGGATCAGTCCTGACGGGCCGCGAGAGCGCGCTCCCCCGCCTTGCGCATGGCGTCCAGGGGCGCCGGGACACGGCCGGTCATCTGCTCGACCTGCAGCACCGCCTGGTGCACCAGCAGGTCGAGCCCGCTGACGACGGCTCCGCCGTACATGGACCAGCGGGCCGCGAGGGCGGTGGGCCAGGGGTCGTAGAGCACGTCGAACAAGGTGGCCGGGCGCTCCGGTACCGCGGAGGCGAGGGCATCCGTGGTGCCGGCCGGGGTGGTGGCGATCACCAGCGGGGCGCGCAGTGCCTGGTCCGCGTCGGACCAGTCGGCCGTACGGACCTCGACGTCGAGCCGCTCGCCCCACTGCCGCATCTCGGCGGCGCGGGCCTCGCTGCGTACGTACGCCACGACCTCACCGGTGCAGATGCGCGCGAGCGCGGCCAACGCGGAGGACGCCGTGGCGCCCGCGCCGAGGATGGCCGCCGAGTCGACCTGTTCGATTCCGCGCTCCCGCAGGGCGGCGACCATGCCGGGGATGTCGGTGTTGTCGCCGACGCGGCGGTCGTCGTCGGTGAGGACGACCGTGTTGACCGCCTCGACCGAGGCCGCCGTCTCGCTGATCTCGTCGAGCAGCGGAATGACGGCCCGCTTGAGCGGCATGGTCAGCGACAGCCCGGCCCACTCCGGCCCGAGTTCCGCGAAGAACCCGGGCAGAGCGGCCTCGTCGATCTCGAAGCGGTCGTACGACCAGCCGGTCAGCCGCAGCTCCTCGTATGCGGCGCGGTGCAGCACCGGGGAGAGGGAGTGGTCGATGGGCTTGCCGAGTACGGCGGCCCGACGGGCGTCAGTTGCCCGAGCTCTCATTGAACTTGTCCTTGAGCTTCTGGAATTCGTCGTGGGTCCTGGCGAATTCGGTCTTGCTCACACCGTCGACGGCCACGAAGTAGTACCAGCCGTCGTGTGTCGGATTCAGCGTCGCCTTCATCGCGATGTCTCCCGGATTTCCGATGGGACCGGGCGGCAGACCCTTCTGCGTGTACGTGTTGTACGGGTCCTGATTGCTGTTGATCTCCGACTCGCTGATGTTGATGTTGCTCTCGCCCTTCAGGTAATTGAAGGTCGAGTCGAACTGCAACAGCCCGTACGTCTCGGGGTTCGCGAGATCGAGCCGGTTGTAGACCACCTCCGCCATCTTGCGGTAGTCGTCCTCGGTCTTGCCCTCGGCCTGGACGAGGCTGGCGACCGTGACCACCTGCAGCGGGTTGTCCAGCTTGAGCGCCTTGGCCTTGGCCTCCAGGTCGAGCGCCTCGTACTTCTCCGCGGCCTGGGTCACCATCTCCTTCAGCACCGCCTCGGGCTTCATGCCCTTGGCGGCGGCATAGGTGCCGGGGTGGAGGAAGCCTTCCAGGGGGTCCTTGATCTCGCTGTTGTCGTTCGCCCAGCTGGGAAGTCCGAGGCTCTTGTACTTCTGCTCGGCGACCTTCTTGGTCGTGCCGGCGGACAGTTCGAGCTTGGTGTCGATCGCCTTGTACACACTCAGATTGCGCTCACCCGGCCTGACCAGGACGTTGTTCTGGCTCTTCGGGTCGAGCATCATCTCGACGGCGGCCGCGGCGGACATCTGCTTGTGCAGAATGTAGGCACCGGCCTGGATCGACTTCCCCTCGGGATTGTCCGACTGGGCGGCCACAAAGGCATCGACGCTCTTGACGACGCCGGCTTCTTTCAGCTTCTGGCCGATCACCGAGCCGAAAGCGCCCTTGGGGATCTCGACCGTGACCGTCTCGTTCGTGCCGTCGCCGGCGAAGTCCGGCGGCGCGCCGAAACGATCCTGGTAAAACTGATACCCGAAATATCCGACTCCGCCCACGCCTGCTCCGAGCACCAGCAGGACCACCAGACAGGCGTACCCGCTGCGGCGTTTCTTGGACTTGCTGCCCCGGCCCCGGCGCTCCCCCCGCCCCCGGCCGGCCCCCGAGTCGTCGTCGGAGTCGTCGTCGCCGCCGCCGGCGAAGAACGCGTGTTCACCCTGGTCCGGGCCGGGATCCCAGTCGGTCTGGGGCGGCTCCGGTTCGGCCTGGCGTCGGCTCGGCGGCTCCGGCGGCGGGTATGCGTCGGGCGTGCCGTAGTAGTCGGGCTGCTGACCGCCGTACGCCGCGGCCTGCTGTCCGTAGGGGTCCGCCGGGTCGGGGTACTGGGCGTGCGCGTGGGTGCCGGTTCCCCAGCCGCCGTTGTCGTACGGCTGCTGGCCCTGGCCCTCGTACTGCTGCTGCTCGTACTGCTGCTGGTACTGCTGCTGCGCCTGACCATATGCGGCCTGCTGGCCGTCGCCCCAGTCGCCGTAGTGCTGCTGCTGCGGCTGCTGCTCCGGATAGTGCTGCGGCTGGCCGCCGTAGGCAGCCTGCTGGCCCGGACGGGCCTGCTGCCCTTCCCATCCGCCGTCCCCGTACAACGGGTCCTCCGGATGCCACGGTTCGGAGCCTGGGCCCCGGCCATACTCAGTCATCGATCCCCTAGAGCCGCGAGGCGGCGGTCACGCGGCTGATGAAGATCCGGCTCCCGTCCCGCCTCTCTCTGTGCACCGGCTGTTCGAACACCGGCGCATCGCGCGGAACGTTACCGTATCGCGATCAGATGACCACTTCGACGCCCTCTCCGGGTGCTTTACCTGACACCCGTTCGGATTCGAGCGCCTGCTGCAGGATGATCACAGCGGCTGCCTGGTCGATCACCGACCGGCCCTTCTTGGACTTCACGCCCGAGGCGCGCAGTCCCTGACTGGCCGTCACGGTCGTCATCCGCTCGTCCACGAGTCTGACCGGTACGGGCGCGATCATGCGGGCCAGTTCCTGGGCGAAGCCCCTGACCTTGGCCGCGGCCGGGCCCTCGCCCCCCTTGAGGGAGCGAGGGAGTCCGACGACGACCTCGATCGGCTCGTACTCCTCGACGAGCTGCCGGAGGCGGCGGTGAGCTGCCGGGATGTCCCGGCCCGGGACCGTCTCCACCGGCGTGGCGAGGATCCCGTCGGGGTCGCACGAGGCGACCCCGATGCGGGCGTCCCCGACGTCGATCGCCAGGCGACGGCCGCGGCGCATGCCACGGCCCTCGCCGCTCGGCTGTGCTTCGGCGCTCACTTGGCCGTTTCCGCCACGAGCCGCTCGACGGCCTCTACGGCCTCACCGACGGCGGCCGGGTTCTGGCCGCCGCCCTGGGCGACGTCCGGCTTGCCGCCACCGCCGCCGCCGAGGGTCTTGGCGGCCGTACGGACCAGGTCGCCGGCCTTGAGGCCGCGCTCGCGGCCGGCCTCGTTGGTGGCGATGACCGTGAGCGGCTTGCCGTTGTTGACCGTGAAGAGGGCCACGACGGCGGCCCGGCCGCCCTGGATACGGCCGCGGACGTCCAGGACCAGCTTGCGCAGGTCGTCCGGCGTCGTGCCGTCCGGGACCTGACCGGTGACGACGGCGATGCCGCGCACGTCCTTGGCGGACTCGGCGAGACCGGCGGCGGCCTGGAGGACCTTCTCGGCGCGGAACTTCTCGATCTCCTTCTCGGCGTCCTTCAGCTTGCCGAGCATGGCGGAGACCTTCTCCGGGAGGTCTTCCGGGCGGCCCTTGAGCAGTTCGGTGAGCTGGTTGACCACCGTGTGCTCGCGGGCGAGGAAGTTGTAGGCGTCGACGCCGACGAGGGCCTCGATACGGCGCACACCGGAGCCGATGGACGACTCGCCGAGCAGCTTCACCAGGCCCAGCTGGGCGGTGTTGTGCACGTGCGTGCCGCCGCACAGCTCCTTGGAGAAGTCGCCGATGGTCACCACGCGCACGCGCTCGCCGTACTTCTCGCCGAACTCGGCGATGGCGCCCTGCTTCTTCGCCTCGTCGATGCCCATGACCTCGGCCTGGACGTCCAGGTCGCGGGCGAGGATCTCGTTGATCTTCTGCTCGACGTCGGTCATCACGGCCGTCGGGACGGCGGACGGCGAGCCGAAGTCGAAGCGGAAGCGGCCGGGCTGGTTCTCGGAGCCGGCCTGGGCGGCCGTCGGGCCGAGGGCGTCGCGCAGGGCCTGGTGGGTGAGGTGGGTGGCCGAGTGGGCGCGGGCGATGGCCTTGCGGCGCCGGTTGTCGATCGAGGCGTGGGCCTTGGCACCGACCGTCACCTCGCCCACCTGGACGACGCCCTTGTGGACGTACACGCCCGGCACCGGCTTCTGGCAGTCGCGGATCTCGATGACGGCACCGGAGTCGACCTTGATGCGGCCGGTGTCGCCGATCTGGCCGCCGCCCTCGGCGTAGAACGGGGTCCGGTCGAGGACGATCTCGACCTCGTCGCCCTCGGTGGCGGCCGGGGAGGAGGCGCCGTCGACGAGGATGCCGACGATCGTGGACTCGCCCTCGGTGTCGGTGTAGCCGATGAAGTCGGTCTCTCCGACCTTGTCGGCGATCTCCCGGTAGGCACCGGCGCCGGCGTGGCCGGTCTTCTTGGCCTGGGCGTCGGCCTTGGCGCGCTCCCGCTGCTCCTTCATCAGGCGGCGGAAGCCGTACTCGTCCACGGACAGCCCCTGCTCGGCGGCCATCTCCAGGGTGAGGTCGATCGGGAAGCCCCAGGTGTCGTGGAGCAGGAACGCCTTGTCGCCGGGCAGGACCGTGGAGCCGGCGGCCTTGGTGTCGCTGACGGCGGTGTCGAGGATGTTGGTGCCGGCCTTCAGCGTCTTGAGGAAGGCGTTCTCCTCGGCGAGAGCGACCTTCTCGATGCGCTCGCGGTCGGTGACGAGCTCGGGGTACTGCTGGCCCATCATGCCGATGACGACGTCGATCAGGTCCTTGACGACCGGGCCGGTGGCGCCGAGCAGCCGCATGTTGCGGATGGCGCGGCGCATGATGCGGCGCAGCACGTAGCCGCGGCCCTCGTTGCCCGGCGTCACGCCGTCGCCGATGAGCATGGTGGCCGTACGCATGTGGTCGGTGACCACGCGCAGGGAGACGTCCGAGGCGTGGGCGTCGCCGTAGGCGACACCGGTCAGCTCGGTGGCCTTCTTGATGACGGCCATGGAGGTGTCGATCTCGTACATGTTCTGCACGCCCTGCAGAATCATGGCGAGTCGCTCCAGGCCGAGGCCCGTGTCGATGTTCTTGCTCGGCAGGTCGCCGAGGATCTCGAAGTTGTCCTTGCCGGTGCCCTGGCCGCGCTCGTACTGCATGAAGACGAGGTTCCAGATCTCCACGTACCGCTCGTCGTTGACGGCGGGGCCGCCCTCGACGCCGAACTCGGGGCCGCGGTCGTAGTTGATCTCGGAGCACGGGCCGCACGGGCCGGGGACGCCCATGGACCAGAAGTTGTCCTTCATGCCCAGGCGCTGGATGCGCTCCAGGGGCACACCGACGACCTCGTGCCAGATGCGCTCGGCCTCGTCGTCGTCCTTGTAGACGGTGATCCACAGACGCTCGGGGTCGAGGCCGTAACCGCCCTTGTCCTGGGGGCTGGTGAGCAGCTCCCAGGCGAGCTTGATGGCGCCTTCCTTGAAGTAGTCGCCGAAGGAGAAGTTGCCGCACATCTGGAAGAACGTGCCGTGCCGCGTGGTCTTGCCGACCTCTTCGATGTCGGGCGTGCGCACGCACTTCTGCACGCTGGTGGCGCGCGGGAACGGCGGCTTGACCTCACCCAGGAAGTAGGGCTTGAAGGGCACCATGCCGGCCGGGACGAGGAGCAGAGTCGGGTCGTCCGCGATGAGCGACGCCGAAGGGACAACGGTGTGCCCACGCTCCTCGAAGAAGCTCAGCCAGCGGCGGCGAATCTCGGCCGACTCCATCAGTGGTCCTCATTCCGGTTGTTCGAGTACGTCGGGTTCTCGATGTACTTCGGGTTGCTGCGGTTGTTCTCGATGGCGGCGTAGCGCCGGGGCGCGGGGAGTTCGGGGCTCTCCCGGATGCCGAGCGCGTCCTCCAACTCGGCCTCCCGCTGGGCCATGTTGTCGCGCACGTCGAGGGCGAAGCCCACCGCGCGGTCCTTCAGCCGTTGGCCGGTCTCCAGGGCCTTGTTCGCCGCGGTCGCGGCGAGGCTCTCCGGGGTCAGTTGCTTCAGCTTGCGATTGACCTTGGTAGTCGCCCACACACCGGCGGCGACGCCCGTGGTGAACCAGAACGTACGACGGAACATCGCTCGGTCTCAGTCCTTACTTCCGCTTGCGTCGTGCGGCGGGAACCGTGCGGCCCAAGATCACGGTACGCCGGGGCGTCTTGGCGGGCACGTCCTCCTTGCGGCCGCCGAGAGCGCGGCGCACGCCGTAGCCGAAGGCCGCGACCTTGACCAGGGGGCCGCCGAAGGTGGAGGCGACGGTGGTCGACAACGCGGAGGCGTTGGACGTGACCTCCTGGACGTCCGAGGCGATCGCGTCGACCCGGTCGATCTGGGTCTGCGCGGAGCGCACCGCCGCGGAGGCATCAGCCAGGAGCGGGACCGCCTGGTCGGTCACGTCCGCGACCAGCTTGGTCGTCGCCCTGAGCGTCTGGGCCAGCCTCGCCAGCGCGACGGCGAGGAAGGAGACCAGGATCGCCCAGAAGACGGCCACCAGGATCCCGGCAACCTCTCCACCGGACACTGTGTGCACCCGCTCCCTGAAACGTGCCTCTACATCGGTCTACATCGAGAAAGTCGTGCACCGAGCCTATCGCGCCGGGGATGCCGCTCTGCACCGGATTACCGCTCGCGCGGAGCGGAGTTGCCGTGGGTGTGCGAAAGCCCGCCGCCTCGTCCGCCCGGAGGGGCGGGGAGGCGACGGGCTCAGGCGCAGAAGCCCTACGACCGCTGAAGGATCAACGGGCGTAGTACTCGACGACGAGCTGCTCGTCGCAGATCACCGGGATCTCCTTGCGGTTCGGCTCGCGGTCCAGGCGGAACGCCAGGGCCTTGAGGTTCACCTGGAGGTAGCGCGGGGTCTCACCCTCGGGGGCGAAACCACCCTCACGGGCGATGGAGAAGAGGGTCTTCTCGCGGCTGCGCTCGCGGACCATCACGACGTCGTCGGGACGGACACGGAACGACGGCTTGTCGACCTTCTGGCCGTTGACCTCGATGTGGCCGTGCACGACCATCTGACGGGCCTGGTAGATGGTGCGGGCGATGCCCGAACGCAGGACCAGGGCGTCGAGACGGCGCTCGAGCTCCACGATCAGGGCCTCACCGGTCTTGCCCTGAACCTTGGACGCGCGCTCGTAGGCGCGGACCAGCTGGCGCTCGGAGATGTCGTACTGCGCGCGCAGACGCTGCTTCTCCAGCAGACGGACCTTGTAGTCCGAGTTCTGCTTGCGGCCACGGCCGTGCTCACCCGGCGGGTAGGGGCGGGCCTCGAAGTACTTGACGGCCTTCGGGGTCAGCGCGATGCCGAGGGCACGCGACTTCTTGACCTTGGGGCGGGACTGGTTCGCCACTTGATCTTCCTTGTCTGTTTTTCATCGGCTGCCTCAGGGTTACGGGAGGTCGCAATCCGCAGCCGGGGAATCCCGACAGGTCCGCGAGGGACTTGCCAGGTAGCCGCTCCCCTGGTCTGGGCACATACGTGCAGCACACGAACGGCCCACCGACCGGTCCCGGGATCCCGGGTGGTGGTGGGCTGCCCGCGACACCTACGACGGTGCGCGACGCTCCTGGATCAAAAGATCCGGCTGGTTGTCCCGCCTGAGGCGCCGACCGGAGCCGGACACGGGACGCAGCACTTCGAGCGAGTCTACAGGCTGTTCAGGATCGTCTGCGACCCAGGTGCTTCCTGGTCCACTCCACGGCGTCCGCGTACCGCGCCTCCGCCCCGTGCCGGGTCGGGGTGTAGTACTCGCGGTCCTTGAGGGCGTCCGGCGCGTACTGCTGCTCGGCGATGCCCTCGGCCAGGTCGTGCGGATACACGTACCCCTGCGCGTGCCCCAGCTTGGCGGCGCCCTTGTAGTGCCCGTCGCGCAGGTGGGGCGGGACCGGACCGGCCAGTCCCTTGCGTACGTCGTCCAGGGCGGCGCCGATCGCGGTGGTCGCGGAGTTGGACTTGGGGGCGAGCGCGAGGGCGATGGTGGCGTGGCTGAGGGTGAGGGCGGCCTCGGGGAAGCCGATCATGGCGACGGCCTGGGCGGCGGCGACCGCGATCGGCAGGGCGTTGGGGTCGGCGAGGCCGATGTCCTCGCTGGCGGAGATCATCAGGCGGCGGGCGATGAAGCGGGGGTCCTCGCCGGCCTCGACCATCCGGGCCAGGTAGTGCAGGGCGGCGTCGACGTCGGAGCCGCGGATGGACTTGATGAGGGCGCTGGCGACGTCGTAGTGCTGGTCGCCGTCGCGGTCGTACTTCACGGCGGCCCGGTCGACGGTCTGCTCCAGCGTCTGGAGGCTGATCTCGGTCTCGCCCTGGTCCAGGGCGGCTCCGGCGGCGGCTTCCAGGGCGGTCAGGGCGCGGCGGGCGTCGCCTCCGGCGATGCGCAGCAGGTGGGCCTCGGTGTCCTCGGGGAGGGCGACGGCGTCCTTCAGTCCGCGCTCGTCGCTCAGCGCCCGCCTGATCAGGCCCCTGACGTCGTCGTCGGTGAGGGGTTCGAGGGTGAGGAGGAGGGAGCGGGACAGCAGCGGGGAGATGACCGAGAAGTACGGGTTCTCGGTGGTCGCCGCGATCAGGGTCACCCAGCGGTTCTCGACGGCCGGGAGGAGGGAGTCCTGCTGGGCCTTGCTGAAGCGGTGGATCTCGTCGAGGAAGAGGACGGTCTCCTTGCCGAAGCCGCCGGTGGCGCGGCGGGCGCCGTCGATGACCGCGCGGACCTCCTTCACACCGGCGGTGATCGCGGAGAGCTCGACGAAGCGTTTGTTGGTGGCCTTGGAGACGACGTAGGCCAGGGTGGTCTTGCCGGTGCCGGGCGGGCCCCAGAGGATCACCGAGGACGGCCCGGCGGGGCCGCCGCCGGATTCGCCGACCAGCCTGCGCAGGGGCGAGCCGGGCTTCAGCAGGTGCTGCTGGCCCACCACCTCGTCCAGGGTGCGCGGGCGCATGCGCACCGCCAGGGGACTGCCGGCGGGGTCCTTCTCCTGGCGTTCTTCTGCGGCGGCGGTGAACAGGTCGGGCTCCACGCTGGAAACCCTAGTTCACCGCACTGACAATCCCGCCGGGCCCCGGAAAGCGGGGCTCCCCCCATCCCTTCGCCCAACCTTCCGCCGAGCCTTCAGCCGACCCCTCAGCTGGTCCAGAAGTCCCACCAGCGGGTCAGGATCAGCATGCCGATGATGCCGATGTGCAGGACGGGCATGACCCAGGTGAACTCGCCGAAGAAGCTCTTCAGCCAGTTCGGCGCGGGCAGGAAGCCGTTGCGGATGTTGAACGACGTGACGTACCAGAACATGATGATCGTCGCGACCCAGGCCAGCGAGCACCACAGGCACAGCGCGTTGATCCGATACAGGGACTGGAACATCAGCCAGGCGCAGAACACGACGCCGAAGAGGGTGCCGGCGTTGAAGGTCAGCCAGTACCAGCGCGGGAAGCGGGCGCGGCCGAGCAGGCTCATGCCGACGCAGATGACGATGGCGTAGGCGACGAGGCCGAGCATCGGGTTGGGGAACCCGAAGGCGGCGGCCTGCTTGCTCTCCATGACGCTGCCGCAGGAGACGACGGGGTTCAGGCTGCAGCCCGGGGTGAACGTCTTGCCCTCGACCTTGGCCTCGAGCAGCTTGAACTTGTCGAGCGTGATGACCCACGCGGCCAGCAGCCCCGCCGCGCCGGTGATCACCAGCATCAGGGCGAACGCACGGCTGCCGCCCACCGACCGCGGCGCCGCTTCGGCGCACTGCGGCTCGGGCTCGGTGGAGACGTCTTTGACTGTCGTCTTGCTCATCACGCCGATTCCGTCACTTGAGAGTTGGAGTTTCTCCGGACACGGCACATTGTGCCGTACACGCGCGCGTCTCCACCGTTCACTGGACATAAGGAAATACGCGCGACTGGGTAAAGGCGTTCGGTTCAGGACACCGGCGGACGACCGAGGGCGGGGACCGTTCGGTCCCCGCCCTCGGCACCACCTCAGCCCAGGCGGGCTTCCAGCTCCGCGACGATCTCGTTCACGCCGACGGCCGTCTGCTCGCCGGACTCCATGTCCTTGAGCTGGACGACGCCCTCGGCGAGGTCGCGTTCGCCGGCCACGATCGTGTAGCGGGCGCCGCTGCGGTTGGCGTTCTTCATGGCGCCCTTGAGGCCCTTGCCGCCGTAGGAGAAGTCCGCCGCGACACCGAGCTTGCGCAGTTCGGTGACCTTGGCGAACAGCACCCGGCGGGCCTCCTCGCCGAGCGGCACCGCGAACACGCTGGTGGAGGCCGGGAGTTCGAGCTCCACGCCCTCCGCCTCCAGGGCGAGCACCGTGCGGTCGACGCCCAGGGCCCAGCCGACGGACGGCAGCGCGGGGCCGCCGATCATCTCGGACAGTCCGTCATAGCGGCCGCCGCCGCCCACCGCGGACTGGGAGCCCAGACCGTCGTGGACGAACTCGAAGGTCGTACGCGTGTAGTAGTCGAGGCCGCGCACCAGCTTCGGGTCGTCCTCGAAGGAGACGCCCGCCGCGGTGATCAGCTCGCGGACCTCCTCGTGGTACGCCTTGCACGCGTCGCAGAGGTAGTCGCGCAGGAGCGGGGCGCCGGTCAGCTGCTTCTGGACCGCCTCGCGCTTGTCGTCGAGGACGCGCAGCGGGTTGATCTCGATGCGGCGACGGGTGTCCTCGTCCAGGGCCAGGCCGCGCAGGAAGTCCTGCAGCGCCGCTCGGTACACCGGGCGGCACTCCTGGTCGCCCAGGCTGTTCAGCAGGATCCGGAAGTTGGTCAGGCCCAGGGAGCGGTACGCCTGGTCGGCCAGGATGATCAGCTCGGCGTCCAGCGCCGGGTCCTCGGCGCCGATCGCCTCGGCGCCGACTTGGGAGAAGTGCCGGTAACGGCCCTTCTGGGGGCGCTCGTAGCGGTAGTAGGAGCCCGAGTACCAGAGCTTGACCGGGAGGTTGCCCGCCTTGTGCAGGTTGGCCTCCAGGGCCGCGCGCAGCACGGAGGCCGTACCCTCGGGGCGCAGGGCCAGCTTGTCGCCGCCCTTGGTCTCGAAGGCGTACATCTCCTTGGTCACGATGTCGGTGGACTCGCCGACGCCGCGCGCGAACAGCTCGACGCTCTCGAAGCCGGGCGTCTCGATGTAGCCGTAACCGGAGTTGCGCAGGGGAGCCGCGATCGCCTCACGGACCGCCAGGTACTTGGCGGAGTCCGGCGGGATCAGGTCGTACGTGCCCTTGGGGGCCTTGAAGGTGCTCACGGAAGGTCTCGTCACATTCCTCGTCGGGGAGCCTCGGATGCTCCCGGGCCGGCCGCCACCTGCCGCAAGTACGGGTTGGTGGCGCGCTCCCGGCCGATGGTCGTCTGGGGGCCGTGGCCGGACAGCACCACGGTCGAGTCGTCGAGCGGCAGGCACACGCGGGCCAGCGAGTCGAGGATCTCGGCCGTGTCACCGCCGGGCAGGTCGGTGCGTCCGATGGAGCCGGCGAACAGCAGGTCGCCCGAGAAGAGGATCGGCGGGATGTCCGCCGCCTCGGGCAGGCCGAAGGTCACCGACCCCTTGGTATGGCCCGGCGCGTGCGAGACGGTGAGCTCCAGGCCCGCCAGCTCCAGCTTGGCGCCGTCGGTCAGCTCCTTGACGTCGTCCGGTTCGCCGATCGTCAGCTCGCCCATCAGCTGCATCCCGATGGACCTGCCGAGCGCCTTCTCCGGGTCGCTCATCATGTACCGGTCCTCGGGGTGGATCCAGGCCGGTACGTCGTGCGCGCCGCACACCGGGACGACCGAGGCCACGTGATCGAGGTGGCCGTGGGTGAGGACGACGGCGACGGGCTTGAGCCGATGCTTCTTCAGTGCTTCCTCGACTCCGGGGGCCGCCTCGTGGCCCGGGTCGATGATCACGCACTCCTCACCGGCGGCGGGGGCGACGAGATAACAGTTCGTCCCCCAGGCCCCGGCGGGGAACCCGGCAATGAGCACGATCGTCCTTCGTTTGTGTCGACACGAGTGGTTTGTCGGCGGGCTCCGCCTGTCGTCAGAGCCTACCGGCGCTGCCGATTCCTCAGCGAACCCATATACGGTACGGGGCACACGCAGGCGATCGGCTCATAGGACGCACGCGTACCGGTCGACACATACGACGCATGAGGAGAAAACCCGGTGGTCAGCCAGGAACAGCGGCGGCGTCAGCTCGCCCGGGAGAAGTTCTTGCGGCAGCAGCAACGGCGCACGGTCGCCCGGCGCAAGGCGCGCATGCGCAACTCGGTGATCGCGTCGGTGCTCGGAGTGGTCATCATCGGCAGCCTCGCGCTGTACACGACCGGGGTACTCAAGGACGACGGCACCAAGAAGGAGAACGCGGGCTCGGAGGTCAGCCCGAGCCCGACCAGCAAGGCCCCGGACCCGTGCGAGAAGCCGGCCGAGGGCAAGGTCAAGACGGCGACCTGGAAGAAGGAGCCGGAGCTGACCATCGACAAGTCGGCGAAGTACACGATGAAGCTGGCGACGACGTGCGGTGACATAGACATCGCGCTGAAGGCGTCGGCCGCGCCGCACACCGTCAACTCGTTCGACTTCCTCGCCGGCAAGCGGTACTTCGACCACTCCAAGTGTCACCGGCTCACCACCAACGTCATCCACGTGCTGCAGTGCGGCGACCCGACGGGCACCGGCACCGGCGGTCCCGGGTACACGATTCCGGACGAGAACCTGAAGGACAAAAGCCTGAAGGACAACATCTACCCGGCGGGCACCGTGGCGATGGCGAACACCGGGCAGAAGAACTCCGGCGGCAGCCAGTTCTTCCTCGTGTTCAAGGACAGTCAGCTCCCGCCGAGCTACACACCGTTCGGTACCGTTTCCGAATCCGGCATGAAGGTACTCAAGAAGATTGCCGACGCCGGCGAGAGCACCGGCGGGGGCGACGGGGCGCCCAACGCGACGGTCGTAATCAACAAGGCGACGGTCACCAAATCCTGACCGCGAACTGCGAAATTTCGGTCGCGCGGGATGCGGACAGGCAACCCGCCGGTCGCCTATGTTGGCCGTGACGAAACTGTGGACGATGCCCGGGGGAACACGAGCCCCTCGCAGGCATCATGTGGAGGAGGCGCTGTGAGCAGCGACCCGTGGGGCCGCGTCGACGAGACGGGGACCGTGTACGTGCGTACGGCCGATGGCGAGAAGGTCGTCGGTTCCTGGCAGGCAGGCTCCCCCGAGGAGGCGCTGGCCTATTTCGAGCGCAAGTACGAGGGCCTGGTTGTCGAGATCGGCCTCCTCGAGAAGCGGGTGAAGACCACCGACCTGTCGGCGAAGGACGCCCAGACCGCCATCGACCATCTGCGGGAGCAGGTCGACGCCCATCACGCGGTGGGTGACCTGGATGCCCTGCGGGCCCGCCTGGACAAGTTGGTCGAGCTCGTCGACAAGCGTCGCGAGGAGCGCAAGGCGCAGCGCGCGAAGCAGTCCGACGAGGCCCGGCACGCCAAGGAGGCGCTGGTCGCCGAGGCGGAGGAGCTGGCGCAGTCCGACCAGTGGCGGGCCGCCGGCGAGCGGCTGCGGGCCCTGGTGGACACCTGGAAGGGCCTGCCGCGGCTGGACCGCAAGTCGGACGACGAGCTGTGGCACCGCTTCTCGCACGCCCGGTCGGCGTTCTCCAAGCGCCGCAAGGCACACTTCGCGCACCTGGACGCGCAGCGCGAGGAGGCCCGCAAGACCAAGGAGCGGCTGGTCGCCGAGGCCGAGTCGCTGTCCGGTTCGACGGACTGGGGTCCGACGGCGGCGCGCTACCGCGAGCTGATGGCGGAGTGGAAGGCCGCGGGCCGCGCCCAGCGCGAGCACGAGGACGACCTGTGGAACCGCTTCCGCGGCGCCCAGGACGTCTTCTTCGCCGCCCGTAGCTCGGTCTTCGCCGAGCGCGACGCCGAGCAGGCGGAGAACCTGAAGCTGAAGGAGGAGCTGGCCGGGGAGGCCGAGAAGCTCCTGCCGATCGGTGACCTGAAGAGCGCGCGTGCCGCCTTCCGCTCGATCAACGAGCGCTGGGAGGCCATCGGCCATGTGCCGCGCGACGCCCGGCCGAAGGTCGAGGGCCGGATGCACGCCGTCGAGCGGGCCATCCAGGAGGCCGAGGAAGCCGAGTGGCGCCGGACCAACCCGGAGGCACGCGCGCGTGCCGAGGGACTGACCGGTCAGCTCCAGGCCGCCGTGGACAAGCTGAAGGGCCAGATCGAGCAGGCGCGCGCCCAGGGCAACAACGCCAAGGCCGACAAGCTCCAGCGCGAGCTGGAGGGCCGCCAGGCGCTGCTGGACCAGGCGCTGAAGGGTCTGCAGGAGTTCGGCGGCTGACAGCCGGTACGACGCGAAGGGCCCCGTACATCGCGTACGGGGCCCTTCGCGTCGTATGCCTCACGGCCTTGCGTCGTATGCCTCACGGTCTTGCGTCGTATGCCTACGGCCGTGCGTCGTATGCCTACGACCGGCTGCGCGCCGACGTCACCCGGTACACGTCGTACACGCCCTCCACGCCCCGGACCGCCTTCAGGACGTGCCCGAGGTGCTTGGGGTCGCCCATCTCGAAGGTGAAGCGGGACGTGGCGACGCGGTCGCGGGAGGTCTGGACGGCCGCGGAGAGGATGTTGACGTGCTGGTCGGACAGGACGCGGGTGACGTCCGACAGGAGCCGGGAGCGGTCCAGGGCCTCGACCTGGATGGCGACCAGGAAGACCGACGACTGCGTGGGCGCCCACTCGACTTCGAGGATGCGCTCGGGCTCACGGGACAGTGACTCCACGTTCACGCAGTCGCTGCGGTGAACCGATACTCCGCTACCGCGCGTGACGAAGCCGATGATGGGGTCGCCGGGTACGGGCGTACAGCAGCGGGCCAGCTTGACCCACACGTCCTCGACGCCCTTGACGATGACGCCCGGATCGGCGCTGGAGCGGCGTTTGCGGCTGCGGCCTCGGGTCGGCGGGACCGCCTCGTCGATCTCCTCGGTGGCGGCCTCCTCGCCGCCGAGCGCCTGGACGAGCTTCTGCACGATGTTCTGCGCGGAGACGTGCCCCTCGCCGATCGCCGCGTACAGCGCGGAGATGTCGGCGTACCGCATCTCGTGCGCGAGCGTGACCAGCGAGTCGCCGGTGAGGATGCGCTGGATCGGCAGGTTCTGCTTGCGCATCGCCCGGACGATGGCGTCCTTGCCCTGCTCGATCGCCTCGTCGCGGCGCTCCTTGGAGAACCACGCCCGGATCTTGTTGCGGGCACGCGGCGACTTCACGAAGCCGAGCCAGTCGCGGGACGGGCCCGCGCCGGCCGCCTTCGAGGTGAAGACCTCGACCAGGTCGCCGTTGTCCAGGGTGGATTCGAGCGGTACGAGACGGCCGTTGACCCGCGCCCCTATGGTGCGGTGGCCCACCTCGGTGTGCACGGCGTACGCGAAGTCGACCGGGGTGGCACCGGCCGGGAGCGCTATGACGTCGCCCTTGGGGGTGAAGACGAAGACCTCGTTGCGGGACAGGTCGAAGCGCAGGGACTCCAGGAACTCGCCGGGGTCCTCGGTCTCCTTCTGCCAGTCCAGCAGCTGGCGCAGCCACGCCATGTCGTTGAGGTGGTCGTCCTTGCCCTTGCCGGACGACTTCGGCGCGTCGGTGCGGATCTTGGAGGCGCCGGCGACGGCCTCCTGCTTGTACTTCCAGTGCGCGGCGATGCCGTACTCGGCGCGGCGGTGCATGTCGAACGTACGGATCTGGAGTTCGACCGGCTTGCCGTTGGGGCCGATGACCGTCGTGTGCAGCGACTGGTACATGTTGAACTTGGGCATCGCGATGTAGTCCTTGAACCGCCCCGGAACCGGGTTCCAGCGGGCGTGGACGGTGCCCAGTGCCGCATAGCAGTCGCGGACGGTGTCGACGAGGACGCGGATGCCCACCAGGTCGTAGATCTCCGCGAAGTCGCGACCGCGGACGATCATCTTCTGGTAGACGCTGTAGTAGTGCTTCGGGCGGCCGGTCACGGTCGCCTTGATGCGAGCCGCGCGCAGGTCCTGCTGGACCTCGTCGGTCACTATGGCCAGATACTCGTCACGCTTCGGTGCCCGCTCGGCCACCAGCCGTACGATCTCGTCGTACATCTTGGGGTAGAGGATCGCGAAGGCGAGGTCCTCCAGCTCCCACTTGATGGTGTTCATGCCGAGGCGGTGGGCGAGCGGCGCGTAGATCTCCAGGGTCTCGCGCGCCTTCTTCTCCTGCTTCTCGCGCTTGAGGTAGCGCATGGTGCGCATGTTGTGCAGGCGGTCGGCGAGCTTGATGACCAGGACGCGGGGGTCCTTGGCCATGGCGACGACCATCTTGCGCACGGTCTCGGCCTGCGCGGCCTCGCCGAATTTGACCTTGTCCAGCTTGGTGACGCCGTCGACGAGGAGGGCGACCTGGTCACCGAAGTCGCGGCGGAGCTGGTCGAGGCCGTACTCGGTGTCCTCGACGGTGTCGTGCAGCAGGCCGGCCATGAGGGTGGCCGGATCCATACCCAGCTCGGCGAGGATGGTGGTCACCGCGAGCGGGTGCGTGATGTACGGGTCGCCGCTCTTGCGCTTCTGGCCGCGGTGCCAGCGCTCGGCGACCTGGTAGGCGCGCTCGATCTGGCGGAGGGTGGCGGTCTCGATCTTCGGGTCGTTGCTGCGGACTATCCGCAGCAGCGGCTCCAGCACCGGGTTGTACGGGTTGGAGCGCTGGACGCCGAGGCGGGCGAGGCGGGCGCGGACGCGGTTGGAGGAGCCGGAGCGGGCGGGCTGGCCGGTGTTCGGGCGTACCGGTGCGGTCGCGGGGCGCTCGGGCGGTGCGGGCTTGGGCCGGGCCTGCTCGGCGGGCTTGTCGACGGGCGCGGACTGGGCGTGCTCGACCGTCCCGCGGGTGTCGTTCTTCGCGTGCGACGTGTTCGGCGCGGGCTTCGCCGCGGCTGCCGAGGCGGGCTCGGGCTTGGCGGCGGTCAGGTGCTGGGCCTCGTCTGGCAAGAGGACTCCTCGTGCGCGATCCGGGTCCCCCGATCAGGCTCCGGAGACCCCATGGTAGCGATCCTGCGCCCGAGGATCGCCTTCAGCCCGATGTGAGGGCCGTCTACCGAAGAAACGCGAGGGGCTGCCGCGGGATTCCTGCGGGGCCGTCGGGGCGGTGTGAGGCGGGTGGCGCGAGCGTTTCGTGCGGCTGTCGAAGGGGTTGCGCACGTCCCTCGGGTGCGGCGCGTGCGGGCCCCGAGGCGCGTATTTCGAGCCAAGTAGTGGCTCCGGACGAGGCATTGCTTCAGTGCGCCCCTTGCGGTGGACACGTGGCCTCGGTGCGTGCGGCGCTCGCCGGCCCGCGCGTGGGAGTGCCCCACACATGCGTATGCCGCGCGCCTCGTGTCGAGGTGCGCGGCATACGCATCGGTTTCCAGGCCCGCTCTGTGCGGAGGGCTTGGCTCAGACCGTGAGCAGTGACTCCAGCGGGGCTCCGGCCAGGGCCGGCTCAAGGCGGCCTCGGCCGCCGAGGAAGCTCAGCTCCATCAGGACCGCCAGACCGGCCACGTCGGCGCCCGCCCGGCGGATCAGCTGGATCGAGGCCTCCGCGGTGCCGCCCGTCGCCAGGACGTCGTCGATGACCAGGACACGGTCACCCGCTGCCAGGTCCTCGGCGTGCACCTCGATCTCGGCGGAGCCGTACTCCAGGTCGTACGCCTGGCTGAGGGTCGCCCCGGGGAGCTTGCCCGCCTTGCGTACGGGGATGAAGCCGACGCCCGCGCGGACGGCCACAGGGGCGCCCAGGATGAACCCGCGGGCCTCCAGGCCGACGATCTTCGTGGCGCCGGTGTTCGCGGCGACCTCGGCCAGTGCGTCGGTGAGCGCCGTGAACGCCGCCGGGTCCGCCAGGAGCGGGGTGATGTCCTTGAACATCACGCCCGGCTCCGGGTAGTCCGCCACGTCCCGGATACGGCTGAGCAGAAGCTCCTTGATCTCGGTCACCGGCGCTTCCCCGAGGGTCGGCCGCGGCCCCGGCCACGGGACGCCGGCTGGTTGCGCGGCCCGACGACCGCCGGGGCGGCGTCGTCCGGCTCGTCGCCGAGCGGCTCGTCGGTGACCGGGGCGTCGTCCGGGGACTCGCCGTGGGCGCCCGCCTGGGCCCGCTTGGCGAGCACGCGCTTCTTCAGGGCCTTCATCTGCGGCTCGCGCTCCTTGAGGTCGGCGACGAGCGGCGTGGCGATGAAGATCGAGGAGTACGCACCGGCCGCGAGGCCGACGAACAGCGACAGCGAGATGTCGTTGAGCATGCCGGCGCCGAGGAAACCGCCGCCGATGAACAGCAGGCCCGCCACCGGCAGCAGGGCGACCACCGTGGTGTTGACGGAGCGGACCAGGGTGCTGTTGATCGAGCGGTTGGCGATGTCGCTGTAGGTCCAGCGGGTCTGCTTGGTGATGTCCTTCGTCTGCTCCTTGAGGCTGTCGAAGACGACGACCGTGTCGTAGAGCGAGTAACCGAGGATCGTCAGCAGACCGATCACGGTGCCCGGTGTGACCTCGAAGCCGACGAGGGCGTAGATGCCGACCGTGATGGTGATGTCGTGGATCAGTGCGACGAACGCGGCGAGGGCCATGCGCCACTCGAACGCGATCGCCAGATAGATCACCACAAGGATCAGGAAGATCCCGAGGCCCTGCCAGGCCTTGTTGGCGATCTGCTCACCCCAGCTGGGGCCGACGAGTTCGCCGGTGACGTCCTTCTCCGCGACGCCCAGCTTGTTGGCCAGCTCTGCAGAGACCTTGTCGGCCTCGGCCGTGTCGATGCCCGCGACCTGGATGCGCAGCGTGGCGTCGTCGCCGCTGCCGAGCTTCTGGACGATCGCGTCGTGGCCGGACGCCTCCTCCGCGTACTCCTGCGCCTGCGCCACCGAGACACTGGTCTTCGGTGTGTTGAAGACCGCTCCGCCCTGGAACTCGATGCCCATGTTCAGGCCGCGCACCGCCAGGCCGACGATGGCCGTGATGGTGATCAGGATCGAGATGCCGTACCAGATCTTGCGGTTGCCGACGAAGTCGTAGCCGACCTCGCCACGGTGCAGTCGGGCGCCGAGGTTGCCGAGCTTCGACATCTCACGCCTCCTTCGTCTCGATGGGGGCGGAGGGACGGCGGGTGCGGCGCAGCGGCGGCTGGGCACCCAGTCGCTTGGGATCGAGACCCGACCAGCTGTGGCCGCTCGCGAAGAACTTGCTGCGGGCCATGATCGTCAGTAGCGGCTTGGTGAACAGGAACACGACGACCACGTCGAGCAGGGTGGTCAGGCCCAGCGTGAACGCGAAGCCCTGGACCTTGCCGACGGTGACGACGAACAGCACCGCGGCGGCGAGGAACGACACGAAGTCGGAGACCAGGATGGTGCGCCGGGCGCGCGGCCAGGCCCGCTCCACGGCGGGGCGCAGCGTGCGGCCCTCGCGGATCTCGTCGCGGACGCGTTCGAAGTACACGATGAACGAGTCTGCCGTGATGCCGATGGCGACGATGGCACCGCAGACGGCCGGCAGGTTCAGCGCGAAGCCGATGGTCGGGCCGAGCAGCGACATGATCGTGTAGGTCAGGGCCGCGGAGACCAGCAGCGAGAAGATCGCGATGACCGACAGGCCGCGGTAGTAGACCAGCAGGTAGATGACGACCAGGGCGAGACCGATCGCACCGGCGATCAGACCGGCCTTCAGCTGCTCGCCGCCGAGCGCGGCGGTCACCGTGGTGACGCTGTCCTCGCTGAAGGACAGCGGCAGGGCGCCGTACGACAGCATGTTGGCGAGGCTCTGGGCCGACTCCTGGGTGAAGTTGCCGGAGATCTCGGCGTTGCCGCCGGTCAGCGCCTGGCTGACGGACGGGTCGGAGACGACGTCGCCGTCCAGGACGATGGCGAACTGGTTCTGGGGCTGCTGGTTCTTGGCCAGCTTGCCGGTGATCTCGCCGAACTTCTTGGCGCCCGCATCCGTGAACTCCATGGTCACGGTCCAGCCGGCGGCGGTCTGCGTGTTGAAACGGGCCTCGGCCTTGTCGACGTCGGTGCCGTCGACCTCGGCGGGGCCGAGGATGTACTTCTGCCACTGGCCCGAAGAGTTCTGGCCGCAGGCGACCGTGGGGTCGGAGGCCTTGGCGCCGTCGCCGGCCTTGGCGCGGACCGCCTTCTTCGTGCAGTCCAGCGCGGCGTACTGCTCTTCGAGCTTGCCGGTCGCCGGGTCGCCGGAGGGGCTGCCGCTCGCGGACGGGGAGGCACTCGTGGACGGCGTGGGGTCGGCCTTCAGGGCGTCGGTGACCGCGCGGCCCTGGGTGGTGGAGCTCGCCGAGGGGCTGGCCGAGCCGGAGGGCGACGCGGAGGAGTCCGCCTTCTCGGTGGAGTCACCCGACGCGCTGTTGGAGGCGCTCGGCGAGGGGGTGGGCGTCGCGCCGGCGCCGGAGATCTCGGTGGCGATGACAGGACGGAAGTAGAGCTTTGCGGTGGTGCCGACCTGGTCCCGGGCTTCCTTGGAGTTCGTGCCCTTGGGGATGTTGACGATGATGTTCCTGTCGCCCTGGGTCTGAACCTCCGCTTCCGAGACACCCAGACCATTGACACGGCGTTCCATGATCTCGACCGCGGTGTTCATGTTGGTCTTGTTGATCGCGGACTCCTGGCCCGGCTCCGCTTCCGCACGGAGCGTGATGCTCGTGCCGCCGGCCAGGTCGATGCCAAGACGCGGAGTGGTGTGCCCGGAGGCGAACATCCCTCCGGTGAGCCCCGCGATGGCGATCAGGATGAGGGCCAGCGAGCGCCCTGGCTTGCTCTGGGCGCTCGCGTTCCGGCCCTTCTTAGGTGCTGCCACCTTCTCGTACTCCCTCTCGGGCCGCCTCGCTCCGGATCGACGGGCGGGCGGCCATGACATGGTGTCGGGATCCCGTGCGAGATCGGCATGCCCGGGGGCGCGCAGGCATGGCCCGCGCGCCCCGGGACATGGCTACTTCGCGTCGGAGTCGCCGTCGGACTTCTTCGGCTCGTCGTCCGCCTTCGCCTCGGCGGCCACGGCCTCGTCGGACGGCTCCTCGTCCGCGTCCTTCTTGCCGAGGTCGACGGGCTTCTCGTCGGAGGCGGCGGCAGCGGCGGGCTCGTCGGTCTCGGTGAGGGAGGAGGCGTCGTCCGGAACGACGTCGGACTTCAGGTCGTGCTCGATGCCGTGCACGATGCGGTTGTACTCGTCGTCGGAGAGGACGGCACCGATCGCGTTCTTGGCGAAGAGGAGATCCACGCCCGGGCCGGCGTCGAGGAGGACGGTGTCGTCGTTGACCTCCTTGACCGTGGCGTACATGCCCCCGATCGTGCGGACACCACTGCCGGGCTGCATTTGGTTCCGCATTTCCACGGCCTGCTGCTGCTTCTTCTTGGCCGACCGGGTCATCAGGAACATGGCCCCGATGAGCACGATGAACGGGAGGAGGGTCACGAGACTCACGGGTCGGAACTTCCTTCACACGACCGCGATGGTGAGCGGCCTGATGGTTGGGGGTATGTGTGCCGCCGACAACGGCGGCATCGGCGGAGTCTAAGCGAGTCTCCGCGCATGGAACAACGCTCAGCATGGCACCGGGGTTCCCCCTGCGGCCACTGAGCTCGCCGTCACGGTCTCATCACGCCCCGAACAGGTCCTGTTGTCCGTTTCCCGCAGCTGACGAGTGGGGCGGGGTGAGGCCGATATGGGCCCATGCCGCGGGGGTGGCGACCCGGCCGCGCGGGGTGCGGGCCAGCAGGCCTTCGCGTACGAGGAAGGGTTCGGCGACCTCCTCGACCGTCTCGCGCTCCTCCCCCACCGCGACGGCGAGCGTGGACAGGCCGACGGGCCCGCCGCCGAACAGTTTCAGCAGGGCTTCCAGGACGGCGCGGTCGAGCCGGTCGAGGCCCCGGGCGTCGACCTCGTAGACGGCGAGGGCGGCCGCGGCGATGTCCTTGGTGATGATCCCGTCGGCCTTGACCTGGGCGTAGTCGCGGACGCGGCGCAGCAGGCGGTTGGCGATGCGGGGGGTGCCACGGGAGCGGCCGGCGATCTCGGCGGCGCCGTCGCCCTCGATCTCCACGTCGAGCAGGCCGGCCGATCGGTGGATGACGCGCTCCAGCTCGGCGGGCTCGTAGAACTCCATGTGGGCGGTGAAGCCGAAGCGGTCGCGCAGCGGGGGCGGGAGCAGGCCCGCGCGCGTGGTGGCGCCGACCAGGGTGAACGGGGGCAGTTCGAGCGGGATGGCGGTGGCGCCCGGGCCCTTGCCGACGATCACGTCGACGCGGAAGTCCTCCATCGCCATGTACAGCATCTCCTCGGCGGGCCGGGACATGCGGTGGATCTCGTCGAGGAAGAGGACCTCGCCCTCCTGGAGGGAGGAGAGGATCGCGGCGAGGTCGCCAGCGTGCTGGATTGCGGGGCCGGACGTGATGCGGATGGGGGCGCCCATCTCGGCCGCGATGATCATCGAGAGGGTGGTCTTGCCCAGGCCGGGGGCACCGGAGAGCAGCACATGGTCGGCGGTGGCGCCCCGCGCTCGTGCGGCGCGCAGGACGAGGTCGAGTTGTTCGCGGACCTTCTCCTGGCCGATGAACTCGCCCAGGTCCTTCGGGCGCAGCGCGGCCTCGACGGCCTGGTCCTCACGGTCGGCGGACGCACCGACGAGCCGCTCGGGGGCGGGGGTGTCGGTGGTGTCGTCCCAGTTCATGGAGTGTGCCTCGGGGGTCGCGGTGGGTGGTGTACGGGGCGTCGTACCCGGGTGTCGTCAGGTCCGTCGATGAGTCTGTCGACCAGTCTGTCGATCAACGCGCTCGGTTGAGGGTCTGCAGGGCCGCCTTCAGCAGCCGGCCGACCTGCGGTGTGCCCTCGGCGGCCTCGGCCTGCGGGGCCACGGCGGCGACCGCCTCGTCGGCCTCGCGGGTCGCGTACCCGAGGCCGATGAGGGCAGCGTGCAGCTGGTCGCGCCAGCCGTGCGTGACCGGTGCCCCCACGGCGGGCGCGCCGATCGGTGCGCCCAGGCGGTCCTTCAGCTCCAGAAGGAGCTTCTGGGCGCCCTTCTTGCCGATGCCGGGGACGGCGGTGAGCGCCTTCTCGTCGCCGGTCGCCACGGCTGTGCGCAGGGCGTCGGGCGAGTGCACGGCCAGCATCGCCTGGGCCAGCCGGGGGCCGACTCCGCTCGCGGTCTGCAGCAGCTCGAACGTCTGCCGTTCGTCGTCGTCCGCGAAGCCGTACAGGGTGAGTGAGTCCTCGCGGACCACCAGCGAGGTGTGCAGCTTGGCGGGCTGCCCGACGCGCAGGGTGGACAGCGTGTTCGGCGTGCACTGGACGGCCATGCCGACCCCGCCCACTTCGACCACCGCGGCGTCGGGAGCGAGTGCGGCCACTGTGCCGCTGACGAAGGCGATCATGCCGTACGGCCTTTCGGTGCTTTGGCTGTGTGCAGGGCGACAGCCTGCTGGAGTCGGTTCTGGGCGGGGGCCCGCCAGATGTGGCAGATGGCGAGCGCGAGGGCATCGGCGGCGTCGGCCGGCTTCGGCGGGGCGCTGAGCCGCAGCAGACGGGTGACCATGGCGCCGACCTGGGCCTTGTCGGCCCGGCCGCTGCCGGTGACGGCAGCCTTGACCTCGCTCGGGGTGTGCAGGGCGACGGGGATGCCGCGGCGGGCGGCGCAGAGCATGGCGACCGCGCTGGCCTGGGCGGTGCCCATCACCGTACGGACGTTGTGCTGGCTGAACACCCGCTCCACGGCGACGTATTCGGGCCTGTGCTCGTCCAGCCACTGCTCGATGCCCTGCTCGATGGCGACGAGGCGGTGGCCCAACTCGGCGTCCACCGGCGTCCGGACGACGCCGACGCCGAGCATCGTCAGTGGCCGGCCCGCGACCCCCTCGACGACGCCCACACCACATCGCGTCAGTCCGGGGTCCACCCCGAGTACGCGCACCGCCCCTCCTTCGATCGCCTGTTTGTGCAGGCTATCGGGTGCCGCTGACAATGCGACGGGCCGACGGGTATGTCCCGTCGGCCCGTTGAGCCCGTGCAGCTCGCGGCGGCGTTACGCCTCGACCTTCTCCATGATCTCGTCGCTGACGTCGAAGTTGGCGAAGACGTTCTGGACGTCGTCGCTGTCCTCCAGCGCGTCGATCAGCTTGAAGATCTTCTTGGCGCCCTCCTCGTCCAGCTCGACCTGGACGGACGGCACGAAGTTGGCCTCGGCGGACTCGTAGTCGATGCCGGCGTCCTGGAGGGCCGTGCGGACGGCGACCAGGTCGGTGGCCTCGCTGATGACCTCGAAGTTCTCGCCGAGGTCGTTGACCTCCTCGGCGCCCGCGTCCAGGACGGCGGCGAGGACGTCGTCCTCGGTCAGCTCGCCCTTGGGGACGATCACGACGCCCTTGCGGCTGAACATGTACGACACCGAGCCCGGGTCGGCCATGGAGCCGCCGTTGCGGGTCATGGCGACGCGGACGTCGGAGGCGGCGCGGTTGCGGTTGTCGGTGAGGCACTCGATGAGCACCGCGACACCGTTCGGGCCGTAGCCCTCGTACATGATCGTCTCGTAGTCGGCGCCGCCGGCCTCAAGGCCCGCGCCGCGCTTGACGGCGGAGTCGATGTTCTTGTTCGGAACCGACTGCTTCTTCGCCTTCTGGATGGCGTCGTAGAGGGTTGGGTTACCGTCGGGGTCGGCACCGCCCATACGGGCCGCGACCTCGATGTTCTTGATCAGCTTCGCGAAGAGCTTGCCGCGCTTGGCATCGATGACGGCCTTCTTGTGCTTCGTCGTGGCCCATTTAGAGTGGCCGGACATCTGCCTGTCTCCTTCGCGTAACCCATCTATGAACGAACGCCTGAGATCCTACAAGGACTCGGGTGCACGCATCGCGCGCACCATGTCGACGAACAGGCCGTGGACACGGTGGTCGCCGGTCAGTTCCGGGTGGAACGACGTGGCCAGCGCGTTGCCCTGGCGGACCGCGACGATGTGGCCGTCGTGCTCGGCGAGCACCTCGGCCTCGGCGCCGACGGACTCGACCCAGGGGGCGCGGATGAAGACGCCCTCCACGGGGTCGCCGTCGACGCCCTTGACGTCGAGCGCGGCCTCGAAGGATTCGTTCTGGCGGCCGAAGGCGTTGCGGCGCACGATCATGTCGATGCCGCCGACGGTCTCCTGGCCCGAGCGCGGGTCGAGGATCTTGTCGGCGAGCATGATCATGCCGGCGCAGGTGCCGTAGACGGGCATGCCGTCCCGCACGCGCGCGCGCAGCGGCTCCATCACGCCGAAGAGGACGGCCAGCTTGGAGATGGTCGTGGACTCGCCGCCGGGGATGACGAGGCCGTCGACCTCGGCGAGCTCTTCGGGGCGCCGCACCGGCCTGGCCACGGCGTCGGCCGCGGCCAGGGCGATGAGGTGCTCCCGTACGTCGCCCTGGAGGGCCAGGACGCCTATGACGGGTGCGTCAGTCATGTACGTGCAGTCCTTGGAGGGTGCTTACCAGCCGCGGTTGGCGTAGCGCTCGGCCTCGGGGAGGGTGTCGCAGTTGATGCCGACCATGGCCTCGCCGAGGTTGCGGGACGCGTCCGCGATGATCTTCGGGTCGTCGTAGAAGGTGG
This sequence comes from Streptomyces curacoi, assembly GCF_001513975.1. Taxonomy (GTDB): domain Bacteria; phylum Actinomycetota; class Actinomycetes; order Streptomycetales; family Streptomycetaceae; genus Streptomyces; species Streptomyces curacoi. Next base: position 157,864 of record NZ_KQ947991.1, read on the forward strand.
TCGCCTTGACGATGGCAGCGGCGCGCTTGGCCGGGTCGCCGGACTTGAAGATGCCGGAGCCGACGAAGACGCCCTCGGCGCCGAGCTGACGCATCAGCGCCGCGTCGGCCGGGGTGGCGACGCCACCGGCGGAGAACAGCACCACCGGGAGCTTGCCGAGCTCGCTGACCTCCTTGACGAGCTCGTAGGGGGCGCGCAGCTCCTTGGCGGCGGCGTACAGCTCGTTGTTGTCGAAGCCGCGCAGCTTGGCGATCTCGTTCTTGATCTGGCGCAGGTGCCGGACGGCCTCGACGACGTTGCCGGTGCCGGCCTCGCCCTTGGAGCGGATCATGGCCGCGCCCTCGGCGATGCGGCGCAGGGCCTCACCGAGGTTGGTGGCGCCGCAGACGAACGGCGTGGTGAAGGCCCACTTGTCGGAGTGGTTGACCTCGTCGGCCGGGGTGAGGACCTCGGACTCGTCGATGTAGTCGACGCCGAGGGACTGCAGGACCTGGGCCTCGACGAAGTGGCCGATGCGGGACTTGGCCATGACCGGGATGGAGACGGCGTCGATGATGCCCTCGATCATGTCCGGGTCGGACATACGGGCCACGCCGCCGTCCTTGCGGATGTCGGCCGGGACCCGCTCCAGGGCCATGACGGCGACGGCGCCCGCGTCCTCGGCGATCTTCGCCTGCTCCGGCGTGACGACGTCCATGATCACGCCGCCCTTGAGCTGCTCGGCCATGCCGCGCTTCACGCGGGCGGTGCCGGTCTCGGGAGCCTGGTTTTCGGAGATGGACACGGGTGACCTCACACGGTGAAAGAGGGTTACTGCAAGCACCGAGGAAACGGGAGTGGACCAGGCCACAGCAAGGGCCAATGAGAAGCCGGTGGATCCTTTTCCCGGCCCGTGGTGCGAACGTGCTGGTCAGGCGGCTCTGTCGGTCAGTGCCGTCGGCGGCTCGTCGTCCATCTCGAAGGCCAGCGGGAAGGGGGCGTGGCCCGCCAGGCGGAACCAGCGGACCTTGCGGTGCCGGCGCAGCGCCCGGGCGGCCCGTACGGCGTCGTTGTGGAAGCGGCGGGCCATCGGTACCCGGCGGACCGCCTCGGTCAGCTCGCGGGCCGCCTCCTCTCCCCCGGGCGCCTCCCGTACCGCCTCCACCTGCGGGGCCTCGGCGAACACGGCCCGCAGCGCCTGGCTCAGCTCGCTCTCGGCGACCTCCCGCTGCTCCTCCTCGGCCTGCCGGGCGGCGTGGGCGGCCTCGTACAGGACGATCGACGCGGCCGGGTCCAGTACGCCGGAGGTGGCCAGTTCCTGGGCCACCGAGGCGCGGCGCAGCAACTGGGCGTCGAGGGCGGCACGCGCCGCGTCGATCCGGGCGTGCAGCCGGTCGAGGCGGCCCGCGGTCCAGCTGAGGTAGAGGCCGATCGCGACGAGGGCGACGAGGATCCAGATGAGGGTTGCGGTCACGGCCGCAGACTAGCTTCGCCGGGTCAGGCGGGGGGCGTGCGGGGGCGGGTGAGGCGGGTCGGTGGTTGCGTGTCCTGCGTTGTGGTCGCCGTCGGGCGGTTCTCGCCCCCGCCGCTCCTACCCGTCCCATCCCCCAGGGGCTCCGCCCCTTCGACCCCGCCAGGGGGCTGCCGCCCCCTGGACCCCCGCTTCGGCCCTGAACGGGCCTCGTCCTCAAACGCCGAACAAGCTGGATGATGCCGGACCGGCGTAGCGAGCCCCCCTCAGTCGCGCGCCAGCCCCAACCGCGCCCGCAGGCCGCTTCCGCCGCCCCCGGCGCGCTCGTCCGCGGCCACGGCCGCCGCGCCCGCCGTCACCGTCTCGTACACCGACAGGATGTCCGCACCGACGGTCGACCAGTCGAAGCGGCGTACATGCGTACTCCCCCGGTCTCGCAGCTTCGCGCGCCGTGCCGGGTCCTCCAGGAGCCGTAGGGCCGCCTCGGCCAGGGCGTCGGCGTCCTCGTTGGTGAACAGTTCGCCCGCGGCGCCCTGGTCGAGGACCTGGGCGAAGGCGTCCAGGTCCGAGGCGAGGACCGGGGCCCCGGCCGACAACGCCTCGACCAGGATGATCCCGAAGCTCTCGCCGCCGGTGTTGGGAGCGACGTACAGGTCGACGCTGCGCAGCAGGCGGGCCTTGTCCTGGTCGCTGATCATGCCGAGGAACTCGACCCGGGAGCGGAGTTCGGCGGGCAGGGACTGCACCGCCTCCTCCTCGTCGCCGCGGCCCGCCACCAGGAGCCTGGTCTGCGGGCGGGCGGCGAGGATCTTCGGCAGGGCCCGCATCAGGACCGGCAGGCCCTTGCGGGGCTCGTCGATGCGGCCGATGAAGCCGATGGTGTCGCCCTGCCAGTCGGGGTTGGGGTCGGCCTTGGCGAAGAAGTCGACGTCGACGCCGTTGGGGATCACCACGGCGTCGCCGCCCAGGTGTTCCACGAGGGTGCGGCGGGCGTACTCGCTCACCGCGATCCGGGCGCTGATCTTCTCCAGGGCCGCCTGGAGGATGGCGTAGGCCGCGATCATCGCCCTGGAGCGCGGGTTCGACGTGTGGAACGTGGCCACGATCGGGCCCTGGGCCGCCCAGCAGGCCAGCAGGCCGAGGGACGGCGACGTCGGCTCGTGGATGTGGATGACGTCGAACTCGCCGTCGTGCAGCCAGCGGCGGACCCGGGCGGCCGAGAGGAAGCCGAAGTTCAGCCGGGCGACCGAGCCGTTGTAGGGCACCGGGACGGCGCGGCCCGCCGAGACCACGTACGGCGGGAGCGGGGTGTCGTCGTCGGCGGGGGCCAGGACGGACACCTCGTGGCCGAGCCGGATGAAGTACTCGGCGAGGTCGCGGATGTGGAACTGGACGCCGCCCGGCACGTCCCAGGAGTACGGGCAGACGATGCCGATTCTCACGAGGGCCCCTTCGTGGGGTCGAGATCAGCGAGCCACAAGCGCTGGAGCATGTGCCAGTCCTCCGGATGTTCGGCGATCCCCGAGGCGAAGGCATCGGCCAGCGCCTGTGTCATGACAGACGTCTTCTCGGCCCGGGTACCTGTCTCGGGCACCTCGATCGGCGGATGGACCCGGCCCTGCATGACGGGCGAGTCGTCGTACCAGAGCGTGACGGGGAGCAGCAGTGCCCCGGTCTGCTGGGCCAGCAGCGCCGGTCCGGCGGGCATCCGGGCGGTGTCGCCGAAGAACTCGACCTCCACGCCCGAGGCCGACAGGTCGCGGTCGGCGACCAGGCAGACCAGGCCGCCGTCGCGCAGCCTGCGGGCCAGCGTGCCGAAGGCGGTGCCGCCGCTGTGCGGCAGGACCTCCATGCCGAGGCCCTCGCGGTAGGCGACGAAACGGTCGTAGAGCGACTCGGGCCTGAGGCGTTCGGCGACCGTCGTGAACGGCGTTTGCAGCTTGGTGGTGACCCAGGCGCCCGCGAGGTCCCAGTTGGCCAGGTGCGGCAGCGCGAGTATGACGCCGTTGCCGGCGGCCAGGCCGTCGGTCAGGTAGTGGATGTCCTTGGCGTCGAAGCCGCCCTTGACGCGCTCGGCGCTCCAGGCGGGGAGCCGGAAGGACTCCATCCAGTAGCGCAGGTACGAGCGCATGCCCGCGCGCGAGAGTTCGGCGAGGCGCTCCGGGCTCGCGTCGGGCACCACGCGCGCGTAGTTGCTCTCCAGCCGCTGCACGCCCTTGCCCCGCTGCTTCCAGGCGAGGTCGGCGATGGCGCGGCCAAGCCGTACGGCGACCGGCTCGGGGAGCTTCTTGACCGTGCTCCAGCCCAGGCCGTACAGCGCGTCCGTGAGCCGCTCCTGGGCACTCACTTGGCTGCCTCACTCCCTTGAGAGGCGTTCTGCGGCTTGTCCTGCGCGGCTTCCGCGGCCTCCGCCTCGGCCGACTCCCGGCGAACCGTGACGACCCGCTGGATCAGCGTGACGAGGCTGCCGACGGCGACGATCCACAGGGCGACGGGCAGCAGGTACTGGATGCCGGGTACCCCGAACTTGTGCAGGCCCGCGAGACCGGCCGCGACCAGGGAGATCACCAGGCGCTCGGCCCGCTCGACGAGGCCGTTGACGGCGACCGGCAGGCCGATCGACTCACCACGGGCCTTGGTGTACGACACCACCTGGCCGCTGGCCAGGCAGAAGATCGACACCGCGCACAGGACGAGGTCGTCGCCGCCCCCGGCGTACCAGAGGGCGAAGCCGCCGAAGATCGCGCCGTCGGCGACCCGGTCGAGGGTGGAGTCCAGGAAGGCGCCCCAGCGGCTGGAGCGGCCCAGCTGCCGGGCCATGTTGCCGTCGACGAGGTCGGAGAACACGAACAGCGTGATCACGACCGTGCCCCAGAAGAACTCGCCCCGGGGGTAGAAGGCCAGCGCGCCCACGATCACGCCGGCGGTGCCGATCAACGTGACCATGTCAGGACTGACGCCCCGCCTGATCAGAAATGCGGCGAACGGCGTGAGGACACGCGTGAAAAACGCACGCGCGTACTTGTTCAGCATGGCCTTCCCGAGGGTCGGTGTGGCGCCGGGCGGCCCCTGCTGGCCACCGGCTGGCCCATCGTAGCCACGCGCGCGTGAGCGCGACCGCCGGGCACTCGTACCCGCGACGAGCGGTCTGTTCCGGCAGTGCCGGACGGCACGATCACGTCCTTCGTATGGACGCACCGTGACGGGAGTGGAAAGCTCGAAGAACCGCGGGCGTCACCGGAGCCGCCATCGCACGCGGATCCGCATGTCCGCGCCCACAGTGACCTCACCGTGCACGGGAGGCAGGATCATGGGCGACAAGGCGAACGCACACCCCGGAGCCGCCGGCAGGGCTACAGCGGCCGACCACCCCGCGTCCGTACGGAATGTGGTGCTGGTCGGCCACTCCGGATCGGGCAAGACGACTCTGGTGGAGGCTCTCGCGCTCACCGCGGGGGCGGTGAACCGGGCGGGCCGCGTGGAGGACGGCGGCACCGTCTCCGACTACGACGAGATCGAGCACCGGCAGCAACGCTCGGTGCAGCTCTCCCTGGTGCCGGTCGAATGGGACGGCATCAAGATCAACCTTCTGGACACCCCCGGATACGCCGACTTCGTCGGGGAGCTGAGGGCCGGTCTGCGCGCGGCGGACGCGGCCCTTTTCGTCGTCTCCGCCTCGGACGGCGTGGACGGCTCGACCCGCATGGTGTGGGAGGAGTGCGCGGCTGTCGGCATGCCGCGCGCGATCGTCGTCACACACCTGGAGTCCGCGCGGGCCGACTACGAGGAGATGACGCGGATCTGCGCGGAGGCCTTCGGCGGGGACGACCCCGACGCGGTGCTCCCGCTGTATCTGCCGCTGCACGGGCCGCAGGGCCCGGACGGGCACGCGCCGGTGACCGGCCTGATCGGCCTGCTCTCCCAGAAGCTGTTCGACTACTCCAGCGGCGAGCGCAAGGAGTCCGAGCCCGGCGAGGACCAGCTGCCGGAGATCGAGGAGGCCCGTAACCGGCTGATCGAGGGGATCATCGCGGAGAGCGAGGACGAGACCCTCATGGACCGGTATCTGGGCGGTGAGCAGGTCGACGTCAAGACGCTGATCGAGGATCTGGAGCGGGCCGTCGCGCGCGGCACCTTCTTCCCCGTCCTGGCCGCCGCCCCCGCCGCCGACGGCGCCCGGCAGGGACTCGGCACGGTCGAGGTGCTGGAGCTGATCACCCGGGGCTTCCCGACCCCGCTGGAGCGCGAGGCGCCCCAGGTCACCACGATCGACGGCAAGCCGCGCGAGCTGAAGCCGTGCGACCCGGACGGGCCGCTGGTGGCGGAGGTCGTGAAGACGGCGTCCGACCCGTACGTCGGCCGGGTGTCGATGGTCCGCGTCTTCTCCGGCACCCTGCGCCCCGACGAGACGGTGCACGTCTCCGGGCACGGGCTGGCCGACCGCGGGCACGAGGACCACGACGTCGACGAGCGCATCGGCGCCCTGTCCGCGCCCTTCGGCAAGCAGCAGCGGGCGCTCAGCCACGCCATCGCGGGCGATCTGGCCTGTGTGGCGAAGCTGAGCCGCGCGGAGACCGGCGACACCCTGTCGGCCAAGGACGATCCGCTGCTGATGGAGCCCTGGCGGATGCCCGACCCGCTGCTGCCGCTCGCCATCCAGGCGCACAGCAAGGCGGACGAGGACAAGCTGTCGCAGGGTCTGTCCCGGCTGGTCGCCGAGGACCCGACGATGCGGCTGGAACAGAACCAGGACACCCACCAGGTGGTGCTGTGGTGCCTGGGCGAGGCGCACGCGGACGTCGCCCTCGAACGGCTGCGCAGCCGGTACGGCGTGCAGGTCGACGTCGTACCGCACAAGGTCTCCCTGCGGGAGACGTTCGCCCACAAGTCGGCCGGCCGCGGACGGCATGTGAAGCAGTCCGGCGGGCACGGGCAGTACGCCATCTGCGAGATCGAGGTGGAGCCGCTGCCGGGCGGCTCGGGCATCGAGTTCGTGGACAAGGTCGTCGGCGGCGCGGTGCCCCGGCAGTTCATCCCGTCGGTGGAGAAGGGGGTGCGGGCCCAGGCGGCCAAAGGCGTCGCGGCCGGCTATCCGCTCGTCGACATCCGGGTCACGCTGCTCGACGGCAAGGCGCACTCCGTGGACTCCTCCGACGCCGCGTTCCAGACGGCCGGCGCGCTCGCGCTGCGGGAGGCGGCGGCCGACGCGAAGATCCATCTGCTGGAGCCGGTGGCCGAGGTGTCCGTCCTCGTCGGTGACGACTACGTCGGCGCCGTGATGAGCGACCTGTCCGGGCGGCGCGGCCGTGTCCTCGGCACCGAGCAGACCAGCGGTGGCCGCACGGTCATCAAGGCAGAGGTGCCCGAGATCGAGATCGGCCGGTACGCCGTCGATCTGCGGTCGCTGTCGCACGGCACCGCGCGCTTCGACCGTTCCTACGCGCGGCACGAACCGATGCCGCCGCAGATCGCGGAAAGGATTCGTGAAGAGGCGCGCGACGCCTCGTAGTTCGCGCCCGGCGCCACCAAGTGGCTTGTGCGGAACGCTCCCCTCCACGTCGGCGGGCGGCTTCGGCCGTCCGCCGACGAATGTCAGTGCGGACGGATACGCTGGTCATTGATCAACAGGTGTGCGCAGTACGGAAGTCGGGAAGGCCGCAAGCGACAGTGCGGCGATCGGGGGCGGGAATGACCGTTGAGAGCGGTTACGCGGACATCTTCGGTCCGCAGGTGCCGCGCACGGCCGGCGAGGGACAGACGGCGACGTTCGCGCTGGCCTCGGCGGCCTACCGGGACAATCCGTTTCAGGACATCAAGAAGGCCGACAACGAATGGCACCAGACCGACGTCAAGGAAGGCCGCAAGTGGGCGAGGATCTTCCGGCCCAACCTGGGTGAGGCCTTCTCCCGTGCCGTCGTCGACCGCATGCTCGGCAGCGGCCGCAAGCCGCTGATCCAGTCCTTCGGCACCGAGCCGCAGGTCGTCGTCGAGCACTGTCTGGCCGCCAACAACATCCGCAAGGCCCGCGACCGGATGCTCAGCACCATCATGGTGATCTGCGGTCTGCTCTTCCTGCCCGGGCTGCTGGTGTGGCTGCTGATCTTCCAGCTGCGCACCACCATCGGCAAGGCGAACGAGAAGCGGGGCAGTGCGCTCGCCACCGTGCTGCTCGTGGCGGCGGGCGCGCTCGCCGTGCTCTTCCTGGTCAAGATGCCGTTCGGCGGTCTGTGGGCGTGGTATGCGCGGGCCTGTGTCGTCATGCCCGTGGTCGGCTGGTTCTGGGCCAAGCAGGTCTGCGAACGCACCGCGAAGGACCTGCGGGGGCGGTGGGACAGCCTGCTGGCCGGCAGCAGCGTCGGCGCGAAGGTGCCTGAGGCGGTGCCGACCAGCCCCAGCGAGACCCAGGCCGAACAGCTGCGCCAGTCCCTCGCCAAGCTCAGCGCCGAGCAGCAGTCCAACTCCGTGTTCTACGCCGGGCCCAAGGGGATACTCGGCATGGGCACCCGCTGGGGCAGCTGGCAGCTGGCCGAGGACCTGACGCCGGCCGACCCGACCCGCGAGATCCACCCCTTCCGCAGCTGGGACGTCATCCGGTCCATCCATGACCAGCTGCGCATGCTGGAGCGCGGGCCGCTGAACACCGGCGGTTTCCCGAAGCCGTCGATACGGCACTGGATCGTCACGCCGATCGCCGAGGGCGCCAAGGCGGTGTCCCGGCCGGAGGGCACGGACGTCGAGGCGTACCAGGTCAAGTCGCACGCGATACAGGACATCTGCAACAAGCAGCAGTTCGGCAGCGGTGACCGGCACTACCTGGGCGTCCAGTGGACGCTCTGGGACGGGCAGTTGATCATCACCATGCTGATCACGGTGACCGTGCTGCACGAGACGTTGCGCATCGAGGTCACCGGGCATGCCCTGGGCCCGGTGAACGGCCTCTTCACGACGAAGCCGGAGACGCCCACGAAGGAGGTCACCAAGTCGCTGAAGCCGTGGGAGAGCCGCACGGTGAAGCTTCCCCTGGTCAACAGCGACGAGGTCGTACGGCTGGCGGTCCGCGCCCCGATCTCCTGGTATCCGCCGCTGCTGAACTGGCTCGGCGGGACGATCGCGCTGCCCGAGCCGTTCGGACTGCGGCATGCGTGGGCGGATCAGCCGTGGCGGCACCGGTTCATGGCCGACGACGCGCTGCGCGCGGCCACGCCGGTGCTGCGGGTGGTGCATGCCGCGGCGATCAAGGTGCTGGCGGAGAACGGCGTGGACACCGAGAAGTTCGGTGCGCGGTCGGCGTTCCTCAGCACGGCGGTGCAGGATCCGACGCCTCGCAAAGCGGACGTGTACGACGCGTAGGCCTCCGGCGGCCGAGCCGTGCCAGGCGGGTCCGGCCGCCCCACGGGCCGGCCGGGGCTGCCCTCGGCTGAAACATCAGGCGGCCGGCCAGGCCTCCGCCAGCATCTTCCGCGTGTCCGCCAACAGCTGCGGCAGCACCCGCGTGTGCCCCACCACCGGCATGAAGTTCGTGTCGCCGCCCCAGCGCGGGACGATGTGCTGGTGGAGGTGGGCGGCGATACCGGCGCCGGCGACCGTGCCCTGGTTCATACCGATGTTGAAGCCGTGGGCGCCGGAGGCGGTCCGCAGGGCCGTCATCGCCTGCTTGGTCAGGGCGGCGAGCTCGACGGTCTCCGGCTCGGTGAGGTCGGTGTAGTCGGCGACGTGGCGGTAGGGCACGACCATCAGGTGGCCGCCGTTGTACGGGTACAGGTTGAGGACGGCATAGACCTGCTCCCCGCGCTTGACGATCAGCCCGTCCTCGTCGGACTTGGCCGGGATCGAGCAGAAGGGGCAGCCGTCGTCGGCTCCGGGGCCGGTCGGCTTGTTCTCACCCTGGATGTAGGCCATCCGATGGGGCGTCCACAGACGCTGGAACGCGTCCTGGATCCCCACTCCCCACTGCTGCTCCGGCTCACTCGTCATGCGTGCAGCATATGGCTTCGTCCGTCCGCGGCGTGTCGCCAGGGCTCGCACTCAGATGCTCTCCCGCAGGCCGCACACGGTCCGTTTCCTGGGCCGTGATCGTCGCACGCGGGCCGGGCCCGACCGGCGAAAGGCCCCCGGGGAGCCGAGCTCCCCGGGGGCCTTCGACGCACTCGTGCCGCCGGCTCAGACCTGCGCCCGCTCCTCGACGACCTGCGCGATCTTCGCGATGGCCTCGTCGAACGGGATGCCGTTCTCCTGCGAGCCGTCGCGGTAGCGGAAGGAGACGGCGTTGTTGGCCATGTCCTCGTCGCCCGCGATGACCATGAAGGGCACCTTCTGCTTCTGGGCGTTGCGGATCTTCTTCTGCATACGGTCGGAGGAGGAGTCGACCTCGACCCTGAGGCCCTTCTTCTTGGCGGCCGCGGCGAACTTCTCCAGGTAGTCCACATGCGCGTCGCCGATCGGGATGCCGATCGCCTGCACCGGGGCCAGCCAGGCCGGGAAGGCGCCCGCGTAGTGCTCCAGGAGCACCGCGAAGAACCGCTCGATCGAGCCGAACAGCGCGCGGTGGATCATGACCGGACGCTGCTTGGAGCCGTCCGCGGAGGTGTACTCCAGGTCGAAGCGCTCCGGCAGGTTGAAGTCGAGCTGGATCGTCGACATCTGCCAGGTGCGCCCGATGGCGTCCTTGGCCTGCACGGAGATCTTCGGGCCGTAGAAGGCGGCACCGCCCGGGTCGGGCACGAGCGGCAGGCCCTGCTTCTCGGCGACCTGGCGCAGCGTCTCCGTGGCCTCCTCCCAGACCTCGTCCGAGCCGACGAACTTCTCCGGGTCCTTGGTGGACAGCTCCAGATAGAAGTCGGTCAGGCCGTAGTCGCGCAGCAGGCCGAGAACGAAGGTGAGCGTCCTGTCGAGCTCGTCCGACATCTGCTCGCGCGTGCAGTAGATGTGCGCGTCGTCCTGGGTGAAGCCACGCGCGCGGGTGAGGCCGTGCACGACGCCCGACTTCTCGTACCGGTACACGGTCCCGAACTCGAAGAGACGGAGCGGCAGTTCACGGTAGGAGCGGCCGCGCGCGTCGAAGATCAGGTTGTGCATCGGGCAGTTCATGGGCTTGAGGTAGTAGTCCACGCCCTCGTCGAGCTGCATGGGCGGGTACATGCCCTCGGCGTACCAGTCGAGGTGACCCGACGTCTCGAAGAGCTTCCCCTTCGTCGCGTGCGGGGTGTAGACGAACTCGTAGCCCTCCTCCTCGTGGCGGCGCCGCGAGTAGTCCTCCATCACGCGGCGGACGATGCCGCCCTTGGGGTGGAAGACGGCGAGGCCGGAGCCGATCTGCTCCGGGATGGAGAACAGGTCGAGCTCGTTGCCCAGCTTGCGGTGGTCGCGCTTCTCGGCCTCGGCGAGGAAGTCCAGGTACTGCTTCAGCTCGTCCTTGGACGGCCAGGCGGTGCCGTAGATGCGCTGGAGCATCGGGTTCTTCTCGCTGCCGCGCCAGTAGGCGGCGGCGTTGCGCATCAGCTTGAACGCCGGGATCAGGCGGGTCGAGGGCAGGTGGGGACCGCGGCAGAGGTCCTTCCAGCACAGCTCGCCGGTCTTGGCGTCCAGGTTGTCGTAGATCGTGAGTTCGCCGGCGCCGACCTCGACGTCCGCGCCGTCGTCGCTGGAGGCGGCGCCCTTGAGGCCGATCAGCTCCAGCTTGTAGGGCTCGTTCGCGAGCTCCTCGCGGGCGCCCTCGTCGGTCACGACACGGCGGGCGAACTTCTGCCCCCGCTTCTGGATCTCCTGCATCTTCTTCTCGATGGCCTTGAGATCCTCGGGCGTGAACGGCTTCTCGACGTCGAAGTCGTAGTAGAAGCCGTCCTTGACGGGCGGGCCGATGCCCAGCTTGGCCTCGGGGAAGAGCTCCTGCACGGCCTGCGCCATCACATGCGCGGTGGAGTGGCGCAGGATGTTGAGCCCGTCCTCGGAGGAGATCTCGACGCCCTCGACCTCCTCGCCGTCGGAGAGCACGTACGACAGATCCCTGAGCTCGCCGCCCACGCGCGCGGCGATGATCGAGCGCTCGCCGGCGAAGAGGTCGGCGGCCGTAGTGCCCGTCGTCACCACGCGCTCTTCCCGCTCGGAATCGCGTTGGATGATCACACGGACGTCTGACACCGGTCTCTCCTGACTGAAGGTGGAATACGGCGCCATACCAGGAGCGCGCGCATGAGTGGGATCGTACCGACCCCGGGCGGCCGACCGCGAAACGGTCACCGAGGACGCCCCGGCCCCAGCGCTCCCCGGGCCGACCAGCCCACCCCGACGCCGGGCAACGGCCCACCAACCTGCACGGGGCCGACGACACCGGCCGCGAGGGAGCCGTAGGGGGGCGCATGTGGCGCCCCGAAGGCGACCGAGCCAAACATTCGGCACCCCAGCTGCAAGCCCTGACGAAACAATCCCGCCTCGCCGAGCCCGCCCCCGTCAGTCCCCGGCGTCCTCCCCGCCGCACACCTCCTCGAAGAAGTCCAGGTCCTCCTGGAGCGACTTCATCAGCCGGTCCCGCTCGGCGTCGTCCACCTGCACCGGTACGACCCCGGACGCGCCGGTGAGCTTGCGGAAGCCGCCCCGGCTCTCCAGCCGGCCGTGCACCCGCACCGGCAGCCCGACGAGGTGGGCGTGCCCGGCGATGCGGTACGCCTCCTCGTCCAGGGTCAGCCGGACGTGCGGCACCTCGGCGCCCGCGATGACGCGCAGCCGGACGGTGCCTTCGCCGCCCGGCCCCGACCTGCGCATCCGTACGACGGCCCCCGTGATCCGCACCGGCACGGAGGGTTCGCCCCGCAGATAGCGGGCCCCGGCCTCGCGCAGCACGGGCAGGTCGCCCGGCGAGAACTCGACGGGCTCGCCGCCGGCCGCGCAGTCCTCGGGCACCCCGGCGGCGGGCGCCCACTCGACGGCGATGCGCGCGCCCTCGGTGCCGCGCACCAGCGCCACCAGCGCTTCGGTGAACTCACGGCTGACGCCCGCCTCGACGGCGCCGTCGAAGGCGTCCATGCCGCCGGTGGCCCGCCGGTAGTCGATGGCCTCGCGGGCGGCGTACAGGGCCTGGTGCAGGCGTTCGGCGAGCGGGCGCCCGGTGCCGACGGGCACGAAGGCGGTCAGGCCACGGCCACCGGCCGCGGCGCCGACGAGGACGTTCTCCAGCATCGCGGCGGCCGAACGGCGGTGCCGGGCGCCGTGATAGCCGGCGCGGGCGCGGGTGGCGAGCGCCGCGGCGAGGAGCATCTGGCGGGCGGCGGTGCGCAGCTCCTCCTCCACGGTCCAGGGCGCGGCAGCGGTCGGCCCACTCGGCGCGTCCCGCCACCACCGGACCTCGTCGCTGGGCACGGTGAGCCCGACCAGGACCTCGCGCGCGGAGGGCGTGCCGCTGCGGGAGAGGGCGACCAGCGCCTCGCCGAGCAGATCCTCGCTGTCGGGGAAGGCGCGGGACTCGGGCACGAGAAGGCTGGTGCCGTTGCCGCCCGGCCCTGGCGGGGTCCAGCGGCCGTAGCGTCCCGCCGCTCCGCCGCGCCGCTGCCAGCCGTGCCGGTGCAGCAGGGCGCTGAGCACGGCGGGGTCGACGTCGCCGGGCTCGGGGGTACGGTCCCAGGACGCGTCGACCGGGTGCGGCCGGACCGGCCTGAGCGGTTCCTCCAGGGGGCGGTGCGTCATGGTCTGCCTCCCGTACCGACCCGCGTCATGATCTCGCAGAGCGCCCGGTCGTCGAAGATGCGCGAGGTCGGTATCCGCACGCTGGTCCGCCGCCGGCCGGTGATCGGGTGGCCGGCCAGGTTGACCCAGTAGCAGCAGTGCCGCAGATCGAGCCGGTCGTGGCCGGCCCGCAGCCACTGCTCCTGCGACCGGGGCACGATCATCACGACCAGGATCTTGTGCACCGAGACCGGCGTGCGGGCGAGCTTCGCCAGGTGGTCGTTGTCGAGCGTGAAGGAGAAGAAGCGGCCGGGCGGGTTCGGCGCGAGCTGGTACGTCGCCTTGAGCTGGACCTTGATGGTGACCTCGTCGTCGACCGTGTGGCCCGGCGCGCTGTGGCTGACGTGCCAGTCGATGCCGTTGTCCGGGAACGGCTGGGACAGCGAGCACCCGGCCGCCGCCGCGACCGCGTGCAGATAACCCACCTGCAGGGTCTCCATGCAGGCGGTGGTGGCGAGTGAACCCCGGTGGGGGCCCGTACGTTCGGGCAGCAGCCCGCCCCGCTCGGGCTGCGCTATCGCCATGACCAACAGCCTTCCACGCCAGGTGAATCCCTGTGCCGGGCCGCTGAACTGCAAGGACCCGCACTCCTGTTGTGTCCTTCCGGCGTACGGCGCAAACGGCCCGGGTATCACCAAACGGGCAGAAGACGGTGCGTCAGCTGCCCTGGGTGAACGAGGGGTTGTGTGGATATGGCGTGCTGGTACGAAGGCCCGCTGGCGGCATTCGACACGGAGACGACAGGCGTGGACGTCGAGACCGACCGGATCGTTTCGGCGGCCGTCGTCGTCCAGGACGCCCCGGGAACCCGGCCGCGGGTGACCCGGTGGCTGGTGAACCCGGGTGTGCCGGTGCCGGAGGCGGCGACGGCGGTACACGGACTGACGGAGGAACATCTGCAGCGCAACGGCCGCTGGCCGGCGCCGGTGATGCACGAGATAGCCGCCGAGCTGGCGGAACACGCCGCCAGGGGACGGCCGTTGGTGGTGATGAACGCGCCCTTCGATCTGACGTTGCTCGATCGGGAGCTGCGCCGCCATCGTGCCTCGTCCCTCGGCCGCTGGTTCGAGGCGACACCGCTGGTGGTGCTGGACCCGCGGGTCCTGGACAAGCACCTGGACCGCTACCGCAAGGGCCGCCGCACGCTCACCGACCTGTGTGCGCACTACGGCGTCACTCTGGACGGCGCGCATGACGCGGCGGCCGACGCCCTGGCCTCGCTGGAGGTCGTACGGGCGGTGGGGCGCCGTTTCGCGGCCCGGCTGGAGCGTCTGTCGGCCGCCGAACTGCACACCCTGCAGGCGGTGTGGCACGCGGCGCAGGCCCGGGGACTGCAGGCGTGGTTCGCGCGCAGCGGCACCGAGGAGGCGGTGGACCCGGCATGGCCGCTGCGCCCGGACCTTCCGGCGGCAGCCGCGTGAACAGCAGAAAAGCCGGTCCGTACGAAACGGACCGGCTTTCTCCGGGTGGGCGATACTGGGTTCGAACCAGTGACCTCTTCGGTGTGAACGAAGCGCTCTCCCACTGAGCTAATCGCCCGGGAACGCACTGAACAATACAGGTCCCCGCGCGTTTCGTTCAAACCGCTTGCCGCCCCCCGGCCAGGTAGGTCGCCAGTCCCCGCCGTCCGGCGCGCATCATCAGCCGGTGGTTCGCGCGGAAGACCGGTCGCCCGGGGACGGCGAACCGTCTGAGCAGCGGCTTGTGCACGTCGACCACCTGCTCGTAGCGGGCGAGGCTGCCCGCGCCGTCCGCGGCGACCGTCCAGCGGGCCCAGCCGTCGAGGTCGCCGGACATGGCGATCTCCAGCACCCCCGCCGCGCGGTCCCGGCGCACCTCACGCGCGGTGAAGATGATGTCGTACGGCAGGGCGGAGCGGACCGTGATCACGCCGCTGGTGTCGTCGATCCGGTCGACCTTGCGCACCTGGGGCCACCAGCGGGGGTAGTCCTCGGCCTGTTCCAGCACGTCGTAGACGGTGACGGGAGGTGCGGGCAGGGCCCACAGACTGCGGAAGCGGTAGTGGCTCCAGTCCATGGGCAGAGTCTGCCCCCGTCCGGCGGGTTCCACCGCGCCGGGGCAGGTTCTGAGTGTCCGAGCAGGTTCTGAGTACGCGTACTCATGCCCTGGGACGTGACGTGGGCCACACTGCCAGGTATGCGAGCGCCGCCGCCCGTGCGGCGGCGCTCCTGCTGCCCGGGCCGGCCGCTAGGACGGCATCCTGTCGCCCAGCAGCGCCAGGTTCTCGATGGCCGCGAGTCCGTACAGCGCGGTGTCGTTCGTGGACACCCAGGCCGCCTCACTGCCCGGGACCAGCGCGTCCGGGCCGCTCAGCTTCTCCGTCCTCCAGGGTGCCGACTCCTTGTAGCCGTCGGAGTTGTAGAACTTCTCCCACGCCCGCTTGGCGAGCTTCTGGTCGCCGGTCTGGACGGCGGCGTACGCGTCGAGGCGCGAGTGGCCCTGGAAGAGGATCAGGCTGCCGAAGTTGGCGCCGTAGCGCGCCGCCTGCTCGGCCTTCGTCGCGTTGAAGTAGCGGCAGTAGTCGAAGTACGCCTCGTTGAACTTCGGCATGTCGACGAGGTCGATGAGCTCGGCGCACAGTTCGTTGAGGCCGAAGACGGCGGAGAGGTGCGAGACGCTGACCGCCGGCTTGTCGGCGATGGCGAACCTGCCCGTGTCGAGGTCGTACAGCCCGGTGCCCTGCACGAAGCCGTTCGGCTGGGCGGCGATCGTCTCCATGGTCGACAGGACGCGCGCCTTGGCCTTCTCCCACTTGGGCCCCTTGCGCTCCCACTCGGTCAGCCACGCCGAGACGAGCCCGCTCCAGTCCGTGCCGAAGCCGATCGACAGGGCGTGCCGGTCGGGCGTGTAGGGCTCGGTGCGGATCTTGCGGATGGGGTCGAGGACGAGGAAGGTCTCGTCGGAGTCGACGTTGGCGTGCATGAGGTCGCCGACCCGCTCGTCCGCCGTGAGGAAGTAGTAGTAGCGGCGGTAGGTGGTGTTGGCGATGCGCTGCTGCTTGGCGCTGTCGGCGTAGTGCTGGACGCCGTGCCGGGTGCCGAGTCCGGCCCACTTCCCCAGGTGGTAGACGTCGACCTCACCGGTGTGCCGGGTCATCGCCTCGGCGAACCGGAAGATGTCCGCGCGGCCGGAGCGAAGGTACGCGAACCACAGCCACAGGTCCGGCGAGAGCTCGGAGTTGTCCCAGGCGTAGCCGCCGATGTCGTACCGCCACTGGTGCCTGACGGTGTCGTAGGTGTGCATGATGTCGCCGTAGTCCCAGAAGCCGAACCAACGGCGCTGCTCCACCTGGTCCTTGTAGTAGGTGAAGAGGAAGTCGAGGTGGTCCTCGATCTTCGCCTTGGCGGGCGTGGAGCGGTCCGGCTCGGAGTACAGGCCGGGGCCGAAGACCTTGGCCTTGATGAGCTGCTTGGGCGGTGCCGCGAGCTGCGGCAGCACGCGTACGGCCTCGACCTGCTGGGCCAGAGCCTGGGCTGAAGGCGTCGACTCGTTGGCCCAGAAGAGGAGTTCGGAGGTGCGGGCGATGCCGTAGGGGGTGCCGAAGCCGGGCTCGTAGTCCTCGTAGGTGATGTTGAGGCCTTCGAGCTGCTCGGGGTAGGTGTCCTGGCCCATGCCGTCGTGGTAGAAGCGCAGGTCCATGGGCTGCGCCTCGGGCGACCAGAGCCACATGGTGACCTCGGCCTCGTCGGTGTGGGCGTCGCGGATGTCGAGCTGGGCGGGAAACTTCTCCCAGAAGTCGCGAAGCCCGAAGGAGAGTCCGCCGCTCACCCCGCCGACGTAGCCGAAGCCGGAGGCGCGCCGGCCGCCGCCGGCGCCGATCCAGCCGTGGCCCTTCTTGGTGCGCTTGCGCAGGGTGAAGCCGTCGGCGGAGAGCTGGGAGAGGGTGTAGTCGCCCCACTCGGGGATGTACTGCAGGCGGGTGGTGACCCGCTGGTCCCAGGTGGCCGGGTCGGGCAGCTGCTTGCCCTCGAACTGGGCCGCCTGCACGGCCGCCCCGGGGTCGCGGCGCAGTCCGGTGATGCCCTTGACGGCCTCGCGGAGCAGGCCGGTGCCCTCGCCGCCGATGCGGATGTGGCGGTCGTACGACTGGTCCCGCATCGGCACGGTGAAGCGCACACCGATGCCGCGGATGAAGTCGCCGCCGGCCTTGCCCGGCTCCTGGGTGCCGTCGTAGGTGATGGTGTGGACCATGCGGAAGGAGTCGGCGCCCGCGTAGAAGTAGAGGCGGATGGAGAAGGGGAGCCAGCTGCGGCTGCCCTTGCGGTGCTTGCCGTCGATCTTGACGACCGCGCGGACCGGGCCCTCCTGCTCGACGGTGACCTCGGAGATCGCGCCGTCGAAGCGCTCGGTCTTGACCGCGCCCTGGTCCTCGTCCTCGATCTCCGGCTGGCGGATCAGCACGAGCCGCCCGTTCTTGGCGATCTCGGTGGAGCCGCGGGTGACCGACTTGATCAGCGTGGCGCCGGACTTGCCGATCCTGGCGGTGATGACGCCGGTCGAGACCTCGATGGTGCCGCCGCTCTTGTCGACGGTGACCTTCTTGGCGGGCGTGGCGGGCTCCCCGGCGGTGAGGGTGAGCTTGCCGTTGCCCGAACTGACCGCGTGCGCGGTCCACTTGAGCGAGCCGTCCGGCCAGTAGGCGAGGGGCCACGACTGCACGGGGACGGACTTGCCGTCCGCGTCCGTCAGCGCGAACGTCTGGTCCTCCTGATGGACGCCCTTCGGCCAGGGGACGCCGACGGTGGAGCCGGGGGCGGCGCCCAGGCCGCCGTCCTCCAGCCAGTCCAGCGTCACGGGGTCCGCGTCGGCGGCCTCGGCTCTGGGCGCGGCCTGCGCGTCCTTCGCTCCCAGGGCCCAGCTGAACTGCGCGGCGGCTCCGGCGACCGCGGCCGCCTTGAGGAGGGACCTGCGGGGGATGGGGGACATGGCCTTTCCTTTCCGTGCGCGTGCAAGGGGGTGGTCAAGGGCATGACAGAGAGAGGTACGGCGCCCGGGGCGCCGACCTGGGGAGATGCACCGCCCGTCAGCGGTGCGACTTGGTGCTGGGGCACCGCCCGTCAGCGGTGCCGACTTCGTGCGAGGGCACCGCCCGTCAGCGGTGCCGGTACCGCTCCTCCACGGCGACGGCCGCCGCCGCGACGGCTCCCAGGACGGGAACCGCCAGCGGCGCGATGAACGCGGCGGACAGGGCTACGACGCCCAGCCCGCAGACGACCAGGAAGGACCCGGCGGGGTCGAGCACGGTACGGCGGCCGGCGCCCGCGAGCAGCGCCCGCCAGGAGGCGCCCGGCGTCCAGACGGCCGCCGCCCGCAGCAGGGCCGCGGCCAGTCCGATCAGCGCGAAGCTGCCGACGGCCCCGACGAACGGCCCGCCGGGAAGCCCGGCCCGCGCGGCCTGGACGTCGATCCAGACCGCGGCGGCCGCCGCCCATCCGGCGACCCCGACGGCCCATCCCCCGCGCAGGGCCGACCGGAAGTCCACGACGAACTCCCGCACGCCACCGCCCTCGTGGGCCGTGCGGCGCCGCAGATGCCGGGCGCCGGCGGCGAAGGCCGCGGGGTAGGTGACGACCCCGAGGCAGGCCACGGCGATCCACACGCCGGTGAGCAGACACTCGGCGAAGACGGCGAACCGCTCGCCGCCGAGGAAGGACGCCCTGCGCGGGGGGCGGGCCTTCACGCGTGCTTGCGCCATGCCGACCGCCTCAGCCCTTCAGTCCGGATGTCGCCATGCCGTCGATGAGGTAGCGCTGGAAGGCCATGAAGAAGGCGATGACCGGGATCAGCGCCACCAGCGACATCGCGATCATGCTCCCGTAGTTGGAGATGCCCTCCTGGTCGCGGAACATCATCAGGCCGAGCGAGACGGTGTACTTCTCGGGGGTGTTGAGGTAGATCAACGGCCCCATGAAGTCGTTCCACGCGTTGATGAAGGTGAAGATGGCGCTGGTGATGATGGCGGGGCGGCTCAGCGGCAGCACGATGGACCAGTAGGTCCTGAAGTGCCCGCAGCCGTCGAGCTTGGCCGCCTCGTCCAGCTCGCGCGGCAGCCCGCGCATGAACTGCACCATCAGGAAGACGAAGAACGCCTCCGTGGCCAGGAACTTGCCCGCGACCAGCGGCACCAGCGTGTCGGTGAGTTCCAGGTTGCGGAACAGCACGTACTGCGGGATGAGCAGCACGTGGTACGGCAGCAGCAGCGTGCCGATCATCAGGGTGAACAGCAGGTTCCGCCCGACGAACCGGATCTTGGCGAAGGCGTACGCGGTCAGCGAGCTGGACAGCACGACACCGGCCACGGCGAGGACCGCGTACATCAGCGAGTTCCAGAAGAAACTGCTGATGGAGATGCCGGAGATGCCGTCGGCGAGCCCGGAGAAGTTCGCCCAGACCGGCTCGGTGGGCAACAGCTCCAGGCTGGCGATGATGTCCTTGCTCGGCTTGAACGAGGCACCGACCACCCAGATCACGGGGTAGAGGACGACCGCGAGGATGGCGAGCGCGCCCACGTGCCAGACGACGGAGCCGAAGCGCCGCCGCTCACCGGCGGTGTGGACGACAGGGGTGGTGGCACTGGTCACTTGGCGGCCTCCTCGTAGTGCACCCACTTCTTCTGCGACCAGAACAGGACCGCCGTGACGAGCGCCACCGCGACCACCAGTGTCCAGGCCATCGCGGAGGCGAAGCCCATCTGGGCCTCCTTGAAGCCCTTCTGGTAGAGGTAACAGGTGTAGACGAGCGTGGCGTCGGCGGGCCCGCACCGGGTGTCGGAGACGACGTAGGCGGAGCCGAACACCTGGAACGCGTGGATGGACTCCAGCAGCACGTTGAAGAACAGCACCGGGGAGATCATCGGCAGCGTGATGTTCCAGAACCGCCGCAGGGGCCCTGCCCCGTCCACCTCGGCGGCCTCGTACAGCTCCTGCGGGACCTGCTTGAGACCGGCCAGGAAGATGACCATCGGCGCGCCGAACTGCCAGATGCTCAGGGCCACCAGGGCGTAGATGACGTAGTCCGGGTTGCCGATCCAGCCCCCCACGTCGAGACCGAAGATCTTCTGCCCACGGTCCACGATCGCGTCGTCCGAGAACAGCGCCCGCCACACGAAGCCCACGGAGACGCTGGCGCCGATGAGCGAGGGCATGTAGAAGGCGGCCCGGTACAGGCCCTGCCCGCGCCGCTTCTGCGCGAGCAGCAGCGCGACGCCGAGCGCGAGCAGCAGCTTCAGCGGAGTGGCCACGACGACGTACTTGAGCGTGACCTCCACCGACTTCTGCCAGCGCGGGTCCTGGAACATCGTCGTGAAGTTGTCGAACCCCACCCACTCGGGCGGCGTGAACAGGTTGTACCTGGTGAACGCGTAGTACAGCGACGCGATCATCGGCCCCGCCGTGAGCAGCAGGAACCCCGCGATCCACGGCGACATGAAGAGATAGCCGGCGAGGTTCTCGCGGCGCCGCCCGCGCCGCCCGGCGGCGGGAGCGGCGGACCGCTTCCCGGCCGGGCGCGCGGGCGCTTCCTTGACGAGCGTCATGGTGGTACGTCCCCTCAGCCCGCGAACGCGGCCTTGGCCTCGCTGAACAGCGTCTTGGCGGCGTCGGCGGGCTTGGCCTTGCCCTGGGCGACCTCACCGCCGATGCGCAGGAACGCCGCTTCGATGACGTCGGCGCCGGACGGGTGCGGGGTGATCTTCCCGAGGACGCCGGCCTCGGCGACCTCCTCCTCGTACGCCTTGACGCCCTTGTTGTTGTCGTCGGTGGGCGTGAACGCCTCGTACTGCTCGGTCGTGGCGAGGATGCCGCGGTCGTAGCCCATGATCTTGCCGACCTCGGGGTCGTGGACCATGAAGTCGATGAACTGGGCGACCTCCTTGGGGTGCTTGGTCCCGGAGAAGGCGCTGAGCATCAGCGAACCGAGGTACTGGCCGGTCTGCTTGCCGTCCGTGGTGGGGATCGGCGCGAGCCCGTAGTCCGACTCGCCCTCGCCCTCGTAGCGGATGGAGAAGTTGTCCCAGGTGAACTCGGACGCGGCGAGCCCCGCCGAGAGCGCCGACTTCGGCTTGACCTGCTCGACCTTCTTCGGGTCGGCGACGAGGCCGGACCGCACACGCTTGTAGCCGTCCTCCCACCACTGCGTCAGATCGTCCTCGGTGAAGCCGAGATCGGAGTCGGTGAAGAAGGCCTTGCCGTTCTGACGGAGGTACAGGTCGTAGAGGTACATGATGCTGAAGTAGCCGGTGTCGCCGGCGATCTTCAGCTTGTCCTGGATGGTCTGGAGCGCGTCGAAGTAGTCGTCCCAGGTCCAGCCCATCTTCGCCTCGACACCCGCCTTCTCGAAGGCCTTGAGGTCGATGACGAGCGCCATGGTGTTGGCGCCGACGGGTATGCCGATCTGCTTGCCGTCGACCTGACCGTTCGCCAGAACGCCGTTGCGGAAGTTGTCCAGGCTCAGATTCCCCGCGTCCGACTGCGACTTGAGATCCATCAGAACGCCACGCTTGTCGTACTTGCGCAGGAAGCCGACCGCATTCTGGAAAACGTCCGGCGGATTTCCGCCGGAGGCCTGGGTCTGGAACTTCTCCCAGAACGCCTCGTAGTCGGTGAATTCAGGCTTGATCTTGATCTTCGGGTACTTCTTCTCGAAGAGCGCGATCGTCTTCTTGATGGCAATGGTGCGCGGCTCGCCGCCCCACCACGCGTAACGGAGTGTCACCGTCCCGTCGGCGGAGGCACCGTCGCCGCCGCATCCCGTGGTCGCGGCCAGCCCGAGGGTGGCCGCGGTGGCGCCGGCCGCCTTCAAGATCGTACGCCTCTCAACATTCCTGCTGGTTCTCACCGTCGAGCCTCCCCGCGCAACGTTCCGTCGCCGCCTGCATGAATCGTTTCAAGTAAGCGCTTGCTGGCACAAGTTACGGAGGGCGGGAGGGTGCGTCAATGATTCGGACAGGAATTTCTTGGGGGCCCGCTCGGCGGTTTGACGGGGTGTGCGATCGAACGGACCGGGCAGACGGGGTGATGTCGCAGGTGAGAGACGTGCGGTCGGAAGATCGAACGATCAGTCGGCCGGCGGGGACGCGAACCGGTCGGCCGAAACCGGTCGGCGGACCAGAAGTTGACGGAATGACATATCAAGCGGTCGGAGAGCCGACGGGACCTCACGGACCGTCACTCACAGCGCGCCGCGCCCGGCCGCGGCACCGACGCGTCTCCCCGTCCGCGCCCGGCCGCAGCACCGACGCACTGCCCTCTCCGCGCCCGCGGAGCCGCCCTTCGCCGCCGCTCCGGGCACCGAACGACGGCGGCCCGCCTGCGTTGTCGCAGACGGGCCGCCGGATCCGGGTGGGCGATACTGGGTTCGAACCAGTGACCTCTTCGGTGTGAACGAAGCGCTCTCCCACTGAGCTAATCGCCCGGGCGCAGGAAGAACATTACCCCATGTCAGGGGGTGCGTGTGACCGGCCCGGAACCGCTGCGGCCGCCACCCGCACCCCCGTCGCGGATCACTGGTCCTTGATCTTCCAGGGCATGACGATGCCGAACTTCCACAGGTAGATGCCGACGAGCACGGCCACGATCACGAGCCCGATCGACGTCAGGATGATGTTGCGGCGGCGCACCTTCGGGTCGAGGGCCTTCTGGGCCGCCTCGGTGACCTTGCGCTTGGTCCAGCGCAGCACCAGCTGGGCCCAGACGAACTCGGTCGCCCAGACCGCCATGCCGCCGAAGATCACGACCCAGCCGGGGCCGGGCAGCGGCAGCATGATGATGCCGACGACCACTATCGCCAGGCCGAGGACGAAGATGCCCACCTGCCAGCTCAGGTGCAGCACACGACGCGCCTTGATGAACTCCGGTGCTCTTGACCCGAGGCCCTGCTCGCTTTCGCCTTTCACACCATCCACTTCGGTCTCGTGCGCCGCCACGGCAACCTCGCCCGGCTCGTTACTCCCCGTATTCATACGGCCAAACCCTACCGGACCGAAACCAGTCACCGGAATGGTCGTACCTCGCGAACGGGTTCTCGGCCGGAAGAGTTACGTAAACACACGCAAAACACTCAGAGGGGTTTACAACGACACCGTAGGTGGCATGTCGATTTCGCCGACGTGCGAATCCCCGAGCGCACACTGAGCGAAAGGCCCTGGCGCTTATGAACACCACGGTCAGCTGCGAGCTGCACCTGCGCCTCGTTGTGTCGAGCGAGTCCTCCCTGCCTGTCCCCGCAGGCCTGCGGTACGACACGGCCGACCCCTACGCCGTGCACGCCACCTTCCACACCGGAGCCGAGGAGACCGTCGAGTGGGTGTTCGCCCGCGACCTCCTCGCGGAGGGCCTCCACCGGCCCACCGGAACCGGCGACGTCCGTGTCTGGCCGTCGCGCAGCCACGGCCAGGGCGTCGTCTGCATCGCCCTGAGCTCTCCGGAGGGCGAGGCGCTGCTCGAGGCCCCAGCACGGGCCCTGGAGTCCTTCCTGAAGCGGACGGATGCCGCTGTGCCGCCCGGCACGGAGCACCGGCATTTCGATCTCGACCAGGAGCTCTCACACATCCTGGCGGAGAGCTAGGGGAGCTCCCGCAAAGCCGCCCGGCGCCGTCGACTCGGGGAGACGGCTCGGGCCAAGACAACCGCATACGGCATGCCTCAGCGCCGTCTCCGCTCCGCGGGGGCGGCGCTGGCGTGCGTGCGGCCCCCAGGAGCTGCGGCGGAGTGGGGCCGGGCCGGCTGCCGGGTCCGGACCGGCCGTGGTTCGGGCCGTGAGGACGGGAACCGTCGGCGCCGTTGCGGCGTTGTATTCGAAGCCACGTGCGAGTGCGGCCGGTGTTCCGGCTCCGTGAGCCACTACCATCGGCCAGCATCGGCGGGCGTCCCGCCCGACCCCCCAGGCCAGGGAGCGAAACGTGCTGATCACCCATGACACCCGGTGTGCGCTCGACGCCGTGGTGGATCTGGTGAACACCGCCCCGGAGAACGACGAGACGCCGGACGGACTGCCGGACGTCGCGACCCTCGCGGATTTCGTACGAAAGCACGAGATCAGTGACGTCGGGGTCCTGTCGGAGTTCGATCTGTCGGCGGTGCGCAAGGTGCGCGGACGGTTCGCGGCGATCTTCGAGGCACCGGACGCCCGGACGGCGTCCGCACTGATCAACGAGCTGGTGGCCGCCGCGGGCACCACGCCCCAGCTCACGGACCACGACGGCTACGACTGGCATGTGCACTACTTCGCCCCCGGCGCCTCCATCGCCGACCACCTGGCGGCCGACTGCGGCATGGCGCTGGCGTTCTTCGTGGTCGCCGGGGAGCAGGAGCGGCTGCGGCGCTGCGAGGCACCGGACTGCCGGCATGCCTTCGTGGATCTCTCCCGCAACCGTTCGCGACGGTACTGCGACAGCCGTACCTGTGGAAACCGCTTGCACGTGGCCGCCTACCGGGCGCGCCGCAAGGAAGCGGCCGGCTGAGCGGCGACGGCCCGGCACGACATGGTGTCGACGCGGGCCCCGGCGGGTGGCGCCGGGGGCCGCGGGTACGGCTCAGAGCAGCAGCAGGTCGTGCAGCGCAGCCGTGAGCAGCAGACACCCGATCACCGCAAGGAAGATCATCAGCGGTGGCTGGGAAAGGGCGAAGAGGCACCCGCGAGGCTCGTCCTGAGGTGGCGCGGCCTCGCTCTGTGTCGTGTCCAGCATCTCGCGGGCGATGATGGCGCAGTTGCGCCTCCCGGCGCGAACAACGCGCCCGCGATGAGCGGGAGTTCGCCGGATTCCGTGATGTCCGGTTCGAGTCTTGATCGCTTAGGGCCGGGCGGCGACCCACTGTGTCGTTTCAGCCCTGCGTACGGGCGTCATATGCCGTGCTTCTTCAGGATGGCCTCGATATCGCTGAAGTCGTCCGCGGCATCGGCCCGGGGTGCGGTCGCGGGACGGGTGGACTGACGCGAGCCCGGTCCCAGCGAGGGCGCCGAGGCCGCGGGGTCCGCCGCCTCGCGCTGTCCGGTGGCGCGGGCCTGCCTGCGCTCCTTGCGGGTGCCGCCGCGGCGGCGCTCCACCGCGCGCGTGCTCGCGAACAGCAGCCAGGACGCGCCGAGGACTCCGAAGCCCGCCCAGGCGGTCGGGCTGAACGCGGTGTCCGCCAGCCAGTCGACGACACCGGTCATCACCAGACCCAGGGGCACCAGCGCGTACGCGGCGATACGGGCGGCCGCGAGGAAACGCTTGCGATACGCCGTCACCGCCGCGATGCCCAGGCCGGCCACGGAGACGGCGGAACAGACGGTCTCGGCAATCATCCGGTCCTCCAGGCAGGCTGGGTCGGGGCAGGGCACATCGTCCCTTCCATCCTGCACCGTCCCGTCCCTGTCCGGCCATGCCCCGGCCGGACATCAGGGACATCTCCGGGTCACCTCCTCCCCAGGTGCCGGTCGAAGTCGTACGACCGGCACTTCCCGCACCGAAGCACCAGGTCGGATTGGGTGCTCCAGGCCGGTGCTGGGAGACTGGGGCCATGAGCGACTCCTCCCCCGACCGTCCCGCCGCCCCCGTCCTCGACGTCTGGTGCGAGCTCCAGTGCCCCGACTGCCGCAGCGCCCTGGACGACCTCCGTGCCCTGCGGGCCCGCTACGGCGACCGGCTGGAGCTGCGGCTGCGGCACTTCCCGCTGGAGAAGCACAAGCACTCCTTCGCCGCCGCGCAGGCCGCCGAGGAGGCCGCGGAGCAGGGGCAGGGGTGGCCGTACGTCGAGGCCGTGCTGGGGCGGGTCGAGGA
Source organism: Streptomyces curacoi (assembly GCF_001513975.1). Classification (GTDB taxonomy): domain Bacteria; phylum Actinomycetota; class Actinomycetes; order Streptomycetales; family Streptomycetaceae; genus Streptomyces; species Streptomyces curacoi. The sequence continues at coordinate 183,807 of NZ_KQ947991.1, forward strand.
GCTGGACCGTGAGGGAGAACCCTTCCTGGTCGAGGTGGCCCGGGAACTCGGCCTGGACGCCGAGGAGTTCGACACCGCGCTGATCGACGGCCGGCACATCCTGGTCGTGGACGCCGACCAGGCCGAGGGCAAGGCGATCGGCGTGACCGGCACGCCGACGTATGTGATCGGCGGCGAGCGCCTCGACGGCGGCAAGAGCCAGGAGGGGCTGCGCGAGCGCGTCGAGGAGATCGCGGACCGGCTGCTGGCCGAGCAGAGCGCCTGACCGCTGCCCGGTCGGCCGGCCGCTACAGCAGCGTCTTGTACAGGGCGTACTGCTTGGTCTCGTAGCCGAGTGACTCGTACAGCCGCTCGGCCGGGGTGTTGCCCGCGAAGACATTGAGGCCGATGACCCGGTGCCCAGCGGCGATCGCCTGGGCCTCGGCCAGCAGCATCAGCGTGCGTCCGTGTCCCTTGCCGCGGTGGGCGGCGTCGGTCTCGACGTCGTAGACGTATGCGCCGCCTTCGCGCGACGCCACCCACAGGGTGCCCACCAGGGTTCCCTCGTGTTCGAGGACGCTGATGAACACACCCGGCGTGCGAAGGCCCTCCGGCAGCAGCGCGGCGTGGTCCCGCTCGGACTTGGCCCGGGCCTCGGCCTCCGGGACCCCGCGCTCGACCCAGTCCCGGATGTAGTCCTCCTGGCCCTTGTCGAGCCAGGGTCCGTACTCGGCCTCCGTCATGGCCCGCGCCCGGCTGCCCGGCGGCAGATCGGGCGGCGTGTCGCCGAGCGCCTTCTCCATGCCGCGGTTGCGTACGACGTAGCCGAGCGCCGTGGCGAGCCGGAGTGCCGGCGGGGAGTCGCCAGGGACCGTCGTCTCGATGCGCCTGCAGCCCCAGCCGCGCGCCACCTCCTCCGCGGCGAGGGCGGCCACCGTGCCCCGGCCGCGCCGCCGGTCCGGTTCCTCGATGCGCAGCTTCGATATGCGGGCCACGGCGTCACCGAAGACCGGATGCGTGCCGAGGTGAAGGACGCCCACGGGACGGCCGTTCACACACACCTGATAGTGGCGCGAACGGGTCCCGTCGTTCTTGCGCTGAAGCGGCTCGGTCGGCCGCAGGGTCGTGGTCATCACGGGTGTTCTACCCGCCAGGACGCCCGTGGTCAGCCGAATATCGGCGCCGTCACGGATCCAGGTCGTCCCCGGACCGCTCGTCGAAGATCCGCATGGCCTTGGCGGTCACCGGGCCCTGGAGGCCGGGCAGTTCACGGTCGTCGACGCGGTGCACGGCCTGAACGTCCCGCAGCGTGGACGTGAGGAAGATCTCCTCGGCCCGCTCCAGCACGTCCATTGGCAGGTCGGTCTCCTTGGCGCCGGTCCACTCGATCGTCAGCGCGCGCGTGATGCCCGCGAGGCACCCCGCGGCGAGCGGCGGGGTGTGAATCTCGCCGTCCAGGACGACGAAGACGTTCGACCCGGTGCCCTCGCAGAGCTGCCCGACCGTGTTGCCGAACAGGGCCTCGGAGGCGCTGTGCCGGTGGGCGCGGGCGAGGGCGACGACGTTCTCGGCGTAGGAGGTCGTCTTCAGGCCGGTGAGCGCGCCGCGCTCGTTGCGGGTCCAGGGCACGGTGATCACGGCCGTGGAGTCGGGGCGGCGGGTGGTCTCGCCGAGGGCGACCACGAGGGTCGGGCCGTGCTCGCCGCGGTCGGAGCCGAGCGGGCCGTGGCCGCCGGTGTAGGTGATCCGCAGCCGGCCGAGCGGCATCGGGTTGGCCTCGATGACGGCGGCGCAGGCGCGGCGGATCTCGTCGTGGTCGGGCTCGGGCAGGCCGAGACCGTGTGCCGAGCGCGTCAGCCGGTCGAGGTGGCGGGTCAGCGCGAACGGCCGGCCGTCCACCGCCTTCACCGTCTCGAAGATGCCGTCGCCCACGGTCAGCCCGTGGTCGAAGACGGAGACACGGGCGGACTCGATGTCCTGCAGCCCGCCGTCGAGCCAGATCTTCACGTCGTCAGTCCCTCTCCACTCACCTCGTACGCACCCGACGCTACCGCGAGCAGCCGGGACGCCTTCAGCTCGGTCTCCCGCCACTCCCCCTCGGGGTCCGACCCCCAGGTGATCCCCGCGCCGGTACCGAACCGCAGTGCCCCCTCGGCCCGGTCGATCCAGAACGTACGGATCCCGACGGCGAGCTCGCCGACACCCCGGTCGGCGTCCACCCACCCGATTCCCCCGCAGTACGGCCCGCGTGGCGCCGTCTCCAGCGCGTCGATGATCCGCAGCGCGCTCGACTTGGGCGCGCCGGTGACCGAGCCGGGCGGGAAAGCGGCGTCGAGCAGTTCGGCCCAGCCGGCGTCGGCGCGCAGCTCACCGCGGACGGTGGACACCAGATGGACAAGACCCGGGTGCTTCTCCACGGCACACAGGTCGGGGACGGTCACGGTCCCTGTCGCGCACACGCGGCCGACGTCGTTGCGCACCAGGTCGACGATCATCACGTTCTCGGCGTAGTCCTTCTCCAGCAGGTCCGCCTCGGTGCGTCCGGTCCCCTTGATCGGCCCGGACTCGACGACCCGCCCGTCGCGGCGCAGGAACAGCTCCGGCGACGCGGTGGCTATCTCCACCCCGTGATCCGGCAGGCGGATCGTTCCTGCGTACGGCGCCGGGTTGCCGCGCGCCAGCAGGGAGGTCAGCGCGTCCACGTCGGCGCCGGGCGCGACGGGCGCCGACAGCACACGGCAGAGGTTCGCCTGATAGACCTCGCCGGCCGCGATGTGCTCTCGGACGCGCCGTACGCCCGCCGTGTATGCGGCGCGGTCGAGGGAGGACGTCCAGTCACCGGCCGCCGGCCCCTGCCACTTTCCCGGCACCGGCGCGGGCACCGGCTCCTCTCGTACGTCCCGGAAGCGGGCGCAGGTCAGACCGCCCTCGAAGTCGGCGCAGACGGCCCAGAAACCACTGGAGTCCAGGGCCGCGGGATCGCTGGTGACATCGAGGAGGCCGGTGGCGACGCGGTCGCCGAACCGGGCGAGAGGAGGGAGGTCGAGCACGCAGTCGAGTCTATGGCGGGTGTCCTGCGGGTGACCCGGCCGTGTCCTTCGGGGGGCTTCGGCAGGTCCCTGAGCAGGCGCAGCGCAGCACGCTGCACAAACGCGTTTTTGTACTGGCCCCGGAATCCGCTAGAGTTCAACACGTCGCCGGGCCGCGAGAGCGGAACGAAACGACAAGCGGACGTAGCTCAGTTGGTAGAGCGCAACCTTGCCAAGGTTGAGGTCGCGAGTTCGAGCCTCGTCGTCCGCTCGAAGGAACAAGGGGATCTTCCCGACCCCCTGCACTCCTGGTGGAGTGGCCGAGAGGCGAGGCAACGGCCTGCAAAGCCGTCTACACGGGTTCAAATCCCGTCTCCACCTCCAAGGACGATTAGCTCAGCGGGAGAGCGCTTCCCTGACACGGAAGAGGTCACTGGTTCAATCCCAGTATCGTCCACTGGATCTTCGGATCCCCCGCGCGATTAGCTCAGCGGGAGAGCGCTTCCCTGACACGGAAGAGGTCACTGGTTCAATCCCAGTATCGCGCACGCAGTGCCCATGATCCGCTCCATGGCGTGGTCGTGGTCCCGAGGACGATTAGCTCAGCGGGAGAGCGCTTCCCTGACACGGAAGAGGTCACTGGTTCAATCCCAGTATCGTCCACACACCGAAGCCCCCCGGTCGACGACCGGGGGGCTTCTTTCGGCTTGGTCCGGCTCAGCTGGAGAACAGCATGTGGCCGAAGCTCTTGTGACGGCGGTGGCCGTAGTGACCGCCGTGGTGCCCACCGTGCGGGGCGCCCCAGGCGGGGGCCTGCGGGGCCGCCGGGTACGCCTGCGGGGCGGCCGGGGGCGGCGGGGCCGGCTGGGACCACTGGGACTCCAGGCGGGTCAGCGCCTCCAGCTCGCCGTAGTCGAGAAAGATCCCGCGGCAGCCACTGCACTGCTCGATCTGGACGCCGTTGCGGTTGTACGTGTGCATCGGGGCTCGGCACTTCGGACACTGCATGGTCGGCTCAACTCCTCGCCGGTCGGTCCTGCTTCGCGTATCGCCAGGACAGACTCTGTCCGGCTGCGGTCGGTTGCACCCTACTTTGCGTACCCATGAGCCAACTCCGGGGGGACGGCGGCCATTCGGTCACAGGCGTCGACGAGGGACTGCTCGACCTCGTCCAGGAGACGCTCCTCGGCCAGGGCCTTGGTGATGGCCCGGGCCGCAGTCTGCACCGCGAGGGCGCGAGCCGGGATGTCCAGAGCCGGCCAGGGATCTCCGTCGGCGGGCACGGCCGGGCCGCCGGCGGCGCGGTACGCGGCCAGGAAGCGGCTCCATTCGTCGGGCGGCAGCAGCCCGCAGGCGTACCAGGCGGCCGGCCGCCCGAGATCCCAGGCCGGCACGCCCACGCCGAGATCGTCCACGTCGATGAGCAGCCAGGAGCCGTCCGGGGCCGGATGCCGGACGAGTTGGCCGAGGTGGAGGTCGCCGTGGCAGAGGGTGGTGGTGTCGGGCTGGGGAGCCTCGGCGCGGGCCCAGGCGGGAAGGGTGTCCCAGGCGCGGAGAACGGCGGTGGTGCCGGCGGCGAGGTCTGTGCCGTCGGCGGTGGTGCGGAGGCGAGCCAAGGCCAGGGCGGCTTTGGCGGGGCCGCGCATGGGGGGCAGGGGGACGGGTGCGGGGGTGCGGTGGAGGCGGGCGAGCAGGGTTGCGGCCGCTTCCCAGGGCGCCGCGTCAGGATCCGTGGGGTCCACAGGTGTGCCGTGCGGCCAGAAACTCACCAGTCGGCCGTGCAGATCGACGGGCGTGGGGCTGAGCGGGGGCAGCAGGAGGCCGGGGAGGCGAGCGGCGGCGGTGAGGCGGGGGGACAGATCGGCAGGGGTGAGGTCCGGGGCGTGCGCCTTGGCCACGGTGTCCGCGTGCCGGACGACGGTGGCGTCGGGCCGGTCGGCGAGGGTGACTGTCGCTCCGCAGGGACAGCCGGAGGTACGTGCGTGTGCCGCGGCCCGGGCTCGTGCGGTGAGGGCGGGCAGGAGTGGGTTCGGCGTCACGGGGGTCCCTTGTGTGCGGATGGGCTGGGGCCGAGGGTACGGCGTGATTCCGGTGGCGGTTCGCTGGATGGGTGCGCGGCGTCGGGGGCGCGCAGCCCGGGGCCATTGGGGTGGGGGCGAGGGGTCGCGTACGGCGCGAAGGGGACGTGTCGGGGGGTGCCCGCCCGCAGCGGCTGGCGCGTCAACGCCGGGCGTCCCACTGAGCGACCGAGTCGCGCCAGCCCGAGGACGGATACCCCCGGCGCGGCCCCGACCCACGACGAACCGTAGGCGCAAGGCGCGCCCCCACAATCCGCGCGGGCCGCCGCAGGCACCGCGCGCGCCCGCCACTCAGCCGCACCGGACCACCGCAGCCACCCGTCGAAACCCACGCACCCGCCCCCGGCATGCACACCGGCTCCACCACCAGGAGGGAAAAGCAATGCCGGCGCAGCTCCCCAGCTGCGCCGGCATTTGTGCCGTCCGCCGCACCCCCGTCCCCACGGGGTTTCATGGGTGGATGTCCCCGCCCGGACCGCTCTTCCGGGCCTGGGGTCGCCGCTCAGCGCCCCAGCATCACGCCCACGGACGACGCCTGTGTGGCCACTGTCTCCCAGCCGTCGAAGACGAGGAGGAGCAGGGCCGCCAGGGGAAGGGCCATGAGCGTCGCCACCAGGGGGTGGCGGCGGCCCTGACGGCGGGGGCGCAGCGCCGTGCGCTCCTGCATGCGGAGCAGTGTCCGCGGTGCCGTCTGGGCCATGGTCCCTCTCCTGACCTGTGTCAGTTGTCGTTGGCAGCGGCGGGTGTCTGACCTCGGGGGACGAGTGCTGCACCCGCCGCTTGACTTCAAATCTAGGCGCGGGGCCACCCCCGCACGTCATGCCCTCGTACCGATTGCCGGGCCTCCCGGAGGATGAGCCATGACCTGCGGAGTACTCCCCTGGGTGGAGACGAGGACCTAGGTCTCGGGGTCTTCCCCGAGGGGACGCCCGACCTGTCCCGGTTTGTCCGTACTCTTCTCCGAGCTGTCCTCCCTGGGGACCGGCTGCTCGACCAGCGCCAGGACCCGGTTCGCCATGAAGCGGGCCGTACGCACCACGGAACCGCTTCGGGTGACTTCGCTCACTTCCACGACACCGCGGCGCACCGCCGTCTCCACCCGGCGGCCCGCCCTGCTCGCCACCACCTCGTATGTACGTGTCGTGTCCCCTGCGTCCACGACTATCTCCACGCGATCACCCTTCACGGGCTCAATCCCCCTTCTGTGATGGGCGGTTGGTTGAGAGACCAGGCCGAAGTCGCCCTGCTCACCAGCCCCCTGACCACCCTTCAAGTCTCCCACCCACCACTGACAATCCATCGCCCCGAGAGGGCGCGGCCTCTGCGCACGGCGGCCCGTGGAAACGTAAGCTGTGGCTCGTCACACGGACCGGGCAGCGGGGATGAACATGGCGATGATGCGCCTGAGGCGCGAGGACCCGCGCGTTGTCGGCTCGTTCAGGCTTCACAGACGGCTCGGCGCGGGCGGGATGGGCGTCGTCTACCTGGGCTCCGACAAGAAGGGGCAGCGGGTCGCGCTCAAGGTGATCCGGCCCGACCTGGCGGAGGACCAGGAGTTCCGCTCGCGGTTCGCGCGCGAGGTCTCGGCGGCCCGGCGGATCCGCGGGGGCTGTACGGCACGGCTCGTCGCCGCCGATCTGGAGGCGGACCGCCCCTGGTTCGCCACACAGTACGTACCCGGCCCCTCCCTGCACGACAAGGTCGCCGACGAGGGCCCGCTCGGCGCGGCGGAGGTCGCCGCCGTGGGCGCCGCCCTGTCCGAGGGACTGGTCGCCGTGCACGAGGCCGGGGTCGTGCACCGGGATCTGAAGCCCTCCAACATCCTGCTGTCCCCCAAGGGCCCGCGGATCATCGACTTCGGTATCGCCTGGGCGACGGGAGCCTCGACGCTCACCCACGTCGGCACGGCGGTCGGCTCCCCCGGCTTCCTCGCCCCGGAGCAGGTACGCGGCGCCGCGGTCACCCCGGCCACGGACGTCTTCTCGCTCGGCGCCACGCTCGCGTACGCCTCGATGGGTGACTCGCCCTTCGGGCATGGCAGTTCAGAAGTGATGCTGTACCGCGTCGTACACGAGGAGCCGCAGCTGTACGGCGTACCGGACGCGCTCGCCCCGCTGGTGCGGGCGTGTCTGGCGAAGGACCCGGAGGAGCGGCCGAGCACGCTCCAGCTGTCGCTGCGCCTCAAGGAGATCGCGGCCCGGGAGGCGCAGGGGCTGTCGGACGTACGCCCGCCCGCGCCGCGCAGCGGTGAGGCGGACCGGCCGACCGGGCGGCTCGCCGACAGCTACCCGGCGGAGCAGCAGCGCGCCCAGCGGCGCCCACAGGGCGCTTCCCCGCCGCGCGGCACCGCCATGCCGCGCGGCAACGGCGCCTCCCGCGGGCCCGGCACCGCACGGGACGGGGCCCCGTCGAGGGGCGGCAGCTCCTCGCACAGCGGTATCGGGCCGCCCAGGTCCGGGGGCCGTCAGACGCCCGCCGCCCGCAACACCTCACGGTCGGGCAGCGGCAACCGGCCCGCGCCGCGCAGTGGCACCGGCCGTCCGGCGCCGCGGAACACGGGGACGGGGCGGCGGCCCGCCAATCCGCAGCTGCTGCGGCAGCGGCTGTTCGTGTTCGTCGTGGTGACGCTGCTCGTGGCGCTCGGCATCGCGGCGGCGCAGGGCTGCCAGGGGCCGGACCGTGGGCTCGGCGACGACGGGGACGTCGTACGGCAGGAGCACCTGGAGCCGGGCTACGAGCCGCTGGACGGGGACCTGATGTCCGAGCGGTACGAGTCGACGTTCGAGTTCAACGGCTCCGAGTACTCCGAATAGGAGACGCCCCGAGCACGCGTCACAGGCCGGGCAGGATGCGTTCGAAGAACTCGCGGTCGCCCTCGAAGACCGGGTCGAGCAAGAGGAACTCCTCCGGTGTGACCCAGCGGGCCTCGCCGACCTCGCCCGGCTCTGGGACCACGTCGCCCGACTCGGCCCGGGCCGTCCACCAGTGGAGGCGGAAGCGGCCGTCGTCCGTCTCCGACTCCCAGACCTTCGCCAGGGGTACGACGGTGAGGCCGACCTCCTCGCGCACCTCCCGGACGACCGCCTCCCGCTGGGTCTCCCCCGGCTCGATCTTGCCGCTGAGGGGCTGCCAGTAGCCGGGGCGCGGGACGGCCGGGCCACGGCGGATGGCGAGGAAGCGGTCGGCGCGGAGCAGGACCGCGACGATCGCCTGGCGCTGGACCATCGCCTCAGAGTCCTGGACGGCCCGTGGCCACCGCGTAGAAGGCGACCGCTGCCGCCGCGCCGACGTTGAGGGAGTCGACGCCGTGGGCCATCGGGATGCGCACCCATTCGTCGGCGGCGACCAGGGCCTGGGTGGACAGGCCGTCGCCCTCGGCGCCGAGCATCAGCGCGACCCGGTCCATCCGGTGCGGGGCCGCCTCGTCGAGGGTTTTGGCCTTCTCGTCGGGGGTGAGGGCGAGCAAAGCGAACCCCGCTTCGCGCACCGACTCCAGGCCCTTGGGCCAGGTGTCCAGGCGGGCGTAGGGGACGGAGAAGACCGCGCCCATGGAGACCTTGACGCTGCGGCGGTACAGGGGGTCGGCGCAGTCCGGGGAGAGCAGGACCGCGTCCATGCCGAGGGCGGCCGCCGAGCGGAAGATGGCGCCGATGTTGGTGTGGTCGTTGACCGACTCCATGATCACGACCCGGCGGGCGGTCTGGAGGAGTTCGGTGGCCGTCGGGAGCGGCTTGCGCTGCATGGAGGCGAGCGCGCCACGGTGCACGTGATAGCCGGTGACCTGCTCGGCGAGCTCCGGGCTGACCGCGTACACCGGGGCCGGGAGCTCGTCGATGACGTCGCGCATGACGTCGACCCACTTGGCGGAGAGCAGCATCGAGCGCATCTCGTAGCCGGCTTCCTTGGCCCGTCTGATGACCTTCTCGCCCTCGGCGATGAACAGGCCCTCGGCCGGCTCGCGCTTGCGGCGCAGTTCGACGTCGGTCAGGCCCGTGTAGTCGCGCAGGCGCGGGTCGTCGGGGTCCTCGACGGTGATGAGATCGGCCACAGGGTGATACTGCCTTGTCCTGGGTGCGGTGCCAACGGCTTGGAACGGGTTGGGTTACCCCGGGTTACTCGCCCGGTGCGGAGGCCGTGGGGCCGACCTTCACGACCTCGCCGATGACGATGACCGCCGGGGGCTTCACGTCCTCGGTCCGTACGGTCTCCGCGACCGTCGCCAGGGTCGCGTCGACGCGGCGCTGGGCGGCCGTCGTGCCCTCCTGGACCAGGGCGACCGGGGTGTCCGCGGACTTGCCGTGCGCCACGAGCGTCTCGGCGATCTTGCCGATCTTGTCGACGCCCATGAGGATCACCAGGGTCCCGGTCAGCTTCGCCAGCGACGGCCAGTCGACCAGCGAGCGCTCGTCGTCGGGGGCCACATGGCCGCTGACCACCGTGAACTCGTGGGCCACGCCCCGGTGGGTGACCGGGATGCCGGCCGCGCCCGGCACCGAGATCGAGCTGGAGATACCGGGGACGACCGTGCAGGGGATGCCTGCCTCGGCGAGGGCCTGGAGCTCCTCCATGCCGCGGCCGAAGACATACGGGTCCCCGCCCTTGAGGCGTACGACCGACTTGCCCTGCTTGGCGTGCTCGATCAGGGCGTTGTTGATGGCCTCCTGGGCCATGAAACGGCCGTACGGGATCTTCGCCGCGTCGATCACCTCGACGTGCGGCGGGAGTTCCGCGAGCAGGTCGCGCGGGCCGAGGCGGTCGGCGATGACGACATCGGCCTCGGCAAGGAGGCGACGGCCGCGGACCGTGATCAGGTCCGGGTCGCCGGGGCCGCCGCCGACGAGGGCGACGCCGGGAGTGCGGGTGCGGTGGTGGGGGGCGACGAGGGTGCCGTCGCGCAGGCCCTCGACGACCGCGTCGCGGATGGCGGCGGTGTGGCGGGGGTCCCGGCCGCTCGCGCTGGTGGTGAGGACCGCGACCGTGACGCCCTCGCTGTGGCCGGTGGCCGGGGTCCAGGCGGTGGCGGCGTCGGCGTCGTCGGAGCGCACGCACCAGACGCGGTTTCGCTCCGCTTCGGCGGAGGCTCGGGTGTTGGCTTCCTTGTCGCCGGTGGCGATGAGGGCGTACCAGGCGTCGGCCAGGTCGCCCTCCTCGTAGGGGCGCTTCTGCCAGGTGAGCTCCCCCGCGTCCGCCATCGCCTCGACCGAGGGGGTCGCCTCGGGGGACACGAGGAGGATGTCCGCGCCTGCTGCGATCAGTGCCGGGAGGCGGCGCTGGGCGACCTGGCCGCCGCCGAGGACGACCACTTTGCGGCCGGTGAGGCGGAGGCCTACGGGGTAGGCGGGGTTTTCGGCCATGAGGGTGCGGCTCCTCTGTACGGCGGTGCAGTGGCCCTGACGTGCGGATTTTACGGGGCGGGCGGGGAGGGCGGCTCAGGTGTCCGGTGGCTGAGCGTCGTTGCCGGGTGCACGGCTGTGGGTGGTTGTGCCCACCCTCCCCACTCTCGGGACGTCGGCAGGGCATCCGGTGCTGTCGTACCGAATGCCCCTGCGCCTACTTCTCGGTCACTCCCGCCGAATCGAACGTCGCCACCTCGTGCATCGCCCGCGCCGTGCTCTGCACCAGCGGCAGGGCCAGCAGCGCGCCCGTGCCCTCGCCCAGCCTCAGGTCCAGGTCGACCAGGGGGCGCAGGCCCAGCTTGTTGAGGGCGGCCACGTGGCCGGGCTCGGCGCTGCGGTGGCCCGCGATGCAGGCCGCCAGGACCTCGGGGGCGATCGCGCGGGCGACCAGGGCCGCCGCGCCGGCGCTGACGCCGTCCAGGATCACCGGTGTGCGCAGGGACGCGCCGCCCAGCAGGAGGCCGACCAGCGCGGCGTGTTCGAAGCCGCCGATCGCCGCGAGGACACCGACGGGGTCGGCCGGGTCCGGCTGGTGGAGTTCGATGGCGCGGCGGACGACCTCGGTCTTGCGGGCGAGGGTCTCGTCGTTGATTCCGGTGCCACGGCCCGTCACCTCGGCCGGGTCGGTGCCCGTGAAGACGGAGATCAGGGCCGCCGACGCGGTGGTGTTGGCGATGCCCATCTCGCCGGTCAGCAGGGCCTTGTTGCCGGCGGCCACCAGGTCACGGGCCGTCTCGATGCCCACCTCGATGGCCTGCTTGGCCTCCTCGCGGGTCATCGCCGGGCCGGTCGTCATGTCCGAGGTGCCCGCGCGGACCTTGCGGGGCAGCAGACCGGGCGTGGCGGGCAGGTCGGCGGCCACGCCGACGTCCACCACGCACACCTCCGCGCCCACCTGGCCGGCGAAGGCGTTGCAGACCGCGCCGCCGCCGAGGAAGTTGGCGACCATCTGGGCCGTCACCTCCTGCGGCCAGGGGGTGACGCCCTGGGCATGCACGCCGTGGTCGCCGGCGAAGATCGCGACGGCCGCGGGCTCCGGGATCGGCGGCGGGCATTGCCGGGACAGACCGGACAGCTGCGCGGAGATGATCTCCAGCATGCCGAGCGCGCCGGCCGGCTTGGTCATGCGCTTCTGCCGTTCCCAGGCCTCACCGAGCGCCTTGGCGTCCAGCGGGCGGATCTGGGCGACGGTCTCGGCGAGCAGGTCGTGCGGCTCCTCGCCGGGCAGCGCGCGGCGGCCGTACGTCTCCTCGTGCACGACCCACGACAGCGGGCGGCGCTTGGACCAGCCGGCCTGCATCAGCTCGGGCTCGTCCGGGAACTCGTCGACGTACCCGACGCACAGGTAGGCGATGACCTCCAGGTGCTCGGGCAGGCCGAGGGCGCGGACCATCTCGCGCTCGTCGAAGAAGCTGACCCAGCCGACGCCGAGGCCCTCGGCGCGGGCGGCGAGCCAGAGGTTCTCCACCGCGAGCGCGGCGGAGTACGGCGCCATCTGGGGCTGCGTGTGGCGGCCGAGGGTGTGCCGGCCGCCGCGGGTCGGGTCGGCGGTGACGACGATGTTCACCGGGGTGTCGAGGATGGCCTCGATCTTCAGTTCCTTGAACTGCTTCGCCCGGCCCTTGGGGAGGGACTTGGCGTACGCCTCGCGCTGACGCATGGCCAGCTCGTGCATGGTGCGCCGGGTGTCGGCCGAGCGGATGACGACGAAGTCCCAGGGCTGCGAGTGGCCCACGGAGGGCGCGGTGTGGGCGGCCTCCAGAACGCGGAGCAGCACCTCGTGCGGGATGGGGTCGCTGCGGAAGCCGTTGCGGATGTCCCGACGCTCACGCATGACCTTGAGGACGGCCTCGCGCTCGGCGTCGTCGTAGGCGGGCGCGGCGGGGCCCGTGGACTGTCGTGCTTCTTCCACCGGGGCCGTGCTCTCTTCTGCGGGAACTTCTTGGTCTTCTTGGTCTTCCTGGTCGGCGGCCCGGGTGTCCAGGTCCTCCGCGTGCTGTACGGCTTCGGGGTCGCCGTCACGAGGTGCTGGGACCGTGGCGACGGCAGCCGGTGCCTCCGCTGCGGGGAGGACCGTCGGCTGCGGCGGGGTCGGGGCGAGATGCGGGGCGGCCGGCACCGAGCCCTCGACCGGGACGAACTGACCCAGGGGCTGGCCGGGCGCGGCCTCCTGGGGGATGCGGGACGGGATGACGGCCGGGGCCTCGCCCTGGCCGGACTCCGCGGCCTCGACCGGCGGCTGCGCCACGTCTTCGGTGACCTGCGCGGACTGGGCTGCGGGCTGGAGTTGCGGGCCGGCGGGCTCGGCGACGAACGGCTCGGGCGCCTCGGGCATCCCGGTCGGCGCGACATCCGCCGGGGGGACATCCGCCGGGGCCGGCTGGGCGTCGGCGGAGTCCGGGGCGACGGCGTCGGGGGCGGGGGCGTCGGGGGCGGGGGCTGCGGCGAGCGGCTGAGGAGCCTCGGCCTGCTCGGCGGGCACCTCCGGGGTCTGCTCGGCGTCCGGGGTGTCCGCAAGAGGAGCGGCTCCCTCGGGGGCGGTCGCGGCCACGGCCTGCGCCTCGGCGTCGGCGTCCGTCGGGGCGCCGTCCGGCGTGGGGTGCGGCGCGGGCGCGCCGTTCGGGTCCGTGACGGCTTCGGGGGCCTGCACCGGCTGCGGGTCCTGCGCGGGCTGCGCGGCCGGGGCGGGCGGCTCGCTCTGCTGCTGGGCGGCCTGCTCCGCCTCCGCGGGCTGGGGGGCCTGTGCCGTGTCGGGTTCGGTCGGAACCGGGACGGCTTCCGGAGCCGGCTGGACGGCCGGGGCGACGCCCTCGGGTGCAGCCGGGGCGGCCTCGGCAGCGGGGACGGCCTCGGGGGCCGGGGCAACCTCGGCGGCAGGAGCCGCTTCGGGAGCGGGCTCCTCGGAGACCTGAGCGGGGCCCGTGGGGGCGGCGGCGTCGGCCACGTCGGTGACCTCGGCGGCCGGAGCACCAGGGGCCTGCACCGCATCGGGGGCGGGCGTCTCGGAGGCCTGTACGGCCTCAGGCGCGGGCGTCTCGGAAGCCTCCACGGCGTCAGCCGCGGGCGTCTCGGAGGCGTCCGCAACCGCAGGGGCCTCGGCAGCCTCCGGCGCGGCGACCTCGGGCACCTCCGGGGCGACCTCAGGCGCAGCTTCGGCGGAAACCGCAGGGGCCTCGACCACCGGCTCCCCGGCGACCGGCGCGCCCTCAGCGGCCACCGCGCCCTCCGAAGCCTGCTCGGCACCAGTGGCCTGCCCGGCATCCGGGCCGGCCTCGCCCACCGGGACATCGCCGCCGTCAGCATCGACCGGAGCCGCCGCTTCCGCACCGGCCTCGGCCTCGGGCCCGGCCACAGCCGCCGGGTCGGCGCCGGGCCCCGCCGCAGGCACGGCCTCCACGGGCTCGCCCGCGGTCGGCTCGCCCGCGGCCACCGGCATCTGACCGGCGTCCTGGCCAGGCACCGTCTCGGCACCCGGAACCTGCGCGGCGTCCGGCGCCTCCCCGCCACTCGCGGCAGGCACCGCGTCCGCAGCCTGACCGGCCTCGGGGCCCGGCACCACGGCGTCGACCGGCGCGGCGTCACCCGCCGACGGCATCTGACCGTCGTACGCGCCCTCGTGCGGCACGTCCACTCCTGCCGCGGCACCCTGCGGAGCGTCCGGAGCGACGGCCTGCGCTGCCTCCGGCGCACCCTGGGGCACGGCCGCAGCCGCCTGCGCTGCCTCCGGCGCGCCCTGCGGAGCAGCCCCCGAGGCCACGGCCTCCGTAGCCACGCGGGCCACCACGGCCTGCGCCGCGCCCACGGGCTCGCCGCCGGGCTGCCCGGTCGGGACAACCGTTTCGGCAGCCGGGGCCTCGGCGCTCACCGGCGCGGGGGCCGGCGCCTGAGCCGGTACGGCCTGGGCGGGGGCGGCAGCGGCCCAGGGAGTCGCGGGCTGGGGGGCCGGCGCCTCGCGGTGCTGCGGAACGTCCAGGTACTCGGGGCCGGCCGGAACCGGGCCGGGCTGGCGCACGGGTGCCCCTACGGCGCCGCGGTCGGCCAGGGAGCGGACCGGGCTGGCGGAGGCGTCGGGGATGGGTGGGCCGAGGTGCAGCGGGCGCCGCGGCGTGATCGGCGGGATCGGCGTCGAAGGCGCCGTCGGAGCCGGCGTGCGGACGGCACTGAGGTCGACCGAGCCGCTGTCGCGGCCGGAGATCTCGTGCGGGCCCGGCTCGTGCACGGCCTCGACGACCGGCTCCGGCGCGGGCGGGGCGACCTCGTTGCCCCAGGCGCCGTGGGAGCCGGGCAGCAGCAGGTCTTCGTCCTCGGCGGTGGTCTCGGAGAGGTAGGCGTACGCACCCTGCGCCGCGTGGGCGCCCGGCTGCTCCACCATGCCTGCGCTCTCCGGCAGCCCCTCGCCCGGGACCTGGCCGGTGTCGGTCATGCCTACCCCTCGCCCATCGGTTAGTGCTTCTACGACCAGCTCACCGGGAACGGCGCACCGACCGCCCCCGCAGTGAAGAACGAGCGTGCGTGCCCAGCGGCACGAACGACCCGCCCAAAAAAGGCGACAAAGCCATTGAGTGGCATTGTCCTGGCCGTTCGACCGTCGCGACAGGTTGATCCGCGACAGGCCGCTGTGGACTGCGCCACGTTGCGCGTCCTCCGGTTCTGCCGTACCACACCCACCCCAAACGGGGCGTGTTTTTCCGGACATTGACCGACGAAGTGCCGGGCGACCGAGTGCGGTACAACGATCGGCCAGCCTACCGCGCGCGGTACGACAACAGGATCACGGGGACGGGTGCGCGGTCACGCCGTGCGGTCGGGCAGTACCCCGCTGAGCAGGAACGCGACACTGCGCTCCTTCTCCGTCCAGGCCCGCGTGTCGAGTTCGACGGACTGCAGGAGCGCGCACTCCACGTCGTAACCGTGCTCGGTGAGGTCCCGTCCGACGAGTTCGGCGGCGTCGCGGGTCGCGGCGTGCGTGACGATGCGCTGGGGGCGCCGGTCGGCGACGGCGGAGACGACGGCCGCTCCCCCGCCGCCGACGCGCACGACGTCCGGTTCGGGGAGGTTCTCCAGGACGTGCGGGGCGGTGCCGTGCACGATCTGCAGCTGGACGCCGAAGGCGCGCGCGTTGGCCCCGGTGCGCTCGCAGGCCCGTGGGTCGCGGTCGACGGCGATGACGGCGGCGCCGGCCCGGGCGGCCTCGGTGGCGAAGGCGCCGCTGCCGCAGCCGATGTCCCACACCAGGTCGCCGACGCGCGGGCCGAGCCGGGCGAGTTGTGCGGCGCGCAGCGGTTCCAGTTCGCCTTCGCCCATGAGACCGCCGTAGGACTCGGCGGGCAGGGTCCAGCCGCGCGGCGCGGCGGACGGGTCGCGGCCGGCGATCCAGCCGCCGCCGTCCGTGACGACCCCTGTTCCGGGGTGTCCGCCGATGACGATGACGACGTTCGGGTCGCGCCAGGTGTGGTCGGGTGCCCGCTCGGAGGTGACGACGGTGACCTGCTCGCGTTCCGTGCCCAGTTCCTCGCAGATGACGAAGGTGCGGTGGACGCCTTCGAGGAGCAGGCCGAGTTCGGCGGGCCCGGCACCGGGTGAGGTGAGGACGGCGACCTTCGTGTGAGCGCGGCACACATTCACCGCGCGTCGCAGGGTGCGCGGATGTGCGACGACCACTTGGGCGTCGTCCCAGGGCATGCCGGCCCGCGCGAAGGCCGTGGCGACCGAGGAGACGGCGGGGACGACCTCGACCTCCAGGCCGAACTCGGGCGCGCGCAGGGTCCGTACGACTCCGAAGAAGCCCGGGTCGCCGTCGGCGAGCACCACCGCGGTGCCCCGGTGGGCGGCGATCCGGCGGGCGGCGAGGGCGACGCTGCCGAGGCGGATGCGCTCGGCGGTGGGCGGCACCTCGGGGAGCGCCAGGTGGTGGGCGGCACCGGCCACCAGCGTGGCGGCGCCGAGGGCGGAGCGCGCCGCCACGGTCAGCGGCGAGCCGTCCCAGCCGATCACCGTGACGCGGTCGGCCATCGTCGTCAGTCTCCAGGGGTTGTGCAGGTCGTCATGGGGCGGCCCCGAGGGGCAGGCTCCGTGAGGGTATCCGGTCACCGCGGCGGCGCGGCTGCTGCCCGGGGTCGTTTCCCGTCAGTTCCAGTCGTCGAACGAGGTGAAGCCGCCGTCCGGCTGGTCGCCGACGCCTTCGAGGTCCTCGGGCAAGAGGCTCCAGACGATGAGGTCGGTGCGGACGTCGGTCCACTCGCCCCCGTCGGTTCTGGTGCGCGCTATCCAGGCGCCCCGCAGCACGCCCTCGCTGATACAGCCGATCTTCTGCGCCACCTGCTGGGAGGCGGTGTTGTCGGCGGCGGTGCGCAGCTCCAGCCGTTCGAACTTCTGGTCGTGGAAGAGCCACTGCGCGGTGGCGAGGGCCGCCTCGCAGGCGTAGCCCTCGCCGCGCGCCCAGGGCGCGATGACGTAGGAGATCTCGCTGGAGCGGACACGCCAGTTCGTGTTCTGCAGGTGCACGATGCCGACGAGGCGCTGGGTGAGGAACTCGGTGACGGCGAAGACGATGCCGCGCCCCTCGGTCCGTTCGGTGGGGGCGAGTTCGGTGATCCAGGCGCGGGCGTCGGCCTCGGTGTAGGGCTGCGGCACGGAGGTCCAGGCGGTGACGAGCTCGTCGTTCATCATCTCGGCGAACGCCTCGATGTCCGGTTCTTCGAAGGGACGCAGCACCAACCGCTCCGTGCTGATGGAGATGTTGGGGAAGGTGCTAGTCATGCGCCGCTCCGTAACCTTCGGAAACCTTCAGGGCCTGCTGAACTGCCCAGCATGCAGCATGAAAGCACTGAACTGCACCACGGGGCCCTCCCCCACTGCCCTAAAGGCGTGGGGGTGCCCCCACCTGGTGAAGGAGTGGACCCCGTGCGTGGCGATACGCGGTAAACGCACCGTCACACGGAGGTTGACCTCTCAGAACGCCGCGACGACGGCACCGTCGTACTTGTCCTCGATGAACTTCTTCACCTCGGGCGAGGTGAGCAGCTTCGCGAGCTTGCGCACACGCGGGTCGTCCTCGTTGCCCTTCTTCACGGCGAGGAAGTTGCCGTACGGATTGTCCTTGGGCGACTCGGCGGCGATGGCGTTCTTCGCCGGGCTGAGGTCGGCCTCCAGCGCGTAGTTGCCGTTGATGACGGCGGCGTCGACGTCGCCGAGGGAGCGCGGCAGCTGGGCCGCCTCAAGCTCCTTGAACTGGAGGTTCTTGGGGTTGGCGGCGATGTCCTTGGGGGTCGCGTCGTAGCCGACGCCCGCCTTGAGCTTGATGACGCCGCCCGCCTCCAGCAGCTTCAGGGCGCGGGCCTCGTTGGTGGTGTCGTTCGGCAGGGCGACCGTGGCGCCCTTCTTGAGGTCCGAGAGCTTCTTGACGCCCTGGGAGTACACGCCGAGCGGCTCCAGGTGCACCGTGGCGTTCGGCACGGCGACGATGTCGGTGCCGTTCTTCTTGTTGAAGTCGTCCAGGTACGGCTGGTGCTGGAAGTAGTTGGCGTCGACCTCACCCTGCTGGACGGCCGTGTTCGGCGTCACGTAGTCGGTGAACTCCTTGACCTCGAGTTCGAGGCCCGCCTTCTTCGCCAGCTTGTCCTTGACGTAGGCGAGGATCTCGCCCTGCGGGGTGGGCGTGGCGGCGACCTTCAGCGGGGCGCTCGCGTCGGAGCCGGAGTCCTGGTCCGAGCCGCAGGCGGTGAGCCCGAGGGTGAGGGCTCCGGCGGCGAGGACGGCAGTGGTGATCTTGGCGGTGTTACGCACGAAAAGTGCCTTTCCTTATGGGTGGTGCGACCCCGACATGGGTGTGCGGGGAGATCGGGGGAGCGAGAGACCTAGACGGTCTTGCTCGTGGCGGTGGACGCCTTCAGCAGGCGCAGCTTCGGCGCCGCGCCCGTGTGGCCGCCGCGGCGGTGCAGGGAGCGGGCCGCGTAGTCGCCGGCGAACTGGATGAGGGAGATGACGACGGCGAGGATCGCGACGGTGAGCCACATCAGCTCGGTCTCGAAGCGCTGGTAGCCGTAGCGGATGGCGATGTCGCCGAGGCCGCCCGCGCCGACGGTGCCGGCCATGGCCGAGTAGCCGATGAGGGCGACGACCGTGGTCGTGGTGCTGGCGACGAGGGACGGCAGGGACTCGGGGACGAGCACCTTCCGTACGACCGTCCAGGTGTTGCCGCCCATCGACTGCACGGCCTCGACCAGCCCGCCGTCCACTTCGCGGACAGCCGTCTCAACCAGGCGCGCGAAGAAGGGGATCGCGCCGATGGCGAGCGGCACGATGGCGGCCTCACGGCCGATCGTCGTCCCGGTGACCCAGCGGGTGAAGCCCATCAGCGCGACCATCAGGATGATGAACGGCATCGAGCGGGCCACGTTCACGATCTGCCCGATGACCTTGTTGGCGAGGACGTTCTGGAGCAGGCCGCCCTTGTCGGTGAGGACGAGGAGGATGCCGAGCGGAAGGCCGCCGACGACGGCGATGAGGGTGGACCAGCCGACCATGTAGAGGGTGTCCCAACACGCCTGCTCCAGCAGGGGCTGCATCGCAGACCAGTCAGTCCAGGTCACAGCTGGGCACCTTCCTTCAGCAGAACGGGCTCCTGGCCCAGTACGTCGATGTGCAGGCCCTGTTCGCGCAGGAAGCCGATCGGCACGACGTTGTCCTCGTAGCGGCCGGGCAGTTCGATGCGCATCCGGCCGACCTGGAGGCCGCCGACGGTGTCGATGGCGGCGCCGAGGATCGAGATGTCGATGTTGTAGGTGCGCGAGAGCCGGGAGATGACCGGCTGGGTGGCGGCCTCGCCCTGGAAGGTGACGTCGACGACGGTGCGGTCGTCGGCGGAGGTCTCACCGCTCACCGGGAAGAGCGCGGAGGCCAGTTCGGAGCCGGGGGTGGCGAGCAGCTCGCTCACGGTCCCGGACTCGACGATGCGGCCCTGCTCCATGAGCGCGGCCGAGTCGCAGATCGACTTCACGACGTCCATCTCGTGGGTGATGAGCAGGACGGTCAGGCCCAGCTGCCGGTTGAGGTCGCGCAGCAGCTGGAGGATGGAGCGGGTGGTCTCCGGGTCGAGGGCGCTGGTGGCCTCGTCGGAGAGCAGCACCTTCGGGTCACCGGCGAGGGCGCGGGCGATGCCGACGCGCTGCTTCTGGCCGCCGGAGAGCTGGGCGGGGTAGGCCTTGGCCTTGTCCGCCAGCCCCACCAGGTCGAGCAGTTCGAGCGCCTTGCGGGAGCGCTCCTTGCCCGACGTGCCGAGGATCTCCAGCGGAAGCTCGACGTTGTCCTGGACCGTCCGGGAGGACAGCAGGTTGAAGTGCTGGAACACCATGCCGATACGGCTGCGCGCCCGGCGCAGTTCGCGGCCCGCGCGCGGCCCGCGCCCGGCGAGGGCGGTGAGGTCCTGTCCGGCGACGGTCACCGTCCCGGAGGTGGGGCGCTCCAGCAGGTTGATGCAGCGGATGAGCGAGGACTTGCCGGCGCCGGACTGGCCGATGACGCCGTACACCTCGCCTTCGCGGACGTGCAGGTCGACGCCGTCGAGGGCGGTGACCTCGCGGCCGCGCGAGCGGTAGACCTTGGTCAGGCCCGATGTGGTGATCACTGGGTTTCCGTCACTGTCGAGTGCGTGGGCGTGGGTGTGCCCTGGTACGGGAGAAGGGGGTGCGCGGGGCAACAGGGTCACGTACGGCAAGGGGCGTACGGACATGCCACGGCGGCTCGCTTCGGGGCGCGAGGCTCAGGAGGTGGTGCGGGGGCCCTCTAGAAGGCGCACATTCGACACATACAACGAGCACCGGGCGTCATGGTCGCCTCGGTCGCAGCAGTGCGGCAGCTCGTCGTGGTCATGCGATCAGTAAACCAGACGTACGGTCCTTACCGGCCGCCGCTGTCCGCATTCTGGACAGCGGTGGACAGCCGGCGGACGGCTTTCAGCCGTGGACGGAGATCTCCACGCCCCCGTCGATGACCAGCGCGGACAGGGCCGACAGGTCCCGCACGACGAGATCGGCGTCGAGTTCGTGGGCCTGGTGCGTTGTGGTCAACGCCACGGTGGTCATCCCGGCGGCGCGACCGGCCGCCAGACCGGCGGGGGCGTCCTCGAAGACCACGCAGTGGGCCGGGTCGACGCCCAGTTCGCGGGCGGCGCGGAGGTAGGGCTCGGGGTCGGGCTTGCCGCGGGTGATGTCGTCGGCGGTGACCATCGTCTTGGGCAGGATGCCGACGGCGTCGAGCCGGGCCTCGGCCAGCCGGCGGGTGGCGGAGGTGACGACGGCCCAGCGGTCGGCGGGCAGCGAGTCGAGGAACGCCTTCGTGCCGGGCAGCAGGTGCACTCCCCCGTTCGGTACGTCCTCCACCTCCAGCGTCTCGATCCGTGCGAGAGCCTCCGGTACGGCGTCGGCGGGCAGCAGGTCGGCGACTATCTCGACGGCCGGGCGCCCGTGCAGCTCGACCCGGCCGAACGCCTCCGTGACGCCGTACTCCTCGGCCCAGCGCGTCCAGCAGCGGTCCACGGAGGCGAGGGAGGAGACGAGGGTGCCGTCGTTGTCGAACAGGAGAGCGCGTGCATGGATCGTCATGGTCTAGACCCTACGGGGCCGCAGATGTTTGCCGGACTCGTCGCCGACGAACCGGCCGGCTGACCACCGGGGTCGGCCGCATCAGGTCTTTTGGCCCGTAATAGGCTCGCCGCATGCTTGATGCCCTGACGCTGGCGACCGGTGTCGCCGCGCTGTTGCTCGCCGCCTGGTGCGGCTGGGCGGCCTACCGTGACCAGCCGACGAAGGACTGGCACTTCATCGGGATGGCCGTGGTGACGGTGCTGGCCCTGGTGCAGCTGGTGGTCGGGATCGTGCAGCTGGCGCGGGGCGAGAAGCCGGAGCAGGGCACGACGATCTTCGTGGCCTATCTGCTGGGCGCGTTCGCGTGCGTTCCGGCCGCGGGGTTCATGTCGCTGGCCGAGCGCAGCAAGTGGGGTTCGGTGACGGTCGCCGCGGGCGGTGTGGTGCTGGCCGTGCTTCAGGTACGGCTCTATGACATCTGGGGAGGCTGAGGTGGCCGTGACGCAGGAGAAGCCGACGCGGCTGATCAGCGGGCCGGGGATGCTGCTCGTCTGGCTCTACGGCGTGATGGTCGTCGGGGCCGTGTCGCGCTCGGCGTACCAGATCGCGACGGAGTTCGACCGGGCGCCGCTCGCCTATTCACTGTCGGCGGTGGCGGGGCTGGTGTACGGGTTCATCACGTACACCCTCGTCAGGGGCGGCGAAAAGGCCCGCAGGGCGGCGCTGGTGTGCTGCGCCGCCGAACTCGCGGGCGTTCTGATCGTCGGCACCTGGACCTTGGTGGAGCCTTCGGCGTTCCCCGACGCGACGGTCTGGTCCGACTACGGCATGGGGTATCTCTTCATCCCCGTACTGCTGCCCCTGTCGGCCATGTACTGGCTCCGCAAGGCCCGAGGCGTCAGGCAGTAGCGGCGTACGCCTCCGCCTGCTTCTCCAGGACGATCATCGGTACCCCGTCCGCGCCCTTCGACGTGCCGACCGCCTCGTAGCCCACCTTGCGGTAAAGGCGCAGGTTGCCCTCGCTGCGGTGGCCCGCCTCAAGGCGGAACTTCTTGGCGCCGCGCTGCTCCGTGAGGGCGGCTTCCGCCGCGCGCAGCAGCCGCGCGCCGATGCCGTGCCCCTGGAGACGGGGGTGGACGCAGAGCTTGCCGATGGCGGCGGCGCCGTCCGCGGTGATGCTGCCCCGGACCGAGCCGACGACCTCCTCGCCGAGCCGTGCCACGAAGACGCAGTCCGCGGCGACCTCCGCGCGGACCGAGTCCAGGGTTTGGACGAGCGGGCCGATGCGGTAGTTGCCGTACAGCGCCGCCTCGCTCTGGAAGCACAGGTACTGCAGCCTGAAGATCTGCTCCGCGTCCTGCTCGGTCGCCGCCGAGATGGTCACGCTCATGCCCATGTGCGCACGCCTCCCGCTCACCTGATCACCTGTCGTCCCTCACTCCTATCCCCGCGCTCCACGGGCCGCAACCTCCGGTGTGAGCAATCGGCGCAGACATCCCAGGCATCTGGAACGTTCCGGGCCGAGACTGCCCTGTGAGATACCCAACTCCCCCGCGATTTCCCGGTATGTCGGGTCGGCCGGCGAGAGGAGGGCCTCCACGAGGCGCGGGCAGCGCCCCGGCAGGCGGCGTACCGCCTCGCGCAGGGCGCGGTGGCGGGCGGCGGCGAGGACGAGGCGCTCGGGGTCGTGGAGATCGGTGTCGGCGGCGGGTTCGTTCTCGTACGGCCGTTCCCGGCGCGTCGTACGACGGCTGCGGCGCGCCTCGGCGCGGACGGCCCGGCGCAGCCAGCCTTGCGGGTCCACGGGTGGGCCGTCCGAGTCGAGGCGTTCCAGGAGGCGGAGCCAGACCGCCTGTTCCAGGTCGCCCGGCTCCGCGCCGCAGGCGTGCGCCTCGGCGGAGGCCTCGGCGGTGAGCAGGGGGCGCAGGGCGGCAACGAGGTCGTCCGTCATATGCGGCACGACGCGGCCGCCCGGGCGCGGGGTTGCCCGGGCGGCCGACAGTCACCCCAAGCGGGGCCGGGGGTTCAGCCGTTGACGAAGTCCTCGCGGGCCAGCACACCGGTGTCGGGCTGGTCGGTGAAGACGCCGTCGATGCCGGTCGCGAAGTAGGCCTTGTAGGCGCCGAACACGTCGCCGTAGGCGTCGGCGCCGGTGCCCTTGCGGAAGTTCGCGGGGAGGAAGGGGTTCTCGTTGCGCAGGGTCCAGGGGTGCAGGACCAGGCCGACCTTGTGCGCGTCGGCCACCAGCGTGGTGGGCGTGGTGAGGTTGCCCTTCGCGTCCTTCGGGATGATCAGGTCCAGGGTGGGGCCGATGCCCTGGGCGTAGGAGGCGATCTCCCGCAGGCCGGATGGCTTGACCAGGTCGGCGACCGTGCGCGGGTCGCCCGTCTCGACGAAGTCCCAGGGGCGGTCGTTCGCGGCGGAGAGCAGGACGACCAGCGGGTTGTCGACCAGCTTGTTCAGGCGCTGGATGCTGGTCGGCTCGAAGGACTGGAGGATGACCGGCGAGTTCCGCCGGTCCTTGCCGTGCTTGTGCAGCACCTTGGCGACGCGCTCCTCCAGACCGAGGCCCAGCTTGCGGAAGTAGGTGGGGTGCTTGAGCTCGGGGTAGATCCAGACCTGCTTGCCGCGCCTGCGGGTCTGCTCGTCCTGCCACTTCAGGACCTCTTCGAAGGTCGGGATCTCCCAGCGGCCGTTGTAGAGGGTGTTGTGCGGGCGGTTGGCCGGGATGCGCTCGATCGCGCGCAGGGTCTTCAGCTCGGCGAGGGTGAAGTCCTCGGTGAACCAGCCGGTGGTGGAGACGCCGTCCAGGAGCTTGGTCTTCTTGCGGCCGGCGAACTCCGGGTGGTCGGCGACATCGGTCGTGCCGCCGATCTCCGGCTCGTGCCGGCAGACGAGGTGGCCGTCCTTGGTGGGCACCAGGTCGCCCGCCTCGACGATGTCGGCGCCCATGTCGAGGGCCAGCTGGTAGGCGGCGAGGGTGTGCTCGGGCCGGTAGCCGCTGGCGCCGCGGTGGCCGATGATCGTCGGCTTGGGCAGGCTCCTCAGGCCGCCGCCACCGTGCCGGGCCTCGCCCGCCCTGGCCGTACCGGACAGCCCGAGGACCGCTCCGCCCGCGCCGAGCACGGCCGCGCCGAGAAGCATCCGCCGTCCGGTCACGCCCGTCTGCTCGTTCTCCTGGGTTCCCATGAGCACCCTCTCTGCCCGTTCGATCGTCAGTGCGGCCCGATCGTAGGTGCGTGTACATGACGCGCGGGAGACCTGTGGCAGAACTCGCGGGTGACGCTGGATGTCGTATGGGGCCGGAGTGATGACGGCCCGTCGGATTCGGTCCGGCGGTACGGGGAAGCCGCTCTGTACGGCCTCGGGGCGATGTCCGTCACATCATGGCGGGCTCGTTGCACACCGGCCACGGCACGCCACCGCAGGTAAACCTGCGTCAACAGTGCGTAAGACATCGGTGAAGTCGGCCCACCCGATGTGCGGGACCCCGGGAACCGCGAGTATCGTCCTCACCTGCACAGACATATACGACTCCCGTGACACCGGAGGGCCCGTTGTCCCGCTTCGCGCTCATCAAGGCAGTGCTCGGACCGATCATGCGCCTGATGTTCCGCCCACAGGTGGAAGGCGCCGAGCACA
This sequence comes from Streptomyces curacoi, assembly GCF_001513975.1. Classification (GTDB taxonomy): domain Bacteria; phylum Actinomycetota; class Actinomycetes; order Streptomycetales; family Streptomycetaceae; genus Streptomyces; species Streptomyces curacoi. The sequence goes on from NZ_KQ947991.1 coordinate 208,514, forward strand.
TCCCGGGCGACGGTCCGGTCATCCTGGCCGGCAACCATCTGACGTTCATCGACTCGATGATCCTTCCGCTGGTCTGCGACCGTCAGGTCTTCTTCATCGGCAAGGACGAGTACGTCACCGGCAAGGGCCTCAAGGGCCGCCTCATGGCGTGGTTCTTCACCGGTGTCGGCATGATCCCGGTCGACCGGGACGGCGGCCGGGGCGGCGTGGCGGCCCTGATGACCGGTCGCCGGGTGCTGGAGGAGGGCAAGGTCTTCGGCATCTACCCCGAGGGCACGCGGTCGCCCGACGGGCGGCTGTACCGGGGGCGCACCGGTATCGCGCGGCTGACGCTGATGACCGGTGCGCCGGTGGTTCCGTTCGCCATGATCGGCACGGACAAGATCCAGCCGGGCGGGGCGGGGATGCCCCGGCCCCGGAAGGTGACCGTGCGGTTCGGTGAGGCGATGGAGTTCTCCCGGTACGAGGGGATGGACCGGGATCGGTACGTGCTGCGGGCTGTTACCGACTCCGTGATGGCTGAGGTCATGCGGCTGTCGGGGCAGGAGTACGTGGACATGTACGCGAGCAAGGCCAAAGAGGCTGCCTAGCGCCGTTGGGGGTCTCAGGTACGGCGACTGCGGGTGGTTTGTGGTTGCTCGCGCCCGCGCGGCGGAGCCGCAGATCGATACAGCCCCGCGCCCCTTAAGCGGCACTGTCCAACCGTTGGCCACGGAGTAGGAACCACGCTGCGACTGCCGCAGTGAGCAGGACCGCCGCACCTGCCCCGGAAGCCAGTGCGAGGCCGTCCACGAAGGACTGGCGGGCCGCTTCCAGCAGGGCCTCGGACGTGTCGGCAGGCAACCCCGCCGCCGCCTCCACCGCGCCGCCCAGTGACTCATGGGCCTCGGCCGGAGTACCCGCCGGGCCCGTGAAGTCCCGGTAGACACCCGTCACGATCGAACCCAGTACGGCGATTCCGAGGGCCGCGCCCAGTTCGTACGCCGTCTCGGACACGGCGGACGCCGCGCCCGCCTGCTCCTTCGGTACGGAGCCGAGGATCACGTCGGACGTCACCGTGAAGGAGAAGCCCGCGCCGACGCCGACCACCAGCAGGGCGGCCCCGAGCAGCGGGTAACCCGTCGAGCGGTCGATCACCGTGAGCGCGGCCAGGGCGAGGCCGATCGCCGCGAGGCCGCCGGAGACGACGGCCCGTACCGAGAAGCGGCGGGCCGCGCGCCCGGCGATCAGGCCGGCGACCACCGCGCCGACCGCGGCGGGCAGTTCGGCCAGGCCCGCCTCGAACGGGCCCCTGCCCTGTACGAGTTGCAGGAACTGGGAGAGGAAGAACACCAGGCCGGACAGGCCGAGGATGGTCAGCAGGTCGGCCAGCACCGCGCCGCTGAAGCCGCGGTTACGGAACAGCCGCATGTCCAGCAGCGGGGAGGGCAGCGTGAGTTGGCGGCGTACGAAGCCGTACAGCGCGGCGGCGCCCAGCAGGCCCGCGGCGAGGGTGGTCCAGGTGAAGCCGTGTGCGGCGGCCTCCTTGACGGCGTACACGAGGCCGATCATGCCGACGAGCGACAGGGTGACGCTGACCAGGTCCCAGGGGCCGGGACTCGGGTTGCGCGATTCGGGCAGCAGCTTGCTGCCGAGGAGGACGAGGACCGCCATCAACGGCAGGTTGATCAGGAAGACCGAGCCCCACCAGAAGTGTTCGAGCAGGAAGCCACCGGCGATGGGGCCGACGGCCGTACCGGCGGAGGCGGTCGCGCCCCAGATGCCGACAGCGAGGCTGCGTTCGCGCGGGTCGTGGAAGAGGTTGCGGATCAGGGCGAGGGTCGCCGGCATCAGGGTGGCGCCCGCGACCCCGAGCAGGGCCCGGGCCAGGATCATCAGTTCAGGCGTCGTCGCGTAGGCGTTGAGGACCGATATCGCGCCGAACGCCGTGGCGCCGACGAGCAGGATCCGCTTGCGGCCGATGCGGTCGCCGAGGCTGCCCATCGACACCAGCAGACCGGCGATCACGAACGAGTAGACGTCGCCGATCCACAGCAGCTGGGTGCCGGAGGGCTTCAGGTCCTCGCTGATGTACGGGGTCGCGAGGCCGAGGACGGTCGCGTCGACGGCCACCAGCAGCACGGCGAGCACGAGGACGGACAGCGCGAGCCAGCGGCCCGGGCGCTTCACCGCCTCGGTCGTGGTCGCCGGCTGCAGGGTGCTGGTCATGGTTCCTCTCTCCGTGGTGCGTGATGTCGTAGTGCGCCGCCGAGCAACAGCTCGACGATCATGTGCTGGAAGTCCTTGGGGGCGCCCTTGCCGCTCTGCACCAGCCAGGCGCCGGAGGCCAGCAGGCCGTAGAGCGCCTCGGTGAGCCAGGCCGGTGTGAGGTCGATGCGGAACTCGCCGCTCGACTGGCCACGCCGGAACAGGGCGGCGATCCGGTCGTCGATCCGGGTCCAGCCCGCGTTCTGCTCCTCGCCCTCGAACAGCTGGTTCTCGGTGTAGAGGAAGGCGAGCAGCCCGGCTGCGGGCTCGATCTCGCGGACGAGACGGCGTACGGCGTCGGTCGCGGTGCCGTCGTCCAGCCCGGCCGCGTCCAGTGCGGCCTCGCACTCCGCGATGCCGAGCGCCTCCAGCGCCCGGACGAGGGCGTCGCGTCCGGCGAAGTGGCGGTGCAGCGTGGCCCTGCTGATCCCGGCGGCCTTGGCGACCTCGTCCATGGTCGCGGTGGATTTCCGGGTCAGCAGGGCGGCGGCGCTGCGGAGTACGTGGTCACGGTCGACAGCCATGAGACAAGAGTAGCGCATCTGAGACATCAATGTCTCATCCTGGGCGTGCGTGACTCACACCTGCTTGATCGAGCCGATCAAGAGAGGTACGTCAGTGCCAGGGCAGCTGCCCGCGCCGCTCCCAGTACGCGCCCGGCTCCTCCACCAACGCGGCGAGCCGCTCCAGCTGGTCCTCGTCGAGGTCGACGACGGCGGCGTGCAGATTGGACGCGAGCTGTACGGTCGTCGCGGCGCCGGAGAGGACCACCCCGGCCCAGGGCCGGCGCAGGATCAGCGCGAGGGCGACGGCGTCGCACCCCAGAGACGTTTCCGCCGCCACGGCCTTCAGCGCGTCCGGCGCGTACGGGTCCGCGAGCCGGCCGTTGGCCATGCCCTCCTTGACGATCACCGTGAGCCCGGCGTCCTGGGCTTCGGCGAGGGCGGGACCGGCCGACGTCTCCAGGGCGTTGTACGTCGACTGGACGGTACGGAAGAGGGGCTCGCCGTCGACCGTCACGGCGAGGGCGGCACGGATCGCGTCGGCCTGGGCGGGGCCGCTGGTGGAGAAGCCGATGGTGAGGCCCTGGGCCGCGGCCTCGGCCAGCCGGGCGTGGAGGTCCTTGTCGGTGAGGGCGGGGCTGTCCGGGGTCACGGAGTGGATCTGGTAGAGGTCGAGCCGGTCGCCGAGCAGGGCGTCGGTCTCGGCGCGCTGACGCTCGTACGTCTGGAGACTGTGGTCCTTGACCTCGTGCTTCTCGGCGTCGGTGGTCCAGCCGGCGGTGTAGGTGTAGCCCCATTTGCTGCCGACGACGATGTCGTCGATGTCGGGGCGGGCGTTCAGCCAGTCGGCGAGGAACTCCTCCGAGCGGCCGTAGGAGCGGGCGGCGTCGAAGTAGCGGACGCCCTGGGCGTAGGCGGCGTCGAGTAGTTCGTGGGTGCGGGCGCGCAGGGCTTCGACGGTGCGCTCGGCCGGGAGGTCGTTCTCCCGGCCGAGGTTGATGTACCCCGGGCGGCCCACCGCGGCCAGGCCGAGCCCCAGGTGGGCGGTGGGCGTGGTCGCGGCGGCCAGACGGCTGAACGGCATGGCGGGCTCCGTGCACGGTCGGCGGACGGGTAACCCGCACCAATCTACCGACGCCCGGCCGCCTGGGCCCGGGCGGGCGCGACCGGCTCAGCCCACACTCAGGCAGCGCGGCACGAAGGCCGGGTCGGCGGGCCCGCCGCGCCCGAGGGCGTTGAGCACCCACTGCCGCACCAGCGGGGACTTGGGCGCCTGGTCGTGCTCGGTGAGGTCGAGCGGGCAGCGGTCCTGCAGCGTCACATTGGTGACGTAGGAGGCGGGCCCGTCCAGGAAGGAGCTGGTGTACGGCAGCACGACCTCGTCGTACTCGGTGGCGATCGCCGTGTAGTCGGGGCCGACCGGGGCCTCCGGGGCGGAGTTGAGCTGCTGGAGGAAGTCCGAGCCGGCGGTCTGGTCGACGCAGGAGGGGCAGAGGGTGGCGCCGGCCACGAGGGCGAGCGGGTGGGTGGTGCCGTGGTTGGAGGGCACGATGCCGACGAGGTCGTCGACCTTGGTCGCGCCGCCCAGGAACTTGACGTAGTAGCGGGGCATCATGCCGCCCTGGCTGTGGCCGACGATGTCGGCCTTCCTGGCGCCGGTCGCGCCGAGTACGGCGTTCACGAAGTCGCGCAGTTCGGCGGCGGAGTCCGCGACCGGCGCGGTCGCCAGGTCGCCGTAGTCGAAGGAGAAGACGCAGTAACCGGCGTCCGCGAGGGCGGGCGAGAGGGTCAGCCAGTTCTCGTACGAGGTCTTGAAGGTGCCGTTCACCAGGACCACGGGCTGAGGGTGGGCCGAATCCGGCTTGCAGGACCAGTCGTTGGCGCCGGGCGGCGGAGTACCGGCGGCACTCGCGGGGGCCGGGAGACCGAGGGCGCACAGGGCGGCCGTCGCGGCGACGGCGAGGAGGCGGGCGGTTCGTCTTGTGCGTCTCGCGCGCATGATGTCCCTTTCATGCTCGACCATGATCGACCGGTGTTCGGCAATGTCGACCGGGAATCGGAATGGTTACTTCCGAGTAAGAAGAAGTCAAGGATCCGGCCAGTGGCCGAATCCTTACCGTTACCGGAGACCCGGGACAGCACGAAGGGCCCGGACGCGAGGTCCGGGCCCTTCTGACGACTGGGGAACGCTAGGCGCGCGTGGCCGTGGCCCACTCGTGCTGCGCCGCCACGTCCGCCTTCACCTCGGCCAGCTGTACGGCGACCGCGCTCGGCGCCGTACCCCCGCGGCCGTTGCGGGAGGCCAGGGCACCCGGCACGTTCAGCACCGAGCGCACCTCCGGCGTGAGGTGGGCGGAGATCTTCGCGAACTGCTCGTCCGTCAGGTCGTCGAGCTCCTTGCCCTCGGCCTCGGCGACCTTGACGCACTCGCCGGCGACCTCGTGCGCGCCCCGGAACGGAACGCCCTGCTTGACCAGCCACTCGGCGATGTCGGTGGCGAGCGAGAAGCCGGCCGGGGCCAGCTCCTCCATGCGCGCGCGGTTGACGGTGAGGGTGGCCATCATGCCGGTGAAGGCGGGGAGCAGGACCTCCAGTTGGTCGCAGGAGTCGAAGACCGGCTCCTTGTCCTCCTGGAGGTCGCGGTTGTACGCCAGCGGGAGGGCCTTGAGGGTCGCCATCAGGCCGGTCAGGTTGCCGATCAGGCGGCCCGACTTGCCGCGCGCCAGCTCCGCGATGTCCGGGTTCTTCTTCTGCGGCATGATCGATGAGCCGGTGGAGAACGCGTCGTGCAGGGTCACGAAGGAGAACTCCTTCGTGTTCCAGATGATGACCTCCTCGGCGATCCGGGAGAGGTTCACGCCGATCATCGCGGTGATGAAGGCGAACTCGGCGACGAAGTCACGGGAGGCCGTGCCGTCGATGGAGTTGGCGGCGGACCCGTGCTCGAAGCCGAGGTCCTTCGCCACCGCCTCCGGGTCCAGGCCGAGGGAGGAGCCCGCCAGGGCGCCCGAGCCGTACGGCGACACGGCCGTCCGCTCGTCCCACTGGCGCAGCCGCTCGGCGTCCCGGGAGAGGGACTGGACGTGGGCCAGGACGTGGTGGGCGAAGAGGACCGGCTGGGCGTGCTGGAGGTGGGTGCGGCCGGGCATCGCCACGTCCGGGTGGGCCTCGGCCAGGCCGATCAGCGCGTCCTGGAGGTCGGCGATCAGGCCGCCGATGATCCGGGCGTGGTCCCGCAGGTACATCCGGAAGAGGGTCGCGACCTGGTCGTTGCGGGAGCGGCCGGCGCGCAGCTTGCCGCCGAGGTCGGGCCCGAGGCGCTCCAGCAGGCCGCGCTCCAGGGCGGTGTGGACGTCCTCGTCGGCGATCGTGCCGACGAAGGAGCCGTCCGCCACGTCCGCTTCGAGCTGGTCGAGCCCGGCGATCATCCGCGTCAGCTCGTCCTGCGTGAGCAGTCCCGCCTTGTGCAGCACGCGCGCGTGGGCACGCGAACCGGCGATGTCGTACGGCGCCAGCCGCCAGTCGAAGTGGACGGATGCGGACAGCTTGGCCAGGGCCTCGGCGGGACCGTCGGCGAAACGGCCGCCCCAGAGCCGTACGTCACCGCTGTTGCTGCTCACTTGCTGTGCTCCTCGGGAGGTCTGGGTGTGGCACCGCCTCCCCGTGGCGTGAACGGGGAGGCGGTCGTCAGGTTAGTGCGTTGCGGGCCCGTCGACCGGTACGGGCGCTACGCGAGGTCCCGCTTGGCGGCGATCTTCGACGACAGGCTGTAGATGTCGATGAAGCCCTTGGCGGCGGACTGGTCGAAGGTGTCGCCCGTGTCGTAGGTCGCGAGGTCGAAGTCGTACAGCGACTGCGCGGACCGCCGGCCGGTGACGACCGCGCGGCCGCCGTGCAGGGTCATGCGGATGTCGCCGGAGACGTGCCGGCCGGCCTCGTCGACGAAGCCGTCCAGGGCGCGCTTGAGCGGGGAGAACCACTGGCCGTCGTAGACGAGTTCGCCCCAGCGCTGCTCGACCTGGCGCTTGTAGCGGGCGAGTTCACGCTCGACGGTGACGTTCTCCAGCTCCTGGTGGGCGGTGATCAGGGCGATCGCGCCGGGAGCCTCGTACACCTCGCGGGACTTGATGCCGACGAGCCGGTCCTCGACCATGTCGATCCGGCCGACGCCCTGGGCGCCGGCGCGCTCGTTGAGCCGCTGGATGGCCTGCAGGGCGGTGACGGGCTCGCCGTCGACGGCGACCGGGACGCCCTCCTCGAAGGTGATGATCACCTCGTCGGGCTCGCGCGGCGTGGCCGGGTTCTGGGTGTACTCGTAGAGGTCCTCGACCGGCGCGTTCCAGATGTCCTCCAGGAAGCCGGTCTCGACGGCGCGGCCGAAGACGTTCTGGTCGATGGAGTACGGGGACTTCTTGGTGGTCGCGACGGGGAGGTTCCTGTCCTCGCAGAACGCGATCGCCTTGTCCCTCGTCATCGCGTAGTCGCGGACCGGGGCGATGCACTTCAGGTCGGGGGCGAGGGCGACGATGCCGGCCTCGAAGCGGACCTGGTCGTTGCCCTTGCCGGTGCAGCCGTGGGCGACGGTGGTGGCGCCGTGTTTGCGGGCGGCGGCGACGAGGTGCTTGACGATCACCGGCCGGGAGAGCGCGGAGACCAGCGGGTAGCGGTCCATGTAGAGGGCGTTGGCCTTGATCGCCGGGAGGCAGTACTCCTCGGCGAACTCGTCCCTGGCGTCGGCCACTTCGGCCTCCACCGCGCCGCACGCGAGGGCGCGCTTGCGGATGCCGTCCAGGTCCTCGCCGCCCTGACCGACGTCCACCGCGACCGCGATGACCTCGGCGCCCGTCTCCTCGGCGATCCAGCCGATGGCGACGGAGGTGTCCAGACCGCCCGAGTAGGCGAGTACGACGCGCTCGGTCACGGGTCTCTCCTCAGCACTGCATTGCCCTGTCATGCATGAGTATGCAGAGTTATGCATGATTCGTCAATCTCGGCCGAAGGAGTCACGGAACCGGCGTCGGGAAATTTGCGGCTCCTTTGAACGCGGGAAATCGCTTTCGCGTACCTCTCGCCGAACGCAGGCGCCGCGTTTGGCAAACAACGACCACTGACCCGAGTGAGGCATCCGCATGTCCAGGGCTCTTCCGAAGTACAACAAGCGTCGCGTCACGTTCATCGGCGGCGCGGCCGCGGTGGCGCTGTCCGGCACGGTGATCGCCGGCTTCGCCCTCGCGGGGGAGACGTCCAAGAGCAACGCGCCCAGCGCCCGCACACTGGCGAGCCCCGGCACGATCACCTGCCCGGACGTCAGGTCGAAGCTGCCCGCGGTCCCGGCCTCCGCCAAGGCCGAGGTCGACCGCAACCTCGCGCTGCTCAACACCCAGATCCGGGAGGCCAACCAGCGCCTGGTCAACACCGTCGGCCAGGGCGGACCCAACTTCGTCCAGAACGCCATCCTCGGCCCGCTGAAGGACAAGCGCGTGGCGACCGTCAACCGCATCGCCACCGCGATCGGACGTACGGCGGCCAAGCCGCAGGGCCTGGACGCGCTGGCGCCGTGCACGCTCAACGCCGCCGGGACCAACGCGGGCGGCGGCGCAAAGGCCACGCCCAGCGCGCCCGCCCAGCAGCAGGCCGGCGGAAACACCGGCAACACCGGCAACACCGGCAACACCGGCAACGGCGGCAACGCAGGCGGGGCCGGCAGGATCAGCTGCCCCGAGGTGCGCTCGAAGCTGCCCGCGGTCCCGGCCTCCGCCAGGGCCGAGGTCGACCGCAACCTCGCGCAGCTCGACACCCAGATCCGGGAGGCCAACCAGCGCCTGGTCAACACCGTCGGCCAGGGCGGACCCAACTTCGTCCAGAACGCCATCCTCGGCCCGCTGAAGGACAAGCGGGTCGCCGCCCTCAACCGCATCGAGACCGCGATCGGCCGTGCGGCGGCGAAGCCCGAGGGGCTGGAGGCGTTCGCCACCTGCACGCTCAGCAGGTGATGTGACGGCAGGCCATGGCCGCCCCGTTGGCACGCCGGCCGGGGCGGCCATGGTGATCGCGAAAGGAGCCGGCAACTCCTTGGACGGACGAATTCCTTAGACAAGCGAACGATCCGCGTTCATACTCGGTGGACGTGGGAAAAACTTACGAACGCATAGACGGCAGACTCCGCAGGTTCATCGAGGACCAGCCCCTCTTCTTCACCGCGACGGCTCCCCTGGCCGCCGACGGGACGGTCAACCTCTCCCCCAAGGGCCTCAAGGGTTCCTTCGCGGTCCTCGACGAACTCACCGTCGCCTACCTCGACTTCGCCGGTTCCACCGCCGAGACGGTCGCGCATCTGCGCGAGAACGGCCGGATCACCCTCATGTGGTGCGCCTTCCAGGGCCCGCCCAACATCGTCCGGGTCCACGGCCGCGGTGAGGCCGTCTTCCGCGACGACCCGCGGTTCAAGGAGCTGCTCGGCCACTTCCCCGACATCGACCCGTCCCTGCACGGCCTGCGCGCGATCATCGTGGTGCGGGCCGAACTCGTTCGTGACTCCTGCGGGTACGCGGTGCCCTTCATGACGTACGACGAGGACCGCGACCTGCACGGCAGGCGGTTCGCGCGCGAGGACGACGACTCGCTCAGCGCGTACTTCGCCAAGAAGGAGCACATCGCGACCAGCCTGGATGGCCTACCCGGGCTGCCGTTGCCGCTGCCTCCGTCTAGCGTCTGAGGCATGCGCCCCGGTGTCGTCGCCCTCGCCTCCGCCGCCCTGCTGGTACTCGGCGCCGCGCCGGGCGGCGGGCCGCCGCCCGAGCTGCCCGCGCGCATGGCCGACACCGGCGGCGGCACTCAGTTGATCACCGCCGTGGCGCCGGCGACCGGCTCGACGTCGGGGACGGTCACCTGGTGGGACCGGGCGGGCGCGAAGTGGGTGAAGGCGGGGTCGGCGCCGGCCCGCTTCGGGGCGAAGGGGCTGGTCGAGGGGGCCCGGCGCAAGCAGGGCACGAACACGACGCCGACGGGGCTGTACGGGCTGCCGTACGCCTTCGGCATCGAAGCGGCGCCGCGCGGTACGGCGTACGCCTACCGCCGTGTCCACCGGGACTCCTGGTGGTGCCAGGACAACGACTCCCGTGCCTACAACCGCTGGGCCGAGCCGCTGGCGCGCGACTGCCGGGCCGCCGAGTCCGAGCACCTGATCTCCTACGGGGCGCTGTACGCGTACGCGCTCGTCATCGGCTTCAACTACGAGCGCCCGGTGAAGGGGCGCGGCGCCGGGATCTTCCTCCATGTGAAGGGGCATGGGGCGACGGCCGGTTGTGTGTCGGTGCCCGAGGAGGCGATGAAGAGGATCCTCAGGTGGGCCGATCCCCGGCGCGAGCCGCACATCGCGATCGGGACGGCGAGCGGACCCACGGCGATCACCCGGTACTGAGCAACGGGCACTGAGCAAGCGGCACTGAACACACGGACCTCCCCGCACGTATCTCTGGGCCAAGGGACCACGCCCAACACGCCCCCCTTGCTCCCGTTCCCGGAGGAACCGTGACCACCACGCTCGCCGGCGGCCGTGCCGCCCGCCGCCAGACGATGCGCCGCATCCGCCCGCGCCGCTCCCCGGCCGTACCGCTGGTGATCGCCCTATGGGCGGGCGCGGCGGCGGTGCTGTGGTTGTGGTGGGACAACACACCGTCCCTGGCGGACACCGCCGCCAAGATCCTCGCCGCGGGCCGGATCACCGGACTGCTCGCCGGGTACCTCATGGCGCTCGTGGTGCTCCAGATGGCCCGTGTACCCGCCCTGGAGCGGCGCGTGGGGTCCGACCGGGTGGCGCGCTGGCACGCGATGAGCGGCCGGTACACGGTCTGCCTGGTCATCGCGCATGTCTTCCTCACGATGTGGGGCTACGCGCTCCAGGCCGGCAAGACGCTCGGCGACGTCGTCCAGCAGACGGTCGACTCGGTCAACACGCTGCCCGACATGGGCAAGGCGGCCATCGGCACCGGCCTGCTGTTCCTGATCGCGTTCCTCTCGATCGGGGGCGTCCGCCGCCGCCTCCCGTACGACACCTGGTACCACGTGCACCTGCTGACGTACGCGGCGGTGTACCTGACGTTCTGGCACCAGATCACCACCGGCAACGAGTTCGCCGTCGAGCCGGCCGCGAAGACCTTCTGGTACGGGCTGTACGGGATCGTGACCGCGCTGGTGGTCTGGTACCGGATCCTCACCCCGATCCGCCTCAACCTGCGGCACCGGATGTACGTCGAGGCGGTCATCGAGGAGACGCCGGGCATCGTGTCGGTGCTGATCGGCGGGCGCAAGCTGCACCGCATGGGGGCGGAGGCCGGGCACTTCTTCCGCTGGCGGTTCAAGGCGCCGGGCATGCGGTTCAGCTCCCACCCCTACTCGCTGTCGGCGGCACCCCGCCCCGACATGCTGCGGATCACGGTCAAGGCGATCGGCGACCACACCTCGCGGCTGCGCGAACTGAAGCCCGGCACGAAGGTGTGGGCCGAAGGCCCCTACGGCGCGATGACCGCCCAGCGCCGCAGCCGCGGCAAGGTGCTGCTGGTCGCGGGCGGGGTCGGCATCACGCCGATGCGGGCCCTGTTCGAGACACTGCCGGGCGCGGCCGGCGACATCACCCTGCTCTACCGGGCCAACAGCACCCAGGACCTGGCGCTGTGGGACGAGCTCGCGGCCATCGCCGACGAGCGCGGCGCCCGGCTGATGTACGCGGTCAACAGCCCGGACGGCGAGCGGCCGGACATCTCGGCGGAGCGGCTGCGCCAGAAACTGCCGGACATCGACAAGCACGACGTGTTCATGTGCGGGCCGGCCGGCTTCGCGCAGTCCGTGTACGAGGCACTGCGCGGCGCGGGTGTGCCCGCCCGCCGCATCCATCACGAGTCGTTCGAGATGTGAGCGACGGGACTTCACACTTCGGACGTCAACTTCAGGAGCTGTAGGAGCGATGAGGAAGAGTCACCCCATCCGGCGTGTCGTGCTGGCCGGCGCCGCCACCGTGTCCGGGATCGTGCTGCTGCTGTCGCTGAAGCCGGCGACCGACCCGGCGTCCGCACAGGCCGCCGGCGGCGCGGCGCCCCCCGTGGCAGCGCAGTCACCGCAGGGCGGCGCCCAGGCGGCCGGGTCCGGCACGGTCACCGGTGACGCGGCGCGCACCCAGTACGGGGCCGTGCAGGTGCGGCTGACCGTGAGCAACGGCAGGATCACCCAGGCGGAGGCCGTCCAGGCCCCCAAGGGCGGCCAGAGCGACCAGATCACCGCGAACGCCGTGCCCAAGCTCAACCAGGCCGCGGTCGCCGCGCAGAGCGCCGACATCGACGCCGTGTCCGGGGCCACCTACACCAGCGCCGGCTACAAGGAATCCCTCCAGTCGGCGATCGACAAGGCGAAAGCGAGCGCAGGCTCCTCCCAGAACTCCGACTCGCAAGGCTCGGGCGCCACCCAGACCCGCACCGTCACCGGCAGCGTCGCCCAGACCCAGTACGGCCCCGTCCAGGTCCGGATCACCGTCAACGGAGACAAGATCACCAAGGCCGAGGCAGTCCAAACCCCGAGCGGCGGCCAAAGCACCAACATCACCGCCAACGCCGTACCCAAACTCAACCAGGCCGCGGTCGCCGCGCAGAGCGCCGACATCGACGCGGTGTCCGGGGCCACCTACACCAGCGCCGGCTACAAGGAATCCCTCCAGTCGGCCCTGGACCAGGCCGGTGGCTGACACGGTGGCCGAGTCGGCAGAAGCTCCCGCCGCGGTGCGTCATGCGGAGGAGGTCATGGGGACGGTCTTCTCCTTCGACGTCCGCGGCGGGGACCCCGCGGCCGTGCAGTCGGCGCTGGAGGAGGCGGTCGCCGGGTTGCACCGGGTCGACGAGGTGTTCAGCACCTACCGCGACGACAGTCAGGTCTCCCGGCTGGCGCGCGGCGAGCTGACCGTCGACGAGTGCGATCCGGAGGTCGCCGAGGTGCTCGGCCTGGGCGCCGAGGCGGAGCGGACCAGCGACGGCTGGTTCAGCACGTCGTACGGCGGCCGCCTGGACCCGACGGGCATCGTCAAGGGCTGGTCGGTGGAACGCGCGGCCCGCCGCCTGGCGACGGTCCCCGGCGTGACCGGCGTGAGCGTCAACGGCGGCGGTGACGTGCAGTTGCTGGGCGTGCCGGGGGCGGAGCGGCCGTGGCGGGTGGGGGTGTCCGACCCGCTGCGCCCGGGCGGGCTGGCGGCCGTCATCTCCGCCGCCGGACTGGACGAGCTGGCGGTGGCCACCTCCGGAACGGCCGAGCGGGGCGCCCATATCGTCGATCCCCGCACGGGCCGCTCCGCGGTGACGGACCTGGTGGCGGTGACCGTGGTGACGCCTTCGGTGACCTGGGCGGACTGCTGGGCGACGGCGGCGTTCGCGATGGGGTCGCGGCAGGGGTTGCGCTGGCTGGAGTCACTGCCGGGGGTGGAGGCACTGCTGATCACGGCGGGCGACGAGGTGCGGTGCACCGGGGGGTTGGCGGCGCGGCTCGGCTGAGGTGGCGGGAACGCTCGCTACGTCAGCTGCAACGCCCTCAGGGGCGCGGGGAACTGCGCGACCAGCCACAGCTCACCCGCAGTCGGCGAACAACCGCCACCACCCCACTCAGTGGCCGTTCTGAGCCAACCGCAGCAGATGATCGGCCAAGGCCTGACCCCCCGTCGGGTTCCGGCTGATCAGCAGCAACGTGTCGTCACCGGCGATCGTGCCGAGGATGTCGTGCAGCTCGGCCTGATCAATGGCCGAAGCCAAGAACTGCGCGGCCCCCGGAGGAGTCCGCAGGACCACGAGGTTGGCCGAAGCCTCCGCGGAGATGAGCAGCTCCTGCGACAACCGCCGCATCCGCTCTTCCTTCGCCGACTCCCCCAGCGGCGCACGAGGAGTCCGGAAACCCCCCTCACTCGGCACCGCGTAGATCAGGTCACCGTCGGTGTTCCGGATCTTCACCGCGTTGAGCTCGTCCAGATCCCGGGAGAGCGTCGCCTGAGTGACGCTCAGCCCGTCATCCGCAAGAAGCTTGGCCAACTGGCTCTGACTCCGCACGGGCTGCCGGTTGAGAATGTCCACGATCCGGCGGTGACGTGCGGTGCGGGTCTGCGGGACGGCAGGCCCGGCGGCCCCGTTCGCCGCGTTCTGCCCGTGCTCCTGCGCCTGACTCATCGTCGTCTCATTCTCCGGATCATCCGTCCCCGTCGGCCTCGTCCAGGATGCCGGGAAGGGCCCGGAGAAGCGCCTCCACTTCGTCGTCACCGAGGTTCAGCGGCGGCATGAGCCGTACGACATCGGGGGCGGGCGCGTTCACCAGGAAACCGGCGTCCTGAGCTGCCTGCTGCACCTTCGCGGCGAGCGGCTCGGTGAGCACGATACCCAGGAGCAGGCCCGCACCCCGGACATAGTCGATCAGCGGGTGGCCGAGGGCCTCGATCCCGTCGCGCAACTTCTCGCTCTGCCGCTTGACGTTCTCCAGCAACCCCTCGTTCGCGATGGTGTCCAGCACGGCCAGCCCCGCGGCACACGCGACCGGGTTCCCGCCGAAGGTCGTCCCGTGGTGACCGGGCTGCAGCAGCTCCGCGGCCCGCCCGAAGGCGACCGTCGCGCCGAGCGGCAGCCCGCCGCCGAGCTGCTTGGCGAGGGTGACGACGTCCGGGAGCACGCCCTCGTGGGCCTGGTACTCGAACCAGTGCCCGGTGCGGCCGATGCCGGTCTGCACCTCGTCGAGGACGAGCAGCGCCCCCGTCGCGGCGGTGATCGCCCGCGCCGCCTTCAGATAGCCGGCGGGGGGCACCACCACACCGAGCTCTCCCTGGATCGGCTCGATGATCACCAGAGCCGTCTCCTCCGTCACCGCGGCGGCCAGCGCCTGCGCGTCGCCGTACGGCACATGGGTGACGTCACCGGGCAGCGGCAGGAAGGGCTCGCGCTTGCCGGGCTGGCCGGTCATGGCGAGGGCGCCCATCGTGCGGCCGTGGAAGCCGCCCTCGGTGGCCACCACATGCGTCCGTCCGGTCAGCCGGCCGATCTTGAACGCGGCCTCGTTGGCCTCCGCGCCGGAGTTGCAGAAGAAGACCCTGCCCTCCCGGCCGAAGAGCTGGAGCAGCCGTTCGGCGAGGGCGACGGTCGGCTCGGCCATGAAGAAGTTGGAGATGTGGCCGAGGGAGGCGATCTGCCGGCTGACGGCCTCGACGATCGCGGGGTGGGCGTGGCCGAGCGCGTTGGTCGCGATGCCGCCGACGAAGTCGAAGTACTGCCTGCCCTCGGCGTCCCAGACCTTGAGCCCCTCACCGCGCACGAGAGGGAGCCGCGGGGTGCCGTAGTTGTTCATGAGCGAGCCCTGCCACCGCTGGGCGAGCTCTGCGTTCGTCGGCTTCCCGGTCATTCGGCGTCCCCCTCTTGCGGGTCCGGCACGACCATCGTGCCGATTCCTTCGTCGGTGAAGATCTCCAGCAGGATGGAGTGCTGGACCCGGCCGTCGATGACGCGGGCGGTGGTGACCCCGCCGCGCACGGCGTGCAGGCAGCCCTCCATCTTCGGCACCATGCCGGAGCTCAACTCCGGCAGGAGCTTCTCCAGTTGGGATGCGGTGAGGCGGCTGATCACCTCGTCGCTGTTGGGCCAGTCCTCGTAGAGGCCCTCGACGTCCGTGAGGACCATGAGGGTTTCGGCGCCCAGCGCAGCAGCGAGTGCCGCAGCCGCCGTATCAGCATTGACGTTGTAGACATGTCCGTCGTCCTGGCTACGGGCGATCGACGAGACGACCGGGATCCGGCCGTCGGCCAGCAGCGCCTCGATCGCGCCCGTGTCGATGTCGGTGATCTCGCCGACCCGCCCGATGTCGACCAGTTCGCCGTCGATCTCGGGCTGGTGCTTGGTGGCGGTGATGGTGTGCGCGTCCTCGCCCGTCAGGCCGACGGCGAGCGGCCCGTGCTGGTTGAGCAGGTTGACGAGCTCGCGCTGCACCTGCCCGGCCAGCACCATCCGTACGACGTCCATGGCGTCCTCGGTGGTGACCCTGAGGCCCGCCTTGAACTCGCTGACGATGCCGTGCTTGTCGAGGGCGGCGCTGATCTGCGGGCCGCCGCCGTGCACGACGACGGGCTTGAGGCCGGCGTGGTGCAGGAAGACGACGTCCTGGGCGAAGGCGGCCTTCAGCTCCTCGTCGATCATGGCGTTGCCGCCGAACTTGATGACGACGGTCTTGCCGTTGTGCCGGACGAGCCAGGGCAGCGCCTCGATGAGGATCTTGGCCTTGGGGAGGGCGGTGTGCTTCCGCGTGGTGCTCATGACGAGTAGGCGCTGTTCTCGTGGACGTAGTCGGCGGTCAGGTCGTTGGTCCAGATGGTGGCGGTCTCGGAGCCGGCGGCGAGGTCGGCGACGATGTGCACCTCGCGGTAGCGCATGTCGACCTGCTCGCGGTCCTCGCCGACACCGCCGTTCTTGCACACCCAGACGCCGTTGATGGCGACGTTGAGCTGGTCCGGCTCGAAGACGGCCTTCGTGGTGCCGATCGCGGACAGGACGCGGCCCCAGTTGGGGTCCTCGCCGTGGATGGCGCACTTGAGGAGGTTGTTGCGGGCGATGGAGCGGCCCACCTCGACGGCGTCGTCCTCGGTCGCGGCGTTGATGACCTCGACCTTGATGTCCTTGCTGGCGCCCTCGGCGTCCCGGATCAGCTGCTGGCCGAGGTCGTCGCAGACCTGCCGTACGGCTTCGGCGAGCTCCTCGTACTCCGGGGTGACCTCGGCGGAACCGGAGGCGAGCAGCAGCACGGTGTCGTTGGTGGACATGCAGCCGTCGGAGTCGACGCGGTCGAAGGTGACCTTGGTGGCGGCGCGCAGGGCCTTGTCCAGGGTCTGGTCGTCGACGGCGGCGTCGGTGGTGAGCACGACCAGCATGGTGGCGAGGCCGGGGGCGAGCATGCCCGCGCCCTTGGCCATGCCGCCGACGGTCCAGCCGTCCTTGGTCACGACGGACGTCTTGTGGACGGTGTCGGTGGTCTTGATGGCGATGGCGGCCTTCTCGCCGCCGTGCTCGGAGAGCTGGGCGGCGGCCGTCTCGACGCCGGGAAGCAGCTTGTCCATCGGGAGCAGCACGCCGATGAGCCCCGTCGAGCAGACGGCGACCTCGATGGCGCCCCGGCCGAGCACCTCGGCGACCTTCTCGGCGGTGGCGTGGGTGTCCTGGAAGCCCTTGGGTCCCGTACAGGCGTTGGCGCCACCGGAGTTGAGGACGACGGCCGAGACCTGGCCGCTCTTCAGGACCTGCTCGGACCACAGGACGGGCGCGGCCTTCACCCGGTTGGAGGTGAAGACGCCCGCGGCGGCGCGGCGGGGCCCGTTGTTGACCACGAGGGCCAGGTCCGGGTTGCCGTTCTCCTTGATCCCGGCGGCGATGCCCGCCGCCGTGAATCCCTTTGCTGCCGTCACGCTCACGGCGCAACTCCGATCGTCGTCAGTCCGGTGGTCTCGTCGAGACCCAGGGCGATGTTCATGCTCTGGACGGCACCGCCCGCGGTGCCCTTGGTCAGGTTGTCGATGGCGCTGATCGCGATGATGCGGTTCGCGGCGGCGTCGTACGCGACCTGCACCTGAACGGCGTTCGAACCGTAGACGGACGCCGTGGCGGGCCACTGGCCCTCCGGGAGGAGGTGGACGAAGGGCTCGTCGGCGAACGCCTTCTCGTAGGCGGCGCGGACGGACTCGGCGGTGACGCCGGGCTTGGCGGAGGCGCTGCAGGTGGCGAGGATGCCGCGGGGCATCGGGGCGAGGGTCGGCGTGAAGGAGACGCGGACCCGCTCCCCCGCCGCCGCGCTGAGGTTCTGGATCACCTCGGGCGTGTGCCGGTGGCCGCCGCCGACGCCGTACGGCGACATGGAGCCCATGACCTCGCTGCCCAGCAGATGGGGCTTGGGCGCCTTGCCCGCGCCGGAGGTGCCGGAGGCGGCGACGATCACGGCCTCGGGCTCGGCGAGGCCGGCGGCGTACGCCGGGAACAGGGCGAGCGAGACGGCGGTCGGGTAGCAACCGGGTACCGCAACGCGCTTGGACCCCTCCAGCGCGGCGCGGGCACCCGGCAGTTCGGGAAGGCCGTACGGCCAGGTGCCGGCGTGCGGGGAGCCGTAGAACGTCTCCCAGTCGCCCGCGTCCTTCAGCCGGAAGTCGGCGCCCATGTCGATGATCAACACATCCGGGCCGAGCTGCTCGGCCACGGCGGCGGACTGCCCGTGCGGCAGCGCGAGGAAGACGACGTCGTGTCCGGCGAGGACGTCGGCCGTGGTCTCCTGGAGGATCCGGTCGGCCAGGGGCAGCAGGTGCGGCTGGAGCGCACCGAGGCGCTGCCCCGCGTTGGAGTTGCCGGTCAGGGCGCCGATCTCGACCTCGGGGTGCGCCAGGAGCAGACGCAGCAGTTCCCCGCCCGCGTATCCGCTCGCTCCGGCCACTGCCGCACGTACCGTCATGGAAGTCCTCCTCCTCAGAGAGCATGACTATACGTTTCCCTGCACTTTTATGCAATCGGTTATGCGGCGCCGCGGAAAGGCCGGCCCAGACGCTCCGGAACAGGGGTCTGCAAGGGAAGGAGCGGCGCTATGGCAGGCAGCAAGGTGCGCTCCTTGAGGAGCAGTTCGCCCGCGTCCTGAGTGGCCCAGGGCAGCCGGACCGCGAGGTCGTCGCCGAGCCGCCACAACTGGGTCGCCGGTGAACCCGCCGACCGCGCCCCTGCGACTCGCGGCGCCGAGGCGACCGACACCTTGGCGGCGTTTCTGGCAGCCCTGCACCGGCCCGCGCCTGACGACGCGCCCGCCGGCCGGCAGCGCCGAGGTGGCCCGCTGGCCGATGTCGACGAAGGCTTCGCGCATTCCCTCAAGGAGGCGACCGAGCGCGGGTTGATTCCCGATCCGGACGCCGTACGCGAGGTATGGGACGACGCGCTGGCCGCGCCCGACTGGGCAGGTCCGGCCCTGTGACTGCACACGGACTTGCACCCGGCGAATCTGCTGACAAGGGACGGCAACCTCTGCGGCGTGATCGACTTCGGCGACATGTGCGCGGGGGACCCGGCGTGTGACCTGGCCGCCGGCTGGATGCTGCTGCCCGACGGGGCCATCGACCGTTTCCGTCAGAGCTACCCGTCGGCCGACGCGGCGACCCTGCGGCGCGCTCGCGGCTGGGCGGTGATCAAGGCACTCGCCTGCCTGCTCATCGACGACAACGGGGTCCACGGCCGCCCGGGCGGAAAACCCACGTGGGGCCGCAGGCAGCCGCGGCCATGCGACGCCTCACCGCGACTCGACCGTAGGTCACCACCGCCCCGCTTCAGCGGCCCGGCCCCGGAAACCAACTTTGTCGCGGTCATGCCCAAGGGCTACTGTCCCCGGGCTACTGTCCCTGGGCTACTGTCCCCGGGCGCATACGGGGAGCACGGCAGGTGGGGGGACATGACCGAAGTGACGGGCACGCCCGAGAAGGGCACGAACCCGTGGGCGCAGGGCATCGCGGCCGTGGTGCTGGTGGCCGCGCTCGGTGGCGGTCTGTGGGCGTCCGGGGAGACATCCGGGACCAGCGGCCCGCCGCCCGCCACCTGCTCCGACGAGGAGCCCGCAAAGCGGACCGGACGGGTGACCGGAGCGCAGCTGTGCGAGGCACTGCACCGCCCCGACCTCGCCGAGCTGCTGGGCACGCCGACGGAGACCGCGAAGAGCGCCGGCGGCAGTGACGGCTCCGTCGGACTCGCCGGCGGCAAGGACATCCCGATGCCCTCAGCCGAGGTCGAGTTCGACACCTGCACCGTGACGCTCTCGGCCACCTACGACGGCCTCCCCGTCACCGGGTCCCATGAGCTGCTGGGGGACGGCAGGCAGCGCACGGTCCTGGGCCGTCCGGCGGTGCTGTACTCGGACCGCACCATCCGGATCGACTTCCGCCTCGACGGAGGCGACGCCGACAGCGGCCCCGGCGTCCCGCTCCGCGCCCTCACGGTGGCCCAGGACGCGAAGGACAGCGGCGGATCCTTCGACGTGACCCTGTGGCGCGCGGACGGCATGGTGCCGGACGACGCCGTATTGATCCGCGTCGCCGAGAAGGTGCTGCCGACGGTCCCTGGGTGGGCCGCCGGCAGGTGAGGCTCTCCGGCGGAGCGTCGCGCTCCGCCCCTGAGGGGCCGCCGCCCGCGGACGGCGGCCCACCGGATGCCGTTACCTCTGCTTGATCCTCAGGAACGTGACGGAGTTCGCCGGGAAGGTGTACGTGAACTTGTCGGCCACGCCCCGGAAAGTGGAGCTCACCGGCGACACCGGCGTGTCCGTCTCCGTGTTCACCGCGTCCTGGTCGGCGGCCAGCGTGGTCACGCGGGCGGTGGACGCGACCTTCGCGCCACCCAGGTCGACGGCCGTGCGGGCCTCGGTGGACTGGGCGTTGACGACCTTGACGATCAGGTCACCGGTCTGCGCGTCCTTGGTGACGACCTGGCGGAACGGCTCGGCCGGCTTGTCGTCCTTGAAGCTGCCCCACTCCTTGCCGTCGAGGTAGAGGGTCACCTGACGGCCGCGGACCTTGATGTCGATGTCGTAGGCGCGGCCCGTCTCGATCGACCCGGGCTTCGTCATCAGCGTGCCCTTGCCGCCGTCCACGGCCTGCTCGATCGCGGACTGGGTGTTGTTCCAGCCGCCCAGGTTCCACCAGTAGTAGTTGCCGGTGTCCTTGACGCCGAAGGCGACGAGGAAGCCCTCCTTGCCGGACTTCTTGGTGGCCTTCACGTGCAGGTCGTAGTCGTGCCAGGCCGGGTCGCCGGCGGTGACCATGGTGTTCTCGGCGGCGGCGTCCGTCTGGACGTACTGCCCGTCCTGGATGCTCCAGCTGCCGCCGCCGACGTGCTTCCACTTCGAGGCGTCACCGGAGAAGTCGTCGCCGAGCAGCGTCGAGCCGTCCGCCGAGGTGACCTTCACGTCGTCGTACGCCGCGCTGGTCGCCCAGGTCGACAGGCCGACGGCACCGGTGATCGGGCCGCTGACGTTCGGCGTGGTCGTGGCCTTCGACGGGACCACCTGGTCGCCGACGTTGTTCATGAACAGCTTCTGGACCTCGTAGTTGGCCGAGTTCCAGGAGGCCCGGTTGTTGAACCAGATCATGTCCGGCCGCCACTGGACGTAGTCCTCGTTGGCGAGCAGCGGGGCGTAGGAGGCGAGCTTGACGACGTCCGCGTTGCGCTCCAGGCCGGTCATGAACGCGGCCTCGGCCAGGCCGTTCTTCCAGGCGTTGCCCTGGGAGGCGTACTCACCGAGGAAGACCTTGGGGCCGTTCCTGTCGTAGGAGTCGTAGCGGTCGTTGTTCTGCAGGAACCAGTTCGGGCTGTTGTAGTAGTGCTCGTCGACCATGTCGACCTTGCCCTCGCGGTTGAGCTGCCACGCGGTGTCGAAGGTCGTGCCGGCGTCGTCCGGGCCCGAGTTGGAGATGACGGTGATGTCCGGGTACTTGGCCTTGATGGCGGCCCGGAACTGCTCGAAGCGGGCGAAGAACTCCTTCGGGAGGTTCTCCTCGTTGCCGACCCCGATGTGGGTCAGGTGGAAGGGCTTGGGGTGGCCCATCTCGGCACGGACCTTGCCCCACTTGGAGGTCGCCGGGCCGTTGGCGAACTCGATGAGGTCGAGGGTGTCCTGGATGTGCCGCTTGAGCAGGGCCTCGTCGTCGGTGGCCTTGTTCTGGCCGCAGCCGGTCACCAGGGCCGGGACGACGGGCAGCGGCATGGCGCCGATGTCCTCGGAGAAGCGGAAGTACTCGTAGTAGCCGAGGCCGTAGCTCTGGTTGTAGCCCCAGAAGTTCGCGTTGGTGGCGCGCTCCTCGACCGGGCCGATGGTGTCCTTCCACTGGTAGGAGCGCTTGCGCTGCCAGCCGCTGGCCTCGCTGTAGTCCTCCATGGAGCCGGTGTTGACCAGGCAGCCGCCGGGGAAGCGCACGAAGCCCGGCTTCAGGGCGGCGATCTTCTCGGCGAGGTCCTTGCGCAGACCGTTGGGCTGGTTCTTGTACGTCTCGCGTGGGAACAGCGACACCATGTCGAGGGCCGCGGCGCCCGAGGAGGCGACGGTCAGGCGGCCGCGGTTGCTGGTGCGGGTCGCGGTGAAGGTGGCCTTGTACTTGGCCCAGCCGCCCTTGACGGCCACCTGGCGGGCGGTCGCCAGGGTGCCCGCGGCGTCCTTGAGGCCGACGGTGAGGGTGGTCCCGGCCTCGGCGCGGGCCCACACCGAGAAGTCGTACCTCTTGCCCTCCTCGACCCGGATGCCGGTGTTGTAGCCGGTGTTCGTGACCGACGAACCGGCGCCCAGGGAGAGGTAGTTGCGGTTGCGCTCGTTGAGCCGGCCGGCGTCGTTGACGACCTGGGCCGTGCCGCCGACCGTCCAGGACGTCAGGGGCGTGTAGGAGCCGTTGTCGGCGGTGGAGTACTCGAAGGATCGGTTCTGCACGAGCTCGGCGTACAGGCCGCCGTCCGCGGCCCGGTTGATGTCCTCGAAGAAGACGCCGTACATCGTGTCGTCGATCTTCGCACCCTTGGCGGCCGGGTCGACGGTGATCGTGTAGTCGGTGACGTCCTCGGCGTGCGCGGGGGCCGGTACGAGGGCTGCTGCCGTCAGGAGGGCGGTGGTCGTGAGACCGACTCTCCATCGGGTGCGGGCGGTGCGTGGCATGGATACTCCGCGGCTCTCTGGTAGAGGTTGTTCGAAATATCAAACATTGATCAGCACTTCGAACGGCAAGATAGGGAGGGGGCGGATGCGCGTCAATGGGTCGCGCAGGAACGGATGTGACAAAGGAGCGGACGCCATGGGCGAGTTCCGGCCAGTGCCGGACGCACTGGACTACCTCGCCGGGAGCTGGCGGGTGGAGCGGTCGGTGCGGGATCTCGCGGGCGGGGAGGACGGGGAGTTCTCCGGTACGACGGTTTTCAGCCCGCTGGACGGCGGCGGACTCCTGCACCACGAGTCCGGCACGTTCGTCTGGCGGGGCGTCCCGCGGCCCGCCGAGCGCACCCTGCGCTTCCTGCCGGGCGATACGCCCGGCACCGCGGACGTGCGCTTCGCGGACGGGCGGCCCTTCCACGACCTGGACCTGACCTCAGGGCGGCACATCGCCGACCATCCCTGCTCGGCCGACCGCTACCGGGGCGAGTTCACCGTCCGGGACGCGGACCACTGGCGGACGGTGTGGCGGGTGCGCGGCCCGGCCAAGGACCTCGTCCTCACCACCGACTACGCGCGTGAGGACCGAACCACCGGCTACGCGCGTGAGGGCTGAGCCGGCGCCCCGTCGAAGCGCAGGTTCCAGCGGCCCGCCCGGCCGGTCAACGTGGTCGTGGCCAGCGGGCGCACGTCGATGTTCCAGTACGTGGCGGGCGGCGCCTTCAGCGCGTACACCAGGGCGGCGCGGATCACGGACGGTTCGGCCACGGCCACGACACGGCCACCGTCCTCCACGGGCCGTGTGTCGAGCCAGCCGCCGACCCGGGAGATGAACGCCAGCAGCGACTCACCGCCGTGCGGTGTGCCGCGCGGGTCGGACAGCCAGGCGTCCACCGCCTCCGGCTCCCGGGCCATCGCCTCGCCGAGCGTCAGCCCGCGCCAGCGGCCCATGTCGCAGTCACGCAGGGCGAGTTGCACCAGCGGGGCATAGCCGAGGGCGTCGCCGGTGGCGCGGCTGCGCGGGGTGGGTGAGCAGTAGCGCAGCTCGGCCGCCGCCAGCGGCACCAGGTCCCGGGCGACACGCTGCACCTCGTCCCAGCCGGCCTGGTCCAGCGGCCGGTCGTCCTCGAAGCGCTCCGCGAGCAGCGGGGAGCTGCGCGCGGCGGCGACGAACGTGACCCGAAGTGGCATGCGTGGATGGTGTGCCGCCGAAGTGCGCAGGTCAAGAGGCGTTGTACGAGAGTTACCGAGGGTGGACGAAACCTTACTGCCGGGTCAGGACCAGGCGGTACAAGTCGCCGGAAATCGAGCCGTTGGACATTCAAGTACCGTCACCGGCAGTCGAGTACGGCGCTAGAAGTAGAGCGCCATCCACTGGTCCGGCTTCTCCAGCGGCGCGAACCCGAGCTTCTCGTACACCCCGTGCGCGTCCTGCGTGGCGAGCAGCACGCGCTTGATCCCGTACGGCCGCAGATGTTCGCGTACGGCCCCGACGAGCGCCGTCCCGATCCCCTTGCCGCGCACCGACGGGTCGACGTACACGTCACACAGCCAGGCGAAGGTCGCCCGGTCGGTGATGACCCGGGCATACGCCACCTGCTCCCCCGAAGCCGTCTCGTACACCCCGAAGTTCAGCGAGCCCTCGATCGCCCGGTCCTGTGTCTCCCGCGGTCGCCCGATCGCCCAGTAGGCGTCGGTGGACAGCCACCTGTGCACACGCTCGCGGTCGATGCGGTCGGGGTCGGTGGAGGTCTCGTAGCCCTCGGCGAGGGGCGGGATGTCGATCATGCGGCGAGACTCGCAGGGCGAGGGGCGCGGCGTCGAGCGGTTTTCCCCGGTGGGCGGGGCGTTGTCAGTGGCGGGTGCGATGGTGCGGGCAGGACGGGGACGCCAGGGTCCCCCGCGGTTAGAGCACCTCGTCGCACGCCGCCCGCAGTCGCCGTACGCCCTCCGTGATCTCCCCGAGCCCCGCCACCGCCGCGAAGCTCAACCGCACATGGCCGGCCGGAGGTTCCGCGCTGAAGTACGGGCGGCCGGGGGTGAGCGCGACGCCCGCGCGCAGGGCGGCGGCGGTCAGCGCGGACTCGTCGGTGCCGTCGGGCAGGCGCAGCCACAGGTGGTAGCCGCCGCGCGGGATGTGCGGCAGGGCGAGTTCGGGGAGTTCCGTGGCCAGGGCGCCCGTCATCGCGTTGCGGCGGTTCTTCAACTCCGTGGCGACCGAGCGCAGATGGCGTGGCCAGGCGGGCGAGCCGACGAGTTCGAGAGCGGCCTCCTGAAGCGGCCGGGGCACGAAGAAGGTGTCGACGACCTGGATGGCACGCAGCCGCTCCAGCGCCGGGCCGCGGGCGGCGAGTGCGCTCACCCGGAAGCTGGGCGAGGTGGCCTTGGTCAGCGAGCAGACGTGGACGACGACACCGTCGGGGTCGTCGGAGGCCAGCGGGCGCGGGAGGGGGCCTGCGTCCTCGTGCACGAGCCGTCGTACGAAGTCGTCCTCGATCACGAACGCCCCGGCCTCGCGTGCGATGCGCAGCACTTCGCCCCGGCGCCCGGCGGAGAGCACCGCGCCCGTGGGGTTCTGGACCAGCGGCTGGCAGACGAAGAGCCGGGCGCCGGTCGCCCGGAACGCGTCGGCGAGCAGGGCGGGCCTCACTCCCTCCGGGTCAACCGGCACGGGCACCGGACGCAGTCCGGCCGCGCGGGCGATCGCCAGCATGCCGGGGTAGGTGGGCGATTCGACGAGGACGGGCGCGCCGGGCGGGGCGAGGGCGCGCAGCGCGATGGTCAGTGCGGACTGGCCGCCCGCGGTGATCAGGACCTCGGCGGCGGTGATGGCGCCGCCGATGCCCCGGGCGAACCACTCCCGCAGCTCCGGCAGTCCGTCCGTGGGCGGCCGGCCCCAGGCGCCGGGGCGACGGCCCGCGCGGGAGAGCGCCGCGGCCATCGCACGCTCGGGCTGGAGCGAGGGATGGAGGTATCCGCCGCTGAACTCGATGACGCCGGGCGGCGGGGCGGCGAGCGAGACCAGCACCCCGGAGGCGTCCACCGAGCGCGGTACGAGGTCGGCGGCACCGTCCGCGCTGAGCGCGACCTCCTGCCACGAGGTGTCCCCGACGGGAGCGGCGGCCGCGCGCGGCTGGGCCCGGAACGCGCCGGCTCCGGGCCGGGTGACCACCAGCCCCTCGGCGGCGAGCTGGGCGAGGGCCCGGGAGACCGTCACCGGGCTGACCCGGAATCGTTCGACGAGGGCACGGCTCGACGGGAGCTTTCCTCCAGGTGAGTAGCGGTCCAGCTCTCGCCGGAGCTGTTCCGCCAGTTCACCGACGCTGCTACGCTCTTGCATGGGAACACAGAGTAGCGCTACTGCACCGACCGGGATAGCGGTCACCACCTCGTCCACCGCCCCCTCCGGGACGCTCGGCACCGCCCAGGCCGCCCTCGGCGTCGCGGCCTTCTCCCTCACCTTCCCCGCCACCGCGTGGGGCCTGGAGAGCTTCGGCCCCTGGTCCCTGGTCGCCGTGCGCAGCGTGCTGGCCGCGCTGATCGCGGGCGGCTGTCTGCTCGCCCTGCGAGTGCCGCTCCCCGCCCGTCGGCACTGGGCGGGCCTGGCGGTCGTCGCCGCCGGAGTGGTCCTCGGCTTCCCGCTGCTCACCACACTGGCGCTCCAGACGTCCACCACCGCGCACGCGGCGGTCGTGGTCGGCCTGCTCCCGCTGACCACGGCCCTGTTCTCCGCGCTGCGCGTCGGCACCCGCCCCTCCCGCACCTTCTGGACGGCGGCGCTGGCCGGCGCGGCCGCGGTGGTCGCCTTCACCGTGCAGCAGAGCGGGGGTGCCCTCACCACGGCCGACCTGTATCTCTTCGCGGCGCTGCTGGTGTGCGCGGCCGGCTACACCGAGGGCGGCCGACTGGCCCGGGTGATGCCGGGCTGGCAGGTGATCGGCTGGGCGCTGGTGCTGTGTCTGCCGCTCACCGTCCCGGCCGCCGCGGTCGCCCTGTCGTACGAACCCGTCCACCTGACCTGGCACGGCGTGACCGGACTGCTGTGGGTCGCGGCGGGCTCGCAGTTCCTCGGCCTGGTCGTCTGGTACCGGGGCATGGCGGCCATCGGCATCCCGAAGGCCAGCCAGTTGCAGTTGGCCCAGCCCCTGCTCACACTGGTGTGGTCGGTGCTGCTGCTGGGCGAGCACCTGACGGTGGCCGCCCCGCTCACGGCCGCGGCTGTGCTCGTCTGCATCGCCGTGACCCAGCGGGCGCGTGGCTGAGCGGGCCCGGACGACCCACTTCCAACCACCGCTCCACGCCGTAGACTCAAGGCCACGGACCGCTGCTCCGGCACCTGGTGAGGAGGCTCAACAGATGCGTGCAACCGTGGGCGACCAGCTTGTCCAGCACGGCAGGGTGGTCGGGCAACACGACAAGGTCGGCGAGATCGTCGAAGTCCTGGGCCAGGAGGGCAACCCTCCGTACCGCGTCCGCTTCGAGGACGGGCACGAGGGCCTGTGCTCCCCCGGCCCCGACACCGAGATCCGCCACAAGGACACCACGACGAGGTAGCTCGTCGAGCAGATCGACGAGCGGGTCAGCGCGGGGGCTTCGCCGGCCGCGCGTAGTGGTCGGCGACGACCCGTGCCATGGCCCCGTTCCGGTCCGTCGCCACGTCCTTCGCGGCGAAGAAGACGTGCCCCCGTGCCTCCGGGTGCTCCTCGGCGAGGCTGAGATGCCGGGACAGCTCGGCCACCTCCTGCCAGGCCGCGGGCTGCGCCGGATCGCCCGCCTTGTACAGCGCCTCACCGAGGTACAGCTTCGTCCTGCTGCCCCGCGTGACCTCCGCCCACCAGGGCACGAGCTTGGCGTAGTCGGCGGCGGCGAAGCCGATGTTCCAGTACAGCTGCGGGCAGATGTAGTCGATCCAGCCCTCGCGGACCCACATGCGGGTGTCCGCGTACAGGTCGTCGTACGTCTGCACGCCGGCCCGGGTGTCGGAGCCGAGCGGGTCGGTGGCGACGTTGCGCCACACGCCGAACGGGCTGATCCCGAACTGTGTGCTGGGCCTGATGCGCCTGATGCCGTCCGCCATCTCCTGGACCAGCCGGTCGATGTTGTCCCGCCGCCAGTCGGCCCGGGTCGCGAAGTCGCCGCCGTAGCGGTCGTAGGCGTCGCTGTCGTCGAAGGTCTGGCCCGCCACCGGATACGGGTAGAAGTAGTCGTCGAAGTGGACCGCGTCGACCGGGTACTTCTCCACCGCGTCGAGCATCGCCTGCTGCACGAACGCGCGGACGTCGGGCAGCCCGGGGTTGTAGTAGAGCTTGCCGCCGTATGTCACCACCCAGTCCGGGTTCTCACGGGCGGGGTGGGAGTCGATCAGCTTGGTGAGGTCCGCGTGGTTGGCGATGCGGTACGGGTTGAACCAGGCGTGCAGTTCCAGGCCGCGGTCGTGGGCCTCCTCGACGGCGGTGCCCAGCGGGTCCCAGCCGGGGTCCTCCCCCTGGGTGCCGGTGAGGACCTGCGACCACGGCTCGTACGGCGAGGGCCACAGCGCGTCGGCCGTCGGCCGCACCTGCAGGATCACCGTGTTCAGGCGGCGCTCCACCGCCGTGTCCAGGTGGGCGATCAGTTCCGCGCACTGCTCGTCGGCGGTCAGCCGCTGCTTGGACGGCCAGTCCCGGTTCGCCACCGTCGCCACCCACATGCCGCGCATCTGGCGGGCCGCCCGTCGCCCGCCCTTGTCCGTTCCCTCCGCCGTGGCGGCACCGGCCGCCACCGCGCCGCCTCCCGCCACGAGTGCCGACAGGGCGGTCACCGCGAACGCCCGCCGTGACATCCGTGACTTCCGGTGCAGCATCTTCTTCGTACCTCCGTGTGCCGTGGTCAAGGGCCCACCCCGCGCCGGATCCGTGCCTGCCGGATCGCGCCCGGCGCCAGCCTTTCATGAGGCACCCGAACGATCGATCAAACTTGGCCGAAGGTAACGTGCAGGTTTGGAGCAGGCCCCGCACAACGGCGGACCTGCCGCAGTCGTGGATCAGCGAAGGGGACGATGTGACCGGCATCTCCGGAGATATTGCACGCGTCGGTGTGGTGGGCTGCGGCCAGATGGGAGCGGGCATCGCCGAGGTGTGCGCCCGCGCCGGACTGGACGTGAAGGTCGCCGAGACCACCGGCGAGGCCCTGGAGATCGGCCGCACCCGGCTGTTCAACTCCCTGGCGAAGGCCGCCGAACGCGGCAAGATCAGCGAGGAGGAGCTCGACGCCACGCAGGCGCGGCTGTCCTTCACCACCGACCTGGGCGAGTTCGCCGACCGCGACCTGGTGATCGAGGCCGTCGTCGAGAACGAGCAGGTCAAGACCGAGATCTTCCAGGTGCTCGACCAGGTCGTGACCCGCCCGGACGCGATCCTCGCCTCCAACACCTCCTCGATCCCGCTGGTGAAGCTGGCGGTCGCCACCTCGCGCCCCGACCAGGTAATCGGCATCCACTTCTTCAACCCGGCCCCGGTGCAGAAGCTGGTCGAGCTGATCCCGGCGCTCACCACCTCCGAGGGCACGCTCGCCCGCGCCCACGCCTTCGCCGAGAAGCTGCTGGGCAAGCACGCCATCCGCGCCCAGGACCGGTCCGGCTTCGTGGTCAACGCGCTGCTGATCCCCTACCTGCTCTCCGCGATCCGGATGTTCGAGACGGGCATCGCCAGCCGCGAGGACATCGACAACGGCATGGAGATGGGCTGCGCCCACCCGATGGGCCCGCTGAAGCTGGCCGACCTGATCGGCCTGGACACCGTCGCCTCGGTGGCCCAGAGCATGTACGAGGAGTACAAGGAGCCGCTGTACGCCGCTCCCCCGCTGCTGCAGCGCATGGTCGACGCGGGCCGGCTGGGCCGTAAGACCGGCTCGGGCTTCTACCCGTACGGCTGATTACGGTCGGTCAGATTCCGGCCAACCGCATGGGCCCGGCACCGCGAAGGTGCCGGGCCCATGTCATTCACACACCGTGTGCGGCGCGGGCTCGCATATGCCACTCACACACTCTCCCCATGCGTCCACCAGGCGAGTTCACTTTCCCTGCGCATGCAAGGGATGACAGACGACTACAGAAAGGAGCGGACTCGTGACCGCCGATCCCGAGCATCCCGTCGTTCACGGAGAACTCGCAGAGTTACGACGTCGTCTCGACGTCGCCTATGCCCGCGTGGAGGGCGGGCTGGCTCTGCTCACGCACCGCACCGAAGAGACCGCCAAGGAGATCGACGAGCTGAACACCCGGATCAACACACTGGAACACGCGCGCTGGCCGCTGCCCGCGGTCGCCGCCCTCACCGCCGTGGGTGCCCTCGTCATGGCGATCTGGCAGGCAGTGGGACGTTGATCAGGCAGGACGTCAGGCCGGGGCAGGACCTCAGTTCAGGGCAGGACGTCCTGACCGAGCCTGAGGTGGTGCAGCAGCAGTAACGCGGCCGCCATGTTGGCGGCCGGGACCTCCCCACGGGCGACCATGTCGGGGACGAGCTTGAGAGGCACCCATTCCCGGCGGTCGGACTCGAAGTCGTCCACGGGATGCCCGACGTACTCGCCCTCGTCGGACCAGTAGATGTGGTGCCGGGCGTCGGTGAGCCCGTTGGACGGTTCCACGCTCATGAGGTGGCGCAGGGGTCCCGGCCGCCAGCCGGTCTCCTCCTCCAGCTCCCTGGCGGCCGCGCGGACGATGTCCTCGCCGTCCTCGACGACGCCTGCCGCGAGTTCCCACCCCCAGCTGTCGGTGATGAAGCGGTGGCGCCACAGGAGGAGGACTTCATTGGCCTCGTTGACCACCGTGGCCACGGCAACGGGCCGCAGCCGTATCAGGAAGTGATCGAGGTGCCGGCCGTCCGGCAGCTCGACATCCGCGAGGTTGACGCTGAACCAGCGGTTTGAGTACACAGTTTGTTCGTTGTGTTTCGTCCACTGCACGGTTCTGCCACCTTCCGTCGAGTAAGTGGCAATATCGCAGCAGGGACTATGAGGTGTCGGTGTTCGAGTGCCGGTCTACAGCGGTACGCGCAGTGCTCCGTCGATGAGTTCGGCGGCCTCGGCCGTGCCCGCGCCGCCGCTGCGCACCAGGTGCTCGCGTACCGCCCGGAGTCTGTCGCGCAGGCGATGGGACTCCATTCCCCGGGCCTGCTCGGCCATCTGCACCGCGGTGGCCACCGCCTTGTCGGCGTTGCCCTGCCGCAGTTCGATGGTGCTGAGCATGGCCAGCCGGTGCACCCGGCCCCGGTCATGGGCGGGATTGTCGACGGCGGCCGCGGCGTGCTCCCCCGCTGCCGCCAGCTCCCCGAGGCTGAGCAGGGCCTCCGCCACCTGGACGTTGACGAGTCCGGGCTGGACATAGCCCGTTTCGTCGGGTTCGTATCCGCGCCGGATGCGTTCGGCGGCCTGTTCGGCACGCCGGATGCAGGACAGGGCGCTCGTGCCGTCGCCGAGGTGAGCGTACGCCTTCGCCTGCATCGCGTACAGATCCGAGGCGAGGGCCGGGGTGATGTGCTTGCCGGCGGCCCGCAGCGCGGCCTCCGCGAAGGCGACGGCCTGCCGGAACTCCCGCATGAACAGCGCCTGGTTGACGAGCAGCGCGATCACATACGCGCCGAGCCCCCGGTCTCCACTGGCCTTCGCGAGCCGCAGCGCCTGGTGGAAGTAGCGCTGGGCGAGCCCGTGCGCGTCGGAGTCGTACGCGCAGATGCCGGCGATCGCCACCAACCCGCCCGTGGCCCGGTGCAGTTGACGACCGGTGGCGTCCGTGTAGCTGCCGCGCAGCAACGGTGCCGCCTCGGCGTTGAGGAAGCCGACGATCCGGGTGCGGGTCGCTATGCCGCCCGCCTTCCGGTACATCTGCTCGTAGTGCGTGCGCGCGGCGCGCAGCATGTCGATGTCGGCCGGGGTGACCCGGTGCCGTCCCCCGCGTGAGACGTCCACGTCCTCGGGCGGGTTCTCCCACTCCCACACGGGCATGACGGCGGGCGTGCCGGTGACCGCGGGTGCGCCCAGGATGTGGGGCCGCTGCTGCTCGTCGGAGCGCCAGAGTGCGGTGGCCCGCTCCACGAAGCCGGACAGCGAGGTGGCGTGCGCGGCGGACGGATCGCCGGGCACGCCGAGGCCGATGTCGTCGAGCGTGACCGTACGGTGCAGACGGGCGGCGAGCACCTCGCAGATCAGGTCGGGGACCTGACCGCGCGGCCGCTGTCCCTTCAACCACCGTGCGACGGCGGTGTGTTCGTATCTCAACGCGAGCCCGCGTGCCCGCCCCGCCTGGTTCACGTGCGCGGCCAGCCCCGCGTGCGAGATCCCGGCCTCGTCCAGGATCGCGTCGAGCAGAGTGTTGGGCTGCATGTAGGCCCCCCGGGTGGCTCGGTGCCGTCAGAGTAGTGCGAACCGCTTCACACGGGGTGTGAACGGAGTGCCCGAATCCGCAGCGTGCGCGCGCTGTTGCGGAGAGTTGCCAGCCGGTTGACTGAAATGCCTCGCAAGAGGCCGGCCGGGCCGCCGGCTCCCCCTCGTACAATGCGGCGGCCCGCATCCGCGCCGTCCGCCCAGCTGCCTGCCCGACACTCCGTGGCTGGGCGGATGGCGACGCCCCGCCGCGCTGGCTACGGCGGGTGACTAGTCGCCGTAGCACTAAATGTGGTTGGTCGGCTGCGGGTTCGTCGTCGTTGGTCGCGCCCCGGCGGCGGAGCCGCCTATCTCACAGCCCCGCGCCCCTAGGGGGTCGCAGGCAAGCCTGGTTCGGTCGTTCCGTAGGACCAGTACCGCTATGTCGTCCCCCTGCCTGCCTCTTGTGTGGCGGAGGATGGCTGTGAAGAGGGTGCGCAGGATCGCCTGAGGAGTGATCGGTCCGTTTCGTACGGCTCCGATGAGCGCCGCCTGTAGGGGAAAGAACCGGCCTCTCGCGTCTCTCGCGTCCTCGACGCCATCCGTGTACAGGACCAAAGAGTCGCCGGGGAGCAGGGAGCCGCAGGGCGACGGGGTCAGTTCGGCCGGGAGCGGGAACGGCCCAAGCGGTGGGAGGGGATCGGCGCGGGCGAGGGGTTCGACGCGGGTGCCGCTCAGCAGGTACGGCCAGGGGTGACCGCAGTTGAGTGCGGTGATCTCGCCGTCCCTTCCGATCTCCAGCAGCAGGACGGTGACGAACTCCTCGGCGACCGGGGTGTCCGGTTCCAGACCCGAGGCGGGGTGCTCGGCGCGTGCCCGCTCGCGCAGGTGCCGGGCCAGGGCGCGGTCCAGCCTGCGCAGCACGCGGCCCAGGTCGGGTTCGTCGTGGACGGCCTCGCGGAAGCTGCCGAGGACCGCGGCCACCGTGCTGAGGGCGGCGATGCCATGGCCGCGTACGTCGCCCATCACCGCCCGTACGCCGTGCTCGGTGGCGATGACCTCGTACAGGTCGCCGCCGACACAGGCGCTGCGGTCCGCGGAGAGCTGGGCGGCGGCGACGTTCAGTCCGTCGATGCGTGGAGGCAGCGGCCGGATCAGCGCGCTCTGCGCGGCACCGGCGACCTCGCGCACCTGCCGCAGCTCCCGCAGCAGCGCCTGCCGGACGTGGACGATCAGCCCCGTCCCCACGGCGAAGAAGACGGCGCTGGTGACGACGCGCGCCCCGATGCTGTCCTGCTGGGCGAGCGGGCAGACCAACTTATACGTGATCGCCATCGCACCCCAGGCGGTGGGCAGCCCCATCGCCAGCACCTTGCGGGGAACCCGAGCCTTGATGCGGAACATGCCGATGGCCCCCCAATAGGCCCTGACAACGCAGACGGACCGGCCTCGAAAGGCCGGTCCGATTCTGTCGGCAGATCGTCCGGAAGTACCGGATCACCCGGAGAAGTCACCCTATTGAGTGAGGTGACCACCGGGCGCCCCGGCGGGGGCACTAGCCCCTCAGGACCGCCCCGGTCCGGTCACCCGCGAGGGCCACCGCGGCGTCCCTGGCGGCCGAGGCCTCATCGACGGTCAGCGTCCGGTCACCCGCGCGGAAGCGCAGCGCGTACGCGAGCGACTTCTTCCCGTCACCCAGCTGCTCGTCATTGACGTACACGTCGAACAGCCGGATGCCCTCAAGGAGTTCACCCGCCCCTTCACGCAGCGCGGCCTCGACCTCGGCGGCCGGCACCGGCTTGTCGACCACGAGGGCGACATCCTGCGTGGCCACCGGGAACGTGGAGATGCTCGGCGCCTGGGGCGTGCCGTCCCCGACCTGCTCCAGGGCGTCCAGGTCCAGCTCCATCGCACAGGTGCGCCCGGGCAGACCCAGCGCCTTCAGCACCCGCGGGTGCAGCTCACCGGCGTGACCGATGACCCGCTCGGCGCCGGCCACGGTGATCGCCAGCTCGGCGCACCGCCCGGGGTGCCACGGCCCGTACTGTCCGGCCCGCACGATCAGCTCGGCCCCGGCCTCCCGCGCGACGACACGCGCCGCCTCGATGGCGTCGGCCCAGTCGGCCGGACGGCCCTTGCCCCACCAGCCGGCCTGCTCACGCGCACCGGCGAGGACCACGGCGACATGCCGGGGCTGCTCGGGCAGCACGGCGTTCAGCGCGGCGATCTCCTCGTCGGTGGGACGCCGGTCGACGGGCAGGTGCCCGGCGACGCCGCGCTCCTCACCCGGCTGGAAGACCAGGCCCGTCTCGAACAGCGCCAGGTCGTGCGAACCCCGCCCGTCGTTGCGCCGCAGCGCGCCGAGCAGACCCGGCAGCAGCGACGTACGCAGCGCGGGCTCCTCGTCGTTGAGCGGGTTGACCAGCTTGACGACACGGCGGGCCGGGTCGTCGGCCGCCAGGCCGAGCTGGTCGAAGACCTGCTCGCTGACGAAGGGGTAGTTCGGCGCCTCGACGTACCCGGCCCCGGCCAGCGCGCGGCCGACCCGGCGGTGCAGCCGCTGGCGGTGGGTCAGGCCCCGGCCGGACGGCGGCTTGGGCAGCGTGGAGGGCAGGTTCTCGTAGCCCTCCAGGCGGATGACCTCTTCGGCCAGGTCGTTCGGCTCCAGCAGGTCGGGACGCCAGGACGGCACGGTGACGATGAGCTCGTCCTGCCCGTACACGTCGCAGCCGATCTCCTGCAGTCGCCGTACGACGGTCTCGCGGCCGTACTGGACGCCCGCGACCTTGTCCGGGTGGTCGGCCGGGGCGGTGATGGTGTGCGGCGCGGAAGGCGCGATGACCTCGGTGACACCCGCCTCCGCCGTACCACCCGCCAGCAGCACCAGCAGATCCACCGTCCGCTGGGCCGCAGCGGCGGCCGCCGCCGGGTCGACGCCGCGCTCGAAGCGGCGGGACGCCTCGGACGACAGCTTGTGGCGACGAGCCGTACGCGCGATCGACACCTGGTCGAAGTGGGCGGCCTCGATGACCACGTCGGTCGTCGCGTTCTCGACGTCGTCGTGGTCGGCGATCTCCGTGTTGGCGCCGCCCATGACGCCCGCGAGACCGATGGGGCCGCGGTCGTCGGTGATGACGAGGTCCTCGGCGTGCAGCTTGCGCTCGACGCCGTCGAGGGTGACGAGCTTCTCGCCCTCGGCCGCCCGGCGGACGCCGATGGTGCCCTGGACCAGCCGCCGGTCGTAGGCGTGCAGCGGCTGGCCGAGCTCCATCATCACGTAGTTGGTGATGTCGACCGCGAGCGA
The DNA here is from genome assembly GCF_001513975.1 of Streptomyces curacoi. Classification (GTDB taxonomy): domain Bacteria; phylum Actinomycetota; class Actinomycetes; order Streptomycetales; family Streptomycetaceae; genus Streptomyces; species Streptomyces curacoi. Next base: position 243,602 of record NZ_KQ947991.1, read on the forward strand.
GATCGGGCGCATGCCGACCTTCTGCAGGCGGCGCTGGAGCCAGATCGGGGAGCGCGCCTCGGGGCTCAGGCCGGTCACCGTGCGGGCGGTGAAACGGTCGCAGCCCATCGGGTCGGAGACCTGCACCGGGTAGCCGAAGGCGTTCGGGCCGGGCACGTCGAGGAGCGCCGGGTCGCGCAGCGGCAGGCCGTAGGCGATGGCGGTCTCGCGGGCGACACCTCGGATGGACAGGCAGTCGCCGCGGTTGGCGGTGACGGCGATGTCCAGGACCTCGTCGACCAGCTCAAGGAGCTCGATGGCGTCCTTGCCGACCTCGGTCTCCGGCGGCAGCACGATGATGCCGTGCGTGCCGTCGTCGCCCATGCCCAGCTCGCTGGTGGAGCAGATCATGCCGTGCGAGACGCGGCCGTAGGTCTTGCGCGCGGCGATCGCGAAGCCGCCGGGCAGCACGGCGCCGGGGAGTACGACCACGACCTTGTCGCCGACCTGGAAGTTGCGGGCGCCGCAGATGAGCTCCTGGGGCTCGCCGGTGCCGTTGGCCATGCCGACGTCGACGGTGCAGAAGCGGATCGGCTTCTTGAACTCCGTCAGCTCCTCGATGGTCAGCACCTGGCCGACGACCAGCGGGCCCTTGAGGTCGGCGCCGAGCTGCTCGACGGTCTCGACCTCCAGACCTGCCGAAATGAGCTTGGCCTGGACGTCGCGGCCGGTCTCCGTCGCCGGCAGGTCGACGTACTCCCGCAGCCAAGAAAGCGGGACCCGCATCAGATCTCCATCCCGAACGGCCGGGTGAACCGGACGTCACCCTCGACCATGTCTCGCATGTCCTCGACGTTGTGGCGGAACATCAGCATCCGCTCGATGCCGAACCCGAAGGCGAAGCCGCTGTACTTCTCCGGGTCGACGCCGCAGGCGGTGAGCACCCGCGGGTTGACCATGCCGCAGCCGCCGAGCTCGATCCAGCCTTCGGAGGAGCAGGTACGGCAGGGCCGGTCGGGGTTGCCGACGGACTCGCCGCGGCAGACGTAGCACACCATGTCCATCTCGGCGGACGGCTCGGTGAACGGGAAGAAGTTCGGCCGCAGCCGGGTCTTCATGCCCTCGCCGAACAGCGACTGGACCATGTGGTCCAGGGTCCCCTTGAGGTCGGCCATGGTCAGACCCTCGTCGACGGCGAGCAGCTCGACCTGGTGGAAGACCGGGGTGTGCGTGGCGTCCAGCTCGTCGGTGCGGTACACGCGGCCGGGGCAGATCACGTAGACCGGCAGCTCGCGGTCGAACAGAGAGCGGATCTGCACGGGCGAGGTGTGGGTGCGCAGCACGACGCCGGAGTCGCCGGAGCCGTCCGGGCCCTCGACGAAGAAGGTGTCCGCCTCGCCGCGGGCCGGGTGGTCCGGGCCGATGTTGAGGGCGTCGAAGTTGAACCACTCGGCCTCGACCTGCGGGCCCTCGGCGACCTCGTAGCCCATGGCCACGAAGATGTCCTCGATGCGCTCGGACAGGGTGGTAAGCGGGTGGCGGGCGCCGGACGGTACGCGGTCGTAGGGCAGCGTGACGTCCACGGCCTCCTCGACCAGCACCCGCTGGTCGCGCTCCGCCTCCAGCTCGGCCTGGCGGGCGGCGAGGGCCTTGTTCACCGCGCCGCGGGCCTGGCCGACGCGCTTGCCGGCCTCGGCCTTGGCGTGCGGGGGCAGGGCGCCGATCTCGCGGTTGGCGAGGGCCAGCGGGGAGGTGCCGCCGGTGTGGGCGACCTTGGCCTCCTGGAGCGCGTCGAGGGAGTCCGCGGCGGCGAAGGCGGCGAGCGCCTCGTCCCGCATGCGCTCGATCTCTTCTGGTTTCAGTGCCTCGACCTCGACAGGGTCGTACGACTTATTCGGTGCCGACATCTCTTCCCGTGCTTCCGGTTGGCTGGCGGATGGTCCCCGTACCGACTCGTGGACAGTGCGTCAGCGTTTTTGGGACACAGCGTCCTGGTTTTTGGGACACAAAGGTGCCAAAGGCCGAGTCTAACGGGGTTGAGGTAAGCGAATGCGCCCGCGGGGCTCGGTCCGGTTCTCAGGTGAGATACGCCGGTGCCGCCACGGGCAACGTAAATCGGAACTGCGCGCCGCCGCCGGGGGCGCGGCCGACCTCGATGGCGCCGCCGTGCGCCTCGACGATGCCCTTGACGATGTAGAGCCCGAGGCCCGTGCCGCCGCGCTTGCTGCCCCGCCAGAAGCGGGTGAAGACGCGGTCCATGGACTCCTCCGGGATGCCGGGCCCCTCGTCGCTCACGGTGACCGACGTGCCGGTGTCCTCGCCCTCGCGGGGGGACGCCGTGGCCGTGATGTCAATGGTGACCGTTCCGTCGCCGTGCCGCACGGCATTTTCGATGAGGTTGCTGAGCACCTGGTCGATCTTGTCGGGGTCGGCCCACAGGTCGGGCAGCGGCTGCTCGACGCGCAGCAGGAACCGGTCGGCGAGCTGCCCGGCGGCGACGTACGCCTGGATGTGCCGCCCCACGGCCGCGCCGATGTCGACCGGCTGGCGCCGCACCTCCAGTCGCCCGCTGTCGATCCGCGAGATGTCGAGCAGCTCGGCGATGAGCCGGGTGACGCGGTCGGCGTCGGCGTCGACGGTTTCCAGCATGAGCCGCTTCTGGTCGTCGGTGAAGCGTTCCCACTTGGCGAGGAGGGTGGCGGTGAAGCCCTTGACGGAGGTGAGCGGCGAGCGCAGCTCGTGCGCGACGGTGGCGATCAGCTCGGCGTGAGAGCGCTCGGTGCGGCGGCGGGCCTCGGTGTCGCGCAGCGAGACGACGACACGGCATACGGGCCCGGTGGGCTCGCCGCGGACGTAGCGCACCGAGACGAGCACCTCCCGCCCGCCGGGGAGGAGGAGATTGCGCTCGGGCTGCCGACGGCGAATGGCGAGGCCGCCGTACGGGTCGGTCAGCTGCCACCAGCGCCGCCCCTCCAGGTCCTCTAATGGCAGGGCCTTCTCCAGGCGCTGTCCGAGGGCGTCCTCGGCCCGGACGGCGGTGATGCGCTCGGCGGCGGCGTTGAAGCAGATCACGTGCCCGTGCTCGTCGGCGACGACGAGGCCGTCGGGCAGGTCGTCGGGATCGATGCCGAGCTCGGCGAGATCACCGGGACAGGGCGCGGACGGTGGCCGCACATCCCGTGCTCCCGATGCGCTGCTCGTGCCGACACTCATCCCCGTACCCCACCTCTCACGACGGCTTTGGGGCCCCCGAGCTGGTCACACTACTAGCTCTCGGTGACGGTGCGGCACCCACCGGAGGCGCGCTGTGCACGGGCCGACGCATAGAGACATACGGCGGCGGCGGTGGCGAGGTTCAGGCTCTCGGCCTTCCCGTGGATCGGTACGCGCACGACGGCGTCGGCCAGCGCGCGGGTCTCCTCCGGAAGCCCCCAGGCCTCGTTCCCGAACACCCAGGCGGTCGGCCCGCCCATGGTCCCCTTGTCGAGTTCGTCGTCGAGGTCGTCCGTCCCGGCCCCGTCGGCGGCGAGGATCCGTACACCGGCGTCCTTGAGCCTCGCGACGGCCCGCTCGACGGGCACGCCGACGGCGACGGGGAGGTGGAACAGGGAGCCCACGGAGGCCCGTACGGCCTTGGGGTTGTAGAGGTCCACGGACGCGTCGGTCAGGACGACGGCCTCGGCCCCGGCGGCATCGGCGCACCGCAGCACGGTCCCGGCGTTCCCGGGGTCGCGCACATGCGCCAGGACGGCGACGAGCTTCGGCCGGGCGGCGAGGATCTCCTCAAACGGGGTGTCGATGAACCGGCAGACGCCGACGAGCCCCTGCGGGGTGACGGTGGTGGAGATGTCGGCGATGACCTGCTCCGCGGCGAGGTGCAGCCGGGCACCGGCCGCCCGGGCCTCGCCGATGATGTCGGCGTACCGCTCCGCCGCCTCGACGGTCGTGAACAGCTCGACGAGCGTGGACCCGTACGCCGCCGCCTCCCGCACGGCCTGCGGCCCCTCCGCGAGGAACAGCCGCTCCTTGCCCCGGAAGTTCCGCTTGGCGAGCCGCCGGGCGGCGGAGACGCGGGGGGAACGGGGGGAGATCAGCTCGGGGCTGGTGGGGGCCATGGAGGTTCACCTTGGGGTTCTGAAGTTCACGGACACAGCAGGACCCGCAGGCCTCCTCGGCCTGCGGGTCCCTTCAGTCACGTCGGCCTGGAGCCGCGGAGCGTCACGCAGCCTTCGGCGCGTTGACGTCGCTCGGCAGCGCCTTCTGCGCCACCTCGACCAGCGCCGCGAAGGCGCCCGCGTCGTTGACGGCCAGCTCGGCCAGGATCTTGCGGTCCACCTCGACGTTGGCGGCCTTCAGACCCTGGATGAAGCGGTTGTACGTGATGCCGTTGGCGCGGGCAGCGGCGTTGATGCGCTGGATCCACAGCTGGCGGAAGTCACCCTTGCGCTTCTTGCGGTCGTTGTAGTTGTAGACCAGCGAGTGGGTGACCTGCTCCTTGGCCTTGCGGTACAGACGCGAACGCTGACCGCGGTAGCCGGAGGCCTGCTCGAGGATCGCCCGGCGCTTCTTGTGGGCGTTGACTGCCCGCTTGACGCGTGCCACTTTTTAACTCCTTGTAGCGGGGCCGTGGTTGCACTCACACGGCCCGGAAACGATTGGGTCCCGGTCCAGACGTACGGCGCTCAAGCAAGCGCCGCGTACATCACTTGCCGAGAAGCTTCTTGATCTTCTTGGCGTCGCCCGGGGCCATCTCGGCGTTGCCGGTGAGGCGACGCGTCAGACGGGACGACTTGTGCTCGAGCAGGTGGCGCTTGCCGGCGCGCTCACGGAGCACCTTGCCGGAGCCGGTGACCTTGAAGCGCTTGCTGGCACCGCTGTGCGACTTGTTCTTCGGCATAGCGCCGTTCTCTCCTCGTCGGTGGCGCTCCGGTGCCCGGTCACAAAAACCGGGCACGTGGGAGCGTCGCTCTTGTTTCGGTTACGTCCTGGGGACTTGCGTCCCCCGGGATCACGCCTCGGCGGAAGCCTCGGCAGGCGCCTCGGCGTTCACAGCGTCCGCGTCCGCGGCGTTCTGCGACTTGCCGGGGTTGGCCTTCGCTTCTGCCTTGCGGGCTTCCTGCGCCTGGCGGGCCTCGGCCATCGCCTCGGTCTTCTTCTTGTGCGGACCGAGAACCATGATCATGTTTCGGCCGTCCTGCTTCGGGTTCGACTCGACGAAACCGAGGTCCTGGACGTCCTCCGCGAGGCGCTGCAGCAGTCGGTAGCCCAGTTCGGGACGGGACTGCTCGCGACCACGGAACATGATCGTGATCTTGACCTTGTCGCCCTGCTTGAGGAACCGGACGACGTGACCCTTCTTGGTGTCATAGTCGTGCGGGTCGATCTTCGGCCGGAGCTTCATCTCCTTGATGACCGTGTGCGCCTGGTTCTTGCGCGCCTCACGGGCCTTCATGGCCGACTCGTACTTGAACTTCCCGTAGTCCATGAGCTTGCACACGGGCGGACGGGCGTTCGCCGCGACCTCGACCAGGTCCAGGTCGTACTCCTGCGCAAGCTCCAGGGCCTTGGCCAGCGGGACAATGCCCACCTGCTCGCCACTGGGACCGACAAGTCGCACCTCGGGAACGCGAATCCGGTCGTTGATGCGGGGCTCGGCGCTGATGGATCCTCCTCGGTTAGCACCACGCGGCGGTCTGGCGGACAGCCGCGTACGTCTGTTTCGTAAGACCTAACCGCGCCGAAGCAGAAAAAATGCCCCGGACGATCACCAGCGGGGCTCCAAAACACTACCGGAGCACCGCCGCGATGATCGCGGGGCGCGATTTCGGGCGACTCCATCGTCCGTACGGAACGATGGTGGCCGCCTGACCGGGTGACCCGCCATCCCGGAGGACGGTCAGGTGGGAGATCGGAGCCTCCACTTGTGGGCTGGATACATGGGTGTCCAGCCGGTCGTTACACAAGGTTAGCAGCAAGCCGGGGGTGGCGCTAACCGGCGTGGTCCGGGGCCTATCGTGTGAGGCATGACTGACACCTCCGCCTCGGACGGCCCCGAGAACCCCGACTTCGACGAGATGACCCGCGACATCGCCGAGGTCCCCGCCGTCGAGGTGATCGTGACGGTCGCCGTCAACCTGATGAGCGCCGCCGCCGTGAAACTCGGTCTGACCGAGGAGGGCGACAAGTACAAGGACCTGGACGAGGCCCGCAAGCTGGTGCACGCCCTCGCCGGTCTGCTGGACGCGAGCGCGACCGAGATCAGCTCGTTCCACGCGGCGCCGCTGCGCGACGGCCTGAAGTCGCTGCAGCTGGCCTTCCGCGAGGCGTCGATCGTCCCGGACGAGCCGGGTCAGGGGCCGGGCGAGAAGTACACCGGCCCCGTCTACGGCTAGGTCACCCGCGTACGTACAGGGGCTCGCCCGGTGGCGTCGCCTCGGTCGGCAGCAGTGCCAGGTCGAGGCCGCGCACCAGGCGGGCCCTCAGCGTTTCGTCGGCGGCGAGGCGCTCCGCCACCGCGCGCGCGGCCCGGGCCGGGGGCACGGCCGGGTCCAGTACGAGGGCCAGGGTGCCGTCGGCCTGCCCGGGCCCGAGGTGGGCGCGCAGGACGGCGGGCTCGACGGCGACGGCGCCGCGTACGGCCGCCACGACGGCCGGGTCGGCGAGCGGGTCGGTCGTCGTACGGCCCTCGGCGAGGGCGAGGAGCGCGCGGCCCGTCAGCTCGTACGGGACCGGACCGGCCAGGTCCAGCACGATCGTGTCCGCCTTCTCGTGCGCCGCGGCCTGCAGGGCCTGGTGCAGGGGTACGGCGACGGGGCGGGCCGCCGGGTCCCAGCGGGCGAGTGCGTCGGTGGACGTGAAGGCGGGCAGGGCGGTGCGGGCGCCGGCCTTCAGGGTGGGTACGGCCATGTCGCTGGTCTTCTCGCGGCGCAGCCCGTTCTCGTCCTCCTCGACCTCGCCGAGCACGGCCACGACGGGGACGAGCAGCCGGGCGTCCTTGAGCGCCGCCAGGACGGGGCCCTCGGCGGTGCGGTCCTCCGCCCAGGCGGCGAGCGCCGCGCTCAGCCGGGGATCGGCGGAGCCGTCGTCCTCGGAGAAGGGAGAGTCGGGAATGTTCTTGTTCGCCACGGTCACCGACCCTATCGGGGGGCTGCTGCCGCGCCGGTACGGCCCCGGAAACCCGCCTGTGACGCGCTTCACCGGACGTGTCGGCGCTGTGGCGGTGTTCGCCGGGGAGGGGGCTTCCGGCTCCCCGGGCATGTCCACGTCCACGTCGTCGGCCGCTCAGAAGTCGTAGCGTTCGCGGCGTCCGCGCAGCACCACGACCGCCGAGATCAGCAGGATGCCGCCCGCGCCGCCCGCGAGCACGGCGGTCCAACTGGTCGTGTCGTCATCCGACTTGGCGGCATCAGGTCCCGAGCCGAAGTACTGCTCGTCGTACGCCGCCGGCTGTAGGCCCTTCGGCTTGATGGTCTCGGCCTTCTTGATGGCGGCCGCCGGGTCGATGAAGCCGTAGCCGCGGGAGTCGTCGCGGCCGTCGGCGGGGGCGTCGCGGGCCGTGTCCTCCAGGAGCTTCTTGATCTGGGCCGGGGTCAGGCCGGGGTGGGCGGCCTTGATCAGGGCCACGGCTCCGGAGACGAAGGCGGCGGCGGCGCTGGTGCCCCAGCCCTCGTAGTACTTGTGGTCGGGGTCGGCGATGACGACATCGACGCCGGGGGCGCTGACCGTGGCGTACCAGCGGCGGGTGGAGAAGGAGGCGCGGGTGCCGTAGCGGTCGACGGCGGTCGCGGCGATGACGCCCGGGTAGGCGGCCGGGTAGGAGATGCGGTCGCCCTTCTCGCCGCCGTTGCCGGCCGAGGCGACGACCACGGCGCCCTTCTTCAGGGCGTACTGGACGGCCTCGTCCTCGCCCGCTTCGGGGTGGGCTGACTTGGAGTCGTCGCCGAGGGAGAGGTTGATGACGTCGGCGCCGTGGTCGGCGGCCCAGCGGATGCCTTCGGCGAGGGCGTTGCCGCGGGTGCTGCGGGCCTTGGCGCGGGCGCGGTCGCCGTCCTCCAGGATGACGCGGACGGGGAGGATCTTGGCCTCCGGGGCGATGCCCATGACGCCGTCGCCATTGCCGGCGCCGTGTCCGTGCCCGGCGATGATGCCGGCCATCGCGGTGCCGTGCCGGGCCCAGGCGCGGTCGCCGGGCTCGGCGCCGAAGCCGACCATGTCCTGGCCCTCCAGGACGTTGCCGACCAGGTCGGGGTGGTCGGCCTCGACGCCGGTGTCGAGGACGGCGACGGTGACGCCCTTGCCCTTGGTGGTCTGCCAGGCCTCCTGGGTGCGCATGGCGTCCAGGGCCCACTGGCGGGCGCGTATCGCGTCGGCGTGCGCGGTGGTGGGCGGGACGAGGGCGATGGAGGCGGCGAGGAGGCCGCCGAGCAGCCCGGTGCGCCGGGTCACGAGGGGCCGCCTCCTGTTCTCGTCCCTGTTTCCGACGGTGCTCATGACGGCTGCTCCGAGGCCGAGCTGACGTTCTTGCGGAGGGCTCGTTCGATGCGGTCGGCGAGGCCCTGTGCCTCATGGCCGAGGCCGGCCTGGGCGACGGCTGAGGTGGCGCCGGACCGCATGGCCTCCTCGGCGGGCTCGGGTTCGTCGACGGTGCGGGCGTCGGCCCAGCCGGAGACGGCGAAGACGACGACGGGTGCGTCGGTGAGGACCGAGATGGTCCAGGAGGCGCGTTGTTCCTGGCCGAATCCGGCGGCGACCGTGCCCTTGGCGGCGTAGGGGCGGGGCATCAGGTCGGTGCGGCGGTCGAGGCCCTCCTTGGTGAACCGGGTGCCGAGCGAGCCCATGGCGGCGGTGTCGGCCTTGGTGAACAGCAGGCCCACGGTGGTGACGTAGCTCTGGGTGGCGTCGGTGTAGGTGGCGCGCAGGAGGCGCTCGCAGCCGACGGGGGCGAGGACCTTGCGCAGCAGCGGGTCGAAGGCGTTCGTACAGCCGCTGTCCGGGGCGACGGCGATCCGCGTCCAGGTGCGGTCGGCGCCGCCGGGTCCCGCGCCCTGCCCGGCGACGGTGGGCGGGAAGAGCCGGTCGACGGGAACGCTGTGCCACAGGCCGCCCGCCTCGGCGAAGCTGTCCCGGGCATCGCCGTCGCCCGGTTCGCCGACCAGCCAACTCCCGGTCGCGGCCCCGCCGATGAGTCCGAGCCCGAGCACCACACAGGCGGCGGCCGCGGCGGTACGGGACCGGATCCTGGCGCCGAGGGGCCGGGGCCGCACGTTCTCGCCGTACCCCTCGGGCTCCCCGAACGACACGATGGGCCGCCCGGCGCCCGGGGCCCCGCCGGGGGTCATCGGGGCGCTCCAGGAGAGGGAAGGGTCCGGGGACGACGGAGCGGCGCCCGGGTGCCCGGCGGACTGCGCCGGCATCGCAACGCCGCCCACACGGCCGGCGGGGGCGGCACCCGGGCGGGTGGCCGGTCTCGCGGGGATGGGGGCGGAACGCCGGGCGTGACCGGGGTCCGGCTGGGGAGGCGCGTCGGCGGAACCCCGCGGGGAGGACGGGCGGTTGGCGGATTCGGGCGACGGGTCCCCGGGGATGGGGCGGAGCCGGAAGGTCGTCTCCGCCGCGGTCTCGGCGGGGGCGCCCGTACGGCGCTGCCGCGAGGGCCGCTCCGCCGGGCGGGGCGGTGTACCGCCGGGCGTGGCCTGGCCGGCGCCCTGGGGATACGACGCCGCGTCCCCCTCCGGACGCCCGGCCGGCGGCGGCGCGTCCGGGAAGCGCGCCGAGGCACGGGGCGGTGGCGGGGACATGGGCTCGCTGGTCCCGGAGTCCGGGACGCGCGGGTTCGGGAAGCGCTGCGGGGTGGCGGGGGCGGCGGACGTGGCGCGGGCGGGGTCGGTGTCGCCGGTGCGCCGGGGCGACGGCGCCGCGGCCGAGCCGTCACCACCCCTCGCGGACCCCGGTGTCGCGGCGGCCTGGCCGCGTGCGGGCAGGTCAGCGGCCGAGGCCGGCCGCACGCCGACACCGCCGCCCACCGGCCCCTCTGGCCCCGAACCCGCTCCACCGCGGAAACCACCGGGCGCCGAGCCCGGTCCACCGCCGACACCGCCAGGCACCGAGCCCTCCGTTCGCGCAATCCCGCCGGTCACGCGTGAGGTCGCGGCGCCCGGGCCATCCGTCTGCTCACCCCGCGTGTCACCGGCCGTCGGCGGCTGCGCGGGTCTCGGCGGTGTCGTGGGGCGGGGCGGGACGGCAGGCGGTGGGGGTGTCGTCGGGCGCGGGGGAACGGGGGCGCGGCGCGCTTCCGTGCTCATGCACCCCCCGTTTCCTTGTGCCCGGGCCCGCCCTCGACGCGGGCCGTGGTTCAGTGGTCCGTCTGCCCGGCCCGGCGCGGACTCGTCCGACCAGGCACGCATACCCGCACGCGCGGAGCGTCATCCCGGCGCGGCCGACCGGTCGGGAGCGTCCCCACATACGTTCGCGTCACTCTACGGCTTGATCCCGGGCGAACGGGAACCAGTCCGCGACCCCGTGCACATCTGCCCGGAACATCCCCCTACCCTGCGGTAATCCTGCATGGCAGGCTTCGTTCATGACTGCGCGCGCCGCCGACCGGGCCCGTTACGACCGGGCCACCGCCCATCTCGACGCCCCCCTCGCGATCGTGGACCTGGACGCCTTCGACGCCAACGCGGACGACCTCGTCCGCCGCGCCGGCGGGAAGCCGATCCGCGTCGCCAGCAAGTCCGTACGCTGCCGGGCCCTGCTGGAACGGGTGCTCGCCAAGGACGGGTTCGCGGGTGTCATGTCCTTCACGCTCGCCGAGTCCCTGTGGCTGGCACGGTCCGGGTTCGACGACGTCCTGCTCGCCTATCCGTCCGCCGACCGGGCCGCGTTCGCCGAGCTCACCGGTGATCCCAAGCTCGCCTCCGCCGTCACCGTGATGATCGACGACCCGGCACAGCTCCGGCTCATCGACGACGCCCGGGAGGGCGGGCGGGAAGTGGTGCGGGTCTGCCTGGAGTTGGACACCTCGCTGAAGCTGCTCGGGGGGCGGGTGCGCGTCGGCGCCCGGCGTTCGCCGCTGCACTCCCCCGCCCAGGTCGCCGACATGGCCAGGGCCGTCGCCCGGCGGCCGGGGTTCGAGGTCGTCGGCATCATGGCGTACGAGGGGCACATCGCCGGGGTCGGGGACGCCGTGGCGGGGCGGCCGTTGCGGTCGCGTGCCGTGCGGCTGATGCAGGCAGCCGCCCGCCGGGAGCTCGCGGAGCGGCGGGCCGAGGTGGTGCGGGCGGTGCGGGCCGTGGCGCCGGGGCTGGAGTTCGTCAACGGCGGTGGGACCGGCAGTGTGCAGTTCACCGCCGCCGAGGACTGTGTCACCGAGATCGGGGCCGGGTCGGGGCTGTACGTCCCGCGGCTGTTCGACAACTACACGTCCTTCAGCGGGCGTCCGGCCGCGCTGTTCGCCCAGCCCGTGGTGCGCCGGCCGGGGGTCGGGGTGGTGACCGTGCTCGGTGGCGGGTATCCGGCCTCCGGTGCGGCGGGGCACGACCGGCTGCCGGTGCCGTATCTGCCCGAGGGGCTGCGCTACGACCCCCAGGAGGGGCCCGGCGAGGTGCAGACGCCGCTGCTCGGCTCCCCCGCCGACGATCTGCTGATCGGCGACAAGGTGTGGTTCCGGCACGCCAAGGCCGGTGAGCTGTGCGAGCGGTTCGACTCGCTGCACCTCGTCGAGGGCGACTCGGTGACGGCGACCGTGCCGACGTATCGGGGCGAGGGCCACACGTTCTTGTAGCGCGTTCCTGCGGCTCAGCCCTGCAGCTCGGTCCTGCGGCTCGGTCAGCGCACGACCTTGATGCCGAAGTGGCCGCCGAACTGATGGCCCAGGCCGAAGCCGATGGCAGAGTGCATATGGGCGTACATCTCCATGCCGCGGGCGCACACGAGCGGGCCGAGGTCGAGGACGTCGGTCCAGCCGTAGGAGTTCAGCAGTTCGGTGGTCTGCTGCTTGGCGTCCGCGTGGTCACCGGCGACGAACATGGTGTGGTCGCCGCCGCCGATGATCTTGGGGTCGACGACGGTGGTCTGCTCCTGGGTGACGAAGGACTTGACGACCTTCGCTTCCGGCAGGGCGCGCTGGATCTGCTCGGCGAGGCTGTCGGTGTCGCACGGGTCCAGCTTCGGCATGATCCCCCACGGCGTGGGCCACGGGTGCTCCGGCTGGTGCCGGTAGATGTACGGCACCGCGTAGTCGATGAGCGTCTTGCCGGCCAGCTGTGCGGCGAGCGGGGCCAGGGCCGCGACGGCGTTGTGGCCGTCGATGCCGTTGATGACGGGCTCGCCGCGGGCGGCGGCGTCACCGAAGGTGTGCAGTTCGATGCCGGGGTGCTCGGAGAGGAACTGCTTGAAAGGCGGGGTGCCCATCATGTCCGGCTCGGTACGAGCCAGCGTGGCCTGCGGGTCGCGGGTGCCGACGTGGATCTCGTGACCGAGGTCGGCGAGCTTGGCGATGTGGGCGCGGACACCGCCACCGGTACCGAGAACAGCGATCTTCATGGGGAAACCTCCCGTTTTGCTCCGTGTGGACGGCACCCACGGTAGGGGGGTTTCAGGACAGGTTCTGTCCTTTGACACAGGCATCATGGAATTCATGACGAGCGACATGACCGCCCGCATGCTGCGACTGCTGTCCCTGCTGCAGACGCGGCGGGAATGGTCCGGCGCCGACCTCGCCGAACGGCTCTCGGTGACCGTCCGTACCGTCCGCCGCGACATCGACCGGCTGCGCGATCTGGGCTACCCCGTCGACAGCGCCCGCGGACACGCCGGCGGCTACCGCCTCGTCCCGGGTGCCGACCTGCCGCCGCTGCTCCTCGACGACGACGAGGCCGTCGCCATCGCCGTCGCCCTGCGCACCGCCGCCGGCGGTCCGACCGGTATCGAGGAAACCGCCCTGCGCGCCCTGGCCAAGCTCGAACAGGTCCTCCCCCGCCGTCTGCGCGGCCGGATCACCGCCCTGCAGAGCGCAGCCTCCGGCATCACCTGGGAGACCCGCGGCCCGCGCGTCGACCCCGCGCTCCTGTCGACGCTCGCGATCGCCTGCCGCGACCACGAGATCCTCACCTTCGACTACGCCTCCCGCCACGGCACCACCGGCCGGCGCCGTGCGGAACCCTGTCACCTGGTCGACTCCGGTGGCCTGTGGTACCTCCTCGCCCACGACACCGACAAGGACGACTGGCGCCTGTTCCGCCTCGACCGCGTCAGCGATGCCCTGCCCACCGGCCGGCGCGTTCCCTCCCGCCCGGTGCCCGGCGGTGACCCCGCCGCCTTCGTCGCCGCCCGTCTCTCCGCGGCCCCCACCCGGTACCGCGCCGTCGCCACCGTCCGCGCCCCCGCCGACCGCGTCCGCGCGCTCGTCCCGGGCCTGGCCACCCGTCTGAAGCCCATCGACGACAGCACCTGCCGTCTCGACGCCTCCGACGACCACCTGCCCCGTATCACCCGGACCCTCGCCGGCCTCGACGCCGGCTACACCCTCGACGCCGACCCCGACGTCCTCGACGACCTTCGCCGCGCCGCGCACCGCATCCTGCGCGCCACCGGATAACCCCGGCACCGGCGGCCCCCGAATGGTCGGGACCGCCGGTGCCGGGGACTACAGGGCCGGGGACTACAGGGCCGGGGACTACAGGGCCGGGGACTACAGGGCTGGTGACTACAGCGGAGTGACGTACGCCCCCGAGATGCCGCCGTCGACCAGGAAGTCGGTGGCGTTCACGAAGGAGGAGTCGTCGCTGGCCAGGAAGGCGACGGCGGCGGCGATCTCCTCGGCCTCGGCGAACCGGCCGACCGGGATGTGGACGAGCCGGCGGGCGGCGCGCTCCGGGTCCTTGGCGAACAGCTCCTGGAGGAGCGGGGTGTTGACCGGGCCGGGGCACAGGGCGTTGACCCGGATGCCGTCGCGGGCGAACTGCACGCCCAGTTCGCGGGACATGGCCAGGACGCCGCCCTTGGAGGCCGTGTAGGAGATCTGCGAGGTCGCCGCGCCCATCCGGGCCACGAAGGACGCCGTGTTGATGATGGAGCCCTTGCCCTGCTGCCGCATGTACGGGATGGCGGCCTTGCAGCACAGGTAGACGGAGGTGAGGTTGACCTCCTGGACGCGCTTCCAGGCCTCCAGGCCGGTCTCCAGGATGGAGTCGTCGTCGGGCGGCGAGATACCGGCGTTGTTGAAGGCGATGTCGACGCTGCCGTAGGTGTCGTAGGCGGTCCTGAACAGCGCCTCGACCTGCTCGGGGTCGGTGACGTCGACCTTCACGAAGATCCCGCCGACCTCCTCGGCGGCCGCCTTGCCGCGCTGCTCGTCGACGTCGCCGCAGACGACGTGGGCACCCTCGGAGGCGAGCCGGCGGGCGGTGGCGAGGCCGATGCCGCTGCCTGCTCCGGTGACGACGGCCGTACGGCCGACCAGGCGACGGCAGATGTTTTCCGCGGTGGAAGAGGTCACTGTGCGGGGCCTTCCGTGCTGATGAAGACGTTCTTGGTTTCGGTGAAGGCGGCCAGGGCGTCCGGGCCCAGCTCGCGGCCGATGCCGGACTGCTTGAAGCCGCCGAAGGGGGTCCAGTAGCGGACGCTGGAGTGGGAGTTGACGGACAGGTTGCCCGCCCGGACCGCCTGGGAGACGCGCAGGGCGCGGCCGACGTCACGGGTCCAGATGGAGCCGGAGAGGCCGTAGTCGGTGGCGTTGGCGAGGGCCACGGCCGCCGCCTCGTCCTCGAAGGGGAGGACGACGGCCACGGGTCCGAAGACCTCCTCCACGGCCACGCGCGCGTGCGGGTCGACGCCGGTGAGGACGGTGGGCGGGAACCAGAAGCCGGGGCCCTCGGGGGCCTTGCCGCGGATGCCGTCGGCGCCCGGGTCGACGTAGGAACGCACTCGCTCCAGCTGGGCCTTGGAGATCAGCGGGCCCATCTGGGTCTGCTCGTCGGCCGGGTCGCCGACCGTCACCGCCTCGATCGCGGGGCTCAGCAGCTCCAGGAAACGGTCGTAGACGGAGCGCTGGACGAGGATGCGGGTGCGGGCGCAGCAGTCCTGGCCGGAGTTGTCGAGGAAGGACATCGGCGCGGCGGCCGCGGCGGCTTCGAGGTCGGCGTCGGCGAAGACGATGTTGGGGCTCTTGCCGCCGAGTTCGAGGGTGACGCGCTTGAGAAGGGCGGAACCCTTTGCCAACACCTGTTTGCCCACGACTGTTGACCCGGTGAAGACGATCTTCGCTACGCCCGGGTGCTCGACGAGGGCGTTGCCCGTGACGGGGCCGTGGCCGGGCAGGACCTGGAACAGGCCCTCGGGAAGCCCGGCCTCCAGGGCGAGTTCGGCCAGCCGGAGGGCGGTGAGGGGGGTGGTCTCGGCGGGCTTGAGGACAACCGCGTTGCCCGCCGCGAGCGCCGGGGCCGTCCCCCACGCCGCGATCGGCATCGGGAAGTTCCAGGGGGCGATCACCCCCACGACGCCGAGCGGTTCGAGGATGGTGACGTCCAGGCCGCCGGGAACCGGGATCTGCCGTCCGGTCAGCCGCTCCACTCCGCCGGCCGCGTAGTCGAGCAGATCGCGGACGTTGCCCGCCTCCCAGCGGGCGTTGCCGATGGTGTGACCGGCCTCGCGGACCTCCAGCCGGGCGAGTTCTTCGAGGTGTTCGTCCACCTTGACCGCGAAGCGGCGCAGCAGCCGGGCGCGTTCGCCTGGCGCGAGGGCGGCCCACCGGGTCTGGGCCCCCGTCGCGCGCACGACCGCCGCGTCCACGTCGGCCGCGGTGGCGGCGGGAACGGTGGCGACGACCTCTTCGGTGGCCGGATTGAGTACCTGGAGCTGGTCGGACAAGAAGGGCCTCACATGCGTTCGAAGGAGCGGCGGAGCTCCCAGTCGGTCACCGCGGCGTCGAAGGCGTCCAGCTCGACGCGCGCCATGTTGCGGTAGTGGGCGACGACCTCGTCGCCGAAGGCGGCCTTGGCGATGGGGCTGTTCTCCCAGAGTTCGGCGGCCTCGCGCAGGGTCGTGGGCACGTGCTCGAAGTCGGCGGCGTAGGCGTTGCCGGGGCAGGGCTCGGGCAGCTCCAGCTTCTGCTCGATGCCGTACAGACCGGCCGCGACCAGTCCGGCCACGGCCAGGTGCGGGTTGACGTCACCGCCGGGCAGCCGGTTCTCGAAGCGCAGGGAGCGGCCGTGGCCGACGACGCGCAGGGCGCAGGTGCGGTTGTCGTAGCCCCAGGCGACTGCGGTCGGGGCGAAGGAGCCCGGCTGGAACCGCTTGTAGGAGTTGATGTTGGGGGCGTAGAGGAGGGAGAAGTCCCGCAGCGCGGCGAGCTGGCCGGCGAGGAAGTGCCGCATGACGTCCGACATGCCGCCCGGCCCCTCTCCGGGCATCACGTTGTTGCCGTCGGCGTCCGCGAGGGAGAGGTGGATGTGGCAGGAGTTGCCCTCGCGCTCGTTGTACTTGGCCATGAAGGTGATCGAGACGCCCTCCTGGGCGGCGATCTCCTTGGCACCGGTCTTGTAGATGGCGTGCTGGTCGCAGGTGACGAGAGCGTCGTCGTACTTGAAGGCGATCTCGTGCTGGCCGGGGTTGCACTCGCCCTTGGCGGACTCGACGGTGAGGCCCGCGCCCGCCATCTCGTTGCGGATACGGCGCAGCAGGGGCTCGATCCGGCCGGTGCCGAGCACCGAGTAGTCGATGTTGTACTGGTTGGCCGGGGTCAGGCCCCGGTAGTTGGCGTCCCAGGCCTGCTCGTAGGTGTCCTTGAAGACGATGAACTCCAGCTCGGTGCCGACCTTGGCGGTGTACCCGAGCTCGGCGAGGCGCTCCAGCTGGCGGCGCAGGATCTGGCGGGGTGCGGCGACCACGGGCGAGCCGTCGTTCCAGGCGAGGTCGGCGACGAGCATGGCCGTACCGGCGTTCCAGGGGACGCGGCGGAGGGTGGCCAGGTCGGGGTGCATGGCGAAGTCGCCGTAGCCGCGGTCCCAGGAGGACATGGCGTAGCCGTCGACGGTGTTCATCTCGGTGTCGACGGCGAGGAGGTAGTTGCAGCCCTCGGTGCCGTGGTGCAGGACCTCGTCGAGGAAGAACCGGGCGGCGAACCGCTTGCCCTGGAGCCGCCCTTGCATATCGGGAAAGGCCAGGACGACAGTGTCGATCTCACCGCCCGCGACGAGGGCGTGCAGCTCCTCGACGCTCAGCGGGGGTGTGCGGTCTGCCACGGGAGAGCCTCCTTCGGCACCTTCGGTCAGCCGGAAGCCATAAGGTATTGCCAAGGACCATTAATTGGGAAGGGGGTTCCGCCACATGCCGCAGGCGGACACGGAGCACGGGGCGCCCGGGGCCGACGACCGGCTGACGTCGGTGCTGCGGCCGGTGCGGGCCGGCAACGGCTTCGAGGAGGCCCTGGAGCAGATCCTCCAGGTCGTACGGCTGGGCCTGGTGCCGGGCGGCGAGCGGCTCCCGGCCGAGCGGGAGCTGGCCGACCGGCTCGGGATCAGCCGGGTGACCCTGCGCGAGGTCCTGAAGGTGCTCCAGGACCAGGGCCTGGTCGAGTCACGGCGCGGACGCTACGGCGGCACCTTCGTGCTGCCCCGCCCCCACACCCCCGGCGAGGAGGAGCTGCGCCGCCGCCTGAAGGACGTCGACGTCGAGGACACGCTGCGCTTCCGCGAGGTGCTGGAGGTGGGCGCGGCCGGGCTGTGCGCGGCGCACGGGCTCGACGAGGAGCAGGCGGACCGGCTCCGCGGGGCCCTGGCGCGCACGCACGACGCCCCGCTCGCCGAGTACCGCCGCCTGGACACCCTGCTGCACCTGACGCTCGCCGAGCTGTCCGGCTCCCCCACACTCACCGCCCAGTACGCGGCCGTACGCGCGATCGTCAACGACCTGCTCGACTGCATCCCGCTCCTCGTACGCAACCTGGAGCACTCCCAGCGGCAGCACACCGCGCTGGTGGAGGCCGTGATCGAGGGCAACGCCGAGTGCGCGCGGGAGATCATGCGCGAGCACTGCGGGGGCACGGCGGCACTGCTGCGCGGCTTCCTCGGCTGAGCCTTGGCCCGCTCCCGGCGGGCCGAGGATTTACCGGCGATTAACGCACGGGTATTGCCATCCCCCGACCGACACCGCAAAGGTATGGATCCATTCCTTTGAGCCGGAGCTCGGTCGACCCCACCGTGCCCGGAACTGCCCGGTGTCCGTCACCCCGTGGGGAGTCCAACCCATGTCCCAGGAATCCACAAGCCAAAGCGCCGCCGAGGCGGACGACTATCTTCAGCGCAGGACACTGCGCCGCGGCAGCGCCGGCTGGGTGCTGCTGACCGGTCTCGGCGTCGCCTACGTCGTCTCCGGCGACTACTCCGGCTGGAACTTCGGCCTGGCCGAAGGCGGCTTCGGGGGCCTGGCGATCGCCATGGTGCTCATGGGCGCGATGTACGCCTGCATGGTCTTCGCCCTCGCCGAGCTGTCCTCGATCCTGCCCACGGCGGGCGGCGGCTACGGCTTCGCCCGCCGGGCCCTCGGCCCGTGGGGCGGCTTCCTCACCGGTACGGCGATCCTCATCGAGTACGTCCTCGCGCCCGCCGCCATCGTCATCTTCATCGGCGACTACGTCGAGTCGCTGGGCCTGTTCGGCCTGGAGTCCGGCTGGCCGATGTACCTGGTCTGCTTCGCGATCTTCCTCGGCATCCACCTCTGGGGCGTCGGCGAGGCACTGCGCTTCAGCTTCGTCGTCACCGGCATCGCGGTCGTCGCCCTGATCGTGTTCGCGCTGGCGGCACTGCCCGACTTCTCCTTCTCCTCGCTGGACGACATCCCGGTCGACTCCTCGGCCGCCGGGTCGAGCTCCTGGCTCCCCTTCGGGCTGCTCGGCATCTGGGCGGCGTTCCCCTTCGGCATGTGGTTCTTCCTGGGCGTCGAGGGCGTGCCGCTGGCCGCCGAGGAGACCAAGGAGCCGGCCCGTACGCTCCCGAAGGCGATCCGCTGGTCGATGGGCATCCTGGTGGTGCTGGCGGTGGTGACGTTCTTCGCCGCGGCCGGCGCGCGCGGCTCCGCGGCCATCCAGGAGGCCGGCAACCCGCTGGTGGAGGCGCTCCAGCCGGACGGCGAGGCGACGACGCTGAGCCGGATCGTGAACTATGCGGGCCTGGCCGGCCTGGTCGCGTCGTTCTTCTCGCTGATCTACGCCGGCTCGCGCCAGCTGTTCGCCCTGTCCCGGGCGGGCTATCTGCCCCGCTTCCTCTCCCTCACCAGCCGCCGCAAGGCGCCGTATCTGGGCCTGCTGGTGCCCGGCACGATCGGCTTCCTGCTGGCGGCGGTCTCGGGGGACGGCGCCCGGATGCTGAACATCGCGGTCTTCGGCGCGACCATCTCCTACGCGCTGATGTCCCTGTCGCACATCGTGCTGCGCCGCCGCGAGCCGGAGCTCGCGCGGCCGTACCGTACGCCGGGCGGGGTGCTGACCTCCTCGGTCGCCCTCGTGCTGGCCTGTGCGGCGCTGGTGGCGACGTTCCTGGTGGACGTGACGGCGGCGCTGATCGCGCTCGCGGTGTACGCCGTGGCCGTCGCCTACTTCGGTCTGTACAGCCGTAAGCGTCTGGTGGCGAAGGCTCCGGAGGAGGAGTTCGCGGCGCTGGCGGCGGCCGAGGCAGAGTTGGCACGGGACTGAACTCTTCGCTGCGAAGGAGCATGGAGCATCGTGGTCAGGCCGTTGATCGGTGTCAGCACCTATCTGGAGTCGGGTGCGCGCTGGGGCGTGTGGGAGCTGGACGCGGCGCTGCTGCCGGCCGGTTATCCGCGGCTGGTGCAGCGGGCGGGCGGCCTCGCCGCGATGCTCCCGCCGGACGACCCGGCGCACGCGGCCGCGGCCGTCGCCCGGCTGGACGGGCTGGTGATCGCGGGCGGTCCGGACGTGGAGCCCGTACGGTACGGCGCGCAGCGCGAGCCGCGGACGGGGCCGCCGGCCCGGGAACGGGACGCGTGGGAGCTGGCCCTGATCGACGCGGCGTTGGCCGCTGGGGTGCCGCTGCTGGGGATCTGCCGGGGGATGCAGTTGCTGAACGTCGCGCTCGGCGGCACGCTCGTGCAGCACATCGACGGGCATGCGGAGGTGGTGGGCGTTTTCGGCGGCCACACGGTCAAGCCGGTGCCGGGGAGCCTGTACGCCGATGTCGTGCCGGAGGAGACGTCGGTGCCGACGTATCACCACCAGGCCGTGGACCGTCTGGGTACGGGTCTGGTGGCGTCGGCGTATGCGGCGGACGGGACGGTCGAGGCCGTTGAACTGCCGTCCGCGGACTGGGTGTTGGGGGTGCAGTGGCATCCGGAGATGGGGGACGATCTGCGGGTGATGCGGGGGTTGGTGCGGGCCGCGGGTGGCTGACGGGAGGATCCTCGCCCGCGCCGCCCCTACCTGCCCCTCCCGTCCCGGCGGAGGGAAAACTACGCCCGCGTCAGCGACAGCAGGTCGCGGGCCGGGCCCACCGGGCGATGGCCCGTCGGCCACACCGCCCGCAGATCCCGCGCCAGGGACACACCCGCCACCGGCACACTCACCAGCCGCCGCATCGACAGCTCCTCACCCACGGCGAGCTCGCTCAGCACCGCCGGCCCCGCCCCGCTCACCACGGCCGCCTTCACCGCCGTCGTCGAGGACAGCTCGATCAACGGGCGCGCCAAGCCCCCCAGCGCGGCATCGAGGACCTGCCGGGTGCCCGAGCCCTTCTCCCGCAGGATCAGCGGGGTCGCCGCGAGCTCGGACGCCTCCAGCGGGCTTCGGCGGCGGGACCACACGTGGCCCGGCGCGGTCACCACGATCAGGTTGTCGTGGGCGATGACCACCGAGTCCAGCCCCGTCGGAACCGTCAGCCCCTCCACGAACCCCAGGTCCGCCTCGTCCGCCAGCAGCCGCTCCGCCACCACCGTGGAGTTCCCGGCGAGCAACGACACCGCCGTGTCCGGGCGCTGGGCGCGCAGCGCGAGGAGCCAGCCCGGCAGCAGGTACTCCGCGATCGTCATGCTCGCCGCCACCCGCAGCCGCGAGTCACGGCGGTCCCGCAACGCCTGCGCACCCGCGTCGAAGGCCTCCGCGGCCTCCACGACCCGCCGGGCCCAGTCCGTCACCAGCGCCCCGGCGTCCGTGAGCCGGGAACCCCTCGGTGACCGGTCCACCAACGCCACTCCCAGCTGGCGTTCCATCGACCGGATCCGGCTGCTAGCCGCCGGCTGAGTGATCCCCAGTTCCCGCGCCGCCCCGCCCAGACTGCCGAGCCGCGCCACCGCCAGCAACAGCTCCAGAGCCCCGAGGTCGGGGACTCGATGTGATAGGGATCCCGCGCGAAACTGCCCCTCCGCCGCCTGTGTCATAAGCCCAGTTTATGTGGCCATAGAGGCAAAGTCCCTGGTGGCAGGTGCGGGGGCAGGCGACGCTGGGTTGCATGGTCACCGCCGTCCGTCATCTCGGGCCCAACTGGTACGCCTCCGTCATGGGCACCGCCGCCGTCGCCACCGCTGGAGCCGCGCTGCCGCTGCACCTCCCCGGCCTGCGCACCGTCTGCACGGCCGTCTGGGCCCTTTCCCTCGCCCAGCTCGTCACCCTGCTCGGCGCCCGCGCCCTGCACTGGGCCCGCCACGGCGACCAGGCCCGCGCCCACCTCCTCGACCCGGCCACCGCGCCGTTCTACGGCTGCCTGGCCATGGCCCTGTCGGCCGTCGGCGGTGGTGCCCTGACCGTCGGCCGGGACTGGATCGGCACGGGGGCGGCGGTCGCGCTCGACGCCGTGCTGTTCACCGCCGGTACGGTCGTCGGGCTGGCGGCCGCCGTCGCCGTGCCGTACCTCATGGCCGTACGCCATCGCATCGAGCCGTCGCAGGCCACACCCGTGTGGCTGTTGCCGCTCGTCGCACCCATGGTGTCCGCCGCGCTCGGGCCGCTCCTGGTGCCGCATCTGCCGCCCGGGCAGGCCCGCGAGACGCTGCTGCTCGCCTGCTTCACGATGTTCGGGCTGAGTCTGCTCGCCACCCTGCTGATGCTGCCGCTGGTGTTCGCCCGGCTGATCACCGGCGGTCCCCTGCCGCTCGCCCTCACCCCGGCCCTGTTCCTGGTGCTGGGTCCGCTCGGGCAGTCCACCACCGCCGTCGGCCTGTTCGCGGACGTCGCGCCGGGCGTGGTTCCGGACCCGTACAGCGCGGGCTTCGGCGTGCTCGCCGTGCTCTACGGGGTGCCGGTCATGGGCTTCGCGCTCCTGTGGTTCGGCCTCGCCACCGCCCATGTGCTGCGCGCCCGGCGGCACGGCATGGGCTTCACGATGAGCTGGTGGGCGTTCACCTTCCCGGTCGGCACCTGTGTCACCGGCGCCGGGGCGCTGGCCCGGCACACCGGGCTCGTCGTGTACGACGGGCTGGCGATCGGGCTGTACGCCGTCCTCGTCGCCGCGTGGGCCGTCGTCGCCGCGTGCACCGTGCGGGGTGTGCTCAGCGGAGCGCTGCTCGCAGGGCCTCGGACAGCACCCGCGGTGCCTCGGCGAGTGACGGGCCGTACCACGTCAGGTGTCGTCCGCTGACCAGCGCGCACGGCAGTCCGGGGAACGCCTCCGGGCCGTCGTCGGCCGTGAAGCGGTACGGCTCGTCGGGGAGGACGACGACGTCCGGGGCCGCCGCCCGCAGTGCGTCCAGCGGGATGCGCGGGTAGCGGTCCTCGTGCGTCGCGTACAGGTGGTCCACGCCGAGGCGGGCCAGTACGTCGCCCGCGAAGGTGTCGCGGCCCAGCACCATCCAGGGGCGCCGCCAGACGGGGACCACGGCCGTCGTACGGCGTTCCGGGGCCGGCAGCGAGGACCAGGTCCGCTCCGCCTCGTCCAGCCACCGCGGGCGTCCCCGCGCCCCGCAGGCCTCCAGCACGCGCGCCAGCTCCCGGAAGGCCTGCGGCACGTCCCGTACCTCGGTCAGCAGGACCTCGGTCCCGGCCGCGCGCAGGGCTGCGAGGTCGGGCTCGCGGTTCTCCTCCTCGTTGGCGATCACCAGGTCGGGGGCGAGGGCGACGATCTTCTCGACCGCGGGGTTCTTGGTGCCGCCGACACGGACGACGTCCAGGCCCGCGGGATGGCTGCACCAGTCCGTGGCGCCGACCAGGGCACCGGGGGCCGTGACGGCCACGGCCTCCGTCAGGGACGGCACCAGGGAGACGACACGCATCAGCGCCCCGGCCGGTCCCGGACCGCCTCGATGTGCTCGGCCACCGCGACGACGATCACGCGGGTGTCCGGCACGGTCGCCCGCCAGCGGTGGCGGACCCCGCCGGTGAGGTACAGGGTGTCGCCGCGGCCGAGGCGGTAGGCGCGGCCCTCCGCCTCGATCTCCACGGCGCCGTCGGCGACGTACATCAACTGGTCGTTGCGGTACTGGAATTCACGGCCCGCGTCATGGTCGCCGGTGAACTCCGAGGCGTGCATCTGATGGTGACCGCGCACCAGGGAACGCGCCCGTGGCTCCGGCGCCAGCTCTATGGTGTCGGCGCGTACGACGTCGACGCTGCACGCCGGGTCGGCGGCGGCGAGGAGTTCCACGGCGGTCGTACGCAAGGCGTCGGCGACCTTTTCGAGGGAGCTTCTGCTGGGGCGTGCCCGGTCGTTCTCGACCTGGCTCAGGAAGGGCACCGACAGGCCGCTGCGCTCGGCCACGACGGCGAGGGTGAGCTCCAGCGCACGGCGCCGCCGCCGCACGGCCGCGCCCACTCGAAGGGGCTGTTCTTTGTGGTCGCCCATCGCTCCGGCTCCCTCCTTCGCTCGTCGGTCCGCTGTTCTCACGCCCGCCGCCCGGCGCGCACCTTCTTTTGGCTTCTCTGCACCCTACGCATGTTCGGCAAACCGTTTCATGCGCCCGTCACATCGACGACACGTCAGGGGGAGCACGACCTCACACTTCGCGCCAGGGACACGGCCTGCCGGGAACCGCCGAGCGGCCCCGGGCCGCACCGCCTCCCGATCAGTACGAGCCGCGCGCCTCTCGGTTCAATGCGCCGGCGCTCCCCGGTGTTCCCTCCCTCCGCCAGGGCGGGGCGCCTGGTCAGGCGGGTGATCGGGGGTTTGGTGCCGGGTCGTGGAAGGGGAGCTCGTGACCTCGGGTCGGCGAGGCCGGGCTCGGGTGGTGGCGTAGCGCTCTGTGGTTGGCCTGATCCTTTTCGTAGCCGAGGCCCGCCTTCGTCTCCGGCTGTCAGCCGCGCGTCGTCGCGGGTGTCCCGGACCGGAGACATACGGAAATGGCAGCCGGAACACACCGGCTGCCATTCCGCACGGGCGCCCTGTCGAACGGCGCCCTTTTGAACGGGCGTCATTTCGAACGGGCGTGATCTCCGGCTCTCAGGACACCGGAGCCATCTTGTCCTCGATACCGGGATGGGCGTCCAGCCAGGTGCGCGCCGACTCCTTCTCGTTCCCGGCGCCGCCCTTCTGGATCGCCACCTCCAGCGAGGCCAGCTGCTCCTCGGTGAGCTTGAAGTCCTTCAGCCAGCCGGCCAGCTCAGGGAATTCGTCACTGAATCCCTTCCTGGCCACCGTGTGAATCTGTTCGCCCTTGCCCCAGGCACCCTCGGGGTCCTTGAGTTTCTTCAGGTCGTACTTCCCGTACGCCCAGTGCGGCGACCACAGCGTGACCACGACCGGTTCCTTCTTCTTGATGGCCCGGTCCAGTTCGGCGAGCATCGACGAGGTGCTCGACGACACCACCTTGTACTCGCCCTGCAGCCCGTACGCCTTCAGCACCCGGCTGTTCAGCGTCCCCATCATCCCGGCGCTGGCCTCGATACCGATGATCTTCCCGCCGAACTTCGCCGACTGCCCCTTGAGGTCCGCCAGGGAGTCGACCCCCTTCACATACGACGGAACCGTCAGCTCCAGGGAGGTCGGGCCGTACCAGGAACCGAGGTCCTCCAGCCGGGAGCCGTACTTGTCCCAGTACGCCTTGTGCGTCGTCGGCAGCCACGCGTCCAGCTGGACGTCCATCTGTCCGCCGGCGAGGGAGCTGTAGAGCGGGCCGGGGTCGAGCTGCCTGACCTTGGGCCGGTAGCCGCGGTCTTCGAGGACGTTCTGCCAGAGATAGGTGGCGGCGATGGCCTCGTCCCAGGGGAAGTAGCCCAGATCGACGGTCTTGCCCGCGTCCCTGCCCTGACGGCCGTTCGCGGTCGCCTCGGCGTCGCCCGAGCCGGCCCAGTTCAGGCCGCCCGCGACCAGGGCGAGCACGACGACGCCGACGACGGCCACGGCGCCCGCGGGGCGGTAGTGGACGAGCGCGGAGCGCCGCGCGGCGGCGGCCTTGGCGAGCGCGCGCCGGCCGAGCGGGGACACCCGCTCGTTGAGGGCGCCCGTCATACGGTCGAGGTACATCGCCAGGATCACCACGGCGACGCCGCTCTCGGCCGCCAGCCCCACCTTGAGCTGGGTGATCGCGGAGTAGACCTGTTCGCCGAGGCCACCCGCCCCCGCCATGCCGCCGATGACGACCATGGACAGAGCCAGCATGATCACCTGGTTGACGCCGGCCATGATCGTCGGCAGGGCCAGGGGCAGCTGCACACGGGTGAGCCGGTCGCGCGGGGAGGTGCCGAACGCCGTGGCCGCCTCGACCAGTTCGGGGTCGACCTGACGGATGCCGAGCTCCGTCATGCGCACACCCGGCGGCATGGCGAAGATGATCGTCGCGAGCAGGCCCGGGGTGGAGCCGACGCCGAAGAACATGACGCCGGGGATGAGGTAGATGAAGGCCGGCATGGTCTGCATGACATCGAGCACCGGCCTCAGCAGGGAGCTGACCCGTTTGCTCCCCGCGGCCCAGATGCCGAGCGGCACGGCGATCACCACGGTGATGACCGCGGCCACGAGCACGAGCGACAGCGTGTCCATCGCGTCCTGCCACAGCCCGAGCGCGTCGATGAGCGCGAGCCCGACGAAGGCAAGGACGCCGGGCAGGAGACCGCGCAGCCAGGCGGCGATCACGGCGAGGATGGCGGCCATCAGCAGCGGCTCGGCGCCGCCGAGCACGGCCACGGCACCGTCGTACATGCCGTCGAGCACCACATTGACGAGATCGAAGAGCCAGCCCAGGTGCGACTGCAGCCAGTCGACCGCGCTCTCCACCCAGTCGCCGAAGTGGATCCTAGGCACGGGCGATCACCTTCTCCCCGCGGTCGCAGGCCGGGGCTTCGCCCCGCTCGTCGCCGAGCAGGCCGACGAGACGCTGCCGCGGTACGACACCTACGAGCTCGCGACCGGCGTCGAGGACGGCGACCGGGTGGCTGAGCCGCGCGCTGATCGCGCACAGCTCGGTGAACGGCGTCTCGGGCGTGGCCGTCTCGCAGCCGCAGTCCGCCTCGTCGCCGCGTATGTCGGTGTCCATGACGGCGCCCGCAGTCAGTACGCGGGAGCGGTCGACGTCCTGGATGAAGGAGGCGACATAGTCGCCCGCCGGACGCAGCAGGATGTCCTCCGCCGTGCCGGTCTGGACGATACGGCCGTCGCGCATGACGGCGATCCGGTCGCCGAGGCGCATGGCCTCGTTGAGGTCGTGGGTGATGAAGACGATGGTCTTCTTCAGGGTGCGCTGGAGTTCGAGCAGCTGGTCCTGCATGTCACGGCGGATCAGCGGGTCGAGCGCGCTGAAGGACTCGTCCATGAGCAGCAGGTCGGCGTCGGTGGCGAGGGCGCGGGCGAGGCCCACGCGCTGCTGCATGCCGCCGGACAGCTCGTCGGGCCAGGACTTCTCCCAGCCCGCCAGGCCGCACAGCTCCAGGGCCTCGGCGGCGCGCTTCTCGCGCTCGACGCGGGGCACGCCCTGGACACTGAGGCCGTAGGCGGCGTTCTCCAGGACGCTGCGGTGCGGGAAGAGCGCGAAGTGCTGGAAGACCATGCTGATCTTCTTGGCGCGGACCTCGCGCAGCTCGCGGTCACTGATCGCGGTCAGGTCCTGGCCGTCGAAGCGGACATGACCCGCGGTCGGCTCCAGGAGCCCGTTGAGCATCCGCAGCAGGGTGGACTTGCCGGATCCGGACAGGCCCATGACGACGAAGATCTGGCCCGGTTCCACGGTGAAGGAGGCGTCGATCACGGCGGCGGTGGTGCCGTCGGCGCGCAGCTCCTCCCGGTCGGCTCCCTGGCGGAGCCGCTCGACGGCCTCGTCCGGTCGTCTGCCGAACACCTTGTAGAGATGTTCGGCCTCAAGCCTGGCTGACACGGGTACCTCTGTTCTCGACGGCAGATGAAAGAAGCGACAGGCGCAACAGTTGCGCCAGTGGCGTCACTCCGGAGGCGCGCCTGCCCTGGTTCCCGGAACACAAACGCACAAGTGGTCCAGCCCACAGCTCAGCCGCGTCCGCCGGGGCGTCGCGGGGCTGAGGGCCGCTGTCAGTGCCGTGCGGCATGATGCGTGACGTGACCGGACGACTGATGCTCCTCGACACCGCCTCCCTGTACTTCCGCGCCTATTTCGGCGTCCCGGACTCCGTGAAGGCCCCGGACGGCACGCCGGTGAACGCCGTGCGCGGGCTTCTCGACTTCATCGACCGCCTGGTCAAGGACCACCGCCCGGACGCGCTGGTGGCCTGCATGGACGCCGACTGGCGGCCGCAGTGGCGGGTCGAGCTGATCCCCTCCTACAAGGCGCACCGCGTCGCCGAGGAGCACGAGGTCGGACCGGACGAGGAGGAGGTGCCCGACACGCTCTCGCCGCAGGTGCCGGTCATCGAGGACGTCCTCGACGCGCTGGGGATCGCCCGTGTGGGGGTCGAGGGGTACGAGGCGGACGACGTGATCGGCACCTTCACCGCGCGGGCGAAGGGCCCGGTCGACATCGTCACCGGCGACCGGGACCTGTACCAACTGGTGGACGACGAGCGTCAGGTGCGGGTGCTGTATCCACTCAAGGGAGTCGGCACCCTCCAGCTCACCGACGAGGCCTGGCTGCGCGAGAAGTACGGCGTGGACGGCCGCGGGTACGCCGATCTGGCACTGCTGCGCGGCGACCCGAGCGACGGCCTGCCGGGCGTGCCCGGGATCGGCGAGAAGACGGCCGCGAAGCTGCTGGCCGAGTTCGGCGACCTCGCCGGGATCATGGCGGCGGTCGACGACCCGAAGGCGAAGCTCACGCCCGCGCAGCGCAAGCGGCTGGACGAGGCGCGGCCGTATGTCGCCGTGGCGCCGACGGTGGTGCGGGTCGCGGACGACGTGCCGCTGCCGGACGTCGACACGGCACTGCCGCGTACGCCCCGGGATTCGGCACGCCTGGACGAGCTGGCGGTGCGATGGGGGCTGGGCGGGTCGCTGCAGCGGCTGCTTGTGACACTGGGGGCGTGACGAGGCCGGGGCGCGGCGATGTCGGGGCGCGAAGGGCGTGGAGTCGAGTGAATGGCGTTCTTCGCGCGGGGAATTCGTTTCTTGTGTGTGCGACATGCGCCGTTTCATGAACGAGCCATAGCGGCATTCGCCGGGCGGAGGTGCTAACTTAGGTAAACCTAAGCTTGGAACGAGGGAGGCCAGTGATGGCACTACGCCCTGCCCGCAAGCCGCGGAAGCCCCACTCCGCGCAGGTCGTCCGCACCGAGCGGCTGACCCCGCACATGCAGCGTGTGGTGCTGGGTGGTGAGGGGCTCGCCGACTTCGCGGCGGACACCTGCACGGACCACTACGTCAAGATCCTGTTCTCTCCCGAGGGCGTGAGCTACCCCGAGCCCTTCGACATGGAGCGCATCCGTGCGGAGTTTCCGCGCGAGCACTGGCCGGTGACCCGGACCTACACGGTGCGGGCCTGGGACCCCGAGCACCGTGAACTGACGCTGGACTTCGTGCTCCACGGCGACGAGGGCCTGGCCGGCCCGTGGGCGATGCGCGCCCAGCCCGGCGAGACCGTGCGCTTCATGGGCCCGGGCGGCGCCTACGCCCCCGACCCGGACGCCGACTGGCATCTGCTGGTCGGTGACGAGAGCGCGCTGCCCGCGATCGCCCGTTCCCTGGAGTCGCTGCCCGACGGCGCCACGGCCCACGCCTTCGTGGAGATCGCCGGCCCCGAGGAGGAGCAGAAGATCGACTCCGATGTGGACGTCGTCTGGCTGCACCGCGGCTCCCGTCCCCTCGGCGAGGCGCTGGTCGAGGCCGTGCGCGCGCTGGAGTTCCCCGAGGGCCGGGTGCACGCGTTCGTGCACGGCGAGGCCCATTTCGTGAAGGAGCTGCGCCACCTGCTGCGGGTCGAGCGCGGTGTGCCCCGCGAGGACCTGTCGATCTCCGGCTACTGGCGGCTCGGTCACAACGAGGACGGCTGGCAGGCCTCCAAGCGGGACTGGAACGCGCGGATCGAGGCGGAGCAGGAGGGGGCGGCGCCGGCCGCATAGCCTGCCGGCGCACTCCCACGTCACCCCGGGCCACCTGCGCAACCGCCCGGATTCCGCGGCGCCGTACGCTTGCTCCTGATGAGACGCCGTACCCCGCCCCCGCCCTCTCCCCTGCCACAGCGCGAGGGAGTCGACGCGGTGCGTGTGCGGCTGCCCTTCGACGGGGCGTGGCGCACGGTGCGGGAGCATCTGGTGGAACGGCTCGCGGGGGCGGGGCCCGGTGTCGTCGCGGGCATGTTCGACGCGGGGCTGGTCGTCGGGGCGGACGGGCGGGCGGTGGCGCCGGACGCGGCGTATGTGCCGGGGATGTTCGTGTGGTTCCACCGGGAGCTGCCCGCCGAGGTGCGGGTGCCGTTCGCGGTGGACGTCGTGTATCGCGACGAGCACATCGTCGTCGCCGACAAGCCGCACTTCCTGGCCACCACCCCGCGCGGCGGCCATGTCGCGGAGACCGCGCTGGCGCGGCTGCGCCGGGAGCTGGACATTCCTACGCTGAGCGCCGCGCACCGGCTGGACCGGCTCACCGCCGGGCTGGTGCTGTTCACGGTGCGGCCCGACGAGCGCGGTGCGTATCAGTCGCTGTTCCGCGACCGGCGGGTGGGCAAGGAATACGAGGCCGTGGCGCCGTACGATCCCGCACTCGCCCTGCCCCGGACCGTGCGCAGCCGGATCGTGAAGGAGCGCGGGGTGCTCACCGCGCGGGAGGTCGAGGGCGCTCCGAACGCCGTGACGCACGTCGAGATCGCCGAGCACCGCGACGGGCTCGCCCGGTACCGGCTGGTACCCGCCACCGGGCAGACCCATCAGCTGCGCGTCCATATGAACGCCCTCGGTGTGCCGATCCTCGGCGATCCGCTCTACCCGGAGGTGACCGACCCCGCACCGGCCGGCGACTTCCGGCGTCCCCTCCAACTGCTGGCGCGGACGCTGGAGTTCACCGATCCGGTCACCGGGACGGCACACCGGTTCCTGAGCACCAGGACCCTCCAGGCCTGGTCCTCGTACACCGAGTGGGCGACCGGCCGGCCCTCCGCCGCGGCGGCGACCGGCACACCGTGACCCTGTGACCCGCGGGCGCGACACGGGCCACGAGTGCACCCCGGACAAACGCCCGGCCGCCGCCTTCCGCTCAGTAGCCCCGCCCCCTTCGGGCGGACCGGTTCCGGGGTCGGCTCGGGCTGCTGCCGCACCGATCCAGTCACCGGGACGGCACACCGGTTCCTGAGCGCCAGGACCCTCCAGGCCTGGCCCTCGTACGCCCAGTGGGCGGTCGGCCGACCCTCCGCCGCGGCGGCGACCGACACACCGTGAACCCGTGACCCGCGGGCGCGACACGGGCCACGAATGCACGCCGGACAAGCACCCGGCCGCCGCCTGCCGCTCAGTAGCCCCGCCACCACCGCAGCAAGCGCCGCCAAGCCCCCTTCGGTCGGACCGGTTCCGGGGTCGGCTCGGGCTGCTGTGGCGCGGTCGGCTGGGGGGCCGGGGCGGGCGTCGGCTGGGGGGTGCCCACCTGCCAGGTGGCCCGCTGGGGCGGGACCGGGGCGAGGCCCGGCTTCTGCATCACGTCCTGCGGCGGCTTCGGCGCGAAGCGGACCGGCAGTTCCACCAGGTGGCGGGAGGCGATCGACGCCCGCCACTCCAACTCGTCCTCGTCGCAGTCGAGTTCGACGTCGGGCAACCGCATCAGGAGCGCGTCGACGCCGACTTCGGCGATCGCACGGCCGATGTCCGCGCCGGGGCACTCGTGCGGGCCGCCGCCGAAGGCAAGATGGGATCGGTTGCCCATCATGTTGGCCGACAGGTCGGGACGTACGCGCGGGTCGACATTGCCGGGGGCGGGGGCGAAGAGCAGCCCGTCGCCCTTGCGGATGCGCTGTCCGCCGAGCTCCGTGTCCTGCTTGGCGAAGTAGGCGAAGACGGTGCTGAACGGCGGCTCGTCCCACAGGGACTGCTCGACCGCCTGGGGGACGGTCATCTGGCCGCCGCTGAGCTGGGCGCGGAAGCGCGGGTCGGTGAGGACCACTCGGATCACGTTGGCGAGGAGGTTGGCGGTGGCCTCGTAGGCGGCGAAGAGCACGACCCGCAGGTGCTCCCTGACCTCGTCGTCGGTCAGCCGGGCCGGGTGCATGATGAGGTGGCTGGTGAAGTCCTCCTCGGGCTGGGCGCGGCGGCGGCTGGTGAGCCGGCTCAGCGCGTCCATGACGTAGGCGTGGCTGGCGATCGCGGTCTCGGTGCCCTTGAGCGCGTCGCGGGCGGACTCGACGAGGCGGTCGTTGTACTCGTCCGGCATGCCGAGGATCTCGCACATCACGGCCATCGGCAGGTGCTCGGCGAACTGGCCGACCAGGTCGGCGCTGCCCTCCTCGCAGAACCGGTTGACGAGGCGCTGCGTGGAGCGGTTGATGTGGCGGCGCATACCGCGGTGGTCGATGGTGGACATGGCGCCGGTGACCGCGCCGCGCAGCCGCAGGTGTTCGTCGCCCTCCGCATGGGAGCAGATCGGCTGCCAGGCGATGTGCGGCATCAGCGGATGGTCGGGCTTGACCATGCCCTCCAGCAGCGGGGTCCAGATGCGGCTGTCCCGGCAGAACTGCGAGGGCGTGCGCACCATGTGCAGGTTCTCGGTGTGGCCGAGGACCACCCACATCGGCACGTCGTCGTGGAGCAGTACGGGCGCCACCGGGCCGTGCTGCTCGCGCAGTTGCTCGTACAGCTCGCTCAGGTCCTCCGCCTCGTCGAGCCGGTGCAGTCCGCCGGGGCCGAGGCCATGGGCGGGGCAGCCCGGCGGTGGGGTGAGAAAGGGGTCGTGCATACCGGTCGTGGAAGGGAATTCAGGCGTCACAGGGGTCGCTCCGAAGTGGATCCGGTTCTGGGGAGTCTGGGACTAATGGGTTGCCAGGACAGGCAAGGGGGCGCCGGAGGCGGGTGCGGCCGCTCCGGCGGACGGGCCTACCTGAGCGCGCCCGACACGGCGAGCGAGTGCAGGAAGCTCATCAGGGTCATCAGGACGTCACGGCTGGAGGCCCGGCGGCGTACGTCGCACTCGACGATCGGGATCTCCTCGTCCAGGTCGAGCGCCGCACGGAGGTCGGAGAAGGGGTAACGGGGCGCGTCGGGGAAGGAGTTGACGGCCACGATGAACGGCACGCCACGCTCCTCCAGCCGCCCTATCACGTCGAAGCTGACTTCGAGCCGACGCGTGTCGACCAGCACCACCGCGCCCAGCGCACCCTCGAACAGCCCGTTCCACAGGAACCAGAAACGCTCCTGGCCGGGGGTGCCGAAGAGGTACAGCACAAGCTGGTCCGTGATGCTGATGCGGCCGAAGTCCATCGCCACGGTGGTGGCCGTCTTGGAGTCCGAACCGAAGTTGTCGTCGACACCGATGCCGGCCTGCGTCATGGTCTCCTCGGTGGTCAGCGGCCTGATTTCGCTGACCGAGCCGACCATGGTCGTCTTGCCGACCCCGAAGCCGCCGACGATCACGATCTTGACCGCGGCCTCGGCCGTGTGCGGCAGCTGATCCTCGGTCCGTGGACCGGGGATGGTGTCAGAGCCTTTGAAGTCCATGCATCACCGCTTCGAGAAGGGACCGGTCGGCGACGGACTGGCGCACGATCGGCGCGCGCGCCGTCACCAGTTCGGCCGTCAGCATGTCGGTGAGCAGGACCGTCATCGCGCTGAACGGCAGATTGAGATAGGCCGAGAGCTCGGCCACGGACAGGGGGGTCGTGCAGAGCCGGAGCAGCGCCGCCTGCTCTGGCGCGGCGGAGGGCGGTGGGGCGGCGCTCGCCACGATTAAGGTGACCAGGTCGAGCTCGGCGCGCTCACCGCCGTCCTTTCCGGCCACCACGAAGAGCCGTTCGGGCTTCCCGTTCCCCTGCTGAGGTGGTGCCGGGAGCGGTAGGGGCGGTGGGGGCGGTTGTTCCGTGGGATATCGCCGCTGGCGCCTCGGAGGAGTCATACGGTCTGCCCGTTGCGCCTCGGCGGACTGGTGAGATGGGCGCCGATGCGGCTGACGAGGTCGGACATGCGGTTGCTCATCAGGCCGGGTTCGGCGAACGTGTCGGAGAGCACGGCGAGATAGGCGTTGGCGCCGGCGGCCATGAGATAGAAGTAGCCGCCGTTGATCTCGATGAGGACCATCTTCATCGTGCCGTCGCTGTTGGGGATCTCCGAGGCGACGGCGGCCGCCAGGCTCTGCAGGCCGGCGCAGGCCGCGGCGACGCGGTCGGCGGTGTCGGGGTCGCCGCCATAGCGGGCGATGCGCAGTCCGTCGGCGGAGAGCACCACGATCATCTCGATGCCGGGTACGCCGTCGTGGAGCTCCTTGAGCATCCAGTCGAAGTTGGCGCGCTGCTGGATCACTTGAGGTCCCCCTCGTCGTCGGCCTCGCGGCGGGCCGGTTGGGTTCGCGGTTTGAGTGTGAACGGGTCGGGCTTGTCCTTGAGTCCGTTCCAGAACGCCTCGACCCACGCACCGGGAGCGGGCTCGTCCTTCTGCGGCTCGGGCTCGGGTTCGGGCTTGGCCGTCGACCAGATGGTCGGCCTGCCCTCCCGTTCGGCCTGCTCGATGGCGGCCTGCTCGGCGATCCGCTTGCTGAGCGGCGTCTTGACCCGGCTGCGGCGCTGGGGCAGCCCGTTGGCCGTCCATTCGGTGACCACGGGGACGTCGTCCTCCATGGAGACCGTGGTGGGGATCTTCGGGCTGGTGGGGCGCCGCTTCTTGGGCGTGCGCTTGGGGCCTTCGAGGGCGCCGGGTCCGAGCTTGGGCGCCGCGGCGGCACCGATTCCGTGGGCGTATCCGGGCGCGGGCTCGCTGGTGAGCATCTCGCGCGGGATGATGAGGACCGCGCGGACACCGCCGTACGCGGAGGTGCGCAGGGAGACCTGCATGTCGAACGCCGTGCACAGGCGGCCCACGACGGCCAGGCCCAGGCGCGGGGACTCACCGAGTTCCTGGAGGTCGGCGCCCACCTTGGCGCGCTCCAGCATGCCCTCGACCCGGGCCCGGGCCTCCTCGCTGAGGCTGACGCCCGCGTCCTCGATCTCGATGGCGATGCCGGTCTGCACCTCGGTGGCGGTGACGTGCACCTCGGTCTGCGGCGGCGAGTAGCGGGTGGCGTTGTCGAGGAGCTCGGCCGCGGCGTGGATGACCGGCTCGACGGAGATGCCCCGGACATTGACCTGGGCGATGGAGTCCAGCTTGATGCGGCGGTACTCCAGGATCCGGGACATGGCGCCGCGCAGCACGCTGTACAGCGGGACGGGGTTGGGCCACTGCCGGCCGGGGCGGCCGCCGCCGAGCACGGAGATGGAGTCGGCGAGGCGGCCGATCAGCATGGTGCCGTGGTCGATGCGCAGCAGGTCGTCGAAGACCTCGGGGTTGCGGCCGTGGTCCTCCTCCATCTCCCTGAGCTCCGCGGCCTGCTGATGGACGATCGACTGGACGCGGCGGGCGATGTTGACGAAGGAGCGCTGGGCGGAGTCGCGCAGGGCTTCCTCGTGGTCGACGATGTCGAGCATCGACTTCACCAACGCGACCTGCGCCGGGGGAAGTCGGCCGTAGGACGGGTCGATCTCCGCGAGATCGCGAATCACCTCATAGGGTGAATTGCCACAGCGCAGCCGGTAGATGGCGGCGGGCGTGATCTCCGTGGCGAGGCGGGCCATCTCCTCGTCGTGCGCGGCGATACGCCGTTCCAGATACGCGGTGTGACGGGCGTGCTCGGCCCGCAGGTCCCGCAGGGCGCGACCGCGGCGCACCGCTTCGGCCGCGGACGCCAGCACCAGCAGCATGGCCACGGCACCGCATACGCCGACGGCCGTCCGGGCCGGTTCCGCCACTACGGCGACGGCGGCTCCGGTCGCCGCGGCCATCACTATGGCCGGCAGCAACAGCACGCGCGCATACGGGAGTTCACGCCGACTGGGCGGGGATTGAACGCTCACCATGTGGGCCCTCTGAAACGAATCGGGTGGGTGTAGGGGGAGCTTGCAGCTGGGTACGTCATGGGTATGTCGGAATCTTCTGCACGTTTGGGAACAAGCGCACGATTACACCTCAACTCGGTGCGCTGCGGGCGAGCTTAGTCCGACCGGATCATCGCCGAGTCATATTCAGCAAGCACCTGAAATGGGGTGCGCGATGGGAGTACGCTCGGCTCCATTTATACGCTCAGATTGCTTTCGTACACGCTGCGTTATAGCGGACGGATGTGCGAAAGATACTCACCGTGACGGTGGAGGATCGGATTCCGGCGAGCGGACGGCAGCCGTCGCCGGGCGGCGGCGTGGGCCGGCGGTGCGGTCGCTACCGCCGTATGCGGCGCGGAAGGCGAAGCGACTGGGCGGCCAAAAAACAAAGGCAAGGAGTCACCCACTCCTTGCCACTCTCAACGTATAGCGCACCGGGGGGCTTGCGGCAAGGCCCCCGTCGTCCCGCAAAATCTCCGGCCTAGGCCAGAACCTGCCGGAACGGGAGCCGCCAAGTGCGTGTGTTGTTGTCGACGTATGGGTCGCGCGGGGACGTCGAGCCCCTGGTGGGACTCGCGCTGCGGCTGCGGGAACTCGGCGCGGAGGTCCGGGTGTGTGCCCCGCCGGACGAGGAGTTCGCGGAACGGCTCGCCGGTGTCGGGGTACCGCTGGTGCCGGTCGGCCCGTCGGCGCGCGCGCTGACGAAGGCGGCGCCACCGCCGTCGTCCCTGCCCCAGCGCGCCGCCCAGCTGGTCGCCGCCCAGCTGGACGTGGTCACCGCGGCGGCCGAGGGATGTGACGTACTGGTGGCGACCGGCTTGATATCGGCCGCGGCCGGCGCCCTGTCGGTGGCCGAGAAACTGGGCATCCGCTCCGTGTCCGTGACCTTCCAGCAGCTCACCCTGCCGTCGCCGCGGCGCCCGCCGCTGGCGTACCCGGGCCGGCCGCTCCCACCGGAGGTGACCGACAACCGGGCGCTGTGGGACCTGGACGCCCAGAACGTCAACGCGCTGTTCGGTGAGGCGCTCAACACCAGCCGGGCCTCGATCGGCCTGCCCCCGCTGGACGACGTTCGCGGCTACGTCATCGGCGACCGGCCGTGGCTGGCGACGGACCCGGCCCTGGACCCGTGGCAGCGCACGCCGGAGTTCGACGTCGTGCAGACCGGCGCGTGGCTCGCCCCGGACGAACGCCCGCTTCCGGCCGAGCTGGTGGCGTTCCTGGACGCCGGCGCACCGCCGGTGTACGTCGGCTTCGGCAGCATGCCCATGCACACGGCGAGCGACGTCGCCCAGGTGGCCATCGAGGCGGTCCGCGCGCACGGCCGCCGCGCACTCGTCCGGCGGGGCTGGGCCGACCTGGCCCCGATCGACGACCAGGACGACTGCTTCGCCGTCGGCGAGGTCAACCACCAGGCACTTTTCCGCCGGGTCGCCGCCGTCGTACACCACGGCGGTGCGGGCACCACGACGGCGGCCGCCCGGGCCGGCCTGCCCCAGGTGGTCGTACCGCAGTTCGCGGACCAGCCGTACTGGGCCGGCCGCGTGGCCGAGCTGGGCATCGGCGCGGCGCATCACGGCCCGGTCCCGACCTTCGAGTCCCTGTCGGCCGCGCTCAGCACGGCCCTGGCTCCGCGGACCGCGGCCCGAGCCACCGCCGTGGCCGGCACGATCCGCGCCGACGGAGCGACGGTGGCCGCGAGGCTCCTGCTCGACGAGGCCGCCTGAGCAAGGCCGCCCCTGTCCGTCCGCGTGCACCACGCGGCCCCGTTCGGCACGCCGGCCCGGACCTTTCCGCGCGCCATGGCCGCCGACGCCCCCACATCGGAGCTGATCACATGAACCCCCTGACCACCAGCGCCTTCGACCTTCCCGACCACCTCTCCCCCAAGACCGACCCCCATCTGATCTCCGGCGACGAGAAGCACTTCGCGGCCCTCGCGGAGTGCCTCGAACAGTCGATCGCCGAGGTGTCCGACCGGCTGGAGGCCGAACGCAGGGCGCCCGGCGGCATGGGCCGGCAGGCGATGGACCGGGACGCGGAGATCCACCGGCTGACGGCTCGCCTGCGCGCGCTGCGCCGCTTCGGGCTGGACCTGTGCCTCGGGCGCATGGTCGGCGCGGACGGCTCCGAGCCCGTGTACATCGGGCGACTCGGGCTGACGGACAGCTCGGGCCGCCGACTGCTGGTCGACTGGCGCTCCCCCGCGGCCGAGCCGTTCTTCGGAGCCACCCACGCCAACCCCATGGGCCTGGCGAGCCGCCGCCGGTACCGCTGGACCGGCGGCCGGATCAGCGACTACTGGGACGAGGTGTTCAACCCGGAGGGGTTCGCCGGACATGCCGCGCTCGACGACCAGTCCGCCTTCATCGCCGGCCTGGGCGGCACCCGGTCGCCACGGATGCGAGACGTGCTCGGCACCATCCAGGCCGACCAGGACGCCATCATCCGGGCGGGATCCCGCGGCGCTCTCGTCGTCGACGGCGGTCCGGGTACCGGAAAGACCGTGGTCGCCCTGCACCGCTCCGCCTATCTCCTCTACTCCGACCCCCGCCTCGGTCAGCAGCGCGGCGGCGTGCTGTTCGTCGGCCCGCACCGGCCGTATCTGGCGTACGTCTCCGATGTCCTGCCCAGCCTCGGCGAGGAGGGAGTGCGGAGCTGCACCCTGCGGGACCTCGTCGCCGAGGGCGCCACGGCAGCGGTCGAAGCCGATCCGGAGGTGGCCCGGCTGAAGTCGTCCGCGGACCTGGTGAGGGCGATCGAGAGGGCCGTCGCGTTCTACGAGGAGCCGCCCGCCAAGGGGATGACGGTCAGCACCCACTGGTCCGACATCTGGCTGAGCGCCGACGACTGGGCCGTGGCGTTCGCAGCGGCGGAACCCGGCACCCCGCACAACGAGGCGCGCGACCAGGTGTGGGAGGAGCTGCTGACGATCCTGGTGGACAAGCACGACGGCGACGACGTGTCGCCCGGACTGCTCCGCACGT
The DNA here is from genome assembly GCF_001513975.1 of Streptomyces curacoi. Lineage (GTDB taxonomy): Bacteria > Actinomycetota > Actinomycetes > Streptomycetales > Streptomycetaceae > Streptomyces > Streptomyces curacoi. The sequence goes on from NZ_KQ947991.1 coordinate 281,935, forward strand.
CGCTGTCGCAGGACCGGGACCTGCGCACGGCCTTCCACCGCGCCTGGCCGCTGCTGGAGGCGGCCGACCTGGTCGGAGACCTGTGGTCGGTCCCCGCCTACCTGCGGATCTGCGCGCCCTGGCTCAGCCGCGACGACGTGCACAAGCTGCAGCGCGCGGACGCCCAGGCCTGGACGGTGTCCGACCTGCCGCTCCTGGACGCGGCCCGGCAGCGGCTCGGCGACCCGGAGGCGGCCCGGGCGAAGCGCAGGCAGGAGGCCGTCCTGGCCGCCCAGCGCGAGCGCATGGCCCAGGTCGTCGACAACCTGATCGAGGCCGCGGCCGACTCCGGCGCCGACGGCGACGACGGCGAAGGCCTGGTGAGGATGCTGCGTGGTCAGGACGCCCGGGTCAGCCTGGTCGACGAGTCCGAACTGCCCACCGCCGAACCGGACCTGCTCCTCGGCCCCTTCGCGCACATAGTGGTGGACGAGGCTCAGGAACTGACCGACGCGGAGTGGCAGATGCTGCTGCTCCGCTGCCCCTCCCGGAGCTTCACCATCGTCGGGGACCGGGCCCAGGCCAGGCACGGCTTCACCGAGTCCTGGCAGGAACGGCTCGAACGGATCGGGCTCGACCGGATCACCCTGGCCTCCCTGACGGTCAACTACCGGACGCCGGAGGAGATCATGGCGGAGGCCGAGCCGGTCATCCGGGCCGCGCTCCCGGACGCCAATGTGCCGACGTCCATCCGCAGCGGCGGCATCCCCGTCACCCACGGCTCCGTGTCGGACCGCGATCCGATCCTGGACAGGTGGCTCGCCACACATGCCGAGGGGACGGCCTGTGTCATCGGCGACCCCGGCTTCCAGCCCACGGACCGAGTCCGGTCACTGACCCCGGAGCTGTCGAAGGGGCTGGAGTTCGACCTGGTGGTGCTCATCGCGCCGGAGGAGTTCGGCGAGGGGATCGAGGGAGCGGTGGACCGCTATGTGGCAATGACGCGCGCGACTCAGCAACTGGCCATCCTCACGCGCCCGTCTTGAGAGACGACGAGTACCACGCCGGGAAGGGCCGCGGGGAACCGCGCGATCAACCGCAGCGACCCCGCACCCGACCCTGAACAGTCACCCGACCGACGAGTAGGCGACAACCCCCCGCAGCAACGCGTCCACTGCCTTCCGCGCATTCTTCGCCACCGTGGAGCCCTCCACCGGAGAAGCCGCCGAGATCTGCCCCAGCACGTCGATCACCTGCTTGCACCACCGCACGAAGTCACCCGCCGGCATCTCCGCTTCACGCAGTACCTCGTCGAGCCCCTTACCGCTGGCCCACATGTACGCGGCCCAGGCGAACCCGAGATCCGGCTCACGCTGCCCGACTCCCTCGGTCTGCGTGATCCGGAAGTCCTCCTCAAGGGCATCCAGCCGCCCCCAGATCCGCACCATCTCACCGAGCGCGGCCTTGGCCTTGCCCGACGGCAGCTTCGGCGCCATCGCATCGTCCCCGACCCGCGCCTCGTACACCAACGCCGAGACGCACGCGGCCAGTTCGGCCGGGCCGAGGCCCTCCCACACGCGCTCGCGCAGGCACTCGCTGGCCAGCAGGTCGAGTTCGCCGTACAGCCGGGCGAGCCGCTTGCCGTGTTCGGTCACCTCGTCGCCGCGCAGATAGTCCAGCTCGGTCAGCAGCGCCACGATCCGGTCAAACGTACGGGCGATGGTGTTGGTACGGCCCTCGATACGGCGCTCCAGCTGCGAGGTGTCCCGCAGCAGCCGGTGGTAGCGCTCGGCCCACCGGGCGTGGTCCTCACGGTCGCTGCACCCGTGGCAGGGGTGCGCGCGGAGCGCCTTGCGCAGCCGGTCGATCTCCCGGTCGTCCGCCGCCTGCGAGCGCCGCTTGCGGTGCCGCTCCGGCGGAATGTGCCCGGCCTTGGTCCGCAGCGCGGAGGCGAGGTCCCGGCGGGACTGCGGGGAGCGCGGGTTGAAGGACTTCGGGATCCGCATCCGCTCCAACGCCTCGACGGGCACCGGGAAGTCGATGGACGCCAGCCGCTTGACCTGCCGCTCGGCGGTCAGGACCAGCGGGCGCGGGCCGTCGTGGTGCTCGAAGCCGCGGTGGCCGTTGGACCGTCCGGCCGGCAGCCCCGGGTCGAGGACCAGCGCGAGACCGGCGTACTTGCCCGTCGGCACATGGATGACGTCGCCCGGCTTGAGCTTCTCCAGCGCGACCGCGGCCTCCACGCGCCGCTGTGCCGCCCCCTGCCGGGCCAACTCGTTCTCGCGGTCCTTGAGTTCGCGGCGCAGCCGCGCGTACTCCTCGAAGTCCCCGAGGTGGCAGGTCATGGACTCCTTGTAACCGGCCAGCCCCTCCTCGTTGCGCTGCACCTGCCGGGAGATCCCGACGACCGACTTGTCGGCCTGGAACTGCGCGAAGGACGTCTCCAGCAGCTCGCGCGAGCGGTGCCGGCCGAACTGCTCGACCAGGTTGACCGCCATGTTGTACGACGGCTTGAAGCTGGACCGCAGCGGATACGTACGCGTGCCCGCGAGACCGGCCAGGTGCTCGGGGCTCATCCCGCGCTGCCACAGCACCACCGCATGGCCCTCGACGTCGATGCCGCGCCGTCCGGCCCGACCGGTCAGCTGGGTGTACTCACCGGGCGTGATGTCGGCGTGCTGCTCGCCGTTCCACTTGACGAGCTTCTCCAACACCACCGAGCGGGCGGGCATGTTGATGCCGAGGGCGAGGGTCTCGGTGGCGAACACGGCCTTCACCAGGCCGCGGACGAACAGCTCCTCGACGACCTCCTTGAAGGTCGGCAGCATGCCCGCGTGGTGGGCGGCTATACCGCGCTCCAGGCCTTCGAGCCACTCGTAGTAGCCGAGGACGTGCAGATCCTCGGTCGGGATGGAGGCGGTCCGCTCCTCGACGAGGGCGCGCACCTTGTCCCGCGCCTCCTCGTCGTTCAGCCGCAGTCCCGCGTACAGGCACTGCTGTACGGCGGCCTCGCAGGCGGCGCGGCTGAAGATGAAGGTGATCGCGGGCAGCAGGCCCTCGGCGTCGAGCCGTTCGATGACCTCGGGCCGCCCCGGCGTCCACACCCGGGACCGCTGTCTGCGCTCGCGCTCCCGGTCGGCCTCGCGCATGGCGCGCCCGCGCCTGCGGTCCTGGTACGACGGCCGGGTCGCCTCCATGCGGGCCAGCCGCGTGAGGTCGGGGTTGACGGCCTTCTTGTGGCCCTCGCCCTCCTCGAACAGGTCGTACATCCGCCGCCCGGCGAGCACGTGCTGGAACAGCGGTACGGGCCGGTGTTCGGAGACGATCACCTCGGTGTCGCCGCGGACGGTGTCGAGCCAGTCGCCGAACTCCTCGGCGTTCGACACCGTCGCCGACAGTGAGACCAGGGTGACCGATTCGGGAAGGTGAATGATCACCTCTTCCCATACGGCCCCGCGGAAGCGGTCGGAGAGGTAGTGCACCTCGTCCATGACCACATAGCCGAGGCCGAGGAGGGTCTGCGACCCGGCGTACAGCATGTTCCGCAGTACCTCGGTGGTCATCACGACCACGGCGGCGTCGGGATTGATGCTGTTGTCGCCGGTGAGCAGACCGACCATGCCGTCCCCGTAACGGCGGCACAGGTCGGCGTACTTCTGGTTGGACAGCGCCTTGATGGGTGTCGTGTAGAAGCACTTCCTGCCCTGCATCAGGGCGAGGTGGACGGCGAACTCGCCCACGATCGTCTTGCCGGAGCCGGTGGGCGCGGCCACCAGGACGCCCTTCCCCGCCTCGAGCGCCTGGCAGGCCTCGATCTGGAAGGGGTCGAGGCCGAAGTCGTACATCTCGCGGAAGGAGGCGAGCGCGGTGGCCTGCTCGGCAGCGCGCCTGCGTGCTGCCGCGTACCGCTCGGCCGGTGAGAGGTCCTCTGTCATCGTGCTTTCGAGCGTACCGGGCCCCACTGACAACAGGACGATCATTATCCGGATCGGCACCCCGCAAACCCGGGGTCACCGCAGCTCACGGCGCTCGCGGCGGCGAGACGCAAGCGGCCGGGCGCGCCCCGTGGGCGCCCCCGGCCGCACTGTTCCTGCGAAGGTTCCCGGTCAGGTCACGTCGTCATAGCCGTTGACCCGCTCCGTGCTCGCCTGCTCCGGCAGCGCCTTGGCGGCGGAGACGGTCTCGACCTCGCCGATGTCGTCGGGGGTGAGATCCAGGTCGGAGGCCTCGTCGTCGGCGGGGCCTTCCGCCTCGCGCCGGGCGCGACGCCTGTCGTTGAGGAGTGCGATGCCCGTCGCACCGAAGTACAGGATCCAGATGGGGCCCGCGAGCGCCAGCATGGAGATCGGGTCGGTGCTGGGCGTGGCGATCGCCGCGAAGAGCGTGATGCCCATGATCATGCCGCGCCACCAGCCGGCCATCTTCTTGCCGGAGAGCACGCCGCTGAAGTTGAGCATGACCAGCAGCAGTGGCAGCTCGAAGGAGAGGCCGAAGACGACGATCATCCGCATGATCAGCTGCAGGAGATCGTCGAGGGGGAGCTGGTTGTCGCTGCCGATGATCGCGAACTCGAGCATGACCGAGGCCATCTTGGGCAGCGACCAGTAGGCGAAGTAGGCCCCTGTGACGAACAGCGGGAAGCCGGCGCCGACGAACGCGTAGGCGTACTTCCGCTCGTGCCGGTGCAGACCCGGGGCGACGAACGCCCAGAGCTGGTACAGCCAGATCGGGGAGGCCAGCACCACACCGGAGGACAGGGAGACCGTGAGGGCGAGCGTGAACGGGCTCAGCAGACCGTTCTGCACGATGCGTGCGCACTTGGCTTCAGTGGTGTTCTTCGCCAGCTCCGCGAAGCTGTGGTCGCATCCCACCGCCTGGAGGATGGGATTGGTGAAGAACTCGATGATGTCTTTGTAGAAGAAGGCCGCGACGATCGTCGTGACGACGATCGCCAGCAGGCTCTTGACGAGCCGGTTGCGGAGTTCACGCAGGTGCTCCGCGAGGGGCATCCGCCCCTCGGGATCCTTCTCCTGCTTGCGGGCAGACTTCAGCAACCCACGTTCCCATCTCGTGCATCGGGCCGGAGGTCACCGGCCCTGCGTCAGCGCTTGGTCGTGTCCGTCGGCTCGTTGACCGGGCGCGAGCTGGTCACGTCGCCGGGGGCGGCCTGGATGATGCGCTGAGCCGGGGGCTGCTCGTCGTTGGTGTTGTTCGGCGGGTCGGCCGGGGCGGCGGACTTGCCGTCCTCCTTCATCGCCTTCGCCTCGCTCTTGAGGATGCGGGCGGACTTGCCGAGCGAGCGCGCCATGTCCGGAAGCTTCTTCGCGCCGAACAGCAGGATGATGACGACGAGGATGAGAATGATCTCGGGGGCTCCGAGCCTTCCGAACATAAGTCTTTACCTTCTCACCGAGGCGGCTGGGGTGGGGTGCTGTCCGACCGGTCGGACATGTGTCCGAACAATCGTGTTGACAGCGATCGTAACGCTCAGGGGTAAACGTCAGGCAATCCCCGTGCGTACTCCCTGTCCGCGGACCGGGCCTCGTTCTCCGGGCCGCGACCAGCAGCGTACCTGTCCCGACCGCCAAGTTGACAGGGCGAAGTGGCCCAAAACGCACGGGGACAGGACTCACACCTGATACTTGGCCGCCCTACAACGAGTCCACAGCCCGGGCCGCGCTCACCGTCGCCCGCTCCAGATCCTCGGCCGCCCTGCTGATGCGCCGCGCCGACTCCGTGACCTGCCTGCCCAGGCGCTGGGCCTCCAGGAAGACCCGCACGGCGAGCACACCGAGAACGACGAGACCCACAAAACCCACGGCTACCGCGAACATCGGCCAGAACATGACGCCGAGCCTAGACCGTCCTAGAGCGTGGAATGCAGCCGCAGGGTACGAACACCGCCCCCGGTCAGCAGCTCGACGATCCGCTCGCCCGCCGGCTTGCGGACGGAGACGCCGCACTCGGGGCAGGTGAAGGAGTAGAAGGTCGTACGGCTGGTCGCGCCGATGGCGAGGCGCAGGGCGCCGGCGGCGAGTTCGAAACGGCCCCGGCAGTCCGGGCAGCCCGCCTTGAACACCACCGGAGTCACGCTTCTCATCCCGGCGAACGCGGACGCCACCGTCATCTCCCGCACACCGGACGTCGCCGACTCGCTCAAAGCCTCTGCTCCCGCCTGTCGCACTGCCTGTCGAAGGCCTGTCGCACTGCCTGTCCTACTGCCCGTCTTACTGCCCGTCCTGAAGCCCGTGCGCTCCGTGGGCGCCCTGCGTCTCGACGCCGTCGTACGCCGCCAGCGCCTCGCGGGCCGCCTGCCGGGCGCTGTCCGCCAGCTCGGGCGGCGAGACGATACGGCCGTCGCGCCCGAGCCGCAGCGCGAGGCGCCGCAGCGACGCCGGCTCGGGGGTACGCAGGGTGATACGCAGCCCACCGTCCGCGAGCTCATCCGCGCTGTCGTGCGGGTAGTACTCGGCGACCCAGCGGCCGCCCGGGCCGACCTCGACGACGACCTCCGGGTCCTCCGCGGCGGGCTGCACGAGTCCCTCGGACAGGTCCCGCAGCTCTATCTCGGGCGGCGCCGACGGCTCGTCCAGGATCTTGATCTCGGCGACCCGGTCGAGCCGGAAGGTGCGGCGCGCCTCGGAGCGCCGGCACCAGGCCTCGACGTAGGTGTGGCCGACGCTGACCAGGCGGATGGGGTCGATCTCGCGCTCGGTGACCTCGTCGCGGGCCGGCGAGTAGTAGCGGATCCACAGCCGGCGCCGCTCGGAGATCGCCCGGTCGACGTCCGCGAAGACACCGCCCTCGGACTCGAAGGTCACCGACAGCCGCGAACTGGCGCCGGCCGTCTCCCCGGCCGCCGCCTCCACCTTGGCGGTCGCCCGCAGCAGCGCCTGCCGGTCGCTCTCGCGCAGCCCGGGCAGCGTGGCCACGGCCCGGGCGGCCACCAGGAGCGCGGTCGCCTCGTCGGCGGCGAGCCGCAGCGGCTCCGCGACATCGTCGGGGTTGTGCCACCAGATGCGCTCGCCGTCGGTGTCGATGTCGAGCAGATCGCCGCCGCGGAAGCTGGTGCCGCACATGGGCAGCACATCGAGGTCCGAGACCAGCTCGTCCTCGGAGATGCCGAAGGCGCGCGCCACGTCCTCGACCCGGGCACCGGGCCGCTCCCTGAGATACGTCACCAGGGAGAGCATCCGTCTGGTCTGGTCGATGGCGTTGACGGGCCTGACCGGTTTGCCTGCCACTGTGTCGCTCCGCTCCCCCTCAGCCCTTGGCCACGGCACGCAGCCGGTCCACCACATCGGCCCGCAGCTCGGCGGGCTCCAGCACCACCACGTCGGGCCCGAACTCCACCAGCCAGGCATCCAGGCCGTGGCCGTACGGAATCTCCAACTCGTCCCAGCCGTCGCCGAGTTCCCGCACCGAGGTCGCCTTCGCCCGAAGGGGGTACCCGGCGCCCGTACGCAGGCGGATCAGCGCGCTGCGGTCAGCGGTCTCCCCCGCCCAGCTCGCGACGGTCTCCCGGACGGTGACCACATCGGGGACCTCGGCGGTGAAGCGGCCGCTGCGCGAGCGCACCTTGCCGGTGATGCGGGACAGCCTGAAGACTCGCTCGGCACCCCGGTCGCGGTCCCAGCCCGCCAGGTACCAGTGCCCGCGCCAGCACTCCAGCGCCCACGGCTCGACATGCCGGGGTTCGGGGCGGGCGGCGGTGGCCTTGCGGTAGTCGAAGACGACGGGGCGGCGGTCGCGGCAGGCCAGCATCAGCGGCTCGAACGCGGCCTCGTGCACGGGGATACGGGGCTCCAGGGCGCCGTGTGCCTCGTACGGGTCGACGTCCTCGGGCAGTCCCGCCGCCCGCAGCTTCTGCAGGGCGCCGCTGGCCGCGCCCGCGAGCCGGGCCTGCTGCCACACCTTGGCGGCCAGGCCCAGGGCGGCGGCCTCCTCGGCGTCCAGCGTGATGGGCGGGAGGCGGTTGCTGTCCCGGCGCGCGAGATAGCCGACCTCGCCGTCGAGGTTCTCGACGGTCTCGATGACCAGGCCGAGCTCGCGCAGGTCGTCCTTGTCGCGCTCGAACATCCGGTTGAAGGAATCGTCCGAGCCGGCTTCCAGGTAGGCCTCGATGGACTCACGAAGCTCGCGCTTGCTCAGTGGCCGCCGCGTCCCGAGCAGACACAGCGCCAGGTTCATGAGCCGCTCGGCCTTGGCAATGGCCATCGACGCCCTTCGCCTTCCCTATGGTGCTTACGGACGATGACCGTACCGCCCCGCAGTGGCGTGGCAAAAGCCGAGGGCCCATGCCCGGACAGGCATGGGCCCCAGGTAGTCGGGTCCGGTCGTACGCCGATCAGTCGCTCACCGTTCGGAGCCGACCTTCAGGACACGTCGGTCAGACACCGAGCAGGTCGACCACGAAGATCAGCGTCTCGCCGGGCTTGATCGCCGGGGTCGGGCTCTGGTTGCCGTAGGCGAGGTGGGCCGGGATGGTCAGCTGGCGGCGGCCGCCGACCTTCATGCCCTGCACGCCCTGGTCCCAGCCCTTGATGACACGGCCGGCGCCCAGCGGGAAGCGGAACGGCGTACCGCGGTTCCAGCTGGCGTCGAACTCCTCACCCGTGCTGAAGGCCACGCCCACGTAGTGGACGGTGACGGTCTGGCCCGCCTGCGCAACCGGGCCGTCGCCCTCCCAGATGTCCTTGATCTCCAGGTCCGCCGGGGGCTCGCCGCCCGGGAAGTCGATCTCGGGCTTGTCGATGCTCACTGCAGTGACTCCTATTGGTACGTGTGTCATGCGCGATGACTGATGGGCAACCTGCCCAGTCTTACATCACGGCCAGAATGTCGACGGCGAAGACCAGCGTGGAGTTCTTCGGGACACCCTGCTGCTCCTGGTCGCCGAAGGCCTGGTCGGGCGGCAGGACGAGCAGCACCCGGCTGCCGGCCTTCTTGCCCACGAGACCGTTCTTCAGACCCTTGATCGACAACTGGTCCAGCGGAAACGTCGCCGTCTTGCCCGCGTCATACGTGCTGTCGAACTTCTTGCCGCCCTCCCACAGCAGGGCGACATAGTTCACGACCACGCTGTCCGTGTCCTTCACGACGGCGCCGTCGCTCTCCAGCACGTAGTTGGAGACGAGCTTCTTCGGCGGGTCGCTGTCCTTCGGCATCGTCACCTTCGGTGCCTTGCCGTCGGTGTTCGTGCCGACCTTCGGCAGGTCGATGGCGTCCTGCGCGACCTCCGTGCCCTTCGCCGACGCGGGGATGGTCGTACCCTTCACGATGTCCACGACGAACACCAGCGTGGCATTGGCCTTGATGTCACCCTGACCCTGCGCCCCGTACCCCAGGTCCGGGGGGATCACCAGCTCCACGCGGCTGCCGACCTTCTGGCCCTCCAGGCCCTTCTCCCAGCCCTGGATGACGCCGCCCGCGCCCAGGGTGAGCGAGAACGGCTGGCCGCGGTCGAAGCTGTTGTCGAACGGCTCGGACTCGTCGTATTCCTGCCCGAGGTAGTTCACCTCGGCGGCATCGCCCTTCTTGAGCTTCGCGCCGTTCCCCTCCTTGATGACCTCGACCTTCAGCTCCTTCGGCGGGTCACCCTCCCCCTTGGCCAGAGTCGGCTTCTGCCCGAACTCGGCACCCTTGGTGATCGCGGGCACCCCGTTCTTGGCGGAGCTGGAGTCGGAGCCCTTGTCGTCGCTGCCGCAGCCCGCCGCGGAGAGCAGCAGCAGCGGCACGACGAGAAGGCCGGCAATTCGGCGCACGTGTTCCTCAGATCTCAAGACGGCACTGTGGTCGCCCGCCACTCTAGGGCGTGCGACGGGCCCCGTACGAGAACGTACGGGGCCCGTGGCCCGTTTTCCTCAATGCCGGGATCACATTCCCGCGATCAGCTTCTCCACGCGGTCGTCCACCGAACGGAACGGGTCCTTGCACAACACCGTGCGCTGAGCCTGGTCGTTGAGCTTGAGGTGGACCCAGTCGACGGTGAAGTCCCGGCGCTGTTCCTGGGCCCTGCGGATGAAGTCGCCGCGCAGCCGGGCCCGAGTGGTCTGCGGCGGAACCGACTTGCCCTCGAAGATCTTCAAGTCGTTGCAGATACGCGCGGCCTGACCCTTTTTCTCCAGCAGGTAGTACAGGCCGCGACGGCGGTGGATGTCGTGATAGGCGAGGTCTATCTGCGCCACCCGCGGATGCGACATGGTCATGTTGTGCTTGGCCCGGTACCGCTCGATGAGCTTGTACTTCATCACCCAGTCGATCTCGGTGCCGATGCGGTCGAGATCCTCGGACTCGATCGCCTCCAGCGTGCGGCCCCACAGCTCCAGGACCTGCTCGACCGTGCCGGTGCGGATCCCGCGACGCTCGCAGAAGTCCACGGCCTTCTCGTAGTACTCGCGCTGCACCTCCAGCGCCGAGGCCTCCCGGCCGCTGGCCAGGCGCACCTTGCGGCGGCCGGTGATGTCGTGGCTGACCTCGCGGATCGCCCGGATCGGGTTCTCCAGGGTCAGGTCGCGCATCACGGTGCCCGCCTCGATCATGCGCAGCACCAGGTCGGTGGCGCCGACCTTGAGCAGCATGGTCGTCTCGGACATGTTGGAGTCGCCCACGATCACATGCAGGCGGCGGTAGCGCTCGGCGTCCGCGTGCGGCTCGTCGCGCGTGTTGATGATCGGCCGGGAACGCGTCGTCGCCGAGGAGACGCCCTCCCAGATGTGCTCCGCCCGCTGACTGACGCAGTACACCGCACCGCGCGGGGTCTGCAGGACCTTGCCCGCACCGCACAGCAACTGGCGCGTGACAAGGAACGGGATGAGGATGTCGGCCAGCCGGGAGAACTCCCCGTGCCGCGCCACGAGATAGTTCTCGTGGCAGCCATACGAGTTGCCCGCCGAGTCGGTGTTGTTCTTGAAGAGGTAGACGTCGCCCGCGATTCCCTCCTCGTGCAGGCGTCGTTCCGCGTCTACCAGGAGTCCTTCCAGAATGCGCTCGCCGGCCTTGTCGTGGGTGACCAGTTCGGTCACGTTGTCACATTCGGGTGTCGCGTATTCCGGATGTGACCCCACGTCGAGATAGAGGCGGGCGCCGTTTCGCAGAAAGACATTGCTGCTGCGGCCCCATGACACGACACGGCGGAAGAGGTACCGCGCCACCTCGTCAGGCGACAGGCGGCGCTGTCCCCTGAACGTGCACGTGACGCCGTACTCGTTCTCCAGCCCGAAAATGCGGCGGTCCATGACTGAACATTACGCCCGATCCCCCGAGCTGAAACGGGGTTCGACGGCACGGTTTGGATCATTTTCCGATGAAGCCGCAACCACCGCCCCCCTCACGGGAGCTGCGAGGACCCGTCCCGTGGCGAGCAGGACCAGCAACGACACGGCCCCCGCGGCACTCGGTACGGCGAACCCCCACACCGCGCCGCCCTCCTCGACGACCGGCCCCGCCAGGCCCGTTCCGACCGACGCGCCCACCGTGAACGTCGTCACGAGCCACGAGAACGCCTCGGTGACCGTCCCCCGCGGGGCGTGCCGGTCCACCAGTACGAACGCACAGGCGATGCACGGCGCGAGAAACACCCCGGAGAGCACGCTCAGCAGCGTCATGGTGACCGCACCCGGCATCAGCATCAGCGGCAGATAACACACCGCCAGAAGGGCCACCAGCCCGCACAGTCGCCGCGCCGGCTCACCACCCCACTGCCGCGCCCCGTACACCGTGCCGCCGACCAGCGCGCCCAGCCCCAGGCCCGCCATCAGCCAGCCGTACACCGCGTCGCCGCCGTTGTCGTCCGCGTACGACATGGCCGCGACCGCGATCGACCCCATCGCCACGCCGATGAACAGGAAGGCGGCGAGAAGCGCCAGCAGCCCCGCCGACCGCAGCGCTCCCAGCCAGTGCGCCTCGCGCGGTGCCGAACGCCACGCGCGCGAGGGCGGCGACACGACCACCGAGAGCGCGCCCAGTACCCCGACGACGTTCAGGACCAGCAGCGCCGCCTGCGCACTCCACAGCGAGGTGCACAGGGTCAGCAGCAACGGTCCGAGGGTGAACATGACCTCCTGCGCCACGGCGTCCATGGCGTACGCCGTGTGCACCTGGCCGTCCTTGTGCAGGACGGACGACCACAGCGCCCGCAGCCCGCCCTCCAGGGGCGGTGTGAACAAGCCGGAGGCCGCCACGGCCGCATAGGCGAGCGGCAGCGGGCCGATGCCCGTGAAGGCGAACACGGCCATCGCGAGGGCCGACGCGACCGCGGCGGGCAGCTGCACCCTGGGCTGGCCGAACAGGTCCACCAGCCGCCCCAGCACCGGCTGGCCCACGGCGTTGGCGACCCCGTAGACGGCCGCCAGCGCCCCGGCCAGGCTGTAGGAACCGCCCTCCGCGCGCACGAACAGCACGATCGCCAGGGAGGCGACGGCGTTCGGCAGCCTGCCTATGAGGGTGCCGACGAGCAGCCGGGCGGCATGCCTCGCCCTGAGGATCTCCACGTATGCGCCGGTCATCAGCCGCGCCGCCCTCCGCCGAAGTTTTACGTATAACGTCTCCCGTCATACGTACCATGTGCGCTGTTCACGAGTCCAGACGAGCAGGAGTGCGCCCCCGGCCGAAGCGCCTGGCGGCGAACGCCCAGAAGAAGGAAGCAGGCGGACGGTGGCACACGGCAGCACCCGCCCCACCAGCCGGGACGTCGCCCAGGCCGCGGGAGTCTCCCAGGCCGCGGTCTCCCTAGTGCTCGGCGACAAGTGGCGCGGACGCGTCTCGCAGGCCACGGCCGAACGCGTCCGCGAAGCCGCCCGCGAACTCGGCTACCGGCCCAACCTCGCCGCCCGCAACCTCCGCCTCGGCCGCACCCGCACCGTCCTGCTCGTCGTCCCCGCCCTGACCACCGAGTTCTTCGCCGGCGTCTACACCGGAGCCGCCCGTATCGCCGCCCAGAACGGCTTCGGCGTCGTCCTGTACCCCTCCCCCGAAGGCATCGGCCCCGCCCGCGACCCCTTCGCCTCCGCCCAGGCCGCCCTGGACGGCATCATCGCCTCCTCGATGGCCGCCGACGCCCTCACCGCCCTCCGTGGCGACCAGCTCCCCCTGGTCATGCTGGACAGCGACCCCGAGGGCAGCCTGGGCGCGGCCACGGTGAACCTCGACATCGCCGACGGTGTCCGCCAGGTCGCCGGCCACCTGCTGGGCCTCGGCCACCGCCGCCTGCTGCACCTGGCGGCGGACGTGGCGTCCTGGACCTTCGAAGTACGCGCGCGGGAACTGGCCGCCCGCGTCGGCGCGGTGCCCGGCACCTCACTGCTGACCGTCCGCGCGCCCATCTCCATCGAAGGCGCCCGCACCGCCGCCGAGACCGCGCTCTCCGCCAAGGGCCCCCGCCCCACGGCGATCATCTGCGACGACGACAAACTCGCCGCCGGCGCCTACAAGGCCGTACGCCGCCTCGGCCTGCGCATCCCCGACGACATCTCCGTCACCGGCCTGGACGACCTGGCCCTGGCCACCGCCATCGACCCCGAACTGACGACCGTACGGCTGGACGCCGAGCTGTTCGGGGAACGCGGCATGCAGGCCCTCCTGGCGGTCCTGGACGGCCGCCGGCCCGACGGCGGGGACATTCCGGTCGAGCTCGTCGTCCGAGGCTCCACAGCGCCGCCCAGCGTGCCCTGAGACGCCCTGTGCCCCGGCCGAGGAGTCGGCCGGGGCACAGGGCGGGCGGGTGAGGCGGGATCACTCCTCGGAACTACCGGAGTCCTCCGGGTTCTCGGCGCTCTCGGCCTCGCTGGCCGCCCCGTCGGCCTCCAGCAGCCGGACGAGCTGCCGGCCGACGATGCGCTTGAACTTGCGCGCCTGCGGACGCGTACGGTCCAGCACCGCGACCTCCAGGCGCTCGGCGGGGATCTCCCGCTGCGTGCCGTTCGTGTCACGCGACAGAGCCTGCACGGCCAGCTTGAGCGCCTCGGCCAGGCTCATGCCGTCCCGGTGACGCTGATCCAGGAAGCTGCTGATCTGCTCGGCATTGCCGCCGACCGCGACCGAACCGTGCTCGTCCACGATGGAACCGTCATGCGGCAGCCGGTAGATCTGGTCGCCCTCCGGCGTCTCCCCCACCTCGGCGACGACCAGCTCCACCTCGTACGGCTTCTCGGCCGCGGAAGAGAAGATCGTGCCCAGCGTCTGGGCGTAGACATTGGCGAGACCGCGAGCGGTCACGTCGTCACGGTCATAGGTGTAACCACGGAGATCGGCATACCGCACCCCGCCGATCCGCAGATTCTCGTACTCGTTGTACTTGCCGGCCGCCGCGAAGCCGATCCGGTCGTAGATCTCGCTGAACTTGTGCAGCGCGCGGGACGGATTCTCGCCGATGAAGACGATGCCATCGGCGTACTGCAGCACGACCAGGCTGCGGCCGCGCGCGATGCCCTTGCGGGCGAACTCCGCGCGGTCGGTCATCGCCTGCTGAGGTGAGACATAGAACGGCGTCGACACCGGTTATCCGTCCCTTTCAGTCGAAGTCACAGGATCACCTTGATAAGACCGAGCCCGCCGCCTACAGCAGCGCGGCCCGCGGGCCGTCGGGCTGCTCCAGACGCCGCTCCAGGATGGAACGGGCGATCTCGGAGGACTCGTCGTCGCCGAGCCGGCGGAAACCGTCCTCGGTGATCACCGTGACGATGGGGTAGATCCGGCGGGCGACATCGGGACCACCGGTCGCCGAGTCGTCGTCGGCCGCGTCATACAGGGCCTGCACCACGAGCGTCGTGGCCTCGGCCTCGGTGAGGTCGGCACGGAAGAGCTTCTTCATGGCACCGCGCGCGAAGATCGACCCCGAGCCGGTGGCGGCGTAGCCCTGCTCCTCCGAACGACCACCCGTCACGTCGTAGGAGAAGATCCGCCCCTTCGCCCGGTCGACGTCGTATCCGGCGAAGAGCGGCACCACGGCCAGCCCCTGCATCGCCATTCCCAGGTTCGACCTGATCATGGTCGACAACCGGTTCGCCTTGCCCTCCAGCGACAGCTGAGCACCCTCGACCTTCTCGAAGTGCTCCAGCTCCAGCTGGAAGAGCCTGACCATCTCGACGGCCAGACCGGCGGTACCGGCGATACCGACGGCCGAGTACTCGTCGGCGGGGAACACCTTCTCGATGTCGCGCTGGGCGATCACGTTACCCATGGTCGCCCGCCGGTCACCGGCCAGCACCACGCCCCCCGGGAACGTCGCGGCCACGATGGTCGTGCCGTGCGGCGCCTCGATCACGCCCTGGGTGGGCGGGAGTTGGCGGTTGCCGGGCAGCAGCTCCGGCTGGTGCTCGGCGAGAAAGTCCATGAAGGAGGAGGACCCAGGCGTCAGGAAGGCAGCTGGTAGACGCCCGGTGCTACGAGTGTTGGCTTCCACGCGTTTCCTTCCAGGTAGTCGGCAGCTCGGTTCATCGCTTCGGGATCGTCCCTCAACAGGCCGAGGCCGGAATTGCAGTTGAAGCACAGTACGCCACGGACCCTACCCGTGTTGCGGCAGTGATCCACATGAACGGCCGGACCCTTGAGAGGATCATGCAGAGCCCGCGACGAGCGGCGACCATCGGATACCGCTCGGCTTCGGTGATGCCGAATACGCGCGCCCGAGCGCGAAGGCTGCGCGCGGTGCGGCTTGGGTCCACCGCACCGCGCGCAGCACTTCAGCTCCGGCTCTCCGACCACCACTCCACCCCGTACGCCTTCGATCCGAAGGAAAAGGTGGGTTACTGACCACCCTTTTGAACGAAGGACCGCACGAAGTCCTCGGCGTTCTCCTCAAGGACGTCGTCGATCTCGTCCAGGACGGAGTCCACGTCGTCGCTCAGCTTCTCGTGCCGCTCCTTGAGGTCCTCCGAAGCCTGCGCCTCAGCCGCCTGCTCCTCGACCTCCTCCGTGGAGCGCGTGGCCTTCTGCTGTCCGCCGCCGGTGTCCTTGGTTGCCATATCCCTCACCCCGCTCAGTTCGCCCGACATGGTCGACAGGTCGGCTTTCCTGCCGATCGGTGATGATCAGACCCTACAAGCCGGGTCTGACATCGGCCCCGCAGTTTCTCCAACGTACGGGGGCCACCTCGATGATTCCCGGACGCCGGGTTTTCCACCCTGCCCAGCCGGAGTCCGGCCGACACCGCCCGAGTACCCTCAGTTGCCTGACAGGACCCTGACCAGGTCTTCCGCGGTGCGGCAGCGGTCCAGGAGCTCCTTGACGTGATTTCGCGTTCCGCGAAGTGGTTCGAGGGTTGGAACGCGCTGGAGGGAGTCCCGGCCGGGCAGGTCGAAGATGACCGAGTCCCAGGACGCGGCGGCGACGTCGTCGGCGTACTGCTCCAGGCAGCGTCCGCGGAAGTACGCGCGCGTGTCCTCCGGCGGCTTGGCCTTGGCCCGCTCGACGTCCGCCTCGGTCAGGAGCCGCTTCATGCGGCCCCGGGCCGCCAGGCGGTTGTACAGGCCCTTCTCGGGCCGTACGTCGGCGTACTGGAGGTCGAGGAGGTGGAGCTTCGCGGCGTCCCAGTCGAGGCTATCGCGGCGCCGGTAGCCCTCCATGAGCTCGCGCTTGGCGACCCAGTCCAGTTCGCCGGCCAGGCTCATCGGATCGTGTTCCAGGCGGTTCAGGGTGTCTTCCCAGCGGGACAGGACGTCCTTGGTCTGCTCGTCCGCGTCCGCGCCGAAGCGCTCCTCGACGTACTTGCGGGAGAGCTCGTAGTACTCCATCTGGAGCTGCACGGCGGTGAGTGTGCGGCCGCTGCGTAGCGTGATCAGGCGCTGGAGGGACGGGTCGTGCGAGACCTGGTGCAGGGTGCGCACGGGCTGGTCGATCGCGAGATCCACGGCGATGAAGCCGTCCTCGATCATCGACAGGACCAGGGCGGTGGTGCCCAGCTTCAGGTACGTCGAGATCTCGGAGAGGTTCGCGTCACCGATGATCACATGCAGGCGGCGGTACTTCTCGGCGTCGGCGTGCGGCTCGTCCCGGGTGTTGATGATCGGGCGTTTGAGGGTGGTCTCCAGCCCGACCTCGACCTCGAAGTAGTCCGCGCGCTGGCTGATCTGGAAGCCGTGTTCGTGGCCGTCCTGGCCGATGCCGACGCGGCCGGCCCCGGCGAAGACCTGGCGGGAGACGAAGAAGGGCGTGAGGTGGCGCACGATGTCGGAGAAGGGGGTCTCCCGCTTCATCAGGTAGTTCTCGTGCGTGCCGTAGGAGGCGCCCTTGTTGTCGGTGTTGTTCTTGTAGAGGTGGATCGGCTGGGCGCCGGGCAGCTGGGCCGCCCGCTCCGCGGCCTCCGCCATGATCCGCTCGCCGGCCTTGTCCCAGAGGACGGCGTCCCGCGGATTGGTGACCTCGGGCGCGCTGTACTCGGGGTGCGCGTGGTCGACGTAGAGGCGCGCGCCGTTGGTGAGGATGACGTTGGCCAGGCCGATGTCCTCGTCGGTGAGCTGGCTGGCGTCGGCGGCCTCGCGGGCGAGGTCGAAGCCTCGCGCGTCGCGCAGCGGGTTCTCCTCCTCGAAGTCCCAGCGGGCCCGGCGGGCCCGGTGCATCGCCGCCGCGTAGGCGTTGACGATCTGGGATGAGGTGAGCATGGCATTGGCGTTTGGGTGGCCGGGGACGGAGATCCCGTACTCCGTCTCGATGCCCATTACTCGCCGTACGGTCATGCGGCCCTCCTTGCCCGGCGGCACCCTCGGTCGTGGGTGCCGCACAAGTACCGCTGGCGCTCGGTTGCGTGTGCGGTGCCCGTCCCCGCACTGCGCGACTCGGCGGTACGGAAGAGCCTAGAACGCCTTTGCGCTGGTGGGGAGATCATTTGCGTCATTGCCCTCGCCTGAAAAACAGTGGGCTGCGGGTACCCGGTGAGGGCACCCGCAGCCGCCCTGTCTTTTAGAGGTACTGACCGGTGTTGGCCACCGTGTCGATGGAGCGCCCGGTGTCCGCGCCCTGCTTTCCGGTGATGAGGGTGCGGATGTAGACGATCCGTTCGCCCTTCTTTCCGGAGATGCGGGCCCAGTCGTCCGGGTTGGTGGTGTTGGGCAGGTCCTCGTTCTCCTTGAACTCGTCCACGCAGGCCTGGAGGAGGTGGGAGACGCGGAGGCCCTTCTGGTTGTGCTCCAGGAAGTCCTTGATCGCCATCTTCTTGGCGCGGCCCACGATGTTCTCGATCATGGCGCCGGAGTTGAAGTCCTTGAAGTAGAGGACTTCCTTGTCGCCGTTGGCGTAGGTGACCTCCAGGAAGCGGTTCTCCTCGGATTCGGCGTACATCTGCTCGACGGCGGTCTGGATCATGCTCTGGACCGTCATCGACCTGTCGCCGCCGTGCTCTCCGAGGTCCTCGGAGTGCAGCGGGAGGCGTTCTGTGAGGTACTTGCCGAAGATGTCCTTGGCGGCTTCGGCGTCCGGGCGCTCGATCTTGATCTTCACGTCGAGGCGGCCGGGGCGCAGGATGGCGGGGTCGATCATGTCCTCGCGGTTGGAGGCGCCGATGACGACCACGTTCTGCAGGCCTTCCACGCCGTCGATCTCGGCGAGCAGCTGGGGGACGATGGTGTTCTCCACGTCCGAGCTGACACCGGAGCCGCGGGTGCGGAAGAGGGATTCCATCTCGTCGAAGAAGACGATGACGGGTGTGCCCTCGCTGGCCTTCTCACGTGCGCGCTGGAAGACGAGGCGGATCTGCCGCTCGGTTTCACCGACGTACTTGTTGAGGAGCTCGGGGCCCTTGATGTTGAGGAAGAAGCTCTTGCCGGCGGCCTGGCCGGTGACTTCGGCCACCTTCTTGGCCAGCGAGTTGGCGACGGCCTTGGCGATGAGTGTCTTGCCGCATCCGGGGGGCCCGTACAGGAGGACGCCCTTGGGCGGCCGCAGTTCGTGCTCCTTGAACAGGTCGGGGTAGAGGTACGGGAGCTCGACGGCGTCGCGGATCATCTCGATCTGGTTGCCCAGGCCGCCGATCTGTTCGTAGCCGATGTCCGGTACTTCTTCGAGGACGAGTTCCTCGACCTCGCTCTTGGGGACGACCTCGTAGACGTAGCCGGAGCGGGGTTCGAGCAGCAGGGCGTCGCCGGGACGGATGGTGACGTCCAGCAGCGGCTCGGCGAGCCGTACCACCCGTTCCTCGTCGGTGTGCCCGAGCACCAGGGCGCGTTCGCCGTCCTCAAGGATCTCCTTGAGGGTGACGATGTCCCCGACGCGCTCGAACTCCATGGCCTCGACCACGTTGAGCGCCTCGTTGAGCATTACTTCCTGGCCGCGCCTGAGGTCGTCGAGTTCGACGCTCGGGCTGACGTTCACGCGGAGCTTGCGGCCGCCGGTGAAGATGTCGGCGGTGCCGTCCTCGTTCGCCATCAGGAAGACACCGAAGCCGGCCGGTGGCTGTGCGAGCCGGTCGACCTCTTCCTTGAGGGCCACGATCTGGTCTCGGGCCTCACGGAGCGTGTTGGCGAGCCGCTCGTTCTGTGCGGACACGCCGGCCAGGTTGGTCTGCAGCTCGACGATCCGCTCTTCGAGAATCCTCGTGTGCCGCGGAGAGTCGGCGAGCTTGCGTCGCAGGACGGCGATCTCCTGCTCAAGGTAGGCGATCTGCCCGGCCGGGTCGTCGGACCCGCGTCCCGGGCGGATGCCGCGGTTCATGTCGTCGTCGTGGGCTGCCACGGTCCTCACCTCCTCCAAGGGGAGCTGGACGCTTCCAGACCCTACCTGGGTGGGTGTCGATTGAAACCCCTAGATCACAAAGACTGTCGAGGTGTGTCCGATCTTCACCCTTGCGCTCTCCCTCACGCCAGCTGAATACCCACCGAACATGATTGGAAAGCAGCCACAGGTAGGCTCAAGGCGTTCAACACCCGTCAGAGCTGGCCGGATTCCCGTGCGGGCTCGACGTAGGAAACGGCAGGAGAGATGAGCGTGGAGCAGACGGCCGGGGTCGATGGTGAGGCGCTGGAGGTCTGGATCGACCAGGATCTCTGCACCGGGGACGGTATCTGTGCCCAGTACGCGCCCGAGGTGTTCGAGCTGGACATCGATGGCCTGGCCTATGTGAAGAGCGGCGAGGACGAGCTTCTGCAGGCCAAGGGGGCCACAACGCCCGTGCCCCTGCCGCTTCTCACCGATGTGGTGGACTCGGCGAAGGAGTGCCCGGGCGAGTGCATCCATGTGCGTCGCGTTTCGGACAAGGTCGAAATCTTCGGTCCGGACGCCGAGTGACCTTGCGCTTACGGGGTGTTACGACTGTCTGATTTCTCACAGCCCTCGGTGGCGGCGGTCAGACGCTGTGGGCGCCGGCGGGAGTCGAGCGCACGAACGCGCCGTTCTTCCACTGCCACTTCGCGCTGTCCTTCACGTCCGGGCAGCACCGCGGTACGGCGTCCGACGAGTAGCCGAGCAGGTCGGCGTGGACGGCTCCGTCGCGGACGGTGAGGTCACTGACGGTGATGCTGTCCTTGGGGTCGACGAGGGTCGCGACGACGCGGGGCGCGGCCGTTGCCGTGTTCCGCGTGAGGACGTAGACGCCGTCGGGCGGGGTGCCCATGGGGGCGTCGCAGTGGACGACGGCCACTGTTTCGGGCCTGCCGTCGCCGTCCAGGTCTCCGGTGGCCTTTCTCACCACGACGGCTTTCACCGGGCCGCATTCGAGCGGGAAGTCGACGCCCGCGGGGTCGGGGGGTGCGAGGGCCACGGGGGCGTTCTTCGTCTCGGGGCCGGCCGCCTGGGCCGCCGTCGCCGAGTTGGGCTGCAGTACTGAGGAGAGGGCCACGACACCGGCGACCGCTGTGGCGGTGGCGAGCCAGTGGATCGGGCGGGTGTGCGTGTGTGCCAGTTCCGGGACGGCGGTTTGCTGCACTAGGAGCGTCTCCTGTGAGGACTGTGCCGGTGGGGGTGGCCAGCATGGTGCCATACGTCACAGTGCGGGGGAACGGCGGGGGTGTGGAGTTCCGGTGCCGGATGTCTGGCGGTTGGGGTGCGAGGGGGGCGTGCGGCGGTAGGACTTGCCGCTGGTGGGCGCCGTGCCAACGGAAAGGCGCTGTGGCCGAGTTCCGGAGGGTTTCCGGGAACTCGGCCACAGCGCTGATGCGTTGGACGCGGCACGGGGCCGCCTCAGCGGCGGGAGGCTCCGTCGGCGTTCGGGCCTTCGTAGTCCTCGCCGTAGGCGCCCTTGGCGGGGCGGCGGCGGCGCATGGGCGGCTCGACTCCGTCGGCGAGGCGACGGGCGGTGAGCAGGAAGCCGGTGTGGCCGATCATCCGGTGGTCCGGGCGGACGGCGAGGCCCTCGATGTGCCAGTTGCGGATCATCGTCTCCCAGGCGGTCGGCTCGTTGAAGCAGCCGATCTCGCGGATGGACTCGACGGTCCGGGCGAGCTGGGTGGTGGTGGCGACGTAGCAGCACACGATGCCGCCGGGGACGAGTGCCTTGGAGACGGCCTCCAGGCACTCCCAGGGGGCGAGCATGTCGAGGATGACGCGGTCGACGTCGGTGTCGCTCAGGTTGTCCTGGAGGTCGCCGACGGTGAGCTGCCAGGCGGGGTGCGGGCCGCCGAAGTAGCGCTCCACGTTCTGCTTGGCGATCTCGGCGAAGTCCTCGCGGCGCTCGTAGGAGTGCAGCATGCCCTGGTCGCCGATGGCGCGCAGCAGGAAGCTGCTGAGCGAGCCGGAGCCGACGCCGGCCTCGACGACGCGGGCGCCGGGGAAGATGTCGGCGAAGGCGAGGATCTGCCCCGCGTCCTTCGGGTAGACGACGGCTGCCCCGCGGGGCATGGACAGGACGTAGTCGGGGAGCAGGGGGCGCAGCGCGAGGTAGGCGACGTTCCCGGTGGTGCGGACAACGCTGCCCTCGGGAGCGCCGATCAGTTCGTCGTGCGGGAAGGAACCCTTGTGGGTGTGGAAGTTCTTCCCGGCCTCGAGCGTGAACGTGTAGTGGCGGCCCTTGGGGTCGGTCAGCTGAACCTGGTCCCCGACCTTGAAGGGCCCGCGCCTGCGGGCGGCACCGGTCGGTTCGGACATGTGAACAGCCTACCGGCGTTTTCGGGGGTCGCCGACCACGGGAATGTGCGCCGGGCACCGCGTGAGGAGAGCGGTGCTCAGCTGGGCCGGGCCATGGCCTTCACGAAGGCGCGTTCGACGTCGGCCGCGGACAGGACGCCGTAGATCTCGCCGGTCTCCTCGACCACGAGGTACTCGGTCGCGGGGGTGGCGCGGAGCGCGTCGAGGAGTTCCTCTCCGGCCAGTTCGGCGGAGACGCGCATGCCCTCGGTCAGTTCCTGGGCGAGGCTGCTGACGGCGACCCAGGGGCGGCGGTGTTCCGGTACACCGACGATGGCGGCCTCGCGGACCAGGGAGAGGGGGTTGCCGTCGGCGTCGACGACGACCAGGGCGCGGGCACCGGCGGTGTTGGCGCGGCGCAGGGCCTCGGAGAGGGGGGTGTCGCTCTCCACGGGGACGGCGCGGCGGGTGAGGGCACGGGCGCGCAGGTCGGGGAGGTGTTCGCGCAGCCGGGCCATGCGCAGGCTGTTGCCGGCGCCGGTCCAGATGATCGCGGCGAGGATCGCGGCGAGCAGGGCGTCCATGACGGTGTCCATGCCGATGTCGTCGACGGCCTCGGAGCCGAGCGCGCCGGACTGGGTGAGCCACGGGAGGCCGACGAGGACGGAGACGGCGAGGGCGCGGCCGACCCAGGCGGCGGCGATGGTGCCGCTCATGGGCTTGCCGGTGATCTTCCAGACGACCGCGCGGAGCATCCGGCCGCCGTCGAGGGGCAGGCCGGGGAGCAGGTTGAAGGCGGCCACGATGAGGTTGGAGATCATCAGGCCGGCCAGCAGGACGCCGGGGACGGTGCCGGGTTCGACGGTCTGCATGGCGGCGTAGAAGACGCCGGCGAGGACGAGGGAGAGCAGCGGTCCGACGAAGGCGAGGACGAATTCCCGTCCCGGTGTCTCGGTCTCCTTCTCGATCTCGGAGACACCACCGAAGAACTGCAGCTGGATGCGGCGTACGGGCAGCTTGAACCGGAGGGCGGCGACGGTGTGGGCGAGCTCGTGGACGAGGACGGAGGCGTAGAAGGCGACCGCGAAGAACAGGGAGACGAGGTAGCGGGCGGCGCCGAGCTCGGGCAGCACACGGTCGAGCTGTCCGCCGAACACCCAGGTGATGAGGGCGGCGACGAGGAACCAGCTGGGGGCGACGTACACGGGGACGCCGAAGGGCCGTCCCATGAGCAGGCCGCCACGTGGCTCCGGCGGCCGGGGCGGCTGTCCCCTGGTGCCGGAGTGCGCGAGGGTGCGGTGGGCTTCGGCGGTGTGCTGCGGGAGCGGACCGGGCAGGGGGGCGGGTCCGTGGACGTCCTGCGGCCTGCCCTCCGGCGTCGGTGCGGGGCGGTCGGAGTGGGGCGGGGCGGGGGCCGGAGTGGCCGCAGTGGGGCCGTCGGCATCGGGCCGGGGAGCGTCCGTCCGCCCGGTCGCCGCCCGGCTGTCGGGGGCGGGGTCCCGCGTGTCCTTCGCCGGGGCCGCGCGGTCCGCTGCGTCCGCTGTGCCGGCCTGTCGGCCGTCGGTCCGGGACGGGCGGGGCTGCTCCCCCTTCGCCTCCTGCCCATCCGCTCCGCGCTTCTCGGCGGTGTCCCCGGCCGGGCCCTCGTCGGGAAGGTGCAAGCGCCGTACCACCATGGTCGGTTCGTCGACCGGGGGCGTCGAGGGCTCGTCGCTGCCCGTGGCCTGTCGGGGTGGGCGTGCGGGACCGGTGGCCGGGGTCGCAGGTGTTGCGTGGCGCTCGGCCTTGTCCTCGTCGCCGGACCGCGGCTGCCCGCTCCCGCCGCTCTCGTCCACGGTGTCCCCTCGTTCTAAGCGTCTTCCGCGCCTGCCGGGCGGAAGGGTCTCGGGTCGATGGTATGCGGCCGTCGGGATGCGTTCCGCCCGGCACCCCCTCTGTTTCCCCCGTGGTCGCGGCTGTAACGGCCGCGGGCTGGGTCACTGTCAGTGGCGGGCCGTAAGGTCTGTGGGCATGGAGACGAGCACGGAGGGTACCGCGGCGGACTGCGGCAGTGACGTCGCGCCGGTGAGCGGGCCGGCGACGGACGAGTACCCGGCGGGGGCGGACAGTACGGTGGCGACGGCCGAGGCGGGTGAGGGCGCGGCCATGGCGGTCGACGGCGTCGCCCTCCCGGCCATACCGCCGGCCTCGCTGTCCCCCTCGCGTGCCAGTGACTTCATGCAGTGCCCGCTGCTCTACCGGTTCCGGGTGATCGACCGGCTGCCCGAGAAGCCGAGCGCGGCGGCGACCAAGGGCACGCTGGTGCACGCGGTGCTGGAGCGGCTCTTCGACGCCCCGGCGGCCGAGCGGACCGCGCCGCGGGCAAAGTCCCTCGTCCCCGGCCAGTGGGACCGGCTGCGGGAGAGCAGGCCGGAGGTCGTGGAGCTGTTCGAGGACGATCCCGACGGCCGGCGGCTGGCGACCTGGCTCGGGGAGGCGGAGCGGCTTGTCGAGCGGTGGTTCACGCTGGAGGATCCGACCCGGCTGGAGCCCGCCGAGCGGGAGCTGTTCGTCGAGGCGGAGCTGGAGTCGGGGCTGCGGCTGCGCGGGATCATCGACCGAGTCGACGTGGCGGCCACGGGTGAGGTGCGGATCGTCGACTACAAGACGGGCAAGGCGCCGCGGCCCGAGTACTCGGAGGGCGCGCTGTTCCAGATGAAGTTCTACGCGCTCGTCGTGTGGCGGCTGAAGAAGGTGATCCCGCGCCGGCTCCAGCTGGTCTACCTCGGCAGCGGTGATGTGCTGACGTACGACCCCGTCCTCGCGGACCTGGAGCGGGTCGAGCGCAAGCTGCTCGCGCTGTGGGAGGCGATCCGGCTGGCGACGGAGACGGGCGAGTGGCGTCCCCGGCCGACGAAGCTGTGCGGATGGTGCGACCACCAGGCCCACTGCCCGGAATTCGGCGGCACTCCCCCGCCGTATCCCCTGCCGGTGACGGTGGCCGACGCGGGTTCGGCCGGGGCGCCGGCTCCGGGCGCGGCCACTGGATGACAGCGGTCTCCGGAACATGTGGTCGTCGCCGGTGAGGGCGGCCGAGTCCGGTGGCGGCCCGCAGGGCAGAATGGGGCCGGACTAGCGAAGGAGACTTACGTGGCCATCCGCGTCCTACTGGTCGACGACCAGCCACTGCTGCGTACCGGCTTCCGGATGATCCTGGAGGCGGAGCAGGACATCGCGGTCGTGGGCGAGGCCGGTGACGGCCTACAGGCCCTCGACCAGGTGCGGGCCCTGCAGCCCGATGTGGTTCTGATGGACATCCGCATGCCGCGTATGGACGGCGTGGAGGCGACCCGGCAGATCACCGGGCCCGGGCGGGACGGCCCGGCGAAGGTGCTGGTGCTGACCACCTTCGATCTCGACGAGTATGTGGTGGAGGCACTGAAGGCGGGCGCCAGCGGCTTCCTGCTGAAGGACGCCCCGGCCAATGAGCTGGTGCAGGCGATCCGCGTGGTGGCGGCCGGTGAGGCGATGCTCGCGCCGAGCATCACACGCCGGCTGCTCGACAAGTACGCCACGCATCTGCCCTCCGGCGAGGAGCCGGTTCCGGACACCCTGCACACCCTGACCGACCGTGAGGTGGAGGTGCTGAAGCTGGTGGCGCGGGGCCTGTCCAACGCGGAGATCGCCGCGGATCTGTTCGTCAGCGAGACCACCGTGAAGACGCATGTCGGCCATGTGCTCACCAAGCTGGGGCTGCGCGACCGGGTGCAGGCCGCGGTGTACGCGTACGAGAGCGGTCTGGTGCGTCCCGGCGCACAGTGACGGCCCGCGTCGCGGAGCAGGACCTGCGGCGCGGAGCAGGACCTGCGTCACGGCACAGGAGCCGCGTCATCCGGCGTCACGACGAAGAGGGCGCCCCTTCCGAGAAGGGGCGCCCTTTGCGCATGTACGACGCGTGCGACCGTCCGTCAGCCCTTGCTGAGCTCCCAGAAGCGGAACACGGTGGAGGCGTCGAGGCAGTACTCCAGGCCGTAGACGTTGTCGTGGACGACCGCGTACTGCTTGGCCTGCCAGACAGGGAGGACGGGGAGCTCCTTGGCCACGATGTCCTGGAGCTGGCCGAAGTCGTCGTCCGTCGCGGAGCGGTCGCTCTCGGCGGCGGTGCGCGGGATGAGCGTGCCGGTGATCGCCCTGTTGCTGTAGTTGTTGCTCAGCACGTTGCCCTCGCCGAAGAAGGGGGCCGTGAAGTTGTCGGCGTCCGGGTAGTCCGGGATCCAGCCCTTCACGTACACGCCGTACTTCCCGGCGGCGATGTCCTTCTCGTACTGGTCGAACGCGACGGACTGCACGTCGGCGTCGAACAGGCCGCTGGCGTTGAGCTGCTGCGCGATCGCCTTCAGCTCCTGGTCGGTGGCGGGGCCGTAGCGCGACGGCGTGGACCACAGGGTCAGCTTGACCTTGCCGGTGATGCCCTCGCCCCGCAGCGCAGCGGCGGCCCTGGCCTTGGAGGGGCGGGCGCCGTAGGTGTCGAAGAAGGCCGTGTTGTGGCCGGCGATACCGGCCGGGATGATCGAGTACAGCGGGGTGGCCGTGCCCTGGTAGACGTCCTTGATGAGGGCGTCACGGTCGATGAGGTAGGCGATGGCCTTACGGACGCCGAGCTTGCCGGTGACCGGGTCGTCCATGTTGAAGACCAGGTGCTGGACCTCGGCGCTGGTGCCCTCGACGACCTCGACGCCCGAGTCGCCGCCGGACTTCTCGACGTCGGCGATGGCGCCCGCGGTGAGGCCTCGGTAGGCGATGTCGACCTCGCCCGCGAGCAGCGCCTTCTTCAGGGCCTCCTGGTCGCCGTGGAAGAACTTCAGCGTCACGCCGGAGTTCTGCACGTCGGCGCTGCCCTTGTAGTACTCGTTGACCGAGAAGACGGCCTCGTCGTCGCCGAACTCCTCCAGCTTGTAGGGGCCGGAGCCGACCGCCTCGCCGTCCTTGCGCAGGCCGTCCGCGTCGTACTGCTCCTCGTCGACGATGGAGCCGGCACCGGAGGCGATCTTGCTCGGGAAGGTGGCGTCGGGTGTGTTGAGCCGGAAGACGACCGTCTTCTCGTTCGGTGTCTCCACCTTGTCGAGGGTGGGGAACATGACCGCGGGGCCGTCGGGGTCGTTGATCTTCAGCATGCGGTCGAAGGAGAACTTGACGTCCTCGGAGGTGAGCGCGTCACCGTTGCTGAACTTCAGGCCGTCCCTGAGCGTGCACTTGTAGACCGTGGCCTCGGTGTCGGAGAAGGCGCATTGTTCGGCGGCCTCCGGCTGTGGTTCCGTGGCGCCCTTGGGGAAGCTGAGCAGCGACTGGAAGACGTTGTTGAACAACAGCCAGGAGCCGGGGTCGTAGCCGGAGGCGGGGTCGGTGGCCAGGACGTCGTCCGACATCCCCATGACCACCGAGGTGCCGGTTCCCCCGGCGTCCCCCGTCTCTGTTCCGCAGCCGGTCAGCAGGCCGGAGGCCAGCCCTGCCACGACGGGCAGAACTGGCCACTGGTTGCGCATGTTCACGTACGAGTGCCTTGTCGTCGGTTGTGAGAAGCCCGGGCCGCGTCCTGGATCCCGGGCGGCCCGGCGCCCTGGTCCTGGGCGCCGGGCGCGGAGAGACGTCAGCCGCTCACGCCGCGGCCGAGCTCCCACAGCTGAAGGGTCGAGGAGGAGTTGACGGCGTACGCCGTGCCCGTGACGTCGTCGTTGGCCGCGACGTACTGCTTGCCCTGCCACAGCGGCAGCACGGGCACGTCATTGGCGACGATGTCCTGAATGTCCATCAGGCTGTTGGACGCGGACAGCCGGTCGGCCGCGCGGCGGGACTCCGGGATGAGGGTGTTGCGGATGGTGCTGTTGGCGTACGGCGAGCCGAGGAAGTTGTCCTTGTCGAGGAACGGCGCGAGGTAGTTGTCGGCGTCCGGGAAGTCCGGGAACCAGCCCATGCCGTAGACCTCGTACTCGCCCTTCTGCTCGGCGGGGCGGAACGTCGCCCACGGGGTGCCCTGGATGTCGACGTCGAACAGGCCGCTGTCGTTGAGCTGCTTGCGCAGCAGCTCGAACTCCTTCTTGGTGGCCGGGCCGTAGTGGTCGGTGGTGTAGTGCAGCGTCAGCTTCACCGGGGTGGTGATGCCCGCCTTCTCCAGCAGCGCCTTGGCCTTGGGGACGCTGGGGTCGCCGTACTTGTTGAAGAACGCGTTGGAGTGGCCCGTGATGCTGGCCGGGACCAGCGAGTACAGCGGCTCGGCCTGGGAGCCGTAGACCTTGGAGACGAGTTCGCCGCGGTCGATGACCTGGGCCATGGCCTGGCGGACGGCCTTGGCGCGCACGGTCGGGTCGTTGGTGTTGAAGGCCAGGTAGCGGATCTCCAGGCCGGACATGTCGACGAGGTCGACGTTGTCGTCGGAGTCGGCCGAGATCTTCAGGATCTGCTCCGGCGACATGGTGCGGGTCATCAGGTCGATGTCGCCCTTGTCGAGGGCGGCGCCCATGGCGTCGGCGTCCGCGAAGCCGCGCAGTTCGACCTTGTCGTTGTTCACCTCCAGGCTCCCCTGGTAGTCGGGGTTCTTGGTGAACACGGCGGAGACCAGCTGGTCGTTCTTGACCTCGGCCTTGAGGGTGTACGGGCCGGAGCCGTCGACCTCGAAGCCGTCGCGCAGCTTGCCCTTGGCGTAGAGGTCCGGGTCGACGATGCCCGCGACCGGGGTGGACAGCTTGAACGGGAAGGTGGCGTCGGCGGTCTTGAGGTGGAAGATGACCTCGCGGTCGCCCTGGGTCTCGACGGTGTCGATGGTGGACAGCAGGGCGAAGACGCCGCTGTCGGCCTTGAGGGCGCGGGCGCGGTCGATGGAGTACTTCACGTCGGCCGCGGTGACGGGGTCGCCGTTCGCGAACTTCAGGCCCTCGCGCAGGGTGCAGGCGTAGCGCTCGTTGCCGCTGTCGGTGAAGCCGCAGCTCTGGGCGGCCTCGGGGACGGGGTCGCCCTCGCCGCGCGGCTGGATCATCAGGGTCTGCACGGTCTGGCGCAGGATGTTCCAGGTGCCGACGTCGTAGGCGTAGGCGGGGTCGAGCGGCGCGGGAGCGTCGTTCGAGGCAGTGAACGCGTCCGTGGTGCCGACGACGATCGCGTCGCCGCTGTCACTGCCGCTGTCGGTTCCGCCACAGGCGGCCAGAACCGGCGCGAGCAGACCGATGACGGCC
Organism: Streptomyces curacoi; assembly: GCF_001513975.1. GTDB lineage: Bacteria > Actinomycetota > Actinomycetes > Streptomycetales > Streptomycetaceae > Streptomyces > Streptomyces curacoi. Next base: position 311,106 of record NZ_KQ947991.1, read on the forward strand.
GGCAGCACCAAAGTCTTGCGGTTCATGCTCGGGTTTCTCCAGCTGTCGACTCCGTGTACCCGGCATGCAGGGGTGGTGCGGCGGATCACGGGGGTAAGTGCGATGTTCTCGCGACGAGGTTAGTCCGCGTCCGCAGGAGGGTTCGAAGCCACCGGAGTTGAGCCCCCATCACGGAGCGGAACCGGCTGCGGACACAACGAAAACCTGACAGTGGAAGGATTCGTGCACCGTTCCATCAATCGGGACACAAGGGTGCCCCGCAAGCCCTCCGTCGGGGGCGGGCGGCACAGGGCGGGGTGCCTGTCGACCCGCCGCCGCGTGGTGAACGTCACAAACTGAACGGTCTTGCCAGGTGTCCGAATTCAGCCATCCGGCGCGGGGGAAATTCCCCGGTGGAATTCGCGCGCTATCGGCCTGGCACGCTGCGTGAACGTCAGGCGTATTTCGGTTGTCATGCCGCCATCAGCCCGCGCAGAAATGCCAGATCGACCTCTTCGAGAGAGGTCACCACGGTGCGCCGGGCGGCGGGGGTGATCGGTGCCACCGACGGCACGGCCACCACATGACAGCCCGCGGCCTCGGCCGCCGCGACCCCGGTCGCCGTGTCCTCGACGACCGCGCATCTGGCCGGGTCCGCGCCGAGGCCGGCCGCGGCGAACAGGTACGGGTCCGGGTGCGGCTTGGTGCGCGGCACCTCGTCGCCGGCCACGGTCAGCGCGAAGTGCTGGGGGCCGAGCGAGGTGAGCACCCGGTCGATGATGCGCCGGTGCGAGGCGGAGACCAGGGCCGTCGGGATCTCGTACTCGGCCAGCTCGGCCAGCAGCCGGGCGGCCCCCGGCATCAGCGGCAGGGTGCGGTCGATGCGGTCCTCGAAGCCCTGGTTGAGCAGCACCGTGAGCTCGGCGAGGGTGATGTCGGCGCCGGTGGCCTCGATGAGGAAGCCCGCGCTGCGGGTCATGGGGCCGCCGACCACGACATGGCGCCAGGAGTCGTCGAGGGTGTGGCCGAGGCCGGCGAAGATCTCGACCTCGACGTCCCACCAGAAGCCCTCGGTGTCCACCAGGGTGCCGTCCATGTCGAGGAGTACGGCCTGCAGGGCCGAGCCCTCTGCCGTACGGGTTACTGGCGCGGGGACCGTGCTGGTCATCCACGTACCTCCTTGAAGGGACGATCAGGCCGGTTCCCATGGAGGAACCGGCCTGCGGTGGACCGACCAGTGTACGACTCCCGCGACGGAAACGCCTGGTTTTGATCGGCGGCGCGCGGGCAACCTGGTTTTACCCCCTGACCTGGGCCAGGAGGCTCTCAGGGGTGTGCTCAAGCCCACATGGCCGACTGTCCCGGCGGGCGCCTCAGCGGGCGTTGAAGTACTTCGCCTCCGGGTGGTGGATCACGATCGCGTCCGTGGACTGCTCGGGGTGCAGCTGGAACTCCTCGGACAGGTGGACGCCGATGCGCTCCGGCCGGAGCAGGTCGGCGATCTTGGACCGGTCCTCCAGGTTCGGGCAGGCGCCGTAGCCCAGCGAGAAGCGGGCACCCCGGTACTTCAGCGCGAACATGTCCTCGATGTCGGCCGGGTCCTCACCGGCGAAGCCCAGCTCGGAACGCACGCGCGCGTGCCAGTACTCGGCGAGCGCCTCGGCCAACTGCACGGACAGTCCGTGCAGTTCGAGGTAGTCGCGGTAGGAGTTCGACTCGAACAGCCGCGCGGTCTCCTCGCCGATCCGCGAACCGACGGTGACCACCTGGAGGCCCACGACGTCCGTCTCGCCCGACTCCTGCGGACGGAAGAAGTCCGCGAGGCACAGACGGCGGCCGCGGCGCTGGCGCGGGAAGGTGAAGCGGGTGCGTTCGTTGCCGTGCTCGTCCAGGAGGATCAGGTCGTCGTCCTTGGAGACACAGGGGAAGTAGCCGTAGACCACGGCCGCTTCGAGGAGGTTCTCGGTCTGGAGCCGGTCGAGCAGACCGCGCAGCCGCGGCCGGCCCTCGGTCTCGACGAGTTCCTGGTACGACGGACCGTCTCCGGTGCGGGCCTCCTTCAGACCCCACTGGCCCTTGAAGAGGGCGCCCTCGTCGAGCCAGGACGCGTACTCCTTCAACTGGATGCCCTTGATGACCCGCGTGCCCCAGAACGGCGGCTCGGGCACCGGGTTGTCGGTGGCGACGTCGGAGCGGACGTGGCCTTCCTCGGGGCGCTCTTCGAGTACGGCCGTGGCGGCGGCGGTCCTGACCCGGCGCTGCTTGAGCTCGGGCAGCTTCGCGCCGGGCACTCCACGCTTGACGCCGATCAGGGCGTCCATCAGGCGCAGGCCCTCGAACGCGTCCCGGGCGTAGCGGACCTCGCCCTCGTAGAGCTCGTACAGGTCCTGCTCGACGTAGGCGCGGGTGAGGGCGGCGCCGCCGAGGATGACCGGGTAATTCGCCGCCAGGCCGCGCTGGTTGAGCTCTTCCAGGTTCTCCTTCATGATCACCGTGGACTTCACCAGCAGCCCGGACATGCCGATGACGTCGGCCCGGTGCTCCTCGGCGGCCTCCAGGATCGCCGAGACGGGCTGCTTGATGCCCAGGTTGACGACGTTGTAGCCGTTGTTGGACAGGATGATGTCCACCAGGTTCTTGCCGATGTCGTGCACGTCGCCGCGCACGGTCGCCAGCACGATGGTGCCCTTGCCCTCGGCGTCCGACTTCTCCATGTGCGGCTCGAGGTAGGCCACCGCGGCCTTCATCACCTCGGCGGACTGGAGCACGAACGGCAGCTGCATCTGGCCGGAGCCGAACAGCTCGCCGACGACCTTCATGCCGTCCAGCAGGGTCTCGTTGACGATGTCGAGGGCGGGGCGCTCCTGGAGGGCCTCGGCGAGGTCGGCCTCCAGGCCGTTGCGCTCGCCGTCGATGATGCGGCGCTTGAGGCGCTCCTCCAGCGGGAGGGCGGCCAGTTCCTCGGCCTTGCCCGCCTTCAGCGACTTGGCGGTGGCGCCCTCGAACAGGGCCATCAGCTTCTGCAGCGGGTCGTAGCCCTCGGCGCGGCGGTCGTAGATGAGGTCGAGGGCGGTCTGCACCTCTTCCTCGCTGAAGCGCGCGATCGGCAGGATCTTCGACGCGTGGACGATCGCCGAGTCCAGGCCCGCCTTGACGCACTCGTCGAGGAAGACAGAGTTCAGCAGAATGCGGGCGGCCGGGTTGAGGCCGAAGGAGATGTTGGACAGGCCGAGGGTGGTCTGCACGTCCGGGTGGCGGCGCTTGAGCTCGCGGATCGCCTCGATGGTGGCGATGCCGTCCTTCCGGGACTCCTCCTGGCCGGTGCAGATGGTGAAGGTCAGGCAGTCGACGAGGATGTCCGACTCGTGGATGCCCCAGTTCGTCGTCAGGTCCTCGATCAGCCGCTCGGCGATCTCGACCTTCTTCTCGGGGGTGCGAGCCTGGCCCTCCTCGTCGATGGTCAGCGCGATCAGCGCGGCGCCGTGCTCCTGGGCCAGCTTGGTGACCTTGGCGAAGCGGGACTCGGGGCCGTCGCCGTCCTCGTAGTTGACGGAGTTGATGACCGCGCGGCCGCCGAGCTTCTCCAGGCCCGCCCGGATGACGTCGACCTCCGTGGAGTCCAGCACGATGGGCAGCGTGGAGGCGGTGGCGAAGCGGCCGGCCAGTTCCTCCATGTCGGCGACGCCGTCGCGGCCGACGTAGTCCACACACAGGTCGAGCATGTGGGCGCCCTCGCGGATCTGCTCGCGGGCCATCTCCACACAGTCGTCCCAGCGGCCCTCCAGCATGGCCTCGCGGAACTTCTTCGAGCCGTTGGCGTTGGTGCGCTCGCCGATGGCCAGGTAGGAGGTGTCCTGGCGGAACGGGACCGTCTGGTAGAGGGAGGCGGCGCCCGGCTCGGGGCGCGGGGAGCGCTCGGCCGGGGTGAGGTCGCGGACGCGGTCGACGACCTGGCGCAGGTGCTCGGGGGTGGTGCCGCAGCAGCCGCCGATCAGGGAGAGGCCGTAGTCGAGGACGAAGTTCTCCTGCGCGTCGGCCAGGCCCTCGGGGCCGAGCGGGAAGTGCGCGCCGTCCTTCGTGAGGATGGGCAGGCCCGCGTTCGGCATGCACAGCAGCGGGATGCGGGAGTGCCGGGTGAGGTAGCGCAGGTGCTCGCTCATCTCGGCCGGGCCGGTGGAGCAGTTCAGGCCGATCATGTCGATGCCGAGCGGCTCCAGGGCCGTGAGGGCGGCGCCGATCTCGGAGCCCAGGAGCATGGTGCCGGTGGTCTCGAAGGCCATCGACACCAGCAGCGGCACCTCGGCACCGGTCGCCTCCATGGCGCGGCGGGCGCCCAGCACGGAGGCCTTGGTCTGGAGGAGGTCCTGGGTGGTCTCGACGATCAGGGCGTCGGCGCCGCCGGCGAGCAGGCCCTCGGCGTTGGCCTGGTAGCCGTCGCGGATCGTGCCGTAGCCGATGTGGCCGAGGGTGGGCAGCTTGGTGCCGGGGCCGACGGAGCCCAGGACCCAGCGCGGGCGGCCGTCGCGGCCGGCGTACTCGTCGGCCACCTCGCGGGCGATGCGGGCGCCGGCCTCGGACAGCTCGTGCACGCGGTCGGCGATCTCGTACTCCGCCATGGCCGTGTGGTTGGCCCCGAAGGTGTTGGTCTCGACGCAGTCGACGCCCACCGCGAAGTACGCGTCGTGGACGGAGCGGACGATGTCGGGGCGGGTCAGGTTCAGGATCTCGTTGCAGCCCTCTAGGTTCTCGAAGTCCTCAAGGGTGGGGTCCTGGTCCTGAAGCATGGTGCCCATGGCTCCGTCGGCGACCACCACACGGGTGGCGAGCGCCTCACGGAGAGCGGACACGCGGGTCCGGCTGTCGGCGGAAGGGGTCAGCGGCAACGAGGCCATGAAGGGGCTCCCTGGAATGCGACGGCTGTCGGCTTTGCGCCCTCCGTGGGAACTTCCACAGGGGGCGCACGCCGCCAGAGTAGCCGGGACGGCGGCCGAATGGTCAGGGCGTCCACGGGGCGGACGGGCAACGAGGGTGAACTCGCGCACCGGAAAGGTGTGACACAACAGAGGCGACCGGATGACGACCGACCATTAGCGGGAGGTCGGCATCGACTAGTAGTGTTCGACATTGCCGAACGGCGGCAGCGACGTCGCGAGGTCGACGCTCGAAGGGGACGGAGGCAGTACGGCGATGGCACGGAACATCCAGTCGCTCGAACGGGCGGCCGCGATGCTGCGGCTCCTCGCGGGCGGCGAGCGGCGGCTCGGCCTGTCGGACATCGCCTCCTCACTGGGCCTCGCCAAGGGCACCGCGCACGGGATCCTGCGCACGCTCCAGCAGGAGGGTTTCGTCGAGCAGGACGACGCCTCGGGGCGTTACCAGCTGGGCGCCGAGCTGCTGCGCCTGGGCACCACCTATCTGGACGTGCACGAACTGCGGGCGCGGGCTCTGGTGTGGACGGACGACCTGGCCCGGGCCAGCGGGGAGAGTGTCTACCTGGGCGTTCTGCACCAGCAGGGGGTGCTGATCGTGCACCACGTCTTCCGGCCCGACGACAGCCGGCAAGTGCTGGAGATAGGGGCCATGCAGCCGCTGCACTCCACCGCCCTGGGCAAGGTGCTGTCGGCGTACGACCCGGTCGCGCACAGCGAGGCCATCGAGGCCGACCGCAAGGCGTTCACGGACCGGACCGTGTGCGAGCTGGACGACTTCGAGCACGTCCTCGACATGACACGCGCGCGGGGCTACGCGGCGGACGTGGAGGAGACCTGGGAGGGCGTCGCCGCCATCGCCGCCCCCATCCACGACCGGCGGCGCATGCCGGTGGGCGCGGTCGGCATCACCGGCGCCGTGGAGCGGCTGTGCCGGGACGGCGAGCTGCGGTCCGAGCTGATCGCGGCGGTACGTGACTGCGCCCGCGCGGTGTCGCGGGATCTGGGCGCGGGCCGGTTCTGAGGGCCTGCGCACGACAGGAGTGACCGCCGGGACGTCGTAGGACGTTCCGGCCTTCGGCGTGCCCCGGCGCAGTGGCCGCCATGTCGATAAATCAACACAACCAATAACGATCGCGCATTCAACGACAGAGCTCTTGACGCATGTGTCACGCCGCAGCAAGACTCCCGTCCATCGGTCGGCATTGTCGAACACCTACCGGCAATACGCGCTAGAGTGTGACAACGCCAAGGGCCGCCACCGCTCTCACCCCCGAGGGCAACGCGAACCACCGGAGGGACCCGGGGTTCGGCTTCCCCTGGACGAAGGACAAAGGAGTCGCGGGTGTCCAGCTCCGACATCTTCATCGGCGAGACCATCGGTACCGCCATACTCATCCTGCTCGGCGGCGGCGTCTGCGCGGCCGTCACGCTGAAGGCCTCCAAGGCCCGCAACGCCGGCTGGCTCGCCATCACCTTCGGGTGGGGCTTCGCAGTGCTCACGGCGGTCTACACCTCGGCGCCGCTGTCCGGCGCCCACCTGAACCCGGCCGTGACGGTCGCCCTCGCGATCAAGGACAACGACTGGAGCAACGTTCCGACGTACTTCGCCGGACAGCTGCTCGGCGCCATGATCGGTGCGGCTCTGGTCTGGGTCGCCTACTACGGCCAGTTCCAGGCCCACCTGACGGACAAGGAGATCGTCGGCGGTCCGGGCGCGCAGGCCACGGCGGCCAAGGCCGTCGAGGCCCAGGAGAAGGGCGCCGGCCCGGTCCTGGGCATCTTCTCCACCGGCCCCGAGATCCGGAACGCGGTGCAGAACCTCCTCACGGAGATCATCGGCACCATCGTGCTGGTGCTCGCCGTGCTCACGCAGGGTCTGAACGACAGCGGCAAGGGCCTGGGCACCCTGGGCGCCCTGGTCACCGCGCTCGTCGTCGTCTCGATCGGTCTGTCCCTCGGTGGCCCGACCGGCTACGCGATCAACCCGGCCCGTGACCTCGGTCCGCGTATCGTGCACGCCCTTCTGCCCCTGCCCAACAAGGGCGGCTCCGACTGGGGCTACGCCTGGATCCCGGTGGTCGGCCCGCTGATCGGCGGCGCGATCGCGGCAGGCATCTACAACGTCGCATTCGCTTAGAGGCGTGGATCTCACCCGTTCGAGTGCAAAGCACCGAAACTCTCAGCACGCGCCGTACGTAAAGCCCCATAACCACGGAACTTCCAGGAGCACACAGTGACCGACGCCCACACCGCCGGCCCCTTCATCGCCGCCATCGACCAGGGCACCACCTCGTCCCGCTGCATCGTCTTCGACCGCGACGGCCGTATCGTCTCCGTCGACCAGAAGGAGCACGAGCAGATCTTCCCGAAGCCGGGCTGGGTCGAGCACAACGCCACCGAGATCTGGACCAACGTCCAGGAGGTCGTCGCCGGAGCCATCGAGAAGGCCGGCATCACCCGCGACGACATCAAGGCCATCGGCATCACCAACCAGCGCGAGACCACCGTGCTGTGGGACAGGAACACCGGTGAGCCCGTCCACAACGCCATCGTCTGGCAGGACACCCGCACCGACGCGCTCTGCCGGGAGCTGGGGCGCAATGTCGGCCAGGACCGCTTCCGCCGCGAGACCGGCCTTCCCCTCGCCTCCTACTTCGCCGGTCCCAAGGCCCGCTGGCTGCTGGACAACGTCGAGGGTCTCAAGGAGCGCGCCGAGGCCGGCGACATCCTCTTCGGCACCATGGACACCTGGGTCATCTGGAACCTGACCGGCGGTGTCGACGGCGGCAAGCACGTCACGGACGTCACCAACGCCTCCCGCACCATGCTGATGAACCTCCACACCACGGAGTGGGACGAGAAGATCTGCGAGTCCATCGGCGTGCCGATGCAGATCCTCCCCGAGATCCGCTCCTCCGCCGAGGTCTACGGCGAGATCACCGGCGGCAAGCTGGGCGACCTGCTCGGCGGCATCCCGGTCGCCTCCGCGCTGGGTGACCAGCAGGCGGCCCTGTTCGGCCAGACCTGCTTCGCCGAGGGCGAGACCAAGTCGACGTACGGCACCGGCACCTTCATGGTGATGAACACCGGCGACAAGATCATCAACTCCTACGCCGGTCTGCTGACCACCGTCGGCTACAAGATCGGCGAGCAGGACACGGTCTACGCCCTGGAGGGCTCGATCGCCGTCACCGGCTCGCTGGTGCAGTGGATGCGCGACCAGATGGGCCTCATCTCCACCGCCGCCGAGATCGAGACGCTGGCGCTCTCGGTCGAGGACAACGGCGGCGCCTACTTCGTGCCGGCCTTCTCCGGCCTGTTCGCCCCGCACTGGCGCTCCGACGCCCGCGGTGTGATCGCCGGCCTGACCCGGTACGTCACCAAGGCGCACCTCGCGCGTGCCGTCCTGGAGGCCACCGCCTGGCAGACGCGGGAGATCGCCGACGCCATGGTCAAGGACTCCGGCGTCGAGCTGGTGACCCTCAAGGTCGACGGTGGCATGACCGCCAACAATCTGCTGATGCAGACGCTCTCGGATGTCCTGGACGCCCCAGTGGTGCGCCCGATGGTCGCCGAGACCACCTGCCTCGGCGCCGCCTACGCCGCCGGTCTCGCCGTCGGCTTCTGGAACAGCACCGACGACCTGCGTGCCAACTGGCGCCGGGCCGCCGAGTGGACCCCCCGCATGGACGCGGAGACCCGCGACCGTGAGTACAAGAACTGGCTCAAGGCCGTCGACCGGACCATGGGCTGGCTCGAGGATGACGAGAGCTGACGAGAGCCGACCGAAGCTCTCCGACGCGAGCTCTGATGAGGAGTAAGAACCCGACATGACCAGTCAGTCCACCCTGCAGTCCGTGCCTGCCCTCGGCACCCGCCCGGCCTCCGGCTCCAACCCGAGCCGCGCCGAGACCCGGGAGCAGCTCGCCAAGGCGTCGTACGACCTCCTCGTGATCGGCGGCGGCATCCTGGGCATCTCCACCGCCTGGCACGCCGCGCAGTCCGGCCTCAGGGTGGCTCTGGTCGACGCCGGCGACTTCGCCGGCGCCACCTCCTCCGCCTCCTCCAAGCTGCTCCACGGCGGTCTGCGCTATCTGCAGACCGGCGCGGTGAAGCTGGTGGCGGAGAACCACTTCGAGCGCCGTGCGGTCTCCCGCCAGGTGGCCCCCCACCTGGCGAACCCGCTCACGTTCTACCTCCCCGTGTACAAGGGCGGGCCGCACGGCGCCGCGAAGCTCGGGGCGGGCGTCTTCGCCTACTCCGCGCTCTCCGCGTTCGGTGACGGCGTCGGCCACCTCCTGTCCCCCGCCAAGGCGGCGCAGGACGTGCCCGAGCTGCGCACCGAGAACCTCAAGGCCGTGGCCGTGTACGGCGACGACCAGATGAACGACGCGCGCATGGCGCTGATGACGGTCCGCGCGGCCGTCGAGGCGGGCGCGGTCGTGCTCAACCACGCCGAGGTCACCGGCCTGCGCTTCACCAAGGGCCGGGTGACGGGCGCGGACCTGAAGGACCGCCTGTCCGGTGACGAGTTCGGCGTCAGCGCCCGCCTCGTGCTGAACGCGACGGGCCCGTGGGTCGACCACCTGCGCAAGATGGAGGACCCCGATGCGGCGCCGTCGATCCGTCTGTCGAAGGGCGCGCATCTGGTCCTGAAGCGGACCTCGCCGTGGAAGGCGGCGCTGGCTACGCCGATCGACAAGTACCGCATCACCTTCGCCCTGCCCTGGGAGGACATGCTCCTGCTGGGCACCACGGACGAGGAGTTCGAGGGCGACCCGGCGGACGTCTCGGTCAACGACAAGGACATAGCCCAGATCCTGGACGAGGCCGCGTTCTCCATCCGGGACCAGCAGCTCGACCGGGACCTCATCACGTACGCCTTCGCGGGTCTGCGGGTGCTGCCGGGCGGCCCCGGTGACACCGCGAAGGCCAAGCGCGAGACGGTCGTGACCGAGGGCAAGGGCGGCATGCTGTCCGTGGCGGGCGGCAAGTGGACCACCTTCCGGCACATCGGCCGCACCATCATGAAGAAGCTGGAGTCCCTGCCGGGCGCCCCGCTGGGCGACGACTTCGAGCCGATCGCCTCGCTGCCGAAGAAGCTGCCGCTGCCGGGCATCGCCAACCCGCGCGCGGTCGCCCACCGCCTGCTGACCGACCGCCCGGCGCCGGGCCCGCGCATGGCGGCGGACACGGCGAAGCACCTGGCGACCCACTACGGCTCCCTGGCCTTCGACATCGCCCGTATCGCCAACGAGAACCCGGAGCTGGGCGAGCGCGTCCACCCGGACGCCCCGGAGATCTGGGCGCAGGTCGTCTACGCCCGGGACAACGAGTGGGCCGAGACGCCGGACGACGTGCTGCGCCGTCGTACGACGCTGACGATCCGGGGTCTGGCCACGGACGACGTCCGGGCGAAGGTCCAGGACCTGCTCGACAAGAAGTGACCTCGCACGGCGCCGAGGGAGGATTTCGCCGGATGAGCCTCCCCCGGTGCCAGGTCCGGCCACTCCCCTGACCAGGCCGGACCGCACGAGGGCGGCCCCTTCCGCACCGGGGCCGGCCACTACCGGAAGGGGCGGCTCCGCGCCGATTGGAGCCGCCCCTTTCGCGTGCCCTCGTTGCCGGTGCCGGGTGATGTCCATGGCCGCATGAACAACGATCACGCGAGCCCCGGTGAAGTCGAGGCGCTGCGACAGGCCTTCGGCGTCGGCGTCCGCCAACTCCCCTCGCGCCGCACGATCAGCTCCCGTCCCGACTGACGCAGCCCTGACGGGATGTACAGGCCCCATAATGTGGGCCTGAGACATCGGATGTCTCGCGCGACATCCTGAAACGACAGGGAGGGCGGCCATGGCAGTCACCGACGAGGCGATCGAGAAGATCAAGGGCATGATCGTCTCCGGCGCGCTGCGGCCCGGCGACCGGCTCCCCAGGGAGAGCGAGCTCGCCGCCGAGCTCGGGCTGTCCCGCAACTCGCTGCGGGAGGCCGTGCGTGCCCTGTCGCTGATCCGGATCCTGGACGTACGGCAGGGCGACGGCACGTACGTGACGAGCCTCGACCCGCAGCTGTTGCTGGAGGCGCTGAGCTTCGTCGTCGACTTCCACCGCGACGACACCGTGCTGGAGTTCCTCGCCGTACGCCGCATCCTGGAGCCCGCCGCCACGGCGATGGCCGCGTCGCGGATCAGCGAGCAGCAACTGGACGCGCTGGCCAAGCAGTTGGACAAGCTCGGCACCGATCCGTCGGTGGAGGAGCTCGTCGCCTGCGACCTGGAGTTCCACCGGGGCATCGTGCAGAGCTCGGGGAACTCGGTGCTGTGCTCGCTGCTCGACGGGCTGTCGGGGCCGACGACGCGGGCGCGGATCTGGCGCGGGCTGACGCAGGAGGACGCGGTGAGCCGCACCCTGCACGAGCACCGGGCGATCCTCGCGGCACTGCGGGACCGGGACGCGGAGGCGGCGCGGTCGTGGGCGACGGTGCACATCGCGAGTGTGGAGCAGTGGCTCAGGTCCAGCCTGTGAAGGCGGAGGCCGGCGTTGCTCCTGGACGGCAACGCCTCGGCGATCCGGTGGCACGCCATGCGCCCACGGTGGCCGGGAGTTGGCCGAAGCCGTCCAGCGACGGCAGCACCAGCCGCCGGTCCCGGCGGCTTTCCGACGGCGTTCCGGCGGCCTTCCGGCGGCCTTCCGGCGCGGGTGATACGCCCGTCCTGCCCCGCTGCTGGGCATTCGTCGGACATCGGATCTCTGGGGTGGGTGTTCCGGGGTGGCGAACGGGGCAGTGATCCGTTCACTCCCCCGTGCAAGGGGGCTGCGGGCGCCCCCGCCGCACGCCGTAAGGTTGGTTCGTCAAGCGAGGGCACGTCGGAAGGAGGCACTGGGTGATCGAGCTCGAGGGGGTTCCCGAGCTGATCGACCCGGTCATGGTGGCCGCGTTCGAGGGCTGGAACGATGCCGGCGACGCCGCCTCCACCGCGGTCGCGCATCTGGACAGGGAGTGGAAGGGCGAGGTGTTCGCGGCGCTGGACGCCGAGGACTACTACGACTTCCAGGTGAACCGCCCCACGGTGTGGATGGACGCGGGAGTAAGGAAGATCACTTGGCCGACGACAAGGTTGTCCGTCGTCCGCGTCGGCGGCGACAAGCCGCGTGATCTCGTCCTCGTCCGAGGTATCGAGCCGTCCATGCGGTGGCGCTCGTTCTGCAACGAGCTCCTCGGCTTCGCACACGAGCTGGGCGTGGAGCTGGTGGTCATCCTGGGCGCCCTGCTCGGCGACACCCCGCACACGCGTCCGGTCCCGATCAGCGGGACCACGTCCGACCCGGACCTGGCCCGCCGGATGGATCTGGAGGAGACCAAGTACGAGGGCCCGACGGGCATCGTCGGCGTTCTCCAGGAGGCCTGCACGCACGCCGGCGTACCGGCGGTGTCGCTGTGGGCGGCCGTACCGCACTACGTCTCGCAGCCGCCCAACCCGAAGGCGACGCTGGCCCTCCTCAACCGCCTTGAGGACCTGATCGACGTGCGCATCCCGCTGGGCGAGCTGCCCGAGGACGCGCGTGCCTGGCAGGTGGGCGTGGACCAGCTGGCCGCCGAGGACAGCGAGGTCGCGGAGTATGTGCAGACGCTGGAGGAGGCCCGGGACACCGCGGAGCTGCCGGAGGCGTCGGGCGAGGCGATCGCCCGCGAGTTCGAGCGGTATCTGCGCAGACGGGACGGCTCCGGCCCGTCGGCCGGCGGGCACGCCACGGCGGACGGCGGGGAGGCCGGGCCCTTCCTGCGGGACAACCCGAGCGGCGGCCGTACGAAGCCGCCCAAGCCCCCGAAGCCGGGCAGTACGGACGACGACGAGTCGTCGGAGGACTGAGCAGAGACTGAGCGGAGGGCGGTGCGCGAGCTGCGCACCGCCCTCCGTCGTCCCACGTCCGTCGTCCCACGTCCGTCGCCCCGCCTCCGTCGTCCCGCGCGCAGGGGTGGTCAGGCCGGCACGGAGATCACGTCGTACGTCGTCTGAGGCGTCGGTGTCGTGGTGAAGCGCGCGTTGGGCAGGTAGAGCCGGCCCCGGTACGCGGCCACCGTGGTCGGCACGTCGAACCGCGGGTCGGTGACACGGCGCCGGAAGACGCCGCTGCGGCCGTCGGCGGCCAGCTCGAACACGTCGATCGCGTTCTGTCGGTTCTGGACGACGTACAGGGTCCGCCCGAGCAGCAGCAAGCCGTCGCCGTTGGTGAGCGGGGCCGCGTCGCCGAGGTCGACGAGCCGGGTGACGCCGGTGCGCGGGTTCACCCGGTGCAGGCCACCGACCCCGGACTGTACGACGAGAAGGGCCGAGCCGTCGGGGGTGCGGGTGATGCCGTTGGCGTTCACGACCTCGCCGCTGACCTGGCTCCAGTCGCCGCTCAGGGTGATCTTCACGACCTCGTCCGCGTCCGGCAGCTCGCCGTTCCGGCCGAGGGGCAGGGCGTACAGCACGGGCTGGAAGGAGTCGGTGAACCAGGCCGTGCGCGGCGTCAGGAACACGTCGTTGGCGAAGGTCGGGGTCGCCGTGGTGAGGACGTAGGAGGCGAGGATCCTGCCGGTGCGGGCGTCCACGACACGGGCGCCCTGGCCGCGTCCGGCGACGAACAGGCGCCCCCGGTGGTCGAGTTTGAGGCCGACCGAGGGCGTGCCGGGCCCGGGCGAGAGGATGCCGCCCTCGCCGGTGCGCAGGTCGGCGCGGTAGATCGAGCCGTCGCCGAGCGAGCCGAGGTAGGCGTACGGTCCGCCGCCGATGGTGATGCCCTCCGGGCGGAAGCCGTCCGGGAGGTGGATCACGGTGGGCGGCGTCTTCGCGGTCCTTTCGGCCGCCGCGGCGGAGGTGCCGGCGGACCCGGCGAGTACGGCTCCGGCGGTGGCGGCGCCGGCCGCGAGGAATCTCCGGCGGTTGAGGTGAGGTGCGAAGGAGCGGTGTTCGGGGGCCACGGTGCGTCCTTCCGCGGACAGGACCAGGCCGGCAGATCCGGCCGACGGCTGGTCCAACGGTCAACTGACTCTTCCACCCCACCACACACCGACCACCTCCGCAGCAGGAGGCAGCCCCTCGACAGCGCCTGGACAGCATCTGGCCCGATTGTGGCGTGACAGCTGTTTCAGGCCGGATTGCACATGGTTGTACACGTTGCCCAATTCAACTTGTTCCAAACCGACTTGGCGAAATAAGTCTGGACGGACCGGGCCTGGCGTGCTTGGTTGTTCCCCCGAAGGCGCGCCGCACCACCCGCACTTGGTACCCGCAGGACCGAAGGGAGCGGCAGACGATGACCGAGCAGGCACAGCCGGCTCAGGGTCCGGGAGCGTCCGGGCCGGGGCCCGACGGAGCGGGATTCACCTATCGAGGAGCCGAGCAGGAACTGATCGTCGTCGCCCGTCCCGAGGCCCGGCTGCGCGCCAGGGCCGAGGGTGTCCGGTCGGCGGCGGGCGCCGACGTGTCGGCCCTGAACATGTTCCTCAGTGACGAACAACTCACGCTGGAGCCGCTGTTCGGCAGCGAGGAGCGCCTCCAGCAGGCCACCGGCGCCCAGGACGTGCCCGACCTCGCGCTGTTCTACCGGGTACGCGGCGGGGAGAGCCGTGCCGAGGAGCTGCGTGCGCGCATCGCCGCGTTGCCGGGGGTCGACACGGCGTATGTGAAGCCGGGCGCGGTGCCGGCCTCGTTCGGGCGGGTCGGGGAGGGCGGACGGCTGAAGGAGGGCGCCCCGGTCACCCCCGACTACAGCGGCCGGCAGGGCTATCTGCGCCCGGCGCCCGAGGGCGTGGACGCGCACTGGGCCTGGCAGCGGCCCGGCGGCACCGGTCAGGGCGTGACCGTGATCGACGTGGAGGGCTCCTGGCAGCTGGGCCATGAGGCCCTGGCCGCCAAGCTGGCCGGCGTCGTCGTCGGCACCCCGCTGACCGACCTCGCCTGGCGCAACCACGGCACCGCCGTGATCGGTGTGCTCGGTGGCGACCGGGGCGAGTACGGCGTCACCGGCATCGTCCCGGACACGGTGACCGCGGCCGCGTCCTTCCAGGGTGTCGGCACGGCGGCCGCGATCCACGCGGCGGCGGACCGGCTGGGCCCCGGCGACATCGTGCTGATCGAACTCCACCGCCCGGGGCCCCGGTTCGAGTACGCCGAGCGCGACGACCAGCGCGGCTGCATCCCGCTCGAATGGTGGCCGGACGACTTCGCCGCCGTCCGCCACGCCACCGCCAAGGGCGTCCTCGTGGTGGCCGCGGCGGGCAACGGCGCCGAGTCGCTCGACGACGCGGTCTACGAGCGCCGCCCGGACGGGTTCCCCGAGTGGTGGCGCAACCCGTTCAACCCGTCCAACCAGTCCTCCGGTGCCGTACTGGTCGGCGCGGGCGCCCCGCCGCCCGGCACGCACGGCCGCGACCATGGCCCGGACCGCTCACGCCTCGCGTTCTCCAACTACGGCGCCCGCGTGGACGCACAGGGCTGGGGGCGCGAGGTGACGACCACCGGCGGCTTCTGGGACCGGCCCGGCGATCTGCAGGGCGGGCCCGAGGAGATCGCCTGGTACACCGACACGTTCTCGGGGACGTCGTCCGCCGCCCCGATGGTGGTCGGCGCGCTGGCCGCGCTGCAGGGCATGCTCAAGGCGGCCGGCCAGCAGCCGATGTCCCCGGACCGGGCCCGCGCGGTGCTGCGCGCGACGGGTTCCCCGCAGCAGGACGCGCCGGGCCGGCCCGCCTCCCAGCGGATCGGCAACCGGCCCGACATCAAGGCGGCGGTCACCTCTTTGGTGCCGCAGGCGGTCGGCTCCGGCCGGGCCGAGCGGTACTGGGACGAGCTGCTGCCGTATCCACGCGAACTTCCGCCCAGGCTCCGGCTGTTCGTGGCCGGCGAGTGGCGCAACCTCGATCACCCGTCCCCGGAGATCCGCCAGGCGGTCCACGCCGCCTTCGCGGCGGGGCGGCCCGATGTCCGAGTGTGGTTCTCGGACGACGAGATCGTCGGCCTGGTGATCACCGGCTGACGCAGCCCATCACATCAAGGGAAGGTGACACCCGTATGAGCACCACCCCGCAGATGAGTCACATGGGACAACAACAGGGCCAGCAGTACCCCAGCACATCGCCCTACCAGCAGCAGCCGCACGGTCAGCAGTCGTTCGGACAGGAGCCGTTCGGGCAACAGCCGTTCGGGCAGGAGTCGTTCGGGCAGCAGCAGGGCTACGCCCAACAGGGCCTCGGCCAGCAGCAGCCGTACGGTATGAGCGGCTCGCTGGAGCAGCTCCAGCAGCTCGGCCGGCAGCAGCCGTTCCAGCAGCTGCTACAGCAGCTGGGCCAGCCTTTCGGCGGGCAGCGGCAGGACCCGCAGGCGCAGCAGGCCGAGCAGCAGATGCAGCAGCAGTTGCAGCAGGTCGCGCTGGCGGCGGTTCAGCAGGCCGTCCAGCACGTGCAGGCCCAGGCCCTCGCCTCCGGTGTGGCGAACGGCTTCGTCGACATCGTCCACCCGCTCCAGGGCCAGCCGCACCAGATCTTCCTGCGCATCAACAACCAGTTCCGGGTCCTCAACAACCCGAACCCACAGGTCCACCAGCAGATCCAGCAGGCCTTCGCGTTCGGCCACCAGGTGATCGGCGTCTGGGACACGCAGTCGCCCAGCGTGCTGCGCAGCGTACGGATCCAGCGGATCTGACCGGCATCTGAACCAAAGGGGCGCTTCCCACCGCGGGGAGGAAGCGCCCCTCTCTCATGTTCAGGTCGCGGTCGCTAGAGGGCGACACCCAGCAGGGCGTCCACGGCCCGCGACACGACACCGGGGGCGCCCGTGTCCGTACCGCCCGTCTGCTCCTGCGATGCGACCCAGCGGTCGACCGCGGCGAGCGCGGCCGGGGCGTCCAGGTCGTTAGCGAGGGCGTCGCGGATCTCCTCGACGAGCGTCTCGGCGGGCGGCCCGTCAGGCCGGGACACGGCGGCGCGCCAGCGGCCGAGGCGGGCGACGGCGTCCTGGAGCACCTGGTCGGTCCACTCCCAGTCGGCCCGGTAGTGGTGGGAGAGGAGGGCGAGCCGGATGGCGGCGGGGTCGACGCCCTCGCGCCGCAGCTGCGACACGAAGACCAGATTGCCCTTGGACTTGGACATCTTCTCGCCGTGCAGGGCGACCATGCCGGCGTGGACGTATGCCTTGGCCATGGGGAACTCGCCGGTCAGCACCTGGGCGTGCGAGGCGCCCATCTCGTGGTGCGGGAAGGCGAGGTCGGAGCCGCCGCCCTGGACGTCGAAGCCCATGCCGAGGTGGTCGAGGGCGATGGCGACGCACTCGATGTGCCAGCCGGGCCGGCCGCGCCCGAGCGAACCGCCGTCCCAGCTGGGTTCCCCGGGACGCGCGGCCATCCAGAGCATCGGGTCGAGAGGGTTCTTCTTGCCGGGCCGGTCGGGGTCGCCGCCGCGCTCCGCGGACAGCAGCCGCATGGCGGCGGCGTCGAGGTTGGAGACCTTGCCGAAGTTCGGGTCGGACTCGACGGAGAAGTAGATGTCCCCGTCGAGTTCGTACGCCGCGCCGGCGTCCCGCAGCCGCTCGACGAGCGGCACGATCCCGGGTATCGCCTCCACCGCGCCGATGTAGTGCTGCGGGGGCAGCATGCGCAGGGCGGTCATGTCCTCGCGGAAGAGGGCGGTCTCCTTCTCGGCGAGGGCGACCCAGTCGATGTCGTCCCGCGCCGCCCGCTCCAGCAGCGGATCGTCGACGTCGGTGACGTTCTGGACGTAGTGAACCTGCCGCTTGGTGTCGAGCCACACGCGCTGCACGAGGTCGAACGCGTTGTAGGTCGCCGCGTGCCCCAGGTGGGTGGCGTCGTACGGGGTGATGCCGCAGACGTAGATACGGGCGACGGGACCGGGGTCCAGGGTGACCAGACCCCCGGTCGCGGTGTCGTGGATCCTCAGGTCGCGGCCCTGACCGGGCAGGGCGGGGACCTCAGAAGCGGGCCAGGCATACATGTCATGAGCCTAACCGGACGGATGTTCCGGATACGAACCGGAGCGGGGTGGATGGCTGGGAAGGCGGTCTTGCGCAGCACCTGCCTTTGTGCCCGGCACCCCGCCGGCGCCGGCCCCCACGCGCCGGCACTCTCACACGGGCGGCCACGGAATCGCCGGCCACTCCCCGCTCGGTTCCGGATGCTTCCCGGACGCCAGTAGCGCCTCGACACGCGCGCGTGTGGCCTCCACCTCCGCTGCGGTGATCAGCCCGGCCAGCCGTACGGCCAGCGCACCGCCCTCCTTCAGCCCTTCCTTCAGGGTGCCGAGCACCTCGACGGCTTCCGTGGTGAGGGGCTCCCCCGCCCAGCCCCACAGCAGCGTCCGCAGCTTGTTCTCGACGTTGAAGGTGACCCCGTGGTCGATGCCGTACAGCCGGCCGCCCTCGGTGGGCAGCAGGTGCCCGCCCTTGCGGTCGGCGTTGTTGATCACGGCGTCCAGGACGGCGAGCCGCCGCAGCCGCTCGTCGTCGGCGTGCACCAGCAGCGCGGTGCGGCCCTCGCCGACCTCGGCGAAGCCGATGGCCTTCCAGCCGGGCTCGGGCTCCTCACCGTCGACCAGGGCGAGCAGCTCGGCCTCCGGTGCCACGTCGATCCACAGCTGGACCATGCCCTCGCCGTACGGCCCGTCCCGCAGCACGGTCGGCGGCACGAGCCCCCAGCCGGTCGCCTCGGAGACCTCGTAGGCGGCGACCTCGCGCTGGGCGAGCGTCCCGTCCGGGAAGTCCCACAGGGGCCGCTCACCGGCGACCGGTTTGTAGACGCAGGACGCCTCCTGCCCCTCGTACGCGACCGTGCAGAACAGCGCCGCGTTGGACGCCTCGCGGATGCGCCCGCGCACGGTCAGCTCGCCCTCGGTGAGCAGCTCCACCGAGGTCACGCTCCGCGGCGATATCCGTTCTGGCGCGGACATACATGTCCTTCCGGGTCGAGCGGGAGGCTGCACAGCGGGCACGGCGGCCGTCCGGCGTTGACGACGTCCAGGGCGCGCTTGGCGAAGGCTCTCGCCTGCGCGCCGGTGAGCCGGACCCGCAGCATCGGGGGTCCGTTCTCCTCGTCCTGGAGCAACCGCTCCTCGGCCTCGGCGAGGTCCTCCTCGGAGTCGGCGTCGAGCTCCACGAGGGCCTGCGCCTCGACGATCATGCGCTGCTCCTCGCCGTCCCAGGCAAGGGCCATGGTGCCGACGCGGAACTCCTCCTCGACGGGGGTCTCCAGCGGGGCGGTGTCGGCGATCTCGGCGGGCGCCACGGCGGGGACGGCGGCGCTGCCGCCACTACGCCGTACGACCTCGTCGAGCAGTTCGTCCATGCGCTCGGCGAGGGCGGCGACCTGGGTCTTCTCCAGGGCCACGCTGGTCACCCGGGAGCCGGCGGAGGCCTGGAGGAAGAACGTACGGCGTCCGGGCAGTCCGACCGTACCGGCCACGAAACGGTCCGGGGGGTCGTAGAGGAACACCTGACGGGACACGTCCTGTCTCCATTGGAATCGTGAGTGAGGCGAATCGTGAGTACGGCGAATGGTGACTACGGCGAAATCGTGAGTACGGCGCTACTTCGACCGCTTCACCCTACTGCGCCGGACGATCACGGTGCGCCCGCGCCGCCCCCGACCGTCGCGTCACCGGCCGGCGGTTCCTCGCGCGGGACGAGGGACGCGAAATCACCGGTGTCGCCGAGGCGTACGAGGAACGGCCTCAGACGGGTGTAACGGATCGCGGTGATGGAACACGGTTCGACGGAGATCCTCTGGAAGAGGTCGAGATGAAGACCGAGTGCGTCCGCTACAAGGGACTTGATGATGTCGCCGTGCGAGCACATCAGATACACGGCGTCGGCGCCGTGATCGCGCTCCACGCGCGCGTTCCACTCACGTACGGCCTCGGCGGCCCGGGTCTGCATGGCCCGCATCGACTCGCCGCCGGGGAACGCGGCCGCCGACGGATGGGCCTGCACCACCTCCATCAGCGGCTCGTCCTTGAGCTCGGCGAGCTTGCGGCCGGACCAGTCGCCGTAGTGGCACTCCCCGATCCGCTCGTCGGTGTGCGCGGTGAGTCCGGGCCGGGCGGCGAGCAGCGGCCGGACCGTCTCCTGACAGCGTTGCAGGGGGCTCGTGACGACCTCGGAGATCGGCAGCTCGGCGAGCCGCCCGGGCAGGGCGGCGGCCTGCTCGGCCCCGCGCTCGTCGAGTGCGACACCGGGCGTCCACCCGGCGAGCAGTCCCTCGGTGTTGGCGGTGGAACGTCCGTGCCGGACCAGGATCAGCGTGGGCATGCGGCCCAGCGTAGGCGTACGAAGGGGTGCGCCTGCGCGCGGACGGCGGGAGAATACGCTCCGTGATCGTCGACTGCGCCATATATCGCGACGGGCGCCGGACGGAAGGGCCGGCGGATCTCTCCGACGCCCTGGACCAGTGCCGCCTGCAGGACGACGCGTTCGTCTGGATCGGCCTGTACGAGCCCACGGAGAAGGAGTTCGACCAGGTCACGCAGGAGTTCGCGCTGCACCCGCTGGCCGTCGAGGACGCCCTGAAGGCACATCAGCGGCCCAAGCTCGAGGTGTACGACGACTCGCTGTTCATGGTGCTCAAGCCGGTCGGCTACGAGCCGAAGAGCGACATCGTCTCCTCCGGTGAGGTCATGGTCTTCATCGGCGACTCGTTCGTGGTGACCGTCCGGCACGGCGAGGAGGCGCCGCTGGGCATCGTCCGGCGCCGACTCGAACACGAGCCGGAGATGCTGCGGCACGGTCCCACGGCGGTGCTGTACACGATCGCCGACGCCGTGGTCGACCACTACGTGGACGTGGCGGGCGAGTTGGGCACGGATCTGGAGGAGCTGGAGACGGAGGTGTTCTCGCCGACCAGCGGGGGCTCACGGCACACGGCGTCCCGCATCTACGCCTTCAAGCGGCAGATCCTGGAGTTCCGCCGGGCCACCGGCCCGCTGGCCCAGCCCCTGGCCCGGCTCGCCGGCACGGGCATGATCGGCGCGCGCGTGCCCTTCGTGCACGACGAGGCGCAGCCCTTCTTCCGGGACGTGAGCGACCACCTCACGCGCGTGAACGAGTCCGTGGAGGGCCTGGACCGGCTGGTGTCCGACATCCTCTCGGCGCATCTGGCGCAGATGAGCGTCCGGCAGAACGACGACATGCGGAAGATCTCGGCGTGGGCGGCCATGGCCGCGGTCCCCACGATGATCGCGGGGATCTACGGCATGAACTTCGAGCACATGCCCGAGCTGCAGTGGGTCGGGTCGTATCCGGTGCTGATCGTGGTCATGGCCGCCCTGGAGGTGCTGCTGTACCGGCTGTTCAAGAGCCGGGGCTGGTTGTAGGGACCGTGCGTCAGGCGAACTCGGGGGCGGAGGCCGCCGGCCCGCCCAGCGCGTCGCGCCGCTCGGGCATCCGCAGGCTCACCATCCGCCGCCAGCCCGCGAGACGCTCCCAGGCGTACACGGCGTGGATGCCCGCGGCGAGCACGGCCGCCTTCGCCCTGGGCCAGCCGAGGACGCGCCCCATGTGGTCCATGACCGCGAGGCTGACGTCCCGGTAGATCCGGATCTCGGCGAGCGCGCACTCGCGCAGGGTCCGCTGGATGGCCCGGCCGTGTCCCTGGGCTGCGAAGCGCAGGAGTTCCTCGTGGCAGTAGGCGAGGTGGTTGTCCTCGTCGCCCGAGATCATCTTGACCGCGCGGCCGATGTCGGGGTGGTCGGCGAAGTGCCTGCGCAGCAGTTCCATCTGCTCGGAGGCCCGCTGTTCGGTGACCCGGCTGTGCGCGAGATACGTGACGATGTCCTGGACCGTCAGCGGTTCGTCGCTCTTGAGCTTCTCGTGGGCGAGGCCGATGCCGCGCTTCTCCAGCAGCATCGTGTAGTTGGTCTCGGGCGGGACGGGGAGGGGTTCGAGGCCGCGCTTCTTCAGCAGGGCGTTGAAGATCCGCCCGTGCTTGTCCTCGTCGGCCCCGTGCCGGGTGATCTTGGGTGCGAGAGCGCGCTCGCTCTCCGGGACGAGCGCGGCGATACGGGCGTTCTCCCAGCCTCCCTGGGACTCGCCGCCGGCCGCGATGGAGCAGAACAGGCGGAAGGACTCGTCGTTGTCGAGGATCTCCTGGAACAGACTCTTGGCCGAAAGCATCGTGGGCACCTCTCTGCCGGACGCAGGACTCCGCAGGATTCCGAAAAGAACGAGTCAAATGCGGCGCGAGGGGTGCTGCAACAGTTGTGTCGGACAACTCCGCCAAAAGGATGACCACCAGGTTCCGCCGAGGGCGTAACCGCCGGGGCACGCGCGCGTTGTTCTGCGTGACGGCCGTGGCGGGGAAGACCCCCGAGCCCCCACCACGGCCGCAGAAATTCCGCCCCCGCGCCGCCGTGTCACGCCAGTCCGGCGCGCTCCAGGGCCTCGGTGCCGGCGCGGAGCGAGGCGATCCGCTCGTCGAGCGTGAAGCCCGCGGGGGCGAGGCTGAGGGTGGTGACTCCGGCCGCAGCGTACTCCTTCATCCGGTCCGCGATGCGGTCCACCGAACCCAGCAGCGTCGTCTTGTCGATCAGCTCGTGCGGGATGGCGGCCGCGGCGCCCTGCTTGTCGCCGGACAGGTACTTCTCCTGCACCTCGGCGGCCGCGGCCTCGAACCCCATGCGCTGCGCGAGCTGGTTGTAGAAGTTCTGCTTGGCACTGCCCATGCCTCCGACGTACAGGGCGGTGTAGGGGCGGAAGGTGTCTGCGAGCGTGGTCACGTCCTTGTCCTCGCCGACGGCGAGGGGAAGGGTCGGGCAGACGTCGAACCCGTCCATGGTCTTGCCGGCCTTCTCACGGCCCGCGCGCAGGTGGCGGATCGTGGTGTCCTCCAGGTGCTCGGCGGAGGGGAAGATCACGAGGGCGCCGTCGGCGATCTCACCGGTCTGCTCCAGGTTCTTGGGGCCGATGGCGGCGATGTACAGCGGGATGTGCTCGCGCTGCGGGTGCACCGTCAGCTTGATGGGCTTGCCGGGGCCGCCGGGCAGGGGCAGCGTCCAGTGCTGTCCCTCGTACGTCAGCCGCTCGCGCGTCATGGCCTTGCGCACGATCTCGACGTACTCACGCGTGCGGGCCAGCGGCTTGTCGAACTTGACGCCGTACCAGCCCTCGGAGACCTGTGGACCGGAGACGCCGAGGCCGAGCCGGAAGCGCCCGCCGGAGAGCGAGTCCAGGGTCGCGGCCGTCATCGCGGTCATCGCCGGCTGGCGGGCCGGGATCTGGAAGATGGCGGAGCCGACGTCGATGCGCTCGGTCTGGGCGGCGACCCAGGAGAGCACGGTGGCCGCGTCCGAGCCGTACGCCTCGGCGGCCCAGCACACGGCGTATCCCAGCCGGTCGGCCTCCTGGGCGACGGCGAGATTGTCCGCGTCCATTCCGGCACCCCAGTAGCCGAGGTTGATCCCGAGCTGCATGGCGGATTCCCCTTACCGATCAGTAACGTCCCTTGTGGGCCCGACCATAGCGCGGGGGGCCTCCCGCCGGGAGGCCGGTGTGGCGGGCGTCGCCCGGGCGGCCCCCGGTATCCCCGGTGACCGTCCCGGAAACTGGTTATCCACAGGCCCCCACATGGCAGGTTCTGGCCAGTAATCTCGGCGTTCATGGAGCAGAGGCATCTCGGCCGCACCGGCCTGCGCGTGTCCCGCATCGGACTGGGCACCCTCACCTGGGGCAGGGACACCGACGAGCACGACGCCGCGGACCTCTTGAAGACCTTCTGGGAAGCGGGCGGCAGCCTCGTCGACACAGCGGACGTGTACGGCGACGGAGAGGCCGAGTACCTGCTCGGCCGGCTCATAGAAGGGCTGGTGCCGCGCCGCGACCTGGTCATCTCGACGAAGGCCGGCAGCGTCCCGGATCCCGACCGCCGCTTCGACGGCTCGCGCGGCCATCTGCTCTCCGCGCTGGACGCCTCGCTGGGCCGGCTCGGCACGGACTACGTCGACGTGTGGCACATCCACGCCTTCGACCCGTACACCCCGCTGGAGGAGACCCTCCAGGCCCTCGACCTCGCGGTCAGCAGTGGCCGGGCCCGCTATGCCGGCGTCTCCAACTTCTGCGGCTGGCAGCTCGCCAAGGCGGCGACCTGGCAGCTCGCGGCGCCCGGCACACGGACCCGGCTGGCGAGCACACAGCTGGAGTACTCACTGCTCCAGCGCGGCGTGGAACGCGAGGTGCTGCCGGCCGCGCTGGATCTGGGCGTCGGCCTGCTGCCGTCCTCGCCGCTGGGCCGTGGCGTGCTCACCGGCAAGTACCGCAACGCGACCCCGCCGGACTCCCGGGGCGCCTCCGAGCATCTGGCCCCCTTCGTCGCCCCGTACCTGGACGACACGGCGACCCGGATCGTGGACGCCGTGCAGACGGCGGCCGACGGGCTGGCCGTCACCCCGCTCCAGGTCGCCCTCGCCTGGGTCCGCGACCGGCCCGGCGTGACCGCGCCCGTCATCGGCCCGCGCAACGCACAGCAGCTCACGGCGGCGTTGTCAGTGGAGGCCCTTAGTCTTCCTGACGAGATCTGCCGGGCGCTCGACGACGTGTCGGCGCCTGTGCACCGCTATCCCGATCACGACTGGAGCACGCTGTGAGCACGGAGCCGCCCGAGACCACGGAGAACACCGAGCCGGGGACGCCGGGGGCCATGACGGAGGGCGGGGCGCCGACAGTCGGTACCAGGGGTGCCGGGGGTGCCGCGGGTGCCGGGAGTACCGGGGGTGCCGGGGTGGAGCCCACCGGGGGCGCGGGGGCCGACGGGGGCGATGCGGTGGCGCAGGGGGCCGACGCGGAGGGCGATGTGGTGGCGCAGGGGGCCGACGCGGAGGGCGATGTGGTGGCGCGGGCTGCCGGAGCCGGGGGCGGCGAAGGCCGGGAGGGCTCGGGCGTCGAGGTCGGTGGGGGCGAGAGCGCGGCTTCGGGAGCGGAGGGCGGCGTCGGGGACGGCGCGTCCCAGCCGTCCGAAGCCGGCGGCGGGGAAAGCGCGGCTCAGGACTCCCCGACCGATGACGACGACACCGCTTCCCAGCCGTCCCAAGCCGGCGGCGGCGAAAGCGCGGCTCAGGACTCCCCGACCGATGACGACGACACCGCGTCCCAGCCGTCCGAAGCCGGCGGCGGGCAAAGCGCGGCTCAGGACTCCGTGGCCGATGACAACGACACCGCGTCCCAGTTGTCCGAGGCCGAGGCGGAGCTTGTCGCTCAGCGGATCGAGCGGGAGCGGATCGCGCGGCGGAAGGCGGAGAAGAAGGCGCGCGTCGAGAGCGGGGCCAAGCTGAGCGG
This sequence comes from Streptomyces curacoi, assembly GCF_001513975.1. Taxonomy (GTDB): domain Bacteria; phylum Actinomycetota; class Actinomycetes; order Streptomycetales; family Streptomycetaceae; genus Streptomyces; species Streptomyces curacoi. The sequence goes on from NZ_KQ947991.1 coordinate 336,328, forward strand.
CAAGGCCGCGGATCTGCTCGCCGCCGTGCGGGCCGTGGAGAGCGGCGCCAAGCCCGCGGCCACCGTCTTCAGCGAGCCGGAGCCGCCACGCCGCCCCACCCCTGAGCCGGTACGCCGACCGCAGCCCGTGGCGGCCGAGGCACCCGTGGCCCCCGCGCCCGAGACCGTCGAGGCCGTGCGGCGGGTACTGACCGACGGCGGCGCCCCGGAGGCGCTCGCCCCGCAGGTCGCCGCGGCCCTCGGGGAGGGAGCGGGCGACCGGCTGCGGGCGGATCCCTGGCAGTTGCTGCGCGTCGGCGGCGTACGGCCGGAGCAGGCCGACGGGTTCGCGCGGGCGCTGCTCGGCGCGGAGTGCGGACCGGACGACGAGAGACGCGGCCGGGCGGTCACCGTCTGGCTGCTGGAGCAGGCGGCCCTGGCCGGGCACACGGCCCTGGAGATGCCGACGCTCACCGCCGCGCTGGCCCGGCGTGCTGTGCCGGACGCCGATACGGCCGTACAGAACGCCCTGGCCGAGGGCGATGCCCTGGCCTTCCAGGACGCTCTGGACGAGCCCGGCGCCCCGGCCCGGCGGGACGACGAGGCGGCGGAGGACGAGGAGCGGCCCGTGCGGGTCCTCGTCGGCCTGGAGCGGTACGCCCTCGCGGAGGAGAGCCTCGCCGACGGGCTGGCCCGTCTGATCAACTCCGTGCCCAAGCAGGACGGTTCGGCCGAGGACTGGGAGGGTGCCGCGGCCGGCGCGGGCTCCGCCGCCGAACTGATCCGCGCGGTCGCGAGCCACGGCCTGGTCCTCCACACGGGCGGGGAGGCGTCCCTGGCCGAGCCGGCGGCGCTGCTGCAGGCGGCGCGGACTCTCGGTCTGCGGGCCTGGGCCGCCACCCACAGTCCGCTCGGCCGTGGGCGCTTCTCGGCGCTGCTGGGCGGTTCCGGGGGACCGGGCAGCCCCACGCCGGGTGACTCGGGAGCCACTCCCGTCGTCACGCTGGCCGGTCTGATCTCCGGCGCCGAAGGGCCCGGGCGGGACACGGACGGGGCGCTCGACCTCGATCTGCTCGTGGTCCTCGACGCGCCGCAGCTGGACGTGGAGGCGGCGGCCCTGGTCACGGAGTCGCTGCCGGACGGGGCCCGGCTGGTGCTGGCCGGGGATCCGGCGGTGCTGTGGTCGGTGGGGCCCGGGCGGGTGTTCGCCGATCTGCTGGCGGCGCGGGTCTGCCCGCAGATCGCCTCGCGGCGCCCGGATCCCGGCCCGCTGGGCGAGTTGGTCTCCGGTGTCGGCGTCGGGGAGCTGAACCAGGTCGCGGCGCCCGGCAAGGAGGTCGTGATCGTGCCGGTGCGGGACGCGGGCGAGGCCGTGCACCGCACCGTGCAGCTGGTCGCGGACTCGGTGCCGCGGGCGATCGGCGTGCCGGCGGAGGAGACCCAGGTGATCACGACGGGCCACGGCGGGGCGGCCGGCACGCGCGCGCTCAACGCCGCGCTCAAGGAGCGGCTCAACCCCGGTCCCGGCCGCTTCGGCGGCTTCGACCCCGGTGACCGCATCGCCTACTCCCCCGCGCCGGGCCGTACGGTGCCGGGCCGGGTGGTGAAGGCCGACGCCGAGGGGCTGCATCTGTCCTGCGCGGGCGAGGCTGTCGTCGTACCGAAGGAACGGGTGGAGCAGTCCGTACGGCACGGCTGGGCCCTGACCGCACACCAGGCGGTGGGCGCCCGCTGGCCCGCGGTGGTCGTGGTGCTCCCCGGCGACGCGGCCAAGGCCCTGAGCCGCCCCTGGGTCTACACGGCCTTCAGCCGCGCCGACCGCCATCTCTCCGTGGTCCATGGCGCGGAACAGGCTCTCCCCCGCGCGGTCGCCGAAGTCCCGGCCAAGCCCCGGACGACCCGTCTGCCGGCGTTGCTGGCACCGCAGCTGACGACGACCGGCTGACCCCGGTCGGTCCAGAGGTGACCGCACCCGCAGTCGGGCCCGCACCCGCCGACGAACCGCAGGCCCCGTGAAGAACGGCGGCGGTCACGGAGGCATCTGCCCCCGTGACCGCCGCCCTCCGACAGCCGTCGCCTCCGCTCAGCGGTCCGAGTCGAGCGGCTCCAGGTCCTCGTCCTCGTCCAGCTCCGTGTCCAGGTCGTCCTCGACGTCGTCGTCCACGTCCTCGTCCACGTCGTCGACCACGTCCTCGTCCGCCTCGTCGGTGTCGTCCACGTCCTCGTCGAAGACCGCGCTGACGTCGAAGCGGCAGATCACCCGCTGGGGGTCGATCCCCTCGAAGGGCGCCTCCAGCCACTCGCCGGGGTCGGCCTGGTCGTCGGAGGCGGTCACCCAGAGCGTGGAGTCGCCCTCCTCCAGGCCGAACTCCTTGTGCCGGGAGGCGATCTCGTCCGGCTCGAACTCGCCGAACAGGATGCCCAGCGCCCCGTGCACCGTGCCGGAGGCCTCCGCGTCGCCCGTGCCGTCGTCGGGGTCCGCCGCCTCGACCCGCTGTGCCTGCGCCATCAGCCGCTGCGGCTCCACCACGGCGTAGTCGCGGCGGATCAGCACGCTCAGCGCGCTCGGTTCCTCGGGGCCCGTGTACGGCGGCAACGTGTCCTCCGCACCGGGGATCTCGAAGGGCGTGACCTCGTCGTAGCGGTCGTAGAGCAGCTCGTCGTAGATCTCGGCGGCCGCGGCCAGCTGGTTGAACGCCTCGTAGACGGCCGGGTCGTCCTCCCCCGACCGGCCTTCGACCGCGGCCAGGTGGCGGTCGAGCGCGGTCTTGACCGCCTCGGCGGCGGCGCGTACCTCGGCAGCGGTGGGCTGCACAGCATCAGACATAGTGCAGACGCTATCCGTACCTGGCCCCAGCCCGCACAATAGATGCGATGCCGGAATACGAATTTGTCGACGTGTACGTACCTCGCGGGGTCTCCCGCAAGGACGCCACACGTCTGCTGACGGACCATGCCGAGTACGGACACTGGGAGTTGGACCGCCTCAGCCTGCTGCGCGACGGCAGTCGCAAGGTGCGGCTGCGCCGCCGGATCATCCGCCAGGTGCGGGCCACGTGGTGAGCTGAGGCGACGGGAAGAGACGGAGAGGGCCCCGCGGAAGCGGGGCCCTCTCCGTTCCTGCGGAGTCCCTGCGGAATGTCTGCTACGCCGACGCCCGTGCCTTGCGGTAGAGCACCGCGCCGGCCAGCAGCGCGCCCGCGCCGACCGGCAGGACGAGGCCCATCGGCAGGTCGCTGCCGGTCTCGGCGAGCTGTGCGTCGCCCTGGGGCTGGGTGACGCCCTGGGCACCCGGGTGGTTCACGTGCGAGGAGCCGCCCGGCGTCTCGCCGCCCGTGCTGGGCGGCGTGCTCGGGGAGCCGGGGTGGGTGGGCTCGTCCGGGTTCTCCGGGCTGCCCGGGTTACCGGGGTTGTCCGGGTTTCCAGGATTGCCCGGGTTCCCCGGGTTCCCGGGGTTGCCCGGCTGCTCCGGAGACTCGGGCGGGGTCTCGTTGCCGGGCGGGTTGTGGCTCCCGCCACCGCCGCCGTTGGAGCAGTCGTTGCCCTCGGCGGAGTTGCCGATGCCGATGGCGTTGACGCTGTTGCCGCAGACGTTGACCGGCACGTGGACCGGCGCCTCGACGTGGTTGCCGGAGCCGACGCCGGGCGAGTCACTGGTGTGCCCGCCGGACGACGCCCCCGAGCCGCCCTGGGAGTCGTCGTGGTCGCCGGCGACGGCGCCGCCCTGGTTGGTGCAGCTGTTGCCGCTCGCCGGGTTGAGCACGCCGACGACGTCGACCGTGTTGCCGCAGACGTTGACCGGCATATGCACCGGCGCCTGCACCGTGTTGCCCGACAGCACGCCGGGTGAGTTCGAGGTGGAGCCGTCCGCACCCGAGCCGGTTGCGTGGGCGGCGCCGGTGGCGGCGGCGAGGACGCCGGTGGCGGCCGCCACGGTCATCAGGCCCTTGCGGGTGACCTGTCGCATTGCTGATTTACCTGCCTTCGACCTTGTTCCGAAAAGACGACGCCGGAATGACGCCGGAATGCCGAGGTCCGGACATTCCGGCGTTCCGAAAGGCCGGTCGGCCCCGGAGCGCGTGGCACGCGCGTCCGGGGCCGACGGGCTCAGCCCTTTTCACGGGGCGAGGCACAACGTCACTTGTTCATGCAGGTGTTGCCGAAGGCGGGGTTCAGCAGCCCGATCACGGAGACCGTGTTGCCGCAGATGTTCACGGGGGCGTGAACCGGAGCCTGAACGACGTTGCCCGACAGGACACCCGGGGAGTGCACCGCGGCACCCTGGGCACCAGAGTCGGCAACGGCCAGGCCCGCGCCCGCGAGAACCAGCCCACCGGTGGCAGCCGCAGCAGCGACGACCTTCTTGATCATTATTCCTCCTTGTTGGCAATGCGATCACAAGTAGCTGATCGCATCACCTGTAACGAGGAGGAACTAATAGGGCTACGACCTTATGAGCGCGTTCACTCTCCCCGGTCACGGACCGTACGTCTGCCCTAATGCTGAAGTGTCGTTTCAGTGGGCTTTTTCAGGACGCTTCGATGAACCGGTCGAGCACCCGCACGCCGAATTTCAGCCCGTCCACCGGTACCCGCTCGTCGACGCCGTGGAACATGCCCGCGAAGTCCAGCTCCGGCGGCAGCTTCAGCGGGGCGAAGCCGAAGCCCCGGATGCCCAGGTCGTCGAAGGACTTGGCGTCGGTGCCGCCGGAGAGCATGTACGGGATCGCCTTCGCCGCCGGGTCCTCGGCCACCAGCGCGGACTGCATCGCCGCCACCAGCGACCCGTCGAAGTCGGTCTCCACGGCCTTGTCGGCGTGCACGTCCTCGCGCCGCACGTTCGGCCCGAGGATCTTGTCGAGGTCGGCGAGGAACTCCTCCTCGTACCCGGGCAGGAAGCGGCCGTCGACGTGCGCGGTGGCCTCGCCCGGGATGACGTTGACCTTGTAACCGGCGTTCAGCTGGGTGGGGTTGGCCGTGTTGCTCAGGGTCGCGCCGATGAGCTTGGCGATGCCGCCGAGCTTGGCGAGGGTGCCCTCCATGTTCTCCGGGTCGAGCTCGGTGCCGAGGGCGTCGCCGAGCTCGTCGAGGAAGGCCCGGGTGGTCTTGGTGACCCGCACCGGGAACTTGTGCCGGCCGAGCCGCGCGACCGCCTCCGACAGCTCGGTGATCGCGTTGTCGCGATGGATCATCGACCCGTGCCCCGCCGTGCCGGCCACGGTCAGCTTCATCCAGTGCATGCCCTTCTCGGCCGTCTGGATCAGATAGAGCCGCCGCTGCTCGCTCACGGTGAACGAGAACCCGCCCACCTCGCTGATCGCCTCGGTGACCCCCTCGAAGAGGTCCGGGTGCTTGTCGACGAGGAACCGGGCGCCGAACTTGCCGCCGGCCTCCTCGTCGGCGAGGAACGCCAGCACGATGTCCCGCGGCGGCCTGCGCCCGCTGCGCAGCCGGTCGCGTACGACCGCCAGGGTCATCGCGTCCATGTCCTTCATGTCGACGGCCCCGCGCCCCCACACGCACCCGTCCGCGACCTCGCCGGAGAAGGGGTGGTGGGTCCAGTCGTCGGCGTTGGCCGGCACGACGTCGGTGTGGCCGTGGATCAGCAGCGCGGGCCGGGACGGGTCCTCCCCCGCGATCCGCGCCACCGTGGAGGCGCGCCCCGGGTGCGACTCGAAGATCTTCGGTTCGAGGCCCACCTCGGCGAGCTTCTCGGCCACGTACTCGGCCGCCTTGCGCTCACCGGGACCCGAGTGGTCGCCGTAGTTGCTGGTGTCGATCTGGATCAGCTCGCGGCAGAGGTCCACGACCTCGTCCTCGCCGGTGACGCCCCTGGCCGTGTCCGTCTCGCTCACGCTGCTTCCTCCCGCACTGTCGCTGCTGGTGGTCCCCCTCATCCTCCCCCTCCCCCCGGTCCCGCCCAAGACCGGCCGCGACCCGTCACACGCCGTTCACGCCACGAGGGGGGTGATCGGGCACCCCTCGAAAGCCTGGTAATGTTTCCTCTGTCGCCGCGGGGGAAACCCCGCACGACAGACACCTTGTCCGGGTGGCGGAATGGCAGACGCGCTAGCTTGAGGTGCTAGTGCCCTTTATCGGGCGTGGGGGTTCAAGTCCCCCCTCGGACACAGATCGAAGAGCCCCTCCTCGTGAGGGGCTCTTCGTCGTTCCGGGGTGGTCCTCAGTCGTCCGGGGTGTCGGCCGTCCACCTGCTCAGGTACTCCGCCTCGTGCGGGAGCAGCGAGTGCCGAGTGCGGCCGTCCATCATGTCGAGCAGTCGTGGGGCGTACTCGTACTCCTCACACCACTCACGCCGATCGAGAGCGACAGCCAGTTTCAGCAGCCTCGTCCTTCAGTTCCGTCAGCCGCTTGTCCCAGTAGGAAAGCTGAGCGTCTTCGCCGCAGGCGCTCACGATCGTGCGGACCACGTCCCGACTCGGAGCCGTGGCCCGCAGCCCGTTCAGCAGTTCGGACAGGCCGGAGGCGCCGAGCCCCAACTGCCTGGCGAGTGCCTTCCGGTTGACGTCTTGGGCCTCGACCATCTTCTTCAGCGGGCGCCAGATGGCGACCATCAGGTCGCTGCGGGACACGTCGTGCTCCCTAGGTCATACGGCTCATCGGAGTCGCTCTCCCGCCGCGAGTATTGAGCCTGGGTGGGCACGTTCGGCGCCGTTCGCCGAAACCTCGTTGAAGAACCCCTGTGACCTGGCCCTTTGTGTTCGTCTTCGGTTGTCTTCGGCATTCGGCCGGGGTGGTGGGCGACCGGGCGAAGGTGGTGTCAGCCGGCTGACAAGCACGAGTTCGAAAAGCCAGGAGGACACCATGCGGAAGGGCATCGGGCTGCGGAGCGCGGTGATCATGGGGGCCGCGATCACGGCCGGTACCGCGGCGGGGGGCGCGGTGGAGGCGCTCGGGCAGCCGGTGGGCGTGGGGCCGGTGATCACCGGGGCGGTGACGCTGTGGTTCGCGGAGAAGCTGGACCGGCTGATCGGGGAGGAGGGGGACGAGGGCCAGGGCCTGTCCGGAGGAGTGCGCGGAGCGGCATCCGTCGAGGGTGCCGCTCCGGGACAAGTAGCCGCACCGGCACAATGGGGGCCATGCCCAAGCGCGCCTCCCGTTCCACCCGTGCCACCCGTTCCACCGGCTCCGCCCCCGCGCCGAAGCCCGCGGTGGCCTGTCCCTGCGGGCTGCCCGAGGCGTACGCCGCGTGCTGCGGCCGGTATCACTCGGGCGCGGTCGCCGCGCCGACCGCCGAGGCGCTCATGCGGTCGCGGTACAGCGCGTTCGTCAAGGGGGATGTGGCGTACCTGCTGCGGACCTGGCATCCGCGGACGCGGCCGGCGCGGCTCGACCTCGATCCGGGGATGCGGTGGACCGGGCTGGAGGTCCTGGAGACGACGGACGGTTCGGGGTTCCACTCCACGGGGACGGTGACCTTCCGGGCCTCGTTCCGAGGTGGGTCGCTGCATGAGCGGAGCCGGTTCGAGCGGGTGGACGGGGCGTGGGTGTACGTCGACGGGGAGTTCCTGGACTGACGGAGTCGCCCGGCGCTCCAGCCTCTGCGCGCTCTCTCCGCGGCCCGGAGAAGACTCCTTCAGCGGCTCGGTGATCCGGTCGGCGTCCGTCCGCCCGTCCGCCGCGGTCATGGCGCCAGGATGTCCAGCTCCTGGAGGGCGCCGACCGTGATCTCGCGGGTCAGGTGTTCGGCTCGGGCCGCGTCGCCGGCGCGGACCGCCTCCGCGACCTGGACGTGCAGCGTCACCGCGGCCGGGTCGGGGTCCTCGAACATGACCTCGTGGTGGGTGCGGCCCGCGAGGACCTCGGCGACGACGTCGCCCAGGCGGGCGAACATCTCGTTGCCGGAGGCGGTGAGGACGACGCGGTGGAAGGCGATGTCGTGGACGAGGTAGCCCTCCAGTTGGTGGCCGCGTGAGTGGGCGACCATGCCGAGGGCGCACTCGGTGAGTTCGGCGCACTGGTCGGCGGTGGCGTTCTTGGCGGCCAGCCCTGCCGCCACCGGCTCGATCGCCGAGCGCAGCACGGTGAGTGAGCGCAGCTGTCCTGGGCGGTCGGCGCCGGCCAGGCGCCAGCGGATGACCTGCGGGTCGTAGACGTTCCACTCGGACTTGGGGCGGACCGTCACGCCCACGCGGCGGCGGGACTCGACCAGGTGCATGGACTCCAGAACCCGGACCGCCTCGCGCATCACCGAGCGCGAGACGTCGAAGCGCTGGGCCAGCTCGTCCGTGCGCAGGACGCTGCCCGGCGGGTACTCGCCCGCGGCGATCGCGGGGCCGAGGGATTCCAGTACATGGCCGTGCAGCCCCCGGCCCGTTGTGCTCATGCACTCAGCGTACGGGGCACGTCACGCCAACAAAAAGTCAGACTTATTCATCACAGGGTCTTGAATTCGTCGTACCTAATGGGTTTCAGTTGCGTCGACATCAGGTGTCGACGAGGACAGCAGTCAGTGAGGCAGCGATGAGTACCCCCCATGTCGTCGTGGTCATGGGCGTCGCGGGCACCGGGAAGACCACCATCGGTCCCCTGCTCGCGGCCCGGCTCGGCGTTCCGTACGCCGAGGGCGACGACTTCCACCCGCAGGCCAACATCACCAAGATGTCGGCCGGCACCCCGCTCGACGACGACGACAGGTGGCCCTGGCTCGACGCCATCGGCGCCTGGGCGCACGGGCGGGCCGGGCTGGGCGGGGTGGTCAGCTGCTCCGCGCTGAAGCGGTCGTACCGTGACCGGCTCCGGGCCGCCGCGCCCGGCGTCGTCTTCGTGCACCTCACGGGCGACCGCGCGCTCATCGAGAACCGGATGTCGCACCGGCAGGGGCACTTCATGCCCACGGCACTGCTCGACTCCCAGTTCGCCACGCTCCAGCCGCTGCAGCCGGACGAGGCGGGCGTCGCCGTGGACGTCGCGGGCAGCCCGGAGGAGATCACCGAACGGGCCGTCACGGCCCTGACCGGCCTTCCCGACTCGGCCTGACGACACCCCCGCACCCCCCCACCACCCGGGTAACGCCACCCCCCGCCGCAGCACCCCTCTCCCCGACCCCCGTACTGCAAGGGAACCCCCGTGACCAGACTCAGCGTCGAGATGCTGGCAGCGGACACCGTCGAGCCCATCACCTCGGCCGGCCACGCTCAGCTGGGCATCGCCGTCCTGGCGGGCATCGCCGTCATCGTCCTGCTGATCACCAAGTTCAAGCTCCACGCGTTCCTGTCGCTGACCCTCGGAACGCTCGTACTCGGCGCGATCGCCGGGGCACCGCTCGACAAGGCCATCGCCAGCTTCACCACCGGACTCGGCACCACGGTCGCCGGCGTGGGCGTGCTGATCGCGCTCGGCGCGATCCTCGGCAAGATGCTCGCCGACTCCGGCGGCGCGGACCAGATCGTCGACACGATCCTCGCGAAGGCGGGCGGGCGTTCGATGCCGTGGGCGATGGTGCTGATCGCCTCCGTCATCGGCCTGCCGCTGTTCTTCGAGGTCGGCGTCGTACTGCTGATCCCGGTCGTGCTGATGGTCGCCAAGCGCGGCAACTACTCCCTGATGCGCATCGGCATCCCGGCCCTGGCCGGTCTGTCCGTGATGCACGGCCTGGTCCCCCCGCACCCCGGCCCGCTGGTCGCGATCGACGCGGTCGGCGCCGACCTGGGTGTCACGCTGGCGCTCGGCGTCCTCGTCGCCATACCGACGGTGATCATCGCCGGTCCGCTGTTCTCGCGGTACGCGGCCCGGTGGGTGGACGTCCCGGCTCCGGAGCGCATGATCCCCCAGCGCGCCTCCGAGGAACTGAAGCAGCGGCTGCCCGGCTTCGGGCCCACGCTGGTGACGATCCTCCTGCCCGTCGTCCTGATGCTCTCCAAGGCGCTGGTCGACATCGTGATCGACGACCCCGAGAACACCGTCCAGCGCGTCTTCGACGTCATCGGCTCCCCGATGATCGCCCTGCTCGCCGCCGTGCTGCTCGGCATCTTCACGCTGCTCGGGCCCGCCGGGTTCGGCAAGGAGCGCATCTCGCCGCTCGTCGAGAAGGGGCTCGCGCCCATCGCGGGCATCCTGCTGATCGTCGGCGCGGGCGGTGGCTTCAAGCAGACCCTGATCGACACCGGCGTGGGCCAGATGGTCCTCGACATCTCCGAGGACTGGTCGATCCCCGCGCTGCTGCTGGCCTGGCTGATCGCGGTGGCGATCCGGCTGGCGACCGGTTCGGCGACGGTGGCGACGGTCTCGGCCGCCGGCCTCGTGGCCCCGCTGGCCGCCGACATGTCGACGACCCACGCCGCGCTCCTGGTCCTCGCGATCGGCGCCGGCTCGCTCTTCTTCAGCCATGTCAACGACGCCGGTTTCTGGCTGGTGAAGGAGTACTTCGGGCTGAACGTCGGCCAGACCATCAAGACCTGGTCCGTCATGGAGACGATCATCTCGGTCGTCGCGGGTGCCGTGGTCCTGTTGCTCTCGCTGATCATCTAGGAGTACGACGATGACGGCTCACCCTCTCTTCGACATCAGCGGCCGCACGGCCCTGGTCACCGGCTCCAGCCGGGGCATCGGCCTGGCACTCGCCCGAGGTCTGGCCGAGGCCGGCTGCACGGTGGTCCTCAACGGACGCGACGGCGGACGCCTCGCGAAGGCGGCCGGGGAACTGCCCGGCGACGTCCACACGGCCGTGTTCGACGTGACCGACGGTCCGTCGGTGGCCGCCGGGATCGCGGATGTCGAGGAGCGGGTGGGCCCGCTCGACATCCTGGTCAACAACGCGGGCATGCAACTGCGCGCGCCCCTGCTGGAGTTCACGGACTCCGACTGGCACCGGATCCTGGACACCAACCTCACCAGCGCGTTCCTGGTCGGCCGGGAGGCCGCCCGGCGGATGACGCGGCGTGGCCACGGAAAGATCGTCAACATCTGCTCGCTGCAGAGCGAGGTGGTCCGCCCGGGCATCGCGCCCTACGCGGCCACCAAGGGCGCGCTGAAGATGCTCACCAAGGGCATGTGCGCCGACTGGGGACCGTACGGCGTCCAGGTCAACGGCCTGGGCCCCGGCTACATCGACACCGAGCTCACCCGACCGCTCGTCGAGGACGAGGAGTTCAGCGCCTGGGTGCGGCGGCGCACCCCGGCCGGGCGCTGGGGGCGTACCGGGGACCTGGTGGGCGGGGTGCTGTTCCTCGCCTCGCCGGCCGCGGACTTCGTCAGCGGGCAGGTGCTGTACGTCGACGGCGGCATGACGAGCGTGCTCTGAGGAGGTCCGGCGAATGCTGGGTTGTGTGATCCACGGTCAGGGCGACCTACGGGTCGACGAGTTGCCGACGCCGGTGCCGGGCCCCGGGCAGGCGCTGGTGGCCGTGCGGTACGGCGGGATCTGCGGCTCCGACCTGCACTACTGGCGGCACGGCGGGGTCGGGGACTTCCGGCTCAGGGAGCCGATGGTGCTCGGGCACGAGGTGGTCGGGACGGTCGTCGCGTACGGTGCCGGCGGGGCGGGTCCCGCTCCCGGTACGGCCGTCGCGGTGCACCCCGCCACCCCCTGCGGGGTCTGCCCGGAGTGCGCGGACGGGCGGCGCAACGTCTGCCGGGACACCCGCTACCTCGGCAGTGCGGCCCGCTTTCCGCATGTGCAGGGCGGGTTCGCCGCCCGCGTGGCCGTCCCCGCGGAACAGCTGAGGCCGCTCCCGGCCGGGCTGGACCTGCGGCGGGCGGCCCTCGCCGAGCCGCTGTCCGTCGCGCTGCACGCGGTGCGGCGGGCCGGTGAGGTGGCCGGGAGGCACCTCCTCGTCGCCGGTGCCGGGCCCATCGGGTGTCTGGTGGTCGCGGCGGCGAAGGCGGCAGGCGCGGCACACGTCACCGTGACCGACCTGCTGCCGGCGGCGCTGGAGTACGCGCGGACCGCCGGCGCCGACACCCTCGTACGGGCCGATGACCCGGACGATGCCGGGTGGCCCCCGGAGGTGGACGTGGCGATCGAGGCTTCGGGGGTCGCCGCCGGGCTGGACACGTGTCTGCGGCTGGTGCGGCGCGGCGGCGTCGTGGTGCAGTTGGGAATGCTGCCGCCGGGGCCAAGTCCGTTCGCGGGGAACCTCGTCGTGAGCCGGGAGATCGAGCTGCGGGGGGCGTTCCGGTTCGACACGGAGTTCGACGCAGCGCTGGAACTGCTCGCGGCTGAGGCGTCGTTGGGCGGTCTGGTCAGCGCGGTGGTGCCGGTGCGGGAGGCGGAGTCGGCGTTGGCGCTCGCCGCCGATCGGAGCCGGTCGTGCAAGGTGTTGCTGGACTTCGGGGCCTGAACAGCCGGTGTTCCGGTGGGCTTTCGTGCCCGCGATCGTGGTTCCCGGCAGCTGAACCGACCCTGACGATCACATGAAGCGGCTTCCCCCGAGGCGCCGCCGGCCCGATGATGAGGAGACCCCCGGTGGCTGCCGCAGCCGTCGGGGGCGAGAACATCGGGGGGCGTCATGGCGGTTTCCCTCGGGATGCGTATCTCGGGGCTGCTCGTCGTCGGGGCGGTGGCGGTGGCCGCCGCGGCCTTCACCAGTGACGGCGCAGGCACGACGGACGGACGGGGTGGGGGCAGCACGATCGTCACCGCCGGGCCCTCCGAGGGCACCCGGAGGCTGCCGACCGGTCCGCCGGAGCGCTCCGCCCCGGTGGCACGTCAGTCGCCCGACGGGCAGGCGAGCGCTCTGCTGCCGACGGTCACTCCCGGCGGAGTCCCGAGCGGAGCGGTGAGCGAGCCTCCGAGTGCCGCGCCCGCCCCCTCCCCCAGCCGCAGCGACCCCGTGGTCCTGCAGGCTCCCCCCTGGCTCCCGCCGGGTCCGGGCTCGCCCGACTCCGACGGCACACCGGACCCGGCGAGCGTCTACGACCTGCTCCGCGCGCCCTCCCAGTGCCGGTCCGCGCTGGAGAAGATCCCGCAGCGGCCGGCGGACGAGGAGTGGCAGTTGCTGCGCGGGCTGGCCGGCGCCTGTCTGGCCGTGCAGGGCCGGGGCGGCGGCTGGGAGACGGCGGCCGGAGTCCATGCCGCCCTCGCCGGGCGCGTCGACACCTGCAAGGGGCGCGCCGCGTACACCGTGCTCGGCGGGCTGCTGGACTTCCACCGGCGCCATCCGAGCGGCACGGTGCGGCTCACGGCCACCACGGACGGCGCCCCGGCGTGCGGCTACCGGATCGCCGGGGTGGACACGGGCGGTGACGCCGAGGCGCGGCCCGGCGACACGGTCGGGATCGAGCTGGCGGACACCTACTTCGACCACGCCGAACTGCTGCGCGACGCGAGCGTGAGCATCGGCGGACAGCAGGTGCCCGGGGTGCCGGTCCTGAAGTCGGAGTCGGGCGACCGGCTGGTGCTGTCCGTCGTCATACCGGCTCTGGAGCCGGGCCCGGCCGACGTGACCGTCCGGCACGCAGGCGTCGAGAGCCGAATGCCGGCCGCCTTCACCGTCAGCGCGCCGGACGTGGTGCAGGAGCCGGACCCGGGCGCGAGCCCAAACGCCCCGGACTCGACGCCCCTTGCCGGGGAGCCCCTGTCATGGACGCCACACCGAATGCTCCCGCTCGGCCCACTCCCGGCTCACCGAGCCGGTTCGCATACCCCGCCGGGCCTCGGGATCCCCCAGCGCCATGCCGATATGGCCGGCGAGGACGATCCCGATGGTGAGGGCCAGCCAGTCGTGGACGAAGGTGGCACTCGTACGCCACACCAGGGGGGTGAGATGCGTGAACCACATCATCAGACCGGTGCCGAGCATCACCAGCGTCGCCCCGGCGATCCAGGCGGCGTAGATCTTCTGCCCGGCGTTGAACTTCCCCGCCGGACGGGCGGCGGCCCGCTTGTCACGGCGCAGGGCGGCGCGCAGCCACACGCGGTCGTGCGGGCCGAAGCGGTTGAGGAAGCGCAGGTCGGCGCGGAACGCGCGGGAGGCGAGGCCGGCCAGGACGGGCACGGGCAGGGCGAGGCCGGCCCACTCGTGGAGGCGGACCACCAGCTCGCGGCGGCCGACGAGTTCGGCGAGCTGCGGGACGTACAGGCAGGCCGCCGTCACCACGCACACGCCCATCAGCGCGGCCGTCGTACGGTGCACCCAGCGCTCGGCCCGGCTGAAGCGCCGCACGCGCACGGCGCCGGTGGGTGCGTCAAGTCGTAGGCTCATCGTCCCGTCCGTTCGAACGGCCGACCCAGGCGTCGACGTCGTAGCCGCGTTCCTCCCAGTAGCCGGGCTTCACCTTCTTGGTGACGGTGATGCCGGAGAGCCACTTGGCGGACTTGTAGAAGTACATGGGCGCCACATAGAGGCGGACCGGGCCGCCGTGGGCGTGGCCGAGGTCCTTGTCCTGCATGCGCAGGGCGACCAGGACGTCCGCGCGGCGGGCCTGGTCCAGGGTGAGGCTCTCGGTGTACGTGCCGTCGAAGCAGGTGAAGCGCACCGCCCCGGCCTCTCGGCGTACTCCCGCGGCGTCGAGCAGCCGGGACAGGCGCACCCCTTCGAAGGGCGTGTCGGGCACCCGCCAGCCGGTGACGCACTGGACGTCGCGCACCAGCCGGGTCTGCGGCAGGGCGCGCAGCTCGGGCAGGGTGTACGTCCTGGGGTGGTCGACCAGGCCGTCGACCGTGAGGCGATAGGTGGTGGCGTCCTTGCGGGGTACGGAGGAGGCGACCGAGTAGTAGCGGAAGCCGCCGCCGTTGGGCAGCAGGTCCGTCAGACCGGTGGGGTCCTTGTCGGAGGCGCTCGCGAGGAAGGACTCCAGGCCGCGTTGCAGGGTGGGCGCGGTGACCACGCCGAGGGCGCCCAGGCCGAGGGTGCCGAGGAGGACGCGGCGGCCGATGGGTTTGCCCCGCTGCTCATCGGGTTGTTCGGAGTTCACCTACTCATTCGAGCACCCGCGTCCCTCGCGGGGCCAGGGATCGCGGGTGCCCGTCAGAGTTCGGTAACCACTTCTCACCCGCTTCTCAGGAGTCCCCGCGAGCCGCCTTCTCCAGCTGGAACGCCTCGTTGCCGAGCCCGATGCGGGCGTGGGTCTCGGGGGCACGGGAGCGCAGGAGGAGTCCCTGGACCAGGCCGGCGGCCAGGGCGAGGGCGATGACGGCGGGCAGCGCCCAGCTCAGGGACGAGCCCGGGCCCGCCCCGATCAGCACGTCGAAGTCCTTGACGGTGTAGACGACGATGAAGAGCAGCGCGAGGACGGCGAGCCCGGAGGCGGCCAGCCGCCAGAACTGGGCGGCGACGGCCCCGCGGCGGACGAAGAAGACGACCACGGAGACCGAGGCGGCGGCCATCAGGGCGGTGACGCCCAGCGCGCCGAGGCTGCCCATCCAGGTGAACAGGTGCAGGACCGGTGCGGTCGGGTCGCCGACGGGCTTGTCGTCGGTGAGCGCGAAGAGGGCGACGACCACCAGCGAGATCACGGTCTGCAGCAGCGAACCGGTGCCGGGGGCGCCGCTCGCACCGCTGGTGCGGCCGAAGACGGCGGGCAGCAGGCCCTCGCGGCCCATGGCGAAGGCGTAGCGCGCGACGACGTTGTGGAAGCTGAGCATCGCCGCGAACATGCCGGTCACGAACAGCACGTGCAGGACATCGGTGAAGCCGGCCCCGAGCAGGTCCTCGGAGAGGAAGAACAGCAGCCCGGCGCTCTGCTCCTGCGCGGTGCCGACGATGGCCGACGGCCCGGTGGCGACGGTGTACGCCCAGCAGCTGATCGTGTAGAAGACGGCGATGCCGCCGATGGCCAGGAACATCACGCGGGGCACCAGGACGTGCGGGCGGCTGGTCTCCTCGGCGTAGACGGGGGCCTGCTCGAAGCCGAGGAAGGCGGCGACGCAGAAGCAGAGGGCGGTGCCGATGCCCGCGCCGGTGAGCGTGTCCGGGTCGAAGGCGTGCAGCGACAGACCCTCCTTGCCGGGGTCGGCGAGCGCGGCGACGTCGAAGATGACGACCAGGGCGACCTCGATGACCAGCAGAACGCCGAGCACGCGCGCGTTGAGGTCGATCTTCAGCCAGCCGAGCGCGCCGACGGCGAGCACGGCCAGCAGCGCCGGTATCCACCAGGCGACCTCGGTGTCCAGGTAGGTGGCGAACAGTCCGGAGACCTCGAAGCCGAAGATGCCGTAGATGCCGACCTGGAGGGCGTTGTAGGCGACGAGCGCGACCATCGCGGCGCCGGAGCCGGCGGTGCCGCCGAGGCCGCGGGCGATGTAGGCGTAGAAGGCGCCGGCGTTGTGGACATGCCGGCTCATCTCGGCGTATCCGACGCTGAAGAGCGCGAGGACGAGGCCGAGGATCACGAAGAGCAACGGCTGCCCGAGGATGCCCATCACCCCGAAGGTCGTGGGCATGACACCCGCGACGACCATCAGGGGCGCGGTGGCGGCGAGGACGGACAGGAGCAGGCCCGCCGTGCCCAGCCGGTCGGCGCGCAGGGCTCGGTCCTGCCCCTTGAACGTACTGATGCCGCCGCCGTCCGCGGTGGCTCGGCTCGTGCTGGAACTGCCCGTCGTCATCGGTGGGACCGTCCTTCGTCGGGTCGGGGGCGCTTGGTGTGCGGTCGGGTCAGGTGCGTTCACGCCATGCCGAGGGCGGTGTCGCGCGCGGCACGGAAGGCGGGGTACGGATCGCGGTCCGGGTACGACCAGGGCGAGGGGGTGGCGTGCTCGCCGATGCGGTGGAACAGGGCGGCCGCCTCCGCGCCCCGGCCCTCGCAGACCTTGGCGTGGGCGAGGAAGTTCAGGTCGATCAGCCGGCGCGGATGGCCTTCCTGCTCCCATTCCAGCCACCAGTCGAAGGCCGCTCTCATCACCTGCCGGGCCCGGCGGCCGGTCCAGTGCGCGGAGGCGGCCGCGTCGCGGGGCTCGTGTCCCGCCGCCGCGAGGACGCGGTAGCGCTCGGCGTGGGCGATGACCGGGAGGATGGCGAGCGGGGAGTCGGCGGGCGCCCGCTCGGCGGCCTCGTTGGCGAAGTCGTAGACCTCGTGCAGCGGGTCGGGGCCGGCGCCGACGCGGTGCTCGGCGAGCCGGGCGACCATCAGATGGTGGGCGTGGTGATGGTCGGCGTACCGGGCGCGGACCTCGTCGAAGAGGCGTCTCACCTCGCCCTCGGCACCCAGGGCGCTCTCCAGCATGAGCAGGCCGAGCCATGGGGTGGGGTCGGCGGGCGCGAGCGCGGCGGCGGTGTGGCAGGCCTCGCGGGCGCGGACCGGTTTCTGCTTGCCGCGCAGGGCACGCCGGACCTGGGCGAGGGCGAGCAGGACGGCGGCGTCGACCGAGTCGGGCTCGGCGAGCAGCCAGTCGCGGGTCCAGGCGACGCAGTACGGCTCCTGGGCGAGGACGGTGACGCGGTGTCCTCGGCGGTCCCAGTCGTCGCCGGTGCGGGCGAGCAGCGAACGGGCCGTCTGCCACCTGCCCTGGGCCAACGCGCTGCGGGCTGCGGCGAGCTCGGCGTCGTCGAGGGCCGCGTCGAAGGCGTGGGCCGCGCGCTTTCGGGCGCGGCCGAAGGGTGGCGGGGGTGGGGGCACCGTCTTGGGTTCTGTTGGGGGCAGAATGTGGACTGTCATCGAATGATCACGCACAGCAAACCCGCAGCCAACGGTTCGCGTCAAGGGCTGCCGTCGCGTTACACGCGTCAAGTTCCGTTACCAGTGGGACTGTTGAGACGTAAATCTTGCCCGCAATGTCGGATTTGTTCCAAGTGTGTGGCGTACGTCATGGCGGGCTCCGCGCGCACACCGCACGATTGCAGGACGCGCATGCCGGGATCGAGGCCGCTACAGTCGGCCCTCACGCACCCCCGTCCCCCTCCCCCGGCAGGATGATCGAGGTACGCAGCGTGTCGCTTCAGATTCTCCTACTCGCCGTGAGCGCTGCGTGCTGCCTGGGACTGGGCTTCGTCCTGCAGCAGAACGCGGCCCAGCGGGCGCCGCTGAACGACTTCCTCTCGCCCCGGATCCTGCTCGACCTGATGAAGGTGCCGCGCTGGCTCGGCGGCATCGGGCTCATGGTGGTCGGCATGGCGCTGGGCGCGATGGCCCTGGGGCAGGGCGAGATCTCCCTGGTGGAGCCCCTGCTGGCGACGAACCTGCTGTTCGCGCTCATGTTCTCGCGCCGGCAGACCAAGCAGCCGCTGGGCCGCCAGGGCTGGGCCGGCCTCGCGCTGCTCGCGGGCGGGGTGACGGTGTTCATCGTCGCCGGAGAGCCGCGCGGCGGAACGGCGACCGACGACCCGCTGCGGCACTGGCTGATCATCGGCGTCATGCTCGGGCTGGCCCTGCTGTTCACGACGTACGCCAAGCGCTCGCGCCTCAGCTCGGGTCCGGCGCTGCTGGCGACGGCCGCCGGTCTGCTGTACGGCGTGCAGGACGCGCTGACCCGGGTGACCGGCCAGCGTTTCGCCGAGGGCGGCCTCGCGGAAGTGCTGACCGGCTGGCAGCCGTACGCCATGGTGGCGCTCGGCCTCACCGGCCTCGTCCTGGTCCAGAGCGCGTTCGAGACCGCGTCCCTGCGCATGTCCCTGCCCGCGCTGACCGCGGCCCAGCCGCTGGCCGGCATCGCCTGCGGCGTGGGCTTCCTCGGCGACCGGCTGCGCACCGACGCGGGTGCGCTGGCCTGGGAGGCGGCGGGGCTCGCCGGCATCGTGGTGGGCATCATCCTGCTCGGCACTCACTCGGCGATGCCCTGCGGGGTCACTCAGCCGCAGCGGGCGGCGGCTCTCCAGACCCCCTGACCGGTACGGGCGCCCCCCTGCTTGGATGGCCCCATGAACGCTGCTGACGAGATCCTCGACATCGTCGACGAGCACGACCAGGTCATCGGACAGTCCCCGCGCGGCGATGCCTACGCCAAGGGGCTGCGTCACCGCTGCGTCTTCATCGAGGCCCGGGACGCGCGGGGCCGCCTCTTCGTGCACCGCCGCACGCCGACCAAGCTGGTGTTCCCCTCCCGGTACGACATGTTCGTCGGAGGAGTGGTCGGCGCGGGCGAGTCCTACGACGACGCCGCCCTGCGCGAGGCCGAGGAGGAACTCGGCGTGAGCGGCCTCCCCCGCCCCACGTATCTCTTCAAGTTCCTGTACGACGACGGCGCCGGGCAGACCTGGTGGTCGGCGGTGTACGAGGTGCGCTGCGAACTGCCCGTGAGCCCGCAGGCGGAGGAGGTCGCCTGGCACGGCTTCCTGGCGCCGGAGGAGCTGGAGCGACGGCTGACCGAGTGGGCGTGGGTGCCGGACGGGCTGGCGGCGTACGAGCGGCTGAGGACGCACCGGGCGACCGGCTGAGCCACCCTCTCTCGGACTGTCCGGCAGTCCGGGAACGCCCCCGACGCCCTCCCGGATAGGGTCGTGCATGTGATCGAGTTCGTACGAAACGTCCGGCTGTGGTTCGCGCCGCAGCAGATCCGACAGGAGGGCGGCACCCCCGACTACCGGTTCTCGCTGGCGAACGAGCGCACCTTCCTGGCCTGGCTGCGTACCGCGCTCGCGCTCATCGGCGGCGGCTTCGCGGTGGACCAGTTCCTGCCGGACCTGCGCTGGGGCTGGCGCGTGGGGCTGGCGCTCGCGCTGCTCGCGGCGGGCGTGCTGTGCTCCCTGCGCGCGGTCAATCACTGGGTGCGCTGCGAGCGGGCGATGCGCCGGGGCGAGGACCTGCCGGTGTCACGGTTCCCGGCCGTGCTGAGCCTCGTGGTCGCGGTCGTGGCCGTCGCGATGGTGGTCGTCGTGCTCGTCGGGTGGGAGGGGTGAGCGGCGGGACGGTCGCCGAGCCGGTGCGGGACCCGGGGCTGCAGCCCGAGCGGACGCGGCTGGCGTGGCGGCGCACGACGCTGTCCGGCGCCGCTGCCGCCGTACTCGGCATGAAGACCGCGCTGCACGGCGGGGTCTCGGTGGCCGGGACCGTCGCCTGCGCGCTGTGTTTCGCGCTGTGGCTGGCCTTCCTGCTCCTCGCCCACCGCCGCATCCGCGCCCTCGCCTCGACGGCGGAGCCCGCCGCGCTCACCCCCCGGCACGCCACGGCCACGGCCCTGCTCACCGTGGCTTTGGCGGTGTGCGCCGCCGCCCTTGTCTTCTGAGGGCGACAGAGCCGTGTGTTCTGAGGGCGACAGGCCGTGTCTTCTGAGGGCCACAGGGCCGTTGCGACGTCCCGGCCATCGGCCGCAGGGGCGCTTCTTCTCGATCACGCCGTCCAGGCCCGGCTCGACCCGGCCGGATTCCCCCGCAGGTCTGTCTAGTCCGCCCCCTGCCACAGCCCCTCCGGCGCCACCGCCTCCTCCACCTCCCATTCCACCGTCACCACGATCTTGCCCCGGGTGCGGCCCTCCTGGTTCAGCCGGTGTGCGTCCGCCGCCCGTTCCAGCGGGAACGTCTCCGAGACATGCACGGACACCGCCCCCTCCTCCGCCAGCTCGGACACCCGCAGCAGGTCCTCCGCGTCCGGGCGGACGAAGTAGTAGCGGCCGCCGTAGTCGAAGACGTCCGGGTCGGCGATCGACACCAGGCGGCCCTCGGGGGCCAGGACGTTGACCGAGGCCTTCAGCGCCTCGCCGCCCACCGTGTCGAACGCCGCGTCCACGCCCTCGGGCGCAAGCTCCCGCACCCGCTCGACCAGGCCGTCGCCGTACTCGACCGGCTCACCGCCGAGACCCCGTACGAAGTCGTGGTTGTGCGCGCTCGCCGTACCGATCACCTGGGCCCCCAGATGGCGGGCGAGCTGGACGGCGATCGAGCCCACGCCGCCGGCCGCTGCGTGCACGAGGACCGTCTCGTCCCGCTTCAGCTGGAGCACCTTGACCAGCACCTGATACGCCGTCAGCGCCACCAGCGGCAGACCGGCGGCCTCCTCCCAGGTGAGGTTGCGGGGCTTGCGGGCGAGGGTGCGAAGGGGCGCCGCGACGTACTCCGCGAAGGTGCCCCGGGAGAGGAAGTCCTCGCGTACGTAGCCGATGACCTCGTCGCCGACGGCGAACTCCGTGACGGACACGCCCGGTTGGACCACGACACCGGAGACGTCCCAGCCGGGGACCACCGGGAAGGCCGACTCCAGCATCTGGCCCATATGGCCCTCACGGCACTTCCAGTCGACCGGATTGACCGCCGCTGCCCGCACCTTGACCAGCACCGAGTCGGGGCCGACCTTCGGGTCGCGCACTTCCCCGTATGCGAGCACCTCGGGTCCGCCGTAGCGTGAGTAACTGATCGCCTTCATGGGTTCGACCCTCCGGGGTACCCGCACGCCACGCAAGCCGAATGAGCCGATATGCGCATTTCGCGTGGCAGCCTGTCCGACGTCATCACCCGCACCTCCGAAGGTGAGCACCATGACCACGCAGCACCTGGAACACGCCTCCCACACGCACGCCCACGGCCCCGACTGCGGGCACACCGCGGTGCCGCACGGCGACCACACCGACTACGCGCACGACGGCCACCTCCACCGCGAGCACGGCGGCCACTGGGACGAGTGCGAGGCGGACGGACACACCGCGCACGAGGGCCACAGCCATCAGCACGGCGCCGACTGCGGCCACGACAGCGTGCTGCACGGCGACCACGTCGACTACCTCCACGACGGCCACCGGCACGCCGCTCACAACGGCCACTGGGACGACCACTGAGCCCACCGCGCGGCTCCAGCCCCCTCCACCCCTGTCCGAGAAGACACCACCGACAGCTCCCCGGCGCTCCACGCGGGGAGCTGTCGGCCTATCGTGGCCCCGATCACGTTCGAGTCCCGCACTGGACTACATACCGACTGGTCGGCATCATGAGTCGGGTACCGTTCACCAGCCCCTAGGAGCGATGTATGAGCCCCGACCATCCGCCCGGACTCGACCTCGACCGGCTGCGCGGCCTGCTCGAGCGGGAACGGCCCGGCCTGGCGCACGGTCCGCTGACCGGACGGCTGATCGAGGGCGGACGGTCGAACCTCACCTACGCGGTCACCGACGGCACGTCGAAGTGGGTCGTACGCAGGCCCCCGCTCGGCCATGTCCTGGCCACCGCGCACGACATGAAGCGGGAGCACCGGGTCATCAGCGCGCTGCACCCGACGAACGTGCCGGTGCCGCGGCCGGTGCTGCTGTGCGAGGACGAGGAGGTGCTCGGGGCGCCCTTCTACGTGATGGAGTTCGTCGAGGGCACCCCGTACCGCACCGCCGACCAGCTCGCCCCGCTCGGCCCGGAGCGCACCCGGGGCGCGGTGCTGTCCCTGGTGGACACGCTCGTCGAGCTGCACGCGGTGGATCCCGCCGAGGTGGGGCTCGCCGACTTCGGCCGGCCCGAGGGCTTCCTGGACCGGCAGCTGCGCCGCTGGGGCAAGCAGCTGGACGCCTCCCGCAACCGCGAGCTGGCCGGCATCGACGAGCTGCACGCGACGCTCGGGCGCAGACTGCCCGCCTCCCCCGCCCCGGCCGTGGTGCACGGCGACTACCGGCTCGACAACGTCCTGATCGGCGAGGACGACACGATCAAGGCGATCCTCGACTGGGAGATGTCGACTCTCGGCGACCCGCTGACCGACCTGGGCCTGCTGGTGATGTACAGCATGCCGCTCGGGATGCCGAACTCCCCGGTCTCCACGACGGCCGAGGCTCCGGGGCACCCGGACCCGGCCGAACTGATCGAGCGGTACGCCGCGCGTTCGGGGCGCGACGTCTCCGCGGTCTCCTGGTACACGGCGTTCGCCTGGTTCAAGCTCGCCGTGATCCTGGAGGGCATCCACTATCGCTACACCCTGGGCCAGACGGTCGGCCGCGGCTTCGACCGCATCGGCGACCTGGTCCCGGTCTTCATCGAGCACGGCCTGACCACTCTTCAAGAAGGCACCCAGGAAGGCTGACGGGACATGGACTTCGCGTTCGACGCACACACCGAGGAGCTGCGCGCCAAGCTGCTGGCCTTCATGGACGAGTACGTCTATCCGGCCGAGGCCGTGGCGGAGGAGCAGCGCGCACAGCTGGCCTCGCCGTGGGACACGCCGGCGGTGGTCGAGGAGCTCAAGGCCGAGGCCCGCAGGCAGGGCCTGTGGAATCTCTTCCTGCCCGACGCCGAGCACGGCGCCGGCCTCACCAACCTCCAGTACGCCCCGCTCGCCGAGATCACCGGCCGCTCCCCGCAGCTCGCGCCCACCGCGACCAACTGCGCGGCGCCCGACACCGGGAACATGGAGGTGCTGGCGCAGTTCGCCGACGAGCAGCAGAAGAAGCAGTGGCTGGAGCCGCTGCTGGCGGGTGAGATCCGGTCGGCGTTCGCGATGACCGAGCCGGACGTGGCCTCCTCGGACGCCACGAACATCACCACGCTGATCGAGCGGGACGGCGACGAGTACGTCATCACCGGCCGCAAGTGGTACATCTCCGGGGCGATGAACCCGGACTGCAAGATCTTCATCGTGATGGGCAAGACGGACCCGGACGGCGAGGACATCCGACGCCAGCAGTCCATGGTCCTCGTCCCCCGCGACACCCCGGGCGTCACGGTCAGGCGCGCGATGCGGGTCTTCGGCTACGAGGACCACTACCACGGCGGCCACGCCGAGGTGATCTTCGACCACGCGCGCGTGCCGGTGTCCAACCTGATCGGCGAGGAGGGCGGCGGCTTCGCCATCGCCCAGGCCCGGCTCGGTCCCGGGCGGATCCACCACTGCATGCGGCTGATCGGCATGGCCGAGCGGGCGATCGAGCTGATGTGCCGCCGGGCGGTGTCCCGCACGGCCTTCGGCAAGGCGCTGGCCCAGCAGGGCGTGGTCCACAACTGGATCGCCGACGCGCGTGTCACCGTCGAGCAGCTGCGGCTGCTGGTGCTGAAGACGGCCTGGCTGATGGACACCGTCGGCAACAAGGGTGCCCACACCGAGATCCAGGCCATCAAGATCGCCACGCCTCGCGCGGTCGTCGACATCATCGACCGGGCGATCCAGTTGCACGGTGCGGGCGGCGTCAGTCAGGACTTCCCGCTGGCCGAGCTGTACGCCGGGGCGCGGACGCTGATGATCGCCGACGGTCCGGACGAGGTGCATCAGCGGTCGCTGGCGCGGCGGGAGCTGAAGAAGTACCTGTGAGGCGGGGGGGGGGAGGGTTTCTCGCCCCCGCCGCCCCTACCCATTCCCGTCCCCTGGGGGCCTGCGGCCCCCAGACCCCCGCTTCGGCCCTGAACGGGCCTCGTCCTCAAACGCCGGACGGGCTGAAAACCAGCCCCTCCGGCGTTTGAGGAGCAGGGGTCCAGGGGGCGGAGCCCCCTGGCGGGGTCGAAGGGGCGGAGCCCCTTCAGGATGGGAAGGGTAGGGGCGGCGGGGGCGAGAACCACCCCGCGCCCTCACGGTCGCAACGCCCGCAGCAGCAGGTCCGCCAGGTGGTCGGCGACCTCCTGGGGGCCCATCGGGCCGTCCGGGCGGTACCAGGTCGACAAGTGGTGGACCGACCCGAAGTGGTAGTCGACCACCAGGTCGGCCGGGGTCGCCCTGGAGAAGACGCCCGCCTCCTGGCCCTCCTCGATGAGCGCACGGAAGCGTTCGTGGTAGCGGCGCCGCTCGGCGCGCACCTGCTTGTTCTTCTCCGGGCTGAGGTGGTGCATGGACCGCCAGAAGATCATCGCGTCGTCGAGGTTGTCGATGGTCGTCACCACGACGTCCGCCGCCGCGTCCCGGAGGCGCTTCTCGACCGGCTCGTCGGCCTGCGCGAAGGCGTCCAGGCGCTCCTGCTGGAGGCGCAGCACGCGGGCGTACACCTCGTGCAGGAGGTCGTCCTTGGAGCCGAAGTAGTGGTACAGCGCCCCCTTGGTGACGCCGGCCGCCTCGACGATCTCCTGCACCGAGGTGCGGTCGTAGCCCTGCTCGGCGAAGAGCCGGGTGGCGGCGGCGAGCAGCCGCTGCGGGACGGGCGTACCGTCTCCGTCCGTCGTCCTGGCCACTGTGCCGCCACCTGCCCTTCCGAGATGTCTGCTGGATGTCTAGCCGTCGTACCCACGGGAACGGAGTTCCCGACGGAGGATCTTCCCACTTGCCGTCTTGGGCAAGTCGGGCAGGATCTCCACCTGACGCGGATATTTGTAGGCGGCCAGTCTCTCCCTGCAGTACGCGGCGAGTGCGTCGGGGTCGGCTTCGGCACCCGGACGGAGGCTGATGTACGCCTTCACGGTCTCCCCGCGGTAGCCGTCGGGCACCCCGACGACGGCCGCCTCGCGCACCGCCGGGTGCGTGTAGAGCACGTCCTCGACCTCGCGCGGCCACACCTTGAAGCCGGACGCGTTGATCATGTCCTTCTTGCGGTCGACGACGTACAGCCAGCCCTGCTCGTCCATGAAGCCGATGTCGCCGGTGCGCAGCTCGCCGTCGGGGAAGGTCTCGGCGGTGGCGTCGGGCCGCCGCCAGTAGCCGGGGACGACCTGCGGGCCGCGTACGAGGATCTCGCCCTGTTCGCCGAAGGGGACCTCCCGGCCCTGGTCGTCGACGATCCGTACGACCGTCTCGGGACCCGGCAGGCCCACGGCGAGCGTCCCGGAGACCGGGTCGACCGGGGCCTCCAGGCCGGGCGGGACGGAGGCACAGGGGGCGGTGCACTCGGTGAGGCCGTAGCCGTTGCGGATGTACGGCCCGAAGCCGGCCCGGAACTTCTCCACCAGGGCGGGCGGCAGCGGGGCGCCGCCGGAGGAGATCATCCGGAAGGAGGCGAAGTGGTCGCGCGTGACGGCCGGGTGAGCGGCCAGCGCCATGAAGGCGGTCGAGGGGCCGACGGTGTAGTGCGGCCCGTGCTCGGCGAAGGCGTCCAGGACGACACCCGCCTCGAAGCGGTACGCCAGCACGAGCGTGCCCGCGCTGTCGAGGCAGGCGCCGAGCTGGCAGACCATGCCGGTGATGTGGAACAGGGGCGCCAGCGCGAAGTAGACGGGTGCCTCGGGCAGTTCCAGGCCGGTCCGCTGCCGTTCGGCGTTGTACATGATGTTGCCGTGCGTGTTGGTGGCGCCCTTCGGGGTGCCGCTCGTGCCCGACGTGTAGCTGATGAGCGCGATGTCGGACGGGCCGGGGTCGCGGTCCTGCGGTGCCTTGTGACCGGCGCGGGCCACGGCCGTCAGGTCGTCGGCGGCCTGCGGGAGTCGCTCGAAGGTCAGCACGCGCGCGTCGTTGCGTGTCTGGAAGTCCAGCTCGCAGCCGGTGAGCACGATCCGCACCGGCGACTCGGCCGCCGTCTCGCGCAGATACGACTCCCAGGCCCGGTCGGAGCAGATCAGCGCGGCCACGTCACCGTCACGGAGGACATGGCTCACCTCTCCCGACTTGTACATCGGGTTGACGGGCACGACGACCGCCCCCGCCTTCCAGGCACCCAGCAGGGCGAGCACGAAGTGCGGGGAGTTCTGCAGCAGGATCGCCACCCGGTCGCCGCGCTCCAGGCCACGGGCGGCGAGGTGCCCGGCGACGGAGTCGCTGAGCTCGTCGGCCTCGCGGTAGGTCAGGCGGCCGTCGAAGTAGGCGAGGAAGGCGCGCTCCGGGGTCTCGGCGGCGGCCCGGCGCAGGGCGTGCACGAGGGAGTCGGCGGGGGCGACGGGGGCACGCTGGGCATCGGAGAGCAGGGCCAGCCAGGGCTTGGCCGCGTACCGGGAGCCGGTCACCGGGCCTCCTCCCACTTCTGCTGGATGTGGTTCATACCGGCCAGCCAGCGGTCGGGCCGGGCAGCCCGCGCCTCGTAGTACCCGGCGACCTCGGGGTGCGGCAGGATCAGGAAGCGGTCTTCCGCCATGCCCTTGAACAGCGCCTCCGCCACGTCCTCCGGCGCGATGGCCGTGGGCTTCAGCACCAGGTCCCCGGCGCTGCCGGTGGCGTCCAGCATGTCGGTGCGCACGCCCTGCGGGCAGATGGCGTGGACCTTCAGACCGCGGTGACGGTACGTCAGCGACAGGTACTCGGCGAAGGCGTACGCGCCGTGCTTGGTGACGGCGTAGGGCGCGGCCCCGATCATGGTGAGCAGTCCGGCGGCGGAGACGGTGGAGACGAACCGCCCGCTGCCGCGCTCCAGCCAGTCCGGGAGCAGGGCGTGGGCCGCGCGGACATGGGCCATGACGTTGACGTCCCAGGACAGCGCCCAGGCCTTGTCGTCGGCGAGATCGGCGAGGCCCGCCCCGCCGAAGGCGACCCCGGCGTTGGCGCAGTAGACGTCGACGGTGCCGCCGAGGGCGTCCCGGGCGTCGGCAACGATGGCGGAGGCATCGCCCGGTACGGCAGTACCACCGATCTCGTCGGCGACGGCCTTCGCTTTGTCGGCATCCAGATCATTGACGACGACCCGGGCCCCCTCCGCGGCGAACCGACGGGCCAGGGCGGCCCCGATGCCGCCTCCCGCTCCGGTGACGACCACTCCGGCATCCTGCAGGGCTTCCACCATCGGTCTCCTTATGCGCGGCTCCACTGCTGCGCCAGACTAACCGGTCGGTATGTCCCAGGGAAGGGCCACTGCGACCAGCCGAGGGGCGCGGGGCTGTATCGATATGGGCTCCGCCGCGTGGGCGCGACCAGCCACACACGACCCGCACCCTCCCCACAACCTGCGGGAGCACTTAACGTGCAGACCATGCGCCTATCCAGACGAGCTCTCCTCGCAGCGACAACGGCGGCAGCAACCTTGCCTTCGGCACCCCTCGCCACCGCGGCCGAGCGCCACAGACAACTCCGTACCGGCTTCGAGAACCTCGCGGCAACGGGCTACGCGCGACTCAGCGGCCAGCGCGTCGGCATAGTCACCAACCCCACCGGCGTAACCCGGGACGTCCGCCACGTCGTGGACGTCATGCACGCCGACAAAAGGATGAACCTGGGGGCCGTCTTCGGCCCCGAACACGGCTTCCGCGGCACCGCCCAGGCAGGCGGCTCCGAAGGCCGCTACGACGACCCGGCGACCGGCCTGCCGGTCTACGACACCTACCTCAAGAGCGGCCGCCCCCTCGCCGACATCTTCACCGCGTCCGGCGTGGACACCGTCGTCTTCGACATCCAGGACGTGGGCGCACGCTTCTACACCTACATATGGACCCTGTACGACTGCATGGAGGCAGCGCAGCTGGCGGGCAAGCGCTTCGTCGTGCTCGACCGCCCGAACCCGGTGACCGGGCGGGCGGCCCAGGGGCCGGTGCTCCACAAGGAGTTCGCCACGTTCATCGGCAGGCAGCCGATCGCGCAGGCGCACGGGATGACGGTCGCGGAGCTGGCGCGGCTGTTCAACGGGGAGTTCCTGACCGCGCCGGTGCCGCTGACGACCGTACGGATGACGGGCTGGAAGCGGTCCGAGTTCTACGACGCCTGGGGCCTGCCCTGGGTGCCGCCGAGCCCGAACATGCCGACCCCGGACACCGCGCTGGTGTATGCGGGGACGTGTCTCTTCGAGGGCACGAACCTGTCGGAGGGGCGCGGGACGACACGGCCGTTCGAGCTGCTTGGCGCGGAGGGCATCGACGGACGCTGGGCCGCCGCGGCCAGTGAACTCGGCCTTCCCGGCGTCCACTTCAGGGAGGCGTACTTCGCGCCCACCTTCTCGAAATTCCAGGGCAAGACCATCGGCGGCGTACAGATCCATGTGCACGACCGGGCCGCGTACGACCCGGTCCGCACCGGGATCGCCCTGCTCGTGACGGCCAAGAAGGTCTGGAGCGGCTTCGGTTGGCGAGCGGACAACTGGATCGACAAGCTCACCGGTTCCACCCGGGTGCGCACGATGATCGACGCGGGCGCGAGCGCCGACGAGGTGGTGGCGGGCTGGCAGGAGGAGCTGGCGGCGTTCCGGCGGATGCGCAGGGAGTACCTGCTGTACAAATGAGCGCCCCGGATGTGCCCCCCGGATGAGTGACGACGTATGGCCAATCGCGCCCGGCAGCAGGACGATGCGCCCGTATCGCACCGCTACGGGGGACGAGGGGGCCTGGGATGGCGAATCCGGCAGTGAGCGTGACTCCCTACTGGGAGCTGACCTTCGACGCGGAGGGGGATCCGGACGCCGGGAAGCGCGACCGGCTGCTGGCCGGGGTGGCGCGGCACGGCGTCCGTGATCTGATCGTCTTCGCGCACGGCTGGAACAACGACCGCTCGGGGGCGACCCGGCTCTACGACCGCTTCTTCGCACCGGTCCCGGGGCTCGCTCCGGGCGCGAGGATCGGATACGTGGGCGTGGTCTGGCCGTCGATGCGGTTCTCGGACGAGCCGATCCCGGACTTTCCGCGGGCCGTGGCGGCCGAGCTGCCTCCTCGGCCGACGCTCGACAAGGACACACGGCACGCGCTGCTGGAGACGTTCCCCGGGCGGGCGACCGTCATCGACCAGCTCGCGCGGCTGCTGGACCAGCAGCCGCGCGAGGAAGCGGAGTTGGAGGAGTTCGGGCGCCTGGTGCGGATGCTGGTGGACGTCGTACCGCCGGGGCCACAGGCGCTGTTCGCCGCGGACACGCTGGCCGAGGGGGTGCCGCAGAACTCACCGGCCATGTTCTCGGGGTCGACCGCGGCCGTGTGCGAGGAGTTCGCGCAGGCGCTGACGCTTCTGGAGGCACCGGACGGCGCGGCCTCGTTCTCGTTGCCGAACCCGTGGGAGGGCGCGCACGAGCTGCTGCGGCAGGCGACGTACTACGCCATGAAGCGGCGCGCGGGGACGGTCGGTGAGCGTGGGCTCGGCCGGGTGGTCGGGCAGCTGGCCGCGCGGGCGTCCGAGGTGCGGGTGCATCTCGTCGGGCACAGCTTCGGTGCGCGGCTGGTGTCGTTCGCGTTGCGCGGGCTGCCGAAGGGCGTGCGCACGGTGAAGTCGGTGACCCTGCTTCAGGGCGCCTTCTCCCACTACGCGTTCGCGTCCCGGCTGCCGCACGACGCGCGGGCGGGCGGGGTGCTGGAGGGCCAGCACAACCGTATCGACGGACCGCTGGTGTGCTGCTACTCGCGGCACGACTCGGCCCTGTCGACCATGTATCCGCTGGCCTCCCGCATGGCGGGGGACGCGCGGGGGATCGCGGCCCTGGACATCGGCCGGATGCTGGGGGCGAAGTGGGGTGCGATGGGGCACGACGGGGTGCAGGCCGTGCCGGGGACGAAGTCGTACGAGCTGGCCGACGCGCTGCGGGCCACGCTGCCCGGGTCGGGGTGCGTGAACGTCGACGCGGCGGCGGTCGTCAGACGTGGCGGGCCGCCGGCGGGAGCGCACAGCGACATCGTGCACCGGGAGCTGGCGCAGCTGGTGCTGACGGCGGGCCGCATCCGCTGAACCCGCCGCCGGGGAGCGTTGACCGGCCGGCGTCAACAACCGGTCGGACGCCGCCGTTCACCGATGTGACGTGAACTCCACGACCTGCTGATACGTCGGCCGGTTCTGCCAACTGATCTTGCCGTGCTTGATGCCGCCCAGGGTGCGGTGGACGATCGAGTCGGCGCACCACTGGTCGCCCGCCGAGCACTGGTCGTCGCCGGGGTAGACCTGGGCCGCGGTCTTGCCGGCCGCCTCCTTCAGGGTGCTGATCAGGATGTTCCGGCAGGCGCTCAGGCTGCCCCCGCCGCAGTACTTCCGGTCGAGCGGGCCCTGCACCGACTCACCGAGCACCGCTCGGATGTCCTTGTCGACATAGCTCCACCAGCCGTACTGGAAGGAGCTTCCGGCGTGCGAGCCGGTCGGTCCGTGCCCGGCGGACGGGGACTCGTCGATGGGCAGGTTGTTCGTCATCGCGGCGTACAGCTCGCTGCCGAGGCCCGGTTCGAACTCGGCCTTCACCAGCAGCGGCCACCAGGCGTCCAGGATGCGGATCGCGTCGGCGTCGGCGTACGTCTTCGAACCCGCCGACGTCTCGGTGCGCCTGGCGCCCGCGGAGACCCACGCCTGGAGCTTGCTCACGGCCGCGGCGGCCGTGGAGTCGGTCACCGGGGAGCTGCCCACGACCTTGAGCAGATCCGGCAGGACGTCCTCCGCCCGCAGATCGGCAAGACCCGCGTCGGCCATCGCCTTCACCAGCGAGGCCCGGGTCACGCCGCCCGCGGCGACGAGCTTCTTCACCCGGTTCTCCAGGAGATTGCCGCGGTGGACCGAGCCGTCGCCCCAGGGTGCGGTCGTGTAGTCCTTGGCCTGCTTGTTGTTCCAGGAGATGTAGTAGTCCTGGTCGATGGAGTTGGGGTGGGCCGACGGCGGGGTGTAGTCGGCGGTGTTCGTCGCCGGGTCCCAGCCCCGCCACTCGTACGCCGGCCGCGCCCACACCGGGAACTCCGCGTCGACGCCGGCCGCCCGCACCGGGTTGTCACCGCTGTTGTAGTAGGCGGTGTGCTCGGAGTCGGCGTAGAACCAGTTGAAGGTGTAGTTGATGTGCTGCACCGCCTTCTGGAAGTCCTCCGGGCCCTTGACGTAGTCCGGGTCGTTCAGCATCTGGAAGCCGATGATCGAGTCGGCCTCGTGCATGAAGGACGAGCGCAGGGTGGTGTAGGCGACCTTCTTGCCGTCGACGGTCGCGCGGTGCGTCACGGGACCGTACTTCGTGCGCCAGACCCGCATCGTGTACGAGCCCTCGGGCGTGCTGTCGGCGGTCGTCGGCTTCCAGGCGTTCTTCTGCTCGACCTTCTCCATCGGCGTGCAGGTGCCTCGGTAGAGGTAGTGGTGGTCGTCCTGGCACAGCTCGACGGCGTAGGTGTCGATGATGTCCTGGCCGGAGGTGGTGGCGCTCCACGAGTAGTCCTGGCCGCGGCCCAGTTCGACGTACATGCTCAGGCCCGCGAAGGAGGCGCCGCGGGCGCTGATGCCCGGGCCCTGGATCTCCTGGAGCAGCAGGAGCTGGGGCGCGAAGTAGCCGGTCTGCGGGCCGAAGACGGCGACCGGGTGGCCGCTGGCGGTGTGCTCGCCGCTCACCACGAGGGCGTTGGACATGCCCCGCTTGGCCGAGCTCGTGGCCGCCGCGGCGGCCGTGGCCGAGGCGCCGGTCGCGGCGGAGCCGGCCGCGCTGCCCGTACGGTCGTACACGAGCTGTTCCTCGGTCACCGAGCCGGCGTCGGGCAGGGCCTCGCCCTGGGGGTCGGCGGGCTTGGTGGCGTACGGGAAGCTCTTGTCGTGGACGGTGACGACCGCCTCGGGGTCGTTGCGCATACGGAACGACTCCCAGAGCCTGGTCCCCTCGGCCACGCCGTGCTTCTCCTGGGCGGCCAGCAGGGAGATGGCGTTGTTGACCTCGCCGCCGCCTCCGGAGCCGAACAGGGCGCCGATGACGGAGCCGAGCGCGACCAGGTCGGTGATCTTGAAGCGCTCGATCTTCCCGGCGTTGGTCACCGAGTCCTTGTGGCCGGTCAGGACGTACTCGCCGGGGAAGTAGCGGCCGCTGTCGGAGGCGTCGATGTAGGCGTTGATGCCGTCGAGGTAGGCCTTGGCGTCGGCGAGGGCCAGCTTCCCGCGTTCGCCGTTCGAGGCGACGGCGTTGTCGATCTGGGCCTGGAGATCGGCCTCGGTGTAGGGGGCGTTGCGCCAGAACTGCTGCTCAAGGCCCTGGTTGGAGGGCGCGCCGCCGGCGAAGGAGGTCAGCTGTCCGCGTCCGACGTGGCGGAAGACGTCCATCAGCCACAGCCGGTCCTGGGCGGCCGCGTAGCCGGCGCCGAACTCCGTGCCGTATCTGGTGGTACCGGTGATGTGCGGCACACCCGTCTTCTTGTCGCGGACGATCGTCACATCGCTGCGGTCGGCGGGCTTCACGGTGGAGGCGACTTGGTCGGCCGGGACACCGAACGAGGCGTCGTTGAAGAAGTTGTTGATCGTCGCGTTGGTGAGTCCGGAGTAGCCCTTGGCCAGGTTCGCGTAGGGGCCCAGCTGGTCCGAGGCGTGTTCCGGCATGCTGCCGAAGGCCTGGTTGAGCAGGATCTGGGCGAGGGTGGCGTTGCCGTTCTGGCCCGGCGGCAGGATGTCGGAACACTGGTTCCCGCAGTGGTCGCCGACGGCCGCCGCCCCGGCCGCCGCGGCCTCGGGCGCGGTCGCCGCCTGGGAAAGAGGCGACAAAAGACCGGCAATCAGCGTGCATATGGATGCGGTCTTCAGGAACCCGGGGAATCTGCGGGGAGTTCTCAGTCTGGCTGGGGCGTTGCGTGGGATACGCCGCGGCATGGCAGCTCCTACCGACGTGGGGGTGAGCCGGGATGTTACCGGCGGTATCCCCGGGATTGAAGATGAACATGCGTCACTTTTTGGAGTCACCAGGACCCGCTGGGGCGGTCATCGGAAATCGGATGGAGCCGAATCGCATGTCGATACGTCTATTCGTCAACGTCGTACGAAGTCCGTGCGACGACCGCCGAAGTGACCGAAGTACAGGTGCAGGTGTGACGGAGGTGCAGGGCGATGGCCGGTTTCCGGAGTCTGGCGAGACAGGTGCGCGACCCGCGGTGCGATCTCGCGCTGCGGCGCTACTCGCTGCGTAAGTGCCTTGAGCGGTTCGCTCCGTACGGGCACAGGGCGACCTGGGACCACTTGTGCTCCCGGGCGGGATTCGGTCCGGAGGACCGGTCCCCCGATCCGGCGCGGCTCGTGGCCGCGTTGGACGAACTGGAGGAGGCGCGTTCGGTCTGGCTGGCCTATGAGGTCGAGTTCGCCGAGCGGCGCAAGAGGGAGAAGCACGACGGACTGCGCAGGCCGGGCAGTGTGGACGACTGGCACCGGCTGACCTGGGGCGGCTTCGGCGTCGCCTGGTGCGACGACCCCCGGGTCCACCCGCATGAACCGCTGGCCGAGGTGCTGCGCCGGCTGATCTCCGCGCTGGAGCGCGAACCGGGTGCGGAGTGCCCGGTGTGCGGCGGGGAGCGGCTGACCTGGAAGTACGACCTGGCCCATGAACCGTCGTCGGGCCCGGTCTGCACGGACTGCGGAATCGTGGTGCCGCGTCCGGTTCTCACGCCCGAAGCGCTGGCGGCATCGCGGCGCGAACGGCGACTGCTCGTGTCCGCCTAGTACGACGGGGGTGCGCCGGGGATGCCGCACCCCCTCCTGCCGATGGTCCGATGTCCTCGCAGCAGGTCTCTCAGCATGCCCTCTCAGCATGTTCCTCCCAGCCGCCGTTGTCAGTGGCGTCCGGCACCATCGAGACATGATCCAGGTCTGTCTGAACGGGCCCCGAGGGGGCGCCGACGGGGCGATGGTGCCCCTCACACCGGAGGCCATGGCCGAGTCCGCCGCCGCGGCCGTCGGAGCCGGGGCCACGGACGTGCATGTCCACCCCAAGACGCCCTGCGGGCAGGACAGCCTGTCGCCGCGTGTACTCGCGCCGGTCCTGGATGCGATACGGGCCCGGGTGCCGGTGCCGGTCGGGGTGACCACGGGCGCGTGGGCGGAACCGGATGCGGCGGCGCGAGTGGAGCGCATCCGGAGCTGGACGCTGCTGCCGGACCACGCCTCGGTCAACTGGCATGAAGACGGCGCCGAAGACGTGGCCGCGGCTCTGATCGAGCGAGGCGTGGGCGTCGAGGCCGGCATCTGGTCCGGGACGGACGGGGCGGCGCGGTTCGCCGCCTCGCCGCTGGGGCCGAAGGTGCTGCGGGTGCTGGCGGAGGTGACGGACACCTCGGCGGAGACGGCCGAGGAGACCGCGCGTGCGCTGCTGGCCGACCTCGGGCCGGCGTTCGGCCGCCCGGTGCTGCTGCACGGGCAGGACGGGGGTGCCTGGCCGGTGCTGCGGCTGGCGGGGCGGCTGGGGCTGGCGACCCGCATCGGCCTGGAGGACACGCTGGTCCTGCCGGACGGTCGACGGGCCGCGTCGAACGCTCAGTTGGTGGGCCAGGCGTTGAACCAGTACGGGTGGGCCCAGCGTTCGTCGTAGGGCAGGGCGAGGAGTTCCGCCTCCGTCGCGAGGTCGGGCTCGCCCAGGGCACGGAGGCGAGCGGAAGCACTGCGAGCGAACCAGGACTGAAGCTCCGTGACGGCCGCCTCCTGGCCCTCGTCGGACCAGCACATGAGCGGCAGGTCATCGGCGAGGAGGTCGGTGCGCCACCGGCGTGCGCAGGTCACGAGATGAGCGTCGGCGACGGGATGCCGGATCCACTCGGCCAGGAAAGGGGTCACGGTCCCGGCGATCGCGGAACAGCAGTCGAACACATCCGTGATCGGGTGCGGCGGCTCGGGGGTCGCGAGGGCGTCCTGCCACCAGGCCGTCAGGAAGGCCTGGATGGCATCGGACTGGTCCGTCGGCCAGGAGCGCCAGTTCACGCGGGTCAGCCCGTGCCCCCACCACGCCACGTCCATGCTGCCGTCCGCCATCGCCCGAGCCGCCTGCGGCAGCAGGCGCCGCATCACGGCGGCGTGGTCCTCGAAGTGACCGGGGACCTTGTAGACGAACCTGCGGACCAGGTCGGCCGGCACGCGCGTGTACGGCGTGCGCAGATAGGCCGTCTCCTCCGGGTCGAAGCAGCGCTCGCAGCCGGTCTCCGTAGGGCTGGCGAACCCGTTGAAGACCGTGTCGATGTCCGCGAGGGCGGCGGCAAGGGCGGGTGAGGGCATGGGGGGCGGTCCCGTCAGGACTCCGTGCGTGGCGGAGTCCCGCAGCCGCCGGCCGAAGATCGCGACGATAGCAGCCGCTAATCCGTTCGCTCCAGCCCTTTCTCGTCCGGACAGTTGGGGGCGATGAAACACACCTGAGGAAGACCGAGGAGTCCCCGATGTCGACGCTGCGCGTCACCGCCGAAGTGCTGACCGTCCACGAGCATCCGAACGCCGACGCACTGGAGCTGGCCCAGGTGGGTCTGTACCGGGCCGTCGTCGCCAAGGGCGCGTACCGCACCGGTGAGGCCGCCGTGTACATCCCCGAGCAGTCCGTGCTGCCGGCCGAGCTGATCGAGGAACTGGGGCTGACCGGGCGGCTTTCGGGGAGCAGGGCCGACCGGGTCAAGGCGGTCCGGCTGCGCGGAGAGCTGTCGCAGGGGATCGTGTGCCGGCCGAAGGCGCTGGCCGACGTCGATCTGGCGCGGGCGGCGGCGGAGGGCACCGACTTCGCCGGGGTGCTCGGCATCACCAAGTGGGTGCCGCCGATCCCGCCCACGATGTCCGGCGAGGTGGAGTCGGCGCCGGATCTGCTGCCGTGGGTCGACATCGAGAACATCCAGCGCTACCCGGACGTCTTCGCGCCGGGTGAGCCGGTCGTGCTGACCGAGAAGCTGCACGGGTCGGCGTGCCTGCTGACCTATGTCGCCGACGAGGAGCGGGTGTACGTGTCCTCCAAGGGGTTCGGGGCGAAGTCGCTGGCGCTGAAGGAGGACCCGCGCAATCTGTACTGGCGGGCGGTGCGGGGGCACGGTGTCGCCGAGGCCGCGGCTCGGCTCGCCGAGCGGTTGGGGGCGCGGCGGGTCGGGATCTTCGGGGAGGTGTTCGGGGCGGGCGTGCAGGACCTGACGTACGGGGCCGATGGGCGCCGGGAGACGTTGGGGTACGCCGTGTTCGACGTCTCCGTGGAGATCGACGGGCAGGTGCGGTGGCTGGACGCGGCGGAGGTGCTGGACGGGGAACTGCCTTTGGTGCCGCGGCTGTTCGAGGGGCCGTTCGACATCGAGCGGGTGCTGGAGGTCGCCACGGGGCGGGAGACGGTCTCGGGGCGGGAGCTGCATCTGCGGGAGGGCGTGGTGATACGGCCGGTTGTCGAGCGGTACAGCGCGGTGACGGGCGGGAGGGCGATCGCCAAGGCTGTCAGTCCGGCGTATCTGACCCGGAAGGGTGGGACGGAGTACGAGTGAGTCGGGGCGGCCGGTTGGCAGGGGCCCGGCGCGGGGGCCGGCGCACGGGTCGGATCGCTTGCCCGCGCCGGCGGGCTGCCGCTGCTACAGCGCCCTTAGGGGCGCGGGGAACTGCGCGACCAGCCACCCACGACCCACAGCCGCCGGCGATTCCGCGGCCCCGAGCTCATAGGCGACCAACGGCCAAGCGAGCGCAGCGTGTCAGCAGCGGTCCCCGGCCTCCTGCCCCCGCCGCCCGGCCCTGCCCGGTCCCCCCTTCTGCCGGCCCCCCGGCTCCGCCATCAGCCGCGACCCCGTGAGCCGCTCGCCGAAGGCGTCGTCCGGGTTGGACAGGACGCAGCTGTCCAGGGAGAGGCAGCCGCAGCCGATGCAGTCGGTCAAGTGGTCCCGCAGACGGTTCAGTTGCTTGATGCGTTCGTCCAGTTCCGAGCGCCAGGCCTCCGAAAGGCGGGCCCAGTCCTCGTGGGTGGGGGTGCGCTCCTCGGGGAGTTCGGCGAGGGCCTCGCGGATCGTGGCCAGGGGGATGCCGACGCGCTGCGCCGCCCGGACGAAGGCGACCCGGCGGAGGGTGTCACGGGTGTAGCGGCGTTGGTTGCCGGAGGTGCGGCGGCTGCTGATCAGGCCCTTGGACTCGTAGAAGTGCAGGGCGGAGACGGCGGCACCGCTGCGGGCGGCGAGCTGGCCGACCGTGAGCTCGTGAATCTTCTCGGGGATCTGGGGCACGCCCCAAACTTACCTACCGTGTCACGGCCCGGGTCCGTTGACAGGGGCTCCGCCCGCTACCATGCTAAGCAGTTGCTTAGGCATTCACTCCCTGAGGTACGCGACGCGAGAGGCCAGGACATGGCAGAGCCGAGGATCTTCACGTCCGCCGACGATCTGAAGGCGGCGGTGGGCGAGCAGCTGGGATACACCGACTGGCTGGAGGTCGACCAGAAGCGGATCGATCTGTTCGCGGAGGCCACCGGTGATCACCAGTGGATCCATGTCGACCCCGAGAAGGCCGCCGCGGGGCCCTTCGGGACCACCATCGCGCACGGGTACCTCACGCTGTCGCTGCTCCCGCTCTTCGGGCCCCAGCTCATCAAGGTCGAGGGCGTGAAGATGGGCGTCAACTACGGGACGAACAAGGTACGTTTCCCCGCACCGGTGCCGGTCGGCTCGCGGCTGCGCGCCACCGCCACCCTCACCGGCGTGGAGGACGTGACGGGCGGCGTCCAGGTCACCGTCGCGTTCAGCGTGGAGCGCGAGGGCGGGGACAAGCCCGTGTGCGTCGCCGAGTCCGTCTCGCGGTACTACCTGTAACCCGCGAGCCGGCAGGCCCTACTTCGCTCCCACCATCCGCAGCACGAGGTCGGCGTAGAGCGAGCCGACCTCGTCGGGAGTCCAGGGGCCGTCGACGTTGAACCAGCGGGCCACGTCGATGCAGAGCGAGAGGACGGCGAGGGTGGTGCCCTTCACGTCCAGCACGTCGAAGTCGCCGGCCGCCACGCCGTCCTCGATGATCCCGCGCACCTCGGCGTCGCACTGCCGGCGCAGGGCGAGGATCTCGGCGCGGGCGTCCGGGCCGAGCGAGTCCAGCTCGTACTGCACGACCCGCGCGGTGGTGCGTCCCCCGGCGTGCCAGCGGACGAAGGAGCTCACCGCGTCGGCGAGCCGCTCGGCCGGGCCGCCCTCGCGCCGGGCCGCCGTCTGCAGGATCTCCAGGGCCTTCTCGTGGCCGATCCTGCTGATGCGGTGGAGCAGCTCTTCCTTGGTCTTGTAGTGGATGTAGAGCGCGGCCGGGCTCATGCCGGCGCGGCCCGCGATGTCGCGGGTCGTCGTGGCGTGGTAGCCGCGCTCGGCGAAGGCCTCCACGGCGGCGATCAGCAGCCGCCGGGCCGCGTCGGGCGTGACCTCACCCCACGCCGACGTCTCGCCGCCGGCCGTCTCCTCCGCCGTACTCATCGCTCACTCGCCCCTCTCGCTGACAGAGCCACCACCATACCGCCGATACTGAGCGAGCGCTTAGCGGGACGGTCGGAGGCGTCCGTACGGGCGCGCCGTGAGCCTCTCGGGGCTCAGAGCTTCTCGGGGCTCAGAGCTTCTCGAACGGGTCGTGCTCGGCGAGCAGCTTCTCCAGCCTCGCCTGGTCGACCCGGCTGACGATCTGCCCGGCCTCCTGACGGTCCCGGATGACCTTGGCGAGGGTGAACGCCGACGTGACCAGGTAGAGGACCGCGATCGCGAGGAAGCCGCGCACCCAGGCGTCCGCGTTCAGCTGGAAGATGCCGATGGCGGTGGCGGCCATGGCGACCGCGAAGGACGCGACCGCCTGGCCGTAGAAGGCGGCCGTACTCTGCTGCTTGACCGGTGTGTCACTCATGGGGAACAGGGTCGGCGGTTGTGGCGGCGGCCACATCCGCTGAAGTACTCAGCCGGTACTCAGAACTCAGAACGCCGAAACCCCCGTCAACGCCCGCCCGATGACCAGCTTCTGGATCTGGCTGGTGCCCTCGTAGAGGGTCATCACGCGGGCGTCGCGCAGCAGTTTGCCCGCCGGGTACTCGTCGATGTAGCCGTAGCCGCCGAAGACCTGGAGGGCGTTGTTGGCGGCGCGGACGGCGGCCTCCGAGGCGAACAGCTTGGCCTTGGAGGACTCCACGGCGAAGGGCAGCCCGCGGTCGATCAGGTCGGCGACCCGCCAGGTCAGCAGCCGGGCCGCGTCCACGTCGACGGCGATGTCGCTGATCAGCTCCTGCACCAGCTGGTGGTGGGCGATGGGCTTGCCGAACTGCTCGCGCTCACCGGCGTACCGGACAGCCGCGTCCAGCGCCGCCTGAGCTATGCCCACGCACCCGGCCGCGACCGACATCCGCCCCTTCGCCAGGGCCGACATCGCGACCGAGAAGCCCTTGCCCTCCTCCCCCACCATGGCCGCGGCGGGCACGCGTACGTCCTGAAGCACCAGCTCGGCGGTGGCCTGGCCGCGTAGGCCGAGCTTGCCGTGGATGGTGCGGCGGGTCAGGCCCGGGGCGTCGGTGGGGACCAGGAAGGCGGAGACGCCCTTGTGGCCGGGCGCGTCGGTGGAGCGGGCGAAGAGCAGGACGACGTCGGCCCAGGTGCCGTTGGTGATGAACATCTTGGTGCCGTTGATGACGTAGTCGTCGCCGTCGCGCACCGCCCGCGTGGCGAGGTTGCCCGCGTCGGAGCCGGTGCCCGGCTCGGTGAGGCCGAAGCAGCCGACGTACTCGCCGGAGGTGAGCCCCGGCAGCCAGCGGCGCCTGTGCTCCTCGCTCCCCCAGGCGGCGACGGTCTTGGCGACCAGGCCGAGCGAGACGGAGACAATGCCGCGCACGGACGAGTCCCCGCGCCCCAGCTCCTCCGTGACCAGGCAGTACGCGAGGTGGTCGCCGCCCGAGCCGCCGTACTCCTCGTCGATGGTCAGCCCCAGGAAGCCGACCTCGCCGAGCTTCTTGACGATGGCGCGGTCCACTTCCTCAGCACGGTCCCACGCGACGGCGTTGGGGGCGATCTCGCGGTCCACGAAGTCCCGGGCGAGCCGCCGGACGGCGCTCTGCTCCTCGCTGAGCTCCAGATTCATGCCGAGTCACCCCACAGACGGTGGACGCCGAAAGCCGTCGATTGAAAGCCGTACCTTTAAATTAGCACTGCTAGTTTCCGTTGGGCAGCCCTACTATGTGCGCCATGGCCCGACCGCGCAAGCCCCTCCTCAGCTACGACCGGATCGTCGAGACGGCGCGCGAACTCGTCGACGCGGAGGGCCTCGCGGCCGTCTCCACGCGCCGGCTCGCCGCCGAACTGGGCGTGAGCGGGCCGTCCCTCTACAACCACTTCCGCACCAAGGACGAGATCCTGGAGGCGGTCGCCGACTCGGTGAGCGCCCAGGTCGATCTGTCGATGTTCGAGGACGGCCGGGACTGGCGGACCGCGCTGCACGACTGGGCCGTCTCCTACCGGGCGGCTCTGCGCGACCACCCGAACATCGTCCCGGTGCTGGCCCGCGGCCCCGGCCGCCGCCCGGCCGCGCTGCGGCTCGCCGACGCCGTCTACGGCGCGATGGTGGCGGCGGGCTGGCCGCCGGCGCAGGCCACGTCCATCGGCGCGCTGATGCGGTACTTCATCATGGGCTCGGCGCTCGGGTCGTTCGCCGGGGGCTTCGTGGACGACGCGAGCGCGTACGACCCCGCCGACTACCCCCACCTCGGGCAGGCCCATCTCCTGGCCGAGCAGCAGGAGAAGATCGACGAACGGGCCTTCGAGACGGGCCTGACCGCGCTGCTGGACGGCTTGGCGCGGCAGTACGAGCAGGTCGCGCGAGCCACCTAGCCATATTTCGGCGGGCGCCGAAGTGTCCGTGCCGCATGCTGGGGTCCATGACCACCAGGCATCCCCAGGCGTCCCGGCTGGCCCGGCTCGCCGGACTCATCGCCGACGAGACCCGGGCCGCCTGTCTGCTGGCGCTGCTCGACGGACGGGCCTGGACCGCCGGTGAGCTGGCACGGCACGCCGGGGTGGCCGCGTCGACGCTCAGCGAGCACCTGGGCAAGCTCGTCTCGGGCGGGCTGCTGGCCGAGGAGCGGCAGGGCCGGCATCGGTATGTACGGCTGGCCGACGCGCGAGTCGCCCAGCTCGTGGAGGACCTGGCCGCGCAGGTGGCGCCGAGTGCCGTCGTACGGCCCCGGAACCTGCGGGAGTCCAGCGCGGGGTCCGCCATGACACGGGGCCGCACCTGCTACGACCATCTGGCCGGGCGGCTCGGCATCGCGGTCACCGACGCGTTGACCGTGCGCGGGCTGCTCGTCCAGGACACGGGGTTCGCGCTCACGGACGCGGGACTGCGGTGGTTCGACGCGGCCGGTATCCACCTCGACCGCGGGGGCCGACGTCCACTGGCCCGCGCCTGCCTCGACTGGACCGAGCGCCGCCCGCACCTGGCAGGCGTCGCCGGCGCGGCCCTGTGCCGTCACGCCCTGGACGCGGGGTGGTGCGTACGCATCGGCTCCGAACGGGCGGTGAAGGTGACGGCGGCCGGAGAGCGGGCGCTGTCCGAGCTGTTGGGCATCGATGAGGCGACGCTGCGCTGAGCGCCCCTTACGCCCCGTCCGAAATCCGCGAGCTTCCGAAGCCCTGGTTTCCTAGCCTCA
This sequence comes from Streptomyces curacoi, assembly GCF_001513975.1. Taxonomy (GTDB): domain Bacteria; phylum Actinomycetota; class Actinomycetes; order Streptomycetales; family Streptomycetaceae; genus Streptomyces; species Streptomyces curacoi. The sequence goes on from NZ_KQ947991.1 coordinate 378,127, forward strand.
GGAGCATGATGAACCCCCGCCGTACCGAACTCCTGGCCGCCGGCGCAGCCACCGTCACCGTCGTCCTCTGGGCCTCCGCCTTCGTCTCCATCCGCAGCGCGGGCTCCGAGTACTCGCCGGGGGCGCTCGCGCTGGGGCGGCTGCTCGTCGGCGCCCTGGTGCTGGGGGTCATCTGCCTCGTCCGTCGGGAGGGGCTGCCTCCCAGGGCGGCCTGGCCCGGGATCGCGATATCGGGCCTGCTGTGGTTCGGCTTCTACAGCGTCGTGCTGAACTGGGGCGAGCAGCAGGTGGACGCCGGTACGGCGGCTCTCGTCGTGAACATCGGGCCCATCCTCATCGCGCTGCTGGGCGCCCGGCTGCTCGGTGACCCGATGCCGCCGCGGCTGCTGGCCGGGATGGCGGTGTCGTTCGCCGGTGCGGTGACCGTGGGTCTGTCGATGTCGGGCGGGGGCGGTTCCTCGGTGCTCGGGGTGGTGCTGTGCCTGCTGGCCGCGGTCGGGTACGCGGGCGGTGTCGTGGCGCAGAAGCCGGCACTCGCCCATGCGAGCGCCCTGCAGGTGACGACGTACGGGTGTCTGGTCGGCGCGGCCTTGTGCCTGCCGTTCACCGGGCAGCTGATCAGCGAGGCGGCCCACGCCCCCGTCTCCGCGACGCTCAACATGGTCTACCTGGGCGTCTTCTCGCTGGCGCTCGCCTTCACCACATGGGCGTACGCCCTGGCCCGTACGACCGCCAGCAGCATGGGCGCGACCACGTACGCGGTGCCCGCGCTGGTGGTGCTGATGTCCTGGCTGGCGCTGGGCGAGGTGCCGGGGCCGCTCACGCTGGTGGGCGGGGCGCTGTGTCTGGCGGGGGTCGCCGTGTCGCGGTCCCGGCGGCGAGCGGCTCGGGTCGTGGCGGCCGCGCCACGACCCGAGCAGGCCCGGGAATCAGCGTGAACGCGCCCTGTCCGCAAGGACCTTGATGGACAGCAGGGCGATCACCGCCAGACCGATGATGTAGCCGGAGACCGCCATCGAGGTGCCCGTTGCCTCCAGCAGCAGCACCATGACGAACGGGGCGAGTCCGCCGCCGAGCACGGCCGCGATCTGGTAGCCGAGGGAGGCGCCGGTGTAGCGCATCTCGGGCGTGAACAGCTCGGCGAACAGGGCGGCCTGGGGGCCGTACATGATGCTGAGGAAGCAGCTGGTGACGAAGGTGCCGACCGCGAGCCACAGCAGCGAGCCGGTGTCGATCAGCAGGAACATCGGTACGGCCCACAGGGCGATGCCGGCCGCGCCGAGCGCGTAGATCCGGATGCGGCCGATCCTGTCGGAGAGGGCGGCTGCGGCCGGGATCAGCACGAGCTGGGTGAGGCTGATGCAGAGCGAGACGGTGAGGACGGCGCTGCGCTTCATGCCGAGTTCGCGGGTCGTGTAGTCGAGCACGCCGGTGATGATGATGTAGAAGGTGGCGGTGTTCACGGCGAAGGAGCCGCCGGCGAGGAGCACCGTGCCGAGGTGGTCCTTCAGGATCGTGCGCAGCGGGGAGGACTGCTCGGCCTTCTCCTGCTCGGCCAGCTTCTTCTCCGCCTCGCGGAATTCGGGGGTCTCCTCGACGCGCGTGTGGATGTACCAGGCGAGCACGAGGACGAACAGGCCGACGAGGAACGGTACCCGCCAGCCCCAGGCCGCGAACGCGGCGTCGGTCGTGAACGCTCCGGCCAGCAGGAACACCGTGTTGGCGGTCACCACGCCGATGGGGACGCCGAGTTGGACGAAGCTGCCGTAGATGCCGCGTTTGCCCTCGGGGGCGTACTCGGTGGCCATCAGCATCGCGCCGCCCCACTGGGCACCGACGGCGATGCCCTGCAGCACGCGGAAGAGGACCAGCAGGATCGGGGCGGCGACGCCGATGGTCTCGTACGTCGGGAGCAGGCCGATGCCGGTGGTGGCGAGGCCCATGAGGGTCAGCGCGAGGACCAGCATCGGCTTGCGGCCGCGCTTGTCACCGAGTTGTCCGGCGACGATGCCGCCGAGGGGGCGGGCCAGGAAGCCGACGGCGAAGGTGGCGAAGGAGGCGAGGACGCCGGCGGTGGGGCTGCCGGCCGGGAAGTACAGGTCACCGAGGACCAGGGCGGCGGCGATGCCGAAGACGAAGTAGTCGTACCACTCGACCGCCGAGGCGAGCGCCGCGGCGGTGGCGACGCGGCGGCGGTTGCCGACGGTGGGAGCGGTAGGGGTGAGCGGCTGGGCGGAAGGTGCCGTGTCCATGCGTGCACACTCCGGTGGGTGCGGGGACGGAACGGGGGGTGGCTCGGGTTCCGGGGAACGTACTGACCGGACGGTATGGACGTCAACGGGTCGGACAGCAGGACTTTTGCCTGTACACGGCATCGAGAGCGGGATCCGGGCATGCCTGAGGCCCCGGCCTCGCACGGAGACCGGGGCGCACGCAGGGAGGGCGGGAGCGGCGCTAGAAGACCACCAGCGTTCTGCCGCCCTTGCCCGCCAGCATGTTCTCGAACGCCGCCGGGATACCCTCCAGGCCGATCCGTTCCGTCACCAGGGCACCCAGGTCCAGGCGGCCCGCCCGTACGTGCTCGGCCAGCACGGGCAGGTCGCGCGCCGGGTCGGAGTTGCCGTAGACGCAGCCGGAGAGGGTCCGGCCCCAGTGGAAGATCTCCAGGGCGTTGAAGGTGACCTGCTGGTCCTTGCCGCCGATGCCGACGACCGTGGTGCGGCCGCCGCGCCGGGTGGAGTCCCAGGCCGTACGGATCGTGCTCGCGCGGCCCACGCACTCGACGGCCACGTCCACGCCCTGCCTGTCCGTCAGGCCCCGGATCTCGCGGGCGGTGTTCTCGGCGGCGACCACGTAGTCGGTGGCTCCCGCCGCGCGGGCCAGCTCCTCCTTCTCCGGGGAGACATCGACCGCCACGATCTTCGCGGCGCCCGCGATCCGGGCCGACTGGAGGGCGGCCAGCCCCACACCGCCGACGCCGAACACCGCGACCGACTCCCCCGCGCGGACCCGCGCCGAGTGGTGCACGGCGCCGTAGCCGGTGAGGACGGCGCAGCCCAGCAGGGCGGCGTCGGTGAGCGGGATGCCGTCCGGGAGCGGCAGGAGGCAGGACGCCGGGACGACCGTCTCCTCGGCGAACGCGGCGACGTTCAGGCCGGGGTGGAGGTCCGTGCCCGCGGCGGTACGGGCGTACACGTCGGCGGCGCCGTTCAGCGCGTTGGCGCACAGCCAGACCTCGCCGAGGCGGCAGGCGTGGCAACCGCCGCAGGACGGCGCCCAGTTGAGGACGACGCCGTCGCCGGGCGCGACACGGGTGACGCCCTCGCCGACGGCGACGACCGTGCCCGCGCCCTCATGGCCTAGGACCGCGGGGACCGGGACCCGCATGGTGCCGTTGGACAGGGACAGGTCGGAGTGGCACACGCCGGCGGCGGCGAGCCGGACGCGGACCTGGCCGGGGCCGGGGTCGGGCAGGTCGATCTCGGTGACCTCCAGCGGGGCACCGATGGCGGGCAGGACGGCGGCGCGGACGGCCATGACGGGCGACTCCCTTGAACCGTGGAAACCTTGGAACTGGCGTCAGAACTGCAGGGACTTGGTCTGGAGGTACTCGGCCAGGCCGTGCGCGCCGAGCTCCCGGCCGACACCCGACTGCTTGTAGCCGCCGAAGGGGGCGAGGGGGTTGAAGCGGCCGCCGTTGATGTCGACCTGCCCGGTGTCCATACGGCGCGCGAAGGCCACCGCCTCCGCCTCGTCCCCCGCCCAGACGGCGCCCGCGAGGCCGTACACCGTGCCGTTGGCGATCCGCAGCGCGTCCGCCTCGTCCTCGTACCTCAGGACCGTCAGGACCGGGCCGAAGATCTCCTCCTGCGCGATGGTCATCTCGGGTGTGACGTCGGCGAACACGGTCGGGCTGACGAAGTGGCCCCGCTCGCGCGGCGCTTCGGGGCCGCCCGCGACGAGTCGCGCCCCCTCGGCCACGCCCTTCTCGATGTAGCCGCGCACCCGTGCCTGCTGCTTGGCGCTCACCACCGGGCCGATGCGCTCGCCGTACTTCGCGGCGGCGGCAGCGGCCAGCTCCACGGCCTCGTCGTACTGGTCCCGGTGCACCAGCATGCGCGTCCAGGCGCTGCACGTCTGCCCGGAGTTGGACATGACGTTGGCGACGCCGACGTTGACCGCCTTGGCCAGGTCGGCGCTCGGCAGGATGACGTTGGCGGACTTGCCGCCCAGCTCCAGGGCGACCTTCTTGACGGCCGCGCCCGCCACCGCGCCGATCTGCCGGCCGACGGCGGTGGAGCCGGTGAAGGAGACCAGGTCGACGTGCGGGTGCTCGGCGAGCGCCTGGCCCGCGACCGGGCCGAGCCCGGTGACCAGGTTGAAGACGCCCGCGGGGACGCCGGCCTCGTGGACCGCCTCGGCGAAGAGCTGGGCGACCAGCGGGGTGTCCTCGGCGGGCTTCAGTACGACGGTGCAGCCCGCCGCCAGTGCGGGGGCGACCTTGGCGACGACCTGGTGGAGCGGGTAGTTCCAGGGCGTGATGGCGCCGACCACGCCGATGGGCTCGTGGTACACGGTCGAGTTGCCGACCTTCTCCTCGAAGGCGTACGTCGCCGCCAGTTCGGCGTACGAGCCCGCGACGGCGATCGGCACGGCCGCGTGGACCGCCTGGGAGAACTTCAGGGGCGAGCCGAGTTCGGCGGTGACCGTCTCGGCGATCTCGTCCCTGCGGGCGTCGAGGATGTCCCGCAGGGCGGTGAGCCGCGCGGCCCGCTCGGCGGGCGGGGTCGCGGCCCAGGCCGGCAGGGCAGCGCGGGCGGCCCGTACGGCGGTGTCGACGTCCAGGGCGGTACCGGCCGGGACCCGGCCGATGACCTGCTCGTCGGCCGGGTTCACCACCTCGATCACATCCGGGCCCGAGGCGGGGCGCCAGGCGCCGTCGATGTACATGCCGTCGTGTGCCTTCATCACGCTTCCTCCTGGGCAAGCCGCCTCGTAGTCCGGCTCATAAACTAGCGGCGATAGTTTTTGGGCGCCAGACACCCCATGAGATCAGAACGACGTCAGAAGTCCACCTCCACCCTGTCGTCCACCCTCCCCACCGCCTCCTGCCCGAAGGCCTTCTCATAGGCCCGGCGGATCTCCTCGACCTTCCGGTCGCTCGTCCCGGCCTCCCCCACCGGATAGAGCAGGACCAGCTCGTACGACCTCTCCTTCTCGATCGTCCCGCTCGCGTCCCGCCACTGCCCGCGCCCGCTCTGCACGGTCAGCCCGTCCGGGAAGTCCGGCGTGACCTCCTTGTCGACGAACGCCATGAACTGCCGGTCGGTGACCGCGGGGCCGCCGTCGGGGCGCGCGGTACCGAAGAAGAGCCGCGTCTCGACGTACGGCTTCCCCCGGGACGGCACGGAGGACGCGGCCGGCGTCGACGCGGGGGCGCCGTCGAGGGTGGCGTACGCGGTCGGCGCGGTGGCGGCCAGCAGGAGGCCGACCGTGGTGAACACTGCCCGATTTCGGGTGAAGTGGAGGTTCATGGGCCCTACCTAGCCAAACCGGGCGCGATTCATTCCTCCAGGTCGGGGAGGCGCGCCGGGGCCGGGCAGATGCGTTCGCCGTACTGGTCGAAGACGAACAGGTGGGCGGAGTCGACGAGGAGGGGGACGTGCATGCCGTGCCGGAGTTCGATGTCGGGGGTGGTGCGGACGATGAGGTCGCCGGGCAGGCGGCCCTCGGGCGGCGCGGCGGGATCGGGACCGGCGTCGGCCTGGTGGTCGAGGACCACGACGGGGCCGGCGCGCAGGGCCCCCGCGCGTTCCCTGAGGTGGCCCAGGACGGTGCCGCCCGCACGGCGGCGGCGCCTCGCGGGACGGGCCACTGGCCGCGGCGCCTCCAGGTCGGGTACGACGGCGGGACTGGAGCCGGTGTTGAAGTGGGCCAGGATCTCGTGGCCCTGGAACTCCACGTGCTCGACCAGGCCGTTGATCGGGACCTCGCCGAGGCGGGCGGCGGCGGGCGACGGACGTCCCCCCTGTTCGAGCGAAGCCGAGAACTCGGGGGATATGCGCACCGCCTCCGAGCGCAGGCCCACGATCACCTCGCGGCCCTGCTGGACGCGGAGCAACTGGTGGTCCAGCGACAGTGGTTCGGGCAGGCGGAGGTACTGCTTGCCGAGGCTGATGGTCATCGCGCCGTCCAGCGGGGCGCGCACGACGCCGCGCAGGAGGTTGATGCGCGGGGTGCCGATGAAGGCGGCGACGAAGACGTTGCGGGGCAGCGCGTACACCGAGCGCGGGGTGCCGACCTGCTGGAGGACTCCGCCGCGCAGGACGGCTACCCGGTCGCCGAGCGACATCGCCTCGGCCTGGTCATGGGTGACGTAGACCGTGGTGACGCCCAGCTTCCGGGTGAGGCCGGAGATCTCGGCGCGCAGGCGGTTGCGGAGCTTGGCGTCCAGGTTGGACAGCGGCTCGTCCATCAGGAACGCGGCGGGGTGGCGGGCGATGGCCCGGCCCATGGCGACGCGCTGGCGTTCGCCGCCGGACAGCTGGGCGGGGAAGCGGTCGAGGAGGTCCTCGATGCCCAGCATGCGGGCGGTGGCGTCCACCCGCGGGCGCGGGTCCGCGGCGGGCGACTCGATGCGCAGTGGGAAGCCGATGTTGTCGCGGCCGGTCATGTTCGGGTAGAGGGCGAAGTTCTGGAAGACCATCGCCATCTGCCGCGCGGCCGGCAGCAGGTCGTTGGCGTACTCGCCGTCCAGCAGCAGCTCGCCCTCGTCGATCTCCTCCAGACCGGCGATCATCCTGAGCACGGTGGACTTGCCGCAGCCGGAGGGGCCGAGGAGGACGAGGAACTCGCCGGGCTCGATGTCCAGCGTGAGCCGGTCCACCACGCGGACACCCTTGGTGTAGCTCTTGCTCACGTCGTGCAGAGAGATGGCGCGTGTCATGGCTGCCGCCCCCGGGGGCTGTCCGGAGCGCCGCTGCTCCGTGTGTCCGAAGGCCTCGTGCGGGTCGTACGAGGCCTGTGAGTCACGGAAGTTAACGGAATGTGCGCGGCCGGGGGAAGACACGGGACGGGACCGGACGCCGCAGTCCAGGGTGTGAGAAAGCGGACCCCCGCATTCAGCGCCGAGCGAGCGGCGCGGACGGCTCGCGGACCGCGGTCAGGTGGGCGAAGACCACCACGTTGCTGGTGTAGCCGGTGCGGTGGCTGAAGAGGCCGCCACAGGTGAGCACGCGGAGCTCCGGGCGCCGGACCGGGCCGTAGACCTCCTTGTCGGGGAAGCCCGCCTTGTCGAAGACCTTCACGCGGTCCACGGTGTAGACGGCGGTACGGCCGTCCTCGCGAGCCGCCTCGATCTTCTTGCCGGGCTTCACCTGGGCCAGCCCGGCGAAGACGGCGGGCCCGGTCCTGGTGTCGCGGTGGCCGACGGCGATCGCGATGCCCGCCTCACCGGGCGTGGCGCCGCCCCGGTACCAGCCGACCAGCTTCGGATCGTCGATCGGAGGTGTCTCCAGCTCCTGGTCCTTGGTGAGCCCGAGCCCCATGATCGGGGCGTCGATGCCCAGGGACGGGATGCGCACGGATGTCGGCCGGGAGCGGGGCAGGGGGCGGGGCGGGGGCGTGGGCTTGGCCGTGGGGCGGGTGGAGGGGGCGGGGCGGTCCGGACCGGCGGCGGTCAGGGTGTCCGGGCCGTCGGCTCGCTCCGGTGCGGTCGGCTCGGTGTCTCCCCCGCACCGGACCACCGTCACCAGGACGACCGTGAGCAGGGCCGTCCTGGTGAGGCGGTAGGCGCGGGTGCGGTACCAGGGCCTGCGTCTGCGCCTAGGCGGCACCATGGGGCCGCCGGCGCTTCTGCCGGAAGTACACGGTGCCGCCGACGGCACCGATGCCCACGGCCGCCGCGGCGGTCACCGGTGCGTACGCGGCCGCGGTGTCGACGAGACCGCCGCCGCCCGCGTGCACTCCGCCCTTGGGGCCGTGGTCGCCCCGCCCCCAGCCCTCGCCGTCGTGCCGGTGGTCCTCGATGCGCCCCTCCGGACCGTGCCTTCCCTCCCGCTTGTCGCCGCACCTGACACGGAAGAGCTTTCTCCTGGTGTCGGTGACGTCCACGGTCCAGGTGAGCATGTACTGCCCGTCCGCCAGCCCCAGCGTGGTGGTGTGACCTGCGCCCGCCGCGAGCTGGATGGTGCCGCTGACGGTGGCGGCGCTGGGCAGCGGAGGCTGCGGCGTGATCGTGTAGTCGATCGAGGTGAGTTCACCGAAGTTGACGGCGTCGAGGTAGAACCTGCAGACCACCGCCTCGTCGTCCGGGGTCCCGATGGGCATGCCCACGCTGTGGATCCTGATGTCGCCGTTCGCTTGGGCCGACGCGGTCGGCGCCGCCACCCACGACGCGCCCGCCGCGGCGAGGGCGGCAAGGACGACTGTGGCGCCCGCGCGGGCGCGGAAGGTACGTGAGGGTGTCAGTGTCGGCATGCACGCTCCTCAGATCAGACGATTTTCATACAAATCGCTCTTTCGCCTGACTCTCCTTTACGCGCACTGCGACGCGCCGCACCGACCCCGGCGCGCCGTCAAATATCGCTCGTACGGCGGAACCGCGAGCGCCTGGGCCGCTCCCGCGCGCCACCTGCGGACCCGTCCGGCCGCACCGGCGCCCGCAGCGCGATCCCCGCCGACAGCAGCAGCAACGCCCCCAGCATCACGAACGGCGCCGCCACCCCCGCGAGGCCCGCGACCAGTCCCGCCGACGCCGGCGCCGCCACCTGGCCGAGGCGGTTGCCGGTCAGCCGCAGGGCGAGGGCGGTGGAGCGGGCGCCGTCGGGGGCCGCCTGGACGACCGTCGTCATGGACAGCGGCTGGCCGACGCCCAGGCAGAACCCGAGCACCGCCAGCATCAGGGCCAGCGCCCACACCGGCACCGGCAGCGCGATCCCGGCGCACAGCAGCGCCGCCAGCAGACATGTCACGGTCAGCAGCAGGGTGCGGCCCAGCAGCCGCAGCAGGGGCGTGAGGACCAGGCGGCACGCGATGGTGGCCGCCGCGCGCAGACTGAGCAGGAGGCCGATCACGGAGGGCGCGATGCCGCGGTGTTCGCCGACCACCGGGAGGTAGGCGGTGAGGATGTCGGTCGCGGACAGCACGGCGAGGCTGATGAAGATGCCGGCGGGCACGCCCCGGGTCCGCAGGATGCGTCCGACGGAGACGCGATCGCCTTGTTCCGCACGGGACTTGGCCGTCGTACGGCTCTCTGTGCGCCACAGTGAGGTGAGCGCGACCGCGCTGCCCGCGCCCGCCACCAGCAGGGCGAGTGCGCTGGTGCCCGCCATGTCCCGGCCGCCGATCAGCGCACCCGCGGCGATCGGGCCGACCAGCTGGCCGAGTGAGGCGCCGATGGTGAAGTGGCCGAAGTTGCGGTCCTGTTCGTGCGGGGCGGACTGGCGGGCGACGAGCGACTGGGCACCGATGACGAAGCAGAGGTGGCCGAGGCCCATCACCCCGGACCAGATCGCCATCGCCCACAGGGAGTTCGCGATGCCGCTCATCGCGCAGCCGCCGGAGATCAGGACGACTCCGACGGGCAGGAGCGGAGCGCACCGGCCCCGGTCGGTGAGGCGCCCCAGCGGGACGGCGACGAAGAGCGGGAGCAGGGCGTACACACCCGCGATCACGCCGACCGCCCGCTCGTCCGCACCCAGCGCGAGGGCCCGGTAGGACACGGCGGGCCGGGCCATCGACACCGCCCCCTGCGCGAAGCTGAAGGCGATGACGAGGCGGAGCAGCCAGCCGCGGTTCCCACCGGGCGCCATGAACGTGTCCTCCGGGAAAGGTGGTTGCGGATCGGCGGGTTCAGATGATGCCGAAGAGCATTCCCGCCGCGAGGATGATGAGGCAGGTGAGCGCCGCCCACTTCACCACGAACTTGGTGTGGTCGCCGAACTCCACCTTGGCCATGCCGACCAGGACGTACACGGCCGGGACGAGCGGACTCGACATGTGCAGCGGCTGCCCGACCAGGGAGGCGCGGGCCATCTCCAGCGGGGAGACGCCGTGCGCCGCGCCGGCCTCGGCGAGGACCGGCAGGACGCCGAAGTAGAAGCCGTCGTTCGACATGAAGTAGGTGAGCGGAAGGCTCAGCAGACCGGTGACCAGGGCCATGTGCGGGCCCATGCCCTCGGGGATGACGTCCACCATCCACCGGGCCATGTGGTCGACCATGCCGGTGCCCTGCAGGACGCCGGTGAACACGGCGGCGGCGAAGACCATGCCGGAGACGTTCAGGACGTTGTCGGCGTGGGCGGCCAGGCGGGCCTTCTGGTCGGGGATGTGCGGGAAGTTCACGGTGAGCGCGAGCGCGGCGCCGAGCAGGAACAGCACCGGGATCGGCAGCCACTCCATGATCATGGCGGTGAGCAGGGCGACCGTGAGCAGCGCGTTGAACCAGTACAGCTTGGGACGCAGGGTGGGGCGGTTCGGGTCGAGGACCTGGAAGCGCTCCGCGTCGCCGTCCTCGTCGTCCTCGGCGTCGGTGCCGGAACCGGAGCCACCGGTGGCCCTGCCCGCGCCCGAGGCACCGGAACCCGGACCGGCGCCGGCGCCGGCGCCGGCCAGGACCGTCTCGGTCTCCTTCTCCTCGATCTTCTCCTCCACCAGGACCTCGTCCAGCGTCAGCATGCCCAGGCGCTTGCGCTCGCGCAGGCCGAGGAAGTACGAGAGGACGAAGACGCCCAGCAGACCGACGGCGAGCGCCGGGATCATCGGGACGAAGATGTCGCTGGCGTCGAGCTTGAGCGCGGTGGCGGCTCGGGCGGTCGGGCCGCCCCACGGCAGGGTGTTCATCACGCCGTTGGCCATCGCGGCGACACCGGTCATCACGACCAGGCTCATCTTCAGGCGCTTGTACAGCGGGTACATCGCCGAGACGGTGATCATGAAGGTGGTCGAGCCGTCGCCGTCGAGCGAGACGATCGCGGCGAGGATCGCCGTGCCGACGACGATCCGCATCGGGTCGGCCTTGCAGAACTTCAGGATGCCCCGGACGATCGGGTCGAAGAGGCCGACGTCGATCATCACACCGAAGTAGACGATCGCGAACATGAGCATCGCCGCGGTGGGGGCGAGGCTGGTGACGCCTTCGATGACGTAGTCACCGAGCTTGGCGCCCTTCCCGACGAAGACGCAGAACAGTGCCGGAATCAGCACCAGCGCCGCGATCGGTGACATCTTCTTCATCATGATCAGGACCAGGAAGGTCGCGATCATGGCGAAGCCAAGAATGGTCAGCATGAGTGGATACCTAACGTTCGCCCTTGAACGACCCCACCAGGGCCGGCGGTGCGTTGACGTTAGGACCCGTCAAGCAGCGTTAACAAGACGTTGACGTGCGAGCAATAAGCGCAAAACTCCAGGTCAGAGCTTTGCTCAGGTCAGCTGCTGATCATTTTCGGTCGCCGGGGGAGCTTTTCGGCTCATGGGCGCGACCTCGACGGGCACCCCGTTGAGCACCGCGTTGCCCGACAGCGGGTCGAGCAGACTGCCGTCGAGGAGCTGGTTGACGTTGACGCCGGGGTCGGCGGCGGCGTGGCTGAGGCGGGTGCCGGGGCGGTCGTGACCCCAGCCGTGCGGCAGGCTCACCACACCGGGGCGCACGCCGTCGGTGACCTCGGCGGGCGCGGTCACCTCTCCCCCGGCGCCCTTGAGGCGTACGGCCGCCCCGTCCCGTACACCGAGCCGCTTCGCGTCCTCGGGGTGGATGTGCAGGGTGCAGCGGTTGGAGCCGCCGGTGAGGGCGGGCACGTTGTGCATCCAGCTGTTGTTGGAGCGCAGATGGCGGCGGCCGACGAGGACGAGGCCCTCGGGACGCTCGCGCAGGGCCTGCCGGAGGCGGGGCAGGTCGTCGGCGATCGGCTGCGGCAGCAGTTCGACCTTGCCGCTGGCGGTCTTCAGGGGCTGCGGCAGCCGGGACTTGAGCGGCCCGAGGTCGATGCCGTGCGGATGCGCGAGCAGCTTCTCCAGGGTCAGCCCGTCGGGCCGTACGCCGAAGCCGTCGCCGTAGGGGCCGAGGCGCAGCATCATGTCGAGCCGTCGCTCGGGGCCGTTGTCGCCGGTGAGCAGGCCGGCCAGTTCGCGCGGATCGCGGCCGTGCACGGGTGAGTGCGGTTCCTTGACCGCCTTGCCGAGGGTCTGGTCGATGACCATCGCGTCCACGGCGGCCGGATCGGCCCCGTGCATGCCCGTGGCGGCCAGGATCAGCCGGGCGAGGATCTCCGTCTCGGCCATCCTGCCCGGCTCCAGGGGGACCGCGGGGCGGGTGTAGCGGACCTGGTTGCGCACGGCGAGGGTGTTGAAGGCGAAGTCGTGGTGCGGGCTCTGCGCGGGCGGGGGCGGCGGCAGTACGACGTGGGCGTGGCGCGAGGTCTCGTTGAGGTACGGGTCGACGCTGACCATGAAGTCGAGCGAGTCGAGGGCCTTGTCGAGCCGGTCGCCGTCGGGGACCGACAGGACGGGGTTGGCGGCGACCACGACGAGGGCGCGGATCGGCTCGCCCTCGTCGGTGGCGGTGTCGATCTCCTCGGCGAGCGCGGAGATCGGCAGCTCGCCTTTCGCCTCGGGGTGTTTGCTCACCCGGGAGTGCCAGCGCCCGAGCGAGAAGCCATGGCCGGGTCCGGCGGGGCGGGGCATCCGGTCGGTGGCCGCCTGCGGGAAGAGGGCGCCGCCGGGGCGGTCGAGGTTGCCGGTGAGGATGTTGAGGACGTCGACGAGCCAGCTGGCCAGGGTGCCGTGCGGGACGGTGCAGCTTCCGATGCGGCCGTAGACGGCGGCGGTGGGGGCGGCGGCGAGTTCGCGGGCGAGGGCGCGGATGACGTCGGGCTCGACGTCACAGGCTTCGGCGACGGAATCAGGGGTGAAGTCGCCGACGGCCGCGCGGAGTTCATCGACGCCGTCCACCACAGGGGCGAGGCCCTTGAGGTCGACGAGGCCTTCCTCGAACAGCACATACGCCATCGCCGCGAGGAGCAGGGCATCCGTCCCGGGCCGGACGGCGATGTGCCGGTCGGCGAGTGCGGCGGTGCGGGTGCGGCGCGGGTCGATGACGGTGAGGGTGCCGCCACGGGCCTTCAGCGCCTTCAGCCGGCCGGGGAAGTCGGGCGCCGTGCACAGACTCCCGTTGGACTCCAGCGGGTTGGCGCCGATGAGGAGCAGGTGGTCGGTGTGGTCGAGGTCCGGTACGGGGATCGCGCCCGCGTCGCCGTAGAGCAGTCCGCTGGAGACGTGCTTGGGCATCTGGTCGACCGTGGACGCGGTGAAGAGGCTGCGGGTGCGCAGGCCGGCGATCAGGACCGGCGGGTACAGCGCGCCGGCCATGGTGTGCACGTTGGGGTTGCCGAGGACGATGCCCACGGAGTTCGGCCCGTACCGCTCGACGACCGGGCGGAGACCGGCGGCGACCGCGTCGAAGGCCTCCTCCCAGGTTGCCTCGCGCAGCTCACCGTCCTTGCGCACGAGCGGGGTGCGCAGGCGGTCGGGGTCGCCGTCCACGGCACCGAAGGAGGCGCCCTTCGGGCAGATGAACCCCTGGCTGAACACGTCGTCGCGGTCCCCTCGGGCGCCGGTGACCCTGGTCCCCTCGATGGTGAGGGTCAGGCCGCAGGTGGCCTCGCACAGGGGGCAGATGCGCAGTGCGGTGCGGGACACGGGTCCTCCCGGGGTGGCGGCAGCGGTGACGCGCGGACGTGAGGCCGAGCATACCGACCGGTATGCACGGAGGGGAGACCTTTTCCGGGGTGAGGTCGGACATGCGCGAACCGTCAGTCGAGGACCCGCGCCAGGTACGCCCGCAGCATCTCCCGCATCTCCTCGATGATCCGGTCGTCGCCCTGCGGATCCACCCGGAAGGCGAGATGGACCAGGGTGTCGGCGGTTTCGACGGCGATCAGGAAGGTGCGGCGCAGATCGTCGTCCGGCTCGTGGCCGAGATAGCCGGAGAGCAGGTCGCTGAGGCGGTCGGCGACGCGGTGGTTGGGTTCGCTGCGGGTGCCCACGGGGATCTGGTTGCCGAAGTCGACGAGGGAGAAGCCGGGCGCGGTGCGCTTCATGGCGAGGTACTCGTCGAGCACGGCGTCCAAGGCCGCGCGCCAGCCCCCGTCACCGGCCTCCTTCAGGCGCTCGGCGACCTGTGCGGTGAAGCGTTCGAGGTTGCGCTGGGCGAGGGCGTCGGCCATCTGGCGCTTGTTGCCGAAGAAGCGGTAGACGGAGCCGATGGGGACGCCGGCACGCTGGGCGACGGCCCGGGTGCTCAGGTCGTCGTAGCCGACCTCGTCGAGGAGGTCGGCGCACGCGTCGAGGATCCTGGTGAGCCGTTCGGCGCTGCGCCGCTGCACGGGCGCCCGGCGTAGCGATGCTGGATGGGGCACGGTCTTCATGATGCCTTTCCGGCTCGGTCCGGTGAAGCTCGACCCCCTGTACGGAGCCGGACCCCCGGCGCGCTCAGTGCCGCGGCGGACGGCGTCGCCTTCGGCGCCGCGGTCGCCTCCGCCCCCGATGCCGTGATGTCGGCCATGCTCTCCACGGGCTCGCCGTCCACCGCCCACACGGTTCCGTCGTCGGCGTGGAGACGGACGGTGACCTGGTGGGTACCGCGCGGGACGAGCGCGGCCGGGAGGCGGTGGGCGGGGGTGCGGAGGCGGGTGACGAGACGGCCGTCCACGAAGAGGTACGCGAGCCCGCGGCCGGCCACCGCCTGCGCCCGCACGCCGGCGGGCGAGAAGCGGAAGTCGCGCACCGTCAGCCGTACGTCCCAGCTGCCGTCGCCGTCGGGGTCCGGCTGCACCTCGATGCCGACGCCGGGCGCGTCGCCCTCGTCCACCTCGCGGTAGTGCCGCCCGTCGGCGTCGGTGTCGCCCAGGACCTCGCCCGCCGGGGCGGGCGACGCCGCGTCCTCCTCCTGACCCCGCGCACCACGGGAACCGCAGCCCACGGATCCGGTCAGCAGCAGGACACAGACCGCGAGCGCGGTGAGCAGGCTCCGCGTCCACGACATGCCGGGAGACTAGAACACCGGTCCGGCAACCGGATCCCCCTGAAGTCTGGTCGGCGTCCGGTTCTCGTCGTCCCCGCAGAGGAGCTCCGGCCGATCTCTTGCGCCCGGGCAACCGCAATCCTACGGTGAAGCATAGGAATCAGATCTCAAGGGAGCGATCATGAGCGATGGGGGTACCTCCCGCGCGGGCGTGTTCGAGCGTGAGGGAGCGCGGAAGACCGCGGAAGGGCTGACCTACCTCTCCGGTTTCGGCAACGAGCACAGCTCGGAGGCGGTACCCGGGGCCCTCCCGGAGGGCCGCAACTCACCCCAGCGCGCCCCGCTGGGTCTGTACGCGGAGCAGCTGAGCGGTACGGCGTTCACCGAGCCGAGGGCCCACAACCGCCGCTCATGGCTCTACCGCATCCGCCCGTCGGCCGCCCATCCGGCGTTCACCCGCACCGACAACGGCGCGATCCGTACGGCCCCCTTCACGGAGTCGGTGCCGGACCCGAACCGGCTGCGCTGGAACCCCCTGCCCGAGCCCGTGCCGGGGACCGACTTCCTCGCCGGCCTGTGGACCCTGGGCGGCAACGGCGACGCGACCCAGCGCAGCGGCATGGCCGTGCACCTGTATCACGCCAACTCCTCGATGGACCGCGTCTTCAGCGACGCCGACGGCGAGCTGCTGATCGTGCCGGAGCGCGGCGGTCTGCTGCTGCGCACGGAGTTCGGGCTGCTGCATGTGGAGCCGTCACAGGTGGCGCTGATTCCTCGTGGGGTGCGCTTCCGTGTGGAGTTGCTGGACACCGCATCCGACGGCGGGCCGAGCCCGACCGCCCGGGGTTATGTGTGCGAGAACTACGGGGCGCCCTTCCACCTCCCCGACCTCGGCCCCATCGGCGCCAACGGCCTGGCGAACGCCCGCGACTTCCAGGCGCCGGTCGCCGCCTACGAGGACGTCGAGGGCCCGGTGGAGGTGGTCAACAAGTTCTGCGGCAACCTCTGGACGGCGACGTACGACCACTCACCGCTCGACGTGGTCGCCTGGCACGGCAACCATGTGCCGTACATCTACGATCTGCGCCGTTTCAATGTGCTCGGCACCATCTCCTACGACCACCCCGACCCGTCGATCTTCACGGTGCTGACGTCCCCGTCGGACACCCCCGGCCTGGCGGGCGTCGACTTCGTGGTCTTCGCGCCGCGCTGGCTGGTGGGCGAGGACACCTTCCGGCCGCCGTACTTCCACCGGAACGTGATGAGCGAGTACATGGGCCTCATCCAGGGCGCCTACGACGCGAAGGCGGAGGGGTTCGTCCCCGGTGGCGGTTCGCTGCACAACATGATGTCGGCGCATGGTCCGGACCGCGAGACGTTCGATCGCGCGAGCGCCGCCGAGCTGAAGCCGCAGAAGGTCGACGACGGTCTGGCGTTCATGTTCGAGACCCGCTGGCCGGTGACGCTCACGCCCCAGGCGGCCCGGGCGGAGCACCTGCAACAGCGCTACGACGACGTCTGGCAGGGGCTCGAACGTCACTTCCGCCCGTTGCACTGAACGATCAGGACAGGTACGGATAGCCCGTGACCTCCTTCGCCCCGGACTCGATCGTCCTGAACCGCAAGCTGCCGCTCTGGTACCAGGTGTCGCAGTCGCTGCGCGCCTCGATACTGGGCCGCCGGCCGCAGGACCCGCTGCGGCTGCCCACCGAGGAGCAGTTGGCCGGGCACTACGGCGTGAGCGTGCTGACCATGCGGCAGGCGCTGAAGGAGCTGGAGGACGAGGGCCTGATCACGCGCCACCGCAGACGCGGCACGTTCATCGAGCCGGACGCCCTGCGGGGCGCACCCGTGCGGCTGCTCGGCTCGGTGGACGCGATCGTGGCCCAGCAGTCCGGCATGGCGACCGAGCTGCTGGACCACGGCAGGGCACCGGTGCCGCCCGAACTCGCCGAGTACTTCCCGGACGTCGACGAGGTGGCGACGTACCACCGCCTGCGCAGCGACGAGAAGACGGGCGAGCCGACCAACCACGCCCGCAACTACCTCCGCCCCGAACTGGCCACGCGCATCGACCTGGACGATCTGGTCCGCTGGCCGATGACCAAGGTGCTGCGGGACGTCGTCGGGGCGGACATCAGCCGCATCACCGACACGGTCGAGGCCCGCCTGGCCGACCCGGAGACGGCGAAGCTGCTCGAAGTCCCCTTGCTGAGCCCGATCCTGCACTACACGGGCGTGACCTACGACACCGAGGGGCGGGTGCTGGACGCGGCGGTCATCCACTACCGGGGCGACCGCTTCTCCTTCACGGTGACCCTGGAAGCCACGTGAGCGCCCCGCCGGAAGCGCGGTGACGAACCTCGGTCCGGGGGGCTCGTCACGCGGTTCCCCGCGCCCCTCGGGCCGCTCGACACGTCGTACGATGCCGAGCGTGACGCACGACGACGCTCCGCTGCTGGCGGACCTCATGCCGTGGTCCGTCGCACCGCCGCGGCTCGGCCGGGGGTGGCCGACGGGCCCCGACGCCGCGTCCCTGAAGGCCCGCTGGGACGCCTTCGTGAAGGCCGAGGGCCCGGCCCGGGAGGCGCTGCTGGAGCCGACGCGCTCCCGCACGCTGCACTCGGCGGTCGGCCAGCTGCCCGGCCAGTCCACCGGCACGGAGAAACTGGTCCGCGCCTCGGGCCCCTGCCCCGAGCCGGTACGCGTCCTGCGCGCCCCCTTCGACGAACAGTGGCTGATCCCCGACCACCGCCTGATCGACGCCGCCCGCCCGGAGTTGTGGCGGGTGGCGGACGAGCACCAGGTCTTCGTCCTGGAGTCGCCCGAGTCCCCCCTGCTGGCGACCTCCCTGCTCCCGCTGGTCCGCCCGGGCCGTGTCCGCCCGCTGTACCGCCGCCCGGGAGGCACGGAACCCAACCTGGCGCCGGGCCTCCTGGAGCACCTCCGGGACCGGCTCGGCGGACCGGTCGAGCCGCTGGACGTCCTCGCCTGGACGCTGGCGGCCGTACGCCCGGACCTCACCGTCCCGCTCACCGGCGACCCCGGACTCTGGTCCCGTGGCGTGGAGTCGGGCCACCGCGCCCTGTGGCTGATGCGCCGCAACGGCGACCGTCCGAAGCTGCCCGGTGGCCGCCGCCCATATGTCCGCGCGCCGCTCCCCTCCCGTCCGCTCACCCTGGACTACGACCGTGACGAGGAGGCCCTGCTGCTGGACGAGGGCCGCATCTCCCCGGTCCCGCCTCAGGCCTGGGACTTCGAGGTGGCCGGCGTGCGGGTCCTGGAACAGTGGTTCACCGCCCGCGTCACGGAGCCGGAGCCGGGCACCCTCGCGGCGATCCGCCCGGCGACCTGGCCGCAGGCGTGGACGTCCGAGCTGCTGGAACTGATCACCGTCCTGGCCCTGCTGGCGGAACTGCCGCCTCTGCACGACGAGTTGACTTCCACGATCACGGCAACCGACCTCCGCACGGCCGAAGTCCTGCCGGTGCCGGAGTCGGCCCGCCGGCCGGCGTCGGTGCTGGACGGGCAGGAGGAAGGGCCGGAGGGGCAGCTCGCGCTGATCTAACCCCGGTCGGGGTCGAAGGCGTCCAGCACCCGTTCGAGCGCCCGCCGGAACACCGCCTCCAGATCGATCGGCCCGCTGTCCTCCATGAAGGCCGCGGCCAGGCGCGGATACGCACCGGTGGCGACCTGGCTGCCGAGGTAGGCGATGCGGACCGCGTTCTCCTCCTCCTCGGACCAGGGCATGGAACGGGTGCGCTCGGCGGTGGCGATCTCGTTCGCGGTGTACGTCGTCACGACGCCGTTGAGCAGCGCGACCAGCTCCGTCTTCACGCCGTACGGGACGTCGAGCGGATCGAGACAGGCCAGGCAGTGCTCCAGATAGCGCAGGGTGTTGGGGCTGAAGCCGTACACCCCTGACATCAGACGCGGCACCCAGGTGTGCCGGTGCATGATCGCGCGGGTCTCCTCCGCGTTGCGGATCATGTCGGCGCGCCAGTCGCCCGAGGGCTCCCGGATCTCGTGCTCGGCGCCCACCGCGTCGATCATCAGCTCGTACAGGTCCTCCTTGCGGGGGACGTAGTTGTACAGCGACATCGTCCCGCAGCCCAGCTCGGCCGCGACATGCCGCATGGACACGGCCTCCAGCCCGCCGGCGTCGGCGATCCGCACCGCCGCCGCCGCGATGTCCGCACGCGTGAACGCGGGCCGGGGACCACGCCCGGTCCGCTCGGGACGCGCCCAGATCACTTGGGGTTCGGCCGCCTTGCCCGCCATCGATCATCACCTCGGCCACCATCCTAGTTACGTACAGCGTACGTAGTGCGCTATGGTCGAACCATGACTACTACGTACGCTGTACTTAGTGAGGGTCTGGAGAAGCGGTTCGGCGAGGTCCATGCCCTGCGCGGGCTGGATCTGGCCGTCACGCAGGGCACCGTCTGCGGGATCCTCGGGCCCAACGGCGCGGGCAAGACCACCGCCGTGCGCCTGCTGACCACACTGCTGCGGCCGGACGCCGGCTCGGCCCGTGTCGCGGGGCACGACCTGCTCCGCGAGGCGGCGGCCGTCCGGCGCCGGATCGGCGTCACCGGTCAGTACGCCTCGGTCGACGGCGACCTGACCGGCCGCGAGAACCTTCGGCTGTTCGCCCGGCTGCACCGGGTGCGCGGGTGGGCCGAGCGGGCCGACGAGCTCCTGGACCGCTTCGGCCTCGCGGAGGCGGCCGACCGGCCCGCGGCCACGTACTCGGGCGGGATGCGGCGCCGCCTCGACCTGGCGGCGAGCCTGGTCCGCCGCCCCGAGGTGCTGTTCCTGGACGAGCCGACCACCGGCCTCGACCCGGCCAGCCGCAACCGCATCTGGGACGCCGTACGGGAGCTGACCGCCGACGGCACGACGGTGCTGCTGACCACGCAGTACCTGGAGGAGGCCGACCGACTCGCCGACGACATCGCCCTGGTGGACCGGGGGCGGGTCGCGCACACGGGCTCGCCGGCCCGGTTCAAGGCGCTCATCGGCGCGCATGTCGAGGTCGTCGTCACCGACGCCGACGTCATGGTGAAGGCGGCGGCCGTGCTGGATCAGCTCACGGGCACCGAGCCGTCGTTCGACCACGAGCGCCGTGCCGTCGGCGCGGTCACCCGGGACGCCACGCTCACCCTCCCCCGCCTGGTGCGCGAACTCGACGCGGCGGGCGTGTCCCTGCTCGACGCGAGTCTCAGACCGCCGACCCTCGACGATGTCTTCCTGCGGCTCACCGAGGAGCGTGCGGCATGAGTGCGTTGGCGTACGACGGCGGCGCGATGCTGGGCCGGCAGCTGCGGCGGATCCGGAACAACCCCGGGCTGCTGATCCTGACCCAGACCATGCCGATCACCATGCTGCTGTTCTTCGGCTACGTCTTCGGCAGCGCGCTGGCGATGCCCGGCGGACAGTACCGGTCCTTCCTGGTGCCCGGTCTGCTGGTGGCGACGGCCGCCAACGGGATCATGACCGGCATGTTCCAGGCGGCCCAGGACACGCACCGGGGTGTGATGGACCGCTTCCGGACGCTGCCGATGAGCCGGGCCGCGGTGCCGCTGGGGCAGGCGTCCGCGGATCTGGTCGTGACGGCCGCCGGGACGGTGCCGTTCCTGCTGGTCGGGCTCGCGGTGGGCTGGCGGATCGAGGGGTCCGCACTCGAAGCGGCGGGCGCCTTGGGCCTGTTGCTGCTGTTCCGGTTCGCGACGACCTGGGTCGGCATCTTCCTCGGCCTGCTCACCCGCAACGAGGAGGCCGCCGGTCAGCTGGGCGGGGCCACCTTCCTCCTGCCGCTGCTGTCCAACGCGTACATTCCGACGGACGGCCTGCCGGGCTGGCTGCGGACCCTGGCCGAGTGGAATCCGATCAGCGCGGTCACCACGGCCCTGCGGGACCTCTTCGGCAACGCGCCGGTGCCGGAGGGTGCCGCCTGGCCGGTCGCGCATCCGGTCGCCGGGTCGCTGGTGTGGTGCGCGGTACTGCTCGCGCTGTTCGCACCGCTCGCCGTACGCCGGTATGCGCGCGGCGAGAGGTGAACCATCCGTCGATGCCCGCGCCTGGCCAGGGTGTCGGCGCGGGACATGACTACTGAGCGGGAGGGGGTGGGGTCGGGGGGACGTGCCCGCACCCGGGTGGCGCTCCCGGGCGCCGCTGCGTGCCGTGGGGATGACGGCGGCGACAGCGCGGTACGGCGCCGGGACGGAGTGGCCTGCCGGGCGCGGGCTCGAAAGTCGGTCGAGGAACGCCGGTGCGGCTCAGCGCCCGCCGAACAGCGAGCGGCGGAGCCGACGCAGCGGGGCGAAGAGCGAGACACGGCGAACCCGCGCACCCCGGTCGCTGCGCTCGTGCGCGGTGTCACGAGTGGTCAGTTCACGCATCAACGAGGTCGCCTCGGCCGTCTCCCGCTGCGGCACGGCGGGACCCGCCAGCACCGAGAGATGGCGGTCAAGGCGCGAACTGGTCGCGCTGCTCCCGCAGGTGATCGCAGGGACCCTCGCCCTGCTGCGCACTGTTATCTGTTCCATGTCACTCCCCACCCGTACGAGTCCACCCGGCCCGGGCAGGTTAACCCTATCGCCCCGACGCGGCACTCGTGTATCGCGGTCACAGGATTCACCTTCCCCGTAAGGGTGTTGACAACCCGTCTCCGATTACTCTCCGAATCCAACTGATTTCAGGGCGAGTTGGACAATCGGCTGGCTGGTGGGTTGCGGTGATCCTCCGTCAGGCTCGACGGTAACAGCCAGTGACGTCGCTGACTTGTCGAGACCGGACGTGGCCAAGGGCGTGTCGCCGTCGAAAAGCCCGAGGGAGCGCGGTTGCGCATCAGGGCGCATCAGCCAGAGCTGGTGCACCCGGCCGCTCGGCAGGTCGCCGTATCCGCTCAGAGTGACGATCGCACGCCCCTGGGATGCGGAAGCCACCACTCCGATCGTCCGGCCCTGCGCGTCCTCGCCGGCGGTCGCCCGGGCGTCCGGGGCCGCCAGAACGTTAGCGATCTCACTCGCCCGGGCCCGCTGGGCGTCCAGCTGATCCTGCGTCCGGTCGGCCTGGACGGCGAAGAGGGAGGCGACGACCAGGGCCGCGGCGGCCGTGGCCGTGGCGAACGGCACGAGCAAGGGCCGCGGTCCGGCCGCACGGGTGCGGGCCGGCGGCGGCTGGGTGCCCCACACGTGCGGCGGCAGTTGCGTCGCACGCGCGCGTGCGGGCTCCCGCCCGGGCTCCTGCGGCATCGTGCGTACGGCGGCCAGCACCCGGTCGCGCAGCGCGGCCGGCGGCGGGGCGGCCGTCGACCAGGCGAGCCGTACGGCGTCCTCGGACAGGGTCCGCACCTCGGCGGCACAGCCGGCGCAGGTCTTCAGGTGCTTCTCGAAGCGGAGCCGCTCGGCGGGCTCCAGGGCGTCGAGGGCGTAGGGGGCGGCGAGGGAGTGCAGGTCCTCGCGTCGCAGCAGACGGGCGACGAAGCTCACGCGGCACCTCCCAGGCACTTGCGCAGCTGGGTGAGTCCGTCGCGCATCCGGGTCTTGACCGTGCCCAGCGGCAGGGAGAGCCGCTCGGCCACTTCACGGTACGTGTAGCCGTCGTAGTAGGCGAGGGTGACGGACTGCCGCTGTAAGGCGGTGAGTCGGTCCAGGCAGCGGCGCACCCACTCGCGTTCGAGGCCGGCCTCGACCTCCTCGGCGACATGGTCGAAGGCCGGGTGGTTCGCGCGGAGCGCCTCGCGCTGTTCGCGCTCGCCGGCCGCGCGGGCGCTGCGCACCCGGTCGACGGCACGGCGGTGGGCGAGGGTGAGGACCCACGACAGGGCGCTGCCCCGGCGGGGGTCGAACTTCGCGGCCGAACGCCAGAGTTCGAGCAGCACTTCCTGGGCCACCTCCTCGGACTGGGCGGCGTCGCGCACCACGCGCCGCACGAGCCCGTACACCGGCCCGGAGACCAGCCCGTACAGCTCCTCGAACGCCTTCTGGTCACCGCCCGCCACGAGCACCAGCAGCTCGTCCGCCTCCAACTCGTCTCCCCCTCCCGCCAGACCGCAGCGCGGCCGTCTCGTCCCACGAGGCATTCGCAACGAACCCACCTCCGGATGGGGTTACGGATCAGCGGGGCGAAAACGCGGGCCGCCGGACGATGAAACAAGTTTTCAGTTCCTCCGTAAGAACGCTTGGGATTCGACCAATCCACCCTGGCGACGGCTCCGAATCGAGTTCGTCAGGCAAGTTGGCACTGAGGACGGACGGCATGACACCTAATTCCAGGAGCGGTGCGGGACGCAGGGGTCTCGCGACCCTCGTATGTGGTGCGCTGGCCGCCGGAGGGCTCGCAGCCGCCGGCGTGACCGCGCTGGAACCGGGGGCGGCCTCCGCCTCCAGCCACCGGGAGGCCCCGCTGATCTCGGGGACGCCGCAGTACGACAACACGGATGTGTACGCGTTCGTCAGCCCGGACAAGCCGGACACGACGACGATCATCGCGAACTGGATCCCGTTCGAGGAGCCGGCCGGCGGACCGAACTTCTACACGTTCGCCGAGGACGCCCAGTACGACCTCCACATCGACAACAACAGTGACGCGCAGGGCGATCTGCTGTACCGCTTCACCTTCGACACGCACGTCAAGAACGAGAAGACGTTCCTGTACAACACCGGTCCGGTCGAGAGCCTCGACGACGCCGACCTCAACATCACGCAGACGTACGACATCGAGCTGATCAAGCTGAAGGACCAGCATCCGGTGTCGAAGACGAAGATCGCCAACGACGTCCCGGTGGCGCCGTCGAACGTCGGCAAGGCCTCGATGCCGGACTACGCCAAGCTGCGCGCCCAGGCCGTCCACGAGCTCCACGGTGGCACCACGTCGTTCGCCGGGCAGGCCGACGACCCGTTCTTCCTCGACCTGCGGGTCTTCGACCTCCTCTACGGCGGGAACCTCTCCGAGGTCGGCAACGACACGCTCAAGGGCTACAACGTCAACTCCATCGCCCTGCAGGTCCCGACCCACATGATCGCCGAGTCGGCGGACCAGCCGGTCGTCGGCATCTGGTCGACGACCCAGCGCAAGAACGCCAAGGGCTACTTCGAGCAGGTCTCGCGCCTGGGCAGCCCGCTGGTCAACGAGGTCGTCAACCCGCTGAAGGACAAGGACACGTTCAACGCGTCCGTGCCCGCGGACGACGCCCAGTTCCTGAAGAACGTCACCCACCCCGAGCTGCCGAAGCTCATCGAGGCGATCTACAAGATCCCGGCGCCCGACGAGCCGCGCAACGACCTGGTCGACGTCTTCCTCAAGGGCGTGAAGGACCTCAACCAGCCGCCGCACGTCACGCCGTCCGAAATGCTCCGCCTGAACACCTCGATCAAGCCGGCCGCCGAACCCAAGCGGCTCGGCGTCCTCGACGGCGACACCGCGGGCTTCCCCAACGGCCGTCGCCTCACCGACGACGTGATCGACGCCTCGCTCCAGGTCGTCGAGGGCGAACTGCTCGGCGCCAAGAACGACTTGGGCGACGCGGTCGACAAGAACGACAAGGAGTTCGAGAAGGCCTTCCCGTACGTCGCCCTGCCGACGGAGGGTTCCCGCGGCCCGCTCGCCAAGGGCACGGACGGCGAGACCGACGTCCGCAGCCAGCTCGGCGACGCCCTGCAGCCGGCCGGTGCCTCCGGCGGCACCGACGACATGACCCTGATCGCCGGATCGGCGGGCGCCGGCGCGCTGGGCATCCTGCTGATCGGCGGCGCCCTGATGTGGTGGCGCCGGATGCGGGACCGGGCGTACTAGGGCCGTCGGCCCCACAGAGCTGGCGCGGCCCGCGTAGAACTCATCCCCCACGGCGCGGGCCGCGCCGTCCGACGCGACAACTTCCGTCAGCAGCAAGGCGAGCGAGGAGAGGGAATGGCCCCGCGCACGAACGACAGCGAGCCGGAGAAAGGGGAGCCCTCCGCCGATGAGCGCATCGCCGCTGTGCGGCGGGTGAGTGCCGCGAGGGGGCAGGAACGGCGGGGCGAGCTCTCGACGCCGGGCGGCCTCCTTCAGCCCGTCCGGCGTTCGAGGACGAGGCCCGTTCAGGGCCGAAGCGGGGGGCTGCGGGCCACGGGCCCCCAGGACGGCGGGGTCGAACGGGCGCAGCTGCTGGAGGACGGGACGGGTAGGGGCGGCGGGGGCGAGAAACCCTCTGACCAGCGCATCGCCGCCGTACGGCGGGTCGCCGCGGCCGGACGCCGCCGACGCGCACTCCACCTCGCCGGGTGCGCCGCCCTGTTGGCCGTCGCGCTCACCGCCGGATCCATCGCCCTCGGCGCCGTCCGCGACACCGGCCCCCAGCACCTCACCCCCGCATCGGCCGCCGTATCCCCGGGGCTGCTCGCAAGCGGCGACCTCGACGCGGGCATCACCTCCCTCCAGGCCCATCTCCGCGCCCAGCCAAAGGACTTCAGCAGCTGGTCCGCCCTCGGCCTCGCCTACGTCGAACAGGCCCGCACCAAGGGCGACCCCTCCCGCTACCCCCAAGCTGAGCAGGCCTTCGAGCGCTCGCTGGAGCTGGCAGGCGACAACGACCAGGCCCTGGCCGGCCACGCCGCCCTCGCCGCCGCCCGGCACGACTTCGAGGACGCCCTGCGGTACGCCGACCAGGCCCTGAAGGTGAACCCCTACAGCGAACGCGCCCTGTGCACCCGGATCGACGCCCTCGTCGAGCTCGGCCGCTACGCCGACGCCGCCAAGGCCGCCGACACCGCGGACGACCGCCGCCCGGGCATCCCGGTCTTCACCCGGTACGCCTACGTACGCGAGCTGCGCGGCGACGTGCCCACGGCCCGGCGGGTCCTGGAGCAGGCGCTCTCCTCCGCCGTCACCCCCGGCGACATCGCGTACGTCGCCACCCAGCTCGGTCAACTCGCCTGGAACCAGGGCGACCACGAGAGGGCCCTCACCCACTACGCCCGCGCGCTCGCCGCCGACGAGAACTACGTCCCCGCCCTCGAAGGCCGCGCCCGAGCACAGGCGGCGAGCGGCGACAGGGCGGGCGCGGTCAAGGGCCTGGAGGACGTCGTCTCCCGCTACCCCCTGCCCGGCCCGCTCGTCGCACTCGGCGAGCTGTACGAGGCGGTCGGCGACCGGGCCGAGGCCGCCGACCAGTACGCCCTCGTCGACGCCTGGACGGCCCTCGCCCGCGCGGGCGGCGTCAACGCCGACCTCGACACCGCCCTCGCCGCCGCCGACCACGGCGACAAGGCGTCCGCCCTGCGCGCCGCCCGCGCCGAGTGGGACCGCCGCCACACCGTGCACACCGCGGACGCCCTCGCCTGGGCGCTGCACGTCAACGGCAAGGACGAGGAAGCCCTGCCCTACGCCCGCAGGGCCACGGCCACCGGCTACCGCAACGCCGCGTTCCTCTACCACCGCGGGATCATCGAGCGCGCCACGGGCCACGCCGAGGACGCCCGCGAGCACCTCGAAGCCGCGCTGAAGCTCAACCCCGGCTTCTCACCGCTGGGCGCCCGAGAAGCCCGTACGGCACTCAAGGACCTGGAGGCGGCCAAGTGACCCCCCGTCGTCTGCTCGCCTCCTGCGCCGCCGTCCTCACGGCGGCCTGCGCGCTCGCGCTGTTCCCCGCCCCTCCCGCGAGCGCGCACCCCCTCGGCAACTTCACCGTCAACCGCTACGACGGCCTGGTCGCCGCCCCGGGCGAACTGCGCGTCCACCATGTCGAGGACCTCGCCGAGATCCCGGCGACCCAGGCCGGGCCCGCCATCGAGAAGGCCGGCATGACGGCGTGGGCCCGGCAGCGCTGCGCGAACGCCGCGCGGGGCAGCGAGGTCACCGTGGACGGCCGTACGGTCGAGCTGACGCTGCACAGCAGCCACGCGCGCGTGCGGCCCGGCCAGGCGGGGCTCGACACGCTCCGCGTGGAGTGCCGACTGACGGCGCCGCTCCCCGAGGACGCCACGGTCGCCCTCGGCTTCCGCGCTGCGGGCGCGGAAGCCGGCCCCGGTTGGCGGGAGGTCACGGCGCGCGGCGACCGGATGACGCTCACCGCCTCGGACGTACCGACGGAGTCGGTCTCCCGGGAACTCACCGAGTACCCCGAGGAGTTGCTCTCCTCCCCTGCCGACACCAGCACCGCGTCCCTGCGCGTGCGCCCCGGCGGCCCGGCCCTGGCCGAGCCGGAGCAGGACGCCCCCGCCTCCTCGGTCCTGCCCCGCGGCGCCGACCGCTGGACGCGCGCCCTGGACGGCCTGGTCTCCCGCCAGGACCTCACCGTCGGCTTCGCTGCCCTCGCCCTGATCGTCGCGGTCCTCCTCGGCGCGATGCACGCGCTCGCCCCCGGCCACGGCAAGACCATCATGGCCGCGGTCGCGACGGCACGCGGCGGCCGGGCGCGCCTCAGGGACGTCATGCCGCTGGCCGCCTCGGTGACGGTCACCCACACCCTGGGCGTGGTCGCCCTCGGCCTCCTGATCTCGGCCGGGTCGGCGGCGGCACCGTCGGTCATCACCTGGCTGGGCATCGCGAGCGGCGTCCTGGTGACACTGGCGGGGGTGACGCTCGTACGGCGGGCCTGGCACATCCGCGGGCATGCACACCCGCACCCGCACGACCACGCCGACGCCCACGCCCACGCCCACGCCCACGCCCACGAGCCCCAACGGGTCCTGGTCGCCGCGCACACCCACACCACGACGGAAGCCCACTCCCCCGCACCCGGCCACCCCCACCCCCACCCCCACACGCACGACCACAGCCACGAGCACGATCACCGCCACGGCCACACCCACTGCCTCCTCACCCACACCCACGGCGGCTTCACCCACACCCACCCCACCGCCCCCACCCTCCGCGGCACGATCCTGCTCGGTTTCGCCGGCGGGCTCGTGCCCAGCCCCTCCGCGGTCGTCGTGCTCGTCGGCGCGGCGGCGCTCGGCAAGGCGTGGTTCGGGCTGCTGCTCGTCGTCGCGTACGGCGTCGGGCTGGCCCTCACCCTGACCGCGGCCGGGTTCGCCGTCGTGAAGCTGGGTACCGGTGTGAACCGGCTGCTGGACCGGCGCCCGCGCTGGACCGCACACCCGACGACGATCCTGCTGCGGGGGGCCGCGCCGTTGGTGTCGGCGCTCCTCGTCGTGGCTCTCGGGGCCGGATTGGTGTTCCAGGGGGCGGCATCCGCATTCGGCTGAGCTACTTTTGGGGAGAAATCACGCGAAGAGTTCGGAGTGGAGATTTCGCGCGGCTGCGAATGGGGGACCCCCGTGTCCGAAGAACCGGGCAGTGAACGTCTGATCGCGGGCCGCTACCGCCTCCTGTCCCCGCTCGGCGAGGGCGGG
Source organism: Streptomyces curacoi (assembly GCF_001513975.1). Lineage (GTDB taxonomy): Bacteria > Actinomycetota > Actinomycetes > Streptomycetales > Streptomycetaceae > Streptomyces > Streptomyces curacoi. Next base: position 406,489 of record NZ_KQ947991.1, read on the forward strand.
ATGGGCACCGTGTGGCGGGCCCGTGACGAGCTGCTGCACCGCGAGGTCGCCGTCAAGGAGGTACGGGCCCCGCACGGGCTGCCGGCCTCGGAGGTCGAGCGTATGTACGCCCGGCTGGAGCGCGAGGCGTGGGCGGCCGCGCGGGTGGCCAACCGCAATGTCGTCACGGTGTACGACGTGGCCATGCAGGACGGCCGGCCCTGGATCGTCATGGAGCTGGTCCGCGGCATCTCGCTGGCCGAGCTGCTGGACGCCGAGGGCCCGCTGACACCGCAGCGTGCCGCGCACATCGGCGCCGAGGTGCTGGCCGCGTTGCGGGCCGCGCACGCGGCGGGGGTGCTGCACCGGGACGTGAAACCGGCGAACGTGCTGATGTCGAACGACGGCCGGGTCGTGCTGACCGACTTCGGTATCGCCATGGTCGAGGGCAGCTCCGCGCTGACGATGACCGGCGAGGTCATCGGCTCCCCCGAGTTCCTCGCCCCGGAGCGGGCGCTGGGCCGCACCCCCGGTCCGGCGTCCGACCTGTGGTCCCTCGGCGTGCTCCTGTACGCGGCCGTCGAGGGCAACTCCCCGTTCCGCCAGGACACCCCGCTCAGCACCCTGCGCGCGATCGTCGACGAGGAGCTGCCGCCGCCTCGGCGGGCCGGTCCGCTCGCCCCCGTCATCGAGGGGCTGCTGCGCAAGGACCCGGCCGAGCGGCTGCCGGCCGAGCGGGCCGAGGAGGACCTGCGGATCATCGGTGCGGGTGGGACGCCGCGCGCGGACACCGTACGGGCGGGCCCGTACACCCCGACCGTCGCCGCCTATCCGACGCCGGGCCGGACCGCCCCGACGACCCCCGTCCCGCCGCCCGGACCGACCAGGCCCGCACCGTTCGCCGCTCCCGCGCACGACACCGCCCCCGACCGCCCGGACCGCAACCGCCGCGCCGCCCTCGCCCTGATCGCGGGCCTCACCGCCCTCGCCCTGGCCCTGGCAGGACTGACGTACGCCCTCCTCGACCGCGGGGGCGACGGGGAGCAGGCGGGCGGGGAGAGCACCACCAGCCAGGTGGGCGGCGGGACCTCACCGACCGGGCCCGAGGACGAGAACACCGCCGACGAGGCCGAGAGCCCGACGCCGAGCCCGAGCCGGAGCGCTACGACCGCTCCGGCGCCGCAGTCCGTGCGGGTGACGCTGGCGGGCGCGAACACCGAGTACTCCGGCGCCTGTCCGCCGCCGAGCGGCGAGGCGCCCGCCTTCACGGCGACGTTCACGGTGGGGCGGCTGCCCGCGCAGGTCAGCTATCGCTGGGTGTCGGAGGACGGCGAGGTCATGGATCCGGGCTGGAAGACCCTGTCGTTCCCGGCGGGCGGGGAGCGGACCAGGCAGGACAGGGCGTTCGTGACGACGTACGACGAGAGCGGGACCTTCGAGAACGAGATCAGCGTCGAGGTCCGCGACCCGGTGGAGACGAAGTCCAACTCGGTGCCGTTCTCGGTGACCTGTGTGACGGAGACCCCGACGGGCGGGGTCTCGCCATCACCTACCGTGTCGCCGAGCTCGTAGGAAGGCCGGCCCGGCAGGAAAGCCGGACTCGTGGGGATCAGGCCGCGCTGTCCAGCACCGGCAGATAACCACCCGACTGGCCCCCGGCCGTCGGGTGGTAGGACTCCGGGATGTTGAGCCAGTTGACGGCGTGCATCCACGAGCTGCCGGAGCAGATCTCGTGTCCCGTGAAGGCGGGCCGCACGTCGCCGAAGGTGAACCCGTGGTCCACGGCGCGCTTCTCGGTCGCCGCGTCGATGTAGTCGGCGGCGTCGTTGAGCGCCCTGCGCTTGGTCTCGGACAGGCCGAGGCACGACGGCACGCCCAGCTTGTAGAAGCGGGGGTAGCCCAGTACGACCACATGGGCGGACGGGGCCTTGGCGCGGATGGCGGAGTAGACGCTGTCGAGCCTGCCGGGCAGCGTCGAGTCGACGTACGCCTTCGCGGTGTTGATCCGCGAGACGCAGGCGCTGTCGGACTGGAGCACACAGGTCGTCATGATGTCGGCGAATCCCGCGTCGTTGCCGCCGATCGTGATGGACACGAGTGCGGTCGTGGAGTTGAGCGGGCCGAGCTGACTCGCCGTGACATCACTCGTACGGGCGCCCGAGCAGGCGGTGAAGTCGAACGACGAGGGTGAGTTCGCCGCGGCCCACAGGTACGGGTACGCCCTCGTGCTGCGCTTGCAGTCGCCGCTGGCGCTGATGTAACTGCCCGCGCCGAGGCCGGAGGAGTAGGAGTCGCCGAGGGCCACATAGCCGCCGGTTGCGGCGGTGTCGGCGGCCTGCGCGGTGGCGGTCCCGGTGAGGGCGGCACTGACGGCGAGGAGGAGTGAGGCGACGTATGCGGTAAATCGGGAACGTCTCATGGAACCTCCCTATAGCAGGATCTCTGCCTTAACCGTCGTAGCAACTACGCGTGTTGACGGGAAGTGTCCATGCCAAGACTTTTCGGGCGATCACCGGCCATCCGCCGTCATCACGACTCCCATCCTGTCGGTTCGCTGTGGGTTCGATTGCGTGTCCATGACAGAATTGTTGACAGCATGTCAACTCCCTTGTCCTGCACGGCAGAAGCACAGATCCTTTACTTCGGCCTGAACGGGAACGCGCCGTTCCGGCCGTGCGCGCGAGCACGCGCGCACCCCCCACAGACGCGCGCCCCACCCAGGCGTGCGCCGCCTAGAGGAGGACTCCCTCGTATGGCACAACCGCGTAGCAAGAAGGTCCGGTTCGCCGCGATAACCGGCCTGGCGACCGCCGCCCTCGTGGGCGGGCTCACCGCCCTTCCCGCCCAGGCCGCCCCGGCCGAGGGCAAGGTCCTGGCCGCCGGCTCCCCCACGGCGATCAAGGACAGCTACATCGTCACGCTCAAGAAGAACGCGGGCCTCAAGGCCGCTTCGAGCGCGGGCAAGAACCTGATCAAGGAGTACGGCGGCGCGGTGAACAAGACGTTCAGCACCGCGCTGAACGGGTACGCCGCCACCCTCTCCGCGACCGAGGCCAAGAGACTCGCCGCCGACCCGGCGGTGGCGTCGGTCGAGCAGAACCAACGCGTCCGGATGGACGCCACCCAGTCCAGCGCCCCCTGGGGGCTGGACCGCATCGACCAGACCTCGCTTCCGCTTTCGGGCACCTACACCTACCCGGACAGCGCCGGCAGCGGGGTGACGGTGTACGTCATCGACACCGGCGTGCGCATCACACACCAGCAGATCAGCGGCCGCGCGTCCTACGGCTACGACGCCGTCGACGGCGACACCACCGCCTCCGACGGCAACGGCCACGGCACCCATGTGGCCACCACGATCGCGGGTTCCACGTACGGCGTCGCCAAGAAGGCGAAGATCGTCGGGGTCCGGGTGCTGAACAACAGCGGCTCCGGCACCACGGCGGGCGTGGTCGCGGGCATCGACTGGGTGACGGCGAACCACTCGGGTCCCTCGGTCGCCAACATGTCGCTCGGCGGCGGCGCCTCCACCGCGCTGGACACGGCCGTGCGCAACTCCATCGCCAGCGGCGTGACCTACGCCGTCGCGGCCGGCAACAGCAGCGCCAACGCCTCCTCCTACTCCCCGGCCCGGGTCGCCGAGGCCATCACCGTCGGCGCCACCACCAGCTCCGACGCCCGGGCGAGCTACTCCAACTACGGCTCCGCCCTGGACATCTTCGCCCCCGGCTCCTCGATCACGGCGGGCTGGTACACCAGCGACACCGCGACGAACACCATCTCCGGTACGTCGATGGCGACCCCGCACGTCGCGGGCGCGGCCGCCGTCTACCTGGCGGGCCACACCTCCTCCACCCCGGCCCAGGTCGCCTCGGCCCTCACCGCCGGCGCCACCACCAACGTGGTCACCAGCCCCGGCTCCGGTTCGCCCAACCGGCTGCTGAAGCTCGTGCCGTGACCCCCTCCCGCACCACCTGAACCACCGTTCCCCGGAGGCCCCGCCGCCTCCGGGGAACGCCCGTGCCCGGGCCGGACACGAACAGATGCCAAGAGGCCATGCGCATCTTGACGGCCGGCGCGGCGCTGAGCGACATTGAAGCCCGGCATCCGGCGCTTCGGGGGGCAAAGTCGCCAATGCAGACCTTACGTATCAAGACAGCTTCGTCCGAGGACACCGAGCGGCCGCGACCAGGACCGGGGAGGGATCTGACGCCGCTGCTCGCGGGCGCCGCGACGGCTGTGGGGGGACTGGGCGCGGTGCTCGCGCTCGTCGACTCCGCCTCGCCGCTGCGCGGCCCGTTCACCCTGTTCTTCCTGCTCGCGGCGCCGGCCGCGGCGATCGCCGCCGCGCTGCGCGGGCTGGAACCCTTCGGCCGCGGCGTCGCCGCGGTTGCGGGCGCGGTCGTCGTCAACATGCTGGTGGCCCAGGGCATGCTGGCCGTGCACCGGTGGTCGGGACGCGGCGGGATCGTGGCGGTGACCGCGATCAGCGCCCTCATTCTCCTGCTGGTCCTGGTACGGCGGCTGCGCGGCCGTACGACGCGAAGGCGGACTCCCTGACGTGGACATCAGCGTGTACCGCCCCGGCGAGCTCAGCTCCGCCGACCGGGCGGCGTGGACGGCGATGCAGTCCAAGGCCCATCTGCAGGGTTCGCCCGAGCTGGGCAACCCCTTCCTCTCCCCCGAGTTCGCGCTCGCGGTCGGCCGCTGCCGGCGCGGGGTGCGGATCGCGGTCGTACGGGAGGGCGGCGAGCCGGCCGCGTTCTTCCCGTTCCAGCGAACGGCGGCGGGCGTCGGCCGGGCCATCGGCCTCGGCGTCTCGGACGCCCAGGGGGTGGTGCACCGGCCCGGGTTCACCTGGGACGCCCGGGAGCTGCTGAAGGCGTGCGGGCTCGCCGTCTGGGAGTTCGACCACCTGGTGGAGGGCCAGGCGGCGTTCGAGGCGGCGGCGTCCGGCACGTTCCCGTCCCCGGTCATGGACGTCGACCAGGGGTACGAGGTGTATCTGGGTCACCTGCGCGAGCGGTCACCGAAGTTCACCAGGACGACGCTCGCCAAGGAGCGCAAGCTGGGCCGGGACCACGAGGGCGTGCGCTATGTGCACGACGAGCGCGATCCGGCCGCCCTGCGCACTCTGATGGCCTGGAAGTCCGCGCAGTACCGCCGGACCGGGCGCAGCGACCGCTTCGCCCACGAGTGGATCACCGAGCTCGTGCGGCAGCTGTTCCACTCCCGCTCCGAGTCGTTCGCGGGGGTCCTGTCGGTGCTGTACGCGGACGACAAGCCGATCGCCGCCCACTTCGGGCTGCGCAGCGAGCGGGTACTGGCGTGCTGGTTCCCGGCGTACGACCCGGCTTTCTCGAAGTACTCCCCAGGCCTGGTCCTGCATCTGCGCATGGCCGAGGCGGCCGCCGCCGACGGCATCGCCCATCTCGATCTCGGACGGGGCCAGAAGGAGTACAAGGACTCCCTGAAGACACGCGAGCTGACGGTGTCGGAGGGGTGGGTGACCCGGCGTCACCCGGTCGCGTTCGGACACCGGGCACGCCGTGCCCCGGTCCGGGCGCTGCGCAACACCGTGCAGGCACGGCCGGAGCTGTTCGAACCGGCGGACCGTCTCCTCAAACGCGTGGGGAAGATCCGTTCGGGACGTGGGTGACGACCGGGCCAACTCGACCGGTTACGGTCAAACCAACAAAAACGTGAGAGCTCGTTCCAGCTCTTGCCATACAGTCTCAATCATCAATACCGTCGTACATCTCACCCGCATCGGACTGTCTGCAAGCGGCTCCAGGGGAGGGCTCAGGGACCGCGGCAGTCCCGGCGCGGGGCGCGGTAGGGGGGTGCTCGGTGACGGTGTCCGCACATGTCTCCGAGTCGTGCCGCGCGACCGGCTGCCGCTTTTCCGGTGGTCGGCCAGACATGCCAGCTCACCGAGCGCGCACGGAGTTCCACTCATCCGTGCCGTGAGGTGAGGACCCCCCTTTCGAACCGGACACAAAACCGGGCCGCCCAGGGGCGGGCGGTCCACCGGACGAGAGGGACCAGACTCATGAGCTCTGTTCTGCGCCCGGCGGTCGCGGACCAAGGTCCGTCCACAGCCGGCAAGTACCGGCCCGTCTCCTCGCACCTGGCCATCGCGCCGCCGGTGAGCGTGGTGATCCCGGCCATGAACGAGGGGGAGAACCTTCCGTACGTCTTCAAGACCCTGCCGGACTGGATACACGAAGTGGTCCTGGTGGACGGCAACTCCACCGACAACACCGTCGAAGTGGCCCGTGAGCTGTGGCCGGACGTGAAGGTCGTGCGGCAGCACGGCAAGGGCAAGGGGGATGCCCTGATCACCGGGTTCGAGGCGGCCACCGGCGACATCATCGTGATGGTCGACGCGGACGGCTCGGCCGACGGCAACGAGATCCTGTCGTACGTCTCCGCCCTGGTCTCGGGCGCGGACTTCGCCAAGGGGTCCCGCTTCGCCAACGGCGGCGGCACCGACGACATGACGCCCATCCGCAAGCTCGGCAACTGGGCGCTGTGCACGGCCGTCAACCGCAAGTTCGGCGCCCGCTACACCGACCTCTGCTACGGATACAACGCGTTCTGGCGGCACTGCCTGGACAAGATCGACCTCGACTGCACCGGCTTCGAGGTGGAGACCCTGATGAACATCCGGGTCGTCAAGGCGGGGCTGAAGGTGCAGGAGATACCCAGCCACGAGTACCTCCGCATCCACGGCACCAGCAATCTGCGGGCCGTGCGGGACGGGCTGAGGGTGCTCAAGGTGATCCTGAAGGAGCGCTCCAACCGGCGCGCGCTGCGCCGCCGCACCGCCGCGGCGCACTCCCCGATGCTCGACTCGGTGCGCCCGGTGCGCTCGGGTCATTCGGTCCGGGGAGAGGCGTCTTGAGCGGTCCCGGCATCTCCGTCGTGATCTGCGTGTACACCGAGGACCGCTGGGAGGACATCCTCGCGGCGGTCTCCTCGGTGCGGGCGCAGTCGTATCCGGCCCTGGAGACGCTGCTGGTCGTCGACCACAACGACGCGCTCCTGGACCGGCTGGCCAAGGAGTACAAGGAGGCGGCCGATGTGCGGGTGCTCGCCAACGCGGGCCCCCGCGGCCTGTCCGCCGGGCGCAACACCGGTATCGCCGCCTCGTACGGCGAGGTGATCGCGTTCCTCGACGACGACGCCGTGGCCGAGCGCGGCTGGCTGAAGCACTTCGCGGCCGGGTACGCCGACCCGCGCGTCATGGCCGTCGGCGGGCGCACCGAGCCGGTCTGGGCGTCGGGCCGCCGGCCGGACTGGTTCCCGGAGGAGTTCGACTGGGTGGTCGGCTGCACCTACCGGGGCCTGCCGCGCGGCCGGGTGAAGGTGCGCAACGTCCTCGGCGGCAACGCCTCCTTCCGGCGTACGGCGTTCGACTTCGCGGGCGGCTTCGCGAGCGGCATCGGGCGGGACGGCGACCGGCTGCCGCTGGGCTGCGAGGAGACGGAACTGTGCATCCGGCTGACGCGGGCCAGGCCCGACGCGGTCCTGCTGATCGACGACCGCGCGGTGATCCACCACCGGGTGCCCGAGGCGCGTGAGCACTTCGGGTACTTCCGCACGCGCACCTACGCCGAGGGGCTGTCCAAGGCACTGGTGGCCCGAAGTGTGGGCGCCGACAAGGGACTTGAGTCGGAGCGCCGGTACGCCACCCGGGTCCTGCCGGCCGGAGTGGCACGCGGGCTGCGGGACGCGCTGCTGGCCCGGCCGGGCGGTGCCGGGCGGGCGGGCGCGATCGTCGCCGGGGTGCTCACGGCGGCCGGCGGGTACGTGGTGGGGAGTGTCCGGGCGCGCCGGGGCGGCGTTACGTACTCGGTGGCGGGGCGCGAAGGGGAAGCGGGCGCCGAGGGGGGAAGCAGATGACCGGCGGGCGCGTGCCCATTCTCATGTACCACGCCGTCTCCACCTCGCCGAACGACGCCACCCGGGCGCTGTCGGTGACGCCGGAGGCGTTCGCGGAGCAGATGGCGCTGATCGGCGATCTGGGCCTCACGCCCGTCAGGACCGCCGAGCTCGCGGCCCGCTGGCGCTCCGGCGAACCGCTGCCCGAGCGGCCGGTGCTGATCACCTTCGACGACGGCTACGAGGGCGTGCACCGGCACGCCCTGCCCGTGCTCGCCCAGCACGGCTTCCCGGCCACGGTGTTCGTCTCCACGGGCTGGCTGAGGGGCCCGCACGACACGGGCGGCGGCCTGGACACCATGCTCGACTGGGACCAGGTCCGCGAACTCGCCGAGGCGGACGTCGAGATCGGCGGCCACAGCCACACGCATCCGCAGCTGGACCAGCTTCCGGAGAGCAGGCTGCGCTCCGAGCTGATCCTGTGCAGGGAGATCATCAGCGACCAACTCGGCACCGTCCCGGCCTCGTTCGCCTACCCGTACGGCTACTCCAGCCGCCGGGTGCGCGAGGCGGTGCGCGAGACGGGGTACGCCCAGGCGCTCGCCGTCAACAACGGTCTCGCGCGGCGGCGGCAGGGGCCGTACGGCCTCACCCGGCTGACCGTGCGCCGCAGCACCGGCATCGAGGAGTTCGGGCGCATGGTCGAGGGCCGTGCGATCGCCCGCACCTTCGCCGGGGACCGCGCCCTCACCAAGGGCTACGCCCTGGTCCGCAGAGCACGACAGGTCCGCCGGAAGGCCATCCGTTCCCGTGTCTGACACGACGACCACGACCGAGCCCGCGTCGACCGACGCGGCGGCGCCCGAGCAGTCGGGGCGCTGGCTTCGCCTGCCCGGCATGGGCAGGTCCTCCGGGGGCAGTCAGCTGTTCCGCAACGCCTACGCCCTGATGATCAACACGGGCATCTCCGCCGTGCTGGGCCTCGGTTTCTGGCTGGCCGCGGCCCGCTACTACTCCGAGTCCGCGGTCGGCCAGGGCTCCGCCGCGATCGCCGCCATGAAGTTCCTCGCTGGGCTGACGGCGGTGACGCTGACGGGTGCGCTGGCCCGGTTCATCCCGGTGGCGGGCCGTGCGAGCGGCCGTCTGATCTTCCGGACGTACGCGGGCAGTTGTGTGGTGGTGGCGCTGGCCGCGGGCGTCTTCCTGCTGACGCTGGACCTGTGGGGGCCGTCGTACGGGTTCCTGAACGGGGCGGCGGGCGGAGTCTTCTTCGTCATGGCCGTCATCGCCTGGAACCTGCTCACCCTCCAGGACGGCGTGCTGACCGGGCTGCGCAGCGCGGTGTGGGTGCCGGTCGGCAACACCGTGTTCTCCGCTGTGAAGCTGGGGCTGCTGGTGGCCTTCGCGGTGGCGATCCCCACCGCCGGGGTGTTCGTGTCGTGGGTCGCGGCGATCGCGGTGTCGGTGCTGCCGCTGGGCTGGCTGGTGTTCCGGCGCCTGGTGCCGCGCCATGTGAAGGCGACCGAGGACCACGCCGCCCCGCCGTCCCTGAAGGAGGTCGGGACGTTCCTGGCGGGCGACTACACCGGCTCGCTGTTCTCCCTCGCCGTGGTCTATCTCGTCCCGGTGATCGTGGCGGCGCAGGTGTCCTCCGAGAACAACGCGTACTTCTACATCACGGCCACGATCGGCGGCACGGTCAATCTGCTCGCCATCAACATGGGCGCCTCCCTGACGGTCGAGGGCTCGCACGACCCGGGACGGCTGGCCGCGAACACCCGGGCCGCGCTCAGGCGCATGGCGCGGATCATGCTGCCGGTCGCCGCGATCCTGTTCTTCGGCGCGCCCTGGATCCTGGGCGTCTTCGGCCAGGGTTACGCGGACGCGGCGACCCCGCTGCTGCGCTGGTTCGCCGTCGGCGCGCTGCTGCGGGTCGTCATGGAGACGTACTTCGCGGTCCTGCGCGCGCAGAGCCGTACCGCCGGACTGGCCTGGCTGCAGGGCCTGCTGTGCGCCCTGGTGCTCGGTCTGACGCTGCTGCTGCTCCCCCGCATGGGCCTGACCGGCGCGGGCGTCGCCGAGATCGCCGCTCTCGCGGTGATCGTCGCCATTGCCGCGCCCAAGCTGTACAGGACGGCGAAGGGCGCCACCACCGTCCCCGAGGACGCGGCCCCCGACGGTGATCTCGCCGACCTGGGGGCGCGCGAGCTTCCCCAGGGGGCGCGGGGGCGCATGCCCGCCTGGGCGCTCGACACGGACACCCTCGCCCTCGGCATCCATGTCGACTTCGACCACCTCGATCGCCGGCCCGACGTCCGCCCGGGGCCGGGTACGCCGCCCACGGGCACCCCGCCGGCCCACCCGGAGCACCGCCCTGCCTGGGCCCGCAAGCCGGAGCTCGGGTTGCCGGTGGAGGAGCGCGAGCCGGGCTCGGAGGCTTCGCTGGGACCCGCCGAGGTGGACGCGCCGTTCGACAGGGCCGAGTTCGACACGGGCCCGGACGACGAGGCCGCACCGAGGGAGGGCGAGGAGGCTGCCGTACGGGAGGAGGCCGTCGTACGGCAGGAGGCCGCCGTACGGGAAGAGCCGCCCATGACCGACGAGGCCGTACGACCGCCCGCCGCGCCCTCGCCCACCTGGCGTGAACGCCTGCTGCCCACCCGGCTCGGGGTCGTCCTCGGCTGTCTGCTGATCGCCGCGCTGCTGCTGTACTGGGTGCCGGCGCTGCGGCTCGGCGAGGCCGACCTGGACGGGATGGGCGGGCTCGGGCTGGTCTCCGTGCTGCCGCTGCCGACGCTGGCCGGCGCCGCGCTGCTGGCGGTGGTGTTCGCCTCGCTGCTGTGGCTGGGCCGGGAGCACAGGGCGCTGCTGCTGGTCACCCTGCTCGCCACGGTCGTGTCCCTGCACTCCCTGCCCGCGCTGATCGAGACCGAGCCGCGGTTCGCGACGGCTTGGCAGCATCTCGGTTTCCTCGACTACATCGACCGCACCGGGTCCGCCGTGCCCGACCTGGACGCGCGCTGGAGCTGGCCGGGCTTCTTCGCGGTGGCCGCCTTCGTCGCGAAGGCGTGCGGGGTCGGCGACCTCACGGAGGTCATCCGCTGGTGGCCGCCGGCCATGCAACTGCTGTATCTGGCGCCGATGTTCCTGCTCGTGCGCTCGATGCGGGCGAGCTGGCGCGCCAAGTGGACCGGCATCTGGGTCTTCGTGCTCAGCGGCTGGGTGGGCCAGGACTACTTCTCGCCGCAGGGCTTCACCTATCTGCTGTACCTGGTGTTCGCGGCGATCCTGCTGGTCTGGTTCCGGGCGCCGCGGGTGATCTGGACCAAGCGGCGGCCCGGCGAGGTCGAGGTCGAGCCGGCGGACCGGCGGCAGCGGGCCGTCCTGCTGATGGTCGTCACCGGACTGTTCGCGGCGAGCGTCCCCGCCCACCAGCTCACGCCGTTCGTGATGCTGGGCGTGCTGACGGCCCTCGTGCTGATCGGCAGGTCCGAACTGCGCGGCCTGCCCATCCTGTTCGGTGTCATGGTGACGGTCTGGATCGGCTTCATGGCCGAGCCGTACTGGTCCGGGCACTTCGACGAGCTCTTCGGCGGGGTCGGCGGCGTCGGCAGCAATGTGTCGTCCTCCGTCTCCGGCCGTATCGAGGGCGGCAGTTCCACCCACAAGCTGGTGCTGTACACCCGCGTGCTGCTGGCCGGCGGTGTGATGGCCATGGCCTGCTGGGGCTGGTGGCGCCGGCGCTTCCACCACTACCGGGAGCGTTCGCTGCCGGTCCTGACCTTCGTGCCGTTCCTGGGCTTCGGCATGCAGTCGTACGGCGGTGAGATGGCCCTGCGGGTCTTCATGTTCGCCCTGCCCGGCGCGGCCCTGCTCACCGGACTCGCCCTCTTCCCGCGCACCGGCGTCACCGCGAAGGAGCGCGACAAGGACAGGGTGAGCCTCGCCCCGCTGGCCGCGCTGATGGCGGGGCTGGTGCTCATGGGCGGGTTCCTGGTGGCGCGCTGGGGCAACGAGCCGTTCGAGCGGGTGCGGCCCGGCGAGGTCGCCGCCATGGAGTACGTGTACGCCCATGACGATCCGAGCCTGCGGCTGCTGTGGCTGAGCGACGACCCGGTCAACGTCGTGACGCCGTCGATGCCGTGGGGCGCCGAGGACATGGAGAAGGTGGAGTACCGGCCGACGCTCGCGCCGGCCGACCCGGTGCTGGTGTCGGGGCTGGTCAAGGCGCTGAAGGACGCGGGCCCGAACTCGTATCTGATGATCAACCGCAGTCAGGTGACCTATCTCCGGCTGGACGTCGGCTATTCGGCGACCTGGGAGTCACGCCTGCTCCAGAACCTGGACAAGCGGCAGGAGCTGAAGAAGGTCTTCGCCAACGCCGACGCGACGATGTACGCGCTGCGGAAGCAGCCGCCGGGCGAGGTTCCGAAGGCCGATCCCGGGCCGATCGGGCCGCAGGTGACCTGGACGCCGTGGTCGGTGGTCGGCGGGCTCGCGGCGGTCTCGCTGATCCTGCTGCTGATGGCGCGGGAGGTCGTCCGGGTGGCGATGGCGCCGAGCGTGCGGCAGCTGCGGTGGCTGCAGAGCAGCTTCTGGTTCTCGCTGCCGCTGCTGGCGGTGCTGCTGGCCTCGCTGGTGCAGCGGTTCCTGACGATCGAATAGGCGGTCGCCCAGGGAGTCGCTCAGCGGTCAAGTGGCTCAGCGCTTGAGCCACTTGACCTCGTACGCCTGCAGCTCGACCTTCTTGCCGCCGATCTTCGCGCTGGTCCGCCGGTCGAGGGTGTTCACGACCAGGACCACCTTGTCCGTGGCGAGGACCCGGACGTCCGGCTTGTCCACGGACACCGCCTCGTACCCGGTGCCCGGCCGGAACTCCCTGCTGAACCGTGCCACCAGGTCGTACATCGGCAGCTTCTCGCCACCGCTCGCGGTGCCGGTCGGCGTCCACAGACAGCCCGGGCAGTCGGCGCCCTTCTCCTCCTGCGGGTTCCAGTAGAAGCCGGAGGAGGCGCCGCCCTTGGCCATGGCGATCATTCCGGAGGCCTGGACGGCGACCCGGCGGGCCTCGGACCAGCCGTGGCGGTCGTCGTTGCCGTCGGCGGGCTCGACGTAGTACTCGGCCCACCACAGCGGCAGGTCGCCGGTCTGCTTCCGCACCCACCGGCTCACGGCCGTGAACTTGTCGGTGGCCGTGAACTCGTCCGGCAGGAGCTCGTCGTCCCGGGTGTAGCTGGAGCCGTCCACGACGGCGAAGTCGGCGCCTGCCTTGTGCCTGTTCCAGTACTCGAAGGCGTCGACGGTGCGCTGGTCCAGAGCGCCCCAGGGGCCGGTGAGGGTCTTCGAGGCCTCCTGCGCGCGCGGGTCGACACTGTCCATCACGAGGTACGGCCCGCCGACCATGATGTCGGGGTCGACCTTCTTCAACGCCTTGTGGACGAGGTTGTAGAGCTTGGTGTAGCCCTCGTAGTCCCAGCGGGCCTCGGCGTCGTTCCAGAAGCCCTTGAACTCGTTCCAGACGATGAAGTGGCGTACGTCCGGGTAGCGCTTGGCGACGGTCACGGCGAGCGCGGCGAAGTCCTCGAAGTGCTCGGGCTCGGGTGCCGTCTCCAGGGCGGCCTGGCTCCAGTCGGTGTTGTCGACGCCGGCCTTGCCGCCCTTCATCCAGTCGGGGGCGCAGCACAGGGTGACGACCGGGGTGCTGCCGGAGGCGCGGACGAAGTCGATCCGGCGGTCCATCGCCTCGAAGTCGTAACGCCCCTCGACCGGCTCGGGGTTGTCGGCGCCCCAGCCCATGATGTGCTGGATCTGCGGCAGTCCCCCGGCGTCCGCGAGCCGTCCCCCGACGCGCTTGACGGCGGCCGGGGCGCCCTCGTCGGCGCTGTGCCGGGTGTGGGTGAACCCCCAGCCCACCTCCGGGTTCGTCGCGTCGGGAGTGGCGGTCGGGTTGCCGTGCACCTTGTCGCCGTCCCGTGAGGTGCCGTCGGTGTTCACGCCGTTCCCCGGCAGTGTGCTGAGCAGGGTCACCACCAGCGCCAGAGCCGCCGCGCCCACCCCGAGCAGCGCGGTGAGCCGCCACCGCCCCGCCCCCGAATTCCACCCATGACGTCCCATCAAGGACAACGGTATCCGGGGGGACAGCCGGACGGGCGGGTTTCGGCGGTACAGGTGCGGCAGCCGGCCGCGGCAGTACAGGTGCAGCAGCCGGCCGCGGCAGTACAGGTGCGGCAGGCGGCCACGGGGGTACAGGTGCAGCAGCCGGCCGCGGGGTGCGGCGGGAGCGGCGGCGCGGTCCCGGGGCGTGGACCGTTGGCGGGACGTGCGGCGGAAACCGGGTGCGCGGGGCCGCCGCGTGCCGGATCATGGCCGCATGTCTGCGAACCCACACGACGCTCTGCCGATCCGGCTCAACGTCGACGACAGCGACTCGCCGTCCGACGTCGTCGACGCGCTGTTCCTCGGCCGCTTCGCGACGGGCGAGCAGCCGTACTCGCACGCGGCGAACATCGACCGCGTACGGTCCGGGGCGACGCTGCTGCCGCCGGGCGCCCGCGTGCTGCGCGCCGCCCGCGACGACGACCGCAGCGCCACGCTGGCGGAGGGCGACGGCTGGACCGTACTGATCTCCCGCTGGAACCGGGGCGCCGACGTCACGGTGACGGCGACCAGCGAGGAACTGGCGGCGCAGGTGCTGGGCGAGGCGACGGACGGCGCGGCGGACGAGCCCGAGCCGCAGCCGGAGAACGTGACCATGGGCTTCTGGTACGTCTCCCCCAGGCGCGGCCCGCACCGCACCACCCGGCAGATCTCGGCGGGCACCTGGGACGAGGTGCGGGCCAACTACACCGCGCCCGTCGCGGACGCCATGGACCGTCTGATGAAGACGACCCCGGAGGACATCGCGGGCCGTCTGCTCCTGCTGCACGGACCGCCGGGCACGGGCAAGACGTCCGCGCTGCGCACGCTGGCCCGCTCATGGCGGGACTGGTGCCAGGTCGACTGCGTCCTGGACCCGGAGCGGCTCTTCAGCGATGTCGGGTACCTGATGGACATCGCGATCGGCGAGGAGGACGGCACGGGCAAGGGGCGCTGGCGGCTGCTGCTCCTGGAGGACTGCGACGAGCTGATCCGCGGCGAGGCCAAGCACACGGCGGGCCAGGCGCTGTCCCGGCTGCTGAACCTGACGGACGGCCTGCTCGGCCAGGGCCGCAACGTCCTGGTCGGCGTCACGACCAACGAGGACCTGGAACGCCTGCACCCCGCCGTCGTCCGACCCGGCCGTTGTCTGGCCCGCATCGAGGTGGGGCCGCTGACCCGCCGGGAGGCGGTGAACTGGCTCGGCACCGAGGAGGGCGTCGGCCGGGAGGGGGCGACGCTGGCGGAGCTGTACGCACTGAAGCGGGGCACGTCCCCGACGTCGCTGCCGGAGCCGCGGGACGGGGCGGACGCGGGGCTGTACCTGTAGCGGGCCGCACGGGGGCACGGGGTGCTTTGATGGACGTATGACCCTGCTTGTCGGCACGTCGGGGTGGCAGTACAAGGACTGGCGGGACGTCCTGTATCCGGCCGACGTCCCCATGCGGCTGTGGCTGGAGGAGTACACGACGCACTTCGCGACGGTCGAGCTCAACAACGCCTTCTATCGCCTGCCGACACGGGAGAACTTCGAGGCGTGGCGGGGCCGGGTGCCGGAGGACTTCGTCGTCGCGGTGAAGGCGAGCCGCTACCTGACCCACATCAAACGGCTTCGGGAGCCCGAGGAGCCGGTGAACCGCCTGATGACCCACGCCGAGGGGCTGGGCGACCGGCTGGGCCCGGTCCTCCTCCAGCTGCCGCCCACGCTGCGAGCGGACACCGAACTGCTGGACGCCTGCCTGTCCTGCTTCCCCGCCGCCACCCGGGTCGCGGTGGAGCCACGCCACGACAGCTGGTGGACGCCGGAGGTCCGTGCGGTGCTTCGGGCGCGCGGTGCGGCCCTGTGCTGGGCCGACGTCGAGTCCCGTCCCGTGACCCCGCTGTGGCGGACCGCCGACTGGGGCTACGTCCGCTTCCACCAGGGCCGAGCCCGGCCCTGGCCGCACTACGGCCGCCAGGCGCTGGACACCTGGGCCCACCGCATCGCGGACACCTGGTCCAGCGGCGAGGACGTCTACGCGTACTTCAACAACGACCCGACGGGGGCGGCGGTGGAGGACGCGATGGCGTTCGCGCGAGTGGCGAGCGGGGCGGGCCTGGAGCCGACCCGCACCCCACGACACCTGCCCGCACCGGCTTAGCACCTGCCCGCACCGGCTCAGCACCCGCCCTCACCGGCTCAGCACCTCCCCTCACCGGATCAGCACGCGCCCGCACCGGCTCAGCACCCGCCCTCACCCGGCTCAGCACCCGCCCTCACCGGATCAGCGAAATCCCTACCGAGGCAGGCGCCCTACCTCCCGTAAGCCGCCCGCAGGGCATCCCGCACGGCGGCGAGCGCCGCGTCCTCGTCCAGCCCCAGCCGCCGGGCCCGCTCCGCGTAGGCCTGTGCGGCCGACGCCAGCTCCCGCTCCGCGGCCGAGCCGGCGGCAGCGACGAACGTGCCGTTGCGCCCCCGCGTCTCGATCACCCCGTCGCTCTCCAGCGCCCGGTACGCCTTGGCGACCGTGTTGGCCGCCAGCCCCAGCGACTCCGCGAGCCCCCGCACGGTCGGCAGCCGGTACCCCACCGGCAGCGCGCCCGACCGCGCCTGCTCGGAGATCTGCGCCCGCACCTGCTCGTACGGCGCGGCACTGTCGTCGATGTGGATCTTCAAGGTCACAGGCCGATTGTCCCGTACCCGCCGGAAAATGAGAGGCACCCGGCCGGATCCCCCCGTAGCGTGCGCCTTCATGACCGTGACCGTGCGCGACCTCCGCCTCGAAGTGCCCGCAGACGTCGAGCGCTTCGCCCACAGCCGCCACCTCGCTCTTCCCTACGTCCTCTGGGTCCCGCAGGCCATCGTCCACCGGCAGGCCCACACCCACCCCGACGCCCACTACCGCTCCCTCGTCGCGGAGGAGGACGGCGAGACGATCGGCACCGCCCAGGTCGGCCTCGCGTACGACAGCCCGGAGCCCGGACAGGGCTACCTCAACGTCTATGTGCGCCCGGACCGCACGCGCCGCGGCGCCGGCGCACTCCTCGTCCGCGCCGCCGAGGAGCACCTGATCGCGCGGGGGGCGACCAAGCTGTTCTCCTGGGTCCTCGACGAGCCGGGCAACCGCGCGTTCGCCGAGCGGCACGGCTATCGCGCGAGCCGCTCCGCCCACTTCCTCCGCCTGGACCTGGCGAACGGCAGGCTCCCGCCTCTGCCGGACCTCCCGCCGGGCGTCGAACTGCGCACGGCCGCCGACTTCGCGGACGACCCGCGTCCGATGTTCGAGCTGGACGCGGAGACGACGTCCGACGAACCCAGCGACATCGACGCCGAGTTCACCGACTACGAGGCCTGGCTCCAGGAGACCTGGAAGCATCCGCTCCTCGACCTGGACCTGACGTCGGTCGCGGTCGTCGACGGCCGTCCCGCCGCCTTCAGCGCCGCCCACACGGACCGCGGCACCCGCTACGCCACGGCGATGACCGGCACCGCCCGCGCCTTCCGCGGCCGTGGACTGGCCAAGCTCGCCAAGAACGCCTCCCTGCACCGCGCCCGCGCCGCCGGCTACAAGGAGGCGTTCACGGGCAATGACACCGACAACGAACCCATGCTCGCGATCAACCGGTCGTTCGGGTACGAGATCTGCGCGACGGAGGTCCGCCATGTCCGCGAACTCGGCTGACCGGGCCCGCCCGCTGGAGGTGGTCCTCGTCAAGGCCGGCCGTACGAAGATCCGTTACGCGGCCGAGCTGATCGCCGACGACGGCACCCGTATCGCCGTGCGCGCCCCCTGGTCCGGCGACGGAGTCCGTGACTTCGGCTTCGTCCGCTTCGAACCGGGCGACGTCTTCACCGAGTACTACTGGCGCGACCGCTGGTACGCGATCAAGGAGGTCCGGGACGCGAAGGGCACCCTCAAGGGCTGGTACTGCGACATCACCCGGCCCGCCACCCTCTCCGGAACCGAGCTGGTCGTGGAGGACCTGGACCTGGACCTGTGGCGCTCGGCCGACGGCACGGACGTACACCGCCTCGACGAGGACGAGTTCGCCGAGAGCGGCCTCGCGGAGCGGGATCCGGCAGCGGCGGGCGCCGCGATGACCGCCCTGGACGAGCTGGAGGTGTTCGCCACCGTCGAGGGCGGCCTGGAGTCGCTGCTGGCCTAGATGCCCGCCAGCACGGCATACCGCTCGTCGTCCACGGCCTTCCCCCACAGCGCCTCGTCGTCCGACAGCCGCTCCACGCGCACCTGCCCGGCGAGCGGGGCGAGGAGGCCGGTGAGCCGGTCGGCCGGTATGCCGACGGGGCTCACCCTCCCCCACACGCCCTCGACCAGCACCAGCCGGCCCCGGGGCCGCAGCAGCCCCGCCCAGTGCCGCAGCACGCGCGCGGGGTCGGGCAGCGCCCACAGGACATGGCGGACGAGCACCACGTCGAACCGCTCCTCGCCCACCGCCGGCGCCGCCGCGTCACCGACGAGGAACGCCGCGTCACGCCCGGCGAGCTTGGCGCGGGCGACGCCGACCATCGCCGGGGACCGGTCGACCCCCGTGACCCGGTGTCCCTGTTCGGCCGCGAGGAGCGACAGGCTGCCCGTGCCGCAGCCGAGATCGAGGACGTCGGAGGCGGGCTCGGGCAGCCAGGACCGCAGCCGCGAGGCCCAGGCCCGGCGCACGTCGGGGTCGCGCAGGCCGTGGTCCGGCTCGTCGTCAAAGGAGGCGGCCGCCGCGTCCCAGTCCACGTCCGCCCCCGTGATGGCGTGTTCACCGTTCGTCATGGCCCAAGAGTGACACCCGCCACTGACAGTCCAATGGTGACTGCCGCCACTGACAGACCTGCACCGATGAGCAACTCTCGCGAAAAGGGTCTACCTCCGTGACAACACGGAACTCGGTAGGCACTGAAGGAGGCAGCCATGCGCCGTGTGACCGTGCAGAAGCCCCTGAAGAGGAAGTCGGACGTCCGCCGGGTCCAGGAGGAGGCGGACGAGCGCCCCTCGGGACGACCGGAGGTCCGCAAGGACATCGCACGCACCTGGTGGCCGGACGGCTGAAACGCCCTGCCGGTCTCACAAGACGGAAAACGCGTCAGGTCAGCCGCTTGCGGTAGTGGACACGGTCGTACGGCCCGTCCATGCGCCGCTCGGTGATCTCATAGCCGTACTTCGGGTAGATCTTCTGGTTCTCCCACATCAGCGCGTTCGTGTAGAGCCTGACCTCGGTCAGGCCGAGCGCACGCGCGTGTGCGTCCACGAAGTGCAGCAGCCGCCGCCCCACGCCCCTGCCGTGCGCGTCGGGGTGGACGGCGATGCTGTCGAGGAACAGATGGTCCTCGTGGGCCTCGACGACGACGAGCCCGAGCACGGGATCGCCGGTCACGAACACCTTCCCCGCGGCCACGTTCGCCCCGTGGTCCGCCTCCATGGGCACGGGCGCCCTTCCGATGCGCTCGATGTAGTGGTGGTAGGCGGCATCGGTCACGGCCTTCACTGCGGATACGTCGGCGGCCACCGCCGACCTGATGTCGTCGTCCGTCATGCGGCGACGGTACCTACCTGATCGCAGTCCGAACACTCCCTTAAGGGGACCCTAAAGATCGCCATCGCCCGCCTTCAGCAGGCGATTTCGCGGCTTTCCCGGGCTAGCTTCTGATCACCCCCACGGGATTCACCCCCACGCGTCAGGACCCCCTTGAGGAGATCTTCCATGCCCGCACGCCGCAAGGCCGCCGTCGTCGCCACCCTCGGCCTGGCCCCGCTCGCCCTCACCGCCCTCGCCACCGCCCCCGCCGCGGCGCACGGTTCGATGGGCGACCCCGTCAGCCGGGTCTCGCAGTGTTACGCGGAGGGCCCGGAGAGCCCGAAGTCCGACGCGTGCAGGGCGGCGGTCACGGCGGGCGGTACGCAGGCCCTCTACGACTGGAACGGCATACGCATCGGTGACGCGGCCGGGCGCCACCAGCAGCTGATTCCGGACGGCAGGCTGTGCAGCGCGAACAGCGAGGCGTTCAAGGGCCTGGACCTGGCCCGCGCCGACTGGCCGGCGACGAGTGTGCGCAGCGGGTCGTACACCTTCAAGTACCGCGTGACCGCCCCGCACAAGGGCACCTTCAAGGTCTACATCACCAAGGCCGGTTACGACCCGACGAAGCCGCTGGCCTGGGACGACCTGGATCTGGCGAACCCGGTGGCCACGGCCACCGACCCGGCGGCCACGGGCGGCTTCTACACCTTCTCCGGCACCCTGCCCGAGCGCTCCGGCAAGCAGTTGCTGTACGCGGTCTGGCAGCGCTCGGACAGCCCGGAGGCGTTCTACTCCTGCTCGGACGTCACGTTCGGCGGCGGCAACGGCGACAGCGGCACCGGCACCGGCACCGGCACCGGCACCGGCACCGGAGCGTCGGCGGCCCCGAGCGCGTCCGCGCCCTCCGAGGAGCAGATCGAGGACGGTGCCGACAAGTCGACGGTCGAGCACCACGGCCATGGGGACCAGGAGGCCGGTACGTCGGCGGAGCCGGTGGCGGGGGCCGAGGACGCGCGGCCCGCCCCGGCCAACGAGCCGAAGGCGGCCGGCGCCGCCGAGAACCTCGCCGAGACCGGTGGGGACGGCAGCACGGCGTATCTCGCGATGGGCGGTGCGGCGACCCTGGCGCTCGGTTCGGCGGTGCTGTTCACGTCGGTGCGCCGACGGGCGGCCGGCGGCGGTCACCACGGCCGCTGATCCACGGCTCGGCTGTTCCCAGTACTCCGGGGTCTGACCGGCGGCTCAGGCCGGTCAGACCCCGGCGGTGTGTCGCCCACTCACGGCTCAGCTGATCGCGGAGGCGCAGGTGGTGGCGGTGGCGTGCGCCGGGTCCAGCGCGTTGGCCACCTCGTGGAAGGCGATCCGGTCGGTCAGGCCCAGGAAGGCGTGCTCGGACAGGTCGACCGCGCACAGGTCCTGGATGAGGACGTTCTTCACGCCGGGACCGGTCAGGAACTGGCTCCGGTACGGCGTGACCACCTGGTCGTACTTGGTGGCTATGACCGTGTAGCGGACGCCGGGAACGGTGTCGCCGCCCTCATTGAGCCTGGTCATGAAGTCGGATCCGGCCATCTGCTGGGCGAGGGCGGGGGTGGCGGCGGTGATCAGGTCCTCGGCACCGGGGAAGTACGGCAGCAGGTTGGTGAGCCCTGCCAGATCGGTGCCGTGGTTGTTGGGCGCGATGCCGACGAGGGCGTTCACCTTGGCGGCGCCGCCAAGGAACTTGAGGTAGTAGCGGGGCATCATGCCGCCCTGCGAGTGGCCGACGAGGTCGGCCTCGGCGGCGCCGGTCGCGGCGAGCACCTTGTCGACGTAGGCGGACAGTTGCTCGGCCGACTTGTCGATGGGGCCGAGGGCATGGAAGAACGGCACGCCCGGCAGCTGGCCGTAGTCGAGGGAGAAGACGCAGTAGCCGCGGTCCGTCAGGTAGGGCGCGAGTCCCAGCCAGTTGTCGACGGAGTTGGCGAAGGTGCCGTGTACGAGGACGACAGGGCGGGGGTGGGCGGCGGACGGCTTGCAGGAGTAGTCGTTCCAGCCTCCCCCAAGCTCTCGGCTCCGCTCGAGCAGGGGGGACCCCCAGCTCGAGGTCGCCGCCGCGTCGGCCGCCTGGGCGGTGGTGGCGGGGACGACGGCGACCGCGGTGGTCAGCAGCAGTGCGGCCAGGGGTCTGAGCACTCGTTTCCAGGGCAGCATCGGGTGATCTCCTTGCGGCTCAAAGGGGAGGTGCGACGGCCTTACGCCCTGTGATCCGGATCACGAGGATGCTGTTCACCCGTCAAGTTACGGGCGGGTAGGAGAGGTGTGAAGTTACGCGTCAGTAAAAACTTCCAGTGATAGTCAGGGCCGGTTCACGACTTCTGAGGAACCCTCACCAGGCGGGCCGGATGGGGCCATGGGGTGCGATGCGCACCAGCCGGTCGAGCAGTGCCCGCACGTCACCCTCACCCAGCACCTCGGCCCACGCCCGTACGGCCTCCGCGGCCGCGTCCTCGGCCGCACGCGTGCAGGCCCACCCCCGCTCGGTCAGCACGACCAGCCGGGCGCGCGCATCGCCGGGGTGCGGCCGGCGCTCGGCATACCCCTTGCGCACGATCTCGTACGGTGCCCGCTTCGTGTCGTACGCCACTCCGCTCACGGGAAGCAGAGAACTGTGCGCCTGGCGGGGAGAGATCCCGCCCGGCGCCAAGGCGCCCGCGCACACCGTCAACAAGGAGGAGATCCTGCACGTACTCGACGGCGATCTGCTCGTCGCCCTCGACGGGGACACGGTCCGCATCACCGCGGGCGACACGCTGATCGTCAATCCCGGCGCGACCCTCGCCGTCGAGAACCCGACCGACCGGACCGCGACGACCTGGGTCACCACCTCCATCGGCCTGGAGGCCGAACTGTCCGACGGGACACGTGTCGCACCCCCGTGGGCACGTTGACGCCTACGCCGCCAGCGCCCCCGGCATCACCGCACGCGGCCCGAACTTCGCTCGCGCGCGGTCGGCGACCTCCTCGATCCGGCGGGCCTTCTCATCGAGCGGGTCGAAGGTGAGCTGGTAGGAGGCCTGCTCGGCGGGGTCGAGGCCCTCGGCGCGCAGGGCGAGGGCGCGGACGCGGGCGCGCTGGAGACCGAGGGCCTCGTACATGCCGTACGCCGCCCTGGTCAGCGCCGCCGAGTGGGCCGTCGGTTCCTTCAGCGTGCGGCTGCGGGTTGTCGAGGAGCGGTCGGCGTAGCGGACGGTGAGGGTCAGGGTGCGGCAGACCTTGTCCAGGGCGCGCAGCCGGGCGCCCAGTTCCTCGGCGGCGGAGAGCAGGGCGCGGCGGTGCCGGTCGGGGTCCAGCTCGTCGCGGGTGAAGGGACGTTCGGTGGCCAGCGAACGGGACACGGCGTTCGGCACCACCCGGCCCCGGTCGATTCCGCTCGCCTTCTCGTGCAGATCCCGCCCGGCTTTCGCGCCGACCAGCCGCTGGAGCGTGGACAGGGGTGCGGCGGCGACCAGGCCCAGGGTGTCGAGGCCGTACTCGCACAGGGTGCGGGCGGTGGCGGCACCGACGCCGGGCAGTGCGGCGACGGGCTTCTCGGCGAGGAACTCCGCGACGGCGTCCTCGGGGACGGCGCAGGTCACCCCGGGCCGGGCGTCCCGCAGTGCCACGCGGGCCAGCATCGGGCCCGGGCCGGCGCCGATCGCACAGTCGACCCCATGGTGGGCGAGGGCGCGCACCCGGATCACCGACGCCAGCTCGACCGCGTCGCGCCCGAAGTACCGCTCGGCACCCCGCAGATCGGCCAGCGCCCCGTCCGGCGGCAGCGCCTCGACGACCGGGGTGAAGTCCTCCAGCAGTCCGAGCAGCCCCGGCAGGGCCGCCTCGTCCGTCGGCGGCAGCTGGAAACGTACGCAGAGGATGGTCATCCCGCACTCCCCGGACTCTGATGCCACAACTTCCTTACCTGTGAGGGCTCTTGACCCGCCGGGCGCAGATCGGCCCACGGGTTCAGTTCGTATCCGGTGGACATCTGGATGCGCCGCCCCCGTGCCGGATCCCCACCGTCCCCCTCCGCCACCGGCTCCGCCAGCCGCGCCGCCACCACGTCCAGCCCGCCCTCGGCCCGCAGCTCGATCAACTCGGCGAGGTTCCAGGCGGCGGACCCCACCACACTCAGACTGCGCGGACCGCGGCGCTGCACCACCCCACGCACCAGCAGCAGCCAGGAGTGGAAGACGGTGTGGGCACAGGCGTCGTGCGAGTCGTCGAAGAAGGCGAGATCGACCAGCCCCGTACCGTCGTCCAGCGTGCTGAAGATGACCCGCTTGCCGGACCGGATCGGCGGCGTCTGGGTGGCCGCCTTGGCGCCCGCGACCAGCACCGTCTCACCGTGCCGGGCATCGCGCAGCCGACGTGCGCTGACCACGCCCAGCTCCGCCAGGAACTCCCGGTGGTCGTCCATCAGATTGCGCGAGGCGTCCATGGACAGCACGCCCAGCTCGGCGCTGAGCCGCTCCGCCGAGGTGAGGTCGGGCAGCCCGGCCGGGGCCGTCTTCCGCCCGCCGGCTGGGGGTACATCCCACACGTTGAGTAGTGGGGGAGGGAGTTGGTCCCCGCCGCCGCCCCGGGCACCCCGGTGGAGTTCGGTCAGGTGCAGTTGCAGATCGCGCCGGTTGTCCCCGAAGGCGTCCAGCGCGCCGACCTGGGCGAGCCGTTGCGCGAGCGGCCGGCTCGGGCGCGCCCGTTCCCAGAAGTCGAGCAGCGAGGCGTACGGCTGCCCCTGCGCGATCCGCGCGGCCTCGGCCTCACTGATGCCGTGCACGTCGGACAGTGCGAGCCGCAGCCCCCAAGTCCCCCCAGCCCTTCCGGATTCAGACACCAGTTCGATCCGGTGTGCGACCCCCGACACGTTCACATCCAGCGGCAGGATCGGCACCCCACGCCGCCGGGCGTCCGCCAGCAGCAGCCGCTTCGGATACATCCCGGGGTCATGGGTGAGCAGCCCCGCGTAGAAGGCGGCCGGGTGATGGGTCTTCAGCCAGGCCGACTGATAGGTCGGCACGGCGAAGGCGACCGCGTGCGCCTTGCAGAAGCCGTACGACCCGAAGGCCTCGACGATCTCCCAGGTCCGCCGAATCGTCTCCGCGTCATACCCCTTGGCGGCCGCGTGCTGCGCGAACCACACCCGGATCCGCCCCTGGGACTCCGGATCGGAAAGACCACGCCGCACCCGATCCGCTTCATCACGCCCGCACCCGGTCATGATGTGCACGATGTCGATGATCTGCTCGTGGAAGACGACGACCCCGTACGTCTCCCGCAGCGGCCCCTCCAGGTCCGGGTGCGGATAACGGACGGGCGCCCGCCCGTGCCGCGCCTCGATGAAGGGCCGCACCATGTCGGCGGCGACCGGCCCGGGCCGGAAGAGCGAGATATCGACGACGAGGTCATGAAAACCGGCCGGCTGAAGCCGCCCGACCAGGTCCCGCTGTCCGGGCGACTCGATCTGGAAGCAGCCGAGCGTCTCCGTCGAACGAATGAGCCGGTACGTCGCCGGATCGCCGTCCCCCCGCTCGAAGTCGAGCGCGTCCAGGTCGATCCGCTCCCCCGTGACCCGCTCCACCTCCGCGACGGCGTGCGCCATCGCCGACTGCATCCGCACGCCCAGCACATCGAGCTTGAGCAGCCCGAGGTCCTCGACGTCGTCCTTGTCGAACTGCGACATGGGAAAGCCCTCACCGCTGGTCGGCATGACCGGCGTACGGGAAAGCAGCGAAGCATCGGAGAGCAGCACCCCGCACGGATGCATGGCGATGCCACGCGGTAGGGCGTCGAGAGCCTCGACCAGCTCCCAGAGCCTGCCGTATTTCTCCCGCTCCCTCGCCAGTTGCCTGAGCTCGGGCAGCTCGTCCAGCGCGGCACGGGCGTCCCGTGCCCGGATGTGCGGGAAGGACTTGGCGATGCGGTCGATGTCGGCCGGGTCCATGGACAGGGCGGCACCCACGTCCCGGATCGCATGCCGCACCCGATAGGTCTCCGGCATCGAGACGGTCGCGACCCTCTCGCTCCCGAACCGGTCGATGATCGCGCGATAGACGTCCAGCCGCCGCGCGGACTCCACGTCGATGTCGATGTCGGGCAGCACCAGCCGGCGCTTGGACAGGAAGCGCTCCATCAACAGCCCGTGCTCCACGGGGTCGGCGTGCGCGATGCCGAGCAGATGGTTGACGAGGGACCCCGCACCGGAACCCCGCGCGGCCACCCGGATCCCCATCTTCCTTACATCGTCCACCACCTGAGCGACCGTCAAGAAGTAGGAAGCGAACCCATGGTGGGCGATGATGTCCAGCTCTTGATGCATCCGCTCCCAGTACGCCCGCCGCCCGTCGTAGCCGCGCAGCACCATGCCCGCCACCGCCCGCGAGGCGAGCGCCCGCTGGGCGGTGCGCCGCCCGGCGCCGACGAGATGGGGCTCGGGGAAGTGGACGCTGCCCATCCCGAGATCGCCCTCGGGATCGACGAGGCACTCGGCAGCTGCCGCCTCGGTCTGCTCCAGCAGCCGGTGCGCGGTGTCGCGCCGGAAGCCCGCAGCCTCGACGACCCGCTCGGCAATCCGCCCCATCTCACCCGCACCCTTGAGCCAGGCCTCACCGGAGTCCAGTTCCTTGGTGGCGTCGACGGGCACGAGCCGGCGTGCGGCGTCCAGCACATCGGCGACCGGTCCCAGACCGGGATCGGCATACCGGACGGCGTTGCTCAGCACGGGCCGCACGCGCTGCTCGGCGGCGAAGCCGACGGTACGGGCGGCCAGCCGCAGGGAGCCCGGACCGGTGCCCTTACGCCCGTGCCAGACGGCCTCCAGCCGCAGGGAGTCGCCGTAGACCTCCCGCCAGAGCCCAAGCAGCCCGGCGGCCCGATCGGGACGACCGGCGGCAAGCGCACGTCCGACATCGGAGTCGGGACCGAGCAGCACGATCAGTCCGTCACCCCGGTTGTCGCCCCGAGGCAGCAGCGGCGGCCCGTCACCGGCATGCGCAGCCGAAACGATTCGGCACAGATCACTCCACCCCCGAGCCCCGTCCCGGGCAAGAAAGGTGACCCGAGGAGTCGACTCATCGACAAAAGCCCCTCCCCGCACCGGGACCCGACGCCGCCGCACGGGCTCCTCCGACCCCGGCAGCCCGAGCGCCTCCACGGCCAGCTCCACCCCGAACAACGGACGCACCCCCGCCGCCGCGCAGGCCTTGGCGAACCGAACCGCACCTCCGAGCGAGTCACGGTCGGTGAGAGCCAGGGCGTCCATGCCCCGCTCGGAGGCGCGCTCAGCCAGCCGCTCCGGATGCGAGGCCCCGTAGCGCAGGGAGAACCCGGAGACGGTGTGCAGATGCGTGAAACCCGGCACACGCACCTCCCGCACTCACGAGCCCGAGAGCGACTCTCGAACATCAGTTCCCAACTCTCCCACCCCCACCATAGACCATTCCAGGACCGTTCTCGAACATCCGTACGACATCCGTTCGGCCGCCTCCCACCTGCACAAACACCCCGGGACCCGGACCGTGGGCACATGACGCAGACCACCGGCGCCGACACTCCGCGCAACCCCTTCCTGGCCGAAGTGAAGGACGCCGTCACCCCACGAGCCACCCTGCTCGTGATCGGCGTGGTCGCCCTCCACCTCCTCTTCATCGCCTCCTATGTGGGCGCGCTGCACGACCCCAAACCCAAGGACGTGCCCTTCGGGGTCGTAGCACCCCAGGCGGCCGCCCAGCAGGCGGTGACCCGGCTGGCGAACCTGCCCGGCGACCCCCTGGACCCGCGCGCCGTGCCCGACGAGGCAACCGCCCGAACCAAGATCCTCAACCGCGAACTCGACGGCGCCCTGCTGATCGCCCCGGACGGCACCACCGACACCCTCCTGGTCGCCACCGGAGGCGGAAGAGTGCTGGCCACCACCCTGGAGACACTCGTCACCACCCTGGAGAAATCCGAGGCCCGCACCCTCCGCACCCTCGACGTGGCCCCGGCCGACCGGCACGACGCCAACGGTCTCTCCTCCTTCTACGTGACCGTGGGCTGGTGCGTGGGCGGCTACCTGTGCGCGTCGATCATGACGATCAGCTCAGGCGCCGGCCGCCCCACATCCAGGCGCTCGCTGATCCGCCTCATCGCCATGGCCCTGGTCGCCATCGCCGGCGGCCTCGGCGGCGCCCTGATCGTCGGCCCGATCCTGGGCGCCCTGCCGGGCAGCATCGCCGCCCTCTGGGGCCTCGGCGCCCTGATCATCTTCGCGGTCGGCGCCGCCACCCTCGCCTGCCAGGCCATGTTCGGCCTGGCAGGCATCGGCCTGGTCATCCTGATCGTCGTCATCCTGGGCAATCCGAGCGCGGGCGGCGCCCTCCCACCCCCACTGCTCCCCCCGTTCTGGAGAGACATCGGCCCAGCCCTCCCACCCGGCGCGGGAACTTGGGCAGCACGCTCGATCGCCTACTTCAAGGGCAACGACACCACGGCCGCCCTCCTGACCCTCTCGGCCTGGGCGGCAGTCGGAACCGCGATCACGCTCCTGACGGCAGGACTCCGAAACCGGAAGCCGTAGAGGGCACGCGCACCCCCGCGACGCGGCAGCCGCGTACGGCGGGAAGGGGACATGCCGGGGGGTGTCCGCCCGCAATGACCGGCGTCAACACGCGGCACCTCCCGGCCGAAGTGGCCGCCGGTCCGAGGACGGACACCCCCCGGCGCGGCCCCGACCCACAAACCCACCGCAGGCGCTACGCGCACCCCCACACACCCGCACAGGCCGCCGCAGGCATCACACCGGCACCCCCACACACCCGCACACACACGAAAGTCCCGCCCCTCACACAAGGGGCGGGACTTCCCAAAAGCCACGAAACCGTCAGCCGATCTCGGTTCCGGTAGCCGACAGCGCCTCGGTCACCGGCTGGAAGAACGTCTCCCCACCGGAGGTGCAGTCACCGCTGCCCCCGGACGTGAGCCCGACCGCCTTGTCACCGGAGAACAGCGAACCACCACTGTCACCGGGCTCGGCGCACACGTCGGTCTGGATCAGCCCGTTGACGATGTCGCCGTTGCCGTAGTTCACGGTGGCGTCAAGCCCGGTGACCTTGCCCTCGTGCACCTGGGTGGTCGACCCGCTGCGGGTGACCGCCATGCCGACCGTCGCCTCCGCGGCCCCGCTGATGGCCTGCGAGGAACCGTTGTAGAGGTTGACCTCGCTCGGGTGGGCGACCTCGGCGGTGTACTTGACCAGCCCGTAGTCGTTGTCCGGGAAGCTGGACACCTCGTT
This sequence comes from Streptomyces curacoi, assembly GCF_001513975.1. Lineage (GTDB taxonomy): Bacteria > Actinomycetota > Actinomycetes > Streptomycetales > Streptomycetaceae > Streptomyces > Streptomyces curacoi. Next base: position 435,281 of record NZ_KQ947991.1, read on the forward strand.
GGTGCCGATCTCCTTGCCGCTGGAGTCCGACCAGGTCGAGATGCCCTCGGTGCAGTGTCCGGCGGTCAGGAAGTACGGCTCGCCGCCCTTGACGACGTTGAAGCCGAGCGAGCAGCGCCCGCCGTTCCCGGTGATCGCGTCGCCGCCCGCGATGAAGGGCTTGAACTCCCCCTTCGTACGCTGGAGTTCGACCGTGGCACCCAGCCCGTCGACGACCTTGCCGAGCTTGGCCCACTCGGTCTTGGAGACCGTACGGTCGGCGGTGACGACGACCTTGTTGGTCGTCGGGTCCGTCACCCAGGAGGTGCCGGGAATGGTGGCGTCCTGCTTGAGGGTCGCGCGGGCGCTCTTCAGCTCGGCCAGCGAGTTCTCGACAACCCGGGCCTTGGCGCCGGCGGCCTCGACGGCATCGGCGGCGGCCTTGTCGAGGACGTTCACGACAAGGTTCTTGGTCTGCGCGTCGTAGTAGGTACCCGCGGCATCGGCGCCGAGGTCCTTCGCGAGCGTCGAGGCGAGCTTTCCGGCCGCCGCGACCGACAGGGTCTGGGGCGCGGAGGTCTCCGGTGTCTCGCTGGCGTTCGCAGTCTGCAAGGTCACTCCCGCGGCAACGAGTGCGGCAATGCCCGCACCTGCCACGGCTGCACGCCGCTTGGGTATGCGTCGGTGCTTCAACTCACGTCCTCCTGTGGGGGGTCGGCCCGAGAGGTTATGGGGACCTCGCGAACCGGAAGGCGTACGGCAACAGGGGCGAAACACAACAAAAGCCGCACCCGCGCCGGTTGAACAACGTTCACTATTCCTGTTTCCACAGGGAGCGCACAAGGTCGACTTCCGGACGCGCGTAGAACGCCGCCACACGCCCCCACCATCTTGACCGTGCACAGTCACGCCCGGACTCTTCGCACAGCAAACACCAGGAGCAAGCGGCCCATAGGCAACGCGTAAGGTCTACTCCTGTCTTGAATTCACCCCTCAGGGGTCCGAATTCGAGCGGGGCTCACCAGGTGGCAGCCCGTCCTGCACAGCCGACGACTCACCGGACGGCGTCGCACCCTTCTCCAGAAACCGCAACAATTCCACCGGAATCGGCAACACCAACGTGGAGTTCTTCTCGGCCGCCACCGCCATCACCGTCTGCAGCAACCGAAGCTGCAGAGCCGCAGGCGTGTCGGCCATCTGGTGAGCCGCCTCCGCCAGCTTCTTGGAGGCCTGGAACTCCGCGTCGGCGTTGATCAGCCGCGCCCGCCGCTCACGGTCCGCCTCGGCCTGCCGTGCCATCGACCGCTTCATGGTCTCGGGCAGCGACACATCCTTGATCTCCACCCGGTCGATCGTCACGCCCCACTCCACGGCCGGGCTGTCGAGCATCAACTCCAGCCCCTGGTTGAGCCGTTCGCGGTTGGACAGCAGATCGTCCAGCTCGCTCTTGCCGATGATGGACCGCAGCGACGTCTGCGCCATCTGCGAGACCGCGAAGCGATAGTCCTCCACCCGGACGACCGCGTCGGCCGGCGAGGTCACCTTGAAGTAGACGACGGCATCGACCCGCACGGTGACGTTGTCCCGTGTGATGCCTTCCTGGGCGGGCACGGGCATCGTCACGATCTGCATGTTGACCTTGCGCATCTTGTCGATGCCCGGAACGATCATGGTGAACCCCGGCCCGCGCACCTGGGACCGCAGCCGCCCGAGCCGGAACACCACACCGCGCTCGTACTGCTTGACGACCCGCGCCGCCGCCGACACATACACCGCCCCGGCGGACGCGAGTGTGACTCCCGCCGCCACCAGCTCCTCGACCATGACGACCCCCCGGGGACCGATTGAGGCGCACCAGGTGTGTACTTCGACGGTAGCGCCGGGAGGTACACGAAGGGGAGACGGAGGACACAAGTGGTCGACGGGGTGCGGATGCGGGACGGCCGTTGGCTGACGGTCGAGGAGCGCGGCGACCCGGACGGCACGCCGGTGGTGCTGCTGCACGGCACCCCCGGCTGCCGGCTCGGAGTGGTGCCCGAGGACGTCATGGCCGCGCACCCGGGCGTACGGTTCATCGCCTACGACCGCCCCGGATACGGAGGCTCGGACCGCCTGCCGGGCCGCAGGGTGGCCGACGCCGCCCGCGATGTGGCGGAACTGGCGGACGCGCTCGGGCTCGGCCGGTTCGCCGTCCTCGGCCGCTCGGGCGGCGCCCCGCACGCGCTGGCCTGCGCCGCGCTGCTGCCGGCGCGGGTACGGCGGGCGGCGGCGCTGGTGTCCCCCGCGCCGCCGGACGCACAGGGGCTGAGCTGGTTCGACGGGATGGCCCGGTCCAATGTCGAGGAGTACACCCGGGCGCTCACCGACCCACTCGGCCACGCCGACCTGCTCGCCGCCCGCGCCGCCGCCATCCGCAGGGATCCGGCGCAACTGCTGGTGTCCATCCGCGACGGGCTCACCGACGCCGACCGGCGGATCGTCTCCACGCCGGCCGTCGCCGAGATGCTGCTGCGCAACTACCGTGAGGCGCTGCGCACTTCGGCGTACGGCTGGCTCGACGACAACCTCGCCCTGCTGAGCGACTGGGGCTTCGCCCCGGCCGCCGTCACCCGGCCGGTCCTGCTGTGGCACGGCGCCCTGGACACGTTCTCGCCGGTGGGCCACTTCCAGTGGCTCGCGGCCCGCATTCCCCGCGCCCGTCCCGTCCTGGAGCCGGACGCGGGCCACTTCGGGGCGCTGGAGGCCCTGCCCGCCGTACTGGACTGGCTCTGCGCCTCACCGCCGCACCCCGCACCATGACCACGGCATGCCGCGACACCGGGACGATCCGCCGGGCGGGCAAACCTCAGGGCCGCCCGGGGCGGCTGCCCGGCCACTCCACGCGGGCGCCCCGCATCAGGTCCATGGTCCGCTCATGGCTGTCACCCACGGCGTCGGTGACCCGCAGCCGCATGCGCAGCTGGTCGATCTCGTCGACGAACCGCCTCCCGAAGGCACCCGCCCGCATCGCCTCGCTGCCCAGGGGGAACCCCGCACCGGTCAGCCGGAGGTAGTAGTTCTTGCCCTGCAGGAGCCCTCGGTCGGCGAGCGCCTCCCGCAGCCCGGCGTGATCGGTCCACTCGGTGGGCTCGCCGTCACGCGGGACGACGCAGTACTCCGCCCGCTCCACCACGGCGTGCTGCGAGCCGCCGTTCACTATCTCCACGCGCCAGGCCGACTCGTCAGGACCGAGGTCGCCGACCGTCCAGCTGGACCTCCAGCCCAGCGCCGGCCGCACCGTCCGCCCGTACTGGGCCCGGCCGAACACGGCGGCGAGCGCGACCGCCAGCAGACTGCCCAGGGGATTCATGTCCATCAGGCGCAGCCGCCAGGGCCATTCCCGGCTCGCCGGGCCGGTCACGTTCGACCGCACGATCTCCCACAGCAGCACCAGCGTCAGCAGGATGAGCAGCACGAGCGGCGCCACGAACAGCAACGGGCTGCGCCGGACCCGCCGTTGCCGGTCGTCGAACTCCAACTCCGCTCCCTCCCCCGTGGTGGCGCCGACAATAGCGGGCCCCCGCACGGAGATTCCGTGCGGGGGCTCGCCTGCCGCTGGCTGCGGATCAAGCCATCAGGTGCCGGCGTCCGGCGTGAACGTCAGTAGACGCTGACGCCATAGGCGCTGAGGGCCTCCGTGACCGGCTGGAAGAAGGTCGTGCCGCCGGAGGAGCAGTTGCCGCTGCCGCCGGAGGTCAGACCGTACGCGGTGCCGTTGCTGCCGTAGAGCGAGCCGCCGGAGTCACCGGGCTCGGCGCAGACGTTGGTCTGGATCAGACCGGAGACGATGTCGCCGCCGCCGTAGTTGACGGTCGCGTTGAGGGCGGTGACCCGGCCGCTGTGCGTACCGGTGGTGGAGCCGTCGCGGATGACGGTGGTGCCCACGCTCGGCGTGGCCGCGCGGGTGATGTCCACGCCGTTCGCGGTGCCGGGCCGGCTGACGGACCCGCTGTAGCGCACGATGCCGTAGTCGTTGCCCGGGAAGCTGGAACCGGCGGTCGAGCCGATGACCTGGGTGCGGCCGGAGTTGGAGTACCAGGTGCCCGCGCCGTCGGTGCAGTGTCCGGCGGTCAGGAAGTACTGGTTGCCGCTGCTGTCCTGGACGTTGAAGCCGAGCGAGCAGCGCCAGCTACTCGCATAGATGGCGTCGCCGCCCTGGATGAACTTGCTGAACTTGCCGGGGGTGCGCTTGATCGTGAGCGCGTCGGCGTTGGCCCCGGCCTGCTGCTTTATCTTCGCTATCTCCGCCTGGGAGACCGTGCTGTCGACGGTCACCATGACGCGGTTGGTCTTGCTGTCGACGGCCCAGGCGGTGCCCGGGATGTCGGCCTTCAACACCGAGCCGCTGGCGCTCTTGAGCTCGGCGGCGCTGAAGGTGCTGGGGGTGTCGGCCGCGGTCGCGTTGGGGATCGCGATCGCTGCTGCGGCTACGAAGCCGGTGGAAACGGCGATCAGCCGGGTCCGTCTCGTGACGCCGCTGCGGGGGGTGGTGCGCTTGATCCTCACTTGTCGTTCCCTCCAAGGGAAGTCGGGGGCCCGCGTGGGGTCGGGGCCCGTGAGGCGCAGTCAGAGGCCGCGTTCTCCGGATTCCGAACACGCCGTGCCCCTGACAAGCGCTGAGGGGGAGTATTCGGCCGAACGAACGGTAGGCGCAAGGGCGCCTTTCGGCCGTCAACCTTTGAACGATCTACGAAAGTTGACCCCGGCGTCGGCGGCGTGGCGCAGCGCGAGCCGTCGCCTCGGCCGAGTGCTGAAGTGCGAGCTCCCGACCGTCCATCGGCGTTCTCGCCCGCCGCGGTTCACCCGCCCCGATCAGCCCGGTGGCAGCGGTGGCCCCGGAAGGCCCTCGTGTCACCGCCGGTCACCCACGTCCCGGGGATGTCCGGAAGTCGCCCTTCCGTTACTCGTGCCCCAGGGCTAGCAGCCGTCGCAGGGGCAGCAGCAGTCGCAGCCGTCACCGCAGTCACGGCAGCAGCCCTCGCGCTTCTTGCGGGACCACGGGCCCTCGTACTCCTTCGCGCAGCACAGCTTGCAGGTGCAGCACAACAGCCAGAACATCCCGCAGCCCGCCCAGAACCCACGCCGCCCCTTCGGCGGCTGGGGGGCCGGCCCGCCGCCGAACCCACCGAAGTCCCCGCCACCACCACCGCCGCCGCCGGGCGCTCCCCCGCCGCCGGCGTACGGGTGCCCGCCCGAGTGCGGGTGCTGTCCGGCATACGGGTTCCCGCTCGCGTAGGGATTCTGCGGCGCCCCGTACGGCCCCTGCCCCTGCTGCGGCGGGCCGCCATAAGGCCCCGGCTGGTGGGACGCGCAGGTCGGCACGGTGCCGAAGGCCCGGTCCACCGAGCGCCGCAGCTCGTGCACCAGCAGCAGGTGCGCGAGCCCGGCATCCCGGAACTCCACCTCACGCAGCGCCAACCGCACCCCGTGCGCGGCGTCGTCGGCGAGCCGCCGCGCCTCGGCGAGCGAGGTCCCGGTCGCGGTGAGCGGGTTCCACGCACCCGCCGCGGCGTCGGCCGCCTGGTCCTCCACGGCGTCCAGGAGATGCGCCAGCCGGCCGAAGAGGCGGCCGGCCTCGGCGAGCGGCTCGGCGTTGTGCGGCCGTCCGGCCAGGAGCGCGGTGTGCGCGAAGGCGGCGGCGGTCGCCGTCTCGGTCGGTTCGGTGACCGCGAGGATCGGCGTCCCGGGCCCGGCGAGCGCCTCGATGCCGCCCTGCCGGTCCACGGCGTCGACCAGTATGGCGGTGTCGAAGCCTACGGCCGAGCCGGTACGGGCGCCCGCCGCATCCCAGCCGGCGGCCATCCGGCGCGCGGCGAGCGCCACCGGCTTACGGGCCAGCAGCCCGTCCCCGTCGGCGACATGGTCACGCACCTTGGCCGAGGCGAGCACCAGCGAGACGGCGGCGGCGAGCCGCGCGCCCTCCCCCTGCGCGACGGAAGCGGTGCGCATCCCGCGCAGCGGGCACGGTCCCGCCGTACGCCGCGATCCGCTGTCCCACTGTGCCTGAGCCTCCGTCAGAACAGAGATGAGGAGCCCGTCGTAGTTGGTCACGATCCGCGCCAACTGACCGTGGTCTCCGCGCAATGCGAGGCACAGCCCGCACAAATGAGCCATCCATTCACCGGAGAGCTTCTCTCCGAGCCGATGACGGCAGGGCCTGACAATTCCGAACATGACGCTCCCCCGTGGCTATTACGACGCTGAGCTGGCGCATCGTACCGATCGACGCGCCGATCGCCCTGTCCGCGTCGTTCACCCGGACGCACCCCGTCTCACCCGTACGCCGCGAAGAATCATATTTCACTCACAGTCAGCAGCCGTACGTGGCATGCCCCTTGCGGGACACGGCCTCTCGACGTATTGGCTGTGCACCAGTACCGTCACAAACCCCCCGCGCGGCGTCTATCCACTTGGCGCGACGTCCGCATCATGGATGACCATAGGGATGCGGAAGGTAAAAGAGACCGCTGTGAGAGGAGGCGTCCATGGGATCGGTGCGCAAGGCGAGTGCCTGGCTGGGCCTCGTTGACGACAACGATGACGAGCGTTACTACGACGACGACTACTCCGAAGGGACCGAGCCCGGGGATGCCTGGGTCACCGACCCGCGGGTCAAGGTGGCCACGGACGTCGCCGAGGAGAAGGGCCGCCGCATCGGTACGGTCACCCCGGACAGCTTCCGGGACGCCCGCGCCATCGGCGAGCTGTTCCGGGACGGGGTTCCGGTCATCATGAACCTCACGGCCATGGAGCCCGCCGACGCCAAGCGCGTCGTCGACTTCGCGGCGGGGCTCATCTTCGGTCTGCGCGGCTCGATCGACCGCGTGTCCAACCGTGTCTTCCTGCTGACCCCGGCCGACACGGAGATCATCAGCGGTGAGTCCGCGGCGCACCGCTCGGACGGCTTCTACAACCAGAGCTGAGGCAGGGCCGCTCACCGGCCCTGCCCCCTGGTGGGTTCAACGGAACGCGTCGAGTCCGGTGAGCGCCTTGCCCAGCACGAGCTGGTGCATCTCGACGGTGCCCTCGTAGGTGAGCACCGATTCCAGGTTGGTCGCGTGCCGCATCACGGGATATTCGAGCGAGATCCCGTTGGCACCGAGGACCGTCCGGGCCGTACGGCAGATGTCGATGGCCTCGCGGACGTTGTTGAGCTTGCCGAAGCTGACCTGCTCGGGACGCAGGCGGCCGGCGTCCATCCGCCGCCCCAGATGATGGGCGAGCAGAATCCCCTTGTGCAGTTCGAGCGCCATGTCGGCGAGCTTGGCCTGGGTGAGCTGGAAGCCACCGATCGGCCGGCCGAACTGCTCCCGTGACTTCGCGTAGTCGAGCGCGGCCTCGAAACAGGACCGCGCCGCCCCCATGGCACCCCACACGATCCCGTACCGGGCGTGCGAGAGACAGCTGAGCGGCCCCTTCAGACCGACGACCTCGGGCAGCACGGCATCGGCGGGCAGCCGTACATCGTCCAGGACGAGCTCACTGGTGACGGAGGCGCGCAGCGACAGCTTGTGCTTGATCTCGGGGGCGGAGAACCCGTCGCTGTCGGCCGGCACGACGAACCCGCGAATCCCCTCCTCCGTCTGCGCCCACACGACGGCGACCCCGGCCACGGAGCCGTTCGTGATCCACATCTTCCGCCCGTTGAGCACCCAGTCGGAGCCGTCCTTCTTGGCGTACGTCCGCATGGACGCCGGGTCGGACCCGTGGTCGGGCTCGGTCAGTCCGAAGCACCCGATGACCTCCCCGGAGGCCATACGAGGCAGCCACTGCTGCTTCTGCGCCTCGCTCCCGAACCGGTGCACGGCGTACATGGCGAGAGACCCCTGCACGGAGACCAGGGAGCGGATCCCGGAGTCGGCGGCCTCCAGCTCCAGACAGGCGAGCCCGTACTGCACGGCTGAGGCACCGGCACAGCCGTACCCGCTGAGGGACATCCCGAGGGCGCCGATCGCCCCGAGTTCCCGGGCCAGTTCACGGATGCCGGGCAGCTCGCCCCGCTCGTACCAGTCCGCGACGTACGGCACCACCCGGTCCGCGGCCCACTGCCGCACGGTGTCCCGGACGGCCAGGTCCTCGGGCTCCAGCAGATCGTCGATGCCGAGGGGGTCGGCGGGGTCGAACGGGGGCAACTTCGAGGACGCGGACATGGGACACCCTCCGGCAACGACTAAAACTAGCGGCGCTAGTCACGGCTCTGCGCCGACGCTACGACGCAGCGTCCCGGACGTCCAGTAGGGCTCCCACCGGGGTCAGGCGGAGACGCGGGACTCCGCGACCTCCCGCGGCTTGGGCAGCTCCACCGCAGGGGCCTCACACTGCATGGCGCGCGGCAGCCGCAACGCCATCACCGCCCCCAGCAACAACAACGCCGCACTCACGAGCAACGTCACATGCAGCCCGTGCACGAAGGAGTTCCGCGCCGCGTGCTGCAGGGCCACCCCGGCAGGCCCGCCCAGCTGCGCGGCCACCTCGTACGCCTCCCCCAGCGAATGCGAAGCCGCCGAGGAGGCCGACGCCGGAACCCCCGACACGGCCGCCAGCCCGGGGGCGTACGCGGCGTTCATCACGCTGCCCAGCAACGCGATCCCGATCCCCGCACCCAGCTGGTACGACGTCTCCCCGATCGCCGCGGCCCCGCCGGCCTGCTCCTGCGGAGCCTCGCTCAGCATCGACTCGTACGCCCCGAAGAGCGTCGTCTCCAGGCCGAAGCCCAGCAGCACGAACCCGGACAGCAGCAGCGCGGGATTGTCCTCGCCGCCCATCGCCGTGAGCAGCACCACCGCCACCGCGGTCAGACAGAACCCGGCGCACACCATCCGCCGCGGCCCGAACCGCCGCAGCATCCGCGCCCCCGCCAGGCCCGCCGCCATCGCGGCGAAGGTCAGCGGCAGCAGGCGCAGCCCCGTCTCCAGCGGGGACAGCCCCAGCACCAGCTGGAGATACTGCGCCGCGATCAGTTCGAGGCCCACCAGCGCGAGCATCGCCAGCACGATGCACCCGACGGACGTACTGAACGCCGGTCGGGCGAACATCTTGAGGTCCACCAGCGGATACACCCGGCGCCGCTGCCGTCGGACGAAGAGAACCAGCAGCGCCGCGCCGACCACCAGCGGCACCAGGGTGAACAGGCTGGCCACCGCCTCCCCGCCGCCGAGCCGCTTCACGCCCAGGACGACGCCGAACAGCCCGGCCGCCGCCATCAGCGCGCCGACCACGTCCCAGGGGCCCTTGCCGTCGCCCTTCGACTCGGGCAGCAGCAGACGTCCCACCGGGAGGCTGACCAGCATCAGCGGGATGTTGACGAGGAAGACCGAGCCCCACCAGAAGTGCTCCAGGAGGAAGCCGCCGAGCAGCGGCCCGACCGCCGCGCCGACCGCGGCCACCGCGCTCCAGATGCCGATGGCGAGGGCCCGCTCCCGCCGGTCCGGGAAGACCTGGCGCAGGATCGACAGGGTCGCGGGCATGATCATCGCGCCGCCGACGCCGAGCAGGGCGCGGGCCAGGATCAGCAACTGCGGGTCGTGCGCGAGGGCCGCGAGGCCGGAGGCGAGGCCGAAGAGGCCGTATCCGAGGAGCAGGACCCGTCTGCGGCCCACCCGGTCGCCGAGTGTGCCGAAGAGGATCAGCAGCGAGGCGCAGACGAGCGGATAGATGTCGACGATCCAGAGCAGTTCTATCGCGCCGGGCTTGAGGTCCTCGGTGACCGCGGGTACCGCCACGTGCAGCACGGTCGCGTCCACGGCGACGAGCAGCAGGCTGACGCAGAGGACGACGAGGACGACCCAGCGGTTGGCACCGGCCCCGGCCGCCCGACGGCGCAGCGCAGCGGCGGCCGTGGTCGTCCCGGACATGTACGTACCTCCCAGATGTTCCCTCGCCCTCGGCGGGCTCACGGGGCGGGGACTCCCCGTGACTCGGCCGGAGAGGAGCGGTGGTCTCCGGCCCGCGCAACGAAGGGCGAGTGACTCGTCAGGGTACGCGAGTTCCGGTCGGTGCCGAGTGGCGGACCTCTCACCCGCCCGGACGAAGGAGTGTGGCGTACGCCACTCCCCGCCCCTGCGGTCATGGTGAGGCCGACGACCCGGTCCGCCCCGGGCCGATAATCGGGTCCGTGACCGATCTTGCGACGCGCGTGGCACCGACCCGCGCCGGGGCCCTGCGCCGGGCGGCCCCGGCGCTCCTCGGGTACGCGGCCGTACGCGCCCTGGGCCTGCTCGTCCTGGCCCTGTGGAGCGCGGTGCGCGACAAGGACCCGTACACCCTGCTCACCGCCCGCTGGGACGCGCTCTGGTACACGAGGGTCGCGGAACTGGGCTACGGCTACGAGGTGCAGCTGGCCAACGGGGACGTGCACTCCAACCTCGCGTTCTTCCCGCTCCTGCCCTGGCTGGAGCGGCTGGTCGCGGCCGTGTCCCCGCTGTCGTACGCCGACGGCGGCTTCGTCGTCAGCCTGCTCGCCGCGCCGGCCGCGGCCTGGGGGATCTTCGCGGTGGCGGAGCATGTGTACGGCCGTCGCGCCGGTGTCTGCGCGGTCCTGCTGTGGGCCGTCCTGCCCGTCGGGATCGTGCAGTCGATGGCGTACAGCGAGTCACTGTTCACGGCGCTCGCCGCATGGTCGCTGTACGCGGTCCTGACCGGCCGCTGGGTCACGGCGGGCACCCTGGCCCTGCTGGCCGGGCTGACCCGCCCGGTGGGGCTGGCCGTGGTGGCGGCGGTGTGGGCGGCGGGCGTCGCCGCGTTCGTACGGGACCGGGGCGGCGCGGGCGAGGCACGGGGCGCGGACGGCGCGACGCGCCTCCCGGGCGTGTCCGTGCGCCGCGCCCTCGGCATGCTGCTCGCTCCCCTGGGCGCCGCCGGATACGTGCTGTGGGTCGGCCACCGCACGGACAAGGGGCCCCTGGGCTATCTGGACGTCCAGGCGGGCTGGCGCAACGGCTTCGACGGCGGGTACGCCTTCGCCGTGTTCGTCGCCGAAAAATTCACGTCGTTTCCGTCGGCCCTGGCGGGGGCCGGACTGGTCGTCGGCGTGGGTCTGGTGGTCTGGCTGTACGTCGTCTGCGTACGGCAGGGCCAGCCGCTGCCGCTGCTGGTGTACGCGGGGGTCGTCACCGCGCTCGCGCTGTGCGCGTCCAGCTACTTCGGCTCGAAACCACGTCTGCTGCTCCCCGCCTTCCCACTGCTCCTGCCCCCGGCCCGGTCCCTCGCCCGGCTGGGTACGCGCAGGTCAGCGCTGGTGGTGGGGGCCCTGGCCGTGGCCTCGGCGGGGTACGGGGCGTTCTGGCTGAACGGCAGCGGTCCGCCCTGACCACCCATGAGCGCCGGGGGAATTCCGCACGAGGACCCGGTGAACGAATTCAAAAGCGCAATAAACCCGTCCTCCTGAATGATCAAAAGAATTGAAGGCCACAGCGGCCGATGATTGCGGATTCATTGGAAATAAACCTCCTGCTGAGAGGAATCCCACATCACATCGTCATCACAAAGCCGCTGAATCGACCGGGATCTGAGCTCACTCGCTGTAACGTCGATTGGGTGCGTACCAATCGGAAGCTCACCCGTCTGGACCGGGTGTTCGCCAGGCTGGATCGTGAGCCGGAACGACCGGCCCACATCGATGTGCCGAAGATGAGCCGGCACCGGGTCGTGCTGTTCGCGGCGACCCTGGCCTTCTACGGGGCCATCGTGTGGGCCGTCGTCATCACCTCGTGGCTGGTCCGCCTCGACTGGCAGGTCATGTTCTTCCGGCCGTACCAGCAGTGGTCGGAGATCCACGCCTTCGTCGACTACTACGTGGTGCTCGGCCAGCGCGGCCCGACCGCCGTGATGGTCGCGGCCTGGCTGGGCTGGCGCTCCTGGCGGCAGCACACCCTGCGCCCGCTGCTCGCGCTCGGCGTCTCGCTGCTGCTGCTGAACATCACCGTCGGCGCCGCCAAGATCGGCATGGGCCGTCTCGGACCGCACTACGCGACCAGCATCGGCTCCAACGAGATGTGGCTGGGCGGCGATATATTCCCCAGCGGCCACACCGCCAACGCCGTGGTGACCTGGGGAATCCTGGCCTATCTGGCCTCGACCCCGAGAGCGCGCCGCTGGCTTTCGGCCCTGTCGGCGGTGACCTCGCTGGGCGTCGGTCTGTCCACCGTCTACCTCGGTACGCACTGGCTCAGCGACGTGCTGCTCGGCTGGGCCGCCGGGCTGCTGATCCTGCTCGCCCTGCCGTGGTTCGAGCCGCTGATCGCGCGTGCCGAGACCGGGATCTTCGACCTGCGGGACCGCTGGCGGGAGCGTCGGGCCGACGCCGTCGCCGCACCGCCCGCCGGTTCGGTCACGGCCCCGGTGCTGCTCAAGCCCCTTTCCGCGCCCGCCGACGACGAGGTCGCGGCGTGCGAGGCGGCCCCTGCGGCGCGCCCGGCCCGGGCGATCGTCCACCCGCCCGTCTACCTGGCCCCGGGCCCGCACACGGCCCGCGCGGACCGCATGCCGGTCACCCCGGCCGGCAGCCGCCGCCCACCGCATCCGGACCGCAGCACCCGTGGCGCGGCCCCGACGGCCCGCCCCCTCACGGGCGGCTGACCGGTCCTCCTGACAGCGGGTTCGGTACGCACAACCAGCCCCGCACGGTGACGGCCCCGGCTCCTTGACGGAGCCGGGGCCGTCGCCCGTTCTCAGCCCTTCCAGGCCCGCGCCACCTGGCCGTCCTTCACCTCGAAGTTCAGCCGCCCCTGGCGGTACTCCATGGTGATGATCGCCCCGGGCGGCAGCGAACGCACCGTCGACCAGCCTCGTGCACGGGCGAGTCGCTCGGCCCGGTCGGCGTCGAGACCGACATATGTGTCCGGGCTGTCCTGAGGTTCGGCGGGGGGTTTCGGAATGGGTGCCATGCCGCCACGCTAGGGCCTGCGCGAGGGATCGGGCCAGCGCCGACCGCGAACCTTTGTAGCGGCCAACCAGGTCGCACATCCCTCCCCGGTCACGCTTTTGTCACAGAATCACGACACGCGTTTCGACCACGCTTCGTCACACGGATGAGCGGTTCCGTAGGCCTTCCGCAGGCATTCCATCGTAATTCCTGCGTGTCGGAGAGACCCGGCCGATAACCCGGCGGAAAAGTTCCCGGGGAACTGCCGCCGGACTCTTTTCCCCGCGCCGAGATCAACTGCTGCCGCAGCGAACGCGCGGGCCGCGAGAGCCGGTGCCGCACAGAAAGTACATGGTTCCGACACAGAACCCCCGTACGCCCCCTGTCGGCGTGCCGCCGACGCGAGCATCATGGCGTGAGCTCGCGTCGGCGCGTGCGGCGCGGGCTTCAGCGGGCCCGGGGCGCGACGAGCGAAGGGGCGAGCGAGCGATGGGGACGCAGACCGTACGGGCGGCGGCAGAACCCGCGCGGGCCAAACAGCCCGGTGGCCGCGTGGTCGTCGACTGGCTGACCACCACCGACCACAAGAAGATCGGTCATCTCTACCTGATCACGTCGTTCGTGTTCTTCCTGGTCGGCGGGGTCATGGCACTGCTGATGCGAGCCGAGCTCGCCCGGCCCGGACTGCAGCTGCTGAGCAACGAGCAGTTCAACCAGCTGTTCACCATGCACGGCACGATCATGCTGCTGCTGTTCGCCACCCCGACCTTCGCGGGCTTCGCCAACGAGCTGATGCCCCTGCAGATCGGCGCCCCGGACGTGGCCTTCCCGCGGCTGAACATGTTCTCGTACTGGCTGTTCCTGTTCGGCGGCCTGATCGTGCTGGGTTCGCTGATCGTGCCGAACGGGCCCGCCTCCTTCGGCTGGTTCGCCTATGCGCCGCTCAACAGCCTGGAGCGCTCCCCCGGGGTCGGCCCCGACCTGTGGATCATGGGCCTGGCGCTGGCCGGCTTCGGCACGATCCTCGGGGCGGTCAACTTCATCACCACGATCATCGGGATGCGCGCCCCCGGCATGACGATGTTCCGGATGCCGATCTTCACCTGGAACACCCTGTTCACGTCGATCCTGATCCTGATGGCGTTCCCGGTGCTCGCGGCGGCGCTGCTGTGCCTGGAGGCGGACCGGCGCTTCGGCTCCCACATCTTCGACGCGGCCAACGGCGGGGCGCTGCTGTGGCAGCACCTGTTCTGGTTCTTCGGGCATCCCGAGGTGTACATCATCGCGCTGCCGTTCTTCGGCATCATCACCGAGATCATCCCGGTCTTCTCGCGCAAGCCGATGTTCGGCTATCTGACGCTGGTCGCGGCGACGATGGCGATCACCGGCCTGTCCATGGTGGTGTGGGCACACCACATGTTCGCCACAGGCGCGGTGCTGCTGCCGTTCTTCTCCTTCATGACCTTCCTGATCGCGGTGCCGACGGGCGTGAAGTTCTTCAACTGGATCGGCACCATGATCAAGGGCTCGCTGTCCTTCGAGACGCCGATGCTGTGGTCGGTCGGCTTCCTGGTGACGTTCCTGCTCGGCGGGCTGACCGGGGTGATCCTGGCGTCGCCGCCGCTGGACTTCCATGTCACGGACACGTACTTCGTGGTCGCGCACTTCCACTACGTCGTCTTCGGCACGGTCGTCTTCGCGATCTTCGCCGGCTTCTACTTCTGGTGGCCGAAGTTCACCGGGAAGATGCTCGACGAGCGGCTCGGCAAGATCCAGTTCTGGACGCTCTTCATCGGCTTCCACACCACGTTCCTCGTGCAGCACTGGCTGGGCGCGGAGGGCATGCCGCGCCGGTACGCCGACTATCTCGCCGCCGACGGCTTCACGGCGCTGAACACGGTCTCGACGATCGGCGCGTTCCTGCTGGGCCTGTCGACGCTGCCGTTCCTCTACAACGTCTGGAAGACCGCCAAGTACGGCCCGAAGGTCGAGGTCGACGACCCCTGGGGGTACGGCCGCTCCCTGGAGTGGGCGACCTCCTGCCCGCCCCCGCGGCACAACTTCACCTCGCTGCCGAAGATCCGCTCCGAGTCCCCGGCGTTCGACCTGCACCACCCCGAGCACGCGCTGGAGGCTCCGCAGCCCGAGCCAAAGAGCGAGCAAGCAGGCCGTGAGCCGTCCTGATCGCCTCGACGAGTTCGTCCGGCTCCACGACCTCGAACTCGAAGCCCATCAGCATCACATGGATCACCATCACGTCGATGCTTCCGGCCCCGGTACGCAGCAGGCAGCTGTCGGGCCCCTCCGCCTCCAGCTGCCCGGCGGAGGGCGAGATGC
Organism: Streptomyces curacoi; assembly: GCF_001513975.1. Lineage (GTDB taxonomy): Bacteria > Actinomycetota > Actinomycetes > Streptomycetales > Streptomycetaceae > Streptomyces > Streptomyces curacoi. The sequence continues at coordinate 450,498 of NZ_KQ947991.1, forward strand.
GCCCAGCCGCCTCCTCCAGGGGCACCAGCAGCCGGATGACGGCGTGCGAGGCGTACGCGCGCGTGGAGACGCCTCGGGAGACGTACGCGGCGAGGTCCTCGGCGGGCGGGGTGCGCGGGGTGAAGCGCGGGCCGTGCGGGGGCCTGGGGGTGATGCGGTCGACGCGGAACGTACGCCAGTCCTCGCGGTCGAGGTCCCAGGCGACCAGGTACCAGCGGCGCTCGGTGCACACCAGGCGGTGCGGTTCGACGCTGCGGCGGGTGGGGGCGCCGGTGGGGGTCCCCCCGGTCGAGGTTGTTCGAGACTGGGGGAGGTCGCGGTACTCGAAGCGCAGGCGTTCGGCGTCCCGGCAGAGGTTGGCCAGCTCGGTCAGGACGGCCGGGTCCACGGCGGAGGACTGAGGGCCGCGCAGCATCGGCACGGTGAAGGCGTTGAGGGCGCCCACGCGGCGGCGCAGCCGGTTCGGCAGGACCTGCTCCAGCTTGGCCAGGGCCCGTACGGAGGTCTCGCCGATGCCCTCGATGCCGTGACCCGCGGCGGTGCGGAGGCCTACGGCGACTGCAACGGCCTCGTCGTCGTCCAGGAGCAGGGGCGGCAGCTCGGCGCCCGCCCCCAGCTGGTAGCCGCCGCCTGTTCCGGGGCTGGCGTTGACGGGGTAGCCGAGTTCGCGTAGGCGGTCGATGTCACGGCGGACCGTGCGGGGGGTGACGCCGAGGCGTTCGGCGAGTGCGGCGCCGGACCATTCGCGGTGGGCCTGGAGGAGGGAGAGCAGCCGCAGGAGTCGTGCGGAGGTGTCCAGCATGGGGCGCCTAATAGCTCGGGGGTACGCGTTCTACGCGCGAGTGCGGGTCCATCGTGGCTGATCGCGCCCGCGCGGCGGAGCCGCAATTGTCACAGCCCCGCGCCCCTAAGGGCGTTGCCGGTACCCGGCACTCCACGCTCAGGTTGCCCTGCCGTGTCTCGTACGGGACCCGGGAAGCGAGGGAGTGCACCTTCATGGCGCCCGGTGCCAGGCGGTGCGGTTCCTCGTCCGTCACGCGCGCGTACGCGTCCCAGTGGCCCTCCGGCAGGGCGACGCTGCTGGGCAGGGCTGCGCGCAGGCGGCCCTTCGTGGCCGGGGTCAGGGGCAGGCTGACCTCCTCGGGGCCCTCGCGGTGGCGCAGCACGAGGTGGGCCGCCTCGGTGGCTCCGGGCGCGCTGACGTCGAAGGTCAGCCCGCCGGCCGAATCCGCGATGCAGTCGGCGCGCAGCGGTGCGGTCCGCGACAGGGGCGTCGTCATGCGGTGCGGTTCCTCCCTCGGCTTTCCGGCTCCGTCAGTTGGACCGGCGAGGCGGCCTTTTGGTTGCCCGTCACGGCCGGTACGGCAGCTGCGGGACCTCGAAGCACGTGTTGTTCATGTCTCCTTGGGAGACCCAGCCCTTGCCGTCCTCCCAGCGGGCCACCGACAGACAGGTCCGGCGGCTCTTCGGCGGTTCGGCCAGCCGCTCGAACCGGACGGGGATCAGCAGGCCGTCGGCGGTGTAACCCTGGCTGCGGTTCATGAAGTCGTCGACGCACGCGCGCGTGATGCCCTTCTCGGCGCACGCCTTCGCCGCGTCCGTGAACCACATCGCCGCCGCCCAGCCCTCCAACTGCCACTGGGAGCGGGTCTTCAGCCCCTTCGTCGCGTCCCGGAACTCCCGTACGGCGTCCAGGTCCGCGTCCTGGTGGTTGCGGGACGACCCGGTGGCCCACAGGGCGTTGCGGCAGCGCGGGGAGTCCCTGTAGTCCTCGGCGACGGTGGACGTCCAGTTCTGGACGTTCGTGACCTTGGCGGTGACCTCGGCTCCGACGTCGTCCATCGCCTTGCACAGCCGGGCGTTGCCGTGGCTGTCGATGGCGTCGAAGACGAGGTCGGCGCCCTGCTCCTTCAGATCGGCGGCCACCGCGCGGAAGTTGGGCAGCGCGAAGTCCACCTGCTCGGTGACCACCTGGTAGCCCTCGGCCTTCAGTCCCCGCTCGACGAGCCGGGCGTAGGCGGCGGACGCGGCCTGGTTGTACGAGACGACGGCGGCCGTACGGGCGCCGTGCTCGCGCTTGAAGTAGCGGTAGACCTCGGTGCCGCCGTACTGCTCGCCGTCCCAGCCGGTCGTGCCGTCGCGGGGCGCGAGGCTGCCGTAGATGCCGTACAGGTGGGGGTAGGTGTCGTAGGCGGCTCCGATGGGCTGGCCCCCGATGTCGGGCACGCGCGCGCGTGACACGCGTTCGGCGCCCGCGTAGTCCAGGGCGGTGGTGGCGACCAGGGCGACGACGTCGTCCTCGTCGATCAGCTGGTGCACGCACTCGTTGTTGCCGACGCCGCTGCCGCCGTCGTCGCACTCCCGCACCTCGACCCGGCGGCCGTCGATGCCTCCGCGCGCGTTGAGGCGGTCGAAGAAGGCCTTGGCGCCGTCGCGCGGGCCGGTGAAGGCGTTGCCGCCGACCGGGCTGGTGGCGCTGGTGACGATGCCGACGCGGATCGGCGTGCGGTCCCCCGCGGGCGCCGGGGGAGAACTCCGGTCACGATGCTCGAAGTCGCTCTCCGGCAGCCTGCTGCCGCACGCCGAGCTCAGAGCCAGCACCAGCACCAGCACGGCGATCGCCGCCTCAGCACCCCGGGACCGGCGACCCATTGCCGCTCATCTGGACCAGCGCGCACAGGGTCTTGGCGGACACCTTCCAGGTGCCGTCCTGTTCGACGGCGGTTCCGGCGGCGTTCGGCAGGGCGGTCGCGCCCTTGAGCGTCAGGTCGTATGTCACGTTCGCCTCGGTCGGCGAGGTGAACTCGACCTTGGAGACCTTCGCCTGGACCTGACCACCGCGCTCGTCACCGCTGAACGCCTGCAGGACGGGCGCCATCTGCTCGCCGTTCTCCAGGACGGTCTGCTTGTCCTCCAGGGACGTCGCCGGGTCGAAGAACTTCTGCCAGTTCTGCTTGATCTCCGTCTCGGCCGCCCCCGCGTCGGCGGGCGCCGTCGCGGCCGGAGACCGCTCGGTCTGCTCGACGGTCGGCGTCGGCGGCGTCGCGTTGCCGCCGCCGCCCTCGTCGTCAGTGCAGGCCGCGAGGGCCGGGGCGAGGAAGAGAAGCAGGGCGGCCGCCAGCGCGGTCCCCCGTCCCGCCGCCCGTGGGCCACGCTCGCTGTGTGCGTTGCTCCGCCTGAGGTCGCTCCCGAGAACCATCTGGCTCACCACCGGGTGTCGGTCCGGGCCGTGTGCGCCCGGTGCTTTCAGGGTCAGCTTGCAGGAGGCATAGTGCAAGTCCATTGGCCGAGAGTGGAATAGGGCAGGGCACACGCACCGAAAGCCGCCGTGCACGCACCAGAACCCGACTCATGGGAGCCAGCGATGCGGACAGCCCGACTGCGGACCGTGCACCCCGTCCTCTGGGCCGGCTGGGCCGCGCTCGCCGCGGGTGCGGTGCTGTGCGTCATCGGCTGGTACGGCGTCTCCGGCGAGCGGTTCGCCGAGCGGCAGCTGCCCTACCTCGCGTCCTGCACGGTCCCCGGCGCCGCGCTGATCATCGCCGGGTCGGTGCTGCTGACCCACGGCCGGGGCGCGCTCGCCGCCGCGCGCGTGGAGGAGCTGTACGGCCTTCTGGTGGCCGCCGGGCCCGCCGAGGACGAGGAGTCCGGGCAGCCGGCCGCGGCGCCGCTCGCGGTCAGCGGCGACCTGCTGATGGTGCCCGGCGGAACCCTCTGGCACCGCGCGGACTGCCCGCTGGTCGCCGGGAAGGCGGAGGCCGTACCGGTCGATGGGAAGCTGGTGAGGAGCGGCGAACTGGGCCCGTGCCCGATCTGTGAGCCCGCCGAAGCGGATGACTGATGTCCTCCCTGACGTACGACCTCACGCTGGCCGGTCTGTCGGTCGGCAGCGCCGCCGCGCTCACCGGGGTCGGCCTGATCGTGACCTACCGCGCGACCGGCGTGCTGAACTTCGCGCACGGGGCGATCGCGATGGTGTGCGCGTATGCGCTGCGGCAGTGCGTGGTGGAGTGGGGCTGGCCGCTGTGGGCGGGCGCGACGGTGACGCTGCTGGTGCTCGCGCCCGGGATCGGGATGGTGCTGGAACGGTTCGTCTTCCGCCCGCTGTCGGTCCTGGGCAGTGATCCGGCGCAGACCCTCGTCGCGTCGATCGGGGTGTTCGTGCTGCTGGTGGGCGGTGCGGCGCTGCTGTGGGGCCAGGGGGCGCGGGACGACGCGCCGGAGCTGGTGCCGGCGGATCCGTGGGGTCAGCTGGCGGTGGCGCTGCTGCTGGCGGCCGGCGTCGGGGCGGTCATCCGCTGGACGCGCTTCGGCCGGGAGCTGCGGGCGGTGGTGGACGATCGGGAGCTGGCCGTCCTGGGCGGCATCGACGCGGACCGGGTGGCGGCGGCGGGCTGGGCGTTCGGCTCGTTCACGGCGGGTCTGACGGGCGTTCTGCTGGCGCCGTACGTGCGCCTGGACCCGTACGGCATGCCGCTGCTGGTGGTCGAGGTGGTGGCGGTCGCGGTGGCCGCGCGGATGCGCAGCCTGCCCGTGGCGGTGGTGACGGCGCTGGCCATCGGGGTGGCACAGAGCCAGCTGACGCGCCTGCACCCGTCGGGCTGGGGCGCGCCGCTCCTGCAGGCCGTCGGCACGAACCTCTTCGTGGTGGCCCTGCTGATCGCGGCCCTGGCCCTCCCCCGCGTCGGCACGCGCGACGCCCTGCCGCGCACGGCCACCGCGCACGTGCCGACCCCGCCGGGCGCCTGGATCGTGGCGGCCGTGCTCTTCCTGCTGCCCCTGGGCTTCGCGGGCCCGGACCTGCACACGTCGGTGCAGGTGCCGGCGCTGGGCGTGGTGCTGCTGTCGCTGGTGGTCGTGACCGGCCGCGGCGGCCAGATCTCGCTCGGCCAGGCGGCCTACGCGGGCCTGGGCGCCCTGTTCACGGCGTTGCTGGCGGCGGGCCGCTTCCCGGGGCTGCCGCGCCTGCCGGAGCTGGCCGCGCTCGCCCTGGCGGTCGTCCTGGTGGCCCCGCTGGGCCTCCTCACCGGCTGGCCGGCGATCACCCGTCAGGGCCTGGCGCTGGCGCTCGCGACCTTCGCGGTGGGCGTCGGCGTGAGCCGCTTCGTCTTCGCCCAGCCGTACGCGATCTCGGGTCTGTCCCTGGGCCGCCCGGCGGGCTTCGAGGGCGACCGCGCCTACTACGTCCTGGAACTGACCCTCCTGGCGGCCGCCCTGCTGACGACCTGGCTGCTGCGCCGGGGCCGTACCGGCCGGGCCCTGGCGGCGATGCGGGACCACGAGTCGGGGGCAGCGGCGGCGGGCGTCCCGGTGCCCTCCCTGAAGCTCCTGGCCTTCGTCTGCGGCGCCGCCCTGGCCGCGCTGGGCGGCGGAATGCTCGGCATGGGCCTGCGTGCCTTCGAACCGGCCGCCTACGACCCGGTCCGCGGCCTGCTGTGGTTCGCGGCGGTGGTGGTGCTGGGCGCCGACAGCACCCTGGGCGCACTGGCCGCGGCAGCCCTCCTGGTAGGCCTCGACGCGGGCGCCCGGGGCGGGGTGGCGGCAGCGCTCATCGGGGTGCTGGCGGTGCTGGTGGGCCGGTTCCCCGGCGGGCCGTACGAGGCACTGCGGGCGGCGGCGGAGAGGCTGCGCCCGCGGCGGAGGGCGACGCTCACGGCGTTGGGCGCGGAGGTGCGCGGGCGACTGCGGCCGGTGGAGCGACATGCCGCTGGGCAGCCCCGAAACCCCGCAGCCGCCGACGGCGCGGAGCCCCCTCAAGGGCCGCCCGCGTCCGACGACGAAAGCAGTACGGGTGGTGCCGGTGGGAACCCCACCGCGCCCGAAGGCCGCGTGCGCCCCCACGCACCCGCACTCACGGCCCATCGCCTCCAGGCCCGCTACAACGGCTTCACCGCCCTGGACGACGTCACCCTCACCGTCCCGCCCGGCCACGTCACCGCGATCATCGGCCCCAACGGTGCCGGAAAGAGCACCCTGTTCCACTGCCTGGCCGGCACCCACCGCCCCGCCCAGGGCCAAGTCCTCCTCGGCGCCCGGGACATCACCCGGCTCCCCGCGCACGCCCGCACCCGCCTCGGCATCGCCCGCACCTTCCAGCAGCTGGCCGTCTTCCCCTCGTTGACGGTGGCCGAGAACGTCCGCGTGGGCGCCGAGCAGGGACGGCTCCAGGACCCGTCGGCCGTGGAGCGAGCCCTCAGACTCCTCTCCCTCGACGGCCCCGTACGGTCCCTGCCCGCCGCCGCCCTCCCCACCGGCACCCTGCGCCGCGTCGAGCTGGCCCGAGCCCTCGCGGGCAGCCCACGCGTGCTGCTGCTGGACGAGCCCGCCGCCGGCCTCGACACGGCCGAGGTCACCGCGCTGGCCCGGATCCTCAAAGCCCTCGCCGCCGACGGCACGGCCCTGCTCGTCGTCGAGCACGACCTCGACCTGGTGGCCGACCTCGCCGACACCGTGCATGTCATGAACGCGGGCCGCATCGTCGCCTCCGGCCCACCCGACCGCGTACTCGACGCCGCGCGCTCCCAGGAGAACACCGCATGACGACCATCTCCCTGCGCCACGCGCGCGTGCGCTACGGCCCCCTGGAGGCCCTCCACGGCGTCACCCTGGCCGCCGCCGGCCCGGGCCTGACCGTCCTTGTGGGACGGAACGGCTCCGGCCGTACGACCGCCCTGCGCGCCCTGGCCGGCACCGTGCCCCTGTCCGGCGGCGCGGTGGTGTGGGAGGGCGTCGACGTGACGCGCGTGCCCGCGCACGAGAGGGCCCGCCGCGGACTGTGCCTGGTCCCGGAGCGGCAGGCGGTGTTCGGCTCCCTCACCGTGCGCGAGAACCTCGAACTCGCGGCTCCCTCGTACGACATGGCCCTGGACGCCTACCCCCGGCTCGCGCCGCTCCTCGCCCGCCGCGCCGGCACCCTCTCCGGCGGCGAGCAGCGCATGCTCGCCGTCTCCCGCGCCCTGCTGGCCCACGCGCGCGTGGTGCTCGTCGACGAACCCGCGCAGGGCATGTCGCCGACGGTCGCCGCCCGTACGTACGAGCTGCTGAGCGGGCTCGACGCATGTGTGGTGATCGCCGAGCAGCGGCTGCCGCCCGTGCCGCACGGCCGGGCGGCGCTCGTCCACGAACTGCGCCGCGGCACGGTGGTGTTCAGCGGCGAGGCGAACGAGTGGGAGCGCCGTGCAGCGCGCCGAACCGGGTCGAGCCCTTACGGATGAGCCGCGACGCGGCCGAGGTCAGCCGGTCCGTGACGCTCGGTTTCGACATGTGCATACGGCCCTTGAGCCCGTACCGCCTGGAGCACTGCGGCCAGGCCCCCCACCCCTGCACGGCCACCACCTTCCGGGCGATCGCGATCTGTTCCTTGCGGGAGGCGAGATCCGCGCGCGGGGCGTACTTGCCCCCGCCGAAGCCCTCCCAGGTGGGCTGCGAGAACTGCAGTCCCCCGTAGTGGCCGTTGCCGGTGTTGATGTGCCAGTTGCCGCCGCTCTCGCACTTGGCGACACAGCCCCAGGGCCAGTCCTTGCCGCAGTCGTACGCCGCGGGTTTGGGGGGCGGTCCGGGGTCCTTTTGTGGCGCCGTATGGCTGGCGCCTGTTGGGTGCGTCGCGTGTGTTGTCTGCGCTGTGGGCGCGGCATGTGACGTCCCCGGGGCGGCGGCGGTGAACAGCGTGGCGGCGAGGACGATCATGAGCGGTCTACATTTCATATGAGCACGCTAGGCAGCTGGTTGCGGACGATCGCTGCGGCGCGTCCGACGACCGGCGGGGCCCCACCCGGTCGGCGGACCGAGTGGGGCCCTGGGCCCGGGGCCGGGAGCGATGCTCAGAGTTCGAGGCGCTGCCCGGGCACGATCGTGTCGGGATCACCGCCGATGACGGACCTGTTGGCGTCGTAGAGCTGCTGCCAGGTGGTCCCGTGCCGGGCGGCGATGCCGCTGAGCGTGTCGCCCGCACGCACGGTGTAGTCACCGCGGGAGGAGCTGCGGGCCGTGTGTTCCGACGAACGTTCCGGTGTCTGTGCCGGAGTCGACGGGGCTGCCTTGGTGGATGCCGAGTTGGTGGCGGGAGCCGCGGGTGCGCTCCCGTTCGCTCCGGCCCGCGCCGAACAGGTCGGCCACGCGCCCCACCCCTGGGAGCGCTGGACCTTGGTGGCCACTTGGATCTGCTGGGCCTTGGTGGCCTGGTCCGCCGTCGGCGCGTAGGCCGTACCGCCGTACGCGCGCCAGGTGGAGGCGGCGAACTGCAGTCCGCCGTAGTAGCCGTTGCCGGTGTTGATGTGCCAGTTGCCCCCGCTCTCGCACTGGGCGATGCGGTCCCACACTCCGCTGTCCGCCGCTGCGGCGTTGCCGGTCGCGGCCAGCAGCCCGAGCGGGGCGAGCAGTGCCGCCCCGGCGAGGACCGCCGTCGTACGGGTCCGGCTCCCGTGCGGAGCCTTCTGCGTCCTGCGAGCGTTGTCGTGAGTGTTATCGGCACATTCGGACATGTAGTTCCCTCTCGAAGGACTCGGGGTCCCCCAAGGCGGAACGCCACTCCCCACGCCATGCAGCGGGTGAGTCGCGCTCGCCCCGTCCGCCGGAGGCCGGTGCTGCGAGTCGGCTGGTGCGGCCGGCGGACGTACCCGAGCGGTGCTCGTTGCACACGGCGGAGGAATTTAGGGAGGGTGACCGGCCGGTATCAACCAACTCCTCGTCATTCCAGGCCAGTTCGCCGTTACCTCCGGTATCGGCGATTTTCAGCCACCCACTTCATTCGCTGATTTCCGGATTTGTCGACCACCCACCCCCATGATCTGTGACCCACTTCACGCAACCAACTTCCTTGGCGATCCAGGCACTTGACGGTGAGTGGGCGATTTCGCGCCCGAGGTGACCGTGTGCGTTGGATGATTCGATTCCGTTCGCCGTGGTGCGTGACTCCCGCCACAGATCGTCCGTTGTCATCTTCATGAGCCCGGGACCGCCCGGTTCACGGGCCGGGAGCCACCCGGCCCCCGCCACGTACCACATCCCGAGGGAGCCATCCGTGCCGCGCATGCTCGACGTCAGCGACGAGGTACGTGCCGAGATCGGCGACGAAGAAGCCGACCGGCTGCTCGCCGGAGAGAACGCCCCCGGCAGTTACGACTGCACGTCCTGCCGCACCCCGGGCGACTCCGAACAGGAGCGCACCAGCACCGTCCTGTTCATCGGGGACGAGACCGCCGTCCTCGCCTTCGCCCATGCCACCTGCCTGCCCTCGCAGGTCGTCCAGGTCACCGAGGAGCAGTTGCAGGGCGCCGTGAAGTCCATCACCGGCGACTCGGTCGACCTGGAGCCCGACAAGGCCACTCCGGAGCAGGCCGTGCTCGGCGTGACCAGCGGACTGGTCCTGATCGCCGGGGAACTGCACCCCGCCCTGGTCGTCGAGCCGACCGCGCCCGTCGTGCGCCCCGGGGCGACCGGCGCCGGGGACGACTTCCTGCCGCTGCTCATCGAGCAGGGGTTCATGCCGGTGACGGAGCTGGCCGATGTGCCGCCGGTGCTGCACGGCTGGTCCGTGCTGCTGGCCATGGGGCAGCTGCACGCGGTTCTGCAGCCGGGCACGAACGGGGGGCAGCCGGTCGCCTGGTGGCAGGCGCATCAGCCGCTGCTGGTGACCGACGGGTGGCGGGCCGCCGCGAACAAGCACCAGCAGGTGCTGATGTTCGCGGCGCCGGTGGGGTCCATCGGGCGCCAGCCCCGGGAGGACCTGCTGCGGGAGGCGCTGGACAAGGCCGCGGCGAACGGGAAGTTGGTCGCCGCGGCGATGCCTCTCGCCGGGACGTGAGCGCGCCCGCGGGGCCTCGCCCGTGCCCCCGATGAGCAGGCGATCCTCCACCACGGCCGCATCTCTTCGAGCGCGGGGTCGTTTGGACATACGTGCATGCATACGACGTTCCCCGCCTTCAGGGCGGCCCCTCGCCCACGCCGATCTACGACACGCTCTACGCCGAGTACGTCAAGTCCTTCCGCTCGCTGCCGGGTGACCGCAGCGGCGAGGAGGAGCTGGGGTTCATCGCGTTCAGGAACATCCCCCGGAGTACGGGCTCGTACGGCGGCCACCGTCCGGGTTCGTTCAGCAGCTCGTACAGCGCCTACAGCGCGGGTGCCCACAGCGCTCGCCATGGCGGCGGTCAGCAGCCGCAGTGGCAACGCGTCGGGCACATCGGCCCGCAAGGCGCAGGGGTGCACCACGTCCCGGCCGCGCTGCCGCCGGCGCGCAGAGGCTGAACACAGCGGAAGGGCGGCCCCGACCGGGCCGCCCTTCCGCTGTGTCGGCTACTTCTTCTTGCCTCCGCGCTTCTCCCGCACTCGCACGGAGATGTGGATCGGCGTGCCCTCGAAGCCGAACTCCTCGCGCAGCCGGCGCTCGATGAAGCGGCGGTAGCCCGCCTCGATGAAGCCGGAGGCGAAGAGCACGAACCGCGGGGGCCTGGTGCCGGCCTGGGTGCCGAACAGGATGCGGGGCTGCTTGCCGCCCCGGATCGGGTGGGGATGGGCGGCGACCAGCTCGCCGAGGAAGGCGTTCAGACGGCCGGTCGGGACCCGGGTCTCCCAGCCCGCGAGGGCCGTCTCGATCGCCGGGACCAGCTTCTCCATGTGCCGCCCGGTACGGGCCGAGACGTTGACGCGCGGCGCCCAGGACACCTGGCCGAGCTCGGTCTCGATCTCCCGCTCCAGGTAGTAGCGGCGCTCCTCGTCGAGGGTGTCCCACTTGTTGTAGGCGATCACCAGCGCGCGGCCCGCCTCCACCGCCATGGTGACGATGCGCTGGTCCTGTACCGAGATGCTCTCGGAGGCGTCGATCAGGACGACGGCGACCTCGGCCTTCTCGACGGCGGCCGCGGTGCGCAGCGAGGCGTAGTAGTCGGCGCCCTGCTGGAGGTGGACGCGCTTGCGGATGCCCGCCGTGTCGACGAACTTCCAGGTCACGCCGCCCAGTTCGATGAGCTCGTCGACGGGGTCGCGGGTCGTGCCGGCCAGTTCGTTGACGACGACGCGCTCCTCACCGGCCACCTTGTTCAGCAGGGAGGACTTGCCGACGTTCGGCCGGCCGATGAGAGCGATGCGGCGCGGACCGCCGATGCCGGCCCCGCCGAAGGTCTCGCGCGGCGCCTCCGGCAGCACCTCCAGGACGGCGTCCAGCATGTCGCCGGTGCCACGGCCGTGCAGGGCCGAGACCGGGTACGGCTCGCCGAGCCCCAGCGACCACAGATACGCGGCGTCGGCCTCACCGCTGGGACCGTCGACCTTGTTGGCGCACAGCACCACGGGCTTGCCGGCCTTGCGCAGCAGTCGTACGACGGCTTCGTCGGTGTCGGTCGCCCCCACCTTGGCGTCGACGACGAACACGACGGCGTCGGCGGCCTCGATCGCGTACTCGGCCTGGGCGGCCACGGAGGCGTCGATGCCGAGGACGTCCTGCTCCCAGCCGCCGGTGTCGACGACCTTGAAGCGGCGGCCGGCCCACTCGGCCTCGTAGGTCACGCGGTCGCGGGTGACGCCGGGCTTGTCCTCGACGACGGCCTCGCGCCGCCCGATGATCCGGTTGACGAGAGTCGACTTGCCGACATTGGGCCGGCCGACGACGGCGAGGACGGGCAACGGCCCGTGCCCGGCCGCCTCGATGGCCCCCTCGACGTCCTCTGGATCGAAGCCCTCTTCCGCGGCGAGCTCCATGAACTCCGCGTACTCGGCGTCGCCAAGCTCTCCGTGGTCGTGCTCTTCGAGCGAGCCCTCGGAGTGGTTGTGGTCGTTCATGAAGTCCGTACCTCGTCGTTCATCGTGGTGATCGGTGGATCAGCCGGTTTCTCCGGTTTGATCCACTACTCAGTGTCGCCTAGCGGCCGGTCAGCCGCCTGGCGTTTTCCAGGTGCGCGGTGAGCTGCTTCTGGATGCGCTCGGTCGCCTCGTCCAGCGCCTTGCGGGTACGCCGTCCGCTGCCGTCGCCCGCCTCGAAGGGGTCGCCGAAGACGACGTCGACCCGGCTGCGCAGCGGAGGCAGCCCCTTTATCAACCGCCCCCGCTTCTCGGAACTTCCCAGCACCGCGACCGGGACGATCGGTGCCCCGCTGCGCACGGCGAAGTAGGCGAGCCCGGCGCGCAGCGACGCGAAGTCGCCCTCGCCACGGGAGCCCTCGGGGAAGATCCCGAGGACACCGCCGTTGGACAGCACATCGAGCGCCCGCGTGATCGCCGTACGGTCCGTGGTGTCACGGTCCACCTTCAGCTGGCCGATCCCGGTGAGGAACGGATCCAGCAGCCCGACGAACGCCTCCTTCTTGATCAGGAAGTGCGTCGGCCGGGGTGCGACGCCCATGACCATCGGGCCGTCGATGTTGTGGGAGTGATTGACCGCGAAGATCACCGGTCCGGTGGCGGGCACCTTCCACGCACCCAGCACCCGTGGCCTCCACAGCCCGTACATCAGGCCGACGCCGATGCGCCGCCCGACCTCGGCTCCCCGCGCCGAAGGCAGCTCGCTCACTTCCCGGCCCGCTTCTCCTCGACGAGGGTGACGACGCACTCGATGACCTGCGGCAGGGTGAGCTCGGTGGTGTCCACCTCGACCGCGTCATCCGCCTTGGCGAGCGGCGAGGTCTTACGGCTGGAGTCGGCCGCGTCGCGCTTGATCAGCGCCTCGCGGGTCGCGTTGACGTCGGCGCCCTTCAGCTCGCCGCTGCGGCGGGCGGCGCGGGCCTCCGGCGAGGCGGTGAGGAAGATCTTCAGGTCGGCGTCGGGCAGCACGGTCGTCCCGATGTCCCGGCCCTCGACGACCATGCCGACCTCCGCGGAGGCCGCCAGGGAGCGCTGCAGCTCGGTGATCCGCGCACGGACCTCCGGTACGGCACTCACCGCGCTGACCTTGGAGGTGACCTCCTGGGTGCGGATGGGGCCGGACACGTCGGTGCCGTCGACGTTGATCGTCGGGTTGCCCGGGTCGGTGCCGGAGACGATCTCGGGCTTGCCGGCCACGGCGGCGATCGCGGACGGGTCCTCGATGTCGATGCCGTTGGTCACCATCCACCAGGTGATGGCCCGGTACTGGGCGCCGGTGTCGAGGTAGCTCAGCCCGAGCTGCGCGGCGACGGCCTTCGACGTGCTCGACTTGCCCGTGCCGGAGGGGCCGTCGATGGCGACAATCACGGGCTTGGCGGCACCGTTTTCCACGGGGGGACACCTTCCTGGTGCGGTGTGGCGGGAGTGGCGGGGCGCGAACGTGCCCCGCACAAGGTTACTGGGTACGCGTCACTCGTCCGGCCGCGCACTGACGAGGCCCGTTCAGGGCCGAAGCGGGGGTCTGGGGGCCGCAGGCCCCCAGGGGCCGGGGTCGAAGGGGCGGAGCCCCTGGAGGACGGGAAGGGTAGGGGCGGCGGGGGCGCGAAAACCCGCTACTGCCGAATCGCCCAGCCCCGCTCCCGCAACGCCGCCGACAGCACCGGGGCCGCCTTCGGCTCCACCATCAACTGCACCAGACCCGCCTGCTGCCCCGTCGCATGCTCGATCCGCACGTCCTCGATGTTGACCCCGGCCCGCCCCGCATCCGCGAAGATCCGGGCCAGCTGCCCCGGCTGGTCGTCGATCAGCACCGCCACGACCTCGTACACCCGAGGAGCGGCCCCGTGCTTACCGGGCACCCGCACCTGCCCCGCGTTCCCCCGCCGCAGCACGTCCTCGATACCGGACGTGCCCTCCAGCCGCTTGGCCTCGTCGGCGGACTGCAGCGCGCGCAGCGCCCGTACCGTCTCCTCCATGTCGGCGGCGACGTCCGTGAGCAGGTCGGCGACGGGCCCCGGGTTCGCGGAGAGGATGTCGATCCACATCCGGGGGTCCGAGGCGGCGATCCGGGTCACGTCGCGGATGCCCTGACCGCACAGCCGTACGGACGCCTCGTCGGCGTTCTCCAGCCGCGCGGCGACCATGCTGGACACCAGCTGGGGCATGTGGGACACCAGGGCGACCGCGCGGTCGTGGGCGTCGGCGTCCATCACCACCGGCACGGCACGGCAGTGCGAGACCAGCTCCAGGGCGAGGTTCAGCACCTCGGTGTCGGTGTCCCGGGTCGGCGTCAGCACCCAGGGCCGGCCCTCGAAGAGGTCGCCGGTCGCGGCCAGCGGGCCGGACTTCTCACGGCCCGCCATGGGATGCGTACCGATGTACGCGGACAGATCCAGCCCCAGCGCCTCCAGCTCCCGCCGCGGCCCGCCCTTGACGCTGGCCACGTCGAGGTAGCCGCGGGCCACGCCCCGCCGCATGGCGTCGGCGAGCACCCCGGCCACGTGCGCGGGCGGGGCGGCGACGATCGCGAGGTCCACGGGCCCCTCGGGCGCCTCGTCCGTGCCGGCGCCGAGCGCGGCGGCCGTACGGGCCTGCTCGGGGTCGTGGTCGGCGAGATGGACGACGACACCGCGCTGGGACAGGGCGAGGGCGGCGGACGTACCGATGAGGCCGGTGCCGATGACGAGTGCGGTTCTCACTGGGCGATGTCCTTGCGCAGGGCGGCCGCGGCGCCGAGGTAGACGTGCGCGATGTCGGCACGGGACTTGTCGGACTCGATGTGGGCGAGGACACGCACGACCCGGGGCATGGCGCCCTCGATGTCCAGTTCCTGGGCGCAGATCAGCGGGACGTCGACGATGCCGAGCTTGCGGGCGGCGGCCGCCGGGAAGTCGCTGTGCAGATCGGGCGTGGCCGTGAACCAGATGCTGATCAGGTCGTCCGCGGTCAGGCCGTTGCGCTCCAGGATCGCGCTGAGCAGGGCACCGACCTGCTCGTCCATGTGGCCGGCCTCGTCCCGCTCCAGTTGGACGGCCCCCCGGACCGCTCGTACCGCCACGGCGCTGCTCCTTGCTGACGTACGGATCGCTCTTCGCGTGTCCAGCCTAGTCAGCCCGGGTGCGGCAGGCGTATGTCGCCCGCCCGCTGAGACGGCGGGCGGGTACCGCCCCCGCGACTGCTGCCGGGTGCCGCCCCACCGCAGCCCCCACCCCCCGCGAACGCCTCCGTGCGCCTCTGGACGCCGGGGCACGGGTCGGCTCTCATGGGCGGGGAAGCCCGCCTCGGGGGAGGCCACATGAAGCGTCCCGGACCCTTGCTCAACCTGCTCGCGGGACTGTTGGTCGGCGCGTTCATGCTGTCGCTCAACACGACGGCGGGGACGAGGAGCACCTCCTCCTCGGCCGCTCAGCCGGCCGACACCACGAGGGAGTCACCGGCGGCAACGGCCGCACCGGCCCCCACCCAGGCGACTTCGTCACCGTCCCCGTCACCGTCGAAGATCCCGGTTCCCGATGCCAGGTACACCGGCCGCACCGACGACGACACCTCTGCCGTCGCCCTCACCCTGCGCGACGGCAGGGCGCTCGCGTACTTCTGCGACGGCCGCGCCAAGGAGTCGTGGCTCAGGGGTCCGGTGGACGACGACGGGACCATGCGGCTCACCGGCAAGGACGGCTCCGTACTGAACGGCGCCCTCAAGGACGGCAGGCGGATCCGCGGCACGGTCGACATCGGCGGCGGGCACCACGCGTTCACCGCCGACCAGGCGGAGAAGCCGGCGGGCCCGTACCGGGCCACCGCCACCGTGCGCGACGCGAGGGTCGACGGCGGCTGGATCGTGCTGCCGGGCGGCTGGCAGGTCGGCGTCCTCACCCGCGACGGCGAGCCCGCGCCCGCCCCGCGGATCGACCCGGAGACCGGCGCGGTGACGGTCGACGGACAGCGGCTCACGGCCCGTCCCGCCGCCCCCTGACCCCCTCCTCGATCCCTCTCCTGCTGGGAGTCGATCATGACCGTCGACCCGAACGCCGCCACCCAGGGCTTCGCGTCCCCGCCGCCCGGCCACCGCCGCCCGCACCCCGCGCGCTATCTGGTCCCCGCGCTGGTCGCCGGGGCGGTCGCGGTGGCCCTGGGGGTGTACGGCAAGGTCCACGACCCGGCCGGGACGGCCTTCAACCTCGCCGGGTTCAGCAGCTCGGGCGCGGTGAAGTCCTGGCTGGCGACGGTGGCGGTGTTCTTCGCGCTGGTCCAGCTGGTCTCGGCGCTGATGCTGTACGGCAGGCTGCCGGGGCCGGCCTGGTCGTCCGTGCTGCACCGCTGGTCGGGTCGCGCGGCGTTCCTGGTCTCGGTCCCCGTGGCGGTGCACTGCCTGTACGCGCTGGGCTACCAGACATACGAAACGCGCGTTTTCTGGCACTCTCTCCTGGGTTGCTTCTTCTTCGGTGCTTTCAGTGCAAAGATGCTGTTGCTCCGCTCGGAGCGACTTCCCGGCTGGCTGCTGCCGATCGTCGGCGGGCTGGTCCTCACCGCTCTCACGATCATCTGGCTGACCTCCGCCCTCTGGTTCTTCCGCACCTTCGGAGTGACGACATGACCCACCGTCCGACGCGGCGCACGATCCTCATCGCGACGGGCGCGGCGGCGCTCGTCGCGGGCTGCGGCGAGTACGACGACAACGGCGACACGTCCTCGGACACCACCCCCGGCGAGGACGCCTCCCCCGGCCGGCAGCTGGCCACCACGGGCGAGATCCCGGTGGGCGGCGGCAAGATCTTCAGGGACGAGGAGGTGGTGGTGACCCAGCCGAAGGACGGCGAGTTCAAGGCCTTCTCCGCCATCTGCACCCATCAGCGGTGCACGGTCGCCACGGTCGCCGACGGCACGATCAACTGCACGTGCCACGGCAGCAAGTTCAACATCGGGGACGGTTCGGTGGCCAACCCGCCGGCGACGAGGCCGCTGCCCGAGAAGAAGATCACCGTGGCCGGGAATTCGATCCGCCTGGCGTGATCCGCCGCGTACGCTCCGGGGCATGCATCCCGAGACCCTGGTACGCGACCACACGATCTACGCCTGTGTGATGGGCTCGCGCGCCTTCGGTCTCAGGACAGACGGCAGCGACACCGACCGCCGGGGCGTGTTCCTCGCTCCCACTCCCCTGTTCTGGCGCTTCGACAAGCCCCCGACGCACGTCGACGGCCCGCTGCCGGAGCAGTTCAGCTGGGAACTGGAGCGCTTCTGCGAGCTGGCCCTGCGCGCCAACCCGAACATCCTGGAGTGCCTCCACTCCCCGCTCGTGGAGTACGTCGACGACACGGGCCGCGAGCTCCTCGCCCTGCGCGAGGCCTTCCTGTCCCGCCAGGCCCATGAGACGTTCACGCGCTACGTGCTGGGCCAGCGCAAGAAGCTGGAAGCCGACATACGCGTGCACGGCGCCCCGCGCTGGAAACACGCGATGCACCTGCTCCGCCTCCTGGCGAGCGCCCGCGACCTGCTGCGCACCGGCCGCCTGACGATCGACGTGGGCGACCGGCGAGAGCCACTGCTGGCGGTCAAGCGCGGTGAGGTCCCGTGGACGCAGGTCGAGTCCCGGATGGTCCGTCTGGCGAGGGAGGCGGAGGAGGCCGCCCACCGCAGCCCGCTCCCGGCCGAGCCGGACCGTCGCCGCGTGGAGGACTTCCTGATCCGCGCCCGCCGTGCGTCAGCCCTCCAGCCGGGTCCGTACGACGAAGGCGTGCAGGGCGTCGTAGGCGCTCGGAGCGTCGGGCAGCGCTGAAGCGGCCTGCGCCTCGTCCAGCACTTCGTGCAGCCGCTCGACGTCGGCCTGCACGCGCGCGTGGTCGACGTCGGCGGCTCCGTGCTCCTGCTCCGCCTTGGCCGCGATCAGCTCCGGCAGACAGGCGGGGGCGTCGACCTCCCCGATCAGCGTGGGCAGATGTGCCTGCACCTCACCGCTGCGCATCAGATGGACGCCGGTGAGCAGCGCACGGAAGGTGTAGAGCAGCGGCTTGAGCTCGCCGGTCTTCTCGAACAGCCGCCACTGGGTGGTCGCGAACCCGCGGTAGTGATGGGCGTGGTGGCTGGTGAGGACGCCCGGCGCCAGCTCGGCCAGCTCCCGGTGGGCGTCCGTGGTGTGCACGACGAGCGGCGAGAGCAGTTGTTCCAGCACATAGCCGTTGCGGCGCAGCATCAGCCGTACGAACTTGCGCAGGTCGTGCGTGACCAGGTCCATCTCGACGCCGTCCCGGTCCCACATCCGCGACCGCGTCTCGTCCGGCTCCCGCAGCCCGACGAGGTCGGCGGCCGGCAGCAGGTGCACACCACGCAGGTCCACGTCGGAGTCCCGCGACGGGAAGCCGTACAGGTGCGCGCCGGAGACGGTCGCGAACAGCACCGGGTCGGGCTGTTCGGCGACGACGGGCGTGAGGTCGATGTCCAGGGCGTCGATCATCCGTCAAGCGTCCCAGAGCGCTCCGAGGGTCAGCAGATCACCCCGGTACTCGATCCGGTCCGCCCACTCGGTCGGCCAGGCGTCGGCCCCCAGCCAGGCGCCCGCGAACGCGCCCGCCAGGCACGCGATCGAGTCCGAGTCACCGGCGGTGCAGGCGGCCCGGCGCAGGGCCGTCAGCGGCTCGTCCACGAACCACAGGAAGCACAGCAGAGCGGTGGCCAGGGCCTCTTCGGCGATCCAGCCATCGCCGGTGGCCAGGCACGGGTCGGTCTCGGGCGAGACGGCGCGCACGGCCTCCTGGAGGCGGTCCAGGACCCCCAGGCACTCGTCCCAGCCGCGCGCGATGAAGTGCTCGGGCGTGGGGTCCTGGCTGCGGGTCCACAGGTCGCCGAGCCAGCGGTCGTGGTAGCGGGTGCGGTTGGCGTGGGCGTACGCGCGCAGGAGGTCGACCAGTCCGGCCGGCTCGACGCCCTGCGCGAGGAGGCGTACGGCGTGGGCGGTCAGGTCGGACGCGGCGAGTGCCGTGGGATGCCCGTGGGTGAGGGCGGACTGCAACTGGGCGGCGCCCGCGCGCTGTTCGTCGCTCAGGCCGGGGACGAGCCCGATCGGCGCCACGCGCATGTTGGCTCCGCAGCCCTTGGAGCCGATCTGGCTGGCGTCCTGCCACGACCGGCCCTCGTCCTTGAGCAGATTGCAGGCGACCAGGCACGTCCGGCCGGGGGCGCGGTTGTTCTCCGGTGACTGGTACCAGTCCACGAACTCCTCCCGCACCGGCCGCTCAAGCCGCTTGGGCGCGAGCAGCCCCCGGTCCATGGCCGTCCGCAGCCCCTTCCCCAGCGCCAGCGTCATCTGTGTGTCGTCGGTGACGATCGCCGGCGTCGGCAGCTCCATCTCGCGCCACGGCCCGCACTTGGCGACGATCGACGGCACGTCGTTGAACTCGGTCGGGAAGCCGAGCGCGTCCCCGAGCGCGAGGCCGAGCAGGGAGCCGGTGGCGGCGCGCTTGCGAACGGTGGTCGTGGTCATGCGGGACGTCCTTCCGAGGTCGGCCGGAGCAGGGGCGGACGGAGGGTGGTGGCGGCGCCCGCGCGGTACAGCGTGGCCGGTTTGCCGCGCCCGCCGGTGAGCCGGGCGGCGCCGGGCACGGGTTCGACGAAGCCGGGTGTGGCGAGGACCTTGCGGCGGAAGTTGGGCCGGTCGAGGGCGGTGCCCCACACCGTCTCGTAGACCTGTTGCAGCTCGCCGAGCGTGAACTCGGGCGGGCAGAAGGCGGTGGCGAGACAGGTGTGCTCGAGCTGGGCGCCGACGCGTTCATGAGCGTCGGCCAGGATGCGGTCGTGGTCGAAGGCGAGCGGCCCCGCGGTGTCGTACGGCACCCAGCGCGCCTGCGCGGCGTCGCTGCCGCCGTGCGGTTCGGGCGGATGGGGCAGCAGCGCGGTGAAGGCTACCGTCACGACCCGCATCCGGGGGTCGCGGTCGGGCTCGCTGTAGGTCCGCAGCTGCTCCAGGTGCAGCCCGGAGACGTCCGACAGGCCGGTCTCCTCGGCGAGTTCACGCCGGGCCGCCGTCTCCGCCGACTCGTCCGGCTGGACGAAGCCGCCGGGCAGCGCCCAGTGCCCCTGGTACGGCTCCTGCCCGCGCTCCACGAGCAGGACGTGCAGGACGCCGTCGAGGATCGTGAGGACGGCGAGGTCGGCGGTGACGGCGAATGGTTCGTGGGCGTACTTGTCGTACTCCATGCGAACCCACCCCCTTAATAGTCAGTACGACTATAAAGAGGGTGGGGGTGCTGCCGCAACCCCTGTCAGCCGGGCAAGGAGCCACGCCGCCCGAGGAAGGCCAGCAGCCGCGCCTCGGCGCCGGCCCCCACCGGCACGGCGACCGGCGCCCCGAACCGAACCCCCCGGTCCGCCTCCCCGACCACACACCGCGCGATGGGCAGCAGCTCGGCCGCGAGCGCCTCGGGGATGGGTCTCGGCCGCCCGCAGGCCTGGGCGACGTCCCATCCGTGCACGGCGATCTCCACCGCCCCCACGGCGGCCATCACCCGCACATCCAGCGGCCGTTCACCCACCAGCGCCGACTCCGGCGTCCCGGCCGCCCAGGCGCCGAGGACCGCGCACGCGCGCCTACGGAAGCCGCAGGCGCGGTCGGCGCGCGGGAACAGCCCGGTCCGCCCGCCGGTCAGGCCCTCGTACAAGGCGTCCAGCGAATCGTCGAGATGCCCGAGCAGTTCCCCCAGGTCCCACTCGGCACACGGCGTGCCGCACCCCAGACCCCCGGCCTCCACCCCGGCGACGGTGCCCAGCGCATAGCCGAGCGACCGTTCCAGCAGCTCCCCGCAGTCCGGGCCCGTGCTCGTCCTCATCCCCGCTCCCTCCGTCACCGAATACAGACCGGCGGCAAGACGAAAACACATCGGCCGGTCCCGGGACACCCCGGAACCGGCCTGCACGCGCGCGCGTGGGACTTTGGGACTACAGATCGACTTCCTTCATCAGCATGCCGACCTCGGTGTTCGACAGCCGTCGCAGCCAGCCCGACTTCTGGTCGCCGAGGGTGATCGGCCCGAAGGCGGTGCGCACCAGCTTGTCGACGGGGAAGCCGGCCTCCGCAAGCATGCGGCGCACGATGTGCTTGCGGCCCTCGTGCAGGGTGACCTCGACCAGGTAGTTCTTGCCGGTCTGCTCGACGACCCGGAAGTGGTCCGCGCGCGCGTAGCCGTCCTCCAGCTGGATGCCGTCCTTGAGCTTCTTGCCCAGGTCACGCGGGATCGGGCCGACGATGGCCGCGAGGTAGGTCTTCTTCACGCCGTACTTGGGGTGGGTGAGGCGGTGGGCCAGCTCGCCGTGGTTGGTGAGCAGGATGATGCCCTCGGTCTCGGTGTCGAGCCGGCCGACGTGGAAGAGCCGGGTCTCGCGGTTGGTGACGTAGTCACCGAGGCACTGACGGCCCTCGGGGTCCTCCATCGTCGAGACCACACCGGCGGGCTTGTTGAGCGCGAAGAACTGGTACGACTGCGTGGCGACCGTCAGCCCGTCGACCTTGATCTCGTCCTTCTCGGGGTCCACCCGCAGGCCCTGCTCGGTGACGATCTCGCCGTTGACCTCGACCCGCGCCTCGTCGATCAGCTCCTCGCAGGCGCGCCGGGAGCCGTAGCCGGCCCGGGCGAGCACCTTCTGCAGCCGCTCGCCCTCCTGCTCGGCGCCCGGGAAGGTCTTGGGCAGCTTGATGTCCTTCTTGCCGGCGTACCGCTCACGGTTGCGCTCCTCGGCCCGCGCCTCGTACTCACGCGAGCGCGCGGGGGCCGTACGGCCGCGACCGCCGCCCTGCTGGGACTGCTTGGGGGCGCCCTTGGCCCCGCCGCGCGCGGAGGCGCCGCGACCGGACTTCGGGCCGTCCTTCGTCGCCCCGGGGCCCACGTCGTAGCGGCGCTCCTCGGGACGGGGCTTGCGCGGACGGCCGCCCTGGCCGCCCTGCTTCTGGTCCCTGTTGTTGCCGGCACCGCGGTAGTTACCGCGCCCGCCACTCTTGCCGCTGCCGCTGCTTCGCATCAAAGTTCCGTCTGGTCGTCTACGTCGTCGGTACCCCGGGCGACCGGGGTGTCCGGACCGTCATCGGGAGCGTCCGGGTCGAACGACGGCACCCCTTCCTGGGTCTCGGCCTCGATCGCCTCCGCCTCCGGGAGGAAGGGCGCGAGCTCCGGGAGCTCGTCCAGGCCGCGCAGGCCCATCCGCTCCAGGAAGTAGTTCGTCGTCCTGTACAGGATCGCACCTGTTTCGGGTTCCGTGCCCGCCTCCTCGACCAGCCCGCGCTGGAGAAGGGTGCGCATCACGCCGTCGCAGTTCACTCCGCGTACGGCCGAGACGCGGCTGCGGCTGACCGGCTGGCGGTAGGCGACGACGGCGAGCGTCTCCAGGGCGGCCTGGGTGAGCCGGGCCGTCTGGCCGTCCAGGACCAGGCGCTCGACGGCGGCCGCGTACTCGGGCCGGGTGTAGAAGCGCCAGCCGCCCGCGACGAAGCGCAGCTCGAAGCCGCGCCCCTGCACGGCGTACTCGTCGGCCAGCTCCCGCAGAGCGTCGGCGACCTGCCGTCGGGGCCGCTCCAGGATCTTCGCGAGATGCTCCTCGGTCGCGGGCTCGTCCACGACCATGAGCATCGCCTCCAGGGCGGGCCTGAGGTCGAGGTCGGCGACGGTGCGCAGCCCGGCCGGCAGCTCGGTGGTGTCCTCACTCACGCCTTCTTCTCCTCCTTGGGCGGCTCGGGCGGCCGGTCGAACTCGTCGGTCACCCTGGGCGTCTCGTCCCCGTCCCCACCGGTCCACCGCACGATGAGCTCCCCGAGAGCGGCCTCCTGGTCGAGAGCCACGGCTTTCTCCCGGTACAGCTCCAGCAGGGCGAGGAAGCGGGCCACGACGGTGAGGGTGTCGTCGGTGTCCTCGACGAGGGCCCGGAAGCTGGCCTCACCGAGCTCCTTGAGCCGCGCGACGACGATCCCGGCCTGCTCCTGCACGCTCACCAGCGGCGCGTGGATGTGGTCGACGTACACCTGCGGCTTGGGCTTGGGCTGCATCGCCTTGACCGCGAGCCTGGCGAATCCTTCCGCCCCGATGCTGATGACCACCTCGGGCAGCAGCTCGGCGTGGTGCGGCTCCAGCCCGACGGTACGGGGGTAGCGCCGGGCCTCGTCGTCGAGCCGCCGGCTGAAGATGTCGGCGACCTGCTTGTACGCCCGGTACTGCAGCAGCCGCGCGAACAGCAGGTCCCGGGCTTCGAGGAGGGCCAGGTCGGCCTCGTCCTCGACCTCGGCGGCGGGCAGCAGCCGGGCCGCCTTGAGGTCGAGCAGGGTGGCCGCGACGACGAGGAACTCGGTCGTCTCGTCGAGGTCCCAGTTGGGCCCCATCGCCCGGATGTGCGCCATGAACTCGTCGGTCACCTTGGACAGCGCGACTTCGGTGACGTCGAGCTTGTGCTTGGAGATCAGCTGGAGGAGGAGATCGAAGGGGCCCTCGAAGTTGGAGAGGCGAACCTTGAAGACACCGTCTGCGGATTCCTCGGCGGCGACGGGCTCGGTGCCGGCGGAGACCTCGGGCACCGCCTCGGGCTCGACGACCTGAGGTTCCGTTTCCTGCTCGCCGACCGGAGGTTCGGGTTCCGGGACGGCGATCTCCGGTTCGGGTTCCGGGACGGCGATCTCCGGCTCCACCGGCTCCGGAACCGCCGCGGGAACCGGCTCGACCGGCGCAGCCACTCGCGCGGCGCCCGGCCCCCGTCCCAGCGCGCGCCGGCGACCGCCGGAGGCACCGGCGCCGGGGGCGGGAACGTCGTTCGAGGTCATAGCCCCCGCAGGCTACCGCTACCGCCCGCGGAGCCGTCGTACCAGGATGCTGGCGTCCCCTCGGGTCTCCAGATCGGCGAGGACCACGGCCACCGCCTCGCGGACGATCCGCCCACGGTCGACGGCCAGCCCGTGCTCACCGCGGAGCACGAGACGCGCGTGCTCCAGATCCATGAGTTCCTCGGCGGAGACATACACGGTGATCTTCTCGTCGTGCCGTTCCCGGCCACTGGGGCGGCGCGTGGCCGTCCGCCCGCGCTTGCGCGGGGCGGCTGCGGAAGGGGCGGCACCGGACGCGGCCGATCCGCCGGAGGCACTGGCGGACGCCCCGGCAGAACCTTCCTGCGCCCCCTGACGGCGCGCGGAACGCTCCGTGGCGGCGGCCCGGCTGCGGGACTCCCCGGCCTCGGCCTGCTCGGCGTCGATCGCCACGTGCTCCGCGCCGTCACCGTCACCGCCCTGCACGGGCACCGACTGCGGCGCGTCCTCGGCGGCGGCGTTGTCGCTCTCCCCCGCGGGAGCCGGCACCCGGGCCTCGCCGTTGGCCGGGCGCCGGGGAGTGGACGGCTGGAGCGCCATACCCCCTGTCGTACGGAACAGTTCGTCGGCCCCCGGCAGACTCACTCGGCGTGACACCGGGCGAGCACCTCCCTGGCGAGCTGGCGGTAGGCGGCGGCACCGACGGAGTTGGAGGCGTAGGTGGTGATCGGCTCACCGGCGACCGTGGTCTCCGGGAAGCGGACCGTGCGCCCGATGACCGTGTGGTAGACGTGGTCGTCGAACGCCTCGACGACACGCGCGAGCACCTCACGGCTGTGCACGGTGCGCGAGTCGTACATCGTGGCGAGGATCCCGTCGAGCTCCAGCTCCGGGTTCAGCCGCTCCTGGACCTTCTCGATGGTCTCCGTCAGCAGCGCGACACCTCGCAGGGCGAAGAACTCGCACTCCAGGGGCACGATCACCTTGTGTGCGGCCGTCAGCGCGTTCACCGTGAGCAGACCCAGCGAGGGCTGACAGTCGATCACGATGAAGTCGTAGTCGGGCAGCAGCGGCTTCAGGGCGCGCTGGAGCGTGGACTCGCGCGCGACCTCGGAGACCAGCTGGACCTCGGCGGCCGACAGGTCGATGTTGCTCGGCAGCAGGTCCATGTTGGGGACCGCCGTCTTTAGGAGCACCTCGTCGGCCGACATGCCCCGCTCCATGAGCAGGTTGTAGACCGTGAGGTCGAGCTCCATCGGGTTCACGCCGAGGCCGACCGACAGCGCGCCCTGCGGGTCGAAGTCGACGAGCAGGACCCGGCGTCCGTACTCCGCGAGCGCGGCACCCAGGTTGATGGTCGACGTCGTCTTGCCGACGCCGCCCTTCTGGTTGCACATCGCGATGATCTTCGCGGGACCGTGGTCGGTCAGCGGACCCGGGATCGGGAAGTACGGCAGCGGGCGCCCGGTCGGGCCGATGCGCTCGCGGCGCTGGCGGGCAGCGTCGGGCGCGAGCGTGGCCGCGTACTCGGGGTCGGGCTCGTACTCCGCGTCCGGGTCGTAGAAGTGCCCTTCGGGCAGTTCGTCGTAGTCGGCGAAGTGGTTGTGGGGCGCGCCACTTCCGTCGCCGGCCATGGCGTTCACGTGATGGCCATCCATGCTCTGGTTTGCTGACAGAGCCGTGTGGGGGCTGGTCTGGCTCTGGTGGGCTGCGAAGGTTCGGACAGCGACGGAGCCGACAGCCTCGAATCCCGCGGGACCCTGGCCCCGTACAGGCATTCCTGGTTGACCACCCCCGGGAGAAAATGTCGACTCATTCACAAGTCGTCTTACCTCCTTGGTGACCAGGAAACTTCTAGACAGGTCAGCGTGGCACCATGCCGACGGTTGGCGACTCTATGGCGTGTCGGCGGTCCGCAGCAACACAATCCGCCGGACCGGGCAGATGTGTCGACAATGAAACATCGCGCTGTCAAGGGCGTACGACCGTCGCACAGCAGGTTTCACGGGTGTACGAATCGCCCGAAGGGTTGCGTTCGAGGCGAGTTGACCGAGAGTCGCAAAGTGACCATACACACATCCAGCCGGACCTTTTTGAGCAAGGTCCGGCCGGGTGCGTACGGTTGACGACGCGTGTTGACGTATCGCCTTTACCAGAAAGTGACTTAGTCGAACGGCTCAGCCGAGCAGCGACTCGAGCTCCACGTGCTCCAGGCCGTGCGCCTCCGCGACCTCCCGGTAAACGACCTTGCCGTCATGCGTGTTGAGGCCCTTGGCCAGCGCGGGATCGCGGCGCAGCGCGTCCACCCAGCCATGGTTGGCCAGTTCGACGATGTACGGCAGCGTGGCGTTGGTCAGCGCGTAGGTGGAGGTGTTGGGCACCGCGCCGGGCATGTTGGCGACGCAGTAGAAGACCGAGTTGTGGACCTGGAAGGTCGGCTCGGCGTGCGTCGTCGGCCGGGAGTCCTCGAAGCAGCCGCCCTGGTCGATCGCGATGTCGACAAGGACACTTCCGGGCTTCATCCGGGAGACCAGCTCGTTGGTGACCAGCTTCGGCGCCTTGGCACCCGGGATGAGCACGGCGCCGATGACGAGGTCGGCCTCCAGGCAGGCCTTCTCCAGCTCGAAGGCGTTGGAGACGACGGTCTGGATCTTCGTACCGAAGATCTTGTCGGCCTCCTTGAGCTTGTTGATGTCCTTGTCGAGCAGGGTCACGTGGAAGCCCATGCCGATGGCGATCTGCGCGGCGTTCCAGCCGGAGACACCACCGCCGATGACGACGGCCTTGCCGGCCGGCACGCCCGGGACACCGCCGGGCAGCACACCGCGGCCGCCGCCCGCGCGCATCAGGTGGTAGGCGCCGACCTGCGGGGCGAGGCGGCCGGCGACCTCGGACATCGGGGCGAGCAGCGGCAGGGCCCGGGAGGGCAGCTCGACCGTCTCGTAGGCGATCGCGGTGGTGCCGGACTCGATGAGGGCGTCCGTGCACTCCTTGGAGGCGGCCAGGTGCAGGTAGGTGAAGAGCGTCTGGTCCTTGCGGAGGCGGTGGTACTCCTCGGCGATGGGCTCCTTGACCTTCAGCAGCAGGTCGGCGGTGGCCCACACCTCGTCGGCGGTGGGCAGGATCTGGGCGCCCGCGGCGACGTACTCGCTGTCCGGGATCGACGAGCCGACTCCGGCGCCCTGCTCGATGACGACCTGGTGGCCGTGGCGCACCAGCTCGTGCACACCGGCGGGGGTGATAGCCACCCGGAACTCGTTGTTCTTGACCTCGCGGGGGATGCCGACCTTCACGTCGATCACGGTCCTTGGCTCAGAGGGTGTAGGGCATTGCTAGACATACCCGGTCATGCACGGGCACACCGGTAGACACCGCAGGAGAAGGTGCGGCAGAGCCAGTCTAATGAAGGTGTTCCCGCTGTCTAGCCTTTCATTGCATCAATCTTCAGCGGATGTACTACGGATTTCGCAGGCGTTAGCGTCGTGTTCCGGCTCGAAAGCGTCTTGCTCGGGCGCCGGCCCGGCCGCATCGGGGCCCTGAACCTCCTCCCCCAGCATCCGCTCGGCGGCCCCCCGGTGCAGTTGCGCCGCCGCGGGATCACCGAGGTGCTCCAGCGTGTCGGCCAGCCGCAGATACAGCGCCCCCTGCAGCCGGGTGTCCTCGGCACGGCGCGCCAGCTCGACCGCCTCCTGGCAGGTGCGCAGCGACTCCTCGGGCCGCCCGGCGTACTCCTGGACCCGCGCCAGCTCGCTCAACGCCCGTGCGTGTCCGGCGACATCGCCGAGCTTGCGGTACCCGGCGACCGCGGCCCGCCAGTTCCTGAGCGCCTCGCCGTACGCGCCCGCATAGGTGTGAGCGGTGGCGATACGGCCGTACAGCCGGGCGGCGTCCGCGCGCTCGTCCCGGGCTAGCCGCTGGGCGAGGGCGCGGCCGAACCAGTCGGTGGCCCGGTCGTAGTCCCCGAGCTCCAGGTGGGCACCGCCTACGGATTCCATCGCCCGGCCGGTCGCGTACGGGTCGTTTCCCTCCCGCCCGGCGTCCAGTGCCGCCCGATAGCGCGCCAGGGCGGCCTTCGTGCGCCCCGTCCGGGCGTCGACGTCGCCGAGGTTCAGCAGCGCCGCGGCCTTCTCGCGGTGCAGGTTCCGGCGCTCGGCCACGTCGAGGACCAGACCGTGGATGTCGTACAGGTCACCGGCCGCCGCCTGGGTACCGACGTGCACGACCATCGCCCGGACCAGCTGGGACATCAGCCGCCGGGCGAGGGTGTCCAGCTCCCCGTCCGCCACCGCGGCACGGGCCGAGGCCAGCAGGGCGGGCCGGCGGATGCTCAGCCAGTCGGCCGCCGCCCGGGGGTTCGGGAAGCGCAGGGCCTGAGGCATATCGAGGAGCTTTTGACGGGTCTCGGGACTGTCGGTCTCGGTGATCGCCCGGCAGGACTGCAGCAGCCGTACGGTCCGCTCCAGCATGCGGGCCCGGGCGAGCTGCAGCTCGGCGGGGCGGTCCTGGGTCTCGGTGCGGGCCTTGAGGTGGGCGTGCAGACAGCCGGGGACCACGTACTGCGGCAGCGGCGAGTCGACGGCGTGCAGCATGCCCAGGGCGACGAAGTTGTCCAGGGTGGTGCGGGCACTGTCGACCGAGGAGCCGGCGAGAGCGGAGGCGGTGTGCGGATCGACGAGGCCGCCCGGGGCGAGGGAGAGCAGTCGCAGCATCCGGGCGGCGGGGACGGACAGGGACGCGTAGGCGAGCCGGAAGACGCGGTCGAGCGGCGTGCCCTCGTCCCCCTCCGCGCGCAGCTGCTTGGCCAGGTCGGAGACGGCCGCCTTGGGGCGGGCGGCGAGCCAGCCGCCCGCCAGCATCAGCGCCGCGGGCTGGCCCTGGCACACCTCGACGAGGCCCTCGGCGGAACGCGGGTCGACGGTGATGCGGACCGAGCCGGCGTACCGGGACAGCAGCTCCACCGCCGACTTGGTGTCGAGGCCGCCGAGCGTGCAGGGCCGTACGTCCGAGATCCCGGTCAGCGGTCCGCCGGAGACGGCCACGACCAGGCACTCCGGGGTGTCCGGCAGCAGCGCGTCGACCTGCTCGGCCTCGGCCGCGTCGTCCAGCAGGAGCAGCACCCGGCGGTCGGCCAGGGCCTTGCGCAGGGCCGCGGTGAGATCGTCCGCGGCGGCGCCCGGCGGGGTCGGCCGGTCCAGGGCAGTGAGCAGTTCACGGGCGGTGCGCTCGACGGGGACGGGGGTGCCGTCGGGCTCGCTCAGACGGGCGCGCAGCACACCGTCGGCGTAACGGTCCGCCACCTGTCGCGCCAGTTCCTCGGCGAGCGCGGTGCGGCCCGAGCCGGGACGGCCCGCGATGAGCAGCACGCGCGCGCGTGGCGACTTGCGGCCGGAGAGAGTGTCGAGGCCGGCGCGCGCGATGTCGGCGCGCAGCTCCTTCAACTCGCGGGTACGGCCCAGGAATTGGTTCCCCTCGGAAGCCTGTGCCGACACCTGCACGCCGCCTGTGTCCACCACCTGATCCGTCACGGGCACACTCCCGTCCCACCACACGCGCAAGCCCGCCGGGACTTCGGCCAGGGCGTTCTCAGAGCCTAGTTCACGCTCTGCGACGTTCCGGCCGGAGCACGGCGGGCACGGCGGGGACATCCCTCGATCGGATCAACAGATCGTAGGACTGACACCTCTGAACGAGGCCGAGAGCGGGGAAGCCGCTTGTCGCGGGCACCCATGTGACGACGGCACCCATGTGTCGCGCCCCCCGCGCGGAGCGCCTACGCCTCGAAGGGCCGCGCCGGCCAGGGTGCCTCCGCCGGCCGCAGCGCGTCGAGCCCGTCCCCGGCGCGCGCGGCGACCAGCGAGAGGACGCCGACGACCAGGCAGTTGTTGTGCAGCTCGCCGGCGAGCACACCCCGGACGAGCTCCTGGAGCGGCACCCGGGCCAGCTCCATGTCGGCCTCCTCGTGCTCGACCTCGAAGTGCTCGCCCTCGGCTTCGGACAGGCCACGGGCGAGGAAGACCCGTACGGACTCGTCGCAGCCGCCGGGAGTCGTGTACACGTCCGTCAGCACCCGCCAGTCCTCGGCCTTGACGTGCGCCTCCTCGTACAGCTCGCGCTGGGCGGCGGTCAGCGGGTTCTCGCCGGGGATGTCGAGCAGGCCGGCCGGGATCTCCCACAGCTTGTGGCGCACGGGGTGGCGGTACTGGTGGATGACCAGGACGCGGTCGGCGTCGTCGAGGGCGAGCACGGCCACGGAACCCGGGTGGACCTGGTAGTCGCGGCGGACCACGGATCCGTCGGGCATGACCACGTCGTCCACGCGGACGGAGGTCTTGTTGCCCACGAAGGGGGTGTCCGTCGCCCGGATCTCCCACTCCTCAGGGGTGTCCTTGATCGTCATGCCCTGCCCTTCCACGTGCACAAAGAGAACCGGGGTGCGCCCCTTTGAAGGTTTGCACCCCGGCCACCGTACAACTCTTGTGTCAGTTCGAATTCTTGCCCGCGCCCTCGCCCCGCTGGCGCTCGACGGCGGCCTTCACCAGGCCGGCGAAGAGCGGGTGCGGACGCGTCGGACGGGAGCGCAGCTCGGGGTGGGCCTGCGTGGCCACCAGGTAGGGGTGGACCTCGCGCGGGTACTCCACGTACTCCACGAGCTTGCCGTCGGGCGAGGTGCCGGAGAACAGGATGCCGGCCTTCTTCTCCAGCTCCGCCCGGTAGGCGTTGTTCACCTCGTACCGGTGACGGTGCCGCTCCTCGACGTACTCCTTGCCGTCGTACACCTCGCGCGCGATCGAGCCCTCGGCCAGCTTGGCCGGGTACATGCCGAGGCGCATCGTGCCGCCCATGTCGCCCTCACCGGCGACGATGTCGAGCTGTTCGGCCATGGTCGAGATGACCGGGTGGGCGGTGGCCGGGTCGAACTCGGTGGAGTTCGCGTCGCCGATGCCGGCGAGGTTGCGGGCCGCCTCGATCACGATGCACTGCAGGCCCAGGCACAGGCCCAGCAGCGGGATCTTGTTCTCGCGGGCGTACTTGATCGCGCCGACCTTGCCCAGCACACCGCGGTCGCCGAAGCCGCCCGGGATGCAGATGCCGTCCACGTCGGCGAGCTGCTGCTTGGCGCCGGCCGGGGTCTTGCAGTCGTCGGAGGTGACCCACTTGATCTTCACTCGGGCCCTGTTGGCGAAGCCGCCCGCGCGCAGCGCCTCGGTCACCGACAGGTAGGCGTCGGGCAGGTCGATGTACTTGCCGACCAGCGCGAGGGTGATCTCGTGGTCCGGGTTGTGGACGCGGTCGAGCAGGTCGTCCCAGGTCGTCCAGTCCACATCGCGGAACGGCAGGTCCAGCTTGCGGACGACATAGGCGTCCAGGCCCTCGCCGTGCACCGTCTTCGGGATGTCGTAGATCGAGCGGGCGTCGGGGCAGGCGACCACGGCCGCCTCGTCGACGTCGCACATCAGCGAGATCTTCCGCTTGATCGCGGTCGGTACCTCGCGGTCGCAGCGCAGCACGATGGCATCTGGCTGAATACCGATGTTGCGCAGCGCCGCAACCGAGTGCTGGGTCGGCTTCGTCTTCAGCTCTCCCGAGGGGCCGATGTACGGCAGGAGCGAGATGTGCACCACAAAGACGTTGTCCCGGCCGACCTCGTGACGGACCTGGCGGACGGTCTCCAGGAACGGCAGCGACTCGATGTCGCCGACCGTGCCGCCGACCTCCGTGATCACGACGTCCACCTCGTCCGTCGCCATCCGGCGGATGCGGTGCTTGATCTCGTTGGTGATGTGCGGGATGACCTGCACGGTGTCGCCCAGGTACTCGCCGCGCCGCTCCTTGGCGATCACCGTCGAGTACACCTGGCCGGTGGTGACGTTCGCGGAGCCGTCCAGGTCGCGGTCGAGGAAACGCTCGTAGTGGCCGATGTCCAGGTCGGTCTCGGCGCCGTCATTGGTGACGAACACCTCACCGTGCTGGAAGGGGTTCATCGTGCCAGGGTCGACATTGAGGTACGGGTCCAGCTTCTGCATGACGACGCGCAGGCCCCGCGCCTTGAGCAGCATGCCGAGGCTGGAGGCCGTCAGGCCCTTGCCGAGCGAGGAGGCGACACCCCCGGTGACGAAGATGTGCTTGGTCGTCGTGGCTGTGCTGTTTCGAAAAGCAGCGGGCGGCATGGCCAAGAGGGGGCTCCCGTGGTCGCGGTCTGGGGTGCGGTGCGGCTGTCTGACCGGAGAGTTCTCCGGGGTCGCCGTCGCTGCGGTTCCGGGGTTTGTCTCCCACCGGTCCACGGGCTACCAGGGTATCAGCGACGGGGACCGATGGCTTCCGGCCACGCTCCGCACACGTCTCGCCACGAAGGTGCACAGGTGTTTCGGTTTCTCACCCGTTGCTCACCCGTTCGGCCGACCCGGGTTGCCCGGAGCGGCACGCAGATCATCTACGTGCGTCGTATCCTGCTCGGACATTCGCTGCCGAGCCCGGCCGGCAAACACGGCACCACCCCCGCCCGTCACACCCGGAACAACGAGAGCTCGTCAGTTCGTTGAGCAGAGATTGTTGAGAAGAGACTGTCGTTTGCCTCACGGCGGAAGCGACTGCTTTGCTTCACGGCTCAACGACGCATTACAACCACCCCTTGACCGCACTAGCGAGAGCCCCCTTGCCAGGAGGGGGTGACGTGGCCGTTCGACTGGAGTTGCACGTGGCCGGGCGCATCGAAGACTACGCACTCATCGGAGACATGCAGACCGCCGCGCTGGTCTGCCGGGACGGCACAGTGGACTGGCTGTGCCTGCCCCGCTTCGACTCGCACGCCATCTTCGCCGGCCTGCTGGGCACCGAGGAGCACGGTTTCTGGCGGCTCGGCCCCGCACACGCCTCCGACGCCCCGCCGCCCACCGCGGCCCGCAGAAGCTACCGCGGCGACTCCCTGATCCTGGAGTCCGAGTGGGACACGCCGCGCGGCACGGTCCGGGTGACGGACTTCATGCCCCCGCGTGACGGCGCGCCCCAGCTGATCCGGATCGTGGAGGGCGTCTCCGGCCGGGTGCCGATGCGCTCGGCGCTGCGGATGCGCTTCTCGTACGGCCGGGTGGTGCCGTGGGTGCACAAGCACGAGGGCCGGACGGTCGCCGTCGCCGGCCCGGACTCCGTGTGGTTCGACACGGAGGCCGAGACCTACGGCAAGTCGCTGACGACGTACTCGGACTTCACGGTCGCCCCGGGTGAGCGGATCGCCTTCACCATCTCCTGGGAGCCCTCGCACAAGCAGCCGCCGGGGCTGCCGGAGCCGGAGCAGTCGCTGGAGGCGACGGAGGAGTTCTGGCGCGACTGGGTCGAGCACTGTACGTACCACGGCCCCTACCGTGAGGCGGTCGTCCGCTCGCTGATCACCCTCAAGGCGCTGACGTACGCCCCGACGGGCGGCATCGTCGCCGCGCCGACGACCTCTCTGCCCGAGGACATCGGCGGCGTCCGCAACTGGGACTACCGCTACACCTGGCTGCGCGACGCGGCCATCACCCTGTCCTCGCTCCTGCGCACCGGCTATCGCGAGGAGGCCCGCGCCTGGCGCGAGTGGCTGCTGCGCGCGGTCGCCGGTGACCCGGAGAACCTGCAGATCATGTACGGCATCGCCGGCGAGCGCGAGCTGGGCGAGGCCGAGCTGGACTGGCTGCCCGGCTACGAGAACTCCGCGCCGGTGAGGGTCGGCAACGGCGCCGCGCACCAGCTCCAGCTGGACGTGTACGGCGAGGTCACCGAGGCCCTCCACCTGGCCCATATGACCGGCCTGGCCCGCAGCGACTACGCCTCGCTGCTCCAGCTGAAGCTGATCCGGTACCTGGAGGACCACTGGCAGGAGCCGGACGAGGGCATCTGGGAGGTCCGCGGCCCGCGCCGCCACTTCGTCCACTCCAAGGTGATGGCCTGGGTCGCCGTCGACCGCACGATCAAGCTGATCGAGTCCGGTGACGTGGACGGCCCGCTGGAGCGCTGGAAGGACCTGCGCGACGAGATCCACCGGGATGTGTGCGAGAAGGGCTACGACAAGGAGCGCAACACCTTCACGCAGTCGTACGGCTCCAGGGAGCTGGACGCCTCCCTGCTGCTGATCCCGCAGATGGGCTTCCTGCCGCCGGACGACAAGCGCGTCATCGGCACCATCGAGGCGATCCAGCGCGAGCTGTCCACGCCGGACGGCTTCATCCTGCGCTACCCGACGCAGGGTGACCACGAGGGCGTCGACGGCCTCCCCGGCGACGAGGGCGCCTTCCTCGCCTGCTCGTTCTGGATGGCGGACGACCTGGCGATGATCGGCCGCGTCGACGAGGCCCGCAAGCTGTTCGAGAAGCTGCTGTCGCTGCGCAACGACCTCGGTCTGCTGGCCGAGGAGTGGGACCCGCGCCTGCAGCGCCAGGTCGGCAACTTCCCGCAGGCCTTCAGCCACGTGCCGCTGATCGACACCGCCCTGCGGCTGACGGCCTCCGGGGCGTACGGCGGCTGAGCCGGGCCGCCGTGACGCTCGACAGGACGGGGCTCGACAGGACGGACGTGGCGGGCCCGCCTAGCCTGGAAGGAAGCGTTACCCCCTTGCCGGAAGGGGGGCCGCCATGGCTTCCCACTCGAAGGCGGGCGCGGCCCTCGACGCGCTGCGCGAGGATCTCTCGGGTGATGTGTTCGCCCCGGCAGATCCCGGTTACGACGACGCCCGGGCCGTCTTCAACACCATGATCGACCGGCGGCCCGCGGTGATCGCGCAGTGCGTGGACGAGGACGACGTCGTGCGGGCCGTGCGGTTCGGCCGGGAGCTGGACCTCAACATCGCGGTGCGCGGGGGCGGGCACAGCGTGGCGGGCATGGCGCTGAACGACAACGGCCTGGTCGTCGACCTGCGCCATATGCGCGCGGTCACGGTTCACCCCGGGGCCGAGGCGGTACGCATCGCGGGCGGCGCCACCATGAGCGATCTGGACCGCGCCACCCAGCCGTACGGCCTCGCCACGACCGGCGGCCGGGCCTCGACCACCGGCGTCGGCGGCTTCGTCCTCGGCGGCGGCACCGGCTGGCTGGACCGCTGCTGCGGGCTCGCGGTGGACAATCTGCTCGGCGTAGAGCTGGTCACCGCGGGCGGCGACCGGGTCCACGCGAACGCGGACGAGAACCCGGACCTGTTCTGGGCCCTGCACGGAGGCGGCGGCAACTTCGGCATCGCCACCGCGATCACGCTCAAACTGCACGAGCTGCCCGAGTTCGCCATCGCGCTGCTGCTGTACCGGCCGGAGTTCGCGCCGGACGCCGTGCGCACCTTCCGCGATGTGATCGAGTCCGGCCCCGACGAGGTGGGCGGCGGCGTCCTGTCGTTCACCGGCCCGCCCGAGGAGTTCGTGCCGCCGCCTCTGGTCGGCGCGCTGGTGTGCGGTGTGCTCCTGACGTACGCCGGTGCCGAGCAGGACATGCGCAAGTACGCCGAGCCGCTGCTGGCGCTGCCGCACGACGCGGAGATCGTCGGCGCGATGCCGTACGCCGATGTGCAGTGCATGATCGACGATCCGCCCGGCATGCGGCACTACTGGTCGGCGGAGTATCTGACGGGCGCGCCGGACGACTTCGTCGACGTCTACTGCGCCGACGCCCGGGCCATGCCCGTACCGACCGGCACCCAGCATGCCCTCCTGCCGCAGGGCGGCGCGATCGCCGCCGGCCCGCACGAGTACCCGGTGCCCTACCGGGACGCGCCCTGGGCGGTCCATCCCTACGGCATGTGGCAGGATCCGGCGGACGACGAGCGGTGCGTGCAGTGGGTCCGCGGCGTCCGCGCCGACGTCCGGCCGTGGACCACGGGCGCGGTCTATCTGAACTTCATCGGCGACGAGGGCGCGGAACGCGTGATCGCGGGCCTGGGCGCCGAGAACACCCGGCGGCTGGCAGAGCTGAAACGGCAGTGGGACCCGGACAACGTCTTCCGGTTCAACCACAACATCAGGCCGGGCTGACCCTCCGGGGGCGTGGCCCCTGTTCCGATCGGCGTGTGCGACGGCGGCCGGCAGCCAGGCGACCGGCTCGGCGGGGTACGGCCGACGCGCTCGGCGGCCGCTTCGAGCTTTGCCCGCAGCATCCGCACCTGCTCCGGCTAGACGATGTCGAGGAGCATCCGGTCGGCGTGCGCGGCCGCCGTGGCGATCGCTCGGTCACCGAAGGCCGCCACGGTGAGCGGGCCGCCGGGCGGCTGGAGCCGGCGCGGGAAGACGCTGCCGGGGACGACCGGCTCGCCGACCTTGCCGTGCAGGAAGCCCCGTACGGCCGCAGCCGAGGCCTCCATCGCCGCCGCGGGCCGCACCCGCGCCACCTCATGCACGCCCTCGACGACCCGCTTGCTGGATGTCCCCAGCGCCCTCCGACCGGCCGCCCGGTGACGGCGGCGGCCGAGGCGGCACCCCGCGCGATGCCGAACGGCTCTCGCACCGACACCTGACTGTCGACCTCCCGTGCCACGGCAACCACGCTGAAGTCCATGGGAGCGCCGCTACCCGGCCGAGGGTGCGCCAACCGTGGGCCGAAGGTGGAGGCCGCCGTTCGCTTCGGACGGGTGATCGCCTTCGGCACGGCCCGGATATGTCGTGGAGGCATGCCCGCGGGTAGCGTCCGGTTCATGGACAGCGGAACGGGCGGTACGGACAGCGGATTCGGCACCCATGGCGCCGGGATCACCGTGCGGCGGGCGCTGGAGCTGCCCGGGCTGCGCAGCGGCCTCCCCGAGATCGTGGCGGGCGCCGACCGGCTGGGCCGGACGGTGCGCTGGGTGCACGCGGGCGAGGTGCCGCACATCGCCTCGCTGCTGAAGGGCGGGGAACTGCTGCTGACCACGGGCTACGGCCTCGGCACCCGCCCGGCCGACCAGCGCGCGTTCGTGCGCACCCTGGCCGAGCGCGGCATCGCGGCCCTCGTCATCGAGCTCGGCCCGCGCTTCACGCGCCTGCCCGCCGCGCTGGTCGACACCGCGCGCACGGCAGGACTGCCGCTCGTCCAGCTGCATCGCGAGGTGCCCTTCGTGACGGTCACCGAGGAGATCCACACGGAGATCGTCAACGGCCACTACGCGCTGCTGCAACGGGCGGAGGAAGTGCACCGCCGGTGCACGGAAGCACTGCTCGGCGGCGGTGGCGTGCCCCAAGTGCTCGGCATCCTGGCGGACTTCAGCGGCAACCCGGTCTTCCTGGAGACGACGGACGGCCGGCTGCTGTACGCGGCCGGGGCCGGGCCCGAGGGCGCGGATCCGTTGCAGGTGTGGGAGGGGCTGCGGGGGCAGCACAAGGACGCGCCGCCGCCGGTCGGGTCGGTGCTGGTGGATGTTCCGGGCGGCGGCCCGGGGGCGGGTTCGGTCAGGGCCCGTCTGGTGCTCCTCCCCGTACGCGGCCCACTCGCGCCCGTGCACCGGATCGCCGCCGAGCGGGCCGCGGGCATCCTGGCCGTGGTGCTGATGCAGGCACGCCAGGAGGAGGAGCTGGCGGCCCGCGGGCGCGGCGACTTCCTGACCGACCTCGCGGAGGGCCGGGTCGCCGCCGGGGACGCCCCGGCGCAAGCGCGCGTGCTGGGCTTCAAGCCGGGGGACAGCCCGCTGCTGCCGGTGGTGATGCGGCTCGGGGACGTGCTGTCGCCGGGCGGCGGATGGGCGGTGCTGGCGCGCGCGGTCGCGGAGGAGCTGGCCTCGGTGGGCGTGCCGGTGCTGTTGGGCGTACGGCCGGTGGAGGGCCGGGTCCTGGTGCTGCTGGGCCTGCGGTCGGAGTCGGAGCGGTCGGCGGTCGCGGACCGGGTCGCGACGGCGCTGCGGGCGGGCGTGGAGCGGGCCGGGATACAGCGGCCGGGCGCGCAGCAGCCGGTCGTGGTGGTCGGGGTCGCGGGCGGCTGGACGGCGGCCTCGGCGGGCCTCAGACACGCGGCGGAGACGGCGACGGCGGCGCAGGGCCTGTCGGACCGCCCCTGGTACGACGCCCGCCGCCTGGACATCGACCTGCTGCTGTGGCGGCTGCGCGACCATCCCGACCTCGCGGCCTTCGTGGACCGCGCGATCGGCCCGCTCCGCGACCACGACAACCGCTCGAAACCACCCCTGCTGCCCACCCTGGAGACGTACTTGGCGCACGCGGGCCGCAAGGCGGAGACGGCCCGCGAGCTGCACCTCAACCGGCAGACGCTCTACAACCGCCTCGCCCGTATCGGCGAGTTGCTCGGCACCGACCTGGACGATCCACAGACGGTGCTGGCGTTGAGCCTGGCACTGCGGGCCCGGCGACACGTCCCCTGACGCACCGCGGCTCCAGGGCGCCTGGACGGCGCCTAGATCATGGGCTGCGGCTGCGTCAACTCGTCGTAGACGCTGAGGACTTGGGCCACCGTCTCGTCCTCGGTCGGCCAGGTGGCCGCCTGCCGCACGCCTCGCTCCTTGAGGAACTCCCGCCGTTCGGGATCACCGAGCAGCCGTACGACGGCGTCGGCGAGCGCCTCGGGGTCGCCGTACGGGACGAGTTCGGCCGCGTCCCCGACGAGCTCCGGCATGCCGCCGACGTCGGTGGCGACGAGCGGCACGCGCGTGTGCAGGGCCTCCTGCGCGAGGACGGACCGCGACTCCCAACTGCTGGGGAGGAGCGCGAGGTCGGCGGCGGCGAGCAGCTCGGAGACGTCGTCGCGGCTCCCGATGAGCCGCACGGGCAGCCCCTCGTCCTCGATACGGCGCTGCAGACCGGCCCGCAGCTCCCCCTCCCCCGCGATCACGACCAACGGCACGGGATCGAGCCGCCGCCACGCGCGCGAGGCGTCCAGCAGTACGTCGTACCCGCGATGCCGCTCGAGCGAGCCGACGGCGATCAGCAACGGCCGCCCGGTGGCGCCTAGTTCGGCCCGCACCTTGGGTCGCAGCCGGTCGGGATCGTCGCGCTCGACGGTACGGCGCGGCGCGGGCAGGGCCACGGCGGCGAGCCGCGCGTCCCGCGCACCGGTCCGGCGGGCCCGGTCCACCAGCGCCGAGCTGGTCCCGAGCACGACGGAGGCGGCCTTGACGACCCGCCGCTCCAACAGCCGTACGAGATGGGCGCGGGCCCCTTCGGCCTGGGCCCGGTCGTGCCAGGTGACGACGAGCGGAGTACGCCGCCCGCTCAGGGCGAGCACGGCACGGAAGGAGGCGTGCAGCCCGTGCGCATGCACCAGGTCGGCGTCCGCGCACGCCGCCCGCAGGGCGGCCACGGAGGCGGGGTCGCTGCTGCGCGGCACATGCACATGATCGGCGCCGGCCCCGGTGAAGTCGTAGACGCGATCGGCCTCGACAGGGGCGCACACGGTGACCCGCACACCCCGCGCGACCAGCCCCGAGGCCAGCGATCGCACATGCGCGCTGCTGCCGGCGTTGCCGCCGCCCAGCACCTGCACGGTGCGCAGCGACGACTGGCCGTGCGGTGAGTGGCTGCTCACGGGGGTCACGTGGCCGGGCTCCTGGTTCGGGTCGGGCGGTCACGAAGAAAGTACAGAAGGATCGTGCGGAGGGGGTGTACCGCGAGGATCCCTACGCGTACGACGTGTTTACGCCAAGGATGCCAGGATGTACGGGGGTTCCGGGAACGGCGGGAGGCCGGAAGGCGGGCAACACGGCATGGCGAGTCACCCGCACGAGTGAAGCAAGGGCAGGGGGTATGCCCGAACACACGCACGCGGAGCGCGCTCCGGCGTCACCGCCCGTCCCCACCCCGCCGCGCCACAGCGAGGCCACCCCTCACTCCATCCCTCTCACCGCCCCTCACTCCACCCCCCGCGCCACCTCACTCACCTTGTCCCCGTACACCGCCGCGGCCACAAGGGCGGCGGCGTGCGCGACCAGTCCGGCCCGGCCGTTGGCGGCGACGACGGCGGCGCCCAGGGCCGCGCCCAGCGCATGCGCGCCGGTGTCGCCGATCATCGCCCGCTCCCCGAGGTCGTCGGGCAGTACGGCCGCGGCGGCTCCCATGGCGGTGGCGGCGATCTCGGCCCCGGCCCCTGCGCGGAGCAGTCCCGGCGCCCCCAGCGCGAGCACCGCGGCGGCGGCCCTGCCCGGGCGTACGTCCACGAGATTGACGAAGTGCGCGGCCCCGGCGATCACCACACCCGCGAGCAGCTTGTCCACGGGCCGCTCCTTCAGCAACGCGCCCGCGACGAGCCCCGCCGCGGATATCCCGAACAACTTGACCGCGCCGCTGGTGACTTCGCCGTCCCGGAGGGCGGAGAGGTGCGCCCGGAACCCGCGTCGGGGGTCACCGGCCCCGGCGACGTCGTCGTACGCCCCGCAGACCCCCGCGACGGCCACGGCGACCCCGGCGGCCGGCGACACCCGCCCAGTCCCGAGCGCAGCCGCCACGGCGGAGGCGGGCCCGGCGTACAACTCCACGGTCCGGCCCGCGTAGTTCTTCCGCTGCCAGCGGTCACGGCCGCCGGGAGCCTTGGCGCGCAGGGCGCTGACGGCGGCGCGGGTGACGGCGGCGGAGAGGCCGAAGGCGGTGGTCCTGGGGGCACGTTCGATCATTCGGCCACCCTACGGGCCACCACTGACAACCAGCCCTCCACGAGCACCGGCCGCCGGCACCGACCTCACAGCGGAGCCCTCAGACACCCGGCCCCAGACGTCCGCCTAAACGTACGCCCCAGACATCTGCCCAGACATCTGCCCGAACATCCGCCTAGACATCCGCCCTGGCCGTCGCCAGCAACTCCTCCGCGTGCGCCCGAGCGGTCTCCGAGTCCTCCTGCCCGGCGAGCATCCGGGACAGCTCCCGGATCCGCTCCTCGCCCTCCAGGACCTTCACCCCGGACCGGGTGACCGACCCGTCGTTGGTCTTCTCGACCAGCAACTGCCGGTCCGCGAAGGCAGCGACCTGCGGCAGGTGGGTGACGACCACAACTTGCGCGGTCTTGGCCAGCCGGGCCAACCGCCGCCCGATCTCCACGGCCGCCTTGCCGCCGACACCGGCGTCGACCTCGTCGAAGAGATACGTCGGCACGGGATCGGTCCCCGCGAACACGACCTCCACGGCGAGCATCACGCGCGAGAGCTCACCGCCGGACGCGCCCTTGGCGATCGGCCGGGGCGGCGCTCCCGGATGCGGGGCGAGCAGCAGCTCGACCTCGTCGACACCCGACGGCCCGTAGGCGACCGTACGCCCACCGACTTCCACGCCCTCCGGGTCCTCGGTCTGCCGGATGTCGAAGGACACGCGCGCGTGCGGCATGGCCAGCGAGGCCAGCTCCGCCGTCACGGCGGCGGCGAACCGCTCGGCGGCCTCCGCCCGCGCGTCCGTCAACGCCTGCGCCAGCCCGCCGAGCTCGGCCCGCAGCGCGTCCCGCTCGGCGGTCAGCTCCTCGATCCGCTCGTCGTCGCCGTCCAGCTCGGTCAGCCGCGCCGCGCTCTCCTCGGCCCAGGCGAGCACGGCGGCGACGTTCTCGCCGTACTTCCGCGTCAGGGCGTTCAGCGCGGCCCGCCGCTCCTCGACGGCCCCGAGCCGCAGGGGGTCGGCGTCCAGATCGTCGGCGTACCCCGCCAGCTCCCCGGCGACATCCCCGAGCAGGATCCCGATCTCCCCGATCCGCTCGGCCAGCGCGGCCAGCGCCGGATCGTGCGACCGCACGGCGTCCAGGGCCCGCTGCGCACCGGCGACGAGCGTGGCCGCGTCGATG
The DNA here is from genome assembly GCF_001513975.1 of Streptomyces curacoi. Taxonomy (GTDB): domain Bacteria; phylum Actinomycetota; class Actinomycetes; order Streptomycetales; family Streptomycetaceae; genus Streptomyces; species Streptomyces curacoi. The sequence goes on from NZ_KQ947991.1 coordinate 491,743, forward strand.
CCCTCGGGGTCCTCCGGGTTGCCGGCGAGGGCGGCGTGGGCGGCCGTGGCGGCCGACGACAGCGCCTCCGCGTGTCCGAGCCGCTCGGCCTCCTCCGCGAGCTCCACGTCCTCACCGGCCCGCGGCTCGACCCCGGCGATCTCGTCGAGCCCGAACCGCAGCATGTCGGCTTCCTGGGCCCGCTCACGCGCGCGCGTGACGATCTCGTCGAGCTCGACGGAGACGGCCCGCAGCCGCCGGTACGCCTCGGTGTACTTGGCCAGCGGCACGGCGACCGCGTCGCCCGCGTACCGGTCGAGCGCCTGCCGCTGCCGGGACAGCTTCAGCAGCCCCTGCTGGTCGGTCTGCCCGTGCACGGCCACCAGATCGTCGGCGAGCTCGGCGAGCAGCCCCACCGGCACACTGCGCCCACCGACATGCGCCCGCGACCGCCCCTCGGCGGAAACGGTACGGCTGATCAGCAACGCCCCGTCGTCGAGCTCGGCCCCGGCCTCCTCAGCCCGCACCACGGCCGACGCGCCCGCGGCGACGGTGATCCGCCCCTCCACGACCGCCTTGTCGGCCCCGAGCCGCACGAGCGCCGGGTCCGCCCGTCCGCCCAGCAACAGCCCGAGGCTGGTGACCACCATGGTCTTGCCCGCACCCGTCTCGCCGGTGACGGCGGTGAACCCCGGCGACAGCTCGACGACCGCGTCGTCGATGACCCCGAGCGACCGTATCCGCATCTCCTCCAACACGGACACGACCTTACGAGGTCGGGGGCCGGGAGTGCGACGGCCCCCGGTCCCAGTCATGTGAAGGTCCAGGTGACGAATGTGTACCGACCGCACATTGTCACTCGGGTGAGTGGTCCGGCCCAAGGGGCGCCGGGGCTGTATCGATTTGCGGCTCCGCCGCGTGGGCGCGAGCAACCACGAACCACCCGCAGCCGCCCGCGCTCCCGCACCACCCCCACAGCCGGCTAGTGAGGCGCCCCCCGCCACCCGGAAACCGGCAACGCGAACTTCGCGACCAACCGATCCGTGAACGAAGCGTGATGCAACCGAGCCAGCCGAACCGGCACAGCCCCCCGCCGCACCTCGACCCGAGCCCCCGGCGGCAACTCCACGGTCCGCCGCCCGTCACACCACAGAACACCCGGCGGGATATGCGGCAGAACCTCCACCGCGAGCACGGAGTTCGGCGAGGTCACCAACGGCTTCGCAAACAGCGCATGCGCACTGATCGGCACCATCAACAGCGCCTCCACCTCCGGCCACACCACGGGCCCACCGGCGGAGAACGCATACGCCGTCGACCCCGTCGGCGTGGACAGCACGATGCCGTCACAGCCGAACCCGGTGACCGGCCGCCCGTCGATCTCCAGCACGACCTCGAGCAGCTTCTCCGCCCCGGCCTTCTGCACGGCCGCCTCGTTCAGCGCCCAGTCGGTATGAACGACGTCACCGTTCTGATGGACCACGACGTCGACGGTCATCCGCTCCTCGACCTCGTACGCCTTGGTCACCACCCGGTCGACAACCTTGTCGAGATCGTCCCGCTCGGCCTCCGCGAGGAACCCCACCCGCCCGAGGTTGACCCCGAGCATCGGCACCCCGGAGGCACGCGCGAACTCGGCCCCCCGCAGCAGCGTCCCGTCACCGCCCAGCACGATGAGCAGCTCACACCCGTCGAGGCACTGCGGAGTCGCCTCCCTGACCAGCTCCACCTCGTCCGGCAGCGGCAGGTCCTGCGCCTCCGCCTCCAGCACCCGCACACCGATCCCCGACCTCAGCAGCCCCTTGACCACGAGCTCGGCGCTGCGGATGGCGGCGGGCCGCCCGGTGTGGGCGAGGAGAAAAACAGTACGAGCTCGGTTCTGCATCAACGCGGCCCCTCCGCCACTGCACGGTCAACGTCGGCCGGGTCCAGGGCGGGCGCCCCGGCACGCAGCCACAGAAAGTACTCGACGTTCCCGGAGGGCCCGGGCAACGGACTGGCCGTGACGCCCTTCGCCCCGAGCCCGAGTTCCCATGCCTTCTCGGCCACGCCGCGCACGGCCTCGGCCCGCAGCTGAGGGCTGCGGACGACCCCGCCGCTCCCCAGCCGTTCCTTCCCCACCTCGAACTGTGGCTTGACCATCATCACCAGGTCGGCGTCCGGCTTCACGCACCGCACCAGTGCGGGCAGCACCAGTCCGAGCGGGATGAAGGACAGATCCCCCACGACTAGATCCACTGGTTCCCCATCGATCGCTTCGAGCGTCAACTCGCGTACGTTCGTACGGTCCTTGACGGTGACGCGTTCATCACTCCGGAGAGTCCAGGCGAGTTGTCCGTATCCGACATCGACGGCGACGACATGCGCGGCCCCGGCCCGCAGCAGCACATCGGTGAACCCGCCGGTCGACGCACCGGCGTCCAGCGCCCGCCGCCCTTCAACCGCGAGCCCCTGGGGTACGAAGACCTCCAGCGCGCCCGCGAGCTTGTGCCCGCCCCGCGACACGTACTCGGGATCGCTGTCGTCGGCCGAGACGACGATCGCCGCCGCGGTCTCCACCTGCGTGGCCGGCTTGGTCGCGACGGTCTTGCCGACGGTGACCCGCCCGGCGGCGATCAGCTGGCTGGCGTGCTCGCGCGAGCGCGCGAGCTTCCGGCGGACCAGCTCCGCGTCGAGACGGCGACGTGCGACTCCTGCCACGTTCGGTTCAGCTCCTATGTCCGTACGACGGTGAGGGCGCCGGAGGTCCCGGGCGGGCGTCGAGCGCGGTCAGCGCGTCACGCAGCCCCTGATGTACATCCTCGTACACCTCGATGTGCCCGTCGGTGGCGAGGTGGTCGGCATCCCCCAGCCGCTCCAGCCGGGCGTCGACGTCGGCGTTGCCGGTGGGGGTGCGGGGGACGTTCAGCGGGGCCGGGGCGGCGGGGTCGTACGCGTCCTCGGCTTCTGCCTCGGCCGCCTCCTGCCGGATCTCCGCCTCCGGGATCTCCGCCTCCCGGATCTCCGTCTCCGGAACTGTGTCGCTCATGCCCAGACGCTACCCCGAACCGCTGGGGTACCGTCGATCGCGATGGCCACGATTGAGGAGTGCCGCGCCGCACTCGAAAAACTGTCGGACAACATGCAGCGCGCCGAAGGGGACGCCCGCACGGCCGCGGCCCTGGACCGCTCGGTGAGCTGCCACATCACCGACCTGGACGTCACGTTCGCCGGACGCATGGCGGGCGGCCGGATCCATGTCCACGACACGATCCAGGGCCCACCACGCGAGAAGGCCCAGATCAGACTCAGCATGGCCGGCGACGACCTGGTGGCCCTGGTCAACGGCGAGCTGAACTTCGCCAAGGCCTGGGGCTCGGGCCGGGTGAAGTTGTACGCCGGCGTACGCGACCTGCTGCTCCTCAGGAAGCTTCTGTAGCCGCGACCTTCTCGACCACCTTGCGCGCCTTCCGCGCCGCCGGCACCACCAGCGGTGTCCCGGTCTCGGGGTCGTCGATCACCTGGCACCGCAGGCCGAAGACCTCCTCGACCAGCCCGGCCGTGACGATGTCGTTCGGCGCGCCCTCGGCGATGATCTTCCCGCCGCGCAGCGCGATGAGGTGCGTGGCGTAGCGAGCGGCGTGGTTGAGGTCGTGCAGCACGGCGACCAGCGTGCGCCCCTGCTCCTCGTGCAGCTCGGCGCACAGGTCGAGGACGTCGATCTGGTGCTGGATGTCGAGGTAGGTCGTCGGCTCGTCGAGCAGCAGCAGCGGCGTCTGCTGGGCGAGCGCCATCGCGATCCACACCCGCTGCCGCTGGCCGCCGGACAGTTCGTCGACATAGCGGTCGGCGAGCTCGGCGACACCGGTCTGCTCCATCGACTCCTGGACGACCCGCTCGTCCTCGGTCGACCACTGGCGCAGAATCCCCTGGTGCGGGTAGCGGCCACGGCCCACCAGGTCGGCGACGGTGATCCCGTCCGGCGCGATCGACGACTGCGGCAGCAGCCCCAGCGTGCGGGCGACCTTCTTCGCCGGCATCGACTGGATGACCTGCCCGTCCAGCAGGACCCGGCCCTGGCTGGGCTTGAGCATCCGCGACAGCGCCCGCAGCAGCGTGGACTTGCCGCACGCGTTCGGGCCGACGATCACGGTGAAGGAGTTGTCGGGTATCTCCACCGACAGCTGCTCGGCGATGACCCGCTGGTCGTAGGCGAGGGTGACGTTGTCGGCGGACAGGCGGTTCACAGTGCTCCTTCGGTTGTTCAGCCCGTTGTTCGGCCCGCTGCTGTTGCTGCTGTCGGCGCTCATATCCGGCCCGCCTTGCGCTCGATGACCAACAGCCACAGCAGATATACGCCGCCGAGCACGCCCGTCACCACGCCCACGGGCATCTGGTCGGCTCCGAAGACCCGCTGGGAGACCCAGTCGGCGGCGACGAGGAGGGTGGCGCCCATGCACAGGGAGGGCAGCAGGTTCGGGCCGGGCGAGCGGGTCAGGCGCCGGGCGAGCTGCGGGGCGGTGAGCGCCACGAAGCTGACCGGACCGGCGGCGGCGGTGGCGGCCGCGGTGAGCAGCACGGCGGACAGCATCAGCAGCAGCCGTACGCGTTCCACCCGCACGCCGAGGGCGTACGAGACGTCGTCGCCCATCTCCATCATCCGCAGCCCGCGCGCATTGCCGAGGACGAGCGGTACGAGCACGGCGCACAGCGCGAGCAGCGGCCAGACCTGGGCCCAGTCACGGCCGCTGAGGGAGCCGGTCATCCACACCACCGCGCGGGCCGCGTCGACCAGGTCGGCCTTGGTCAGCAGATAGCCGTTGACCGCCGTCATGATCGCGGACATGCCGATACCGACCAGCACCAGTCGATACCCGTGCACGCCCCGCTTCCAGGCCAGCAGGTAGATCGCGAGCCCGGCCCCGAGTCCGCCCGCGAGCGCACCCACGGTGACCTGGGTGGCGTTCCCGGAGAACAGCACGATCACCAGGAGCGCCCCGGCCGTGGCCCCCTGCCCGAGGCCGAGGATGTCCGGGCTGCCCAGCGGGTTGCGGGACAGCGCCTGGAACAGCGCTCCGCCGAGGCCGAGCGAGGCACCGACGAGGAGCCCGACGAGGACCCGCGGCAGCCGCAGTTCGTTGACGATGAACTCCTGCCCCGCGTTCCCGTCGCCGAGCAGCGTCCTGAGCACGTCGCCCGCCGCGATCGGGAAGTCGCCGGTGCCGATCAGTACGACGCTCGCGGCGAGCGCGGCGACCAGCAACAGGACGACGACGGTCAGTGCCCGGACGTCGAGCCGGACGGAGAGCCCGCCCGGGGTCCGCACGGCACGGTTGGCACGGGTCTTCCCCACAGCGCTCCCCGCCGTCCTCGCTTCCTTCTTGGATGCGCTCTTGGACGCGCTCTTCGCGTCGCTCTGCACTGCGGTCTTCACAGCTGGGCCGTCCTCCGCCGTCGTACGAGAAAGATGAAGACCGGTCCCCCGAGGATCGCCGTGACGATGCCGACCTGGAGCTCGGAGGGCCGGGCGACGATCCGGCCGAGGACGTCGGCACCGAGCAGCAGCACGGGCGACAGGACGGCGGCGTACGGCAGGATCCAGCGCAGGTCGGGCCCGGTGAAGGACCGTACGACGTGCGGCACCATCAGACCGACGAACACGATCGGCCCGCAGGCCGCGGTAGCGGCCCCGCACAGCACGGTGGCGGCGAGCATCGACAGCACCCGGGTGCGGTTCAGGTTGGCGCCGAGGGCCCGCGCGGTGTCGTCGCCCATCTCCATGGCGTTCAGCGGCCGGGCGAGGGCGAGCGCGAGGAGCATGCCGACCACGAGGAACGGCAGCACCTGCTGGATGATCGAGTCCGTCGCCGAGGTCAGCGAACCGACCGTCCAGAAGCGCATCTTGTTCAGCGCCGCGTCATCCATGATCATCACGGCCTGCAGATAGCCGTAGAGCGCGGCGCTGATCGCCGTACCGGCGAGCGCCAGCCGTACCGGTGTCGCGCCCCGGCTGCCGCCGAGGAACCAGACCATCGTCCCGACCGCGGCCGCACCGAGGAAGGCGAACCAGACGTAGCCGCTCAGGCTCGTGACGCCGAAGAAGGTGATGGCGGTGACGACCGCGGCGGACGCGCCCGCGTTGATCCCGAGCAGTCCGGGGTCGGCCAGCGGATTGCGGGTGAGCGCCTGCAGCACGGCCCCGGCCAGACCGAGCGCGGCACCGGCGAGCAGGCCGAGGACGGTCCGCGAGATCCGGTCGTCGACGACCACGTCCCCGTAGGTGCCCGAGTCCGCGAAGAGGCCGTGCCAGACCTCCCCCACGGACAACTGCTTTGCCCCGATCGCGATGCTCGCCAACGCGACGACCACCAGGATCAGGACAGCGACGAGCAACCCAACAGCACGTATCGCCCGTCGGGTTGGGGGCGCGGACACGGACTCCGCGCGCTGTTCGGGAGGACTGTCGACCAACACGCAGTTAGGTTAGCCTACCCTGCCATTCGGCCACGATCCCGCTGCGCGCCCATGCCGCCCTTCCTGCGGGAACCGCCCGGCGGCTCACCACCCCAGCCGCGCCAGCGCCTTCCCCGTGTCCAGCTCGCACACACCCGCACCGGCCGCCGTCCAGGCCGCCGCACACAAGGCCCGCAGCCCGTCCAAGGCCCCACCGTCACCGTCCAGTTCCAGCCGCTCGGCCCCGGCAGTGGCGGTCCAGCCACCGCACCGGAACCCGTCCCCGTCCGCCACGACGTCCGGCTGCCCGGTCAGCAACCCCCGCAGATCGGCGTCGACATACGTCGGCCGGTGCTGCGGCGGCGCGGCGAGCAGCTGGGCGCCGTCGGTCACGCCGGTCAGCACCAGCAGCGAGTCCACATCCCCGTTGAACGCCCCCTCGATGTCCGTGTCCAGCCGGTCCCCGACCACCAGCGGCCGCTCGGCGCCGGTCCGCAGGATCGTCTCCCGGTGCATGGGAGGCAACGGCTTGCCCGCCACCTGCGGCTCGGCGCCGGTGGCTATCCGTACGACCTCCACTGCCGCCCCGTTGCCCGGCCCGATCCCGCGCGGGCCCGGAATCGTCAGGTCGGTGTTGGAGGCGAACCAGGGCACCCCACGAGCAACCGCGTAACAGGCCTCCGCGAACCGCCCCCACGGCAGCTCGGGCCCGCCGTACCCCTGCACGACCGCCGCCGGATCGTCGTCCGCCGACTCCACCGGCTCCAGCCCGCGCTCCCGCAGCGCCACCCGCAGCCCCTCCCCACCGATCACCAGCACCCGGGCGCCCGCCGGCACCTGCTCACTGATCAGCCGCGCGACCGCCTGCGCCGAGGTGATGACGTCGTCCGCGCCCGTGGGTATCCCCAGCTCGGTCAGATGCGCGGCCACGGCGTCCGGAGTCCGCAGGGCGTTGTTCGTGACGTACGCCAGATGCATCCCGCCCGCCCGGGCCGCGGCGAGCGACTCGACGGCATGAGCAATCGCGTCGCCCCCCGCGTACACCACACCGTCGAGGTCGAGCAGCGCCGTGTCGTACGCCTCGCTCAGGGCCCGGCCACTGCCCTCGGGCCTCGTCCTGACGCTCTGGCTCATTCCGCATCGCTCCTCGTTCGACGGCTTTCCCCCGATCATCCCCCATGCCACTGACACCCGTACGATGCCGGGATGAACACAGCAGGTCACCCGGAAGCAACGGCGCGCCGAGGCCTGGAACTCACCCCGTTCCGAGGACTTCGCTACGACCCCGACCGGGTCGGCAGCCTTGCCGCCGTGACATCCCCTCCGTACGACGTCGTCGTCCGCCCCGACGGCCTGCACCACCTCCAGGACGCGGACCCCCACAACATCGTCCGCCTGATCCTCCCCCAGGCCGGCACCCCCAGCGCCCGCAACGAACAGGCGGCCGACACCCTGCGCCGCTGGCTGTCCGAAGGCGTACTGACCGCGGACCCCGCCCCCGGCCTCTATGTCTACGAACAGCACGACGGCGACGGCATGCTGCAACGCGGCATCATCGGCGCGCTGCGCGTCTCGGAGCCGTCGGAGGGCCTGGTCCTGCCGCACGAGGACGTCATGCCGCACGTGGTCGCCGACCGAGCGGCCCTGATGCGCGCCACGTCCGCGAACCTCGAACCCCTGCTCCTGACCTACCGCGGCAACGGCACGGCAGCCGACACGACCGCCGTCATCGAGCGCACGATCGAACGCCCGCCGCTCCTGTCGACCACCACGGAGGACGGCTTCAGCCACCGCCTGTGGTCCCTCACCGACCCCACCGACCTGGCCCGCGTCCAGTCGGACCTGACCCGCCACCAGGCCCTGATCGCCGACGGCCACCACCGCTGGGCGACCTATCGCCGTCTACGCGCGGAGCACCCCTCGCCCAGCCCCTGGGACTACGGCCTGGTCCTCCTGGTCGACACAGCCCGCTACCCCCTGCGCGTGCGCGCGATCCACCGCCTCCTGCACGGCCTGCCGGTGCCGGACGCCCTGGCCGCCCTCGACGGCCTGTTCCGCGTACGCCGCCTCGAACTGCCCCTGCCCGAGGCCCTCCAGGCACTGGCCGACGCGGCCCACGCGGGCAACGCCTACCTCCTCGCCGGAGACGGCGCCTTCCACCTGGTCGACCGCCCGGACCCGGCCCTCCTCGCCCGTACGGTCCCCACCGACCGCCCGGCCGCCTGGCGCACCCTGGACGCGACAGTCCTGCACGCCACCCTCCTCGCCCACATCTGGCACATCCCCGAGGACGACCCCACCCGCATCGCGTACATCCACGACACCGCCGCCACCGTCAGAAAGGCGGAACGCGACGGCGGTACGGCCGTCCTGATGCACCCGGTCCGCGAGGACGTCGTCCGCGACCTCGCCCGCCAGGGCGTCACCATGCCCCGCAAGTCGACGTCGTTCGGCCCGAAGCCGGCCTCGGGCCTGGTCCTGCGCGCTCTGGACCTCTGAACGCCGAAGGGCGGGACCCCAGCCCGGGATCCCGCCCCTCACCTCACGCGTAGCTCACTCCTTGTCGCCCTCACCGGGCCCGGCCGGAGCCTGCTCCTCGCCACTGACGTCCTCGTCCTCGTTCTCGTCGAGGGCGTCGACGAACTCGACACCGTCCAGCTCGGCGAGCCGGTCGGAGGCGTCCGTGCTGCCGTCCTTGTCGGCCTCGACGGCCTTGGCGAACCACTCACGCGCCTCACCCTGCCGCCCCGCGGCGAGCAGCGCGTCGGCATACGCGTACCGCAGCCGCGCCGTCCACGGCTGTACGGCGTTGGAGGCCAGCTCGGGGCTCTGCAACGTCACGATGGCCGCGTCCAACTGCCCCATGTCACGCCGGGCGCCGGCCGCGACGAGCCGCATCTCGACCTGACCGGCCTTGTCCAGCTTGTGCACCTCGGGAGCACCGGCCATGTCCAGCGCCTTCTCCGGCCGCCCGAGCCCACGCTCGCAGTCGGCCATGACGGGCCACAGCTCGGTGTTGCCGGTCATCCGCCGAGCGGCCCGGAACTCGGCGAGCGCCTCACCGTACTTCTGGTTCGCGTACGCCGCGAACCCGGCCGCCTCACGTACGGCCGCGACACGCGACGCCAGCCGCAGCGCCACCTTGGAGTAGCCGTAAGCACCCTCGGGGTCCTCGTCGATGAGCCGCGCGACCATCACCAGGTTCTTGGCGACATCCTCAGCGAGTGTCTTCGGCAGGCTCTGCAGCTCCTGCCGTACGTCCTTGTCGATCTCGTCGCCCGTGACGTCCTCGGGGATCGGCAGCCGCTTGATCGGCTCCCGGTCCCGGTCCCGCTCGTCGCGGAAACGCCCGCCACCGCCGCCACCGCGCCGGTCGTCACGCCCACGGAACCCACCGGGACGCCCACCACGGTCGTCCCGACGGGGCCCACGGCCGCCACGGTCGTCCCGCCCACGGAACCCACCGCGCTCGCCCCGGCTGTCATCCCGCCGGAAGCCACCGCGATCCCCACGGTCCTCACCACGCCGGTCGTCCCGCCGGAAGCCACGGTCCCGGTCGCCCCGCTCACCGCGGTCGTCACGCCGGAAGCCACCGCGCTCGCCGTCACGGCGGTCATCCCGGCGGTCGTCCCTGCGGAAG
>NZ_KQ947991.1:502247-503023 GCF_001513975.1 Streptomyces curacoi
CACGACGCTCGTCGCGGCGGTCATCACGACGGTCGTCACGGCGACCGTAGCCGCCACGATGGTCGTCACGCCGGTAACCACCGCGGTCGTCGTCCCGACGCTCCCCGCGGTCGTCGCGGCGGAAGGAGGGACGGTCACCATCACGCCGGAACCCGCGCTCACGATCCCGATCGTCCCGCCGCGGCCCACCGGACCGCTCGTCCCGACGGAACCCGGGGCGGGGCCCCCGGTCACCGTCCCGACGGTCATCCCGCCGGTCGTCGCGACGGTCGTCCCGCCGGTCGTCCCTGCGGTCATCACGACGGTCGTCGCGCCGGCCGTACTCACCACGGCTGTCATCACGGCGGCTGTCGTCACGACGGAAACGACCACGATCGCTGTCGCGCCGGAAGCCGCCCCGGTCCCCGCGGTAGCCGCCGCGCTCACCCCGGTCGCCGCGGTCACCACTGTCCCGTCGCCGCTGGTCGCGCTCCGGTCGGTCGTCGGGAGAGTTGGTAGACATCGGTGACTCCTGTCTTCGGTACCGCAAGCATTGTAAAAACGAAAGGACCCCTGGTCCCAGCTGAACGCTGGTGACCAGGGGTCCTTCCCAAAGATTGTTCGGCGGCGTCCTACTCTCCCACAGGGTCCCCCCTGCAGTACCATCGGCGCTGTAAGGCTTAGCTTCCGGGTTCGAAATGTAACCGGGCGTTTCCCTCACGCTATGACCACCGAAACCCTAATGGTTTCGAGCGAACAAGCACACTCTTCTTTTGTCTGTTCTGCTCAAAGCCGAC
>NZ_KQ947992.1:0-393633 GCF_001513975.1 Streptomyces curacoi
CGGATCCGCCGCAGACGACGACGGAGGGCACCCGGCGCACACCGGGTGCCCTCCGTCGTCGTATGACATCTGTCATCCGGCAGTCAGGACCACCGGCACTGCCGCGGCCCCGGCCCGCGCGGCCACTGTGGACCACATGACAACGACAGTGGTCGCATTCGACCAGGTGAGCAAGAGCTACGGGAACGTACGGGCCGTCGACGGACTGACCCTCGCGCTGCGTCGGGCGCCAAGGTCGCCTTGACGGCGGCCGGGATCAGCGCGGACCTGCCCGCCGAACCGGATCTCACGGGCGTCCCCGAGGACAGCGAGACGGCCCTCGCCTGGGCGCTGCGCGAGGCGGTCACCAACGTGGTACGCCACAGCGGCGCCCGGCGCTGCGCGGTGGAACTCCTGCGCCGCCAGACCCTGGACGGCCCCGTCCTCGAACTCTCCGTGGCCGACAACGGCTCGGGCGGCGCGGGCAGCACCGCGGGCAACGGCCTGACGGGACTGACGGAACGCCTGGAGAAGGCGGGCGGCACCCTGGAGGCGGGCGGGACCAGGCACGGCTTCCGCCTGACCGCACGGGTCCCGGCCGCAGCGGCCTCGGCGGACGTAGGATCCGCGACATGAGCCCGACGATCAAGGTCCTGCTGGCGGAGGACCAGTCGATGGTCCGCGAGGCCCTGGCCGCCCTGCTCGGCCTGGAGGACGACATCGAGGTCGTCGTCCAGGTGGCTCGCGGTGACGAGGTCCTGCCGGCCGCCCGCGAGCACGAGGTGGACGTGGCGCTCCTGGACATCGAGATGCCGGGCGCGACGGGCATCGAGGCGGCGGCGCTGCTGCACAAGGAGCTGCCGGCCGTGAAGCTGGTCGTCCTCACGACCTTCGGCCGCCCCGGTTACCTCCGCGGCGCGATGGAGGCGGGCGCCGGCGCCTTCCTGGTCAAGGACGCACCGGCGGCCCAGTTGGCGGAGGCGGTACGGAAGGTGCTGGCGGGAGAACGAGTCATCGACCCCACGCTGGCGGCAGCGGCCCTGGCGGAGGGCGCCAACCCTCTGACGGACCGCGAGCGAGAGGTCCTGCGAGCGGCCGAGGACGGCCTCCACGAACGCCGAGCTGGCGGCGGCCCTGCACCTGTCCCAGGGGACGGTACGGAACTACCTCTCGACGGCGATCCAGAAACTGGCGGCACGGAACCGCGCGGAGGCGGTGAGGATCGCGAGGGAGAAGGGCTGGTTGTGAATCGCCGCCAGGGGCAACGCCCTCAGGGGCGGGGGGCTGTATCGATATGCGGCTCCGCCGCGTGGGCGCGACCAGCCACAACGGCCCCGTAGTCGCACCACACCAGGATCCCTCACGGCGATCAGGCGAACCATCAGTTCAACATCGCCCGAGCCGCCCTGGCCTGCCCCCGCACCCGTTCCGCCGCGGCAGCATCCACCGCACCGATCAACTCCGCGTACTCCTCCAACCCCACGGCCCCCTCGACGAAGTCCCCCCGCTGCACCAGCAACTGCGCCCGCTCGAACCGCAGCCGGGCCGGATGCGAGGGCAGCAACAGCGACAACTCCACCGCCCACAGGGCCACATCCGTCCGCTCCGGCCGGGTGGCCGCCCAGGCCCGGATGTTGTTCAGGATCCGCAGCACCACCTCCAGGGGATCGGCCGGACCCAGCATCGACGGATGCAACGGCGCCCCCGTGGCCCCCGCCACCAGCAGCTCCGCATCGCCCCCGGTCAGCACCCGCCCCCCGTCGAACGGGTCGGCGAGCACCTGCTCATCGGCCGGCCCGAACCCCACGACGAAGTGTCCCGGCAGTGCGACCCCGTACACCGGAGCCCCCGCCCGCCGCGCCACCTCCAGCCACACCACCGACAGCAGAATCGGCAGCCCCCTGCGCCGCACCAGCACCTGATGCAGCAACGACGACTCCAGCCGCTGATAATCCGCGGCGGAGCCACGGAACCCGTACCGCTCCCCGAGCAGCTCCCGCAGCGCGACCGCCCACGCCCGCGGCCCGCCGGGCCGGAACGGCAGCTGCCCCGCCAGGCCGTCCAGCTCCACCTGCACCGCATCCATGCCCGCCTCGTCCAGCTCCCCGTCCGCCTCGGCTCCCAGCAGCAGACACAGCGTGGACAGGTCGGGCCGCTCGGACCGCGCCTCTTCGGCGAACCGGCGCCGCAGCTCGGCGGAGCGTTCGGGCGGTGGCGGATGTGGCGGGTAGGGGGGACGCATAGCTGGCTCGTGCCCTTTCACGGCGATCGGTACCGCTGCCGGCGGCGACTGCTCACAGCGCTCGATAGTGGTGATACGCGTGATGCGCGGCGAACCCCATCCCGGCGTACAGCTCCCGCGCCCCCGCGTTCTCCGTCTCGACCTGCAGCCACGCCGCCGACGCCCCCTCGTCGAGCGCCTGCCGGGCCAGCGCCGCCATCACCCGGGTGGCCAGCCCCCGCCGCCGCAGCGCCGGATCCACCTCCACGGCGGCGAACCCGGCCCACCGCCCGTCCACGACACACCGCCCGATCGCGGCAGGGGCACCACCCGCCGCACCGGGAACCGTCGCGAACCACACCGACGGCCCGCTCCCGAGCACCTTGAGGGCCACCTCGCTCACCCCTTTGCGCTGATACCGCGCAAGCCAAGCCTCGTCCGCCTCCCGGGACAGCACCACTCCGGCGCCCTCATCCAGATCGGCCACCGGCGCCAGCGACCCGATCCACATCTCGGCGGACACCTCCCGCACCCACCCCAGCCGCTCCAGCTCCGCGCACAGCAGCTCCTGCGTGCCCTCGGCCCCGGTCGCGGTCTGGACGTACGCGGGCAGCCCACGGTCGCCGTACCAGCGCCGTACGACATCGAGCGCGGCCTCCAGCGGCATCCCGGGGTCGCCGAGCGGCAGCACCGAGTTGGCCCGGCGGGTGAACCCGGACGCGGCCCGCAGCTCCCACTCGCCGAGCCGTTCGCTCTCCACCGGCCGCCACGCGCGCGTGGCGACGCGCGCGAGTTCCTCGTACGTGGCGGCGGGCCCCCGGCGCCGGGCGGGAGCGGCGGGCACGACCTTGCCCGCGACCAGCGACGTTTCCGGAATGTGGACGGTCTCGCCACTCTTCCGTGTGATCAGCAGCACACCGTCGTCCCATGATGCGAGAACACCCACCGTGTCGGTGAACTTCTCACCCGGAACCGCAGGATCGTTCAGGCGGCGTACCGAGACCCGTTTGCCCACGTCAGCAGCGGTGATACGGACCTCCAGGCGCCCGGTGCCATAGATTTCCACAGGTCAGTTCACCCCTCCTGTTCGGATCATGCCCAAGAACGGAGATACTAGGGGCGGGCATCGACGACGCCGCGCTCCCGCGCGCCAGGCGGCGGAGCCTGAGGAGGCCCGCCAGCGCCCTATCGAGGAGGAACGACAGCGTGACCTACGTCATCGCGCAGCCTTGTGTCGACGTCAAGGACAAGGCGTGCATCGAGGAGTGCCCGGTCGACTGCATCTACGAGGGCTCCCGGTCCTTGTACATCCACCCGGACGAATGCGTCGACTGTGGTGCCTGTGAGCCGGTCTGCCCGGTCGAGGCGATCTTCTACGAGGACGACGTGCCGGAGGAGTGGAAGGACTACTACAAGGCGAACGTCGAGTTCTTCGACGAGCTCGGCTCGCCCGGTGGCGCCAGCAAGCTGGGTCTGATCGAGCGGGACCACCCGTTCGTCGCCGCGCTGCCGCCGCAGGCCGAGTAACCCCACCGGCGACCCGCACAGCGTGCCGCCTCGGTCCCGTACGGCCTGATTCGCCCTGATCGCCGTGCGGGACCGAGGCGTTGCCGTATCCGGCACCACCAGGCAGTTCCTGGCAGTTCCAGAAAGTGAGCCAGATCCCGTGTCCGCAGTCTCCGACCGCCTTCCGACCTTCCCCTGGGACAAGCTGGAGCCGTACAAGAAGACGGCCGCCGCGCACCCGGACGGCATCGTCGACCTCTCGGTCGGCACGCCGGTCGACCCGGTGCCCGAGCTGATCCAGAAGGCCCTGATCGACGCGGCGGACTCCCCGGGCTATCCGACGGTCTGGGGCACCCCGGCGCTACGGGACGCGATCACGGGCTGGGTGGAGCGCCGCCTGGGCGCCCGCGAGGTCACCCACCGGCACGTGCTGCCCATCGTCGGCTCCAAGGAACTGGTCGCCTGGCTCCCCACCCAGCTGGGCCTCGGCCCCGGCGACAAGGTGGCCTACCCGCGTCTCGCCTACCCGACGTACGAGGTGGGCGCCCGCCTCGCCCGCGCGGAGTACGAGGTGTACGACGACCCGACGCAGCTGGACCCGCGGGGCCTGAAGCTGCTGTGGCTGAACTCGCCGTCCAACCCCACGGGCAAGGTCCTGTCGAAGCAGGAACTGACCCGGATCGTCGCCTGGGCCCGCGAGCACGGCATCCTGCTCTTCTCCGACGAGTGCTACCTGGAGCTGGGCTGGGAGGCCGACCCGGTCTCGGTCCTGCACCCGGACGTGAACGGCGGCTCGTACGAGGGCATCGTCGCCGTCCACAGCCTCTCCAAGCGCTCGAACCTGGCCGGCTACCGCGCCGCCTTCCTGGCCGGTGACCCGGCGGTCCTCGGTCCGCTCCTGGAGATCCGCAAGCACGGCGGCATGATGACGTCGGCGCCGACCCAGGCGGCGGTGGTCGCGGCGCTCGGCGACGACGAGCACGTCCGCGTCCAGCGCGACCGCTACGCGGCCCGCCGTACGGCTCTCCGCGAGGCACTGGAGTCCCACGGCTTCCGCATCGAGCACAGCGAGGCCAGCCTCTACCTCTGGGCCACGAGGGACGAGTCCTGCTGGACCACGGTCGCCCATCTCGCCGACCTCGGCATCCTGGTCGCGCCGGGCGACTTCTACGGCGAGGCGGGCGCCCGGCACGTACGCGTGGCCTTCACCGCGACGGACGAACGGGTGCGGGCGGCCGTACGGCGCCTGTCGTCACGACCGTAACGGGCGGGCACAGCCGGCAGGGCCGGGCGCCCGCCTCGCCCGGCGCAAGCACGCAAAAGCCGACGGGGTCCAGGGAAGTCCCCGGACCCCGTCGGCGGCTCAAGCCAGGCGCGGCCGACCGTCAGCGGATCGTCAGCCGATCGGGAACGCCTGCACCGGCAGCGAACCGGTCTTCGCCACGCCACCCTGCGTGGCCACCCCGGTCGCGTCACCCAGGACGGTCCCGACCGACCCGGCCACGCCACCCGCGGTCTCCTGCGCCGCAGGCGTCGCCTTCTTGGCGACCTTGCCGCCGGCCTTGGTCACCTTGCCACCGGCCTTGGCCGCGGTCGGCACGGCCTTCTTCGCGGCCTTGCCACCGGTCTTGGTCACCTTGTCGCCGGCCTTCGTCGCGGTCGGCAGCGCCTTGTCGACCGCCGTGTCGACGGCGCCGCCCGCGAGCCCGGTGGCGTTCTGGGCCGCGCCGTCGACGACGTTCGTGCCGTCCAGGGCGGTCAGCCCGCCGACCTTCGAGGCGTCGGGCAGTTCGGGGGCCGCGCTGGCGGAGCCGGCCGCACCGACCCCGGCAGCCGCTCCCGCAGCGACGAGCAGCGCGGCACGGGCGATCCGGCGGGTCAGGGGGAGGGACATGATGCTCCTTCGACGGTATGTCGGATGAGAACGATGAAGTGTCCGGCCACACCCGGCAGTTGACCGACTGGCTGTTGATCTCCGGGCTCGGACGCAGTGACTACCGCTCGAAGCCCGCGAAGGTTGCGGCGCCGCAATGTAAAGAGTTGGCAATGCGTCGCATTATCGCCTGCGGATAAAAACGGGCAAAGCGCTCGCCGCCCGAAAGTCCGCCGAATCCTTACATCCCTTTGTTCTCAAGGCATTTGACGGATGCGTGGGTGACCGCGCGAAAACCTGCGCACACCGTCGCCGACCGAGGCCCCGGGTAACCCCGGGGAGTGAGTTCCCGAACCTCTGCGCGTACTACGGGGCCGTCACGATCCGGACCGAGCCCGGACCGCTCTCCGCCCCCGAGGAACCCCCCGCGGCGATCGGGCGCCACTGGCTGTCGGTGTTCCCGGCGGTCCACTCCCGGCCGGCGTACGACACCCGCTTGATGTGCAGGTCGGAGGCGTTGGCCACGGCCCAGTGGGCCAGCTGCCACCCCCGCTCGCGGGCACTGCGCGCGCCGGATCCCTTGTCGGCGGTCACGGGCAGCACGACGGTCCGCTCGTCGCGCTCGATCACCGAAGGAACGGGCGTGGGCGTGGCCTTCTCGCCGCCCACCTCGGTTGCGGCCGGGCGGAGCGCGTCCTGCCCGAAGTCCCGTAGCAGCGCGGCCCGTACGGAGTCCGGCCCCCCGCCCCGGGTGGCCCCGGGACGCCCCTCACAGGTCAGCGTGGCCGCCGAACGCCCGGTGAGGGCCGCGGCGAGCAGCGTCGCGTCCGGCTCGTGCTTGGCGTACGCCTCGGGGAAGCCGCTGCGCTGGACGCGCTGCGCGGCGACGGTGAGCGGCAGCTCCTGGTAGTCGCGGACCTTGACCAGGTGCTCGTAGAAGATGCCCGCCGAGTAGATCGGGTCCATGATCTCCCGCTCCGTGCCCCAGCCCTGCGAGGGCCGCTGCTGGAACAGGCCCAGCGAGTCACGGTCGCCATGGCTGATGTTGCGCAGCGCCGACTCCTGGAGCGCGGTGGCGAGGGCGATCGTCACGGCCCGCTCGGGCAGCCCGCGGCCGGTGCCGACGGCGGCGATGGTCGCCGCGTTCACCGCCTGCTCCGGCGTGAACTCGTACCGCGCCCCGTCGCCCTTGTCCGAGACGACCTCGCAGCCCGGGGCGCCCGTGCCCCCGGTGACGTACTGCACCGCGAGATATCCCGCTACGGCGAGCAGGACCAGGAAGGCCGCTCCGCGACGCAGGAGGCGGCCACGACGTTTCGGAGAGGGGGACAGCTCTGGCACGCCCTACAAGGTAGCCGAGGTTACTGGGGGGTATGAGCCGAGTGGGGAAAGTGGGGCGCAGCCCGGCCGGGTTAGGGTCGGCACCATGGCCGACACCTCCCTTGACCTCACGCTGGACGCCGCGAAGCTCACCGCTCAGCTCGTCGACTTCCCCTCCGTCAGCGGCACGGAGCAGCCCCTCGCGGACGCCGTCGAGGCCGCCCTGCGCGCCCTGCCGCACCTCACGGTCGACCGGTACGGCAACAACGTCGTGGCGCGGACCGACCTGGGGCGCCCGGAGCGCGTGATCCTCGCCGGCCACATCGACACGGTGCCGATCGCGGACAACGTCCCGTCGCGGCTGGACGAGGACGGCGTCCTGTGGGGCTGCGGCACCTGCGACATGAAATCGGGCGTCGCGGTCCAGCTGCGCATCGCGGCCACGGTCCCCGCTCCCAACCGCGACCTGACCTTCGTCTTCTACGACAACGAAGAGGTGACCGCGGAGCTCAACGGCCTCAAGCACATCGCCGAGAACCGTCCGGAGTGGCTGGAGGGCGACTTCGCGGTGCTGCTGGAGCCGTCGGACGGCGAGGTGGAGGGCGGCTGCCAGGGCACGCTCAGGATGCTCCTCAAGACCAAGGGCGAGCGCGCCCACTCCGCCCGCAGCTGGATGGGCTCGAACGCCATCCACGCGGCGGCGCCGATCCTGGCGAGGCTGGCCGCCTACGAACCGCGCTACCCGGTGATCGACGGCCTGGAGTACCGGGAGGGCCTGAACGCGGTCGGCATCTCGGGCGGCGTGGCGGGCAACGTCATCCCCGACGAGTGCGTGGTGACCGTCAACTTCCGCTACGCGCCGGACCGCACGGAGGAGGAGGCCATCGCGCACATCCGGGAGGTGTTCGCGGACTGCGGTGTCGAGGAGTTCGTGGTGGACGACCACAGCGGCGGCGCGCTGCCCGGCCTGTCCCACCCGGCGGCCGCGGCGTTCATGGCGGCGGTCGGGGGCACCGCGCGGCCCAAGTACGGCTGGACGGACGTCTCCCGCTTCTCGTCCCTGGGCATCCCGGCGGTCAACTACGGCCCCGGCAACCCGCACTTGGCGCACAAGCGGGACGAACGGGTGGAAACCGCGAAGATCCTCGCGGGGGAGGAGCGGCTGAGGGCGTGGCTCACGGCGTAGCGGCGCCGGGGCAGGGGTCGCCCGGGATGGCGCTTCATGGCGGACATGCTCACGTCCCCCGCCCGTAACCCGCGTGGATCTACGCTGAGGTGGATAGACCTGCAACACCCGCAGGCCCCGCAGTGGAGGGAGCGCACATGGCTACCGGCAACCCCGAGGGGAAGAAGCAGCCACCGTCGGAGCAGCGCCTGGGACCGGTCATCCGGAGGCGGAGCCAGGTGACGGCGAGTACGACCGACCAGCGGCTGCTGGACGTGGGCGGGCCCTCCGACTGGGTCCACACCGACCCGTGGCGGGTCCTGCGCATCCAGTCGGAGTTCATCGAAGGCTTCGGCACGCTCGCCGAACTCCCCTCCGCGATCAGCGTGTTCGGCTCGGCACGCACACCGGTCGACTCTCCCGAGTACGACGCGGGAGTCCGCCTCGGCCGGGGCCTCGTCGAGGCCGGCTTCGCGGTGATCACCGGCGGCGGCCCCGGTGTCATGGAGGCGGCGAACAAGGGCGCGTGCGAGGCGGGCGGCATCTCGGTCGGCCTCGGCATCGAGCTGCCCTTCGAGCAGGGCCTCAATCCCTACGTCGACATCGGCCTGAACTTCCGGTACTTCTTCGTCAGAAAAATGATGTTCGTGAAGTACGCACAAGGATTTGTCGTACTTCCCGGCGGTCTCGGCACCCTCGACGAACTCTTCGAGGCCCTGACCCTCGTCCAGACCCAGAAGGTCACCCGCTTCCCGATCGTCCTCTTCGGCAGCGAATACTGGGGCGGCCTGGTCGACTGGCTGAGGAACACCCTGGTGGCCCAGGGCAAGGCATCGGAGAAGGACCTGCTCCTGTTCCACGTCACGGACGATGTGGAGGAGGCGGTGGCACTGGTGTCGAAGGAGGCGGGGCGCTAGCGCCGGGCGTGTCTTTCAGCCCGTCCGGGGGTCCCCCTGCTCGAAGAGCTTGGGGGAGTTTGAGGACGAGGCCCGTTCAGGGCCGATAGCGGGGGTCTGGGGGCCGCAGGCCCCCAGGGACGGGACGGGCAGGGGTGGCGGGGGCGAGGAAAACTCGCCTACGCCAGCCCCCGCCGGGCCACCGCCGGAGGCCGGTGCCCCGCGATCGACGCCACCATGTCCAGGACCTGACGGGTCTCCGCCACCTCATGGACCCGGTACACCTGCGCCCCCAACCACGCCGACACCGCAGTCGTGGCCAGCGTCCCCAGCACCCGCTCCTTCACGGGCTTGTCCAAGGTCTCCCCGACGAAGTCCTTGTTGGACAGGGAAACCAACACCGGCCACCCCGTCCCCACCATCTCCCCCAGCCGCCGAGTCGCCTCCAGACTGTGCCGCGTGTTCTTCCCGAAGTCGTGCCCTGGATCGATCAGGATCGACTCCCGCGGCACCCCCAGCGACAACGCCCGCTCGGCCAGCCCCACCGTCACCCGCAGAATGTCGGCCATGACGTCGTCGTACGTCACCCGATGCGGCCGCGTCCGAGGCTCGGCACCCCCCGCATGCGTACACACCAGCCCCACCCGGTACCGCGCGGCGACCTCCGCCAGCCCCGGGTCCACCCCACCCCACGCGTCGTTCAGCAGATCCGCCCCCGCCTCGCACACCGCCGCCCCGACCTCGGCCCGCCAGGTGTCCACACTGATCACGACATCCGGAAAACGCCGCCGCACCTCGGCCACGAACCCGACCGTCCGCCGCGCCTCCTCCGCGGCGGTCACCTCTTCCCCCGGCCCGGCCTTGACCCCGCCGATGTCGATGATCGCCGCCCCCTCCGCCACCGCCTGCTCCACGCGCGCGAGGGCGGGCTCGTCACGGAACGTGGCCCCTTGGTCGTAGAAGGAGTCCGGGGTCCGGTTGACGATCGCCATGATCACCGGCTCATGCGCGTCGAACGCACGCCTGCCCAGCCTGAGCATCCCCTGTGACCTCTCCTAGTACGTCCTGGCAAGTCGCCGGCCTTCGGCCGCCTGCGACCCTAACTGTCAGAGTCGCATGGCACGATCGGACACTGACACACTCGACCGCTCGCATTCACCGACCGTGGGGGCCACAGCGATGGTTATGTTCTTGTTCCTGGTCGTCGCGCTGGCCGTCGTGGTCGCCGCGGTGACACTCGCCGTGGTGGGCGGCGGCGAGGGCGACGGCCCGCTGCCGGAGGCCCCGCCGGAGCGCCTGCAGGACGCCCTGCCGCCGGACCGCCCCGTCAACCGCGCGGACATCGAGAGCCTCCGCTTCCCGCTCGCCGCCCGCGGCTACCGCATGTCCGACGTCGACGACGCCCTCAGCCGCCTCGGCGCCGAACTCGCGGAGCGCGACGCCCGCATCGCCGACCTGGAGTCCGCGCTGGCCGGCGCGCAGAGACCGGCCGGCCATGTGTCGATGGAGAAGCCCGCCCAGGAGGAGCAGCAATGAGCGACGGTACGGCCCTCGCCGGACCGGACGGCGCCCTGCGCTGCCCCTGGGCCCTCTCGACCGCGGACTATGTGACGTACCACGACGAGGAGTGGGGCCGCCCGGTCCACGGCGACGACGCGCTCTACGAACGCCTCAGCCTGGAGGCCTTCCAGTCCGGCCTGTCCTGGATCACGATCCTGCGCCGCCGCCCGGCCTTCCGTACCGCCTTCGCCGACTTCGAGATCGCCAAGGTCGCCGCGTTCACCGACGAGGACCGCGAGCGCCTCATCGCGGACCCCGGCATCATCCGCAATCGCGCCAAGATCGACGCGACCCTCGCCAACGCGCGCGTGCTGGCCGACTGGGCCCCGGGTGAGCTGGACGCCCTGATCTGGTCCCACGCCCCGGACCCGACCACCCGCCCGGTACCGAAGACACTGGCGGACGTCCCCGCAGTCACCCCGGAGTCCACGGCCCTGTCCAGGGCCCTGAAGAAGCGGGGCCTGCGCTTCGTGGGCCCGACGACGGCATACGCGCTGATGCAGGCGTGCGGCCTGGTGGACGACCACCTGGAAACCTGCATCGCGAGAAGCGCCCCCTGAGGGGCGCGGGCCTGTATGCGGCTCCGCCGCGTGGCGCGACCAGCCCCCCGCCCCCGCGGCCCCCCGACGGCGCTACCGCCCCGAGCTCATCGGCCCAAGTACTTCGGCTTCTCCTTGTTGACGAAGGCCTGCACCGCAATCGCGTGGTCCTCGGAAGACCCCGCCCGCGTCTGCAGCTCGTCCTCCTTCTCCAAGGTCTCCTCCAAGGAGTGCGACAGCCCGAACGCCACCGCTTCCTTGATCGCCCCATACGCCACCGTCGGCCCCTCGGCGAGTGCCCGCGCCACCTTCTCGGCCTCCCCGCGCAGGTCGGCAGAGGGCACGACTCGGTTCGCGATACCCAGGTCGTACGCCTCCTGCGCCTTGATGTTCCGCGGGAAAAGCAGCAGGTCAGCCGCCCGTCCAGGTCCCACGACCCGCGGCAGCGTCCACGAGATGCCCGAGTCGGCGGTCAGCGCGACCCCCGCGAACGACGTGTTGAAGGCCGCCGTGTCGGCCACGACCCGGTAGTCCGCGGCCAGCGCGAACCCGAATCCCGCCCCGGCCGCGACGCCGTTCACCCCGGCCACCACGGGCTTCCGCATCCCGGCCAGCGCCCGCACGATCGGGTTGTAGTGCTCCCGCACCGTGCTCATCGTCTGCCCGGACCCCGTCTCCCGGTCCGCGGCGAGCAGCCCGATGTGCTCCTTCAGGTCCTGCCCCACACAGAACGCCCGCTCCCCGGCCGCCGTCAGCAGCACGGCCCGTACGGCGTCGTCGCCCGCAGCAGCCTGGACCGCGTCCCGCAGGGCGACCTTCGCCGCGATGTTCAGCGCGTTCATCGCCTCGGGGCGGTTGAGCGTGATCGTCGCGAGCCCGTCGCTCACCTCGTAGAGCACGGTGTCGGCCATGGCGTATCCCCTCCGGTGTCGGCGGCTCGGGCGTACTCGTCGGTACGCGCCTGTCTGAAGGACAGCATGGCGGAGATCACCGGCAAGCGGTCATGTGACCTGCGTCAAAGAATGTGTGTCCGATTCTGTTCGGCCGAATCGCGTGCGGGGGCGCAGTATCGCAGTCACATCGCCGAATTGAGTGGTTTTGCTCGCGCGCGTTGCCCAAGCGATGCCGACTGATGTTGGTCATCGGGTCCTGAGATGCGGGATAATGGCTTGGAAGCAATGTGTTCGATGCCGGTGTCGCGTGTCTCATGCCAGACGCGCGTGCCCTCCATGGGGCCGTCGGCTTTGACGATGAGCTGGTTTCAGGAAGGGGAACGAGCATGGCGGCCATGAAGCCGCGGACGGGCGATGGCCCGCTCGAGGTGACCAAGGAGGGGCGGGGCATCGTCATGCGCGTTCCGCTCGAAGGCGGCGGTCGGCTCGTCGTCGAGCTGACCCCTGACGAGGCCGACGCACTCGGCGACGCCCTCAAGAAGGTCGTCGGCTGACGCGGGAAGCGACCCTAACCTTTCGGCGACCCCGGTATCGCATACGGTGCCGGGGTCGCCGCTTTCCGCGGGTGCCTCTCTTGCGCGTGTTCGTTCCTTCGATACGGCGTCCCCGACGTACCGTGCTTCAAACCGTGCTTCCAGCGCTCACCGCTTGACCGCGCACAGCAGGCCGTCCCCGACCGGCAGCAGCGACGGCACCAGCTCCTGACTCTCGCGCACCGCGCGCAGCAGCTCCCGGATCCGTATGACCTCGGTCGGCTGGGGGCCCGAGTCCACCGTGCGCCCGTTGGCGAAAACGCCCTCGAAGACGACGAGGCCGCCCGGACGCAGCAGACGCAACGATTCAGCGAGATAGTCGAGAAACTCCAGCCGGTCGCCGTCACAGAAGACGAGGTCGTAGCCGGCGTCCGCGAGGCGGGGCAGGACGTCCAGGGCGCGGCCCGGGATGAAGCGGGCGCGGTTGCTGGCGAAGCCGGAGGCGCGGAAGGCCTGGCGGGCGAACTGCTGGTGCTCCGGCTCGGGGTCGACCGTCGTCAGGACGCCGTCGGGACGCATGCCGTGCAGGAGATGGATCCCGGAGACACCGCACCCGGTGCCGATCTCGGCCACGGCTTTCGCGTCCACCGACGCGGCCAGCAACCGCAGGGCGGCGCCCGTGCCGGGCGACACCGAGCGCAGCCCCGCCTCACGGGCCCGGTCGCGGGCCCAGCGCAGCGCTTCGTCCTCGGCGACATAGGCGTCGGCGAACGCCCAGCTCGTCTGCCGGTTGCCGGTAATGACCCTCTCCTTGCCCCGTGGTTGCCTGGGCGTGACTGTATCCGTTGGGGGCGGGAACCCGCAGATGGGACCAGGCGTTTAGAGGGGTGGGAAGACGAGCGGGGGGACACAGTTGGATCACGATGCCGAGCGAGACCGCGAGCAAGTGCTGACGCAGGCCCACCAGCCGTATCAGCCCAGATCAAATTCTCGTAAAACCGCTTATCCGGAGCTAACGGGCGAGGTGGCTATGGTAGGGGCTCCACTGGACACCACCAGAGCCGACAGGGGAGGTGCGGCTGCGCCTGTGGATCGGGGAGGAGTGCTGCGGCGCTTTCTCGGATCGGCGGGCAGGCCGAAATCCGTGAACGACACTGCTGACCACAGCCACGCCGGCGACTACGCCCAGACCGCGACCTTCTCCACCGACGCGGACGGGCAGGCGTGGACTCCGCCCACCTGGGAGGAGATCGTCAGCACGCACAGCGGCCGGGTCTACCGGCTGGCGTACCGCCTCACCGGTAACCAGCACGACGCCGAGGACCTCACGCAGGAGGTCTTCGTCCGCGTCTTCCGCTCCCTGTCGACCTACACCCCGGGCACCTTCGAGGGCTGGCTGCACCGCATCACCACCAACCTCTTCCTGGACATGGTCCGCCGCAAGCAGCGCATCCGCTTCGACGCGCTGGGCGAGGACGCGGCCGAGCGGCTGCCCAGCAAGGAGCCCACGCCCCAGCAGGTCTTCAACGACGCGCACTTCGACGCGGACGTCCAGCAGGCCCTCGACACCCTCGCGCCCGAGTTCCGCGCCGCGGTCGTCCTGTGCGACATCGAAGGACTGTCGTACGAGGAGATCGCCGCGACCCTGGGAGTGAAGCTCGGCACGGTCCGGTCCCGGATCCACCGTGGCCGCTCGCAGCTGCGCAAGGCCCTCGCCCACCGCTCGCCGGAGGCGCGCGCCGAGCGCCGCTCCTTCGTGCCGCGTGTGGCCGCACTGGGGGGAGGGGGCGCGACCGCGTGAGTGGCTCCCGACCCGACCCCGCCGAAAGGCTCCTGGCAGAGCAGCACCTTGGCGACCGACTCTCCGCCCTCGTCGACGGAGAGCTCGGTCATGAGACGCGTGAGCGTGTCCTGGCCCACCTGGCGACCTGCGCCAAGTGCAAGGCCGAGGTGGACGCCCAGCGCCGACTGAAGAACGTCTTCGCGGAGGCGGCCCCGCCGCCTCCCTCCGAGAGTTTCCTGGCCCGGCTCCAGGGCCTCCCCGGGGGAGGTGACCTGGACGGCGGCGGCTCGCCGCTGGGCGGGGGAGGGTTCGGCGGACTCTCCGGACGGCCCGGTGCCACCGGGGCGTTCGGCGTGAAGCGGGGCGACCGCTTCGAGTTCGGATACGTCCCTTCCCGTCCGCACGCCCCCGCGCTCCCCGTCTCGGACCGCGGCTTCCGCACCCATCCCGTGAGCCGTCACGACGCCGATCGCTCCGGGTCCTCCCGTATGCGGTTCGCGCTGGTCGCGGCGGGGGCGGTGTCACTGGCGGCCATCTCGCTGGGCGGCGTCACGGCGAGTGTGCCGACCGACGTGGAGGCGCGCGGCGGCTCGGGCGGCAGCAAGGTGACGCCGGCCAGGACGCAGGGCACCGGCGCGGCGACGGCACCCGAGAACCAGCGCCGCCGGGGCACCGGCCCGCTGTCCGCGCAGGGGCAGAGCCAGCGGACTCCCGACACCCCGGTGGCCCCGACCGAGGTGTCGGCACCGCTGCTGCCCGGGATGCCGGCCCGGTCGGCCGACCAGGACATGCACACCCTGACGGCGCCCGTGGTGGCCGGCGCGGCCGCCATGTCGCCACTGATACGCCCGCTCAGCGCGACCCCGCCGCTCACCCTGACCGCGTGGTCCACGACCCCCGACATCACGGCAACTCCCGACCTGCTCGCCGCACCCGTCCCCGACACCACGTCATCCCCCGCCACCTCCCCGGCGACCGGCCGCTGAGCCGGCCTCTGCGCAGCGGCCCACGAACCTGATTGAATCCAGGGTGGGTCGCGCCCGAGGCCTCACGGCCGGGCGCGGAGTCGATGATCCGCGGCCGCCGTTGACGCCGCGTGCCAGATGGGGGAGGTAGCACGACGTCGCCGGTTTCCTGGGGGGAACTTGAGTGCGACAGCGCAGAGGTGAGTAGGCATTCGGGCACCGGGACGTTCCCGGTGGCGGCCTGCCGAGGAACCAGGGGTCACGTGCGTCCGCTTCCGTCGACGCAGCGCCGTTCGTGCGGGGCTCCTCTGGACGCGGCGGAGAGCGAAGCGTCCTACTCGAGCAACGGTCAGCAGCGAGTAGGAAGCAGAACATGAACGAGGGGAAGCCCGCGAAGGCGAAGTGGTGGAGCCGACCTCGGCCGCAGGGGGCCTCGGCCCAGGCGGAGACGGCTGCCCCGACGCCGGACGGGATGAGCGGGACGACGCCGGATCTGCCGGACGCGACGGAGCCCACGACACCCGCAGGCGCCGGTGAGCGGGGCCTCGGCGGTGGCGCCGACGGTGACTTCGAGCTGGCGCGGCCCGAGGCGGGCGTGGCCGGCGACGCGGCTTCGGCCGAGGGCGACTTCGAGCTGGCCCGGCCTGCTGCGGGCGGCACAGGCGGCGCCGGCGGCGACGTGACGGCTTCCGCTGAGGGCGACTTCGAGCTGGCGCGGCCGGCTGCTGCGCCCGCATCCGTTCCGTCGGCCGACGGTCCCGCCGCGGTGGCCGGGGAGCCGGTCGACGAGCGTCCCAAGCCGCTGCACGACCCCGACCCCTACAGCACCCCTCCCTACGGGGAGCCCGGTCCCTGGGCGCCTGCTCCGCCGGTCCAGCATCCGGCGACCACGCCGGCGCACGGGACGGCCGTACCGATGCCGCCCCCGCCGGCGCACGGCCTGCCGGCCCCCACACCCGGCGCGCCAGGCGCAGCGCATGGCGCGACCGCTGGTGCTCCGGTCCCGACGTCGGCCCTCGCCATGCCCGACCAGGCCGTGCCACCGGCCCCCGGCATGCCCACCCCCGTGCCGCCCCCGGCAGCCACGACGGCCGGCGCCCCCGCCCACGCCGCTCCCGTCCCCGCCTACGCGGACGCCCCGCCCTCCGCCGCCAACCCATGGCAGAACTACGACCCCTGGGCCCGCGCCGCGCACCCCGCCGCCCCCCTCCAGCAGAACGGCGCCGCGGTCGCCACCGAGGAGCAGAAGCGCAGGCGTGCGAAGAAGGTGCTCCTCGTCGGCGCCCTGCTGCTCGCGCTCGTCTCCGGAGGCATCGGCGGTGTCGTGGGGGCGTACCTTGAGCGCAACGGCGGCGTGGGGGACGTGGAACTGCCGCAGTCCGCGGCCGAACCCACCGGGCGGGCGCCCGACAGTGTCGCCGGGATCGCCGCGCGCGCCCTGCCCAGCGTGGTGACCCTGCATGTGAGCGGGAGCGAGGAGCAGGGCACCGGGACCGGGTTCGTACTCGACGACCGGGGCCACATCCTCACCAACAACCACGTCGTCGAGCCCGCCGGGGACGACGGCGAGATAACGGTGACCTTCCACAGCGGGGACACCGCCAAGGCCACCGTCGTCGGACGGGACGGCGGCTACGACCTCGCCGTCGTCAAGGTGACCGGCGTGAGCGGCCTTGAGCCCCTGCCGCTCGGCAACTCCGACAACGTCCAGGTCGGCGACCCCGTCGTCGCCATCGGCGCCCCCTTCGACCTGGCGGGCACCGTCACCTCCGGCATCATCAGCGCCAAGGAGCGGCCGATCACGGCCGGCGGCGAGAGCGGCGACGGCAGTGACGTGTCGTACGTGGACGCGCTGCAGACCGACGCCCCCATCAACCCCGGCAACTCCGGCGGCCCCCTCCTCGACGCGCGGGCCCGTGTCATCGGCATCAACTCCGCCATACGTTCCGCCGACAGCGGCTCCGATCTCGACAGTGGTCAGTCCGGCTCCATAGGCCTCGGCTTCGCCATCCCGGTCAACCAGGCCAAGCGGGTCACCGAGGAGCTGATCAACACCGGAAGGGCGACCCACCCCGTCATCGGCGTCACCCTCGACATGGCCTACACCGGCGACGGCGCCCGCGTCGGCACCAAGGGCAGCGACGGCGGTCCCTCGGTCAGCGAGGGCGGCCCCGGCGACAAGGCCGGCATCAAGCCGGGCGACGTCATCACCGAGGTCGACGGCCAACGCGTCCACTCCGGCGAGGAACTCATCGTCAGGACCCGGGCCCACCGCCCCGGCGACCGTCTGGAGCTGACCCTCCAGCGCGGCGGCAAGGAGATGAGGATCTCGCTGACGCTGGGCTCGTCGAGCGGTGGCTGAGACTCACGGAAACATCACAGATCAGAGCCCCGTGGCCGCCCCGAACCGGCCGCCACATGGCAAACAACCCACAAAACCGCACGCGTACGCGCACTCGGAGACCTCGGGACAGTACCGGTCGTACGGGATCGGCAGGTACCTTGGATCCGGCCCGGACCACGGCAAGGCCCGCACAGACCACCGAGGGCCGAGGACCGAGGACATCGCAAGGAGCTTCAGGTGTTCAATGACATAGGACCGCTCGAGCTGGTGACGCTCATCGTCCTCGCCGTGCTCGTCTTCGGTCCGGACAAGCTCCCGAAGGTCATCCAGGACGTCACGCGGACGATCCGCAAGATCCGCGAGTTCTCGGAGAGCGCCAAGCAGGACATCCGGCAGGAACTGGGCCCGGAGTTCAAGGACTTCGAGTTCGAGGACCTCAACCCCAAGACGTTCATCCGCAAGCAGCTGGACAACGACGACCTGGGGCTGAAGGAGATCCGCAACGGCTTCGACCTGAAGAAGGAGATGGCCGAGGTCACCGACGCCGTCCACGGCCGTGACCCGGAGTCGTCCTCGTCGTCGTCCTCGTCCGGCTCCTCCGGCGGCAGCGTCGACATGACGAAGAAGCCCGAGAACCCCCGCGACGAGCGCCCGCCCTACGACGCGGACGCCACCTGAGCCGTACGGCCCCGGGGGCGGCCACCGTTCGTACGTGACGCTTCTCATACTCCGCCCGGGTCGCGCACGGCCTGAACCCGCCCCCTGCGCGCCCCACGCGCCGGGCGGTTTCCCTGCTGCTCGGAGCGGTGTGGCTATGCTGCCGAGTTGTTGTGCGGACCGGACGAGTACGCCCGAAGGGGGGCGGGCCGGGCTGGTCCGGCGAGAACGAGGAGGCGTCCGGGCACATGGAGACGACGAGTCAGACGACGAGTCGGGCAGTCGCGCAGGAACCGGCCGCGGAGAGCGGACAGCAGGTCCCCTCCGCCTGGCGCACGGTCGACGGCTACCTGCTGGCGCCCTTCCCCTGGTACGGCCTCGACGAGGCCTTCACGGGGCCGCGCTGGCTGATGCAGGTCGGTACGGCGGCCGACGGTGCCGTGGAACACGGGTCGATCGGGCACGGCGACGAGCCCTCCGTACGGAACGAGGCGTCGGAGGACCGGGAGAAGTTCGCGGTCGTGGTGACCGTCGCGGCGAATCCGTCCCGCCGGAGCGCCGACGGTACGGGGCTACTGGAGGCCACGTCGGTGTCCTCGGCGGCGTGGCTGGCGGGTGTGGGGCTGCTGTCGTTCACATGGCCGGGGCAGATGGACCACACGCTGCGGGACGACTGGCTGGAGCAGCAGACGGAGACGGCGTGGGCGCTGGCCGACGATCTGGACGGGCCGGACTGGTCGACGCTCTCCCTGCCGGTGGACGGGGTGCCCACGCCCTTCCACTACCGTGAGTCGGAGTTCGGCTGGGTGCTGGCCGGGTCGACCCAGCAGGGCGTTCACGTGGGGGCGTACGGGAGAGGGATGAGCGCGTACGGGCTGGGCTTCGCCGTGGTCAAGGACATCACCGCGTACGCATGACACCGGGCGAACACGACGAAGGGGCGCCGCGGGTGATGCGGCGCCCCTTCGTCGTAGGGCTTCGTGCCGTTCGCGGCTGCGCCCCGCGCCCCTGGGGGCGTATCAGAACTTGTTCTTCGGTGTGATCCCCAGCGACAGCCCCGAAAGGCCCCGCTGCCGTCCGCCCAGCTTCCCGGCAATCGCCCGCAGCGCGGCGCCCGCCGGGGAGTCCGGGTCGGTCAGGACCACCGGCTTGCCCTCGTCGCTGCCCTCGCGCAGGCGGACGTCGATCGGGATGTTGCCGAGCACCGGGACGTTCGTGCCGGTCGTGCGGGTCAGGCCGTCGGCGACCAGCTGGCCGCCGCCCGTGCCGAAGACGTCGACCATCTCGCCGCAGTGCGGGCAGGGCAGGCCGGACATGTTCTCGACCACGCCGACGATCTTCTGGTGGGTCTGGACCGCGATGGACCCGGCGCGCTCGGCGACCTCGGCCGCCGCCTGCTGCGGGGTCGTGACGACCAGGATCTCGGCGTTCGGGACCAGCTGGGCGACGGAGATGGCGATGTCGCCGGTGCCGGGCGGGAGGTCCAGGAGCAGGACGTCCAGGTCGCCCCAGTACACGTCCGCCAGGAACTGCTGGAGCGCCCGGTGCAGCATCGGGCCGCGCCACACGACCGGGGCGTTGCCCGGCGTGAACATGCCGATGGAGATGACCTTCACGCCGTTCGCGGACGGCGGCATGATCATGTTCTCGACCTGGGTCGGACGGCCGTCGGCGCCCAGCATGCGCGGCACGCTGTGGCCGTAGATGTCGGCGTCGACGACGCCGACCTTGAGGCCGTCGGCCGCCATCGCCGCCGCCAGGTTCACCGTCACCGACGACTTGCCGACGCCGCCCTTGCCGGACGCGACCGCGTAGACGCGGGTGAGCGAGCCGGGCTTGGCGAAGGGCACCTCGCGCTCGGTCTGGCCGCCGCGCAGGGCGTTCGCCAGCTCCTTGCGCTGCTCGTCGCTCATGACGTCGAGCGTGACGTCGACGCGGGTGACGCCGTCGACCCGGGAGACGGCGTCGGTGACGCGCTGCGTGATCGTCTCGCGCATGGGGCACCCGGACACCGTCAGGTACACGGTGACCGCGACCGCACCGTCCGCACCGATGTCGACCGACTTGACCATCCCGAGCTCGGTGATGGGGCGGTTGATCTCGGGGTCGTTCACCGTCGCCAGTGCTTCGCGCACCGCGTCTTCCGTAGCCATAGAGACGATGGTACGGCGCGGTAGCCATCCCCCGGAAAGCCCGTCACCGGTCGTCTACGTCACGTCCCGGCGACCGATCTGCCGGGAATACCCCGTGCTCGCGGTGACCGTTGTGCCGCTCCTCCAGCTCCTTCGTCAGGTCCTGCAGCTCCGAGCGCATCCAGTCGCGGGTGGCCACCTCGCCCAGGCCGATGCGCAGCGCGGCGATCTCCCTGGTCAGGTACTCGGTGTCGGCGATCGACCGCTCGTTCTGTTTGCGGTCCTGTTCGAGATTGACCCGGTCGCGGTCGTCCTGCCGGTTCTGGGCGAGCAGGATCAGCGGGGCGGCGTACGAGGCCTGCAGGGACAGGACCAGGGTCAGGAAGATGAACGGGTACTCGTCCCAGCGCAGGTCGCTCGGCGCTGCGATGTTCCACAGCACCCACACGATGATCACGACCGTCATCCAGACGAGGAACCGCCCGGTGCCGATGAAGCGGGCGATGCGCTCCGACAGCCGTCCGAAGGCCTCCGGATCCCACTCGGGCAGGATGCGGCGGCGCGGCGGGCGGGGTTGGTCGAGGCGTGTGCGGTGCGCCCGGGTGGCCGCGGTGGCGCCCGACACCGTGCGCTCGCGCGTGCTCTCGCGCTCAGGAGCCATGCGCCGTCACCCCCTCGTCCAGGTGGAACTCCGTCTCCCGCCAGTCCTCGGGCAGCATGTGGTCCAGTACGTCGTCCACGGTCACCACGCCCAGCAGCGAACCCGACTCGTCGACGACGGGCGCCGCGACCATGTCGTACGTCGCGAAGAACCCGGCGACGACCGGCAGCGCGGCGTCCGGCTCCAGGGGTTCGAGGGCCTCGTCGACGAGCGAGCTGACCAGGGTGTACGGCGGGTCGCGCAGCAGACGCTGGAAGTGGACCGTGCCGAGGTACTTGCCGGTGGGCGTCTCGTCGGGCGGGCGGCAGACGTAGACCTGGGCGGCGAGGGCGGGCGACAGGTCGGGGTTGCGGACCCGGGCGAGGGCGTCGGCGACGGTGGCGTCCGGGCGCAGGATGATCGGCTCGGTGGTCATCAAGCCGCCCGCCGTGTGCTCCTCGTACGCCATCAGGCGGCGCATGTCGGCCGCGTCGGCGGGCTGCATCAGGCTCAGCAGCCGCTCCTGGTCGTCCTCCGGGAGCTCGCTGAGCAGATCGGCCGCGTCGTCGGGGTCCATGGCCTCCAGGACGTCGGCGGCGCGCTCCTCCTTCAGCTTGCCGAGGATCTCGATCTGGTCGTCCTCCGGGAGCTCTTCGAGTACGTCGGCGAGGCGGTCGTCGTCGAGGGCGGCGGCGACCTCGGCGCGGCGCTTGGGGGAGAGGTGGTGCAGGACGTTGGCGAGGTCGGCGGGGCGCAGCTGCTCGAAGGTGGCCAGCAGGCTCTCGGCGCCCTGCCCCTTCTCCTCCGCGGAGAAGCCGGTGACGGCGGACCACTCGACGGTCAGCGACTCGCCCTTGGCGCGCCGGAAGGCCCCGCTCTTGCCGCCCTTGCGTACGTACACCTTGTCGATCTCCCACTCCCGGCGGGCCGGCAGCTGGTGCACCGACAGATCGAGGACGGTGACCTCCTCGCCGGTCTCGACGAGGGTGACGCGCCGGTCGAGCAGCTCGCCGAAGACCAGGCGCTCGGTGGGGCGCTGCTCGAAGCGGCGGACGTTGAGCACGCCGGTGGTGATGACCTGGCCGGACTCGATGCTGGTCACCCGGGTCATGGGCAGGAAGATGCGGCGCCGGGTGGCGAGTTCGACGACCAGGCCGAGCAGGCGCGGGGGGCGTCGGCCGACGCGCAGCATGACGACGAGATCGCGGACCCGGCCGACCTGGTCGCCGTTCGGGTCGAAAGCGGCGACGCCGGCGAGATGCGAGACGAAGATCCGGGGAGCGCCGGCTGCCATGGCTGCGGCTCCTTTGCGTGCTGGTGTGCCGAGTTGTTGTTGCTGTTCCGCTGACTGTGCCGGTTATCCGAATTGCCCGCTCAGGTGGGCTTCAGGCTAGCCCGTACGGATCCGGTACGCCCTGGTGAGCCGTCCGGACGGACTGGCTCCGCCTGGGCCGTGAGGCCCCGGTACGCTGCGTACGCCGCTCGGGTCCCACCACAGAAAGGCAGCCCCACCTGTGACTGCGATTCCCCAGGGTCGTACGCGCCGGGCCGCGCTGATGAGCGCAGTGTGCGCCCTGGTCGTGTCGGGAACAGGACTGACGGGATGCAGTGAGGACCCCGACGAGGGCACCAACGGGGTCGGCAGGCTGCCGGCCGCCGAGATCCAGCGCAAGACCCGTACGGCCGCCGACTCCGCCGACGCGGTACGCCTCTCCGGGAACGTGGTCACCAGCGGGCGCACATACAAACTCGACATGCGGCTGAAGTCCGACGGCGCGACGGGCTCGGTCACCTCGCAGGGGTCGACATTCCAGCTGCTGAGGGTCGGCGAGCAGCTGTATCTGAAGGCCGACGCCGGCTTCTGGAGCGATGCGGGCGGGGAGGGCGGCACCGGCGCGGCGGACGCGGCGGCCGCGGACAAGCTGGACGGCAAGTATGTGAAGGTGCCGCAGGGCGACCCCTCGTACAAGAAGTTCAGCGGTTTCACGGACAAGGACGTCCTCCTCGACGGGCTGTTGACCCTCCACGGCACGCTGGCGACGGACGGCCACCACGAACAGGCGGGCACCCGCACCATCCGCATCACCGGCGACGCCGGCTCCGGCGGCACCCTCGACGTCTCCCTGGAGGGCACCCCCTACCCCCTCCGTCTGACGCGAGCGGGCGGCGGGGGCACGCTGACCTTCTCCGCCTGGGGCGCGGACTTCGCCCTGGAGAAGCCCGCCAAGGACGAAACGGTGGACTACGGCCAGCAGCTGCCGACCTCGTAGGCGAAAGGAACCTACTTCCGCTTACGCCGCTTCAGCAGCAGCCGCGGCAGCCCCGCGGGGATCGGCTGCCGAGTCGTCGCCGAAGTCGGCAGCGGCGCCTCGGCCAGCGAGCCGTCCGGCAAGGGCGTCGTCGTGCCCGTCGGCTCCAGGCGGAGCACCCGGCATTCCCGCGCCCACCGCTGCGGCATCGCCTCGCCGTCCGGGGCGTTCAGGCGCTTGCCCTTGAGCTCGGCGACCGTGGCCTCCCACTGCTCGGTCCCCGGCGCCAGCTCCACGACCTTCGCCGCCCACGAGACCAGTCGGCCGCCCTTGTCCTTGCTGCGGACCGTCACCTCGGCCACGGCCCCGTCGGCCAGCCCCGGCAGCGGCTGCTCGCCCGGACCGTCGCCGACGACACACGCCGCACCGTCGTGCCACACGTGCCACAGCGTCCGCGCCGGGACACCGGGCCCCTTGACCCAGATGAGGCCGGACTTCTTCGTGGCCTCCTCGACGAGGGCCTGGTCGAGCAGCTCGCTTGTCATGGCCCAAGACTATCCAGCGGTGCCCGGCCCGGTCAGAGCCATCCGTTCCGCTTCAGCGTGCGGTGGATGCCCAGACAGATGGCCACCGTGATGCTCATGACCACCGGATAGCCGTACTTCCAGTGCGTCTCCGGCATGTAGTCGAAGTTCATGCCGTACACACCGCACACCATCGTCGGTACGGCGATGATCGCGGCCCACGACGTGATCTTCCGCATGTCCTCGTTCTGCGCCACGGACGCCTGCGCGAGGTTGGCCTGGAGGATGGAGTTCAGGAGCTCGTCGAAGCCGACGACCTGCTCGTGCACGCGGGCCACGTGGTCGGCCACGTCCCGGAAGTACTTCTGGATGTCCGGGTCGATCAGCCGCATCGGCCGCTCGCTGAGCAGCTGCATGGGCCGCAGCAGCGGCGCGACCGCCCGCTTGAACTCCAGCACCTCACGCTTGAGCTGGTAGATCCGCCCCGCGTCCGTACCGCGCGGCGAGCCCTTGCGCCCCGGTGAGAAGACCTCGGTCTCCACCTCGTCGATGTCGTCCTGCACCGCGTCGGCGACCGCGAGGTACCCGTCGACGACATGGTCGGCGATCGCGTGCAGCACGGCTGACGGACCCTTGGCGAGCAGCTCGGGGTCGTCCTGGAGGCGGTGCCGCAGGGCCCGCAGGGAGCCCTGGCCGCCGTGCCGGACGGTGATGAAGAAGTCCCGGCCGGTGAAGCACATGACCTCGCCGGTCTCCACGACCTCGCTGTTGGCGGTGAGTTCGTCGTGCTCGACGTAGTGGATGGTCTTGAAGACGGTGAAGAGCGAGTCGTCGTAGCGCTCCAGCTTGGGCCGCTGGTGGGCCTGCACCGCGTCCTCGACGGCCAGCGGGTGCAGCCCGAACTCGCCGGCGATACCGGCGAATTCGGCCTCGGTCGGCTCGTGCAGCCCGATCCACACGAAGCCTCCGTCGCGCCGCACCTGGCGCATCGCCTCGTGCGGGGTGAGGGGCTCGGGGCTCTCGACCCGGGCGCCGTCGCGGTAGACGCCGCAGTCGACGACGGCGGAGGGCGTCGCGGGGTCACGGGTGGTGTCGTACGCGCCGTTGTCCTTGCGCAGCGAGACGCGGGACGGGCGGACCACGGCACGCAGGTCGCGGATCATCGACATGAGCAGGCTCCTTCGCAACGGGCAACGAAGCGTGGAGGGCCGCGGCACGGGTGGAACTGCCCGGAATGGGGACGTCCTGGCCTCAGGATGTTTGGCACGTCCACAAAGCGGGGAGCACCGCACCGTCGCGGTGGTGGGCTTCGTTGCTGGTGTAGATCAGGCCGATCAGGCAAAGCGAAACGAAGTGCTCTTCCGTGGAAGGACGCAAGCGTGAAAGGGCGGCGGTCAGCCGGAGCGGAACAGCCGAATCAGCTACATCAGTGGCGGGAAGAGCGAGTGGTACTGCACGGTCGACTTCGATCCATGACAGCCCCACCTCCTCCGGCCGGTCCCTCGTGAGGGACGTTCCATACCCCGTTCGGGGTTCCCCGTAGGGGAGTCGCAATCCGGCGTCGGGACTCGATCGCGACGCTTCTGCGTGCTGCCCCGAACACCGGGCAAGAGTATCAGCCGACTGAAGTGTCAAGGCGCTGCTTTGCCCGGTACTGACGAGTTCTATGCTCGCCGCATGGCTGATGTTCTTCCTCTGGTCGAGGCCCGGTTGCGCACCGCGCTGGGCGAACCGGACGCGCGCGCGGCGGTCACCTTCCTCGGTACGGACCGCATCGAGGTGCTCCGTTTCCAGGAGGGCGACATCGTCCGCTACGCCACCCTCGGCATGTCCGCGCAGCCCATGAACGACCCCACCGCGATGGTCGCCGACCCGGTCAAGGGCCCCCGCGCCGAGCTGATCCTCTCGGTCCGTTCCGGGGTCGCCGACACCGACAAGGTGCTCCGCCCGCTCGCCGTGCTCGCCGCGTCCCCGCAGGTGGAGGGCGTGATCGTGGCGCCGGGCGCCTCTTTGGACGTCGGTGAACCGCTGTGGCCCGGCGCACCCTTCACCTCGGTCCTGGTCGCCGAGCCGGGCGGCCTGGTCGAGGACCTGGAGCTCGACGCGCCCGCCGGCCCCGTGCACTTCCTGCCGCTGCTGCCCATGACCCCGAACGAGGCCGCCTGGAAGCGCGTGCACGGCGCCCAGGCCCTCCAGGAGCGCTGGCTGACGAGCGGGACGGACCTGCGGGATCCCGCCCGCAGGTCCGTCCCGCTGGAGTGACCGGGGCGTGAGGAACCTCACCAACGGGTGGCCGAAAAGCGTCAGTTGGCGAACACGGCGACGCTGTCCTCCGTCGCGTGCTTCGTCTCCAGCTCCTCCGCGTCGTGCGTGAGCGCCTTGCGCCGTACGACGGCCACGAGCGCGCCGGCCACGGCCGTGACCGCCGCCACGACGAACGGGATGCGGATGCTGCCGGTCCACTCCTCGATCCGCGGCGCGAAGTAGGGCGCGGCTGCCGCCGCGAACCAGCGCACGAAGTTGTAGCCGGCGCTCGCGACGGGGCGCGGCGCGTCGGAGACGCCGAGGGCCAGCTCCGTGTAGACGGTGTTGTTCACGCCGATGAACGCACCGGACAGGACCGTGCAGACGACGGCGGTGGCATGGTCGCCGTAGCCGAGGACGAGCACGTCCACGGCGAGCAGCACCAGCGAGCCGCCGAGCACCCGCAGCGATCCGAACCGCTCCTGCAGGCGCGGCGCCACGACCACCGAGAACACGGCGAGCAGCACGCCCCAGGCGAAGAACACCGCCCCCGACCGGTACGGGCTCATGTCCAGCACGAACGGCGTGAAGGCCAGCACGGTGAAGAACGTGTAGTTGTAGAAGAACGCCGAGACCGCCGCGGACGCGAGGCCGCCGTGGCCGAGCGCCCTGATCGGATCCGTGAGCGAGGTCCTGCGGGCCGGCTTCGGCTGCTCCTTCAGGAACGCCGCGATGCACAGGAAGCCCACCGCCATCAGCAGGGCCGTACCGAAGAACGGGTAGCGCCAGCTGGCGTCCCCGAGCAGCGCGCCCAGCAGCGGCCCGCACGCCATGCCGAGGCCGAGGGCGGACTCGTACAGCAGGATCGCCGCCGCGCTGCCGCCGGCCGCCGCGCCGACGATGACGGCGAGGGCGGTGGAGACGAACAGGGCGTTGCCGAGCCCCCAGCCCGCCCGGTACCCGACCAGTTCGCCGACCGATCCTGACGTGCCCGCGAGTCCCGCGAAGACGACCACGAACGCGAGGCCGAGCAGCAGGGTCCTACGGCCGCCGATACGGCTGGAGACGAAGCCGGTGACCAGCATCGCCACGGCGGTGATGAGGAAGTACGAGGTGAAGAGCAGGGATACCTGGCCGGCCGTGGCGTTCAGACCGCCGGCGATGGACGGCAGGATCGGGTCGACGAGGCCGATGCCCATGAAGGCGACGACGGATGCGCCGGCGGTCGCCCATACGGCCGTCGGCTGGCGCAGAGAGATAGATGGCATATACACATATTAAGTTAGGCATGTTAACGATGCAAAGGTCATCCGGCCTCCTTGGTGAACCGGTTCCGCCCGGACGGGTGATCGTCCTTGACGTGACGCACAAGGGGTAGGACCGTGGAGCCCTATGAGGGGCGAACCCAGTTGCCCGAAGTGTGGTGGCCGGGTCAGGGCTCCCGGACTCTTCGCCGACACCTGGCAGTGCGATGTGCACGGCACCGTGCATCCGGTGCAGCCCGTGATCCCGCCCAGCGTCGAGGCCCTCAGTGTCGTCGTGCATCGCACGCAGGTGCCGGTGTGGATGCCGTGGCCGCTGCCGATCGGCTGGCTGTTCACGGGCGTGGCCAGCGCGGGAGACGACCGCAGCGGCGGCCGTGCGAGCGCCGTGGCCTGCTCCGGACCCGGCCCGCTCGGTGGCATGGGCGAGCTGATCCTGGTCGCCGAGGAGCTCGGCGTCGGCCTCGGCGCGCGCTACGCGGGCATCGACGGCCCGGACCCGGGGCCGTACATGAACGTCGAGAAGCCACCCCAGACCAAGGTTCTCGCCGCCGGACGCCCGACCCCGTTGTGGCATGTCTACCGCACCCCGGACGACCGCGCCGTC
Source organism: Streptomyces curacoi (assembly GCF_001513975.1). Classification (GTDB taxonomy): domain Bacteria; phylum Actinomycetota; class Actinomycetes; order Streptomycetales; family Streptomycetaceae; genus Streptomyces; species Streptomyces curacoi. The sequence continues at coordinate 27,893 of NZ_KQ947992.1, forward strand.
TTCGCGGGGGAGGCGCTCGGGATGTGGCTGTGGGCGGTCATCTGGCCGGAGCAGTCGGGGTTGTTGATGTACGACGAGCTGGTGCTGACGGATCTGCGGGACGCGGGGGCGGAGGTGGAGCTGGTGCCTTGCGGGGCACTGTCGCCGCGCCTGCTCGAACCCTAGGAGCCGGCTGAGGGGCTGTGCGGGGGTGTCGGCTGTGTAGGGGCCGCTGTGTAGGGGGCCCGCTGTGTAGGGGGTGCTGTGCGGCTGCGGGTGCGACAGGGGCTGTTGAAAATCCGGTTATCCTTGAGCGTCCCCTTCCGTCCCGTCGCCGTCTGGAGTCCGCGTCGTGCGCATCGATCTGCACACCCACTCCACCGCTTCCGACGGTACGGACACCCCGGCCGACCTGGTGCGGCACGCCGCCGCGGCCGGACTGGACGTCGTGGCGCTCACCGACCACGACACCACCCGCGGCCACACCGAGGCGATCGCCGCGCTGCCGCGGGGGCTCACCCTCGTCACCGGCGCCGAGCTGTCCTGTCGTATCGACGGCATCAGCATGCACATGCTGGCCTACCTCTTCGACCCCGAGGAGCCGGCGCTGCTCGCCGAGCGCGAGCTGGTGCGCGACGACCGGGTGCCCCGGGCTCAGGGCATGGTCGCCAAGCTCAACGAGCTGGGTGTGCCGGTCACCTGGGAGCAGGTGTCGCGGATCGCGGGTGACGGATCGGTCGGCCGGCCGCATGTCGCCACCGCGCTGGTCGAGCTCGGTGTCGTCCCGACCGTGGGCGACGCCTTCACCCAGGACTGGCTGGCCGACGGCGGCCGGGCCTTCGTGGAGAAGCACGAGACCGACCCGTTCGAGGCGATCCGGCTGATCAAGGCCGCGGGCGGCGTCGCCGTCTTCGCGCACCCCGCCGCCAGCAAACGGGGCCGTACCGTACCGGAGTCCGCGATCGCGGAGATGGCCGCGGCCGGGCTCGACGGCATCGAGGTCGACCACATGGACCACGATCCCGACACGCGTGCGAGGCTGCGCGGCCTCGCGAAGGAACTCGGGCTGCTGACGACCGGGTCCAGCGACTACCACGGCAGCCGCAAGACATGCGTGCTCGGCGAGTACACGACGGACCCCGAGGTGTACGGCGAGATCACGCGGCGCGCGACCGGCGCGTTTCCCGTCCCGGGGACCGGCGGGGTCTAGGCCGGTCACCTTTCACGTCCGTTCAGAGGCACCCGGCGCTGTCGGCTGTGCCCAACCGTTCCGCCCTGCGGAACGTCTGCCCACAGCGGTAGCGGCGCAGCGGCAGTAACCCGGCCCCGCCTGCCCACCGCGCGTATCACTCACCTCGCAAGGCCTCTTTCGCATGTTCGACCTCGCCGTCTTCGGCTCCCTCTTCCTGACCCTCTTCGTCATCATGGATCCCCCCGGGATCACCCCGATCTTCCTCGCGCTCACCGCCGGCCGCCCGGCCAAGGTGCAGCGGCGGATGGCCTTGCAGGCCGTCTGTGTGGCGGGCGGGGTGATCACGGTGTTCGGGCTCCTCGGCCACCAGATCCTCAACTACCTGCACGTCTCCGTCCCCGCGCTGATGATCGCGGGCGGGCTGCTGCTCCTGCTGATCGCACTCGACCTGCTCACCGGCAAGACGGACGAGCCGAAGCAGACCAAGGACGTCAACGTCGCCCTCGTCCCGCTGGGCATGCCGCTGCTGGCCGGGCCGGGTGCGATCGTGTCGGTCATCCTCGCCGTGCAGAAGGCCGACAGCGTCAGCACGCAGGTGTCGGTGTGGTCGGCGATCCTCGCCATCCATGTCGTCCTGTGGCTCGTGATGCGGTACTCGCTGCTGATCATCAGGGTCATCAAGGACGGCGGCGTGGTCCTGGTGACGCGGCTCGCGGGCATGATGCTGTCGGCGATCGCGGTGCAGCAGATCATCAACGGGGTGACCCAGGTGATCCAGGGGAGCTGAGGCCGCCTCCCCTCGCATGCACAAGGGCCCCGTACGGCGTCGTAGCCGTACGGGGCCCTGAAGCTTCAATAATTATTACGAGGCCGTGGGTTCGGTCGGGCGGATCCAAAGTCGCTGGCCGATAGCCGCGGCCTGCTGAACGATCCGGTTGACGGAGGCCGCGTCCACGACGGTGCTGTCCACGGGGGTCCCGTCGACCTCGTCGAGTCGCATGATCTCGAAGCGCACTGCTTCTCCCTTCGTCTGGTCATCCTCCTGAGGAGAACTACTGCGTTACACACGTATGCAACGGTCTGCGTGTTACAAACATTCCCTACGCTAAAGAAATTTTTCGAACGTCTAACTACTGACCGGTAAGTGGTCGGTGAGTGATCAAGGTGGGACTGACTGGGACCGGTTGTGTTCGCAACGTGACCGCCGGGACAATGGAGGCGATGAACGACGACCTCGCGGCGCTCGCCGCCCGCATCGACCACACCAACGAGCTGCTGCAACGCATGCTCGCCGAGGTGGCGAAGACGCCCTCGACCCATGCGATCTTCGTCGACGCGGGCTATCTGTACGCCGCCGCGGGACGGCTGGTCGCCGGGACGGAGGACCGCCGGGCCTTCGATCTGGACGCCGAGGGGCTCATCGAGGCACTCATCGACCGGGCCCGCACGATCTTCGCGGACAGCAGGCTGCTGCGGGTCTACTGGTACGACGGCGCCCGGCGCCGCATCCACACCGCGGAACAGCAGTCGATCGCCGAACTCCCCGACGTGAAGGTACGGCTGGGCAACCTCAACGCCAACAACCAGCAAAAGGGCGTCGACTCACTGATCAGGACCGACCTGGAGTCCCTGGCCAGACACCGCGCCATCAGCGACGCGGCCCTGCTCGGCGGGGACGAGGACCTGGTGTCGGCGGTCGAGGCGGCGCAGGGCTACGGGGCGCGGGTGCACCTGTGGGGCATCGAGGCACCGGAAGGCCGCAACCAGGCCGAGCCCCTGCTCTGGGAGGTCGACAGCCAGCGCACCTTCGACCTCGACTTCTTCAAGCCGTACGTCTCCCGGCGCACGGCCGCCGCGTACGAGGCGGCGGGGGCTCGGCCGACGCGGGAGGACGTCCGCTTCGTCGGGGCACAGATCGCGGCGAAGTGGCTCGTGGCGCGGGGGCGGGAGTCGCTCGTGGAGCTGCTGCCCGGCCATCCGTATCTGCCCGGGTCGGTGGACCAGGACCTGCTCGTGGAGGCGGAGGGGCTGCTGCAGTACTCGCTGCGCGGGCAGGCGGATCTGCGTCGGGCGCTGCGCGACGGGTTCTGGGAGCACCTGCAGGCGCAGTATTAGCGGCAGTACTAGCGGCAGTACTAGCGGCAGTACTAGCGGCAGTACTAGCGGCAGTGCTGGTTGTCTGCCGGGCCCGGGTCGTCGGCGCCGTCGACGCTGTCCCAGAAGTCGGCGCACGCCTGGGCGGTGTGCAGCGGCTGGTCGGCGTTGGGGGAGTGCTCGGCGCCGGGGATGACCGTCCGGCGGGCGTTCAGCTGTACGGCCATGTCGTCGAGGACCGGGACCGGCCAGGTGTCGTCGCTGGCGCCGGACAGGACGTGGAACGGCAGGGATACGGCGGCGAGCTCGTCGACGCGGTCCGGCTCCGTGCACAACTGACGCCCCGTCGCGAGAAGTTGCGCGGGCTTCGTGGCGAGCCAACGGCGGCGCAGCAGCTCCGGACCGCCGATGCCGCGCGCCGGCCCGCCGACCTCCTCGGGCGGCCCCATGGCGAGGATGGCCTCCCAGGTCTCGGCCATGTTCATCACCGCGAGCGCGTCCCGCAGCAGTTTCACGCGCTGCTGCTGGGAGTCGGAGATCTGGGCGGGGCCCGACGCCATGAGCGTGAGGGAGCGGAACGGGGAGGGGTCGAGGATCACGGCCGCACGGGCGATCTGGCCGCCGAGGGAGTGACCGAGGAGGTGCAGGGGAGCGCCGAGGGCTGCTGCCTGGGCCAGGACGTCACGGGCCAACTCACCCTGGGCATACGCCGATTCGTCGTGCTCGGGGCCGTCGGACTCGTGCTGTCCGCGTCCGTCGACGGCGACCGTGCGGTAGCCGCGCGCCGCGAGCGGCTCGTGCATGAGGGTGAAGTCCTCCTTGCTGCCGGTGAATCCGGGCAGCAGCAGGGCGGTACCTCGGGGCGCCACGCCGGGGGCGGCGGGGGAGTCGACGACGGCGAACGTGCCGCGGGAGGTGTGGAGGGGGTAGGCGCGGGCGTTGGGGGGAGGCGTGAAGGCGGGTTGGGTGGTCACGGGTGGAGGGTATCGGGTGGGCGCGCGGCGGGGACTGCCGAGTAGCGGCCCGGAACCGGCCTGCCGATGCCACCGGTGCAACGCCGACGGCCCGGCCCCACGCGAGGTGGGACCGGGCCGTCGTACGGGGGATCAGCTCTCCGCGGGCTCCGCGGCGGCCGTCACCTTGCGGGTACGGCGAACCCTGGGCTTCGCCTCGGCCGTACCGTCGGCGGCTTCCACGGTCGCCGCGGCCTTGCGGGTACGGCGGCGCGGTGCGGGCGTCTCCGTGGCCTCCGGCTCCCGTGTGGCCTGGGCCGGGATGTCGGCGGTCTCGGTGGCCAAGGTGCTCGCCGCGGTCTTGCGGGTGCGGCGTGCCTTGGGCTTGGCCTCGGTGGCCTCGGCCGTGTCGACGGCGGCTTCGGCGGTGGCCGTCGCCTTGCGGGTGCGGCGCGTCTTGGGCTTGGCCTCGGTGGCCTCGGCCGTGTCGGCGGAAGCCTCAGCGGCGGCCGTCGCCTTGCGCGTCCGGCGGGGCTTGGCCTCGGCGGCCTCCGGCTCCGTCACGGTCGCGGCTGCCTTGCGCGTACGGCGCGGCTTGGCTTCCGTGCCCTCGGCCGTGTCGACGGCGGCCTCCGCGGCGGCCGCGGTCTTGCGAGTGCGGCGTGCCTTGGGCTTGGCCTCGGCAGCCTCCGGCTCCGGGGCCGTCTGGGCCGGGATGTCGGCGGTCTCGGCGGCCACGGTCGTCGCCGCGGTCTTGCGGGTACGGCGCGTCTTGGGCTTGGCCTCGGTGGCCTCGGCCGTGTCCACGGCGGCTTCGGCGGCGGCCGTCGCCTTACGGGTACGGCGCGTCCTGGGCTTGGCCTCGGTCGCCTCCGGGGTCTCCGGTGCGGCCTCGGTGACGCCCTCAGCCGTCTCAACGGCGGCCTCCGCCGTGGTCGTCGCCTTGCGGGTGCGGCGGCGCGGCTTGGTGGCGGCAGCCTCCTCGGGGGCGGCGGCCTGCGGAGCCGTAGCGGCCTCGGACGCCTGCACCGCCTCCGCGACCTTGGCGCCCTCCGTGACCTGCCCGGCCTCCGGAGCCGTCACGGCCTCCGCCTCGGGCGCCGTCACGGCCTCGGCCGAAGTCGCCTCCGCCTCCGCCGACTTGCGCGTCCGGCGGCGGCGCGGCTTGGCCGACGCCTCCTCGGCGGTGTCCAGGGACGGGCCCTCCGCCGTGGTGAGGGCCGCCTCCGCGGCGTCCACGGGCTCGGGTGCGGAGGAGGACGTGGCCGTCACGGCCGGGGCCGGTTCAGCCGACGCCCCGCCGCGCGTGCGGCGACGGCGGCGCGGGGTGCGAGATGCGGTGACCGACTCCGCCGTAGTGGCCTCGGCGGTGTCCTCCGGCGTCGCGGAACCGGCGGCGGGCGCCGGCGTCGCGTCCAGCGGTGCCCCGCCGCGCGTACGGCGGCGGCGACGCGGCGTACGGGCCGGGCGCTCACGGTCGGACGAGGGCGCGTCGCGGGACTCGTCCCGGCCGCCTCGGCCACCGCGACCGCGCCCACCGCGTCCGCCGGTCTCGCCGAGGTCCTCGACCTCCTCCGCCGCCAGCCCGGCGCGCGTGCGCTCCGAGCGGGGCAGGACACCCTTCGTGCCCGCGGGGATGTTCAGTTCCTCGAAGAGGTGCGGGGACGTGGAGTACGTCTCCGGCGGGTCGTTGAAGTTCAGCTCCAGCGCTTTGTTGATCAGTTGCCAGCGCGGGATGTCGTCCCAGTCGACGAGGGTGATCGCGATGCCCTTGGCGCCCGCGCGGCCGGTGCGGCCGATGCGGTGCAGGTACGTCTTCTCCTCTTCCGGCGACTGGTAGTTGATGACGTGCGTCACGCCCTCGACGTCGATACCGCGCGCGGCGACGTCGGTGCAGACGAGGACGTCCACCTTGCCGTTGCGGAAGGCGCGCAGCGCCTGCTCGCGGGCGCCCTGGCCGAGGTCGCCGTGGACCGCGCCGGCGGCGAAACCACGCTGCTGGAGCTGGTCGGCGAGGTCGGCCGCCGTGCGCTTCGTACGGCAGAAGACCATGGCCAGTCCCCGGCCGTCGGCCTGCAGTATGCGCGCGACCATCTCGGGCTTGTCCATGTTGTGCGCCCGGTAGACGAACTGCGCGGTGTTCGCGACCGTCGCGCCCTCGTCGTCCGGCGCCGTGGCGCGGATGTGGGTGGGCTGCGACATGTAGCGGCGCGCGAGGCCGATGACCGCGCCCGGCATGGTCGCCGAGAACAGCATGGTCTGGCGGCGTGCCGGCAGCATGTTGATGATCTTCTCGACGTCGGGCAGGAAGCCCAGGTCGAGCATCTCGTCGGCCTCGTCGAGGACGAGCGCCTTGATGTGCTTGAGGTTGAGCTTCTTCTGGCCGGCGAGGTCCAGCAGTCGGCCCGGGGTGCCGACGATCACGTCGACGCCCTTCTTCAGGGCCTCGACCTGGGGCTCGTAGGCCCGGCCGCCGTAGATGGCGAGGACGCGTACGTTGCGCACCTTGCCCGCGGTCAGCAGGTCGTTGGTGACCTGGGTGCACAGCTCGCGGGTGGGGACGACCACGAGTGCCTGCGGGGCGTCGGTGAGCGCCTCGGGCTTGGCGCGCCCGGCCTCCACGTCGGCGGGGACGGTGACGCGCTCAAGGAGCGGGAGGCCGAAGCCCAGCGTCTTTCCGGTGCCGGTCTTGGCCTGGCCGATGACGTCCGTGCCGGAGAGGGCGACGGGGAGGGTCATCTCCTGGATGGGGAAGGGAGTGGTGATGCCGACGGCTTCCAGGGCCTCGGCGGTCTCGGGAAGGATTCCGAGCTCTCGAAAAGTCGTAGTCAGGGTGCTGCCTCTTCTGTGTGCGCGGTGCGAGGCGAGCGCGGGGGTCTTTGACGGACCGTGCCGGGGGACGTCGGCTGCCATACGGTCGGGCCGTAAGGCACGGGACCACTGCCGACGCTCTAGCGCTCGTACCGCTGAGGGTGTCCCTCCGGTCGTCGTACGCACAGTGCCGTACGGCCGGGGAGGGCTGTCGGGTCGGAGCCGATCGGGCCACCGACCGGGCATCCTCATAACGTGCGGCCCGTCGAGATACGTCTGAGTACTCAGCGGGCGCATTACCACCATACCCCGGAAACGCGCACATGCGATGGCCGAATTGGTCACGTAGTCGGCGTCACAGTGATTGACCAGGGACTTCCGTGACACGGTGAGCGGGCTATTGTGCGCTTCATGACGACGCCTGACAACACCCCTGACGCCTCTGACACCGCTGACTCCACCGTCGAACACACCGGGGTCGCCGCCCAGGACTGGGCCCAGGCCTCCGCCGATCCGCAGTACCGGGCCGCGGTCGTGGACCTGCTCGGCGCGCTGGCCTACGGGGAGCTGGCGGCGTTCGAGCGGCTGGCGGAGGACGCCAAGCTGGCGCCGACGCTGGCGGACAAGGCGGAGCTGGCCAAGATGGCGTCGGCCGAGTTCCACCACTACGAGAAGCTGCGCGACCGGCTCACCGAGATCGGTGCCGAGCCGACCCAGGCCATGGAGCCGTTCGTCGCCGCGCTGGACGGCTTCCACAAGCAGACGGCGCCCTCGGACTGGCTGGAAGGGCTGGTCAAGGCGTACGTCGGGGATTCGATCGCCAGTGACTTCTACCGGGAGGTCGCCGCTCGGCTCGACTCGGACACCCGTGGTCTGGTGCTGGCCGTACTCGACGACACCGGGCACGCGTCGTTCGCCGTCGAGAAGGTACGGGCGGCGATCGATGCCGATCCGCGTGTGGGCGGGCGACTGGCACTGTGGGCGCGGCGTTTGATGGGCGAGGCGCTGTCCCAGTCCCAGCGGGTGGTCGCCGACCGGGACGCGCTGTCCACGATGCTGGTGGGTGGCGTTGCGGACGGGTTCGATCTCGCGGAGGTCGGCAAGATGTTCTCGCGGATCACGGAGGCGCACACGAAGCGGATGGCCGCGCTGGGGCTCGCGGCGTAAGCCCGCCCGACCAGCACCGGGGGCCGCGGCCCCCGGACCGACGGCGTCATTCGTCAGGCGGCCGGTCCTCGGGGTTCACGCGGTCGCCGAGTGCCGGCGGAGTCTTCCCGCGGGGCGTACCAGCAGGGAGAGGGAGGCGGCGGAGACGGTCGCCGCGCCGATGAGGATCAGGAAGAGGTTGCCGAAGTCCAGCGCGGTGTGCGTGATGAAGGCGCCGAAGAGGGCACCGGCGACACCCGTCGGCAGGACCAGGGAGCGCGTCGGCAGCCGGTGCGGCAGGCGGTGGGCAACCGCCCATGCCAGGGCCAGGCCGAGGATCGCGGAGCTGAGCGCTTCCAAGAGCATGTTGGGGTCCCTCCCACATGGCCGGCCTGCTCGAAACAGTCGTAGCCCGTCATACCCCTGACCTGCGGAATGCAATCCTCCCCTGTGATCGACCTGTGCTCCATCCGTGGAGAAGGCCCATCCCGGAGGAAAAGGTCACTGCGCGAAAAGGAGGGCCCGGCGACCGTGGTCGCCGGGCCCTCCTTACTGCCTGTCTGCCGACGCCTTCCTACAGCGCGCCGAAGCCCACCTTGCGCGGAGCCGGCTCACCGAGCTCCACATACGCCAGACGCTCGGCCGGGACCAGGACCTTGCGGCCGTGCTCGTCCACGAGGGTCAGCAGCTGTGACTTCCCGGCCAGTGCCTCGGACACCGCCCGCTCGACCTCCTCGGCACTCTGACCGCTCTCCAGAACGATCTCGCGGGGCGCGTGCTGCACGCCGATCTTGACCTCCACGGCTATGTCCCTCCGACGGTCAGTGAAGTGCGCGGCCTACCGCGCCGTACCCAGCACACATTAGCCCGGTGAGGGGACGTACACGCTCTGCCCAAGAACGCCAGGAGCGAACAGCGGAGGGGAACAAGCGGACCGGAACAGTGGACGGGAACAAACGCACCCACGCGCGCGTGGGCGGGACAGCGCCCCACGCGCGCGTGCGGTCAGGCGTCGGTCAGTGGTGCTCCGTGCCGTGCAGCGGGAAGCCCGCGATGCCCCGCCATGCCAGGGACGTCAGCAGCTGCACCGCCTGGTCGCGCGGAACGCTGCGGTCGCTGTGCAGCCAGGAACGGGCCACCACCTGGGCGAGGCCGCCGAGGCCGGAGGCGAGGAGCATCGACTCCGCGCGCGAGAGGCCGGTGTCCTCGGCGATGACGTCGCAGATCGCCTCGGCGCAGTCGTTCGTGACCTTGTCGACGCGGTCGCGCACGGCCGGCTCGTTCGTCAGGTCCGACTCGAAGACCAGGCGGAAGGCGCCGCCGTCATCCTCCACGTAGGCGAAGTACGCGTCCATCGTCGCCCGTACGCGCTGCTTGTTGTCGGTCGTCGACGCAAGCGCGTTCCGTACGGCCTGGATCAGGGACTCGCAGTGCTGGTCCAGCAGGGCGAGGTAGAGGTCGAGCTTGCCCGGGAAGTGCTGGTAGAGCACCGGCTTGCTGACGCCGGCGCGCTCGGCGATGTCGTCCATCGCGGCAGCGTGATAGCCCTGCGCGACGAAAACCTCCTGGGCTGCGCCCAGCAACTGGTTCCGTCGGGCTCGGCGCGGCAGGCGAGTGCCCCGCGGGCGTGCCGCCTCTGTCTGCTCGATGGCTGTCACGCCGCCTCCCAAAGTCGTCCATATGCGGTGTGCGCCGCGCCGCCATCGTACTTTTCGGTAACCCTGGTGTGCGCGGTGCGAGCGCAGAATTTCACGGACCGGACGGTGGCGAAAGTCGCGCAGAAGGTTTGAAAACCGGGCGGACCGGGCAGAAAACGGTCTCTTTCCTGCTGGGGCAGCACTCGCTTTCGGCCGCGGCCGCACCTTCGTCGGCGCTCCGTGGCCCCTCGCGTCGGTCTCGTCACCGGTGCGTCACCGGTAGTCGTCCTCGTCGATGGAGACGACGCGCGTCTGTTCGACCAGATCGGCTTCGTTGGCACGGTCCGGGTCCACCCCGGTCAGGGGATCGTCGCGGTCGGGGCGGACGTCGGCGTGCTGCTCGGCCGCGTCGGCCGTCGGGGCCTCGACGTCGAACTCCTGGACTTCCTCGGTGTCGTCGTTCACGAACGTCTCGGGGTCGGTGGGATCGACGGCCATGGCGGGCTCCCTTCCTAGAACGTCCCCGTGGGGGCACAACGTCCCTGGGTGAAGCAGGGGTCCATTTGCGGGTGCCCTGCGTACGAGCCTAGGAGACACCGGTTCCGGACGCTATGCGATGTGCGGGGGGTCTGCGGGCGATTCGGGCGTGGCTTCGGGCGTGGCTTCGGGCGTTGCTTCGGATGTGCGTCGGATGTGCTTGGGGCGTGCTTCGAGCGTGTTTCGGGTGCGCTGTCCGGCGGGTTTGCTGAGGGCGACGCGTATGGCCGGTTCCCCGCCGGGACGGGTGCCATGTACCCGTCGACTTGTGACTGCGAACACATGAACCACGGCGTGATCGTCTCGTAACATTGCCGCATGTCTTCGACCGAACTCCCGTCCGTGCCGGCCGCCAATGTGCTTCCCAAGGTGTCGGCCGTCCGGGTCGCGGAGGGCGAGCGGCTCCGGTCGGTCGGGCTGCCGGGGATCACGCTGACGGTGCGGTCGAGGCCACCAGCGCGCGAGGGGCTGCCGCCCGCGCTGTACGTCCATGGCCTCGGCGGTTCCTCGCTGAACTGGTCGGCGCTGATGCAGCAGCTGGAGGGCGATGTCGACGGCGAGGCCCTCGACCTGCCGGGCTTCGGCGACTCGCCGCCACCGGACGACGGCGACTACTCGATCACCGCGCACGCACGCGCGGTGATCCGCTATCTCGACGCGTCCGGACGAGGCCCCGTACACCTCTTCGGCAACTCGCTCGGCGGCGCGGTCAGCACGCGCGTCGCCGCCGTACGGCCCGACCTGGTCCGTACGCTCACCCTCGTGTCGCCCGCCCTGCCCGAGATCCGCGTCCAGCGCACAGCCGTGCCCACGGCGCTGCTCGCGGTACCCGGAGTGACCGCGCTCTTCACCCGGCTCACCCGGCAGTGGACGGCTGAGCAGCGGGTCCGTGGTGTCATGCACCTGTGCTACGGCGATCCCGGGCGGGTGACGCCGGAAGGGTTCCGCAACGCCGTCGAGGAGATGGAACGACGGCTGCAACTGCCGTACTCCTGGGACGCGATGACGCGTTCCGCGCGCGGGCTGGTCAACGCGTACACGCTGGGCGGCCAGCACGCGCTGTGGCGCCAGGCCGAGCGGGTGCTCGCGCCGACACTGCTCATCTACGGGGGCCGGGACCAGCTCGTGGGCTACCGCATGTGCCAGAAGGCCGCGCGCAGCTTCCGTGACTCCCGTCTGCTGAGCCTGCCGGAGGCCGGGCACGTGGCGATGATGGAGTACCCGGAGGTGGTCGCCCGGGCGTTCTGCGAATTCCTCGTGGACAAGGGGGAGTCGCCGGCCGTGGACGGCGCGGCGGTGAACCGGAAGGTGGCCGGGGCCGTGAGTCGGAGTGTGGACGTGGCCGGGGCCTTGAGCCGGAGTGTGGGTGAGGTTGGGGCCGGGGCCGGGGCCGGGAGAGCCGACGCGGGCGAGGATCAGGCCATGACCGAGACCCCGGGGAGCTGAGGCGCGACGTGGGACGCCACAGCCGCCGCGGGCTCGCCGCCAAGCGCGACGCCACGGAGACAACCGCACGACAGGGGGCTCGGGGGGCACCGCCGGAGACGGGTGCGGCCCAGCGGGGGCCGTCAGTGCCGGGCGCGGGACCTGGTACGGCCCCGGGTGCACGACCGGGCGCGGCTCCGGGAGCGGGGCAGAGCGGCTGGCCGCAGTCCGTCGGGTCCGTCGGGACTGGCGGTCGCCGGGTGCCGGGTCCGCCGCCCGTGCAGGGGGCACCGAGACTGCCCGACGGGACGCCTGCACAGGGCGTTCCGCGGCTGCCGGACGGGACTCCTGCGCATGGCGTGCCCCGTTTCGCCGACGGGACTCCCGCCCATGGCGTTCCCCGTTTCGCCGACGGTACGCCCGCCCACGGCACCCCCCGCTTCTCCGACGGCACCCCCGCCCACGGCACCCCCCAGGTCCGCAGCGGTCACCCCGAGCAGCGCGAACGCGGTGGCGGCTGGGGCCAGCTGAGGGGGCGGACCGGGGTCGCGTACGGCGCTTCCGCGGCGGCCGGCGCTCCGCCCGTCCCCGGCGCTCCCGTGCCGCGGCCCCGGCGGGCATCGCCGGCCGAGGGGCCCCGGCAGGATTACCTCGACGCCTTCGAGGGGGACGTCGACGTCTTCGCGTCCCGTACGTCCGATGCCGCCCACCCCGCCGACCCGTACGCCTCCGTCACCGACTGGAACACCGGACCCGGCATCGGCGTCCCGAACGGCACCGACCTCGACGACGACGCCCCGCCGACCGGGGAGCCCGCCTCCACGAAGGGGACCAAGAGCCGGACCTTCACCGGCATCGCGGCCGCCGCCGTCGTCACCGTACTGGCCGTCGTCGTCGCCGGTGAGGTCACGCAGGGGCGGGACGACAACGACGTACAGTCGCAGTCCGCCGCCGATGAGGCGCGGGACGCCCGTGACTCCGCCTCGCGCGGGGACGGGCGGCCGGCGCCCTCCGGTTCGCCGAGCATGGCGCCGTTGACGTACGACCAGAAGATGGGCGAGAAGTACGCGCTCAGCGCCACGCTCAAGGGCTCGGGGCAGTTCGACGCGATCCCGGGCATCGACAGGGCGCCCGGCACGGGGCAGAAGTTCACCTACCGCGTGGACGTGGAGCAGGGGCTCGGCCTCGACGGCGAACTCTTCGCCGAGGCCGTGCACAAGACGCTCAACGACGACCGGAGTTGGTCCCACAACGGCGCCCGTACCTTCGAGCGCATCTACTCCGGCAAGCCCCGCTTCGTGATCACGCTGGCCAGCCCCGGCACCACCGCCGTCTGGTGCGCCAAGTCCGGGCTCGACACGACCGAGGACAACGTGTCGTGCGACTCGGCCGCCACCGAGCGCGTGATGATCAATGCGTACAGATGGGCTCAGGGCTCGAAGACATACGGTGATCGAATCCATGCCTACCGGGAGATGCTGATCAACCACGAGGTCGGCCACCGGCTCGGCTTCAGCCACGTCACCTGCGACAAGGACGGCGATCTCGCCCCGGTCATGCAGCAGCAGACCAAGTTCCTCGACCACGACGGGATCCGCTGCCGGGCCAACCCCTGGCCGTATCCCGGGAGTTGACGGGTGACTCACATGTCACATTGACATGTGCAGTGAGTTCGTACATATTTCTGTACATGTCGACCCGTCACACCTCTTCTCGCGCCGCCATCGAGCTGGCGCTCATCGGTGTGACCGCCCTGTGCCTGGCCGACATTCACTGTCGCTAGACGCCCGCCCCATGGTGTTGGTGTCGCGATCGCTTTCCTCTCCTGCGAGTCGCTGACGGGTTTTCGGACCCGCGGCCGGTTCACGGGCTTCCGACGACCTGGCGCCGGGGCAGACGTCTGCACTTCTTCGTCTCACTCCTCGTCAATCCGTCTCGCCATTCGAGAACCATCGATGCCGGGTCATTGATGGTCGGTCCATCGATTGTCCGGTCCATCGATTGTCCTGTCCGTCGATGCCGGTCCGTCGATGCTCGGCCCATCAGCGCGGGACTCATCAATCCGAGAGGTCGTCTCCGATGCGTCAACCGTCCGTCATAGCGCGCCGCGTGGCCGCGGCATCCGTCAGCCTGGTCGTGGCAGCGGGCGCCGCCGCCTGCGGGCCCGAGGACAACGATGCCAACGGCGCCGGCGGCGACTCCACGCCCCACAAGGGCGGCACGCTCACGGTCCTGAACGCCAACCCGCAGCAGGACTTCGATCCGGCCCGCCTGTACACCTCCGGCGGCGGCAACGTGCCCTCCCTCGTCTTCCGCACGCTCACCACCCGCAACCGCGAGAACGGGGAGGCCGGCGCCAAGGTCGTCCCCGACCTCGCCACCGACACCGGGCGCCCGAACAAGGACGCCACCGTCTGGACGTACACCCTCAAGGAGGGACTCAAGTACGAGGACGGCACCCCGATCACCTCGGCCGACATCAAGTACGGCATCGAGCGCTCCTTCGCCCCCGAACTCTCCGGAGGCGCTCCCTACTTGAGGGACTGGCTGGTCGGCGGGGCCGACTACGAGGGGCCGTACAAGGACAGGGGCGACAAGGGCGGGCTGGACTCGATCGAGACGCCGGACGCGCGGACCATCGTCTTCCATCTCGCCAAGCCCGAGGGCGAGTTCCCGTACCTGGCGACCCAGACGCAGTTCGCACCCGTACCGAAGGACAAGGACACCGGTACGAAGTACGAGGAGCACCCGATCTCGTCCGGGCCGTACAAGGTCGTCAGGAACGAGAACGACGGCGAGCGGCTCGTCCTGGAGCGCAACACCTACTGGTCGGCCTCGACGGACGCCGAGCGCAAGGCCTACCCGGACAAGATCGACGTGCGGTCGGGGCTCGACTCGTCCGTGATCAACCAGCGGCTGTCCGCGTCTCAGGGTGCGGACGCGGCCGCGGTCACCACGGACACCAATCTCGGCCCGGCCGAGCTCGCCAAGGTGACGGGCGACAAGGAACTTGCTTCGCGTGTCGGCACCGGGCACTTCGGCTACACCAACTACATCGCGTTCAACCCGACGATCAAGCCGTTCGACAACGTCAAGGTGAGGCAGGCGATCGCCTACGCGATCGACCGGTCCTCCGTGATCAACGCGGCCGGCGGTTCCGCGCTGGCCGAGCCCGCCACCACCTTCCTGCCGAACCAGAAGTCCTTCGGCCACACCCCCTACGACCACTTCCCGGCGGGCGAGTCCGGCAACGCGGCGAAGGCCAGGGAACTGCTGAAGGAGGCCGGTCACGCGAACGGCCTGACCGTCACGCTGACCCACTCCAACGCCAAGGACTTCGAGACCAGCCCCGAGATCGCCACCGCGATCCAGGACGCGCTGAAGAAGGCCGGCATCACGGTCAGGCTGCAGGGACTGGAGGAGAACGACTACTCCGACAAGATCCACAACGTGAAGACCGAGCCCGGTTTCTTCCTCGCCCACTGGGGTGCCGACTGGCCCTCCGGCGGCCCCTTCCTCGTCCCGATCTTCGACGGCCGGCAGATCGTCAAGGACGGCGCGAACTTCAACACGGGCCTGCTCGACGACAAGTCGGTCAATGCCGAGATTGACGCGATCAACAAGTTGACCGATCTTGACGCCGCAGCCAAGCGCTGGGGTGCACTGGACAAGAAGATCGGCGAGCAGGCGCTGACCGTGCCGCTGTTCCACCCCGTCTACAAGCGGCTCTACGGCAAGGACGTCAAGAACGTCGTGATCAGCGACTGGACCGGCGTACTGGACATTTCCCAGGTCGCGGTCAAGTAGTCCATGCGGTCAATGGATCTGGTCAAGTCATCATGAGCGAGGCCTTGTTGACCTCCCAGCCCCCCGGGACGGACACCGCCGTCCCGGGGGCGTCGGGGGCTCGTCAGTTCTGGCGGCGGCTGCGGACGCAGCGCGCCGCCCTCGTCGCGGCGGCCGTCGTCGCGCTGCTCGTCCTGGTCGCGCTCGCCGCACCGCTGCTCACCGCGATCGAGGGCCAGGACCCGACCACCTACCACCCGTCCCTGGTGGACTCCGCGCGCGGAGGCGTGCCCATCGGGTCGTTCGGCGGAGTGAGCGCCGAACACTGGCTCGGCGTCGAACCGCAGACCGGCCGGGACCTGTTCGCACGGCTCGTGTATGGCGCGCGCGTGTCGCTCGGTGTCGCGCTGGCGGCGACCGTGGTCCAGCTCCTGCTGGGTGTCGTCATCGGCGTCGCGGCCGGGCTCGGCAACCGCTGGGTGGATCTCCTCCTGACCCGGATCGCCGACATCTTCGTGGCCATGCCGCTGATGGTCGTCGCGCTAGCCCTGCTCGCCGTCGTGCCCACGAGCTTCCCGCGCCCCGTCCTGGTCGCGCTGGTCGTCGGACTGGTCTCCGGCTGGGCCACGCTCGCCAAGATGGTGCGCGCGCAGACCCTCACCCTCAAGGAACTCGACTATGTCGCCGCGGCCCGGCTCAGCGGCTGGAGCACCGTCCGGATCGCCCGCCGCGAACTGCTCCCGGGTCTCGCCGCCCCCGTCATCACGTTCGCGGCCATCCTCGTCCCCTCGAACATCACCGTGGAGGCGGCCCTGTCCTTCCTCGGCGTGGGTGTGAAGCCGCCGACGCCCTCCTGGGGGCAGATGCTCACCTCCGCGGACGTCTGGTACCAGGCGGCACCGCAGTATCTGCTGCTGCCCGCGGGCGCGCTGTTCGTGACCGTCCTCGCCTTCACCGTGCTCGGCGACGGCGTCCGCACGGCCCTCGACCCGCGCGCGGCCTCCCGGCTGCGCATCGGGACGGGGCGCGGGCGCGAAGCGAAACCGGAGACGAAGGGGGAGACGAGCCGGAAGGCACGGCGGGAGACGAAGGGGGTGGCGTCATGACCGGTCTCGGCGGTTTCGTACTGCGCCGCGCTCTCGGCGCAGTGGTCACCCTGTTCGCCCTCTCGGTCATCATCTACGTCGTCTTCTACGTCACCCCCGGCAACGTCGCCCAGATCACCTGCGGTCCGCGCTGCTCGCCGGCCCAGGTGCAGCAGGTCGCCGGGCAACTGCACCTCGACGACCCGCTGTACACCCGCTACTGGCACTTCCTCCAGGGCCTCCTCGTCGGCCAGGACTACTCCACCGGCACCTCGGTCCAGCACTGCTCGGCGCCCTGCCTCGGGCTGTCGTACCGGAGCGACCAGCAGGTCACGGGGCTCATCCTGACGAAGCTTCCGGTCACGGCCTCGCTGGCGCTCGGTGCCATGGTGCTGTGGCTGGTCCTCGGCGTCGGCACCGGTGTGCTGTCGGTGTGGCGGCGCGGCCGGCTCACCGAGCGGCTGCTGACCACGTTCACCCTCGCGGGCATGTCCACGCCCGTGTTCGTCATCGGCCTCGTCCTGATGATCGTCGTCTGCGGGCAACTGGAGCTGCTGCGTCCGCACCTTCCGGGCCTACGGCGTCGGCGAGCGGGCGATCATCTGGCGGCACGGCCTGCGCGGTGCGCTGGCCCCGCTCATCGCCGTGAACGCCAACAACATCGGCGTCCTGTTCGGCGGAGCCGTGCTCACCGAGACGCTGTTCGGCCTGCCCGGCATCGGCCGGGAGATGGTCGAGGCGGTCAAGGTCGTCGATCTGCCGGTGGTCGTCGGCATGGTCCTGGTGACCGGCTTCTTCGTGGTTCTCGCCAACGCCGTCGCGGACGTCCTGTACGCGGTGGCCGACCGACGGGTGGTACTGGCATGAGTCTGGTCGACGTCACGGACCTGACGGTCGAGTTCGGTCCCCTGCGCGCCGTGGACGGACTCTCCTTCCGTCTGGAGCAGGGCGCCGCCCTCGCCCTCGTCGGCGAGTCCGGCTCCGGCAAGTCCACCGTCGCCGCCGCCCTGCTCGGCCTGCACCGCGGCACGGGCGCGCGGGTCGGCGGCGCGATCGAGGTGGCCGGCGTCGACGTACAGGAGGCGCCGGAGGAGGCGCTGCGGCGGCTGCGCGGCGGGAAGGCCGCGATGGTGTTCCAGGACCCGCTGTCGTCCCTGGACCCGTACTACGCGATCGGGGACCAGATCGCCGAGGTGTACCGCGTCCACACGCGTGCCTCGCGCCGAGCGGCACGCGCGCGTGCCGTGGAGGTGCTGGACCGGGTCGGCATCCCGGACCCGGCGCGGCGGTCCCGCTCGCGCCCCCACGAGTTCAGCGGCGGCATGCGCCAGCGTGCCCTCATCGCCATGGCGCTGGCCTGCGAGCCCGACCTGCTGATCGCCGACGAACCGACGACCGCGCTCGACGTGACCGTCCAGGCGCAGCTCCTCGACCTTCTGCACACCCTCCGCGAGGAGACCGGCATGGGGCTTCTCCTCGTCACCCACGATGTCGGCGTCGCCGCCGAGAGCGTCGACGAGGTGCTCGTGATGCGGCACGGGCGGTCGGTGGAGCACGGCCCGGTCGTCGCCGTACTGGGATCGCCCGCGCAGACGTACACGCGCGAACTGCTCGGCGCCGTCCCCCGCGTGGACGCGCCGCGCACCGCCTCCGAGGCGGCGGAGGAACCGGCGGAGGAACCGGCCGAAGGGCCCGCACAGGTCGTCCTGGAGGCGACCGGTCTCCGGCGTGCCTTCGGGCGCGGGAAGCGCGCGTTCACCGCGGTGGACGACGTGTCGCTGACGATCCACCGCGGCGAGACCGTCGGGATCGTGGGGGAGAGCGGCAGCGGAAAGACGACGCTGGGGCGCATGCTGGTCGGCCTGCTGGAACCGACGGCGGGAGAGGTCCGATACGAGGGGCACGCGCGCGTGGGCGTCGATCCGGCCGTTCAGATGGTCTTCCAGGACCCCGTCTCCTCTCTCAATCCCCGGCGCAGCGTGGGCGAGTCGATCGCCGACCCGCTGCGCGCGCGTGGCAGAGGGAGGGACGAGGGGCGCATCCGGGGGCGGGTGCGGGAACTGCTGGAGCGCGTGGGACTCGACGCGGCGCACTACGACCGCTACCCGCACGAGTTCAGCGGCGGCCAGCGCCAGCGCATCGGCATCGCCCGGGCGCTCGCCGCCGACCCGCGCGTCATCGTCTGCGACGAGCCCGTCTCGGCACTCGACGTCACCACACAGGCCCAGGTGGTCGCCCTGCTCGGCGAGTTGCAGCGCGAACTGGGACTCGCGCTCGTCTTCGTGGCCCACGACCTCGCCGTCGTGCGGCAGGTCAGCGACCGGGTGGTGGTGATGCGGCGCGGACGGATCGTCGAACAGGGCCCGGCCGACGAGGTGTACGACAATCCGCAGGACCCGTACACCAAGCAGCTCCTGGCCGCCGTACCGGCACTCGACCCGCGGATCGCGGCCCTGCGGCGAGCCGCCCGACGGGAGTTGGCCGCGGTGTGACCGACCGTGCGAGCCGGTGTCCTGTGACGATCCGTATGCGCTTGATCTCCTAGCGCGACGGAACGCGGTCTGCACGGGAAAGTTACGACCGTTCACCCCTTTTGGTGGTGCGATGGACAACCGTCCGTCGCGCCACCGCCTTGTCCGCATACGTTCTTCCCGCTGCGAGCCGCCCGGGCAACGGCGGCTCCCCTTACGGGAGATCGGGGGTGTACTGGTGCGCATCGGACTGATTACGGAGGGTGGCTATCCGTATGTGAGCGGTGACGCCAGGCTCTGGTGCGACCGGCTCGTGCGCGGGCTCGAACAGCACGAGTTCGCCATCTACGCGCTCAGCCGCAGCGAGCGCCAGGAGGACCAGGGCTGGGTCCCGCTGCCCCCGCAGGTCAGCCGCGTGCGTACGGCACCGCTGTGGACGGCCGAGGGTGACGGGGCGGTCTACGGCCGCCGTGCGCGCCGACGGTTCGACGAGTGCTACGGCGAGCTCGTGGCCGTGCTGTGCGCAGGGGGTGCCGCAGCCGCTTCCGGAGCGCCCGAGGACCCGTCGGCCAGTGAGGCGGACCGTTTCGGCAACGCGCTGTACGGGCTCGCCGAACTCGCCCGCGACGAGGGCGGGCTGGTGGGAGCGCTCCGCTCCGAGTCCGCCGTACGCGCCCTGGAGCGCGCCTGCCGGGCGCGGGGCGCCCTGCGTACGGCGCGCGAGGCGCGCGTACCCGATCTGCTCGCCGTCGCCGCGCATCTGGAAAGCGCCCTGCGCCCCCTCTCGCTCGACTGGTACGAGGACGACGGCCTGGGCTCGGTCGACCTGTGCCACGCCACCTCCGGCGGACCCGCGGCCCTGCCCGGCCTGCTCGCCCGCCACTTCTGCGGCGTACCGCTGCTGCTGACCGAATACGGAGTGCGGCTGCGCGCGCACTACCTGGCCGCCACCGACTCCTCACCCGCCGTACGGTCCCTGCTCGCCGCCTTCCACGGCCGGCTCACCGCCGAGACCTACGCCCGGGCCGCCCTCATCACGCCCGGCAACGGCCACGCCCGCCGCTGGCAGGAGCGCTGCGGCGCCGACCGGGCGAAGCTGCGCACGGTCTACCCCGGCATGGACGCCGCCCGCTTCGCGGAGGTCGGCGAGGCCCCGGAGTGCGCGGGTCCGGACACGCTGGTGTGGGTCGGCCGTGTCGAACCCGCCAAGGACCTGGTGTCGTTGCTGCACGCCTTCGCCGAGGTCCGCAAGCAGGAGCCGAAGGCACGCCTGCGGATCGTCGGCGCTCCCTCGGACGCCGAGGGAGCCGCCTATCTCGGCCACTGCAAGGCGCTGGCCGCACAGCTCTTCCCCGACGAGGCGGAGGGCCCGCACAGGGCCTGCGACAACCCGGTCTCCTTCGAGGAGATCGGCGGCCCGGAGATCCCGACCCTCGCCGACGCGTACGCCTCGGGTGGCGTGGCCGTCCTGTCCAGCATCGTCGAGGGCTTCCCGATCAGCCTGGTCGAGGCCATGTTCTGCGGCCGCGCGACGGTGTCCACGGACGTCGGCGCGGTGGTGGAGGCCGTCGGCGGTACGGGGCTCGTCGTGCCCCCGCGCAACCCTCGGGCGCTCGCGGAGGCCTGCGTGGCGCTGTTGCGCGACCCCGAGCGCCGTGAGCGCCTCGGCGCGGCCGCACGCGCGCGTGCGCTCGAACTGTTCACCGTCGAGCAGAACGTCACAGCATTTCACGGCATTTACCTGGAGATCGTCTCCCGCACGCCGGTCCGCCGGGTCGCCCTGGACCAGGCCGGAGACCCCCTGCCCTTCGCGTTCCCCGCCGAGGCCCACGTCCCCGGCCGCTGGACCGGGCGGACCGCACGCCTGGTGGCCCGCGGCGGCCCGTACCGGCCGACGCAGGCGCCCGTGCGCGCCACCGCGCTCCCCGCGACGGAGGGGGCGCGATGAGCGGCGTGGGAGGACTGGACCGCCCCGGGGCCCCCGCCGGCCCCGGGGCATGGGACGAGCGGTCCCAGGAGTGGCTCGCGGCGGAGACGGACCCATGGGAGAGCCGAGCCGACACGCCGCCCAGCCCCGGCCGGCAACCGGCCGCCCCCCACACCACCGGCCGCCGGCAGCCTCCCGCTCGCCGCACCGGCGCGGACCCCGTGAAGGCACTGCTGCACCGTCATCGCGACCTGTGCGCAAGGGCGGTGGACCCCCTGGAGATCGCCGCCGGCCTGGAGGCCCACGGAGTCACCGACCGCACCGCGGCCCGCTTCCTGCACCGGGACGTCTTCTCCCTCGCGGAGGAGATGTACGCACGAGTGCCCCGCGACGCGGCAACGCCCTCCGGCCGCCCGCCCTTCACCGCCCCTCGCGCACGCGCGGACTGGGCTCTTCTCACGCTCCTCCCCGGAGCACTCTGCGCGGCGGCCGTGACCGGCCTGCACCTCACCCACGGCCACGCCCGCCTGATCGTGGCCGCCGCGGGATGCCTCGCCGTAGCCCTCGCCCTGCGCGCGGCCATGGCCCGCGGCCCCCTGGCCGCGACGGACCGTACCCGCCCTCCCCTCACCCGGACCTGCTGGCTCATCGCCTACGCCCTCCTCGGCGACGGACTCCTGAGCGCAGCCGCCACCGGAGGCCCCGACGCCCTCCCCACCGGCACCACCGACGGCCCCTGGCCCCTCGCCACCACCCCCGTACTGGCGCTCGCCCTGTCCTGCGCCCCCGCGGCCTGGTGCGCCCACCTCCTCGCCGTACGGGCCCGACGCAAACTGTCGGCCAGCCGCGCCCTGGAGGACTTCGCCACCTCCGCAAGGCCCCTGCTCCTGGGCACGTTCACCCTCTACGTCTGCGCCCTGACGGCCCTCCTCACCCTGACCGCCACCGCCCTGAACGAGCCCGCCGCTTACCCCCAGACCCTCACCCTGGGCGCCCTCCTGCTCCTCTCCCGCCTCCTCACCACCCACGGCTTCACCCACGCCCCCGCACTCGTCCTCACCGCCACCGCCACCGCCGAGGCAACGGCCCTGTGCACCCTCTTCGCATCCCGCCTCCCCGGCTGCGCCTGGCTCGCGACCCCCGTCCAGGCCCTCATCGACACCTGGGGTCCGGGCAGTATCCCCACCGCCGCCTGCGGCGCGGGCGCCCTCACGCTCCTGCTCCACGCGACGCGCACCCTGACGAGGGCATCGGCATATGCGAGGCAGGACCAGCCGTGGTGACTCGGCAGCAACAGCGCGGCCCCGACCCACCCGCCGGCCATAGGCGCTACGCGTACCCCCACTCAGCTGCGCGGGCCGCCGCAGGCATACCCACCCGCGCCCCCACAACCGGAGGCAGTGCCCCCTCAAGCCCCCTTGCCTGACGCCCCTGAAGGAGACCCCCAAATGATCACCTCCCGATCCGACCACCCCTCGGCCCCGGGAGCCGCCCGATGAGAGTCCTGCTGATCGGAGCCAACGGCTACCTCGGCCGCTTCGTGGCGGACCGCCTCCTCGCCGACCCCGCCGTCCAACTCACCGCGCTGGGCCGCGGCGACGACGCCGACGTCCGCTTCGACCTCGCGTCCGGCAGCCCCGGTGCCCTCACCCGGTTCCTGGACGCGGTCCACCCCGGCGTCGTCATCAACTGCGCCGGCGCCACCCGAGGAGGCGCCCGCGAACTCACCCGCCACAACACCGTCGCCGTCGCCACCGTCTGCGAGGCCCTGCGCCGCAGCGGCTGCGGCGCCCGCCTCGTCCAGATCGGCTGCGGTGCCGAGTACGGCCCCAGCCAGCCCGGCTCCTCCACGGCGGAGGACGCCGTCCCCCGCCCCGGCGGCCCGTACGGCGTCAGCAAACTCGCCGCCACCGAACTGGTCCTGGGCTCCGGCCTGGACGCCGTGGTCCTCCGGGTCTTCTCGCCCGCGGGCCCGGGCACGCCCGCCGGCTCCCCACTTGGGCGCCTCGCCGAGGCCATGCGCCGCGCCATGCAGTCCG
Source organism: Streptomyces curacoi (assembly GCF_001513975.1). Classification (GTDB taxonomy): domain Bacteria; phylum Actinomycetota; class Actinomycetes; order Streptomycetales; family Streptomycetaceae; genus Streptomyces; species Streptomyces curacoi. Next base: position 50,975 of record NZ_KQ947992.1, read on the forward strand.
GCGACGGCGAGCTCAAACTCACCGGCCTCGGCGCCCAGCGCGACTTCGTCGACGTCCGCGATGTGGCCCGCGCCGTCCATGCCGCCTCGCTCTCCGCCGCGCAGGGCGTCATCAACATCGGCTCCGGCCGTGCCGTGCGCCTCCGCGACGCCGCCGCCATCCTCGCGCGCGTGGCCGGATACGGCGGCGCCCTCCACGAACTCGACGGCCCGCCCGGCCCGCTGCGGCCGTCCATCGGCCACCCCCGCGCCGAATCGGACCACACCGCCCACGGGGCTCCCACCGCTCCGATCGCGTACCCGGACGGCTGCGGCAGCTGGCAGCAGGCCGACGTGCGCACCGCGCGCGACCGGCTCGGCTGGCGCCCCCGCATCAACCTCGAAGAGTCCCTCGGTGACATCTGGATGGAGGCGGCATGCCGTATCTGACCGGCACCACACCGACCACATCGAGCACACTCCTCCGCACGGGCCTCGGTGTCCCCGGCTACGCACACCCCCTCCTCGCCCCCACCGAGTGGGGCGAACTCACCCGTCCCGGCACCCCCGTGCACTGGGTCGTCCTCAACGTCGCCGACGGCCCCGGCACCCGCCCCGACTCGCACTGCCTCCAGGCCGCCGGACGGCTCCGCAGCACGGGAGTCCGGGTCCTCGGCCACCTCGACACGGCCCTTCTCGGCACCGCGCACGGCACTCGCGCCTTCGGCGACGTGATCTCCGAGGCGCACCGATACCTGGACTGGTACCGGGTCGACGGCTTCTTCCTGAATCGTTGCCCGACCGGCCCCGCCGCCCTGCCCGAGATCCGCCGCACGGTCACCACGCTCCGCGCGCTGCGTGACAAGGCCCACATCGTCCTCGGCCATGGCACCCACCCGCACCCGGGCTACGCCGAGTGCGCCGACCAGTTGGTCACCTTCCGGGGCTCGTGGAGCGACTACCGCTGGTCGCAGGTGGCGGAGTGGACGGCCGACCACCCGGCCGACCGCTTCTGCCACTTCGTCCACGGAGTGCCCCGCGGTCACCTCGACGAGGCACTGCGCATCGCCCGCTGGCAGGGCGCCGCGACGATCTGGTTCACCGACCGTACGGACCGGGGCGGCCGCACCGACCCCTGGGAGACCATGCCCGGCTACTGGGACGAAATCGTCTCGCGGATCGGAACAGGTGTCTCGGAATGAAAAAGCCCATGGCAGTGTTACGGAGAGAACAACCGTAGTGATTGACCGACCAACGGAGTCCCCGTGTCGCTGCCACCCCTGGTCGAGCCGGCCGCCGAGCTCACCGTAGACGAGGTTCGCAGGTACTCCCGCCACCTGATCATCCCCGATGTCGGGATGGACGGGCAGAAGCGGCTGAAGAACGCCAAGGTGCTCTGTGTGGGCGCCGGCGGCCTGGGCTCGCCGGCGCTGATGTACCTGGCCGCTGCGGGCGTCGGCACGCTCGGCATCGTGGAGTTCGACGAGGTCGACGAGTCGAACCTGCAGCGCCAGATCATCCACAGCCAGTCCGACATCGGCCGCTCCAAGGCCGAGTCCGCGCGCGACTCGGTCCTGGGCATCAACCCGTACGTGAACGTGATCCTTCACGAGGAGCGGCTCGAGGCCGACAACGTGATGGACATCTTCAGCCAGTACGACCTGATCGTCGACGGCACGGACAACTTCGCGACCCGCTACCTGGTCAACGACGCCTGCGTGCTGCTGAACAAGCCGTACGTGTGGGGCTCGATCTACCGCTTCGACGGTCAGGCCTCGGTCTTCTGGTCCGAGCACGGCCCCTGCTACCGCTGCCTCTACCCGGAGCCCCCGCCCCCCGGCATGGTCCCCTCCTGCGCCGAGGGCGGCGTGCTCGGCGTGCTGTGCGCGTCCATCGGCTCCATCCAGGTCACCGAAGCCATCAAGGTCCTCACCGGCACCGGTGAGCCGCTGGTCGGCCGCCTGATGATCTACGACGCCCTGGAGATGCAGTACCGCCAGGTCAAGGTCCGCAAGGACCCGAACTGCGCGGTCTGCGGCGAGAACCCGACCGTCACCGAGCTCATCGACTACGAGGCCTTCTGCGGCGTCGTGTCCGAGGAGGCCCAGGAGGCGGCCGCCGGCTCCACGATCACTCCCAAGCAGCTCAAGGAGTGGATCGACGACGGCGAGAACATCGAGATCATCGACGTCCGCGAGATCAACGAGTACGAGATCGTCTCGATCCCCGGCGCCAAGCTGATCCCGAAGAACGAGTTCCTCATGGGCACCGCCCTGGAGGCCCTCCCGCAGGACAAGAAGATCGTCTTGCACTGCAAGACGGGTGTCCGCAGTGCGGAAGTCCTCGCGGTCCTGAAGTCCGCGGGCTTCGCCGACGCCGTGCACGTCGGTGGCGGTGTGATCGGCTGGGTCAACCAGATCGAGCCGCACAAGCCGGTGTACTGAGCCAAGGTTCGACTCGCTCTCCGCTCGGCGGGGGCTTCGCGCACCACGGGTGCCCGGAGCCCCCGCCGTCGTCATGAGCAGACCTTGCCGTCCTTCGGCACCGTCCCCTGGAGCAGATACGCGTTCACCGCGGAGTCGACGCAGTCGCTGCCCTTCCCGTACGCGCCGTGCCCCTCGCCCTTCCAGGTGAGCATCACACCGACACCCTTGCCGAGTTCGTCCGCCATCCGCTGGGTGCCCTCGTAGGGCGTCGCCGGGTCGCCGGTGTTGCCGACGAGCAGGATCGGTGCCGCACCCGGCGCACTGACCTCCGGGGTGTCGTACTGCCCGGCCACCGGCCAGTCGTGGCACCAGCCGGCCGTGTCCCAGCCCAGCATGGGGCCGAACACGGGCGAGACCTTCTCGAACCGCGGCAGCAGCCTCTTCGCCTCCTCGACCGTCGGCCGCTGCTTGTCGTCCAGGCACGATATGACCCGTTGCGAGTGGGTCCCCGTGGCGTAGTGCCCCGTGGCGTCGCGGTCGTTGTAGTCGTCGGCGAGCGCCAGGAGTTCCGTACCGTCGCCCTCCTCGGCCGCCTCCAGGGCGCTGGTGAGGGTGGGCCAGTTCGCCTCGCTGTACAGCGGCCTGATGAGGCCGATGAGCGCGAGCGTCTCCGTCAGTTTCCGCTCGGACGACGTCGGCAGCGGCCTCGCGTCGATCCGCTTCAGCAGGCCCGCGATCTTCCGCGAGCCCTCCTCGGCGCCCTGGCCGGTGGATTCCAGGTAGTTGTTCAGCGCACGCTGGAAGCCCCTGGCCTGGTTCTCGGCGTGCCCGGCCGCGTCGGCGCTCGGGTCGACGACGGCGTCCAGGATCAGCCGCCCCACGTGCTTGGGGAACAGGTGGGCGTAGACGCCGCCGAGTTCGGTGCCGTAGGAGATGCCGAAGTAGTGCATCCGCGAGTCGCCGAGGACCTGGCGCATCAGGTCCATGTCGCGGGCGGTGTCGGTGGTCGACACATGGGCCATCAGCGCCCCCGTGGACTTCTGGCAGCCCTTGCCGAAGGCGCCGGCGTCCCGGAAGTAGGCGGTCTCCTCGGCCGCGGTGTCCGGCGTGATGTCCACGGACTCGGAGGCCTGGATCTCCTTGTCGCTGCGGCAGCGGACGCCCTCACTGCCGCCCACCCCGCGGGGGTCCCAGCTCACCAGGTCGTACCGCTCGGCCAGCTCGGACGCGCTGGAGGCGTACCACGGCAGCGTGGACACCCCTGAGCTGCCGGGGCCGCCGAAGTTCAACAGCAGCGAGCCGATGCGGTCGTCGCCCTTCGCCTCGCTGCGGATCAGTGCGAGGTCGATCGTCTCGCCGTCCGGTTTCGCCCAGTCCAGCGGCGCCTTGAGCGTCGCGCACCGCCACTCGTCGCCCGGCGCGGGGGAGTCCCCGACGGCCTCGCACCCTCCCCAGTCGAGCTTCTGCGAGGTCAGTGAGGGGGGCAGTGAGGTCGCCGAGCCGGCGGACGAGGGCGACGAACTCGTCCCGCTCGTCTTTCCGCCGGCCTCGCCGCCGTCGGACGAGCCGCCGCTGCAGCCCGTCACCAGCAGCGCGGCGGCGGCCGTCAGAGCCGTCCACCGTACGAAATGCGCCATGTCACTTCCCCCCTCGCAGGCCCTCCGCACCGTGCCGCGGATGGCGGTCAGGCCATAGTAGGCGGACCGCGAAAAAGCTGCCGATGCCTGTGGATAACTCTCTGACCTGCTGGTTTCCCGGCTTTCCGGCTCGCTCTCAGGAGTAGAACGTCCTCAGGAGTAGAACGTCCTCAGGAGCAGACCGTCCTCAGGAGCAGACCGTCCCTGCCGCCGGTACTTTCCCGTCCAGCAGATAACCGTCCACGGCGTCCTGCACGCACTTGTTCTTGCTGTTGTACGCCCCGTGCCCCTGCCCCCTGTACGTCAGCTCGACGCCCACCCCCTTGCCCAGCGCCTCCACCATCCTTCGCGTGCCTTCGTACGGCGTCGCCGGGTCGCCCGTGTTGCCCACGACGAGGATCGGTGCCGAGCCGGGCGCGCTGACGTCGGGATGGTCGGCGGCGCCCGCCACGGGCCAGTCGATGCAGTTGACCATGGACCAGGCGATGAACTCGCCGAACAGGTTCGAGGCGGCCCGGAACTCGGGCAGCTTCCGCTCCACGTACGCGGGGGTGTACCGCGGTTTTTCGTCGGCGCAGTTGATCGAGACGTTGGCGGCGGTGAGGTTGCTGTACTCGCCGTTCTCGCTGCGCCCGTTCAGCGAGTCGGACAGCAGCAGCAGGATCCTGCCGTCACCGTTGTACGCCTGCTCAAGACCCTGGGTGAGGTACTCCCAGAAGTTTCGCGAGTACAGCGCCTGCGCGATGCCGTTGGTCGCGGCGGTCTGCGTCAGCTCGCGCGGGAAGATGCCCTCGATCGGCTTGCTGTCGAGGTCCTTGAGCAGCTTGGCGATGCGGTCCTTGACGTCCTGGGCGGTGTCGCCGATCGGGCAGGCCTCGGTCTTGGAGACGCAGTCCTGCGCGAAGTTGTCGAGCGCGAGCTGAAAGCCCTTCGCCTGCGCGAGTGCGCTCTGCTCGGGGTTCTGCGTCGGGTCGACCACCGCGTCGAAGACGGCGCGGCCCACGTTCCTGGGAAACAGGTGGGCGTAGACGCCGCCGAGTTCGGTGCCGTAGGAGATGCCGAAGTAGTGCAGCTTGTCGTCGCCGAGGACCTGACGCATCAGGTCCAGGTCGCGCGCCGCGTCGGTGGTGCGCACATGCGGCAGCATCCCGTTGGAGTTCTTCTCGCACGCCTCGTTGAACTCCTCGGTGCTGTCCAGCAGTTCGGTCCGCTCGGCGGCGTCGTCCGGCGTCGCGTCCTGCTGGAAGTAGGCGTCGAGCTGCTGGTCGTTCGCGCACCGCACCGGGGCGCTGCGGCCGACCCCGCGCGGATCGAAGCTCACCAGGTCGTAGCGTGTGCGCAGCTTCGCGTAGCTCTCGCCGAAGGAGGGCAGGCTCTTGACGCCCGAGCCGCCGGGCCCGCCGAAGTTGAAGATCAGCGAGCCGATGCGGCTGCCTGCGGCTCCGCTCGCCCTCGCCCGGATCAGCGCCAGCTCGATCGTGTCGCCCTTGGGATCGGCCCAGTCGCGGGGCGCTTTCATCGTGGCGCACTGCCACTCGTCGCCGTCCGGCAGGGGCGAGGGGGCGTTGCCACCGCCCTCTGCCTGGGAGGGCGCGGGACAGTCCTCCCAGCTCAGTTCCTGTGCCGTCAGATCCTCGTCCCCGGAGTCGTCGTCGCTGCAGCCCGCCAGCAGGGAGGACAGCAGCAGGGCGGCGGCGGTCAGGGCAGCGGTGCGCGTCCGGGGAGCGTTCGGCATGGTCCCATCCTGCGGTCGTCCGGGGTGGGGCGCTCGGGGCGCGGGCCGTACGAGGTACGGCGGCGCCTCACCGGTCCCGCGCCGGCACCCGCGTAGGGCGCCCTGGTCCTCGTGCGGCGCCCTGTTCCTCGTGCGGCAGCCTGTTCCTCGTACGGCGCCCTGTTCCTCGTGCGGCAGCCTGTTCCTCGTACGGCGCCCAGCCCCTCGTACGGCGCCCAGCCCCTCGTACGGCGCCCTGCTCCTCGTAAGAGGCAAGCCCGCGCTGTCCTGCGAACGCCGCCTCGCGCTACAGCGCGCCCTTGCGGGTCAGATGGTTGAAGGCCAGCCAGCCCGGCAGCACCGGCAGCCACAGCGTCAGCAGCCGGAACAGCAGCACCGAGGGCGCGGCGACCTCGCTGGGCAGGCCCACGGCGATCAGACCGACGGTCAGGGTCACGTCCACGGCGCCCACGCCACCCGGGGTCGGCGCCGCGGAGCCGAGCGCGTTGCCCGCGAGGAAGACGACGGCCACGCTGGCGAGGCTGATCGAGGTTCCCTCGCTGCCGAACGCCCGGATCGAGGCGTCCAGGCACATCACGAAGCAGGCGGTCAGCAGCAGCATGCCGCCGATGCCGGTGACCAGCTTCTGCGGCCGCTGCAGCACGTCGAGCATGCGCGGTACGACACCCGCGAACAGCGACCTCACGCGCGTGACGACGAACTTCCGCAGGAACGGCACCGAGGTCACCACGAGCACCAGCACCGCCACCGTCAGCAGACCCGCGATGACCGTCCGGGACGGCGACAGCGACGGCGTCTTCTCGGTACCGGTCAGATAGCCGAAGGACAGCAGCATCAGGATGTGGCAGCCGAGCCCGAACAGTTGCGACGCGCCGACGCTCGCCACCGCGAGCCCCGGCCGCACTCCCGCACGCTGCAGGAAGCGGGTGTTGAGGGCGACCCCACCGACGGCGGGCGGCGCGACGATCTTCACGAACGACCCGGCGACCTGCGCCGCCACGGTCCGCCGGAACGGCACCCGTTCGGGCACGAACCCCAGCAGCGCCATGGCCGCCGCGAGGTAGCTGGCCGCCGAGAACAGCACGGCCGCGGCCACCCAGCCCCACTGGGCGTTGGCGATCAGCGGGCCGAACTCGATGTGGGTGAGCTGCGTCAGGAGGAAGTACGCGGCGATGGCACCGGCGATGAAGCTGATCAGCGTGCGCGGCCGCACCCGCTCCAGCCGGGCCGGCTCGACCGGCGCCTGCGGCCTGATCCGCAGCACCTCGTGCCGGATCTGCGTGAGCAGGTCCTCCTCGCGCGCCTCGTCCACGGCCTCGTCGATCGCCCGCTTCTCGGCCCGCGCCTGCGCCCGAACGGTCTTCTTGTCCGGCTTGTCGAGCACGGGCTCGGCCTCGCCCGTGGTCTCCTCGCTGCGGGCGTGCTTGGTGTGCCGGGACGCCTCCAGCACCGCCTCGCGCTCGCGCTGGGCACGCTCCCGGGCGAGTCTGCGCAGCGTCGCACGCGTGGAGCGGCTCAGCGCGATGGGCTGGAGCATCGGCAGACAGTCGGCCACGGCGTCCGGGCCGAGCACGCTCACCGCCGAGGCGACCGCGCGCTCGGCGCCCACCCGGAGGCCGAGCGTCACCAGCAGCTGGGAGATGTCCATGCGCAGCAGCAGACTGTTGGCCGCGATCTCACCGATGCGCAGGTCGGTGATGATCACCTTGCCGGAACGATCCACCAGAATCGCGTCACCCACCAGCCTGCGATGCGCGATGCGCCGGGACTGCAACGCCTTGACCTGGCGCCAGGTGCCGCGCAGCAGCTCGTCGGTGATCTCCTCGTCCGGCAGCGAGTCCAGGGTGTGCCCGCCGGTGTGCTCGTAGACCAGCATCACGGCGTCCGGGCCGAGCTCGGAGGTGGCGATCAGCTTGGGGGCGTTGGCCCCGGCCGCGATGGCCGCGTAGGCGAGCAGCGCCTCCTGCTCCAGGGCCTGCCGCAGCGACTGGAGGCTGCTGCGGGTGGCGAAGCCGCGCAGCGTCAGATTGCGCCACGCGCGATAGAAGAAGCCCTGCGCCTGCTGCTCCCGGTCGACGACCGTCACATCCAGCGGCGGGCCGTCCTCCAGGGTGACGAAGTAGCGCCGGCCGCGGTCGCCGGTCTCCTGGGCGTCGGAGCTCTCCTCGCGGGCCGCGCTCACCGGGCGGAAGCCGACGTGCCTGAGGCCCGCCATCAGCGTCCGTCCGGTGGGGCGGACGTTGGGCGAGCCGACCGCGTACAGGGTGCCGTAGGCGACGGTCCAGCCGATCAGCAGCGTCAGGAGGATCGAGAACGGCGTCGTGTAGCCGGTGACCAGCATGGAGAAGGCGTACAGGACCAGGACCGCCCAGAGGACCGCGCGCCAGCGGGGTCTGCGGGACATGCCCACGGCCGTCATGTACGCGATGACCGGCGCGAGATAGCCGTGCACCGGGTCGGTGAGGGAGCCGACGTCACCTGGCGAGGGCTGGGTGAGCGCGTCCCGGATGGAGTCCGGCGCGGCCCGTGCCACCCACAGGTCGGTGGCGAGCGTCACACCGTGCGCTAGGACCGCCGCCAGGACGCCGTCGGCGATGCGCAGCCCGTCCCGCTTGATCAGGCGCTCGATCGCAAAGGCGACGGGGACCAGGAGGATCGCGATGCTGGACACCAGTCCGGCCATCTTGCTGAACACATCGGGCGCCTGCCCGGTGCCCTTGTTGATGTCCTGCTCGAGCCCCGAGGTGGTGCCGTGCGCGAACGCGGCGATCGCGAGCAGCAGGGCGATGCCCAGCACTCCCACCAGAAGCCGCATCAGGTCGGACGGACGGTGCACGCGCGCGGGGAGCAGCGGTTCGTCGCCCTCGACCTCGTCGACATGCGCCTCTTCGAGGTCGTAGGCGGCCTTCCCCTCGCCGGCCTCCCGGCCGGCGTCACTCGTGTCGGCGCCCTTCGCGGCCTCGTCCTGCTTGCCGCCGTCGCTCTCACCGGTGTCCTTCTTGCCGGCGTTCGCGGTGCCAGGGCGCGACGAAGCGTCAGAGGTGCTCTCCGCGTCCTCCGGGTGCACACCCTGTTGCTTCATCGTCTCTTCTTGATCTCGTATCACCAGTCACCGCCCGCACGATGGTGGCATGCCCCACCGACACACGGGGGCATCAGGGTGCAAACGCGGGGGCGCACAGTCTGCCCGAAGCGTCGCCCCGGGGCGAGGGATACGCACAGTGGCGAGCGCGTCACATTGTCGGTGGGGTGGGGCAGGATGGGGCGGATGAGCGAGGAGAGCCTTCCGTACGACGCCCGCCCGGAGTACGGCGACGCCCATCCGGAGTACGCGGATGCGCTGCCGGAGTACGCCGAGCGGGTTCTGGAGGTCACCGAACTGATCCCGCCCGGGCGTGTCATGACGTACGGGGACGTCGCTGAGTGGCTCCAGGAGGGCGGTCCCCGCCAGGTCGGTCGGGTAATGGCCCTCTACGGGGGAGCCGTTCCGTGGTGGCGTGTGGTCCGCGCGGACGGGGTCCTGCTGCCGGGCCACGAGCTGAGAGCCCTGGAGCACTACCGCGCCGAGGGCACGCCCCTGAAGGAGGCGAGCAGGGCGGCCGAGGGTCACCTGCCGCGCCTCGACATGAGGCGCGCGCGGTGGGACGGCGGCGAACGCGCACAGGGTCACACCTGACAGCTTCCGCCATCGAAGGCCCCCCTGTGTGACCTTTGATCCGTAAGGCGGAAACAGGGCACATCCGTGGCATGACGTACGTTCGTGAGTCGAGGGACGCACGTGCCTGGTGTGCCCCGAGGGATGAATCGGAAGCCCTGCTTCCGGACCGCTCCTCGGCGTAGCGTCGGCTGCACGTGTCCCCCTCACCCCGCGGCCACCGCCCTCCACGCGCGAGGGGCGACCCAACAGCACACCCACCAGGACCGGCGAACCACGTGAGCTCCTCTTCCTCCACCAGGCGCCTGTCGCACCCCCAGGTGCGACAGGGGACCCGTGGCGCTTACCGGCTGGTGCGTACCCCGCCGGTCCGGGTGGCTCCCCCTCATCTGGACGCCGCACAACGCGCGGTGGTTGACCACGCGGCCGGCCCACTGCTCGTTCTCGCAGGTCCGGGCACCGGGAAGACCACCACGCTCGTCGAGTCGGTGGCGGCGCGCATCGCCCGCGGCGGCGACCCCGAGCGCATCCTGGTGCTGACGTTCAGCCGCAAGGCCGCCGTGGAACTGCGCGACCGCATGGCGCTGCGCATAGGGGCGGCACGCGCGCCCCAGGCCACCACGTTCCACTCGTTCTGCTATGCCCTGGTCCGCGCCCACCAGGACAGCGACCTGTTCGTGGAGCCGCTGCGGCTGCTGTCCGGCCCCGAGCAGGACGTCACCGTACGGGAGCTGCTCGCGGGCCAGCCGGACCTGGAGCGGCTCGGGCTCGCCCATGTGCGCTGGCCGGACGAGCTGCGCGCCTGCCTGACCACCCGCGGCTTCGCCGACGAGGTCCGCGCGGTCCTCGCCCGCAGCCGCGAACTGGGCCTCGGACCGCACGCCCTGGACGCCTTCGCCCGCCGCCTCGGCCGCCCCGACTGGCGCGCCGCGGCCGCCTTCCTCGCCGAGTACCTCGACGTGCTCGACCTGCAGGGCGTGCTCGACTACGCCGAACTGGTCCACCGCGCGGTGCTCCTCGCCCGCCGCCCCGAGACCGCCGAGCGGCTCGCCGCGCAGTACGACGCCGTGTACGTCGACGAGTACCAGGACACCGATCCGGCCCAGGTACGGCTGCTGCGCGCCCTCGCCGGCGGCGGCCGTACCCTCGTCGCCTTCGGCGACCCCGACCAGTCGATCTACGCCTTCCGGGGCGCCGACGTGAACGGCATCCTGGAGTTCCCCCAGGCCTTCCCGCGCGCGGACGGCCGCCCAGCGCCCGTCGAGGTCCTGCGCACCTCCCGCCGCTCCGGTGCCGCCCTGCTGGCCGCGACGCGGCTGCTGACCCAGCGCATGCCGCTCACCCGGCTCCCGGCGGAGAAGGTACGCGCCCACCGGGAGCTCGCCCCGGTCCGTGAGGGCGGCCGGGTCGAGGTCTTCACGTACCCCACGCCCGGCACGGAGCTGGACAACATCGCCGACATCCTGCGCAGGGCGCACCTGGAGGACGGCGTGCCCTGGGGCGAGATGGCCGTCCTGGTGCGTGCGGGGGCGCGCATGATCCCGACGGTGCGCCGGGCGCTCACGGCCGCCGGGGTGCCCCTGGACATCGACGGCGACGACCTGCCCCTGCGGCACGAGCCCGCCGTCGCGCCCCTGCTGACCGCGTTGCGGGCGGTGGCCAACGCGGAGGCGGCGGCGCGGGAGGCTCCGTCCGGGGAGGCGGAGGCGGCGGCGCGGGAGGCCCCCTCCGGGGAGGCGGAGGCGGCGGCGCGGGAGGTTCCCTCAGAGGAGGAGGCGCAGGAGGTCGTCCCCTCCGAGGAGGCGGAGGCGGCGGGATCTGAAGCCGTCCCCGATGAGCCGGACCCGGACACCTGCTGGCTCGACACCGAGACGGCCCTGACCCTGCTCACCTCCCCCCTCGCCGGCATGGACACAGCCGACCTGCGCCGCCTGGGGCGTGCCCTGCGCGACGAGGAGCGGGCCGCGGGCAACCCCTTGCCGCCGCCCTCCGACGAACTGCTCGCGCGGGCGCTGGCCGAACCGGAGCGGCTGGCGGTGCACGACCCCACGTACGCGCGAGGCGCCCAGCGCCTCGGCGCGCTGCTGCGCAAGGCCCGTGAGCGTCTCGCGGGCGGCGGTACGGCCGAGGAGGCGCTGTGGGGCCTGTGGGAGGGCACGCCGTGGCCCGCCCGCCTGGAGCGGACCGCCCGCCGCGGCGGCGCGGCCGGACGCAACGCCGACCGCGACCTGGACGCCGTATGCGCCCTCTTCGCCACCGCGGCCCGCGCGGAGGAGCGCACCGGCGGCCGGGGCGCCCTGAACTTCCTGGCGGAGATCGAGGCCGAGGACATCGCCGCCGACACCCTCACACGGCGTGCCGTACGCCCCGACGCCGTGCGCCTGATGACCGCGCACCGCTCCAAGGGCCTGGAGTGGCGCCTGGTCGTCGTCGCGGGCGTCCAGGAAGGCCTGTGGCCGGACCTGCGCCGCCGCGGCTCCCTCCTGGAGGCCGACCGCATCGGCCGCGACGGACTCGCCGAACCGCTCACCCCGGGGGCGCTGCTGGCGGAGGAGCGCCGCCTGTTCTACGTCGCCGCCACGCGCGCGCGTGAACGCCTTGTCGTCACGGCGGTGAAGGCTCCGGCGGACGACGGCGACCAGCCCTCCCGCTTCCTGACCGAGCTCGGCGTCGAGCCGAGGGATGTGACGGGCCGCCCGCGCCGCCCGCTGTCCGTCGCCGCGCTCGTCGCCGAACTGCGGGCCACGACGGTCGACCCGCGCGCGTCGGACGCCCTGAGGGAGGCCGCAGCCCGTCGGCTGGCCCGGCTCGCCGCGCTCACAGACGAGGACGGCCGCCCACTGGTCCCGTCCGCGCACCCCTACCGCTGGTGGGGCATGTTCGAGCCGACCGAGTCCAAGGTGCCGCTGCGCGACCGGGACCAGCCCGTCGTGCTCTCCGGAAGCGCCCTCGACCAGCTCGCCAACACCTGCGCCCTGCAGTGGTTCCTGGGCCGCGAGGTGAAGGCCGACGCGCCCGCGACCGCCGCCCAGGGCTTCGGCAACGTGGTCCACGTCCTCGCCGACGAGGTCGCCTCCGGACACACCCCGGCCGACCTCGCCGTCCTCATGGAACGCCTCGACTCCGTGTGGAACGCGCTCGCCTTCGACGCCCCGTGGAAGTCGGCGCAGGAGAAGGACCACGCGCGCGTGGCGCTCGAACGCTTCCTGCAGTGGCACGTGATGGACCGCGCGGGCCGTACGCCGGTCGCCAGCGAGCACGACTTCGACGTGACCCTGGCGGCCGGAGAGTTCGAGGTGCGCATCCGGGGCCAGATGGACCGCGTCGAGGCCGACGGCGACGGCCGCGCCTACGTCGTCGACTTCAAGACCGGCAAGCAGGCGCCCAGCGCCGCCGAGGTGGCCCGCCACCCGCAGCTCGCCGTCTACCAGCTCGCCGTCCGCGAGGGCGCCGTCGACGAGGCCTTCCACGGCGTACGCCCCGAGCCGGGCGGCGCCGAACTCGTCCAGCTGCGCCAGGGCGCCGCCAAGCGGGACGGCGGCGAGACGCTGCCCAAGGTGCAGGGGCAGGCGCCCCTGGAGGGAGCCGAGGGGGAGTGGGTCGGCGACCTGCTCGCCACGGCTGCGGGCAAGGTCCTCGACGAACGGTTCACGCCCACCGCGGGCCAGCACTGCACCCACTGCGCGTTCCGGGCGTCGTGCAGCGCGCGGTCCGAGGGGCGGCACGTGGTCGAGTAGGCCGAGCAAGTCGGGCAACGCGGTCGAGCAACCGGAGTGACGGATCGCACCACACGTGCTGACCTGCGCTTCTTCCTCCCCGTCAGGCGATCCGGCATCCGCTGTCAGTGCCCGCCGCTAGCCTCTCTGAGGTGCCCGCCCGTATCACTGATCCCGAGCAGCTCAAGGAGCTCCTCGGCATCCCGTTCACCCCGGAGCAGACGGCCTGCATCACCGCGCCGCCCGCTCCGCAGGTGATCGTGGCCGGAGCCGGATCCGGCAAGACGACGGTGATGGCGGCACGCGTGGTGTGGCTGGTCGGCACCGGCCAGGTCGCCCCGGAGCAGGTCCTCGGCCTCACCTTCACCAACAAGGCCGCCGGTGAGCTCGCCGAGCGGGTCCGCAAAGCCCTCGTCAAGGCTGGCGTCACCGACCCCGACGTCATCGACCCGGACAACCCTCCGGGCGAGCCGGTGATCTCGACGTACCACGCCTTCGCGGGCCGTCTGCTGACCGACCACGGCCTGCGCATCGGCCTCGAACCGACCTCCCGCCTGCTCGCCGACGCCACCCGCTACCAGCTCGCCGCGCGCGTGCTGCGTGAGGCCCCGGGCCCGTACCCGGCCCTCACCCGCTCCTTCGCGGACCTGGTCAGCGACCTCCTCGCTCTCGACTCCGAGCTAGCCGAGCACCTCGTGCGGCCCGAGGCCCTGCGCGCGTACGACGCCCAGCTGCTGCTCACCCTTCAGGGCGCCAAGCTCACCAACGCCGATCTGCGCAAGGTCCCCGAGGCGGCCGCGGCCCGCCGCGAACTCGCCGACCTCGTGGTCCGCTACCGGGCCGCCAAGCGGGAGCGCGACCTGCTCGACTTCGGCGACCAGATCGCCCTGTCGGCACAGCTCGCGCAGATCCCGGAGGTGGGCCGCATCCTGCGCGACGAGTTCCGCGTGGTCCTCCTGGACGAGTACCAGGACACCTCCGTCGCCCAACGCGTCCTCCTGGCGGGCCTGTTCGGGAGCGGCACCGGGCACCCGGTGACCGCCGTCGGCGACCCCTGCCAGGCGATCTACGGCTGGCGCGGCGCCTCCGTCGCCAACCTCGACGACTTCCCCGAGCACTTCGCCCACGCCGACGGCCGCCTGGCCACCCGTCAGGCGCTCAGCGAGAACCGCCGCAGCGGCGGCCGCCTCCTCGACCTCGCCAACGGCCTCGCCGAGCCCCTGCGCGCCATGCACGCGGGCGTGGAGGCCCTCCGCCCGGCCCCCGGCGCGGAGCGCGACGGCACGGTCCGCTGCGCGCTGCTGCCCACCCATGCCGAGGAGGTCGACTGGATCGCCGACTCCATCGCCCATCTCGTGAACACCGGGAAGGCGCCCGGGGAGATCGCCGTCCTGTGCCGTACGGCCACGGACTTCGCCGAGATCCAGGGCGCTCTCGTCGCTCGGGACGTCCCCGTCGAGGTGGTCGGCCTGTCCGGGCTGCTCCATCTGCCCGAGGTCGCCGACCTCGTCGCCGTCTGCGAGGTCCTCCAGGACCCCGGCGCCAACGCCTCCCTGGTCCGCCTGCTGACCGGCCCGCGCTGGCGCATCGGCCCGCGCGACCTCGCCCTCCTGGGGCGCCGTGCCCGGCTGCTGGTGTCCCACGCGCGCGTGGACGGCGACGACGACCCGGACCGTCGGCTCGCCGAGGCCGTCGAGGGGGTCGACCCCGCCGAGGTGATCTCGCTCGCGGACGCCCTCGACACGTTCCTGGAGACGCCCCTGGACGGCGGCGGGGACGACGACGGCCTGCCCTTCTCGCCGGACGCGCGCGTGCGGTTCGCGCGCCTGGCCGCCGAACTGCGCGACCTGCGCCGCTCCCTGTCCGACCCGCTGATGGACGTCCTGCACCGCGTCCTCGCCGTCACCGGCCTGGAGGTGGAGCTGTCGGCGTCCCCGCACGCGCTGGCCGCCCGCCGCCGCGAGACCCTGTCCAACTTCCTCGATGTCGCCGCCTCCTTCGCGGCCGGTGACAACGAGGCGACCCTGCTCGCCTTCCTCGGCTTCCTGCGCACCGCCGCCCAGTACGAGAAGGGCCTCGACAACGCCCTCCCCGGAGGGGAGAACACCGTCAAGGTGCTCACCGCGCACAAGTCCAAGGGCTTGGAGTGGGACGTCGTCGCCGTCCCCGGTCTGGTCACCGGCACCTTCCCCAGCACCCAGGGCCGCGAGAAGTGGACCGCCCAGGGCAAGGTCCTCCCGCACGAGCTGCGCGGCGACGCCGACACCCTCCCCGACGTCACCTCCTGGGACTCCCGCGGCCTGAAGGCCTTCCACGAGGCCATGAAGGAGCACCAGCACACCGAGGAACTCCGCCTCGGCTACGTCACCTTCACCCGCCCCCGCTCCCTGCTCCTCGGCTCCGGCCACTGGTGGGGCCCCACCCAGAAGAAGCCCCGAGGCCCCTCCGACTTCCTGCGGGCCCTGTACGACCACTGCGCGGCCGGGTACGGCGAGATCGAGGCGTGGGCCGACGAGCCCGCTGAGGGCGAGGAGAACCCGGCCCTGCACCGGGAGAGCGCCGACCAGGTGTGGCCCCTGCCCCTGGACGAGGCCGCCCTGGCCCGGCGCCGGGCGGCCGCGGAGACGGTCCTGGCCCACCTGGAGAACCTCGCCTCCCACGAGGACGGCCACCCCGCCGCCACGCCCGCCCCGGACACTTGTGACGACCCGGACTGGCCTCCGCCACCGGACGACGAAGCCCTCTTCAACGGCGAAGCCCTCTCCGAGGACGACCCCGTTCTGGAGGAGAACGACCCCTTCCTGGAGGAGAACCCCGACGACTGGGACTCCTGGGCCACGGCCCGCTCGACCGTCCCGCACCAGGCGACGGGACCGGAAGCGGCCGAGGCTCCCGATGCGGCGGACGGCGCGCGCACCCACCCGGCGGAGCCCGGGCCGCCCCCAGCACGCCCTCGTGCCCCCGAGCAACCCCCCGCACCCCGACACTCCCCGGGCGTCGAGCCGGCCCGCCCCGGCCTCACCCCCGAGGAGGCGCGCACCATCGCCTCCTGGGACCGCGACCTCGACGCCCTCACCGGGGAGCTGCTGCGTGCCCGCGCCAGTGTCACGGACGTCCCCCTGCCCGCCTCGCTGACCGCCTCCCAGCTGCTGCGGCTGGCCGCCGACCCGGACGGCTTCGCGCAGGAACTCGCGCGCCCCATGCCGCGCCCGCCGCAGCCCGCCGCCCGCCGGGGCACCCGGTTCCACGCCTGGGTCGAGGCCCGCTTCGAAGAGCTGACCCTGCCCATGCTGGAGCCGGAGGACCTGCCCGGAAGCGAGGCCGAGATCGCCGACGAACGCGACCTGGAAGCCCTCAAGGACGCCTTCGAGCGCACCGAGTACGCGCACCGCACGCCGTACCGGGTCGAGGCCCCGTTCCAGCTCGCGATCGCGGGCCGCGTCGTACGGGGCCGCATCGACGCCGTCTACAAGGACGGCGACGGCGACGGGGTGACGTACGAGATCGTCGACTGGAAGACCAACCGCTCGCGCTCCGCCGACCCGCTCCAGCTCGCCCTGTACCGGCTCGCCTGGGCCGAGCAGCAGGGTGTGCCGCTGGAGTCGGTCAACGCCGCGTTCCTGTACGTCCGCAGCGGCGAGGTCGTACGCCCGGACCACCTGCCGGACCGGGCCGCACTGGAGCGGCTGCTGACCGGGGAGCCAGTCGAGGCGGCGGACTGTGAGGAACCGCCCACCGAGGATGTCGGTGCGGGCCGATAGGCTCGTGACCATGAGCCAGACCCCGGACAGCGCCGTCCGTACGTACATCGAGCAGCACCGCGCCGCCTTCCTCCACGACCTCGCCGAGTGGCTGCGCATCCCCTCCGTGTCGGCCCAGCCCGACCACGCGCCCGACGTACAGCGCAGCGCCGACTGGCTCGCCGCCAAGCTCAAGGAGACCGGCTTCCCGACCGCCGAGGTCTGGCAGACCCCGGGCGCGCCCGCCGTCTTCGCCGAGTGGCCCTCCGACGACCCGGAGGCCCCCACGGTCCTCGTCTACGGCCACCACGACGTGCAGCCCGCCGTCCGTGAGGACGGCTGGGACAGCGAGCCCTTCGAGCCGGTGGTCCGAGAAGGGCGCCTCTACGCGCGCGGGGCGGCCGACGACAAGGGCCAGGTGTTCTTCCACACACTCGGCGTCCGTGCCCACCTCGCCACCACCGGCCGCAGTACCCCCGCCGTCCACCTCAAGCTGCTGATCGAGGGCGAGGAGGAGTCCGGCTCGCCGCACTTCCGCGCGCTCGTCGAGGAGCACGCCGAGCGGCTCGCGGCCGACGCCGTGATCGTCTCCGACACCGGCATGTGGTCCGAGGACACCCCCACCGTGTGCACCGGCATGCGCGGCCTCGCCGAGTGCGAGATCCGGCTGTACGGCCCCGACCAGGACATCCACTCCGGGTCCTTCGGCGGCGCCGTGCCCAACCCGGCGACCGCCGCGGCCCGCCTGGTGGCCGCCCTGCACGACGAGCACGCGCGCGTGGCGATCCCCGGCTTCTACGACGGCGTCGTCGAACTGACCGACCGCGAGCGCGAGCTCTTCGCCGAGCTGCCCTTCGACGAGCAGCGGTGGCTGCGCACCGCCAAGTCGTACGCCACCCACGGCGAGGCCGGCCACACCACCCTGGAGCGCGTCTGGGCCCGCCCCACCGCCGAGGTCAACGGCATCGGCGGCGGCTACCAGGGCCCGGGCAGCAAGACGATCATCCCGTCCACCGCCGTGGTGAAGCTTTCGTTCCGGCTGGTCGCGGGGCAGGACCTCGACCACATCGAGAAGGTGGTCCACGCCTGGGCCGCCGAGCAGATCCCCGCGGGCATCCGCTGCGAGATCACGTTCTCGGCGGGTACGCGCCCGTGCCTGACGCCACTGGACCACCCGGCGCTGCAATCCGTCGTCCGCGCCATGGGGCGCGCCTTCGAGGCGCCCGTCCGCTTCACCCGCGAAGGCGGCTCGGGACCTGCCGCCGACCTCCAGGACGTCCTGGGCGCCCCCGTGCTCTTCCTGGGCATCTCCGTCCCCTCCGACGGCTGGCACGCGCCGAACGAGAAGGTCGAGCTCGACCTGCTCCTCAAGGGTGTCGAGACCACCGCATACCTGTGGGACGACCTCGCCGCGAACTGGCGCCATGCGCCCTGAGCCCCCGGCGCCGTCCGAAGCGGCATCGCGCGCGGGGCACACTGGGAAAACCGCCCCGCACGGCCGAACCCAGCCGCACCCGGTCGTCTCCCGCCGTACGTCCCGCCGATCCGCCCGCCGAAGCACACCGTTCCACTGGGGGAGTTGGAAGCACCCGTGACCACCTGGACCGACCACACCGCCGACCGCCCCATCTCGCTCACCGCCCCCAGCGGCATCGACCGCGCCGCCCACCACCGGCTCGACGAGGCCTGGCTCGCGGCGGCGTGGAGCCACCCCACGACCCGCTGCTTCGTGGTCTCCGGCGGCCAGGTACTCATCGACGAGACGGCGGACGGACGCACCGAACTCGTCATGACCCCCTCCTTCGAGGCCCCCCTCACCGAGGCGCACCGCTACTTCCTCGGCATCGACGAGGACGGCGTCAGCTACTTCGCCCTCCAGAAGGACGCCCTGCCCGGCCGCATCGACCAGTCCGCGCGCCCGGCCGGCCTGCGCGAGGCGGGCCTGCTGCTGTCGCCGCGCGACGCGGGCCTGATGGTGCACGCCGTCGGCCTGGAGAACTGGCAGCGCACCCACCGCTTCTGCTCCCGCTGCGGCGAACGCACCGTGATCGCCGCAGCCGGCCACATCCGCCGCTGCCCCGCCTGCGGCGCCGAGCACTACCCGCGCACCGACCCCGCCGTGATCATGGCCGTCACCGACGAGGACGACCGCATCCTCCTAGGCCGCCAGGTGCACTGGCCCGAGGGCCGCTTCTCGACGCTCGCCGGCTTCGTGGAGCCCGGCGAGTCCATCGAGCAGGCGGTGCGCCGCGAGGTCTACGAAGAGGCCGGGGTCACCGTCGGCCAGGTCGAGTACGTCGCCAGCCAGCCCTGGCCCTTCCCGTCCAGCCTCATGCTGGGCTTCATGGCCCGTGCCACGTCCACCGAGGTCAACGTCGACGGCGACGAGATCCACGAGGCCCGCTGGTTCTCCCGCGAGGAACTGCGCGCCGCCTTCGACTCCGGCGAGGTCATGCCGCCGTACGGCATCTCGATCGCGGCCCGCCTGATCGAGCTCTGGTACGGAAAGCCGCTGCCGACGCGCAGCGTCTGAGCACCGCAGAAGAGCAGGACAGAAGAAAGAGCAGAAGAAAGAAGGGTGGCCGCCCCTGATCGGGACGGCCACCCTCCGCGTACGTGTCGATCACACGCCGATCTTCTGCTTCACCTGAGCCAGAGACGGGTTCGTCAGCGTCGAACCGTCCGCGAAGAGCACGGTCGGCACCGTCTGGTTTCCGCCATTCGCCTTCTCCACGAACGCGGCGGACGCCGGGTCCTGCTCGATGTTGATCTCGGTGTACGCGATGCCCTCGCGCTCCAGCTGCTTCTTCAGCCGCTGGCAGTAACCGCACCACGTCGTGCTGTACATCGTCACAGTGCCCTGCATGTCTCGCGCGCTCCTCTGGTGGCTGGGGAACAGGTCGTCCAGAGAGGGAACGTACGCGATCAGGCGGCCATTCCCACCGGGGGTATGCCCGCCGACGTGACGCCTGCCGCATTAGTACGACTATCAGTGCCTGCCTGTGGACAACCGGCACAGCCGTCTCCGGCGACCTGGCAGCATGGCCGTGTGACAGCAGCAACGCACTCCACCCTCTTCCCGCAGGTACCGGACTCGGCCGACGCGGTGCTCGAAGGGCTCGACCCCGAGCAGCGCGAGGTGGCCACCGCCCTGCACGGTCCGGTGTGCGTGCTCGCGGGCGCCGGCACCGGCAAGACCCGGGCGATCACCCACCGCATCGCCTACGGGGTGCGCGCCGGCATCCTCCAGCCCTCCAGCGTGCTCGCCGTCACCTTCACCAACCGTGCCGCCGGAGAGATGCGCGGCCGGCTGCGCCAGCTCGGAGCCGCCGGGGTGCAGGCCCGCACCTTCCACTCGGCCGCCCTGCGTCAGCTCCAGTACTTCTGGCCGAAAGCGGTCGGCGGCTCCATGCCCCGGCTCGTCGACCGCAAGGTCCAGCTCGTCGCCGACGCGGCGGCCGCCTGCCGCATCCGCCTCGACCGGAACGAGCTGCGGGACGTCACCAGTGAGATCGAGTGGTCGAAGGTCACCCAGACCGTCCCCGCCGACTATCCGCTCGCCGCCGCCAAGGCGGACCGTGACGCCCCCCGCGACCCTGCCGAGATCGCCCAGATCTACAACGTCTACGAGGACCTCAAGCGGGACCGCTCCGTCATCGACTTCGAGGACGTCCTGCTGCTCACCGTCGGCATCCTTCAGGACCGGCGCGACATCGCCGACCAGGTCCGCTCCCAGTACCAGCACTTCGTGGTCGACGAGTACCAGGACGTCAGCCCGCTCCAGCAGCGCCTGCTGGAGCTGTGGCTCGGCGACCGGGACAACCTGTGCGTGGTCGGCGACGCCAGCCAGACGATCTACTCGTTCACAGGAGCAACTCCTGACCATCTGCTCGACTTCCGCACCCGCCACCCCGGTGCCACCGTCGTCAAGCTGGTCCGCGACTACCGTTCCACGCCCCAGGTCGTCCACCTCGCCAACGGCCTGCTCGCCCAGGCCCGGGGGCGCGCCGCCGACCATCGCCTGGAGCTGATCTCCCAGCGGGACCCGGGCCCCGAACCCGTCTACACCGAGTACACCGACGAGCCCGCCGAGGCCGAGGGCGCCGCCCGTCGCATCCGGGAACTCATGGATTCGGGCATCCCGGCCAGCGAGATCGCCATCCTGTTCCGCACGAACTCCCAGTCCGAGACCTACGAGCAGGCCCTCGCCGACGCGGGCGTCCCCTACCAGCTGCGTGGCGCCGAGCGGTTCTTCGACCGCCCCGAAGTGCGCAAGGCCGGCATCGCCCTGCGGGGCGCGGCCCGCTTCGGCGGCAACGACTCGCTCCTCGACGACGTCGTCGACCTGCCCTCGCAGGTACGTGCCGTGCTGTCGGGGGAGGGCTGGACCCCACAGCCGCCGGCCGGCTCCGGCGCCGTCAGGGAGCGCTGGGAATCGCTGGCCGCCCTGGTGAACCTCGCCCACGACTTCGCCGCCGCCAAACCCGGCGCCACCCTCGCCGACCTCGTCGCCGAACTCGACGAGCGTGCGAACGCGCAGCACGCCCCGACCGTCCAGGGCGTCACCCTCGCCTCCCTGCACTCGGCCAAGGGCCTGGAGTGGGACGTCGTGTTCCTGGTCGGTGTCGCCGAGGGCATGATGCCGATCACCTACGCAAAGACCGACGAGCAGATCGAGGAGGAACGCCGCCTCCTCTATGTCGGCGTCACCCGCGCCCGGCAGCACCTCCATGTCTCCTGGGCGCTCACCCGCGCACCCGGCGGCCGGCCCAACCGCCGCCCCAGCCGCTTCCTCGACGGCCTTCGACCCGGCTCGACCGCCACCGCCGGACGCACCGCCGGCGGCGGCGCCGGAGGCGTCCAGCGCGGCTTCACGAGCAGGCCGGACGCCGCTCCGAAACGGACGCAGCGCACGCCTGCCCGCTGCCGTGTCTGCGGGCGCACCCTCACCGACGCGGGTGAGATGAAGCTGATGCGCTGCGAGGACTGCCCCTCCGACATGGACGAGAGCCTCTACGAACGACTCCGTGCGTGGCGCGCGGTCCAGGCACAGCTCAGCGGGCAGCCGGACTTCTGCATCTTCACGGACAGGACGCTGATGGCCATCGCCGAGGCGGAGCCGAGCAGTCCGGTTGAGCTGTCGCGCATCCCGGGCGTCCTCAGACGCAAACTCGACCGCTACGGTGCGGATGTGCTGGCCATCTGCGCAGGCCAGGAGGTTGGGGAGGGCGTTGGCGGGGAATGATGCGAACTCGTCGAAAAAATAGTTTGCGCATGCCCCAGCGATCCCCATAGGTTCTTAGCCACGGGAACGGAGGCCTTCTCGGAGGCCCCAATTCCGTGTTGTACTTGCATACCCGTCGGACTGGTTCACCCCAGTCCCCCGAGACGCCGAGAGGAGGCGAGTCCAGTGATCAGCATCAACGCCAGCTCCATCAGCAACGTCAAAATGACCGATCGCTCGGTCGTCGCCTCTGTGTGCATGCTCGGCGCCTCGGACCAGGGCACCGGTCTGTCCGGCATTCGTGCCGTTCGTCCGGCGTCCTCCCTGTCCCTCGCGGGCCTTCCCGGCCGTGAGCGCAATGAGCGACCGACCAAGGCACTGGAAGCGGCAGTAGCGGCACAGGCGCAGGCCTATGCCCTTACGGCGACCGGTGCCGGATTCCGGAAGCAGACGACGCAGCACCACCTGATGTGGGCCTTCCGTGGGCCAGAACCCTGGAGTGATCCAGCCTGATCGCCGATCAGGCCGGCGCCTTCAGGGCCGCGGAACCCCATCCGGGATCCGCGGCCCTTCTGTTTGTCCTCGAACGGGGACGACGGAGCGAAGGGGCCTCGGGACAAGAAAAGAGCCCGGTACCAGCCGCCACCCGGCCCAACAGGGCCGGAACGACCAGACGAGGAAGACGACCCGTGCAACTCGAAGCGCACGTCCCGTCCGTACCGCCTTCAGACACGATCCCCAAGCCCGGCCCCACGGAGGACTCCACCTTGACCCCGCTCACCGCGCTCACCGCGCTCGACGACGCCATCGAGAACCTCGGCGTACCCGTCCCCTGCCGCTCCTACGACCCGGAGGTCTTCTTCGCCGAGTCGCCGGCGGACGTCGAGTACGCCAAGTCCCTCTGCCGCACCTGCCCGCTGATCGAGGCCTGCCTCGCCGGCGCCAAGGAGCGGCGTGAGCCCTGGGGCGTCTGGGGTGGCGAGCTGTTCGTCCAGGGTGTCGTCGTCGCCCGGAAGCGGCCCCGTGGTCGCCCGCGCAAGAACCCGGTCACGGCATGAACACCGCAGGAACGATCGACCGCCCCCTCACGCACGACCCCCAGAAGCAGGCCCCGATGAAGCCGTCCACCCACGAACCCGCAGGCTCCGCGCCTGAAGACTTCACCACCAGTGGCGCGAACGACTCGCGTCAGAACAGGAACCGAGAGATGCAACTCATCCAAGAAGCCCTGGCACGTGCGCATATGCACGAGCGACAGCATCAGGCCGAGCAGGAACGCCGGGCCGCGCGCCTGGTGACCGCTCGCCGGATGCAGCGCCGGGCGGAGCGCGCCTCGATGCGCGCCCGCCGTGCGCTCGCCATGGCGGTCATGCAGTAACCGACCACACCGCCAGACGGTGGCCTCCCGAGCCGGGAGGCGGTAGCTCCCCGCGGGGGCCGGTCCGTTCGAACGGACCGGCCCCCGCGGTGCGTTGTGCCCGCAGATCGGACAGGGTCGGCGATATCGTCGCCGAGTGACGAGTCCTTCCGGAGGCAGTGACAACGGCGGCTCCACCGCGGAGCCCCAGCCCCTTGTGTGCGCCCGCTGCGGCACCCAGGCCAAAGCCCCGCAGCCCACCTGGACCTGCTCCGTGGAGAACGGCATGCGCCGCTACTTCTGCGACACCTGCTCCCGGGAGAACCTCAGAGCCATCGAGGGGCGACTGGACTCGGCCTGGTGGTAGGGCGCACGGGACGCGCCGGTCTCACGCTTCCGCCGCCGGCTCCTCCTCGTCCGGCATCTCCTCCGACACGAAGCCCGGCAGCCACTCCTCCAGTTCCTCGCGCAGCCGCACCGTCGCGCCCAGCTGGCACAGCACCCCGATTGTGCTCAAAGTCACCCGGTGGATGAGGAGGTACGCCGGGGGGAGATTGAGCTGCTTGCCCAGTTGATAGGCAGGGGAGCGGGGGTCGGCCACGCGGGCGGCCTGGCTGCGCATCCAGCCGCGGGTGAAGGTGAACTCGTCGACCTGGGCCGGTTCGATGATCGGCAGGAGGTAGTCGAGGACGGCGTCCGGATCCAGGTCGATCGATTCCTTGACGAAGCCCTCGGTGCGGAGGAGTTCGTAGACCGCGTCCGCCTCGCCGTCCAGCGTCATCCGCAGGGAGTCGCCGATGGGGGTCGGCAGGCCGCCCGGGAGGCGGTCCACCGTGCCGAAGTCCAGGACGCCCAGCCGCCAGTCGTCCTCACCCTCCGGGCCGCCCGGCAGAAGGCGGAAGTTGCCCGGGTGGGGGTCGGCGTGCAGGAGGCCGGTGCGGGCCGGGCCGGAGAAGAGGAAGCGGGCCAGGAGCTGGCCGGCGCGGTCGCGCTGCTCCTGGGTGCCGGCGGAGATCACCTCCGAGAGCGGGGTGCCGTCGATCCACTCCGTGACCAGGACCTGCTCGCACTGGTGGACCACCGCGGGGACGACGACGTCCGGGTCGTCGGCGAACTCCTCCGCGTGCGCCTGCTGGGCCTGTGCCTCCAGGTCGTAGTCCAGTTCCTCGGAGACTCGGTCCTTGAGCTCCGCGATCAGCGGCTTGATGTCCATGCCGGGGATCAGGGGACCCAATAGTCGGGCGAAACGGCTCAGTTGGTTCAGATCGGAGAGCAGGGCCTCGCCGGCTCCCGGGTACTGCACCTTGACCGCCACCTCACGGCCGTCATGCCACACGCCCCGGTGCACCTGGCCGATCGAGGCCGCCGCGGCGGGCTTGTCCTCGAACTCCAGGAACAGGTCGTGCCAGTCCTCGCCGAGCCGCCGCGCCAGCACCGTGTGCACGGTGCGCGTCGGCATCGGGGGAGCCGCCTCCTGCAGTTTGGTGAGTGCCGCGCGGTAGGGGCCGGCGATCTCCTCGGGCAGGGCCGACTCGAAGACGGACAAGGCCTGGCCGAACTTCATCGCGCCGCCCTTGAGCTCGCCGAGCACCTTGAACATCTGCTCCGCGGTGCGCTGCTGCAGCTCACGGCCGACGAGCTCCGCGGACTCGCCGACGATCCGCTTACCGAGTCCCCAGGTCGCCCGCCCGGCGAAGCCGAGCGGGAGCGCGGCGAGCTTGGCGGTACGGGTGACCGCCTTGCGGGGAAGATCAGACATGCGCCCTCCAGGTCCCAGCCAGCCGCTCCGCGTCTGCCTTACGACGTATCTCCTTCGACGGCCGTTGCTCCCCCATTGTCGCGTGCGACTCCTCGTCCTCGGAGGGGTGTTCTCCCTCACCTTTCCGCGCGGCGCCGCACGGGCATGCGGGGTGTGCCCACACCGGTCGGGCGTGCCAGCTCAGACCGGGTAGGGACACTTCCCAGCGTGCACCCGCGCTCGACGGAACGCGGCCGTCCAGGAAGGCGAGAGCGTGCGCGGCCGCCAGCCCGGCGACCGTCGTGGCCAGCGCGAGGTCACAGGGCCGCACCTCGCGCGTCCTTGCCGCCCCCGAGCGCCACTGCGCGACCAGGCGCGGCCAGGCCGGATCCCGGTCCGTGCGCCCCTCGCTGAGACAGCCGGCGCAGCTGGTCTCGCCGGGCAGGACGAGCGGGCCGACGACACCGGTGCCCTCCACGACACCGGCGTACAGATGGGGCGTACCGGACGCGATGAGGGGTTCGGCGGCGGAGGGAGAGGGTGCGTGCACCGCGACATCGTCCCGTGGCGCGATGATCACCAGGGAGTGGCCCGCGCCGTCCTCCCCGTGGGGCGAGCGGGGGCCGTGGCGCGGTGGGCGGTCCGGTGCAAAGCGGCGTGCGGTCCGCCGGGCGGCCTCGTCCCTGCGCTCGCCGACCGCCTCCGCGGGCAGTCCGCCCGGCGCGACGTCCCACGGCTCGACACGGCCGACGTCGCGCACGTCGACGTCGCCGACCCCCGCGCCCGACAGCAGCGAGGCGACCATCGCGCCCACCCGGCCGGCGCCCCTGACCTGCACGCGCAGTGAGCGTCGGGCGGCCAGGCGGGCGGTCGCCTCGCCCGGCTCGGACGTGGTCAGGGACAGGGAGGCCAGATCGGGACGCAGCCGGTCCAGGACCTCCTTCTTGCGGCGCAGGGCTTCGGCGGCCGGGCCGCCTCCCTTCGCGTCGTCGAGGAGCCCTGCCCGCGCCAGTCGTCGCACCAGCCCGTCGACATGGCCGTCCGGCAGGCCCATCCGGCGGCCCTCTTCGCGCAGCAGCTCCAGCCCGCGGGTGCCGTTGAGCAGATCGAGGAAGCTGCCCGTCGCCGTGTCCATCGGACCCAGCGTCAGCGCGTGCGCCGGAGTCATCCCGAACTGCACGGTGTTGAGATCGCGCCAGCTGCGCCTGAGCGCGGGCTTCACCAGCGGAGCCAGCGCCACCGCCGGAACGTCCGAAGTCGTCGATGCGGTCGATACCGTCGCATCCATGAACAGGCCCCCCGTTACCGTCGTGGAACATCCCGTGTGCGGCGAAGCTCGGTCGCGGCTCCGCCCGTGACTGCCAGCATGCCCTGACGCGGCGCCCGGTGCCGAAAGTTGTCCACAGGCGGTGGATATTCGTCGTACAAATCAAACGCATGGTGGGGGATCGGCATCGAACCGTTCCGGAGTCGGGACTTCCCCCATGCGCAGCGGGTAACGTCGGGGCGTGTCCGCCGACCCACTGCACCGCGCCGGAACGCCACAGCGCAAGTCGACGAGCCCGCCGTCGAGCGGCTCGGGGGCGAGCGCGATCGAGGTCCGCAGGAGCGCCCGGCGCCGCCGGACGGTCTCGGCGTACCGCGAGGGCGATCGCACCGTCGTGCTCATCCCCGCCCGGATGTCCGAGGCCGAGGAGCAGCGCTGGGTGAACGTCATGCTCGACAAGCTGGCCGCCCAGGAGAGCAAGCGCGTCCTCGGCGACTCCGAACTGTCCGAGCGTGCCGAGCGACTGTCGGCCCAGTACCTCGACGGCCGCGCCCGGCCCAGCTCGGTGCGCTGGGTCACCAACCAGAACACACGCTGGGGCTCGTGCACCCCGGCCGAGGGCAGCATCCGTCTTTCGCACCGGCTGCAGGGCATGCCCGAGTACGTCGTCGACTACGTCCTCCTCCACGAGCTGGCCCATCTACTCGTGCCCGGGCACGGCCCCCGCTTCTGGCGCCTGCTGGAGTCGTATCCCCGCACCGAGCGGGCGAAGGGCTACCTGGAAGGGGTCGTCGCCGCCGAGCGGTTGCCTCATCTGCCGGGCGCACGCGAGGAGTGACCGCTTTCCTCGGCCGTCCCCGGAGGCAGCGCTTCCGGTACGGGTGAGCCAGGGTTGTGTACCGGGTCTGTACCGGCTTCGTCCGATGTCCGAGTTTGCCGTTAGCCTGGCGCGACGCACTCACATTCGGGATGGGGGACGGTCGTTACGCATGGCCAGGGAATTCCAACGCGGCCACAAGGCCAGGATCAGTGACCTCACCGCGGGCACGGATCTGTACGTAGGAGTACAGATCTCCGCCCCGGGACTGACCTTCGACATCAGCTGCTTCGGTCTCGACGCCGACGAACGGCTTTCGGACGACCGCTACTTCGTCTTCTTCAACCAGCCGAAGTCCCCCGAGGAGGCCATCCAGCTCCTCGGCGCCCAGGCCGGTGACACGGAGTCCTTCCGGGTCACACTCGACAAGATCCCCCCGCAGATCCAGAAACTGTCCTTCACGGCGACGATCGACGGCGCCGGACAGATGTCGCAGATCAACCCCGGATACATCCGCATCGTCGCCGGTGGCGAGGAGGTGGCCCGGTACGCCTTCGACGGCTCGGAGTTCTCCACCGAACGCGCCGTGATGCTGGGTGACTTCTATCTGAAGGACGTCTGGCGGTTCGCCGCCGTCGGGCAGGGCTTCGACGGCGGCCTCGAGGCGCTGCTGAGGAACTTCGGCGGCGAGGTCGCCGAGGAGGAGGCCCCCGCCGCCCCGCAGCAGCCGCAGACCGGGGCCGGTCCCGGCTTCGCTCCGCCCGCCCAGGCCGCCGCGCCGCCCGCGTTCGGCGCCCCGGCAGGCGCGGCCCCGGCGCCCGCGCCTGCTCCCGCCCCGGTTCCCGCACCTGCTCCGGCTCCCGCGCCCGACCCGGTCCCCCAGCCCGCCGCCCAGGGCTTCGCGCCCCCGCAGGGGACTCCGCCGCCTCCGGCCCCGGCGCCCTCGGTGCACGCCCAGCCGACCATCGTCGCGCCCGTGACGCCGCCCGGCAGCACCCCGCCGCCCCCGGCTCCGGCGCCCGCGCCCTACGGCCAGCCGGGTCCGCAGCAGCCGTACGGCCAGCCCGGGCAGCAGGCCCCGTACGGCCAGGCCCCCGCTCCGAGCGCCCCGCCGCCCCCCGGCTACGCCCAGCCCCAGGCGCCGCAGGCCCCGGCCCCGCCCCCCGGTTACGGGCAGCCGACGCCGCCTCCCGGCTACGGCCAGCCGACCCCGCCCCCGGGCTACGGCCAGCAGCCTCCCTTCGGCCAGGCCCCGGGCCAGCAGGCCCCCTACGGAGCCCCGCAGGGCGCACCGCAAGGCGCGTCTCAGGGACCCGGTGTGGCCGCGGCGCTCCAGCAGTTCAAGGAGACGCCCACCGGACAGCGCTGGACGCAGCAGAACAAGAAGCTGGTCCGGGTCGACCTCGGCATCGGCGGGCATCCCGTGCTGGCCCGGCAGGGCAGCATGGTGCTCTACCAGGGCAAGGTCGACTTCAGCTACAAGGGCGCCGGCTTCGCCGGCCGGATCGTGGGCAACGCGACCGGCCAGGAAATGCAGCTGATGCGCTGCACCGGCCAGGGCCAGGTGTTCCTCGCCGAGAACTCCACGATGCTGCACCCCATCGAGCTCCAGGGCGACGGCATCTGCGTCTCCGCGGAGAACGTCCTCGCCTTCGACGAGAGCCTCCAGTACGAGGTCCGCCGCATCGAGGGCCACGGCATCCCCGGCGGCGCGCTGTTCACGATGCAGTTCACGGGCACCGGCACGATCGTCGTGAAGACGCACGGCACGCCCGTGGTCCTCCCGGTCACGCCCACGACGTTCGCCGACTGCAACGCGGTCGTCGCCTGGTCGGCCGCCGCCCAGGTGGTCGTCTCCAGCCAGGTGCGCATGCGCCGCAACGCCTACCCCGGCGACACCGGAGAGAGCGTCAACCTCCAGTTCCGGGGCGCGCCAGGCAACTTCATCGTCGTCCAGCCGTACGAGATCTGAGGGAGAGCCCGTCATGAACCAGCCGCTCGCGGGCTACGCCCCCGCACCCGTCACGGCCCGCATGGAGAACCACGGCAACCACATGCTGAAGGTCGCCATGCAGACCGGGAACGACCTCCTCGCGCGCGTGGGGTCGATGGTCGCCTACGAAGGGTTCGTCCAGTACGAGCCCAACCCGCCGGCCGTGCGCCAGATCGCCAAGGACTGGATGACCGGCGAGGGCGCGCCCCTGATGAAGTGCTCCGGCGACGGACTGCTCTACCTCGCCGACTACGGCGCCAACGTCGTCGTCATCAACCTCAACGGCGACGGCATCTCCGTCAACGCCACCAACCTGCTCGCCTTCGACGCGCACCTGACGTGGGGGGTCGAGCGGGTGAAGGGCCTGGCGAAGTTCGCCGGGCAGGGCCTGTGGAACACCAAGATCTCCGGGCAGGGCTGGGTCGCGCTGACCTCCCGGGGCAAGCCGATCGTCGTCGACTGCGGCGGCGGCGAGGACGAGACGTACGTCGACCCGGACGCGCTCGTCGCCTGGTCCCCGAACCTCAAGGTGAAGGGCAAGCGCAGCTTCAAGGCGCAGTCGCTCATCGGCCGGGGCAGCGGTGAGGCCTACCAGATGGCCTTCTCCGGCCAGGGCATCGTCGTCGTCCAGCCCAGCGAGGACAGCACCGACCGCCTCCGGGTCCGGGGCTGAGGGGGAGCCAGAGAGCCATGCAGAGTCCGATTTTCGCCTACAACGAGCAGCAGACCCAGGAGCGCTGGAGCCTGCAGAACAAGCAGATGCTCCGCGTCGCCCTGGAGGGACACGACGACATCCTCGCCCGCAAGGGCACGATGGTCGCCTACCAGGGACTCGTCGAGTTCGACGCCGAGTACCAGAGCAACCAGCAGGGACGCGCGCGTGCCCACACCGGCGAGGGCCTGGACCTGATGCGCTGTCACGGGCAGGGCACGGTCTACCTCGCCAACCTCAAGCAGCACGTCCACCTGGTGGACGTGGAACAGGACGGGCTGACCGTCGACAGCAGCTATGTGCTGGCGATGGACTCCTCCCTGCACCACGAGGTGATCGCCGTGGACAGCCTCTACGGCATCTCCGGCTCCGGGAAGTACCAGCTCAACATCACCGGCCGGGGCAAGGTCGCCCTCATGACCTCGGGCATGCCGCTGATGATGCAGGTGACGCCCGACAAGTACGTCAACTGTGACGCCGACGCGATCGTCGCCTGGTCCACCGCACTGCGCGTGCAGATGCAGGCCCAGACGCACTCCTCCGGGGTGTGGCGGCGCCGTGGCAACACCGGTGAGGGCTGGGAGCTCAGCTTCATGGGCACCGGCTACGCGCTCGTCCAGCCCAGCGAGCTGCTGCCGCCGCAGAACGCCCAGATCGGCTCGGGCCTCGCCGCGCAGTACGGCATGGGGCAGCAGGGGGCCCGGGGCCAGAACCAGGGCAACGTCTGGAGCTGACCGTCCGGAAAGCAGACGTAAGGGGCGACCGCCATTGGCGGTCGCCCCTTACACATGCCTTGACTCAGAGCTTGGGCAGGCCTCAGGACCTACACCTGCCTCAGGTCGCCAGCCGCGCGCGCGTGGCCTCCAGCAGTCGTACGACCGACTCGTCCGCTACGTCCGCCACCTGGTCGTAGCCGAACCAGCGCACGTCGAGCGACTCGTCGCTGATCGCGTGCTCCGCGTTGGGCGGGGCCAGCACGGCGTACTGGACGTCGTAGTGCCAGTGACACGGGGCCGGGATCGGGTGCCGGTCGAGACGCACCGGGCCGCCCGGCAGCAGCGTCAGCCCCGCGACGCCGGACTCCTCCGTGGCCTCGCGCAGCGCCGCGGCCTCCAGGGCGGTGTCCTCCGGCTCGCAGTGGCCGCCCATCTGCAGCCATATCCGCAGCTTTCTGTGGAGCGTGAGCAGCACCCGGCCGCGATCGGGGTCGATCACCAGGGCGCTCGCCGTGATGTGCCCGTCCCCGCAGGCCTTCCACAGGCCGTCCGGATGCGTCTCCAGATGCCGCAGGTAGGCCTGGCGCAGGTCCTCCTGGCCCTCGTACCCCTTGAGCACGAGGACCGCGTCGTCATAGAGGCTCACTCGGCGTCGTCGCCCTTGTCGTCGTCCTTCTTCAGGTTCGGCTTCTCCGCGGAGCCGCCGCCGCTCGCCGCCTCACCGAGCATCTTGTCCAGCTCGGAGAAGTCGATCTGCTCGCGGTGCACGAAGCCGTCCGGGTCGTCGAGGTCGGACGCCGTCGGCAGCATGTCCGGGTGGTGCCACAGGGCGTCCCGGCCGTCGACACCGCGCGCGTCCGTGAGCGAGGCCCACAGACGGGAGGCGTCCCGCAGCCGGCGCGGGCGCAGCTCCAGGCCGATCAGCGTGGCGAACGTCTGCTCGGCCGGACCGCCCGAGGCGCGACGGCGGCGCAGGGTCTCGCGCAACGCGTCCGCGGACGACAGGCGCGGCTTCGCGGCCGCGTGCACCACCGCGTCCACCCAGCCCTCGACAAGCGCCAAGGCCGTCTCCAGACGGGCCAGGGCCGCCTTCTGCTCCGGCGTGTCCTCCGGCTGGAACATGCCCTGCTGCAGGGCGTCCTGCAACTGCTCCGGGTTCTGCGGGTCGAACTGGCCGACCACGTCCTCCAGCTTGGCGGTGTCGACCTTGATCCCGCGCGCGTAGCCGTCGACCGCGCCGAACAGGTGCGAGCGCAGCCACGGCACATGGGCGAACAGGCGCTGGTGGGCCGCCTCGCGCAGGGCGAGATACAGCCGCACCTCCTCCTTCGGCACGCCCAGGTCCTTGCCGAACGTCTCGATGTTCACCGGCAGCAGCGCGGCCTTCCCGGCCGGGCCGAGCGGCAGGCCGATGTCGGTGGAGCCGACGACCTCGCCCGCGAGCACACCGACGGCCTGCCCGATCTGCGTGCCGAACATGGCGCCGCCCATGGAGCGCATCATGCCGATCAGCGGGCCGGCCATGGCCTGCATCTCCTCCGGCAGGACGTCACCCATCGCGGTGCCGACCCGCTCGGCGACCGGGTCCACGAGCTCCTTCCACGCGGGCAGGGTCGCCTCGACCCACTCCGCGCGGCTCCAGGCGACGGCGGAGGCCGCGCCGGACGGCAGGGACGTCGCGTCGTCCAGCCACAGGTCGGCCAGCCGGACGGCTTCCTGGACGGCGGTGCGCTCGGACGGGCCCACGCTCGCGTCCTTCGTGCCGTCCGCGGTGCCCTGGGAGACCGTCTGGCGGGCGATCTGCTTGGCCATGTCCCAGTTCACCGGGCCGCCCTCGTACGAGAGCATCTGCCCCAGCTGCTGGAACGCGGCGCCCAGGTCGCTGGGGTTGAGCGAACCGAACATGGCTGCGAAGGGATTGTCGGCGCCCGGGCCGCCAAAGCCCCCGGCTCCGGGCAGCCCGCCGAAACCGAACGGGTTGGCCGGTCCCTGACCACCGCCGCTCTGCTGGTCCTTCTTCTTGCCCTCGTCGCCGTCGTCCGGCTCCTCCGGCGGAAGGCCGAATCCGAATGGGGTGTCACTCACGGGATTCCTCGGCTGGTAAGGCCACCGGCTGGCACCGGCGGCGCGACTGCCCGATAACACCACCCAGCGTAGACACCGCGAGCCGTTCGGGCCTCGGTGCTTCGCCGACTCTCGGCCTGCGGCAGGATGGATGCCACCTGGTACGGACGCGTCCCTCGCGTTCGTACTGAAGACAACCGCTGGAGACGCCCGGTGAGTTCCCCTGATCCGCAGGTTCGCGCAGCGCGAAACCAGTCAACCCCTCCCGCGCGCGGCGTGCGCGGACCCGTCGTCGCGGTGACCGGTGCCGCGTCCGGCATCGGCGCGCTGCTCACCGAGCGGCTCGTCGCGTCGGACGAGGTCAAGCAGGTCATCGCCATCGACGAGCGGCGCGGGGAGTGCGCGGCGGCGCAATGGCACATCCTGGATGTCCGGGACCCGGCCATCGCGGACAAGCTGCGGGGCGCCGACGTGGTCGTGCACCTGGCGCTCGATCTGGATCTGGAGACGGACGCCGCCGCTCGGACGGCGTACAACGTTCGGGGGACGCAGACCGTGCTGACGGCCGCGGCGGCGGCCGGGATCCACCGGGTCGTGCTGTGCACCTCCGCGATGGTCTACGGGGCGCTGCCGGACAACGAGCTGCCGCTGTCCGAGGACGCTGAGCTGCGCGCGACGGCGGAGGCCACCGGCGTCGGGGACCTGCTGGAGATCGAGCGCCTCGCGCGCAGGGCGCCTCGGGCGCACCCGGGACTCAATGTCACCGTCGTCCGGCCGGCGGTGCTGGTGGGCGGCACCGACACCGCGCTGACCAGGTACTTCGAGTCGCCTCGGCTGCTGGTCGTGGCCGGGTCGCGGCCTGCCTGGCAGTTCTGCCATGTCGAGGATCTGTGCAGCGCCCTGGAGTACGCCGTCCTGGAGAAGGTCGAGGGGGAGCTCGCCGTCGGATGCGACGGATGGCTGGAGCAGGAGGAGGTCGAGGAGCTCAGCGGGATCCGGCGCATGGAACTGCCGTCGGCGGTCGCGCTGGGCGCGGCGGCCCGGCTGCACCGGATCGGACTGACGCCCTCTCCGGCCGGGGACCTGGCCTACACGATGTATCCGTGGGTGGTGAGCGGGAGCCGGCTCCATGACGCGGGGTGGCGCCCGCAGTGGACCAATGAGGAAGTGCTCGCGGAGCTGCTGGAGGAGGTCTCCGGACGGCACACGGTCGCCGGACGGCGGCTCGGTCGCAAGGACGCGACGGCGGCCGGCGCCGCGGGAGCCACGGTGGCCCTGCTGGGCGCGGCGGCAGTGGTGCGGCGGGCCCGGAAGGCACGGCGGCGGATCTAGGGCCGGTCCGGTGAGGCCTGTCCGGCGGCTCGTACTCGCGGCACCGCATGCACTCGCGCCACGGCATGTACGCACTCCACGACATGTACACGCTCGACGGCATGCAGACGGCATGCAGACGGCATGCAGGCGGCATGCAGACGGCATGCAGGCGGCATGTAGAAGGCTCCAACCCGCACGCGCGTGTGCCGGGCGATGACGCTATTCCCCGTCCTCGCGCGCGTGGGGCACGATGGGGCTATGGCACCTACCAACGATCACCCCGGTGAGCAGGGCGCTCAGGACCCCATCAAGCTCATCGCCATCCGCGACACGGCCCTCTCCGTCGACGAGGTCTTCCAGGCCGTCGAGGACCACGCCGCCGGTGGGACCGCGTTGTTCGTGGGGACCGTGCGGAACCACGACGGGGGTGCCGATGTCGACGAGCTCGGGTACTCCTGCCATCCCAGCGCCGAGACCGAGATGCGGCGGATCGCGGAGAAGGTCGCCGCCGAGTATCCGGTGCGGGCTCTCGCGGCCGTCCATCGGGTCGGGGACCTCAGGATCGGGGATCTCGCGGTTGTCGTCGCCGTCTCCTGTCCCCATCGCGGCGAGGCCTTCGAGGCCTGCCGCAAGCTCATCGACGATCTCAAGCACGAAGTGCCCATCTGGAAGCACCAGAAGTTCTCCGACGGCACGGAGGAGTGGGTCGGCGCCTGCTGATCCGTCCGTGGTACCCGTCCACCCCACTCCGGTTGCGTAACCGCACCCCTGGCGTGAGCGTTGTCAGTGCCAGTGGTTAATCTGTTGATCAGTCAGTTGCGGTCACTCATTGGGGATGGGAGGACGGCATGGCGGCGCTCGCCTGGTTGCTGATTCCGCTTGTGGCTGCGATCGGCGCCGGTCTCTGGGGCAGTTGGGCCCACCGGACCCGGAAGGTACGGGGTGACGGGCCGGAGCTCGACGGATATGCCCGGTTCCGCGCGGCCATGGAGAAGTCCACCTCCCGCACCTGATCACCGGGGCGTGATCACGCTGTCGGAGGCAGCCCTGACGGGGCACTGACAGGCGTGTCACGTACTGTCGTGGCATGCCACGCCGCACCGCGACGATGCTCGCCTCCACCCTGATGCTGATCGCGCTCCTGTGCGCG
This sequence comes from Streptomyces curacoi, assembly GCF_001513975.1. Taxonomy (GTDB): domain Bacteria; phylum Actinomycetota; class Actinomycetes; order Streptomycetales; family Streptomycetaceae; genus Streptomyces; species Streptomyces curacoi. The sequence continues at coordinate 86,214 of NZ_KQ947992.1, forward strand.
GGAGTGTTCATCCCCGTGCCGTACTCGGAGATGTCCCCGGGGCCGACGGTGAACACCCTCGGGGAGCACGACGGCGAGCCGGTGCTGCAGATCTCCGGGCACAGGACCTACCCGACGACCGGGCACCTCAACATGACCACCGTCCGGGTCACCAGCGCCGACTACAAGATGAACCTCGTGGAGGCCGTCTACGGGTGGCTCGCGCATGACAACAAGGTCGTGCCGCACGACACCCTCTACCCGGACGGCAAGACCGAGGAGGAGTCCACCCAGGAGAACGCCGAGGAGTTCAGCCAGTCCCAGGAGAGCGCCAAGGTCGCCGCCCTGGAGGAGCTGGACATCCCGGTGCAGAGCTGGGTGATCGTCTCGACGGTCGTCAAGGCGACCCCCGCCCAGGGCAAGCTGCACGCCGGTGATGTGATCAAGGCCGTCGACGGTACGGTCGTGAAGGAACCCGCCGACGTCGCCAAGCTCGTGACCAAGCACAAGCCGGGCCAGGACGTCGTCTTCACCATCGTGCCGGCCAAGGAGCAGGTCGCCGCCGAGAAGGAGCGCAGGGCGCCGGCGAAGACCGAGAAGGTCACGATCAGGACCGCCGAGTCCGACGACAGCGGTGAGAAGCGCGCCATCGTGGGGATCTCCGCCGGGACCGACCACACCTTCCCGTTCACCATCGACATCAAGCTCGCCGACGTCGGCGGACCCAGCGCGGGCCTCATGTTCGCGCTCGGGCTCTACGACAAGCTCACCCCGGGCAGCCTCACCGGCGGCAAATTCGTCGCAGGCACCGGCACCATCGACGACGACGGCAAGGTCGGCCCCATCGGTGGCATCGAGATGAAGACCATCGCCGCGCGCGACAGGGGCGCCCAGTACTTCCTCACGCCCGCCGACAACTGCGCGACCGCCGCCCGGGACGTCCCGGAGGGGCTCACCCTCGTCAAGGTCGGCACCATGAACGACGCCCTAGAGGCCCTCAAGGACATCCGCTCCGGCGACACCGCCGACCTGCCGCAGTGCACGACCAAGAGCTGACCAAGAGCTGAAAACCAGTCCCCGGGTACGGCGGTGGGGGCGCCCCTCACCTCAAGGGGCGCCCCCACCGCCGTACAGGCCCTCAGTGTCGGACGCGTCTCGTGGCCGTACCGGAAGGCTTCAGTCCTCGAACGTCGCCGCCAGCGCCTCCGCCAGACCAGGAACCAGGTCCGGGCCGGTGAGGACCTCGGTCGGGGTGTCCTTCTCGCGCAGGCGCAGGGCCGACTCGCGGGCGCCGTCGCGCAGCACCGCGACCGTCATGCGGACCTCCTGACGGTCGGGGTGGTCCGCCACCCACTTCGTGAGCTTGGCCTCGCTCAGCCCCTCCGGGACCTGGGCCTCGGCGGACGGGGGCAGCATCAGGCGCTCGACGGTGAGAGCGCAGCCGACCACCGCGTCGGGCCAGGCGATCGTGCCGAGGAACTCGTCGAGCGGCTTGCCCGTTGGAATCTCGTCCTGCTCGATCGGGGTCAGGCCGGAGGACTCCTGCTCGTCCCCCAGGCCGAGCTGGGCGGCGAGCCCGGGTTCCTGGGCCCGCAGCCGTGCGGTGTCTACGAGGGCGAAAAGGCGGGCGGGCTGGTCCCAGCCGAGGCCGGAGGCGTACTCGTCGATCTCGAGTACGGCCCGGGTCAGCGGGCTCGCTGCCATGGGAGTGTTGGACATGGTCACAATCCTGCCTCGTTCCCGGCCGGAATCGGGAACCGAGTAAACGGTGAGTAAGTTGCATAGGTGTGGGCCCACGATCACGCGGGGCCACGCAGGGTCCACGAAGACGCGGGCCTGACGGATCAACAGCGAACTTCGGGGTGCGAACCTTGGCTTTCCAGATGCCGGACCGCGGCGGAGGCCCGACCGGGCCACGGATCAGAGTGGGCCGCCCGTCCCGGCGTGTCCGGACGCTTCTCATGACATTGGGCGTCCTCGCCGTCCTCGGCATGGTCTTCACCATGTTCGCGGGCTTCTGGACGGACTGGCTCTGGTACCGGTCGGTGAACTACTCGTCCGTGTTCACGACCACGCTGTGGACGAAGATCGGGCTCTTCTTCGTCTTCGGCCTGCTGATGGCCCTCGCGGTCGGCTTCAACATCTGGCTGGCGCACCGGCTGCGCCCGCCGCTGAGCGCCATGTCGATGGAGCAGCAGAGCCTCGACCGCTACCGCATGGGCATCGCGCCGTACAAGAAGTGGCTGCTGATCGCGATCACCGCCCTGGTCGGCCTGATCGCCGGCGCCTCCGCCTCCAGCCAGTGGCGGACCTGGCTGATGTGGGTCAACGGCGTGCCCTTCGGCGAGAAGGACCCGCAGTTCAAGCTCGACGTCTCCTTCTACGCCTTCGACCTGCCCTGGTACCGGTTCCTGCTGGGCTTCGGCTTCGCCGCCGCGATCCTCTCCGTGATCGCCGCCGCGCTGACCCACTACCTCTACGGCGGGCTGCGCATCACCAGCCCGGGCGCGCGCGCCACGGCCGCGGCCACCGGCCATCTGTCGGTCCTCATCGGCATCTTCGTCGCCCTGAAGGCGGTCGCGTACTGGCTCGACCGGTACGGACTCGCGGTGAAGTCCAGCGACTTCAAGGCGACCGACAACTGGACGGGCCTCAGGTACGTCGACGCCAACGCCTATCTGCCGGCCAAGACGATCCTGTTCTGCATCGCCGTCATCTGCGCGCTGCTGTTCTTCGCCACCCTGTGGCGGCGCACCTGGCAGCTGCCCGTCATCGGCTTCGGTCTGATGGTGCTCTCGGCGATCCTCATCGGCGGCCTGTACCCCGCGATTGTCCAGAAGTTCCAGGTCCAGCCCAACGAGCAGGCCAAGGAAGCGCCGTACGTCGAGAAGAACCTCAAGGCGACGCGCGAGGCCTACGGCATTGACGGCACCAAGGTCAGCGACTACGCGGGCACGAGCAAGACCGAGGACAAGACCCAGCTGCGCGACGACGTGGACGCCACGGCGAGCATCCGGATCCTGGACCCGAACATCGTCTCGCCGACGTTCCAGCAGCTCCAGCAGATCAGGAACTACTACGCGTTCCCGACCAACCTGGACGTCGACCGGTACAGCAAGGACGGCAAGGACCAGGACACGGTCATCGGTCTGCGTGAGATCAACCTCAACGGCATTCCGAAGCGGAACTGGATCAACGACCACTTCCGCTACACCCACGGCTACGGCGTGGTCGCCGCCGAGGGCACCAACGCCGACTCCCAGGGCCGGCCGGAGTTCACCGAGTCCGACCTGCCGTCCAAGGGCGACCTCGGGACGTACGAGCAGCGGGTCTACTACGGCGAGAAGACCACGATGTACTCGATCGTCGGCGGTCCCCAGAAGGAGATCGACTACTCCGACGACAGCGGGGAGAAGACCTACAGCTACAAGGGCGACAGCGGGGTCAGCCTCTCCAACCCGGTCAACCGGGCCGCGTACGCGGTGGCGTTCGGCGAGCCGCAGATCCTGTACTCCGGTGCGATCGGGGACGGTTCGCGCATCCTGTACAACCGCACGCCCAAGGAGCGCGTCGAGGCGGTCGCCCCGTGGCTGACCATCGACGGTGACGCCTACCCGGCGGTCGTGGACGGCCGTATCCAGTGGATCGTCGACGCCTACACGACGACGAACGGCTACCCGTACTCCTCCCGCACCACCCTCGGTGACACGACGGCCGACTCGCTGACCGCCAGCAACAACCAGCGGGCGGTGGTGGCCCAGCAGAACCAGGTCAACTACATCCGCAACTCGGTGAAGGCGACCGTCGACGCCTACACCGGTGAGGTCAAGCTCTACCAGTGGGACACCCAGGACCCCGTCCTGAAGACCTGGATGAAGGCCTTCCCGGACACGGTGGAGCCCAAGAGCGAGATCTCGAACTCGCTGATGGCCCACCTGCGCTACCCCCAGGACCTGTTCAAGGTCCAGCGTGAGCTGCTCACCCGCTACCACGTGAAGGACGCGACGACGTTCCTCAGCGGCAGCGAGGTCTGGCAGGTGCCGGACGACCCGACGAACAAGTCGGGCAGCGCGGTGCCGCCGTACTACCTGAGCATGAAGATGCCCGACCAGCAGGCTCAGGCGTTCTCGCTGACGACGACGTTCACGCCGAACGGCCGGGACAACCTCAGCGCCTTCATGGCCGTCGACGCCGAGGCGGGCACCAGTGACTACGGCAAGATCAGAATCCTGAAACTGCCGACCAACACCACGGTCAACGGGCCCAGTCAGGTCCAGAGCCAGTTCAACTCCGAACAGAACATCGCCGAGACCATCAGGCTGCTGAGAGGCGGCGACTCCGAGGTCGAGTACGGCAACCTGCTGGCGGTCCCGCTCGACGGCGGACTGCTCTATGTGGAGCCGGTCTATGTCCGCGGTGGCGGACTCAAGTACCCGCTGCTGCGGAAGGTGTTGGTGTCCTACGGCGGCACCACCGCCTTCGAGGACACGCTCGGCGAGGCCCTCAACAAGGTCTTCGGAGCCGAGGGGCCGACCACCGAGCCGCCGGACGAGGGCGAGGAGGAAGGCGGCGGTACGACACCACCGCCGACCTCCACCAACCCGACGGTCCAAGAAGCGCTCGACGACGCCCAGAAGGCCTTCGAGGCCGGCCAGGAAGCCCTGAAGAAGGGTGACTGGGAGGCGTACGGCAGGGCGCAGGAGGATCTGGAGGAGGCGCTGCAGCGCGCCGAGGACGCCCAGGCACAGGCGGACAAGGCCGGCGGCAACGGTGGCGGCGGTGGCAACAGCGGCGGTGACGCGAGCCCGAGTGCCAGTCCGAGCCCGTCCGGCAGTCCCACCAAGAGCTAGGGACGGCGGCTGATCAAAAAGCTCACCCCGCGCCGTGATACGGTTGCAGAACAACGGCGCGGGGTGGAGCAGCTCGGTAGCTCGCTGGGCTCATAACCCAGAGGTCGCAGGTTCAAATCCTGTCCCCGCTACTGAAGTCGACGAACATTTCGTACGACAGCGAAGGCCCGGATCCTGACAAGGATCCGGGCCTTTGTGATGTGCGAACGCATGTGCCGGAGGGTGGGACGGTGGCGCCGCCGTGGGGAGTTGGCAGAACTGTGTTTGACTTGTCTCTCTGTGGGCATGTCGACAAAACGCTGAAGTGACCTCACTGGCTGCGGTATACGAGGTGTACCCAGGTTGCAGGTGGTGCGACGATGGACGTTATGGGGGACAAGGCAACTCTGTGGGAGACAGGGCGGTTTGTGCAGCCTGCCGACTTTGTGCAGCCGACGGGCGATTTCGTGCAGTCGACGGACGGTGTCGCGCAGCCGGTGGGTGATCTTTCCCAGCCGGAGGGTGACTTCCCCTTCGACCGGCCCATGGACCGCGACGAGACCGGGGAGGCGGCGGAGGAGGCCCGGCAGCGGCTCGCCGCCGAGGCCGGGGACGTCGAGGCGATGAGTGTCCTCGGGGCCATGCTGCTGCGCCGCGGTGATCTCGACGGAGCCGAGCCCCATCTGCGTGCCGCCACCGCCGCCGGGGACCGGGCCGCCGCCAACAATCTGGGAGTCCTTCTCCACCAGCGCGGGTACGCCGACGAGGCCGCCGGATGGTGGCGGATCGCCGCCGTCGCGGGGTCGGCCGCGGCCGCGCACGCGCTGGGCCGCCACCACCGTGAGCGGGGCGACGAGCCCGCCGCCGAGTACTGGCTGCGGCAGTCCGCCGAGCAGGGGCACGTGCTGGGCGCGTACGCGCTCGCCGATCTGCTGGAGCACCGCGGCGACAGCGTGGCCGAGCAGTGGATGCGGGCCGCGGCGGAGCGGGGGCACCGGGAGGCCGCGTACCGGCTGGCGCGTGCGCTCGACCGGCAGGCCGTGCGTGCGGGCGAGGACGGATCCGACAACGGTGTCGGGAACGGCGGCGGGAACGGAGTCGGGAACGGTGTCGGGTCGAGTGAGTCGCTGCTGGACGAGGCCGAGCAGTGGTACCGGCAGGCCGCCGCGCGCGGCCACCGCAGAGCCGCCCTGCACCTCGGGGCGATCCTGGAGAAGCGCGGGGAGCTCAAGGAGGCCGGGCGCTGGTATCTGACCTCCGCCAAGGACGGGGAGGCACGGGCCGCCTGTGCGCTCGGGTTCCTGCTGCGGGACGCGGGGGACACCGAGAGCGCCGCCGTGTGGTGGCTGCGGGCCGCGCAGGACGGGGACGGCAACGCGGCGAACGCGCTGGGCGCGCTGCACGCCGAGCGCGGGGAGACGCAGACCGCCGAGCGGTGGTACCGGGCCGCGATGGATGCCGGTGATGTGAACGGGGCGTACAACCTCGGGCTGCTCTGCGCCGAGCAGGGGCGCATCGCGCAGGCCGAGCAGTGGTACCGGCGGGCGGCGTACGCCGGGCATCGCGAGGCGGCGAACGCGCTGGCGATTCTGCTGCTGCAGGGCGGGGACACGACGGGTGCCGAGCCGTGGTTCTCCAAGGCGGCGGAGGCGGGGAGCGTCGACGCGGCCTTCAACCTGGGGATTCTGCACGCCGGGCGGGGCGAGGAGCGGGCCGCTCTGCGGTGGTACGAGCGTGCCGCTGCCGCCGGGCACACGGAGGCGGCGCTGCAGGTGGGGATCGCGCGGCTGCGGGACGGGGACGAGCTCGCGGCGGAGCGGCACCTGCGGTGCGCGGCCGGGGCCGGCAGTGCGGAGGCCGCGTATCGGCTGGCGACCCTGCTGGACGCTCGGCGGCCGCCGGAGCCCGCGCATGAGCTCGGGGAGTCGGTGCACGAGAAGACCGAGTGCGAGGAGTGGTACGAGCGGGCTGCTTCCCAGGGGCATCGGCGGGCGCAGGTGCGGGTGGGGATGCTGGCCGCGGCTCGGGGGGACGTGGTGGAGGCGGCTCGGTGGTACCGGGAGGCCGCGGAGGCCGGGTCGCGGAACGGGGCGTTCAATCTGGGACTGCTGCTGGCCCGGGAGGGGAGTGAGCCGGAGGCCGCGGTGTGGTGGACGCGGGCGGCTGATGCCGGGCATGGGCGGTCGGCGTTGCGGCTGGCTCTGGTCTACGCGCGTCGCGGGGAGCTGGCGGAGGGGCAGCGGTGGGCTGATCGGGCGGTGGCGCTGGGGCCGGCGGAGGTTGCGCGGCGGGCGGCTCGGTTGCGGGACGCTCTGCGGGAGGAGTTGTCGGCGTGACGCTGCGCCGAGCGGGGGCGGGGGCCCGGGCGGGTGGCAAGGTGGGCTTTTGTGTCGTCCGGCGTTGAAGCCGGCGTCGGGTTTTTTCGCCCCCGCCGCCCCTACCCGTCCCATCCCCCAGGGGCTGCCGCCCCTTCGACCCCGCGTTCCTGTGGGCCTGCGGCCCCCAGACCCCCGCTATCGGCCCTGAACGGGCCTCGTCCTCAAACGCCGGACGGGCTGGATGGTGCCGACCGGGGTCGAGAGGGGCGGGGCGACAAGTGATTTGCCTCTGTCCGCGCTGGTGACGTAGTGTTGCGTTCATCGACGCGGGGTGGAGCAGCTCGGTAGCTCGCTGGGCTCATAACCCAGAGGTCGCAGGTTCAAATCCTGTCCCCGCTACTGAAGGCCTAGGGCCGGGATCCGTAAGGGTCCCGGCCCTAGGTGTGTGTCAGGGCGCGTGGCCCACCGCCTCCGCGTACAGCGCGCGGTTCACCGTCCGTGACTCCGGTAGGGGGCTTCCCTCCGCGACGCCTTGGGCCGCGTAGGCCGACTGGAGGCGTGTCGTCGTGCCGGCGCGGATTTCCCAGTCCATGCGGAGGGGCGGGCTGGATTTGAGGATCGGCTCCTCTGCCTTGAGGAGTTCGGCCAAGTATGTGACGAAGCTCGCATCTTGCTTGTAGTCGGATGCGAAGTAGGTGTTCACCGTGCGGATGTGGGCCCGCAGAAGGGCTACGCCCGCGTCCACGTCGTCCTGCAGCAGTGTGCGGCCGTACAGCAGGCCGCCCAGCGGTTCGCCCGGGGGCTGGCCGCCCAGGAAGGTGTAGCCCGGCTTGCCGTCCACCTTGCGCCAGACCGGGTCCAGGAGCCACGCCGAGTCGACGCCGCCGTTCTGGAGGGCCGTGAGGACGTCGGCCGAGCCCAGTTGCTGGTACTGGATCTCGGCCAGGCCGCCGCCGTGCTTCTCCAGCGCCTTTTCCATGGGGTAGGCGATGACCGAGCCCTTGCCGATCATGGTGCCCAGCTTGCGGCCCGCCATGGTGACGCGGTTCGCGCTCTCGCCCTCGCTCAGGCGCACCCACAGGCCGCTCTTCGACTTCGGGTCGGGTGAGAAGTTCCCCGCGACCCACTTGATGTCGAAGCCGCCCTTGATGCCGTTCATGACGGCGGCCTCCGGCGCCGCCCACAGGGCGTCGATGTCGCCCTTGGCCAGGAGGGGGAGCGCGTCCGGTGTCGGGAGCACCTTCAGCTCGACGTCCAGGCCCTCCTTCTCGAACTCGCCCTTGTCGAGAGCGACTTGCAGCGGGGCGACGTACTCGGCGCTCAGCGTTCCCGTCGCGATCGTCAGCTTGCGGGGCTCCGGCAGCGGCTGTGGGGGAGGGGCGCCGGGGAGGCAGCGGGCGGGGGTGCGGCTTGGGGAGAGGTCCTTCGGGTCCGTCCAGGACTTCGCGCCGCAGCCCTCGACGGGGCGGATGGTGCGGTGGCCGGCGGCTGCCTTCGAGGGGGCGGACTCGTAGGGCGATGAGCAGGCCGCCGACGCCAGCAGGGTCACGGCGATGAGGACACCGCCGTATGCGAGGACACCGCCGTATGCGCGGTTTCCGCGCCGCTTCATGACTGGCCCCTTCCCCGGTCCCTCGGTGCCCAGGGGGTGAGCAGCCGTCCGGCGAAGCGGATCAGTTCGGAGAAGAGCACTCCCAGGACCGCGACGCAGACGATGCCGACGAACATCACGTCGTTCTGGAACAGAGCGCGTGAGTCGAAGATCAGATGGCCCAGGCCGTTCGTCGCGGCGATCTGCTCCGAGGCGACGATGACCAGGACCGCCACGCCCGCCGCGATCCGCGCGCCCACCAGGACCGACGGCAGTGACGCGGGGAGGAGCACATGACGGAACATCTGCCATCGCGAGGCGCCGAAGACCTGGCCGGCGTCCCGGTGGCCGGAGGGGATGGACATGACCGCCGACATCGTCGAGATCCAGACGAAGAAGAACACCGTCGTCGCGACCAGGGCGACCTGCGGGCCCTCGCCCAGGCCGAACATGTTCAGGAAGATGGGCAGGAGGGCCAGTTTCGGTACGACGTACAGGGCGTCCAGGAGCGGTTCCAGGGCCGCTCGTACCAGGGAGAGGGAGCCCATCAGGAGGCCCAGGGCGTAGCCTGCGGCCGTGCCGGCCGCGTATCCGGCCAGGACGCGCTTGAGCGTGGCCCATACGTCCGGCCAGAGGTCGCCGGCCGCGGCCCGTTCCCAGCCGTCGGCGAGGATCGTCGACGGGGCCGGGTAGACGCGGTCGTCGATCCAGGCCCGGTCGGCGGCCAGTTGCCACAGCAGGAGGAGGCAGAGGGGCACCGCGAGGGCCAGGGAGACCTCCAGCGCGCGCCTGCGGCGGTGGGTGCGGGCGGGGTGGAGTTCCCGCGGGCCCGGGCGGCGGGTCAGGACGGAGTCGGCGGGCGGCTTCGTGAGTGTCGTCATACCGGTGCGGCCTCCTTCCGCAGCAGGTCCCACAGCTCGCTCTTCAGGGCGGTGAACTCGGGTGCGGTGCGGATGTCGCCGGTGCGCGGGCGCGGGAAGGGCGGGCGGTGCTCGGCGATGATCCGGCCCGGGCGGGCGGACATCACCAGGACGCGGTCGCCGAGGACGATCGCCTCCTCCAGGCTGTGGGTGATGAAGAGGGTGGTCGTCCGCAGCGACTGGGTGAGATCCAGGAGTTCGTCCTGGAGGATCGTGCGGAGTTGGGCGTCCAGCGCCGCGAACGGCTCGTCCATCAGGAGGAGTTCGGGTTGCACCGCCAGCGCCCGGGCGATCGCCACACGCTGGCGCATACCGCCGGACAGGGTGGCCGGGTAGGCGTGCGCGAAGTCGGACAGGCCCATGCGGGCCAGCCAGTCGTCGGCGCGGGCGTTCGCCTCGCGCCGGGGGACGCGCTGGATGTCCAGGCCGAAGCGGACGTTCGCGCGGACGGTCTTCCAGTCGTAGATGCCGTAGTCCTGGAAGATCATGGCGGCGGGGCGCGGGCTCGACGTGCGGATCTCCAGCGTGCCCATGCTGGGGCGGAGCAGGCCCGCGGCGATGCGCAGGAGCGTGGACTTGCCGCAGCCGGAGGGGCCGACGACACAGACGAACTCGCCCGGGGCGACGGTCAGATCGAGGGGGCCGAGCGCGTCGACGGTGTGGGGGGTTCGGCCGAAGGTGCGGGTCAGGTCGGTGGCTCTGAGTTTCGGATCACTCGCTTCGCGGTCTTGATACGGCTCTCCCACGGGGGCTCCTCGCGGAGTGCGGTACGGAATGGTGGGCGCCGTCGACGATATGACGGGCCGTCAGATACGGGAAGGTCGCCCGCAGGGGTCGCATCCGGCGCCCGTTCCGCAGGCCGTTCGCACGGCTGTTCCGCAAGCCGTAGCGACGGCTGTTCCGACGGCCGTACGCAGCACGAAGCCCCGGCGCCTCGTCGGTGCCGGGGCTTGGAGGAGTCAAGGAGTCGCGGGACTACGCCTTCGCGCAGTTCGGGCAGACGCCGCGGTAGGTCACCTCGACGTCCGAGACCGTGAAGCCGAAGCGCTCGGAGTCGGGGAGGTCGGCCATCGGGTTGCCCGTCGGGTGGACGTCCCGGATCGCGCCGCACTGGGCGCAGACCAGGTGGTGGTGGGGCCGGTGGGCGTTCGGGTCGTACCGCTTGGCCCGCTTGTCGGTGGAGACCTCGAGTACCTCGCCGAGGGAGACCAGCTCGCCCAGCGTGTTGTAGACGGTCGCGCGGGAGATCTCGGGCAGCTTGGCGACGGCCCGCGCGTGCACCTCGTCGGCCGTCAGATGGACGTGATCGCCGGCGAGCACCTCGGCCACGACGCGCCGCTGCGCGGTCATCCGCCATCCGCGTCCGCGCAGCCGTTCCAGAAGGTCACTCATGGAGAACACCTTAACAGCAGGGGGACCAGCTTCCGAATGGATGTGACTTTGGAGCTTGGCTTGACTTGGACAAAGTCCAGGATAGGATCGAGCTCGACTTTAGCCAATGGACAGGTGTGGCTGGAGTTGCTCAGACAGACGCAGGAGGCGCAAGTGACCCAGGGACCGCTCACGACGGAGGCCGGTGCTCCGGTCGCCGACAACCAGAACAGCGAGACCGCGGGCATCGGCGGCCCGGTCCTCGTCCAGGACCAGCTCCTGCTGGAGAAGCTGGCCCACTTCAACCGGGAGCGCATTCCCGAGCGCGTGGTGCACGCCCGTGGCGCGGGCGCCTACGGCACCTTCACGGTCACCGCCGACGCCACCCCGTACACGCGCGCCGCCTTCCTCTCCGAGGTCGGCAAGCAGACCGAGGTCTTCCTGCGCTTCTCCACGGTGGCGGGCAACCTGGGCGCGGCGGACGCCGTCCGTGACCCGCGCGGCTTCGCGCTGAAGTTCTACACCGAGGAGGGCAACTACGACCTCGTCGGCAACAACACCCCGGTGTTCTTCATCAAGGACGCCATCAAGTTCCCGGACTTCATCCACACGCAGAAGCGCGACCCGTACACGGGCTCGACGGAACCGGACAACGTCTGGGACTTCTGGAGCCTGAGCCCCGAGTCCACGCACCAGGTCACCTGGCTGTTCGGTGACCGCGGCATCCCGGCGTCGTACCGCCACATGAACGGCTACGGCTCACACACCTACCAGTGGAACAACGAGGCCGGCGAGGTCTTCTGGGTCAAGTACCACTTCAAGACCGACCAGGGGATCCGTAACCTCACGCAGGCGGAGGCCAACCGGCTCGCCGGTGAGGACCCCGACTCCCACCAGCGCGATCTGCGCCAGGCCATCGAGCGCGGGGAGTTCCCGAGCTGGACCGTGCAGGTGCAGATCATGCCGGCGGCGGACGCGGCGACGTACCGCTTCAACCCGTTCGACCTCACCAAGGTGTGGCCGCACCAGGACTACCCGCCGATCGAGATCGGCAAGCTGGAGCTCAACCGCAACCCGCAGAACGTCTTCGCCGAGGTCGAGCAGAGCATCTTCAGCCCCGCGCACTTCGTGCCGGGCATCGGCCCGTCGCCCGACAAGATGCTCCAGGGGCGCCTCTTCGCGTACGGCGACGCCCACCGCTACCGCGTCGGCATCAACGCCGACCACCTGCCGGTGAACCGCCCGCACGCCACCGAGGCGCGCACCAACTCCCGGGACGGCTTCCTGTACGACGGCCGCCACGGCGGGGCGAAGAACTACGAGCCGAACAGCTTCGGCGGCCCGGCCCAGACCGGCCGCCCGCTGTGGCAGCCGCTCGCCGGCTTCACGGCCGGTATGGGCAACCACGAGGCCCCCGTCCACGCGGAGGACGACGACTTCGTCCAGGCGGGCAACCTCTACCGGCTGATGTCGGAGGGTGAGAAGGAGCGCCTGATCGCCAACCTGGCGGGTGCCCTCGCGCAGGTCTCGCGCGAGGACATCGCCGAGCGGGCGATCGGCAACTTCCGTCAAGCCGACGAGGACTTCGGCAAGCGGCTGGAGGTCGCGGTCCAGGCTCTGCGCGGCTGACCACCAGCACTGGATCGCTTGCCGTGGCGGATGGGCCGGGTTCCTTCGGGAGCCCGGCCGTTCGGCGTGCCTAGGCCGGTACGTGCTGCCGTACGGGGGCCCAGCAGCGGATGATGTCGCGGACCGAGACGATGCCGACGGGCTCGTCGTGATCGAGGACGATCAGATGGCGGAAGCCGCCGTGCGCCATGGCGCGGGCCGCCTCCTCCAGGGTCCATGACGGGGCGGCGAACACGACGTCGGTGGTGGTGTGATCGTGGGCGTGTTCGGTGTCGGGGTCCTCTCCGAGGCCGACGGAGTTGAGGATGTCGCGCTCGGTGAGAATGCCGATACCGCCTGCGTCGGGGTCGTGGACCACGGCCGCGCCGACCCGGCGGGCGGACATCAGCGCGGCGGCCTGGCGAAGGGTGTGGGTGGGGCCGATGGTCAGGACCACCGTGCTCATGGCGTCGCGGACGAGCATGGAAGGGAGCCACCTCCTCAAGTGTCCCCACCGTTTGTTCTGTATTTCACAAATTCACAAGTGGGGGGGCTTTCAGGGTCGCAGGTAAAGCGCGGGTCAACAAGAGGGCGCGAACGGCTCGTTCGGGGCGCTCGACGCGGGCGAGGCGGTGGTCAGGTGATCGCGGTCGCCCTCGGGCCTCAAGCGCCCACCGGCTGAGGGAGTTTGACGGCGGCTTTGCCGGCTTTCTAGTCCAGGAGTCCCAGCTCGGTGTCCGGCCGGCAGTGCGGACAGGGGTCCACCCGGTCGGTCAGGGCCCGCAGGGCCTGCTCCCTGGTGGCGCCCTTCGATCGCTTGCCCGTCATGTGGCAGCCGCCGACGTGCACGTACACCGGTGTGCGCCCGCTGAGGTTCTGCTCGATCAGCCAGTGCGGCTCCGGCGGGCGAGCCTCCACGCCCCGCTGTCGTTCGGCCTCACGCCGCTCCTCGTCGGCGATCCAGCGATCGAGCTGTGACAGGGCCGCCTTCGCCTGCTGGACCACGACGCGGCGGGCGAAGCGGAGCAGCTCGATTCTCGACGGCCCGGGATCGTTCACATGTTCGATTCTAGGGGGTGGGGGCACCGCGCGACAGCGGGGTGGCCTCGCCGTCGGCGGTGCGTCGCCTCAGTAGCGCTCGTTGAGATAGCCCAGGAACTCGTCGTGCAGGAGGCCGTTCGAGGCGGCCGCGTTGCCGCTGTGCGGGCCCGGGCGGCCGTCGAGGCCGGTGAAGGTGCCGCCCGCCTCCGTGACGATGATCGCGTTGGCGGCCATGTCCCAGAGGGAGAGCTCGGGCTCGGCGCACAGGTCGACCGAGCCCTCGGCGACCATCATGTACGGCCAGAAGTCGCCGTACGCGCGCGTGCGCCACACGGCGCGCGTGAGGTCGAGGAAGCCCTCCAGCCGGCCCTGGTCCTCCCACCCGCTGAGCGAGGAGTACGCGAACGAGGCGTCCGTCAGTTTCGAGACGCGCGAGACCCGCAGGCGGGTCGCGGAGGAGAGGCTGCGGCCGGTGAAGGCACCGTGCCCCTTGGCGGCCCACCAGCGCCGTCCGAGGGCGGGGGCCGACACGACGCCCACCACCGGCTGGTAGCCGCCCTCGCCCGCCTCCATCAAGGCGATGAGGGTGGCCCACACCGGGACGCCGCGTACGTAGTTCTTGGTGCCGTCGATCGGGTCGATCACCCAGCGGCGGGGGCCGGTGCCCTCGATGCCGTACTCCTCGCCGAGGATCGCGTCTCTCGGCCGGGCCCGCTGCAGCTGCCCGCGGATCAGTTCCTCGGCAGCCTTGTCGGCCTCGCTCACCGGGGTCATGTCCGGCTTGGTCTCGATCTTGAGGTCGAGCGCCTTGAAGCGGTCCATGGTGGCCGCGTCGGCGGCGTCCGCGAGGACGTGGGCGAGGCGGAGGTCGTCGAGGTAGTCCGGCATGGAACGAACCTATCTGGCGCGGTCGGGGTGGGGCCACTGGGCCCCGGGGGCAAGCGGCGGGTCCGACGCCGTGGCCGGGCGGGGGCGGAGCGCGCGCCGGAGCCCCGCGCACCCCGGCCGAATGGCGCCCCCGTGTGCCCTCGCGAACCCTTGACAGTGCCTTTGTGCGCGTCAAATCTGGGCGCAGAGCCGCTCGTCCCAGGGAGGCGATGATGCCTGCAGCGCGGGAATCCCTGCTGGACGCCGCTTACACGGCGCTGGCGCGCCGGCCGTGGTCCGCCGTGCGGATGGTGGACGTGGCCGCGGTGGCCGGAGTGTCCCGGCAGACGCTGTACAACGAGTTCGGAAGCAAGGAAGGGCTCGCCCGCGCGCTCGTGCGCAGGGAGGCCGACGGCTACCTCGCCGGCGTCGAACGTGCCCTCGCCACCCACAGCGACGCCCGCGACCGCCTCACCGCCACCGCCGAGTGGACCGCGTCACTCGCCCACGACAACGCCCTCGTGCGCGCCATGCTCACCGGCTGCTGGAGCGAGCGCCTGCCGTCACCCACGCTGTCCGCCGTGCCGTCCTCCTCGGCCGTACCGGCTCAACGGCGGGCCGACGGGCCGCTTCCCTCACCCGGCGACTTCGTGGCCATGGTGCGGGACCGCGCCGTGACGGTCCTGTCCGGGCCCGGCGTCGGCAAGTCCGACCTCGCCGACCTCGCCCGCTCCTGCGAACTGGTCGTCAGGCTGGCCCTGTCCTGCGTCGCCGCGCCACCCGGGGAAGGCGGTGTCGCCGACCTCGTACGCAGCGCGCTGCACCGGCAGTTGACCGGCTGACCTCCGCGCGACCCGGCTCAGTGCGCCGAACCCGACAGCTGCAAGCCGATGACGCCGACGATCACCAGACTGATCGACACGATCTTCAACGTCGATACGAGGTCGCCGAGGAAGACCATTCCGTAGATCGCCGTCCCCGCCGCCCCGATCCCCGTCCACACCGCATACGCGGGCCCCACGTCCAGCTTCTTCAGCGCCAGGGTCAACAGCCCGAAACTGCCGAGAGCGAAGACGCAGAAGGCGATGGTCGGCCAGAGCCGGGTGAAGCCGTGCGACAGCTTCAGGCAGACGGCGAAGCCCGTTTCGAGCAGCCCCGCCACGATGACCAGCAGCCACGCCATGTGCTGTCCTCCCGTATCCCCACGTTCTGTGACCGCTTCATCAGGTTCGTCAGGCCTTGCTCGGGCTTGGATCCGGCTCGGTGCGATTATGCCTTTACCGGACTCCCGGGGGGACAAACAACGCGGAGGTCAATCACCTTCCCCGGCGGGCTTCGCCGGCCTCCTCAGTCCCCTTCCGTGAGCTCCCGCGTCGCCAGCAGCCGGCGCAGCGAGTACAGCCGCGCCGGATCGGCGTGACCCTCCGTCACCCAGTCGTCCAGTGCGCAGTCCGGCTCGTCATGACTGCACGCACGCGGGCAGCCCTCGGTTCCCGGTTCCAGGTCCGGAAACGCGTGGATCACCCGGGAGGGATCGATATGAGCCAACCCGAACGAGCGGACACCCGGGGTGTCGATCACCCAGCCGTCGACCTCCGCCAGCGGCAGCGCCAGGGCCGACGTCGTCGTGTGGCGGCCCCGTCCCGTCACCGCGTTCACATGACCCGTCGAACGCCGGCGCTCCTCCGGTACCAGCGCGTTCACCAGCGTCGTCTTGCCCACCCCGGAGTGACCGACGAACGCCGTGACCCTGCCGTCCAGATGCTCCCGCACCCGGTCCGCCGCGCCACCGTCCGCCAGCTCCTCGCGGCTGGTGACGACATACGGGATGTCCAACGCCCCGTACAGCTCCAGGAGTTTGTCCGGCGGCGCCAGGTCCGACTTCGTCATCACCAGCAGCGGCTCCAGACCCCCGTCGAACGCCGCCACCAGACAGCGGTCGATCAGCCGGGGCCGCGGCTCGGGGTCGGCGAGGGCGGTGACGATGGCGAGTTGGTCGGCGTTGGCCACCACCACGCGCTCGAACGGATCGTCGTCGTCGGCGGTACGGCGCAGCACCGACGTCCGCTCCTCGATCCGCACGATCCGCGCCAGTGTGTCCTTCTTGCCGGACAGATCGCCGACCAGCGCCACCCGGTCCCCGACCACCGCGGCCTTGCGGCCGAGCTCGCGGGCCTTCATGGCCATCACGACCCGGTCCTCGACGAGACAGGTCAGACGGCCCCGGTCGACGGTGAGGACCATGCCCTCGGCGGCGTCCTCGTGCTTGGGCCGGATGTTCGAACGCGGCCGGGTGTTACGACGGCCGGGACGGGTGCGGATGTCGTCCTCGTCGGTGTGCTTGCCATAGCGGCGCATGACTGTATCCCCGCGTCTCTACGCCCCGAGCATCCCGGTCCACAGCTCGGGGAAGTCCGGCAGGGTCTTCGCCGTCGTCGCCACGTTCTCGATCCGTACGCCCTCGACGGCGAGGCCGATGATCGCGCCGGCCGTCGCCATACGGTGGTCCTCGTAGGTGTGGAAGACGCCGCCGTGCAGCCGGCGCGGACGGATGTGCAGGCCGTCGGCGGTCTCGGTGACGTCGCCGCCGAGTTCGTTGATCTCCTTGGTCAGCGCGGCCAGGCGGTCGGTCTCGTGCAGGCGCAGGTGCGCGACGCCGCGGAGCGTGGACGGGGAGTCCGCGAGGGCGGCCACCGCCGCGATGCCCGGGGTGAGTTCGCCGACGTCGCCCAGGTCCACGTCGATGCCGTGGATCGCACCCGAACCGGTGAACACCAGCCCGTACTCGGTGAGTTCGCAGGAACCGCCCATCTCGGTGAAGATCTCACGCAGCCGGTCACCGGGCTGGGTGGTACGGGCCGGCCAGTCCGGGATGAGGACCTTGCCGCCGGTCACCAGCGCCGCCGCCAGGAACGGCTGGGCGTTGGACAGGTCCGGCTCGACGGTCAGATCGCGGCCGAGCAGGGCGCCCGGCGTGACCCGCCAGACGTTCGGCTCGCCGCCCGACTCCGGGGTGTCCACCTGGGCGCCGACCGCGCGCAGCATGTCGACGGTCATGCGGATGTGCGGCATCGAGGGGAGCGTGGAGCCGATGTGGCGGACCTCCACGCCCTGGTTGAAGCGCGGGCCGGACAACAGCAGCGCCGACACGAACTGGGACGACGACGAGGCGTCGATCTCCACCGCGCCGCCCTCCAGGGCACCCCCGCCGTGGACGGTCAGCGGCAGGGCGCCCCGGCCGTCGTCGTCGATGCGGGCGCCGAGGGCGCGCAGGGCGTCGATCACACCGTGCAGGGGGCGCTCGTACGACCTCGGGTCGCCGTCGAAGCGGATGGGGCCGTCGGCCAGCGCGGCGACCGGCGGCAGGAAGCGCATCACGGTCCCGGCGTTGCCGACGTCGACCGTGGCCGGGCCCCGCAGGCCCGTGGGAAGCACACGCCATGCCTCGCCGGTGCCCTCGGGGCCCACGCCCTCCTCGATTCCGACGCCCATCGCGCGCAGCGCGCCGGCCATCAGCAGGGTGTCGCGGGAGCGCAGCGGGCGGCGCAGCCAGCCGGGCTCGCTCGCCAGGGCGGCGAGCACGAGGGCGCGGTTGGTGACCGACTTGGACCCGGGCACGTGGACCGTCGCGTCGACGGCTCCGCTCGCGTGCGGGGCGGGCCAGAGGGCGGTGTGTGCGGCGGGGTTTTGGGCCATGGGTTCACTTTATAAGGAGGGGGCTGCGCAGGCCGTTCTTCGGGTGCGGCGCCGTGGGGGCTGGCCGCGCCCCGCGGCGGAGCCGCACATCGCTACAGCCCCGCGCCCCCGGGCCGGCCGTCACACTGCCAACAACCAGCGACCTCCGCCTATCAGTGAGCACAGCGAGACGGCGTGGAAGAGGAACAGCCACAGACCCGCCGGCGCATGCGTCAGTCGTGACAGCTGGTCGGCGTCCGAATCACCCGCCCCGCCCCGCGCCCTCTTCGCCTGCAGTTCGAACGCCGGCCTGACCCCGCCCAGCAGCAGGAACCACACCACCACATACCCGAACGCCGCCTGCACCTGCGGCCCGGTCAGCCAGCTGACCAGCACGAACGTGCCGCCCGCGACAAACACCGTCAGTGCCCCGTACGCGTTCCGGATCATCACCAGCATCGCCACCAGCAGGGCTGTCGCCAGCCACAGCAGCAGGGTGATCCGCCCGGCCGCCAGGAGCGCCGCGCCGCCCAGGCCCAGCAGCGGGGGAGCCGTGTAGCCCGCGGCGGCGGTGAGGATCATGCCGAGGCCGTACGGCTTGCCGCGGCTGACGGTGAGGCCGCTGGTGTCGGAGTGCAGGCGTATGCCGGTCAGGGTCCGGCCGGTCAGCAGCGCGACCAGGCCGTGGCCGCCCTCGTGGGCGATGGTGATCGCGTTGCGAGAGACGCGCCACAGGACGTGCGGGACGACCACGGCGAGCGCGGTGACCAGGGTGGCGATCACCACCCACACATCGGGGTCGGGCTGGGTGCCGGAGACCTCGTTCCAGAGGGAGGCGAGCGAGGCGGATGCGGTGCTGTCCATGTAAGGCGATGGCTCCCTGGGGTCGGATGGAATCTGGCAGTGTGGCACGTCCGCACGGACTGTCTCTGAGACGTCCACGTGGCACCGATCGTTCCTGACCGCAGGGTGGGGGTCACCGCGTGGGAGCCCCCGAGTGTTGCGGGGCGGCTCCCGCCGAGGCGTCGGCCGGGTGGCCCTCTCGGAAGACGGGCATCAGCAACGCGGTGATCTTCTTGGCGCCCGCCGCGAGGACCGGCAGGACGAGCTCCGGAGCCGTCCCGCGCGGGGGCGCAGCAGCCGCCGCAGCAGCGGACGTACGACGAGGATCAGCACCGCGGCGAGGACCGCGCTGAGCAGGGCGACCCGGACCAGCCGCTCCGGACCGGCCGACACCGCGACGACCGAGACGACGATGAGCGTGCGGCTTGCGCCGGGGGGCGTGGCCCATCCGGTCGTACTCGGCGACCAGGACCTTCTCGATGGCCACGCAGTGCGGCAGCACTACTGCCCGGCCTCGTAGCGGAACTGCGGGTCGAGGATCTCCTCACGGAGCATCTGGACCGGGCCGCCGGAGATGCGGCCGGTCAGTGCGCTCTCCATTAGGCGGTCAGCCCGAGCCGCAGGTTCCTGAAGTCTGCGTGCCGCCACAAACTGGTTCTTTCTCGGTCACCGACCGTGCCTTTCCTGCATCGTTTCCTCCACGTCCTTCGGTGTCTCCGCGTCGAGGCTCTGGCAGAGGCGCACCGCCCCGGGATGGTCCGGTGGCCGGTTGGCCGCGGCGGCCAGCAGGTTGGTAAGGCACACCCGGGAGCGGGCGTCGGCCATGATCCGGCCGAGGCGCTGCCGGGGCGCCTCCGGATCGAGCGGAAGGTCGGCCTCGCCGCGCAGGCGGAACACCATCGGCTCGTTGTAGACGGCGAGGTCACCGGTGAGCTGGTCCAGCCGCCGGAGCCGTTCCTCGGCGTGCGACGGCTCGCCGGGCCGCCCCGGGGCGGGCTCGATCGCCGCCGCACCGGAGCCGCCGGGGGCATCGGAGGCAACGGGAGAGATGCCGAGAATCTCGCCGAAGGCTCTTATGAGCGCGGAAACAGGCCGGCGAAGCAGTTCTTGGCGAGCGACTCACTGGGCGTCAGGTCGGACATGAAGTGCTCCATTCCATCTGCGAATTGCCGGGCATCTTCGATCGCCGCGAGATGAGCGCAGGGCTATTGGGCGGTCGAGTCCGTCGCGCCCATCGCGTCCACGAGGCTCTTCGGCCGCATGTCGGTCCACGACTCCTCGACGTACGCCAGGCATGCCGCGCGGTCGGCCTCGCCGAAGGCGGTCGTCCAGCCGGCCGGGATCTCGGCGAAGGAGGGCCACAGGGAGTGCTGGCCCTCGGAGTTGACCAGGACGAAGTAGGTGCCGTCCGCGTCTTCGAAGGGGTTGCTCACAGCTGAAAGTGCCTTTCTGTGTGGATTCACGCCCGCACAGGTCTGTCCGGGAAGGTGAACCGGATGTGCGGCGGGATCATGGCGTCTTCGATCGTGCGCGGCGCCGGGCGCGGGATGGCCCCCGGACCGCCGGGTGTCCGGGCGGTCGGGCCTGCGGGAAATCATGGGTGTCGGCGGGGTCGGCACCGAGAAAAGTCACGAGAACGGCTGCCGACGGTGAAAGGGACGTGGCAAGAGGCCGGCATGCCGTCAGCGGCAATGCGTCCCCCGCGCCGTCTATGGCCTGCGTGAGTCTGGGTCCCCCGACATGTTTTTCGTATCCCCCGAAACCGATTCCTTGTCCCCGGCAAGCGGCGTCCGGTGAGAGTCGTTCGCGCCGACTCCTGCGCTGCCGCCCCCTGCGGCGCTTCCCGCCGCGAAAACGCAGTCGGTCGGGAAAGGGATTAAGAGGGACATCATGTGTCCAATGCTTCCTTTCGGCGCTTTTCCGGGACTGCCGTTGTGAGGGTAACAGTTCCGTCAATCGCCATTGTGGTAGATCATCAATGTCCGTGACCTCCTGATAAGGAGGGGGCTTAACGGGATTGTGGGCAATGAATCGGGCATGATCGACGACCGCGAGTGTCGGAGGAACTGGGCCTGGTTCAGAAGGGACAGGAGCAGTCGCCGTCGCCGGTGGCCGTGGCCCCGGAGCGGGCCGTTCGACGCGGCCGACGTCGCGGAACAGCTGAAACGGCGGGTCGTCCTGCTGCTCACGACTGGGGTCCGAGAGCCGGTTCCAGGCGGGCTGCCTGCTCGCCGTCCATCAGGCGGCCGGCACAGGGCCGTTCGCAGCACCGCAGTGAGGCGGTGAGCCGCCCCTTCCGATGCCTGGCGGCGGCACCGGTCTGCCAACCTTGGACGTGTTCAGTCAGCACCGTGGTGCTGACCGAGACGGCATGATCTAGCGTTTCCGCAGGTCGGAGGGGTGGCTTCATATGTGCGGACGGTATGCGGCGAGTCGTGGACCCGAGGATCTCGCAGGCATCTTCGAGATCGAGAAGTGGGAGCCGGAGGAGACCCTGGAGCCGGACTACAACGTGGCTCCGACGAAGGAGGTCCACGTCGTTCTCGACCGTCCGCTGAAGGACGTGGAGGACCCTCGGCCGGTTCGGCAGCTGCGGAAGCTGAAGTGGGGGCTGGTGCCCAGCTGGTCCAAGACCCCCGAGAGCGGCTTCAAGATGATCAACGCACGGGCGGAGACGGTGCACGAGAAGCCGTCGTACCGCAGGGCCTTCGGCTCCCGGCGCTGCATCATCCCCGCCGACGGCTACTACGAGTGGGTGACCGGCAAGCAGGAGCGGGACCTGGAGGTCGAGGGGAAGCGCAAACGGCCGCGCAAGCAGCCGTACTTCGTGCTGCCCGCCGACGGGTCGGTGTTCGCGATGGCCGGGCTCTACGAGTTCTGGCGGGACCGGACGCTGCCCGACGAGCATCCCCAGGCCTGGTGGGTGACCTGTTCCGTCATCACGACGGAGGCGGAGACGACCCCGCTGGCCGTGGCGCCCGCCGAGGGCCCGAACTCGCTGGCCGACATCCACCCCCGGATGCCGCTGATGCTGACCCCGGACCGCTGGGACGCCTGGCTGGACCCGTCCCGCACCGACCCGGAGGAGCTGCGGGCGCTGCTCGAACCGCCGCCGGCCGGACTGATGCGCGCCTACCCCGTCTCCACCCTGGTCAGCAACGTCCGCAACAACGGCCCGGAGCTGCTGAAGGAACTGGAGGGCCCCGAAGAGGGCACACTCTTCTGATGTGACGACCGAGTCTGATGTGACCACCGAGATCATTGGTACCGAGGCGGGGGACGCCCGCATCACCTGGCACCGGGCGAAGAAGGCACGGCTGGTCCTGGCCGTGAGCCACGGCGCGGGAGGCGGCATCGAGGCCCGGGACCTCAAGGCGCTCGCCGAGGTCCTGCCGGCCCACGGTGTGACGGTCGCCCGCGTGGAGCAGCCCTGGCGGGTGGCCGGCAAGAAGGTGGCGCCCGCGCCCAAGACCCTCGACCTCGGGTGGCGGGGACTGTGGCCCGCCCTAGCCGCGCCCGGACTGCCGGTGATCTCCGGCGGCCGCAGCGCCGGGGCCCGGGTCGCCTGCCGTACGGCCGTGGAACTCGGGGCGCACGCCGTACTCGCCCTCAGCTTCCCGCTGCATCCCCCGGGCAGGCCCGAGAAGTCCCGCGCCGGCGAACTGCTCGGGGCCGGGGTGCCCACGCTCGTCGTACAGGGCGGGAACGACCCGTTCGGGAAGCCGGAGGAGTTCCCGGACGGCGACCACGGGATCGTCGAGGTGCCGTACGCCGATCACGGGTTCGCCGTGCCCAAGCGGGCGCCCCTCGGGCAGGACGAGGCCGTGGCGGTCATCACCGACGCGGTCGTGAAGTGGACCGGGTCACTCGGGTAAAGCTTCGGGAATGTCGGGGCCCCGCTCTCTGTTGTCGCGGAAAGCGGTGCTGAACCACCAGCGCCGACGTCGTAGGAGAGGAAGTCCGCCGCATGGGTTCGACCTTCTGCCCGGCCCGCAGCAGCCGCAGTGACCTGGACTGGACGGTGCTGCACGCGGCCAGGACCGCTCCTATTCGAGGGGCGGCAGGTACGGCAGGTCGTCTATCCTCCGATTCAGGTGGGACCGGTTTCGGTCCTGCCCGCAATCTTGAGGAGGTGGGTCCGGTTCCCGGTACCGACGCAGGGACCGACAACGGCCAGGCGGAGCAGCCCGAGGGTCTGGGCACGAGCGTGGACACGTCCACGGAGACGACCGCCGAGCGCAGCGCGCGCTTCGAGCGGGACGCACTCGAATTCCTCGACCAGATGTACTCGGCCGCGCTGCGCATGACGCGCAACCCGGCCGACGCCGAGGACCTGGTGCAGGAGACGTACGCCAAGGCGTACGCGTCCTTCCACCAGTTCCGTGAAGGCACCAACCTCAAGGCGTGGCTGTACCGGATCCTCACCAACACCTTCATCAACTCCTACCGCAAGAAGCAGCGTGAACCCCAGCGCAGCGCGGCCGAGGAGATCGAGGACTGGCAGCTCGCCCGCGCCGAGTCGCACATGTCGACGGGTCTGCGCTCCGCGGAGTCGCAGGCGCTCGACCACCTGCCCGACTCGGACGTGAAGGAAGCGCTCCAGGCGATCCCCGAGGAATTCCGCATCGCCGTGTACCTCGCCGACGTAGAGGGCTTTGCGTACAAGGAGATCGCGGACATCATGGGGACACCCATCGGTACGGTGATGTCCCGGCTGCACCGGGGCCGCCGTCAACTGCGCGGCATGCTCGAGGACTACGCCCGTGAGCGCGGGCTGGTCCCGGCCGGCGCCGGAGACTCGAACGAAGCGAAAGGCTCGGGCTCATGAGCTGCGGAGAGCCGCACGAGACGGACTGCAGTGAGGTCCTGGACCATCTGTACGAGTTTCTCGACAGTGAGATGCCGGACGTCGATCGCGACAAGTTCAAGCAGCACTTCCGCGAGTGCTCGCCGTGCCTGGAGAAGTACGGCCTCGAAGAGGCCGTGAAGAAGCTGGTCAAGCGCTGCTGCGGGCATGACGACGTGCCGACGGACCTGCGTGCCAAGGTCATGGGGCGGATCGAGCTGATCCGCTCCGGCCAGGCCGTGCCCGACCACGACGTGACCGCCACCCCGCAGGAGTCCTGAACTCCTCTCCGGGAACGGGCTGTCGTCACCCGAACGTGCTAATCGGCGCGTGACAAGGCCACAGTTGCCCCCTTTGCCGACCTAGGCTCCGTTGAGCTGAACAGGTCATGGCGGAGGAGGGCGTCGGAGATGGAGGCGATACCGGCACGGGCACGTGTCTACGTCGCCGGTGTGGCGCTGTGCGCCCTGGGCTGCCTCCTTCCGCTGACCACCACTCACACGCCCTGGTGGGCGGCCGTTCTGCTCGCCGCGCTGTATGCCGCCGGTGAGCAGGTCGCCGCCCGGTGGTGGTTCGCGGGCACCTTCTACCCCGTTCTGCTCGCCGGGGCCTTCCTGCTGCCGCCGTCCGCCGCCGCGCTGGTCGCGGTGCCGGGCGCGCTGCTGGCGCCGGCCGGGCAACGGCCGCGCTGGACCCGGCGGATCTGGCGGGCCGCCCAGCTCGCGGTGGCCGTCTGGGCGACGGCCCGGGTGCACTGGGCGCTGGGCGGGCGCGAGGCCGTCGGGGCGGGCGACCTGCCGGGCGCGCTGCTGCCGGCCGGCGGTGCGGTGCTGGCGTTCTGTGCGGTGCTGACCGCGCTGGACGGAGGCATGTCGGCGCTCGCCGAGCGCTCGCCGGTGCGGCGCGCCTGGCGGGGGCTGTTCGCCCGGTCGCTCGCACCCATCGCCGTGCACGGTCTGGCCGGGCTCATGATGGCCGTGCTGTGGTGCAGTCCGTACGGCCCCGTCGCCGCGCTGCTCGTGCTGCTGCCGATGTGTGTGTCGTGGTGGGTGTTCGCCCAGTACCACCGGGAACGAGCGGCTCACCAGGCGACCATCCGGGCGCTCGTCCAGGCCGTCGACATCAAGGACGGCTACACCCGCGGGCACAGCGAGCGGGTCGGGCAGGCCTCGATGATGATCGCGCGTGAGCTGGGCATGGACGACGAGCGCATCGAGGTGCTGCGGTTCGCCGGGATCCTGCACGACGTGGGGAAGCTCGGCGTGCCCACCCGGCTGCTGCGCAAGAACGGGCCGCTCACCCCCGAGGAGCGGCGGGTGATCGAACTGCATCCCGAGTACGGCCATGAGATGGTCCGGGGCATCTCCTTTCTCGGGGAGGCGCGGGCCGCCGTACTGCACCACCATGAGCGGCTGGACGGGAGCGGGTACCCCTACGGGCTGGCCGGCAGCCAGATCCCGGAGTCGGCGCGGGTGGTGGCGGTCGCGGACGCGTTCGACGCGATGACGTCGAACCGGTGCTATTCGAGGGCCCGGCCCGTCTCCGTGGCCCTCGGGGAGCTGGAGAAGTGCGCGGGGTCGCACTTCGACCCGCGGATGGTGACCGCCCTCGCCCGGGCCGTGGACCAGTACGGGTGGCATCCCGCCGTGACCGCCGACGACGCGGCTGCGCCCCCTGCCCGCCCGCCGGTCTCCAGCGCCCCGGGAGCGCACCGATGAGCGGCCCGCGTGCCCCCGGCCGACCACCCCTTCTCCTTACCCTCGTCCACACCTGCGCCGCCCTCCTGGCCGCCGTCTGCCTGCTCGGCACCCTCTGGCACGGCCTCGACGAACGCGGTGTCGCCCTCGCCTTCGGGGTCCTCGTCACCGTGGGGGAACTGACCCGGTGGACCGGCGCGGAAGGGCGGGAGGCCGCGCCGCTCGGTGCCGCCGCGGCGCTGTCGTACGCCCTGCTGGGGGAGGACGGCGGAGACCCCACCCACCACGGCGTCCTCCAGGTCGTCACCGTCGTCCTGGCCGCCTCGCTCCTCGGCAGCGTGCCGCACATCGCGCGGGGCCGCCCCGTGGCCGACCATCTCGCCCGGCGCGTGTTCACCGTCGGCTTCGCCGCCGTCTGCTTCCAGCCCCTGTACAACCAGGGCACCTTCCACGGCTGGGGTTCCGCCTACGCCCTGCTCCTGCTCGCGATCCTCGTCCTCACCGCCCTGTGCGACGCCCTGCTCGCCGCCGCGCTGGCGCACTCCAGGACCCGGTGGCCGTTCGGGCCGCTGCTGCGGGACGAGCTGCGGGCCACCCTCGGGATCGGGTCGGCCGTCTGCGCGACCGGCGCGGTGATGGCCCTCGCGGTCGCCGTGGTCGGGCTGTGGGCGCTGCCCGTCTTCTCGCTGCCCCTGCTGCTCACCCAGATGTCCTTCCGCCGGTACGCCGCCGTCCGGACCACCTACCGGCAGACCATCGCCTCCCTCGCCCGCGCCACCGAGATCGCCGGGTACACCCCGACCGGACACGCCCGGCGGGTGGCGGCGCTCAGCCGGGAGGTCGGCCGGGACCTGGGCCTCACCGAGGCCGAACTCACCGTGCTGGAGTACGCGGCCCTCATGCACGACATCGGGCAGCTGAGCCTGGTCGACCCGGTGCCGGCCGGGGCCACGGCCGCGCTGCCCGTCGAGGAGCAGCGGCGGATCGCGCTGCTCGGCGGGGCCGTCGTACGGCAGACCGGGGTGAACCCGCAGGTGGCGACGGTTGTGGAGCGGCTGGCCGACCCCTGCCCGGAGCAGCCGGTCGCCGCGCGGATCGTGCGGGCGGTGAACGCCTACGAGGAGAAGACACGGGACGCCGGGCCGGGCGGGCCGCTGAAGGCGCTGGAGGAGCTGCGGCTGGGCACCGCCGGAGATTACGCGCCCGAGGTGGTGGAATCGCTCGCACGGGTACTGTCCAGAGACGGTCTGACTTTGCCTGTGGCGGGGTAACCCATGGGTAATGAGCGCCCTTCCAGCCGTACGTGGTTGGATGCGAATGAGAGGGTGTCCGGGGGCAGCACTAGCCAGCCCACTCCACGGAACTGGCAGGCGGGAATCGTGAGGATCTTCGGCAAGGGACGGCACCGGCCCTCCGCCTCCTGGCGGCAGGCCACCGACCGCGCGTTCACACTGATCGGCGACGGCCGGTACGAGGACGCGGGCGCGCTGCTGACGCG
This sequence comes from Streptomyces curacoi, assembly GCF_001513975.1. GTDB lineage: Bacteria > Actinomycetota > Actinomycetes > Streptomycetales > Streptomycetaceae > Streptomyces > Streptomyces curacoi. The sequence continues at coordinate 113,297 of NZ_KQ947992.1, forward strand.
GGCCGCCGATCTGGAGCCCTGGCTTTCCGAGTCCTGGTTCAACCTCGCCCTGCTGCACAAGTTCCGGCACGACTGGGAGCAGGCCCGGGCCGCCGGACTGCGCGCCGTGGCGCTGCTCGACCGGGAGACCGGGGCACCCGACTGGTGGAACGTCGGTATCGCCGCCACCGCCCTGCAGGACTGGCCGCTGGCCCGTCGGGCCTGGCAGGCCTACGGGCTGCGGGTGCCCGGCGGTGCCACCGACTCCGGCGAGCCGGTCGGCATGGACCTGGGCAGCGCGGCCGTACGACTGTCCCCCGAGGGGGAGGCCGAGGTCGTGTGGGGGCGCCGGCTGGACCCCGCCCGGATCGAGGTGCTGTCCATCCCGCTGCCGTCCTCCGGGCGGCGCTGGGGCGAGGTCGTGCTGCACGACGGGGTGCCCCACGGGGAGCGGACCACGTCCTCCGGGCACGCCTACCCGGTCTTCGACGAGATCGAGCTGTGGGCGCCCTCGCCGGTTCCGACGTGGGTGGTGCTCCTGGAGGCCGCCACCGAGGCCGACCGGGACGCCCTGGAGCAGCTCGCCGCGGACGCCGGGTTCGCCGCGGAGGACTGGTCGTCGTCCGTACGGCTGCTGTGCCGGATGTGCTCCGAGTCACGGATGCCGTCCGACGAGGGCGACGGGGAGCACCTGGACCCGCACGACCACAGTGAACCGGGTCATCCCGGGCCGCTGGGGCACCGCACCGACGGGCAGCTGTGGGTGCCGGAGCGGGAGTGCGGCGTCGCGGCGCCCGCCTCACTCGTGCGGGGACTGCTGGACGGGTGGGTCGCGGACAGCCCGGACTCCCGGGACTGGCGGGATCTCGAAGAGGTCTGCTGAGCGTTCGCCGTACCCTGTATCAGCGTCACACCCCCCTTTGTTCTTTGTTTGTGCAGGAAGGCATACGTCGGTCATGGCCCAGCAGGACACCGATCAGCAGCACGCGGGCGTGCTCCCCGTCGACGACGACGGGTTCGTCATCGACACGGAGGACTGCGAGGAGCGCGAGCAGGCGTACCGCGAGCGTGGCACCTCGCGGCCCATCACGGTCGTCGGGAACCCGGTGCTCCACAAGGAGTGCAAGGACGTCACCGAGTTCGACGACGAGCTGCTGAAGCTGGTCGACGACATGTTCGCCAGCCAGCGCACCGCCGAGGGCGTGGGCCTGGCCGCCAACCAGATCGGTGTCGATCTGAAGGTCTTCGTCTACGACTGCCAGGACGACCAGGGCGTCCGGCACGTCGGCGTGGTCTGCAACCCGAAGCTCGTCGACCTGCCGGCCGACAAGCGCCGCCTGGACGACAGCAACGAGGGCTGCCTCTCGGTGCCGACGGCATATGCGCCGCTGGCCCGCCCGGACTACGCCGAGGTGACCGGGCAGGACGAGCGGGGCAACCCCATCAAGGTGCGCGGCACCGGGTACTTCGCTCGGTGTTTGCAGCACGAGACCGACCACCTGTACGGCTACCTCTACATCGACCGCCTCTCCAAGCGGGAGCGCAAGGACGCGCTGAGGCAGATGGCCGAGAACGAGCCCCGCTACCCCGTGGTCGCGAACGACTGAGGCCTCCGCCCCAAGGCCCACCGGCCCCACCCGCACGGCGTCTGTTCAGGTTCACCTTCCTGACCAGGCGCCGTTCGCATGTCCGTCGCACGTTCGATCCCATACACGCAGGTGGTGATCCAGATCCAGTCACATAGGGGGAGATTCTCGGCACTGTGGGGTAGTGAATGAAGCAAATCCGTTCCCAGAACGGTCAGTTGTAGTGCTGAATGGGAGGGGCGGGGATACGCAACGGCGCACGCCCGGCACAGCGGGAGGGGCGTGTTCAACTGGCGGCTGAGAGGGGTTTGTTCGTGCATGCTTTCTCACACAGCACCACATCCACACCGACGGCGGTGCCAGTTCCACCATCGCTCGCTCTTCCGGTGATCGAAGCAGCGTTTCCCAGGCAACTCCATCCGTATTGGCCCAGGCTCCAGGAGAAGACACGCACCTGGCTGCTGGAAAAACGGCTGATGCCGGCCGACAAGGTCGAGGAATATGCCGACGGCCTTTGCTACACCGACCTGATGGCGGGGTACTACATTGGCGCTCCCGACGAGGTCCTCCAGGCGATCGGGGACTACAGCGCGTGGTTCTTCGTCTGGGACGACCGGCACGACCGCGACATCGTCCACCACCGACCGGCCGCCTGGCGGCGCCTGAGGTTCCGCCTGCACGCGGCACTCGACTCCCCCGAGGAGCATCTGCACCACGACGACCCGCTGGTCGCCGGGTTCGCGGACAGCATGGTGCGGTTGTACTCGTTCCTGCCCCGCACCTGGAACATCCGCTTCGCCCGGCACTTCCACGCGGTGATCGAGGCGTACGACCGGGAATTCCGCAACCGCACCGAGGGGAACATACCCACGGTGGAGGAATACCTCGCACTGCGTCGGCTCACGTTCGCGCACTGGATCTGGACCGATCTGCTGGAGCCGAGTGCGGGGCTGGAACTGCCGGAGCACGTTCGGAAACACCCGGCATATCGGCGGGCCGCGTTGTTGAGCCAGGAATTCGCCGCCTGGTACAACGATCTCTGCTCGCTCCCCAAGGAAATCGCAGGCGATGAGGTCCACAATCTCGGAATCAGTCTCATCAAAGACAAGGGGCTGCCCCTGGAAGAGGCTGTGAAGGAAGTCAGGCGACGGGTCGAGACCTGTATATCCGATTTCCTGGTGGCGGAGCGGGAAGCCCTGGAACTCGCCGACTCCCTGGCCGACGGAACGCTGCGGGGAAAGGAACTCAGCGCCGCCGTACGCGCCTGCGTCAGCAATATGCGCAACTGGTTCAGCTCGGTCTACTGGTTCCACCACGAGTCCGGCCGGTACATGGTCGACAGCTGGGACGACCGGTCCACGCCCCCGTACGTCAACAACGAAGCGGCAGGTGAGAAATGACCGTCGAGTCTGTGAAGCCCGGAGCCCCGGTCGCTGCGGCGTCCCAGGGAGAGCTGCGTGAGCCGCCCCTCGCGGGCGGCGGAGTTCCGCTTCTCGGTCACGGCTGGAAGCTGGTCCGAGATCCGCTGGCCTTCATGGCCGGGCTCCGGGAGCACGGCGACGTCGTACGGCTGAGGCTCGGCCCGAAGACGGTGTACGCCGTCACCACGCCGGAGCTCACCGGCGCCCTGGCGCTGAGCACCGACTTCAAGATCGACGGGCCGCTGTGGGAGTCCCTGGAAGGCCTGCTCGGCAAGGAGGGTGTGGCCACCGCCAACGGCCCACGGCACCGGCGTCAGCGGCGCACCATCCAGCCCGCCTTCCGGCTGGACGCGATCCCCGCGTACGGGCCGATCATGGAGGAGGAGGCGCATGCGCTGACCGAGCGCTGGAAGCCCGGCGAGACCGTCGACTGCACCTCCGAGTCCTTCCGGATCGCCGTGCGGATCGCGGCCCGCTGTCTGCTGCGCGGCGACTACATGGACGAGCGGGCCGAGCGGCTGTGCGTCGCGCTCGCCACCGTCTTCCGGGGCATGTACCGGCGGATGGTGATCCCGCTCGGGCCGCTGTACAACCTGCCTCTCCCGCCCAACCGCGAATTCAACCGGGCTCTGGCCGATTTGCATCTCCTGGTCGACGAGATCGTGGCCGAACGGAGGGCATCTGGTCAAAAGCCGGACGATTTGCTGACGGCATTGCTGGAGGCGAAGGACGAGAATGGCGACCCCATCGGGGAACAGGAGATCCACGATCAGGTCGTCGCGATAGTCACCCCGGGCAGCGAAACTGTGGCCTCCACCATCATGTGGCTGCTGCATGTGCTCGCGGAACATCCGGAACACGCGGCGAGGGTGCGCGCGGAGGTCGAATCCGTGACCGGTGGCCGACCCGTCGCATTCGAGGACGTCCGGGCGCTCAGGCACACCAACAATGTCGTCGTGGAGGCGATGCGTTTGCGCCCCGCGGTCTGGATTCTGACGCGACGAGCGGTGACCGATACGTCACTCGGCGGCTATCGCATTCCGGCCGGGGCCGACATCATCTACAGCCCCTACGCGATACAGCGCGACCCGAAGTCGTACGCGCACAACCTTGAGTTCGACCCCGACCGCTGGCTTCCGGAACGCGTGAAGGAGGTGCCGAAGTACGCCATGAGCCCGTTCAGCGTCGGCAACCGCAAGTGCCCGAGTGACCACTTCTCCATGGCGCAGCTGACGCTGATCACGGCGGCGCTGTCCAGCAAGTACCGCTTCGAGCAGGTGTCGGGCTCCAACGACGCGACCCGGGTGGGCATCACGCTCCGCCCGCACGACCTGCTGCTGAAGCCGGTGCCCTGGGAGTAGTTCAGGCTGCCTCGGATCCCCGGAACGTCCTGCGGTAGGCGTTCGGGGTCGTCCCCAGCGCGCGTACGAACTGATGGCGCAGCGCGGCCGCCGTGCCGAACCCTGTTCGACCGGCGATCGCGTCCACCGTCTCGTCCGTCGCCTCCAGCAGCTCCTGGGCCAGCAGGACGCGTTGGCGCAGGATCCAGCGGTACGGAGTCGTGCCGGTCTCCTGCTGGAAGCGGCGGGCGAAGGTGCGCGGGGACATGTGCGCGCGCTCGGCGAGCTGCTCGACGGTGACCTCCTCGTCGAGGTGGCGCTCCATCCAGGCCAGCACCTCGCCGACCGTGTCGCACTGGGAGCGCGGCAGCGGACGCTCGATGTACTGGGCCTGCCCGCCGTCCCGGTGCGGCGGTACCACCATCCGCCGGGCGATCTTGTTGGCGACCTCGGGCCCCTGCTCCTGCCGCACGATGTGCAGACAGGCGTCGATCCCGGCGGCGGTGCCGGCGCTGGTGATGACCGGGCCCTCGTCGACGTACAGCACATCGGGCTCGACGATCGCCCGCGGATGCCGTAGGGACAGTTCCGCGGCGTGCCGCCAGTGCACACTGCACCGCCGCCCGTCGAGCAGTCCGGCCGCGCCCAGCACGAACGCGCCGGAGCACACGCTGAGCACCCGGGCACCCCGCTCGACGGCGCTGACCAGGCAGTCCAGCAGCTCGGGCGGATAGTCGCGGGTGACGTAGTCGTTGCCGGCCGGCACGGTGATCAGGTCGGCCTCGGCCAGCCGCTCCAGGCCGTACGGCGTGGAGAGGGTGAGCCCGCCGACGTGTGTGGCCAGCGTCGGGCCCTCCGCGGAGACGACGGCGAAGTCATAGGTGGGCAGCCCGTCGTCACTGCGGTCGATGCCGAACACCTCGCAGACGACGCCCAGTTCGAAGGGGTGCACACCGTCGAGGAGGACGGCGGCGACGTTCTTCAGCATGCTGCCAGTGTGCCGTGTCTCTGGCAGTAAATCGAGAGTGTGCGGCAGTCCTGCCACTGTCAGGAGCATGGGGCCGCGACGATGATTACCGCATGAACGCATTCCTCGGATACGTCACCGTCCTGGTCCTCTTCGTCCTCCTCGCGGGCCCGGCGCTCGTGGGGCATCTCCACGAGCGCCGGATCGACCGCCAGTTGAGGGCGGCGGAGCACTCCGCCGCGACTCGGAAGGCTCAGCAGGCTCAGAGGGCTGAGCAGGCTCAGAAGTCCTCGTCCAGGTCGACGGTGCCCTCCACCGCCACCTGGTACGCCGACGGACGCCGCTCGAAGAAGTTGGTGAGCTCCTGAACGCCCTGCAGCTCCATGAAGGAGAAGGGGTTCTCGGAGCCGTACACCGGAGCGAAGCCGAGACGCGTCAGACGCTGATCGGCGACACACTCCAGGTACTGCCGCATCGAGTCGGTGTTCATGCCCGGGAGGCCGTCACCGCACAGGTCGCGCGCGAACTGCAGCTCGGCCTCGACGGCCTCCCTCAGCATGTCGGTGACCTGCTGCTGGAGCTGGTCGTCGAAGAGCTCCGGCTCCTCCTTGCGGACGGTGTCGACGACGTCGAAGGCGAAGGACATGTGCATCGTCTCGTCGCGGAACACCCAGTTGGTGCCGGTGGCCAGACCGTGCAGCAGGCCGCGGCTGCGGAACCAGTAGACGTAGGCGAAGGCGCCGTAGAAGAACAGGCCCTCGATGCACGCGGCGAAGCAGATCAGGTTCAGCAGGAAGCGGCGCCGGTCGGCCTTGCTCTCCAGCCGGTCGAGCTTCTCCACCGAGTCCATCCACTTGAAGCAGAACTCGGCCTTCTCGCGGATGGAGGGGATGTTCTCCACGGCCGCGAAGGCGGCGGCGCGGTCCTCCGGGTCGGGGAGGTAGGTGTCCAGCAGCGTCAGATAGAACTGGACGTGGACGGCCTCCTCGAAGAGCTGGCGCGACAGATACAGGCGCGCCTCCGGGGAGTTGATGTGCTTGTAGAGGGTCAGCACCAGGTTGTTCGCGACGATCGAGTCACCCGTCGCGAAGAAGGCCACCAGACGGCCGATGAGGTGCTGCTCGGCGGGCGTGAGCTTGGCCAGGTCGGCCACGTCCGAGTGGAGGTCGACCTCCTCCACGGTCCAGGTGTTCTTGATGGCGTCCCGGTAGCGCTCGTAGAAGTCGGGGTAGCGCATGGGGCGCAGGGTCAGCTCGAAGCCCGGGTCGAGGAGATTCTGATTACGGGTGGTCATTACTGGCAGGCCTCGCAGGACTCGGGGTTTTCCAGGGAGCAGGCGACGGCGTCTTCGGGCGCCGGCTGCTGAACGGGGATGGTGGCTTGGGCCTGCGCCTGGGCGGCGCGGGCGATGCGGGTCGCCGGGCGCGAGCGCAGGTAGTACGTCGTCTTCAGGCCCTGCTTCCAGGCGTACGCGTACATCGAGGAGAGCTTGCCGATGGTCGGCGTCTCCATGAAGAGGTTCAGGGACTGGGACTGGTCGAGGAAGGGGGTCCGCGCCGCCGCCATGTCGATCAGGCCGCGCTGCGGGATCTCCCAGGCCGTGCGGTACAGGGCCCGTACGTCCGCCGGGATCCAGGCGAAGTCCTGCACCGACCCGCCCGAGTCGCGCAGGGCCTCCCGGGTGCGGGCGTCCCAGACGCCGAGCTCCTTGAGGTCGTTGACCAGGTAGGAGTTGACCTGGAGGAACTCGCCGGAGAGCGTCTCGCGCTTGAACAGGTTGGACACCTGCGGCTCGATGCACTCGTAGACGCCGGCGATGGACGCGATGGTGGCGGTGGGCGCGATGGCGAGCAGCAGGGAGTTGCGCATGCCGGTCGTGGCGATACGGCTGCGCAGGGCCGCCCAGCGTTCCGGCCAGGTCAGCTCGACGTCGTAGTGGTCGGGGTGGAGGACCCCACGGGCCGTACGGGTCTTCTCCCAGGCCGGGAGCGGGCCGCCCCGCTCGGCGAGGTCGGCGGACGCCTCGTACGCGGCGAGCATGATGCGCTCGGCGATCCGGGTGGAGAGCCGCTTCGCCTCGGCCGAGTCGAAGGGCAGCCGCAGCTTGAAGAAGACGTCCTGCAGGCCCATCGCGCCCAGGCCCACCGGGCGCCACTTGGCGTTCGAGCGGCCCGCCTGCTCGGTCGGGTAGAAGTTGATGTCGACGACGCGGTCGAGGAAGGTCACGGCGGTGCGGACGGTGGCGTCCAGCCGCTCCCAGTCGATGTCCTGACGCGTCGGGTCCACGAAGGCGCCCAGGTTCACCGACCCCAGGTTGCAGACCGCCGTCTCCCCGTCGTCCGTGACCTCCAGGATCTCCGTGCAGAGGTTCGAGGAGTGGACGACATGGCCGGGCAGGGCCGTCTGGTTGGCGGTGCGGTTGGCGGCGTCCTTGAACGTCATCCAGCCGTTGCCGGTCTGCGCGAGGGTGCGCATCATACGGCCGTACAGGTCACGGGCCGGGATGGTCTTCCTGGCCAGGCCCGCCTCCTCGGCCTTGCGGTAGGCGGCGTCGAACTCCTCGCCCCACAGGTCGACCAGCTCGGGCACGTCGGCGGGGGAGAAGAGGCTCCACTGTCCGTCGGCGTTGACCCGGCGCATGAACTCGTCCGGGACCCAGTGCGCGAGGTTCAGGTTGTGCGTACGGCGGGCGTCCTCACCGGTGTTGTCGCGCAGCTCCAGGAACTCCTCGATGTCGGAGTGCCAGGTCTCCAGATACACCGCGGCGGCACCCTTGCGCCGGCCGCCCTGGTTCACGGCGGCGACCGAGGCGTCCAGCGTCGTCAGGAACGGGACGATGCCGTTGGAGTGGCCGTTGGTGCCGCGGATCAGCGAACCCCGGGAGCGGATGCGGGAGTACGAGAGGCCGATGCCGCCGGCGTGCTTCGACAGGCGGGCGACCTGGTGGTAGCGGTCGTAGATGGAGTCCAGCTCGTCCTTGGGGGAGTCGAGGAGGTAGCAGGACGACATCTGGGGGTGCCGGGTGCCGGAGTTGAAGAGCGTGGGGGAGGAGGGCAGGTAGTCGAGGCGGCTCATGAGTCCGTAGAGCGCGGCGACTTCGTCCACCGACCCGGCGGTGTCGTCCTCGGCTAGGCCGGCGGCGACGCGCAGCATGAAGTGCTGGGGCGTCTCGATGACCTTGCGGGTGAGGGGGTGCCGCAGGAGGTACCGGCTGTGCAGGGTGCGCAGGCCGAAGTAGCCGAAGCGGTCGTCGGCGCCGGTGTCGATGAGGGCGTCGAGGCGGGCGGCGTGGACGCGCACGAACTCGGCGGTGCGGTCGGCGATGAGCCCCTCCCGGTGCCCGACCGCGACCGACTCGGTGAAGGACGTGACGCCCTGGGAGGCGGCCTCGGCGGCGATGGAGATGGTCAGCAGCCGGGCGGCCAGCCGGGAGTAGGCGGGGTCCTCGGAGATCAGGCCGGCCGCCGCCTCGGTGGCCAGCTCGCGCAGCTCCGCAGTGATTTCGGAGGCAGCCCGTGCGGACCGGCCGCGCAGCGCGGCGGCGGCGACCCGGCCGGGGTCGGCGTCGGGGAGGTCGGCGGTCAGCTCGGTCAGGGTCCGCAGCAGCGCGGCACCGGGACCGTCGGTGTCCACCAGGGCTGCTGAGGCCGGATCTGCTGGCGCGATGGTCACGTGGGGCTCTCCCTCGCTCGGCACGGGGGCCTCGCCGAGGGCAGGGGCAGCACACGAGCGCACGGGGCGTCGCGTCCACCGGCCCATTCCACGAGGCCCGGACGTCAGGCACGCCGACCGGATGGCCGGGTGCGCTGTCGGCAGGTCCTCGGACTGACTCCTGTGCACGGCGGTTCCGGGAACAGACATGCACAAGTACACCGTTGCGGGACAGTTCCGGATTCGCACCGGATTCCCCTGCGGCGACAGCGAGGATGAGCATACATCTTGTGCTCACCTGCCACGCCACCCCCAGATGTTGTGTCGCGGTGGTGTCAGAGCGTCAACTCATAGGTGAGAAGAGTGATGTCGGACAGGTGCGGGATCGGATTCCAGTCCCGCTCGGGTGTGCGGACGAAGCCCAGGCGTTCGTAGATGCGGTGGGCGCTGTGCATGGTGCGCTGGCTCGACAGGACGATGCGTACACAGCCGTCCGTGGCCCGTGCCCGCTCGACGCAGGCGCGTACGAGGGCCTCGCCGGCGCCCCGGCCGCGTGCCTCCCGCGAGACCGCCAGCATGCGGATCTCCGCCTCGCCGGGGCCGGCTATGTCGGCCATGGGGCCGCCGGACGGTACGAAGGTGACGCCGCCGACGACGCGGCCGCTGTGCACGGCGACCAGCACCTCGGCGGCGGCCGCCCGCTTGGCCACGTCCTTCAGCTCGCCGAGGTACTCGTCGCTCTCCCCGAAGTCGAGCAGACCGTCCTGGAGATAGGCCTGCGCGGTGATCTCACCGAGGGCCTCGTACTCGTCGGGTTCCACCTGCCGGATCACGATGTCCATGCAGGTCAGTGTGGCGGACGGGTACGACAACGGGCCGCCGGACTTCTCCGGCGGCCCGTCGATGACAGGTGCTCAGTGGGACGAGCCCGCAGTCGCCGGCGGCAGCTCCACCTGGACACCCGGGTCGCCCGCGTCCGCCGTGTAGTCCTCCGGCCTCGTCTCGTCGACGCCCTCCGGAGCCTTCGCCGCCTTCAGGACGAAGGTCAGCACCACGGTCACCACCACGTTCAGCACGAACGCGGTCAGACCGATGTAGCCGATCTCCCCGATGCCCGGGATCTCCTTCGCGGAGCCGCCGAAGTGCTTCTGCGTCGGCGACGCCACGCCGTACGCGGCCACCGTGCCGTAGACCATGCCCACCGCCCAGCCGGCCAGCAGCGCCCAGCGGTGGAACCAGCGCGTGAACAGACCGCCGACCAGCGCCGGGAAGGTCTGCAGGATCCAGATGCCGCCCAGCAGCTGGAAGTTGATCGCGACCGTCTTGTCCATGGTGAGGACGAAGACCAGGGCGCCCACCTTCACCAGCAGGGACACCAGCTTCGACACCTTGGTCTCCTGCGCGGGAGTGGCGTCCGGCTTGATGAAGTCCTTGTAGATGTTGCGGGTGAAGAGGTTCGCGGCCGCGATGGACATGATCGCGGCCGGCACCAGCGCGCCGATGCCGATCGCCGCGAAGGCCACGCCCGCGAACCAGGACGGGAACATGTCCTCGAAGAGCTGCGGGATCGCCAACTGGGGGTTGGTGACCGAGACTCCGGCCGCGATCGCCATGAAGCCCAGCAGGGCCAGCAGGCCGAGCATGAGGGAGTACAGCGGCAGGATCGTGGTGTTGCGGCGGATCACCTCACGGCTCCTGGAGGAGAGCGTCGCGGTGATCGAGTGCGGGTACATGAACAGCGCGAGCGCGGAGCCCAACGCCAGCGTGGCGTACGTCCACTGGCCCGCCTCCGGCGGGATCAGGCCGCCCGCACCGGCCTTCGTGTACTTCTCGCTGGCCGCGGTGAAGATCTCGTCGAACCCGCCCAGCTTGATCGGGATGTAGATGATCGCCACCGCGATCACGATGTAGATCAGCGTGTCCTTGACGAACGCGATCAGCGCGGGGGCGCGCAGTCCCGAGGAGTAGGTGTACGCCGCCAGCACACCGAAGGCGATGAGGAGGGGGAGGTCCTTGATGAACCAGTTGGTGTTCTCGCCGCCGCCCACGCCCATCACGTCCAGCACCGCCTGGATGCCGACCAGCTGGAGCGCGATGTACGGCATGGTGGCCAGGAGGCCCGTGACGGCCACGGCCAGCGACAGGCCCTTGGAGCCGAAGCGGCCGCGCACGAAGTCCGAGGTCGTCACATAGCCGTGCTTGTGGGAGACCGACCACAGGCGGGGCAGGAAGGTGAAGATCAGCGGGTAGACGAGGATCGTGTACGGCACCGCGAAGAAGCCGGCCGCGCCCGCCGCGTAGATCGCCGCCGGGACCGCCACGAAGGTGTACGCCGTGTACAGGTCGCCGCCGAGCAGGAACCAGGTGATCCAGGTGCCGAACGACCGGCCGCCCAGGCCCCATTCGTCGAGGCTGTGCTCGTTCTCGGCCTTGCGCCAGCGCGCCGCCAGGAAGCCCATGACCGTGACGGCCAGGAAGAAGAAGATGAAGACGCCGAGCGCGACGCCGTTCACACCGCCGTTCATTCCGCCGCACCGCCCTTCTGGGAGGCGCGGGCGCGCTGGTCACGCTGCCACAGCTTGTACGCGACCATCGTCAGCAGCGTGGAGAGCAGGACCCACAGCATCTGGTACCAGTAGAAGAACGGGATGCCGGCGAACTCCGGATCGGTCTTGGCGTACGAACCGACCCACAGCATCGCCACGAAGGGCGCGCCGAGGCAGAGCGCGATGACGACCCGTATGGGTGTCACCACCGCTCTGTTCACTTCTGGGGCATCTGACATCTGACGGCTCCGTCCCCTCACTGATCACCTATGAAACGCGCAGGCAATGTAGGTGACGGTGCAACGACAGCGGAAGACCCCGTCCGCATATCGGATGTGGAGGGTTGGTGTGCGGAGCGGCGGGGCGCTCAGCAGCAGCGGAACCCCTGCCGCGGGTCCTGCTCCTGGCGGTCGGTCCGCATCCGTTCGAAATCGCGTCGGGAGGGCACCCGCGCGTCGGGGTGCTCGCGCCGCAGGTGCGCGACATAGCGGTCGTACGCCGATTCGTCGGTCAGCTCGCGCACGTACCAGCGCACACCTCTAAGAACCCGCCGAAGCGACCGCACGACGCTCCTCCTCCTTCTCCTCCTTCGTCGGGAACAGCCCGGCCGGAGCGGTGATCTTCGACTCGACGTACGGCGCCTCGCTCAGCGTCGACAGGGCCGGGCGGCGGACATGCCGGACGCAGACCCGCAACGCGTCGGCGATCACGACGACGATCAGGAGCGCGAGGACCGCCGAGAGGACGCCGTCGACCGTGGAGTTGGTGACCACGGTGTGCATGTCGTCCATGCTCTTGGCGGGCGGCAGGACCTCGCCGCGGTCGATGGCGTCCTGGAACACCTGGCGCTGCTTGAAGAAGCCGACCTTCGGATCGCTGGAGAAGACCTTCTGCCAGCTGGCGGTGAGCGTCACCGTGGCGTCCCAGGCGAGCGGGACCCCGGTGATCCAGGCCCACTTGAGGCGGCCGGACTTCACCAGCAGGGTCGTACAGACGGCGAGGGCGACCGCGGCGAGCAGCTGGTTCGCGATGCCGAAGATCGGGAACAGCTGGTTGATGCCGCCGAGGGGCTCGTGGACGCCCACCCACAGGAAGTATCCCCACAGGCCGCACACCACCGCGCTGGTGACGACCAGGCCGGGCTTCCAGCTGACGTTCCTGAAGGGCCGGTGGACGTTGCCCAGCATGTCCTGGAGCATGAACCGGCCCACCCGGGTGCCGGCGTCCAGCGCGGTCAGGATGAACAGCGCCTCGAACATGATCGCGAAGTGGTACCAGAAGGCCCGCAAGCCGCCGCCCGTGACCTGGGAGAAGATCTCCGAGACACCGATGGCGAGGGTGGGCGCGCCGCCGGTCCGGGAGAGCAGGGACGCCTCCTCGACGTTCTCCGCCGCCCGGGCGAGCGCCTCGGGTGAGATCTGGTAGCCCCAACTGCCCACGACCTGCGAGGCGTTCTGGACGGTGTCCCCGATGACCCCGGCGGGCGCGTTCATCGCGAAGTACAGACCCGGGTCGATGATGCTCGCCGCCACCAGCGCCATCACGGCGACCGACGACTCCATCAGCATGGAGCCGTAGCCGATCATCCGGACCTGTGTCTCCTTCTGGATCATCTTCGGCGTCGTACCGGACGAGATGAGCGAGTGGAAGCCGGACAGGGCGCCGCAGGCGATGGTGATGAAGACGAACGGGAAGAGCGAGCCCGCGAAGACCGGGCCGTCGCCGCGCGAGGCGAAGTCCGTCACCGCGTCCATCTTCAGCGTCGGCAGCGCGATGACCACGCCGAGGGCGAGCAGGACGATCGTGCCGACCTTCATGAAGGTGGAGAGGTAGTCGCGCGGCGCCAGCAGCATCCACACCGGCAGGATCGAGGCGATGAAGCCGTACGCCACCAGCCAGACGACCAGCGTCGAGGGCGCGAGGGTGAAGGTGTCGGCCCATGAGGACTCGGCGACCCAACGGCCCGCGACCAGGGCGAACAGCAGCAGCGCGACACCGATGAGGGACACCTCGGTGACCCGGCCGGGGCGCAGGACCCGCAGGTAGAAACCCATCAGCAGGGCGATCGGGATCGTCATCGCGATGGAGAAGGTGCCCCATGGCGACTGGGCGAGGGCGTTGACGATCACCAGTGCCAGCACACCGAGCAGGATGATCATGATGGCGAAGGCGGCGATCAGCGCGGCCGCGCCGCCGAACGGGCCGATCTCCTCCCGGGCCATCTGGCCGAGCGACCGTCCGTCCCGGCGGGTGGAGAAGAACAGCACCACCATGTCCTGGACCGCGCCCGCGAAGATGACGCCGACGATGATCCAGATCGTGCCCGGGAGATACCCCATCTGCGCGGCCAGGACCGGGCCGACCAGCGGTCCGGCGCCCGCGATCGCCGCGAAGTGGTGGCCGAGGAGGACGCGGCGGTCGGTGGGGTGGAAGTCGATGCCGTTGTTGAGGCGTTCGGCCGGGGTGGCCCTGGTCCTGTCGACCTTCAGGACCTTGTACGCGATGAACTTCGCGTAGAAGCGGTAGGCGATCGCGTACGACCCGAGGGCGGCGGCGACCATCCAGGCGGCGGAGACCTCTTCCCCGCGGGACAGTGCGAGCACGGTCCAGCCGGCGGCGCCCACCAGCGCGACGAGGGTCCAGATGACGACGGTTCGGGGGTTCGCGGTACGCACCGGGCAGTCCTCCCGTCCATGCGGCGACGGGAGGAACCTAGAACAGGAAAGGGGGATGCGCTACACCGCGTGCACCACCGCAAGTGGCCTAATCTTGCGGCCGCTTCAGCCTCGCCACGAACTTGTAGCGATCCCCTCGGTAAACGGAGCGCACCCACTCCACCGGCTGCCCCTCCCGGTCCAGCGAGTGCCGGGACAGCATCAGCATCGGCAGGCCCACGTCGGTGCCGAGCAGGCCGGCCTCGCGCGGGGTGGCCAGGGAGGTCTCGATGGTCTCCTCGGCCTCGGCGAGATGGACGTCGTACACCTCGGCGAGGGCGGTGTAGAGGGACGTGTACTTGGCGAGGGACCGGCGCAGGGCCGGGAAGCGCTTGGCCGACAGGTGCGTGGTCTCGATGGCCATCGGCTCGCCGTTCGCCATGCGCAGCCGCTCGATGCGCAGCACCCGTCCGCCCGCCGTGATGTCGAGCAGCTCGGCGAGGCGGTCGTCGGCGGTGATGTAGCCGATGTCCAGCAGCTGGGAGGTCGGTTCCAGGCCCTGCGCGCGCATGTCCTCGGTGTACGAGGTGAGCTGGAGGGCCTGCGAGACCTTCGGCTTGGCGACGAACGTGCCCTTGCCCTGGATCCGCTCCAGGCGCCCCTCGACGACAAGCTCCTGGAGGGCCTGGCGCACGGTCGTGCGGGAGGTGTCGAACTCGGCGGCGAGAGTGCGCTCCGGCGGGACGGGTGTGCCCGGCGCCTGGGTCTCCGTCATGTCGAGGAGGTGCTTCTTCAGGCGGTAGTACTTGGGAACGCGGGCGGTACGGACGGTGACGCCGTTCTCGTTCTCCGCACTGCTGACGTCGGTGCTCATGGCCTGCCTTCCCGGCTCCGGATGCGGATCACCTCGTGATCCCCTCTGTATACCGTCGCCCACCTCTTTTGGTCTAGTCCACAAGGGCAAGTGGTCTAGCGGACGAGAGTACTCCGGCGGCGCTGTTTTCGCTGGCTTCTTACTTAAAGGTTCCTGCATATGTAGGTCCCGTAACGGCTGGTCAGAGGCCATTCGGCCACCCTTGACACGCTTCCTGGTCTGGTCCAAGCTCCCGGTACTGGTCTACACCATTGGTCCAGGTCCGCCCATGGGCGGGAGGTGTGGGCATCCCTGAGGAGGGTGGCGTGAAGCGCAAGCTGATATCCGCGATCGGTGTCGCGGGCATGATGATCTCCCTGGCGGCGTGCGGGGGAGACAACGGCGACAGCGGGGGCAAGGCCGGGGCGGACGGCTACGCGGGCCAGACGCTCACCGTGTGGGTGATGGACGGCTCCTCGCCCGACCAGTGGCAGAAGGACGTCGCCGCGGCCTTCGAGAAGAAGACCAAGGCGAAGGTCAAGTTCGAGATCCAGCAGTGGAACGGCATCCAGCAGAAGCTGACCACCGCCCTGTCGGAGGACAACCCGCCGGACGTCTTCGAGATCGGCAACACCCAGACCCCGGCCTACGCCAAGACCGGCGGCCTCGCCGACCTCGCCGACCTCAAGAGCGAGATCGGCGCCGACTGGACCGAGTCCCTCAACGCGTCCTCCATCTACGACGGCAAGCAGTACGCCGCCCCGTGGTACTTCGCCAACCGCGTCGTCCTCTACAACAAGAAGATCTGGGCCGAGGCCGGCATCAAGGACACGCCCAGGACCCGCGACGAGTTCTACGCCGACCTCAAGCAGATCGGCGAGAAGACCGACGCCGAGCCCCTCTACCTGCCGGGGCAGAACTGGTACCACTTCGTCGGCCTGACCATCGGTGAGGGCGCCGAGCTGGTGAAGAAGGACGGCGACAAGTACGTCTCCAACCTCGCCGACCCGAAGATCGCCGCCGCCATGGAGACGTACAAGAAGTTCCAGGCGCTCTCCAAGGCCCCCAAGGACAAGGACGAGGCCACCCCCCAGCAGGGCGAAGTCTTCGGCAAGGGCAACGTCGGTGCCTTCATCGGCATGGGCTGGGAGGCCGGCATCGCCATCAAGGCCAACCCGAAGATCGAGAAGGAGACCGGCTACTTCACCATCCCGGGGGCCACGGCCGACAAGCCCGAGGGTGTCTTCCTCGGCGGCTCCAACCTCGCCGTCGCCGCGGGCAGCAAGAAGCAGGAGCTGGCCAAGGAGTTCCTGCGGATCGCCCTGTCCGACAAGTACGAGGGCCGGCTGGCCAAGCTCAACGGCGTCATCCCGAACAAGGAGTCGCTGCAGACCAACCTCAAGGGCAACGCCGTCGCCGAGGCCGCCGCGCCGGCCGCCGCGGGCGGTGGCACCACGCCGCTGATCCCGGAGTGGGCGGCCGTCGAGAACGCGCCCAACCCGATCAAGACGTACATGACCGCCGTCCTGAACGGCAAGTCCCCGGCCGAGGCCGCCGAGCAGGTCGAGGGCGAGTTCAACAAGCGCCTGGCGCAGCAGCAGTAACGGCGCCGGTGTTCGCGCCGGGGCGGGGGATGCGCATGCCGCCCCCCGCCCCGGCGACCGTACGCGGGTCCACGTACGCAGGTCGAGAAGAGAGATCGCGAGCATGACCGTGCAGACCGAACGGCCGCCCTCCGGCCCGGTGGACGTAGTCAAAAGGGACGAGAGCGGGCCCGCCGGAGCGGGACCCCGGGCCGCGTCGCGCCTCGGCGCGCTCACCCCGTACCTCCTGCTGCTGCCGGCCTGCGCGGCCACCGTGCTGCTGCTCGGCTGGCCGCTGCTGAAGGACGTCCTGCTGTCGTTCCAGAACCTCAACATGGCGCAGCTGATCCAGCACGTCACCGAGTGGAACGGCATCGACAACTACAAGGAGGTCCTCACCGGCGAGGACTTCTGGCGCGTCACCCTGCGCTCCATCCTGTTCACGGCGGTCAACGTCGTCCTGACCATGATCCTGGGCGCCCTGGTCGGCCTGCTGCTCGCCCGCCTCGGCAAGCGGATGCGGGTCACCCTGATGCTCGGGCTCGTGCTGGCCTGGGCGATGCCCGTGGTCGCCGCGACCACCGTCTACCAGTGGCTGTTCGCACAGCGCTTCGGCGTCGTCAACTGGGTCCTGGACAAGCTCGGCTGGCACTCCATGGCCGACTACAGCTGGACCAGCAGCCAGCTGTCGACGTTCTTCGTGGTCACGGTCCTGATCGTCTGGCAGTCGATCCCGTTCGTCGCCATCAACCTGTACGCGGCCACGACCACCATCCCGGGCGAGCTCTACGAGGCCGCGGCACTGGACGGCGCGGGCGGGTGGAAGAGCTTCACCACGGTCACGCTCCCCTTCCTGCGCCCCTTCCTCTACGCCACGACCTTCCTGGAGATCATCTGGGTCTTCAAGGCGTTCGTGCAGGTCTTCGCCATCAACGGCGGCGGCCCCGACCGGCTCACCGAGATCCTGCCCGTCTACGCCTACATCGAGGGCGTCGGCAACCAGCACTACGGCATGGGCGCCGCGATCGCCGTCCTGACCATCCTGATCCTGCTCGGCCTGACCGCCTACTACCTCAGGATCGTGCTCAAGCGAGAGGAAGAGGAGGCCGGGCTGTGAAGCGCTCGCTCTTCGGCCGTCTGTGGCCCAACGTCACGGCCGTCGCCTTGTTCATCGGCTTCGTCTTCCCCGTGTACTGGATGTTCGCCACGGCCTTCAAACCGACCGGCGACATCATCTCCGAGGACCCGGTCTGGTTCCCGACCGACGTCACCTTCGAGCACTTCGAGCGCGCGACCGGCGTCGACCACTTCTGGACCTACGTCACCAACTCGCTGATCGTCACGCTGTGCGCGGTCGTCCTCGCCCTGGTCATCGCGCTGGCCGGCTCCTTCGCCCTCGCCCGGATGCGGTTCAAGGGGCGGCGCGGGTTCGTCATCGGCTTCATGCTGGCCCAGATGGCACCCTGGGAGGTCATGATCATCGCGATGTACATGATCGTGCGGGACGCCTCGATGCTGAACAGCCTCGTGCCGCTGACGGTCTTCTACATGATGATGATCCTGCCCTTCACCATCCTGACCCTGCGCGGCTTCGTCGCCTCGGTGCCCCGGGATCTGGAGGAGGCCGCGATGGTCGACGGCTGCACCCGCGCCCAGGCCTTCCGCAAGGTCATCCTGCCGCTGCTGGCACCGGGCCTGATGTCCACCTCGCTGTTCGGCTTTATCACCGCATGGAATGAATTCCCCCTGGTCCTGGTGCTCAACAAGGAGACCGAGGCCCAGACCCTGCCACTGTGGCTGTCCAGCTTCCAGACCGCCTTCGGCAACGACTGGGGCGCGACGATGGCGGCGTCCTCCCTCTTCGCCATCCCGATCCTGATCCTCTTCGTCTTCCTGCAGCGCAGGGCTGTCAGCGGCCTGACGGCCGGCGCCGTGAAGGGATAACGCCACCCGATGACGACAATCGCCAGCGGTACAGACACCCTCACGCGCGACGCGCTGACGGTCCTGCAGCCCGGCTTCACCGGCACCACCGCCCCCGACTGGCTGCTGCGCCGCCTCGGCGAGGGCCTCGCCTCCGTCGGCCTGTTCGGCCGCAACATCGCCTCACCCGAGCAACTCGCCGCCCTGACCGCCCAGTTGCGCGTCGAACGGGACGACGTGCTGGTCGCGATCGACGAGGAGGGGGGCGATGTGACGAGGCTGGAGGTGCGGACCGGCTCCAGCTTCCCCGGCAACCACGCCCTGGGCGCGGTGGACGACATCGAGCTGACGAGGCAGGTGGCCTGCGAACTGGGCCACCGCCTGGCCGCCTGCGGGGTGAACCTCAACTGGGCCCCGTCGGCGGACGTCAACTCCAACCCCTCCAACCCGGTGATCGGCGTACGCTCCTTCGGCGCCGACACCACCCTGGTCGCCCGCCACACCGCGGCCTATGTCAGCGGCCTGCAGTCGGCGGGCGTGGCGGCCTGCACCAAGCACTTCCCGGGCCACGGCGACACGGCTGTCGACTCCCACCACGCCCTCCCACGCATCGACGCGGCCCTGGACGTGCTGTCGGACCGCGAACTCTCCCCGTTCCGCGCCGCGATCTCCGCCGGCACGAGGGCGGTGATGAGCGCGCACATCCTGATCCCGGCCCTCGACCCGGACCGCCCGGCGACCCTGTCCCGCCCCGTCCTGACCGACCTCCTGCGCGGCGAGCTCGGCTACCGCGGCCTGATCGTCACCGACGGCATGGAGATGCAGGCCATCGCGGGCACCTACGGCATCGAACGCGGCAGCGTCCTCGCCATCGCCGCCGGTGCGGACGCGATCTGCGTCGGCGGCGGCCTGGCGGACGACGAGACGGTACGCCGCCTGCGGGACGCCCTGATCGCCGCGGTCCGCTCGGGCGAACTCCCCGAGGAACGCCTGGCGGAGGCGGCGGAACGGGTGCGCGAACTGGCCCGCTGGACGGCGACCGCCGCCAGGGGAGAGGGCGAGCCCCGGCCGGACATCGGTCTCGTCGCCGCCCGCCGCGCGCTCACCGTGACGACCGGCGGCGCGGGCCACTTCACCCCGCTCACCGAAGCGCCGTACGTCGCCGCCTTCACCCCGGTCGCGAACATCGCCGTCGGCGACGAGACACCGTGGGGCGTGGCGGCGGAGCTGGCCCGACTGCTGCCGGGGACGGAGACGGGCAGCTTCGCGGGGGAGCGGGCCGGGCGGGAAGCCCTGGAAGCGGCCGGGGAGCGGCGGATCGTGGCCGTGGTCCGCGACGAACACCGCCACCCCTGGATGGCGACGGCACTCGACGCCCTGCTGCGGTCCCGCCCGGACACGATCGTGGTCGAGATGGGCGTCCCCCAGGCGCCGCCCCGCGGTGCCCTGCACATCGCCACCCACGGCGCGGCACGCGTGTGCGGGCGTGCGGCGGCGGAGGTCATCGCCGGGCCCTGAAGGCCGCCGAGCCGCACGACGCGCAGCCTGACGCTCCTCACGATGGTTGCAGCACCCTCTCCGAATGTAGTACTCCTTATACATGAGCGAGCAGGTGCACAACAGATTGGCGGTGGTGCGCGCCGAACGCAAGGTGTCGCGCCAGAGCCTGGCCGAGGCAGTGGGAGCCCACTACCAGACCATCGGCTATATCGAACGGGGGCAGTACAACCCGAGCCTCGACCTGGCACTGAAGATCGCGAAGTTCTTCGGACTGCCGGTCGAGGCCCTGTTCTCCCTCGAACCGTTCCGGCCGCTCACGGATGAGGTCTACGGGAGGAAACAGCCATGACGACGACGCGGATGACGAGCTACGACCGGAGCATGCTGCGGTTGATGAACGACCCCCGAGGGAGGTCGCTGTACGCCACGCCCGCGCGCCGGCGGCTGGCGGTCGCCGCACACGCCGCGCTCACCGCGGCCATCGTGGGGCTGTTCGCGCACTTCTTCCTCTCGCGGGCGGAGGCGATATGGTCCGCCGTCGTCGTGGCGGTGCTGCTGCTGCCCTGGATGGTGGCGCAAGGGGTGATCAACAGCGCCACGCGCGGACTGCTGGAACTGCGGGCGCCCGCCTTGGACGAGCGGCAGTTGGCCGAGCGCGACCGGGTGCTCGCCCGCGCCCACCGCATCACGACCTGTCTGCTGCTCTTGGCCGTGGTCGGTCTCTTCGTGGTGGGGGACGCCGACGGTGACGCCCTGCGGACCTACGCGGTCTCCGCCCTCGTCGGCACCCTGGTGGCCCACTTCGTCATGCCGTCGTGGGTAGCCGGCCTCTCCGCGCAGGACGAGCCGTCCGAGGACGAGGCGGCCACCCTCTAGAACCGGCTGAACTCAACCGGCTCGCTACCACCGGCCCAGCACGACAGGACCGTGACCTAGATCCCCTGCCACTCCGGCTTGTTGGCATAGGTGTGCCGGAAATAGTCGGCCAGCTTCAGCTTGGACGCGGCGGCCTCGTCGACGACCACCGTGGCATGCGGGTGCAGTTGCAGCGCCGAGGCCGGGCAGACGGCCGCGACCGGCCCCTCGACGGTCGCGGCGACCGCGTCCGCCTTGCCCTCACCCGTGGCGAGCAGCACCAGGTGCCGCGCCTCCAGGATCGTCCCGATCCCCTGCGTGATGACGTGGTGCGGGACCTGCTCGATGTCCCCGTCGAAGAACCGGGCGTTGTCGAGGCGGGTCTGCTCCGTCAGCGTCTTGATCCGCGTCCGAGAGGCCAGCGACGAACACGGCTCGTTGAACCCGATGTGCCCGTCCGTCCCGATCCCGAGCAACTGCAGATCGACGCCCCCCGCCTCGGCCAGCGCCGCGTCATACGCCTCGCACGCCCCCTGCACGTCCTCGGCCGTGCCGTCGGGCCCCATGAACGCGTCCATCCCGATCCCGAGCGGCTCCAGCACCTCGCGCCGCAGCACCGACCGGTACGACTCCGGGTGTTCGGCGGGCAGCCCCACATACTCGTCGAGCTGCGCGATCCGCGCCCGCGAGGCGTCGACGGCCCCGGAGTGCACCTTGGAGGCGAGCGCCGCGTAGATGGGCAGCGGCGTCGACCCGGTGGCCACGCCGAGCAGCGCGTCGGGCTTGCGTCGGAGCAGTTGCGCCATGGCCTCGGCTATCAGCTCGCCACCCGCCTTGGCGTCCGGAACGATGACAACTTCCACGCTGGGCCTGCCGATCTGAAGAGGGACTCGAAGGGCACCCTGAAGGGGCATGTGGTTTAGACCAATCTAACAGAGCGGGGCTCCGCGGCCCAGGTGACGGCAAGTCCCTCGGGGATTTCGGCAGCCCGTCGGGCAGGCGTCATTCCCCGTGGGGGAGTGGAATGGAGACTGTCCGTCCGAAGCGACCGGTGCGCCGCCCCGCATGATGAGCGCGAGAGCAGGAAGGGCCCCGCATGAGCGCCACGACCCCGTACCCTCCCGATCCCCACGCCCCCCACAGCGACCTCCCCGGCCGGATCATGGCCCGCGAGATGGCCGAACAGCCCTCCGTGCTGCGCCGGCTCCTCTCCGCGGGCGCCCCCGCCATCCGCGAGGTCGCCCAGGAGATCGCCGCCCGCGCGCCCCGCTTCGTCCTCCTCACCGCCCGCGGCACGTCCGACAACGCCGCGCTCTACGCCAAGTACCTCCTGGAGATCCGTCTCGGTCTGCCCTGCGGCCTGACCTCCATGTCGACCATCACCGCCTACGGCGCCCGCCCCGACCTCACCGATGTCCTCGTCATCACCGTCAGCCAGTCCGGCGGCTCCCCGGACCTCGTCGCCTCCACCCGGGCCGCCCGCGCGGCCGGCGCGATCACGCTCGCCGTGACCAACAACCCCGACTCACCGCTGGCCGGCGTCTCCGAGTACCACCTCGACATCATGGCCGGACCTGAGCGGGCCCTGCCCGCGACCAAGACCTATACGGCCTCCC
Organism: Streptomyces curacoi; assembly: GCF_001513975.1. Classification (GTDB taxonomy): domain Bacteria; phylum Actinomycetota; class Actinomycetes; order Streptomycetales; family Streptomycetaceae; genus Streptomyces; species Streptomyces curacoi. Next base: position 135,771 of record NZ_KQ947992.1, read on the forward strand.
TTCTCACCCTCTACCTCTTCGTCGAAGGACTGCGTGGCGGCGACGGCACCCCCGCCAAGGTGCTCCCGGACCTCGCCGGGCAACTGCTCGCCCGCCAGGACGAGGTCCGCACCCTCGCGGCCCGCTACCGCTTCGCCGAACGCATGGTGATCACCTCCCGCGGCTACGGCTATCCCACGGCCAGGGAAGCGGCCCTCAAGCTGATGGAGACCAGCTACATCCCCGCGCTCGCCTACTCGGGCGCCGACCTCTTGCACGGCCCGCTCGCCATGGTCGACAACGTCTCGCCGGTCATCGCGGTCGTCACCGACGGCAAGGGCGGCGAGGCCCTCCAGCCCGTCCTCGACCGACTTCGTGGCCGCGGCGCCGACCTGGTCGTCATCGGACCCCGGCACCAGGTCGAGCAGGCGTCGGCCGGCTTCGTCCTGCCCACCGAGAACGTGGCCGAGGAGGTCCAGCCGATCCTGGAGATCCTCCCGCTGCAACTCCTGGCCCACGAGGTCACCATCGCCCGGGGTCAGGACCCGGATGCCCCGCGCGCTCTGGCGAAGGTGACGGAGACGCGCTGACGGCGGCGGGAACGGCTGCTGGGGTGGCTGACGGCGGCAGGCTCCCTTGCGTGGATGGCTGACGGCGGCAGGCTCCCTTGCGTGGATGGCTGACGGCGGCAGGCTCCCTTGCGTGGATGGCCGACGGCGGCAGGCGCCCCTTGCATGGATGGCTGACGGCGGCGGCTCCGCCCCCTCAGGTGATCGAACCCCCCGTCGCATCCACCCAACTCCCCGTGACCCACCGGCCCTCGTCCGAGGCCAGGAACGCCACCACGTCCGCCACCTCGGCCGGTGTCCCCACCTGCCCCAGCGCCGATATCGCCTCGGCCTGCGCCCAGCCGTCCGCGGTGCCGTGCAGGAACTCGGCGGTGTTGTCGGTGTCGATCAGACCCGGCGCCACCGAGTTCACCCTGATGCCCCGAGCGCCCAGCACCTTGGACAGGTCCCGGGAGAAGACGTCGAGCGCCCCCTTCGTCATGGCGTACGCCATGTTGTTCGGCATCACGGCGGTCCGGGCGAGCCCCGACGAGATGTTGATGATCCGGCCGCCCTCACGCAGCCGCGCCATGCCGTGCTTGACGATGAAGAACGGCGCCTTCACATTCACCGCGAAGACGGCGTCGTACTCCCGCTCGCCGATCTCCTCGATCGGTCGCGTGTTGCCGATGCCGGCGTTGTTCACCAGGATGTCCAGCCCGTCCGCGTGCCGGTCGAACTCCTCCCACAGGGCCTCCGCGTCTCCGGGCACCCCCAGCTCGACGCCGATCGTGAACGCCGATCCGCCCGCCGCCTCGATCGCGGCGACGGTCTCCTTCGCAGCCGCCTCGTTCCTGCCGTAGTGCACGCCGACCCGCGCGCCGTCGCGTCCCAGTCGCTCGGCGATCCCTCGCCCGATCCCCCTGCTCGCCCCCGTGACCAGAGCCGTCCTGCCCGCAAGCGCACCCATGCCGCGCTCCCTCCGTAATTCACTAGCGGTCGCTACAAAAATCACCGTAGATCACGCCGCCGACGTTTGTCTAGCGCCCGCTATAAAATGCACCCCATGGTGACCAACAAGGAGAGCGAGGAGAAGGGCGGGGGCGCCAGGGCCAAGGCCCGCCCGGCGTCCAAGCCTCGCGGCCGCCCCCGCTCCTTCGACCGTGAGACCGCCCTGGAGAAGGCGATCCTGGCCTTCTGGGAGCACGGCTACGAGGCGACCTCCGTCTCCGATCTCACGCGCGTCATGGACATCGGCGCCCCGAGCCTGTACGCCGCCTTCGGTGACAAGCAGTCGCTCTTCGAGGAGGTCGTGCGCGAGTACGGCGTGCGGTACGGCTCCTTCGCCGATCGCGCCCTCGCCGAAGAGCCCACCGCCCGCGCCGCCGTGGCGCGCATGCTGCGCGAGGCCGCCGCGGAGTACACCGATCCGGCCCATCCGTACGGCTGTCTCGTCGTCCACGCGGCGACCAACTGCTCGACGCCCGAGGTCGAGGAGTCGCTGCGAGGGCGGCGCAACGCCAACATCGCAGCCATCCGGAGCCGTATCGAAGCGGACATCGTGGCCGGGGCCCTGCCCGCGGACGTCGACGCCGGCGCACTCGCCCGGCACGCCGGCGCGATGATTCAGGGCATGTCACAACAGGCGCGCGACGGGGCGAGCCGGGAGGAACTGGAGGTGCTCGCGGAAATTGCCATGTCCATCTGGCCCCGCACATGAACCCACACGGGTTAGGCTGCGTGGTGGATGCCAGGGCGTCCTACTGGTTCTCCTACTGGTTCTCCGACTGGTTCTCCGACCGGATCGGACCCCGCGAAGAAGCGCCAACAACAAACAGGCTCCAACGCATGGACACACCCGAGTGGTCTAGTCCACAATGCGAGGGAGTGTGTAGCACGAGAACGAACCGACTTCCGTCTTCCCCGCACAGGAAGGCGGACCGAGGAACCGGAGCTCTCTGCCCTGACTGCCCCGGCTCCTCAACCTCGGCCGACCGGGACCGCACACCCCACGGCCGATATTGCTCCGGGCTGCGGTGCCGGGAGGGTTGAGGGTCCCTCTCAGGCGCCGCGGCCCGCGGGTGTTCTCGGGGGCCGGATCGCCCCCGCGGTGGCTGGTTTCGAATGATGTCCGTACCGCCAGGTACGCTCGGCCACGTGCCCTCCATGAACGAACTCGTACGCCAGCACACGGCCCTCGACGACTCCGACCTCGAGTGGCTCCACCTGCTGGTCTCGGAGTGGCAGCTGCTCTCCGACCTCTCCTTCGCCGACCTCGTCCTGTGGGTCCCCACCCGCGACGGCACCCGCTATGTGTCGGTGGCGCAGATGCGCCCCAACACCGGCCCCACTTCCTACCAGGACGACATGGTCGGCCACCTCGTCCCGCGCGGCCGCCGCCCCATGCTGGACGCGGCACTGGACGAGGGCCGGATCGTGCGGGAGGGCGACCCCGAGTGGCGCGAGGAGGTGCCGGTCCGCGTCGAGTCGATTCCCGTACGACGGGAGGGACGCGTCCTCGGCGTCATCGCGCGCAACACCAACCTCCTCACCGTGCGCACCCCGAGCCGCCTGGAGCTGACGTACCTCCAAAGCGCCTCGGACCTCGCGCAGATGATCGCGGCCGGCGCGTTCCCGTTCGCGAACCAGCAGGTCGACATGGACGCCTCGCCACGCGTCGGCGACGGCCTGATCCGCCTCGACGCCGACGGCATCGTCCAGTACGCCTCCCCGAACGCGCTCTCCGCCTACCACCGCCTCGGCCTCGCCGCCGACCTCGTGGGCCATCACCTCGGCAAGACCACCGCCGAACTCGCCCCGACCCAGGGGCCGGTGGACGAGGCGCTCGCCAAGGTCGCCAGCGGCTGGGCGCCGCGCGAGTTCGAGATCGAGGCACACGACGGGGTCATCCAGTTCCGGGCCATCCCGCTCAAACCCAAGGGCACCCGCATCGGTTCACTGGTCCTGCTCAGGGACGTCACCGAACTGCGCCGCCGCGAGCGCGAGTTGATCACCAAGGACGCCACGATCCGGGAGATCCACCACCGGGTCAAGAACAACCTCCAGACGGTGGCGGCCCTGCTGCGCCTCCAGGCCCGGCGCATCGAGTCCGACCGCGGCCGTGAGGCCCTCGAAGAGGCGGTACGACGAGTCGGCTCGATCGCGATCGTGCACGAGACGCTCTCCCAGAACCTGGACGAGCGCGTGGAGTTCGACGAGATCGCCGACCGGGTGCTGGCGATGGTCGCCGAGATCTCGCCCGGCAAGGTCACCGGCCGCCGGACCGGCCGCTTCGGCACCCTGGACGCCGAGGTCGCCACCCCGCTGTCGATGGTTCTGACCGAGATCCTCCAGAACGCCCTGGAACACGGCTTCCGCGAGGGCGACGCCGGCACCGTCGAGGTCTCGGCGGTCCGCGGCGGTACGACGAAACAGGCCCGCCTCCTGGTCACCGTCCAGGACGACGGCGTCGGCCTCCCCGAGGGCTTCGACCCGCACACCGCGGGCAACCTCGGTCTGCAGATCGTAAGGACCCTGGTGGAAGGCGAGTTGGGCGGCACCTTCGACATGGTCCCGGCGCCGGAGCGGGGGACCCGGGTGATCCTGGACATCCCGGTGCGGGCGCCCAAGTAGAAAAGCAGGAGGCGGGAGTCCGAGGACGGGCCGGCCCACCTCGCCCACCCCTGAACAGCAAAGAGCCCCGGATCCGTAGATCCAGGGCTAGTCGCTCGTTGCTGCTCTATTGCTAGGCGCACCGGGGGTACTGCGCGCTGCGGCTCGGGGGCGGGAGATGCGTACTCGCTGTACGCGCCGCCAAGCTCAGGCGGGGTGGGTGTGTCAGGCGGAGGCCTGACGGGCCCGGTTGCGGGCGGCGCGGCGCTTCATGGCGCGGCGCTCGTCCTCGCTGAGACCACCCCAGACGCCGGAGTCCTGACCGGACTCGAGCGCCCACTGCAGGCACTGCTCGATAACCGGGCAGCGACGGCAGACGGCCTTGGCTTCCTCGATCTGCAGCAGCGCAGGACCGGTGTTGCCGATGGGGAAGAAGAGCTCGGGGTCTTCCTCGCGGCAAACGGCGTTGTGACGCCAGTCCATGGCTGCTACCTCTCCTTGGTATTACGTGCAGGGTTGCTTGTGAATGTGAACGCTTTCACGAATCCCTCAACAAGTGAAGGGCCTACCGCCAGGTTTCCCTGGACGTGGGTCCTGTGAGTTGAAGAGGGGTTCCGGTGATCAGTGGAGGCCGGTGTTGCGGGCCGTCCCGATCGCCACGTAGAGACTCGCAAACCTCAGCGACGGATACAACCCCTTCCGGAAAGTTTTTTTTGATTCCTCGGTGTCGACTAGGTCACAGCCGTACTTCCATGGGGTGGATCCTGGCCTAAACGTTCGAGTGAAAGGACTTTAGCCCGTTCCGCTCACACAATCACACGCAGTGCATGGCGTACGCCTGTGAACGTCACGCTCGTACGCAGCCCGAGGTGGTCGCCGTCCATCTGGAGGGGCAACGGGACCTTCGAATGCAAGGTGAACTGGTCCAGGTCGTGCAGTGAGGTGGCGTGCTTTCCATGCGGTCCGCGCTCGGGGGACGAAGTGAGCAACTGGGTGCCATACCGGGCAACCGCGGCTGTCGTCATACGGCTGAGACCGAGTACGTCGAGGCCTTTATCGAACGAGGCTTTAGGCGACGCGTACATCGGGTGATTGCCCAGGAAGGTCCACGGAGAGGTGTTCGAGACTATGGACAGCACCAGACCGGTCACCGGCTCCGCGTCCGGCCGCTCCAGCGTGATCGTCCCCTGGCGCCGGTGCGCCTCGCCGAAGAACTGGCGCAGTGCCTGGCGGACATAGAGGGCGTGCGTCGACTTTCTGCCCCGCTCGCGCTGCTGCTCGACCCTGCCGACCACGCCGGCGTCGAAGCCGAGGCCCGCGTTGAAGGTGAACCAGCGCGAGGGCACGGCCTCGTCATCGGTGCCGGGCGTGCCTGAGCTCAGCCCGAGGCCGACGGTGCGTTCGCTGCCCTCGCGCAGGGCGTCCAGCAGGGCGCCTGTCGCTTCGACGGCGTCGTTGGGCAGGCCGAGGGCGCGGGCGAAGACGTTGGTGGAGCCGCCGGGGACCACCGCGAGGCCGGGAAGGTGCTCCGGGTCGGGGCCGGCGTGCAGCAGGCCGTTGACCACCTCGTTGACCGTGCCGTCGCCGCCGAGGGCGACCACCAGGTCGACGTCGTCGCTCTCCGCCGCCTGGCGGCCCAGGTCGCGGGCGTGGCCGCGGTACTCGGTGGTGACCGGCTCCAGCTTCATCTCGCTGGCGAGCGCGTGGATCAGAACGTCGCGCGTACGTGCGCTTGTGGTGGTTGCCGCCGGATTGACCACGAGAAGTGCACGCATGACTGGCAGCGTACCTACTGGGGGGTACCGGGCACAGGTCGAGGTAGGGATCGAGTAAGAGATCGGGCGTGAGTCTCAACACGGGGGGACTGCGTCGCCCGGCCGCGGGGTGCCGTCCCATGCGGCCTCCTTGCGAGGTCGGTGCAAGGGCGCCCGGCCCGCCTAGGCCGATATCGCGGAGGGCTACCCTTCAGGGGTGACCAAGGAGCAGACCCCCACCACCCCGGAAACCGCCGGTCCGCGCCCGCGGCGGCTGACGTACGCGGCGGCACTCACCGCGTTGGAAGGGCTGGCGCTCGCCGTGGGGGGCATCTGGGTGTTCGTCCTGGGCCTCACCGGTGACCCGGACGACCGGCAGCAGGCCGTCACCCTGGGGGTGACGCTCGTCGCGCTCGCTCTGCTGCCCCTGCTCGCCGCGCGCGGGCTGTTCGCTCAGCGCAGCTGGAGCCGAGGGCCGTCCGTCATCACGCAGATCATGGCCCTGCCGGTGGCCTACAGCCTGCTGCAGGCCGACAGCATGGCGATCCCGGCGGGGATCGCGATCGCGGTGGTCGCCGTCGCCACGCTCGTGCTTCTGGTCAACCCGGAGACCACCCGGGCCCTCGGGATCCGGGGGCCCGGCAATGCTCCCGATCGGAAGCAGTGATCCGTTCTCAAGAAGGCGTCACTCTCAAGCCTGACAATGACACCCGGGCCTGACAATGACACCCGGGCCTGACAGTCACTCCTCCACCAGCAGCTTCTCCCGCAGCTGTGCCAGCGTGCGCGCCAGCAGTCGGGACACGTGCATCTGGGAGATCCCGACCTCCTGCGCGATCTGCGACTGGGTCATGTTGCCGAAGAAGCGCAGCAGCAGGATCCGCTTCTCACGCGGAGGCAGATCCTCCAGCAGCGGCTTCAGCGACTCCCGGTACTCGACGCCCTCCAGCGCCTCGTCCTCCGCGCCCAGGGTGTCCGCGACCGCCGGCGACTCGTCGTCCGTGTCGGGGACGTCCAGGGACAGCGTGGAGTACGCGTTGGCGGACTCCAGGCCCTCCAGGACCTCCTCCTCCGAGATCGACAGCTTCTCGGCGAGTTCGTGGACCGTGGGGGAGCGGCCGTGCTGCTGGGACAGCTCCGCCGTGGCCGTCGTGAGCGCGAGGCGCAGCTCCTGGAGGCGCCGGGGCACCCGCACCGCCCAGCCCTTGTCACGGAAGTGCCGCTTGATCTCGCCGACGACCGTCGGGGTCGCGTACGTCGAGAACTCGACGCCGCGGTCCGGGTCGAAGCGGTCGACCGACTTGATCAGGCCGATGGTGGCGACCTGGGTGAGGTCGTCGAGCGGCTCGCCGCGGTTGCGGAAGCGGCGCGCGAGGTGCTCCACGAGCGGCAGATGCATACGGACCAGCTGGTTGCGCAGCTCCGCGTACTCGGGGCTGCCGTCCTGCAGCTCGCGCAGCTTGACGAACATGGCGCGCGCTCCGCTGCGGTCCTGAGGGTCGTGCCGCGTGGCCTGCGCGCTGTGCGCCCCCATCGCCTCGTCCTCGGCGTATCGCTCGTGCTCGCTCATCGTCCCGCCCGTCGCCCTCTCCCGAGCCCTCGCCTCCGCCCCCACTCTCGGCTTCCCTCGACCGGGGGAACCCCCATGGACAGGGGAGACTCCGATCCGCCCGCCAGGAGGCGTGCTCTGCACGGCACCGTCGTCATCCCGTCCGTCGTCCAGGAAGCCGGCCTCCGCGGAGTCGTCCTCCGGATGCGGCCGGGCCTGCTCGGGGATGCCGTCGATGCCGTCCGCCATGCGTCGCGAACCGCTCGGGCCCGCCCCCAGGCTCTCGGCTCCGTCGGAGCAGGGGGGAGTGCCGTCCGGCAGCTCCACTGTGCCGCGCTCTTCGTCCCGCACCGGCCCGTCCCCGTTCCTCACGCCGGCCCGGGTCCCGCGCCGCGCTGTTTGTAGAGGCTGATCGAAACGGTTTTGTCCTCGTCCACGGCGGAGGAGACCTTGCCCGCGAGGGCCGACAGGACGGTCCAGGCGAAGGTGTCCCTGGAGGGAGCGTGGCCGTCCGTGGTCGGGGCCGAGACGGTGACCTCGAGCGAGTCGTCGACGAGTCGGAAGACACAGCTGAGCACCGAACCGGGCACGGCCTGCTGGAGCAGGATCGCGCAGGCCTCGTCCACCGCGATGCGCAGGTCCTCGATCTCGTCGAGGGTGAAGTCCAAACGGGCCGCGAGGCCGGCAGTCGCCGTACGCAGCACCGACAGGTAGGCACCCGCAGCCGGCAGCCGGACTTCCACGAAGTCCTGGGTCGCGGGCTCGCCTGCGATCTGGGACACCCTCACCTCCATGGTGGTACAAGCTTCTCGGGGCCGAGGGTCGCCCCCCGGGGTAACGCGATGTGTGGTTCAGCGGTGACGCTATCGCGCTCTCAACATTCCTGTCCCCAGGACCCCAACCCCTTGCTGTCACTCATAGTAAACACACGGATACGCTCCGTGGCTAGGGGGTTTGCGGGCCCAATTGGGAAGAGCGCGCGCCGGTTTGACGTACCCAGACGTCAGACGGTCGAACCGTCCGATTCCCCAGTGGTCCAGCGTACGTCCCCGTCACACGAGTACGTGGTCCACGAAGCACCAGCGCCAGCGCTCGCCGGGCTCGAAGGTCCGCATGATCGGGTGACCGGACTCCTTGTGGTGCTGTGTGGCGTGCCGCCCCGGCGAGGAGTCGCAGCAGCCGACGTGACCGCAGGTGAGGCATAGCCGCAGCTGCACCGGGTGCGAGCCGTCCGCCAGACACTCCGGACACGTCTCACTGAGCGGACCGGGTTCCGGGTGCGGCAGCGCGTCGGCGTGCGTGCACTGTTTCATGATTGCCAGGTTACGACGGCCACGCGCAGGGCGGCGCGGAAAATCAGGGCCGGGCGAGGACGGTGATCACGTGCGGGCGACGCCGGTGATCGAAGGTGGGCGAAGACCAGGAACGGGGTCGGGCCGGGATGAGCGGACGCGGGCGAACGGTGAGGGGCGGACGCGGGCGAACGGCGGAGGGGCGGGCATGGGCGAATGGCGGAGGGTGAGTGTGCGCCGGGGGCCGTCGGCGAGTGCGGACGGGGGTCGACGGGGATCGCCGGGGGCACGAAGCGGGGATCACCGGCACGGGTGGCGGCAGGAGCGGGCGCATGGTGACCGGTGGTCCGGTGTCACCGGCGGTCGGTAGGAGTACGAGGGCGTCGATGGGCGAGGGTGGGCGAGACGTATGGATGTGATGCCGCTGCTGTTGCTGGTGGCGGGGAGCGCCGCCGTGGCCGCGGCCGCTCGGCGGACGCCTGTCCCGGCGCCGCTGTTGCTCGTGGCCGCCGGGCTCGTCGTTGCGTATCTGCCCGGCGTGCCCGACTACACCCTCGACCCGCACATCGTCCTGCCGCTGGTGCTGCCCCCACTGCTGCACAGTGCGGCGACGGACAGCTCGTATCTCGATCTGCGGGCCCAACTGCGGCCGGTGGCGCTGCTGTCGGTGGGCTACGTCCTCTTCGCGACCTTCGTCGTCGGCTGGGTCGCGTATCTCGTCGTGCCGGACCTGCCGCTGACCGCGGCGCTGGTGCTGGGCGCGGTGGTCGCGCCGCCGGACGCGGTCGCCGCGACGGCGGTCGCGCGCCGGGTGGGGCTGCCGTCCCGGATCACCACGATCCTCCAGGGCGAGTCCCTGGTGAACGACGCCACCGCGATCACCGCCTACCGGGTCGCCCTCGCGGCCGCCGTCGGAGAGGGCGCCACCTGGGCCGGCGGCATCGGCGAGTTCCTGCTCGCGGCGGTCGGCGGCATCGGCATGGGTCTGGTGCTGATGGTGCCGATCCACTGGCTGCGCACCCATGTGAAGGAGGCGCTGCTGCAGAACACCCTCTCGCTGCTGATCCCGTTCGTCGCGTACGCGGCGGCCGAGCAGGTGCACGCCTCCGGAGTGCTCGCGGTCGTGGTCGTCGCGCTGTACCTCGGACACCGCGCGTGGGAGGTCGACTTCGCCACGCGACTCCAGGAGGAGGCGGTGTGGAAGATGGTCGCCTTCGTGCTGGAGTCGGCGGTGTTCGCGCTGATCGGACTGCAACTGCCGGTGGTCCTGAAGGGACTGGGGGAGTACGAGGGCCCTCGCGCCGCCTGGTACGCGGTCGCCGTCTTCGTCGTGGTCGTCGTTTCGCGGTTCGTGTGGGTGTATCCGGCGACCTTCCTGCCCCGCATGCTGTCGGCCCGGATCCGGGAGCGCGAGGACAACCCCACCTGGAAGGGGCCGTTCATCATCTCCTGGGCCGGGATGCGGGGCGTGGTCTCGCTGGCCATCGCCTTCTCGATCCCGCTCACCGTGCACGGCGGCGAGCCGTTCCCCGAGCGCAACCTCATCCTGTTCCTGACCTTCACCACGGTCATCGGCACCCTGGTCATCCAGGGCGTGACACTGCCGACGCTGATCCGGCTGCTGAGACTCCCCGGCCGGGACCCGCAGGCCGAGACCCTCGCGGAGGCGAACGCCCAGGCGCAGGCCTCCCGGGCCGCCGAGCAACGCCTGGAAGAGCTCCTCTCCGACGAACGCAACGCCCTCCCCGAGCCGCTGGCCGACCGCCTGCGAGCCGTCGTGGAACGGCGCCGCAACGCCGTCTGGGAACGGCTCGGCCAGGCCAACCCCGTCACCGGCGAGTCCGTCGACGACACCTACCGGCGGCTGTCGCGTGAGGTGATCGGCGCCGAACGCGCGGTGTTCGTGAAGCTGCGCGACGGTCGCTATATCGACGACGAGATGCTGCGGACCCTGCTGCGCAGGCTGGACCTGGAGGAGGCGGCGGCCTACCGGGAGGCGGGGTGAGGTTTCCGTATTCCTCTGCGGGGCTTCCGTACTCCTCCGCGGGTCTGACGGGGGATCATAGGCGGGACGCGTTCAGTACAGGGTGACTCGGGGGGCTCGATGACGACCGGCACCGGACAGCGGTTCTTCATCAGTTACGCGGGGGCCGACCGGCTGTGGGCGGAGTGGGTGGGGTGGCATCTGGAGCGGGACGGCCACCTCGTCGAGCTCGACGTCTGGGACTGGCGGACCGGGGACGACTTCGTCCGGCGCATGGACGAGGGGCTGGAGAAGGCCGACGCCGTGGTGGCGCTGTTCTCCAAGTCGTACTTCGAGGACGGGCGCTGGACCCAGGAGGAGCGGTCCGCGGTGGTCGCCCGCCGCGACCGGATCATTCCGCTCGCGGTCGAGCCGCTGAGCAACCACGACGTGGATCCGATGCTCGCCTCGAAGGTGCGCAAGAAGCTGCACGGACTGGACGAGACGGCTGCCATCGCCGCGCTCCGGGATGCGGTGGGAGGCGGGGGACGTCCGACCGCCGCGCCGGCGTTTCCGGGCGCCGGCGTCGCGGTCGAGGCCGTGGTCCCGGAGGGCCCCCAGCCCCGGCTGCCGGGCACGACCGACCGGCCCGACGTGTGGAACGTACGCCGGGGGAATCGCGACTTCTCCGGCCGGGAGGCCGAGATCGTCCAGCTCCGGGACGGTCTGCTCAGCGGGCGGCACTCCGCCGTGTACGCGCTGCATGGGATGGGCGGGATCGGCAAGACGCAGCTCGCGCTGGAGTACGCGCATCGGTTCGCCAGTCAGTACGACCTGGTGTGGTGGATCGACGCGGAGCAGGCCGATCAGATTCCGGTCCACTACACGGAACTGGCCGACAAGGTCGAGGTCGCCGTGGCCGAGGCCAGTGCCGAGCACAACGCCCGTCTGCTCCTGCAGCATCTCCGCACCCGCCCACGCTGGCTGATCATCTTCGACAACGCCGAGGAGCCGGACCAGATCGAACCCTGGCTGCCGGAGGGCCCCGGGCACGTCCTCATCACCTCACGCAATCCCAACTGGCGCAGCCTCGCCCAACCGGCGGCCCTCGATGTGTTCACGCGGGCCGATTCCCTGCTCTACCTGCAGACCAGGGGCACGGGCATCACCGAAGAGCAGGCTGACACGCTGGCGCAGGAACTCGGCGACCTCCCCCTGGCGCTCGCCCAGGCCGTAGGCGTGATCGAGAACGGCATCGACGTCGACCGCTATCGGCGGCTGCTGACCGACAGCACAAGCCGGATCCTGCAGGAAGGCGAAGTTCCGGACTATTCGGCGCCACTGGCCGCGGCGGTCGGCATCGCCGCCGAACGAGTCGGTGCCACCAACGCCGACTCGTTGGCCGTGCTCCGGCTGGCCGCGTTCCTGGGGCCCGAGCGGATCCCCACGGAATGGCTGGAGAACGCGCGCCGCCATCTGTCCACGATTCCGATCGATCCGGACGACGTGATGTGGACGCGGGACGCATTGGAACCGCTGCGCCGCTACGGACTTGCCCGCATCGACGGTGGCGCTGTGCAGGTACATCGCCTGACGCAGGCCGTGATCAGGGACCATGTCGACCCGGCGCAGACCAGGGCGATCCACGACGACGCCGTGGCGGTCCTGGCCGCCGCCTCGCCGGGCGACCCGCAGTCGCCGGCCAACTGGCCCACGTGGGCCAGCCTCACCGCGCATCTCACGGCACCGCACATCGACGTCACGGACCGTGCCGAGCTGCGGCCGATGCTTCTGGACGCGGTCCACTTCCTGATCCGCAGCGGCAGGCCGCGATCCGCTGCCGACCTCGCCGCCGAGTTGCGTACGGCATGGACCTCCCAGTCGGGCCCCGACGATTCGGACGTCCTCACCTGTATGCAGTACCTCGGCCACGCGACCTCGGATCTGGGTGATCTCCGCGGCGCCTGGCCCATCGTCGAGGAGGCGTTCTCGCGTCGTCGCCGGACCCTTGGGGACGATCACCCGGACACGCTGCAGTCCGCCAACGATCTAGGGGTGAGTCTGAGCGCCTTCGGCGAGGTCACGCGAGCCCTGCACACGTACGAGGACACCCTCGCTCGTCGGCGCCACGTACTGGGGGACGACCACCCCGACACCTTGCAGTCCGCCGACAACTTGGCTGTCGCTCTGCGCGATCTGGGGCAGTACGCCCGAGCCCGCGAGGTTTGTGAAGACGCCGTGGCTCGTCGTCGGCGCGTTCTCGGAGACGACCATCCTGATGCGTTGAGATCCGCCAACCATCTCGCCGAGATCATGGCCGATCTGGGCGAAACGGCAGAGGCTCGTCGCCGCAACGAACAGACTCTGGCCCGCTGCAGAGACGTGCTGGGTGACGATCACCCCGTCGCCCTCGAGGTGGCATCCAGTTACGCCAACGATCTGCTCGCGCTGGGTGAATACGAGGAGGCCTGTCGCAGGCACGAGGACATCAGGGACCGTCGCCTCCGTGTCCTCGGTGCTGATCACCGCTCCACCCTGATCTCGGCTCACGAACTGGCCAGGTCCCTGTTCGCGCTGGACAGGTACGAGGAGGCTCATCGCCTGCAGAACGAGACTCTGACGCGGTATCGCCTCGTCCTCGGCAGTGATCACATCAGCACGCTCAGATCTGCGCACGGTCTCGCGGTCATCCTGCACGCACGGCGTGCCTACCACGAAGCGGCGAAGCTCCTGGAGGACACACGCGCCCGTCAGCTCCGCACGCTCGGCGAGAACCACCCCGACACTCGGAACACCACTGACTCGCTGGCTTCGATCTACACGGCGATGGGACTCAAGAGCAAAGCGCACAAGCTCCAGGCCAAGAAGAAGAAGCCCAAGCGCATGTTCGGCCGTAAACGCCGTTAGTCGCCCGCACCTTCCGCCCTCACCCCGTGAAGGGAGCCCCGGTGATCACCGCCGCAACCCTGGTCCCCGCCCCGAACGCCCCCACCTCCACCAACGAGACAAGCCCATACAGCAACTTGGCCACATAAAGCCGCTCCACCCGCACCCCATGCCGCCCCTCGAAGTCCTCCGCGAAGGCATCGAGTTCGGGCGTCGTCCGCGCGTACCCCCCGAAATGGAACCGCTCGTCGAGCCGCCACTCCCCACGCGGCCCACCGAACGCCTCCTCCTGGAGGGCCCGTATGTCATCGGCCAGGAAACCGCCCTTGAGGACAGGCACGCCCAGCGCCCGCTGACCGGGCTCCAGCCCGGCGGCCAGCCCCGCCAGGGTGCCGCCCGTGCCGCAGGCGACCGCGACCACATCGGCCTGCCCGCGCAGCTCCTCGCCGAGCGCCTGGCACCCCCGTACGGCAAGGGCGTTGCTGCCGCCTTCGGGGACGACGTACGCCCCCTGCGCGTCCGCCGCGCGCAGGACGGCCGCCAGGGTGTCCGGCTCGGCCTTGCGGCGGTACGTCGACCTGTCGACGAAGTGCAGGCGCATGCCGTCGGCCACGCACCGCGCCAGTGACGGATTCAGGGGCCGTCCGGCCAGTTCCTGGCCGCGTACGACGCCGACCGTGGGCAGGCCGAGGAGGCGGCCCGCGGCGGCGGTGGCGCGCAGGTGGTTGGAGTACGCACCGCCGAACGTCACCACCGTACGACCGGACGCGGCGGCGAGATTCGGCGCGAGTTTGCGCCACTTGTTGCCGATCAGCTCCGGGTGGATCAGATCGTCGCGCTTGAGGACCAGGCGGACGCCGTGACGAGTGAAACGGTCGTCCGCCAGCTCCTGCAGCGGGGAGGGGATCCTGGGGCGGAGGTCGGCGAGGTGGGCGCTGGTCACCTGGCCATTGTCGCCTCGGCGCGTCACCGCGCTACTTCAGCCGTTCCCGGATCCGCTCCCGCATCCAGGTCATCGTGAACCCCCGCGGGTCGACCTTCCCCGGCTGCCACTCCAGATGTCCGATCACCGACCTCTCGGTCCACCCGTGATGGCGGCAGACCGCCGCCGAGACCCGTTCGATCGCCTCCAGCTGGGGCTCCGGCCACGGATCCTGGCCATCACCTAGGTTCTCGCACTCGAAGCCGTAGAAGTGGCGGTTGCCGTCGGTGTTGGCCTCGTTGTCGGGCGGCAGGGCCTTCTCCGCGATGACCGCGCGCAGTACGTCGTCGTCGCCGAGGCCGGCATGGTTGGCGCGGCCGTAGCCGACGAGGTGGACCCTGCCGTCCTTGGTGATGACGCCGTGGCACAGCGGGCCCGGCAGCCCCGCGTATCCGTTGCGGCAGAGCTCCACCGTGTGCTCGCTGCCCTCGGTCACCGTGTGGTGGATCATCACGCCGTGGACGGGGCCCCACGGGCCGACGTGGTTGCGGTTGTGGTGCTCCCAGTCGCCGACCTCGACGACCGTCGCGCCCTCCGCCCGGAGTCTCTCCAGGAACGTGCTCGCGGACATGGGTGTGGCCATGGCCGCCTCCTTCGTGCCGTGCGCCGGCCGCCGTGCGCGACCGCCTCGTACCGGTGCTTTACCGAAAACGGACAGACGGGACTCCCCCCTCGTACGGCGTGCGAGTCGTTTCGGACAGTCGCCGCGGCGTGGACGAGGAGGTGGCCGAGTGGACGAGGGACTCCTGTTTGCCCAGTGAGCGGTGATCCATTCCCGCTCTTTCGGGTAATGGCACCAGCACACTTCGTGATGGAAGGCTCGGTCGTGCA
Source organism: Streptomyces curacoi (assembly GCF_001513975.1). GTDB lineage: Bacteria > Actinomycetota > Actinomycetes > Streptomycetales > Streptomycetaceae > Streptomyces > Streptomyces curacoi. The sequence continues at coordinate 151,167 of NZ_KQ947992.1, forward strand.
GATCGCGATGTGCGGCGCCAGAGCGGCGCCGGTGCATGACCGGGAGGGCAGTTCCTTATGTCGGTAGGCGAAGAGGTCCGCACGGAGCAGGGCAAGCCGCAGCAGAGTCTCGGCACCGCGGCCGCGCGGAACCTGGCCACCACGACCAAGTCCGCACCCCAGATGCAGGAGATCAGCTCCCGCTGGCTGCTGCGCACCCTGCCATGGGTGAATGTGCAGGGCGGCACGTACCGGGTGAACCGGCGTCTGACCTACGCCATGGGGGACGGCCGCATCACCTTCTTGAAGACCGGCGACCGTGTCGAGGTCGTCCCCCCGGAGTTGCGCGAGCTGCCGGCGCTGCGGACGTTCGACGACGGCGCCGGTGTGCTCTCCGAGCTCGCCCAGCGCTGCCAGCAGCGGGAGTACGCCCCGGGTGACGTGATCGCATCGTTCGGCAGCCGGACCGACGAGGTGTACCTGCTGGCGCACGGCAGGGTGGAGAAGGTCGGCACCGGCCCCTACGGCGACGACGCGGTCCTCGGCGTGCTCGCCGACGGCGCGTACTTCGGCGACACGGCGCTGCTCGACGGGGAGGCCATCTGGGAGTACACCGCCCGCGCGCACACCGCCTGCACGGTGCTCGTCCTGCCCCGCCAGGACGTCGAGCAGATCGCGGAGCGCGCGGACGGCCTGCGCGAGCACCTGGAGCAGATGCGCTCGGCCCCCGCGCACGAGACCAACAAGTACGGCGAGAAGGCCATCGACCTCGCCGCCGGCCACACCGGCGAGCCCGACATCCCGCACACCTTCGTCGACTACGAGGCCAAGCCCCGTGAGTACGAACTGAGCGTCGCCCAGACCGTGCTGCGCATCCACACGCGCGTGGCCGACCTCTACAACCAGCCGATGAACCAGACCGAGCAGCAGCTCCGGCTGACCGTGGAGGCCCTGAAGGAGCGGCAGGAGCACGAACTCATCAACAACCGGGAGTTCGGGCTGCTCCACAACTGCGAGTACGACCAGCGGATCCAGCCGCACGACGGTGTGCCCAGCCCCGACGACATGGACGAGCTGCTCTCCCGGCGGCGCGGCACCAAGCTGTTCCTCGCCCACCCGCGCGCGATCGCCGCGTTCGGGCGTGAGCTGAACAAGCGCGGACTCGTCCCCGAGACGATCGAGATCGCCGGCAACCGCATCCCCACCTGGCGTGGCGTGCCGATCTACCCGTGCAACAAGATCCCGGTCACCGAGGCCCGGACGACCTCGATCATCGCCATGCGTACGGGCGAGGCGGAGCAGGGCGTCATCGGGCTGCACCAGGCGGGCATCCCGGACGAGATCGAGCCGAGCCTGTCCTGCCGCTTCATGGGCATCAACGAACAGGCCATCATCAAGTACCTGGTGACGGCGTACTACTCGGCCGCGGTACTGGTGCCGGACGCCCTCGGCGTGCTGGAGAACGTCGAGATCGGGCGCTGGCAGTGACCCTCCCCCCGGGTAGGCCGTGTCCCGCGCTCCCCAGCTGGGTACACCCTCGGCGTAGGCGCCCGACCACCGCGGAAGGGCCACCGCCCGCCGACTCTCCGAGGCGATGCCATGGGTGAGTTCATGACGGAGACGCAGCCGCGCCCCGCCGGGGCACGGCCGTCCACCGAGACGCTCGAAAGGCGGAGGTCCATCACGACCGAGACGGACGGCAGGCCGGGTCCGCTGGACGGGCCCGAGGCGGCGGTGATCCTGGAGCGCGCCCGCGCGTCGGTCGACCCCGAACTGCGCGCCGCCGTCGAGTCGTTGCCGGGTGCGCTGCGCCGGATCGCGCTCTACCACTTCGGCTGGGAGCACCTGGACGGCACCCCGGCGGCGGGCAACGCGGGCAAGGCCATCCGCCCCGCCCTCGTCCTCACCGCGGCCGCCGCGCTCGGCGGACCGGCGGCGCGGGCGGCGGCCGTACCGGCGGCGGTGGCGGTGGAACTGGTGCACAACTTCACGCTGTTGCACGACGACGTGATGGACCGGGACACCACCCGCCGGCACCGGCCCACCGCGTGGACCGTCTTCGGCGACGCCGACGCGATCCTCGCCGGGGACGCCCTCCAGGCGTTGGCCCTGCGACTGCTCGCCGAGGACCCGCACCCGGCGTCCGGCGCGGCCGCCGCCCGGCTCGCGGCCTGTGTCGTCGAGCTGTGCGCCGGTCAGCAGGCGGACACGGCGATGGAGAAGCGGGCCCCGGGCGAGGTCGGTCTCGACGAGGTGCTCGCCATGGCCGAGGCCAAGACCGGCGCGCTGCTGGGGTGTGCCTGTGCCGTCGGCGCGCTGTACGCGGGCGCGGCGGACGAGGACGTCGCGGCGCTGGACGCGTTCGGCCGGGAGGCCGGGCTCGCCTTCCAGCTCATCGACGACGTGATCGGTATATGGGGCGACCCGAGCCGCACCGGCAAACCGGCCGGCGCGGACCTCACCGCCCGCAAGAAGTCCCTGCCGGTCGTCGCCGCGCTGACCTCCGGTGGGCCGGCGGCGGCGGAACTGGCCGCGCTCTACGAGGCGCCGTACGGCGAGGGGGACGAGGAGGAAGTCGCGCGGACCGCCCTCGCCGTGGAGCGCGCGGGCGGACGCGACTGGGCGCAGGCCCAGGCCGCCGACCGCATGGCCCGCGCCATGCAGGAACTGGCCCGCGCGGTGCCCGACCCGGAGGAGGCCGGCGGACTCCTGGCCCTGGCGGAGTTCGTGACACGACGCAGCAACTGAGGACCACGACGCAGCAACTGAGGACCACGACAGCCGACGGCCGCACTGATCGAGGCCGCGGCGGCGGAGGTCGTCGAGACCCCGGAGCCATCGGGGCCGTACGGTTCCTGACCCCGTACGGCCGCCGAGCGGCTCCGGACCGGCGGGTCCCGCACATCCCCACGGTGTGCGGGGCCCGCCTCTGCGCACCGGTCGGATCGCGTCAAACTCCTTCCGCGGGCGCCGCACAGGCCCCGACCGCCCTACGATCAAGGTCGGTTCACACGAAGGGGCGGGTACACATGGGCGTGGCGATCCGGACGGCGGGCGAGGCGGACCGGGAGCTGGTGGTCCGGCTGTTGGACGCGGCCTTCCAGGACGACCCGGTCAGCGGCTGGGTGTTCCCGGACGAGGAGCACCGCCGCACCACACACCCCGCGCTCGTGGCCGCCTTCACCGACATCGTGTTCGCCGACGGCCGTATCGACCTCACCGAGGACGGCACGGCCTGCGCGCTGTGGCTGTCCATCCCCGCGGGGGACCACGGACTCGATCCCGAGCACCGCGACGACGAGGGCCCCGCCCAGCTGCGCGCCGCGGTCGACCCGGACAACGAGCGGGTGGAGCAGATCGCCCGGCTGACCGCCGACATCCACCCCTCCGGCCGTGCCCACGAATACCTGTGGATGATCGCCGTGGCACCCGAGCGCCAGGGCGAGGGCCTCGGCACCGCGCTGGTCACCTCGGTCCTCGACCGCTGCGACCACGACGGTGTGCCCGCCTATCTGGAGGCGAGCAGCGCCCGCAGCCGGAAGCTGTACGAGCGGCTCGGCTTCGAGCTTCTGGGCCGTCCCCTCGACCTCCCGGACGGCCCCCGGATGTGGCCGATGTGGCGCGAGCCGCGCGGCTGAGCCCTCTCGGGCAGCCCTCGGCCGGCCCTCCGGCAGGATCGCCATCCCTCAGGCCGGCAGGGTCGCCATCCCTCAGGCCGGCAGGGTCGCCATCCCTCAGGCCGGCAGGATCGTCTATCCCTCCGGCACGATCGTCGCCGTGATGCGCTCGACCAGCCCGTCCGGCACGCTGACCCCGGGCAGGACGCCGTCCAGCACGTCCGGCAGCGTCAGATGCTCCAGGAGCAGTCCGAGCATGGCGAGATAGAGCACGGTGACGACCTCGTCGCCGCCGGGCAGCCCGGCGCTGCGGTGGAACTCCATGGCCTCCTCCAGGTCCCCGCGCACCGACTTGGTGAACGAGGAGCGCAGTTCGGGGCGCCGGTTGGCCTCCAGCCGCAGCTCCAGCAGGGCCAGATAGCCCGTGCGATCGCGGGTCGCGCGACCCATCAGGTCGTGCATGAAGGCGGCGACCAGGGAGCGGTCCTTCGGCCGTGCCAGCAGCCCGGCGATCACCTCCGGGTCGGGCGCGAGCCGGACGTGCAGCCGGGCGTCGATCTGGCGGAGCAGGTCGTCGCGCCCAGTGAAGTAGTTGGAGGCGGTGCCGACCGGCACCCCGGCCTCCGCGTCCACCGCGCGGAACGTCAGCCCGCGCGCGCCCTCACGGGCGAGCACCTCGACGCCCGCGTCGACGAGCGCTGCCCGGCGCTCCGGATTGCCCGCCATACGGAATCCCCTCTCCCACTTGCGTCTTCCCCGGAAAAACCCTTGCAACCACTACAAGCGAAGTACTACAACTGAAGCACTACAAACGGAGTGGTTGACCACCCTACGGAAAGAGACCGGCTTGCGAAAGCTCACGTACTTCATCGCCTGCTCCATCGACGGCTTCATCGGGGACCCGGGCGGCGACGCGACATCGATGGTCCGCTTCGTCGACGAGGAGTTCTTCGGGTTCCTCAAGGCCGAGTACCCGGAGACCCTGCCGACCCATGGCCGTCAGGCCCTCGGCGTCGACGACCTGCAGAACAAGAAGTTCGACACCGTCATCCAGGGCCGTGCCAGCTACGACCTCGCCCTGAAGGAGGGCGTCACCAGCCCGTACGCCCACCTGCGCGAGTACGTCGCCTCGCGCACCCTGAAGGAGTCGCCCGACCCCAACGTCGAGATCATCGGCGACGACCTGGTCGCCAAGGTCCGCGAACTCAAGGCCGAGGACAGCGACTTCGGTATCTACCTGTGCGGCGGTTCGCAGCTCGCCGGTGAACTGTTCGACGAGATCGACGAACTCGTCATCAAGACGTACCCGCTCGTGTACGGCGCGGGCATGCGGATGTTCGGTTCCGACTTCGCCCTCACCGAGTTCGCACTCGACTCGGTGCGCACGTTCGACAACGGAGTGCTGGTGCGCACGTACAGCAGGAAGCGCTGACGCCCCGCTCGCCCTACTCTGAAGGCATGGACAGCGAAGAACACGTCTGTCCCGCTTGCGGACAGCCCGTGGAGACGGTCGTCAAGCGTCACAAGACGCTGGGCGCGTGGGTCCCGGTGTGGGTGGCCGGCCCCTGTCGCAATCCGAAGTGCGAGACGCACGTCGAGGAGGGCGCCGAGGGCAGCGACGAGGAGCACCGGAAGACGTCCGAAAAGGGGCCCGTGAAAGAGACCGGGAAGACCGCCACGAAAAATTCCTGAAGCCCGTGTCGAGAACCCCGGCCCGGCTCCGACGTTCCCTGTGAGAGCCGCCCACCGACCGAGGAAGGCGGCGGGTGGCCCGAGCCGACGGAAACCGAAGGAGCGGACTGATGAAGTACCTGGTCATGGTGCAGGGCACACAGGCGGACTACGAGGCGATGCGCGGCAAGGCGTCCGAGCACACCGCGGCCTGGAGCCAGGAGGACATCCAGGCGATGTACGCCTACATGCAGTCCATCAACGACGACCTCGCCGAGACCGGCGAGATGATCGACGGGCAGGGGCTGGCCGAGCCCGCGAAGGTCCGGCACGTCACCCTGGGCAAGGACGGCAAGGCGGTCATCACCGACGGGCCGTACAGCGAGACCAAGGAGCTGCTGGCCGGCTACTGGGTGCTGGACTGCGCGAGCCTGGAGCGGGTCACGGAGATCGCCGAGCGCGTCGCCCGCTGCCCCCAGCCGCCCGGCACCCCCGTGTATCCGGTGGTGATCCGGCCCATCCTGGACGGCGCCGGGGACATCTGAGCCGTCCCCCGAGGACAGCTGAGCCGTACATGAGCGCCACACCCGACACCGAGGACCTGCTGCGCCGCCACGCGCCGCAGGTCCTCGGCGCGCTGGTCAGGCGGTACGGCCACTTCGACATCGCCGAGGACGCCGTACAGGAGGCCCTGTTCGCCGCGGCCGAGCAGTGGCCGCGGGCCGGTGTGCCGGACAATCCGCGCGGCTGGCTGATCAAGGTCGCCGCACGCCGGCTGACCGACGCCCTGCGCGCGGAGGAGACGCGCCGGGCCCGGGAGGACAAGGTCGCCGCGCTGACGCCGCGCGACGCCTTCACCGCCCCGCCGCCGGGCGCGGACCGGGCTCCCCGCGAGGACGACACCCTCACCCTCCTCTTCCTGTGCTGTCACCCGGACCTGACCCCGCCCGCCCAGATCGCCCTCACCCTGCGCGCCGTCGGCGGCCTGACCACGGCCGAGATCGCCCGCGCGTACCTGGTCCCGGAAGCGACCATGGCCCAGCGCGTCAGCCGGGCCAAGCAGAAGGTCCGCGGGGTGCGCTTCGGGCGCCCCGACCACTGGGAGGACCGCCTGCCCGCGGTCCTGCAGACCCTGTATCTGATCTTCAACGAGGGCTATACGGCGACCTCGGGCGCGAGCCTGCAACGGCGGGACCTCGCGGGCGAGGCGATCCGGCTGACCCGCGAGGTCCACCGGCTCCTCCCCGGCCACGGCGAGGTGGCCGGGCTGCTCGCCCTGATGCTGCTCACCGACGCCCGCCGCGATGCGCGCACCGGCCCGCACGGCGAGCTCGTACCCCTCGACGAACAGGACCGCGACCGCTGGGACAAGGCCGCGATCGAGGAGGGCGTCGCGCTGGTCACCAGGGCCCTGGCCCGGGGCCGCGCCGGCCCGTACCAGCTGCGCGCCGCCATCGCCGCCGTCCATGACGAGGCACCCTCCGCGAAGGCGACCGACTGGCTGGAGATCCTCGGCCTCTACGACGTCCTCGTGCGCCTCGTCCCCGGTCCCGTCGAGCGCCTCAACCGCGCGGTCGCCGTCGCCATGGTGCACGGCCCGCGTGCGGGGCTGGCCGAACTGGCTTCGCTGGAGGACGAATTGGGTGCCGGACATCGCCTGGACGCGGTGCGGGGCCACCTCCTGGAGCGGGCGGGCGCGCACGAGGAGGCCCGCGCCGCCTACGAGTCCGCGGCCGAAAAGACACTGAGCCTGCCGGAGCAGCGCTATCTGCACGCGCGGGCGGCACGGCTGAAGCCGTAGCGTGACCCCCATGCCCGAACACACGTACCTCCTCCACATCACCGAACGCTCCCTGTGGGACGCGGCCCGCGAGCACGGCACATACGAGATGTCGACCCGTGGCCGCACCCTGGAGGAGGAGGGCTTCATCCACTGCTCGACCCGCGCCCAGCTCCCGTCCGTGGCGGCCTTCCTGTACGGCTCCTACGACGGCCCCGACGAGTTGGTGGTACTGGTCGTCGACCCCGCGCGGCTCGACGTACCGCTGAAGTACGAGGCGCCGGAACCCGGGGGCGAGGAGTTCCCGCACGTCTACGGGCCCATTGGGGTGGACGCGGTGGTGGACGTGGAGCCGTGGCGGTGACGGGCCGACGCCGGTTATGGCGGTGGGTCCTGGCGGTGTGGGTGATCCTCGTGGCCGTCGCGGGCGGGCTGACGCTGTGGTTGCAGGACTCGACCAAGCCGCGACGGTACGGCTGGCAGGAGGCCAGTCCGACGCCGTCCCTTCCCGAGGGGTGGGAGTCCGCGTGCGCGAACGCCACGCCCGACGAGAACGGCCAGGCGGTCTGCTTCTTCAGGAGCCGTTAGCCGGCCCGCCGGTCTCCGGGTCCCGTCCCGTCAGGCAGTAGGTGCCGCCCGCCGGATCGCGCATCACCGTCCAGTGGGAGCCCTGGGCGACGAAGGCCGCGCCCAGTTCCTCGTGGCGGGCGCGGGTCGCCTCGATGTCAGCGCAGGCGAGGTCCAGGTGGGCGGTGGCGGGCCGCTCCTGGCCGAGCCGCTCCTCGCTGCGCCGCTCCTGGCCGAGCCGCTGGAGCAGGACGCGGATCGGCAGCCCGGGCGGCGGCTTGACCACATGGAACTCGGGGAGGGAACCGGGCGCCGACTCCCAGTCCGTCAACAGGGCGCTCCAGAAGGCGACTTCAGTGTCGTACAGCGACGGCGGTACGTCGACGCAGACCTGGTCCAGGCGGCTGCCGCGCACCACGGGCGGCCGCACCGACTCCCCGTGCCAGGGCACGGCACAGAACAACTGCCCGGCGGGCGACCGCAGTACGGCCCACCCCTCGTGCTCGGCGGCCGTGCCCGCCCCCAGCCGGAGCGCCGACCGCACGAATTCCGGTACGTCCTCCACGGCGAAGTCGAGGTGCGCGCCACCGGGGCCCGAGTCGACCCCCTGGGCCTTCACACAGGCGTCGGCCCCGGCGCCGGGCAACAGCGTCACGAACTCGTCCCGCTCGCCGCGGAACTCCGACAGACGGGTGTCCGTGACCGCCGTCCAGAACTCCACGGCCCGGCCGAAGCGGTCGGCGGGGCGATCGACGAAGGCGTACGTCCAGCGGATGCTCATGGTGCGATCGTAGGTCCACGCCGGCTGTCGCTCTCCTCTCCGGCTGCGCCGCTCGGCCATTGCCAACCGCGCGCCTTCTCCTGGGACACGCTTTGCCGTCAGTTCCCCGGATATTGGCCCGTGCTTGTTTGCATTGGGGAATGGATCACATCACGTTCCTGGTGGCGGTCGTCATCATCACGGCCCTGGCCTTCGACTTCACCAACGGATTCCACGACACGGCGAACGCGATGGCCACGTCCATCGCCACCGGGGCGCTGAAACCCAGAACGGCCGTCCTCATCAGCGGCGTCCTGAACGTCATCGGCGCCTTCCTGTCCACGGAGGTGGCCAAGACGATCTCGGGCGGCATCGTGGACGACACGCTGGTGACCCCCGGGATGGTGTTCGCGGGGCTGGTCGGCGCGATTCTGTGGAACCTGCTGACCTGGCTGCTCGGCCTGCCGTCCAGTTCCTCCCACGCGCTGTTCGGCGGGCTGATCGGGGCCGTGTGGGTCGGTGCGGGGTCCCACGGCGTGCAGTTCGCCAAGGTTGTCGAGAAGGTACTGGTCCCGGCGGTGGCCTCACCGGTCGTGGCGGGGGTCGCGGCGCTGCTGGCCACGTATCTGGCGTACAAACTCACCTCTCGCGCTCGCAAAGAGTCCGTCACCAAGGGCTTCCGCCTCGGCCAGATCGCCTCGGCCTCGCTCGTCTCCCTGGCCCACGGCACCAACGACGCACAGAAGACGATGGGCGTCATCACCCTGACCCTGATCTCGGCGGGCGCGCTGGGCGCCGACGCCGGCCCGCCTCTCTGGGTGATCGCCTCGGCCGGCCTGGCCATCGGCCTCGGTACCTATCTCGGCGGCTGGCGGATCATCCGCACCATGGGCAAGGGCCTGACGGAGATTCAGTCCCCGCAGGGCTTCGCGGCCGAGACGGCCTCCACGACGGTCATCCTCACCTCGGCCCACCTCGGCTTCGCCCTGTCCACCACCCAGGTCGCCTCCGGCAGCATCCTCGGCGCCGGTCTGGGCCGCCGCCTGGCGGAGGTCCGCTGGGGTGTGGCGGGCCGGATGGTGGTGGCCTGGCTGGTCACCCTGCCCGCCGCGGCCCTGGTCGGCGGGGTCTCGGCGGGCGTGGTCAAGCACGGCGGCGACGTGGGCACGGCCGTGGTCGCCCTGGTCGGCGCCGCCGTGGCCGCGGGCATCGTGCTCGTCTCCCGACGCAACCCGGTGTCCGCGCACAACGTCAACGACGCCCACGAGGTCACGATCCGCGGCGCGGAGCCGACCAGGGTCGGCACGGCCGCCTGAGACAAAGGCTGCCTGAGACAAAGGCTGCCTGAGACAAAGGCCGCCTCAGACCATGGCCGCCTCGGACAACAACCGCCCGAGCCAAGGGAGTTCCCGCCATGAACCTCGACTGGACCGCACTCGGCCAGGTCGCCGCGGTCAGCCTCGCCGCCACCGTCGCCGTCGTCACCGTCTTCGCCCTCGGCGTGCTGGGCCTGGCCCGCTACGAAGGGGCACGCGAGGAGGGCGGCGGCACCTCAGCCCTCGGCCTCGCCCAGGCGGGGCTGTGCTTTCTCGCCTGCGGGGCGGTGGTGGCGTACGGGATCCATCTGATCGTGCCGCAGTTCCACTGACGGGGTGCGGGGATCGTCGAGCTGCTCAGAGCCGTTCGTACACCGTGACCCGCCGCCCGCGGACCTGCTCGTCCGCCACCACCGTGAAGTACTCCCGCAACACGGCGGCCTTCATCTTGTCCCGCTCCGCTGAGGCGGGCCGGGCCACCGCGGGCGCGTCGGTGACGAGCAGTATCCGCCGGTGCGCCAGCATCGCGGTCCGTATGCGGGCCGGAGCCGCCTCCTCGCCCTTCAGCGTCCCGGACGCCACAGGGCTCTTCGCCAGCGCTATGTCCCGCAGGCCGGCGAAGGCGCCGGGGGAGACCAGCGCGGTGTCGCGCCGGGCCGCCGGTACGAAGAGCACCGCGTCGCCGGTCACCTTCAGCCGCCGTACGTCCTCCGCCACCGCCAGCACGTCGTCCACCCGGCTCGCCGGAGACCGCTTGGCCAGCGACTGCGGCAACAGCGCCACCACCGCCACGGCGACCACCATCGGTACGAGCCACGGCGTCGCTCGCGGGAACCGCGGCCCGGCCGCCCGTACCGCCGTGGCCAGTGCCGTGCCGATCAGCAGTGCCAGCCCCAGCATGCTGAAGAGGATGTAGCGGTCCAGATACAGCGGCCGGACCAGGCAGAGGCCGAGCAGGCCGAGCTGCGGCACCGCCAGCAGCGGCAGCCCGACGGCGGTCACCGACAGCCGTCCCGCGCGCGGCCGGTCCAGCAGGGCCCCGAGACCGCCTATCGCCAGCAGGATGGCCGGGCCGATCAGCGTGTGCCACGTCAGTGGCGGGATCCAGGACACCTGGTGGGACTGGCTCCGGCTGAACAGGATCAAGGGCAGTACGGTCACCACGGCGGCCGTCGCGACCGCGGCCCAGCGCGTCCACGTCCCGCGCCGGGCCCGCGTCCACAGCAGGGTCACCAGATGCGCGGGCAGGATCAGCAGCGACAGCCAGTTCAGCAGCCCGCACGCCGCGACCGTGGCCCCGTACGCGGCCCAGTGCACCGCCCGGCCACGGCCCTGCAGCACGGTTACCAGCAACAGGGTGGAGATCCCGGCGCCGGCCGCGACGAGCGCGTACGGGCGGCCCTCCTGCAGATAGAACTGCACGGCCGGAAGCATCCCGAACGCCAGCCCTCCGGCCAGGCCCGCCCAGGCCCCCGCGAGCCGCCGTCCGATGACCGTCACACAGGCCGCCGCCACCGCCATCGCCAGCACGGAGGGCAGTCGCAGGGTGGCGATGCCGGGCCCGAAGTACTCGAAGAGTCCGTGCATCAGCAGGTAGTAGAGCCCGTGCACGGCATCGACCTGTCCCAGCATGTGCCAGATGTCGGCGACGGACCGTCGCGCCACCTGCCAGGTCGCGGCCTCGTCCCGCCACACGCTGTGCTGCCGGGACAGCCCCCAAAGACCGAGGGCGAGGGTCCACAGCAGCGGGATCGACCAGAGGGGCGGGCGACGCAGAAGAGCGGGTGTACGCCTCGGAGGTGTCCCGGAGAGGGACGCCGTCGCCATCGGGGCCCCGGAGCGGGTCTGGCGCAACAGCGTTCTCCAAGGGATCGACATTCCATACGGCGGGGGACAGGCCGCCGGATGATGTGATCTCCACTCGCCCGCTGTCGCAGAGCACACCGAACTACGCCCCGGCCGAGCGGCCGAGACGGGATCCGAGTGCTGGTCACCTTCCCCCGTGAGTCACCCGTCGGCGCGTTCGAGCGCCCGGGTGGACATGTCAGAATCTACGGGACGTGAACGATCCGAGGCCACCGTTCACCGCGTGAACACCATCACCGCGCCCGCAGGCAACCTTTGAGACCGCACGCCGTCGGAAAAGTCCCCTTGGCGCGCGATGCGAGACGCCGAAGGGGCCCGGCCGGCGAACCGGTCGGGCCCCTTCAGGGGTCTGTCGATCGACGAAAAGCGCCTGGGTCAGGCCTTCTTCGTCTCCTAGTAATGGGCCGGGTCGGTGACCTGCGGGGATGTTTCCTGTGGGGCGCTGACCTGGCCTTTTGGCGATTGGTGACGATGGGGTGCGACGGTCTTGATCGGGTGTCTTGCGGACTGGGTGCGGACTGATGGCGCATCGGCGATATCTCCGTGATTGGCGTCGCTCTAGCAACGGATGCGGGACCTGTGACTGTCATTCACTGGCCGATCCAGGACTTCGACCTTCGTGCCGTAGAAGGAGTGCCTTCGGCGGCGGAGCCGCCGGAGGCACTCAGGCCCGTCCCGTAGTCGAGGACGATGGCATTCCCCATCCTGCGGATACGGGGGTGGTCGTCCCGGAGGTTGCAAAACGCTCGAGTACCTCCGCGGCACACGATCCGTGACGCCGGAGCGGAGAGGGTAATCGCCCGAGGGTGAGGTGGTGACTCTGTTTGCGCCGCTGGCACCTAGACCGTTTCCACGCCCTCGCCCGGATGGGGGACACCAGGGACCAACGGATGGTCGTACGTGAAGTGCGGTTCGCCGTATTCATTCGGCGTCTCAGCGGGGACGTTATTGTCCGTAATAATCAAGCGCGATGGTCCAGCTGCCTTGGCTCTTCTCGCGATGCTTGACGCTGACCAGTACGTACCTATTGCCCGATAGTGCCAGAATGTAATCCGTGTGCCACTCGCGCAGAATCCAAAGCAGTTCACTTGCTCCGAACTCGCAACAATTCCTCGGTCGGCTCATGCATGAGCTCCCAGGGCACGTCCAAGCTTGCTCCCCCTAATCCCTCGTGACTACTAGAAGTTGCGCGGCTACGGTCAGCGAGGCTAGAGGTGCTTCACGATTGATCCATTGTTTGACATGTCGGAGATCGCCAGCCGAGCGCCTGGTTGCGCCCTGGTGAGGTTCGGACGGGAGTACCGACCAGCCGCATCTCACCCATTGGATGGGTGCATCGAAGCGTCCGCAAGCTGGGACTGCGCCACTGGAACCGGGTGAAGTATCGTCGCCGGTCAGGGTCATGTTGAACGCGCACGGGGCGACTCTCTCCTCCGAGACTCGATCGGCGCATTTTTACTTGGAGCAAGTCCGCCAGCAGTCCAGCCGAATCTGGAGGGCGGTAGCCGTCCTCTTGCCAGGTCGCATCAGGCAGTAGCGAGTTGGATCTCGATGGCGAGTGCGCCGAGGGCTTCCTTCTCGGGTGGGTAGATGGCGCGGATGTTGGCCAGTTGCTGGTCGCGGGTGGCGGTCGGGTTGACGTTGCCTGGGCCCTCGTCGTCGAGCAGGGCCTCGAAGTTGGCGTACTCGGTGACCCGAACGACCGTGACCTCGCAGGTTTCGTCGGTGCCCTTGATGCGGAAGCGGATGATGTCGCCTGCAGCGAGGTCGGCGAGGTGCGGGTATTTCACCCGCACCTCGATGGTCTTGGTGCCCGCGGCGACGAGGTCGAAGTACTGGCGGTAGAGGTTGAGCTCGTGGACGCGGGCGGTGGTGTCGGTCATGGGGCGGGAACGCTCCTGGTGGTTGGTGCGGTCATCATGCGGCCGCTCTCGGCGGCCGAGTATGCGCGGAAGAAGTGGCGGGGGTCGGACAGCAACGTATCGGTCATGGCCAGCAGTTGCTCGGCATACTCCGCGACGGTGCCGGGCCACTGTCGAGTGTCGAGCATCCAGCCGTCTGCACCCTCGGGCATGGGAGCACGGCCCTCGCGGATAAGCGACTTGGACAGCTTGGCGCCGGTGTCGGTGACGACTTGTGGGCAGAACAAGCGGGCGGGGAGTTGGGCGCGGGTGAGGCCGACTGCCTGGAGAGCTTCGTCGACCAGGTGGGAGCCGAACACCCAGTCGCCGCCCTTGACCATGACGTGGAGTGTGCCGTGGGGGTTAGAAAGAGCGAGTTCCTTGACCGTGTTGCGGTACAGGGTGGCTAGGTCGAGGTAGTCGCCCCCGGTTGGTGTGATGGTCGCCTGGTAGGGGCCGTGGTGGAGACATACGGCGGCGACGTGCGCGTTTTCGCGGTCGGTGAGGTTGACGCGCGTGCGCTCGGTGTGTTTCTCGGCCCAGCCGCAGTCGGAGTGCGGGCAGGGGACACGCAGGTGCGGGGTGCCGGTGGAGGGGGCGAGCCACCAGCGGGCGGCGTCAAGGCGGGGCAGGAGGCGCAGCCACGTGCGGCGGAATTGCTCGCCGGCTTGCTGTTGGCTGTAGGTCTCGATCTGGTGGGGAATGCCCAGGCGCCGAGAAAGCGCGGTGAACAGAGGTTGGTAGAGGGCCGTGACGAGGTCGGTCAGAGCCTCGCGGCCGAGGGCTTGGGCGTAGGCGCGCTGGTAGCGGTGACCGCTGACCGGGTCGGTGGTCAGCTCGTAGGGGGCGTTGTCGAGGGCGCTGAAGAGGACCTCCGTGGGGATACCGAAGCGGTCGCGCAGGCGGGCAGCCATGGCGAACGCCAGGGACTGCACGAGGGAGGTGCCGATGTGCGGGGCGCCGTTGATCTGTGTGCCGACGACCAGCACGATTCGCTCCGGCGGGGTGGCCAGGATGCGCGGGGCCAGTACGTCCTCAGCGCGGTGGAGGGCGTTGGCGAGGACGGTGTTCGGTGAGACGGGGTAGGTCGTCACGGGATGTCCCCCTGGGGCGGGTTGGGGTTCATTCGGATTGGGTGTGGCCGAAGAGCAGGCGCCGGCGCAGCGTGGCGCGATCCAGGTAGGCGTCGATCGCTGCTGGTGTGGCGCTGCGGGAGAGCGGGTCCAGGCCCAGGACGAGGGCCACCGGGGTTCCCCGGCCGAGCAGCAAAGTCCAGGGACGGCCTGAGGGGATGCGTTTGCGGTAAGGGGTGCCGTCGAAACGCAAGGCCACCTCGGTCGGAGTGACTTGACGCAGGCGTGGCCCGATGTCCGGTGGAGGCGCGGTGGCGGGACCGAGGCGCAGAGCGTCGGCGACGGCGCGCATGCGTTGCTCGATGACGACCGTCGTCTCGTACGTACTGCGGGGTGGTTGAGGCACGAGTAGGAGGCAGCGCAGCGTGGCGCCGCTTGGAGTGGTGTCCAGCCACGTGGTGGTGGCGAGAGAGGCGATCAACCCAGCCGTTGGGGTCAAGGACTCGGCGCTCGCGGGCATCAGCATGCGGGCACCGCGCGTCGGTGGAAGGCGGCCCAGACGCACGTGCCGGGGCCCTGGCGTTCCTCCACGCCCCAGTGGTCGGCAACTGCGGACACGAGCAGGAGCCCGCGGCCGTCGTCGGCGGTGTCCCGTGCCTCCCGCTTTTCGGGTCTGCCGTTGCCGCCGTCGTGCACTTCGATGCGGAGCACGGTGGCGTGCAGTTCGATGCGTACGAGAACCTGTCCGCCCGCAGGTGCCCCGTGCAGGACGGCGTTGGTGGCTAGCTCTGACGTGCACAGCCGGATGTCGTCTAGGCGTTCGGTCCGGCCCCACTGGGTAAGGGTCTGGGCGACGAAGGAGCGGGCGGCGCTCGGGGTGGTTCGGCGCCGGTCGAAGAGCATCGTTTCGTGCTCGACGGCGCCGTCGAGAACTTGGGCCTGTGTGAGGGTGTCCGGCTCGTCGGGCAGTGTGCTGGGCATGGCCAACAGCCAACCGCTGTCGCTCGTTTGGGTCGGGAGCCAGCGTGGGGGCCATACCGGGGGCCACTATGGGGGCCAGAATTCACGTGCTCCAGGGAGAGCGGATGGGCGACACGGGGATCGGCGCGTTGCTCGCTCGGCTGCGTACCGAGCGCGGTTGGACTCAGCAGCGGGTGGCCGACGAGTACAACGCCCTGGAAGGGCCTGCTGCCAAGACCGGTAAGGAGATCGGGCGTTACGAGCGTGAGGCGCGTATCCCGGTCCCGTACACCCGCAGACACCTGGCGCAGGTGTTCGGCGTCGACGTCGCACTGCTCGACCGTGCTGTGCTGGTCAGCAAGAGTCGTTCGGGCAGAGACAGTGCCACAGGGGCCTCGATAGCGCTCTCTGCGGCGCCTTCGCGCTCGGGTGCGGGCGTCGTTTCGGCGGACGCGGCGGTGTCGGCCGACTTCGCCCGGTTCATCGCGCAGCGCAACGCCGACGAGTTCGTCGTCGAGCAGTTGGAGGCCGATGTCGCCCGACTCGCCCGTGCCTACGTCAGCCACCCGCTGCTGGAGCTGCATGTCGAGATCAAACGGCTGCGGGACGGGGTGTTCGAGTTACTGCGCGGGCGTCAACGTCCACGGCAGACCACCGACTTGTACGTCGCAGCCTCCCGGTTGTGCGGGTTATCCGCACACGTCTGCCTCGACCTGGGCGATTACGACTCCGCGGCCACGCATGCCCGCACGGCCAGGGCATGCGCGGAGGCGGCCGGGCACGAGGGGATGCTGGCCTGGGTACGGGCAGTGGAGTCCCTGATCGCCTACTGGACCGGGCGGTACGAACAAGCAGCGCGGCTGGCGCAGGCTGGCCGTCACCACCGGGCCAGGGGCACCATCGGAGCCCGGCTGGCGAGCCTGGAGGCACGGGCACTGGCCATAGCCGGAGACCGAACGGGCGCGGTGGCCGCGCTGGCGGACGCCGCACGCTCCCGTGAAGCGGTGCCTGGCCACGACGAGGTGCCGGGCATCTTCGCCTTCCCGGCCGCCAAGCAGTTCGCGTACGCCGGGACGAGCTACCTGGCCGTGGGCGGGCGGGAGCACGTCCAGCGGGCCATCGCCAGCGCGGACACCGCGATCCGGCTCTACCGCAGTGCCGAGGACGACGACCAGTCGGTCGGTGACCTGTTCGCTGCCCATGTCGATCTCGCCCGTGGTCATCTGCTCCTGGGCGACCTGGACGGCACCGAGGCGGTGATCGCATTCGTCCTCGAATCCCCGCCCGAGCGCATGTCGGCCAGCATCGTGCGCCGACTCACCGCTCTGGGCCGGGAGCTGAGCGGCCCGCAGTACGGTGGAGCCGCGCAGGCCGCACACCTGCGCGAACGACTCCAGCACACGGCCGTTCTCGCGGCCTCACCCGCCCCTCATCCTCCGGAGCTGCCGACGTGACCGAACTGTCCGCCGCACACGACGCCGCTGTCACCGACCGGAGCCGCCTCGCCGGGAGTGCCTACAGCAGTGACCGGGATCTGGCCGCCCGTCAGTCGATCTACCAGTGGCAGGTGCCCCGTTACGACCTGCCCGGCATCGTTGCCGAGCAGTTGAGCGGTGTGCGTGGGCGAGTGGTCGATGTCGGCTGCGGAAATGGCAAGTTCATCCAGCGACTTGGCGACGACCGGCCCGATCTGGCTCTGCTCGGCCTGGACATTGCTCCAGGCATCCTCGCTGGCGTGCCCGGCCCCGTTGCCGTGGCGGATGCCACTCGACTGCCGCTGGCCACGGCGGGCGTCGACGCCGCCCTGGCCATGCACATGCTCTACCACGTCCCTGACATCCCCCAGGCAGTGCGAGAACTGTCCCGCGTGGTCACCCATGACGGGCTGGTGATCGCCTCCACAAACAGCGACCGGGACAAGGTCGAACTCGACGACCTGTGGCAGCAGGCCGCAGGCGACGTCCTCGGCACCGGACGGGGCCCGGCGCGCATCTCGCTCAGCGCCCGCTTCTCCCTGGAGAAGGCTGGGGCCCTCCTGGGGGAGGAGTTCGGTCGTGTGGAGACGATCGAGCTGCCCGGCACCATCTCGGTCCAGGATCCCAAGCCGGTGATTGCGCACATGGCGTCGTACCGGGCGTGGGCGGACCAGCACGATGTGCCGTTCGAGGCCACTATCGAGCGGGCCCGCGCGATCCTCGCCGATCACATTGCCCAGCATGGGACCTTCAAGGTCACTTGCCTCGGCGGCATCCTCGTCTGCCGTCGCTGAGGGCCGACTCCTCTATAGGTGTCGGCTGCGTTCCGTTGGCCGTTCGCTCACCGCCATGGGGGTGGGCTGTGGTGCGGGTGTGACTGGCGTGGCTGTCCGGGTGCTTCGACTGCGTGCTGCCTGTGTTCGCTTGTTCGGCTGTACGGCGATGCGCCAGTTGAGGATTTCGGTGGGCTGTTCGGCGGTGTCGAGTTCTCGTTGGGCGGCGACTTCGGCCAAGAGGCGCCGGGGATTGTGGCCGGCGGTCTCGGCGCGGGCGAGAGTTGTGGTCAGGGCCGACCAGGCCGGGTCGGCGAGGATGCGGTCGGCGTGGTCGGGGAGGGCTGCGCGCAGGTCCTGCTCGAAGCGGCGGACGGTGGCGGCGCGTGGGGCGCGGCGGGTGAGATCCGCCAGTACCGGCTCGCGGGCCTGCTGGTAACCCGCCTGCAGATGGCGGAAGGCTTCCTCGGCCGCTGTCGCCTGCTGCTCGTGGCCGCGTTGCTCGGCCTGAAGGTGTCGGACATCGACTTCAAGGCCGGCGCCATCCGCGTCGAGCGGCAGCGCCTCCAGTCCGGGAAGATCGGCCCGCCGAAGACCGCCAAGTCTCGGCGTACGGTCCCGGTCGGCGAGGTCGTCACGGACACGCTCCTCACGCATCTCGCTGCACGCCCCTCCAAGGAGTGGCTGTTCACGATGGAGGAGGGCGAGCCCCTCAACTACCGCCGCTGGAAGACGGAGTGGAACTGCGCTCGCAGGACGCTCCAATCAGCGGAGAACGAGGCGGCCGACCGCGAGGGCCGCAAGCCCGTCGAGCTGCCGCACATGGTGACCCACGACCTGCGCCACTTCTACGCCTCCGCCCTCATCGCCGGCGGAGCGAGCGTCAAGCAGGTCCAGCTGGTCCTCGGCCACGCGTCCGCCGTCATCACGCTGCGGATCTACGCGCACCTCTGGCCGGGGGAAGAAGACCGCACCCGGACCGTCATGGACGCCGTTCTCGGCGGCCTGCGGACCGGGTGCGGACTGGTAGGCGATGCGACCTGCGTAACCGCAGGTCAGACGGCCTAGCAATAGATCAAGCCTTCTTCGTCTCCCAGAAGATCTTGTCGATCTGGGCGATGTAGTCCAGCGCCTTCTGGCCGGTGGCCGGGTCGGTGGACGCCTTGGCGGCCGAGAGGGCCTTCAGGGTGTCGTTGACCAGCTGGTGCAGCTCCGGGTACTTCTCGAAGTGCGGGGGCTTGAAGTAGTCGCTCCACAGCACGGAGACGTGGTGCTTGGCCAGCTCGGCGCGCTGCTCCTTGATGACGGTGGCACGCGCCTGGAAGTGCGGGTCGTCGTTGGCGGCCATCTTCTCCTGGACGGCCTTCACCGACTCCGCCTCGATGCGGGCCTGGGCCGGGTCGTACACACCGCAGGGCAGGTCGCAGTGTGCGCTGACCTTGACCTTGGGGGCAAACAGGCGGGAAAGCATGGAGCATTCCTTCCTCGTGATCGTCTTCTCAGGTGGGACATTACTCCCTGCAAGACGGGTTTTCGCGAGTGCCCCCATGGGCTTAGGACAAAAGTCCAGGGTCAGACTGAGACTGGTGGAGGACAGTACCGGGGAGGTGCCGGGGATGCCGGAGTTGTCGCAGGAGACCGAGCGCGGGCGGGCGGGCCGGCCCTTCGGGTGGGCCGAGGTGACCGGGCCGTCGATGGTGCCCACGCTGTACCACGGTGACCTGCTCGTGGTGGTGTACCGGGGCCGGGTCAGGCCCGGGGACGTGGTGGTGCTGCGGCATCCGTTCCAGCAGGACCTGCTCGTCGTCAAGCGGGCCGCGGAGCGGCGCGAGGGCGGGTGGTGGGTGCTCGGTGACAACGCCTACGCCGGTGGGGACAGCACCGACTACGGGATGGTGCCGGACGAGCTGATCCTGGGCAAGGTCCGCCTGCGCTACCGGCCGCGCAAGCCGGATCAGCGCTCGCCGTTCGCGCTGGCGCGCTGGGCGCTGTCGGCCGTACGTCCCGTCTTCGCCGTCCGGTCGGCCTCCAGGCGTTTGCGGGCGCGGTAGGCGGCGACATTGGCGCGGGTCGCGCAGCGGTCCGAGCAGTAGCGGCGGGAACGGTTGGTGGAGGTGTCCAGGTAGGCGTTGCGGCACGGGGCCGCCTCGCACAGGCCCAGACGGTCCACGCCGTACTCCGTCAGGTGGAACGCCAGGCCCATCGCCGCGATCGCCGCGTAGCCCGCGGTCGCGTTCGACGGATGGTCCGCCAGGTGCATGTGCCACAGGGGGCGGCCGTCGTCGTCCCGGAAGTCGTGGCCGGAGATCTGCGGGCTCACCGGGAACTCCAGGAGGAGCGAGTTCAGCAGGTTCACCGCCAGCGTCTCGTCGCCGCCGTCCGCCGCCTCGAAGACCGCCCTCAGCCGCGCACGGACCGAGCGGAAGCGGGTGACGTCGGCGTCGGTGGCGCGGCGGGCCGCCTCCTGGCTGACGCCGAACAGGTCACGAACGGCCTCGACCGAGGTCAGCGAGTCCTTGCCCCGGGCCGGCTCCTCGCTGTTGACGAGTCGTACGGCGTAGTCCGAGTAATAGGCCAGTTCCACTTGTAGTCCTTACGGAGGCGTTCTATCGTCGTGGTGCGGTCGGGTAACAGCCGGTCGTGCATCCAGGGTATTACGTGACGGTTATTGCGCGATGTGCGCTGCGGAGGGGCTCGATGACGGACACGGACACCACCACGACGACCGGCGCCGACTGGGCCGCGTGGCAGGAGAGCTGGGACCGGCAGCAGGAGCTGTACATGCCCGACCGCGAGGAGCGCTTCAGGATCATGCTGGACATGGTCGAGGCCCTCGTCGGCCCCGCCCCACGGGTGCTCGACCTCGCGTGCGGCACGGGCACCATCACGGCCCGGCTGCTCGCACGGTTCCCGGACGCCGTCAGCACCGGCGTCGACCTCGACCCCGCGCTTCTCGCCATCGCCGAGGGCACCTTCGCGGGCGACGAGCGGGTCGGCCTCGTCAGGGCCGACCTCAAGAGCCCCGACTGGCCGGCGAAGCTGCCGTACGACTCGTACGACGCCGTCCTGACCGCCACGGCCCTGCACTGGCTGCACCGTGAACCCCTCGCGGCTCTCTACGGTCAGATCGCGGAACTCGTCCGCGACGGCGGTGTCTTCCTGAACGCCGACCACATGATCGACGACTCGACGCCCCGGATCAACGCGGCCGAGCGAGCCCAGCGCCACGCCCGCATGGATCAGGCCAAGGCGGACGGTGCCCTCGACTGGTCCGAATGGTGGCAGCTGGCCGCCAAGGACCCGGCCCTGACGGAGCCCACGGCCCAGCGCTTCGAGATCTACGGCGAGCACGCCGACGGCGACATGCCGCCCGTCGAGTGGCACGCGCGCGTGCTGCGCGAAAAGGGGTTCGGCGAGGCGCGGCCGGTGTGGTGCTCGCCTTCGGACACGCTGCTGCTGGCCCTCAAGTAGGAGCACCCACACAGGAGGAAGGGGCGGTACGGGAAACCCGTACCGCCCCTTCTCGTACGACCGCCAGAGCACCGTCGGCCGTCAGAGCACCTTGGACAGGAACGCCTGCGTCCGCTCGTGCTGCGGGTTGGTCAGGACCTCGCGCGGGTCGCCCGACTCGACGACCACGCCGCCGTCCATGAAGACCAGGCTGTCGCCGACCTCGCGGGCGAAGCCCATCTCGTGGGTGACGACGACCATCGTCATGCCGGACTCGGCCAGGTCGCGCATGACGTCGAGGACGTCACCGACCAGCTCCGGGTCGAGGGCCGAGGTCGGCTCGTCGAACAGCATCAGCTTCGGGTCCATCGCCAGCGCCCGGGCGATCGCCACGCGCTGCTGCTGGCCGCCGGACAGCTGCGAGGGGTAGTTGCCGGCCTTGTCGGCCAGGCCGACGCGGTCGAGCAGCTCCTGCGCGCGCTGCCTGGCCTGGGCCCTGCTCACGCCCTTGACCTGGATCGGCGCCTCCATGACGTTCTCGACGGCCGTCATGTGCGGGAACAGGTTGAACCGCTGGAACACCATGCCGATGTCCCGGCGCTGGAGCGCGACCTCGCTGTCCTTGAGCTCGTACAGCTTGTCGCCCTTCTGGCGGTAGCCGACCAGCTCACCGTCGACGTACAGCCGCCCGGCGTTGATCTTCTCCAGGTGGTTGATGCACCGCAGGAACGTGGACTTGCCGGAGCCGGAGGGGCCGATGAGGCAGAACACCTCGCCGGTCTGCACCTCCAGGTCGATGCCCTTGAGGACCTGGACCGCGCCGAAGGACTTGTGGACACGCTCGGCCTTCACCATGGCGGTCATGCCGACACACCTCCCCTTGCGTGGCCCAGGCCGAGCATGTTGGCCTTGATCTTCTGCCACGGCGTCGGCGGCAGCTGACGTAGCGAGCCACGGGCGTAACGGCGCTCCAGGTAGTACTGGAAGACGCTGAACACACTGGTCATGACCAGGTACCAGATGCACGCCACGAAGAGCATCTCCATCACGGCGTACGACGTGGAGCCGATCGTGGAGGTGGCGCGCAGTAGTTCGTTGTACGTCACCGCGTACACCAGCGACGAGGTCTTCAGCATGTTGATGAACTCGTTGCCGGTCGGGGGCACGATCACCCGCATCGCCTGGGGGATCACGATGCGGCGCAGGGTCTTGCCGTGGCTCATGCCGAGCGCGTGCGCGGCCTCGGTCTGGCCCTCGTCGACGGCCATCAGACCGGCGCGGCAGATCTCGGCCATGTACGCGGCCTCGTTCAGACCCAGGCCCAGCAGGGCGGCCATGAACGGGGTCATGACGTCGACCATCTCGTCCTTGTAGATCGGACCGAGATTGAGCATGGGGAAGATCAGCGCCAGGTTGAACCAGAGCAGGAGCTGGACGTAGACCGGCGTGCCGCGGAAGAACCAGATGTAGACCCAGGCCACCCAGCTCGTCACCGGGTTCTTGGACAGCCGCATCACGGCCAGGATCACGCCCAGGACCACGCCCATGACCATCGCGAGGACGCTGATCAGCAGGGTGCGTCCGGCGCCCGCGAGGACCGTGTCGTCGAACACGTACTCGCCGACGGCGCTCCACTGGATCTTCTCGGCGGTGGCGAAGGCGTTGACGAGCAGGGCCACCAGAGCCAGCACGATGACACCGCTGACCCAGCGGCCGTAGTGCCGTACCGGAATCGCCTTGATCGCCTCGGGCGGGAGAGCCCCGCCCTCCTTGGAGAGCGCGGCCGACGGGTTCGCGTCGGCCGGCTCCTTGTCGAACTTGTCAGTCACTGTGACTGCCCTTCAGTGCTTACCCGGGACGGTCACTTGCCGCCGTTGATCGCGGCCTTGTCGATCGCGCCGGTCCCGGCGCCCCACTTCTCGAGGATCTTCTTGTACGTGCCGTCCTCGATGATCGCGTTGACGGCCGCTTCGAGAGCCTCGGTGAGCTGCTTGTTGTCCTTGTTCACCGCGATACCGAACGGACCGGCGTCGACCTGCTCGCCGACGACCTCGAAGGCGTTGCCGCCGTCGGCCTTGCGGGCCAGGTCGACCGCGACCGGGTAGTCGTTGACACCGGCGACCGCGCCGCCGGACTTCACGCGGGTCTGGGCCTCGGTGTCGTTCTCGAACGACTCGATGTCGATCTTCTTCTTGCCGCCGTCCGTGCACTTCTTGGACTGGTCCTGCAGCGCCTTCTCGTACGTCGTGCCGCGCTGCACGGCGGCCGTCTGGCCGCAGAGGTCCTCGATCGAGTTGATCTTCTTCGGGTTGCCCTTCTGGACGTACACGGCGGTGCCGGCGAGGAAGTAGTCGACGAAGTCGACACCCGGACCGAGCTTCTTGCCCTTGTCGTCCAGGCCCTCCTGGCGCTGCTTGTTGTCCGTGATGGAGGACATGGCCACGTCGTAGCGGCCGGAGTTCAGCGCGGTGATCAGACCGTCGAAGGAGCCCGAGGTGAACTGGAACTCCACGCCCAGCTTCTCGCCCAGCGCGGCGGCGATGTCGGGGTCGACACCGACGATCTTGCCGCCCTCCTGGTACTCCATCGGGGCGTACTCGGCGTTGGTGCCGGCCTTGATGACGCCCGCGTCCTGGATCTTCTTGGGCAGCTTGTCGAAGAGCGGAGCGGTGCTGGACTTGCCCGTCTCCTTCGTGCCCTCGCTGCCGCCGTTGTCCGTCTGGTCACCGCAGCCGGTGAGAATCAGGGCGCCTGCGACCGCGATCGAGCCGACCGCTGCCAACCGGGAGCGTGTGGCGGTCGTACGAC
The DNA here is from genome assembly GCF_001513975.1 of Streptomyces curacoi. Lineage (GTDB taxonomy): Bacteria > Actinomycetota > Actinomycetes > Streptomycetales > Streptomycetaceae > Streptomyces > Streptomyces curacoi. Next base: position 175,163 of record NZ_KQ947992.1, read on the forward strand.
GGGTGGAGCTTGCGGTCATGGTGGGTTCCTCCGGCGGATGGGTGGAGTTGCCGATGGGGCTACGGCTGCCGATGGATTCGGCGGCGCCGTGGGTCGACGAGGCACACGCCTTCGAGTGTCGCGACCTCGTGTGATTACGGCATCTTGCCATTCGGACTGAGCCATTCAGGGCGCCCGCCATGTCAAAATCGGATAACGGGTGACCCCCGAACCGTCTCAGGTTGGTACATCACGACCGGACCTTCTACGGGAATCCATGCTTCCGGCCGCAAGATCTTCGGCGCATCTCGGGATGTGGATCAGTTGTGCGGGTAGTTTGCGGATGTTTGTTGTTCGTCGCGCTTTCTGGTGTTGATTGTCCGCTTATTTAGCCACGAATCACACCGGTGTCGTCATCGGGTCGTGTCCGATTCGTGTCGTCGAGTGCGGGTGTTTCCCTTGCGGTCGTGTGATCTTGCACGTATTGGACTCGTCGGCGATGCGGTCCGTCCGGTAAGAAGGTTCTTTACACCCCTCATCCGGGGCTTCAGGGCGCGTGTGCGGCGCGCCCGTCGCGTATGTCCCGTACGTCGTACGTCGTACGTATCAACGAGCAGGGTCATACGCGGTCCCGCCCACTTCTCACCAGGAGTGGTTCCACCCTCAAACCAGAACACTTAAGGGGTCAGACAAAGTGGCAGCGGAGATCGTCAATCCTCGCAGCGGCGGCAATACCGATCAGGACGGCGGGGTCGAGCCCCTCGATTCCTTCGATCCGGCGTTCGCGCTGCACCGTGGCGGCAAGATGGCCGTGCAGGCCACCGTGCCGGTCCGGGACAAGGACGACCTGTCCCTGGCGTACACGCCCGGCGTCGCGAAGGTGTGCAGCGCGATCGCCGAGCAGCCGGAGCTGGTGCACGACTACACGTGGAAGTCGTCCGTCGTCGCCGTCGTGACCGACGGCACGGCCGTGCTGGGGCTCGGGGACATCGGCCCCGAGGCCTCCCTTCCGGTGATGGAAGGCAAGGCGATTCTGTTCAAGCAGTTCGGTGGCGTCGACGCGGTGCCGATCGCGCTGGACTGCACGGGTGTCGACGAGATCGTCGAGACCGTGGTGCGGCTCGCGCCGTCCTTCGGTGGTGTGAACCTGGAGGACATCTCGGCGCCTCGGTGCTTCGAGATCGAGCGGAAGCTGCAGGAGCGGCTGGACATTCCGGTCTTCCATGACGACCAGCACGGTACGGCCGTCGTGACGCTGGCGGCGCTGCGGAACGCTGCGCGGCTGACCGGGAAGGGGCTCGGGGATCTGCGGGCCGTCATCTCGGGGGCGGGCGCCGCTGGTGTCGCCATCGCGAAGATGCTGGTCGAGGCCGGCATCGGGGATGTCGCCGTCGCCGACCGCAAGGGCATCGTGTCCGCCGACCGGGACGACCTGACGCCGGTCAAGCGGGAGCTTGCCGGGTTCACGAACAAGGCGGGCATCGGCGGGTCGCTGGAGGCGGCTCTGGAAGGTGCCGACGTCTTCATCGGGGTCTCCGGCGGTACGGTGCCGGAGGAGGCGGTCGCTTCCATGGCCGAGGGCGCGTTCGTGTTCGCCATGGCCAACCCGAATCCTGAGGTGCACCCCGATGTCGCGCACAAGTACGCGGCGGTGGTTGCCACCGGGCGGTCGGACTTCCCGAACCAGATCAACAACGTGCTGGCGTTCCCGGGGATCTTCGCGGGGGCGCTGCAGGTGCGGGCCTCCCGGATCACCGAGGGTATGAAGATCGCGGCGGCGGAGGCGCTGGCGGCTGTGGTGGGTGACGATCTCGCTGCGGACTATGTCATTCCGTCGCCGTTCGACGAGCGGGTGGCGCCGGCGGTTACCGCTGCTGTGGCTGCTGCGGCTCGGGCGGAGGGGGTTGCTCGCCGCTGACGGGCTCTGCCGAGGGCTGAGCCGGTGGGCTTGGCCGACGTTGGCCGGATGGCCCCGCCTGTTTGGGCGGGGCCGTTTTCTTTCGCTGGGGTGGGCCGTTTGGGTGGCTGGGTGGGCTGGGCTGGGCTGGGCCGCGGGGCTGTGCGGGTGCGTAGGGGTTCGCGTGTGATGCCTGCGGCGGCCTGTGGGGGATGGGTGGGGGTGCGCGTTGCGCCTGCGGCCGGTTTGTGGGTCGGGGCCGCGCCGGGGGGGTGTCCGTCCTCGGACCGGCGGCTGGGGTGGGCCTGGAGGTGCTGTTCCTTGACGCCGGCCACTGCGGGCGGACACCCCCCGGCACGTCCCCTTGCCGCCGTGCGCGACTGCGGGTAGGTCCCCCCGCGCGTGGCCTGCCTCAGGTCCACGCCGACGCGGGGTGGCTTGGCAAGAGGGTGTGTCTCACAGGCGGCTGTGGTTCCGTCGGCGGGGAGGGGAGCCTATCGTCAAGGTCATGTTCGCTGTCTACGCCGCCCGAATCGACCGCGACCAGCCACTCTCCGGACTGGAGTTGGGGGAGCGGCCGGCCCCTGAGGTCCGTCCCGGCTGGAGTGCCGTCAACGTCAAGGCCGCCTCCCTCAACCATCACGACCTGTGGTCACTGCGGGGGGTGGGGCTCGCAGAGGACAAGTTGCCGATGATCCTCGGATGTGACGCCGCCGGTGTCGACGAGGACGGCAACGAGGTCGTCCTGCACTCCGTGATCGGACAGAGTGGGCACGGGGTGGGGCCCAAGGAGCCGCGTTCCATTCTCACCGAGCGGTATCAGGGCACGTTCGCGGAGCAGGTGGTCGTGCCGACCTGGAACATCCTGCCCAAGCCCAAGGAGCTCTCCTTCGAGGAGGCCGCCTGTCTGCCGACCGCCTGGCTGACGGCCTATCGGATGCTGTTCACCAATGCGGGCGTGCGGCCCGGCGACTCGGTGCTGGTGCAGGGGGCGGGGGGCGGGGTCGCCACTGCCGCCATCGTGCTCGGGAAGGCCGCGGGACTGCGTGTCTTCGCCACCAGCCGGGACGAGGCCAAGCGCAAGCGTGCCTTGGAGCTGGGGGCTGTGGAGGCCGTCGAGTCGGGGGCTCGGCTGCCGCAGCGGGTCGATGCCGTGATCGAGACCGTGGGCGCCGCTACCTGGTCGCACTCCGTCAAGTCGCTGAAGCCGGGGGGCACGCTTGTCATTTCCGGTGCCACCAGTGGTGACCGGCCCTCGCACGCCGAACTCACGCGGATCTTCTTCCTGGAGCTGAAGGTCGTCGGGTCCACGATGGGCACAAAGGACGAGCTGGAGGATCTGCTCTCCTTCTGTGCCGCCACTGGTGTGCGGCCGGTCATCGATGAGGTGCTGCCCATGGACCGCGCCCGTGAGGGCTTTGAGCGGTTGGCTTCGGGGGAGCAGTTCGGGAAGATCGTGCTCACCAACTGACCTTTTTTCTACGGCACTTGCGGCGGGTTCGGGGCTTTGCCTCGGGCCCGCCGTTCGCATGTCAACTGGGGTTGACGTGCCCCTGCGTGTCAACGTAAGTTGACATCATGACCGATGCAACAGATCTCGCCGAGCGTGCCGGTGATCGCGATCCACGGGTCGGACTGCGGGCCGTTGCGGCGTTGCGCCGGCTGCTGGAGCAGCTGGAGGCGGTGCAGGTGCGCAGTGCGCGCAATCAGGGGTGGTCGTGGCAGGAGATCGCCGCGGAACTCGGAGTCAGCAGGCAGGCCGTGCACAAGAAGTACGGGAGGCGTTGATGTTCGAGCGGTTCACGAAGGATGCCCGTGCGGTGGTGACGGGCGCGGTCGAGCATGCCGAGAGGGGTGGGGCGCAGGCCGTCGAGGCCGAGCACATGCTGCTCGCCCTGCTCGACCGGGAGGGGAGCCGGGCCTCGTTCGCGCTCGCCGCGCTCGGGGGTGGGCAGTGGCTGGAGTCCGTGCGGCGGGCCTTGGACGAGGCTCGGCGGAGGGGTGGGTTGTCGCAGGCCGAAGCCGATGCGCTGGCCGGGTTGGGGATCGATGTGGGGGAGATCGTCGCCCGGGTCGAGGAAGTGCACGGGGTCGGGGCGATGTCCGGGGATCGGAAGGACAAGAGGTGGTGGTCGGGGCACCGTTCGTTCAGCCGGGAGGCCAAGGACGTGCTGGAGCGGGCGCTGCGTATCGCTGTCGCCCGTCGGGACCGGCACATCGGTGATGAGCACATCCTGCTGGCCCTGGCCGGCCGACCCGGCGTGCCCGCCGAGGTTCTCGCCGATCATGGGGTGACGTACGAGACGCTCACCCGGGTGCTTTGCGGCGGTGGAGAGGCCAAAGCCGGTTGAGGGTGGGGTGCGTGAGTGCGGTGCCGTGGTGTCGCGCGCACCCTGGGCAGTGCGGCCGGTGGGTGGCCGTACTGCCCAGGGGGTGTCAGGGCCTCGGTGTGCGTAGGAGCGCTCCGATATGGGCCGCCGCCGTGGACAAGTGGCGGCGGGCTTCGCGGAGTTGGTCCGGGGTGACGCCGTGGTCCCTGGCCGCGTCGCGGATGTCGTCGCGGAAGCGGTCCAGCAGGCGGTCCAGGTCGCGGGCCGGGTCGCCGGTGGGGGGCTCATGGGCCCAGGTGGGTTCGTAGTCGGCGGGGAAGTCCTCCGGGGTGTCGGAGTAGTCGGGGTGCTGCCGTGCCGACTTGGCGGCCCCGGTGTCCTGTCGGCCGAAACCGAAGTCCCTGCCGAACTCCTTTCCGAAGTCCTTGCCGAAGTCGCCGAACTCCTTGGCCAGTTCGGTCAGGCCCTCCCGTACGCCCGTCGGCCAGTCGCCGCGTGCGAAGTGATCCTGTACGTGTTCCTGGACCCGGCGGGCGATGCGCTGGACCTCCTCCTGAGCCTGGGCCCGGGCCCGGTCCTGTGCCTCCTTGGCCTGGCGACGGGCGCGCTGGGCCTCCTCGCGGGCGCGGCGGCTCTCGTCCTTGGCCCGGCGGGCCTGCTCCTTCCACTCCTGCTTGGCACGGCGCATCTCCTCCTTGGCGGCGCGCCACGCCTCCTTGTCGGTGTAGTCCGAGAAGTCACCGAAGGGTGTTTCCGCCTTGGTGCCGTTCCCCTGGCGGGCCTCGGACGCCGCGGCGCGCATCTCGCGCCGCAGATCACCCGCCGCGCCGCGCACATCGGCGCGGATCTCGGCGGCGAGTTCGGCGACCGACTCCCTGATCTCCAGCTCCAGGTCGGCCAACTCTCCGCTGCGGTCGGCCAGTTCCGCGCGGCCGGCGTCCGTGATGGCGTACACCTTGCGGCCGCCCTCGGTGGTGTGGGTGACCAGGCCCTCGGCCTCCAGCTTGGCCAGGCGGGGGTAGACGGTGCCGGCCGACGGTGCGTACAGCCCCTGGAAGCGCTCTTCGAGGAGGCGGATCACCTCGTAGCCGTGACGCGGGGCCTCGTCCAGCAGCTTCAGCAGGTAGAGGCGGAGGCGGCCATGGGCGAAGACGGGAGGCATGTCAGAGCACCTTCTTGTCGGTCGTGCCGTCGGCCGGGGCGTCGCTGGGGCCATCGCCCTGGCCGGAGACGGAATTGTCCCCCGAGTCGTCCTGCGCGCTGTTCACCGGGTCGGTCGTCGAGTCTGTGGGTGGGGTTTCCGGTGTTCCGTTGCGTGCGCCGGTCTCCGCTGCGGTGTCTGGGCCTGGGGAGTCAGCGGTGTCAGGGGTGTCCGTGGTGTCAGGGGTGTCCGTGGTGGGTGCGGGCTCTTCCCATGCCTCCGCCTCCCACGGCTCGTCTTCGCTGGGTGGGCGGCGCAGCAGTGCGATCGAGCCGGAGACCGTCGTCGCCCGGAGCCTGCCGGTGCCGGCGCCCAGACGGCCGGTGACCTTGTGGGCGCCCCACTGGCCGTGCACCCGGAGGCCCTCGAAGGCGTTGGAGATCGTGCCGCTCGCGGTGTTGGCCTCCACGTCCGCGTCCGCCGGGGCCGGCAGGCGGATGGCGATCTCGCCGGAGACGCTGGTCAGCCGGATGTCGGTCGGGCCGTCCGGGTCCAGATCGACGATCATCGAGCCGCTCACGGAGTCGGCCTTCACCGACGGGCCGGAGCCCTCAAGGACCGTGAGGTCTCCGGAGACGGAGTTGAAGCGCAGGTCGCCGGTGACGGCCTGGGCCTCCAGGTTCCCGGAGACCGTGTCGGCGCGGACCGGGCCGGACAGGCCGACGAGGGTCGTGTCGCCGGTGACGCCCTTGACCACCGAAGGGCCGTGGATCCCGGAGACCACCGCCCCGGCGCCGACCACGCCCACCTCGACCCGCGTGTGGGCCGGCACCGCCAGGGAGACCACCGCGCTGCGGCGCCAGCCCTTGCGGTCGAGCCACTTGAGGAACCCCTTCCAGGGCAGGTCCTCGTACGCCACCGTCAGTGTGCCGCCCTGCTGGGTCACCGACAGGGGCGGGCCCTCCAGCTCGGAGACCTCCAGGCGGGCGGAGCCCTCGTCCGTGCCCACGACGTTCACCGTTCCGTTGACGATGCGCACATGGAGCTCGCTCACCGGCTCCTCGAAAGTGAGCTTCGTGGGCTCTGCTACGGACCACTCGGACATGGTGCGGACCTCCTGGGCGACCGGACACGGCCGCACGGGCCGGTCTGAACACGACGCGCCATATCGCGTCTTGCGTAATTCACGATATATCGCGGGCTTCGAAAGTCAAGACACTCGTTCTGGTGATCACAAATCACCTCAGGTGGACAAATCGGCCTAGCGTGTTGCCATGTCGACGGAAGAGTCCAAGGCCGCCCGCCAGGCCCGTCCCGCGCCGGGGGCCCTGCTCCTCTGCCGCGCGGAGCCCGCGTCCGTCGCGCCCGCCGCCCAGCTGTTGCGTGAACACATGCTGCTCACGCCGGCCGGCGAGGAGTGGAGCGTGCTCGTCCCCGAGGGCAGGCCCTGGCTGGAGGGCGACGAACCGGTCGACCGCGTCCTCACCGGCTGGGCCACCGCCCTCGCCGTCGGCGCGCCCTGGCCCGTACTCGCCCTCTGGTGGGACATTGACCGCGCCGGATACACCCTCGCCTCCGGCTTCCGCCGGCCCGTCGGCTACGTCTGGCTCGCCAACGGCACCCCGGCCGGTGAGGACGAGGCCATGCGCACCTTCGCCGGCCGGCTCGGCCTGGATCCGGTCCTGGACGTGCAGTCCCTCGACGGCCTGACGCGCCCCGACCCGGCGGCCGACGCGCAGGCACGCATGCGTGGGCTGCTCGCCGTCCTCACGCGCGCGGGCGTGTCCCTGCCCGCGGGCCTCACCCCTGGCGAGAGCGCCGACCGCCTGCACGAGGCCGCCCGAGCCCAGCCGCACGTCCGCCGGATCGAGTGGTCCGGCTGGCGCGACGCCTTCCGCGCGGAACTCGACGCCGTGGAGGGCGGCCGCCTCGGCCCCTGGCTGCCCTGGGCAGGCGGTCCCAAGGCCCACGCTCTCGCCCTGTCCCAGGTCGCGGTGGGTCTGCCCCTCACGGCCTGGGGCCTACGGCGCCGCAGCGGCGGCTGGGTCGTCGCGGGCGCGGTCCTCCTGGCCCACGGCGCACTGGGACTGGCGTACGAAGCGGTGCGGCCGCTGGACTGAGGATCGATCTGCGGCACGTTCCGCGCCGCCGCGCGACGGCTGTGGGTGTGCTGGGGCCGCTGGATCGGCGGCTGGGTGGTGGGCTCGGACTGGACTGACGGCGGCGAGGTGCGCGCTGGGGGCTGGGTCGATGGCCCGTGCGGTGGGGTGGGGCCGGCTGGGCCTCTGGGCCGGTGGCTGTCAGGTGTGCGCTAAGCGTTGGATCGACGGCGGCGAGCTGTGCGCTGGGCGTTGGGTCGAGGGCCCGTGGGGTGGGCTCGGGCCGCTGGACCGGCGGCCGTGTGGTGGGCTCGGGCCGCTGGATCAGCGGCTGTCAGGTGTGCACTGGGCGTCGGACCGACAACCGTTCGGCAGGCTCGGGCTGGCCCGACGGCAGCGAGGCCTGTCCTGGGCGTTGGCCCGGCACCCCTGAGGCGTCCTCGGGCCGCTGGACCGGCGGTCGTAAGGCGTGCTGAGCCGCCCGACCGACGGCCCGCGAGGGGGGTCGCCGTACCGCCGGCCCGCGAGGTGTGCACGAGCCGGCGCACCGCCGGCCCGCGACGTGTACGGGAGCCCCCGGACCGCCAGCCCGCGAGGAGCGCGGGAGCCCCCGGACCGCCAGCCCGCGAGGAGCGCGGGAGCCGCCGCACCCCCAGCCCGTGACGTGCACGGGAGCCGCCGGCCCGACGGCGGCACGGTGCCTCCGGTCCTCGCCCGACGGCGGCACGGTGCCTCCGGTCCTCGCCCGACGGCGGCACGGTGCCTCCGGTCCTCGCCCGACGCACGGTGCCTCCGGTCCTCGCCCGACGGCCGTACAGTGCCTCCGGTCCTCGCCCGACGGCCGCACAGTGCCTCCGGCCCTCGCCCGACAGCGGCACAGGGCCCCCGTCCCCCGCCCGACAGCCGCACAGGGCTCCGCCCCCCCACCCGACAGCCGCAATGGCAGCTCCTACAACGCGAAGGGCGCCCCGTAACCAGGGCGCCCACACACGCAGGAAGCCTCCGTCAGCGGCGCCCCGAGGGTCGCCGGCTCGGTCCGAGGCCCGGTCGGTCGGCTAGACGTCGTCGTCCTCGTCGTCCAGGCGGGCCAGCCACGTCGCCAGGCGCTCCACCGGTACCTCGAAGTCCGGGTTCAGGTCGACGAACGTGCGCAGCTGCTCGGCCAGCCACTCGAAGGTGATCTCCTCCTCGCCGCGCCGCTTCTCCAGTTCTTCGATGCCTCGGTCGGTGAAGTACATGCAGTGAGGATATGTCCTGTCCGGTACGCGTGCGTGCCGGGCCCGTGCCGCTGGTGCGAGGCCCCTGTCCGGCCCGTGGAACACTGGGGCGGCGAGAGGTTGTCTATCCATACGGAGACGGATCTTCATGGGCACGCACTTCGACCAAGTACCCCTTGTCGGAACGGGGCTTGACCCCGCAGGGGACATCGACGGCTGGCTGGCCTCCGCGCCCGTGCACGCCTTGGTCGAGGCGTTCTCCAGGACCGAGCAGGACCATGAGCTGGCCCGCGATCTGGCCGCCGAGAAGGGCGACGTCACCGAGCGGCTGGCGCGGCTCGACGCGTTCACCGACCGGTGGGACACCCGCCGGGGCCGGGAGCGCAACCAGGCCGACGAGCTGCCGATGCGGCCCGAGCAGGAGGAACTGGTACTGGCGGCGGCCGAGGCGCTCGGCATGCGCGGCGGCACCCGGCTCCGCTACGACCGCTACGACCACATCCTCATGCTCGGCGGCCTCATCCGCGCCTGCCTGGTGCGCACGGCGTACGCCGCCCATCTGATCCGCAGCGGGCAGGTGACCGCCGGTTCGGTCACCGCCCTCGGCGGCCACCGTCCGTTCGTGGGCGACGAGTTCGAGCTCGCGGCTCAGGCGGGGGCACCCGAACTCGGCGAGGAGTACGAGGCGATGGACTTCGGGACGCGCAGGGCCTTCGGGCTCGGCGCGCCGGAGGCCGTCGAGGGCGAGGAGTCCGACCTGCCCGGCGGGACCTGGGGCGTGCGCCGGTACCGTACGGCCGAGGGGATGCCCGTCCAGGTCGTGGCCGCACCCTCCAGCGAGCCGGAGCGGCGCCGTGCCGACACGCCGGACAGCTACGCGTTCTTCGCCAAGTACGTCGCCGCGCTGCAGCCGGGGGAGCGGCTGCTGCTGGTGACGACGCCCATCTACGTGCCGGCCCAGCACGCCGCCGCCGTCCGGATGCTCAAGCTGCCGTTCGGGGTGGAGGTGGACACCGTCGGGAACGAGCCGGGGGTGCTGGCCGGGATGGCCGCGCAGCAGTTCAGCGCGACGAAGTACCTGCTGGAGGTGCGGTCGACCGTGCGGTCGTTGGCGCGGCTCGCGGAGGCGCTGCGCTAGCCGGCGGCCGACAGGGCGGCGAGGCAGTCGGCCTCCGCCGCCCTGGCCTGCTTGGTGCCGTTCTCGCTGGCCAGCTGGGTGTAGAGAGCGAGTGACTCACGGGCCTGGGCGAGCGCCTGGTCGGCGCGTCCCTGGCCCAGCAGCGCCGCGGAGAGCAGCAGATGTGCCCGTGCCTGCCCGAGTCTGGCCTGGGCCGGCTGGTAGTAGGCGAGGGCTTCCCGCAGGTGCTGCTCCGCCGCCGCGTGGTCGCCCTGCCTGCCGCGCAGGTCGGCGGCGACCAGCAGTGCGTCCGGGTAGGCGAAGTTGCGGGTGCGGCGCAGCAGGTCCAGCGCGCGGCCGTGGATCGCCACGGCGTCGTCGATCCGGCCCGTGAGCCCCAGTACGGAGGCACGGTTGTTGATCGCGTGGGCCAGACCGCGGATGTCACCGGCCGCCTCGTAGAGCTCCTCGGCCATGCTCAGCAGGGAGATGGCCTCGTCGTACGAGCTGTTCTGCAGCCGGAGGATGACTCCCGTCAGGTTGAGGCACCGCGCTTCGCCCAGGGTGTAGCCGATGGCCTGGAAGCACGAGCCCGCGCTGATGAGATGCGGGAGAGCGCGAACGTACTCGCCGCGCAACCGCCAGATCATCCCGAGCGTGTACTCGGCCTCGGCCCTCCCGAACTCGTCGCCCAGGTCGGTGAACTCGGCCAGCGCCCGCTCGCAGCTCGTCACGGATCCGGGTGAGCATGTCCGCCGCCGCGGTCCGGTCGCCCGCACGCGCGTAGTGATCCCGGGCCGCCCGAAGCGCATCGAGAGCCGCGTCCTGCTGCCCCGCCACCCGGTACGCCTCGCCCAGCAGCGCGTTCAGATCCGCCTCGGCCCTCGGGTCCCGCCCACGCGCGGCCGTCAGCCCCGCCTCGTACGCCTTGATCGCCACGTCCGTCTCCGACGCCAGCGACAGGAAGTGACCGATCGCCCGGGGAATGCGCCAGCCGTACGAGACCAGCCCGAACTCCTCGGCGAGGCCCGCGCACCGCAGCAGGTTCTCCCGCTCCACCTGGAACCAGGCGAGCGCCGCCTTCCGCTCGGCGACCTCGGGCAGCCCGGTGTGCTCACGGTCGGCGCGGTCCCGCACCGGCCGCGCCGGGACCAGGGTGCGCTGTGCCGCCAGCGCCGCCGCCAGATAGAAGTCCAGCAACCGCCCCGCCACTTCCCGATGCCGCGCCCAGCCCGGCTCATCGGCGGCCAGCCGCTCCCGCGCGAACTCGCGCAGCAGGTCATGCATCTTCAGCCGCCCGCCCTCGTCGTCGACGAGGCTCTCCGTGACCAGCACGTCGGTGGCGTCCTGCGCCGCCTCCGGATCGTCCGCCAGGGCCGCCGCGGCCTCCATGCTCACGCTCCCCGGCGGATGGATCCCCAGCCGACGGAACAGCTCCTGCTCGCGGGGCCCCAGATGGGCGTACGACGTGCTGAACGCGGCGTGGATGGAGAGATGACCGGCGCGCAGTCCCCGCAGCCGGTCCGTCTCCTTCGCCATCTCGTCCCGGATCCTGGCCAGCGGATACCTGCGCTGCCGCCCGGCGGCCAGCGACGCCTTGACCCGGATGGCAAGCGGCAGGAAGCCGCACAGCCGCACGATGTCCCGCACCGCCTCCGGGTCCGTGGCCGCCCGCCGCTCGCCCACGATGGCCGTGAACAGCCGTAGGGACGTCTCCTCGTCGAACTCCTCCAGTGCCATCGGCACCGCTCCCTCCACGCCGAGCTCGTCCAGTCTGCGCCGGCTGGTGACCAGGACCAGCGAACCGGGGTGCTCGGGGAGGAGCTCGGCGATCTGCTCGTACGACGCGGCGTTGTCCAGGACGACGATCATGCGGCGGCGGCGCAGCACATCGCGCCACATGCGGCCCAGACGGGCGGTGTCGCTGAGGTGCTGGGGCTTGCCGAGGGTGGCCTGCAGCAGGGCCAGGAGGGCGTGTCCGGTCGTCAGCGGACGGTGTTCGGCGCCGGCCTTGTGGGCCTCCAGGTCCAGCAAGAACTGCCCGTCCGGGTAGTCCGGTGCGAGCTTGTGGGCGAGGTGGACGGCCAGCTTCGTCTTGCCGAGGCCGCCCATGCCCGCGATCGAGTGGACGGCCGGGCCGACGGTGTTCTCCTCGATCTGCTCGATCAGTTCGGCGATCTCGCGGGCCCGGCCGGTGAAGTCGCGGATGTCGGGAGGGAGTTCGTAGGAGGTGCCGAGACCGTCCAGTTCGGCCTCGGCGGCCCGCTGCCGGGGGATCGCGGCGGCCGTCAGCGCCTCGCGCACCAACGGCAGCCGCTCCGCGACCGGTCCGACCGGCAGCAGCCAGGACATCCGCTCGGCCTGTAACGCCAGGACGACGATGCCGAAGACCTTGCCGCCGTCCGCGTCGCTGACCCCGCCTCCGCTGAAGCCCTGCTGGATCTCGACGCCGCTGCTGTGGCGGTCGTTGAGCTGGACCCAGCCCGTGCCCATCGTCTCGCCGGTCACGGTGGCCGAGGCGTGCACCCCGGCCGACAGGTCCCGGTGCCTGGGGTAGCCGTAGGCCCAGACCGTGTCGCCGCGCCGCCAGTCCGTGGTGAGCGGAGCCGGTGCCGCCTCGGCCGGTGCGGGGGCCATGAGGCGCAGTACGGCCGCGTCGCCCTCCTGGCGCTCACCCACGGGCCACCAGCCGCCCTCCGCGACCGTGGCGGCGATCGGCGCCGGGGCCGCCGTACCGAGGAACTCGACGGACACTCGTCCGTCGGGGGCGTCCCCGGGGCCGATGCGCAGGGCGTCGGCGACCACATGGGCACAGGTGAGGACCAGGTCCCGGCCGAGGTAGACGCCCGCGCCGCAGATCGTGCCGGCGGGGTCGGAGACACGGACCGACCACCGCTTGAAGCTCACGCGCCGGGGTCCTTCTTCTGCCAGCCCAGCTTGACGACGATATGGCCCTCGACGCCGGCCTTGGTCAGGACGGCTCCGGCGCTGGCGTTCAGCTTCACCCCGAACTCCAGCTCCACCGTGGTGGGCTGGGCCGCCTGGAAGGTGCGCAGGGTCGTCTCGGCGGCCCGTCGGATGGGGGCCAGGGCCTCCTCCAGAGAGACGGAGGCCTCCCGCATACGGTCCCCGACGCGGGAGGCGCGGACCATGCCGGGCTCGTCGTCCTCGACCTCGACGACCAGCTGACCCTCGCCGTCCTCCTCGCCCATGGAGATCCGCAGCAGCTCGGCCATTCGCGCCCCCGTATGTCGCACCCGGCCCACGGGCCCGGTCAGTTCGGCATGTCCGTCCCCAATTTACTGGTCCGGCGGCCGAGTTGACCGTAAATGCCGGAAGGCCCGGCTCCGAGTCACCAGGACTGGAACCGGGCCTTCCGATCGGAACCCGTGCTTCGGGCTCAGGCCTCGAACACCTCTCGCACCAGCTGCTCCTGCTCGGCCTGGTGCCGCTTGGCGGAACCCACGGCCGGGGACGAGGAGTGCGGACGGGAGATACGGCGCAGGCGCTCGCCGTGCGGGACGTCGGCGCCGACCGCCAGGTCCAGGTGGTCGATCAGGTTGAGCGCGATGAACGGCCACGCACCCTGGTTCGCCGGCTCCTCCTGGGCCCACAGGTACTTCTCGGCGTTCGGGTACTTGGCGATCTCGGCCTGGAGCTCGGCACCCGGCAGCGGGTACAGGCGCTCGATGCGGATGATCGCCGTGTCCGTCACGCCGCGCTTCTTCCGCTCGGCGTCGAGGTCGTAGTAGACCTTGCCGGCGCAGAAGACGACCTTCTTGACCGCGGCCGGGTCGACCGAGGAGTCACCGATGACCGGCTGGAACTGCCCGCTCGTGAACTCCTCCGCCTTCGCGGCCGCCGCCTTCAGGCGCAGCATCGACTTCGGGGTGAAGACGACCAGCGGCTTGTGGTGCGGGTTGTGCACCTGCCACCGCAGGAGGTGGAAGTAGTTCGCCGGCGAGGTCGGCATCGCGACCGTCATGTTGTTCTGCGCGCACAGCTGCAGGAACCGCTCCGGGCGGGCCGAGGAGTGGTCCGGGCCCTGGCCCTCGTAGCCGTGCGGCAGCAGCAGCACGACGCCGGAGGTCTGGGCCCACTTCTGCTCGGCCGACGAGATGAACTCGTCCACGACCGTCTGGGCGCCGTTGACGAAGTCGCCGAACTGGGCCTCCCACATCACGAGCGCGTTCGGGCGGGCCAGCGAGTAGCCGTACTCGAAGCCCATGGCCGCGTACTCGGACAGGAGGGAGTTGTAGACGTTCAGCCGCGCCTGGTCCTCGGAGAGGTACTGCAGCGGCGTGTACTCCTCGCCCGTCTCACGGTCGATGATGACCGCGTGGCGCTGGCCGAAGGTACCGCGCTGCGAGTCCTGGCCGGCCAGGCGGACCGGGACACCCTCCAGCAGCAGGGAGCCGATCGCGAGGGTCTCGCCCATGCCCCAGTCGATGGTGCCGTCCTCGACCATCGACGCCCGGCGCTGCAGCTGCGGCAGCAGACGCGGGTGGACGGTGATGTGGTCGGGGATGTTGACCTGGGACTCGGCGATCCGCTTGACGGTCTCCGTGGTGACCGCGGTGCTGACGGCGACCGGGAACTCGGCCTGGGGGTCCGAGGGCTCCGCGGCGGCCGGCTGCGCGGTGGCCTCGCGGACCTCCGTGAAGACCTTCTCCAGCTGGCCCTGGTAGTCCTGGAGCGCCTGCTCGGCCTCTTCCAGGGTGATGTCGCCGCGACCGATGAGGGACTCGGTGTAGAGCTTGCGCACCGAGCGCTTCTTGTCGATCAGGTCGTACATCAGCGGCTGGGTGAAGGCCGGGTTGTCCGACTCGTTGTGACCGCGGCGGCGGTAGCAGATGAGGTCGATCACCACGTCCTTGTTGAACGCCTGGCGGAACTCGAAGGCGAGCCGCGCCACGCGGACCACGGCCTCCGGGTCGTCGCCGTTCACGTGGAAGATCGGGGCCTCGATCATGCGGGCCACGTCCGTCGCGTACATGGAGGAACGCGAGGACTCGGGGGCCGCGGTGAAGCCGACCTGGTTGTTGATGACGATGTGGACCGTGCCGCCGGTGCGGTAGCCGCGCAGCTGCGACATGTTCAGGGTCTCGGCCACCACGCCCTGGCCCGCGAAGGCCGCGTCGCCGTGGATCGCGATCGGCAGGACCGTGAAGTCCGTGCCGCCCTTGTTGATGATGTCCTGCTTGGCGCGGGCGACGCCCTCCAGGACCGGGTCGACCGCTTCCAGGTGGGACGGGTTCGCGACCAGGTTGACCTTGATCTGCTCGCCGTCCAGGCCGGTGAAGGTTCCCTCGGCGCCCAGGTGGTACTTCACGTCGCCGGAGCCGTGCATCGACTTCGGGTCGAGGTTGCCCTCGAACTCGCGGAAGATCTGGGCGTACGACTTGCCGACGATGTTGGCGAGGACGTTCAGGCGGCCGCGGTGGGCCATGCCGATGACGACCTCGTCCAGGCGCGACTCGGCGGCCGAGTCCAGCACGGCGTCGAGCAGCGGGATGACGGACTCGCCGCCCTCCAGGGAGAAGCGCTTCTGGCCGACGTACTTCGTCTGCAGGAAGGTCTCGAAGGCCTCCGCCGCGTTCAGGCGGCGCAGGATGCGCAGCTGCTCCTCGCGCTCCGGCTTGGAGTGCGGGCGCTCGACGCGGTCCTGGATCCACTTGCGCTGCTTGGGGTCCTGGATGTGCATGAACTCGATGCCGGTGGTGCGGCAGTACGAGTCACGCAGGACGCCGAGGATGTCGCGCAGCTTCATCATCGACTTGCCGGCGAAGCCGCCGACCGCGAACTCGCGCTCCAGGTCCCACAGGGTGAGGCCGTGCTCGGTGATGTCCAGGTCGGGGTGCTTGCGCTGCTGGTACTCCAGCGGGTCGGTGTCGGCCATGACGTGGCCGCGGACCCGGTAGGAGTGGATCAGCTCGAAGACGCGGGCGGCCTTCGTGACGTCGTCGTCGTGGCTGGCGTCGATGTCCTTGAGCCAGCGGACCGGCTCGTAGGGGATGCGCAGCGCCTCGAAGATCTCGTCGTAGAAGTTGTTCTCGCCGAGGAGGAGGTTCGCGACCTGGCGCAGGAACTCGCCGGAGGCGGCGCCCTGGATGACCCGGTGGTCGTAGGTCGACGTGAGCGTCATGACCTTCGAGATGCCGAGCTTGTTCAGGGTGTCCTGGGAGGTGCCCTGGAACTCCGCCGGGTAGTCCATGGAGCCGACGCCCATGATCACCGACTGGCCGGGCATCAGACGCGGCACGGAGTGGACCGTGCCGAGGCCGCCCGGGTTGGTCAGGGAGACCGTGACGCCGGTGAAGTCGTCCATCGTCAGCTTGCCGTCGCGGGCGCGGCGGACGATGTCCTCGTAGGCCTGCCAGAACTCGAAGAAGTTCAGCGTCTCGGCCTTCTTGATGGCGGCCACGACGAGCTGGCGGTCGCCGTTGGGCTTCACCAGGTCGATGGCCAGGCCGAGGTTGACGTGCGGCGGCTTGACCAGCGTCGGCTTGCCGTCCTTCTCGCCGAAGGACCAGTTCATCGACGGCATGGCCTTGATGGCCTGCACCATCGCGTAGCCGATCAGGTGCGTGAAGGAGATCTTCCCGCCCCGGGCCCGCTTCAGGTGGTTGTTGATGACGATGCGGTTGTCGAAGAGCAGCTTCACCGGAACCGCGCGCACGGACGTGGCCGTGGGCAGCTCCAGCGAGGCGTTCATGTTCTTCGCGACCGCGGCGGCCGGGCCGCGCAGCGTGATCAGCTCGGGGCCCTCCGAAGGCGCGGCCGCGGCGGGCTCGGCCTTCTTCGGCTGAGCGGGCTTCGCGGCCGGGGCGGGGGCGGCGGGCTTCGCCGCGGCCGGGGCCGCAGCGGCGGGCGCGGCGGCCGCGGGCTTCGGAGCCGCAGGGGCCGGCGCCGGGGTCGCCGGGGCGGCCGGAGCAGCCGGGGCGGCGGGCGCCGCCGGAGCCGTGGTGGTGGTCTCTGCGGCCCCCGCGGCCGCAGTACCCGCCGGAGCCGAGGCGGCAGGCGCCCCCGGCTTGTAGTCGGCGAAGAAGTCCCACCAGGCGCGGTCTACCGAATTCGGGTCCTGGAGGTACTGCTGATAGATCTCGTCGACGAGCCACTCGTTCGGACCGAACGCGGCAGCGGGGTTCTTGCCCGCTTGGTCTGCGTCGGTCGAGATGCTCGATGCGTTACTGGGGGACTGTGGCGACACGGCGGCAACCGCCCTCTTCCGCTTCACAAGGTGATGGACAGCGGGAATAAAGGCTACGCCTCCATGGCCGGGAAGGTCAGGCCGAGCAAGGTCATCGTCGTGTAAGTCACATCGAAGAGCGTGTTTCGTGCCTGGAAATGGCGGGAAACAAGCGTGGTTCCGCTTGGGATGGCTCCAGATGGGAAGGCTCGGCCGGGACCCGGCGCGCCGAAGGCGCGGGCCTGTGCCTGATCACACGTGTCCGTCAGCCGGGACACACATGGATCTTGTGGCTCCGCTTCGAACTTTACGTCAACTTGGTACGGATGACTGCCCAGGAAGTGTGACAAGAATCCGGCAACCCCGCTCGGATTCGGCCACGCCGATCCGTCCGCCGTGCAGATCGACGGCCCAGCGTGCGATCGCCAGCCCCAGACCCGTACCGCCGTCACTGCCCGGCCCGTGCGGCCGGCTGACGGCACCCCGGTTGAACCGCTCGAAGACCCGGTGCCAGTCCGACTTCGGGATGCCCGGACCCTCGTCCAGGACCTCAAGCACCAGCGACTCCGGGTACGCCCCGCGCCGCGCCTTGACCGTCACGCGGCCGTGCGGCGGGCTGTGCTTGATCGCGTTGTCGATGAGATTGGCGACGACCTGGTGGATGCGCTCGGGGTCGGCGTGCGCGGTCAGCTCCGGCGGGGAGACGTCGAGGTGCAGATGGACGTCGGTGCGGGTGTGGCTGCCGGAGCCCGACGCCATGCCGCCGCGCGCGGAGGCGACCATGTTGGCCTCCTTGAGCACGCCGGACAGGTACGGCCAGACCTCGAAGCGCCGCATGCGCAGCGGTACGACGCCGTTGTCCAGCCGGGACAGGTCCAGGAGCGTCTCCACGAGCCGGCCCAGCCGCTCGGTCTGCTTCAGCGCCGTGCGCATCGTCTCGGGGTCGGCCTCGGCGATGCCGTCGACCACGTTCTCCAGGACGGCCCGCAGGCCCGCGATCGGGGTGCGCAGCTCGTGCGAGACGTTCGCCACCAGCTCCTTGCGCTGCTGGTCCTGGGCCTCCAGCTCGTCGGCCATGCGGTTGATCGTCTCGGCCAGGTCGCCCAGCTCGTCCCGGCGGTTCTCGCGCACCCGGCGGGTGTAGTCGCCGTGCGAGATGGACCGGGCCACGGCGTTCATCTCGTCCAGCGGCGAGGTGAGCGAGTGCGCCACGAACTGGGTGATCAGCAGCGTGGCGATCATCGAGAAGACCGTGATGAAGCGCAGCTCCGTCTGGGTGCGTACGGCGATCATCGACAGGCCCGTGGTGATCAGGACCGCGATGACGACCAGCGCGCCCAGCTTGGTCTTGATCGAGAACGGACTGACGCTGCCCCAGGGCTCCCCGGGGCCTCTCCGCGCGGCCGGCCCGTCGCTCATGGCGTCGGTGTCTCCAGGGCGTAGCCCACGCCGTGCACGGTGCGGATCCGCTCGGCGCCGATCTTCCGGCGCAGCGCCTTGATGTGGCTGTCGACGGTCCGGGTGCCGGAGGCGTCCGCCCAGTCCCACACCTCGGCGAGCAGCTGCTCACGGGAGAGCACCGCGCGCGGGGTGTTCGCCAGGCACACCAGGAGGTCGAACTCGGTCGGCGTGAGGTGAACGTCCTCGCTGCGCACCCGCACCCGTCGCTGTGCGTGGTCGATCTCCAGCTCGCCGAGGCGCAGGATGCCCGACCGCGGGGTCGTGGCGGCCAGCGCGGCCCGCTCCATCCGGCGCAGCAGCACATGCACCCGCGCCGCCAGCTCCCGCATCGAGAACGGCTTCGTCATGTAGTCGTCGGCGCCGACGCCGAGCCCGACCAGCATGTCGGTCTCGTCGTCGCGCGCGGTCAGCATCAGCACCGGTACCGGCCGCTGGGCCTGTACCCGGCGGCACACCTCCAGGCCGTCGAAGCCCGGCAGCATGATGTCGAGGATCAGCAGGTCGGGCTGCCAGGCCTCCGCCGTGTCGACCGCCGCCGGGCCGTCACCCGCGGTCTGCACGAGGAAACCCTCGGCGCGCAGACGGGCCGCGATGGCGTCCACGATGGTCGGATCGTCCTCGACCACGAGGACCCGGCGCTGTGCGCCCGGGGTCGCCGCCGTGCCGTTGTGGGAGGTGTGTGTCTGCTCCATCGCCCGCCCCAAAGTTGCTTTCCGGAATCCGTGGGGTGATTCCTACTGACTGGCTATGCCTGCGCATGCTTGCGATTGACGCTTGAATGATCCGCGTCAGATGAGCAGAGTACGGGGAGTCACCGCGCCAGGGCTATCCAGGTCGGACGGCGAGGTGCACGACGTCCGGAACGCCCCGGGCAACGGGGATCTCTTCGGTACGCACCTGTTGGAATCCGGCATTACACAAGGTTTCTTCGAATTCGGAAGAGGGCTGGGCGGACCATACGGCCAGCACCCCGCCCGGCCGCAAGACCCTTGCGCAGCCTGCGAGTCCGCTGGGTGAGTACAGGCCCTCATTGCCCTCGGTGACGGTCCAGCCGGGCCCGTTGTCGATGTCGAGACACAGTGCGTCATACGTGGCGGATGTCTCATGTACGTAGGTGACGAGATCGGTTTCCAGAATCTCGGCGCGCGGGTCGGCGAGGGCACCGGCGGAGAAGTCGGACAACGGCCCGTCGAGATGCCAGTCGATAATCGCCCGCTCGCGCTCCACGACGGTGATCCGTCCCGGGCGCGGATCGGCGGCGGCGTGTGCGAGCGAGAACCCGACGCCGAGCCCGCCGATCAGCACCGCGGGCTGCGGCCGTCCGTCCAGCGCGCCGAGCGCCGCGTCGACGAGCAGCCGCTCCGAGCGCCCGTCGGAGGTGTCCATCAGGAAGCAGCCGTTCGCGATGATCTGGAGCAACTCGCCGTGCCGCCGCAGCACGACCTCGCCGTGCGGGCCTTCGCGACGGTCCAGTACTTCCGGGATGTCGTACGAAGTGGGCATCCGGTCATCTTCGCAGGTCCGGACCGGCGGGCCGAGGGAATTACCGCGGAGGGCGAGCCCGTGCCCCGAAGACCGGGTCCTCGGTCTCGGGGAGTACGGGGGCCGCTTCGGGTTGACGCACGCCAGTGAGCCTCTTGGAGGACGCGTGCGCTCCTTGAGAGGTTGCTGAGAATCGGGTCCCATGTGGCGCCGGTCACAGACACGGGCGGGTCGCGGGCCAAGGGTGGGGGGAAAGCGGAAGGAGCACCTCACTTGGAACGGACCGGTGCTGTGGGCGCGACGGGCTCCTCTCCCGGCTCCCCTGTGTCGTCGAGCGTGGACACCCCTTCCGCCGACGCGTGTTTCCCCGATGTGGCCGGGCTGCTGGACGGTGTGCCGCGACAACGCGGCGCGGGGAAGCCGACGTCGCCGGCGGCGGCTTCCGTGGCGGCCCCGGCCGCATCTGGGGTGGCGTCAGAGTGGTCTGCGGCGACGTCAGGGGCGTCTGCGGCGGCGTCAGAAGTGCGCGTGGCAGGCGCGGCGACAGTGCGTGTGGCAGGTGGGGCGACGCACGCGGCCGTGGTGGCGGTGCCGGATGCCCTGGGCGCCTCCGGAGCCCCCGCCCGCGTGCGTTCCCTCGGCCGTTGGCGTCTGCGCCCTTGGCATCTGTTCCCCACCCCCACCGGCGCGCCGTTCACCTTCGCCTACGCCGCCGTACTGGCCGTCACCTCACTGATCGCCGCGTACGCCGACCCCGCCCTGGTCCACGCCCTGCACCAGGGCTCCAGCACCGATGTGGCCCACCTCGTACGGGCCCCGGTGCTGGTGCTGCTCGCCAGCGCGCTGTGGGTGGCGGGCGGGATCCTGGCGCCGTACACGCTCTGCTTCCTGTTCGTGCTCACCGCGCTGGAGCGGCGGATCGGCGGTCCGCGCACGGCCGTCGTCTTCCTGCTCGGGCACGTCCTGGCCACCCTCGCCACCGAGGGCCCGGTGGGGTTCGCGGTGCTGGCCGGCCACCTCCCCGACAGCTCCCTGCACCGCCTCGACTACGGCATCAGCTTCGGTGTCGCCGCGAGCCTCGGCGCGCTGACCGGACTGCTGCGGCCCTGGCTGCGCTGGCCCGTGCTGGTGCTGTTCGGTGGGATGCTGATCCAGGACCTGCTCAACCTCACGGACCCGCTGACCAATTGGGGGCATCTGATCGCCCTCGCCATCGGTCTCGGGATGTGGCCGGTGGTGCGGCGGTGGTACCGGGAGCAGGGGTAGGCGGCCAAGTCCCGGGGAGGGGCCAGGGGTTACGGCCCCTCGGACTCAGGCGGCCTCGGGCGACCACACGTACGGCGTCGTCGTCGTCACCGCCTCGAAGCCCAGCCGCCGCAGGATGGGCGCGCTGTCGTCGGAGGCGTCGACGTGCAGGTAGGTGACGCCCCGGGCGACGGCGAGGGCGGCGCGGGTGGCGACCATGGCGCGGTAGATTCCACGGCCCCGCCACTCGGCCAGCGTGGAGCCGCCCCACAGGCTCGCGAACTCGGTGCCCGCGCGGAAGACCAGCCACGCGGCGCAGACGACCTCGCCCTCCGCCTCGGCGATGTAGACGGCGATCTCGTCCGGGGCGGAGGCGACACGGCCGATGAGATCGTCGGCGAGCCAACTCCAGTCCTGCCTCCACGCGACCGACTCCATCGCGGCGATACGGCGCATGTCCGCGTCCGCCGTGACGCGGCGCAGCGTCACGCCCTCCGGCAGGACGGGCTGCCGTACGGCCATGTCGGCGGCGCGTCCGACCAGGACCGTCTCCCGCTCCTCGGGCACGAAGCCCGCCGCACGCAGACGTTCGATGAGGTCGGCCGGGTCGTCGTGGGACCGGGTCTTCCACTCCACCGCCTCACCGCGCGCCGCGAAGAAGTCGCGCTGGCGGGCGATGAGCCGGTCGAGTTCGGCGCCGTGTACGCCGAGGGAGCGCGGGCCGCTGACCAGGCCCCGGAATCCGCCGACTGTCCGCAGCAGCGGGCCGTCGTGTTCGTACGTCACGCCGGTGGGCGGGGTCGGGGGCGCGCCGCGCATCTGGTCGTCGTAGGCCGCGAGAAGGATCTCTGTCTCTGTCACGGGGGAGACGGTGGGCGAAGGCGTCCGTCCCGGCAACCGGTTTTCCGCCGGGCCCTCTGTGAAAGCCGAGGTCACAGCGCATGGCGGTGGTGATCGCTCACAGCGAACGGAGGTCGGGGAACATTCGGACTCCCTCGTACATTGAGTCGGCATAACTCAACTTGACTGCCGAAGGGGAGATCATGGGTTCGACGTCCACACCGCTCACCCTGCCTGTGCTGCCGCTCGACGACGAGGTCGTGCTGCCCGGAATGGTGGTCCCGCTGGATCTGAACGACGCCGATGTCCGCGCCGCGGTGGAGGCCGCGCAGGCCGCCGCCCGGTCCCAGCCGGGAAAGCCACGGGTGCTGCTGGTGCCCCGCATCGACGGGACGTACGCGAGCACCGGTGTGCTCGGCACCGTCGAGCAGGTCGGCCGGCTGGCCGACGGTGACCCGGGCGCCCTGATCCGCGGCCGCGGCCGGGTGAGGATCGGCGCCGGGACGACCGGGCCGGGTGCGGCGCTGTGGGTCGAGGGGACGCGCATCGACGAGAGCGTGCCCGACCCGCTGCCCGGACAGGTCACCGAACTGGTCAAGGAGTACAAGGCCCTCGCCACCGCCTGGCTGCGCAAGCGCGGCGCCTGGCAGGTCGTCGACCGGGTCCAGGCCATCGACGACGTCTCCGCCCTCGCCGACAACTCCGGGTACTCGCCCTTCCTGACCACCGAGCAGAAGGTGGAGCTGCTGGAGACCGCCGACCCGGTCGCCCGGCTCCGGCTCGCCACCCAGCAGCTGCGCGACCACCTCGCCGAGCAGGAGGTCGCCGAGACCATCGCCAAGGACGTCCAGGAGGGCGTCGACAAGCAGCAGCGCGAGTTCCTGCTGCGCCGTCAGCTGGAGGCCGTCCGCAAGGAGCTGCGCGAGCTGAACGGCGAGAAGGACGGCGAGGAGTCCGACGACTACCGCGCCCGCGTCGAGGCCGCCGACCTGCCGGAGAAGGTCCGTGAGGCCGCCCTCAAGGAGGTCGACAAGCTGGAGCGGGCGAGCGACCAGTCACCCGAGGGCTCGTGGATCCGCACCTGGCTGGACACCGTCCTCGAACTCCCGTGGAACGAGCGGACCGAGGACGCGTACGACATTCAGGGCGCGAAGGCCGTGCTCGACGCCGAGCACGCGGGCCTGGAGGACGTGAAGGAGCGGATCACCGAGTACCTGGCGGTGCGCAAGCGCCGTACCGACCGGGGCCTCGGTGTCGTCGGCGGCCGGCGCGGCGGTGCCGTGCTGGCGCTGGTCGGCCCGCCCGGTGTCGGCAAGACCTCGCTCGGCGAGTCCGTCGCGCACGCCATGGGCCGCAAGTTCGTCCGGGTCGCCCTCGGCGGCGTCCGCGACGAGGCCGAGATCCGCGGCCACCGCCGTACCTACGTCGGCGCGCTGCCCGGCCGCATCGTGCGGGCCGTCAAGGAGGCCGGCTCGATGAACCCGGTGGTCCTCCTCGACGAGATCGACAAGGTGGGCTCGGACTTCCGCGGCGACCCCGCGGCGGCTCTGCTGGAGGTGCTGGACCCGGCCCAGAACCACACCTTCCGCGACCACTACCTGGAGGTCGAACTCGACCTCTCGGACGTCGTCTTCCTCGCCACCGCCAATGTCCTGGAGGCCATCCCGGAGGCCCTGCTCGACCGTATGGAGCTGGTCCGCCTCGACGGCTACACCGAGGACGAGAAGATCGTCATCGCCCGCGACCACCTGCTCCCGCGCCAGCTGGAGCGGGCCGGTCTGAACCAGGACGAGGTCGCCGTCGACGAGGGCGCCCTGCGCAGGCTCGCCGGCGAGTACACGCGCGAGGCGGGCGTCCGCAACCTGGAGCGCTCCCTCGCCCGCCTGCTCCGCAAGGTGGCGGCCCAGCACGAACTGGGCGAGCGGAAGCTGCCGTTCACGATCGGCGAGGGCGACCTGCGCGGTTTGATCGGCCGGCCGCACCATGTGCCGGAGTCGGCGCAGGATCCGGCCGAGCGGCGTACGGCGGTCCCGGGCGTCGCGACCGGCCTCGCGGTGACCGGCGCCGGCGGCGACGTGCTGTTCGTGGAGGCGTCGCTGGCCGACCCGGAGACGGGCGCGGCCGGTCTGACCCTGACCGGCCAACTGGGTGACGTCATGAAGGAGTCGGCGCAGATCGCCCTGTCCTTCCTGCGCAGCCATGGCGCCGAACTGGAGCTCCCGGTCGCCGATCTGAAGGACCGGGGCGTGCACATCCACTTCCCGGCGGGCGCGGTGCCGAAGGACGGCCCGAGCGCGGGCATCACGATGACGACGGCACTGGCGTCGCTGCTGTCCGGCCGCCTGGTCCGCACGGACGTGGCGATGACGGGCGAGGTCTCCCTGACGGGCCGGGTCCTGCCCATCGGCGGCGTGAAGCAGAAGCTGCTGGCCGCGCACCGCGCCGGGGTCACCACGGTGATCATCCCCAAGCGCAACGAGCCCGACCTGGACGACGTCCCGGCCGAGGTGCTGGACAAGCTCGACGTCCACGCCGTGACCGACGTCCGCCAGGTCCTGGAACTGGCCCTGTCGCCGGCCACGAACGGCGCGGCGCCGGAGGTTCCGGTGGCGGCGTGACGGACGCTTCCGGACAGGCGGGGCCCGGGTGTTCTCGTGAGGGAGGCCCGGGCCTTCGCCGTACGGCTGTGTGTCAGCCGTTCGCCAGGGCCCGCAGTCGGTCCAGGGCCCCGTTGAACCTGTTGTGGTCACCGACCGTCGGTCCGGAGGACGTGTACTGCCACATCGTGTAGTACGACCACCCCGCCGGCAGCTCGCCCACCGTCGACGCGTACCGGGCGATCCACAGCGGGTTGGCGGAGGCGAAGCCGCTGTAGTTGCCGGTGCACTGTTTCCACCAGTTGGTCGCCGTGTAGATGACGGCGTCCCGGCCGGTGCGGGCCTTGTACCGGTTCAGGAAGTCGCGGATCCAGGTGACCATCCCGCTCGGTGACTTGCCGTAGCAGGCGTCTCCGTACGGGTTCCACTCGATGTCCAGGGCGCCGGGCAGGGTCTTGCCGTCGTGGGACCAGCCTCCGCCGCGGTCGACGAAATAGTCGGCCTGCGTTGCTCCATTGGTGGTGTCCGGGGTGGCGAAGTGGTAGGCCCCGCGGATCATGCCGACCTTGTAGGAGCCGTTGTACTGCTGGGTGAAGTACGGGTTCTTGTAGTACGTCCCCTCGGTGGCCTTCACGTAGGCCCACTTGACCCCGCTGTTCCACAGGGTCGACCAGGCGACGTCGCCCTGGTGGCTGGAGACGTCCACGCCTTCCGTCTGGGTGGCCAGGGTGGTGAGGGGCAGGCCGTGCACGCCGTCGTGGGCCGCTACGCCCATGCCCATGTGGGCGGAGCCGCGGGGGGCCGGGGTGTCGGCGGCGGCAGGGGAGGCGGGTGGTGGGGTGTCGGCAGTGGCAGTGGCAGTGGCGGTTGCAGCGGCAGCGGCAGCGCCAGTGGCCGTGGCGGTTGAGGTGGCAGCGGACGCGGGTGGTGGGGTGTCGGCGGCGGCAGCGCGGGCGGGCGGTGGGGCGAGGGCCAGCGCGAGGCCGAGGGCAGGGGCGAGGGCGAGTGGGAGCCCCGCGAGGTGCGGGCGCCGGGGGCGGAGCGGTTCGGGTCTGTGCACGGGCATAGCGTGCCTCCGAAGGCTCGGTCGCGCTCGGTGGGGAAACGCTCGGGGTGCGTACGGATGGCGGCTTCTCGACGTGTACATGCCAGTCGGAACCGGTAGAGAAGCTACGCGCGCAGAAGGGCAGGTGGAAGGGGCTGCCAAGGCTGCCGTTGGTCCAAGCCTGCGAAATACTGACGGAGCTGCGGCGATGGCGGCGGTTGGCGGAAACTTTCCGGACCGGGAACACCGAGGTAGGGGCTGACGTGCACGAAGACGGAAACGGCGACGAGCGGCGAGTCGAATCCGGGGCGTCCGGTGGTGGTATGGACCAGCCCGAGTTCCTGGACCTCGAACGCGAGTTGACGGTGCTGTTCCGGCGTGCCCGGGCCAAGCAGGGCGAGATGGCCCGGCAGGTGCATCCGGACCTGGAGTCGGCGGCGTACGGGCTGCTGGTCCGTCTGGACGAATCCGGACGCCAGCGGGCCACCGAGCTCGCCGCCTACATCGGCGTCGGCAAGGCCACCATGTCCCGCCAGCTGCACGCCCTGGAGGACCTGGGCCTGGTCGCGCGGGAGCCGGACCCCGCCGACGGGCGGGCGTGGTTGGTGCACCTCACGGAGGAGGGGCGCGGGCGGGTCGCCAAGGTGCGGGAGGCGCGGCGGGCCAGGTATGTCGCGCAGCTGTCCCACTGGGACCGGGGCGAGGTGGCGGAGCTGGCCCGGTTGTTGAACCAGCTGAACCGGGGGATGGAGAAGTAGGGCAGGCCGTGAGGCCTTGGGGGAGGACGATCGCGAGTTGTCCGGCCCCGGGCGGGGGAAATGGCCGTTATGGCTGCCGCGGGCTGGGAGTCCTGGCATTCTCGTCATTCCTGGGACTCGGGGTGGGCAGCGGTCAGGGCTGAGGTCCAGGGTGCCGCGTACGGGGGTGCGATGTGGGCGGAGCCGAGGCCGCGGCCGGCGCCGAGCGGTTCGATGTGTTCTTCTCCTACGCCTACGACGACGGGGACTGGCCCAAGACGCTGGCGGAGAATCTTGAGGCGCTCGGGCTGAAGGTGTGGTTCGACCGGTGGGAACTGGTCGCGGGGCAGCGAGTGGCCACACGGTTGCAGGACGGGTTGGCGAAGGCCGACGCGCTGGTGGCCGTGGTGAGCCCGAAGTGGATCGCCTCCGAGTGGTGCCAGGAGGAGCTCTCGGCGGCCCTGACGGCTTCGACCGACGGCCTGCAGCGGGTGATCCCCGTGCTCTGGGGCGAGGTGGCGACCGTTCCGCCCTTCATCGCCTCACGGCTGTTCGTCGACTTCCGCAGGGTGGCCACACCGGACCGGTACAAGGCGAACGTCCGGCAACTCGTGCGCGCGGTGCAGGGGCTGGCGGACTCGCGGCGACCGGCGCCCACCGGTGAGGTGACCCTGCCCCCGGGATTGCAGTACCGGCCGGACGGACCCGTCCACGCCGAGTTACGGGTCGGGCCGGAGTCGGTGGTGTTCTCCACCGAGGGCACTGAGGTGACCGGCACGCCTGCCGAGCTGGACCGTGAGCTGGAGGAGCGGCTCTGGGCGTTGCGGCGGGCCAGGGAGCGGCTGCGCGGTGGGCATGTGACCCGTACCGCGCCCGCCAAGGACACGCCGGCGGTCTCCGGTGGTGTGAACGGCGCCCTGGCCGCCGTCGGCCGGACCCTGGGCGAGCGGTTCCTGAACGGCGAGGTGGGAGCCGCGCTGCGGCGGGAGGAGGCGACGGCCCGCAACTGCCACGCCCCGCTGCGGATCGGACTTCAGGTGGACGTACCGCAGTGGCGGGACCTGCCCTGGGAGAGCTTGACGGTCCCCGGCGCACAGCGACCGCTGGTGCTGTCCGAACACGTCGACCTCTATCGCAAGGTGCGGCGGGAGGCCCCGCCGGTGGCGATGCCGATCCCGGGACCGCTGCGGATTCTGGCCGTGGTCGCGAGCCCGGAGGCGGGCGGCGGTGAACTGCTCGACTACGAGCACGAGCTGGCGCGCATCCTGGACGCGGTGGGCACGGTCCGGACCAAGCAGGGTGCGTATGTCCGGGTACTGAACTGGGGCAGCGTCGCCGAGATGCGCGCCGCTCTGGAGGAGGAGCGTTTCCACGTCCTGCATCTGTCGTGTCATGCCGCCCCGGGTGTGCTGTTCCTGGAGAAGGACGACGGCGGGGTGGACGAGGTCGACGCGCGGCGGTTCATGGACGAGGTGCTGCCGCCGGGGCGTGGGGTGCCTCTGGTGGTCCTGGCCGGCTGTTCCACCGCGCAGGCACCGGAGGCCGACGCCGAGGAGGCCGCCGCCGAGGCCCGTGCGGGGCTGGCACGGGCGCTTCTGGGGCGAGGGGTCCCGGGCGTGCTGGCCATGACGGAGGCGGTCACCGACCGGTACGCCACCGAGCTGGCCGCCCTGGTGTACGAGGAACTGGCCAGGGCGGAGCATCCGGTCCCGCTGACCGCGCTGTCCCGGGCGCGACGGCGGCTGGAGGCGGTACGGCAGCAGGCGCCGGCTGGCGATCCGCGTGCCGAGTGGCCGGAGTGGTCCACTCCGTCTCTGTTCCTCGCCGGGTCGCCGCTGCCGCTGTTCGATGCCGGGGCAGGCGTCGAGCGGGTGGCCTCGGCGCCCGAGAGGGTGCTGGAAGAAGGCATGGTGGTGCGCAAGGTCGGGGAGTTCGTGGGCCGCCGGGCGGAGTTGCGGCAACTGCTGGCCGCGCTGCGTGACTCCGACCGGGCCGGTGTGCTGATCCACGGGATCGGCGGGGTCGGCAAGTCGACGCTGACCGCCGAGTTGCTGCATCACCTGGGCGCCGAGGCCGGGTTGGTCGTGCCCGTCCCGGCCGCCACGGCTCCGACGGTCGACTCGGTTCTGGAGACCCTGCGCCAGCGGCTCTTCGTTCACTGCGAGTGCGCGGGGCTGCCCGAGGACGACATGCTGCGCCGGGCGGCTGCCGTGCTCGTCAACGCCACGCCGTCGTGGCGGGAGCGCTGGGAGCTGGTCCAGCGGCTCGTGCTGCCACGGCTGCCCGTCCTGCTCGTGCTGGACAACGCCGAGGACCTCCTGACCCGTGCCGACGGAGGCCGGCGGCTCTCCGATCCCGACCTGGCGGACTTCCTGGCCGCCTGGGCGGCTGCCGCGCCCCGTACTCGGCTGCTGGTCACCAGCCGGTATCCGTTCGGCCTGCCGAAGCGGATGCACCGGCGACTGACGGCGCATCACCTCGGCCCGCTGTCGTTCGCGGAAACCCGCAAGCTGATCTGGCGGCTGCCTGGACTGGACGCCCTCGGGCCCAAGGAGCTTCCGCGCGCGTACACCGATGTCGGCGGGCATCCGCGGGCACTGGAGTATCTGGACGCGCTGCTGCGCGGAGGCGATGCCCGATTCCCCGACGTCGCCGACCGCATGGAAGAGGCACTGGAGCGGCGCGGTGTGCGTGATCCGCAGCGGTGGCTGGCCGGGGTCGCGGGCGACCTGGACAAGGCGCTGGCCGAAACGGTCACGCTGGCCGTGGACGACGTGCTGCTCGACACGCTGCTGGGCCAGCTGGACGGGGTGCCGGTGGCGCGGCGGCTGTTGGAGGGACTCGCGGTGTATCGCCGTCCGGTCGACCGGACGGGGGCCGCCTGGCAGTTGTCGGACCTGACCGCCGCGCCGGCTGCCGATGCCGCGCTGATGGCACGGCTCCGTGCCGTGAACCAGCAGATCGACGACGCCGTGGCCGCGGGGGCCGGAGCGGAGACCGGCTGGGGACTTCCTCCGCAGACGTTCGACCAGTACAGACGTGATCTCGACGAGCTGGCCCGGCCCCCCGTCCGGCTGGACGAGCGCGGCGAGGACGCCTTGTCCCTGCTGCTGGCACTGGGGCTCGTCTCACCGGCCTCCGCGCCCCAGGACGAGCCGGGCAGTCGGCCCAGCGGCTTGGTGGTGCACCGATGGACCGCGAAAGCCCTCCAGGAAGGCACCACTGCGGACACGCGGACAGCGGCTCAGCGCCGGGCTGCCGCCTACTGGCGGTGGCGCTCGGTACGGCAGCGGGAGGGGACAGCCGCCATCCTCGCCTGCATCGAGGCCCGCCACCATCATCACCGGGCCGGTGACCTCGATCAGGCGCACAGTCTCACCGGCCAGGTGTGCCAGCAACTGCACATCTGGGGTGCGTGGGACTGGGAAGAGCGACTGGTCAAGGAAAGCCTCACCTGGTCTCCGGACCGTTCCGGGTACGCCGCCGACTACCACCACCACCTGGGCGTCATCGCGGAAGCGCGCGGAGAGTACGCCGAAGCCGAACAGCACTCCCGGAAATCGCTCGCCATCGCGGAAGAAGTCGGCGACCGAGAAGGCGTCGCCATCGCCCACCACCATCTCGGCATCATCGCTGAGAGCCGGGGGGACTATGCCCGGGCCGAAGAGCTCTATCGCAAGGCACTCGCCATCAGTGAAGAACTCGGCCGGCGAAAGTCCATCGCCACGAGTTACCTCCAACTCGGCAGCATCGCGGAGCGACTGGAGAGGCACGACGAAGCCGAGCGGCACTACCGCCGTTCACTCGCCCTCAGCGAAGAGCTCGGCCACCGAGAGGGAATCGCCACCGTCTACCACCAGCTCGGGGTGATCTCGGCAGCCCGGGGCCAGTACGACGAAGCCGAGCGGCACTACCGCCGTTCCCTCGCCATCAACGAACAACTCGGCAACCGAAGCGCCATCGCCATGGGCTACCACCAACTCGGCATCGCCGCGGAGCATCGGGACGAGTACGACGAGGCCGAGCGGTACTACCGCCGTTCACTCGCCCTCAGCGAGGAACTCGGCGACCGGGACAGCATCGCCGCCACCACCAGTCAACTCGGCATACTGCGAACGAAACGCGGCCAACCCGCTCAAGGCACCTCCTACAATCTCCTGGCCTTCGCCATGCGCCTGCAGCTGGGAGTCTCGACCGCCACGGACCTTTACTGGCTCCGCAAACAGCGAGTCCTCCTGGGGGACGACGCCTTCAAGGACGTACTCCGTGAGCACTTGCCCGAGGAGGCCGCGGAAGCGGTCCTGTCGGCCCTCGCCGAGGGCGAGTAGCGCGCTCACAACTCCGCGTACACGACCGTCGCGTCGTCATGCGTCTTGCTGCGCCCCAGATACGCCCGTTCTTCCGCATCGGCACGCTCCAGAGCCCGTACGCGATCCACCAACTCCCGCGCCCCCTCCTTCCGTACGAGCCGGAAGCAGTCCGCCCAGTCCCCCTCCCGGAACTTCTCCACCCACCGGGTCGCCCCGTCCGTCAGCGCGGCCAGCGCCCGCACGTCCCCCCGCGGCACCACTCCCGTCACCGCCCGCCCCGCCACGGACGGATCCGCGGCGGCCGTGAAGAAGCCGCCCTCCTTGTTGCGGATGTGAGCGTCGATCAGGGCGTCCGTGGCGAGGGACGCGCGCGGGAGGCGGGACAGCCGGTCGTCCAGGTACGCCGTGACCGCCCCGTCGGGTGACTCGACCAGGAAGGCCGAGTCGGACAGGACCAGGTACTCCACGGCTCGCGCCGACCACCGCGTCAGAACCACCGTTGCCTGTGGGGTGCGTGGGTGAGAAAGGTCACAGGTTTGTGCGTGTGTCCCGGCGGTAACCGCGATGGCGCGGGCCAAGGCGTCGACGAGGGGAACATCCGGGAGTGAAACGGTCAGTTCGGTCAGGGCTCCGCCCAGCCGCGCGGTGAACCAGGGAACGGAATGCAGACAGCCCGTCTCACTCCTCGGAGGCGTCACTCCGTCCAGGGCCACCAGTACGCCGCCCTGTCCCGAGGCGGGAAGCGCGACACTTGCGAAGTCCTCGTTGGGGCGGGCCGGGTCACCGGGCTCCGAAACAAGCTCTGTTCGCATTCAGCCAGTCTGCACGAGGCCTTCACAAGGTTCGCGAACGGCCTGCATTGGTTGCGGGATGGGTGCAGCCGCGCAGGTCAAGCGCCTGATTTGGGGTGGAATGGTTCGCTCCGGGAGGGCGTGGCGGCGAATATTGCCACCGCCCGGCGCAGACGTCCAACCGGCCCGCCGGGCAAGGCATGTGCATGCGCCAGAGGAACTTGCCCGCCAACTCTTCTCCAGGGTTCACTCCTTCGGGTGGCGGGTCAGGTGATGCACGATCGCTGCCCACCGGCACTGGGAGGGTCGGGAACCGTATCAGGCGTACGCAGAGTCGGCGCTAGTTGACGCAGCGTCACCTGGATCCATGGGTATCACGAGTCAGGAATGCGAGCACCGGTGCAGAAGATGCGGCCTCGTCGCTCAGGCAAGCAGACTGCCTCCGCAGGAGGCACGGAGCCCACGCCCGGCACGACGACCGATGAGACACCCGTCGGCAAGGGCCGCCCGACTCACGTACGCAACCGGCTGATCGTCGCCGTGGCCGTCGTGGCCGCCGCCATCGCCGGAGCCGGCGTACCGTCGGTCGTCGCCGCCTCCGGGCAACTGCACGACTCCCAGCAGCTGGTGACCCTCGCCGAGCAGACCGAGGACGCGCTCACCCTCGCCCACTCCCTCGCCGACGAGCGCGACGAGGTCACCTCCTACATCGCCGCCGGCCGCCCCAAGTCCAAGGCGCCCAGCGAGCAGCGCAGCGCCCGCGTCGACCGGCAGGTGGAGGAACTGCGCGCCGACACCGACGCCCCCGCCTCGCTGCGCGACGACCTCGACGGCATCGCGGCCGTCCGCAGGGCCGCGCTCACCGGCAAGAGCACCGCGCTGGAGGCGCACGGCGCCTACTCGGCCACCATCACCGAACTCCACCGGCTCGCCGAGTCCCTGGCCGAGCAGCTGCCGCCCCGCGCGGGCGCCGGCGCGCACGCCCTGGCCGAGCTGGACTCCGCCGTGCAGCAGGCCGCAGCCGCCCGTGGGCTGCTGCTCGCCGCCCTCAGCGTGCCGACCACCACCGAGACCGTCATCGACCCGGTCACCGGCGTCGCGAGCACCCAGAAGACCTCCTCGGACGCCGACGCCAAGCAGCGCGACACGCTCAGCGCCGCCGCCCAGCAGGCCCGCCTGCGCTCCGACGCCGCCCTCGCCGACTTCCGCGACACCGCCCCCAAGGCCGCGCGCACCTCGTACGACTCCACGGTCACCGGTCCCGAGGCCGACACCGCCGAGCGGTATCTCGCCGCCCTCACCGACCAGGCCACGCTCTCCGACCGGGATCTCGGCACCGACACCAAGCGCGCCGAGGCCGCCCTCTCCGCCCGCGTCGACCTGATGCGGGGCGTGGAGTCCGCCCTCTACGACCGCCGCACCAAGGCCCTCGAACAGCTCCGCGACGACGACGTCACCGCGCTGGAGATCCGCATCGCGATCCTCGGCGCCCTGATGCTGCTCGCCGTCGGCGTCGCCACCGGTATGGCGCGCTCCCTCACCCGGCCGCTGGCGGTCCTGCGGCTCGGCTCCGCCCGGCTCGCCCGGGCCGAGGACCCGGCGGCCGAAGAGCCCGTCAGGTTCACCGGGCGCAACGACGAGTTCGCCCAGGTCGTCCGTTCCGTCAACGCCCTGCACGCGCACGCCGCCGCCCTCCACGAGCGCATCGCCACCCTGGAGGCCGACCGCAAGCACCTCGTCGGCCAGCGCCAGAAGATGGCCGACGCCCGCGAGGAGCTGCGCACCGAACTCGCCGAGTCCGCCGCCCAGCTGGAGCGTCTGCGCGGCAGCATCGGCGGCACCTTCGTCAACCTGGCCCTGCGCACCCTCGGCTTGGTCGAGCGTCAACTCGCCGTCATCGAAGGCCTGGAGGAGCGCGAGCAGGACCCCGACCGGCTTGCCACGCTCTTCAAGCTCGACCACTTCGCCACGGTCATGCGCCGGCACAGCGAGAACCTCCTCGTCCTGGCCGGCACCGAGCACGTCCAGCAGCACGCCGGACCGGTCCCGCTCGTCGACGTCGTCCGTGCGGCGGTCAGCGAGATCGAGCGGTACGAGCGGGTCCGCATCGCCGCTCTGCCGCCGCACGCGCACGTGGCGGGCTTCGCCGCGGACGACCTCTCCCATCTGCTGGCCGAACTCATGGAGAACGCCACCTCGTTCTCCCCGCCCGACCTGCCCGTCGAGGTCTCCGGCTGGCTGCTGGAGAACGGCGAGGTCATGCTCTCCGTCCAGGACGAGGGCATCGGCATGACCGCCGAACGCATGGCCCGCCTCAACTCCCGCCTCGCCGACTTCGACCCCGAGGCCACCTACGACCAGGAGGGCGACGACGGCCTGGGCCTCGGCCTGTACGTCGTCGCGCGCCTCGCCCACCGCCACGGCGTCCGCGTCCAGCTGCGCGAGCAGAAGCAGGGCGGGGTCGCGGCGGTCGCGGTGCTGTCCAAGGGCCTGCTGTCGGCTGCCGCACCGGCCGCGGTCCCGTCGCAGACACCGGCCCACGGCCCGCACACCTTCTCCCTGCCGGGCGCTGACGCCGAGGCCAACTCCAACGTCCTGCGGGGCCGCTCGCAGAGCGAGGACCCGCTGGTGGCGCTGGCCGAGCAGGCCGTACGGGAGAAGGGGGACGCCGAAGAGGCCGTACCGGAGAGTGCGGCCGCGGCCGAGCAGGAGCGCGAGCATCCCGCCGAGACCACGATGGAACTCCTGCTCCCGGTACCGCTGACCGACGCCCCGGGGACCGACGAACCCGCGGCCGCCGACGACGAGGACACCCCACAGGGGCCACCCGCACCCGGTGGGAACGAACCCGCCGAAGGCGAAGCCGAGGCGGAACACGCCCGCACCCCGGACGAGGAGCTCCTGACCGACAAGGGCCTCCCCAAACGCACCCCGAAGATCACCGCCCCCGTACAGGCCCCGCGCCAGCGGACCGCCGGCGTCGACGCCGAAGCCCTCCGCAGGAGGCTGGGCGGCTTTCACCAGGGGGCGGAGGCCGGTCACCGCCACGTACAGGCGGAGATCGCCGAACAGACCGGCCAGACCAAGGCACCGACCGCAGAAACCACTGAATCCGAAGCAGCCACGGGGGGCACAGTCGAGGAGGCAAGCAGTTGACCGCGCCCAGTACCTTCGGACTGAGCAGTGAAGCCCGCAACCTGCACTGGTTGCTGACGAATCTGGTCGAGGAGGTGCCGGGCATCCAGTCAGTCGCCGTGGTCTCCTCGGACGGCCTGCTCCTGCTCTCCTCCGACCCGGGCCGAAACGCCGAGGCCCGCGAGGCGAGGAACGACAGGCCCACCGGCCCGCGCGGCTCCTCCGCCGACCTCGCCACCATCGTCTCCGGCATCGGCAGCCTCACCGTCGGCGCCGCCAGGCTGATGGAGTTCGGCGGCGTCAAGCACACGATGGTCGCCATGGACGAGGGCAGCCTCTTCGTGATGTCGATCAGCGACGGCTCACTGCTCGGCGTCCACGGCTCCGCGGACTGCGACATGAGCGTGGTGGCGTACCACATGGCCCTGTTCGTGGGCCGTGCCGGACACGTCCTCACTCCCGAACTCCGCAGTGAGCTACGGCAATCCCTTGAGGCCGAGTCGGCAGGGAGTACCCGATGAGCAACGCCCCGAAGAGCAGGACCCAGCTCCCCGTCCGCGGCGGCGACCGCAAGCCCGCCCGCGTGCGTCCCTACTCGCTCACCGGCGGCCGTACCCGCTTCGGCCATGTCCTGCTCGTGGAGACGTTCGTCAGCAGCACAGCGGCGTTGGAGGCTCCCGAGGAGCGCAGGGAACTGACGAATGGTTCCCTCACCTCCCGTGTCATGCCGGAGATGCGGGCCATCGTTGAACTGTGCCGCCGTATGCGCACGGTGGCCGAGATCGCCGCGCTGCTGAAGATGCCGCTCGGCGTGGTCCGGGTGCTCCTCAGCGATCTCGCGGACCAGGGAAAGATCCGTGTGTACGGCACCGGAACCGGCCACGGCACGGGCCGGCCGGACCGCGCTCTGCTGGAAAGGGTGCTGAGTGGACTCCGTCGTCTCTGACGCCGCCGCCTCCGGCGTCTCCCCGTTCGTCGAACCCGACGAAAACCTGCGCTCCTGGCAGACCGATCGGACCCGGGCCCCGATCGCCACGAAGATCGTGGTCGCGGGCGGCTTCGGCGTCGGCAAGACCACGCTGGTCACCGCCGTCTCGGAGATCACGCCCCTGCAGACCGAGGCGCTGATGACCGAGGCGAGCGAGGCGACCGACGACCTCTCCTCGACGCCCGGCAAGCTGACCACGACCGTGGCCATGGACTTCGGCCGCATCACGCTCGACGACGACCTGGTGCTGTACCTGTTCGGCACGCCGGGCCAGCAGCGGTTCTGGTTCATGTGGGACGACATCGTGCGGGGCGCGATCGGTGCCGTCGTCATGGCCGACACCCGTCGGCTGAAGGACTGCTTCCCGGTACTGGACTACTTCGAGAGCTCCGGGCTGCCGTACGTCGTCGCCGTCAACCACTTCGACGGCAGCGAGCTGTTCGAGGCGGAGGACGTGCGCGAGGCCCTGACGATCCCCGCGCACATACCTGTCATGATCATGGACGCGCGGCGCCGGATCTCGGTGATCGAGACCCTGCTGGCCCTCGTCGGTCACGCACTCGACGTCACCCCCGAGTAGCACCGGGGAGACCACGACCCCGACCAGCCCCGAGTAGTCCCCGATCCCTGTAGGAGACACCACCCGCATGCGGAAGATACTCGTCGTCGGAGCCGGCCAGTCCGGACTCCAGCTCGCCCTCGGCCTCCAGTCGCACGGGTACGAGGTCACCCTGATGTCCAACCGGACCGCGGACGAGATCCGCTCCGGCCGGGTCATGTCCACCCAGTGCATGTTCGACACGGCGCTTCGGCACGAGCGCGATCTCCAGCTGAACTTCTGGGAGTCCCAGGCCCCGAAGATCGAGGGACTCGGCGTCTCGGTGGCGGCCCCGGGCTCCTGGGGTGAGGGCCCCGCGGCCCGCGCGATCGACTGGGTGGGGCACCTCGACGGGTTCGCGCAGTCGGTCGACCAGCGGGTGAAGATGGCCGGCTGGATGGAGACGTTCGCACAGCGCGGCGGCCAGCTCGTCATCCACGGCGCGGCCGTCGGCGACCTCGACTACTTCTCCCGTACCTACGACCTGGTCCTGGTCTCGGCCGGCAAGGGCGAGCTGGTCCAGATGTTCGCGCGGGACCCGGAGAGGTCCCCGTACAGCGAGCCGCAGCGCGCGCTGGCCGTGTCGTACGTCCACGGTCTGGGGCCGCGCCCCGAGCACCCGGAGATGGAGGCCGTCCGCTGCAACCTCGTCCCCGGTGTCGGCGAGCTGTTCATCATGCCGTGTCTGACGACCTCCGGGCGGGCGGACATCCTGTTCTGGGAGGGCATACCCGGCGGGCCGCTCGATGTCTTCGACGGCGTGAAGGACCCGGCGGAGCACCTCTCCCTGACCCTGCAGCTCATGGAGAAGTACACGCCCTGGGAGTACGAGCGGGCGACCAAGGTGGAGCTCACGGACGCCGGCGGTGTGCTGAGCGGGCGGTACGCGCCGACCGTGCGCAACCCCGTCGGGCAGCTTCCCGGCGGCGGGCTCGTGCTGGGTGTGGCGGACGTCGTCGTGGCCAACGACCCCATCACCGGGCAGGGTTCCAACTCCGCGTCGAAGTGCGCGGCCGCGTATCTCGCCTCGATCCTCGAACACGGGGACAAGGAGTTCGACGAGGCGTGGATGCGGAGCACCTTCGACCGGTACTGGGCCACCGCGCAGCACGTCACCAAGTGGACGAACGCGATGCTGGCGCCGCCGCCGGAGCACATCCTCAACCTCATCGGGGCGGCGGGGCAGCTGCAGCCGGTGGCGGATCGATTCGCCAACGCGTTCAACGACCCGGCCGACTTTGAGAACTTCTTCTATGAGCCGGAGAAGACCGCGGCGTATCTCGCGGAGGTTTCCGGGTCCTGAGCTCGGGCCCGGCCTTCGGGACCCTCGGGCGTACGGCGCCCAGGACCGGGTTGGACGCGATCGGGGAGATCTTGATCTTCTCGCCGGGGCGCGGGGCCTGGACCACCTTGCCCTTGCCGAGGTACATGGCCACGTGCGTGGCGTCCGGGAAGTAGATCACCAGGTCGCCGGGGCGCAGCTCGGTCAGCGGGATGCGTTCGAGCTGCGCCCACTGCTCCTGGCTCGTGCGCGGGATCGGGGCGCCGGCGTGGGCCCACGCCTGGGACGTCAGGCCCGAGCAGTCGTACGACTTCGGGCCCTCCGCGCCCCACCTGTACGGCTTCCCGAGCTGCTTCCTGGCGTAGCGCACCGCCCGGGCGCCCGCGGGTGAGGGCTTGTGGTCGTCCTCGGCGAGGGCGCCGGACGCCAGGAAGTCCTTCTGGGCCTTGGTGACGGTCTTCGCCTCCAGTTCGGCCAGGGCCGTGAGCTGCTCGGCGGTGAGGGAGGCCAGCAGCTCCTCCACCTTCTTCAGGCGCTTTCGTACGGCGTCCCTGTCCTTCTTCTGGCGTTCGGCCAGGGCGAACTGGTCGTCGAGGGCCTTGCGGGCCTTGCGGGCCAGTTCGTCGGCCTTCTGCTCGGTGCCGGTGAGACGGCCGACCGTCTCGGCGCGCTCGCGGGCCAGCCGGCCGATGACATGCCCCTGGTCGAGGGCGTGCTGGAGGTCGCGGGCCAGGAGCAGGCGTACGTACGGGGAGATGGTGGTGGTGTTCTGGTACTGCTGGCGGGCCAGGCGGCCGGCTGCTCCTCGGCTGTCGTGCAGGGACAGGCGGGCGCGGGTCAGCGCGGCGTCCAGGCGGGTCACCTCGGCGCGCTGTCTCTTCAGTTTCTCCGCGGTGGCGTTGTAGGTCTCGGTGGCCTGCTCGGCCTCGCGGTACAGGCGCTGAAGGTCCGTCAGGAGCTCCGAGACGGATCGCTCCTGCGGTTCGGGGGCGGCGGTCGCGGTCGTCGTGAGCGTCGGTGCGAGGAGCGTGCAGGCCGCCGCCGTCGCTGCCGTGCACGCCAGACGTAGGAGTCTTCCTGACACGTCATCACCTCCGGTGCGCGAAGTCCGGTGCGGAGAGGGTCTCCGCTCCGCATCGCGAGCATCAGATGTGATCGCCTGTTTTGCGCGGTAGGTGTGCGTCGTTCGGAGTAAAGAGGTCACCCGTCCGTGTCGTCCGGCTTGCCGCGGGGCGGGGTGTCCGGCTTGGACCACGGCCAGTTCAGCCGGCGGCCGGGGTCTGCCTCGGGGTCGTACTCGTACTTCCAGCGTCGGGTGAGGCCGGTGCGGGTGCCCTGGGCGCCTTGGGTGCGGGGTACGCGGCGGTAGACGAGCACGGTGGGCGCGCCGCCGTCGGGGTCCGGGACGGGGATGCGGTACGTCTTGGGCGGGTGGCCCGTGATGCCCAGGAGCACGGGCAGGACGCGGCCGTCCATGGGGCCGCCCTCGAAGGGGGTGTCTTCGCTCTTCACGGCACCAGTCTCAGCCATCCGCCGCGAGCTTCTCGACCAGCGCGGCGGTCTGTGGATCGCGGGCCGCGGTGACCGAGAGCACGGCGGTGAACTGCTCCACCAGCCAGTCCCTTAGTTCCTCCACCGGCGGCTGCTTGTCCTCGTCGAGCCAGATGAGGGAGGCCGCCTCGACCGCGGTGATCCACATCCGCACGGTCATACGGAGGCGGAGGCCGGGGTCGGTGACCTGCAGGTGGCTGAGGATGTGGTCGGCGGCGGCGCGGCGTACGCCGTCGACGATGGCGGTCGTGCGGGAGGTCTCCACGACGCTGCCGCCCTGGAGGAGGGCGCTGAAGCCGGTGTCGTGCTGGTCGACGAAGGTGAGGTAGCGGTCGAGGGCGCGGCCGAGGCGGGGCAGGAGGGGGCCCTCGCGGGGTTCGTCGAAGCAGTGCTGGAGGTCTTCGGCGGCCGAGCGCAGGGCGGCCTCGTAGAGCTGTTGCTTGCCGCCGGGGAAGTAGCGGTACACCAGTGGCCGTGAGACGCCGGCCGCCTCCGCCACGTCGTCCAGGGACACGTCCTCGGGGGTGCGGTGGGCGAAGAGGCTGAGGGCGGCGTTGAGGAGTTGGGTGCGGCGCTCCTCGACG
This sequence comes from Streptomyces curacoi, assembly GCF_001513975.1. Taxonomy (GTDB): domain Bacteria; phylum Actinomycetota; class Actinomycetes; order Streptomycetales; family Streptomycetaceae; genus Streptomyces; species Streptomyces curacoi. The sequence goes on from NZ_KQ947992.1 coordinate 214,778, forward strand.
CTCAGGCGACGGTAGGCGGGGGTGGGTGCCGAGGGCGTCATGACCAGCAGGGTAGTCGGGGGGTGCCGTGCGTGGTGCCGGGTGCGGGCTGGTGGGGGTGCTGGTGTGATGCCTGCGGCGGCCGGTGCGGGTGGGTGGGGGTGCGCGTAGCGCCTTGGGTTGCGTTGGGGCGGGGACGTGCCGGGGGGGCGCCCCCCGGCACGTCCCCTTGCCGCCGTGGGCGGCTGCGGGCCGGTGGGGTGCGCCCGCTTCGTCACGCCAGCAGGCCGGACGACCTCCACAGGCGGCGGCCGACACCGCGCAGTACCCCGATGTCGTCCAGGAAGTCCGTCAGCCTCTTTGCCCCCGTCTGCATGACCTCCCGGCGGTGGCCGCTGGCCTTCACCTGGGCCAGGGCCTCTCGTTTGTCCAGGCCCACGTTCGTGTAGACCTCGGGGTTGACGAAGGCTATGGAGAAGACGCGGGCGAACTCGCCGGACGTGATGCGGGTGAACTCCTGGGACCACTTCGGGGCCGTCACCATCTGGCGGCGCAGTTCCTCTCGGGCGTAGCGGACGTGGCGGGCCTCCTCCACCACATGGATCCGGGTGACGCCGCGGACGAGGGGCTGTACCCGTTCGTCGGGGAAGGTCAGGCGCTGCATCCAGTCGAGGACCTCCTCGCCGAGCAGGGTCGCCGTGAAGGAACCGGGGGTGGTGGAGATCGTCTTGAACAGGCGGCCCAGGTTCTGGTGGACGCGGCTGACCGGGTACCAGGGTGTGCCGCCGTGGGAGATCAGGCGGGCGAACATCTTGGAGTGGCGGCACTCGTCCTCGATCTCGGTGAGTGCGTAGCGGACGTGTGCGCTGGTCGCCGCCTTGTCGTAGATGTGGCGGACCAGGAGCTGCATGAGGATGATCTCGAACCAGATCCCCAGGGAGGCGAGGGCCGCGGCCTCGTGCTGGGAGAGGAGGAGGCGCTGTTCCTCGCTCATCCGGTGCCACAGGGGGGTGTCGTAGAGCGAGACCAGCTCCGGCGGCCAGAACCACTTGCCCTCCTCGAAGGGCGCCTCCCAGTCCAGCTCCTTGTCGGGGTCGAAGGAGTGCTTGGCGGAGGAGGCGAGGAGGCGTTCGGCCACCTGTTCGCGGTCCTTGAGCAGGCCGAGTGCGTCGCGCAGGCCCTCCAGCGCGTCGGCTTCCGTCAGGGTCGTCATCGGTCCCTCACCTCGTTACCGGGGGTACTTCGTCCGCGTCTTATGAGACTGCTTGTCAGCAAGGCCGTCAATCCCTTGCGCATGACTTGTTGACGCGGCGTCCACTACGCAGGAGCCTGCGGGGCATGCCGACATACGACCTGTACGCCATGGACCCGGGCGAATCGATCTGGCAGGTGCCGGCGAGCGGTGCGGCCCGTTTCAGCTGGGAGTACGACGACGGGCGCGACCGGCTGCTGGCCCTGTACCAGAAGGGCAAGGACAAGCAGTGGGACGGGCAGAGCAGGATCGACTGGGACCTGGAGGTCGACCCGTACGACGCGCTCGGTACGCCGGAAGAGGCGATGGCGCTGTACGGGACGCCGTACTGGGCGAAGATGAGCGAGCGCGAGAAGGGCGAGCTGCGCCGGCATTACGCCTCCTGGCAGTTCAGCCAGTTTCTCCACGGTGAGCAGGGCGCGATGATCTGTGCGGCGCGGATCGTGGAGTCCGTGCCCGATCTGGACGCGAAGTTCTACTCGGCGACCCAGGCGATGGACGAGGCGCGGCATGCCGAGATCTACGGGCGTTTCCTGCACGAGAAGATCGGCATGGTCTATCCGATCAACGACAATCTGCGGTCCTTGCTGGGTGACACCCTGCGGGACAGCCGCTGGGACATGCCTTACCTCGGTATGCAGGTGCTGATCGAGGGATTGGCGCTGGCGGCGTTCGGCATGATCAGGGATACGACGGACAAGCCGTTGCCGAAGCAGATCCTGGCGTATGTGATGCAGGACGAGGCGCGGCATGTGGCCTTCGGGCGGATGGCGCTCAGGGACTACTACAAGCAGCTGACCGACGACGAACTCCGGGAGCGCGAGGAGTTCGTCGTCGAGGGCTGCTACCTGATGCGGGACCGGCTGCGCGGGGTCGAGGTTCTGGAGAACTTCGGCATCCCGAAGGCCGAGGCGGAGGAGATCAGCGAGCGGTCCGAATTCCTTCAGTTGTTCCGTCGGCTGCTGTTCTCTCGCATCGTTCCGTGCGTCAAGGACATCGGGCTGTGGGGCAGGCGTCTGCAGCAGGCCTATGTGGACATGGGTGTGCTGGAGATGGGTGACTCGAATCTGGACCTGCTGATGGCCCAGGACGAGGAGATCGCCGAGAAGCTGGACGCGGAGCGGTTCGCGGCAAAGGAGCGGGAGCGGGTCGCCGAGGTGGGGGAGACGATCGAGGCGGGGGCTGAGGGCTGACAGGCTTCCCCTCATGGGCAGCCGTGGAGCGTGACGCACGCGAGGGCGATGGTCGCCCAGGACGCCGAGGAGCGGGTGAACCTCCTCAGACCGAACAGCCCAGCCCCTCCGGCACCTCACCCAGTACCGGCTCCGCCCCCTGCGGCGGGTACGACGTGCGCAGGGTGAAGGCGTACGGTGTCGGGCCGTGGGTGCGCAGGTGGAGCAGGCGGGACTCCGCCTCGGCGACCGTCGGGCGGTGGCCGGCCGGGACCCACCACAGGGCCGTCACCGCCTCCTGAAGCTTCTCGAACCACTCGCGGCGGCGGGAGAGCATCTCGCGGTGCCCGCCCTGGTACATGAACGCCGTCAGGGCGTTCGTGTCGCGCCACACCGTCAGGTTGATGATGAGCCAGGAGTCCCCGAAGACGGGTACGTCCGTCGCGTTGCCGGAATCGCTCTGCAGCCGCCACACGAAGCCGTCGGCCGCGTCGGCGGCGGCGTTGACCGGGTCGAGGGCGTCGACGAACTCCTTCAACTGCGGGGAGTCCAGCGGGGCCTTGAGGCGGGAGATGTTGACCTGGGCGAGTTCGTAGGCGGCTTCAGGAGTGGTTGATGGCGTCATGCACCGAACGATAGGTCGGGCCGGGGCGCGGGCCCAGGGGGCGTCTCAGTACGTGGGCACCTGCCTCGAATCCGGCAGCGGACGTCAACGGCGGTCGTCCGAGGGGGACTTCAGTACGGCCTTCATCACCGCCCGGGCGATCGGCGCCGCGTCCCCGCCCCCGCTGATGTCACCCCGGTCCGGGTCCGCGTCCTCCACCACCACCGCGACCGCGACCTTGGGCTCCAGATCGAGGTCGCCCTGCGCCCAGGAGACGAACCAGGCGTACGGGGTCCCGGAGTTGCCGAGGCCGTGCTGGGCCGTGCCCGTCTTGCCGCCCACCGTCGCGCCGGGGATCCACGCGTTCGAGCCGGTGCCCTCCCGCACCACGTCCACCATGAGCTCCTTCAGCAGCGCGGCGGTCGAGGGCCGCATGGCCTGCCGGACCGACCGCGACCCGCCCGTCGCCACGGTGGAGCCGCCCGCCCGGGTCCTGCGCTCCACCAGATACGGCGACCGCACCTGCCCGCCGTTCGCCACCGCCGCCGCGACCATCGCCATCTGCAGCGGTGTGGCGCGGGTGTTGTACTGGCCGATCGACGACAGGGCGAGCTGCGCCTTGTCCACCTTGGTGTCGAAGGTGCTCTCGGCGACCGAGAACGGGATCCTCAGATCCGCGTCGTTGAAGCCGAACGCCTTCGCCGTCGCCGCCATCCGCTTCACCCCCACCCGCACGCCCAGCTTGGCGAACACCGTGTTGCACGACCACTCGAACGCTTTGCGCAGTGGAACGTCCGTGCAGCCCTCGGACTCGTTCGTCAGCGAGGTCCTGGTACCCGGCAGGGTGTACGGATCCTCGGAGTCGGTCCGTTTGTCCAGCTTCTTGACCACGCCCGCGTCCAGGGCCGCCGCCGCGGTCACCACCTTGAAGGTCGACCCCGGCGGATACGTCTTGCGCACCGCCCGGTTGAGCATCGGCTTGTCCTGGTCGCGGTTCAGCGTCGCCCAGGAGCGGGCCACCGCGGGGCCGTTCCCGGACAGCACGGACGGGTCGTACGACGGGGCCGACACAAGGGCCAGGATCCGCCCGGTCGACGGCTCGACGGCCGCGACGGCGCCCTTGCGGCCGGTCAGCCCCTCGTACGCCGCCTCCTGCGCGCCCCGGTGCAGGGTGGTGAGGACGTCGCCGCCGGGGTTGCGGTCGCGGGCGACGCCCTTCCACATCGGGAACGGCGAGAGCAGTGGGTCCGTGCCGGCCAGGACGCCGTCCTCGGTGTGCTCCAGGAAGGTCGTGCCGTACACCTGCGAGGCGAAGCCGGTGACGGGGGCGTACATCGGGCCGTTCGTGTACGTCCGCTCGTAGCGCAGGTGTTCGCCGGTGTCCCGGGATCCGGTGACCGGTGTGCCGCCGACCAGGATGTCGCCGCGGGGCTGCCCGTAACGGGCGATGGTGCCGCGGCGGTTGGCGATGTTGTCGTCGTACGTACGGGCCTCGATGACCTGGATGCGGGCGGCGTTGGCGAGCAGCGCGATCAGCAGCAGGGCGCAGAAGAAGGCGGCGTGCCGGATGTGCCGGGTCATCGGAGGGCCTCCGCGCGGCCTTCGGATCTCGTCACGGCGGCCTCCTCGTCCTCGGGAATGCCGAGCCGGCTGCGCGCTCTGTCGCTCAGCCGGATCAGCAGCGCCACGATCGCCCAGTTGGTGACCACCGACGAGCCGCCCTGCGCCAGGAACGGCATCGCCATGCCGGTCAGCGGGATCAGGCCGGTCACCCCGCCCGCGATCACGAACACCTGGAGCGCCACGATCGAGGCGAGCCCGACCGCGAGCAGCCGGCCGAAGGGGTCGCGCAGGGCGAGGCCCGCCCGGAAGCCGCGCTCCACCAGCAGACCGTAGAGGAGGAAGATCGCCGACAGGCCCGCCAGGCCGAGCTCCTCTCCGGCGGTCGCCAGGATGAAGTCCGACTTGGCCGCGAAGCCGATCATGATCGAGTGGCCGAGGCCCAGTCCCGTGCCGACCATGCCGCCCGCCGCGAAGGCGAACAGCGACTGGGACAGCTGGTTCGGGCCCTCGCCCGCCTCGATCGACGCGAACGGATGCTGCCAGTCCTCGACCCGGCTGTGCACATGCGGTTCCAACTGCCCCACGGCCACCGCGCCGAGCGCCGCGAGCAGCAGGCCGATCGCGATCCAGCCGGTGCGGCCGGTGGCGACGTACAGCAGGACCACGAACAGGCCGAAGAACAACAGCGAGGTCCCCAGATCCCGTTCGAGGACCAGGACGCCCACGCTCAGCAGCCAGATGGCGACGATCGGGCCCAGAACGCGCCCGGTGGGCAGTTGCAGCCGGTCGACGCCGAGGACCCGACGGCCCGTGTACGCCAGCGCACTGCGGTTGGCGGCCAGGTACGCCGCGAAGAACACCGCGAGCAGCACCTTCGCGAACTCGCCCGGCTGAATGGAGAATCCGGCGATCCGGATCCAGATACGGGCGCCGTTCACGGCGGGGAAGAAGATCGGCAGGGCGAGCAGGACGAGGGCGGCGACGACACACACGTAGGCGTAGCGCTGGAGCACGCGATGGTCGCGCAGCAGGAGCACGACCACGATGAACAGCGCCACGCCCAGCGTGGACCACACGAGTTGGGCGGGCGCGGCCCGGTCGTCCGGCGTCTCCAGGTCGAGCCGGTAGATGAGGACCAGGCCGAGGCCGTTGAGCAGGACGCCGATCGGCAGCAGCAGCGGGTCGGCGCAGGGGGCGCGCAGACGTACCGCCAGATGAGCGACCAGCGCGAGCACGCCGAGCCCGGCTCCGTAACCGGCGGCGCCGGGCGGGACGGTGCCGTTCCTCGCCAGGCCGACCGCGCAGTAGCCGTACACGGAGAGCAGGACGGCCACGACGATGAGGGCCAGTTCGATGCCGCGGCGCCGGGGGAGACGTGCGGCGGGAGCGGGAGTGTCCGCTGCCACCAGGGTGGTTCCGGCCTTGGTCATGTCCGGAACTTACCCAAATAGTCCGCCTTGTGTGCCTTACATCTCAGCACCAGCGCGGCGGGCGCTTCGTCGCGATGTACCGGGCCGAACCCCAGGCCCAGGTGCCGTCCGCGAGGAGGTACCAGCGGTTGTTGCCCTGGACGCTCTGACCCACGGTCTGGCAGAAGATCCTGACGACGTCCCCCTGCTGGGCGGTGCGGATCACCTGGCTGCCCCGGTTGGGTGCGCTGCGCAGCAGCAGGGTGCTCGCGGTGACGACACCCCGAGTGAACCGCTGGTCGCCGCCGTGGTCACCGCCCGAGCCGCTCTGGGATCCCCACTCGTCGTCGGCGACAGCGGGGGTGGCGACGGCCGCGACGGCGAGGGCGCCGGCGGCCAGGGATATGGCAAGGCGGGAGCGTAGGGCCATGGGAGTACCTCCATCAGAGGGGGGCAAACCTGACTAAACGCCACATTAGGAGTAATCCGGGAGAGTCGCCCGCCACGCTGGGCCATAGGAGGAGTCCGTAGGAGGAGTCCGTACGAAGAGCCCGTAGGAAGAGCCCGTAGGAGGAGCCCGTAGGAGAAGCGCCCCGACCCTTATCGCAGCGTCAGCCTCGCGACCGCCCCACCGTCCACGGCGTTCGAGAACGTCAGCCGCGCCCCCAGCACCTCCGCCTGCCCCAACGCGATGGTCAGACCGAGCCCGTGCCCCTTGGCCCCGCCCTCCGTACGAAACCGTTGCGGCCCGTGCGCGATGAGATAGTCCGGAAAGCCCTCGCCGTGATCCCGCACCGTCACCACCGGACCGTCCACCGTCAGAACGACGGGCCGGCGCCCATGCTTGTGGGCATTGGCAACCAGGTTCCCCAACACCCGCTCCAGCCGCCGTCGATCCGTCTCGACCACGACGTCCCGTACGACGACGACCTCGGTCTGGGTCCCGGACGCCCGCACCACCCGCTCGGCCAGCGCCCCGAGCGGCTCGCTGTCCAGCTCCACCCGCTCCCGCCCGGTGTCCAGCCGCGAGATCTCCAGCAGATCCTCCGTCAGCGTGCGCAACGCGGCCACCCGGTCGCGCACCAGCTCGGTCGGCCGCCCCGGCGGCAGCAGTTCGGCCGCCGCGTGCAGCCCGGTCAGCGGCGTCCGCAGCTCATGCGCCACGTCCGCCGTGAACCGCTGCTCGGCGAGCAGCTTGCTCTGCAGCGACGACGCCATGGAGTCCAGTGCCACGGCGACGGCGGCCACCTCGTCCTGCGGCCTGGTCGGATCCTTCGTACGGGGGTCGTCCACCCGCGCGTCCAGATCGCCTCCGCTGATCCGCCGGGCCACCCGGGCCGTGGCGTGCAGCCGCCTTGTCACCCGTGTCACCGCGAACGCGCCCACCAGCAGCGTCGCCCCGATGGCCAGCCCCGACGACCACAGGATCGCCCGGTCCAGCCCCTCGATGGTGCGGGCCTGCTGCGAGTAGTCGACCTCGACGGCGAGGACCCGCTCGTCGTCGGCCGGGCCCGCCGCCCACATCGTCGGGCGCCCCTGGCGGTCGGCGACCATCGTGCCGCGGTCCCCGGCCAGCGCCAGATCGCGCAGGGACCGGGGCAGCCCCGGCGGATCGAGGCCGACGTGCGGCCCGAGCGTGTCCCCGGCCTCGAACGCCGCCGTCGCGTCCTCCAGCCGGGACAGTGTCAGCTCGCGGGCCTGGCCGACGGTCTGGTTCGTCACCGAGACATGCACGAGGATGCCGAGCAGCGCGGCGAGCGCGCAGCACATCACCGTGATGAAGACGGCGGCCTTCACGGCGAGCGTGCCGGCCCACTGGGGGAGCGCGAGCCTCATGGGGCGCTCGCCGCGGGAGAGCCACCCAGGGGCGAGGCCGATCGCGAGGGGGAGGCGGCGCGGGACGGTGAGGCGGCACGGGAGGGTGAGGCGGCGCGGGACGGTGAGGGGTGCGGCGTCTTCTTGCGCGGCCCGGCGCGCAGCATCTCGTCGTGCGTGAGCAGCATCGCCTTCTGGTCCGCGTCCCAGGTCCACTGCAGCCGGTACTCGTACCCGGCGACCTCGGACGGCGAGCGGATGATCACCGACCGCCCGGCCAGCTCGACGGCGCTGACGGCGTCGTCCCACTCCATCACCTGCACGAGCCTGCGCTTCTCGACGGTGTAGACCCGCACCGCGGTCGTCTTGCCGGGCATCAGCCGGAAACCCACCGTGAGGTCGGGGTGCCCGTCGCCGGTCAGATCCCGGTAGTACGGCTGGAGCACCGGGCAGCTGCCGCGCCCGGCGCCCTTGCCGCACTGGGCCATCAGACTGCCGGTCCGGCGGTACGGCGCGTCGTCGCCCCGGTAGTCCCCCGGGCTCTCGGCGATCTCCTTGCGCACGACCGCCACTGGGTCCACGTCGCGGATGTCGCCGCCGGGTACGGTGACGCCCTTGACAGCCTTCCGGTTCACCTCGCCGATGACATAGGCCGGACTGGACGCCGGCGTCAGCTCCGGCCAGAGCTTGTCCGGGCTGACCGCGGTCTCGGTCGGGCCCGCGCCCTGCAGCCCTCCGGCGTCACCGCAGGCCGTCGCGGCCGCCAGCAGCAGGGCGACGACCACTGCGGTGCGCGTGGGGCGGCTGCGGGGCACGGCTCTCCTGGGGTTCGGGGTGGTTGTCGGCCCCGTACACCCTATTCGTACGGAAGTCCTTTTTGCGCTCCCGGTCGGCGGACGGGCGAACGGCTACTCGGCGAGCTCCTCAAGGAGCCGGGCGGTCGGCAGACCGGCCCGCAGGTACTCGACGAACCGCTCGTTGTGCAGGGCCCACGGAGAGCGGCGGGAGCGTATCAGCTGGATCGCCTGTTCGGCGGGGTGGCTCCGGCGGATCAGGGCGTGGGCGATGACCAGCCCCGAGCGGTTGTACCCGTGGTAACAGCGGACGAGGACCCTGCGGCCCTCGTCCAGTGCCTCGCACGCCGCCTCGGCGAGCCGTATCACCCCCGCGAGCTGGGTGCCGTCCAGCGGGCCGTCCGGTATCGGCCACACATGGTGCTCGACACCGGCGTCGGGCCCGTGCCCCGGCAGCCGCAGGAGCGTCTGTACGAGATCGAACTCGTCCCGTACGACGGCGAACTCCAGTCGCCCCGACGGCCCCCGGAACTCGTGCCCGCCCATCCACAGACCGGGCACGATCTCGTTCCACGGACTGCCGGGAGCCGGTACGTCGGGCTGCTTCCTGCGGGTACGCAACGGCGCCTCCCCAACCAACCCCTCCCGGGGGGTCTGCCCAACTCGGCACAAAGGTAACCGGGTTCTTGCCCGCGCAGCGCCCCGCCTGTTCCCATGGTCAGTGGGGTGATGATGCATGAGCGGACTGCGCGTCATACCGGCCTGGCGGCACGGCCAGGAACGGCTCTACGTCTGCCTCACGGACGGGCGGAACATCGCCTGGTACGACCGTGAGGCGGCCCGGGTGAACCTGCTCAGCGAGGACCGCAGAGAGGATGTGCTGGAGGCTCTCGGTCCCTTCATCACCGGCCCCGTGACGGTGGGCCCGCCGCCGGTCCCCACCCCGGCTGAGCTGGCCCGGCTGACCCTCCACCCGGACGACGACCTGGCGCCCAACCGCCCCGGCGAGGCGCTCCTGGTGGCCCTCGACCGGGACCCGGGACCGTCCCACCGGCTGCGCCCCGACCCGCGCCGCCGGGCGCTGACGGCGGAGCAGACGGTCGGCGACGCCCTGGACCGGCTGGACGGCGCGGGCTGGCACGCGCTGCACTCCGTCCCGCTGCCCGGCGGTGACCGCATCCACCACCTGGTGATCGGCCCCGGCGGGCTGTTCGCGGTGCACACCCTGTACGCCCGTAAGCAGAAGGTGACGGTCGCCGACCCGATGGTCTCCCTCGGTCGCCGCTCCCCGAACCCCCTGCTGCGCCGCGTCCGCGCCGACGCCGATCGCGCCTCCCACGCCCTGACCGCCGAGGTCCGCCCGGTCCTCGCCCTGGTCGAACCGGCCGACGTGGCGATCACCGCGTCGCTCCGGGAGGTCAGGGTGCTGACGGACACGGAGGTGGCGGGGCTGGCCCGGCTGGGCGGGGTGCTGAAGCCGGCGGATGTGGAGGCGCTGCATGCGATGGCAAGGGACCGGCGTACCTGGGGTTCCGTCGGCTGAGTGTGCGGGTCGGCCGGGGTTGCCGTCCCCGGGGGCCCGCGGCCCCCGGACCCCCGCTTCGGCCGAGTCAGGGCAACGGACCCGCCCGGTCGGGGTCGAGCAGCGGGGCCAGCAGGTCGCCGTAGTCCTGTAGGCGCGGAGCGAGGTCCGGGGCGAGGAAGGTCAGGTTGCCGGGGGAGCGGCAGTCCGCCACCTCTGCCCAGGTCACCGGGGCGGAGACGGTGGGGGCGCGGCGGGCGCGCAGGGTGTAGGGGGTGGCCGTCGTCTTGCGGGCGGCGTTCTGGCTCCAGTCGACGAAGACCTTTCCGGGCCGCAGGCTCCTGGTCATCCGGTGGATCACGAGCCGGGGCATGGCCTTCTCGGCCTCCACGGCGAGTTCCTTGGCGTACTCGGCGGCCTGCTCGGAGGGGGCGGGCCGGATGGCCGCGGCGAGATGCAGTCCTTTCGAGCCGGAGGTCTTGGCGTAGGCCTCGATGCCGTCGGCGGCCAGCCGCTCCCGTAGCCAGAGGGCGACCTCGCAGCACTCGACCACGGTCGCGGGCGAGCCGGGGTCGAGGTCGAAGACCAGCCGGTCGGCCTCGCCGGGTGCGCCGATCACCCACTGGGGCGTATGGAACTCGGTGACGAGGTTGGCGGCCCACATCAGACTCGCGAGGTCCTGCACGAGCACCATGCGCGCCGGCCCCTCGACGCGGGGGACCTCGGCGGTGGTGACCCAGTCGGGGGTGCCCGGCGGGACGTTCTTGGCGAAGAACACCTGGCCGTCCGGGCCGTCGGGATAGCGCAGGAAGGACAGGGGCCGATCCCGCAGGTGCGGCAGCAGGGCGTCGGCGGTGGTGGCGTAGTAGTGCAGCATCTCGCCCTTGGTGAAGCCGGTCGCCGGATACAGCACCTTCTCCAGATTGCTGAGCGCGAGCCGTCGCCCCTCCACCTCTGTGATCGGCGTCATACGATGAGAATTCCAGATATGCCGCGTGATATCTGAGCAAATCCTGGCAAACCGACCGAAAGGGTGCTGCACGTGCGATCCATATGGAACGGCGCCATCTCGTTCGGCCTGGTCAGCATTCCGATCAAGCTGGTGAACGCCACCGAGAGCCACTCGATCTCCTTCCGCCAGATCCACACGGAGGACGGCGGCCGGATCCGCTACCGCAAGGTCTGCGAGCTGGACGACCGTGAGGTGAGCCAGGCGGAGATCGGCAAGGGGTACGAGGACGCGGACGGCACGATCATCCCGATCACCGACGAGGACCTGGCCCACCTTCCGCTCCCGACCGCGAAGACGATCGAGATCGTGGCGTTCGTTCCGGCCGACCGTATCGACCCGCTCCAGATGGACGCGGCGTACTACCTCGCGGCGGGCGGCGCCCCGGCCGCGAAGCCGTACACCCTCCTGCGGGAGGCGCTCAAGCGCAGCCAGAAGGTCGCGATCGCCAAGTTCGCGCTCCGGGGCAAGGAACGGCTGGGCATGCTCCGGGTCGTCGGCGACGCCATCGCCATGCACGGGCTGCTGTGGCCGGACGAGGTGCGGGAGCCCGAGGGGGTGGCGCCGGATACGAGGGTCACGGTGAACGACAAGGAACTGGACCTCGCGGACGCCCTGATGGACACCCTCGGTGAGATCGACCTGGAAGAGCTGCACGACGAGTACCGCGAGGCCCTGGAGGAGGTCGTCGCCGCGAAGGCCGCAGGGGAGGCGCCGCCGGAGGCCCCCGAACCGGCGCGGGCGGGCAAGGTGCTGGACCTGATGGCGGCGCTGGAGAAGAGCGTACGGGCGGCGAAGGAGTCGCGGGGCGAGCAGCCGGAGGAGGCGGCGGACGTCAGACGCCTGCCCCAGCGCAAGACGGCCAGAGCGGCCCCGAAGCAGACGGCCGGCAAGAAGTCGACGGCGACGACGAAGAAGACGGCGGCCAAGAAGACCGCGGCATCGGCCAAGAAGTCCACGTCGAAGACGGCCCAGGGGGCGAAGAAGACGACCGCGAAGAGCACGGCGAAGAACGCGGCGAAGAGCACGGAGAAGAAGACCCCGGAGAAGAAGACCACGTCCCGCAAGCGCACGGCGTGACGGGGAGCGGGCGGGCGTCTGCCCCGCTGCTCACCGCATCCGCCGCAGCGCCAGCACCGCGTTGTGCCCGCCGAACCCGAACGAGTTGCTGAGCACCAGGTCGCCGTCCTCCGGCAGCGCCCGCGGTGCCCCGCGCACCACGTCCAGGTCGATCGCGTCGTCGACCTCCGCGCAGCCCACGGTCGGCGGTACCAGCCCGTGATGCAGGGTCAGTACGGCGGCGACGGCCTCGACCCCGCCCGCGGCGCCCTGGAGGTGCCCGAGGTGGCCCTTGAGGGTGGTGACCGGCACGGAGCGGCGGCCGAGGACCGCTCGCAGCGCGCCCGCTTCCGCGAGGTCGCCCTCGATCGTCGCGGTGGCATGGGCGTTGACGTGGACGACGTCCACGACATGACCCCCGGCGTCCCGCAGTGCCCGGCGCAGGGCGAGCGCGACCCCGGTGCCGGACGGGTCGGGCGCCGCCATGTGGTGGGCGTCGGCGGACAGTCCCCATCCCGCGGCCTCGCAGTAGACGCGCGCTCCACGGGCCCGCGCGTGCTCCTCGGCCTCCAGGACGAGCACCCCGGCGCCCTCGCCGTTGACGAACCCGGCCCGGTCCTTGGCGAAGGGGCGGGAGGGCGAACCGTCCGCCGGGTCCCCGTCGGCCAGGGCCCGCATCGCAGCGAAGGACGCCATGATCGCCGGCGTGACGACGGCTTCGGCACCGCCCGCGAGGGCGAGGTCGATGCGTCCGTGCCGTATCCGGTCGATCGCCTGCCCTATCGCCTCGGTCCCCGATGCGCACGCGCTCGTCACGGTCCGGGCCTCGCCGGTGATGTGCAGATCGAGCGAGATCTGGGAGGCGGCCTGCGAGGGCACGGTCATGGGGGTGGTGAGCGGGGAGACGGCCCGCGGGCCCTTCTCCCTCAGCTTCCGGTCCCCGCCCACGAGCACGGACGCGTCCCCGAGAATCGCCCCCAGACTCACCCCCACCCGCTCGGGATCGATCCCGCTCTCCCGGGTGCCGCCCGCCGCGAACCCGGCGTCGGCCCATGCCTCCCGAGCGGCCAGCACCCCGAACCGCGCGGCCCGGTTCATCCGTCGCGCCACCGGCCGGGGCAGTAGCTCACCGGGGTCCACGGGCACGACACCGGCGACCCGCACGGGCAGCCCGGCGAACTCCTCCTCCGGCAACTCCCTTATCCCGTGCCGTCCGTCGAGCAGCCCCTGCCACAACTCGCCGGCCCCGACGCCCAGCGGTGTGACGGCCCCGAGCCCGGTGACGACGACCCTCCGGGGCGTGACCGCGGCGGCCTCGCTCCGGGCCCGCGCCCGATGCCGTACGACATAGCCCTCCCGGTCGGCTTCGGCGGCCCACCGTCGCACCTCGTCGTCGGACACGGCCGGGTCCGGGCCCGAGACCTCGTCCAGGTCCCGGTGCCAGACTCCCCACCGCCGCACATACGTCACCTCGACGCCCTGCGGGTCGACCGCCCGCAGGCGGCTCACCCGGTCCCCGTCCCGGAACCCGACCTCGTCGAGCGGGGGTGACGACAGCCGGGGTACGGCCCCCACGTCCACCCGGCGGCAGGCGACCGTCATCCGCCTGGCCCGGCCGACCACTTCCTCGCGGTCCACCCCGCCGAGCGGCGGCCGCAGCGTCACCCGGATCGTCTCCGGCGACTCGGGCAGTGTGTGCGTCACGACGTACCACCGCTGTCGTTCGGCGTCCGGTGGGGACAGGGCGACCAGGTCGCCCGGGACGACCTCTGCGGCGCTGACCGTGTGGGGACTTGTGGGGGGTTCCGGCGCTTCGCAGGACTCGGGCATCGTGTGCGGGCTCCCTGAGGTGGTTGAAAGGGGAACATGCCCGGTTTCCTCGGGGCCTGCACGTCCGGACGGCGAGCCGCCTCGTCACAGCGGTGACAGATGCGAGGTGATGAGCGCGAGCAACTCCTCCTTGCGCGGACCGAGATAGAAGTGGTCCCCCTCGAAGATCCGGACGTCCAGGCCCTCCGTCGTGACGTCCGACCAGGACGAGAGTTCCCCGCGCGCGCACGCCGGGTCGCGATCGCCCCCGCACGCCGTGACGGGAACGCCCAGACGGTGCAGGCGAGCCGGGCGGTACGCCGCCAGCAGGCCGAAGTCCGCGCGCAGCGACGGCATGATCATGGGCCGCAGCTCGGGGTGGTCGTAGACGGCGGCACCCTTGGGGTCCAACAGGCGGACGCGGTTCAGGATCTCGGCGTCGGTCGGGGCCGGGCGGGGCGCGGACTCCTGCGGGAGGCGGGGTCTGGCCCGGCCCGACACGATCAGGCGGGTGAGGGTGCGGCCGGGGACGTCCTCCAGCCGGCGGGCCACCTCGTACGCCACCGCCGAACCCATGCTGTGGCCGAACAGCGCCAACGGCAGGTCGTCGGCCGGCTCCGCCAGCAGGGCCATGGTGATCGCGTCCGCCAGCTCCTCCAGCGTGCTCGCGCACGGGTCGTACAGGCGGTCCTGGCGGCCGGGGTACTGCACCGACACCACCTCGATCTCCGGTGGTGTCAGCGCTCCCCAGTCATGGAAGAAGCCCGCCGCCCCGCCGGCGTGCGGAAAGCACACCAGGCGGATCCTCGCGTCCGGTTCGCTCAGGCCCCTGAGCCAACGGGTCGTGCTGTCCGGCACGGTCATGACTCCGCCTCGAACTCGGAGAGGAGGGCGTCCAGAGCGCCGTCCGCGTCACCGCTCTGCTTCATCCCGACGATCCGCGTCGTCATGTCCTTCAGCGTGACCGGCTCCAGGAACAGCTGGATCGGTACGTCGATGCCCACCTCGTCGCGGAGCCGTCCGGCGAGATGAACGGCCGTCAGCGAGTCGCCGCCCGCCTCGAAGTACGTCTGTGCCAGACCGGCGGCCCCGTCGAGGTCGAGCGCCTCGATCACCAGCCGGGCCACCGTGGCTTCGAGTTCGCCCGCCGGGCCCGGGGGCGAGGGATCGGGCGCCTCCGGCTCCGGGGACGCCTGTGCCGGTGGTTGTCGGAGCGTCAGCGCGCCATGGCTCTCCCCCGCGAACGGGTAGGTGGGGAGCCGCACCCGCCGTACCTCCCCGTCGAGGACCGGCCAGGCCACCTCCTCGCCGCGCAGCCACGCCTCGCCCAGGGCGTCGGCCGTGGTGCCCAGGCGGCCTCCCGCAAGCTCCGTGAGCCTCTCGGCCGCCTCCTGCGGCTCGCCGGCCACGACGTACGCGCGTACCGGCATCGCCACCCGGCCGGTACGGAGGGTGTGCGCGACAGCGGCCAGGGACGGGGCGTCCGCAGCGCGCAGCCGCTCCGCCAACCGCTCGGCGAGCACGGCGAGTTGCGGCTCCGTGCGGGCCGACAGGGGCAGGACCACCGGCTGCCCGGCGGCACGCGGGCGCGGCCGGGGCTCGGGCGCCTCCTGCACCACCACATGCACATTCGTACCGCCGATGCCCACCGAGGTCACCCCCGCCAGCCGTGGCAGGCCCGTCCGGCTCGGCCACTGCTCCGCCTCGGTCACCAGCCGCAGCGGGGACTGCCGGAGGGCGGCGACCGGGCTGGTGACGTCCACCGTCGGCGCCAGCGTGGCGTGCTCCAGCATCAGGATCGTCTTGATCAGCGCCGCCGCCCCGGCCGCCGCGTCCGCGTGGCCGATGTTCGACTTCACGGAGCCGAGGCCGATGCCCGCGCCGCCCGCGAAGGCCGCACTCGCCGCCTCCAGCTCGATCCGGTCCCCGAGCTCGGTCCCCGTCCCGTGCGCCTCCACGTACTGCGCCGCCGACGGCTCCAGCCCCGCCGCCGCCCACGCCTCCGTGATCGCGGCCGTCTGCTGGTCCACCCCGGGCGCGGTGAACCCCACCTTGCCGGAACCGTCGTTGGTGACCGCCGTGCCCCGGATCACCGCGCGCACCGGGTCACCGTCGGCCAGCGCGTCCTCCAGCCGGCGCAGCACCAGCACGCCCACCCCGCTGCCGGGGACCGTACCGGCCGCCTTCTCGTCGAAGGGGCGGCAGCGGCCGTCCGGGGAGAAGATCCCGCCCTGGTAGTGGACGTATCCCTGCCTGCGCACGCTGCCGAGGGCCACGCCGCCCGCGAGGGCGGTGTCGCACTCGCCGAGGAGGAGCGCCTGGACGGCCAGGTGGACCGCCGTGAGGGACGTCGAGCAGGCCGTCTGGACCGTCATGCTGGGCCCGTCCAGGCCCAGCCGGTAGGAGATCCAGGGCGCCAGGAACTCGCGGTCGGTGAGGATACGGACCTGGAGGGCGCCGATCGACGCCGCGAGCGCCGGGTCCGTGCCGGCCGCGAGCGCGTGCTCCGTCGGGCTGCCGCCCACGTACACGCCGGTGCGGGGCGGCGCGTTCAGCGGGGCGTGGCCCGCGTCCTCCAGGGCGGCCCAGGCGGTCTCCAGCAGCACCCGGTGCTGCGGGTCCAGCGCCGCCGCCTCGGTGCGGCCGAAGCCGAACAGGTCCGCCTCGAAGCGGTCCGCGTCCGGCAGCCGGCCCTGGACGGCGACGTAGGCGGGGTTGCGCAGCTCCGCCGTGTCCGCTCCGTCGGCCAGCAGCTCCTTCTCGGTGAAGGTGGACAGGGAGCAGACGCCGTCGCGGAGGTTGGCCCAGTAGGCCTCCAGGTCCGGCGCGCCGGGGAAGCGGCCGCTCATGCCGACGACGGCCACCGCGGATTCGAGACCCCGCGTCGGGTCCTGCGTCGGGACTTCCTCGGTCGTCATCGTGTCGTGCCTTTCCTGGAACGGAGCTTGTGCAGGGCCGCCTGGCGCTCACGGCGGGCGCTGCCTCGCCGGGCCGCTTCCTCATGGGGCGCGGGGTGGGGTGCGGTGTCCTCGGCCGGGGTGTCGAGCCGGGCCGCCACGGCGGCGACCGTCGGGTGCCGGAACAGGTCCATCAGGGTGAGGTCCCGGTACTCGGGGTGCTCCTGGAGCGCCGCGAGCACGGCCAGCAGCCGTATTGAATTGCCGCCCAGGTCGAAGAAGTTGTCGTGGACGCCGACCCGGTCCAGGGTCAGCACCTGCTGCCACACCCGGGCCACGCGCCGTTCGGACTCGGTGCGGGGAGCGGCGTACGCCTCGCCCGACCCGCGCCGCGCCGAAGGCGGTTCGGGCAGCCGCGACCGGTCGATCTTGCCGGAGCGGTTCAGCGGCAGCTCCGGCACGCGCACGAAGACCTCGGGGACCATGTAGCCGGGCAGCCGCACGGCCAGATGGGCCCGCAGTGCCGCGTCCGGCACCTCGCGGGAGGTGACGACGTACGCCACGAGCCGCTGCTCCGCCCCCTGGCCGCGTACCGCCGCCGCGGCGACCGTGACCTCGCCACGGCCCGCCAACAGGGCCTCGATCTCGCCGAGTTCGATCCGGTGGCCGCGCAGCTTCACCTGGGAGTCGCCGCGGCCGAGATAGTGCAGAACGCCGTGCGCGTCGATGCGGCACAGGTCTCCGGTGCGGTACATCCGGCTGCCGGGCGGCCCGTACGGGTCGGCCACGAAGCGTTCGGCGGTCATGCCGGGCCGGCCGATGTAGCCGCGGGCCAGGGAGGCACCGGCCACGTAGAGCTCGCCGGTCACGCCGACCGGGACCGGACGCAGCCGCCGGTCCAGGACACGGGCGCGGGTGCCCGGGACCGCCCGGCCGATCACCACCGGTTCCCCCGGGCGCAGCTCGGCCGTGGTGGAGTACACCGTGGCCTCGCTCGGACCGTACGCGTTGACGATCCGGCGGCCCTTTTCGCCGAGCCGCTCCACCAGCTCGGCCGGACACGCCTCGCCGCCCACCGCGAGCGTGCGCAGCCCGGGCAGGGCGCCCGGGGCGCGGGGCAGGGTCATCGCGGCTGACGGCGGCAGGAAGACATAGGTGATACCGGAGTCCCTGAGCCGGGCCTGGAGCGCCTCGCCCAGCCGCTCGTCCTCCCGCGCGATGTGCAGCTCCGCGCCCGCGACCCAGGGGAAGAACAGGTCGGAGACGGCCACGTCGAAACCGAACGACACGAACTGCAGCACGCGGTCGGTCTCCGTCACCGGGAACACGGGGCGCACGTTCACCGCGAGGTTGAGCAGGGCGCGGTGCTCGACCGCCACGCCCTTGGGGACGCCGGTGGAGCCGGAGGTGTAGAGGACGTACGCGAGGTCACTGGGCGCGCACGCCACCGGGTCGACCGCGGCAGTCGGTTCGGTGTCCTCGTCCACCCGCAGCCCCGGGACGTCCGACCCCGTCAGGCCCGTCGTCCCCTCCGCCGTGAGCAGCAGGGACGTGCCCGAGTCGGCGACCATGTGGGCGAGGCGGGCGGCCGGGTGCGCCGGGTCCAGCGGCACGTACGCGGCACCCGCGCGCAGGACCGCGAGGGCGGCGACGGCCATGTCGGCGCCGCGGGGCAGCAGGAGCCCGACGCGGTGCCCCCGGCGGACGCCTTGTGCGTGCAGCCGGGCGGCCAGGTGGTCGGCGCGTCGGAGGAGTTCGGCGTACGTCAGACGCACATCGCCGCAGACCAGTGCGGTGGCCTGCGGCCGTTCGGCGGCACGGTCCGCCACGAGGTCGGGTACCAGGCGCTGCGTGGTGTGCGCCGCGTCCCGTCGTCGGGCGTCTGCGGGCTCGGCGTGGCCGGCCGCGCAGTTTCCCGCGCCCCTGAGGGGCGTCGCAGTCCCCTGGGCCAGCAGCCGCTCCCTCTCGTCCGCCGGGAGCATGTCGATGGCCGACAGGGGCGCCTCGGGCCGCTCCAGCAGACCGTCCAGCAGCGTCTCGAAGCAGCGCACCCAGTGCCGTACCGTCGCCGCCTCGAACAGGTCGCTGCGGTAGATGAGATACGCGGCGAGGTCCTCGCCCCACCGCTCCACCTGGAGATGGAAGTCGAACTTGGCCGTGGCCAGCGGCACATGGACCCGCTCGACCTCCGCGCCGGCCAGCCCCAGCGTCAGCTCCGTGTCGTCGTCGTAGCCGAACACCACCTGCACGACCGGGTCGTGGCTGATCTCCCGGGCCGGGGCCACCGCGTTCACGACCGCCTCGAAGGGGGCGTCCTGGTAGGGCTGGGAGTCCAGCAGCGCGGTGCGCAGGCGGTCGATCAGGCCGTGGTACGACGGGTCGCCGGACAGGTCGATGCGCAGGGCCAGGGTGTTGGTGAGCATGCCGACCATGTCCTGGAGTTCGGGGCGGTCCCGGCCGGAGACGGGGAAGCCGATCACCAGGTCATCGGCGCCGGACAGACGGCTCACGAACGCGGCGTACGCGGCGAACACCGCCATGAACGGCGTACCGCCGCGCGCCCTCGCGGTCTCGGCGACCCGCTCACGGACCCGGGCCGGCAGCGTGAACCGCTCGGTGCCGCCCGCCGCCGAACGCACCGCCCCGCGCGGCCGGTCCAGCGGCAGCGGCACCGTCTCGGGGGCGCCCCGCAGCCGTTCGGCCCAGTGCGCGACCGAGCCGGCGTACTCGCCGTTCGCCTGCCGCTCCCGCTGCCAGGCGGCGAAGTCGGGGAACTGGAGCGGGAGTTCGGGCGGCGTGTGGCGCAGGCCCTTGGTCTCGTTCTCGTAGGCGGCCGACAGCTCGCGCAGCAGGACGCCCAGCGACCAGCCGTCGCACACCAGGTGGTGGGCGACGAGCAGGATGCGGTGGCTGCCGTCGTCCACGGCGTACAGGGTGCAGCGCAGCAGCGGGCCGGTCGCCGGGTCGAAGGGGCGGGCGGCCTCCGCGCGCATCCGCCGTGCCACCTCGTCCGCCGGTGCGGCGGGCTCGGTGCGCAGCGCGGCCCGGCCCGTCGCCGACACGATCTGCACGGCCGTGCCGTCCTCGGCGGTCCTTACGACCGTCCGCAGCGACTCGTGCCGTGCCACCAGCCCGTCCAGGGCGCGGCCGAAGGCGGCCACGTCGAACGGGCCGCGCACGGCGTACGCGGCGGGCACGTTGTACTGGGCGGTGCCCGGGTTCATCCGGTCCAGGACGAGCAGCCGGGTCTGCGCGTCGGAGGCTGGGAACTCGTACTCCCCGCCCTGTTCCCCGCCCTCCGTGCCGGTGCCGTCCGATGGTTCAGTCGCTGTGTCCAACGGTTCGCTCCCCCTGTGTACGGTTCCGTGCCGCCTTGTGTGCCGCGTCCTGTGCCGCCTTGTGCGTCGCGTCCTGTGCCGCCTTCTCGACGACCGCCGCGATCCGTGCCGCCTGGGGCGGTTCGAAGACGTCGTAGTGCGTGCCCGGCAGGTCGTGGGCGTCGACTCCGGCGGCGCCGCGCAGCCAGCCCGCGACCTTCTCCGCGGTCGTGACGCCCTCGGGGTCCTCCGTCGCGGAGAACAGGGTCACGCGGCCGTCGTACGGCGGCGGGCTCCACGCGCGGTGCAGCCGGATGTGGTGGGCCATGGTGTCCACCAGCGCGTGTGTGCGCGCGTCGTCGAATCCGGCGATCAGGCTCTCGTCGTGCCGGGCCAGCGCGAACGCCTCCGCCCGGGTCGCCGGCACGGGTGCCTCGGGCGCGGTGATGCGCAGCAGCATGCTCAGGACCT
Source organism: Streptomyces curacoi (assembly GCF_001513975.1). Taxonomy (GTDB): domain Bacteria; phylum Actinomycetota; class Actinomycetes; order Streptomycetales; family Streptomycetaceae; genus Streptomyces; species Streptomyces curacoi. Next base: position 235,450 of record NZ_KQ947992.1, read on the forward strand.
TCGCCTCCACGACCGCCGGGTCCAGGGGGATCCGGGCGACCTCGGGCGGCTTGGGCAGGGTGTCCACCACACCGAGCAGCGCGACCTCCTCGCCGGCCCGGCGCAGCGCCACCGCGATCTCGTAGGAGAGCGGCCCGCCGAAGGACCAGCCGATCAGCAGATACGGGCCGTGCGGCTGGAGTGCGCGGATGCGCGCCACGTACGACTTGGCCAGCGCGCCGACGGTGGGCGCCAGCTGGGGGACCCCGGTGCTCAGGGCCGGTGTCTGCAGGACGTGCACCGGGCGGTCCTGGCCGAGCTGTGGGACGAGTCCGCGGTACCACCAGCCGAAGCCGGACCCCGGGTGCACACAGAACAGCGGGGTGCGGTCCGCGCCGCCCGCGCGCAGGGTGAGCACGGGGGCGAGGCTGTCGTCGACGGCGCCCGGACCCGGGCCGCTGAGCCAGTCGGCCAGCGCGGCGGGCGTCGACGCCTCGAAGAGGCGCGGGACGGGGACCCGGACGCCCAGCTCGGCCTTGATACGGGAGGCCAGGCGCAGGGCGAGCAGGGAGTGCCCGCCGGCCGCGAAGAACTCAGTGTCCGGGTGCGCCGGGACGTCCAGCACCTCACCGAAGAGACGGCACAGGCCGCCCTCCAGCCCGGTGCGCGGCGCCCGCGCCGGCGGGGTGATCGCCGACGGGTCCGGCAGGGCCGCCCGGTCGACCTTGCCGTGCGCGGTGAGGGGGACGGCGTCGATGCGGGACCACAGGGACGGGAGCAGGTGCGCGGGGAGGACCCGGGCCGCGTGCTCCCGTACGGCGTCCGGCGTGACGTCGTCCGCAAGGACCAGGTGGGCGACCAGGCGCTTGCCCCCGGCCGGGTCGGGAGCCGCGCCGACCACCGCGCGCACCACTCCGGGACAGCCGGCCAGCGCCGTCTCCACCTCCGCCGGTTCGATCCGGACGCCGCGCACCTTCAGCTGGTCGTCCGCGCGCCCGGCGAACTCCAGGACGCCGTCGGCCGTCCGGCGGGCCAGATCGCCGGTGCGGTACATCCGGCCGCCGGCCGGCCCGTACGGGTCGGCGACTAAACGCTCGGCTGTCTGCCCGGGGCGGTTCAGGTACCCGTGGGCGAGCCCGCTCCCGGCGATGTACAACTCGCCCACCGTCCCGGCCGGTACGGGGCGCAGGAGGCGGTCGAGGACGTACGTACGGGTGTTGTCCAACGGCCGCCCGACCGGCACGGCCGCTCCGGGATCACCGTCGACGGGGTGGGCCGTCGCGAACACCGTCGTCTCGGTGGGCCCGTAGCCGTTGACGACCCGCGTGCCCGGGCAGTGCGCACGCACCCGGCGCACCGCCTCCGGCGCGAGCACGTCGCCGCCCGCCCAGACCTCGCGCGGGGTGCCGAGCACCTCGGGCGCGATCTCCGCGACGGTGCGCAGCAGTTCGGCGGTGAGCCACAGGGCGGTGATCCGCGCCTCGGGCAGCAGCCTCCTGAGCAGGTCGGGGGTGACGGGGCCGGGCGGGGCGACCACCACCGTGCCGCCGTTCAGCAGGGGCACCCAGGTCTCGTAGGTGGCGGCGTCGAAGGTGTGCGGGCTGTGCAGGAGGACGCGCCGGTGGGCGCCGCCCGTGAAGCGGGTGTCGGCGGCGAGTTCGACGACGGCCCGGTGCGGGGTGACGATGCCCTTGGGTTCGCCCGTCGAGCCGGAGGTGTACATCACGTAGGCGGCGGATTCGGGGTGCACGGCCGCCCTCGGAGCGGTCGCGCGGGCGCCGTCCAGGCCCAGCACCCTCACGTGTTCCGGCAGCCGCACCTCCTCGGCCGCGACCGCCACCCGCACGTCCGCCGCCCCCACCAGCGCCCCCAGCCGCCCGGCCGGCGCCCCCCGATCCAGCGGCAGACAGCACGCGCCCGCCTTCAGCACCGCCAGCTGCGCGACGACCATGGCCACGGAACGGGCCAGCGGCAGCGCCACCGTGTCGCCGGGCCGCACTCCCGCCTCCCGCAGCCGCCCCGCCAGCCGGCCGGACGCGGCGTCGAGACCGCCGTACGTCAGCACCTCACCCGCCGACTCGACGGCCGGTGCCTCGGGCGTACGGGCCACCTGCTCGGCGAAGCGCCCGGGGATGCTCAGCGCCCCGGGCAGCGCACGCACCGGGCCCTCGGCGAGGGCGAGCAGCTGCCGCCGCTCCTGCCGTGGGAGGACGTCGAGCCGGTCGGCCGGCGTGCCGTGCGCGGCCGTCAGGACCTCGAAGGCGCGCGTCAGCCGGGTGGCGACCGTGGCCGCCGAGATGCCCCGGCGGCAGCTCACCCGCAGCAGCATCCGCTCCCCGGCGACGACGGCGACCGTCACCGGGTAGTGCGTCGCGTCCCGCGTCCCGACCAGCTCCACGGCCGGCGAGGGGCCTTCGGCGCGCGGGAAGTTCTCGAACGCCAGGACCGTGTCGAAGAGTTCGCCCGCGCCGGCCGCCCGCTGCACCTGCGACAGCCGTACGTGGTGATACGGCGCCAGCCGCAGCCGCTCGTCCTGGACGCGGGCCAGCAGCTCGTCGACGCCCTCGCCGGAGCGCAGCCGGATCCGCACCGGCAGCGTGTTGATGAACAGCCCCACCATCCGCTCGACACCGGGCAGATCATGCGGCCGGCCGGAGACGACCGCGCCGAAGACCAGATCCTTGGCACCGGTCATCCGGGCCAGCACCAGGGCCCAGGCGGTCTGCGCCACGGTGTTGACGGTGACGCCCGCGTCGGCGGCCCGCCGGGCGATCGCCGCTGTCAGCTCGGCGGACAGCTCGACGTCGACCGTGTCCTCCTGGCCGTCCGGCCCGTCGGGGGACAGCAGCGCGGGCCGCGTCAGACCGCCCAGGGCCGCCCGCCAGGCGGCCTCCGCGCGGGCCTGGTCCTGGCCGTTCAGCCAGACCAGGTACTGCTTGAAGGGCACGGCGGGCGGCAGCACGGCGCCCGTCGTCAGCGCTTCCAGATCCCGCGCGAGCAACGGCAGCGACCAGCCGTCGAGGAGGATGTGGTGCAGCGTCAGCAGGAGCTCCGCGCCCTTGTCGTGGCGCACCAGCGCCGCCCGCACCAGCGGGGGCCGGGCCAGGTCGAAGCGGCGGCCCCGGTCCTCGGCCATGAGCCGCGCGAGCTCCGCCTCCGTCCCGTCCGGTGTCCGGCCGGTGAGGTCGGTCTCCGTCCAGGGCACCTTCACCGCGCCCGGGATCACCTGCACCGGCCGGTCGACGTGCTCGTGCCGGAAACACGCCCGCAGATTGGGGTGCCGCTCCAGCAGCCCGGCCACGCCGGCCCGCAGCGCCCCGGCCGGGATGCCGGGGGCGACCCGGAACCGGGCCTGCACCAGATAGGGATCGGGGCGCTCCGGATCGCGCAGGGCGTGGAAGAGCAGGCCCTCCTGGGCGGGGGAGAGCGGCAGTACGTCCGCGATACGGCCGCCCATCAGTCGTCCCCCTCGTCGTCCAGGGCGAAGGCCAGGTCGTCCTCCAGCAGGGCGAGCTGGTCCGAGGACAGGTCGACCAGTGGGAAGTCGGAGCCGGTGTGGCCGCCGGTGCCGTCACGGCGGGTGTGTTCGACCAGCACCTCGATGGCCCGGCACCACAGCCGGGCCAGTTCCAGCACCTCGTCCTCGCCGAGCACACCGCGCGCGTAGGAGAACCCGGCGCTCAGACACAGCCGCCCGCCGTCCCGCTCCAGGACGAGCGCGTCCACCTCCACGGCGTGCCCGAGCGGCAGCGCGTCCGCGGTCATGCCGAGCAGCTCCCCGTCCGCGGTGTCGCCGCCGGAGAACCGGCCCAGGTAGTTGAAGCGCAGGTCCGGGACGGGCAGCGCGGCCAGCCTCGGGGCGGTGTCCGGGTTGAGGTGACGCAACAGACCCCAGCCGAGGCCGCCCGACGGGACCGCCCGCAGCTGCTCCTTGATCTGCTTGAGCGCCGCACCGGCCGCCTCCCGGCCGGGCTGCCAGAAGTCCGCGCCGAGCGCGTCGCCCGCGTCCAGCCGGACCGGGTACTGGGTGGTGAACCAGCCGACCGTGCGCGAGACGTCGGCGGGCCGGGAGAGCGCCTCGCGCCCGTGGCCCTCCAGATGGACCAGCAGGCCGGTGCCGTCGCCGCGCCGCCGGACCGCCGCCGCGGCCAGTGCCGTCAACAGCACGGCGTCCGCGCCGCAGTGGAAGGCCGCGGTCACCTCGGCCAGTGCCGCCTCGGTGACCTCGGGCGTCAGCTCGACGGTGAGCACGGCGCGGCGCGCCCCGACACCCCGGCCGCCCGCGATCCGCGCGTCCGGCCCGGCCAGCATCCGCTCCCACCAGGCCGACTCCGCCTCCGCAGGTTCGGGCCGGACCGCCTCCCGCGCCAGCAGCCGCGCCCAGCGCGCGAAGGAGGTGCCCGGACTGTCCGGCAGTGGTTCCCCGGCGAGCCCGGCCGCCAGCTCGGGGCCCAACAGCCGCCAGGAGACCCCGTCCACCGCCAGATGGTGCACCGTCAGCACGAGCAGTCCCCGCTGCCCGGGACCGGCGTCCAGCCAGGCGGCCCGCAGCATTTCGCCCTTCTCCGGGTCGAGCCGCACCGCCGCCGCCGACTCTTCGGCCACTTGACGCGGTTCGGCACCAGCGGGCAGGGCGACATGATCCACCGTCACCTCGGGGACGGCCTCCGGAACCTCCAGCTCCCCCTCCACCAGGCGCATCCGCAAGGCGCCATGCCGCTCGACCAGCCCGCGCACCGCGGCCTCGACGCGCTCCCGGTCCGTGGCGCACGGCACGGGGAAGACCATCGACTGGGTGAACGCCGTGGCGTCCCCGCCCTGGGCGAGCCACCAGCGCATCACCGGAGTGAGCGGGAAACGCCCCGTGCCGGAGTCCTCCCCGAGGTCCTCCGCCTCCCGTGCCGTCAGCGCGAGCACGGCAGGCGTACGAGCCGTGAAGACATCACGCGGCGTGATGCCGAGCCCCGCCCGCCCCGCCAGCTGGATCGCCATGATGCTGTCGCCGCCCAGCCGGAAGAAGTCGTCGTCGGCACCGACCCGTTCGACGCCCAGCACCTCCTCGAACAGGGCGCACAGGGTGACCTCGCGGACACCCGCCGGGGCACGCCCCAAGTCGCCCGGCCCGCTGCCCGGCGCGGGCAGTGCCGCCCGGTCCAGCTTGCCGTTGGGCGCCAGCGGCAGCTCGTCCAGCACCACCACGTCGGCCGGCACCAGGGCGGCGGGCAGCCGCCCGGCGGCGTACGCCAGCAGCGCGCCCGGCTCCGGTTCGGCGCCGGGGTGGCCCACGACGTACGCGACGAGCCGCGGCCTGCCCGGACGGTCCTCGCGTACGACGGCCGCCGCCTGCCCGACCGAGGGGTGCTGGGCGAGTACGGCCGTGATCTCGCCCGGCTCGATCCGCCGGCCACGGATCTTCACCTGGTCGTCGGACCGGCCCAGGTACTCCAGCTGCCCGTCGTCCCGGCGGCGGGCCAGGTCGCCGGTGCGGTACATGCGCTCGCCGGGCGCCCCGCACGGGTCGGCGACGAACCGCTCGGCGGTCAGGCCCGGCCGGCCCAGATAGCCGTACGCCACACCGGGACCCGCCAGATACAGCTCGCCGCACACCCCGGGCGGCACCGGACGCAGCCGCTCGTCGAGGACGTACACGCGCGTGCCCGGGAGCGGGCCGCCGATGGGCGGTGCCGTGCCGTCGCCGGTCAGGGGGCCGGAGACGGTGGCGGCGACGGTGCACTCGCTGGGCCCGTAGGCGTTGTGGAACCGGCGCCCGCCGACGGCCCAGCGGGCCACCAGATCCGGCGGGCACGCCTCCGCGCCCACGGCCAGCGCACGCAGCTGCGGGTACTCCCCGGCGGGCACGGTCGCCAGCACCGACGGCGGCAGCAGCGCGCAGCTGATCCGCCGGCCGGTCAGCACGTCCGCCAGCTCCTGCCCGGCCAGCGGGCCCTCCGGCGGTACGACCAGCGTGCCGCCGGACCCGAAGGCCAGACACAGCTCGGCCACGGAGATGTCGAAGGCGGGCGAGCCCAGCTGGAGCACCCTGCTGTCGGCGTCCAGCGCCAGCGCCGCCACGAGGCCCTGGGCGAGGGCCGTCAGCCCCGTGTGCGGGACGACCACACCCTTGGGGCGGCCGGTGGAGCCCGAGGTGTGGATGACGTAGGCGGCGGCCGAAGGCGCCAACTCGCCGGTCACCAGCGGCGGTTCGGCGTAGGCCCGCTCGTCGAGGACCAGCGTGGGGACGTCCGTCTCCGGCACCACCCCGGGCTCACCCGCCACCACCAGGACCGGCGCCGCGTCCTCCAGCGCCAGCCGGATGCGCTCCGGCGGATAGTCGGGGTCGATCGGCAGATATGCGGCGCCGGTGCGCTGGACCGCGAGCAGCGCCGGGGGCAGGGCGGCGGTGCGGCCCAGGGCGAGGGCCACGATGCGGCCGGGGCCCGCCCCGTGCCGGGTCAGCACAGCGGCCAGCCGGTCGACCCGCTCGCTCAGTTCGGCGTACGTCAGCCGCAGACCCTCGGCCTCCAGCGCGGGCGCGCCGGGGGTGCGAGCCGCCTGCCGGGCCACCAGGTCGGGGAGGGCCAGCGGCTCGGGGGCGGGGCCGCCGGACGCGAGCCGCGCCAGCCGCCGCAGGCCGGCCTCGGGCACCAGGGCGACCTCGGCGAGCGGCACCCCGGGGTCGGCCGTGAAGCGGCGCAGCAGCTCCAGGTAGGCGTCCGTCCAGTGCCGTACCGTGTCGGCGCCGAACAGGGCCGTACGGATCTCGAAGCTGCCGTCCATGGTGCCGTCATCGGCGTCCCGGACGATGCCCACCAGGTCGTGCTCACCGCCGGTGTGGATGCGCTCCGGCTCACTGAACTCCCGCAGCGCGGCCACGCTGCGCTGCTGGGTGAGATGCATGAAGACCCACTGGAACAGCGGGGAGCGCCCGGCACTGCGGTCGGGCGCGACCGCCGAGACGATCCGGCCCACGGGCACGTCGGCGTTGGCCATCAGCTCCGGGAAGTCCGCGGCGAACCGGGCCAGTACATCGGCGAAGGAGTCCTCCGGCCGGATCCGCCAGCGGGTGGGGATGGCGTTCATGACGTACCCGATGACCCGCTCCAGGCCCTTGGCGGCCCGGTTGGCGGTGGGAGTGCCGAGCACCAGGTCGTCGGCGCCGGTCAGCCGGTGCGCCAGGACCGCGAAGGCGGCCATCAGGACGACGTACACGGAGGCGCCGCGTTCCCGGGCCAGCATCCGCACCGCCCGGGCGGTCGGGGCGTCGACCTTGAACGGGATCTGTGCGATGCCCTCCCCGTCGGACCTGCCGTGTCCGCTGCCCGGCACGGTGAGCGGCCCCGGCGGCTCGGCGAGATAGCGGCGCCAGAAGGCCAGCCGCGTCCCGAAGACCCCGGCCGCCTCCAACTCGCCCTGCCAGGAGGCGAAGTCGGCGTACTGGACCGGCGGCCGGGTGAGCGTCGGTGCCGTACCGGCGCGCAGCGCGCGGTGGGCCTCGGCGAACTCGGCCTGGAGGACGTCGAAGGACCACCAGTCGGCGATGACGTGGTGCAGGCTCAGCATCAGCGTGGTCCGCCGGTCGTCGACCGTGACGTACCGGGCCCGCATCAGCGGACCTCCGGCCAGGTCGAAGGGGCGGCGCCGGAAGGTCTCGAAGGCCTCGGCGATGGTGGTGCCGGTGCCCCGCAGGTCCTCCCGCTCCAGGACGAAGCGGTCCTCGGGCGGGAAGGTGACGGACAGCGCGCCCGGCTCCCCGCCGATGCGGGCCCGCAGGACGTCGTGCCGGGCACGCACCAGCGTCAGCGCGGTCTCCAGCCGGTCCGGGTCGACGGGTTCGACCGTCTCGTCGAAGTGGTAGGCACAGCACAGGTTCAGGGCCGGGGTGCCCGGATACAGCGACTCGTACACCCACAGGTCCTCCTGCGCCGGGCTGAGCCGCACCGGCCCGTCCCCGTCGCGCGGCGGTACGACCGCCGGGATCAGCCCGGCCTGCCCGGACTCCACCAGCCGGCGCATCAGCCGCACCCGCTGCTCACCGCTGAGCGCGCTGAACCGCTCGGCCATCGACGCCCCGGCCGCCCCCGTCGTCCTCGTCACGCCGCTGCCTCCCGGAGCCTCGCGAGATCCCGTGTCACGCCACTTCCTCCCGGAGTTCCGCCAGCCGGTGCAGCCCGGCCAGCACCTCGTCACGGCCCAGGCCGAAGTCCACGAAGCAGGCGACCTCGTCGCAGCCCAGCTCGCGCAGGCCGGCCAGCATCTTCCGGCAGGTCTCGGCGGAGCCGAGCAGACTGCCCCAGGTCAGATAGCGGTGGAAGGCGAACTCGGCGAGCAGCGCGGTCTGTTCCCCGGTGAGCTCCGCGGTCGCCTTGTCGGCGGTGCGGTTGGCTGTGGTCTGCCGCACGTACGAGCGCAGGTACCGCTTCAGCGGTACGGCGGCCAGACGCCGCGCCTCCTCGTCGTCCGCGCCGACGAACGTGTGCGCCATCAGCGTCACCCGGCCGTGTGCGTCGGTGCCGCCCTGGTCGGGCGCGGCGGCGCAGGCGGCCCGGTAGCGGGCGATCTTCTCGCCGAGCTCCTCCCGGCTCTGCCCGACGGTCGCCCCGAGGACCCCGGTGCGCAGGCGCCCGGCGGCCTCCCAGGTCGCGGGGTTGCCGGAGGTGGTCAGCCACAGGGGGAGGGTGTCCTGCACGGGCCGGGGCTGCGGCAGGACGGAGACCGCGGTGCCGGTGCCGTCGGTGAACTCGCCGGGCTCGCCCGCCCACAGCCGCCGCAGCAGCGGGATGTCGCGGAGGGTCTGCTCGCGGCGGCCCTCGTAGTTGTCCGGTGCCAGGACGAAGTCGGCGGAGTGCCAGCCCGTGGCCGCGGACAGGCCGATCCGGCCGTGCGAGAGGTTGTCGACGACGGCCCAGTCCTCCGCGATCCGCAGCGGGTGGTGCAGCGGCAGGATGACGCTGCCCGCCCGGATGTTGATGCGCTCGGTGGCGACGGCGAGCGCCGCGCTGAGCACCGGCGGGCTGGGGAAGACCTGGCCCACCTGCTGGAAGTGCCGCTCCGGCGTCCAGATCGCGTGGAAGCCGAGCCGGTCCGCGGTACGGGCGACGGTGAGGATGTCGTCGTAGGCCTCGCGGTGGCGGGGCGCGGCGCCCCCGGCCGCCGGGTCGGCCGCCGGGTCGGTGGGCTGGTCGGCGGGCTGATCGGCGCCGAAGAACATCACACTCAGGTCCATGGCACCTCCTTCTGACTCTGACCGGTGTCGGTACGGCCGTCACGGCCGGGCTGCCGGGGAATGCGCGGCCGGCGCGGAATGGGAGCGGGAGCGGGCGGAGCCGTCCCGGCGGATGCCCGCTCCAGCTCGGCCGCGAGGGCGGCGACCGTGGGGGAGGTGAACAGCTGGGCGGCGGTCACCGTGCGTCCGGCGCCGCTGAGGCGGGCCGCGACCCGTACCGCGCGCAGGGAGTTGCCGCCGAGCCGGAAGAAGTCGTCATACGGGCCGATCCGCTCCACGCCGAGGACGTCGGACCAGACGGCGGCGATCTCCCGGTGCAGGGCCGAGTCCGCCGGGGCCGCGCCGGCCGGGGCGGGGACGCGGACCGCGTCGAGGGTCCCGTCCGCGTGCCGGGGAGGGGCGGGCAGCGGGAGCCGGGACAGCGGTACGTCCGGGTCGGCGGCCGCCGCGGTCAGTGCCTCGACGACCGCGTCCGCCAGCCACCGGACGAACTCCGGCTCCAGACAGGAGGTCCGGTACTCGAAGACCAGCGTCATACCGTCCGGCGCGCCCGACGGGCCGTGGTCGTCAGTGACGTCGACCAGCAGCTCGAAGCGTGCGGTGCCGGTGCGCAGCGGCTCCACGCCGGCCTCGGCGCCGGGCAGGTCCACCTCGGCGCGGGCGTTGTTCTGCAACGCCAGCACCACCTCGGTGAACGGCTGCCGCCCCGGTGGCCGCGCCGGGTTGAGCGCGCCCACCACCTCCTCGAACGGCACGTCCTGGTGGGCGAAGGCGTTCAGCGCCGTCTCCCGGGTACGGGCGAGCAGCTGCCGGGCGGTGGGGTCGCCGGAGGCGTCGGTGCGCAGCACCAGCATGTTGACGAAGAACCCGACGACGTCGTCGACCGTGCCGTCCTGCCCGCGCCCCGCGATCGGCGAGCCCACCGCGAGATCCTCACCGGCCCCCGCCCGTACCAGCGCGGCGGCGAGGGCGGCGTGCAGCGCCATGAAGAGCGTGGCGCCCTGCGCCCGCGCCGCCTCGACGATCCGCGCGTGCGCGCCCGCGTCGAGCCGCCGTACGACGGTGGCGGCGTCCCGCCCCGGCACGGCCGGCCGTCCGGGGCGGCGGGGGAGCAGTGGGCCGCCGGACGGAAGCCCGGCCAACGCCTGGCGCCAGTAGGAGAGCTGGGTCGCGGCGAGGGAGGCGGGATCGTCCGCGGAACCGAGCCGCCGCTGCTGACGGCGGGCGAAGTCGGCGTACGGGACGGGCAGCGGGGCGAGCTCGGGTGCGGAGCCGCAGACCCGGGCGGCGTACGCACGCGACAGGTCCCGGAACAGCGGGGGCAGGGACCAGCCGTCGCCGGTGATGTGGTGCAGGACGAGCAGCAGCGCGTGCTCGCCCGGCCGGTCCTGGACATGGAACAGCACGGCGTGCAGCGGCAGTTCGGCGCCGAGGTCGAAGCGGTGCCGCGCGGCTTCGCTGACGGCCCGCGCCAACTCGCCCGACGTGACCGGGACCTGCCGCAGCCGAGGCAGGGCCTCGGTACCGCTCAGCACCCGCTGCCCCGGTTCGCCGTCGCTCTCCTCGAAGACGGTGCGCAGCACCGCCTGCCGCGCGGCCACGTCCCCGAGGGCGGCCCGAAGGGCCCGCGCGTCGATCTCGCCGCGCAGCCGCACCAGCACGGGCAGGGTGTACGCGGTACCCGCGTCGACCCGGTCCAGGAACCACAGGCGGCGCTGGGCGTACGACAGGGGCAGCGCCTCCCCGTCCCGCAGAGGCGCCGGAACGTCGGTGCCGCCCTCCGGCTCGGCCTTCTCCACATGCGGCGCCAGGGCCCCCGGCGTCCGGCACTCGAACAGCGTCCGTACGCCGACCCGCGCGCCCAGCGTCAGCTGGATCCGGCCCAGCAGCCGGGCCACCGTCAGGGAGTTGCCGCCCAGGGCGAAGAAGTCGTCGTCCGGGCCCACCGACTCCACCCCGAGCACCTCGGAGAACAGCCCGCACAGCGCCTTCTCCGCCGCGCCCGACGGCTGTCGTGCGGCCGTCGAGCCGAGCGAGCCGGTGACCGGGCCGGGCTCCGGCAGGGCGGCGCGGTCCAGCTTGCCGTTGGGGGTGAGGGGCAGCGCGTCCAGGAGGACGAAGGCGGCCGGGACGAGGTAGTCGGCCAGCACCCGGGCCGCGTGGTCGCGCAACTCCCGCTCGGACAGGGGCTGTCGGCGCCCCTCGCGCGGGACGACGTACGCGATCAGCCGTTTGTCGCCCGTCGCGTCGGGCCGGGCGACGACCGCGGCCCGGACGACGTCCGGATGGCCGGTCAGGACCGTCTCCACCTCGCCCGGTTCCACCCGGAAGCCGCGGATCTTGACCTGGGCGTCGGCCCGCCCCAGATACTCCAGCACCCCGTCCGCCCGGCGCCGCACCAGATCCCCGGTGCGGTACATCCGCTCGCCCGCGGGACCGTACGGGTCGGCCACGAACCGCTCGGCGGTCAGCTCGGGCCGGCCGCAGTAGCCGAGGGCGACGCCCGCCCCGGCGGCGTACAGCTCACCGGTCTCGCCGTCCGGGACCGGCCGCAGCCGCTCGTCGAGCACCAGGAGCCGTTTGCCGTTCAGCGGGCGGCCGATCGGGACCGGGCGCCCGTCACGGACCTCCTCGGCGGTGACCGGGTGCACGGTCAGGAAGACCATGCCCTCGACCGGGCCGTAGCCGTTGCTCAGCCGCAGCTGCGGGTAGCGCTCCAGCACGCGGGCCGCGTGGGCCGGCGGCAACGGCTCGCCGCCGACGATCAGTTCGCGTACTCCGGCGAGGGCCCGCGGACACTCGTCGACGATCACCTGGAACAGGGACGCGGAGAGATACAGCGAGGTGACGGCGTGCCGGTCGACCAGGCCGGCCATCACCACCGGGTCGGGCCGCTGCCCCGGATGCAGTACGCACAGGCCGCCGCTCAGCAGCGGACCCCACAGCTCCAGCGCGAACGCGTCCCAGGACACCGGGGAGCACTGCAGCCACACCGAACCCGCCCCGAAGGAGGCGAAGTCCTGCCCGGTCAACGTCCCGGTGATCGCGGCATGGGAGGCCACGATGCCCTTCGGGCGACCGGTGGAGCCGGAGGTGAACATCACGCAGGCCGGGTCCTGCGGCCGTACCGCGACGGCACCCCGGTCGAGCGGCGGGGCGCTCTCGGCGTCCTCCACGGCCACCGACCCGGCGCCGAGACCGGGCTCTTCGGCCACCGACCCGGCGCCGAGACCGGGCTCTTCGGCCACCGACCCGGCGCCGAGACCGGGCTCTTCGGCCACCGACCCGGCGCCGAGTCCGAGCTCTTCGGCCACCGACCCGGCGCCGAGACCGGGCTCTTCGGCCACCGACCCGGCGCCGAGTCCGAGCTCTTCGGCCCCCGTGCCGCGCCGGGACACGACCACGGTGATCCCCGCGTCGGCCGCCATCCCGCGCAGCCGCTGCGCCGGGAAGTCCGGGTCGAGCAGCACATGTCCGGCCCCGGCCTTGAGCGTGCCGAGCAGCGCCACCACCATCTCGGCGGACCGCTCCAGATACACCCCCACCAGGGCCCCCGGCCGCACGCCGTGCCGACGAAGCAGCCCGGCGAACCGGTCGGCGCGCGCGTCGAGTTCGCCGTAGCTCAGCCGCTCGTCGCCGTGCACCAGCGCGGTCGCCGCCGGTGTCCGCCGAGCCTGTTCCTCGAAGAGTTCATGTACCCCGTGCAACGCCCCCGTTGCCCCCTTCTCAGGCATCGGCACCCGTGCGGTCGGGACGCAGGTCCGAGTGCTGACCCTGGGCGTTGACGAGGACGAGGGAGGTCCCGTTCTCGTCCTCGAACGGATCGGTGGTCATGGTCAGCCCTCCACGAGTTCTCTGGTCTCGGGGTTGTCGGGGTGCGCCGGGTCCTCGGGATCGCCGGGGCGCCCGGAGCCGTCGGTGGTCACGGCCTTCCCGGCCGCCGCGCCGCCCCCGTCACCCGTAGCGTCCCCGTCACCCGTACCGCCCCCGTCACCGGTACCGCCCCCGCCCGGCTCGGCATCGGCGTCGGGCAGCAGCGTGTCGATCTCACGTACCGTGCGCCGGGTCATGCTCAGCACCGCGACGGTGATGCCGCACAGGCCGGCGATCAGCAGCATGGCGGCCATCCCGCTGCCCGGCCCGTCGCCGACGAGCGGCCCCAGCACCACGAACACGCCCGTGCCGGCCTCGGCCCGCGGTTCGAAGACATGGTCGGCCAGCGGCCCGGAGACCGCGGTCGCCAGCGGGACGGAGAGCTGCGACAGGAACATCACGGCGCCGAAGACCCGGCCGTGCCACTCCTGGGGCACCTTGGTCTGCACGATCGCCTGCATCACGCCGTTGATCATCGGCATGAGCGCCGCGCCCACCAGGATGGCCGCGCACCAGCCGACCACCCCGCCCGCCAGCGCCATGGCCACCTGCGCGGACAGGCACATACCGATGATCCCGAGCAGCATGCCCCGGGCCCGGTTGCGCGGCCCGCTCCAGGCGGCCATCAGCAGCCCGCCCGCGATCCCCCCGACACCGATCGCGGTGTTGACGCTCGCCAGCGCCGACGTCTCACCGCCGGACCGGGCCAGCACCATGGGCTGTACGGCGGCGAAGCCGAAGACCATGACCAGGTTGACCACACAGAAGGCCAGCATCAGATCGCGCAGGCTCGGATACCGGAAGAGAAAGCGCAGCCCCTCGACGGCCTCGGCGACGAGCTTCCCCCGCGCCCGGCCGCCCGGCTCCTTCCCGGGACCGGTGTCCCCCCGCAGCCGTACGACCCGGATGGCGGCCAGCGCGAGGGCGAAGCTCACCAGGTCGGCGACGAGGATGAAACCGAGCCCGGAGAACGCCACCAGGAGGCCGCCCAGCGCCGGACCGCCGACGTCCGCCGTGCTCTTGGCGCTGGCCAGCAGACTGTTGGCCCGCTGGAGTTGGCCCTTGTCCACCAGCATCGGCACGGCGGCGCCCAGCGCCGGGAACTGGAAGGCGGCGGCCGAGCCGAGCAGCACGACGGCCGCGTAGACCTCCCAGGTGTGCAGCCCGCCGGTGAAGTGCAGGACGCTCAGCAGCGCCACGACCAGCAGTCCGCCGCCGTCCGCGAGCTGCAGCGCCGTACGCCGGGCGAGCCGGTCGACGAGGGCGCCGGCGAGCGGGCTGAGCAGCACCTGCGGCAGGAGCGCGCACAGCGACAGGGTGGTCAACGCCGTGGCCCGGCCGGTGGCCGACCAGGTCTCGAAGACGAACGCGAACCGCAGGACGGAATTGCCGACCAGGGATATCGCCTGTCCGCTCCAGACGAGCATGAAGGGGCCCATACCGGCGAACCGGCCCGGCTTCCCCCCGTCCCGCGCGGTGTCGTCGAGCGAGCGCGCCGAATCGGCCACGTGCGTACCCCCGTCGAATGTGGCTTCCGGTCAAGAACCTTAGTTCGAAGCGGCGTCGCGCACAGCCCGATCATGAAAGGCGGCCGAGAAGCCCTCACGGATGCCGAGCCACGACGGTGCGGCCCGCTGGCTGACGGGCCCCGAACGGCAGCGCCTCGTAGGCACCTACGAACAATTGACGACACAACGACATCCGGGACGGGTGAGGGCCTCTCCGGACACTTCCGCCGCTTCTCCGCCAACGGCGGCCGTCCGCGTCCTCCCCGGCAAGGGTGGTCGTCCCTTGGTGGTTGACCGACGGACTGGCCCGGCAACTTCCGTCTCCCTAGGATGGGTTGTCGGCGAGGTGATCTCCTCGGCCGGCCTGCCCCTGGGGGATGCGATGGAGCCTGGAAAGCAGCTGTCCACGTCGATCGATGCCACGGTTCCGACCGCCGCGCGCATGTACGACTACTACCTCGGGGGCAAGGACAACTACGCCTCCGACCGAGCCGCCTGCGAACAGCTGGACAAGGTCGTCCCCAGCACCCGCGCCCTCGCGCTGAACAACCGGCGCTTCCTGCAGCGGGTCGTCCGGACGCTGGCCGAGGACTACGGCATCCGGCAGTTCCTCGACCACGGCTCCGGCTTGCCCACCCAGAACAACGTCCACCAGGTCGCGCAGGCCGTCGACCCCTCCTCGCGCGTGGTGTACGTCGACAACGACCCGATGGTCCTGGTCCACGGCCGCGCCCTGCTGGAGCAGAACGAGAACACCGCCGTCATCCACGCCGACATGCGCGACACCGACGGCATCTTCTCCCACGCCGACACCGAGCGCCTGATCGACTTCTCGCAGCCGGTGGCCGTGCTGTTCAACTCGGTGTTCCACTGCATCCCCGACAGCGAGACCGACGGCCCCCTCACCGTGTCCCGCCGCGTGGCCGAACGGCTCGTCCCCGGCAGCTTCATGGTCATGTGCCAGCTGGTCAGCGAGGACGCCGAGGTCCGCGAGTTCGTCACCAACTTCATGGACCAGGTGACCCAGGGGCACTGGGGCCGGGTGCGTGAGGAGAAGGACGTCGCCGAGTGGTTCGAGGGGCTGGACATCCTGGAGCCGGGGCTGGTGGAGGTGTCCACCTGGCGTCCCGACAGCGAGGTGGCGCCCCGCCAGCTCACCCAGGAGTGGATCGAGTTCGGCGGCGTGGGCCGGCTCCGGTAGGAGAGTGCCGAAGCCGAGGGACGGGGGAGTACCGCTCCGACAGGCGAGGCGCTAGGGCGCGGCGGAGTACCGCGCCTTCGTCTCGCGCAGTCGCTGCAGGGACTCGCGCGGGTTGAGAGCCTCGTCGCCCAGCCGGTCCAGAGCGATCCGGTACTCCTCCGTCTCGTCCTGGTCCTCCAGGAAGGCGGCGCTCCTGAGGTGCTCCAGATAGACCACGTCGGGCAGGTCGACGCCGCCGAAGCGCAGATAGGTGACGGGGATCGCGGGCGCGGAGGCGTTGGTCACGTCCAGGGGCACGATCTGCACCGTCACATGGGGGAGCCGGGCCATCTCCTCCAGGTGTTCGAGCTGCTCGCGCATCACCTCGCGGCTGCCCAGCACCCGCAGCAGCACCGACTCGTCGACGATCGCCCACAGCCGGGGCGCGTCCGGGCGGTGCAGCAGCTCCCGTCGGCGCATCCGCAGTTCCACCCGCCGCCGCACCTCGCGGTCCGGCGCCGAGGGCAGCCCGCGCTCCACCACGGCCCGGGTGTAGTCCTCGGTCTGCAACAGGCCGGGCACGTACTGGAGTTCAAAGGTACGGATGGCCGTCGCGGCCTCCTGCAGTCCGACCAGCCGGTCGAACCACTCCGGCATCAGCCTCTTGTCATAGCGCTGCCACCACCCCGGCTCACCGGCGCGCCGCAGCAACTGCAGCAGCACCGAGGCCGCGTAGTCGTCGGCGCGGTACAACTCCAGCAGAGCGCGGACGTCGGCCTCGGTGGGCGGCCGGCGGCCCTTGCCCGCCTCGATGCGCGACAGCTTCGCCGGGCTGAACCCCACGGCACGCGCCGCCTGGTCCTGGGAGAGGCCGCAGTCCTCACGGATGCCCGCCAACTGGACGCCGACCACCATTTTCAGCAAGGTCGGCGCGGGCTCGGTCCGGTGCAGATACGGTTCGAGGCGGGAGATGCGAGGTGACTCCGCGGACATCCTGACTCCCCGTAGACCGGCATACGACAGACCGCATTATCGCATCCCGCCGCCTCGTGCCGCCGGAACCGATGGAAGTGGGTGCCCAACTTCCGGTTCCCGCAGGGCGTTGACCTCAGGCCAGGGGCCCCGGGTCACACCAAATGGTCGAACTCACCCTCCTTCGCGCCCGCCAGGAAGGCCGCGATCTCGGCCGGTGTGTAGACGAGGGCCGGCCCCTCGGGATCGCGGGAGTTGCGCATCGCGACGCTGCCGTCGCCCAGGCTGGCCACCTCCACGCAGTTGCCCTCGGCGTTGCTGTGCCGGCTCTTGATCCAGCGGACGCCCAACGAGCTTGCCCGTACGCCGTTCCGTGCTGTTGGCACTGCACTCTCCTTGCTCACGTTCCGCCACGCGCACGCCCCGCCGCCCCACGGGGCTCGGACCGCACCACGTGCTCTGCGTCGACACCACTCGCGCAATTTCCCGTGAAATTGCACGGAGGCGCCGTCGGCGTGGATAATAGCCCTTGGCGTCAACTGCAGCGCAGACGCCGGATCCTGACCATGAATCAGGGAGGCGTTGTGTCCTTACCTGCGTACGAAGGGCTACGACTGCCCGGCAGCGCTGCGCCACTCGCGCACTGGGCCGCACCGGCGGAAGCGCGCCCCGACACTCCTGGGCGGCGCCATGTCACCAGACCCGAGGCCCCGCGCACGTCGCCCCGTTCCGCCGCCCTGCGCCTCGTCGGTGAGCAAGGCTGCGGCCAGGCCCGTGACTTCGTCCGCCGCACCCTTGACGGCTGGGCGCTGGGCCACTGCAGCGCCGACGCCCTGATGGTGGTCACCGAACTGGCCGCCAACGCCGTACTGCACGCCGTACCGCAGTCCCCGGCCGACGGCGAGGCCGACGTATGGCTGAAGCTCAGCCTGCGGCCCGCCCACCTGGTCTGCGCCGTCGCCGACCCGAGCTCCAGCCCGCCCGTGTACCCGCAGGCCGGCGACCCCTTCGACGAGCACGGCCGCGGACTGCGCATCATCGAGGCCCTGTCCGAGCACTGGGGCTGGACCCGGCGCCCGCCCGCGGGCAAGACCGTGTGGGCCATGCTGCCGACGGGCCGGCAGGCCTGATCCACCGGCGGCCCTTTGCTCCCGACACGCACGGGACATTTTCATGATGGGCGCACCGGAGTCACGGTTTCTCCTCAACTACGTTCCTTCTGCTGTGTTGTATTTGTGGCTCGGGCATGGGACCCCTGTCCGACTCACCGAGCCCGACGGCTCCGACCAGCGAAAGGATCGGCATTGTGACGCGCAGTCCGGCCGAAAACGTTCACCTGCCGATCTACGAGGACCTGGTGCGGGAACGCGGAGACGTCGTGGCGGAGGCCCAGATGGCGGCCGCGCACACCCAGGACCAGGCGGCGGATCTACTCGGCGGCGAAGCGGACACCTGGGACGGGCCGACGGGGCACCAGCCCCAGGCCGACTTCGGATAGGCGGCCGTCCCCGGGCGGTCAGGCCGCGCCACCCGCGCCGGCGACCAGGTCCAGCGCGATGTCGGTGATCATGTCCTCCTGGCCGCCGACCATGCCCCGCCGGCTCAGCGGGAAGAGGCCGGCCCCAAGGGCATCACGCAGGAGATCTGCACCACCCTCCTCACCTCCTCCGAGCCCCTGCGGATGCTCGTTTCCGGCTGGGTGACCGGTGACGCGGGCATGGGCCATGTCGCCCTCACCTCGACCAGGCCCACGCTGGTGCGCGGCTACTACGACACGGTCTTCGACGCCCGCGACGCCCGCCTCACGGACTGCATCGACGAGACCATCAGCGGCGTCAAGCTCAGGATCCGCTTCCTGCGCGTCAACGAACGCCGCCACTCCATCGCCGTCGCCGCCGTCCGGGGCCTGCCGGTCGACCCGGTCCGCACCCGGGTCCAGCACCTCAACATCCAGGCCGCGAGCCTCGACGACCTGGCCCGCAGCCATGAGCGCGTGCACGAACTCGGCTTCGACATGGCCCTCACCGTCGGGCAGCACACCAACGACAAGGAGCTCTCCTCCTACGCCCGCACCCCCTCGGGCTTCGAGCGGGAGGTCGGCTGGAACCCCGTCGTCGTCGACGAGAGCACCTGGGAGCCCGGCACCCACCAGGGCATCAGCGTCTGGGGCCACCGGCCGGTCGGCCGGACGATCACGACAGGCTCGACCAGTTCCGGCTCGGTGCCCGTTCCCTGGCCCGCCCGGAGGCCACCGTTCCCGCTCTCAGCGGCGCCGGCATCCCCGACGACCGAGCACCGGCGCACCACGACGGGGGCCGGTCCGGCGGTCGTATCCGGCTCCGGACCCTGCGGTGATCCCGCATGTCAGAATGGGCACGCCGAGCGCTCCGCCCCCCAGTTCGCCGCCGTGACCCCTTGAGGTAGCTCCGTGACCAAGCCCGTCGCCCGCGAGCCGCAGCGACGCAACGCGCGCTCCAACCGGGCGCGCATCCTGGCCACGGCACGCCGTGAACTCGGGCGGAACCCCGACATCACCCTGGAAGAGCTGGCGCGGGCCTCCGGTGTCGTACGACGCACCCTCTTCGGCCACTTCCCCGGACGGGCGGCGCTGTTGGAGGCGCTGGCCGAGGAAGCCGCCGAAAGCCTCCGGGGCGCGACGGCGGCCGCGGTGCAGCCGTCGGAACCGGCCGAACGGGCCCTCGCGCACTTCGTGCTGTCGATCTGGCCGGTCGGCGACCGCTACCGCATGCTCCTCGCCCTGGCCCGGCACGACCTGGGCGCGGAACGCGTGGGCGAGATCCTCAGGCCCGCCCGCGACGAGGCCACGGCCATCCTGGAGCGCGGCCAGCGGGCCGGCGTCTTCCACACCCACCTGCCGCCCGCGGTGCTCAGCGCCGGCCTCGAAGCGATGACGATCGCCCTGCTGGAGGAGGTCAACACCGGGGCGCTGGAGGACGACGGGACCCGAGTGGCCGTCGCCACGCTCATCGCGGCCGGTGTTCCGGAGAAGCAGGCGTGTGCCGTGGTCGACGCCGTCGCCGCCACGATCACCGCGCAGACCACGCCCGAGGGCTGAGCCCTCCCACGTCACGGCCCTGGACAGGGCCCCCGGCGCGTGACGCCGGACATCCCGGCATGTTTCCCGCCCGCTCCCGACGGAACCCGTCGGCACCGGGAGTGAGCGACCAGCCACGGCACCGGCGCGTCCCCGGGCCACGAGAAGCGCACTGAACCTCGGCGGACCGGATGCCCCGACCTTCTCGGACCCGGCTACCCGCCCCTCGCCCGAACGCCCTCCAGCACTATTTGCACGCCACTGAGCAATAAACTAGCCTGCACATCGATGGGCAATTAACTCACTCGCGCTTCCTCCCGCTTCCCACTTGGAGCCCCGATGCCCTTGCTCGCGAACACCCCCGTCGAGAAGATGACCAGGCCGTACTCCAGGCGCTGGTGGGCCCTGCTGGTGCTCTGCCTGAGCCTGCTGATCGTGGTCATGGCGAACACCTCGCTGATCGTGGCCGCGCCCGACATGACCAAGGACCTGAGCCTCAGCAGCAGCGACCTGCAATGGGTCATCGACGGCTACACCGTCCCGTACGCCGCGCTGATGCTGGTGCTGGGCGCGATCGGCGACAAGTACAGCCGCCGCGGCGCGCTCGTCACCGGCCTGGTGATCTTCGCGGGCGGCTCTGTGATGGGCAGCCTGGTCGACGAGACCGCACTGGTCATAGCGGCCCGCGCGATCATGGGCGTCGGCGCCGCCGTGGTCATGCCGGCCACGCTGTCCCTGCTGGTCGCGATCTTCCCGAGGTCCGAGCGAGCCAAGGCCATCACGGCCTGGACCGCCACCTCCGGCCTCGCCATCGCCGTCGGCCCGCTGGTCGCCGGCTGGCTGCTGGAGGACCACGCCTGGGGCTCGACCTTCCTGATCAATGTCCCCATCGCCGTCGCGGCGGTGATCGGCGCGCTGGTGCTGGTGCCGCCGTCCAGGGCGCAGGGCATGGGCCGTATCGACTACGTGGGCGGTCTGCTCTCCATCGTCTCCGTCGGCTCCCTGGTCTACGCGACCATCGAGGGCCCGCACTTCGGCTGGGGCACCGGTCCGGTCATCGCCGCCGTCGTCGCGGGAGTGGGCCTGCTGGCCTTCGTCGCCTGGGAGTTGCGCCACCCGCACCCCATGCTGGACGTACGCAAGTTCGCCCAGCGCCCGTTCAGCGGCTCCATGCTCGCGGTGCTGTTCTTCTTCTTCGGCACCTTCGGCGCGATCTACTACGCCACCCAGTACCTGCAGTTCGTCCTCGGCCACGGCGCGCTGGAGACCGGCGTACGACTGCTGCCGCTGGCCGGCGCGGTCTTCGCCGGCGCCGCGGTGACCGGGTGGCTGACGCCGAAGCTGGGCGTGAAGGCCATGGTCGTCACCGGCATGGCGATCGGCACGGCGGGCGTCTTCCTGCTCACCCGCATCCAGTCGGACTCGACGTACACCGACTTCCTGGCACCCCTGCTGATGCTGGGCTTCGCGATCGGCCTGAGCGTGTCCCCGGCCACGGACACCATCATGGGCTCCTTCCCCGAGTCCGAACTGGGCGTGGGCGGCGGCGCCAACGACACCGCCCTGGAGCTGGGCGGCGCCCTGGGCATCGCGATCCTCGGCTCACTCCTCGGCACCGCCTACCGTGACAAGCTGACGGACCTGGTGGCGGGCAACCTCCCGCCCGCCGCGCTGGAGACGGCGAAGGACTCGGTGGGCGGCGGCCTGGCGGTGGCCCAGGAGGTCGCGAAGAACCCCGCCGGCGGCGCCCAGCAGGCCCAGGGCCTGATCGACGCGGTCCACGAGTCCTTCGCCCACAGCGTCGCGCAGACCAGCCTGGTCGGCGGAATCATCATGGCCGCCGGGACGATGATCGTCCTCGCCGTACTGCCGGGCCGCGGGCGCGCCGGGAAGTCCGCTCGGCGGGAGACGCCGGAGGCGGAGAGGGAGCGCGTCAGCGCGTCCTGAGGACGATGGGGGGCGGGGAGGGGCACGATACTTTCGAACGCGACCTCCCCTTCCCGGAGTTCGGCGCTCTACGGCGAGTACGCGACGACCGAGGCCGCTGTGCCACGGTCGTCGCGCCGATCCCGGGCCGTTCGTGGACGCCGTACGGCGTACGGCGTACGGCCAGCCCCGTACGCTCGATCCGGCACCAGGCTCAGCCGACGGCAGCGCCGAACCACCTGGGCAGTCGGCCGAGCAGATCCCGCTGATCCTCACCCACCCACGCCACATGGCCGTCCGGCCGCAACAGAACCGCGGGCACGTCCAGTTCCTCGCTGACATCGACGACATGGTCGACCCGGTCCGCCCAACCGGCCACCGAGAGCCGGCCGGTCTGGTCGAGCAGCAGCCCCCGACCGCCGCGCATCAGCTCATAGAGGCGCCCCCGCTTCAGTTTCACGTCCCGCATCCGCCGGCCGAGCAGTTCATGCCCCTCCCCGAAGTCGTAGCGGACTCCGATCGCGGTGATCTTCTCGATCAGGTACCGGTTCACGTCCTCGAACTCCACCAGCTCCGCCAGCAGTCGGCGTACCGCCTGGGGACCCGGCTCGGTGGACATCAGCTCCATCTGCGCGCGCGTGTTGTCCAGCACGTCGGCGGCCACCGGATGCCGCTCCGCCTGATAGCTGTCCAGCAGCCCCTCCGGCGCCCAGCCGCCCACCTCGGCGGCAAGTTTCCAGCCGAGGTTGAAAGCGTCCTGGATCCCGAGGTTGAGCCCCTGCCCACCGGTCGGCGGATGGATGTGCGCCGCGTCACCGGCCAGCAGCACCCGGCCGACCCGGTAGCGCTCGGCCTGCCGGGTGGCGTCGCCGAACCGGGACAGCCAGCGCGGTGAGTGCACGCCGAAGTCGGTACCGGCGAACGCCCGCAGCTGCCGCTTGAACTCCTCGAAAGCCGGCGGAACCGTACGGTCCTCGGACACCCCCTCGGCGGGTACCACAACGCGATACGCCCCGTCCCCCAGAGCCCCGAGGCCGAACCGCTTCTGGGTCTTGCGGACTTCGGCCACCACGGCGGCCACTGTCTCCGGCTCGACGCCCACCTCCATCTCGCCCAGCAGCGTCTCGACCCTGGCGGGCTCGCCGGGAAAGCCGACGCCCACCAGCTTGCGCACCGTGCTGCGCCCGCCGTCGCAGCCGACGAGGTAGCGCGAGCGCAGCCGCGTGCCATCGGCCAGCTCGGCGGTCACCCCGTCCTCGTCCTGGCTCAGCCCGACCAGCTCGCAGCCACGCCGGATCTCGGCGCCCAGCTCGACGGCATGCTCGGCCAGCAGGCGATCCGTAATGGTCTGCGGGATTCCAAGGACGTACGAATGCGCGGTGTCCAGCCGCTCGGGCCAGGTGGCGGCGAGACCGGCGAAGAAACCACCGACCCGATACTGCCGCCCATGCTCAAGGAACCGCTCCAGCAGCCCGCGCTGGTCCATCACCTCGATACTGCGCACATGCAGACCGAGCGCGCGGACAACCGGAGTCGGCGCCGGTTCCCTGTCCACCACGACCACATGCACACCGTGCAGCCGCAACTCAGCGGCCAGCATCAATCCGGTCGGCCCACCGCCGACAACGATCACGTCAGTCATCCAATCCCCCTCATTCCCCAAGACCCCACCCCGACGCCCGGCACTGGCGTCCCCACGAGCCCCCTGCACCAGCCAAGCCCACGCACTTCACCAACCCCCGATGTCCACCGCTCCCGCCCAAGGCCGACGATTCTGCGCCACCCCCCGGGCCTTGCCGCAAGCCCCCCGGTGCGCTATAGGTTGAGAGTGGCAGGGAGTAGGTGACCTCCTTGCCTTTCCCTTTTAGGGCCCTCTTCCGCCGCCGCCTCCTTCCGCCGTCTCCCGGAGGCAGCTCCTCGGCAGCACACTGGCAGCGTTCTTTGACTTCGACGGCCCCGTCACGGATCACCTATCGCGGACGAGATCAAGGACGTAGTGCCTGGCTGCGGGGATGCTCGTGACACTTAGAGTTCGAGGCCGTGACGGGGCACGCACAGGAGATGCGACGTCGCGACGCGGACTGGGCCGTGTCGTCGCACAACTCGGCGCCGCTGAATAGCAGCGGCACATGGCTGCACATACACGAAGACCCCGCACTCAGCGTTTCCACTGATCACGGGGTCTTTAGGCACCTCAGAAGGGGTGCCCCCGGCAGGATTCGAACCTGCGCACACGGCTCCGGAGGCCATCGGCTTCCCGTGCGTTTTCCCAGGTCAGGGGCATTCCTGACGTCTCGTCAGGCCCGTCGTCCCACAAATAGCCCACAAAGAAGAAATGTCTTATTCGTCATCCTTGTTCGCGGGTGGCGTCAGGGTCAGAGTGGTCCCGGCC
The DNA here is from genome assembly GCF_001513975.1 of Streptomyces curacoi. GTDB lineage: Bacteria > Actinomycetota > Actinomycetes > Streptomycetales > Streptomycetaceae > Streptomyces > Streptomyces curacoi. The sequence goes on from NZ_KQ947992.1 coordinate 259,558, forward strand.
GCCTCCTGATTGGGCGCCGTTATGGAGTCGGGCGGTGGGGGTGCGGAAGGTGACTGGCGGCTGGACGGGCGTTCCACTTGGTCTACACCGTCCCAGGTGTCTTTCCCGACCCACTCGGCGATAGCCGTGGCAGTTCATGCGCGGCGGGTCCGACACGAGCCCGAGCACCAACTGCCGGAGCTGACGCCGAGTTAGCCCTGCGTGAACCAAATCGCGGACTGTGTCAGGTGAAGATCGCCGCGCGGCCCCGCTCGGCTCCCATGAGAGTGACTGCTTCCCCGGATCAGCCCCGAAGTGCAGCACGATAGGTATTCAGTTCATTGTTGTAGCGCCGTTCTCGGGACATGAACGCCTCCGTTCCACCTTCGAGGATATCTTGTATGTCTCGTCGCACCCGGGTTACTTCGATGGGGCCCGAATGCTCGACCTCTTGCAGAGAGCCTGTGGGGTCTGGCTCCATACTCGTCTTTACTCGGATGGAGGTGCCATTGTTCTCAAGGACGATGACGCGTTCGGCGTCAGCGTTGACGGGGATATTGGCGTTGTGGGTGATGACGATGACCTGACGCCTCCAGCGACTCTTGCGGATCTCTGGAACGATGAGCTGCGAGATCCATGCCGTGTCGAGGTCGTCCTCGGGTTGATCGAGTACGAGAGGTTCGGTGCCGTGATGGAGGACGAAGCTCAACATCGCGGCACTTCGCTGGCCGGGAGAACCGGTGGTGACGGGCTGCCAGTCGTGTGAGTTCTCTCGCTTCCCGCCGTCGCGCAAGAAGTACATGATCACCACGTCGTCCGGGCAGACCATGGAGAGGCGGATACGTTGCGTCGGCTCGAGATTTGCGAGCTTGTTCCACCAGGCTGACTTACAGTTGACCAGATGTTTCATGTCCCCGAACGTCCCGCTGAGGACGCTGCGTCGCCAGAGGTCCAGGCGATCTGATTGGGACTCTGGTGGACCTTCCCAAAGCCATGTCGCCAGCGCGGGAACATCCTCTACGTAGCCGTCGGCACGAATACTAAGGAGCTCGCGAACCTCTCTGCACCAGCCGCTGGAATTCCCGTATGGGGTTATCGTGAACCGCAGGGACCCGCTGCGCTGTTCTACTTCGAGCAAGAGCTTTTCCCGGCGGCGACGACGGCGCTCATGAACGTGTTGCAATTCGGCCCAAGCTGATTCTTCAGCGTCTAGGAGTCCGTTAAGTGCGCGGGCGGTTTCTTCGAGAGCGTGCAGGTTCTCAGAGACACCATTCAAAGCCTCAGTGAGTGTGAGATACGCCGTCGGATCGATCCCCAGGCGGTTCATGTGCTCCTGGAAGGCGAGGATCTCCTGCTCTGCTTCGGCTACCGCTGTCGCCCACTCACCTCCTTGCTGATTCGCACGGGTGTCTTCGAGAACGTGAATCGCCTCGGCGACGGTTGCCCGGAGGCTGTGATCCAACTGGGCACGGATCTGTTCAAGTTCGGCGTAGAAGGGAGTGACGGCTTCGGATGGCGGTGACGAGGGCGTTGGGAGTGCAGATCCCAAACGCTTCAACGCACTGGCCAACAGCTCGTCGAGAGCCTGGTTGAACCGTGACGTTGTCGCCGCGAGCTGTGCGTGCTCCCGTACGATTGACTCACTCGCGTGACGCTTACCTTGGCTTTCAGTGTCGCCGAAGGCGGCAACCTGCTTCGAAAGCTCTGTGTGCCGTGCTTCGAGAGTGGGGCGCTGAGCCAGGCGGGATTCGGCATTGAGCCGCTCAGCCACGCTGGTCAGACAGTTGGTCAGCGCCGACTGCAACTCTGTCTCGTATGCGTCGGGAGAATCAGAGTTTGCTTTCAAGGCATCATCGACCAGGCTGAACAGATGCCGAGAAGCGGCGAATCGATCATGACGGTCGTGCGCCGTCCGCTCAAAGAGCTCCTTCTGGCTGAAGATACGCATGGGAAAACGCGTGGGAAGCGGCCGGCCGGCTAGCGGTGTCTGTGAATGGCTGGCAGATGTCCAGCTTGCCGTGTACTGCTCTCGAGAGATCGCGATGCGATGGTCGGCCGACAACTCTGCTGCGCTGAAGACGCCCTCGACGAAGGCGCGTGCCTCCTGTTCGATACCGGAAGGCAGCCCGTCCAGACGCCCGTACAGCTGACGTAGTGCTGCCACGAGTGTCGACTTGCCCGACCCCCGTCCTCCGATCACGACATTCAGCCGAGGATCGAATGACACAGCAAGGGGGGGCGCCGAGTTGCCGAGAATGCCGCCCAGGTTGACTCGTTCGACCCAAGCGTGGTTGACGACATTGGGGTCTGGATTTGCCGTAAGACGCGCGTCCCAGCTGGGGATGATGCGTGCCTCGTGGTCGAGGAAAGCTTGCCGCAGGGCCTCTTTCGAGGGTTGGTCCATCCTGATCCAGGTGAACCTACGTCCCAAATCCTCGAGACAGTAAGCGTCGGATGTGGCAACGAAGGGCAGGCGACTGAGGCACGGTAGGTGGTCGAGAGTGCGGCTGAGGAACCGTGCATTCCAAGATCCAGACCGCAAGCGTTCGGGCTGGACGTTGCCGGGGTCAATTGCGCCGAGCCTGTCGTGATGCAGAGCTTTCCAGCGGAGGTCGCCTTTGAGTGTCTTTTCAGACGCGATGCCGTTGTCCGTAAGAGCATGGGGAGCGATCGCAAGCCACTGATCCGGTAGATCATCAAGGATCTGGCAGAGGGTGTGCCCTGCTGATGCGGGCTGATTGGTTGCAGGGTTGAAGCGGGGGTGGTCGTCATTGAACCCGCACGTTTGGGCGAGCAGCGTGTCGATGTCCCGCGCCGTTCGATCGAGATCGCCGATGAGGATGACGTGTGCTCCATCGGCGCCAGAAGCGGTCGTAACTTCGACACCGGGGAAGACCACGACACCGTGGCGGTCTCCTGCGGCCTGCATGTCCGGTAGCCAGTCGCCGGTGTTGTGGTCGGCGAGGGCGATCACTTCGATGCCTTGTTCACGCAGGCGGGTCATGTAAAGATCCGCGAAGTCGGCACGATCTTCCGGCGAGGAGAAGTCAAAGCTGCTTCCAGCCGGCAACCGAAACTCGTGTGCGGGCGTCGCGACCTGAAGGTCGCACTTGTACCAACGAGACGCCGTAATCACCACTCTCAACCGGGTGCCGCGAACTCTTCAGCACGCGGGCGTAGTTGAGAAGGATTCTGGTACATGCGAGACGGAGGAGTCATCTGTTTTGTGGATTGGCACCCGTTTCTTGCTGCGGTCTGAGTGGCCGTTCAACGAGCGTCGCTACGTTGTCGAATAGTTGTTCGTAACCCACTGGGTGCTGGAGTCAAATCTTGATGACGGTGGTGCGTCCACCGCAGAGGGCGGTGAGGTCCTCCGGGTCGGAGGTCAGGATCGTGACTGGGCCGGGGGCAGCGAGTGCGGTGGCGCTGAGCATGGCGTCGATGGCGTATTTGTGGCCGTGCAGGCCAGCGTCGGCGAGGAGGGCAGCGGCGTGGCGGGCGATGGGTTCGGTGACCGGTTCGACGACAAGGCGGGACAGTGTCCACTCCAGGGCCGGCCTGTTGATCCGGGGGTGGACCACCTCGACGAGGGTTGCCGCAGAGGTGATCACTCGCAGGTCGTCGGCGCGTGCGAGGGCGAGCCAGCCGGTGACTGTGCGATCGCGCAGCACTGCCTTGGCCAGCCCTTCGCTATCCAGGACGAGGGTGCCGCCGGGGACGGCGGGAGAGCGGGTCACGCGGCGTTCGCCCCGTCCTGTGTCTGCTCCAACCGGGCCTGGTGGAGCTGGTCGCGGAGAGTCTGGATCTCCTCGTCCGTGACGGGCCCGTGCTCGGCCTCGGCGACCTGGATGAGCTCGTTCAGATTGTCGCGTTCGATCTGACGGGCCACGGCGGCGGCCACGTAGGCGGACAGTCCGGAGGGGCCGCTGCGGGCCTTGGCGGCTTCGGCGATGTCGCGCGGCATAGTGATCGAATACTTGCCGGTAGGCTCACTCATGCTACTCATCCTACCCCTCATCCCCTCAGTGAGCGTCGGAACCCATCTGGCAGAGAGATCCCCTATGGCTCGCTTTGTTGGCTTGTGCGTTACCTGGCGAGGACGCTGAGGGCGCCACTGCAACCTGGGCCCGAAGCGTTCATCTGGTCAGAGAGGTGGTGGACGTCATGAGGGGTTCGGGATCGCAGACACACGGCGTTCCCAGACGGAGAAGTGGTGGCAAGACTGTGATTGCAGCGCGGGCCAGCAGAAACACCTCCGCGGGAAGTGCGGCGGACGTCAGGGCGCTAGCGGACGAGCTCGGCGCCGCGCTGGTCCGGGCGGTTCGACTGGGAGCCGCTGATGAGTCGGTCTCTGCGGGGACAAGCCAGGGCTCGGTCTCCACCAGCTGGTACGACTTCGCGCTCGGCTATCTGGAGATGCGCTGGCCGCAGGTCGCGGCGAAAACCCGCAACGAGACCAACGATGCACTGTGCGCGATCACCCAGGCGATGCTCCGGAACGTACGAGGCCGCCCCAATGACGAGTTGCTGCGGCAGGCGCTTCGGGACTGGGCGTTCGTCGTGCCCCGGCCGGAGCCACGTATGGCGCCCGCCGACGTGCGGCTTGCTCTGCGCTGGGTGGAGAGGGCGTCACGCCCCTTGGTCGACCTGATGGACCCGGTCGTAATGCGGGCGGTGATGCAAGCCCTGCAGCTGAAACAGGACGGCACGATCGCAGCCGCCGAGACCCAGAGACACAAGCGCATGACCCTCGTGAACGCAGTGCGGTACGCGATCGAGCAGGGCGGACTCCGCACCGACCCGATGGCCCCCATCAACTGGCGGATCACCAAGACCGTCAAGCAGGTCGACCCACGGGTAGTCGCCAACCCTACCCAGGCGCGCTCCCTGCTGTGTGCTCTCTCCTACGCCGGTGGCTACCGGCGTGCCCGCGGACGGCGGTTGGTCGGCTTGTTCGCTGGCATGTACTACGCCGGATTGCGGCCTGCGGAGGCGGTTGCAGTGTCCCTGCCGGACTGCGTTCTGCCTACGGAGGGTTGGGGCAGGGCGATCCTGCACGTCACTCTGCCCCAGGCGGGCAAGAAGTGGACCGACACGGGACGTCTCCATGACGAGCGCGGTCTGAAGAGCCGCCCGCCGGGCGACACCCGACCGGTGCCGCTGCCGCCCGAGTTGGTGACGCTGTGGCGGGAGAGCATCCAGACCTTCGGCACTGCGGAGGACGGACGGTTGTTCTTCAACGAGCATGGCGGCATCGTGGGCTCCAGCACCTACTACGGCGTCTGGCATGAAGCCCGTGACCTTGCTCTCCCGCCCGATGTGGCGGACTCACCACTCGCGGCCCGCCCGTACGACCTCCGCCACTCGGCCCTGTCTACCTGGCTGAATGCCGGAGTGGATCCCACCGAGGTCGCCGAACGCGCCGGCAACAGCGTTGAGGTCCTCATGACTCGATACGCCAAGTGCCTGTATGGACGGCAGGCGGTCGCTAACCAGCGCATCGAGGCGCTGCTCAACGAGTACCGATAGAGCGCGAAGAACGTGTGCATTCGCTGACTCGTCGCGGTCAACAGTCCGAGCTTCCGATCCGGTGACGCTCACCAGGTAGGGAGGAGTGCGGGAAGGGACCCGGTGCGGGCAGCTTGCTCCAGAGCCAGAGCAACTTCTTTCCGGGTACGGGGCGTACGTCAGTAGCGAGGTGTAGAGACGTCCCACCCCGTGCCTGGGGCTCGACCCCTACTTGGGGCGTCGTTTCGGAGGCACAGGCCCCGGGATGACATCGAGGTTCATGTGCTCCTTGAACAGGTGCACCAGGTTGGCTCCGTCGAGGAGTTCGAGGCGCCCGTGTTCGTTGGCGAATGCTTCGCTGGCTCGGCCGAACCAGGAGGTTGTCACCAGGATGCCTTTGGCCGCCCGTTTGTGTTCCACCACGCCGGCGAGCGCGGAGACGGTCTCGAACGGAACCACGTTCTTGGTGCGTTTGGCCTGGATGATGCACAACCCCTTCATCACGGGGTCAGTGTTCATTGCGACCGCGTCCACACCCTCGTCCCTGGAGGGCTGGGTATTCACGCTGTCCAGGCCGATGGCCTCGAACAGTTGCCTGATGAGATGCTCGAACTCCGTTGGTGTCAGGTCGATCAGCACGGGCCGACTGTCCAGGCCCGCCACGACGTCCAGGCTGTCCATGATCCGGAACTTGGACAGGTCGAACGTGACGAGCGGCCGCACCGGCTCCAACTCGTACGGGTTCGGCGAGATCAGTGACCGTAGTCGTTTCAGGCAGGCCCGCGGATCCACTTGGGTCAGGACCAGCTGACTGAACTCGTCTCTGTCTGTCTGGAGCGTGATCAAGCACGGATGGACGTTCCGCCCGGTGGCGCGGTCGATGGTGGCCACGTGTCCGTTCAAGGCGATGGACTGGATCACGCCATCGGTGTCGGCGGCGAAGAGTTCGTGCACGGTGCGAAGAGCTGTCTGAGCCAGGACTGATGCGTACAGTTCCTTGCACTCTTTCTCTGAACGCGGCACAGGCGTGATCTCGTCACGCGACTTCACGTACCGGTATGAGCGGGCCGCTGGGACCACGTCCTCCAGTGGCAGGTCGATCTCAACCAGAAGGTCACCCGTGTCCGCCTGGTACGAGACCTGATGGGCCTTGGGAAAGCTGTGCGGGTACACGGAGGCGGCCAAGACCTGGTCGGCGAACCACTCGACGGCCTCGACGTCCCTGTCCCGGTATGCGTTCCGCCGCTGTTCGAGGTCGGTATTCCATGCCTCGACCCGGGCGGCTTCTTCCTGGTTGCGCTCCTCGTGTTGGGCGCGAGCATTTTCCAGCTTCTCGACGCGCTTCTTCTCGTCGCGTGCATGGTCCCGCAGCGCTCTGTCGAACTGCTTGTGGGCGGCTTCGACCTCCGCGTCGTAGCCGCGCCGTCCGAAACCGAGAGCGCCGAGCAGCCCACGTGGTGCCTCCGGCTCGTACTCCTCCCAGCGCGGCACGGGTGCGGCTTTCGTACGTCCCTTGGGTGGCACGAACAAGGAGGGAACGAACTCCTGCTTCAGCCGATCGAACGTCAGCGGTTGTCTCTCCAGGACGGCTGTCCGTAAGAGTTTGGAGAGTTGCTCGGCATCGTTCTCGGCAACGCTGGTCCGGTCGACGGCTTCCTGGGCGCGGGCCGCTTCGTGGGCGAGCTTCTCCTCACGGGCCTTCCGCTTGGCGTCGGCCTCGGCGGCCTTCCGAGCTCGCTCCCGTTCTCTGGCCTGCCGCGCGAGCTCCCGTGCGTAAGGATCGTTCCCGCCCGCCACTGTTTCCCCCAGCTCAGTGCATGATCGTCAGTCGGAATCTTCCGCAGTATCTCTCACCGGGTAGGTGACGTCAGCAGGTACTTGCCGAAGGCATCCTCTGCCATGAACTGCCCCGGCTGATCCACGGGTTAACCTGCGCGATCAGCTCCAGCCCGAACATCGGCCGGTCCAGGCGGGCTGCAGTAACGACCCCCTGAGCGGGCCGATGCGAACTCCGACCCAGAAAAGTGAAACGGCCTGCTGCGCCGGGTGCTCTTCTCGCCGTCTTGGCTGCAAACGTGCAGGTGAGGCGAGGTGTATCTCTTGCGGGAACTCCCGCTTACGTATGTTCGTCCCACGCATGTCCCACACGCAGCGAGTCCATGGGATCGGACAAATGGGAATTCAGCGGATCGGCGCTGTGAAGCCGCAGGTCAGGGCGCCTAGGGCATCGGGCGATCGCGGCCAAGTTGGCCGTTGCAGTTTTGGCATGCACAAGAAAGGCGCTGATCTGCATTTCTGCAGTTCAGCGCCTTGATCCGGAGTGCCCCCGGCAGGATTCGAACCTGCGCACACGGCTCCGGAGGCCGTTGCTCTATCCCCTGAGCTACGGGGGCGTGTCGGGCGCCTCGTTCGGCGGCGACGGGTAGAACACTACCAGCTCTGGCGGGGTGTTCATGAACGGGTTTCCGGGGCGGTGGCACCGGGTGCGACCTGGGGTGGCTCGCCCCCACGGGGTGGAAGTGGGGAAAACCCGGACGCGGTGGCCGGTCCGGACCTACTCTCGAGTTGTGCCAGGCGTGTCGGGCCGGGTGCTTGTTGTGGACGACAACAAGGTCATCCGGCAGCTGATCAGGGTCAATCTCGAGCTGGAGGGGCTCGAGGTCGTGACCGCGGCCGATGGTGCCGAGTGTCTGGATGTCGTTCATCAGGTGCGGCCCGATCTGATCACGTTGGATGTGGTCATGCCGAGGCTGGACGGGCTGCGCACCGCCGCACGCCTGCGTGCCGACCCGCGTACTCGTGATCTCCCCCTCGCCATCGTCAGCGCCTGCACCCAGTACGAGATCGACAGCGGCCTCGACGTCGGCGTGGACGCCTTCCTGGCCAAGCCCTTCGAGCCCGCCGAACTCGTCAGCCTTGTGCGGAAGTTGCTGGAGAGTAAGAGCGGCGGGGAGCGCGAGGGCCAGACAGAGGGCGGGGACATGGACGCTGACGCGGCGGCCGTCCTGGGGGGCGTCCTCGGGGCCGGAGAGGCCGCCGGGCGGGCCGGCGGCTGATAGCCGGGGAAGGCGGCACGATCTCGGCAGTGCTGCCGTCGGCGTCGGCGTCGGCAGCCTCGGCAGTCGGCAATCTCGGCAGTCAGAGCAGGCGCCCCCCGCCCCATCAGAGCAGGCGCCCCCGCCCCATCAGCCCCTCCCTCACCAGCCTCCCACCCCACCGCCGTCCACATCCCGGACCCTCGCCCAAACCCATTCGCTTACCCGCCCCCCTCCTCCCCTACGCTTGTCCCGTGACCCCCGTCGAGCTCTCCCGTACCGTCCTGCGAGCGGTGCGTCGTGCTGTCGACGAGGGGGAACTGCGCGTCGCCGTGCCGGAGCGGGCTGTGGTGACCGCTCCCGGGCCCGGCGGCTGTGGCGACTACGCCACCAACATCGCCCTCCAGCTCGCCCGCCCGGCCGGGCAGCCGCCGCGGGACGTCGCCGAGATCCTGCAGGCCCGGCTGCTCGGCAGCGACGGCGTCGCCGACGTCGTCATCACAGGGCCCGGCTTCCTCAACATCAGCCTGGGCGGCACCGCGTCCGTCGCCCTCGTCGAGGAGATCCTGGGGCGCGGCACCCGGTACGGGTACGCCGACGCTCCCTCCCCGGACTTCGTGCAGCTGTCCTGTCCGCATGAGGTGCGGGCCGTGGTCGTGATGGACGCCGCCGCCCGGATCATGCGCTCCCAGGGCGCCCTCGTCCGTACCCGATGCGACGCCGGGATCGCGCCGCAGTGGGCCGACCTCCTGGGCGTACGTGTCGAGGGAGCAACCGTCGAGGGAGTAACCGGTGACGGCGGCGTACCTGTCGACGCCCGCCCCACCCCACACCCCGCCACCCCACACCCCGCCACCCCACACCCCCCCACCCCCCTACACGTCACCATCCGCCCGGCCCCCGCCCCCGCCGACCCCCTCCCGCTCGGCCGTGACGCCGCCCGCTGGGCCCTGCTCCACCCCGCCGCCCACGACCGGCCCCACGTCACCGACGAGCACCTCGTGCAGCGTGAGAGCAACCCCCTCTTCCGGGTGCGCTACGCCCACGCCCGCACCCGGGCCCTCCTGCGCAACGCCGACGACCTGGGGTTCGACGCCGAACCCGGGCCCGTTGAGCAGGCGCACGAGCTCCTCGCCGCCCTCGCCGACCACCCCCGCGTCCTGGCCCGCGCGGCAGCGCACCGCGCCCCCGACCGTCTCGCCCGGCACCTCGTCACCGTCGCCGATGCCGTCCTGCCTCTCCTGCCCGCCGTCCTCCCGCGCGGCGCGGAGAAACCCTCGGCCACCCACCGCGCCCGGCTCGCCGTTGCCGAAGCCGCCGGGACGGTGCTGGCCGGTGGCCTGTCCCTGCTCGGCATCGACGCACCCGACCATCTCTGAAAGAGCACGCCAGATGAGCCGTTCCGCACACCCCGCCGGGCCCCGTCACGCCGACGTCCTCCCCGAGGGCCACTACTCCGCCCCGCCCGCGGACCTCAACGCCCTCGACCCGAAGGTGTGGGCCCAGACCGTCGCCCGCAACGCCGAAGGCGTCGTCACCGTCGGCGGTATCGATGTGAAGACCCTCGCCGAGCAGCACGGCACCCCGGCCTACTTCCTCGACGAAGCCGACTTCCGGGCCCGGGCACGGGCGTGGCGCAGTGCCTTCGGGTCCGACGCCGACGTCTTCTACGCCGGCAAGGCGTTCCTCTCCCGCGCCGTCGTGCGGTGGCTGCACGAGGAGGGCCTCAACCTCGACGTCTGCTCCGGCGGCGAGCTGACCACCGCCCTCTCCGCCGGCATGCCCGCCGACCGCATCGCCTTCCACGGCAACAACAAGTCCGAGGAAGAGATCCACCGTGCCATCGAGGCCGGCGTCGGACGCATCGTCCTCGACTCCTTCCAGGAGATCGTCCGCGTCGCCCACATCGCCCAGTCCCTGGGCAAGCGGCAGCGCGTGCAGATCCGTATCACCGTGGGCGTGGAAGCACACACGCACGAGTTCATCGCCACCGCCCACGAGGACCAGAAGTTCGGCATCCCGCTCGCCGGGGGACAGGCCGCCGAGGCCGTGCGGCGGGCTCTTCAGCTCGACGGGCTGGAGCTCATCGGGATCCACAGCCACATCGGGTCGCAGATCTTCGACATGTCCGGGTTCGAGGTGGCCGCCCACCGGGTGGTCGGGCTGCTGAAGGACATCCGGGACGAGCATGGCGTCGAGCTGCCCGAGATCGACCTCGGGGGCGGCCTCGGGATCGCCTACACCAGCGACGACGACCCGCGCGAGCCGCACGAGATCGCCAAGGCCCTGACCGAGATCGTCACGCGTGAGTGCGAGGCCGCCAGGCTGCGGACTCCCCGCATCTCCGTCGAGCCCGGGCGGGCCATCGTCGGGCCCACCGCCTTCACGCTCTACGAGATCGGCACCATCAAGCCCCTCGACGGGCTGCGGACGTACGTCTCCGTCGACGGCGGCATGTCCGACAACATCCGTACGGCGTTGTACGACGCCGAGTACAGCGTCGCCCTGGTGTCGCGGACGAGTGACGCCGAGCCCATGCTGGCCCGCGTCGTCGGCAAGCACTGCGAGAGCGGGGACATCGTCGTGAAGGACGCGTTCCTGCCGGCCGACCTGGCACCGGGTGACCTGATCGCCGTACCGGCCACGGGGGCCTACTGCCGGTCGATGGCCAGCAATTACAACCATGTGCTCCGGCCGCCCGTCGTCGCCGTGAACGACGGCGAGTCCCGGGTGATCGTGCGGCGTGAGACGGAGGAGGACCTCCTGCGTCTCGACGTCGGGTGACCACAGAAGGAGCGGGGTGGAAGATCTCCTGTCTTGCACCCCCGTACAAATGAAATAGATGTCTCATAATCCGGACGAAGGACAGAAACTCCCGTCCGGTGAGTGAGACTGGTGCAACCGTAGACGGTATGAGGAAACGAGGTCGGATGATGCGTACGCGTCCGCTGAAGGTGGCGCTGCTGGGCTGTGGAGTGGTCGGCTCAGAGGTGGCGCGCATCATGACGACGCACGCCGACGACCTCGCCGCCCGGATCGGTGCTCCGGTGGAACTCGCGGGGGTGGCGGTACGGCGGCCCTCCAAGGTCCGTGAGGGCATCGACCCGGCCCTCGTCACCACCGACGCCACCGCCCTCGTCAAACGCGGTGACATTGATGTCGTGGTGGAGGTGATCGGCGGCATCGAGCCCGCCCGTACCCTCATCACCACCGCCTTCGAGCACGGCGCCTCCGTCGTGTCGGCGAACAAGGCCCTCCTCGCCCAGGACGGCGCCGCCCTGCACGCGGTGGCGGAGGAGCACAACAAGGACCTCTACTACGAGGCCGCCGTCGCCGGTGCCATCCCGCTGATCCGTCCGCTGCGCGAGTCCCTCGCCGGCGACAAGGTCAACCGTGTGCTCGGCATCGTCAACGGGACCACCAACTTCATCCTCGACAAGATGGACAGCACGGGGGCCGGGTACCAGGAAGCTCTCGACGAGGCCACCGCCCTGGGATATGCGGAAGCCGACCCCACCGCTGACGTCGAGGGGTTCGACGCCGCCGCCAAGGCCGCCATCCTCGCCGGTATCGCCTTCCACACGCGCGTGCGCCTCGACGACGTCTACCGCGAGGGCATGACCGAGGTGACCGCGGCCGACTTCGCCTCCGCGAAGGAGATGGGCTGCACCATCAAGCTGCTCGCCATCTGCGAGCGCGCCGAGGACGGCCAGTCGGTCACCGCGCGCGTGCATCCCGCGATGATCCCGCTGAGCCACCCGCTCGCCTCCGTGCGCGGCGCGTACAACGCCGTGTTCGTCGAGTCCGACGCCTCCGGGCAGCTCATGTTCTACGGCCCCGGCGCGGGCGGTTCCCCGACCGCCTCCGCCGTGCTCGGCGACCTCGTCGCCGTCTGCCGCAACCGGCTCAGCGGGGCAACGGGGCCCGGCGAGTCGGCGTATGCCGCCCTGCCCGTCTCTCCGATGGGCGACGTCGTCACGCGCTATCACATCAGCCTCGACGTGGCGGACAAACCGGGTGTTCTCGCCCAGGTGGCGACCGTGTTCGCGGAGCACGGTGTCTCGATCGATACGGTTCGCCAGCAGGGCAAGGACGGCGAGGCCTCCCTCGTCGTCGTCACCCACTGTGCGTCCGACGCGGCCCTCGGCGGGACCGTCGAGGCGTTGCGCAAGCTCGACACCGTGCGGGGTGTCGCCAGCATCATGCGGGTTGAAGGAGAGTAACCAGCAATGACCCACCAGTGGCGCGGAATCATCGAGGAGTACCGGGACCGGCTGCCCGTCTCCGACACCACGCCGGTCGTGACGCTCCGCGAGGGCGGCACGCCCCTCGTGCCCGCGCAGGTGCTCTCCGAGCGCACGGGCTGCGAGGTCCACCTCAAGGTGGAAGGCGCCAACCCCACCGGGTCCTTCAAGGACCGCGGTATGACCATGGCCATCAGCAAGGCCAAGGAGGAGGGGGCGAAGGCGGTCATCTGCGCCTCCACCGGCAACACCTCCGCCTCCGCCGCCGCTTATGCCGTCCGTGCGGGAATGGTTTCGGCCGTTCTCGTCCCGCAGGGCAAGATCGCGCTCGGCAAGATGGGCCAGGCGCTCGTGCACGGCGCGAAGATCCTCCAGGTCGACGGCAACTTCGACGACTGCCTCACGCTCGCCCGCGACCTGAGCGACAACTACCCCGTGGCCCTGGTCAATTCGGTCAACCCGGTACGTATCGAGGGGCAGAAGACGGCCGCCTTCGAGATCGTGGACATGCTGGGCGACGCCCCCGACATCCATGTCCTGCCGGTGGGCAACGCGGGCAACATCACCGCGTACTGGAAGGGCTACAAGGAGTACGCCACCGACGGTGTCTCGAAGCGGACCCCCCGGATGTGGGGGTTCCAGGCCTCCGGCTCCGCGCCCATCGTGCGCGGCGAGGTCGTCAAGGACCCGTCGACCATCGCGACCGCCATCCGCATCGGCAACCCCGCGTCCTGGCAGTACGCGCTCGCGGCGCGGGACGAATCGGGCGGTCTCATCGATGAGGTGACGGACCGTGAAATCCTGCGCGCCTACCGGCTGTTGGCCGCGCAGGAGGGCGTCTTCGTGGAGCCCGCCTCCGCCGCGTCCGTCGCCGGTCTGCTGAAGGCCGCCGAGCAGGGCAAGGTCGACCCGGGCCAGCGGATCGTCTGCACCGTCACCGGCAACGGCCTCAAGGACCCCGACTGGGCCGTCGCCGGCGCCCCGCAGCCCGTCACCGTCCCGGTCGACGCGGCGACGGCGGCCGAGCGGCTCGGGCTGGCGTAAGAGGCACCCCACCCCGCCGCCGCGGCGCGCCACACTCCGCCGCAGCGGCGCCCCACCCCACCACTGCGGCGCCGCACGCCGTCGTAGCGGCGCCACACCCCGTCGTACGGGGCTCGCATCCGCGAGTAAGAGGGCGCTTACCTGGGGAACTTCTCTACGGGGGGTGCACAGGGGGCATACGACACGCATCGTGCGCCTCCTGTGCGCCCTATGTCGCCACAGAACCCACCTTCGATAGGCTGTACTGAACCCGCCCGCCGCATATGCCTCCGCATGGGGCTCGGTGCCGCGCCGTCTCCGTGGCCCGCAAGCGGCCGCAAGGGTCCTCGTACGTCATCGAATGTCTTCGACAATCACGCAGCTCAAGGAGAGTCATCGAGCGATGGCCGGTCCAGCGTTCCGCGCCGCCGCCGTCCGGGTGCGCGTCCCCGCCACCAGCGCCAACCTCGGCCCGGGCTTCGACGCCCTCGGCCTGTCGCTGGGGCTCTACGACGACGTGGTCGTCCGGGTGGCCGACTCCGGGCTGCACATCGACATCGCGGGTGAGGGCAGCGAGACCCTCCCGCGCGACGAGAAGCACCTTCTCGTACGGTCCCTGCGCACCGCCTTCGACCTGCTGGGCGGGCAGCCGCGCGGGCTGGAGATCGTCTGCGCCAACCGCATCCCGCACGGCCGGGGCCTCGGCTCCTCCTCGGCGGCCATCTGCGCCGGCATCGTCGCCGCGCGTGCCGTGACCATAGGCGGCGAGGCCAGGCTCGACGACACGGCCCTGCTGGAGCTCGCCACCGAGATCGAGGGCCACCCCGACAACGTGGCGGCCTGTCTGCTCGGCGGCTTCACCCTCTCCTGGATGGAGAACGGCGCCGCGCGAGCGATCAGGATGGATCCCGCCGATTCCATCGTTCCGGTGGTTTTCGTGCCCGGAAAGCCGGTCCTGACCGAGACCGCGCGCGGCCTGCTGCCCCGCACCGTGCCGCACGTCGACGCCGCCACCAACGCGGGCCGCGCCGCCCTGCTCGTCGAGGCCCTGACCAGGCGCCCCGAGCTGCTGCTGCCCGCCACCGAGGACCGCCTCCACCAGGAATATCGCGCGCCCGCCATGCCGGAGAGCGCGGCGCTGGTGGAGCGGCTGCGGGCGGACGGAGTCCCGGCGGTCATCTCCGGCGCGGGCCCCACCGTTCTGGCGCTGGCCGACGCCGACAGCGCCGACAAGGTCGCCCATCTGGCAGGCGAAGGGTGGGCCGCGAACCGGCTCGACCTCGACGCCCAGGGAGCGAGCGTGCTGCCGCTTGCGACCTGACACACGGTTGCCGGATTTCGAGAGGGGGAATGTTTGTTGGATCCGGTAGTGTTAATCTCAAGTCTGCACCCGACCCCACCATGGCGAGGTGCTTCGTGTCCCCGTCCGGGACAGACATTCTTCCGGGAGCCTCCCAAGCCGCACTGTGTTCCGTACGACGTACGCGGGCAGTACCTCGTACGCGGGCACTGAGCGACTTGCCGGGCACGCTCCGGAACCGGCGCGACCGAGCCGAGTGACACAGACACTCCGTGCCACGGCTCTGGGAAGCGCCATCACCAGATATTTCCTCCGCCGCTTTGGGCGGACCACCGCCCCGGCACGGTCCACACACCAGGGACCGAAGCCGGACAGCACAACCGGTCGCCGAGCCAGACAGGCCGACGTCCGCTCCAGGGAAGGACCCTTCGTGAGCGACACCACCGATCTGATGGGCGCACGTGTCGAGGAGACCGCTGCCGCGCCCGCCACGGACGCCTCCGCGCCTGCCACCGGTGCCGGCTCCCGGCGGCGCCGCGGTACCGGCCTTGAGGGCATGGTGCTGGCCGAGCTGCAGCAGGTCGCATCCGGCCTCGGAATCAGGGGCACCGCGCGTATGCGCAAGAGCCAGCTGATCGAGGTCATCAAGGAGGCGCAGGCAGGAGGTGGCGCCGCCCCGGCGAAGGCCGAGTCCGCCACCGAGACCAAGCCGAAGCGCCGCACCACCTCCCGGGCCCGTACGGGCGACGAGGCTCCCGCCGAGAAGAAGGCGGCGAAGTCGGCTGAGGCCCCCGCCGAGAAGGCCGTGGCCCAGCAGCAGATCGAGATTCCCGGTCAGCCGGCCAGCGATGACGCCCCGGCCGAGCGCCGCCGTCGCCGCGCCACCGCCGAGGCGGGCGCCCCCGCGGCCGCCCCCGAGACGGTCGCCGCCGAGGCCAAGAGCGAGCCGAAGGCCGAGACGCCCGCGCAGTCGCAGGCCCAGCAGGGCGACGCCAAGGGCGAAGCCGGTGAGGGCGGCGAGGGCCGCCGCCGCGACCGCCGTGAGCGCGGCCGGGACCGCGACCGTGGTGACCGAGGCGACCGCGGTGACCGCGGTGACCGCGGTGACCGTCGCAAGGGCGACGACCAGCAGGGCGGCCAGCGCGGTCAGCAGCAGAACCAGCAGCAGGGCGGCGGCCGTCAGGACCGCGGTCAGCAGGACGACGACGACTTCGATGGCGGCCGCCGTGGCCGTCGCGGGCGCTACCGAGACCGCCGTGGCCGTCGTGGCCGCGACGACGTGCAGGAGCCGCAGATCGCCGAGGACGACGTCCTGATCCCGGTCGCGGGCATCCTGGACATCCTCGACAACTACGCCTTCATCCGTACGTCGGGCTACCTGCCCGGTCCGAACGACGTGTACGTCTCCCTCGCCCAGGTCCGCAAGAACGGCCTGCGCAAGGGTGACCACGTCACCGGTGCGGTCCGGCAGCCCAAGGAAGGCGAGCGGCGCGAGAAGTTCAACGCGCTGGTGCGTCTGGACTCCGTCAACGGCATGGCGCCCGAACACGGCCGTGGCCGCCCGGAGTTCAACAAGCTGACGCCGCTGTACCCGCAGGACCGGCTCCGTCTGGAGACCGACCCGGGCGTGCTGACCACCCGCATCATCGACCTCGTGTCGCCGATCGGTAAGGGCCAGCGCGGTCTGATCGTGGCCCCGCCGAAGACCGGTAAGACCATGATCATGCAGGCGATCGCCAACGCGATCACCCACAACAACCCCGAGTGCCACCTGATGGTCGTCCTCGTCGACGAGCGTCCGGAAGAGGTCACCGACATGCAGCGGTCGGTCAAGGGCGAGGTCATCTCCTCGACCTTCGACCGCCCGGCCGAGGACCACACGACGGTCGCCGAGCTCGCCATCGAGCGTGCGAAGCGGCTGGTCGAGCTCGGGCACGACGTGGTCGTCCTGCTGGACTCCATCACGCGTCTGGGCCGTGCCTACAACCTGGCCGCGCCCGCCTCCGGCCGCATCCTGTCCGGTGGTGTCGACTCGACCGCGCTGTATCCGCCGAAGCGCTTCTTCGGTGCCGCGCGGAACATCGAGGACGGCGGCTCGCTGACCATCCTCGCCACCGCCCTGGTGGACACCGGGTCCCGCATGGACGAGGTGATCTTCGAGGAGTTCAAGGGCACCGGCAACATGGAGCTCAAGCTCGACCGGAAGCTCGCCGACAAGCGCATCTTCCCGGCCGTGGACGTGGACGCCTCCGGCACCCGTAAGGAAGAGATCCTGCTCGGGGCCGAGGAGCTCGGCATCGTCTGGAAGCTGCGTCGTGTGCTGCACGCGCTTGACCAGCAGCAGGCGATCGAGCTGCTGCTCGACAAGATGAAGCAGACCAAGTCGAACGTCGAGTTCCTGATGCAGATCCAGAAGACGACGCCGGCGCCGGGTAATGGTGACTAGTCGCCGTTGAGCTGTCGGCTGTTCGTCGGCCGCGGCTTGTTCGTGGCTGGTCGCGCCCACGCGGCGGAGCCGCATATTGATGCAGTCCCGCGCCCCTTTGGGACGCGTCGAGGCCGCCCTACGTCATTCAGTGACGTAGGGCGGCCTTTTGGCGCAGATAGGGACGGGCGTACTCGTGCGCCCCTTCCTACTCATGCACCTCTGGGGGGACCTCCTTGGCCACGACCATGTCCGGCAGCGGGCGTCACAGACGCCGGATGCGTATCGCACTGCCTGTCGCCGCCGCCGGCGTTGCCGCGGCTGTCGCCGCCGCGTTGATGACCTCGTCCGCGGGGGCCGCGACCGCGCTGCCGCAGCCGACCGTGAAGCCCGCCACCAGTTCGGCCTCGCTCGCCGAGCTGGAGCGCCGCGTCGCGGGTGCCCTCGCCGGTGACGACACCGCGGGGGAGACGACCACGAAGTCGTCCTACAGCGCGAGCACCAGCAGCTCTTCCGGTGACGCCGCTGACTCCTCCGTGAGCCCCATGGTCATCGGGGGCACCGAGACCACCATCGCCTCGGCGCCCTGGATGGCGCAGCTCTGGTACTACGACGACCAGGGCACCCCCGACGACGAGAGCGACGACCTCGGGTTCTTCTGCGGCGGCGCCGTCGTCGCGCCGACGAAGATCCTGACCGCCGCGCACTGCGTCAAGGGCTACGACTGGTACAACCACGGCGCCGTCGTCACCGGCACCGCCCAGCTGCCGTCCACCGACGACGCCGGCAACACCGACCTGCACGGCGGCACCGTCACCCTGCCGGACCGGCAGTGGTACCACCCCTCGTACAACTCGACGACGATCGACAACGACATCGCCGTGATCACCCTGGCGGGCGCCGTCAAGGCGACGCCGATCCGCATGACGACGTCCGGGGACACCGCCTCGTACGCCGCGGGGACGAGCGCCAAGGTCTACGGGTGGGGCCGTACCAGCTCCACCAGCCAGGACATCTCCGAGACCCTGAAGACGGCCACCCTGCCCGTCCAGTCCGACAGCACCTGCGCGGGCTACTACGGCAGCGAGTTCGTCAAGGGCCACATGGTCTGCGCGGGCAACCCGGCGAGCGGCAGCGACAGCGGTACGACCAGCGCCTGCAACGGTGACTCCGGCGGGCCGCTCGTCGTCAACAACCGGATCGTCGGTGTCGTCTCCTGGGGCGTGGCGGACTGTGTCGCGGAGGGCGCCTACAGCGTCTTCGCCAAGGTCAGCACGTACGTCGGCGCCGCCTACCCGCGCGTCGACGACACCAACATCAGCGGCGACCACAAGGCCGACCTGTGGGTGCGCAACTCCTCCACCAGGACCGGCTACTCGAAGGACTCCAACGGCAGCTCCTTCGCCGCGCGCGTGTCCTGGGGCAACTGGGACGGGGTCAACGTCGTCCTGCAGACCGACCTCGACCGGGACGGCTACCAGGACCTGGTGTACCGGCGCAGCTCCGACGGCGACGTGTTCTGGTCGCACTTCGTGCAGTCCAGCGGCAGCTGGACCACCAAGCAGCTCGCCGACAACTGGAAGACCCGCACCCGGATCGTCGTCCCCGGTGACGTCACCGGCGACTACCTGCCCGACCTGCTCTCGGTCGACTCCGGCGGCTACCTGTGGATCTACCCGGGCAAGGGCAACGGCAGCTTCGGGACCCGGGTGAAGGTCGGCTCCGGCTGGAACCAGTACAACTCCCTGCGCGGCCACGGCGACTTCACCGGCGACGGCAAGACCGACCTGATCGCCCGCCAGGCCAGCACCGGCTACCTGTATCTGTACAAGGGCACCGGCAAGTCTGGCACGGGCGCCTTCTCCAGCCGTATCAAGGTGCGGGAGTGGGCCGGCTACAACGCCTTCGACGCGGTCGGCGACATCAGCGGCGACGGCAGGGCCGACTTCCTGGCCCGTACGCCCGGCGGCACGCTCTACCTGTACAAGGGCACCGGCAAGGCCACCAGCGAGATCTTCGCCACAAGGATCTCGGTCGGCACGGACTTCAAGCAGTACGACATCTTCGGCTGACCTCGCAGGTGAGACGGGTACGGCCCGGATCGCCGACCGCACACCGTGCCCACCGCTCGCCAGGCGGTGGGCACGGTCCGTTGTGCAACCCTTCTCCGAGTTTCCCCGTCTGACCGGACGGGGTCACGATGGTGTGGTACGGGCCGATTGGCCACGCCTGACCCTGAAAGCAGGGGGTAACCGACCGACGAGAACCTAGGAGCACAGTGTCCGCCGAGAGCACGCCGGAGTCCGGCATACCGGGCAGCACCGGCACCAGGGGCCCGCGCCGCCGCGCCAAGGGCCGCCGTCGCAAGCCTCGCGACCAGCGCAAGGGCCTGTTGATCATGGCCTGGACGGCCGCCGGGATCGTGGTCCTGGGCGGCACCGGCGCCGGATACCTGTACTTCAAGCTCAACGGCAACATCAAGAGCGTCGACATCGACCAGGCCCTCGGCACCGACCGGCCGGAGAAGGTCGACAACGGCTCGGAGAACATCCTCGTCCTCGGTTCCGACACCCGTGCCGGCAGCAACAAGAAGCTCGGGGGCGGCGCCGACGACGGCAGTGCCCGCTCGGACACCGCGATGATCGTGCACGTCTACGAGGGCCACAAGAAGGCCAGCGTGGTCTCCATCCCACGCGACACCCTCGTGGACCGCCCCAAGTGCACGGACACCAACGGGGACACGCACGACGCCGCGTCCGGCGTGATGTTCAACGAGGCGTACTCCACGGGCGGCGCCGCCTGCACGGTGAAGACCGTCGAGTCCCTCACCGGCATCCGCATGGACCACTACCTGGAGGTCGACTTCTCCGGCTTCCAGAAGCTCATCGACGAGCTCGGCGGCGTCGAGGTCACCACCACCAAGGACATCAACGACCCCGACAGCCACCTCGACCTCAAGGCCGGCCCCCACCAGCTCACCGGCAAGCAGGCCCTCGGCCTGGTCCGCACCCGGCACGGCGTCGGCGACGGCTCCGACCTCGGCCGTATCCAGCTCCAGCAGGCCTTCATCAAGGCGTTGATCAACCAGGTCAAGGACATCGACCTGTTCGGCAACCCCAAGCGGCTCTACGACCTCGCCAACACCGCCACCAACGCGGTCACGACCGACTCCGACCTGGGCACGGTCAACTCCCTGATGTCCTTCGCGAACGGCCTGAAGGGCATCAGCGCCAAGAACATGACGATGGTCACGATGCCGGTCCAGTACGACCCGGCGGACCCCAACCGCGTCATCATCGCCGAGGCGAAGGCCAAGCAGGTTTGGACGGCCCTGAAGAACGACAAGCCGATCCCGAAGTCGGCCACGAAGGGCACGGCGACGGGCGACGCCAAGGGTGTGGTGACGGCGTCCTGAGCGACGCCGGATCACTCGATCCAGTCCTCACCGCGGCGATCACGGCCCAGCCCCCACGGCCGCGAATTCGTCGTCACCGCCCCGTGCCACCGCACCCAGCCGACGCAGCGCCCGCGAGACCGGGCCGCCGGCCGCAGGGAACGGCCGGCCCTCCGCGACGCGCAGCGGCCCGAGCACGAGGCGACCGTGGTCCCACACCGCCGCCTGCTGCACGGCGTCGGCGACGGTGGGTGTCCGTCATCGGCATCAGCGACAGGCCCTGGTCAAGCGGTGCGTGCGAGGCGGACAGGTCTCCCGCGATCGCCTTCGGCAACGCCTCGCCGGCGATCACTGCCCGCAGTTCGTAACTCATCCCCGCGCCCCCGCTTCCGCCCCTGGGAATAGATCACACCGCCCCCCGGTTTTGGGGGATGCGGTCAGTCCTGGCAGACTGGTACGTCGGCTCCGGTTCACGCTCCCGCATCCCGCGGCGGCGACCCGGCGCCCTCCCGAAACAGTAGGAGACACCTTGAAGCGCGACATCCACCCCGAGTACGTCGAGACGCAGGTCAGCTGCACCTGTGGCGCGTCGTTCACCACCCGTAGCACGATCACCAGCGGCACCATCCGTGCCGAGGTCTGCTCCGAGTGCCACCCGTTCTACACGGGCAAGCAGAAGATCCTCGACACCGGTGGCCGTGTGGCCCGCTTCGAGGCCCGCTTCGGCAAGGCTGCTGCCGGCTCCAAGAAGTAGCGAGCTCCAATTCGCCGGTCCACGGCCGCGCCCCACCACAGGCGCGCCGGGACCGGCGTTTTTGGTCGCCCGCCCTTCACAGACGTACCTACACAGGAGCCCAAGATGTTCGAGGCCGTCGAGGAACTGGTCGCTGAGCACGCCGACCTGGAGAAGAAGCTCGCCGACCCGTCGGTCCACGCCGACCAGGCGAACGCGCGCAAGCTGAACAAGCGCTACGCCGAGCTCACCCCGATCGTCGCCACGTACCGCTCTTGGAAGCAGTCCGGCGACGACATCGAGACGGCCCGGGAACTGGGCGCCGACGACGCGGAGTTCGCCGCCGAGGTCAAGGAGCTGGAGAAGCAGCGCGAGGAGCTGACGGAGAAGCTCCGCCTCCTGCTCGTCCCGCGTGACCCCAGCGACGACAAGGACGTCATCCTTGAGATCAAGGCCGGCGCCGGCGGCGACGAGTCCGCGCTCTTCGCCGGTGACCTGCTGCGCATGTACCTGCGTTACGCCGAGCGCGTCGGCTGGAAGACCGAGATCATCGACGCCACCGAGTCCGAGCTGGGCGGCTACAAGGACGTCCAGGTCGCGGTGAAGACCAAGGGACAGACCGAGCCCGGGCAGGGCGTGTGGGCCCGCCTGAAGTACGAGGGCGGTGTGCACCGCGTCCAGCGGGTGCCCGCCACCGAGTCCCAGGGCCGTATCCACACCTCCGCGGCCGGTGTGCTCGTCACCCCCGAGGCCGAAGAGGTCGATGTCGAGATCAACCCCAACGACCTGCGGATCGACGTCTACCGGTCCTCCGGCCCGGGCGGCCAGTCCGTCAACACCACCGACTCCGCCGTGCGCATCACGCACATCCCGACCGGAGTCGTCGCCTCCTGCCAGAACGAGAAGAGCCAGCTGCAGAACAAGGAGCAGGCACTGCGTATCCTGCGCTCCAGGCTGCTCGCCATGGCGCAGGAGGAAGCGGAGAAGGAGGCCGCCGACGCCCGCCGCAGCCAGGTCCGCACGGTCGACCGCTCCGAGAAGATCCGCACCTACAACTTCCCGGAGAATCGCATCTCGGACCACCGCGTCGGCTTCAAGGCCTACAACCTGGACCAGGTGCTGGACGGCGACCTCGACGCGGTGATCCAGGCCTGCGTCGACGCGGACTCGGCGGCGAAGCTGGCGGCTGCGTAAGGACGTAGGCACGTACGAGTACGACAGCGAGTACGACACGGAGGACTTGCGTGCAGCAAAACATTGGGGGGCGACCCTCAAGCCCCCGCAGCGTGCTGCTCGCGGAGGTGGCCCAGGCCACCCAGCGGCTGGCCGATGCCGGCGTGCCCTCGCCGCGCAATGACGCGGAGGAGCTCGCCGCGTTCGTGCACGGCGTGAAGCGGGGCGAGCTGCACTCCGTGAAGGACGCGGACTTCGACGCCCGGTACTGGGAGGTCGTCGCCCGCCGCGAGCAGCGCGAGCCACTGCAGCACATCACCGGGCGTGCCTACTTCCGGTACCTGGAACTCCAGGTCGGGCCCGGAGTGTTCGTGCCCCGCCCCGAAACCGAGTCGGTCGTCGGGTGGGCCATAGACGCCGTGCGGGCGATGGACGTCGTCGAGCCCTGCATCGTCGACCTGTGCACCGGCTCCGGCGCCATCGCGCTCGCCCTCGCCCAGGAGGTCCCGCGCTCGCGCGTGCACGCCGTGGAGCTGTCCGAGGACGCCCTGGTGTGGACGCGCAAGAACGTGGCGGGGTCCCGTGTCGACCTGCGGCAGGGCAATGCCCTGGACGCCTTCCCCGACCTCGACGGCCAGGTCGACCTGGTCATCTCCAACCCGCCCTACATCCCGCTCACCGAATGGGAGTACGTCGCTCCCGAGGCGCGGGACTACGATCCCGAACTCGCCCTGTTCTCGGGGGAGGACGGCCTCGACCTCATCCGCGGTCTGGAACGCACCGCGCACCGGCTTCTGCGCCCCGGCGGTGTCGTCGTCATCGAGCACGCCGACACCCAGGGCGGCCAGGTGCCGTGGATCTTCACGGAGGAGCGGGGCTGGGCCGACGCGGCCGACCATCCCGACCTCAACAACCGCCCCCGGTTCGCGACCGCCCGCAAGGCGCTGCCGTGACCGCCCCCCACGCAGTTCTCTCTGAAGCCCGGCATTACGTGTACGAGGAGGCCCGCTAGATATGGCACGGCGATACGACACCAACGACGCGACCGACCGCACGACGGGTCTGCGTGAGGCCGCGTCCGCCGTCCGCCGTGGCGAGCTCGTGGTGCTTCCGACCGACACGGTGTACGGCATCGGGGCCGACGCGTTCTCCAAGGAGGCCGTGGGTGACCTGCTGGAGGCCAAGGGCCGGGGCCGCAACATGCCCACCCCTGTGCTGATCGGCTCCCCGAACACCCTTCACGGTCTCGTCACCGACTTCTCCGAGCTGGCCTGGGAACTGGTCGACGCGTTCTGGCCGGGCGCGCTGACGCTGGTCGCCAAGCACCAGCCGTCCCTGCAGTGGGACCTGGGCGACACCCGGGGCACGGTCGCCGTGCGCATGCCACTGCACCCGGTCGCCATCGAGCTGCTGACCGAGGTCGGCCCGATGGCGGTCTCCTCGGCCAACCTGACGGGTCACCCGGCGCCGGAGGACTGTGACGCCGCCCAGGAGATGCTCGGCGACTCCGTCTCGGTCTACCTGGACGGCGGCCCGACCCCCGGCAACGTCCCGTCCTCGATCGTCGACGTGACCGGCGAGGTCCCCCTGCTGCTGCGCGAGGGCGCGATCTCGGCCGACGAGCTGCGCAAGGTGGTACCCGACCTCGAGGTGGCCAATTGACAGCCCCTGATGTGGGGCGTGGCATAGGCAACGGGGAGAACGCCGCGGAGATCACGACGACATTCGTCGGGCTTCCGCGCGACAGCTTCCGCATCCTCCACGTCAGCACCGGCAACGTGTGCCGCTCGCCGATCACCGAGCGGCTGACCCGTCATTTCGTCGCGCAGCGGCTCGGGGTGCTCGGCGGCGGGCTGATCGTGGAGAGCGCGGGGACCTGGGGCCACGAGGGCGCGCCCATGGAGGCCAACGCGGAGACCGTCCTCGCCGACTTCGGCGCGGACGCCTCCGGCTTCGTCGGCCGCGAGCTCCTCGACGAGCACGTCATCCGCGCCGACCTGGTCCTCACGGCCACCCGCGACCACCGCGCCCAGGTCATCTCCATGGGCCACTCGGCGGGCCTGCGCACCTTCACCCTCAAGGAGTTCACCCGCCTGGTGAAGGCGATAGATCCGGCGACCCTGCCGCCCCTGGAGGACGGCGTGGTCATCCGCGCACGCGCTCTGGTCCGCGCGGCGGCGGCTCTACGCGGGTGGCTGCTGGCGCCGACGGCGGAGGCGGACGAGGTGTACGACCCGTACGGGGCGCCGCTGCCGTTCTTCCGGTCGGTGGGGGACGAGATACACGAGGCGCTGGATCCGGTGGTGACGGCGTTGACGGGGGTGCCTGCGCGCACGTAGGCGCAGGCGACGGCCGGGGCCACCGGGGGCCTCCCTCGCCCGGCGGAACGGCCGCCCTCGGTTTCCGGCGGTCGGCAGCAGCGATGGACGCCGACACCGGGCGCCCCTGACGTACCGGGCCTACATTGGACCTACGTCAACGTCGACGCCGGGAGCCCACCATGACGGTCAGCCCTGCCATCGAGGCCGACATCCTGCGCCGCCAGGACCCCCAACTCGCCGACATCCTGCTCGGGGAGCTCGACCGGCAGTCGACGACGCTTCAGCTCATCGCCGCCGAGAACTTCACGTCGCCGGCCGTGCTGGCGGCTCTCGGGTCGCCGCTCGCCAACAAGTACGCGGAGGGATATCCCGGGGCCCGCTACCACGGTGGCTGCGAGATGGTCGACGTCGCCGAGCGGCTCGCCGTGGAGCGGGCCAGGACGCTGTTCGACGCCGAACACGCCAACGTACAGCCGCACTCGGGGTCCTCGGCCGTCCTCGCCGCGTACGCCGCCCTGCTGCGGCCCGGTGACACCGTGCTCGCCCTCGGGCTGCCGCACGGCGGCCATCTCACCCATGGCTCGCCCGCCAACTTCTCCGGCCGCTGGTTCGACTTCGTGGGCTACGGAGTGGACGCCGAGACCGGGCTCATCGACTACGACCAGGTGCGCACCCTCGCCCGCAACCACCGGCCCAAGGCCGTCGTCTGCGGGTCCATCGCCTACCCGCGCCACCTCGACTACGCCCTCTTCCGGGACATCGCGGACGAGGTGGGCGCGTATCTGATCGCCGACGCCGCCCACCCCATGGGCCTGGTCGCCGGGGGAGCGGCGCCGAACCCCGTGCCGTACGCCGATGTGGTGTGCGCCACCACCCACAAGGTGCTGCGGGGACCCCGAGGCGGCATGATCCTGTGCGGCTCGGACCTCGCCGAGCGGGTCGATCGCGCCGTCTTCCCGTTCACCCAGGGCGGCGCGCAGATGCACACCATCGCCGCCAAGGCCGTCGCGTTCGGCGAGGCGGCAACACCGGCGTTCACCGTGTACGCCCATCAGGTGGTCGCCAACGCGAGGGCTCTCGCGGCCCACCTGGCCGCGCAGGGGCTGGTCGTCACCACGGGCGGGACCGACACCCATCTCATCACCGCCGATCCGGCGCCACTCGGCGTCGACGGCCGTAGCGCGCGGGGCCGGCTCGCGGCGGCCGGCATGGTGCTGGACTGCTGTGCGCTGCCGCACGGCGACGCCCGCGGCCTGCGCCTGGGGACGGCGGCGATCACCACCCAGGGCATGGGGGAGGAGGAGATGGCGCGGATCGCCGCGCTGCTGGCGGCGGTGCTGAGGGGGGAGACCGAAAGCCACCAGGCCCGTGAAGAAGTGCGGGAGCTGGCCGGTAGATTTCCGCCGTATCCCGGCTGATGCGGGGTAGACGCACCTGCGCACACAGCCACACGTGCAACCATCGTCGCTACCCGGAAGTCCCCACACATATGCGTCGCGTATGTGTCCGTCGCTAGGGTGTGGGGCTGAGATGGCCAGCGAGACTTGTGGGGAAGCCCGTGCGTGAATACCTGCTGACGCTCTGCATCACGGCCGCGGTGACGTATCTGCTGACAGGGCCGGTACGGAAGTTCGCGATCGTGGCCGGAGCCATGCCGGAGATCCGGGCACGCGACGTGCACCGGGAACCCACTCCGCGGCTCGGCGGTATCGCGATGTTCTTCGGCCTGTGCGCGGGCCTGCTGGTCGCCGACCACCTCACCAACCTCAGCACGGTCTTCGAGAGGTCCAACGAGCCACGGGCGCTGCTCTCCGGAGCGGCGCTCATCTGGCTGATCGGCGTCCTGGACGACAAGTTCGAGATCGACGCCCTGATCAAGCTGGGCGGCCAGATGATCGCCGCCGGCGTCATGGTCATGCAGGGTCTGACGATCCTGTGGCTGCCCATCCCCGGCTTCGGCTCGGTCGCGCTGACCCAGTGGCAGGGCACGCTGCTGACGGTCGCGCTGGTCGTCATCACCATCAACGCGGTCAACTTCGTCGACGGCCTGGACGGCCTCGCGGCCGGCATGGTGTGCATCGCGTCGGCCGCGTTCTTCCTCTACGCCTACCGGGTCTGGGTGTCGTACGGCATCGAGGCCGCCGCCCCGGCCACCCTGTTCGCGGCGATCCTGATGGGCATGTGCCTGGGCTTCCTGCCGCACAACATGCACCCCGCGCGGATCTTCATGGGCGACTCCGGCTCGATGCTGATCGGCTTGGTGCTCGCCGCGGGCGCCATCTCCATCACCGGGCAGGTCGACCCGGACGCGCTGAAGCTGTTCGCCGGCTCCGAGAAGGAGGCCGTGCACCAGACGGTGCCCGTCTACATCCCCCTCCTGCTCCCGCTGACGATCATCGCGATCCCGGCCGCCGACCTGGTGCTGGCGATCGTCCGCCGCACCTGGCGCGGGCAGTCCCCGTTCGCCGCCGACCGGGGCCACCTCCACCACCGCCTGCTGGAGATCGGCCACTCCCACAGCCGCGCGGTCCTGATCATGTACTTCTGGTCGGCGCTGATCGCCTTCGGCGCCCTGGCCTACTCGGTGAACTCGGCGTCCATGTGGATCGTGCTGGGTGTGGTGTTCCTGAGCGCGATCGGTCTCGTACTGCTTCTGCTGCCCCGCTTCACCCCGCGCACCCCCCGCTGGGCCGAGGCCTTCGTCCCGCCGCGCTACCGCCGCCGCGGGGCGGTGACGGAGCCCGCGGCCACCACACCGCAGACCGGCGCCGCCGAGGCACCGGCCGACGCCCTGTCCGAGGCCCGCTCGGAGGAGGAGCCGCGCACGCCGGTCGCCGCCGGGGTGGCGGGCGTCAACGGCGCCACCGCCATCGGTGCCCGGTCGCGCTTCCTGGACAGGCGCAAGGCCGGAACGTCGGGCTGAGGGCCGACGGTAAGAGGCAGGGCCAAGGTAAGAATCTGACTAGAGCATTGCCAAGTCATGGGGGAACGAAGCGCCCTAATACCAGACAAGTCGGCTGTGTTTCTGCACAGACGCGCACTGTCACTCTCATGTGTGACGGCAGGCACACCCTTCAGGTAAAGACCTCATCAAATAGTTTGTGATACCGTTCACGAGAACCCCCGGACAGAGCCGAAGGACCGTAGTGCGACGGTCCATTGGTGTGAGGTCCTCTCTCATCCCGGGACTACGCTCGTCCATGACGACACCCTGCCCCCTGTGAAAGCGGAGTTGCCGCCATGCCGTCCAATGACGCCCGGATCCTGCTCCAGGCCGCTGTGCCCACAGCCGCCGTCGGCGCGATTGCCGCCGTCGTCAGTGGTGTGGTCGTCGGCGGCAAGGGAGCGATCGGGTCCGTCGTGGCGGCGGTGCTCACGATCCTCTTCATGGGTGTCGGGCTCTACGTTCTGCAGCGGATTGCCAAATCGCTTCCGCATCTGTTCCAGATGATGGGCCTGATGCTCTACGCGGCGCAGATCCTGCTGCTGTTCATTTTCCTGAGCGCGTTCAAGAACACCACGCTGTTCCACCCCAGGGCTTTCGCCATCACTCTCATCGCCACC
Organism: Streptomyces curacoi; assembly: GCF_001513975.1. Classification (GTDB taxonomy): domain Bacteria; phylum Actinomycetota; class Actinomycetes; order Streptomycetales; family Streptomycetaceae; genus Streptomyces; species Streptomyces curacoi. The sequence continues at coordinate 288,257 of NZ_KQ947992.1, forward strand.
ACCCTCGTGTGGATCGCCGCCCAGACGCGGGCCCACATGAAGGCCAAGATCCTCTACGTCGAACCCGACTCCTCGGGCGGAAAGCCCGAAAAATCGGGGCACTCGTCGTGAGGGGTAGGGCCGAGATAAGTGCGTGTGAGAAGTCCTGCTATCGTCCGGTGCCAACTGCGGCATCGCGGGCGCGGGCATCTGAGCTGACGCCTGCTCAATGGCGAGGCTTGATGCCCCACAGCCGCCCCCACATCCGTAACACCAGTCCGGTGCCGATCCGCGGCTGCGCGCCGCGCCGACACAACGAGGTTGCCGTACCCATGCGTCACGCCGAAGGAGCCCGTGGTGAGTGCTGACCAGACCCAGCTCGCCTTTGACTGGAGCTGTCGGATCATGTCCGACAACGGCTGCGGCTTCCCGGCTCCGGGCCTGCACTCGTTCCTCTTCAAGCCGATCGCCACGGTCGGGGGGTTCGAGTTCAACAAGGTGATGCTGCTCGCGCTCATCACCACCGTCCTCGTTGTCGCCTTCTTCTGGGCGGCCTTCGGCAAGGCCAAGGTGGTCCCGGGCAAGCTGCAGATGGTGGGCGAGGCCGGCTACGACTTCGTGCGTCGCGGCATCGTCTACGAGACCCTCGGCAAGCGTGAGGGCGAGAAGTACGTCCCGTTCATGGTCTCGCTGTTCTTCTTCATCTGGATCATGAACATCTGGTCCGTGATCCCGCTGGCCCAGTTCCCGGTGTCATCGATCATCGCGTTCCCGATGGTGCTGGCCCTCATCGTCTATGTCGTCTGGGTCTCGCTGACCTTCAAGCGGCACGGCTTCGTCGGCTTCTTCAAGAACGTCACGGGCTACGACAAGTCGCTGGGCCCGGTGCTGCCGCTCGTAATGGTCATCGAGTTCTTCTCGAACCTGCTGGTCCGGCCGTTCACGCACGCGGTGCGACTGTTCGCCAACATGTTCGCCGGTCACCTGATGCTGGTCATGTTCACCGTCGCCTCCTGGTACCTGCTGAACAGCTGGATGATCCCGGCGGCCGGTGTCTCGTTCGTCATGACCGTCGTCATGATCCTCTTCGAGCTCTTCGTGCAGGCCGTCCAGGCGTACGTCTTCGTCCTCCTCGCCTGCTCGTACATCCAGGGCGCTCTCGCCGAACACCACTGAGCCCCGCCGCACCACCAGCCCCCAAGAACGTCCGGTGGCCAACCCCCGCCGGTCCATGAAAGAGAAGGAAGAATCAGCATGGCTGCCCTTGAGACCCTCGCCGCTGTCGATGGCAACATCGGTTCCATCGGTTACGGCCTTGCCGCCATCGGCCCCGGCGTCGGCGTCGGCATCATCTTCGGCAACGGCACCCAGGCCCTCGCCCGCCAGCCCGAGGCCGCCGGTCTGATCCGTGCCAACCAGATCCTCGGCTTCGCCTTCTGTGAGGCGCTCGCCCTCATCGGCATCGTCATGCCGTTCGTCTACAACTGACGGACCTTGACGAGCAAACCTTTCAACGAAAGGCACTGATGTGATCGCCAACCTGGTACAGCTGGCGGCCGAGGAAGAGCAGAACCCGCTCGTTCCTCCGGGCCCCGAGCTGCTCGTCGGCACCATCGCCTTCGCCATCGTGTTCTTCTTCTTCTGGAAGAAGCTGCTCCCGAACATCAACAAGGTTCTGGAAGAGCGCCGCGAGGCGATCGAAGGCGGAATCGAGAAGGCCGAGGCTGCTCAGGTCGAGGCCCAGAGCGTCCTCGAGCAGTACAAGGCCCAGCTCGCCGAGGCCCGGCACGAGGCCGCGCGTCTGCGCCAGGAGGCGCAGGAGCAGGGCGCCGCGCTCATCGCCGAGATGCGCGCGGAAGGCCAGCGGCAGCGCGAGGAGATCGTCGCCGCCGGTCATGCGCAGATCGAGGCCGACCGCAAGGCCGCCGCGTCCGCGCTGCGTCAGGACGTCGGCAAGCTCGCCACCGAGCTGGCCGGCAAGCTCGTCGGTGAGTCCCTTGAGGACCACGCCCGGCAGAGCCGTGTGATCGACCGCTTCCTCGACGACCTCGAGGAGAAGGCCGAGGCCGGCCGATGAACGGAGCGAGCCGCGAGGCCCTGGCAGCCGCACGTGAGCGTCTCGACGCGCTGACGGACTCGACGTCCGTCGACGCGGCCAAGCTCGCCGACGAGCTGGCCGCCGTCACCGCGCTGCTCGACCGCGAGGTGTCGCTGCGTCGGGTCCTCACCGACCCGGCGCAGGCCGGTGAGGCCAAGGCCGAGCTGGCCCAGCGCCTGCTCGGCGGCCAGGTCGGCGGCGAGGCCGTGGACCTGCTGGCCGGCATGGTGCGCTCCCGCTGGTCGCAGTCGCGCGACCTGGTGGACGCGCTGGAGGAGCTGGCGGACACCGCCGACCTCACGGCCGCGCAGAAGGCGGGCACGCTCGACGACGTCGAGGACGAGCTGTTCCGGTTCGGCCGGATCGTCTCTTCCAGCACCGGGCTGCGCGCCGCGCTGACCGACCGCGCCGCCTCCAAGACGGCCAAGAGCGAGCTGCTGCGCAGCCTGCTCGGCGGCCGGGCCAAGGCGACCACCGAGCGTCTGGTGACGCGTCTTGTGACCGTGCCGCGTGGACGTAGCCTGGAGTCGGGACTGGAGTCCCTGTCCAAGCTCGCCGCCGAGCGCCGGGACCGCATGGTCGCCGTCGTCACCTCGGCGGTGCCGCTGAGCGACGTACAGAAGCAGCGCCTCGGCGCCGCGCTGGCGAAGCTCTACGGCCGTCAGATGCACCTCAACCTCGACGTGGACCCCGAGGTCGTCGGCGGGATCCGGGTGCAGGTCGGCGACGAGGTCATCAACGGCTCCCTCGCGGACCGCATCGAGGACGCCGGCCGCCGACTGGCGAGCTAGCGGCAACTTAATAGCAGTACGTACTTACGACGGCCCATGTTGGGCCGTGCAGAGGATTCCTGGGGGTCGCCCCCAGACCCCCAAAGTGAAACTTCGGGCCCAACAAGGAGAGCAGGGAACCCAGATGGCGGAGCTCACGATCCGGCCGGAGGAGATCCGGGACGCACTGGAGACCTTCGTCCAGTCGTACAAGCCGGACGCGGCCTCGCGCGAGGAGGTCGGTACGGTCACCCTTGCCGGCGACGGCATCGCGAAGGTCGAGGGTCTGCCCTCGGCCATGGCCAACGAACTGCTGAAGTTCGAGGACGGCACCCTCGGCCTCGCCCTCAACCTCGAGGAGCGCGAGATCGGTGCCATCGTCCTCGGTGAGTTCAGCGGCATCGAGGAGGGGCAGCCGGTCACCCGTACCGGCGAGGTGCTCTCCGTGGCAGTGGGCGAGGGCTACCTCGGCCGCGTCGTCGACCCGCTCGGCAACCCGATCGACGGCCTCGGCGAGATCGAGACCGACAGTCGCCGCGCCCTCGAGCTGCAGGCCCCGGGCGTCATGGTCCGCAAGTCGGTGCACGAGCCGATGGAGACCGGCTACAAGGCCGTCGACGCGATGACCCCGATCGGCCGTGGTCAGCGTCAGCTGATCATCGGTGACCGCCAGACCGGCAAGACCGCCCTGGCCGTCGACACGATCATCAACCAGCGCGACAACTGGCGCACCGGCGACCCGAACAAGCAGGTCCGCTGCATCTACGTCGCCATCGGCCAGAAGGGCTCCACCATCGCGTCGGTCCGCCGCGCGCTGGAGGAGAACGGCGCGCTGGAGTACACGACCATCGTCGCCGCCCCGGCGTCCGACCCGGCCGGCTTCAAGTACCTGGCGCCGTACACCGGCTCGGCCATCGGCCAGCACTGGATGTACCAGGGCAAGCACGTCCTGATCATCTTCGACGACCTGTCGAAGCAGGCCGACGCCTACCGCGCCGTGTCGCTGCTGCTGCGCCGCCCGCCGGGCCGTGAGGCCTACCCGGGTGACGTCTTCTACCTGCACTCCCGTCTGCTGGAGCGCTGCGCCAAGCTCTCCGACGAGATGGGCGCCGGCTCGATGACCGGTCTGCCGATCGTCGAGACCAAGGCCAACGACGTGTCGGCGTTCATCCCGACCAACGTCATCTCCATCACCGACGGCCAGTGCTTCCTGGAGTCGGACCTGTTCAACGCCGGTCAGCGCCCCGCGCTGAACGTCGGTATCTCCGTCTCCCGAGTCGGTGGTTCCGCGCAGCACAAGGCGATGAAGCAGGTTTCCGGTCGTCTGCGCGTCGACCTCGCCCAGTTCCGTGAGCTTGAGGCGTTCGCCGCCTTCGGTTCCGACCTGGACGCCGCGTCGAAGGCGCAGCTGGAGCGCGGTCAGCGCATGGTCGAGCTGCTGAAGCAGGCTCAGTACCAGCCGATGTCGACCGAGGACCAGGTCGTCTCCGTGTGGGCCGGCACCACCGGCAAGATGGACGACGTCCCGGTCGCCGACATCCGCCGCTTCGAGCGCGAGCTCCTTGAGTACCTGCACCGCAAGGAGCAGGGCCTCATGACCTCCATCAAGGAGGGCGGCAAGATGTCGGACGACACGCTCACCGCTGTCGCCGACGCCATCGCGGAGTTCAAGAAGCAGTTCGAGACCTCGGACGGCAAGCTCCTCGGCGAAGAGGCTCCGGCCGCCCCGAAGGCGACCAGCGCCTCCAAGTGACGTAAGGAAGGGACCTGACTCATGGGAGCCCAGCTCCGGGTCTACAAGCGTCGCATCCGATCCGTCACCGCGACCAAGAAGATCACGAAGGCGATGGAGATGATCGCCGCCTCGCGCGTCGTCAAGGCGCAGCGCAAGGTGGCGGCCTCCACGCCGTACGCGACCGAGCTCACCCGCGCGGTCACGGCGGTCGGTACCGGCTCGAACACCAAGCACCCGCTGACCACGCAGGCCGAGACGGTCACGCGGTCCGCGGTGCTGCTCCTGACGAGCGACCGGGGTCTTGCCGGTGCCTTCAACTCCAACTCCATCAAGGCGGCGGAGCAGCTGACCGAGCGCCTGGAGCGCGAGGGCAAGCAGGTCGACATCTACATCGTCGGCCGGCGCGGTGTCGCCCACTACAACTTCCGTGAGCGCAAGATCGCGGAGTCGTGGACCGGCTTCACCGACGAGCCCACGTACGCGGACGCCAAGAAGGTCGCGGCCCCGCTGATCGAGGCCATCGAGAAGGACACGGCGGACGGCGGCGTGGACGAGCTCCACATCGTCTACACCGAGTTCGTGTCGATGATGACCCAGCAGGCGCTGGATGCGCGTCTGCTGCCGCTCAGCCTCGAAGAGGTCGCGGAGGAGGCTCCGTCCAAGGGCGAGCTTCTTCCGCTGTACGACTTCGAGCCGTCGGCGGAGGACGTCCTCGACGCCCTGCTGCCGCGCTATGTGGAGAGCCGTATCTACAACGCGCTGCTCCAGTCGGCCGCCTCCAAGCACGCCGCCACGCGGCGCGCGATGAAGTCGGCCACCGACAACGCCGGCGAGCTCATCGAGACCCTCACCCGGCTTGCCAACCAGGCCCGCCAGGCCGAAATCACCCAGGAAATCAGCGAGATCGTCGGTGGCGCCAGCGCCCTGGCCGACGCGACCGCGGGGAGTGACTGACAAATGACCACCACTGTTGAGACGGCCACGGCGACGGGCCGCGTCGCGCGGGTCATCGGCCCGGTCGTCGACGTGGAGTTCCCCGTCGACGCGATGCCGGAGATCTACAACGCCCTCCACGTCGAGGTCGCCGACCCGGCGAACGCGGGCGAGAAGAAGATCCTGACCCTGGAGGTCGCCCAGCACCTGGGTGACGGCCTGGTCCGCGCGATCTCCATGCAGCCCACCGACGGTCTGGTCCGCCAGGCCCCGGTCACCGACACCGGCACGGGCATCACCGTTCCGGTCGGCGACTTCACCAAGGGCAAGGTGTTCAACACCCTCGGTGAGGTGCTGAACGTCGACGAGACCTACGACGGCGAGCGCTGGTCCATCCACCGCAAGGCGCCGAACTTCGACGAGCTCGAGTCGAAGACCGAGATGTTCGAGACCGGCGTCAAGGTCATCGACCTTCTCACCCCGTACGTCAAGGGTGGAAAGATCGGTCTGTTCGGCGGTGCCGGCGTCGGCAAGACGGTGCTCATCCAGGAGATGATCTACCGCGTCGCCAACAACCACGACGGTGTCTCCGTGTTCGCCGGTGTCGGTGAGCGCACCCGTGAGGGCAACGACCTCATCGAGGAGATGTCGGACTCGGGCGTCATCGACAAGACCGCGCTGGTCTTCGGTCAGATGGACGAGCCCCCGGGCACCCGTCTGCGCGTGGCCCTCGCCGGTCTGACCATGGCGGAGTACTTCCGCGATGTGCAGAAGCAGGACGTGCTGTTCTTCATCGACAACATCTTCCGCTTCACCCAGGCCGGTTCCGAGGTGTCGACCCTGCTCGGCCGTATGCCCTCCGCGGTGGGTTACCAGCCGAACCTGGCCGACGAGATGGGTCTCCTCCAGGAGCGCATCACCTCGACCCGCGGTCACTCGATCACCTCGATGCAGGCGATCTACGTCCCCGCGGACGACCTGACCGACCCGGCCCCGGCCACCACGTTCGCCCACCTCGACGCGACGACGGTTCTGTCCCGTCCGATCTCCGAGAAGGGCATCTACCCGGCCGTGGACCCGCTGGACTCCACGTCCCGCATCCTGGACCCGCGCTACATCGCGCAGGACCACTACGACTGCGCCATGCGCGTCAAGGGGATCCTGCAGAAGTACAAGGACCTCCAGGACATCATCGCGATCCTCGGTATCGACGAGCTCAGCGAGGAGGACAAGCTGGTCGTCCAGCGTGCCCGCCGCGTCGAGCGCTTCCTGTCCCAGAACACCCACGTCGCCAAGCAGTTCACCGGTGTGGACGGCTCGGACGTGCCGCTGGACGAGTCGATCGCCGCGTTCAACGCGATCTGCGACGGTGAGTTCGACCACTTCCCGGAGCAGGCGTTCTTCATGTGCGGTGGTCTTGAGGACCTGAAGAAGAACGCGAAGGAGCTGGGCGTCTCCTGACGCACCGGTGCTCTTGAGCCTTGTGCTCTTGGTGAGGGGGCGGGGCACGTCCCGCCCCCTCACTCACGCCTACTAGACTTGTAACCAACACCCGGCAGAACCGCCGGGTGGTGACCCGAGGAGCCACCTTGGCTGCTGAGCTGCACGTCGCGCTGGTCGCCGCCGACCGTGAGGTCTGGTCCGGCCAGGCCACCCTGGTCGTCGCGCGCACCACGTCCGGCGACATCGGCGTCATGCCCGGTCACCAGCCGCTGCTCGGTGTGCTGGAGTCGGGCCCGGTGACCATCCGTACGAGTGAAGGTGGAACGGTCGTCGCCGCGGTGCACGGCGGTTTCATCTCGTTCGCGGACGACAAGCTGTCGCTGCTGGCCGAGATCGCCGAGCTGTCGGACGAGATCGACGTCCAGCGCGCGGAGCGCGAGCTCGAGCGCGCGAAGGCGGTGGGCGACGCCGCCGCCGAGCGCCGCGCGGACGTACGACTGCGGGCGGCGACGGCGCGCTGACCCCTGGGGGTACCGCCCGGGCCGTTTAGGCTCTGGGGAGAGCGCACGCGATGACGTCACTCAGCCGCGGCTGGGACCGGAGCAATCCGGTGCCGGTCGCGGCTGAGGCAGATATGGAAGTTTTTTCCGTTCCGTTACCTAGGAGACGAGGAGGTCGGTGTCGATGGTCCTCGCTCTGACTGTGTGCGGAATCGTCGTCGCCCTTGTGGTGCTGGGGTTGTTCGTCTTCGGCCTGCGCCGCAGGCTCATCCAGCGCTCGGGCGGCACCTTCGACTGTTCCCTGCGCTGGGACGTGCCGGAGAAACCCGACACCAGCGGCAAGGGCTGGAGCTACGGCGTCGCCCGCTACAACGGCGACCGGATCGAGTGGTACCGCGTCTTCTCCTACGCCTACCGCCCGCGCCGCATCCTGGAGCGCGCGTCGATCGAGGTGGCCGGCCGCCGCGTACCCGACGGCGAGGAGGAGCTGGCGCTGCTCTCCGACGCGGTGATCCTCACCTGTCTGCACCGGGGCACCCGCCTCGAACTCGCCATGAGCGAAGACGCGCTGACCGGTTTCCTCGCGTGGCTGGAGGCAGCCCCGCCCGGTCAGCGCGTCAATGTCGCTTAGTTCGTCTATTCGCCTATTTGCTTATTACTTGAGTCCATTGTTGATGGCGGTCACCAGCTCACCGTTGCTGGTGTCACCGCTGAACTCCCAGAAGAACGCGCCGCCGAGGCCCTGGTTCTTGGCCCACGTCATCTTCCCGGCGATCGTCGACGGGGTGTCGTAAGACCACCAGTTGCTGCCGCAGTGCGCGTACGCCGTGCCCGCGATGGTGCCGGTCGCCGGGCAGGAGTTCTTGAGGATCTTGTAGTCCTCGATGCCGGCCTCGTAGGTGCCGGGAGCCGCGCCGGTCGCCGTGCCGCCGGGGGCGGACTGGGTGACGCCGGTCCAGCCGCGGCCGTAGAAGCCGATGCCGAGCAGGAGCTTGGCGGACGGGACGCCCTTCGACTTCAGCTTGGCGATGGCGTCGGCCGAGTTGAAGCCCGCCTGCGGGATCCCCGGGTACGAGGTGAGCGGGGAGTGCGGGGCGGTCGGGCCGTCCTTGTCGAAGGCGCCGAAGTAGTCGTAGGTCATCACGTTGTACCAGTCGAGGTACTGTGCGGCGCCGCCGTAGTCGGCCGCGTCGATCTTGCCGCCGGAGGAGCCGTCGGCGGTGATGGCCGCGGTGACCAGGTAGTTCGGGCCGAACTCGGCACGCAGTGCCTGGGAGAGGTTCTTGAAGGCCGCGGGGCCGGACGTGTCACAGGTCAGGCCGCAGGCGTTCGGGTACTCCCAGTCGATGTCGATGCCGTCGAAGACGTCGGCCCAGCGCGGGTCCTCGACGACGGCCTTGCAGGACTTGGCGAAGGCGGCGGCGTTGGCCGCGGCCTGGCCGAAGCCGCCGGAGTAGGTCCAGCCGCCGAAGGAGTACAGCACCTTGATGTGCGGGTACTTGGCCTTCAGCTGGCGCAGCTGGTTGAAGTTGCCGCGCAGGGGCTGGTCCCAGGTGTCGGCGGTGCCGCTGACGGACTGGTCGGCGGTGTAGGCCTTGTCGTAGGCGGCGTAGGTGTCGTCGACGACGCACTTGCCGTCCTTGACGTTGCCGAACGCGTAGTTGATGTGCGTGATCTTGGACGCCGAGCCCGAGGTCACCAGGTTCTTGACGTGGTAGTTGCGGCCGTAGACGCCCCACTCGGTGAAGTAGCCGAGCTTGATCTTGCCACCCGTGGGCGGCGGCTCGGTGGTGCCGCCGGTGGTGCGCACCGCGCGGGCGCCGCTGACCGGGCCGGTCTGGTCGGCGGTGTCGCGGGCCTGGACGGAGTAGGAGTAGTCGGTGCCGGCGGTGAGGCCCGTGTCGGTGTACGACGTGCTCGTCACGGTCGCGACCTTGGCGCCGTCGCGCAGGACGTCGTAGTTCTTGACGCCCTTGTCGTCGGTGGCGGCCGACCAGGTCAGCTTCACCGAGGTGTTGGTGATGTCGGAGGCGGTCGGGGTCCCGGGGGCGCTTGGTGCGCTGTCGCCGGGTTCCGTGGTGCCGCCGTCGCAGCTGCCGCCGTTGAGCTTGCAGTGCGCGGGGGAGCCGGAGCCGGTGCCGTTGAAGCCGAAGGAGACGGAGGCGCCGGGGGCGAGGGTGCCGTTCCAGGACTTGTTCTTGGCGGTCCAGTGGGTGCCGGAGGAGGTGACGTCGGCGTCCCAGGCGGAGGTGACGGAGGTACCGGAGGGGAAGTCCCACTCGACGGTCCAGGAGCTGAGCGTCGTGGTGCCGGTGTTCTTCACCGTCCATTTGCCCTCGAAGCCGGAGCCCCAGTCCTGGGTCTTGGTGTAGGTCGCGGTGGCGGACGTCGCGGCCTCGGCGGGGCTCGCCAGGCCGACGAGACCGGCCAGCGGGAGCAACAGGGTCGCGAACCCTGCCGCGGCTCTGTGTCTGAAGCGCATGCTGCGCCTCCTTGTTGGGGAGTCAGGGGGGCATGACTGAGCCTCATGCCGCACTCATGGTGCGGTGAGAATAGAAAGGTCTGGACCACGGGTCAATAGGTCTGGACCAGTTGCCCTTTGCTCCCCGATCGGCTCCTTCGGCCGGGCTCTCAGATCCCCAACTCCTGCGCGAGTACCGCCGCTTGCACCCGACTGCGCAGCTCCAGCTTCCCCAGCAACCGGCTGACGTGCGTCTTCACCGTCGCCTCGGCCATGTCGAGCCGGGCCGCGACAGCGGCGTTGGACAGGCCTTCGCCCAGGCAGGCCAGCACCTCGCGTTCGCGGCGCGTGAGGCTGTCCAGCACGGACGGATCGACCGTCGGCTCCCGAACGGGCTTCGCCGCGAACTCGGTGATCAGCCGCCGGGTGACGGCGGGCGCGACGATCCCCTCACCGCGCGCCACCGTCCGCACCGCCTCGACCAGATCCTTCGCCTCCGTGTTCTTCAGCAGGAAGCCCGCGGCCCCGGCCCGCAGCGCCCCGAACACATACTCGTCGAGGTCGAAGGTGGTGAGCACCAGGACGTCGGCCAGCTGCTCGGCGACGACCTGCCGGGTCGCCGCCACCCCGTCCAGGCGTGGCATCTGAACGTCCATCAGCACCAGGTCGGGCCGCAGTTCACGGGCCATGGCCACCGCCTGTTCGCCGTCCGCCGCCTCACCGACCACCTCGATGTCGGGCGCGCTGCGCAGGATGAGGACGAGCCCGGCGCGGACGGCGGACTGGTCCTCGGCGACCAGGACGCGGATCATTCTCTGTCTCCTTCGGACACGGGAAGCGTGGCGCGTACGGTCCAGATCTTGCCGTCGGCGGAGTCCGGGTCCCGCACGGGCCCGGCCTCGAACGTGCCGCCCAGCAGCGCGACCCGCTCCCGCATCCCCACCAGCCCGGCACCCGAGCCGGGCGCGCGCGGTCCGTCACGGTCGCCGAAGGGGCTGGTCACCGTGACGGTGAGGGAGCCGTCCCGCTGGGCGAGGGCGACGGTCACCCGGCCGGGGGAGGCGTGCTTGAGGGCGTTGGTGAGGGACTCCTGGACGATGCGGTAGGCGGCGAGCTCCACCGGGGCGGGGACGGTGCCGTGCGCGGCGTCGAGGGTGACGTCGAGCCCGTTGGTGCGGGCGCCGGCCACGAGGGCGCCGAGCCCGTCGAGCGTGGGAGCGGCCACCGGCTCGGTGTCGCCGCTGGAGTCGCGCAGGATGCCGATGAGCCGCCGCATCTCGGAGAGCCCTTCGACGCTGTTCTCACGGATGACCGAGAGCGCCTCGCGGGAGGTCTTCGGGTCGTCGAGGGAGAGCGCGGCCGTGGAGTGGATGGCGATCGCGGAGAGATGGTTGGCGACCATGTCGTGCAACTCGCGTGCCATGCGCGCCCGTTCCGAGGTCACGGCCTGGGCGCGGTCCATCTCGGCGAGCAGCGCGGTCTGTTCGGCGCGCAGACGGGCGGCCTCGGCGGCGTCGCGGTGGTTGCGGACGATCCAGCCGGTGAGGGCCGGCATCAGCGCGACCAAGCCGATGATCACGCCGATCAGCAGCGCCTCGGGCACCCGCCACACCGCCACGGGCACGATCGTGCCGGCCACCGTGAGCAGCCCGCTGATCCAGGGCACGCGCCGCGCGGTGGGGGGCGGCCCGTACACCACGGCGGCGTACACGAGGTCCGTGAACATCAGGACCGTGACCAGGTTGCCCTGGGTGACGGTGTCCACGGTCAGCGCGGCCCACCCCACCAGCAGGGCCGTGCGCGGCAGGGTGCGGCGCATCGCCTCGCAGCCGGCGGTCACGGCGAGCGGCAGCAGGATCGGCCAGCGGCCCTCCAGGAGCACGATCGGCTCCCCGGCCGGCCGGGCCGCGAGTCCCACGCCCCACAGCAGCAGGCCCCCGAGCAGTCCGGCGAGCGCGGCGCACAGGTCGAAGCGGTGCGGGCGGGGCAGTCGTACGGCCATGACTCCATCCAACACGGGCCCGGCGCTCACCGCCTGATGCTCGCGAAGGGTCCTGGACTGCATCTTTCGATGTACCGCGAGTTCGTCACCGCCGACGACGAAAGCGGCCGGTGCCGACGGGAGCCTGGAAAGGTGACCGAAGGGAGCATGTTGTGATCGTCGCGCTCATCATCGCCTGCGAGGTCGGCTTCTGGGTGCTGCTGGCCCTGGGACTCGCCGTCCGCTACCTGCTGAAGTGGCGCCGTACGAGCGTTGCCCTGCTGCTGTGCGAGCCGCTCCTGGAGGTCGTGCTGTTCGTGGCGACGGCGATCGACCTGAAGAACGGCGCCGAACCGAGCTGGGAGCACGGCGTGGCGGCGCTCTACATCGGCTTCACCGTCGCCTACGGCCACTACACGATCCGCTGGCTGGACGGCCACGCCGCCCACCGCCTGGGCGGCGCGCCCAAGCCGGTCGGGCCACCGCGCTACGGCATCCCGCGCGCCCGGCACGAGGGGCGGCTGTGGCTCCGTACGGTGCTGGCGGCGGCCGTCGCCTGTGCGTTGCTCCAAGGTGCGGTCTGGTACGTCGGCGACGACGGGGACATCTCGTCGCTGCGGTCCTTCCAGGGGGCGGCGCTCAGGTCCGCGGGCATCCACGGCCTGGTCGCCCTCGCGTATCTGATCTGGCCGAAGAAGGAGCCGGCCGCGCCCGCGGAGGAACCGCGGCTCACGACGACCAAGGAAAGCACCCGACGCTGAGCAACGGGACCTCCACCAGGTGCGGGGGGTCTAGCGCTCCCCGCCCGGCACCCACAGCACGTCCCCGACCTCCTTGTTCGCCGTCCGCGCCAGGATGAACAGCAGGTCCGACAGCCGGTTGAGGTAGGTCGCGGTCAGCGGGTTCATCGTCTCGCCGTGCACCTCCAGCGCGGCCCAGGTCGAGCGTTCGGCACGGCGTACGACCGTGCAGGCCTGGTGGAGGAGAGCCGCGCCCGGGGTGCCGCCCGGGAGGATGAAGGACCGCAGCTTCTCCAGCTGCTCGTTGAAGTGGTCGCAGTCCGCCTCCAGGCGGTCGATGTAGAACTGCTCCACCCTGAGCGGCGGGAACTCCGGGTTCTCCACCACCGGCGTCGACAGGTCCGCACCCACGTCGAACAGGTCGTTCTGCACGCGGGTGAGGACCTTGACGATCTTGTGGTCCAGGTTGCCCAGCGCGATCGCCGTGCCGATCACCGCGTTCGCCTCGTTGGCGTCCGCGTACGCGGAGATCCGCAGGTCGGTCTTGGCGACCCGGCTCATGTCGCCGAGGGCGGTGGTGCCCTGGTCGCCGGTCCTGGTGTAGATGCGCGTCAGATTGACCATGTGGCCAGCGTAGTTATGCTCCGGCCGTCCGGAACACACGTGTGCCCACCGTCACGGCCAGGGCCGCGAAGGCGACCGCCACCAGAACGCCGTACAGCATGTGCGCTGTCGCGTACGAGCCCACGTACGCGTCCCGCACCGCGTCCACCAGATAGCGGAACGGGATGAAGCGGGAGAGGACGTCCAGCCACGCCGGTCCCAGTGTCATCGGCAGCATCAGGCCCGACAGCAGCATCATCGGCAGGGTCAGCGCGTTGACCGCCGGGCCGAATTCCTGCGGGGTGCGGACCTTCATGGCGAGCGCGTACGACAGCGAGGCCAGCGAGACCGTCAGCAGCGCGACGAACGCGAAGCCGATCAGCACGCCCGGCAGGGGCGCCCTCAGCCCCATCACCAGCGCCGCCAGCACCAGCAGCACGGCCTGGAAGACGAACACCGTGGCGTCCCGCAGCACGCGGCCCAGCAGCAGCGCCAGGCGGCTGACGGGGGTCACGCGCATGCGCTCCACCACTCCCTGGCCGTTCTCCATGATGATCGCGAAGCCGGCGAACGACGCGCCGAACAAGCCCAGTTGGAGCAGCAGACCGGGCACGAGCACCTGCCAGGAGCTGCCTCGCCCGCCGAGCGGGAGGCCGGTCAGCAGCGGGCCGAAGAAGAGCAGGTAGAGCAGCGGCATCAGGACGCCGAAGAACAGGGCGAAGCGGGAGCGCAAGGATTGGCGGAGGTAGCGGCCGTAGATGAGGGCCGTGTCGTGGGTCAGCATCTGAGAGGTCCTGTCCGTCCTGGGCGTCCTATACGGCTACGGGGGGCCGGCCGGCCGGCTCGGCGCTGCGGCCGGTGATCGCGAGGAACGTGTCCTGGAGCGGGGCGTCGATCGAGCCGCCGTAGCGGAGCTTGAGCGCGCTCGGTGTGCCCTCGGCCACCACCACGCCCTGGTCGACGATCACCAGGCGGTCGGAGAGGGCGTCGGCCTCGTCGAGGTAGTGGGTGGTCAGGAAGACGGTCGTGCCGTGCTCGTCGCGCAGGCGCCGGACCAGGTCCCACAGGTCGGCGCGGCTGCCCGGGTCCAGGCCGGTCGTCGGCTCGTCGAGGAAGAGGACCTTCGGGCGGTGGGTGAGCGCCATCGCGATGTCCAGACGGCGCCGCTGGCCGCCGGAGAGCGCGCCGCACTTGCGGTCGAGCAGGTCGGTGAGGCCGAGATCGCGGGCCAGCTCCTCGGCGCGCCCGGCTGCCTGATCCTTCGTCAGGCGGTACAGCCGCCCCTGGGTGACCAGCTCCTCCCGCACCGTGATCTGAGGGTCCACCCCGCCCGACTGCGCCACATAGCCGCACGCCCGCCGCACTCCGGCGGAGTCGGTCGCGAGGTCGCAGCCGGCGACGGTGGCCGCGCCGCCGGTGGGGGCCAGCAGGGTCGTGAGCATCCGGAGCGTGGTCGTCTTGCCCGCGCCGTTCGGGCCGAGAAAGCCGAGGATCTCCCCTTCGCGGACGGTCAGGTCGATGCCGCGCACGGCTTCCACGGGGCCGAGCTTCGTCTGGAAGGTGCGGGCCAGTCCGGCCGTGCTGATGATTGCCATGACCCCAGAAAAACAGAGTCCCCCAAATTTTGCAACGACTCCAAGTTTTCAGAGACCCCAGTGATCGTGGTCCGGCCTACGATGAGGCCATGGCAGAGGGGCTCAGGGAACGGAAGAAGCGCGAGACCAGGCAGCGGATCTCGGACATCGCCACGGGGCTGTTCCTGGAGCACGGGTTCCTTACGGTGACCATCGCGGACGTGGCCGAGGCGGCCGACGTGTCCGTCAACACCGTCTACAACTACTTCCCGGCGAAGGAGGACCTGTTCTTCGACCGCTCCGCCGGCGTCGTCGAGCAGCTGTCGCGCTGGGTGCGCGGCCGGGACGAGGGGGAGTCGGCCGCCCGTGCCGTGCTGCGCGAGCTGCGGGCAGAGGCCGAGGCCGTCTCGCCCCGGATCGGCCTCATGCAGGGCTACGACCGCTTCATGCGCGTCATCCATGAGGCGCCGCCGCTGCGCTCCCGGCTGTGGAGCCTGCAGCAGGAGATCCACGACCACCTGGAGGCGACCCTGCGGGAGGAGACGGGCGCGCCCGACGGCGACCCGCTGCCCGGCCTGATCGCCGGTCAGATCTCCTGGATCCATCAGACCGTTTTCGTGACGATCGGCCGCGAAATGGTCGCCGGGCGCAATCCGGACGAAGTGTCACGCGAGGTGCTGGTGCTTCTCGACGACATCGAGGAGCTGTTGAGCGAGAAGGTGCTCAACTACGCCGTCCGAGGCGCGCAATGACCCGCGCCGGTGTGATGTCCGTCAGATGAGACGTGACTCGCATTACTAAGCGGTCACACCGTCCCCCACGAGCGCTAAGGTCCGCCGGAGAAGCAATCGTCAACAGCGTGTCAGCGCACGCGCAGTCATGCTGCCGTGATTCAAAGGGGAGTCGTCAGTGGCACGGAAGCTCGCCGTCATCGGGGCCGGACTCATGGGTTCCGGTATCGCCCAGGTCTCTGCGCAGGCGGGCTGGGACGTGATCCTGCGTGACGTCACCGACGAGGCGCTGAAGCGTGGCACCGACGGCATCAAGGCCTCGTACGACAAGTTCGTCAGCAAGGGCAAGCTGGAGGCGCACGACGCCGACGCCGCCGTCGCCCGGATCACCGCGACCACCGACCTGGACGCCGTCGCCGACGCGGACATCGTCGTCGAGGCCGTCTTCGAGAAGCTCGAAGTCAAGCACGAGATCTTCCGCACGCTGGACAAGATCGTGAAGGACGACGCCGTCCTCGCCTCCAACACCTCCGCCATCCCGATCACCAAGATCGCGGCCGTGACGGAGCGCCCGGAGCGCGTGGTCGGCACGCACTTCTTCTCGCCGGTCCCGATGATGCAGCTGTGCGAGCTGGTGCGCGGCTACAAGACGAGTGACGAAACCCTCGCCACCGCGCGTGAGTTCGCCGAGTCCGTCGGCAAGACCTGCATCGTGGTCAACCGCGATGTCGCCGGTTTCGTGACGACCCGCCTCATCGCGGCCCTCGTCGTCGAGGCCGCCAAGCTCTACGAGTCGGGCGTCGCCTCGGCCGAGGACATCGACATCGCCTGCAAGCTGGGCTTTGGCCACGCCATGGGCCCGCTCGCCACGGCGGACCTCACCGGCGTCGACATCCTGCTGCACGCCACCAGCAACATCTACACCGAGTCCCAGGACGAGAAGTTCGCCCCGCCGGAGCTGATGCGCCGGATGGTGGACGCGGGTGACATCGGCCGCAAGAGCGGGCAAGGCTTTTACAGCTACTGAGCGTTCGTAAAGCACCGCCCGGCCCCTCGACGCATCACGCGATGGGGTGAATTCGGTATCGGTTCGCTTACAGACGGCAACCTCTGACCGCTCAACGCAGTCAGAGGTTGCATCACCGGCCACAGCGAAGACTCATAGCAAACACAGGCACAGACACAGACAGAGCACCGCGGAGCACGAACGCACGCTTGGGGAGCGCATATGCACATCAGGGGCGACCACGCCGAACTGGTCGTCGGGGGGCGCCTCGACGTCCGCAGCGCGGCGGACGCCCGTACGGTCCTGCACTCGGCCGTCGACGACGGAGCCGGCGATCTGGTGCTCGACCTGTCCGAGCTGGACTCCTGGGACGCCACCGGACTCGGGGTGATCATGGGGGCCCACCGGCGGGCCGGCCGCTGCGGCCGACGCCTGGTGCTGCGCGGCGTACCGCCGCAGATGCAGCGCCTGCTGGTGGCCACCCGACTGCACCGGATCCTGGCGATCGAGGGCAGTATCGGGGTGGAGTCACTGCCCCGGGTGTGACACCCGGCACGGGTGGGGCCGGACAGTCGGGCGTTCCGGCTGCGAACCGCACGTCGCGCACAATCCTCACGAGACTGTGACGTCTCGGACGGCGCGGTACCCCGAACTGTCGTAGATACTGTGCGAAGGTTTAGGGTTCGGCTGCCCGCTGCCTAAACAAACCCCTTCGAGCGGGCCCGGACCAGAAGCGACAGCGCGAGTGCAAAGGCCGGGAGGGGCCGCAAACAGCACACGACGCTTTTGGGGGGCTTGAACCTATGGACCCGAACAACCGGGGACCCGAGGAGTACGGCCATGATGGCGACGGCCAGCCGCCGCGCCAGCGCCCGCCCAGGGATCCCCTCACACCCGACTTCGGACAGCACTCGCCCGCACTCGCCCGCACGGTGCAACTGGTCTCGGGCGACTACCTGCTCACCGTCAATCCCGTCGACGGCAGCGAGATCGAGGTCTGTCCGCCGGCGGAGCGGCCCGCGCGGCCCGAGAAGCTGACCCCGGCCGAGCGCGCCGAGGTCGACCGCGCCGCCAAGCCGTCCGTCCCGCCCGGCCCGAGCCGGCCCGCACAGCCGCTCCTCGCCCGCCAGGACGAGCGCGAACAGCTGGTACGGATGCTCGCGCGCGGCCGTTCCGTCCGCCTGGTCGGCCCCCCGGGCGTCGGCCGCACCAGCCTGCTCGACCTCGTGGCCGAGGACTGCGCGGATCTCGCCCCCGACGGCGTGGTCCGCCTCAACGGCTTCCACCGCACCTCCGAGGACCTGCTGTACGACCTCTTCCACGCCGTCTACAGCGCGCCCCTGCACCGCCCGGCCCAGGACGAACTGCTCGCCCTCGTCCGTGAGATCGGCGCGGTCGTCGTCCTGGACGACATCGAGTTCGGCGGCGCCGCGCTCGACGAGCTGCTGGACGCGACGCCCGAGTGCGCCTTCCTGATCGGCGCCACCCCCGAGGTGCCCGCGCCCTCCGTCGAGTCCGGCGTCGAGGACGTCGCCCTCGGCGGTCTGGACCGTGCCGCGAGCGTGGAGCTCCTGGAGCGCCAGGTCGGCCGGGTCCTCACCGAGGACGAGGCGAACTGGGCGGGCGACCTGTGGTTCGAGTCGGAGGGCCTGCCGCTGCGGTTCGTCCAGGCCGGGGCCCTGCTGCGGCAGCGGGACCGGCTGCGGGCCGGGGCGGACGCCGTCGACGAGTTCGGCGTCTTCGAGGACGCGCCGCCGGTCGACGCCTCCTTCGCCGCCCCCTTCGACGCTTCATCCGAGGCCGAGGCCGAGGGCCGCCGCGAGGAGGTGCCGCTGCCGTCGGTCGGCGAGGCGGCCGGCCCCGCGCCGCTGCTCGCCTCGCGGCTCAGCGCCTCGGCCCGGGCCGCCCTGAAGTTCGCCGTCGCGCTCGGCGGCGAGGTGCCGCACCAGGCGCATCTGCCCGCGCTGGTCGGTGACACCCACGCGGACGCCGCCCTGGGCGAGCTGGCCGACTGCGGGCTGGTCTCGCCGGTCGGCTCCCGCTACCGGCTGGCCGCCGGGGTGCAGGCCCAGCTGACGGCCGCCGGATACGCCGAGGACGTCCAAGCGGACGCCCTGACCGCCGCCCAGCACTACGCCTGGTGGGCCGGGCACCCGTCGGTCACCCCGGAGCGCGTGTGCGCCGAGGCGGACGCCGTGCTCGCCGCGCTGGGCGTGCTCGTGCCCGGCTCGCCGCCCGCCGAGGGCGAGGAGAGCCCGACGGTGCAGCTGGCCCGTACGGCCGCGCCCGCGTTCGCCGCGGGGCTGCACTGGAGCGCCTGGGAGCGGGCGCTGCGAGCGGGCGCCGAGGCCGCCCGGCTGGCCGGTGACGTCTCCGAACAGGCCTACTTCCACCACGAGTTGGGTGTCCTCGCGCTGTGCGGCGGCCAGTTGGACCGGGCCCGTGCCGAGCTGGAGACCTCCGTCGGCCTGCGCGGCGCCCTCGCCGACAAGCGCGGCACGGTCGCGGGCCGCCGCGCCCTGGCGCTGGTCGCGGACCGCTCCGGTACGACGCCGGGCGTGGCCGCGTTCGGTGCGACGGCGGGGGAGGAGGTGCCGGACGCGCGGTACGAGGAGTCGGCCTCGCCGCCGGGAGGAGTGCCGGCCGCCTTCCCGCCCGGCGGGGACGGCACGACGCTGGTCACCTTCCACCGCTCGTCGGCTTCGCCGTCGTCCCTGGCGGCCTCGTACAAGGGCCGCGGAGGCGTCCGTGGCTTCGCCCGGCGCAACCTCGTCGCGGCCGGCGCGGGGGCGCTGCTCGTGGCCGTGCTCGGCACGGTGGTGACGCTCGGCGCCACCTCCGACAACGACCCCAATGCCCCGGCCGACCAGGTCGGCGTCAACCCGTCCGCCAGCCAGGGAATCGGTGACGGCAGCCTGGGCGCCGACAAGGCGGAGGGCGACGACGGGAAGGGCTCCGGCGACACCGGCAAGGCGACCAGCCGGCCCACGGATCCGGGTCCCGACGGCACCTTGGGCACGTCCGACGATCCGACCCCGGCGGAATCAGGGGAGCCCTCGGACGACCCGAGCGGTACGCAGGGTTCGGGCGGCGGTTCCTCGAACTCGCCGTCGAAGCCGCCGTCCTCGACGACGAGGCCGCCGACTTCCAAGCCGCCGACGTCCGAACCGCCGACGACCGAGCCCCCGACGTCCGAGCCGCCGACCAGTGAGCCCCCGACCTCCGAGCCGCCGACCAGCGACCCGCCGCCCTCCTCCCCGGAGACGTCGGACTCGGCCAGCGGCCCGGCAACCTCCAGCGCCCCCGCGAGCAGTTCGGCGAGCGCCCCGGAGACAGGTGAGGCGGGATCGCCCAGCAGCTCGGACTCGATGATCTGACCTGCGTCAGCCAAAAACTGCGCCGCCGCAACGGCGATCGACCACAACGGCGCGTTCTGACGGTGCCGAACCGACCTCAGACGAGTTCGGCACCGCCGGACGCCGCCGTACGGTTGGAGCGCTGTTGCGGCGGAGACAGGTGGGCGACGGTCAACGGGGTCAGAACAACCGCAGCTTGTCGTCCTCGATGCCCCGCAGCGCGTCGTAGTCCAGCACCTGGCATCCGATCCCGCGGTCCGTCGCCAGCACCCGGGCCTGCGGCTTGATCTCCTGCGCCGCGAAAATGCCCCGCACCGGCGCGAGATGGGGATCGCGGTTCAGCAGCTCCAGATAGCGCGTGAGCTGCTCCACACCGTCGATCTCGCCCCGCCGCTTGATCTCCACCGCGACCGTCTGGCCCTCGGCGTCCCGGCACAGGATGTCGACCGGGCCGATGGCCGTCATGTACTCGCGGCGGATGAGCGTGTAGCCCTCGCCCAGCGTCTCGATGCGGTCGGCGAGGAGTTCCTGGAGGTGCGCTTCCACGCCGTCCTTGATCAGGCCGGGATCCACACCGAGTTCGTGCGAGGAGTCGTGGAGGATCTCCTCCATCGTGATGATGAGCTTCTCGCCCGCCTTGTTGGTGACCGTCCAGACGTCTTTCTGCTCGCCGTCACCCTCCTTCAGGGTGCAGGGCGGCGACATCCAGTTCAGGGGCTTGTAGGCCCGGTCGTCCGCGTGGATCGAGACGCTGCCGTCCGCCTTGACCAGGATCAGACGGGGCGCCGAGGGCAGGTGGGCGGTGAGCCGGCCCGCGTAGTCGACGGAGCATCGGGCAATGACGAGACGCATGGTCGGCAACGCTACTCGACGGGCGCCGGTCGACGCGATTCGCCCTGGGGGAGTCCGTAAGACCCCGGACTGCCCCTGTTCATTTCTGGCCGATTGTGTGCCCAACGGGGACCGCCCATGTACGCATTCTCCTGGTGCGGTCACCGTCCGTTGCCTACCGTATTAAACGGGAGGTCGCGAGGCGTGTACGCAGAGTGTCCGGTATCGCGAACTCCCCTATCTGTCCGGCAACCCCTGCTGTTCTGGGGGTGCGAGAGGAGAACCCATGTCGCTCGACGTCTCACCGGCCCTACTCGAACAGGCCGAGCGAGGCGAGGTCGACGAAGCCGCCTTCGTCGACTGCGTCCGGACCTCCCTGCCCTACGCATGGGAGATGATCAGCTCCCTGGTGGCCCAGCTGAAGGTCGACGGCGGCTCGTTCGCCGACAACCAGACGCCCCCGCCGGACGAGCAGGCACGTGGCCAGCTGCTGCGTGCGCTTGCGAGTGACGCGATACGCGGCGCGCTGCAGCGGCACTTCGGGGTGCGACTGGCCTTCCAGAACTGCCACCGGGTGGCGGTGTTCCCGCTTGACGCCTCGGTCGACGAGACGCTCGCCCGCTTCACCTCGGTCCGCAGCCAGCTGCTGAACCAGTCTCCGGAGTTCAGGGACTGCTGACGCAGAACGCCGCTTGCTTGCCGCTCCGTACGTGGGAGGTGCATTCAGTACTGGGCGGCAAGCTCCCTGAGGAACCGGGCGTTCAGCCACGTCGGCCACGACAGGGCGTTCAGTCGAGGTGCGGCAGCACTTCGGCGCCCAGCCGGCGTACGTTCTCCTCGGTCGCCGCGAGATCTCCCGAGCCCTCGACGAGCAGGGCGAAACGGGAGATGCCGGTCCGTTCGCTGGTCGCCGCCAGGCGGTCGGCGCACAGCCGCGGGGTGCCCACCGGGTGCAGCCCGCAGAGCAGTTCGGTGTACGCCAGCGGGTCGCGCATCGTGCGATGGCGGCCGTCCACCGTCACATGGGCCTCCAGGCCCTGCCGGAGCCAGCCCGGCATCGCCTTCGTCAGGGTCTCCACCGCGTCCGTACGCCGGTCCGCGATCTGACAGACACCGGCCGAGACATGGGCCGCGCCGAGGATCTCCTCCGCCGGCCGCCCGGCCGCGCGGGCGTACTCCCGCCACAGGGCGACCATCTCGGCCTTCTCCTCGTCGCCCACGTGCATCCCGAGCAGCATCGGCAGCCCGCGCTCGGCCGCGAGGCGCACGCTCTGCGGGGACGTACACGCGACGACGACCTCGGGTCCGTCGGCTTCCGTGAGGCACTCCGACGGCCTTGGTACGACGGGGACTTCGCGGAAGCTGAACCGCTCGCCGGCGGCCGCGACCGACGGCTCGCGCAGCCAGCGCACCAGCAGATCGAGTGATTCCGGGAACCCCTCCTCGTACGCCTGAAGGCCCGAGCCGAACACCTCCAGATCGACCCACGGCCCACCGCGCCCCACCCCCAGCGAGAACCGCCCGCCGGACGTGATGTGCAGCAGTGCGGCCTGCTCACCGAGGGCCACCGGGTGGGCGGTGGGCAGCACACTGACCGCCGTACCGACCCGCAGCCGGCGGGTGCGGCCGAGCAGTAACGCGGCCAGGGTGACCGCGGACGGACAGGTGCCGTACGGCACGAAGTGGTGCTCGGCCAGCCAGACCGAGTCGAGCCCCGCTTCCTCGGCGACCTCGGCGGAGCGGACCGCGCGGTGCAGCGCCTCCCCGTCGCCCTGTCCCGGGAACCGGGCCGCCAACACGAAACTTCCTACGCGCATTGCTTTTTCCTGCTTCCTTGGCTCCGACGCGGAGCTCCCCCGCCCGGCATAACCGTCTGACACGTGCCGAGGACACGGCTTGGCGAAGAGATTTGCGGATTGTCTGCAGAATGGATCTCCGGGGTGAGGGACTTGTGGGGGTTGGTCCTGTACGACTACCCCTGTCCGTGCCGCGTAGGCTGGGCTTGACCCGTGCATCCTGTATAGCCCCGTGAGGTGTTCCGTGTCCCCGCGTCGCAACCGACCCAAGGACTCCGGCTGGTCCGGACGCAGCGCCGAGGACGACCGCCCCGGCCGCTACGGCGGCTGGCAGTCCGCGGAGAGTTGGCAGGGCGAGAACTGGAACGTACGGCATGTGGCGGGTGCGAGCGCGCAGGGCAAGTCGTACCGCTGCCCGGGCTGCGACCAGATGATCCCGGACGGCGTCCCGCACGTCGTCGCCTGGCCGGACCACTCGGGCGTGGACGACCGCAGGCACTGGCACAGGGCGTGCTGGAACGCGAAGGACCGCCGCACCACGCGGGTGCAGCGGTCCCGTAACGCGCCGAGGTTCTAGCCGGACCGGCCGGGCGGCCTCACACGTCCCGCTTCTCCAGCAGCACGTAGGCCCCGGCGAACGCGGCGGCCGTCACGCCGAGCATGATCCACAGCGGGTCCCAGCCGGACGGACCGGAATTGCTGAGGGACTGCTCGTAGAAGACGCTGAGCTGGTTCGGGATGGAGTACTCGAACAGGGCCTTCTGCAGGTCCTGCAGCGACTGCGAGAACATGAACAGCGCGATGACCAGCGGGGCCAGCAGCACGCCGATCATGATCGTGATCGCGCCCGCCGAGTGCCGGATGATCGAGCCGACGACGAGCGAGAGCAGGCCGAGCAGCGCGAGGTAGAGCGAGATGCCGACCGTGCCCTTCAGCCACTCCTGGCCGCTGGGCTCCCGGGCGTCCAGGAACGCCACGTCCGCGAGGGCCACGACGAGCGCCGACGCCAGCGTCACCACGAACGCGACCGAGAAGAACACGATCGCCTTCGCCGTCAGCACCCGCCCCCGGGACGGGCACGCCGTCATCGTGGTGCGGATCATGCCGGTGCCGTACTCCGAGGCCGTGGTCAGCACGCCGAGCGTGATGATGCACATGCTGCCGAGCAGCAGGCCGAAGAAGCCGAACGACAGCGGGTTCTCGTTGCGCATGCTCCCTTCCGACGAGTTCGCGGCGATCAGCGCGGCGGCCGCCAGGCCGATGCCGACCACGAGCAGCACGAACACGCCGAGCGTCCACACCGTGGAGCGCACCGACCTGATCTTCGTCCACTCGGAGGCGAGCGCGTGCCCGAGGTGCGTGCGCACGACGGGGATCGGCGAGTTGTAGGTGGGGTACGACGAGCCGGGCGCCGCCTGCCAGTTCGGTGCGGCGGTCTGCGGCATCGGGGGCTGGGGCGTGCTCATCGGGCGTCCTCGGGCTTGGTCAGGGAGGCAGGGGCGGAGGGGGCCGCGGGAGCGGCGGGCGGCTGTGCGGGAGCCGGGGGCGCGGCCGGCGGCGGGCTCTGGGGGGCCTGCGGGGCCTGCTGCGCATACGGGTTGGGCGCGTCCGCTCCGGGCGCCGCGGCGGGCGCGCCAGGGGCGCCGTACGGCCCCTGCGGCGCGGCGAACGGCTGCCCGCCCGGCTGGGGCGGCGGCGGGGCGTACCAGCCCGGCTGGCCCTGCCCCGGAACCGGCATCGGCGGCTGTGCGCCCGGCGGCAGCGGCTGCTGGAGCCCCGCCTTCTGGTCGATCGTCGAGCGGTAGTCGACGGCGCCCTGCGTCATCCGCATGTACGCCTCCTCCAGCGAGGCCTGGTGCGGCGACAGCTCCCACAGCCGTACGTCGGTGTCGTGCGCGATGTCGCTGATGCGGGGGAGCGGCAGCCCGGTCACCCGCAGCGCGCCGTCCTGCTCGGGCAGCACATGCCCGCCGGCCTCGGCGAGCGCGCCGGCCAGCTTCTCGCGCAGCTGCGGCTCGGTGTCCGGCGTACGGACCCGGGCGAAGCCGGCGGAGTTCGCCGCGATGAAGTCCTTGACGCTCATGTCGGCGAGCAGCTGACCGCGTCCGATGACGATCAGGTGATCGGCGGTGAGGGCCATCTCGCTCATGAGGTGGGAGGAGACGAACACGGTCCGTCCCTCGGCCGCCAGCGACTTCATCAGGTTCCGCACCCAGAGGATGCCCTCGGGGTCGAGGCCGTTGACCGGCTCGTCGAACAGCAGCACCTGCGGGTCGCCGAGCAGCGCGGCGGCGATGCCGAGGCGCTGGCCCATGCCGAGCGAGAAGCCCTTGGAGCGCTGCCTGGCCACGTCCTGGAGACCGACCACGCCCAGCACCTCGTCCACCCGCCGGGCCGGGATGCCGGACAGCTGGGCCAGACACAGCAGGTGGTTGCGGGCCGCCCGGCCGCCGTGCACGGCCTTGGCGTCCAGCAGGGCGCCGACCTGGCGGGGGGCGTTGGGCAGCTTGCGGTACGGATAGCCGCCGATGGTGACCTGGCCCGCGGTCGGGTTGTCCAGGCCCAGGATCATCCGCATCGTCGTCGACTTGCCCGAGCCGTTGGGGCCGAGGAAGCCGGTGACGGCGCCGGGCCGCACCTGGAAGGACAGGTTGTACACAGCGGTCTTGTCGCCGTAGCGCTTGGTCAGGCCGACAGCCTCGATCATGCTCCGCACCCATCGAAAGGTTCAGGACAGCGGGGCACACGCCCCCGTAAGGGTTAGGAGGATATCCAGGCGCTGACGGTTCCGCTCAAGCCTGGGTAAAACCTTCCCGGACCCGGCCCGGCGCCGCCCGCCCCCTCTCCCGGCGCCGGCCGTCCCGTTTCTTCCGTCGCTAGGCGTCGCTAGGCGTCGCTAGGCGTCCCGCTTCCTGAGCGTGGCGTAACCGCCGGCGAGCGCGGCGAGCACCCAGAGCGCCATGATGCCGAGCCCGCCCCAGGGGCCGTACGGAGTGTCGTCGCCGACCGGGGCGACCACCTGCATGATCTTGCTGCCGGCCTGGTCGGGCAGATAGCGGCCGAGCTTCTCGGTCGCCGAGACGTTGCCCAGGATGTTGGAGATCAGGAAGAAGAACGGCATCAGGATGCCCAGCGACAGCATCGGCGAGCGCAGCATCGCGGCGACGCCCATCGAGAACACCGCGATGAGGGTCATGTAGAGCCCGCCGCCGATCACCGCGCGCAGCACGCCGGGATCACCGAGGGCCGCCCTGTGCTCGCCGAGCATCGCCTGTCCGAGGAAGAAGGCGACGAAGCTGGTGGCCAGGCCGACGACGAGCGCGAGGCCGGTCGCCACCGCGATCTTGCTGAACAGGAAGGTGCCGCGCTGCGGTACGGCGGCCAGCGAGCTGCGGATCATGCCGGTGCTGTACTCGTTCGACACGACGAGCACCCCGAACACGATCATCGCGAGCTGACCGAGGCTCATCCCGGCGAAGCTGATGAAGGTCGGGTCGAAGGAGAGCCTGTCCCGCTCGCTCATGTTGTCGAACTCGTTGGCCGACAGGCCCGAGATCAGCATGCCGAGCGCGATGGTGACCACCACGGCGAGGGAGAGCGTCCACACGGTGGACGCCACGGACCGGATCTTGGTCCATTCGGAGCGGATGACCTGGGTTGCTGCCATGTTCAGCTCCTCCTCCAGCCTTCGCCCCACTGCTGCTGCCCGGGAGGCGGTGCCTGCTGCCCGGGAGGCGGTGCCTGCGGCCCGGGGGGCGGCGCCGCGGAGTGCGCGTGGTACTCCACCGACTCGGCGGTCAGCTGCATGAACGCCTCCTCCAGCGAGGCCTGCTGCGGGCTCAGCTCGTGCAGCACGACGCCGTGCCGGGCCGCCAGCTCCCCGATCTGCTCCGCCTTGCCGCCGTCGACCTCCAGGGTGCCGTTGCCCGTCTCCACGGCCGTGATCCCGGCGGTGTGCAGCACGTCGAGCAGCCGCTCGCGCTGCGGGGTGCGGATACGGACGTACGACCTGGAGTTCCGCTCGATGAAGTCGGCCATGGTCGTGTCGGCGAGCAGCCGGCCCTGGCCGATGACGACGAGGTGGTCGGCGGTCAGCGCCATCTCGCTCATGAGGTGCGAGGAGACGAAGACCGTACGGCCCTGTGCGGCCAGGGATTTCATCAGGTTGCGGATCCAGTGGATGCCCTCGGGGTCGAGGCCGTTGACCGGCTCGTCGAACATCAGGATCCGCGGATCGCCGAGCAGCGCGCCGGCGATCCCCAGCCGCTGCCCCATGCCCATCGAGAAGCCCTTGGTCTTCTTGCGCGCGACCGCCGTGAGCCCCACCGTCTCCAGCACCTCGGCCACCCGGCGCTTCGGAATGCCGTTGCTCTGCGCGAGACACAGCAGGTGGTTGTAGGCGCTGCGCCCGCCGTGCCAGGCCTTGGCCTCCAGCAGGGCGCCGATGTACGTCAGCGGGTCCTTGAGCTGGTCGTAGTGCTTGCCGTCGATGCGGACGTCCCCGGCGGTGGGGCGGTCGAGCCCCAGGATCATCCGCATGGTGGTCGACTTGCCGGCGCCGTTGGGCCCGAGGAAGCCCGTGACCATGCCCGGTCTGACGGTGAAGGTGAGGTTGTTGACCGCCACCTTCTCGCCGTACCGCTTGGTCAGCCCCTCAAGCTCAATCATGCGGCCACGCTAGGACCGGGACCCGGCGACTGCCACCCCACGGGGCAAACGGAGGCCGACGAGGGCGGCAAACAACCGTGAACGCGGTCGAGCGGAGGACGGCGTGGGCGACGGCCACCTCGCCGTGTCCCGGGGCACCCTCCGCCATGTGAGGGCGAAGGCGGGCAGGCAGACGGGCAGGCAGACGGGAAGGTTGACGTAGAAGGTCCAGCACCAGGGGGGAGGCGGGCCTCGACGACGTCTTCCTCCCCTGGTACGCCAAAGGCCCGCACCCTCGGGGGAGACGGTGCGGGCCTCTGATCGCGCTACTGCTTACCGGGTCTGCTGAGCCGGCACCCCGCGGGAGATCGGCTCGTCCTCGGCCGGCGTGCCGGCGGCGGCCACCGCGGCGCCCGTGAGCGTGGCGAGCATCTCGCGGACGTTCGTCAGCTGGGCGTTGATGCTGTCGCGGCGGTTGGTGAGGGCCGCGAGCTCGCGCTCGGATTCCGAACGGATGCGGTCGGCCTTGGCGTTGGCGTCGGCCACGATGTCCTCGGCCTGGCGCTGGGCCGTCTCCACCGTCTGGCGGGCGCGGCGCTCGGCGTCGGTGCGCAGCTTCTCGGCCTCCAGGCGCAGCTGCTCGGCGCGGTGCTCGATCTCGGCGAGGCGCTTCTCGGCCTTGGCCTGACGGGACGCCAGGTCGCGCTCGGACTGCTCGCGGCGCTTGGCGAGGTTCGTCTCGAAGTCGGCGGCGGCCTGCGCGGCCTTGGCGCGCGTCTCCTCGAAGAGGGCGTCCGCCTCCTCGCGCTTGGACTGCGCGTCCTTCTGCGCCTCGGCACGCAGCTGAGCGGCGTCGCTCTTGGCCTTCTCGACGATCCGGACGCCCTCGTCCTCGGCCTTGGCCTTGCGCTCCGCAGCGAACGATTCTGCGTCGTTGCGCACCTGCTGGGCGGCCGACTCGGCGAGCTCGCGGTGCTGCTCGGCCGCGCGGCGGGCCTCCTCGCGCAGATCCTTGGCCTCTTCCTCGGCGAGGCGGAGGATCTTCTCGACACGCGCGCCGAGACCGGCGTACGACGGCTCTGCGTCGGTCACGGCGGCCTGGGCGTTCTGCGTCTCGAGATGGAGCTCCTCGATGCGCTTTTCCAGAGCGGTGATGCGGGCGAGAGCGCTGTCACGGTCGGAGACGAGCTTGGAGATCCGTTCGTCCACCTGAGCGCGGTCGTACCCACGCCGCACAAGCTCGAAGCCGTAGGGGGAAGTGTCGCTCATGGGGTTCCTGTCGAATGAGACCGGTGAGGTGATAGGTGGAATCCTAGGGGCCGAAGCGGTGTGTCATCGAGCGGATGCGTGTTTGATCTGGAGAATGACACCCCTTTTGGGTGGCTAACCTCAGGACTGCTTGCCAAAGATCTGGTCAAAGGCCCCAGAAAACACCGGAGTCCGGTCTCTTGGCTAGCTCTCCGGCGACTTGCCACCCGAACGAGGGGCGCCAACCGTCGCACCCGCCTTGACCCCGCCGTCCTTGCCCGCCGACGGCGCCTCGAAGGACTCCAGCGCCTCCAGGACGTCCTGGACGCGGGAGATCTCGGCGTTGATGTCCTCCCGGCGCCGCACGAGGACCTCCAGCTCGCGCTTGCCCTCCTCGACCGTGCGCTTGGCCTCGCGGATCGCCTCGGCCTTGAGCTCCTCGGCCTCCTTGATCAGCGTGGACCGCTTCTGCTCGGCCTCCTTGAGCAGCCCCTCGGCCTTCTTGACGGCGGCGATACGGACCTTGCCCGCCTCGGAGTTGGCCTCCGAGACGATCTCCTTGGCCTTCGCCTGGGCCTTGGCCAGCTGCTCCTCGGCGGCCTTGATGAGCGCGTCGCAGCGGTCGCCGGTCGACTTCATCGTCTCGGCGGACTCGCGGCGGGCCCGCTCGTGCAGCTCCTCGATCTCGGTCGTGATGCGGTCGCGCAGCTCCTCCGCGCGCTCCCGGATCGCGGTCGCGTCCCGGCGGGCGCCGACGAGCAGCTCGTCCGCGTCCGTACGCGCCTTCTCCACCAGCGAGTTGCCCTCGACCGTCGCCTCGGAGACCAGCCGGTCGGCCTCCTTGCGGGCGGCGCCCACCATGGTGTCGGCCTGCGCCTCGGCGTCCGCGGTCGTCTTGTGGGCCTGCGCCTGCGCCTCGGTGAGCAGCTTGTCCGCCTCGGCCGTGGTCTCGCTGATGAGCTTGTCGACCTGCTCGGCCGCCTCGGAGCGCCGCTTGTTGGCGTCCTTGCGGGCCTCGTCGAGGGTGCGCTCGGCCTCCTCGCGCGCCGACGCCACCAGCCGCTCGGCCTCCGCCGCCGCCTCGGCCTTGACCCGTTCGGACTCGCCGCGGATCCGCTCGGCGTGCTGCTGTGCCGACCCCACGGTCTCGGCGGCCTCGGCGCGCAGCCGTTCCGCGTCCGACGTGGCGTCCCCGACCAGCTTCTTGGCCTTGGCGAGCGCCTCGGCCCGCACCCGGTCGGCCTCCGCGACCGTCTCCGACTGGAGCCGCTCCGCCTCGGAACGCGCCTCGGTGATGAGGGTGTCGGCCTGCGTCGCCGCGTCCGAGCGGATGCGGTTGGCGTCCTCGCGGGCGTCCGCCCGGGTGCGCGCCGCGGCCTGGTCGGCCTCGGCGATCTTGTCCGACGCCTCGGTACGGACCCGCTGGGCGTGCTCGGCGGCGTCCGACCGCAGCCGCTCCGCCTCGGCGATCGCCTCCGCGACGGTGCGCTCGGCGAGGGACTTGGCGGCCTCGGCCTCCTCGTTCGCCTCGCGCCGGATGCGGCCCGCGTCCTCGCTGGCCCGCTCCCGCTCGGCGTAGGCGTCGGAGCGGACCCGGTCCGCCTCCTCCTCGGCCTCCCGGCGGGCCCGGTCCGCCGCGTGCTCGGCGGCGCTGCGCAGCCCGGCGATCTCCTCCTGGGCCTGCTCGTGCAGCCCGGCGACGGAGTCGCGGACCTGCTGGGCGTGCTGCTCGGCGGCCGAGACCATCTCGGTGGCGCGCCGGTCGGCCTCCTCGACCAGCCGCACCGCCTCGGCCTGCGCCTCCTCCACCCGCTTACGGGCGGAGGCCAGCAGCTCCTCGCTCTGCTCGCGGGCCCGTTCGCGCTCCTGGTCGGCCTCCTGGCGGGCGGAGCCGAGGACTTCGTCGGCCTCGCGGCGGCGCCGGGTGGCCTCCTCCTGAGCGGCGGCCAGCGTCTCGGACGCCTCCGTGGCGAGCCGCTCGGCGGCGGCCTGCGCCTCGGCCCGTACCCGGTCGGCGGTGTCCTGGGCCTCCGACTTCAGCCGCTCGGCCTCGGCCGCGGCCTCCGAGCGCAGGCGTACGGCGATGGCCTCGGCCTCGGCACGGGACGCGGACGCGTCCGACGCGGCCTCGGTGCGCAGCCGGTCGGCCTCCTCCTCGGCGTGCTGCTGGAGCGTGCGGATCCGCTCGGCGGCCTCGGTGCGCAGCCGGTCGGTCTCCTCGGCGGCCTCGCGGCGGATGCGCGCGGCCTCCTCGCGGGCGTCGGTGAGGGCCTGCTCGGCCGCCACGAGCCGCTGCTCGGCCTCGGACTGAAGCCGCGTCAGCTCCTCGGCGGCCTCCGCCCGGCGGGCCTCGACGGCACGCTCGGTCTCCTCGCGCAGTTCGGCGGCGGCCCGCTCGGCGTCGGCCTTGATGCCCTCGGCCTGCTCGATGACCTCCTCGCGGTGCCGTTCGGCCTCCTGACGGGTGCGCTGGAGGGTCTCCTCGGCCTGCCGGCGCAGGGTCGTCGCCCGCTCGATGGCCTCGGTGCGGACCTTCTCGCTGTCCGTCTGGGCGCTCTGGCGCAGCTCGTCTGCGTCCGCCTTGGCCTTGGCCAGCAGCTCCTCGGCGGTCTTGGCCGCCTCCTCGATCTGCTGGACGGCCTCCTTGCGGGCCTCCGCGCGGATCTTCTCGCCCTCGGCGACCGCCTCGGAGCGCAGCTGCTCGGCCTCGCCGCGCAGCCGGCGGGCCTCCTCCTGCAGCTCGACCGTCTTGGCGCGGTACTCCTTGGTGTCGTCCTTCGCCGCGCCCTTGAGCTGCTCGGCGATGTCGTGCGCCTCGGAACGCAGCCGGTCCGCCTCGGCCTCGGCCTCCCTGCGGATCCGCTCGGCCTCCTCGGCCGCGGCCTTGGTGGTGTTGCGCGCGTCCTCCTGCGCCTTGTTGAGGACGTCCTCGGCGGTCTTGGCCGCCTTCGACAGCGCGGTCGCGCTCTCCTCGGCGGTGAGGGTGCGGGCCTTCTCGGCGGCCTCGGCGAGCAGCTTCTCGGCCTCGGCGCGGGCGTCGACGATGACCTGCTCGGCGTCGGCCTTGGTGGTCTCGGCCTCCTTCGTGGCCTCCTCGACCAGCCTGGCGACCTGTTCCTTCGCCGTGCGCATGCGCTGCTCGTTGGCCGACTCGGCACTGGCGAGCGCTTTCTCGGCGGCCGTCTTGGCCTCGGTGACCAGCTTCTCGGCCGCGGAACGCGCCTCGCGCAGCGCGGTCTCGGCCTCGGCCATGCGCTGCTCGGCGGCCCGGCTCAGCTCCTGGGCCTGACGGCGGGCGGCGTCCGACTCGGACGCGGTGGAGCTGCGCAGCTGCTCGGCGTGGTCGGTGGCCTCCTGGGCCTGGGTGGAGGCGGCGTTCAGCAGCCGCTCGGCGTCCGTACGCGCGCGGCGCAGGATCTGCTCGGCCTCCGCGCGGGCCTCCTCGGCCGCGCTCTGCAGCCGCTGCCGGGCCTCGCTGGTGAGCCGCTCGGCCTCGGCCCGCGCGGCCGCCATGGCCTGCTCGGCCTCGGCGCGCGACTCCTCCAGGAGGCGTCGGGCCTGCTGCTCGGTGCGGGCGCGCAGTTGCTCCGCCCACGCCACGTTCTCGTTGACGTGCGACTCGACGGTCTGCCGACGCTCGGCCAGCTCCTGGTCCAGCTGCTGGCGGCGGGTCACCGCCTCCTGGTGCAGCTCGGCCTGGAGCCGGGCGGCCTGCTCGGCGTGCTCCTGGAGGATGCGCTGGGTCTGCGCGCGGGCCTGGCTCAGCTCGCGCTCGGCGTCCTGGCGCAGCTGGTCGGCCTGGATCTGGGCGTTGCGCAGCAGCTGCTCGGCCTGATAGCCGATGTCGGCGCCGTCGAAGGCGGGCCGGGACATGATGGTGCGCCGCGCCTCGTGCAACTTGGCGCGCAGCACCTCGACCTGGTAGCCGAGGTCCTCGGCGTGCTGGATCGCCTTCTCCCGCTCGGTCTTCAGCCGATCCATCTCGGCCTCGAACCGAGAGAGGTGGTCGACGTCAGCCGCCGGCTCTCGCTCCTGGCGTTCGTAGCCCCGCACTGCGCGGTCCCATCCGTCCCCTGGTCGCAAGTCTGGCCAAACGAGCTCCGTCCGTCCGCCGGACGGGGCCCCCGGGGAATGGTGTCAGATCAACGGCAGAGCATGGGCTGCTGCCCCGACGCTCGTCCCCCGAAACCCGGACCCCGGAACGGTCCCTCCGGCAGAGGGGGTGTCGTCCGCCCGAAGGGCAGACACCACCTCTGACGGAGGGACCGGGCCACCCCGGTGAGAGGAGCGACCGCCCCCAACCCTACCGGCCCCTATGTACGAGGGTCAGTGCTCAGGTGACTCAACAGGCGCCGAAGTGACCAGTTCTGTCAGTACGCCATGACAGTCCTTGGGGTGCAGGAACGTGATTCGTGACCCCATGGAGCCGCGTCGGGGCTCTTCGTACAGAACGCGTACGCCCTTGTCCTTGATGGCGGCCGCGTCGCCGTCGACGTCCGCCGTACCGAAAGCGATGTGGTGGACGCCCTCGCCGTTCTTGTCGAGCCACTTCGCGACGGTGGAGTCCGGGCGCGTCGGCTCAAGAAGCTGCAGGTAGGAGGCGCCGCCGTCGGACGTGTCGTTGATCTTGAGCATGGCCTCGCGGACGCCCTGCTCCTCGTTGACCTCGGAGTGGAACACCTCGAAGCCATAAGTGGCCCGGTAGAACTCGACGGTCTTGTCGAGATCGAAACAAGCGATTCCGATGTGGTCGATTCGCGTCAGCATGGATTCAGTGCAGCGCTCCTGGGATGGTTACGCAACGTGCGCGCGATCACACCGACAGCCCGGTGACGGCACGGAGTGCCACTCAGTACATTCGAAGTAAACCCTCGTTCACTCCTCGGCTGTTCAAGCTGGAAGGGGATCGCACCTCATGTCTTCTGAAAACGGCACGACGTCCGTCATCGTCGCGGGTGCCCGCACCCCGATGGGACGACTGCTCGGCTCGCTGAAGTCCTTCTCCGGGGCCGACCTCGGCGGCTTCGCGATCAAGGCCGCCCTCGACCGTGCGGGGATCGGTGGCGACCAGGTGCAGTACGTGATCATGGGCCAGGTGCTCCAGGCCGGGGCGGGGCAGATCCCGGCGCGCCAGGCCGCGGTCAAGGCCGGCATCCCCATGAACGTCCCGGCGCTCACCATCAACAAGGTCTGTCTGTCCGGCCTCGACGCGATCGCGCTGGCGGACCAGCTGATCCGCGCCGGCGAGTTCGACGTGATCGTCGCGGGCGGCCAGGAGTCCATGACCAACGCCCCCCACCTGCTGCCGAAGTCCCGCGAGGGCTTCAAGTACGGCGCGGTCCAGATGCTCGACGCGATGGCGTACGACGGTCTGACCGACTCCTTCGAGGGCGTCGCCATGGGCGAGTCGACGGAGAAGCACAACACGCGCCTCGGCATCGCCCGTCCGGAGCAGGACGAGATCGCCGCCCTGTCCCACCAGCGCGCCGCCGCCGCCCAGAAGAACGGCATCTTCGAGGCCGAGATCACCCCGGTCGAGATCCCGCAGCGCAAGGGCGACCCGGTGCTGTTCAGCAAGGACGAGGGCATCCGCGGGGACACGACCGCGGAGTCGCTGGGCAAGCTGCGCCCCGCGTTCTCCAAGGACGGCACCATCACCGCCGGCTCCTCCTCGCAGATCTCGGACGGCGCGGCGGCCGTGGTCGTGATGAGCAAGGCCAAGGCGCAGGAGCTCGGCCTGGACTGGATCGCGGAGATCGGCGCGCACGGCAATGTCGCGGGCCCGGACAACAGCCTCCAGTCCCAGCCCTCCAACGCCATCCTGCACGCCCTGAAGAAGGAGGGCCTGGAGGTCTCCGACCTCGACCTGATCGAGATCAACGAGGCCTTCGCCGCCGTCGCGGTGCAGTCAATGAAGGACCTCGGAGTGTCCACAGAAAAGGTGAACGTCAACGGCGGAGCCATCGCCCTGGGTCACCCGATCGGTATGTCGGGTGCGCGTCTCGTCCTGCATCTGGCCCTGGAGCTGAAGCGGCGGGGCGGCGGGGTCGGCGCGGCCGCGCTGTGCGGTGGCGGCGGTCAGGGTGACGCGCTCATCGTGCGGGTACCCAAGGCCTGAGTTCTCCTTTGTAGGACCTCTCGTGAACGGAGTTGTGATGCAGGACGTCTCCACCCTGGTGGCCCAGGCCAGGGAAGGCCGGCCACGGGCCGTGGCCCGGCTGATCTCCCTGGTGGAGGGGGCGTCCCCGCAGTTGCGGGAGGTCATGGCGGCGCTGGCCCCGTTGACGGGCAACGCGTACGTGGTCGGCCTGACGGGCTCTCCGGGCGTGGGCAAGTCGACGTCCACGTCCGCCCTGGTGACCGCGTACCGCAAGCAGGGCAAGCGGGTCGGCGTCCTGGCCGTCGACCCGTCCTCGCCCTTCTCGGGCGGCGCGCTGCTCGGCGACCGGGTGCGGATGTCGGAGCACGCCTCCGACCCCGGCGTCTACATCCGCTCGATGGCGACTCGCGGCCACCTGGGCGGCCTCGCCTGGGCCGCCCCCCAGGCGATCCGCGTGCTGGACGCGGCGGGCTGCGACGTGATCCTGGTCGAGACGGTCGGCGTCGGCCAGTCGGAGGTCGAGATCGCCTCGCAGGCGGACACGAGCGTCGTCCTCCTGGCCCCGGGGATGGGCGACGGCATCCAGGCGGCGAAGGCGGGCATCCTGGAGATCGGCGACGTGTACGTCGTCAACAAGGCCGACCGCGACGGCGCCGACGCCACGGCCCGCGAGCTCAACCACATGCTCGGCCTCGGCGAGTCCCGCGGCCCCGGTGACTGGCGTCCGCCCATCGTCAAGACGGTCGCCGCGCGCGGCGAGGGCGTCGACGAGGTGGTGGAGGCCCTGGAGAAGCACCGGGCGTGGATGGAGGAGCGGGGCGTCCTCGCGGAACGCCGCCGCGCCCGCGCCGCTCGCGAGGTGGAGACCATCGCCGTCACCGCCCTGCGCGAGCGCATCGCCGACCTGCACGGCGACCGTCGGCTCGGAACGCTGGCGGAGAAGATCGTCGCCGGGGAGCTGGACCCCTACCGGGCGGCGGACGAGCTGGTGACGGGCCTCACGCAGACCTGAGCCCCTTCGCGCGGCCGGCTCGCGAGTGTGGGTCGGCGTCCTCTCCGTACGGCCGGGGCCGCAGCGGCTTGCGGCACCACGCGGCGCGGTGCGGGCGGTGCCGTCCGGCGGCCGAAAGCCGGGGCGGCGTACGGCCGAGCGGCGGATGGCGCGCGGGCTCGGGCGGCCGGTCGTCGCCGCCGCGGGGGCCGGCCTCGCGCTGGGCGTGGTCGAGCTGCTGGTGGTGGCCTTCGCCCAGGAACAGGGTCGCGGCGACGGAGCGCGGCCTGGGTGCTCGCCGCCCTGTCCGCCGGAAGCGCCGTCGGCGGGCTGCTCAACGGGGCCGTCGCCTGGCGGTCCGCCGCCGGGACCCGGCTGCCTCGGCAGGCGGCCGGACTGGGGCTGGCGCTGTGCGGTGCCGGGCTGGCCCAGGGGCTGGGCGCCCTCACCCTGGCCGTGGCGGTCGCCGGGCTCTTCGTCTCCCCGCTGATCACCACCGCGTACCTCGTCGCCGACGAGGCCGCCGCGCCCGACGCCCGGGTCCGGGCCGGCGACTGGGTCAACACGGCCGTCAACGCGGGGAGTACGGCCAGCGGGGGTGTGCTTCGCGGCGACCGGCGGGGTGATGCTGGCGACGGCGACGGCGACGGCGGTGGCGGTGGCGCGGGCGTACGCCGAACGAGGGGCACGGAAGCTTCCGTGCCCCTCGCGTAGCGGCTTTCGTCAGTCGTCGTCGCTGTCCGCGTCGTCGCGGTCCTGGGTCACCTTGCCCGTCTTGGCGTCGACCAGCCACTCGCCGTGGGTGGTCTCCACGCTCCACACCGCGGTGCGGTTGTCGTCGTCCAGGTCGACATCGGTGACCGTGCCCTTGGCCGCGGCGGCCCGGGCGGCCTCGCGGGCGTCGACGCTCGTGCCCTTCAGGGCGGCGAGGTCCTCGCGGCCGTCGTTGTCGTCGTCGCGGTGCGCGCCGAGGACCTTCCCGGAGTCGGCGGCGACGGAGACGGTGTACTCGGTGCCGTTGCTCTTCACCACGTCCACGTCCCAGGCCTGCGCACCGTCGTCGTCCCGGTCGGCGGCGACGGCGGTGCCCGGGGTGTGCTTGAGCGCGGCCGTGATCGCGTCGGCGGCCGTGACCTTGGCCGTCCGGGCCGCGTCGCGGACCTCGGTGGCGTCGTCGTCCCGGTCGTCCGCGTCGTCCCGCGCGCTGTCGTCCCGGTCGTCGGCGACCCGCACGTTCGACTGACCCTGCGTGGGCGCGCCGCCGTCGTCCCCCGCCGCGTAGGCCGCTACGGTGCCGCCTCCGATCAGTGCCGCGGCGGCGACGGTGGCGATGACGATGTTGCGCTTCATGGGGTTCCCTCCCGGGTCGTTGCGTTTCACGTCGTTTCGTGTCGCTTCGTTTCGCTTCGTTTCGACGAGGACCAATCTGCCGAACCGACGCTGAGAGGAACCTGAAGCCCCCTGAAGAGATCTTCAGCTTGGCTTTGCGAACCTTGACGCATGCGCCTGCTGATCGTGGAGGACGAGAAACGCCTGGCCCAGTCGCTCGCCAGGGGGCTGACGGCCGAGGGATACGCCGTGGACGTCGTCCACGACGGGCGGGAAGGGCTGTACCGGGCCTCGGAGGGGTCGTACGACCTGGTGATCCTCGACATCATGCTGCCCGGCATGAACGGCTACCGCGTGTGCGCCGCCCTGCGGGCCGCCGGCCACGACGTGCCGATCCTGATGCTCACCGCCAAGGACGGCGAGTACGACGAGGCCGAGGGGCTGGACACCGGCGCCGACGACTACCTCACCAAGCCGTTCTCGTACGTCGTCCTCGTCGCCCGCGTCAAGGCGCTGCTGCGGCGCGGCGGCCAGGGCGCCGGGGCCTCGCCCGTGCACGTCCACGGTGACCTCAAGGTGGACACCGCCGCCCGCCGGGTCTTCCTCGGCGACGGCGAAGTGACGCTCACCGCCAAGGAGTTCGCCGTCCTTGAGCAGCTCGTGGTGCGGGCCGGCGAGGTGGTGTCCAAGGCCGAGATCCTGGAGCACGTCTGGGACTTCGCGTACGAGGGCGATCCGAACATCGTCGAGGTGTACATCAGCACCCTGCGGCGCAAGCTGCGCGCCGGGCTCATCCGGACGGTCCGGGGCGCCGGTTACCGGCTGGAGAGAGCCGAGGCCTCGCCATGAGGGCCCGGCTTTTCGGTTCCGTCCGGTCCCGGGCGACGCTGGCCGCCACGCTGGTGGTCGCCGTGGCGCTGGTCGTGGCCGGCACCGCCGTACTGCTGTCGCTGCGGTCCAACCTGATCGGGCAGGCCGGTACGGAGGCGGAACGCACCGCACGGGCCGTCGCGACGGACATCGCGATCACACCGCCGCACAAGTCGCTGTCCGTGGACAACGACGAACCCGTCCAGGTCGTCGACGAGGACAGGAGGCTGCTCGCGGCCAGTGAGGACCTGGAGCGGATCGACGGCACCGGCACCGACGCGGTGCGGCCACAGCCGCAGCCCTCGCCCGGCGGAGCGGCGAGCGACTCCGGTGACGCGGGTGACGCCGACGACGACGCGGACGACACCGGCGGCTCGGGCGACTCGGGCGACTCGGACGACGACTCCTCCGCCGAATCCCTCGAACCGGGCGAGATCAGCGAGCACACCACCTTCACGAACGGCACCGCCACGCTCGACGGCGAGACCGACGACTACCGCTTCGCGGCCGTCCAGGTCGAGGTCAAGGGCAGGGGCACGCTCACCGTGTACGCGGGCGCGCCGCTCTCCGCCGAACAGAGCGCTGTGAAGACGGCGTTGACCGTCATGCTGATCGGCTTCCCGCTGCTGCTCGGCGTCGTCGCGGGCGTCACCTGGCTGGTCACCCGGCGCGCGCTGCGCCCGGTCGAGGGCATCCGCAGCGAGATGGCCGCGATCACCGCCTCGGAGGACCTCGCGCGCCGGGTGCCGGTACCGGACACCCACGACGAGGTCGCCCGGCTCGCCCTGACCACGAACGAGACGCTGGCCGCGCTGCAGACGTCGGTGGAACGCCAGCGCCGGTTCGTCGCCGACGTCTCCCACGAGCTGCGCAGCCCGATCGCGTCCCTGCGCACCCAGCTCGAAGTGGGCGCCGCCCACCCCGAGTTGCTCGACCTGGAAGGCGCCGTGGAGGACACCGTACGGCTGCAGGGCCTCGCGGCCGATCTGCTGCTGCTGGCCCGTCTGGACGCGGGCGAGCGGCCCGGGGACACGCGGTTCGACCTCGGCGCGCTGGCGCGCAAGGAGGCCGAGGGGCGGACGGGTGTGACGGTGGACGCGCAGGCCGTGGCGGTGGCCGGGTCGCGGGGTCAGGTCGGGCGGGTGCTCACCAATCTGCTGGACAACGCCCAGCGGCACGCCCGCTCGGCGGTGACCGTGACCGTCCGGCGGGAAGCCGAAGGGGCCGGGGCGTGGGCGGTCGTGGCCGTCGCCGACGACGGGGACGGGGTGGCCGAGGCCGACCGGGAGCGGATCTTCGAGCGGTTCGTACGGCTCGACGAGGCCCGCAGCCGTGACGACGGCGGTGCCGGGCTGGGCCTGGCCATCGCCCGCGACGTCGCCGTACGGCACGGTGGCACGCTCACCGTGCGCCGGGCGCCGACGGGCGGAGCCCTGTTCGAACTCCGTCTGCCGTCGGCTCAGTAGGTACCGCCCGGGCGCGGGGGGTCAGGGACGTCCGCGCTGACCGCGCAGATGCTCCGCGATCGGCTTGAGGGCCTTGTCGAGCTCGGTCAGGGACTCGGGGGACAGCAGGTCGATGAAGTGCTTGCGCACGGACGCCACGTGGTACGGCGCGACCTTCTGCATCGTCTCCATGCCGTGCTCGGTGAGCACGGCGTAGAGCCCGCGGCGGTCGGACTCGCAGTTCTCGCGGCGGACCAGGTTCGCGTTCTCCATCCGGGTGATCTGGTGGGAGAGGCGGCTCTTGGACTGGAGGGTGGCGGACGCGAGGTCGCTCATCCGCATCCGTACGTCCTCCGACTCGGAGAGATTCACCAGGATCTCGTAGTCGTTCATTGTCAGGCCGAACGGCTGCAGGTCCTTTTCGAGCTGGTACGTCAACAGCCTGTTGACCTCCAGGTGGGTGCGCCAGGCGCACTGCTCCGCATCGGTCAGCCAGCGGGTGGCCGTCTCGGTCTCCATGAATGAAGTCTACCTAAGAAGTTGAAAGGCGAACTAGTGAGGGTTTTCTGTGACATGGCTGTGTGCGCACACGTTCGATGTCACACTCCGCAGACTACCGCTCACAGCCCGAAGCGACGCTGGAGGTCTCCCAGCTGTCCGGGAAGGCGCTGTCCCCCAGCCACTTGTGAAGGGCCTGTGTGCGCGGCACCGGAACCGGGTACTCCGGCGTCCGGCGGAACCGCCCCCGTGGCCTGCTCGGCCATGAGGGTCTCGGTCGACTGGAGCAGCACCGTGCCGGCTCCGACG
The DNA here is from genome assembly GCF_001513975.1 of Streptomyces curacoi. Classification (GTDB taxonomy): domain Bacteria; phylum Actinomycetota; class Actinomycetes; order Streptomycetales; family Streptomycetaceae; genus Streptomyces; species Streptomyces curacoi. Next base: position 328,231 of record NZ_KQ947992.1, read on the forward strand.
AACTCGAACTGATGCTCCTCTCCGGAGGCCCCGCCGAGGCCTGTCAGTGCACGTAGACCGCCCATTACGCCGGTCATGTAGCCATGGTCGTAGTGGTGGCACGGCGACGGGCAGTCGGCCCAGCCGGCGAGGGCCTGCGGGTCCACCCGGATCGGGGGTTCCATGAACACCACCGGACCGTTAGATGCGGCCACGAACTTTCCGGTTCCGATGAGTGTCAGAAAACCCGGCACGATCGACTGCTTGAGCGCAAGACTTGGCTGAAAAGCGAGCAGGTTGCCCGAGCGAATGGTCAGATTGCCGTCTTCGAGGTCGTACGAGTTCACGTCGAAGGCCCGGTCGGCCAGCAGCATCTTCCCCGAGCCCTCGGCCACCACCCAGTCGCTCGCGTGCAGAGGCGAATGGAAAGACGTACGGACAAGACGGTCGAGTCGCCCGTGCCCGATGCCGTTGAACTCCATCGAGCCGTAGTAGGCGATCATCTTCCCCTTCTGCAGGAACCACTGGCTCCCCTTGAGCTCCACGCAGAAGGTGTAGGGCGTGACGTTGTCGTCGGCGGGCAGCGTCGTCGGGTCGAAGACCGCGGGGCCGCCGGGGGTGCCGTAGCCGGGGCCGGGGGTTCCGTAGGGGGTGCTCACAGCTTCTCCTCCGACGCCTGGACGTACACCGCACCGCTGCCGCTGAGCTCCAGCTGGAAGGCCTCGCCGGAGCCACGGCCCACCATGTCGCGCCAGCCGAGGGCGGTGGACAGCTTGTTGCGGACGTCGCCGTGGTGGGCGACGTAGGCCTGCGGGTCGACATGGACGGGGCGCTGCGGGGTGATCGGGATCTCGAAGACGCCGCCGTGTGCCATGACCGCCACCGCGCCGTGCCCCTTCAGGGTGGTCGTGAACAGTCCCTGCCCGCTGATCTGGCCCCGGACCATGCCCATGACGCCGCCCTGCGAGCCGAGGAACATCGTGCCCTGCTGGAGGGTGCCCTCGAAGGCGAGGAGCCGGTCCGCCTCCACGCACAGGGTGTCCCCGGCGAGGTTGATCACGTGGACGTGGTGGCCGCCGTGCCCGAAGAGCACAGTGCCGCTGCCCTCGACGGTCATCAGCGGGGTGTCCTCGTCGGCGACCCGGCGCCCGATCATCGACAGCAGCCCGCCCTGGCCGCCGGCCATGTTGGGGGTGAAGGACACCTCGCCCTTGTAGGCGAGCATCGCACCGCGCTGACTGAACAGCTTCTGGCCCGGCATGACGGTCGCCTCGACCATCTTGGGGTTGATCTCGCGGAAGGCCATGTCACACCTCCCCCGCGATCGTGTTCCGCTCGCTCGGCTGTACGTACACCAGCCCGTCCCCCTCGAACCGGATCTGGAAGGCCTCGCCGCCGCCTTCGCCCATCAGAGTGCGGAACGTCACACCGGACTGGAAGGACTGCCGCAGATTCCCCTGATGGGCCACATAGGCGCCCGGGTCGACGGTCAGCGGGTACTGCGGGCTGACCCGCAGCACCACGGCCGGTCCGTCCGAGACGATCGCCGCCTGTCCGTGCCCCTCGACGGTCGTCGTGAACAGGCCGTTGCCCTGTGAGGCGCCGCGCAGCCCGGTGAAGCTCGTGCCGGTCCGCAGCCCGGCGTCGGTCGCGAGCAGGTTGCTCGACTCGACGTAGAGCTTGTCGCCCTGGAGGTTCACTAGGTTGATCTCGGCGGCGCGGTCCGCGAACCAGCACGTCCCGTGCCCCTTCACCTCCATCACCGTCATCTGCTCACCGGTGAGCCGCCGGGTGACCATCCCCCGCAGGCCCTCACCGCCGCCGCTCATCTTCTTGAAGGCCATCTGCCCGTCGTACGCGACCATCGAGCCGTTCTTCGCCTTCACGGCGTCCCCGGTCATGTCGACGGCGAGCACCTTGCTGCCCTGGAGTCGGAACATCGCCACGCAGCGAAGGTAACCGCAGGCGCCCGCCGCCAACAGCTCCCACAGGTGGACATCACCCCTGACGGCACCCTTAGAGGCCCGCTCCGGCCCCCCGGGCCTACGCCCGCCCATTCGTTTGCCACAATGGGCGAGCGTTTGTGCTTGCGTTCACAAGCGATCCGAGCCGACCGACGTTCTCTCCCACCCCGAAGGTGACCCGTGGACATCAAGACCGCCACCGCCCTCCGCCGACTCCGCCTGGTCTCCGCCCCCGAGGCGATCTCCTTCCTGCTGCTGCTCGTCTGTTCGGTACTGAAGCGGACCGTCGGGTTCGACGCGGTGTTCCCCATGGGTCTGACCCACGGCGTCCTGTTCATCCTGTACGTGATCTTCTGGGCGGACGCCTGGAACCGCACCAAGTGGCCCTGGAAGACCGCGGCGCTCTACTTCGTCCTGTCCGTCCTCCCGGCCGGCGGCTTCTTCGCCGAGCGCAAGCTCAGGCGCGAGGCGGAGGACGCGGTCATCGCCTCCCGCGCCCGCAAGGAAGGAATCGTCAACGCATGATCGTCGCGTTCTCCGTGACGCCCCTCGGGGTCGGTGAGGACGTGGGGGAGTACGTCGCCGACGCCGTCCGTGTCGTCCGCGAGTCGGGTCTGCCCCACCGCACCGACGCGATGTTCACCTCCGTCGAGGGCGAGTGGGACCAGGTGATGGACGTGGTCAAGCGTGCTGTCGCCGCCGTCGAGGCACGGGCACCGCGGGTGTCGCTGGTGCTCAAGGCGGACATCAGGCCCGGCGTGACGGACGGTCTCACCTCAAAGGTCGAGACGGTGGAGCGGTATCTCGCCGGGTAACCGCCGACGGTCACAGCGCACCGCGAACCCTGGCCCGTGTGGGCCAGGGTTTTCTCGTCCCTGCTGTTTGAGCGATCGCTCAAACAGGTATAGCCTTCGGGTCAAGAGGTTTGAGCAGTCGCTCAAACACTGCTCTGACCTGGGGGAATCAATGGGTCTCTACGTAGAGGCGCGCATACGGGCCGACCTCGACGACCTGTGGGCGCGCACACAGGACCCGGCCCGACACGAGCGCTGGGACCTCCGTTTCACCGAGATCGACCACCTCCCGCGCGCGGAGGGCGAGCCGCAGCGCTTCCGGTACGCCACGCGCGTGCTGCCGTTCCTCACGGTCGCCGGCACCGGCGTCTCGGCGGGGGAGAAGGAGCGCCCGGACGGCACCCGCACCTCCGCCCTGCGGTTCGCCTCCCCGCACCCGCTCTCCCTGCTCGCGGAGGGCAGCGGCTACTGGCGGTACATCCCCGACGGCGACGGAGTGCGCTTCCTCACCGGATACGACTACCGGCCCCGCTGGGGGCGGTTCGGGGCCGTGGCCGACCGATGGCTGTTCCGGCCGCTGATGGGCTGGGCGACGGCGTGGTCCTTCGACCGGCTGCGGCTCTGGCTGGAGCGGGGGATCACCCCGGAGCGGGCACTGCGGAACTGGCTGGCGGAGCTGGCGGTCCGCGCCCTCGTCCTGGCCCTCGGCTGCGCCGGGCTCGGCCTGGAATCCGCCGTGCACCTCTTCGGCGCGCTGGCGCCCGCGGCGGCGTACCTGGTGCCGCTGCTGTGCGCGGTCGCCGTCGCCGCGGCGCTGTTCGCGGCGCCCCTGCCCACCACCCCGGCGAGCCGTCGCTGTCTGCGCCGGCCGCCCACCCGCGTGCACGCCCCGCGTGTCCTGCGTGCTCTGGAGAACCCGCGATGACCTCGATGTTCCGTACGGTGATGGGAGCCGGCTTCGAGCGCCTGCACCCTCAGCTGCAGCGCCGTTTCTCCGTCGGACTGGCCGGCGGCGAGGCCTGCACGGGCCGGGGCGTGATGGACCGCATCTGGCACGGCGGGGCGTTCGTCAGGCCCTTCCTGATGCTCGGCGGCACCCGGAACATCCTCGTGCCCCGGCCGGGGCGCGGCGTGCCGTTCGTGATCGAGAACGTGCCGTACCTCGACACCTTCGGCCGTGAGACGGTGAGCTTCGTGCGCACCTTTGACCTGCCCGGCCGTTCACGCCGTTTCGACGCCCAGATGGTGCTGAGCCCCAAGGGCGACCGCATCCTCGACTACCTCGGCACGCATCAGCATCTCGCCAGCGAACTGCACTTCCGCGCGGAGGCCGACGGCTCGCTGCTGATCCGCTCCGGCGAGCACCGCTTCCGGGAGGGGCCGGTGGACGTGCGCGTGCCCGAACTGATCGGGGCGACGGCCGAGGTGCGGGAGTCGTACGACGAGTCGGCCGGCCGGTTCCGGATCCGGGTGCGCGTGGAGAACCGGTACTTCGGGCCGCTGTTCGGGTACGAGGGGTCGTTCCGGGTGACGTACACGGACATCGACCAGTGCGGCGTACGGCCCGGCCTGCGCCCCGTCCGCGAGGAAGCGCGCGCGTGAGCCCCGAGTCGGCGAAGGCCCGGGAAAGGGCCCAGGACAAGGCCCACGACAAGGCCCACGAGAAGTCCCAGGAGACCAAGACCAAGCTCCTGGAAGGCGCGCTGCGGACGCTCACCGAGCAGGGCATCGCGAAGGCGTCGGCCCGTACGATCGCGACCGCCGCGGGCGTGAACCAGGCGCTGGTCTTCTACCACTTCGGATCGGTGGACGAACTGCTCGCCGCCGCGTGCCGGTTCGGGGCGGAACGGTCGGTGGCGCGCTACCGGGAGCGCTTCGCCGCGGTGACCTCGCTGTCCGAACTCCTCGCCGTGGGCCGTGAGATACACGAGCAGGAACGCGCCGGGGGCCATGTCGCCCTGCTCGGTCAGCTGCTGGCCGGCGCCCAGACCCACGACAGCCTCGGGCCGGCCACCGCGGCGGGGCTGGAGCTGTGGATCGCCGAGATCGAGAAGGTGCTCGTGCGGGTGCTGGCGGGGACGCCGTTCGGGGAGTTCGCGGACCCGGCGGGGCTGGCGCGGGCGGTCGGGGCGTCGTTCGTGGGGATCGAGCTGTACGAGGGGGTGGACGCGGCGGGAGCCGGCGCGGCGTTGGACGCGCTGGAGCAACTGGGGGTGCTCGCGGCGGCCTTGGAGGACCTCGGGCCGGTGGCCCAGCGTGCGGTTCGGCATCGCCTGCGGCGGACGAGCCGCCGGTGACGGTCTGCTCGCGCGGAGGGCGGGCGGGCCGGTGCGCGGGTGGTTGATCCGCCAACGAGAACAGCCGGTGGTTGATTCGCCAACAAGAACATATGCCTCATTTGGCCTAGTTTGGCTTGCGGGGTCGACTCCGCCAGGCCCTAGCCAGAGGAGATCCATGATGGGCAAAGTCACCACCGGCACCTTCAAGACGTACCGGGCCGTGGCCAGCTTCGAGCGGGCCAGGGAGATCGCGAACACCACGTCACCGTTCACCATCGAGGTCCGCTTTCTCGGTGGGCTGACCCAGAATCAGCAGGACGCCTTCGCGGCCGCCGCCGACCGCTGGTCCCGGGTGATCGTCGGGGACCTGGACACCGCCCTCGTCGGCGAGGACATCATCGACGACCTGCTGATCGACGCGGAGGGCGTGGAGATCGACGGCCCCGGGCGCGTCCTGGGCATGGCCGGACCCACCGACTTCCGCGACGAGACCGCGGAGTTCGGCGCCCACCTGCCGGCGAAGGGCCTGATGAGGTTCGACACGGCCGACCTCGCGGAGATGGAGGCGAACAACACCCTCGTCGACGTCATCACGCACGAGATGGGGCATGTCGTGGGCGTCGGCACCCAGTGGCACTTCTTCGGCCTCCTCAAGGGCGCCGGCACCCAGAACCCCACCTTCACGGGCCCCGGCGCGATGGCCGAGTTCGCCGCGCTCCTCGGCCAGGAGGAACCGGAGCCGGTACCGGTCGCCAACTTCGGCGGTCCCGGCACCCAGGACAGCCACTGGCGTGAGTCGGTGTTCGTGAACGAGCTCATGTCACCGTTCATCTCCGGCCGCGACAACCCGCTGAGCAGGATGACCGCGGCGAGCCTGGGCGACCTGGGCTACCAGGTGGACGTCGAGGGCGCCGAGCCGTACACGCTGCCGGACCTGCTCCAGGTCGCCAGGGAGGGCCTGCTCGTGCCGCACGTCGCGCCGATCGGTGACGGCATCATGCTGCCGGTGGTCCCGACCCGGCTCCCTGCCGCGACACCCTGAGCGGCCGGCTACCGACTCCCTGCCGCGACACCCTGAGCGGCCGGCTACCGGCTACCGGCTACCGGCTACCGACTGCCGGTGGCCGGGCGAGAGGCGCCGGCTCGCAGGTTCCCGATCATGAAACGCCGGGGTCCGCAGCGCTTGAGCGCGGGCCGCGGCTCGGTGCGCCTGCCCGGCGAGCCATCCCGTGGCGGCTGGGCGATCCGGGTTATGAGGCCCCGTGGCGACTGAGCGCCCTCGACTGTCAGGTGGACGTCGAGGGCGCCGAGCCGTACACGTTCCGATCAAGAAGCGCCGGGGTTCGCAGCGCATGAGCGCGGGCCGCGGCTCGGTGAGCCCGCCGGGCAGGCCATCCCGTGGTGGCTGGGCGATCCGGGTTATGAGGTGGTCGTCGAGGGCGCCGAGCCGTACACGTTCCGATCAAGAAGCGCCGGGGTTCGCAGCGCATGAGCGCGGGCCGCGGCTCGGTGAGCCCGCCTGGCGGGCCGTCCCGTGGCGACTGAGCGCCCTCGACTGTCAGGTGGACGTCGAGGGCGCCGAGCCGTACGCGCTCCGATCATGAAACGCCTGGGTCCGCAGCGCTTGAGCGCGGGCCGCGGCTCGGTGTGCCCGCCCGGCGGGCCACCCCGTAGCGCGCCCGGGCAGGGCCCAGGGTGATCCACTCCCAGCTTCGCCGGACCCGCCCCTACAACCCTCGCAGCGCGAACGGCACTTCCCCGGCTCCCGGGCTGCCGCCCGCTCGGCCGCCGAACCCGTCAGGCACCGGCCGCCGCCCTGCCACCGCCCGAACGGCGTATCGGCGACCGCCTCTTCGAGTCGGCCCGGCGCGGCCTGACGCCGTGTCGGCGGGGGGCGTCCGCTCGTCCCGTTTCGTCCGGCTGCACATGCGAACGACCATCGGCGAGCCCGGGCAGTTCCCTCAATTGGCCCGCATGGCTCGCGCGGTTCCTGCCGCTCAACCACGATGAAGGCTCAGGGCCGACCGGAGTTCGCTCTGGTGGACACGGACGGCCGCCGCTTGCTCCCGCGAAGGAAGGGTCTGCCGGATGACCACTTCGCCCTACACGTCCCAGTCGGCATTCGACGGCTCCAGAATGCGGGTCACCCTGCTCGTCGACCTGCGCGAAGGCGCCCAGCAAGAGTTCCTCGACGCGTACGAGCAGATGCGTGACCGGGTCGCCTCGGTCCCCGGTCACCTCGGTGACCAGCTGTGCCAGTCCCTGGAAAACCCGTCCCAGTGGCTCATCACGAGTGAATGGGCGGCTGCCCCGCCGTACCTCGCCTGGGTGAACAGTGAGGACCATCTCGAGACGGTCAAGCCCCTGCAGAGCTGCGTCCGTGACCTCCGTTCGATGCGGTACGGCATCGTCCGGGAGACCGGCGGCACCCGCCCCCACCTCGGCGGACTCCAGACGGCCGTACGGGTGGGCGACGGAGTGACGCGCCATGCCCTGACCTTCACCGTCAAGCCCGGCTCCGAGTCCAAGGTCGCGGAGGTCCTCGCCGGATACGCCCCGCCGCAGGCCCGCGTCGACGACTCCACGCGGCTGCGCCGCACCACCCTCTTCATGCACGGCAACCGGGTCGTGCGCACCGTCGAGGTGGAGGGCGACCTGATGGCGGCGCTGCGCCATGTCGCGCGTCAGCCCGAGGTGCGGGCGGTCGAGGAGGCCATGAACCCCCATCTGGAGCAGCACAGGGATCTGACCGACCCCGAGTCGGCGCGGGCCTTCTTCGCCCGCGCGGCCATGCCGGCCGTCCACCATGTGGCACGCGGCGGACCGGAGCCGGCCGGCCTGCGGCGGCACGCCCTGTACTACCCGGCACGTCCCGGTTGTGGGATGGCGCTGGCCCGGCTGCTCTCCCGGCAGGACGAGACCGCGGCGGCCGACCCGGCCGGCCCCGTGTACCGCAGCACCGTCTTCCAGCGGGAGGACATCGTCGTCCGCCTCATCGACGTACCGGGTGACCCCGAGACCGATCCGGTCATGGCGCTCGGCATCCACGGCAAGAGGAAGGCCGCCGTGCTGGCCCGTCTGCTCGACGGTGCCGCACTCGGCCTGGCGGGACCGCCCACGAGCGAACGTGAGGCGACCCGTCTCCTGACGCACGCCGACATGACGCTGATCACCGACCGCAGGGCCGCGCAGCCCTGACAGCGCAGGGACCCCCACCCCACCGACCGACCTGGAGACAGACCATGGACAAGATGCGCCCGCGCGTCGTGGACGTCAAAGAGATCGAGCCCAACCGCAAGCGCGGCGGTGACCTGCGCACGCTGCTCACCCCTGTCACGGTGGGTGCCACCAGCGGGTTCATGGGCCTGGCCATCATGCGGCCGGGCGAACGCATCAGCGAGCACTACCACCCGTACTCCGAGGAGTTCGTGTACGTCGTCGAGGGCAGGCTGGAGGTCGACCTCGATGGCGAAACGTTTCCTCTCCGTGCCGACCAGGGCCTCATGATCCCCATCGACATGCGGCACCGCTTCCGCAACGTCGGTGACGAGGAAGCCCGGATGGTCTTCCATCTGAGCCCGCTGGCACCGAAGCCGAGCCTCGGCCACGTCGACACGGAGGCCCCGGCGATCAGCGACGACGTCAAGGCGTACCCGCTCGTCCAGGAGGAGAGCGGGCGGCCGGAACGACCCGGGGTCCTGTCGTGACCCGGCGGGTGGCGGTCACCGGCATAGGCGTGGTCGCTCCGGGAGGCATCGGGGTGCCCGCGTTCTGGGACCTCCTCTCGAGCGGCCGTACCGCGACACGTGGCATCACCCTGTTCGACCCCGAGGGGCTGCGGTCCCGCATCGCCGCCGAGTGCGACTTCGACCCGCTCGCCCACGGCCTCGACCCCGAGCTGGTCGAACGCGCCGACCGGTACATACAGTTCGCCCTGGTCGCCGCCGACGAGGCCGTGACCGACAGCGGCATCGACTTCGGCACCGAGAACCCCTGGCGCGTGGCCGTGTCCCTGGGCAGCGCGGTGGGCGGGACGACCAGGCTGGAGCACGACTACGTCCTCGTCAGCGAACGGGGACAGCGCTGGGACGTCGACCACCGCGCCGCCGAGCCGGAACTGCACCGCGCCTTCTCGCCCAGCACGCTGGCCGCGGACGTCGCGGAGCGGTTCGGCGCCCAGGGACCGGTGCAGACCGTGTCCACCGGCTGCACCTCCGGGCTCGACGCGGTGGGTTACGCCTTCCACACCATCGAGGAGGGCCGCGCCGACGTCTGCATCGCCGGGGCGTCGGACTCGCCGATCTCCCCAATCACCATGGCCTGCTTCGACGCCATCAAGGCCACGTCGCCCAACAACGACGACCCGGAGCACGCCTCCCGCCCCTTCGACGCCCACCGCGACGGCTTCGTCATGGGCGAGGGCGCCGCCGTCCTCGTCCTGGAGGAACTGGAACACGCCCGTGCGCGCGGCGCACATGTCTACTGCGAGATCGGCGGCTACGCCACCTTCGGCAACGCCTACCACATGACCGGACTGACCAGTGAGGGCCTGGAGATGGCCCGGGCCATCGACGTCGCGCTCGACCACGCGCGCGTCGACCCGACCGACATCGACTACGTCAACGCCCACGGCTCGGGCACCCGGCAGAACGACCGCCACGAGACCGCCGCGGTCAAGAAGTCCCTGGGCGCCCACGCCTACGACACCCCCATGAGCTCGATCAAGTCCATGGTGGGCCACTCGCTCGGCGCGATCGGCGCGATCGAGGTCGTCGCCTGCGTACTCGCCCTGGCCCGGCAGGTGGTCCCGCCGACGGCGAACTACGAGACCCCGGACCCCGAGTGCGACCTGGACTACGTACCGCGCACCGCACGGCCCCGCCGGCTCGACCACGTGCTCTCCGTGGGCAGCGGCTTCGGCGGGTTCCAGTCCGCGGTGCTCCTGACGGGGCCGGCTGGGAGGAAACGATGAACGGCAGTGGTAGTGGCATACGCACCCGGCGGACCGCCGTCACGGGGATCGGTGTGGTCGCGCCCAACGGCCTGCACGCCGACACCTACTGGAAGTCCGTCAAGGAGGGCGCGAGCGTACTGGACCGCATCACCCGGGAGGGCTGCGAGCACCTTCCGCTCCGCGTCGCCGGTGAGGTCCGCGGATTCGACCCGTCGGCGCTCATCGAGGAGACCTTCCTCGTCCAGACCGACCTGTTCACCCACTTCGCCCTGGCCGCCGCGGACGCCGCCCTCCAGGACGCGGGGCTGACCAAGGCCGCCGCCGTGGCCGACTCGCCGTACTCGGTCGGTGTCGTCACCGCCGCCGGGTCCGGTGGCGGCGAGTTCGGGCAGCGGGAACTGCAGAAGCTGTGGGGACAGGGGTCCCGGTTCGTCGGGCCCTACCAGTCCATCGCCTGGTTCTACGCGGCCAGCACCGGCCAGATCTCCATCCGCAGCGGCTTCAAGGGCCCCTGCGGGGTGGTGGCCAGCGACGAGGCGGGCGGCCTGGACGCCGTCGCGCACGCCGCCCGGGTCGTGGAGCGGGGCACCGACGTGGTCGTGGTCGGGGCGGCCGAGGCACCGCTCGCCCCGTACTCGATGGTCTGCCAGCTCGGCTACCCCGAACTCAGCACCGACGAGGACCCGGCGACCGCCTACCGGCCCTTCACCTCGGCGGCCCGCGGCTTCGTGCCCGCCGAGGGCGGTGCCGTACTGATCGTCGAGGAGGCGGACCGGGCACACCGCCGTGGTGCGGTCGTCCGCGCCACGGTGGCGGGACACGCCGCCACCTTCACCGGCGCCTCGCACTGGGACCAGTCACGGGAAGGACTCGCCCACGCCATACACGGCGCCCTCGACGAGGCCGGCTGTGCGCCGGAGGAGATCGACGTGGTCTTCGCCGACGCGATGGGCGTACCCGAGGCGGACCGCGCCGAGGCACTCGCCCTCGTCGACGCCCTCGGCCGGCACGGCACCCGCGTGCCCGTCACGGCCCCCAAGACCGGCATCGGGCGGTCCTACTGCGGGGCGCCCCTGCTGGACATCGCGGCCGCGGTGCTGGCCATGGAGCACGGGCAGATACCGCCGACGCCGAACGTCTTCGACATCTGCCACCAGATCGACCTGGTGACCGCCACGGCCCGCCCGGCCGAGCTCCGCACGGCCCTGGTCCTGAGCCGGGGACTCATGGGGTCCAACGCGGCGCTCGTGCTGCGCCGAGGCCCCGGGTCGACCGCCTAGAACGGCTGCCGCCGGGCCGATGCCGTGGACAGGCGGCGGCCCGGCGGCACCACCTCCGCACCTGGTACGACGAAGGAGAACCCGCATGACCACCGAAGTGACCCAAGTGACCGTCGAGGAACTGGCCACGCTGATGAAGAAGGCCGCCGGTGTCACCGTCGACCCGCGCGACCTCGAACGCCGGGCGGACGCGCCCTTCGCCGACTTCGGGCTGGACTCGCTCGGCCTCCTCGGCATCGTGGGCGAGCTGGAGAACCGGTACGGCCGGGCGCTGCCCACCGACGCGGAGCGCTGCAAGAGCCCTCGCGCCTTCCTCGACGTCGTCAACGGCGCACTGGCGACGGGAGCCTGAGGTGGCTGGACACACCGAGAACGAGATCACCATCGCCGCACCCGTCGACCTCGTCTGGGACATGACCAACGACCTGGAGCGGTGGCCGCAGCTGTTCAGCGAGTACGCCTCCTGCGAGGTGCTCTCCCGCGAGGGCGACACGGTGACCTTCCGTCTGACCATGCACCCCGACGAGAACGGCAAGGTGTGGAGCTGGGTCTCGGAACGGACCGCCGACCGCGAGAAGCTCGTCGTCCGTGCCCGCCGGGTCGAGACCGGCCCGTTCGAGTACATGAACATCGTGTGGGAGTACGAGGAGACCCCCGACGGCACCCGCATGCACTGGACGCAGGACTTCGCCATGAAGCCCGACGCCCCGGTCGACGACGCCGGGATGACGGACATCATCAACCGCAACTCGCCCATCCAGATGGCCCTCATCCGGGACCGCATCGAGGAGGTCTCGTGCACCACGCCCTGATCGTCGCCAGGATGGCCCCGCAGTCGGCCCAGGACATAGCCGGTGTCTTCGCGGCCTCCGACCGCGGCGAACTCCCGCACCTCGTCGGGGTGACCCAGCGCTCCCTCTTCCAGTTCGGCGATGTGTACATGCACTTCATCGAAGCCGAGCAGGACCCGGGCCCCGCCATCGCGAAGGTGACCGGGCACCCCGAGTTCGTCGACATCAGCAGAAAGCTCGAAGCGTACGTCAGCCCGTACGACCCGCAGACCTGGCGCAGTCCCAGGGACGCGATGGCGCGGTGCTTCTACCACTGGGAGAGAGACTGAACAGGGAGAGCGACTGAAAGAACGAAGAAGGCCGCCGCCCGCGCCCACCAGGCGCGGGCGGCGGCCGTTCCGGGCGAGCCCGGTCGCCCGGTGCAGCCGTCAGGGACGGGCGAGCGCCGGCATCAGCCGCAGGGCGTTCTCCCGGTTGATGTCCCGCAGCTGCTGCTCCGAGAGGAAGGGGTCGCTGTCCAGCGCGGGAGCCACGCGGTCGGCGATGACATGGGCGGGGGTGGGCGGCCAGTCGGTGCCGAAGAGGATGCGGCCCGGGTCCACCGTGGACAGCAGGGTGGGCGTGGCCGAGGGGGACATGGGACCGGCCGTGTCGAAGTAGAACCGGTGCAGGTAGTCACGGACCCGGCCGGGCTCGATGGCGGGGGTGAGGCTCCCGCCGAAGAGTTCCAGCCGGGTGGCCATGTAGGGGAGGAAGCCCCCTCCGTGCGGAAGGATGAAGCTGAGGTTCGGATAGCGGTCCAGGGTGCCGTTCCTGATGAGGTTGACGGCCGCACGGGTGGTGTCCATGAGGAAGTCGCACACGAAGGGCGGCATTCCCGGCAGTCCCGTACTGCCGCCCGGGCCCCCGGCGGGCACTTCCATGGGGTGCGTGCTGATGACCGCGGACCGGTCGTTGAGCTCCTGCAGCAGGCGGTCGTGCGACTCGTCTCCCAGGAAGACGCCGTTCACGCTCGTCCTCGTGCTCACCCCGATGGCCCCGAGCTCGTCCAGGCCGTACCGCAGGCTCCACGAGGAGAGCTCCAGGTCGTCGAGGAACACGGGCGTGAAGAACGCGAAGCGCTCGGGGTTGCCCGCCACCACGTCGGCCGCCGCCCGCAGGGCGACCCGTGCGCTCTCCTGACGCTCCGCCCGCTCCTGGAGCCGGCCGAGCATCGCGACGGTCATGACGGCGGTGCCGATGCCCGTCTTGTCCATGACCTCCAGGGCCGTGTCCAGGTCCCAGCGGGTCCACCAGGGCAGCTTCTCGCGGTTGACGACACCTCGTTCCTCCGCCCAGTCCAGCCAGGCCGGGGCGGTGAAGTGGTGATGGACGTCGACGCGTCCGGCAATGGTCATAACCACGTCCTCGGTGTGGGTCGTTCAGTGGGAGGGGAGGGGAGGGTGAGGGGGAAGGCGGGGTCAGTCGCGGCAGAGCACGGTCTGCAGCACGTTCGTCAGGACGCGATCGGCGTCCGGCATCGCGGCGGCTGCGCGCCAGGCGACGAATCCGTCCGGCCGTACGAGCACGGCACCGTCCTCGGCCGTGCCGTGCAGCTCTGCCCAGTCGGTGTCCGGATCGGGGACCAGGTCGTGGTCGGGTCCCGTGCCCACGAGATACACCTCGACCGGGACGCCCAGCTTCAACGAGGCCTTCTCCACGGCGTTCCGCCACGCCTGCCCCCTGGATCCGGCGAGCAGCACGAAGGAACGCTCGTACAGATCCAGCGTGGAGATCCTGCGGCCCTGCCTCGCGACCCACATGTGAGGCGCACGGCTTCCCGGCTCACCGCCCAGCTGGAACGACTCGGGGACGATCGGCCGCTCGGCAGGGGCGTCCAGCACGGCATCGGAGGCGTACCGGTAGCACAGGGCGACGGTCATCAGGTCCGCCGGGTCGTCGTTGCGGCCCGCGGCGGGACTGAATCCCGGGTGCTGCTCGTCGGCCGCCTGGACGCACGCCCGGGTGCCGGTCGCGAGGGCGACGGGCCGTCGTTCCCGCTCGTAGGTGCCGAGCAGCGGCAGGCCGGCGTGGCCGCGGAGCACCGCGGCCAGTTTCCAGGCGAGGTTGTGGGCGTCCTGGATTCCGGTGTTGGAGCCGAACGCCCCGGTGGGCGGCATCTCGTGGGCCGAGTCGCCGGCCAGGAAGACCCGGCCCTGCGCGTAGCTGTCCGCCACCCGCTTCGAGGCGTGCCAGGGCGCTCTTCCGGTGATCTCGACGTCGATGTCGAAGACGCCGACCGCGGCGCGGATGTGTGCGGCCAGCCGCTCGTCGCTGAAGTCCTCCAGGGTCTCGCCCCGGTCGGGATACCAAGGAACATGGATCACCCAGCGCTCCTCGTTGTCCACCGGCAGCAGGGCACCCTCCCCCTGGGGGTTGGTGACATAGCAGACGACGAATCGTTTCTCTCCCACGTGGTGCCTGAGCGTCCTGCTCCGGAAGGTGACGCTGACGTTGTGGAACAGCTCGCCCGGACCTGACTGGCCGATCCCCAGACGTTCGCGGACGGGGCTCCGGGGGCCGTCGGCGGCCACCAGGAAGCCGGCGGTGACGGTACGGGTCTCACCGGTGTCCCGGTCCCTGACCTGGGCCCGCACCCCCTCGCCGTCCTGCGTGAAGGAGAGCAGCTCCGAACCGAAGCGGATGTCGGCACCCTGCTCGCGGGCGTAGTCCAGCAGGACGGGTTCCAGATCGTTCTGACTGCACAGGCACCAGTCGGAGGAGCTGACCCGGGAGATGTCCATGCCCCCCGAGATGTCCCCGATGATCCAGCGGCGCTGGGTCCCGGTGAGGGTGTCCACCTGGAGAATGCCGTCATTTCCGGCGAGAATGCCGGCCGCCTTCCGGATGCGCGATTCGAGGCCGGCGGTCCGGTAGATCTCCATGGTGCGCACATTGTTGCCGCGGCCCCGCGGGTGGGTCGATGTCCCGGCATGCCGCTCCACGACCATGTGCTCAATTCCGAGGCGCCCCAGGAAAACGGACGTGGAAAGGCCCACCAGGGATCCGCCGACGATGAGAACTGGTACAGATTCCGCTTCGT
Organism: Streptomyces curacoi; assembly: GCF_001513975.1. GTDB lineage: Bacteria > Actinomycetota > Actinomycetes > Streptomycetales > Streptomycetaceae > Streptomyces > Streptomyces curacoi. Next base: position 343,354 of record NZ_KQ947992.1, read on the forward strand.
GTCCGCTCACGTCGACGATGTTTACCAAGCCGGACTCCCACACACACGTCGTAGGACGAGCCGACCCGTATGGCTCAGCGCCGTTTGCGGCGCGGTACCGCCCGGGAAACGGTGGCACTGACCACGGAAATCCACGCCGACCCCGGGACCACTCATGACGCAAGCGTTCGCATCCGAGGAATCCGAGGAACTCTCGTCCGAGGAGGCCGCGGCCGCGGCCTCGTCGTGCAGCCGGGAATTTCGCGCCAATCCGCATCCCGTCTACGCCGCGCTGAGGGAGACGGCGCCGGTATGCCCGCTGTCGCCCCCGCACGGTGTCCAGACGTACCTCATCACGCGGTACGACGACGCCCGGGCCGCCCTGGCCGACCCCCGGCTGAGCAAGGACATGTACGGCGCCATCGACGCCTACCACCGCATCTTCGGTGACTCGTCCATCGCCCTGGACGACAACATGCTGTTCTCGGACCCGCCGAAGCACACCCGGCTCAGGAGGATCGTCGGCAACACCTTCACCCCGAAGCGGGTGGAGTCGCTGCGTACGCGGGTCCAGAAGATCACCGATGATCTGCTGGACCAGTGCCCGAAGTCGGAGCCGGTGAACCTGCTCCCGGAGTTCTGCTTCCCGCTGCCGCTCCATGTCATCTGTGAGCTTCTCGGCGTCCCGGAGAACGAACGCGAGCAGGCCCAGAAATGGTCCGCCACCGTCGCGCAGACCGGTTTCGGCCCGGAGGCGAGAAAAGCGCTGGAAACGGCCGAGGGAAACCTGCGCGACTATCTGGTCGACCTCATCGCGCGAAAGCACCAGGAGCCGGACGACGGACTGCTCAGCGCACTGGTCGCCGCACGGGACGAGGAAGGCGCGCTCACCGACCACGAACTCGTGTCCACCGCCTGGGTGCTGCTTTTCGCGGGGCACAAGTCCACCGCGTACCAGATCGGAAACGGCGTCTACCATCTGCTGGCCCAGCCGGAGCAGAAACGGCTGGCTTTCAAGGACGCGAGCGCGACCGCCGCGGCCGTCGAGGAGATCTTCCGCTTCGAGACCTCCGTGGAGAACTCGACGTTCCGCTATGCGAAGGAGGACCTCGTCATCCGCGACACCCTCATTCCCAAGGGTGCGCTCGTCCAGATCTCGATCACGGGGGCCCACCGCGACCCCGAGGCCTTCGCCGATCCGGACCGCCTGGACGTCACGCGCCCGAACGTCCAGGCGACCCACATCGCCTTCGGCGTCGGCCCGCACTACTGCATCGGCGCGGCGCTCGCCCGGCTGGAGATGCAGACCGCCCTCACCACCCTCTTCGGGCGGTTCCCGGACATGGCTCTGGCCGTGGCGCCGCAGGAGGCACGCTGGCTGACCGTGCCGTTCCCCGCCTTCCGCGGGCTGGCCGAGCTGCCGGTCGTCCTCGAACCGTCCTGACGGGAGAACCATGGAACGCGTGCGCGTCATCCGGCTGCTCCGCGTGCGAGAGGGAAGAGAAGCGGACTTCGTGGCGTCCTACCAGGGCGTGCTCGATCGCGCCGTGCGCTTCCCCGGTCACCTCGGCGAACAGCTGTGCCGCTCGGTCGACGATCCCACTCGGTGGCTGCTCACCAGCGAGTGGGAGAGCCTGGAATCCGTCAGGAAGTGGCGCACCGACCCTGACCACACGGCTCTGGTCGAGCCGATGAACGCCTGTCTGCACGACGACCGGTGGACGGCGGTCTTCAAGGTCAGGGACATGGCGGCCCAGTAGGGCGGTGGGACCGAAAGGCGAGACAGGGCTGACCAGCATGTGACCGGCCGGTAAGGTCGGTTCCGTGCCGAAGCCGCTCAGCCTCCCCTTCGATCCCATCGCCCGCGCCGACGAACTCTGGAAGCAGCGCTGGGGAAACGTGCCGTCCATGGCCGCCATCACCTCGATCATGCGCGCGCACCAGATCCTGCTCGCCGAGGTCGACGCGGTGGTCAAGCCGTACGGGCTGACGTTCGCGCGGTACGAGGCCCTGGTGCTGCTCAACTTCTCCAAGGCCGGCGAACTGCCGATGTCCAAGATCGGCGAGCGCCTCATGGTGCACCCCACCTCGGTGACGAACACCGTCGACCGGCTGGTCAGGTCCGGTCTGGTCGACAAGCGGCCCAACCCCAACGACGGGCGGGGCACGCTCGCCTCGATCACCGACAAGGGCCGCGAGGTCGTCGAGGCGGCCACCCGCGACCTGATGGCCATGGACTTCGGGCTCGGGGTCTACGACGCCGAGGAGTGCGCGGAGATCTTCGCCATGCTGCGACCGCTGCGGGTGGCGGCACACGACTTCGAGGAGAGCTGACCGGGGGCCGGGGCAAGATCTCCCGGAACGGGTGGTTACGCTCGTGCGCATGAAGAAGAGCGTCCTGACCCGCTACCGGGTGATGGCCTACGTCACCGCCGTCATGCTGCTCGTGCTGTGCACCTGCATGGTGTTCAAGTACGGCTTCGACAAGGGCGAGGACGTCACCTTCGCCGTCTCCCAGGTCCACGGCTTCCTCTACATCATCTACCTGGTCTTCGCCTTCGACCTCGGCTCCAAGGCCAAGTGGTCGTTCGGCAAGCTGCTGTGGGTGCTGCTCTCCGGGACGATCCCCTTCGCCGCCTTCTTCGTCGAGCGCAAGGTCACCCGCAAGGTAGAGCCCTTGATCGGCGAGCCGGCCCCGGCCGTCGCCAAGGCCTGACCAAACCGCCGTACGGATGCGTGCGGCGGTTCTCCCATCGACATTTACTAGGACGTCCTAGTAAATTCAAAGGTATGGACGCTGACGCCATCGAGGAGGGCCGCCGTCGCTGGCAGGCCCGGTACGACGCCGCACGCAAGCGCAACGCGGACTTCACCACGCTCTCCGGCGATCCCGTGGAGCCGGTGTACGGACCCCGGCCCGGGGACAGGTACGAGGGCTTCGAGCGGATCGGGTGGCCCGGGGAGTACCCCTTCACGCGCGGGCTGTACCCGACCGGCTATCGAGGGCGGACGTGGACCATCCGGCAGTTCGCCGGGTTCGGGAACGCCGAGCAGACCAATGAGCGGTACAAGATGATCCTCGGCAACGGCGGGGGCGGTCTCTCGGTCGCCTTCGACATGCCGACGCTGATGGGACGGGACTCCGACGATCCGCGCTCGCTGGGCGAGGTCGGGCACTGCGGTGTCGCCATCGACTCGGCCGCCGACATGGAGGTCCTGTTCAAGGGCATCCCGCTGGGCGACGTGACCACGTCCATGACCATCAGCGGGCCCGCCGTGCCCGTCTTCTGCATGTACCTCGTGGCGGCGGAGCGGCAGGGTGTCGACCCGTCCGTGCTCAACGGCACGCTTCAGACCGACATCTTCAAGGAGTACATCGCCCAGAAGGAGTGGCTCTTCCAGCCCGAGCCGCACCTTCGTCTCATCGGCGACCTCATGGAGTACTGCGCGGCCGGCATCCCCGCCTACAAGCCGCTGTCCGTCTCCGGCTACCACATCCGCGAGGCCGGGGCGACGGCCGCGCAGGAGCTGGCGTACACGCTGGCGGACGGGTTCGGGTACGTCGAGCTGGGCCTCTCGCGCGGGCTGGACGTCGACGTCTTCGCGCCCGGGCTGTCCTTCTTCTTCGACGCGCACGTCGACTTCTTCGAGGAGATCGCCAAGTTCCGCGCCGCCCGCCGGATCTGGGCGCGCTGGATGCGGGACGTGTACGGCGCGCAGAGTGAGAAGGCGCAGTGGCTGCGCTTCCACACGCAGACCGCCGGTGTCTCGCTGACCGCCCAGCAGCCGTACAACAACGTCGTGCGTACGGCCGTGGAGGCGCTGGCGGCCGTGCTCGGCGGGACGAACTCGCTGCACACCAACGCCCTGGACGAGACCCTCGCGCTGCCGAGCGAGCAGGCGGCCGAGATCGCCCTGCGCACCCAGCAGGTGCTCATGGAGGAGACCGGGGTCGCCAACGTGGCCGACCCGCTGGGCGGCTCCTGGTACGTCGAGCAGCTGACCGACCGGATCGAGGCCGACGCCGAGAAGATCTTCGAGGAGATAAAGGAGCGTGGGCTGCGGGCGCACCCCGACGGGCAGCATCCGATCGGGCCGATCACCTCCGGGATCCTGCGCGGGATCGAGGACGGCTGGTTCACCGGGGAGATCGCGGAGTCGGCGTTCCGGTACCAGCAGGCGCTGGAGAAGGGCGACAAGAAGGTCGTCGGCGTCAACGCCCACACCGGGTCCGTCACCGGCGACCTGGAGATCCTGCGGGTCAGCCACGAGGTGGAGCGCGAGCAGGTGCGCGTGCTGGGCGCCCGTAAGGAGGCGCGGGACGACCGTGCCGTACGGGCCGCGCTCGACGCGATGCTCGACGCCGCGCGGGACGGCTCCAACATGATCGAGCCGATGCTGGACGCGGTACGGGCCGAGGCGACGCTGGGCGAGATCTGCGGGGTGCTGCGCGAGGAGTGGGGGGTGTACACGGAGCCCGCCGGGTTCTGAAGCCCTACGAGGCCGCGCCGGTGAGGCCCAGGAGCAGCAGGCGGGTGAAGCCGCGCACCCACTCCTCATCGGCCGGCTCCGCGCTCACCAGGGTGCGGTGCACCACGGCGCCCGCCACCACGTCGAAGATCAGGTCGACCGTGCGCGCGGCTTCCCCGGGATCTGGCTCCAGGGGGAGCTCGCCGCGCAGCTGGGCGCGCGCCCGGCCCTCCAGGACCAGGCGCTTCTGCCGTTCCACGATGGAGGCGCGGATGCGTTCGCGCAGGAGGTCGTCGCGGGTCGACTCCGCGACGACCGCCATCAGGCCGCTCTTGGCCTCCGGACGGGCCAGGATCGCCGCGAACTGGAGGACCACACCCTCGATGTCGGCGGCCAGGGTGCCCCGGTCGGGCAGCTCCAGCTCGTCGAAGAGCTCGGCGACCGCGTCGACGACCAGTTCGTTCTTGCCGGCCCAGCGGCGATAGAGGGTGGTTTTCGCAACCCCCGCCCGCGTGGCGACGTCTCCCAGCGTGAGCTTGGACCAGCCCAGCTCCACCAGGGCCGCCCGCGTGGCCGCGAGGATCGCCGCGTTCGCCGCGGCGCTGCGAGGGCGCCCGGTGGCCCGGGGGGCGGGAGTGCGGCTCTGCATGCCATGACCATAAGGCGGCGGTTCCCGTGGGGCCGTGAGGGAGATCACCGGAGAGTGGTGTTCCGCGGGCACCCGGTGCCATTACGCTACGACTCGTAGCGAAACCACTGGCGTGGGGTGGGGACCCGGCGCCGAACACGCAGAGCTCGACCGGCTCTCAGGACGCTTTTCACTCACGCGCGCGGACGGGGGAGGATAGACGCATGCAGCCACGGAACATGTCCATGAGCGGAGTCGTCGACCTCGCCGCGGTGAAGGCGGCCCAGGAGGCCAAGGCGAAGGCGGAGCAGGCGCGTGCCGAGACCGCCCGGCAGGGCGGGGGAGGGGCCGTGTCGCCCGCGGACCTCGTCATCGACGTCGATGAGGCGGGGTTCGAGCGGGAGGTCCTTCAGCGGTCCACCGAGGTGCCCGTCGTCATCGACTTCTGGGCCGAGTGGTGCCAGCCCTGCAAGCAGCTGAGCCCGGTGCTGGAGCGGCTCGCCGTCGAGTACAACGGCCGCTTCCTCCTGGCCAAGATCGACGTCGACGCCAACCAGATGCTGATGCAGCAGTTCGGCGTGCAGGGCATTCCCGCCGTGTTCGCCGTCGTCGCGGGGCAGGCGCTGCCGCTCTTCCAGGGGGCGGCCGATGAGGCGCAGATCCGCCAGACGCTGGATCAGCTCGTCACCGTCGCCGAGCAGCGGTTCGGCCTGACCGGCCTGACCGTCGACCCGGACGCCGAGCCGGGTGGTGTCCAGGCCGCCCCGGCGGCGCCGGCCGGTCCGTACGACGCGCTGCTGGAGGCAGCCGTACAGGCGCTGGACGCGGGCGACCTGGGCGGTGCCGTCCAGGCGTACACGAACGTGCTGAGCGAGGACCCGGCGAACACGGAGGCCAGACTCGGGCTCGCGCAGGCCGAGTTGCTGCAGCGGGTGCAGGGTGTCGACCCGCAGCAGGTGCGCAAGGAAGCCGCCGACAAGCCGGCCGATGTGCAGGCGCAGATCGCCGCCGCCGACCTGGATCTGGTGGGCGGCCATGTCGAGGACGCCTTCGGGCGGCTCATCGAGACCGTGCAGCGCACGGTGGGTGACGACCGGGACACCGTACGGCTTCGGCTGCTGGAGCTGTTCGAGGTCGTGGGCGCCGAGGATCCGCGCGTGACGGCGGCGCGCAGGGCGCTGGCCCGCGCCCTGTTCTGACCAGTCGCTAAACGCGCGGGCCTGTGGTGCCCGAGTGAAACATTTGCCGACAGAGGGTCACTGCGGCCGCGTTTTGCCAAATCTTGGTAATCGCGGCCGCTGTTACTGCCAGTAAGTCGTTGGCTTCCTTCTGTCAGATCCTGTCCGGTGATTCCCGGATTTGTCCGTCGCTTGACGCCACCGTGCGTCGCTGTCCGAGATCGACGGGTCGTTGTTCGGTTATCCGCCCGTTACTACTGAGTAACGAAGCCCCTTGTGCGGGCGGCGAGAATGCACCACGATCGGCCACGCTCGGTCCATTCCCGTACCCCGACAGCCGGTCGGGTCACGGGAGTTCCTGGGTCCCCACCGAGCAGAGTCGGCGGCAGTGGCGCCGGCTCTTGGACAGGGGGGTCTTCGCCCACCCGGCGAAGCCTGTCCAGCAGGGTTGTGCGTGATGCGTGTCAGGCGCGACCAGTGGTTGTCGCTCGGGGGTGATCGCCGGTGATTCGGGCGCGGTTCGCGCCGCCGAGCGCGGGCGCTCTCCTTCCCGAGGACGTAGCACTTCTCCCATCCCTGCCCGGCGAGCCTTCCGACCACCGGGGGCCGGCCGAGGCCAGGAGATGTACGTCCGAGAAGGAGGAAATATGGAGTCCCAGGTGCGTGGCGGGACCAGATGGAAGCGGTTCGCTGTGGTCATGGTGCCCAGCGTTGCCGCTACGGCTGCGATAGGTGTCGCCCTCGCGCAGGGCGCTCTCGCCGCGTCGTTCAGTGTCTCCGGTCAGTCGTTCAAGGTCACGACCGACAAGCTCGTCGGCACGGGCTTCTCGCAGTACGGCGCTCTTGACGAGGGTTACACGCTCTCCGGCAAGAAGACGGTTCACCCCGTCGCTGTCTCGGCCTTCGAGAACGCGACTATCACCAACCTGTGTCAGTCCGTGGTCACCCCGAACATCCCGCTGATCGGGGATGTCACCCTGACCCTGAAGGCTGGCGGGGGTGACAAGCCGGTCGAGGCCAAGAACCTGTACATCGATATCGCCGACCTCAAGGCCGACGCCACGTTCGAGGACATCGACATCGGTGTGGCCGCCAAGGACGCCAGCAAGGGTCCGGGCATGAAGGGCGGCGGCGAGCAGTCCAACCCGTACGGGTTCGCCCAGCAGGCGACCAAGGCCACACTGACCGACGTGAAGCAGACGGCGTGGGCGACCACCGCCGGAACCTTCAAGCTCAGTGGCCTGAGCATGAAGCTGAATGTCGGCAGCGGCAAGGGTGTCGAGTGCTACTAGTCGCTCGATGAACGGGCGGGGGGAGCCGAAAGCGCCCCCCGCCCGTCCCCTCTCCGCTCGGCTTCTTCACATCTCCGGCCGCTTCAGTCGCATGCGGCCGCACACACCACAACTCACCACCGCACCACCACCACAGCAACGCCGTACCAGGGAGCTGTTTTCCATGAGCGCCGAGACTCCTGCCGTACCCGGCCAGTTCACCCGCCGGAGGCTGCAGTTCCGCGCCTGGCGGGGCACGAGGCCGTTCTGGGCGGGTCTGTTCGTCCTGCTCGGCGGACTCCCCATCGCCTACTTCCCGTACGCGAACCTCCAGATCGGCCACCTGACCCTGGCGATGGCCACGACCGCGGGCGCCGGGTCCCTGATCATCGGCGTGCTGCTCGTCGTCCTGGGCATCAGCCTCTGGTTCCAGAAGCACGTGCGCACCTTCGCGGGTGTCGCGGCGATCCTGCTGGCCCTGGTGTCCATCCCGGTGTCCAACATCGGCGGTTTCCTCATCGGTTTCCTCCTCGCCCTCATCGGCGGGGCGATGGCGGTGTCCTGGGCCCCGGGCACCCCGCCCGAGTCGGAGCCGGCGCAGCAGGACACGACGGCAGCGGGCGGCTCCCCCAAGGGCCTGGACCCCGACACCACGGTCCTGAAGCCGGTCCGGGACGACGCCGAGGTGGGCAAGTCGAACGATCTGTCAGGAACGAGCCCGGCGAACGGGGCGAACGGGAGGCACAGTGCCGGCTGACGAGGTGACCCACGGGACTGAGGTGGACAAGTCCCGTGTGAGAACCGGGCCGCGTCACGCGGCACCCAAGAAGCCGCTGTTCACCAGGTTCCACATGCCGGCCGGCAAGGCGATCGCGCTGGCTGCCATGCCCACCGCCGTCCTCATGGGGATGGGCTTCACGCCCACTCTCGCCCAGGCCGACAGCGACAACGCGACGAAGCCGACGTCCAACAGCCTGACGGCGGACGAGTACAAGGAGTGCGTGGCGGCTCTGGAGGAGGGTGACTCCGTGTCGCCGTCCCCGAGCGCGAGTGAGTCCACCGGCAGCGACGAGACGGCGGAGCCGACCCCGTCGCCGTCGGCCTCCGCCGGCCAGGACTCCTCGGAGCCCTCCAACTCCTCGGCTTCTTCGGACTCTTCGGGTCCGTCGGACTCCGCGGGCGACCCCTCTTCGTCGGATTCAGGTTCCGACGGGGCCGAGCCGACGCCGACGCCCTCCCCGGGCAAGTCGAGCGAGGCCCAGTCCGGCGACACGACCACGCCGTCCCCCTCGCCGTCCGAGAGCGGCGGCAACGTGCTGGAGGAGATCGGCGACGCCATCACCGGCATCTTCACGGGCGGTGCCGGTGCCGAGGAGAGCGCGAGCCCGACGCCGACCCCCTCGGCGAGCGCGAGCGAGGGGGCGTCCGCCGGATCCTCCGACTCCGGCACGGGCACCTCCGGCGCCACCGACACCGCCGAGGAGACCGCCGAGAAGGTCACCGACACGGCGAAGGGCACCGTCGAGGACACCACCGATACGGCGTCCGAGGCGGCCGAGGACACGACCGAGGCCGTCGGGCAGGCGGCCGAGGAGGCGGCAGACGAAGCCACCGCCACGCCCAGCCCCTCCGCGAGCTCCACCACGAACCCCGAGGACTGCCCGGCCGCCACGGACGACGAGGGCGGCGTCGACAACAAGGTGCCGGTGGCGGACGACCCCTGGTACCTGCAGGCCAGCTCGCTGCTGCTGAAGGGCGCGGACTACCAGGGCATCGTCGAGGTGAAGACCGCCAACGGCACCAAGAAGAAGGTGCTGAAGTACGTCATATCCGACGGCACGGACATCGGCGACCTGCACCAGCTGGTGAAGGACAAGCAGTCCGGCAAGACCTATCACGTGCAGGCGGCCAAGGGCTCGACGTCCACGATCCGTGACGGCCAGACGGTGATGTACACCGAGAGCATCTCCGGCAACCTGCTCGGTCTGATCCCGGTGACGTTCGACCCGGAGCACCCGCCGCCGCTGAACATCCCGCTGATCTACTTCACCAACGTGAAGGTTACGCAGGCCGCCCAGTTCGGTGGCACGCTGCACGTGCCCGGGATGCACGTGTTCACCACCGACTGAGCGTCCGTACAGGCCCGTTCGGGAGCCGCACACCCGGTTGTGGCCCGGTCCTCCATACCTTGGAGGCCGGGCCACAGTTGTGTGTAACTCACGCGAAAGTTCTGCATACCTCTTCACGCATCCTCCGTGATTCCTGCCCCAAGATGACCGACCTTGGCTATGGTTGCGCTGCGCATGTTCCGGATCTGACCAATCTGCGTTTGCGCACGACCATCTGCGACCGGGGGAACTGCGTCGTCACACGGGGAGGGGGAGCGTTCGCCGTGCCCAACTGGCCCCTCGATGCTCGTTTTCGAGCCCCATTAGCGAACGTCGGCCCCCTGGTCTCCCTCCACATGCAGGAAGGGATGCCCCCTTGCGCTCCAGACCCCGAGGGTTCCCCAGACCGACACCGATAATGAAGCGGGCCGGCCTGACCCGACTCCTTCCGCTCCCTCTCGCCGCCACCCTCCTCACCGGCCTCGCCGTGAGCCCGGACCTGCTCACCCGGCCCACACCCCTCAAAGCGGCTCCCGCGGGTGACTCGTCTCCCTGGATCGAGGACACCCCCTCAGAGCAACTGCGGCAGGACCAGTGCCTGATGACCGACGTCCTGCGTCTCGGCGGTCCGGCCATGGCTGCCACCGCCCAGGACGGCCTCAACCAGCCCGCCGACAAGCTGCACACACTCGCCGACCGACAGCACTGGCAGAACACCCCGCTGGCCACGGCGTACGAGACGGACCGGGATGCGGCTGCCAAGGAGGTGAACGCCCTCAACGCCCTGCGAGACGGCTGGGCGAAGCCCCTCAGTGGGCTGACCAACCCGGCCGGCTTCACGGTCGCCGACTTCCAGTGGCCGCCCGACGGCAGCGACGGCAAGCCCGGCTTCTACACCCAGACCGGCCTGTCCCAGTGGATCTCCGACCGCTTCTGGCAGGACGAGGGGAGCTTCTACAAGGACCCCACTCCTGTCGCCGACGCGGTGACGCGCAAGGCCGTCAGCGACCTCGGCACCCCCCTGTACGGCAAGGATCCGGACCCGAGCCTGCCGAGCGACCAATGGAACCGGGCCCTCGCCGAGCGCGACGCTTTCCGGTGGCTGAACGGGGACTCGGCCAATCCCGCTGGCGCCGACGACGCCCGCATCTTCCTGGCCTCCGGAGGCTTCCCTCGTAGCGCTCCGCAACAGGGCTCCCCCGAATACCGCATCGCGGTCGAGGATCTGAAGTCCCGCTTCTCCGCCTGCGCTTGGCGTGACCCGCTCGATCCCGGCAACGCCCTCAGTGATGTCACCGCCACCGCAGCGTCAGAGTGGCAGCAGGAGATCACCTCTCAGGCCACCCAGCGCAACCAGATCTTGAATGCCAACAAGGACGCCACCAAGGCTCTCGCCACCGGAGCGAAGGCTCTCGGTGACCTGATCGGTCACTCCTGGAGCGCCGACCACCTCGCCCGCTGGCAGGACTACTGGTCCGCCGGCGGCGTCGGCTACATCGGCGATGCGCCGACAACGATCGAGGTGGACGGCAAGAAGGGTATGTGCCTCGATGCGGCGGGCGGCGGCACGGCCAACGGCACCGTGGTCCAGATCTACACCTGCAATGGCTCTGCCGGGCAGAAGTGGACGGTCGAGGGCGACGACAAAGGCCTCCACCTGCGCAACGTCAAATCCCTCAAGTGCGTCGACGTCTCCGGGAACAACTCGGCGGACGGCACGAAGATCCAGCTCTGGACGTGCAACAGTTCCCCGGCGCAGACCTGGGAGTACAACGTCCGAGCCAGTACGCCGCTGAAGAACGTGGGCACGGGCAAGTGCCTGGACCTGAAGACGTACGACAACAGCCAGGACTCCCGGCTGTGGACCTGCTCCGGCGGCACCCCGCAGAAGTTCACCATCAAGCCGTCCGGCCACAACGGCACGGTTCCGCCGAAGGCGCAGTTCGACAAGGCCAAGGCCGGCATCACGGCCACGCAGACGGGCGCGGCGAAGCAACTCGTCGCACTCAAGGCGCAGCTCGCCGCCGCGAAGAAAGCCGCCACGGCCAGCGACACGGCCGAGCAGGCCGCCTACGCCATCGCCGATGGCAATGGCGCGCCTCGCGGTCGCGGCCTGCTCGTTGGCCAGCAGAAGGCACAGGTCACCAAGGGTGCGGTCGCTGCGCTCGAGGCGATGGTGAAGGCCGGCGAGACCGCCGAGGCCGCCACCCGCGCCTCCGCCGCCGACAGCCAGACCATCGCGCAGCGTGCGCTGGCGCAGGCCGCGCAGGTAAAGGCGGAGTTCCGTAAGAAGGCCGCGGAGACGGCCGAGTTGCAGGCCAAGGCCGCGGCCGACGCCGCGAAGCTGCACCGGGACAACGCCAAGAAGGACAAGGAGACCGCGGAGGCCAAACTCGCCGTGGCCCTGAAGGCGGAGGGTGAGGCGAAGGCGGCCGCAGACGAGGCGCACGCGAGGCGCCTGGCTGCCGAGGCCGAGGAGAAGACGGCCAAGGCGGAGAAGGAGAAGGCCGCCGCCAAGCAGGCCGAGGCCGCCCAGCACAAGAAGAACGCCGACGCCGAGGCGACCAAGGCGAAGAACGCCAAGGAGAAGGCCGAGTCCTCCGAAGCCACGGCAGTTCAGCGGAAGAACGACGCCGTCAAGGCCCGCGACCACGCCAGGGCCATGCGGGACGATGCCTGGGATGCCGAACAGAAGGCCGACGCCCTGCGTGCCAAGGCCGACGCCAAGACCGCCTACGCCGACTCCTTGGACGCGGGCGAGGCAGCCGACGCCGCCCGCGCCGCCGCCAATGACGCCGACAAGCACGCGGACAACGCCGAATCGGCCGCCACGAAGGCCCGTTCGGAGGCCGACGCAGCCACCAAGGCAGCTGCAGACGCGGACGCGGCGGCCACCCGCGCCGAGGCGGCTGCCAAGCGGGCGCGTGCCGATGCCGATGCCGCGCAGGCCGCGAAGCTGAAGGCCGACGCGGCGGTGAAGACCGCGACCAGCGCCGTTGCCGACGCGATCAAGGCCTCGCAGCACGCCGCTTCGGAGGCCAAGGCAGCGGTCAAGCTGGCCGACGAGGCGGAGCAGGAAGCCAAGGCCGCCAAGGGGCATGCGGACGAGGCACGCAAGGAGGCCGCCAAGGCCGTTGTCGCCTCGGCGAAGGCCGCGGGCTTCGCCCACGTCACCGCCCAGGCCGCGGTGGACGCGAGCAAGGCCGCCGCGCAGGTCGCCAAGCCGGCCAACGACGCCATCCAGCTCGGCTCCCCGTACGTCACCACCGACTCGGCCGCGGGCCTGGTGGTCCTGACCGGGCAGGCGTCGAAGACGATCGCCGAGCAGCAGAAGGCCGTCGCCGAGGCCCACGCCAAGAACGCCCAGGAGGAGGCCGCCGCATCCAAGGCGATCGCCGACCAGGCGAACGGCGACGCGAAGGCCGCCTATCAGCACTCCGCGAACGCCGCCAAGCACGCCTCGGACGCCCGGGGTTACGCGAAGGAGGCCCTCGGCTACGCCGCCGACGCTGCCACGGCCGCATCCAAGGCCGCGGCATCACTGGCCCGCACGATCGAGTACGACCGCCAGGCCACCGCGGACGCCGCAGCTGCCGACAAGGCAGCCGGCCGCGCCGAAGGCTACGCGAAGGAAGCCCGCGACTCCGCCGACCAGGCGGCCCTCGACGCCGAAGCCGCCCGCAAGGCTGCCTCGGAGGCCGAGGAGGCCGCCAAGGACGCCCGCGCCGCCGCCGACCGCGCCGACACGGCTGCCACCGAGGCCGAAAAGGCCGCGAAGGACGCCGACAAGTACGCCAAGGAAGCCGAGGAAGCAGCCGACAGGGCCGAGAAGCAGGACAACGGGCATCAGATCGAGACTGGAACCGTCGTCGGCGAGACCGGTGCCGCCATCGGTGGCATGTTCTACGTCGTCGACCATCTTGAGACGATCGGCGATCCGCAGGTTGTGAAAAAGACGGACGGCTGCGACGGCTGGTACGACAAGCTCGTCTACAAGGGCGACTGCACGATCACCTCGAAGATCCGGTTCAAGGCGGTCCTCGACCTGTACATGTGCACCGCGCAGGATCTGGACCCGATGCGGTACATGTGCCCCGCCAGCGCGACGGTGTACCTGGGCGAGCACAGGACCAAGGAACTGTCCACCGAGGTCACGCACAACATCACGATCGCGGAATACAACAAGAACATCGACCCGGTCAACATCCTTTTCGGCGGCTGGATCAAGTGCATCCAGAAGATCACCCCGGGCGGTGCGGGAGGAAGCTGGGGCGGATGCGCCTGGGCAGCCGTGGATGTCGCGAGCCTCTTCGCGGGCAAAATCCTCAAACCCGTCGCGGACGCCGTCAGGGCAATGGACGCCGCCATGCGGACCGGCATTGGCTTCGCCGACGCCTACAAGGCCCTTCGGGCCCTCGGTCTGGCCGAGGAAGTCGTCTTCAACATCGGGGTCAAGGGACTCGACGGAGTCGTCAAGACCTGCCTCAAGAGCGCCCCCACGCCTCTAGTCTCACGAGCGGCCATGGCCGCAGAGGGATGCCCCACGGGGTTGATCCGTTACAACAGCGACGAGTTGAGCCGGTTGGCGTACCAGTTCAGGAAGGATTCCGGGTTCTACGAGGGGGACCACAACGTCGCTGTCGCGAAGGTAAAGGGATGGAACGATCCCAAGACCGGTCACTTCATAGTCGCCAGCAGCGGCTTCAACGGCCACTCGGAGACAACGATTCTGGCGAAGCTGAAGGAAAAGGGATTCAAGGCCGAGGACATCGAGGCTCTGTACACTGAGCGTCAGCCCTGCCCGAAATGTGCTGACGAATTGACCGATAACCTCAAACCGGGCACACCGGTCACTTGGTCGGTCCCCTACCACCCGGACTTCGCGGACGCGGCGAGAGAACTGCTGGACAAATACGTCAGGCAGGCCGACGGGAGGCGTGCAGCACGCGCTGCGACGACCGACCAGCAGGGCGAGGAGCAAGAGGTCCATGACTGAGTCCGAATTCGACCTACACCCGAAGGCCTCACCGGAGGTCATCAAGGAGCGCCAGGCGCTGGCCGAGCGCGTGTGTCGGGAACTGCAACGCGCCGGTCTTCCTGTGTACCGGGGTGACCTCAGCGGTGAACCACACAGTCGGCCTGGTGTGGACGTGCACGTTGCGCCTTTCCTCGAAGGCGGGGTTTACGCGGACTGGCGCACAGAAGCGGAGTTGAGGGATGCTGCTCTCGATCTCTTCTCGCAAGGGATCGACTACTCGAAGCCGCCTCCGATCGTCCGCCACCACAAAACGGTGCTCAACCACATGCAGGCCGCTCTGCTGGGGATTCTCACCTCGGCGGGATTCGAGGTCGAAGAACCAGACAGACACGGGCACGGAAGCATGGTCCACGTGAAGGGCCTCCGGCGCTGATCGATCCGCTTCTCAGGACCCGCCGAAGCCGAGCTGTACTGGCTTCGGCGGGGCCTGCCGCACTCACCGGCCGAGCTTGACCACCATTCGGCATGACCGACCCAGCCACCACCCGTTCAAACTCCGTAAACAAGTGGCGCGGTCTGAGAAGCCAGTTGAAGGCGACCCGCGACGGCGACGCGTTCACCGTCCGGCTCACACCCCGTCAGGCGTCGGCGATGTACGAGGCGCTGAGCTATCTGCGCCGGCGCGACTCCCGTGACACGGAGCTGACCCTGTTGGTCGGCGCGGGACGGAGGCGGTCGACGCGCTCCTGGAACGTCTGGCCGGACGGCACATGGAGTCACGCGACTTCCGGCTCACCATCGAAGAGCTCCATATGGTGCACAGCGCGCTGACCGCCGCCCCCCACCATGTTCATCGAGCGCGGTGGCCTCTTCGCGCGGGAGCCGTTCCACATCCGGCTGGGTTTCTACCGGGAGAACTTCGACGCCCTGGCGTATGCCGTCGTCCGCGCGGCGGCCGAGGCGTGGCACCCGGCGCGAGCCGCTGAGCGCACAAGGACGAGGGCGCCCCCTGCTCCAGGGGGCGCCCTCAGTGCCGTGGCTCGGCGGTCAGTCCCGTGCGCCGCCGCCCAAGTGGTGAACCCGGACCATGTTGGTGGTGCCGGGCACGCCGGGCGGGGAGCCGGCGGTGATCACCACGATGTCGCCCTCGCTGAACAGGCCGAGTTCGACGATCTTCTGGTCCACCAGGTCGACCATCTCGTCGGTGCTGTTCACGAACGGCACCACGTGCGGCTCCACACCCCAGCTGAGCGTCATCTGGTTGCGGGTGTCCTCGTCCGTGGTGAACGCGATGATCGGCTGGGCGGCGCGGTAGCGGCACAGCCGGCGGGCGGTGTCACCGGACTGGGTGAAGGCGACCAGGCCCTTGCCGCCGAGGAAGTCGGCGATCTCGCAGGCCGCGCGGGCCACCGAACCGCCCTGCGTACGCGGCTTCTTGCCGGGGACGAGGGGCTGGAGGCCCTTGCTGAGCAGCTCCTGCTCGGCCTCCGTGACGATCTTCGACATCGTCTTGACGGTCTCGATCGGGTACGCGCCGACCGAGGACTCCGCCGACAGCATGACCGCGTCGGCGCCGTCCAGGATCGCGTTGGCCACGTCGGAGGCCTCGGCGCGGGTGGGGCGGGAGTTGGTGATCATCGACTCCATCATCTGGGTCGCCACGATCACCGGCTTGGCGTTGCGGCGGCACAGCTCGATGAGCCGCTTCTGCACCATCGGGACCTTCTCGAGCGGGTACTCGACGGCCAGGTCGCCACGCGCGACCATCACGCCGTCGAACGCCATCACGACGTCCTCCATGTTGGCGACCGCCTGCGGCTTCTCCACCTTGGCGATGACCGGGACGCGGCGGCCGACCTCGTCCATGACCTTGTGCACGTCCTGCACGTCGCCCGCGTCCCGCACGAAGGACAGGGCGACCAGGTCGCAGCCCATGCGCAGCGCGAAGCGGAGGTCCTCGACGTCCTTCTCGCTCAGCGCCGGCACGTTCACGGCCGCGCCGGGCAGGTTGATGCCCTTGTGGTCGGAGACGACGCCGCCCTCGATGACGATCGTCTTCACCCGCGGGCCCTCGACGTCCAGGACCTTCAGTTCGACGTTGCCGTCGTTGATGAGGATCTGGTCGCCGCGCGAGACGTCGCCGGGCAGCCCCTTGTAGGTCGTCCCGCAGATGGACTTGTCACCCGGGACGTCCTCGGTCGTGATGACGAACTCGTCACCGCGCTCCAGCTCCACCGGGCCCTCGGCGAAGGTCTCCAGCCGGATCTTCGGCCCCTGGAGGTCGGCGAGCACACCGATGGCCCGGCCGGTCTGGGCGGAGGCGGCCCGCAGGCGCTCGTACCGCCCCTGGTGGTCTTCGTGCGTGCCGTGGCTGAAGTTGAAGCGGGCCACATTCATGCCCGCCTCGATCAGCGCGACGAGCTGTTCATGGGAGTCGACCGCGGGGCCGAGAGTACAGACGATTTTCGAACGGCGCATGGGACGATCCTATCGGTTTGTTTCGCTACGGAATATTCCGTCTGGCGGAAGATACAAATGAGCTGCGCTTTGCTCAGCCGTGTTACTCAGGCGTTCTCTTCGACCAGTGCGTAGGTCTGCGTCGCGATCTCCAGTTCTTCATCCGTGGGCACCACGGCGACCGCCACCCGCGCGCCCGCGGGTGAGATCAGCCGCGGCTCGTCGGCGCGTACGGCGTTCAGTTCGGCGTCCACCAGGAGGCCCAGCTGTTCCAGGCCCGCCATGGCGGCCTCCCGTACCGGCGCCGCGTTCTCGCCGACCCCGGCCGTGAACGCGACCGCGTCCACCGTGCCGAGCACCGCGTAATAGGCGCCGATGTACTTCTTCAGTCGGTGAATGTAGATGTCGAAGGCCAATTGGGCCCGCTCGTCACCCTCGTCGATCCGCCGGCGGATCTCCCGCATGTCGTTGTCGCCGCACAGGCCGATCAATCCGCTCTTCTTGTTGAGAAGAGTGTCGATTTCCTCGATGGACATTCCTCCAACACGCGCCAAATGGAAGATGACGGCGGGATCCATGTCACCGGATCGCGTACCCATCACGAGCCCCTCCAAAGGCGTGAGCCCCATGGAGGTGTCCACGCAACGGCCGCCACGCACGGCCGACGCGGACGCCCCGTTGCCGAGGTGCAGCACGATGACGTTCATGTCCTCCGGCGCCTTGCCCAGGAGCCTCGCGGTGGCCCGGGAGACGTACGCGTGCGAGGTGCCGTGGAAGCCGTACCGGCGTATGCGGTGCCGGTCGGCGGTCTCGACGTCGATGGCGTAGCGGGCGGCCGACTCCGGCATCGTGGTGTGGAACGCGGTGTCGAACACGGCGACCTGCGGCAGGTCCGGCCGCAGCTGCCGGGCGGTGCGGATGCCGGTGAGGTTGGCCGGGTTGTGCAGCGGGGCGACCGGGATCAGCCGCTCGATCTCGGCGAGCACGGCGTCGTCGATGACGGTCGGCTCGGTGAAGTGCTTGCCGCCGTGCACCACCCGGTGGCCGATCGCGGCCAGCTCGGGCGAGTCGAGCCCGAGGCCGTCCTTGGCGAGCTCCGCCGACACGGCCTTCAGGGCGGCTTCGTGGTCGGCGATGGGCCCGGTCCACTCCCGGGTCTCACCGCCGCCCGACAGAGGGGTGTGCCTGAGCCGGGAGGCCTCCTCGCCGATGCGCTCGACGAGCCCCACGGCCAGCCGGCTGCTGTCCCGCATGTCGAGCAGCTGGTACTTCACCGACGACGAGCCGGAGTTGAGGACGAGGACGCGGGTCGCGCTCACTGGGCGGTTGCCTTCTTCTCGCTGGAGGACAGGGCGGGGGACTGGGCCTGGATCGCCGTGATGGCGACGGTGTTGACGATGTCCTGGACGAGGGCGCCCCGGGACAGGTCGTTGACCGGCTTGCGCAGACCCTGCAGGACGGGGCCGACGGCGATCGCACCGGCGGAGCGCTGCACGGCCTTGTAGGTGTTGTTGCCGGTGTTGAGGTCGGGGAAGATCAGCACGCTGGCCTGGCCGGCGACCTCGGAGTCCGGCAGCTTGGTCGCGGCGACCGACGGCTCCACGGCCGCGTCGTACTGGATCGGCCCCTCGATCTTCAGGTCGGTCCTGCGCTGCCGCACCAGCTCCGTCGCCTCGCGCACCTTGTCGACGTCGGCGCCCGACCCCGACGTACCGGTGGAGTACGACAGCATCGCGATCCGCGGCTCCACGCCGAACCGCTGGGCGGTGGCCGCCGACTGGATGGCGATGTCGGCCAGCTGCTCGGCGTTCGGGTCGGGGTTCACGGCGCAGTCGCCGTAGACGAGCACCTTGTCGGCGAGGCACATGAAGAAGACGGACGACACGATGGAGGCGTCCGGGTTGGTCTTGATGATCTCGAAGGCCGGCCGGATGGTCGCGGCCGTCGAGTGGACGGACCCGGAGACCATGCCGTCCGCGAGCCCCTCCTGCACCATCAGGGTCCCGAAGTAGTTCACATCGCTGACGACGTCGTACGCCAGCTCCACCGTGACCCCCTTGTGGGCGCGCAGCTGGGCGTACTTCTCGGCGAAGGCGTCGCGCAGCTCGCTGGTGGCCGGGTCGATCAGCTGGGCGTCGGCCAGGTCGATACCGAGGTCGGCGGCCTTCTTGCGGATCTGGTCGACGGGGCCGAGGAGTGTGAGGTCGCAGACGTTCCGCCGCAGCAGCACCTCGGCGGCGTGCAGGACGCGGGCCTCGGTGCCCTCGGGCAGCACGATGCGCCGCAGGTGCGAGCGGGCCTGCTCCAGGAGCTTGTGCTCGAACATCATCGGCGTCACCCGGTCGCTGCTCGGCGCCGAGACGCGCTTGATCAGGTCGCCGGTGTCGACGTACCGCTCGAAGAGGCCGAGGGCGGTCTCCGCCTTGCGCGGGGTGGCCGCGTTCAGCTTCCCCTCCAGGGAGAAGAGCTGCTCGGCGGTGGGGAAGCTGTAACCGGGCACCGACAGCACGGGGGTGCCCGGCGCGAGGCGGGCGGCGAGGGTGAGGATCTCGTCGCCGGGCCGCTCGTCCAGGGTGAGCAGCACCCCGGCGATCGGCGGGGTGCCGGCGCTGTGCGCGGCGAGGGCGCCGACGACCAGGTCGGCGCGGTCGCCCGGGGTGACGACCAGGGCGCCCGGGGTCAGGGCGTTCAGGAAGTTCGGCAGCATCGCGCCGCCGAACACGAAGTCGAGGGCGTCGCGCGAGAGCCCGGAGTCGTCGCCGAGCAGCACCTTCGCGCCGAGGGCCTGGGAGATCTGGGCGACGGTGGGCGCGGAGAGGGCGGGCTCGTCCGGGACGACGTAACAGGGCACGGGCAGCCGCGACCGAAGCCGCTCGGCGATCTCGTCCCGGTCGTCCCGGGCGACCCGGTTGGTGACCATGGCGAGCACGTCACAGCCGAGCCCCTCGTACGCCCGGTAGGCGTTGCGCGTCTCGGCCAGCACCGCCTCGGTGGTCTGCTTCCGCCCGCCGACGACGGGTATCACGGACGCGCCGAACTCGTTGGCGAGCCGGGCGTTGAGGGACAGCTCGTCCGGGAGCTGGGTGTCGGCGTAGTCGGTGCCGAGGACGAGGACGACGTCGTAGTCGCGGGTGACGACGTGGAACCGGTCGACCAGCGTGGACACCAGCTCGTCGGTCCCGCGCTCGGCCTGGAGGGCGGACGCCTCGTGGTAGTCCATGCCGTAGACCGTCGCCGGGTCCTGGGACAGGCGGTAGCGGGCACGCAGCAGCTCGAACAGGCGGTCGGGGGCGTGGTGCACCAGTGGCCGGAACACCCCCACCCGGTCGACCTGGCGGGTCAGGAGCTCCATGACCCCCAGTTCGACGACCTGGCGGCCGTCGCCGCGGTCGATGCCGGTCACGTACACGCTGCGCGTCACGCGTGCTCTCCGTTTCGTCTGTCGGCGGCTGTTCGTGTGTCGGTGGCTTGGCGGAGCCTTTTGGGTGGTTCCGATCCGATCACAGGGTCGCAAAATCGCCCACAGGGGTGAGCGAAACCCTCTTGACAATACCCTTGCAGATGGATAAGGCGCCCGTCAGGATCGAGGGTCGGACAGGGGTGGCGGGAGGGCTGGAAGGGCCGGGATCAAGGGTCGAACGGGGCAGATCCGGACGCATTGGGCGGAAGCGGTATCGTCTCGGGGGACGTGAAACAATCGGATTGGCTCACCGGTATCCACAGCGAGCAGGAGACACAGCACGATGCGTATCGGAGTTCTCACCGCAGGCGGCGACTGCCCCGGCCTGAACGCCGTGATCCGGTCGGTCGTGCACCGAGCCGTCGCGCATTTCGGCGACGAGGTGATCGGCTTCGAGGACGGATACGCGGGCCTGCTGGACGGCCACTACCGCAACCTCGACCTGGAGGCGGTCGGCGGCATCCTGGCCCGCGGCGGCACCATCCTGGGTTCGTCCAGGCTGGAGCGCGACCGGCTGCGCGAGGCCTGCGACAACGCCCCCGACATCGCGCGCGACTTCGGTATCGACGCACTGATCCCGATCGGCGGCGAGGGCACCCTCACGGCGGCCCGCATGCTCTCGGACGCGGGTCTGCCGGTGGTCGGGGTGCCCAAGACGATCGACAACGACATCTCGTCGACGGACCGCACGTTCGGCTTCGACACGGCGGTCGGCGTCGCCACGGAGGCGATGGACCGCCTGAAGACGACGGCCGAGTCCCACCAGCGTGTGATGGTCGTGGAGGTCATGGGCCGCCACGCGGGCTGGATCGCCCTGGAGTCCGGCATGGCGGCCGGCGCGCACGGCATCTGCCTGCCCGAGCGTCCCTTCGACCCGGCCGACCTGGTCAAGATGGTCGAGGAGCGCTTCTCGCGCGGCAAGAAGTTCGCGGTGATCTGTGTCGCCGAGGGCGCCCACCCCGCCGACGGCACCATGGACTACGGCAAGGGCGAGATCGACCAGTACGGCCACGAGCGCTTCCAGGGCATCGGCACCGCACTCGCCTTCGAGCTGGAACGCCGCCTCGGCAAGGAGGCCAAGCCGGTCATCCTCGGCCACGTCCAGCGCGGTGGCACGCCGACGGCGTACGACCGGGTCCTCGCCACCCGCTTCGGCTGGCACGCGGTGGAGGCCGCGCACCGGGGCGAGTTCGGCAAGATGACCGCGCTGCGGGGCACCGACATCGTGATGGTGCCGCTGGCGGAGGCGGTCACCGAGCTGAAGACGGTGCCGAAGGACCGGATGGACGAGGCGGAGTCGGTGTTCTAGCGCCGGGCGCCCCGCCCTCCGGGGGCATGGGAGGGAGCGACCACTGAGGGTTCAGCGGCCCCTTCCCTCGACCGCCCCCCAGAAGTGCTCCACGATGCGGTCCAGGAACGCACGGCCGCCCTCGCTGGAGTCGCTGCCGCCACCGCCCCAGCTGAGCGTGGCGGCCATCTGCCCCTGGTAGTTCTGGTGCAGGGCCTGCAGGGTGTCCCCCAGGATGCTCCGGTCCAGGGGCACCATCTTGCCGACCGGCCGTACATACGCCTGCCAGCGCGTCGTCACGGCGCTGCGCAGCAACTCCGCGAGCTTGGTCTCGCGGCCCGTGACCGTGATGAAGTCCGGCAGCGACAGGCCGAGGACGTCGGCGAGCGCGGCGGACTGCCGCTCGGTGCCGCGCCACTCGTCGTGCTCCTCCATACGGAGATACACGGGGAGCTCGTGCCCCACGGTGCGGGCCACGTCCTCGGGGGCGAGCCCGCGGGCGATCCGGTGCTCGCGCAGGGTGCGCGGTTTGCCGAGCAGCTCGGCGGGCGAGCACCACAGCACGCCCGCGAGGGCCGTGAGCTCGTTGTTGGCGGGCGAGGCGAGCCCGCGCTCCCAGGCGACGACGAGGTCCTGGGTGACGTAGGGGAGTCCGTACGAGGCTCGCATCCCGTAGGCGACGTGTTCCGGCCCCATGTTGAGGGCGGCGCGCAGTCTGCGGGCGGCGGGGGCGTTGAAGGGGGGAGCGGGCTGGTTCTGCGGGCGGGGACGGTGAGGCTGGTTCGGTTGAGCTGGGGGTCGGCGCACGGCCACAACGTAGGCGGTGCGGAGTGGGGTGGCTACGGTCTGTTCGGCCAGGATCACGGATCGTAGGAAGATACGGCTACTGGTGGGTTCGGAACTGGTGGTAGATCGTCTGCCGGTGGGTGGGGTGACGGGGAGGCGGCGGTGAACCTTCGGTCCAGGTGAGGTCCGTGAGTGGTGACGGTCGATGAAGGGCAAGGTCGGGGGGCATATTCGCGAGTATGTACGCACTGTGACCTCCTGATTGCCTGCCGTTGTGCGGGTGGGCCGTGTGGGCGGGCCTCGAAGGTGAGTACGGCGTGGTCGACGCGCCGACCGGCGGAGGGAGGCGGGCGGGACGCGGCTCGATTCCGACGTTCGCCGCGCTGCCGTGACCGTGCGGGCCCGCGTACCGTGTGGGCACGCGGAATTCGGGAGCGGCACGGGGGACGCGCGATGGTCGGCGAGTACGGCGGGGATCATCTCGATCTGCGGGGCGGGGACTTCAAGGGGCCCGTGGTGACCAAGGGGAACTTCTACCAGCAGGCGGCGGCGCCCACGGCGTTGGACGCGCTGCCTGCGCGGGCCGCGGGATTCACCGGGCGGGACGACGAACTGGGCCGACTCCTCGACGCCTTAGACCCGTCCGCGGCCGGCGGCGGCTCGGTGCCGGTGCTGGTCGCTGCCTTGTCCGGACTCGGCGGCGTGGGAAAGACCGCGCTCGCGGTGGAGGCGGCTCACCGGGCGTGTGCGAAGGGGTGGTTTCCGGGCGGGGTGCTCTTCCTGGATCTGCACGGGTACGACGACGATCCCGTGACGGGGGAGCAGGCGCTGGAGGCGTTGCTGCGGGCGCTCGGAGTGGAGCCGGAGCACATTCCGGTGCGGGCGGATGAGCGGGGCGCGCTGTTTCGGTCGCTGCTCGCGGAGCGGGGGCGGGAGCGGGGGGCGGTGCTGGTGGTGGCCGACAACGCCTCCTCGCCGGATCAGGTGCGGCCACTCCTTCCCGGGGACGTACGGCACCGCCTGCTGGTCACCTCGCGCAGCAAGCTGCCGCAACTGGGGGCCAGATTGCTGGCGTTGGGGGAGCTGGCGCCGCAGGAGGCGTACGAGCTCCTCGACCGTGCCCTGCGGATCGCGGATCCGGCCGACAGCCGTATCGCCGGCGAGGCCGAGGCGGCCATGCGACTCGCCCGCCGCTGCGGGCAGCTGCCGCTCGCACTCCAGATCGCGGCGGCGCTGCTGGTGCTGGACGGGGACAGGCCCGTCGCCGAACTCGCCGCCGGGCTTTCCGAGTCCCGCGACCGGCTGGCCCACCTTGACGACGGTGAGCGCAGCGTGCGCGCCGCCTTCGACCTGTCGTACCGGCGTCTGCCCGCTGATCAGGCCCGGTTGCTGCGGCTGCTTGCCCTGGCTCCGGGGGCGGAGGTGACCGAGGCGGCCGTAACGGCCCTGACCGGCGAGGACGTCCCGCCGAGCCGGACCTTGGCCGCGCTGACTCGCGCTCACCTCGTCGAGCGGGGGAGCAGGCGAGGGCGGTGGCGGTTGCACGACCTGGTGCGGGCCTTCGGAGCCGGCGTGGTGGCGGGGGACCCGGAGTTGCGGAAGGAGGGAGAGGCGGCTCGGGAGCGGGTGCTGGACTTCTACGTGCGGTGGGTGACGGCGGCTGACGACCGGTTGCGGTGGCTGCCCGGGACGGCGGAGCCGGAGCGGTTCGCGGACCGGGCTGAGGCGCTGGCGTGGCTGGACGGGGAGCGGGCCGGGCTGGTGGCGGCCGTGTCGTGGGGGCGCGAAAAGCGGTTCGCGAGCAGAGCGGTGCGGCTGGCCCAGTGTCTGAGGGTGTACCTCGACTGGCGGCGGCATTTCGACGACCTGACCACCGTCATGCGCACCGTCCTGGAGGTCGCCCACCGCGCTGGGGACCGCCACCACGAGGCCACCGCATGGACCAGCCTCGGCCTCGCTCTGCGGGAGGCGGACCGGGTGGCGGAGGCGATCGAGGCGCACACCCGTGCCCGTGACCTGTTCCGGGCCGACGGCGACTGTCACCGAGAGGCCGCGGCGTGGAACAACCTCGGCCTCGCCCTGCGGGCGGCGGACCGGGTGGCGGAGGCCATGGAGGCCCACAGGCGTGCCCGTGATCTGTCCCGGGCCGAGGGCGACCGTCACGGGGAGGCCACCGCGTGGAACAACCTCGGCCTCGCCCTGAGGAAGGCGGACCGGGTGGCGGAGGCGATCGAGGCCCATACCCGTGCCCGTGACCTGTTCCGGGCCGACGGCGACCGTCACGGGGAGGCCACAGCATGGAACAACCTCGGCCTCGCCCTGGAGGAAGCGGGCCGGGTGGCGGACGAGATCGCGGCATACGGCAAAGCCCTGGAGATCCACCGGGAGTTCGAGGACTGGCACAGGGCCGGCGTAACCCTCGGAAACCTGGCCGTCGCCCACGAGGACGCCCGCCTCCCCGCCGACGCCCATGCCTACTGGCTCCAGGCCGCCGACGCCTACACCCAGGCCCAGGCCACCAACGAAGCCGCCATCGCCCGTGCGCGTGCCGCAGCGGTGGACGGCACGCCTCAGGCCGCTCCTCCCGTCACCCCTTGACCGCCCCGCCCAACGCGAACCCACCGCCCAACCGCCGGGCCACCAGCACATAAAGCAAAATCACCGGCGTCGAGTAGATGACCGAGAACGCCGCCAACTGCCCGTACACCACAGTCCCCCGATTACCGAAGAACTCATTGATGCTCACCGCCGCCGGCATCTGATCCGGTGTGAGCAGCAGCATGAACGGGACGAAGAAATTCCCCCACATCATCACGAACGAGAACACCGTCACCACCGCCATCCCCGGCCCCATCAGCGGCAGCACGATCCGTACCAGTGACTGAAGCGACGACGCCCCGTCCGTCCAGGCCGCCTCCTCCAGTTCCTTCGGCACCCCGTCCATGAAGTTCTTCATCAGCCAGATGGCGAACGGCAATTGGGACGCGGCGAAGAAGAAGATCGTCCCCTGGAGGGTGTCGATCAGGTTCACCTGCACGAACAGCGCGTACACCGGCACCATGATCGCCGTGATCGGCAGGCTCGTCGCGAAGAGGATCGTCAGCAGGAACGGCCGGTTCAGGCGCGAACGGAACCGCGACAGCGGATAGGCGGCCAGCGCCGCACACACCACCGTCAGCGCGGTCCCCCCGCCGCACAGCAGCAGGCTGTTCAGTAGCGGCGTGAAGGTGATCTCCGGGGTCAGGACGGCGTCGAAGTTGTCCAGGGTCACGCCGTCGGGGACCTTCACCCGGAGGTCGGCGTCCGTGTCCAGGGAGGACAGGATCACCCACGCCAGCGGGAGGGCGAACGCGGCGGCGACCGCCAGGAGGCCCGCGTCGGCGGCCAGGCGGTGAGTGGTCCTGTGGGACGAGAGGGGCCGGGGCATGGGCGTCAGACCTCCGTTCGCAGCAGGCGCAGGTAGACCACCGAGAACAACGAGCCCACCACCAGCAGCAGGAGGGCCACCGCCGTGCCGTAGCCGATCATGCTCTTCTGGAAGGCCTCCTCGTACATGAAGAGCGGAAGCGTCTGGCTCCTGCCTCCCGGGCCGCCCCTCGTCATCACCCAGATCAGGCCGAAGACGGACAGGGTCTGGAGCGTGATCAGCATCAGGTTGGTGCCGATGGAGCGGCGGATCATCGGGAGCGTGATGTGCCACATACGGCGCCAGCCGCCCGCCCCGTCGACCTCCGCCGCCTCCGTGATCTCCTTGGGGATCTCGCCGAGCGCCGCCGAGTACACCAGCATCGAGAAGGCCGTACCCCGCCAGACGTTCGCGAACGACACCGCCAGGATCGGAAGCGTGAACAGCCAGTTCTGGGTGGGGAGATGGAGCCAGTCGAGGATGGCGTTCAAGGTGCCCTCGCGGCGGAAGAAGGCGTAGAGGAGAAAGCCGGCGACGACCTCCGGCAGCACCCATGCCGCGATGACGACGGCGCCGACCAGCGTGCGAACGGGCTTCGACGCGCGCCGCATCAGTGCCGCCAGGGCCAGGCCCAGGGTGTTCTGACCGAGCAGGGCGGATACGACGGTGAAGACGAGGGTGAGCCACACGGCGTTGCGGAACGCCTCGTCGTCGAACGCCGTACGGAAGTTGTCGAAGCCGACGAACGACTCCTGTGCCTGCCCGGTGAGTTGGAGGTCGGTGAAGGCGATGTAGGCGCAGTACGCGATCGGGCCGGCGAGGAAGAGGAGCAGGAGGACGACGGCCGGGGTGAGGGTGAGGGCGCGGGTGAGGGAACGGGCGGCGTTCCTCATGAGCGGCAGCTCATTTCTCGATCACCTGGCCGTCCGCCGCTGCCTTCAACTCCTCGTCGTAGCCCTTCGCCGCCTCCTCGACCGACATGTCGCCCGTCGTCACGCCCTCCATCGCCTCCTGGATGGCGGTCGAGACCTTGGGGTACGCCGGGTAGGCGGGGCGGTAGTGGGTGTGGGCGACCAGGTCCGTGAAGAACTTGATGCCGGGCTGGGCGCTGACGTACGCGGGATCGCTCGCCACGTCCTTGCGTACCGCGATACCCGAGTTGGCGACGTACCACTTCTGGGCGTTGGCCCTGGTCTGCATCGTCTTGATGAACTCGAAGGCCAGCTCGGGGTTGGCCGCCTTGGCCGGAATGGACCAGGTCCAGCCGCCGGACATGCTCACCTTGCCGGGGGCCTGGCCGTTCTGGGTGGGCATGGCGGCGAGGCCCAGCTCCTTCGACCACTCGGGCCACTCGTGGCCGCTGCCGGGAAGCCAGTCCTGGGGCAGCCAGGAGCCGTCGAGGGCGATGGCGAGCTCGCCCTGCGGGAGCCACTCGCCGCGGACACGGGTCATGACATTGGGGTCGAGGGCGTCGGAGACGTCCGGGCCGAGCTTCTCCCTGTAGACGGTCTCGACGAACCTGAGGGCGTCCTTGAAGCCCTGGCCGCCGGCGATCCACTTCTTGGCCGTCCTGTCGTACAGCGGGTCCGAAGTGCCGTCGTTCGTGCCGTAGAGCAGCATCTCGAAGGTCTGCATGGTCGCGGCCTCGCCGACGGGCTTGCCCGTGTAGACGTTCAGGGGGATGACGTCGGGCACCTTCTCCTTGATGGTGCGGGCGGCGTCGAGGACGTCGTCCCAGGTCTTCGGCTGCCAGTCGGCGGGCAGGCCCGCCTTCTCGAAGACGTCCCTGCTGAACCACAGGCCCCGGGTGTCCGTGCCGTCCGGGACGCCGTACGTCTTGCCGTCCTCGCCCTTGGCCGCGCTCTTCGCCGTGTCGATGAACTGGTTCCAGTCCGGCCACTTGGCGAGGTAGGGGTCCAGGGGCTTGAGGTAGCCGCTGGTGATGTCCGAGTTGATGAGGAAGGTGTCCTCGTAGACCAGGTCGGGGGCGGTCCTGGGGGAGCGGAGCATCTGCTGGAGCTTGGTGTAGTACTCCGAGTCCGGGGCCTTGATGGGGACGAACTCGACCTTCTTGCCGGGGTTCGCCTTCTCGAACTGCTTCTTGATGTCCGCGAGGTAGGTGTCCATCACCTTGATGGAGTTGTCCGTGGACTGTTTGAAGGAGACCTTGAGGGTGTCCGGGTCGCTGCCGGAACCGCCGCCGCAGGCCGTGAGGGCCGTTGCGGCGAGGACGGTCGTGAGCAGGGCGGTGAGGGCGGCGGTGGGGCGCACGGGCATGACCTCCTGCGGGCGCACGTCGTTGTGGCGCGGGGATGGCTGCCTGGTGAACGTAGGTTGAGTGGTCTAGTCAGGTCAATGTCTGTGCGGCCGATTGGGCTTCGGCGGCTTCGGTGGGGGCGTTGGCTCGGGTGAAGGCCTCGGCGGCTTGGAGGTAGTAGGCGCGGGCTTCGGCGGGGCGCTGGATGGCCTCGTGGACAAGGGCCAGGTTGTGCAGGGTCTGGCCTGCCCCGTACCAGTCCCCGAACTGGCGGCGGAGCTCCCGAGCTGCGTCGTACGCCTTGATCGCCTCCGCCACCTGGCCCGTCTGTTGCAGGATGATTCCAAGGTTGTGCCACGCCATGCCTTCGCGGAAGCGGTCCCCAGCGGCTTGGAACAGGTCGCGGACGCGGATATGGGTGTGGACCGCCTCCTCCCCCCGGCCCTCAAACAGAAGGGCGTTACCGAGGTTCCCCAACGCCATCGCCTCGCGGAGATGGTCGCCGGCGGCCTGGCAGAGGCCGCGGGCGCGGTTGTAGGCGGGTATCGCCTCCTCCAGCCTGCCCGCCGCCTGCAGGGCGACACCGAGGTTGTTCCACGCCATGGCTTCGAGACGGTGATTACCGGCGGCCTGGTAGAGGTCGCGGGCGTGTGTGTGGGAGTCGATCGCCTCCTCCGCCTGGCCCGCCTCCCGCTGGGCACGCCCCAGGTTTGTCCAGGCCTCTGCCTCCCCCATGCGGTCCCCGATGCGGTGAGTGCCCTCCCGCGCTGCGCGCGCGACAGTGATCCCCTCATCGACGTGCCGCCTCCAGCGCAAGTACTCCGCCAGACATGCGGCCAGTTGCGCCGCCTTGGGCGTGTACCGCTCCTCGGCCGCCCACTGCGCCGCCGCGACCAGCCCCGCCCGCTCGCCGTCCAGCCACGTCAGGGCCTGTGCCCGGTCCGCGAACCGCTCCGGCTCAGGCCTCCCCGGCAGCCACCGCAACCGGTCGTTCGCCGCGGCCGTCCACCGCAGGTAGAACCCCAGCAGGCGCTTCCGCGCTGCCTGACCCTCCTTCCTCAACTCCGCGTCCCCCGCCACCACGCCGGCTCCGAAGGCCCGCACCAGGTCATGCAGCCGCCATTGCACATCTCCACGCATCCGCACACCCGTGACAAGACAGGCGGCGGCCAGATTCTCCAGCAGGTCCATGGCGGCAGCCATGTCCAGGTCGGCCAGGGCGGCCACGGCCTCCGTTCCCGTCTCGGCGCCGGGGGCCAGGGCCAGGAGACGTAGTAACCGGGCCTGGTCGGGCGGAAGTCGGCGGTACGACGTCTCCAGAACAGGGCGAAGGGCGAGTGAGCGGCCGTACTGGTCCGTGCCCTTGCTGCCGTTGTCAAGGACGACCAGCGTGTCTCCGAGCTTCTTGATCTCGGCCACCAGCGACGCGATGTCACGATGGCGGCGTCTGCGCAGCATCGCGGCGGCGATCTGGAGGGCGAGGGGCAAGTGGTCGCACAGGGAGGCGAGTTCGGACACAGCGTCCGGTTCGTGCTCCGGGCGGTCGTCGTGTTCGTCGGCGTCGTGCAGAGCCCGGGCGATGAGGGCGACGGACTCGTCAGGTACCAGTGTTGCCAGGTTGATGAGGCGTACGGGGAGGGTGTCCGGGCGGTCGCGGGAGGTGATCAGTACCCGGTGGTGGTCGGTGCCGGGCAGCAGGTCGAGGAACTGGCTGGGGTCCGAGGCGTTGTCCAGGATCAGCAGCATCTGGGCCTGCCGCTCGGCCAGCAGAGCGCGATACGCGTCGTACTGCCGGGCCGCCGTCGATGGCAGATCTACGCCCCGCACACCCATCGCGTCCAGCAGCGCCAGCACCGCCTGATCCGCGGTCACCGGATCGTCGTCGTACCCCCGCAGGTCCACGAAGAGCGTCCCACCGGGAAACCACCCCGTCGCACAGGCCCGATGCGCCGCCTCCACCGCCAGCGCGGTCTTGCCGATGCCGCCCATCCCCGTGACGGCGAAGATGAGCACAGGAAGCGAGTCCGAGTCACCCGAATCGGGCGAGAGCTGGGCGAGCAGCCGCTCCAGCTCCGCCGACCGCCCCGTAAAGCCCAGTGGCCGCGGCGGCAGCGTCGCGCTGGCCCGCGGGACCGGCCCATGTACGGTCCCATGCACGGGCCCATGGGCGGTCCCCCTACCGCTGCCCCCCGACCTGTTTGCCGATGACGGGCCCGTGGAAGGTCCCGCCCCGGAAGTCGATGTGGTCGCCCCCGTACCGGCCCCCGCCGTCCCGATGGGGACCCTCCTCAGAGCCGGAGGACCCCGCGGAACTGGACGCCCCGCCCCGCGGCCGGTGCTTCCGCAACACCCCCACCGCCACGCACGCCGCCTGCGCGGCCGCCCGCTCCTGCGAGCCCGACGCGTCGTCGTCGGCCTTCTCCGCATTGGCCCGGTCGCTGATCCCCCGGATCACCAGCGCGTCCAACTGCCCGCTCAGATGCGCCGCGTGAGCCGCCCCCGAGCCCTCCATCTCGATCGCGTACGCGTCGCCGTAGTTCCGCCGGATGAAGTCCGCGAAGGCGGATTCGTGATCGGCAAGGACGACATCCCCGCAGGCGATCGGCTTCCGGTGCCCCCGCACTCCCTCCACCGCCAGGTCCCGCAACGCCGAGCGCGCCGCCTGCACCAGCCGGTGCGAGCCGTGCCAGACCTCGGGGCGGGCCTGGAAACCCTCCGGCGTCACCTTGCCGCCCTGGACGGCGTACACCTTGGTGCCGACCACGACGTCGCCGAGCTCGATGTCGTCCTTCAGGCCGCCCGCGACACCGACGAACAGCAGCGCCTCGGGGCGGAGCCAGGAGACCAGCTGCATGGTCAGCGCGGCGGCGTTCATCGCTCCCTCGCCCAGTTCGGCGACCGCGAGGGTCCAGGGCGTGCCCGCGAGCCGGCCGCGTTCGACGCGGGTGCCGTCGTCGTGGACGAGTTCCTCGGTGTCGTCGAGGTGGGCGCGTACGGCGTCGTACTCGACGGGCAGAGCGGTGAGGACGACCACGGTGGGAGAAGTCTCTGACACCCCCTTAAGGTACTGCCAAGTGACCGGCCCGGGCGGGGCGTTGGTCAGCGGGGGAAAGGATCGCCGTCATGGCCGGGACGGAGCCGGAAGTCACCGTCGGGCAGCTGCTGCTCGCCGAGTACGAGAGCCTGAAGGACGAGCAGAAGGCGCGGATCGGGTTCCGGGACAACCTGCTGTACGTGACCCTCGCGGTCGTCGCCGCCGTCATCGCCGCTGCCGCGCAGGCCAAGCAGACGTCGATGCTTCTCGCGCTGCCGCCGGTGTGCGTGGTGCTCGGGTGGACCTACCTCGTCAACGACGAGAAGATCTCCGCGATCGGGAAGTACGTGCGGGTCGAGCTGGGGCCGCGGCTCGCGTCACTCGCCGGCGCCCAGGCCGCCTTCGGTTGGGAGACCTTCCACCGGGGGGACGCCCGGCGGGTGTCGCGGAAGGCCGTGCAGCTCGTGGTCGACCTGCTCGCCTTCTGCGTCGTACCGCTGAGTGCCCTCCTCGTGTACTGGACCGGGGGCGGGACGTCGGCCGGCCTCGTGGTGCTCTCCGCGTTCGAGGCGCTCGCGGTGGCCGGGCTGGGGGCCTACATCGTGGTGTACGCGGTGCCGTTCACGTCGGCGAGCAACAGCGCGGGCTGAGCGGGAGCAGCGCGCCGGACGGCCCGGCTACCGGCCCGTCCCCGGTCCCGTTGCGGAACCCGTACCCGTGCCCGTGCCCGTGCCCGGAACCCACCGGTACACCAGCTCGGGCCTCCCCACCTGCCCGTACACCGGCTTGCGCTCGGCCCTCCCCGCCTCCACCAGGTGCTCCAGATAGCGCCGGGCCGTGATCCGGGAGATCCCCACGGCCTCCGCGACCCCGGCCGCCGTGAGCCCCTCCTCGGCCTCCCGCACCGCCCCGGTCACCCGCTCCAGCGTCGGCGCGCTCAACCCCTTCGGCAGCGCCGCCGGCCCCGGCGCCCGCAGCGCGGCCAGTGCCCGGTCCACCTCGTCCTGGCCGCTCGCCTCGCCCACCGCCGCGTGGAACTCGGCGTACCGCACCAGCCGGTCCCGCAGCGTCGCGAAGGTGAAGGGCTTCAGTACGTACTGCACGACTCCCAGGGACACCCCCTCGCGCACCACGGCCAGGTCGCGAGCCGACGTCACCGCGATCACATCCGCGTGGTGACCGGCCGCCCGCAACGACCGCGCCAGCTGCAACCCGTGTACATCGGGCAGATGCAGATCCAGCAGCAGCAGATCCACCGGCGTCCGTTCCAGCGTCCGCCGCGCCTCCGCGCCCGTGTGCGCCTTTCCGACCGCGACGAACCCCGGCACCCGCCCGACGTACATCACATGCGCGTCCGCCGCCACCGGGTCGTCCTCCACGACCAGGACACGAATGGGCTGTCCACTTGTCACGCCTCGCCTCCAGCAACCGCGCGCTCAGCGACCGCGCCCTCGGAAACGGCGCCCTCCGACAACGGCAGGCGCACCTCGAACGCCGCCCCGCCCCCGTCGGCCTCCGTCACGGACAACGCCCCCCGGTGCCGGTGCACGGCCTGCCGTACCAGGGCCAGTCCCAGCCCACGGCCCCCCGGCCCGGCCGGCTTCGTGGAGAACCCGCGCTGGAACACCGCCTCCGCATGCGCGGGGTCCACGCCCGTGCCGGTGTCCGACACCCGCAGCACCAGCTCGCCGTCCTCGGCGTACGCCGTCACCGTCACCCGTGCACCCACGCTTCCCTGCGCCGCGTCCACCGCGTTGTCGATCAGGTTGCCCA
This sequence comes from Streptomyces curacoi, assembly GCF_001513975.1. Classification (GTDB taxonomy): domain Bacteria; phylum Actinomycetota; class Actinomycetes; order Streptomycetales; family Streptomycetaceae; genus Streptomyces; species Streptomyces curacoi. The sequence goes on from NZ_KQ947992.1 coordinate 376,427, forward strand.
GTATCGTCACCAGGTCCCGGGCGGGCAGCGAGTCCGGGAGCAGCCCGTCGTCCAGCCGGCTCTCCTGCGACACGACCAGCTCCACGCCCCGCTCGTTGGCCTGCGCCGTCTTCCCCAGCAGCAGCGCCGCCAGCACCGGCTCACTCACCGCCGCGACGACCTGATCCGTGAGGGCCTGCGCCAGCTCCAGCTCGGCGGTCGCGAACTCCACCGCCTCCTCGGCCCGCCCCAGTTCGATCAGGGAGACCACGGTGTGCAGGCGGTTCGCCGCCTCGTGCGCCTGTGACCGCAGGGCCTGGGTGAAGCCCCGCTCCGAGTCCAGCTCGCCCATCAGGGACTGGAGCTCGGTCACGTCCCGCAGTGTCACCACCGTTCCGCGCCGCTCGCCGCCCGACACCGGCGAGGTGTTCACCACCAGCACCCGCTCCGCCGTCAGATGCACCTCGTCCACCCGCGGCTCCGAGGCCAGCAGCGCCCCGGTCAGCGGGGCGGGCAGCCCGAGCTCCGCGACCGACCGACCCACCACGTCGTCGGCCACCCCGAGCAGCTCCCGCCCGCCGTCGTTGATCAGCGCCACCCGGTACTGCCCGTCCAGCATCAGCAGTCCCTCGCGCACGGCGTGCAGCGCGGCCTGGTGGTAGTCGTGCATCCGGCTCAGCTCGGCCGCGTTCATGCCGTGCGTGTGGCGGCGCAGCCGGGCGTTGATGACGTACGTGCCGATCGCGCCCAGCGCGAGCGCGCCCGCCGCCACCCCGAGCAGAGCCGTCAGCTGCTCCTGCACCCGCTTGCTGATCTCCTCGACCCGGATGCCCGCGCTGACCAGCCCGACGATGTCCTTCGGGTCCCGCCCGCCGTCGTAGATCGGCACGACCGCGCGGACGGACGGGCCGAGCGTGCCGGTGTACGTCTCGGTGAAGGGCTCACCGCGCAGGGCGCGCTCCGTGTGGCCGCGGAAGTGCTGGCCTATCTGCCGCTTGTCGGGGTGGGTCCAGCGGATGCCCTCGGGGTTCATGATCGTGACGAAGTCGACCTGGGCGTCGTGCTGGACGCGGAGGGCGTACGGCTGGAGCTCGGCCGTCGGGTCGGCGGTGGCGATCGCCTCCCGTACGGACGGCGCGTCGGCGATCGACTGGGCCACCGCCATGGCCTGGCGGCCCGCGGCCTCCTCGGCCTGGCCGCGGTCGCTGACGTAGGTGAACACCGCGTACCCGGCGACGAGCACCGCTATCAGCACGGCCTGCATCGCGAAGAGCTGGGCCGCCAGGCTGCGGGGTCTCGGGACGGGGATGCGCATGTCGTCAGTCTGCCTCCCTGGCCGATTGTGAACTAAATGAACGGAAGGGTGACCGCCCTCACACGGCGGGAGATAGTCACCGCATCGCTGAGTACGACACCCCCGTCCCCGGGCGCGACTCCCGATCAGCGAACCCCCACCCCGGACGTGAGCCGCACGCCGGTGATACCGACGAAGACGTCAAGGAGGGCAGCCGTGGCCGCCGCCAGTTCCCCCGATACGGCACCTGCCGCACCCGTCGCCAAGCGGGACCGCACTCACTACCTCTACATCGCGGTGATCATCGCGGTGGCCCTCGGTATCGCCGTGGGTCTGGCCGCGCCGGAATTCGCGGTCGAGCTCAAGCCCATCGGCACCGGGTTCGTGAGCCTGATCAAGATGATGATCTCGCCGATCATCTTCTGCACGATCGTGCTCGGCATCGGTTCGGTACGGAAGGCCGCCAAGGTCGGGGCCGTCGGCGGTATCGCGCTGGGCTACTTCATGGTGATGTCGCTGGTCGCCCTCGGCATCGGTCTCGTCGTCGGCAACATCCTGGAGCCGGGCACCGGCCTCGCGGTCACGGACGCCGTGAAGGACGCCGGTCACGCCCAGGTCGACGCGGAGGCCAAGGACACCACCGAGTTCCTGCTCGGCATCATCCCGACCACGATCGTCTCCGCCTTCACCTCGGAGTCGGTTCTGCAGACCCTGCTCGTCGCCCTGCTCGCCGGCTTCGCGCTCCAGGCCATGGGCTCGTCGGGGGAGCCGATCCTGCGCGGTGTGGAGCACATCCAGCGGCTCGTCTTCCGCATCCTCGCCATGGTGATGTGGGCCGCCCCGATCGGTGCCTTCGGCGCCATCGCCGCCGTCACCGGGTCCGCCGGCGTCGACGCGCTCAAGAAGCTCGCCATTCTGATGCTCGGCTTCTACGTCACCTGCTTCCTCTTCGTCTTCATCGTGCTCGGCGCCCTGCTGCGGATCGTCGCGGGCCTCAACATCCTCACGCTCTTCAAGTACCTGGGCCGTGAGTTCCTGCTGATCCTGTCCACCTCCTCCTCCGAGTCCGCGCTGCCGCGCCTCATCGCGAAGATGGAGCACCTCGGCGTCAGCAAGCCGGTCGTCGGCATCACCGTCCCGACCGGCTACTCCTTCAACCTCGACGGCACCATGATCTACATGACCATGGCGTCCCTGTTCATCGCCGACGCCATGGGTACGCCGATGTCCGTCGGCGAGCAGATCCCGCTGCTGCTGTTCCTGCTGGTCGCCTCCAAGGGCGCCGCCGGTGTCACCGGTGCGGGTCTGGCCACGCTGGCCGGTGGTCTGCAGTCGCACAAGCCCGCCCTGGTGGACGGCATCGGCCTCATCGTCGGCATCGACCGCTTCATGAGCGAGGCCCGCGCCCTGACGAACTTCGCGGGCAACGCCGTGGCCACCGTGCTGATCGGCACCTGGACCAAGGAGATCGACAAGGAGCAGGTCCACCAGGTGCTCACCGGTCAGCTCCCGTTCGACGAGACGACCCTCATGGACGACGACGGCCACGGCGCCCCCGCCGAGGTGCCGGAGAAGGGCGGCGAGAAGGAACTCGCCAAGGCCTGACGTTCCGGACGGTTCCGGGCCGGCCCACCGGCCCGGTCCCCCCGCTCCGGGTGTCCGGCCCCGCCTGAACCGGGGCCGGGCGCCCGGCCATCACACTCCGGGCGGCTGGGATGCTCCCCCGTGGCCCAGCCGCCCGGTTCACACCCCTTCGACCTCAGGCGCACGGCAACTGCCGTGCGCCTGACGGCGTTACCGGAGCATGGCGTTACGGAAGATCGCGTTACCGGAAGATTGCGCTCTCTTGCCCAACCCGGCTGATCTTCGGCACCTCTCCACGGGCAGGACAGCAACCGCTGTCGGCCCCGCCGTCGAGCGGCGGGGCCGGGGCCCGCACCTGGACCGGGTGGGGGCGTCCCGACCGTCGAGCACACAGAAGGAAGTCCGGGGGAACCCATGGACAAGTTTCGCAAGACACTGATCGGCACGGCCGCCGGAGCGGTGCTCCTCACCGCCGGAGTGGCTCCGGCGCAGGCGGCCACGGGGGCGGCCCAGCCGTCCACGGGACGTGACTACAAGAGCATCAGCGGCGTCTGCGGCTCACTGCTGGCCACCGGGGTCAGCGTCGCCTCGCTGGGGAAGACCATCGCGTCCAAGGGCGCGGGCTGGGTCGGCGCGATCGTGTCCGCCGGCTGTCTGGTGAAGGACACCAAGGAGTACAGCAAGGCGTTCAACGCCAGCCCGGCGGGCATCGCGCGCCTCAAGAAGATTCAGGCGAAGTACCACAACTACACGTTCGAGCACTTCATGAAGGACTTCGGCTGCAAGTTCGTGGCGAACCCGCCCGGCGGCGGCACGGACCTCGCTCCGCGCGCCGCGGCCACGAAGGCGTCGGGGCACTGGGACTGCAGCTCGGCCGGAGACTGACGGAAGACCGAACGGAGTCGGCTCGTGGACATCACCCTGGCCGTCGTGCTGGTCGTCGCCGAACTGGCGGTGCTGACCGGCGGGTACCTCGACGCACAGGCGGCCACGAGGCCGAGCAGGGCCGGCCGCGCCGCTCGGGTGCTCGGCCCCCTGCTCGCTCTCGCCGCTGCCGTGGCGGTGGTGCCGGATCCCGTGTGGAAGGTGGCGGTTGCCCTGCTCGCACCGGCGCTGGTGAAGGCGGCCGACCAGTGCGTTCGTCGCCCCGGAACACCGGCGCCGGGAGCCGGCGAGCCGGCCGGCCGGCTGCGCTGAGCCGCGGCCGGTCGGATGGGGGCCGGGGGCGGTCGGATGAGGGCCGGGGGCGGTCGGATGAGGACCGGGAGCGGCCGGCGAGGGCCGCGCCCGCCTCCTCACCCTCTACGGCTCCTCTCCCGGCCCCGGCAAGGACATCGCGGAGGAGGTGGTGGCCCGCACCGAGGGCACCACAGTCTCCTTGAAGGCGGGATCGAGGAAGGGGCCATGGGCGAGAAGGGGTGACGGGTAGGGTTTGCCCGGAGTTCGCTCGACGGGGGTGCAGGGGTGTCCCAAGGCGCGATCGGGGAGCCGGATGCGGCGGACGCACGGGACGGCGATGCCGGGCGCCCGCACGTGTTCATCTCCTACGCGTGGGAGAACGAGAAGCACAAGAGCTCGGTCGGTGAGCTGGCCCGGCTGCTGCGGAACGGCGGAGCCGACGTGTGGCTCGACGACATCGAGGCCGAGCGGGGACCGCAGTGGGCCCGGGAGACGGCCGACGAGATCGAGACCGCCGACTTCGTGCTGGTGATCGCGTCACCCGCCTACAAACGCCGCGCGGCGGGCGAGGAGGAGCCCGGCACGGGCCGAGGGGTCGTCTGGGAGTCCAGGCTGCTCATGGAGTTCGCCTTCACCCATGAGCAGGACTGGCCCGACCGAGTGCTCAATGTGGTGCTGCCCGGAGGCACGGCCGAGGACATCCCCTTCTTCCTGCTGCCGAACTCCCGGCACCGGTACGAGCTCCGGGCCCTCACCCACCAGGGCGTCCGCCCGCTGCTCAACCGTCTCCTGCGACGGCCGGACGGAGCGGACCGCGGGGCGCCGTCGCGCGGGGTCGGCAGGCCGCCGCTGCGGGTCGGTCAACCGCCGCCCCCCGCCGCCTGGTTCCAGGACCGCGAGGTCATGAGCGCACTGCGCCACAAGGTGCACGAAGGCGGCACGACGGTCGTGTGCCAGATCCTCGACGGTTTCGGCGGTGTCGGCAAGACCCAACTGGCCGCCCACTACGCGCAGGAACGCTTCGAGACGCGCACGATCGACCTCCTGGTCTGGATCAGCGCCGCCAGCCGTGACGCCGTACTGTACGGCTACGCGGAGGCCGCGAAGGCCGTGCTCCCCGAGTCGGCACTGGCCGACGGGCCCGAACCCGCCGCACGCGCCTTCCTGGAGTGGCTCGCCGCCGCTCCCGCCCCGGGCTGCCGTTGGCTCGTCGTCCTCGACGACGTCCCCGACCCGGCCACCCTCAACCACCTCTGGCCCCCGAGTACCCCCCTCGGCCGCACACTGCTCACCACCCGGCGCCCGGACGCGGCCCTGTTCACCGAGGAACGCCAACGCGTCACCGTAGGCCTCTACACCGAGGCGGAAGCCCTCTCCTACCTGCGGCGCTCGCTCGCCGGACGCGGGCGCACGGAATCCGACGAGGACCTCGCGGCGCTCGCCGCTGACCTCGGCCATCTGCCGCTGGCCCTGGCGCAGGCCGGCGCGTACGTCACCGACGCGGCGATCTCCGTCGCCGAGTACCGGGCGCTGCTGGCCGACCAGGCCGTCCCGCTGGACGAACTGTCGCCCGAGGACGACGCCCTGCCCGACGGCCAGAACCTTCCCATGGCGAGGGCATGGGCCCTGTCCGTGGAGCGCGCCGACCGGCTGGGCCCGGCCGGGCTGGCCCGCCCCATGCTCCAGCTGATCTCGATGCTCTCCCCGGACGGCATCCCCGAGACGGTCCTGACCTGCGGCTCGGCGCTGGCCCATCTGACCGCCGTACGCAGGGCCCTCGCACCGGACGCGGGCGAGGTCCGTGACGTCACGGCCCGCGAGGCCCGCCAGGCGGTGCGGGCGCTGCACCGGCTCAGCCTGGTCCTCCACGATCCCGGCACGCCCCATCGGGCCGTCCATGTCCACCGGTTGGTGCAGCGGGCGACCCGTGACGAGATGACCCGGGACCGACGTGAGGCACTCGTCCGGTCCCTCGCCGACGCGCTGGCCGACGTCTGGCCGCACATGGACCGGGACCCGGTGCTCGCCCAGGTGCTGCGCACGAACACCACGGCACTCACCGGCCACTGCGGAGACGCCCTCCACCGGGAGCGGGTCTTTCCCGTGCTGAACCTCTTCGGCCACAGCCTGGGACATGCCGGGCAGGCCGCGGTGGCGCGCGACTACTTCCGCCGGCTCGCGCAGGCGGCGACCGAGGCGCTCGGGCCGGATCACGCGGACCTCCTGGAGGTCCGCACCGGCCTTGCCATGTGGACGGGTGAGGCGGGGGACGACGCGGGCGCGCTCGCAGCGTACGACGCGCTGATCGCCGACGGGGAAAGGCTGAACGGGCGCGACGCCGAGAGCACGCTCCTGCTGCGGGCACGTCGCGTCTGGTGGCTGGGCAGGACGGGGGCCTACCAGGCCGCCGTCGAGACCTGCGCGGAGCTGCTGCCCGTCATGCAGCACGTGCTGGGCGAGGAACACCCGGCCACGCTGAACCTCGAACAGGTCCACGCACACTGGCAGTGGCACGCACCGGAACCGACGGGGCAGGACCTCGCGGGCTATCGCAACCGGGCCGGGCGGGCGAAGCAGGTGTTCGGTCCGGATCACCCCGTGACGTTCTCGGCCCGGTCCAGTCTTGCCCACGCCCTTGAGCGGGACGGAGCCGTGGAGGAGGCCGTGACCGTCTACGCGGATCTCGTGGACGACATGCAGAGGGCTCTGGGGGCGAAGGACCCCCGTACGCTCAATGTCCGCCGGGGCGCGGCCGCGGCCCGGCGGACGGCCGGGCAGGTGGACGAGGCCATCGCCGAGCTGGAGCAACTGCTCGCCGACGCGGCGGAGGTGCTCGGTGAAGAGGACGGGGAGTACCTGACCGTCCGGTTCGAACTGGCCGTCCTGCGCGGGCAGCGGGACGGTGCGGACACCGCCGTGGCCCTGCTGACCGAACTGCTGGACGACACGCGGCGCATCCGCGGTCCCGGCTCGAGTGCGGTGGCCAACGTGCTCAGCCACCTCGGCGCCTGGCGAGGGGAGGCAGGTGACCTGGCCGGTGCCGCGGCAGCCGTGCAGGAGTCCCTGCACATGCTGGAGTCGGGCGGTACGGAGCAGTACATCGTCGACAGGGGGCGAAAGGCCCTGCGCCACTGGCTGCTCAGGCTGCTCGCCGAGGCCCACGAGAAGGACGTCGCCGGCGAGCCCGCCGCGGCCGCCGCCCGCCGTGACCGGCTCACCGCGTATCCCGCCGCCGAAGACGCCTACGCCGAGTACATCGCGTTCGCTGCGGATCAGCTGGGCCCGTTCCACGCGCAGACGCTCACCCTGCGCAGACACCTCGCCCACTGGCGCCTGCACACCGGCGACGAAACCCGTGCCGAGGCCGACCTCGCCGCCCTCCTCGCCGACCAGAGCCGCGCGCTGGGCCCGCACGCCTACGACACGCTCATCACCCGGCATCTGCTGCACGAGCTGCGCCTGTCGCCGAGGGAAGACCGCTAGATGCCGCCCAGTGGGCTCCCATCGCGGTCGGCGACCAGATGAAACGCACCCTCCGGTGGAGCGCCAACCGCTGTTGCCTTGACGTCGGCGTCAAGGACTACGTTCGTACGCATGCGAATCGGCGAGCTGGCCGCACGGGCCGGGACCACTACGCGGACGCTGCGGTACTACGAGTCACGGGGGCTGCTGCCCGCGCGACGCAACGACAACGGGTATCGGACGTACGACGAGAACGACCTGAAGCTGCTCCGCCAGATCCGGACGCTGCAGGACTTCGGGTTCGACCTGGAGGAGACGCGGCCGTTCGTGGAGTGTCTGCGGGCCGGGCACCCGGAGGGCGACTCCTGCCCGGCGTCGCTCGCGGTCTACCGGCGCAAGCTGGACGAACTCGATGCGCTGATCGGCGAGTTGCAGGCCGTGCGGGCGAAGATCGGCCTGCGGCTGGCGATGGCCGAGGGCGAACCACCGTTGTGCGAACTGGGAGGGCAGGAACTGTGATCAAGGCGGCGGGCGTGGCCGAGGATGGGGGCACCTCCCGCTCGAGCGAAGCCGAGAGTGGGGGAGGACGCGGACTTCGAGGCGGAGGTGATCGGCTCGAAGCTGCCGGTGCTGGTGCAGTTCACGGCCGAGTGGTGCGGGCCGTGCCGGCAGCTGGCGCCGGTGCTGAGCAGCATCGCCGCCGAGGAGGGGGAGCGGCTGCGGATCGTCCAGCTGGACGTGGACCGGAACCCGGACACCACCATCGCGTACGGCGTGCTGTCGACGCCCACGCTGATGGTCTTCCAGGGCGGTGAGCCCGTGAAGTCGATGGTGGGGGCACGGCCCAAGCGCAGGCTCCTGGAGGAACTCGCCGACGTGCTGTAATCCCGGACCGGCAACCGGGCCGAAAGCCCGGGCCAACAACGAGAAATCCCCCGAGCAATTGCGCTCGGGGGATTTTCTTGCGTATATTCAATGGTTCGCGACTTCATGGGGACTGAGTCGCAATCAAGTCCAGTGAGCACACTATATCGGCGCGGGAGTGGAATTGTCAAACAGCGATGAAATTCGTGGTGAGCAGGAATTCATCGACGCCCTGTACGCGCGCGTGGACGCCCTGCGCGGTGACACCGAGGCCGGCGTCACGGACGCGCTCGCCCAGGGCGACACGCCCATGCAGGCCCGGCTGGAGCGGGACATCCTCGTCGCCGAGCGGTCCGGGCTGCTCGCCGCGCTGAACGCCGTCGACGGCTCCCTCTGCTTCGGCCGCATCGACCACACCTCCGGCGTCAGCCACCACATCGGCCGTATCGGCCTGCGCACCGACGACGCCGAGCGCACGCCGATCCTCATCGACTGGCGGGCCGACCTCGCCCGCCCCTTCTACCTGGCCACCGGTCACACCCCGATGGGCATCAGGCGCAGGCGGCACATCACCACCAGCGGCCGTACGGTCACCGCCCTGCACGACGAGATCCTCGACCTCGGCGACGCGACCAGGACCGGCCACGAGGACCCGAGCGGCGACGCCGTGCTCCTCGCCGCCCTCAACTCGGCCCGCACCGGCCGGATGAACGACATCGTGCAGACCATCCAGGCCGAACAGGACCAGATCATCCGGGCCCCGCACCGCGGGGTGCTGGTGGTCGAGGGCGGCCCCGGCACCGGCAAGACCGCCGTCGCCCTGCACCGCGCCGCCTACCTCCTGTACGAACACCGGGAACTGCTCGCCAAGCGCGCCGTCCTGATCGTCGGCCCCAACCCCGCCTTCCTCGGCTACATCGGCGAGGTGCTGCCCTCGCTGGGCGAGACGGGCGTGCTGCTGGCCACGGTCGGCGAGCTGTTCCCCGGTGTGCGGGCGACGGCGACCGACACCCGTGAGGCCGCCGCGGTGAAGGGGCGCGCCGACATGGCGGACGTGCTCGCCGACGTCGTACGCGACTGGCAGGCCCTGCCCGACCCGGTGATCACCATCGAGCACGACCGCGAGATCCTCATGCTCGACGACGACCTGGTGCGGGTGGCCCGTGAACGCACCCGCGCCGCGCGGCTGCCGCACAACGTGGCCCGCGAGCACTTCGAGGGCCACATCCTCAACACGCTCACCGAGCTGTACGCCGAACGTGTCGGCACCGACCCCTACGACGGCACGAGCCTGCTCGACGCCGGCGACATCACCCAGATCCGTGACGAACTCGCCGAGAATCCCGAAGTCTGGGCCGCCGTCGACCAGTTGTGGCCCCGGCTGACACCGCAGCGCCTGGTAGCGGACTTCCTCGCCGACCCCGTCGGCTATCTCCCCGACGAGGACGCCGCCGCCATCCGCCGCCCGGTCACCCGGGCCTGGACCGTGGCGGACGTACCGCTGCTCGACGAGGCCGCCGAACTGCTCGGCGAGGACGACCGGCCGGCGCGGGCACGGGCCGAGCGCGAGCGGGAGACGCAGGTCGCGTACGCGCAGGGGGTGCTGGACGTGTCGTACGCCTCCCGGACCTACGAGTTCGAGGACAAGGAGGACAGCGACCCCGACGGCTCCGAGGTGCTGTCGGCGCACGACATCATCGACGCCGAGCGCTTCGCCGAACGCCATGAGGAGGACGACCACCGCAGCGCCGCCGAGCGCGCGGCGGCCGACCGGACCTGGGCGTTCGGGCACATCATCGTCGACGAGGCGCAGGAGCTGTCGCCGATGGCCTGGCGGCTGCTCATGCGGCGCAGCCCGACCCGCTCGATGACCCTGGTCGGCGACCCGGCCCAGACGGCGGAGGCGGCGGGCGTCGGCTCCTGGGCGAAGATCCTCGAACCGTATGTCGAGGACCGCTGGGAGCACACCCGGCTCGGCGTCAACTACCGGACACCGGCCGAGATCATGGAGCTCGCGGCGGCTGTCGTGCGCGCCGAGAACCCCGACTTCGAGCCGCCGAGCTCGGTGCGCTCGACAGGGGTACGGCCCTGGGTACGCGCCACCGACGACCTGCCCGCAGCCGTCGCCGAGGCGGTCGAGGAACTGACGCCCACCGAGGGCCGGCTCGCGGTCATCGCACCCCGCCATCTGCACCGCAGGCTGGCGGCGCGGCTGGACGGGGTCACGGCGGGGGCGGAGCCGGACCTCACGCGGACCGTCGTCCTCCTCGACCCGCGTCAGTCCAAGGGCCTGGAGTTCGACTCCGTGCTGGTGGTGGAGCCGGGGCTGTACGGCACGAGCGATCTGTACGTGGCGCTGACTCGGGCCACACAGCGGTTGGGGGTACTGCACACGGGTCGGCTGCCGCAGCGCTTGGCGGAAAGCTCGCCGGCACCGGCGTGACCGTCCCTGGAGGGCCTGCGGCCCCCAGGCCCCCGCTTCGGCCCTGAACGGGCCTCGTCCTCAAACGCCGGAGGGGCTGAAAAGCCAGCCCCTCCGGCGGCGAGGAAACTAGGCCGGACGCAGCCACACCGTTGCCAGTGGTGGCAACGTCAGCCGGATGCTGGCCGGGCGGCCGTGCCAGGGCTGGGCCTCCGGCTTGACGGGGTCGGGGTTGATGACATCACTGCCCCCGTACTTCGCCGCGTCGGTGTTCACCGTCTCGTGCCACGCCGGCACGTCCTCCGGCACCCCGACCCGGTACTCGTACCGGACCACCGGCGACATGTTCGACACCGCCAGCAGCGGCGCCCCCTCCGCGTCGAAGCGCAGGAACGCGAACACGTTGTCGTCGGCCGCGTCCCCGACCACCCACTGGAAGCCGGACGGGTCGGTGTCCCGCTGCCAGAGCGCCGGGGTGTGCCGGTACACCGTGTTCAGGTCGCGGACCAGGTCCCGCACGCCCCGATGGTCCGCCTCCGCCCCGTACGCCGGATCCAGCAGCCACCAGTCCGGCCCGTGCGCCTCCGACCACTCCGCGCCCTGCGCGAACTCCTGCCCCATGAACAGCAGCTGCTTGCCCGGGTGGGCCCACATGAAGCCCAGGTAGGCGCGGTGGTTGGCGCGCTGCTGCCACCAGTCGCCCGGCATCTTCGACACCAGGGAACGCTTGCCGTGCACGACCTCGTCGTGGGAGATCGGCAAAACGTAGTTCTCGCTGTACGCGTACACCATCGAGAACGTCATCTCGTTGTGGTGGTACTTGCGGTGCACCGGCTCCTTGGCCATGTACTCCAGCGAGTCGTGCATCCAGCCCATGTTCCACTTCAGCCCGAAGCCCAGGCCCCCGAAGCCGCCCGGCCCCGACACGTGCGTAGGGCGCGTCACGCCGTCCCAGGCCGTGGACTCCTCGGCGATCGTCACGACCCCCGGCACGCGCCGGTACACCGTCGCGTTCATCTCCTGCAGGAACGCCACCGCGTCCAGGTTCTCCCGCCCGCCGTGCACGTTCGGAACCCACTGGCCCGGCTCACGCGAGTAGTCGAGGTAGAGCATCGAGGCGACGGCGTCCACCCGCAGCCCGTCGATGTGGAACTCCTCGCACCAGTACACCGCGTTCGCCACCAGGAAGTTGCGCACCTCGCGCCGCCCGAAGTCGAACTCCAGGGTGCCCCAGTCGGGGTGGGCGGAGCGCAGCGGATCCTCGTGCTCGTACAGCGGACGCCCGTCGAACTCGGCCAGCGCCCAGTCGTCGCGCGGGAAGTGCGCCGGCACCCAGTCCATCAGGACACCGATCCCGGCCTGGTGCAGGGCGTCGACCAGGTACTTGAAGTCGTCCGGGGTGCCGAGGCGGGCCGTGGGCGCGTAGAAGCCGGTGACCTGGTAGCCCCAGGAGCCGCCGAAGGGATGCTCGGCGACCGGCATCAGCTCGACGTGGGTGAAGCCCAGGTCCTTGACGTAGGCCGGCAGCTGCTCGGCCAGTTGACGGTACGACAGACCTGGCCGCCAGGACGGCAGGTGAACCTCGTACACCGAGAACGGCGCCTCGTGCGTCGGGATCTGCCCGCGCCGCGCCAGCCACTCCGCGTCGCCCCACTCGTGGTGCGAGGCGTGCACGATGGACGACGTGTCGGGCGGGGCCTGCGTGCGGCGGGCCAGCGGGTCGGCGCGCAGCGTCTTCGAACCGTCGGGCCGGGTGATCTCGAACTTGTACAGCTCGCCCTCACCGATGCCGGGCACGAACAGCTCCCAGACACCGACGCCGCCGAGCGAGCGCATCGGATACCCGGTGCCGTCCCAGTAGTTGAAGGTGCCGGCCAGGGACACGCCGCGCGCGTTCGGCGCCCACACCGTGAACCGGGTGCCGGTCACGCCCTGGTGCGTCATCGGCTCGGCGCCGAGCGCCCGCCACAGCTCCTCGTGCCGCCCCTCGCCGATCAGATGCAGGTCCAGCTCGCCCAGCGCGGGCAGGAAACGGTACGCGTCCTCGGTCTCCTGGACCGTCCCCTCGTAGGCGATGAGGAGCCGATACCCCGCCGGTACGTCCCGCAGCGGCAGCAGTCCGGAGAAGAACCCCTCCCCGTCGTCGTGCAGCTCGGCCCGCAGGTCCCCCACGACGACGGTCACCGACAGGGCGTACGGCCTGAAGGCCCGGAAGGCGACACCGCCGGGCACCGGATGCGCGCCGAGGACGGAGTGCGGGTCGTGGTGCGTGCCGCTGAGGAGCCGGTCGCGGTCGGCGGCGTCTAGGGCGGGGGAGACGGCGACGGGCGCCTCCGGCGGCGGAGCGGCCTTCGCGGGGGACGTCTTCTGCGCGGGGATCTTCCTGGGCGCCGTCTTCTGCGCGGGGATCTTCTTCGCGGCGGCCTTTTCCGTGCCGGTGCTCTTGGCCGTCGTGCTCTTGGCCGCAGTGGTCTTCCCCGCCGTGTTCTTCGTCCCCGTGCTCTTCGCGGCGGTCGTCTTCGCGGTGGTCTTCTTCGCGGTGGTCTTCTTGGCCACGGTCTTCTTCGCGGCGGTCTTCTTGGCGGCCGTCTTCTTCGCCGGAGCCTTCTTGGCGGCGGTCTTCTTCGCCGCGGTCTTCTTCGCGACCGTCTCCTTCGCCGCGGCGGCCTTGGTCGTCGCCTTCTTCGCCGTCGCTTTCGCCGCCCCCTTCCTCATGGCCTCCGCGGCCTTCTCGGCGGCTTTCGCCGTCTTCGCCGTCGCCTTCTTCGCGACGCTCGTCTGCTCGGCCGTCTGCTCTGCGGTCTCCTTGGAATCCGAACCGCTGGAGGGAGTGGTGCGGGGGGTCACGGGCGGGGCCTCCTCGGCGAAGGTGGGGATGCGGGTGTGGGTGCGGGGATGGAGGGGGTCGGGGTGCCGCCGTCCGCGGCGAGGCGGCGTATGGCGGACAGCGGTACCGGGAGCCAGTCGGGGCGGTGGCGGGCCTCGTAGACGACCTCGTAGATCGCCTTGTCGGTCTCGTACGCCCGCAGCAGCACCGGATCGGTCCGCGGATCGGCGCCGCTGACCTGCGCGTACCCGGAGCAGTACGCGGCCCGGCAGCTCTCGGCCCAGCCGGGTATCGGCGGGTCGGCCGAGTGGGCCGCGTAGTCGAAGGAGCGCAGCATTCCCGCCACGTCCCGCACCGGCGGCTGCGGCATCCGCCGCTCGGCCAGCGGCTTCGACGGCTCGCCCTCGAAGTCGATCAGCCACCACCGCCCGGCGGGCGAGCGCAGGCACTGCCCGAGATGCAGGTCGCCGTGGATGCGCTGGGCGGTCCAGGTGCTGCCCTCGGCGGCCAGGCCGGCCAGCGCCTCGAAGGCGGAGCGCAGGCCGGGCGCGTACGGCTGGAGCGCGGGCACCGCCTGCGCGGCCACGTCGAGCCGCTCGACCATGCCGTCGACCAGCTGCTGCACCTGCGTGTGCCCCAGCGTCACGGTCGGCAGGGTGCGGGCCAGCGCCGTGTGCACCTCGGCGGTGGCGCGCCCGAGCGCTCGGGCCGCCGCGGCGAAGTCCTCGCCCTTGGCCAGCTCGCGCAGCGCCAGCTCCCAGCCGTCGGCCGCGCCCTGCACGAAGGGCTGGAGCACGCCGAGGACATACGACTCGCCCGCCAGCTCCGCCCGGATCCAGGCGGTCGGCGCGGGCACCCGCTCACAGCCCTCGCGGGCCAGCGCCAGCGGCAGCTCCAGGTCGGGATTGACGCCGGGCACGATCCGGCGCAACAGCTTCAGGATGAACGTATCGCCGTAGACGACCGACGAGTTCGACTGCTCGGACGTGACCAGGCGCGGCACCAGACCGGACCGGATCCGCTGGCTCCCGTCGCGTTCGAACCGCAGCCCGCCGATCCGGGCCCCGGTGCGCAGCGCCTCCAGGAGCAGCTCGGTGGGGCGGGGGTCGTGCAGGGCGTCGTACACCGTGCGTCCGGCGAGCGGGCCCTCGGCCACGTGTCCGATCAGCGCGGGCGCCAGCCGGGGCGGCAGCGCCTCGCGCTCTCCTATGAGGAGCTGGTAGCAGTCCGCGGGCTGCTCGGGGGCGCCGGGCACGGGGGCGAGCGGCTGATGGGCGCGCACCAGCAGGTGGTACAGGCCCAGCTTGCCGCCGGGCGGCAGCAGCTCGGTGGCCGCCACCAGCGAGAATCCGGTGACCGGGCGCCCCTTTCCCGCGAACCACCGCTGCCGCGGCAGCCACTCCCGCAGTAGGGGGTCCAGCGACCCGAGAAGGCCGGGAGGGGGTGTGAGGGTACGGGTGACGGCTTCCGACATGGCGTCGTGTCCTTTCCCCGGGCCGGTCGGGGTGGTTACTGATGCGTGCCCCGGGCGGGGCGGGAGAAACCGCCCCGCCCGGGCTCTCAGGCGGCGTCCTTGCGCAGCCGGAACCAGTAGAAGCCGTGCCCGCCCAGGGTCAGCAAGTACGGCAGTTCACCGATGGCCGGGAATCGCACCCCGCCGAACAGCTCGACCGGATGTCGCCCGGTGAACCTCCGCAGATCCAGCTCCGTCGGCTGGGCGAACCGGGAGAAGTTGTTCACGCACAGGACGAGATCGTCCTCGTATTCGCGGAGAAAGGCGATCACGGCCGGGTTCGACGACTGGAGTTCCGTGTAGGAGCCGAGTCCGAAAGCCGGGTTCTGCTTACGGATCTCGATCATCCGGCGGGTCCAGTGCAGAAGCGACGAGGGCGAGGACATCGACGCCTCGACATTCGTCACCTGGTAGCCGTAGACCGGGTCCATGATGGTCGGCAGATACAGCCGTCCCGGGTCGCACGAGGAGAAGCCGGCGTTGCGGTCCGGGGTCCACTGCATCGGTGTGCGGACGGCGTCCCGGTCGCCGAGCCAGATGTTGTCGCCCATGCCGATCTCGTCGCCGTAGTAGAGGATCGGCGAGCCGGGGAGCGACAGCAGCAGGGCGGTGAACAGCTCGATCTGGTTGCGGTCGTTGTCGAGCAGGGGCGCCAGCCGGCGCCGGATGCCGATGTTGGCGCGCATGCGGGGGTCCTTGGCGTATTCCGCCCACATGTAGTCGCGTTCCTCGTCGGTGACCATTTCGAGGGTCAGCTCGTCGTGGTTGCGCAGGAAGATGCCCCACTGGCAGCCGGAGGGAATGGCCGGGGTCTTGGCGAGGATTTCCGAGACCGGGTAGCGCGATTCCCGCCGGACGGCCATGAAGATCCGCGGCATGACGGGGAAGTGGAAGGCCATGTGGCATTCGTCGCCGCCGCTTTGGTAGTCGCCGAAGTAGTCGACCACGTCCTCCGGCCACTGGTTGGCCTCCGCCAGCAGCACCGTGTCCGGGTAGTGGGCGTCGATCTCCTTCCGCACCCGCTTGAGGAACTCATGGGTCGCGGGAAGGTTCTCGCAGTTCGTGCCCTCTTCCGCGTAGAGATAGGGAACCGCGTCCAGCCGGAAGCCGTCGATTCCCAGGTCCAGCCAGAACCTCAGCGCGGAGAGGATCTCCTCCTGCACGGCCGGGTTCTCGTAGTTCAGATCCGGCTGGTGGGAGAAGAAGCGGTGGAAGAAGTACTGCTTGCGGACGGGATCGAAGGTCCAGTTGGAGGCTTCGGTGTCGACGAAGATGATGCGGGCGTCGGCGTACGCCTTGTCGTCGTCGGCCCACATGTAGTAGTCGCCGTAGGGGCCGTCCGGGTCCCTCCTCGACTCCTGGAACCACGGGTGCTGGTCGCTGGTGTGGTTCATGACGAAGTCGATGATGACCCGCATGCCCCGCTGGTGGGCGGAGTCCACGAAGTCCACGAAGTCGGCGAGGTCGCCGAACTCGGGCAGGACGGAGGTGTAGTCGGAGACGTCGTAGCCGCCGTCCCTGAGCGGTGACTTGAAGAAGGGCGGCAGCCACAGGCAGTCGACGCCGAGCCATTGCAGGTAGTCGAGTTTGGCGGTCAGGCCTTTGAGGTCGCCGACGCCGTCGCCGTTGCTGTCCTGGAAGGAGCGGACCAGGACCTCGTAGAAGACGGCGCGCTTGAACCAATCCGGGTCACGGTCCTTGGCAGGAGTGTCCTCGAAGGTGTCCTGAACGGGCTCGTTGACGATCATTTTGTGGGTGACCCTCCGATCTGCGGGGTGGACGGTCGCAGGACGGTGAGGATGTGCGCGGGCCTGTGTCCCGGCTCCAGACGCACATAGTTGGCCCTGCCCCAGTGATAGGTCTCGCCGGTGAGCTCGTCGCGCACCGGAACCGACTCGTGCCAGTCCAGGCCGAGTTGCGGCATGTCCAACGAGACCGTGGCCTCCTGGGTGTGGTGGGGGTCGAGGTTGGCGACCACTAGAACCGTGTTCGATCCACTTCGCTTCGAGTACGCGATCACCGCTTCCTGGTCCGCGTGGTGGAAGTGGAGGTCGCGCAGCTGTCGCAGGGCCGGACTCGCCCT
>NZ_KQ947992.1:394192-395269 GCF_001513975.1 Streptomyces curacoi
CCGGATGGCGTTGAGCCTGGTGATCAGGGGGGTGATGGTGCGGCCTTCGCGTTCGGCCCGTTCCCAGTCGCGGGGGCGCAGCTGGTACTTCTCGGAGTCGAGGTATTCCTCGCTGCCGGGGCGCAGGGGGGTGTTCTCGCACAGTTCGTAGCCGCTGTAGATGCCCCAGGTGGGGGAGAGGGTGGCGGCCAGGACGGCGCGGACCTCGAAGGCGGCACGGCCGCCGTGCTGGAGGTAGGCGTGCAGGATGTCGGGGGTGTTGGCGAAGAAGTTGGGCCGCATGTAGGCGGCCGCCTCCCCGGACAGTTCGGTGAGGTAGTCGGTGAGTTCCTGCTTGGTGTTGCGCCAGGTGAAGTAGGTGTACGACTGCTGGAAGCCGATCTGGGCCAGGGTGTGCATCATGGCCGGGCGGGTGAACGCCTCCGCCAGGAAGATCACGTCGGGGTCGGTGCGGTTGATGTCGGCGATCACCTTCTGCCAGAACACCACGGGTTTGGTGTGCGGGTTGTCGACCCGGAAGATCCGCACTTTGTGTGCCATCCAGTGCCGCAGGACGCGCAGGGTCTCGGTGATCAGGCCGTCCATGTCGGCGTCGAAGGCGATGGGGTAGATGTCCTGGTACTTCTTCGGCGGGTTCTCGGCGTAGGCGATCGTCCCGTCGGGGCGGTGGTGGAACCACTCGGGGTGTTTGTGCACCCAGGGGTGGTCCGGCGAGCACTGCAGGGCGAAGTCCAGGGCGATCTCCAGGCCGAGTTCACCGGCCCTGGCCACGAAGCGGTCGAAGTCCTCGATGGTGCCCAGGTCGGGGTGGACGGCGTCGTGGCCGCCCTCGGGGGAGCCGATGGCCCAGGGCACGCCGACGTCCTCCGCTCCGGCGGACAGGGTGTTGTTGGGGCCCTTGCGGAAGGTCGTGCCGATGGGGTGGATGGGGGGCAGGTAGACGACGTCGAAGCCCATCGCGGCGATCGCGGGCAGCCGGCGCGCGGCCGTGTCGAAAGTGCCGTGCGGGCGCTGCGGGGTGCCCTCGGAGCGGGGGAAGAACTCGTACCAGGAGCCGTACAGGGCCCGTTCGCGTTC
>NZ_KQ947993.1 GCF_001513975.1 Streptomyces curacoi
GCGCTAGGCGCGCACATGGACAGGCGGGGTCGGTCGTGGCCGCGACGGGGCACGGCCGACCCCGCCGCCTGTCGTCAGGCCGGCTCCCGCGGGGCCGGCCCGCTGGTGCCCCGGACGACGAGCTTGGGGTCGAGCACGGCCTCGCGCGGCTCCAGTCCCCGGTCCTCCAGCCGGTCCACGGCGAAGCGGACCGCGTGCTCGGCCATGAGGACCGCGTCCTGACGGACGGTGGTCAGGCCGATCGGCATCAGATGGGAGAGATGGCTGTCGTCGTAGCCGACGACCGACACATCGCGCGGGACCTCGACGCCGGCCCGCGTCAGGGTCATCAACAGGCCCATCGCACAGCGGTCGTTGCCCGCGAGAACCGCCGTCGGCAGGGGCCGCCCCCGGTCCCGTTCCGCCAGCAGGAGACGGCCCGTCTCGATGCCCGACTCCTCGGTGTGCGCACCGGGGATCACCCGCACGTCGGACTCCAGACCGTGCCTGCGCATCGCGGCCCGGTAGGCGCGCCGCCGCTCGGCCGAGCCGGGGCCGCGCCCGCCGTCGATGTGCACGATCCGGCGGTGGCCCAGCTCCACGAGGTGGTCCATGGCCTGCCGTACGCCCTTGCCCTCGGCGCTGTGCACGAAGTCCACGCGCGCGTGGGGCACGCGGCGGCTGACCGAGACGGTGACGGTGCGGTGTCCGAGCTCGTCGAGGTAGGCGGACTCCGCGTCGGGGCCGAGCAGGATCACCGCCTCGCAGCGGTGGCCGAGCAGCGCCTCGATCGCCTTCTCCTCGCTGCGGCCGTACGCGGCGGCGGAGAGCAGGACGTCGTAGCCGAGCCGCTCGGCCTCCGGGTAGATGCCCGCGATGAGGTCCGTGTGGAAGGTCTGGTGGACGGTGAACATCACGCCGAGCGTGCGGCTGCGCCCGCGGGCGAGCAGCCGGGCCGCGCTGTCGGGGCGGTAGCCGATCTCGTCGGCGACCCGCAGGACCCGCTCGCGGGTCTCCTGGCTCGCGCCCGGCTGGTTGCGGAAGACGATCGAGACGAGCGCCCGGGACACGCCCGCCTTCTCGGCGACGTCCGCCATCGTCGGCCGCTGCCTGCCCGATCCATCCACCTGTGCACCCACCCTTCGACGCCGCTCACCTTAGCGGGGTCTCGAAATCTCCCAGCAACAAGCTATTGACATGACATTTGGACCAGGGTCATCGTACTCGGACTAGAGCGCTCTAGTAGAGCGCGACAGAACAATCGTCCACTGACTTCCGTCCCCTCCCCGAAGGACACGTCATGGCAACGGCGCCAACCCCGCTCCGCACCACCGCGGGCAACCTGTGCCTGGGCTCCGCCCCCGACTCCTGGGGCGTCTGGTTCCCCGAGGACGACCACCAGGTCCCCTACACCCGCTTCCTCGACGAACTCGCCGCGGCGGGGTACGAGTGGCTGGAGCTGGGCCCGTACGGCTATCTCCCCACCGACCCCGCCCACCTCGCCGAGGAACTCGCCGCACGCGGGCTCAAGGTCTCCGGCGGCACCGCCTTCGGCGCCCTGCACCGCCCCGAGGCCTGGGACGGGATGCTCGCACACGTCCGGCAGGTCGCCGCGCTGACCGCCGCCGCGGGCGCCCACCACCTGGTCCTCATCCCGCCCATGTACCGCGACGAGAAGACCGGCGCATACACCGAGGCGCCCGAACTGACCGCCGAGCAGTGGGCGGGCTTCGGCAAGGCCGCCGACCGGCTCGGCAGGCTCCTCCTCGACGAGTACGACGTACGCCTGGTCATCCACCCGCACGCCGACAGCCACATCCAGACGCAAGCAGAGATCGAGCGCCTGCTCAACGAATCCGACAGCCGCTACACCAACCTCTGCCTGGACACCGGACACGTCGCCTACGGCGGCGGCGACAACCTCGACCTCATCCGCCGCTTCGGCGAACGCGTCGGCTACGTCCACATCAAGCAGATGGACCCGGAGATCCTCGCCCAGGTCGCCGCCGAGAACCTCTCCTTCGGGGAAGCCGTCAAGCGCGGGGTGTGCGTGTCGCCACCCGCGGGGGTGCCCAACCCGGCCGACGTGGTGGCCGAACTCGCCCGGCTGGACGCCGAGTTGTTCGTCATCGTCGAACAGGACCTGTACCCCTGCGCGCCCGAGGTGCCGCTGCCCATCGCCGTCAGCACCCGTGAACACCTGGCCGGCTGCGGCCTGACGGGAACCCGACGCCCGAAGCTCACGGCTCTGGACCGATAAGGAGACGGCCCATGGACGTCAGGGACGACGCGACACAGGCCTCCGCCGCCGTCACGGACGACGCCCCGCCGGCGGTGTCCCGCAGGCTGCGGATCATCACCGTCATCGCCACCTTCGGCGGACTGCTCTTCGGCTATGACACCGGCGTCATCAACGGCGCCCTGCCCTACATGACCGACGACCTGGGTCTCACCCCGGTCACCGAGGGCATGGTCACCAGTTCGCTGCTCCTCGGGGCCGCGCTGGGCGCGGTGACCGGCGGCCGGCTGTCCGACGCGCGCGGACGGCGCCGGACGATCCTCGCGCTCGCGGTGCTGTTCTTCGTCGGCGCGCTGGGCTGCACGCTCGCGCCGACGACCGCCGTCATGATCGTCGCCCGGTTCGTGCTCGGCCTCGCGGTGGGCGGCGCCTCGGTGACGGTGCCGGTCTACCTCGCGGAGGTCTCCCCCGCCGAGCGGCGCGGCGCACTGGTCACCCGTAACGAACTCATGATCGTCACCGGCCAGTTGCTCGCCTTCACCTCCAACGCGATCATCGCCCAGGTGGGCGGGGAGTCCGGCGGCGTGTGGCGCTGGATGCTGGTCATCGCCACCCTCCCGGCCGTGGTGCTCTGGTTCGGCATGCTGGTCATGCCGGAGAGCCCGCGCTGGCTCGCCTCCAAGACCCGCTTCAACGAGGCCCTGGAGGTCCTCAAGCAGGTCAGGTCCCGGCAGCGGGCCGAGGCCGAGCTCGCGGAGGTGTCCGCGCTCGCCGTCAAGGAGGAGCGGGAGAAGCTCGGCGGCTGGCAGGACATGAAGGCCACCCCGTGGGTGCGCAAGCTCATGTTCGTCGGCTTCGGCATCGCCATCGTGCAGCAGATCACCGGCGTCAACACGATCATGTACTACGGCACCGAGATCCTCACCGACGCGGGCTTCGCCTCGGACAGCGCCCTGACCGCGAACATCGCCAACGGCGTGATCTCGGTGCTGGCCACCTTCGTCGGCATCTGGCTGCTGGGCCGCGTGCCGCGCCGCCCGATGCTGATGACCGGTCAGCTCGGCACGACCGCCGCCCTGTTGCTGATCGGCGTCTTCTCCCTGACGCTGCCGTCCGGTGACGGACGGGCCTACGCCGTGCTGGCCATGACCGTCACCTTCCTCGCCTTCCAGCAGGGCGCGATCTCGCCGGTGACCTGGCTGATGCTGTCGGAGATCTTCCCGATGCGGATGCGCGGCTTCGGCATGGGCGTCGCGGCCGTCGTGCTGTGGCTGACCAACTTCGTGATCGGACTGGTCTTCCCGTCGCTGGTCTCCGGCATCGGGGTCTCCAACACGTTCTTCCTGTTCGTGGTGGCGGGTGTCTTCTCGCTCACCTTCGTGAAGCTCTACGTCCCCGAGACGAAGGGCCGCTCGCTCGAAACCCTCGAAGCCGAACTCCGGGCGCGCTTCTCCTGACCCTCTGTTCTAAGGAAAGAAAATGACCGTACGTGTAGGCGTCATCGGCGCCGGCTGGATCGGCAAGGAGCACATCCGGCGCCTCACCCACACCGTCACCGGTGCCCGTGTCACCGCGGTCACCGACATCGACGCCGCCCGCGCCGAGGAGGCGGCGGCGCCGGCCGGTGCCCGGGTGCTGCCCGACGGTGCGGCCCTCATCGCGGCGGACGACGTCGACGCCGTCCTCGTGACGTCCTGGGGCCCGACGCATGCAGAGCACGTGCTGAACGCGATAGCGGCCGGGAAGCCGGTGTTCTGCGAGAAGCCGCTGGCCACGACCGCCGAGGACTGTCTGAAGATCATCGAGGCGGAGACCGCACACGGCCGCCGACTGGTCCAGGTCGGCTTCATGCGCCGCTACGACGCCGGATACCGGCAGATGAAGCAGGTCATCGACGCCGGAGGCATCGGTGAGCCGCTGATCGTGCACTGCGCCCACCGCAACCCGACCGTCCCGGAGTCGTACACCTCCGCCATGGCCGCTCTGGACACCGCGGTGCACGAGGTGGACGTGCTGCGCTGGCTGCTCGACGACGAGATCGTCTCCACCCAGGTGGTCACCCCGCGCGCCACGAGCAAGCGGTTCGCGCATCTGAAGGACCCGCAGATCATGCTCTTCGAGACCGCCAAGGGCGTGCGCATCGATCTGGAGGTCTTCGTCAACTGCCAGTACGGCTACGACATCCAGTGCGAGGCGGTCGGCGAGGAGGGTCTGGTACGGCTGCCCGACCCGTCGTCGGTCGCCGTGCGCACGGCGGGACAGCACAGCACCACGGTGCTCACCGACTGGGTGGGCCGCTTCGCGGACGCCTTCGACACCGAGTTCCGCGAGTGGATCGCGAACCTCGCCGCCGGTACGGAACCCACCGGCCCTTCGGCGTGGGACGGCTACGCCGCCACCGTCATCACCAGCGCGACCGTCGAGGCCCTGGAGTCCGGCCGCGTCGTCGCCACCGACCTCAAGCCCCGCCCGACCCTCTACGGAGGCACCGCATGAAGATCGCCCTCGACCCGTACATGCTCCGCGCGCTCCCCATCGACGAGATGGTGCGCACGGTCGCCGAACTCGGCTACGAGTACATCGAGTTGTCACCCCGCGACGACTTCATGCCGTTCTTCCTGCACCCGCGTGCCGACGACGAGCGGATCGCCCAGCTGAAGAACGCCCTGCGCACGCACGGCGTCCAGCTGTCCTCCGTGCTGCCGCTGTACAAGTGGTCCTCGCCGGACGAGACGGAACGGCAGGCGGCCGTGCGCTACTGGAAGCGGATGATCGAGATCACCGTCGACCTCGGGTGTCCGCTGATGAACTCGGAGTTCAACGGCCGCCCCGAGCGAGCCGCCGAGAGCGAGGCGGCCTTCTGGCGGTCGATGGAGGAACTGCTCCCGGTGTTCGAGCGCGAAGGCATCGCTCTGAACCTGGAGGCGCACCCGGACGACTTCTGCGAGGAGAACACCCCCGCGGTCGACCTGGTCCGTGCGATCAACAAGCCCTGGGTGAACTACCTCTACTGCGCCCCGCACTCCTTCCACCTCTCCGGTGCCGCGGAGGTCGGAGCCGACATCGCCGCGATGATGCGCTACGCGGGCGACAAGCTCCAGCATGTGCACATCGCGGACTCCTTCAACCACAAGGGCTCGTCCGGCCTGCGCTACATCCTCAACCCGCCCGGCACCCCGGCCCGGATCCACCAGCACCTGGACATCGGGCAGGGCGAGGTCGACTGGGACGCGTTCTTCGGCACGCTGCGCGAGCTGGACTTCGACGGCGTGGCCACGGCCTGCGTCTTCGCCTGGGAGGAGCGGGCCCTGGAGTCCTCCGCGTTCATGCTGGACCGCATCCGCAAGGAGCTGGCCGCGTAAGGGGTTCACGCGGGCTTCAGGGCGAGCGGCAGTGTGCCGATGCCGCTGAGGAAGTTGGAGTAGACCGGCTTGGCCGGGCCGGTCTGCTCCATCTCCGCCACGAGGTCGCGCAGCCCGGCCAGTACGGCCCCGATCTCGGCCCGGGCGAGATGGGCGCCGAGGCAGAAGTGGGGGCCGTAGGCGAAGGTGACGTGCTTGTTGGGAGTGCGGTCCAGGCGCAGTTCGCCGGGTGCGTCGAAGATCCGCTCGTCGCGGTTGGCGGAGGCGTTCCAGACGGTGACGATCTCCCCCGCCGCGATCGGCCGGCCGCCGACCTCGGTATCGGTCGTCGCGGTGCGTCCGGCGTGCAGGGCGGGGGTCGTCCAGCGCAGGATCTCCTCGACGGCGGTGGCGATGCCGGCCTCGCCCCGCTTGAGGGACCGCCACTGGCCTGGGTGTTCCACGAGGGCGAGGGCGGCGCCGGCCATGGACAGGCGGGCCGTCTCGTCGCCGCCGAGGATCAGGCTGTAGCAGTTGAGCATGATCTCGTCGTCGTCCAGCGGCAGCCCGTTCACCTCACTGCCCGCGAGCAGCGCGATGACGTCCGCGTGGCCGCTGTGGCGCCGGTCGCGGGCGAGGCCCGCGAAGTAGAGCAGGATCTCGTTCCTGGCGATCCACGCGTCGACCGGCGTACTGTCGGCGTCGTGCGAGCCCAGCGCCGAGGAGGTCAGGCTCAGCACGTGGGCCCGGTCCCGGTCGGGTACGCCCAGCAGGTCGCAGATGGCGCCCAGGGGTACTCCGGCGGCGACGTCGGCGGCGAAGTCGCAGGTGCCCTTCTCCAGCGCGTCCCGCAGCAGCCGGGTCACCGTGCGCCGCACGCTCTCGACGATCGGCTCCAGGGCGCGCGGCGAGAACGCGGACATCAGAAGGCGGCGCAGCCCGGCGTGCTTCTCGCCGTCGGTGGTGGCGAGCATCCGGCCGGCCCCGGAGTCGCCGCCGGCGAGCAGGGTCTCCAGGACGTTGCCGCCCTCGGAGGTGAAGCGTGCGCTGTCGCGGTACACGGAGGTGACGTCGGCGTGCCGGGTCACCACCCAGAAGCCGGGGGCCGTGTCGGTCGCCGGGTTCCAGTGGACCGGCTGGTGTTCCCTCAAGTGGTGCCATACGGCGGACAGATCGCTCTCGGCGTGCAGCCGCGGATCGGCCAGGTCCAGCGTGCCGAGCTCTTCCGGGGCGATCGTCCGCCGTGTGGTCATCCCGTTTCCTCCCGTGATCCGCCGACTCCCGCTCGCCCGGGCCCGGTTGAGGCTCGTGGACGCAGGTCGGTCCGGGCCTCCTCAACGTAGTCCAGGCAGTTCTTCGACGGCCCCACAAGCCCTCGGCTTCGGCTCACTCCCCCGCGTCACCGGCGGCTCTCGGGCGTGCGGCGGTCCGGCCCGCGCTGGGCCAGCCACTGGGCGACCGCCTCCGAGACCGGCTGCCCGGTCTCCAGCTCGACGAAGCCGAACTGGCCGCTCTGGTTGCACTCCAGGAACCACCAGATGCCGTCCTCGTCCTCGGCGAAGTCGAAGGCGGCGTACGCGAGTCCGGCGAGACGGACGTACTCGTGCGCCGACTTGCCGATGCGGTCGGGGACCGGGACGGGCTCCCAGGAGTGCCCGGTGTCGCCGTAGCGTCCGTCCACCTGGCCGGGTTCGGCGGTCTTGCGCGCCGCGAACAGCCGGGTGCCGACGCAGGTCAGCCGGATGTCCGCCCGCTTGGCTATGTACCGCTGGAGCAGGGCGGGCCCGGCCGCGACGCCGGAGAAGTCCGCGTCGGGCCCGATCAGGGTGGTGGGCAGGGCAAGCCCCGGTTCTCCGGGCGGCGGCCCCGAGGCGGACTTCACCACCACGTCCCCGTGCTCCCGCGCGAACTGCTGCGCCACGCGGGGCGCGGTGGTGAAGACGGTCGGCGGTACGGCGAACCCGCTCAGGTGGGCGACCCGCAACTGCCATGGCTTCAGCCGGGCCTGGTCGGCGTTGCGGGGGTGGTTCATCCACCGGGTGGCGGCGGAGTAGAGCATCCCGTACAGCGCCTGACGGGTCTCGGCGGTCAGCCAGGGTGAGGGGTGGGACGCGTGCGCGGCCGGTTCGCCGGGCCTGCGCACCCATACCGAACGCAGGCCTCCCATGCTGAGCACATGCCCGTTGACGGACAGGTGGCCGTCGAAGTCGCCGTGGGCGAAGTCGGCGGACAGTACGGCCTTGCCCGGCAGATCGGCGGGGTCGAGCCGCATCACGGGGGTGCCCGTCTCGTGCAGGCGGGCCACCACCATGTCGGCTGTCACGTCCTCCTCGGACGTGAGGATCAGTACGGTCATTCGCTCACGGATCGTCAGTCGTCGAAGTGGGTCGCGGAACCGGCGGTGGACGTCGTCGTTCCGGCGGCGAGCAGGAGTTCCGGGTCACTGACCGCGGGGCGGCCGTCGGGCAGCACGTTCAGCTGACGGGCCGGGTCGAAGTGATACGGCGTCACCGCGTTCGCAAGCCCTTGGGGAAGGGCGTAGTTGAGGGTGAACGGTCGCACGCGAAACCTCCACACGTTGCCTGCAATTACCGTCCCTTACGCGCTCCTTGCGTAAGGAATTCATCACTTTCCGCCACATCGAGGTGAAGGTCGTCACATCACGCTCCGTATCGAGCGCGGCACTCAACAGCCGCCCCTGCTCGACCCCTTGACGTTGAACCGTTTCATTGCTTCTCTCGAAAGGCTGCCTCTGGGAGCGCTCCCACCCCACCCGCGAAAGGGATCCCCATGCAGATCACCCCCCACGACCTCATCGCGCCGCGCCGAGCCAGACGCGGCTTGCCCGCCCTCCTCACCGCCGTTCTCGTCGCGTGCCTGCTGTCCTGGATGGGCAGTTCCCCGGCGCAGGCCGCGCCCGGCGACGGCTCGGTGTCCGACCCCAACATCGTCTACGTGGGCCGCTGGGACACGAGTTCGGGCACCGCCGCCGTGCCCCACTGGTCCGGCGCGTATCTCCAGACGGCCTTCACCGGCACCACGGTGAAGGTCAGGGCCAGGGACGCCGTCAACTTCTACGCGAGCATCGACGGCGGACCCGACGTCTTCCACGCGGGCGTACGCGGCACGGTGAACCTCACTCCGCAGCCGCTGGCCGCCGGCACCCACACCCTGCGGATCTCCTACCGCTCGGGCGACACCGTCTTCCAGGGCCTCGTGCTGGACTCCGGCGCCCGCACGGTCAGCCCGAGCACCCCCGCCTCCCTCATCGAGTTCGTCGGCGACTCCATCACCGCCGGCGCCCTCACCGACCGGCTGGCGCTCGACTCGTACGCCTGGAAGACCGGCGAGCGGCTGGGGATGCGGCACACCCGGATCGCCCGCGCCGGCTACTGTCTCGTCGCCCGGTCCGGATGCACGGGTCTGAGCAGCCAGTTCTTCAGGCTGGGCAGCACCGGCGACCAGAACTGGGACTTCACCCGCTACCGGGCGAACGCGGTCGTCGTCAATCTCGGCACCAACGACATCGGCCACGGCGTCTCCGGCTCCGCCTTCCAGGCCGCGTACACCAAGTTCCTGAGCGACCTGCGCGCCAGGTACCCGCAGGCGCACCTGTTCGCGGTGCAGACGCTCAAGAAGCGCTATGTCGCCGAGACCAAGGCCGCCGTCAGCGCCCGCAACGGCTCCGGCGACAGCAGGGTGCACTACGTCGACACCACGGGCTGGCTCACCGACGGCACCGACTACGAGGACGGCAACGGCCACCCCAACGAGGCGGGCCACACCAAGTTCGCGAACCGGCTGGCGCCCGTCATCGCGGACCGGCTGCGCACCGCCGCCCCCGGGTCCACGCGAGCCGCCGCGCCCGGCCAGCCCGGCGACCCCAACATCAAGTTCGTCGGCCGCTGGGACACCAAGAGCTCCAGCACGCTCTACACCCCCTACTGGGCGGGCGCGTACTACCGGGTCGGGTTCACCGGCCGTACGGTCAAGCTCAAGCAGCGCAACACGATCGACTTCTGGGCGCGGATCGACAACGGGCCCGTGAAGTTCTACGACGACGTCAAGGGCACCGTGGACCTGACCCCGTCGCCGCTGTCCTCCGGCAACCACACACTCCAGGTCAACTACCAGGTGGTCGCGGGCTCGTACCGCGGCGACGCGGTGTTCCAGGGGCTGGTCCTCGACAGCGGCGCGACCACGTTCGCACCGCCGGCTCCGGCCAAGCTGATCGAGTTCGTCGGCGACTCGATCACCGTGGGGACCACGACCTCGCAGAACGCCCGTACCGCGTACGGCTGGCTGATCGGCGAACGGCTCGGCACCGAGCACACCCAGATCGCCCAGGGCGGCGCCTGCCTGGTCGCCACGGCCGACGGTTGTGTGGGCCTGGAGAGGCAGTTCACCAGGCTCAACCCCAACGCCCCCACGCCCGACTGGGACTTCTCCCGCTACCAGGCGGACGCCGTCGTCATCAACCTGGGCACCAACGACGTGGGGCACGGGGTGAGTTCCACGCAGTTCCAGTCGGCGTACACCAGCCTGCTGCGCAAGGCCCGCGCCGCCTACCCCCGGGCCTGGATCTTCGCCCTGGAGACCTTCCGCGGCCGGTACGTCCCCCAGACCCAGGCGGCAGTCAAGGCCGTCACCGACGGCGGCGACACCCGGGTCTCCTTCGTCGACACGACGGGCTGGCTGGGCTCCGGCGACCTGACGGACTCCGTCCACCCCAACGACAAGGGCCATCGCGTCATCGCCGACCGCCTCGCACCGATCATCGCGGCGCGAATGGGCGGCTGACCGGACCGGTCAGCCCCGGGAGGGAACCGACCGGAGCTCGCGCAGCAGGCGCGGGCAGGACGCGGTCAGCCGGTCCACCTGGTCCTCGATCAACCGGAGGCACGCGTCGAGCGAGTCCACGTGTGTCTCCGGGATCTCGAACGGACAGTGGTATCCGCCGTTCTCCTCGTCGTCCGGAGCGTCCACGGCGATGTCCGCCTCGGCGGAGAAGGCCTCCGGCGACATGCGAACGGTCAGGGTGCAGAACATCTCGCGGCCGTCGCCGAGCCCGAGGGTCACGCCCAGGGCCTGCATGCCGGGCGTCGCGCCGTACAGGGCGAACTCCCGCCAGGTCAGGTCGGGTTGGTGCTCCAGGAAGAGTTCGTACGCCATGCTCCTCAGCCGCTTCGCGGCGCGCCAGAGGGCGACGAGCAAGCGCTGGGCGTCCCGGCCGGCGGCATCCATGGGCCGATCATAGGACCGCACCGGCTCGGCCGGGCCGTCACCGGACCGATCCGGCCGCCGGGCACGCCCGCACTCGACGAGCCAGGGGTTATGGATCGTTCCCGAACCCGTCGTTGATCACCGTTGGCTGGTCGGGAAGGGTGAGGACCATGTCCACGATTCCCGACCCCAGGGTGCTGCATCCCCTGCCGGAGCACGAGCGCGTGCCGTACGCCCACGGCCCGGAGCGCCTCGTCATCGGCAGGTACCGCGCCCTCGCCACCGGGGCGGTCGTCACCTCCGGCCGGCTCGCCGGACGACTGGCACGGCGCGTCGCCTACGAGGAGGCGGCCCTTGTCATCGCGCTGGGCGCCCCCAGGTCCGCTCCTACCGGGCGCGGTGCTCCTCCTGCTGTCCGGTCTCGCCCCGGAGCAGTTCGCCGCCCTGCTCGCCCCCCCCCTGCGCGCCACCGCCCTGACGGCGGCGGACACGGAGTACGACCCCGAGTCGGACCGCGTGCCCTTCGTGCTGGTCGTCACCCGCGCACTCGCCCCGCCGAGGAGGCATCGCCCTCGTCACCCACTTCGCGCGGGTGCTGGTGAAGAACAAGTGCTTCTCGCTCGGCGGTTCCCGGAGCGGCGACCGCCGCGTCCCGGCCCCCTGGATCAGCCAGAAGGCCCCCGAACTGTGCTGGTGCTGGGAGGGAAACCCGCGCACCTGGCTCGGCATGGCCCCAGCCGGCGACCGCCGCACCGGAGCGACTGCCGCCTGGCGGGCGGATCGCCTCGCGTACCGGAAGCAGAGGAATCCGCCCCGCCTCGCCTCGGGCTCGCGGCCGGGCGGTGCCCTGGAAGCACACCGGCCGCGGGGGCCGCTGCTCCGTGAAACGGCCGGCCGAGCCGGACGGCTCCCGAACACCTCAGGGCGTCGGCATCCCACCGCCCTGAAGCCGCTCCAGGTCGGAGGGACGGACCTGGATGACGAGGAGGGCGATCACCGCGGCGATCGCGGTGAAGATCGCCGCCACGATGAAGGCGGAGGAGACCCCCGCGGTGAGGATCTCGTCGGCGTAGGGCGGCGGGAGCCGGCCGGTGCGTTCGAAGCGCAGCCGCTCGGCGGGGGTCGCCTGGGCCAGGAACGCGGGGATCTGCTTGTCGGCCTCGTTGTTGCTGGCCGTGCCGAACATCGTGACCAGGATGGACAGTCCCAGGGAACCGCCCACCTGCTGGGTGGCGTTGAGGAGTCCGGAGGCGGCGCCCGTCTCGTGGGTGGCCACGTTGGACAGCGCCATCAGGGTCAGGGACACGAACTCCATGCCCATGCCGAGGCTGAAGACGAGGATCGGGCCGAGGATGCTGCCCGCGTAGGTGGAGTGGACGTCGGTCAGGGTCAGCCAGGCCAGGCCCGTGGCGGCCAGGATGGCGCCCGTCACCATGAAGGGTTTGGGCCCGTACTTCGGCAGGAGTTGGGAGGCGAGCCCCGCGCCCACCGCGATCACCGCGCTCACCGGCAGGAAGGCCAGCCCGGCCTGGAGCGGGCTGAAGTCCAGCACGTTCTGCACGAACAGGGTGAGGAAGAAGAACATGCCGAAGATCGCGGCGGCGAGGCTCAGCATCATGCCGTAGGTGCCCGCCCGGTTGCGGTCCGCGAACATGTGCAGGGGCGTGATCGGCTGCCGGGAGCGCCGCTCGACCAGGATGAACAGCAAGAGCACGACGACGGCCGCCGCGAACGCGGCGAGCGTGAGCGGGTCCCGCCAGCCGTCCTGCGCGGCCCGGATGAACCCGTAGACCAGCAGCACCATGCCGACGGTGGACGTCAGCGCGCCCGTCAGGTCGAAGTGCCCGGGGTGGCGCTCGGACTCCCGGATCCAGCGCGGGGTGGCGAGCACGATGAGCAGCCCGATGGGCACGTTGACGAACAGCACCCAGCGCCAGTTGAGCCACTCGACGAGCATTCCGCCGGCCAGCAGCCCGATCGCGCCGCCGCCCGCCGAGACCGCGGCGAAGACGCCGAACGCCCGGTTGCGTTCGGGCCCTTCACGGAAGGTCGTACTGATCAGGGCGAGGGAGGTCGGGGACGCGATGGCGCCGCCGACGCCTTGCAGGGCGCGGGCGGCGAGGAGTTGCCAGGAGTTCTGGGACAGTCCGCCCAGTAGGGAGGCGAGGACGAAGAGCAGTACGCCGAAGATGAACACGCGCCGTCTGCCGAGGATGTCGCCCATCCTGCCGCCGAGCAGCAGCAGTCCGCCGAAGGTGAGGGTGTAGGCGTTGACCACCCAGGACAGGCTCGTGGTGGAGAAGTCGAGCGAACGCTGGATGTCCGGCAGGGCGATGTTCACGATGGTGATGTCGAGCACCACCATCAGCTGACAGGACGCGATGACGAACAGCGCCATACCGCTGCCCCGGCCATCGCCCGGCCTCTGCTCCGGGCTGGTGGTCCGCGCTTCGTGTGCGGGCTCGGGGTTGCTCATCGCGTCGCGCCCTCGGGCGAGGGTCAGTGGCTTCGCATCGCACCCTCGGGCGAGGGCCAGTGGCCGGTGCGCGTCACCATTCGACCGTACGCCGCCGTTGGAGTGACCTCCAGTCGATCACGGCGGCGGCCAGGTCCACGGCACGACCGCCTCCAGAAGGCGGTGGCTAAATCGTTTCAATCCCTCGTGGACTTCATCTCGCTCAGACCATTGACCGCATCAGACGCGGAACCATAACCTCCGGGCAATCGGCTTGAAACCTTTCACGAACCGAGGGTGCACCATGTCCTGGGACTTGTCGCGGCGAAGACTTCTCCAGCTGGGCGGAGTCACGGCCGCCTCCGTCGTCCTGACCGGCCCCCGGGCCCTCGCCGCCGCCCAGCCGGCCGCCGCCCCCGCGGGGCAGCCGCCCGCGCCGAGCGGGATGCTGGCGGATCTGCTGCCGCAGGCGCTGGGCACGAGCGCCGGACAGCGCCCCCGGTTCAGCTGGCAGATGCCGGACTTCGGGGCCGGCACGGTCCAGCGGGCCTACCAGCTGCAGCTGGCCGCCACGCCGGGCGGCTTCGAGGCGGACCGGCTGGTCTGGGACTCCGGCCGGCAGGACTCCGCCGACTCCACCGCCGTACCGTACGGCGGGCCGCCCCTGGAGCCCCGTACCGCCTACTGGTGGCGGGTCCGCAGCTGGGGCGAGAAGCGGTCCGCCTGGTCGCGGCCCGTGCTGCTGGCCACCTCGGTCGAGGACGAGTGGGAGGCCGAGCCGATCTGGGTGCCGGCCGGACCGGTCATGACCGACGGCACCCTCAGCACCCGTCTGAAGATCACCAACGTGGCCGCGGGGCTGTGGTTCCGCGCCGCGAACACGGCCAACAACTACCTGTGGCAGCTGCGCGCCGGCAGCCCCGGAGTGCTGCGCAAGCACATCTGCGTGGGCGGCACCTACACGGTCCTCGGCGAGGTACGGCTGCCCTTCGCGGTCGCCACCGGCGAGTGGCTCGACTTCTCCGTCACCATGACCGGCGCCACCTTCACCACCACCGTGAACGGCACCGTCGTCGACACCACCACCGACACCCGCCACGCCTCCGGCAACATCGGTCTGCGCAACGGCCTGAGCGAGTCCCAGGTCTACGACCGGGTCACCTTCACAGCCGCCGACGGCACCGTCCTGCTCGACGACGACTTCGCCTCCGACAAGGGCACCTTCTCCGCCGGCACCGTCTCCGGCGGCACGCTCACCTTCCCCGCCGGCGCCTCCTCGCTCTCCTCCTACGGCGCCGACGACACCTGGGCACTGCTGCGGCACGAGTACGACACGGACGCGGGCAAGGACATGGCCGCGGCCGTCCTCTATGTGGCGGCCACCTCGCCCGATCCGGCCCGTCAGTACGTGGCCAAGGTCTGGAGCAACGGCACCGTGGTCGGCCACGCCTCCGTGCGCGCCGGTGCCGGGACCGCCTACCAGGCGTTCGACATCACGCCCACCCTGCGCGCAGGCGGCCGGAAGAACGCGCTGGCCGCGCTGTGCTGGACCACCTCGGAGCAGAAGTTCCTGGCCCAGCTGGAGATCACGTACGCGGACGGCAGCCGGGCCACCATCGCCTCCGGCGACCACTGGAAGGCGCGCCGCCAGGCAGGGCTGCTGCCCGCCAAGGGCAGCGCGGGCAGCAGCTACTTCACCGTCCCGCAGGAGTACTGGGACCTGCGCCGGGAGCCCGTCGGCTGGACGGAGCCGGGCTTCGACGACGACGGCTGGCACGCGGCGCGCGTCCGCCCCGCCGTCAGCGGGCTGACCCCGGCGCTGATCGAGCCGGTCCGGCTGCACGACGTCGCCCCCGCGTCCGTCACCGAGGTCGCCGACGGGCGCTGGCTGGTCGACCTCGGCCGGGAGATCGTCGGCGGGCTCGCCCTGGAGGTCACCGGCAGCGCGGGCGACACCGTCGAGGTGCGGCTCGGCGAGGAGCTGAACGCCGACGGGACCGTCCGCCACCAGTTGCGCGCCACCAACACCTACCGGGAGGTGTGGACCCTGCGCAACGGCGCTCAGCGCTTCGAGCACTGGGGCTACCGCGGCTTCCGCTGGGCCGAGCTGCGCACCTCCGTGGACCTGTCGAAGGCCGTCGTCACCGGCCGCGCCTGGCGGCTCGACTGGGACGACGCGCAGGCCTCCTTCCGCAGCTCCGACCCCGACCTCGACCGCGTCTGGGAGCTGTGCCGCTACTCCATCGAGGCCACCCGCGGCGACGTGTACGTGGACACCCCGACCCGTGAGCGCGGCCCGTACGAGGGCGACGCCCTGATCAACCAGCTGTCCGAGTACGGCGTCCAGCGCTCCTACGCCCTGGCCCGCTGGTCCAACGACTACCTGGTCCGCAAGGGCACCTGGCCCACCGAGTACCGGCTGATGTGCGCGATCTCCGCGTGGGAGGACTACCTCGCCACCGGCGACGACCGGCAGCTCGCCAAGGACTACGACCTGCTCGCCGCGAAGAACCTCACCGCCTACCTGGACGCCCAGGGACTGGTCCGCAAGGCACCCGGCAGCACCAGCCAGAACCTGGGTGACCTCGTCGACTGGCCGGCCGCCAGCCGCGACGGATACGTCTTCACCAACGTCAACACCGTCGTCAACGCCTTCCAGTACGCGGCGTTCGACGCGCTCGCCAAGTGCGCCGAGGCCCTGGGGAGATCGGAGGACGCCAAGGCCCTGCGGGGCCGCGCCGACACGCTGGCCGCGGCCATGCGCGGCACCCTGCTCGACGCCTCGGCCGGCCGGTTCCTCGACGGCGTGGGCACCAGCCACAGCGCCCAGCACGCCACCGCCTTCCCCGTCGCGCTCGGCGTCGCGGACGCCCTCGGCGACGAGGTCCGGGCCCGGCTCGGCGACACCCTCGCCGCGGGCGGCATGAAGGTGAGCGTGTACGGCGCGCAGTTCCTCCTCGACGCGCTCTTCCGCCTGGGCCGCGCGGACGCCGCGCTGGCCCTGCTCACGTCCTCGGCCACCAACTCCTGGCTGCACATGCTGGACGCGCTGAAGGCGACCGTCGTCACCGAGGCGTGGGACCCGTCCCTGAAGTCCAACATGACCTTCTCGCACGCCTGGGCCTCCGCCCCCGCGGGCGCGGTCGCCCGGCACATCCTCGGCGTGCAGGTCAGCAAGCCCGGCGCGGCGGAGTTCCTGATCCGCCCGAGGACGGGTCAGCTGGCGGCGGCAGAGGGCACGGTGCCCTCCCTGCGCGGGCCCGTGTCGGTGACCGTCCGCCGCTCCGGGGCCGCGCACACGGTACGGGTGGGCGTGCCGCCGAACTCCCGTGCCGTGCTGGAGGTGGAGATCGGGGACGCCGATCCGTCGGCGTACCGTGTGACGGCTACGGCGCCCGGCGGCCAAGGAAGCGTCGCGGTCAGGCCGTTCACCGATCTCACGGGCACGGTGCTGCGGATCGGTCCCGTCGGCTCGGGTACGGCCGAGGTCGAGCGCGTGTCCTCGTGACGAGGTCAGCGACCGGAGCGGATCAGGCCCGTCAGATAGCGCCACAGCGAGGAGCGCTGCCGGGCGGCCGGGGCGGGCAGCACCGCCTCGGCGTCCGGATCGGCGTCCGGATCGGCGGTCCGCGGTGCGGAGGCGGATGCCGGCGGCTGCTCGGCCGACTGCCGGGGCACCGGGGCGAGTTCGTACCGTACGGGCAGTGAGCGCAGACCGCGCATGAACGGCGAGGAGCGCCACGGCAGTTGGTCGGCCGGGAGGGCCAGATCGAGGTGGGAGAAGCGCTCGAACAGCCGGCCCACGCCGACCGCCGCGACCGTCGACGCGAGCTCGCGTGCCGGGCACTGGCGGCGGCCCGCGCCCCAGGACAGGTGTGCCCGGGTGCTGATCGTGCTGCCGGCCGCCACATGGTCGGCGAAGAGCGGGTCGGCGTGCGCGGCGGCGGAGGAGACCCACACCGGATCGCCCGCCCGGATCGTGTAGTTGCCGAGCGGAGTGTCCCTGGCGGCGAAGCGCGGCACGAAGTTCACCAGCGGCGGCTTGCGCATGACCACCCGGTTCATGGTCTCCCTGATCATCCCCGCGGACAGGCTGGCCCGCACGCCGCCGTCACCGTCGCCGGAGATGACCTCGACCACGGTGTTGGACATGAGGATGCCGACGTGGTCGGAGGTCATGCCGAGCAGCATGAACAGCTCACGGGCCAGTTCGTCGAGGGAGAGGCCGGGGTGCGCGGCCAGCAGGTGGGAGGGGAAGTCGTCGCCCGGCTTGTCGAGTTTCGCGGCCGCCAGTTCGGCGAGTGTCGCGAGCAGCCGTTCCAGGGCGGGCTCCGCGTCCGGACCCGCGTCCAGCACCCGCCACATGTCCATCAGCGCGTCGTCGCCCTGGGAGCCGGGGAAGCCGAGCAGATGGCTGGCCACCATCAGCGGCAGCGGACGGGAGAACTGCGCGGACAGGTCCGCGACGCCGGTGCCGCCGCCCTGCCCGATCAGAGTGATCAGTTCGTCGGCGTAGGCGGTGACGGCCGCCTTCAGCCGCTTGGCCTGGGGGTGGCCGGGGTCCTGGAAGGGTTTGAGCGCGGCGTCCCACGCCGTCCGCAACCGCCCGTATCCGGAACCGCCCTGGATGAGTACGTGGTTGACCTCCAGGGAGGGCCCGAGCGGCCAGTCGGCGGGCACTTCGCCCGCCGAGCGGGCCCGCCAGTTCTCCAGCCCCTTCGGCCAGGCGTCGTCGTCCTGGAGTACCTGCAGCGCCTCGCGGTAGCCGAGGACCAGCCAGGCGGGCACACCCAGCAGGTCGACCGGCGCGACGGCTCCGTGCCGCTGCCTCAGCCGCTCGTACACGAGCGAGGGGCGCGTCTCGTAGTCGCGGGTCAGCAGCGGTTCGGGGGCCGTGTCCGCCAGGCGGGTGCCGTCGACGCCCACGGATCCGCTCTCGCCCCACTGCGATTCCATCGCCCTGCCGCCCTCCCGTACTCCCCGCACCGGTGCACTACCAGTGAGTAGCCGACAACGCCGGTGACCCTACCCCAGGCGGCTTCGCGGGCTCACGACGGGTCCGGCGGACGTCAGGCGGTGCCCGGCGGGATGTTCTGGTTGGCGTGGAAGAAGTTGTACGGGTCGTAGGTGTGCTTGATCGCGGTCAGCCGGTCGTAGTGGCCGCGGTAGGTGGACCGCAGGCGGTCCCCGCTCTGCGCGTCGCCGATGAAGTTGACGTAGGAGCCGCCCATGGAGTGCGGGTGCAGGTCGCTCCAGTACTCGACGCACCACTGCCGGATCAGTTCGGCGTTGGCGGGGTCCGGGTCGACCCCGGCGATCACTCCGGACCAGATGGCGTCCCGGTAGGCCCAGGCCGTGTCGTCGGTGTCCACCTGATGGACCTCGCCGTCCACCGGATACAGATGCATCAGCGACAGCTCGGTGGGGATGTTCCCGCCGTGCTTGTGGTGCACTTCGACCGCGGCGTCGGAGATCGTGTCGAAGAAGTCGCCGCGCCAGTACCACTGCAGGCCCTTCGGGATCAGCGCGTCGAACATGCCCTGCAGGGCGGGGTAGGGCATGGGCGCCGTGAAGTGGAAGGCGGGCGGCGCCGGTTCGTTCACCGCCGTGAGCATCTGCCCCAGGCGGCCGGCCGCCAGGTCACCGGTGTGGCACCAGACGACACCGCACATCTTCTGCCCGTGGATCGGCTCGGGGAACGGCGGTCCGGGCGGGATGACGAACACGGCGAAGAAGCCGTTGAGGTCGTGCGGCGCGGCGGGCAGGAACTCCCGGTACCAGCGCAGCACTTGCGGCATGCGGTCGACCGGCCACACCGTCACCGCGACCCCGACCGAGCCCACCGGGTGCAGCCGGAACGTGAACGACGTGACCACGCCGAAGTTCCCGCCGCCGCCGCGCAGCGCCCAGAACAGGTCCGGGTGTTCCTCCCGTGACGCGGTGACGAACGTTCCGTCGGCGAGGACGACGTCGGCGGAGAGCAGGTTGTCGATCGTCAGGCCGTACCGCCGGCTCAGGTGACCGTGTCCGCCGCCGAGGGTGAGACCGCCGACGCCCGTGGTCGACACGACGCCGGACGGTACGCCCAGGCCGAACGTGTGGGTCGCGTGGTCCAGATCCCCCATCCGACAGCCGCCGCCCACCTGTGCGGTCCGCGTGCCCGGTTCCACCCGCACCCAGCGCATCGGCGACAGGTCGAGGACGAGCCCGTCGTCGACCAGGCACAGCCCGGGACCGCTGTGCCCGCCGCCGCGCACCGCGAGCTCCACCCCGGCGTCCTTGGCGAACGAGACCACCGTGCGTACGTCCGCCACGTCGGCGCACCGCGCGACGGCCGCGGGGCGCCGGTCGATCATGGCGTTGTAGATGCTGCGGGCCTCGTCGTAGCCGGGGTCCCGCGCGGTGATGACGGGTCCCCGCAGTGCCTCGCGCAGGCCCTCCAGGGCCGTTCCGTTGATGCCGCCCATGTCCGGACCCCTCTCCGGCAGGGCGGAGCGGCCCCGCCACCTCTCAGTCTTCACCCGGCCGTCGGCAGCCGCACGTCGGCGCGGAACGCCCGTCTGTTACGCTCCCCGGGCCTCCCGCGGGGGAAGTCCGGTGAGAGTCCGGCGCTGACCCGCAACGGTGTGCGTGGAGGACCTGTGGTCCGTCGCGCGAGCCCGATTGCCCGTGGTGGGTGCGACCCGTTGACTGCTCGCC
The DNA here is from genome assembly GCF_001513975.1 of Streptomyces curacoi. Classification (GTDB taxonomy): domain Bacteria; phylum Actinomycetota; class Actinomycetes; order Streptomycetales; family Streptomycetaceae; genus Streptomyces; species Streptomyces curacoi. The sequence continues at coordinate 19,937 of NZ_KQ947993.1, forward strand.
GTGGACTGCGAGAGGGGACCGCGCGGCCGGCACGGTCGTACGGGCTGTCTCCCTGACCGATGTCCGCAGGCGGCCCCAGGCGAAGGACCGCCGTCCCGTGCACCGAAGTCCGACACCGCTACCGCGATCGGGTGCGTCACGCGTACCCGTGCCACCGCTCGTCCTCGGGCTGGCCCTGCTGCTGCTCGTCTCCGTCGTGTGCGGCGTGGGGCTGGGCGCCGCCGGGATCGGGTGGGCCGAAGTCCTCCGGCTGCTCAGGGCGGGGCTGACCGGCGGAACCATCGAGGCCGGGGACGTCTCCGCGTACGCCATCGTCTGGGAGATACGGCTGCCGCGCGTCGTGCTCGGCGCCGTCGTCGGGGCCGGGCTCGCGGCCGTCGGGGTGGCCGTGCAGGCGATGGTGCGCAACGCGCTCGCCGATCCGTTCGTGCTGGGCATCTCCTCGGGCGCCGCGGTGGGCGCCAACGCCGTGATCCTGCTGGGCGCGTTCGCCGGGCTGGGGGTGTGGGCGCTGTCCCTGTCGGCCTTCGGGTCGGCACTCGCGGCCATGGCCCTGGTGTACGCCGTGGCGCGGTCGCCGCACGGGCTCACCCCGCTGCGGCTGGTCCTGACCGGGACGGCCCTGGCGTACGGCTTCGAGGCCGTCACCACCGTCATGGTGTTCGGCGCGGCCCGCGGCGAGGCGGCCCGGTCGGCGATGATGTGGCTGCTGGGCAGCCTGGGCGGGGCGACCTGGGCCCAGGTGCCGCTCGCCGCGGTGACCGTGGCGGCCGGCTGGGCGTGGCTGCGGCTGCGGGCCGAGGCGCTCAACGCCCTCGCGATGGGGGACGAGACGTCGGCCGCGCTCGGCGTCCGACCGGCGCGGCTGCGCAGGGAGTTGTTCCTGGTCACCGCCGCCGTCACCGGGACGGTGGTCGCCGTCAGCGGAGCCATCGGGTTCGTCGGGCTGATGGTGCCGCATGTCGTACGCATGCTGGTCGGCGCCGATCACCGGAGGGTGCTGGCCGTGGCGCCGCTCGCCGGGGCCGTGCTGCTGGTGTGGGCGGACCTGCTCTCCCGGCTCCTCCTCACCCCCGCCGAACTGCCCGTCGGAGTGATCACCGCCGTCGTCGGCGTGCCCGCCTTCCTGCTGCTGATGCGGCGCGGCGGCTACGCGTTCGGAGGCCGGTGAGCATGCGACTCGACATCGAGGACGTCACGGTCGAGACCGCCGGGGCGCGGCTGGTCGAAGACATCCGACTCACCGCGGACAGCGGGCAGTTCGTCGGGCTGGTCGGCCCGAACGGCAGCGGCAAGTCCACGTTGCTGCGCTGTGTGTACCGGGCGCTGCGGCCGGCCGGGGGTGTGGTGCGGCTCGACGGGGACGACGTGCACGCCATGGCGCCGCGGGCCGCGGCCCGGGTGCTCGCCGCACTGCCGCAGGAGTCGTCGGCCGAGTTCGACTTCACGGTCGCCGAGGTCGTGGCCATGGGGCGGCTGCCGCACCGGGACCGTACGGCCGCGTCGGACAGGGAGATCTGCGCGGCGGCCATGAACCGCACCGGCGTCGCCCACCTCGCCGACCGCGGGTTCCTCGCGCTGTCGGGCGGCGAGAAGCAGCGTGTGCTCATCGCCCGTGCGCTCGCCCAGCAACCGAGGGTCCTCGTCCTGGACGAGCCGACCAACCACCTCGACATCGCCCACCAGTTGGACGTGCTGTCCCTGGTGCGGGCCGGCGGCCTGACCGTGCTGGCCGCTCTGCACGACCTCAACCTGGCCGCCGCGCACTGCGACGTGCTGTACGTCATCGCCGGCGGCCGGGCCGTCGCCTCGGGCGCCCCACACGACGTCCTGCAACCCGCCCTGCTGGCCGAGGTGTTCGGGGTCCGCGCGCATCCGGTACGGCATCCGGAGACCGGCGCCGTGCAGCTGCTCTTCGACCTTCTCCCGCCCAAGACGTTCCAGCCGACCACGTAAGGACCCCTAACCCCCATGCGCAAGCTCCTCGCCACCGCCCTCTGTCTCACGGCCACCGCCGCCCTCTCCGGCTGCGGCGCCACCGTGCAGCCGTCCGCCCAGACGGACGGGAACTCGGCGGTCACGCTCACCAACTGCGGCCGCAAGGTCACGTACGACAAGGTCCCCGAGCGCGTCGTCACCAATGACGTCGGCATCACCGAGCTGATGTTCGCCCTGGGTCTGGAGGACCGCATGGCCGGGTTCGCCATGCCCGACGACAAGGGCGATCTGACCGGCGTGCCGTGGAAGGACGGCTACGACAAGGTGAAGTGGCTGTCGAAGGACCAGCTCACCAAGGAGAACGCCCTCGACGCCGACGCCGATCTCGTCTTCGCCGGCTGGAACTACGGCTTCCGCGAGGACAGCGGCTTCACCCCCGAGGCGCTGAAGAAGCTCGGCATCGCCTCGTACGTCCTCACCGAGTCCTGCCGCAACGGCCGTACCGAGTCCGCACGCGGCATCATGCCGCCGCTGGACGCCCTGTACGCCGACCTCACCAACCTCGGGAAGCTGTTCGGCGTCGAGCAGCGGGCCGCCACGCTGATCGCCGGTTTCAGGAAGCAGATCGCCGAGGTGCGGGCGAAGGCACCCACGGGCGCCGACCGGCCGAAGGTGTTCCTGTACGACAGCGGGCAGGACCAGCCGTTCACCTCGGGCCGTTACGCCGCGCCCGAGCAGATCATCAGCGAGGCCGGCGGGACCAACGTCATGCACGACGTCCAGGACTCCTGGACCACCGTGGGCTGGGAGAGCGTCGTACGGCGGGACCCGGACGTCATCGTGATCTGCGACTACGGGGACGTGAGCGCCGAGCAGAAGAGGAAGTTCCTGCTCTCCTACGCGCCGCTGCGCGACGTCTCCGCCGTCCGGAACAAGCGGATCTTCGTCCTCGACTACGTCGACCTGGTCGAGAGCCCCCGCAACCCGTCGGCCGTCGCCCGGCTCGGCGCCTATCTGCGGACGGTGGCGAAGGAGCGGTGACCGTCGGCGGTTGACCGCTCGAAGTGGCTCGGTCTGCCGTCGCGGTGCACCAGGCGGCCGAGCCGCGCGGCCCGGGCACGGGGCATGAGGGTCCAGGTGCCGTCGGGCTCGCGCAGGGCCGCGGAGTGCCAGGGGGTGGTCCAGACGTCGGGGGCGTCGAGGAGACGGATGCCGAACTTGGCGGCACCGGCCGGGTGCGGGTGGATGGACAGCCGTACGGCGCTCGGGTGGTGGTCGGCGATCAGGGCGCCCCAGGCGCGGCTGCGCTGGATGACGCCGTACGCCCGCCCGCGGCACTGGCGTTGCAGGGCGGAGCGGGTGCCGGTGAACCCGGCGGTGTCCTCGACGAGGAAGCGCGTGATGCCCCGGTACAGGGCGAGAGCGGTCGCGTCGGTGCGGACCTCGGCGCGCAGGGCGTCCAGGGTGGGGGCGTAGCGGTCGTGGACGTGCGCGCGCCCGGCGTCGGGCGGGAGGTCGCCGAGGACGTCTCTCAGGTCGAAGACGGAGAGCCGGTGCAGGTCCGACTGCCGTATGAGCGCGCGCAGTTCGTCGGAGTAGGCGTCGATGCGGTCGTCGGGGACGCGGATCAGGTCGCCGAAGACATGGCCGTCGGAGCAGATGACGACCCGGGCGCCGGGCGGGTGGATCCTCTCGATCCTGGCGCACAGGGTGTCGAGGAAGGTGAGGGAGAGGCGTTCGCCCATGTCGGGGAGGTGGCCCAGGGTCTTGGCGGGGTTGGGTGACTTGCAGGGGAAGCCGGGCAGGGTGAAGACAATGGGGGCGCCCACACGGACGAAGTCGGTGATCCGGCGCAGCTGATGCGGGAACGCCTCGGCCGAGGCTGGGACGGGGACCGGGACGGGGACGGAGACGGGGGCCTCGTCGGTCGTGCGGTGGTGCGGCAGGAGCAGATTCAGGATCGCCGCGCCGGTGGTCTGGGGCAGGGTGTCCGGTGCGGTCGTCAGCGGCATGGCGTTTCTCCGGTGTGCGTGGGGGCAGGGCGGCCGGCGCCTCGGTGGGGCCAGGCGCTGTCGGTCAGGGGGCGGGGGCTGCTGGCGGGCCGGCCTCACAGCCGTCGGTCGTAGCCGACGGGCAGGTGGTCGGTGCCGCGGCCCAGGACGGCCGGGATCCACTGGATGTCCTCGTCCCGGACGGCGAGGTGCAGGCCGGGGAGCCGGGTCAGCAGGGTGCCCAACGCGATCTGCAGCTCGGCGCGGGCGAGGGCGGCGCCGGGGCAGAAGTGGATGCCGTGGCCGAAGGCGAGGTGGGGGTTGGGCGAGCGGTCCAGGTCGAGCATGTCGGGGTCGGCGAAGCGGCGCGGGTCGCGGTTGGCCGCGCACAGGGAGACGATCACGGAGTCACCGGCCGGGACCTCGGTGCCGTGCAGGTCGCTGTCCCGGTCGAAGAACCGCCAGGTGGTCAGCTCGAAGGCGCTGTCGTAGCGCAGGAGTTCCTCCACCGCGCGGGGCAGGAGGCCGAGGTCGGCGCGCAGCCGGGCGAGCTGGCCGGGGTGGCGGAACAGGGCGACCATGGCCGTCGTGAGCTGGTTCGTGACGGGCTCCTGCCCGGCGACCAGCAGCTGGAAGATCATCGAATCCAGCTCTTCCTGCGTCAGCTCCCGCCGGTCACGGGCCGCCACGAGATGGCTGAGCAGGTCGTCGTCCCGGTGCTCGCGTTTGTGGGCGACGACCTCGGCGATGTAGCTCTGCAGACCGTGCAGCCGGGCTTCGTACCGGGACCGCCCCGGGTCCGTCGGGCCGACCGGCTGGACGACCTTGCCCCAGTCGCGGTCGAAGCGCGCGGCCGACTCCCCCGGCAGCCCGATGACTTCGGCGAGGACCTGGAAGGGGAAGCGGGCGGCGAAGCCGGTGACCAGGTCGGCGGGGCCGGTCTCGGGGAGGGCGTCGACGAGGGCGTCGGCCAGCTCCTGGAAACGCGGCCGCAGTCGCTCGATCCGGCGCGGGGTGAAGGCGTCCGTCACGAAGCGCCGCATGCGGGTGTGCTTCGGCGGGTCCTGGTGGAGGAGGTGGACCTGGAGCTGGGAGTGCTGGGGTTCGGGCATGATCGAGGCGCGGGCGCGCCAGCGGTCGTTGCCCCGGTCGTGGCTCTTGCCGAGGCGGTCGTCGTTCAGCGCGGAGTGCGCGGCCTCGTAGCCGGTGACGAGCCACGCCTGGACTCCGCTGGGGAAGAGGACGCGGTGCACCGGGCCGGCCTCGCGCAGTCGCTCGTAGAGCGGATAGGGGTTGCTCTTGTACGGGCAGCCCATCAACGGGACGGGGTCGGTGGGCGACTCCGCGTCCACGGCCGGCCGGGGTTCCTGGGTGGTCATGCGTGGGGCTCCTAGAGGGCGAGCTCGGGCTGGTAGTGGTCCAGCCACAGGGCGAGGTCGACGACGCGTTCGAGGCGCAGGCGGTGGCCCCAACCCAGCTGCTCGGGCGGGGTGTCCAGGCAGGTTTTGACGCGGGTCTCGTCGGCCAGCGCCCGGACCCGCTCGACGGACAGCGCGTCGCGGGCCAGGTCCTGCAGGCCGCGGTTGTAGTCGGGGTGATGGGTGGCCGGGTAGTGGTTCTTGGGGCGCCGCAGGACCGCGTCGGGGGCCCATCCCTTTCCGGCGGCGCGCAGCAGGCTCTTCTCCCGGCCGTCGAAGCTCTTCAGCGCCCAGGGCACGTCGAAGGCGTACTGGACGAGCCGGTGGTCGCAGTAGGGCACCCGGACCTCCAGGCCCTGGGCCATGCTCAACCGGTCCTTGCGGTGCAGGAGTTGGCGCAGCCAGCGGGTCAGAGACAGATGCTGCATCTCGCGCTGTCGGTGCTCGGTCGGGGTCTCGCCGTCGAGGTGGGGTACGGCGGCCAGGGCACTGCGGTAGGTGTCCTCACGGAACTCGCCGATATTCAGGCCGAGTTCGGGGGCGAGCGGCATGGCGGCCTCGTCGCCGGTGACCAGCAGCCAGGGGAAGGTGCCGGCGGCCAGGGCCCCGGGGCTGTGGAACCAGGGGTAGCCGCCGAAGACCTCGTCGGCGGCCTCACCGGACAGGGCGACGGTGGAGTGCCGCCGTATCTCCCCGAACAGCAGGTACAGCGAGGTGTCCATGTCGCCGACGCCGATCGGCGAGTCGCGGGCCACGACCACGGCCTTGCGGTGCTCGGGGTCGAGCAGCGCCCGCGGGTCCAGTACGACCGTGCTGTGGTCGGTGCCGATGAACGCGCCCGCGTCGGCGGCGTACGGGGTGTCGTGGCCGGTGCGCAGGACGTCTCCGGTGAACCGCTCGGCCTGGTCGCTGTAGTCGACGGCGTAGGAGCGCAGGCGGGCGTCGGGGCCCTCGCGCAGGCGGAGCTGGTCGGCGAGCAGGGCGGTCAGGACGGTGGAGTCGATGCCTCCGGACAGCAGGCTGCACAGCGGGACGTCGGCCTCCGACTGGCCGCGGGCGGCCCGGCTGACCAGGGTGTGGATTCGGTCCACGGTCGCGTCCCGGTCGTCCTCGTGCGCACCGGCGGCCAGTTGCCAGTAGCGGCGTTCGCGGATGCCGTCCCGGTCGAGGACGAGCAGGCTTCCCGGCTCGACCTCCCGCACGCCGGACCACACCGTCGGCCCGGTGTTGAACAGCAGGCTGTACGCCTCCCGCAGCCCGTCCGCGTCCACCCGGGGCCGTATCTCCGGGTGCTCGAAGAGGGCCTTGGGCTCGGAGGCGAAGGCCAGGCCTCCGTCGACGGCGGCCCAGAAGAGCGGTTTGACGCCGAGCCGGTCACGGACGAGGAGCAGCCGCTCGGCGCGCTCGTCCCAGACGGCGAAGGCGAACATGCCGTCCAGGTGATCGGCGAGACCGTCACCCCACTCGGCGTAGGCGCGCAGCACGACCTCGGTGTCACTGCGGGTGCGGAACACGTGCCCCCGGCCCCTGAGTTCGGCGCGCAGCTCGTGGTGGTTGTAGACCTCACCGCTGTAACTGAGCACCGCCGTCGGTGTGTCGACCCGGTCGGTCATCGGCTGGACGCCGCCCGCGAGATCCGTGACCGCCAGCCGACGGTGGCCGATCGCGGCACGCTCACCGAGCCACACGCCGCCCGCGTCGGGGCCACGGGAGGCGAGGGTGGCGGTCATGGCCTCGATGACCGGTGTCCGGGTGCGGGCGGCGTGGTGGAAGGACGCCCAACCGGTGATTCCGCACATGCGGGTACGACTCCTCGGTCGCTGGTCAGTGGTCAGGTCGGGGGGCCACCGGGGGCTGAGTTCTCGGACTTGGCCGAGCAGGTGAGGAGTTCCGACTCAGCCCCCAGTAGGGCGTCAGGGCGTGAGGACGCCGTCCAACTTGCCGGACTTGGCATCCGCGACCAGCGACGAGAACTGGTCGACGCTCATCTGCACCCGCTGCCCGAAGTCGTCGGTGAGGACCACCCGGCGCTCGTCCGGGGCGGCCGGGTCGACGAACAGTTGCGGACAGCCGCAGTCGCAGTTGCCGCAGAAGGTCGCCACCGGGTCCAGGCCTTCCATGCCTGCGATGTCGATCATGATTCACAACCTCTCTCGATCATGGGCGTTCACCGGTGTGACCGCCCGGGACCAGCCCCGAGCACTGCTCGGGGGCCGACAGGGGGACATCCGGCCCGTCCGGCTCGGGGGCACGGTGGTCGAAGGCGATCAGCGGATCGCCGGTCAGGGGATGGTCCACGACGCACGCCCGGACGCCGAACACCTCCGCCAGCAGGGCGGGTCGCAGCACCTCGCGCGGCGGACCGGAGGCGACCACACGGCCGTCGTGCAGGACGTGCAGCCGGTCGCAGACGGAGGCCGCGGCGTTGAGGTCGTGCAGCGACACCAGGGTGGTACGGCGCTGCGCCCGGAGCAGGGCGAGCAGTTCGACCTGGTGCCGGATGTCGAGGTGGTTGGTGGGCTCGTCCAGGACGAGGACGTCCGGTTGCTGGGCGAAGGCGCGGGCCAGCAGGACGCGTTGGCGTTCGCCGCCGGACAGTTCGGTGAAGCGGCGCCCGGCGTGCCGCGCCATGCCGACGTCCGCCAGGGCGCGGGCGACGACGTCCCGGTCGGTGGCGTCCTCCCCGGCGAAGGCCCGCTTGTACGGCGTACGGCCCATGGCGACGACCTCGCGGACGGTCAGCTCGAAGTCGCCGCCCCGCTCCTGCGGGAGGGCGGCGACATGCCGGGCCGCCTCGGCGGGGCTCAGCCGGCGCAGATCGGTGCCGGACAGCAGGACCCGGCCGGCGGCCGGTCTCAGGTGCCGGTAGACGGTGCGCAGAAGCGTGGACTTGCCGCTGCCGTTCGGCCCGACGAGGCCGGTGATCTCGCCCTCGGCCGCGATCAGCCCGGCGCCCGCGACGACCGTACGGCCGGCGTAGGTGACGTGCAGGTCCTCGATGTCGATCCTCATGTCGCGCTCCCCCGGATCCTCAACTGCCGCTCCCCAGCCGCCGGTCCAGCAGATACAGCAGGGCCGGGGCCCCGATGAGCGCGGTGACCACGCCGACGGGCAGTTCCTGGGTGTCCATCGCGGTACGGCAGACGATGTCGACGACCACCAGCAGCAGCGCCCCGAACAGCGCGGAGACCGGCAGCAGACGCCGGTGGTCGCCGCCGACGACCAGACGGCAGACGTGCGGCACCATCAGCGCGACGAAGGCGATCGCGCCGGAGACGGCCACCAGGACACCGGTCAGCACGCTGGTCACGGTGAACAGTTCCCGGCGCAGACGGGTGACGTCGATGCCGAGCCCGGCCGCGGACTCGTCGCCCATCAGCAGGGCGTTCAGTCCCCGGGCGCGCGCCTGCAGGCACAGCCACCCGGCCGGTACCGCGACCGCCGGTACGGCCAGCAGTTCCCAGTTCGCGCCGCTGAGGCTGCCCATGAGCCAGAACAGCACGCTGCGGGTCTGCTGCTCGTCGCCGGCCCGGAGCACCAGGTAGCTGGTGAACCCGGACAGGAACTGCCCGATCGCCACCCCGGCCAGCACCAGCCGCAGCGGCGCGAATCCGCCGCCCCGCCGGGCCACGGTCCACACCAGCGCGAAGGTGGCCAGGGCTCCGGCGAAGGCCGCCCCGGACAGCCCGAGTCCGAGCGCCCCACCGGCCCCTAGCCCGAGCACGATCGCGGCGACCGCGCCCAGGGAGGCGCCGTTGGAGATGCCCAGGAGGTACGGGTCGGCCAGCGGATTGCGCACCAGTGCCTGGACCGCCGTACCGACGAGTCCGAGCCCGGCGCCGACGAGCGCGGCCAGCAGGGCGCGTGGCACGCGCAGTTGCCACACGATCAGGTCGTTCGTGCCGGGCCGCGGCGCCTCGCCGGCCAGCCGCCGCCCCACCACGCTCCACACGTCGCCGGCTGGGACGGACGTCGAGCCCCAGGCCACGGCGGCCGTCAGCGCGACGAGCAGCAGGACGCCCAGTACCGACGCCAGGGGCCCGGCGGGCAGCGTGCGTGCCCGCGGAGCCGCTTCGCTCCGCGACAGCAGGGAGGTCATGGTCAGCGGACCTTGCCGGGGTGCAGCGTCCTGGCGATCCGCTCGACCGTGTCGGCGTTCTCGACCCCGGCGATGGTGGTCCGCTCGGAGCCGATGCGCAGAAAGTGTCCCTCCTCGACCGCCTTCAGGCCCCTGGTCGCCGGGTTGGACCGCAGCCACTTCTCCGCCTCGTCGAACGCCTTCCTGTTCGCGGCCTCGCTGCCGCGCTCGCGCACACCCAGCTGGATCCAGTCCGGGTTCTTCGCGATCACGTCCTCCCAGCCGACCTGCTGGTAGTCGCCGTCGCAGTCGGCGAAGACGTTGCGGGCCCCGGCGAGGCCGATGACCGCGTTGGCGACCTGACGGTTGCAGACGGCCATGGGCTGCTTGGTCCCGGCGTCGTAGTCGAAGAAGAAGTACGTCGGCCGCTCGCTCTCGGGGATGCCGCCGACGGCCCGCTGTACGGCGTCCACCTTCTTCCTCATCCCGCCGACGAGTTCCTCGGCCTTCGCCCTCGTGCCCGTGACGGCGCCGAGCGAGAGGATGTCGTCCTCGACGGCGGACAGGTCGGTGACCGGTCTCTTGCTCATGGCGGCGCAGGCCGTGGACTTCAGGTAGATGTGCTTGATGGCCGCCGCCCTGACCTCCTCGGTCGGCGTGTCCCCCATGCCGCCGCCCATGTTCATCGAGGCGAAGGTGTCGATGTACAGGTCGGCGCCGGAACCGAGGAGCTTCTCCTTGGGGATCACGGTCTCGCCGAGGACCTTCACCCGCTGCGCCTGCGCGTCGAGTTCGGCCGGCAGCGTGCCCTTGCCGGGCGGGAAGCCGGTGCCGATCACCTTGTCCCCGGCACCCAGCCGGAGCAGGAGTTCCAGGCTGGAGGCGTTGCTGGTGACGATGTTCCGCGGGGGCGCGGTGAAGGTGGTCCTCGCGCCCGCGCAGTCGGTGACAGTGACCGGGTGACCGGCCGAGCCGCCCCTGGCGGCGGGGCTCGCCGCACCGCTGTCCGTGCTGCCGCAGCCCGCCGCCAGCAGGCCACCGAGCACCGCGGCCGTGGTGGCCCGCCCCGCACGAGAACGCATCGAAACTCCCCAAGATCCACTGGATGCACGGGCGGATCCCCACCGCCCGATCCAGTAGTCGGGGCGGACCCGGTGTCGGTTCCCGGCAGGGTGAACCGACACCGGGTTCCCGGTCAGGCGGCGACAGCGGCCGGTTCGGCCACGACCGCGGCCCCGGCCCCGATCTCGGCCCCGATCTCGGCCCCGATCTCGGCCTCGGTCAGCAGCTCGACGAGGGTCGCCCGGGCGCGGGCGACGCGTGAACGGACCGTACCGACGGGGCAGTCGCTCATCTCGGCCGCCTCCGCATAGGGCAGGCCCACCAGCTGGGTCAGGACGAACGCCTCGCGGCGCTCGTCGGGCAACGTCTCCAGCAGGTCGAGCAGGGCGATGCCGTCGTCGAAGCCGGGCAGGCCGGTCGGCTGGGCGCGCTCCGCCAGGAGCGTCCAGTCGTCGGTGTCGCACATCCGTGGCCGGGCCGCGGCGTACCGGTGACTGTCGATCACCGCGCGGCGGGCGATGGACAGCAGCCACGCGCGGGCCGAGGAGCGGCCCTCGAACCGGTGCAGGCTGCCGAGCGCCCGCAGGAACGTGTCCTGTGCCAGGTCGTCGGCGGCCTGCGGATCGGCGGAGAGATGCGCCACGTACCGCACGACGTCGCGATGCAGCGAGCGGACGAAACGGTCGGCGGCGTCCGGGTCACCGCCCCGCGCGGCGAGCGCCCACGCGGTCGTGGACTCGTCGCAGGAAGCCGTACGGGAGGTCTTGTCCGCCTTCGTGTCTCTCACGCCTGTCGGGCGTGAGGAGGGCAGGGCAGGAGTGATCACCTGAGTCCTTCTCGGGTAGTCCGGACTCCGGCACGGCGGAGGGCACGACGGCGGCACGACGGCGTCGCCGCCGGCCACCGGGGCACGCGAGACGTGCGGCACACCGTGCCGGAGGTGTCCGGGGTTGCGGGATACGGCCGTACGGCGGGTACGGCCGAGGCCCGAGGCACGGTCGGCGCCGTCGACTCACGACTCGACGCCCGTGCGGCCGCCGACGAGTCGGCGTCCGTGTCCGTACGGCCTCGGGGAACCGGCTGTCTCAGACGACAGCGGTGCCCGCCGGAGGCCCCCGAGAGGTGATGGTGTGAACGAGCGGCAGCAGCCGCGGCGCCCGGTCGGACCGGCCGCGACGCGGCCGGAGACGCGGGCGGTGCGGCGGTGCGGGCAGGGCGAGCGACAGCCGCAGCGGGGCGGCCAACCATCCGGCGACGGCCCGCAGGATGCGGAACGCGGCCCGCTCCCCGTGGCCCAGCCACAGGCCGCACAGCAGCGCGGCGAGGGTGTGGGCGGCGAACATGCCGTACGACGACGTGCCGGTCATGTCATGGCCCATCGTCATGTGGCCCACGCCCATGTGCCCGACGCTCATGTGCCCCATGCCCATGGAACCCAGGGCACCCATGTCCACGGCACCCATGGCATCCATGGAGCCGGTGTGGTGGGCCATGGAGCTCATGTCGTGGCCGGCGCGTGCCGAGGAGGACTGTGCGAGCTCGAAGGCGGCGTGCAGCCCGCCCTGGGCGACGACCACGACGGACACGACCAGCGGGAGTCCGCGCTCCCGGCCGGCCAGACACCAGCCGGCGCCGCCCGTCAGGACCGCGCCGGCCGCCATCGTCCACCACGCGACGGCCGCGCCCGACATCAGCACATGGCCGAGGGCGGCGAGCAGCACACAGACGACCGCGAACACCGCGGCCCGGATCGCGCGCACACACCACCCAACAGTCATGACGGCCCTCATCCTCGCATCCCGGGCCCGCTCGTCACGGCTGGGTACGCACAGCACCCCCGTCCCGCACTCAAGCCCAGCAGAGTGATACAGGACACACCGACACAGGGGAACCCGGCGCGCGTACCCACCGACAAGTGAGGTGTGGGGCCGCCCTCACGCGTGCTCGCCGGGGCGGACGACCACCGCCGGCACCTCGATCCGCCCTCCGTGCTCGAAGTGCAGCGTGAACGGTACGAGGTCGCCCGTCCGCCACCCCGGCTGCGCCCACAGTGTCACGTCCAGGCCGTACGGGGACATCGCGAGGCCGCCACCGGCCGGGACGCGGACCGAGTCGACCGGCTGCGCGTACGCCGCCCGGCCGCCGCTCATGCGGTGGCGGCTCAGCGTCGCGGCGCCGCCGCCCGCGGTCGACGTCACTTTCAGAAGCCGGTCGTCGGCGCCCCCGGAGTTGGTGATCCGGAAGAACGCGGCGGTGTCCCGGACGTCGCCGTAGGGCAGGAAGACCCGCCCGTCGGTGACCGCGATCCGCGCCGGGCTGCCCGCGGCCCCGGAGGTCACCCAGGTGGTCAGGACGCCGAGTGCGACGGCGCACGCGGCGACCGGTGCGAGCACGGCGAGCAGTCCGTCGGCGACTCGGCGGCCGGCGGGACGCCGGGGCCGGCGATCGCCCTCTCGCCGGGCCATGGGTACGGTCATCGGGTACGGCCCTCCTGGTCTCGGTGGGCGACGCCCTGACGGCCCCGGGCGGGCGCCGGCTGCCAGGCCCGCAGCCGCAGGCTGTTGCCCACCACGAGCAGGGAGCTCACCGACATGGCGACCGCCGCGACCATGGGGTTGAGCAGCCCGACCATGGCGAGCGGCACGGTCACCACGTTGTAGCCGAAGGCCCACAGCAGATTGACGCGGATCGTGCCCAGGGTGCGCCGGGCGAGCCGTACCGCGTCCGCCAGGGCCTCGATGTCGCCGCGCACCAGGGTGACGTCGGCGGCCCCGATCGCGACGTCCGTGCCGGTGCCCATGGCGATCCCGAGGTCGGCTCCGGCCAGCGCCGCCGCATCGTTGACGCCGTCGCCGACGACCGCGACCCGGCGGCCCCGCTCCCTCAGCCGCCGTACGAGGTCGCCCTTGTCCTCGGGTGTGCAGCGCGCGTGCACCTCCTCGATGCCGAGCGCAGCGGCGACCGCGCGGGCCGGCGCCTCGCGGTCCCCGGTGGCGAGCACAGGGTGCACGCCGAGGCGCCGCAGCCGGTCCACGGCCCGATAGCTGCCGGGGCGTACGACGTCCCCGATCCCGATCAGCGCCTCCGCCGCCCCGTCGACACGGACGAGGACCGGCGTATGGGCGGCAGCCTCCGCCGCCCGGAGCGCGTCCGCCAGTTCCGTGGGCAACTCACCCTCCGGAGCCAGGACTTCGACCAGCCTGCCCCCGACCCGGCCGCGCACACCCCGGCCCGCTTCCGCGTGGAAGTCACGCACTTCGGGCAACGGCCCCTGCCCGGACAGGGTCCGGCGGGCGTACGCGACGACCGCGCGGCCCAGCGGGTGCTCCGAGCCCTGCTCCACCGCCCCGGCCAGGCGCAGCACGGCTTCCGCGCCGAGCCCGCCGGGCACGGCCGTGACACGGGTGACGCTCATGTGCCCGGAGGTGAGCGTGCCGGTCTTGTCGAGGACGACCGTGTCGATGTGCTGGAGCCCCTCCAGGGCCTGTGGGCCCCGGACCAGGACGCCGAGCTGGGCGCCGCGCCCGGTGGCGGCCATCAGCGCCGTCGGGGTCGCCAGGCCCAGCGCGCAGGGGCACGCCACGACCAGTACGGCCACACACGCGGTGATCGCCGCCTGCGGATCCGCCCCGGCGCCGAGCCAGAACCCGAGCACGGTGACGGCCAGCGCCAGCACCACGGGCACGAACACCCCGGCCACGGCGTCGGCCAGCCGCTGCGCCCGCGCCTTCCCGGCCTGGGCCTCCGTCACCAGCCGTGTGATCCGCGCGAGCTGCGTGTCCGCGCCCACGGCCGTGGCCCGGACGAGCAGCAGCCCGCCCGCGTTGACGGCACCGCCCACCACCGCCGAGCCCGGCCCGGCCTCGACGGGCTCGCTCTCCCCGGTGACCAGCGACAGGTCCACGGCGGAGTTGCCCTCCACCACCTCGCCGTCGGTGGCGATGCGCTCGCCGGGCCGCACGACGAAGACCCGGCCGACCGTCAACTCCTCGACGGGGACAAGGCGTTCGGTGCCGCCGTCGCGTACCGACACTTCCCTGACGGCCAGCCGCGCCAGCGAGCGCAGCGCAGCGCCGGTGCCGCGGCGCGCCCGGGCCTCCAGGAACCGGCCGGCCAGCACGAACAGCGGGACGCCGACGGCCGCTTCGAGGTACAGGTGCGCGACACCGTCCGGGGCGGAGGGCAGCAGGCTGAACGGCATCCGCATCCCGGGCGCGCCCGCGCCGCCCAGGAACAGCGCGTACGCCGACCAGGAGAACGACGCCACCACGCCCAGGGACACCAGGGTGTCCATGGTCGCCGTCGAGTGCCGCAGCCCGCGCAGGGCCCGCAGATGGAACGGCCGCGCGCTCCACACGGCGACCGGCGCGGCCAGCACGAAGCAGAGCCACTGCCAGTTGCGGAACTGCCAGGCGGGCACCATGGACAGCACGAGCACCGGCACCGCGAGCAGCGCGGTGACCAGCAGCCGGTCCCGCTCCCGCCGGACGCCCTCGGACCCCTCCTCGGCCGGGCGCTCCCGCTTCCTGGGCGGCGCGGGCAGCGCGGCCGTGTATCCGGCCTGTTCCACCGTCGCCACGAGTTCCTCCGGGCGGAGGTCCGGCGGATGGCTGACCCGGGCGCGTCCGGTGGCCAGATTGACCGTGGCGGTCACGCCCTCCAGCCTGGCGAGTTTCTTCTCCACCCGGCGGACACAGGCCGCGCAGGTCATCCCGCCGACGGTCAGGTCGGTGACGGTCACCGGGGGTGCCGGTTCGATGGCCATCAGCCGCCGCTCCCGTGCCGCATGTCCATGTCCCGCATGTCCCCTGTGTCCCTGCCGCCGCCGTCGCCGCCGCTCGTCGTCGGGCGGTGCATGCCGGGCGCGACGGGACCGGCGGCGGCTCCGACGGCGTACGACACCGTGAAGATCAGGGCGAGCAGCAGCAGGAACCCGCAGAGGGCGGGCGGCACGAGTGGGGGTTCTTTCATCAACGGCCTCCTGACGCATGTACCGCTACAGGAGTCGGGCGCGCAGGGCAGGGAGTTCCCGGCCGTCCTCTCAGGAGGCCCCGCCGCGACGGCTCCTGAGCCACCACGCCCCGGCGCCGAGCACGACGACGGCCGCGCCAATGCCGAGCGGCAGGGCGATCGGCAGGCCGTCGTCGCCCTCCGTGGCGTCGGTCGCGGCCTCCGCCGAGGGGGTGGACGGTGCGCGGGTCGACGGTGCGGGCGTCGTGGGCTCCTCGGTGGGAGTGGGGCTCACGGTCTTCGCGCCGGGTGCGGCGGGCTTCAGTTCCAGCCGGGGCGCGGGATGGCCGTGCCCGTGGCCGTCGCCGCCGCTGTCCTCGTCCAGTTCGATCCAGCGGTCCACCCGGCCGTCACTGTAGGTCTGGAGGGTCTTGAAGACGAGCGTCTCGGCGTCGGGCAACTGCCGTACGGTGACGACGTACTCGGCGTCCTGCCCGACCGGGAGCTTCGGCCCGGACACCGTGTAGCCACGACCGGTGGGGGCGAGCTTCCAGCCCTCGGGGCCCTCCTTGTAGGTGATGTCGTCCGGGGTGATGCCCTCGGGCAGGATCACCTCCAGCTCGCTGATCCCCGCCGATCCGGACTCCGACTCCGCGGTGAAGGTGAGCGCGACGTTCCGGTCGAGCGCCCGAGCGCCCTCCGCCTCGACCTCGGCGTGCGCCGCGGCCGGTCCCGCGAAGGCCACGGCGGCCGTGCAGGCGACCGCGGTGAGGGCGCCGGTACGGCGCAGGACGCGGGTCAGGGTGGGGCGGGGCACGTGTGACTCCCTCGTACCGGGGGTGTGGTCGCTGCATTCAAGCGCAGATGACAGTCTCAACGCGAGGGGCCCTCGTGGTGACGATGGAGGAGGCAGGAGGCGACCACGACGAAGGGCCACAGGGACTGAAGGGCCGTCACAAGGCGTTCGGCGACACCGGCGGCACCGCCCTGATGCATTTCGATCATGAACCAGGCCGCGCCGACGACCATGAGAGCGGTCGCCGTGAGTGAGGGGACGGGCCGGAGCCCCCAGGGTGCGGCGCCGCGGCGATCGGCGGCCAGCACCGGCCACACCGCAAGCAGGACGAAGGCGACCGCGGCGACCGAACCGTGGCGCAGGGAGCCCCCACTGCTCGGCGGCGGGATCAGCGCCACCACCAACGCCGCGACTCCTCCGGCGCCCAGCGCCGCGCGCCCGGGCAGCGCGGCCGGCCGCAGCCCCAGGGCGGTGAGCACGTGGCAGACGCCCAGGGCGGCCAGCGCCGCGGTCATCACCCAGAATCCCGCAGCGCCGTAGGCCGCGAGCACGCTGATCGTCTGTGTGGCGGGGTCGTATGCGGGCCCTTCCAGCGACGCCGCGAACGTCCAGCCGCCGATCAGCGCCACAGGCGCGCAGCCCGACGAGAGCAAGGCCCACCCAGGCACGAGTCGCATCAAGCAACCGTAGAGCGACCGAATCGCCTCAACTGTGACGTACACACCGCCAACCGGATCCCGGATCCCTCGCCGTCAAACCCCCGTGCACACAAGGACACCGGTATGGGGCGCGACCCCTCGACCAGTCATGCGGCGTTCGAACATCCCGGCCGGAAGCGCCAGCCTGCGCCAGCCCACGCCACCCCTTCCGGCACATAGAAATATCCACCAGCATGAATGGCCCTGAACGGGCCGGCGTGGTCAGCGAGGTCCCAGGGCTGCTTCGCCCTGCCCACGCCGGTGCCGGCAGAGCCGCGAGTGCTGGGGGTAGGACATGCAGGGCACCATGGGGAAGCAGGCCGTCGAGTGGCTCGCCGCCGCCGCCACGGATCCTCGGTCGTGCAAACGGCAGTGGGACCAGGGCGCGGACGCGGTCCTGCTGGAGGCCGGGCGGCTCTGGGACGTGCTCAGCGTCCCCGAGCAGCTGGGCCTGAGCGCCCTGGCACACCTGAGACGTACGCGGCGGCGGGCGTCGGGCCCCGTCCTGGTGAACTGCGGGGCGCGCAGAGTGGGCTTCTTCCTCCCGCCCGATCCGGCCGGCGAATGGATCGGACCCGGTGTGCGCCATGTCGGCAGGGGCTCATGGGTCGCCGTACCGCCGCCCCACCGGTGCGCCGGGTGGCGCCTGGAATGGCTGCTGCCACCCGACGGGACCGGCGCCCTGTACGACCCGGACGTCATGGAGCTGGCGTTGCGCGAGGCCGACGGCGCCTGCGCCGCCCTCGCGCGCGTCAGTCGGTCCTGAGCGGATCGACCACGCTGACGCGTCCGCTGCTCCCGCTCCACTCCCACACGCGTACCGGCCCGGAAAGGCCCCGGGGGACGACGACGGCCGGCACGCGCTCGGTCGCCTCGACGCGCCGCCCGCCGGTCGGTTCGGCGTCAGCGGCCCGCGTCAGGCCGGTGAACGGGCCGACCGCCCGGAAGGTGACGGCCCGCCCTTGGCCGTCGGCGCCGACACCGGGCTCCCACCAGGGGTCACGGCGCCCTGGAACCGCACGGCCCTTGGCGTGCCACTCCGCGACCAGCGCCGCATAGATCGACGGCTGGCCCCGAACGCCGGTGACCGGTACGACGTACGACAGGGGTGCGGCATCGCTTCCGAGGACACGCCGCGCCGGCTCAGTGCTGTCCATGCCGGGGCAACGCCGAGGTGTGCGCCGGTGGTACGCCGGCCGCCCCTGCCACCACCCAGTCGAGTGAGCCCATCCCCCAAATGGCCCCATGACGTGCTCGACCCACACGTCCGCCCTCGATCGAGACAGGAGCCGCTTGCCATGGACGGCCGACACGACGTCGCCTTCTTCCCGAGCTTCCGGAACGCCGACGACGACACCGAGGACCCCGCCGACTGCCCGTGGTGCGCCGCGCTGGGCGCGTCGACCCTGCCGCCGACGGCACAGCCGTCCAGGCCACAGGGACGACGGTATGACCCCTACGTCTCAGGAGCCCCGTACGACGGCGACGACTGGTGAGGCGGACCCGCCCCCGGTGCGGGCCTGCGCAGGCCGGCTCGGGGGCGCGCGCTCCGCATATATCTGCCTGTTTGGTGCGCGGGCGCTCGCCCCATACGGGGAATTGAACTCCGGCCGTATGGCCGCCGTACCTGGCACCCGGTGCACTGATGCATCAACCGGTCATCCGGGGTGATGAGGGACGGACGGCCGCACGGCGGCCGTGTCGGTCGTCGGCGCACCACAGGGAGGCTCTTTATGGCACTCACGGAGTGGACGAGGTCAATGGAGTGGCTGGCCGCAGCGTCGGAGGATCCCGGCGCCTGTAAACACGAGTGGCAGAACGGCAGTACCGGCGTCACGCTCCTGGAGGCCGGAAGGTTCTGGGACGTGCTGATCGTGCCGGAGGAGCTCGGGCTGCGCGTCGCCGACCTCATGGAGGAGCTGACGCCGCTCGATCCCGGCCCCTGTCTGCTGGACGCCCGGCGCCGTCGCGTGGGATTCCTGCTGCCCCCGGAGCCGCAGACCCTGTGGATCGGCACCGGTGTGCGCCTTCTCGGCGCCGGAACATGGATCACCGCTCCCGCCCCGCACTGCCGCTGGGGCGCGCTGCGCTGGCTCGTCCCGCCGGACGGCACCGGCACCCTGAACATGCCGGAGGTCCTGGAAGTGGCCCTGCAGCGCTGCGCGAGCGAACTGTCCCGCCTCCAGGGCCGCTGCGCGCCCGCGGCACACGGCCGGACGGCACCGGACGAGATGCCGGGCAGCGATCCGCGGATGGTGCGCCAGTGCGCGGCGG
The DNA here is from genome assembly GCF_001513975.1 of Streptomyces curacoi. GTDB lineage: Bacteria > Actinomycetota > Actinomycetes > Streptomycetales > Streptomycetaceae > Streptomyces > Streptomyces curacoi. Next base: position 39,142 of record NZ_KQ947993.1, read on the forward strand.
GGGCAGGCGTACGCCGGTGACCGGCCCGCCCGCCCCGGAGCCCACCCCGGCCCCGCCCCGCTCGCGCGCCCGCTCAGCCCAGGAAGCTCAGTCGTACCTGCCGGTTGGGGTTGTCCTTGTTGGTGTCCACGAGGCACACGGACTGCCATGTGCCGAGCTCCAGCCGCCCGCCCAGCACGGGCAGCGTCGCGTGCGGCGGGACGATGGCCGGGAGGACGTGGTCGCGGCCGTGGCCGGGGCTGCCGTGGCGGTGCTGCCAGCGGTCGTCGGCGGGGAGGAGGGTGTGCAGGGCGGTCAGGAGGTCGTCGTCGCTGCCGGCGCCCGTCTCGATGATGGCGACGCCGGCCGTCGCGTGCGGCACGAAGACGTTCAGCAGGCCGTCGCGGCCCCCGGCCGCCTCCCGCAGGAAGGCCTCGCAGTCGCGGGTGAGGTCCACGACCCGCTCCGCGGAGCCGGAGGCGATGTTCAGAACTCGGGTGGTGAAGGCGTCTGACATGCCTTCCATCCTCGCCCATCCGCCGGGCTCCACAGGCGAGGGGGCGGCCAGGGGGTGGTCGGGCGGTGACACGCCAGGTCCGCTTCACGAGACGCCGTTGACCGTCGCCGCGCCATCTGGCGACTTTCCGTGGCATGTTGCTTCAGCCCTGCTCACCACGCACGGTCACATCGACCTGCTGCGGGTGGCCTCCGCCGCGTGTCGCCGCGGCTGCTGACGCCCGCCTTCTCTTTTCCCCTGTGCTTTCTCCGCGGACCCGCCCGGTCTTGACGCCCGCTGCTTGTCGCGGGCGGGCGCTGATCTCCGGGCGCCTCGGGGAAGATCCTCGCCACCTCGGCAGTTAGTAGAAGCGTGAACAATATCGAGGTGGGCGAGGAAGTCGACGTAGTCGTCATAGGCGCCGGACAGGCCGGACTGTCCAGCGCCTATCACCTGCGACGCAACAGTTTCGAGCCCGACCGCGACTTCGTCGTGCTCGACCACTCCCCCGGCCCGGGGGGTGCCTGGCAGTTCCGGTGGCCGTCCTTGACATACGGCAAGGTGAACGGGATGCACTCGCTGCCCGGCATGGAGCTGACCGACGCCGATCCGGGGCGGCCGTCGTCCGAGGTCATCACCGAGTACTTCGACCGCTACGAGCGCACCTTCGACCTGCGCGTCCGGCGCCCCGTCGACGTACGCGCCGTACGCGAGGGCCCTGACGGGCGGCTGCTCGTCGAGAGCTCGGCCGGGACCTGGGCGACGCGGGCGCTGATCAACTCGACCGGCACCTGGGACCGGCCCTTCTGGCCGCGCTACCCCGGTCAGGAGACGTTCCGGGGGCGGCAGTTGCACACCGCCCAGTACCCCGGTCCGGAGGAGTTCGCCGGGCAGCGGGTCGTCGTGGTGGGCGGCGGGATCTCGGGCATCCAGCATCTGCTGGAGATCGCCCGGTACGCGGCCGCCACGACATGGGTCACCCGGCGTCCGCCCGTCTTCCGCGAGGGGCCGTTCGACGAGGGGGCGGGCCGGGCGGCGGTCGCGCTCGTCGAGGAGCGGGTCCGGCAGGGTCTGCCGCCGAAGAGCGTCGTCTCCGTCACGGGACTGCCTCTGAACGACGCCGTCCGGCAGGGCCTGGCCGACGGGGTTCTGGACCGGCGGCCCATGTTCGACCGGATCACCCCGGACGGGGTGGAGTGGAACGACGGGCGACATGTGAACGCCGACGTCATCCTGTGGGCGACCGGCTTCCGGGCCGCCATCGATCACTTGGCCGCGCTGCGCCTGCGCGAGCCGGGCGGCGGAATCCGGGTGGAGGGGACGCGCGCGGTCGCCGATCCCCGGCTCCACCTGGTCGGCTACGGCCCCTCAGCCAGCACGATCGGCGCCAACCGGGCCGGGCGCGCGGCCGTACGGGACATCAGGCGGTTGCTGGCCGAGGAGTCGGTCGCGGCGTAGCGCTCCGCCGGGTCGGGCCGCCGGGTGGTGCCGCGCTACGTCGTCGGTCGTCTGCGGCGCCGTCCAGGCTGGTCGCGCGGTTCCCCGCGTCCCTTGAGGGCGTTGCCGGAGCGCCACCCCGATGGGCCGCCGGATCATGTCGCGGTCTTCGGGCTCGCCTTCTGCTGAGCGTTGAACTCGGCCACGTTGCGCTGGTGTTCGGCGTAGTCGGCCGTGAAGCGGGTGTCGCCCGGCTTGACGGTGACGAAGTACAGCCAGTCGCCCGGGGTCGGACTGATCGCGGCGCGCATCGCCTCCTCGCCCGGGTTGGCGATCGGCGTGGGCGGCAGGCCCATGCGCTGGTACGAGTTGTAGGGGCTCTCGATCCGCGTGTCGGCCTCGGTCGTCCTGATCGTGGAGCGGTTCAGCGCGTAGTTGATGGTGGAGTCCATCTGCAGCGGCATGCCGCGTTCGAGCCGGTTGAAGATGACCCGGGCCACCTTGCCCATGTCGGCCTTGGTGGCGGCCTCGGCCTGGACGATGCTCGCGACGGTGACCGCCTGATAGACGTTCAGCGCGTTGCGCTGCGCGCCTGCGGCGACGGGAGCGCCGCTGAACTTCTGGTTGGCGGTGTCGACCATGGCCGACAACAGGGACTCCGGCGTCGCCCTCTTGCCGTCCTTTTCCAGCGGATACGTGGCCGGGAAGAGATAGCCCTCGGGGTTGCCCTCGGCGTCGTCCGGCAGCTTGAGGTCGAGCTTGCCCAGGGACTTCTTGGTGGATCCGGGCGGCAGGGCGAGGGCCTTGTCGACGGCGGCGTAGACCTGGCCGGCGCGCCAGCCCTCCGGAATCACCAGCGAGGTGGGCTTCGCCTCCTCCTCGTCCATGCTCAGCAGCGGCACCGCCACGGCGGTGCCGGCCACGACGGCGCCGGCGGCGATGAGAGCGATACGGCCCCGGCGCGTCAGTCGAATCGTGTTCCGTGACGGAGTGTTCAGGTGCATGCGGGAACGGTAACCCGCACATGCTTACAAACCTGGCATATCGTCACCCCGTCGGCTCCAGTTGGGCGTCCCGGCGGACCAGCGCCGCATACCGCCCCTCCCGCTCCAACAGCTCCTCGTGCGTCCCCCGTTCCGCCACCCGCCCCGCGTCGAGGACCACGATCTGGTCAGCGCCCCGAACGGTGGACAGGCGGTGGGCGATGGTGAGCGTGGTGCGGTTGGCGGACAGGGCGTCGATGGCCTGCTGGACGGCGTGTTCGGTACGGGTGTCCAGGGCGCTGGTCGCCTCGTCGAGGATGAGGACCGGCGGATCGCGCAGGATCGTACGGGCGATGGCCAGGCGCTGTTTCTCACCGCCCGAGAAGCGGTGGCCGCGTTCGCCGACGATCGTGTCGTAGCCGTCGGGCAGGGCGGCGATGTGGTCGTGGATCTGGGCCGCCTTCGCCGCCGCGTGCAACTCCTCGTCGGTGGCGTCCGGCTTGGCGAAGCGCAGGTTGTCGGCGACCGAGGCATGAAAGAGGTACGTCTCCTGCGAGACGACGCCGACCGCGCGGGCGAGGGTGTCGAAGTCGAGGTCGCGCACGTCGACCCCGTCGAGGGTGACCCGGCCGCCCGTCACGTCGTACAGCCGCGGCACGAGATGGCCGAGCGTGGACTTTCCGGCGCCGGTCGGGCCGACGACCGCGAGGCTGCCGCCCGCCGGGACGGTGAGGTCGATGCCGTCGAGGATGGCGCCGCTCTTGCCGTCGTACCGGAACTCGACGTTCTCGAACCGGACCTCGCCCTGGATGGTTTCGAGGCGGACGGGGTTCTCCCGCTCGGTGATGTCGATGGGCAGGTCGAGGTACTCGAAGATCCGCTGGAAGAGCGCGAGCGAGGTCTGGATCTGGACGCCGGTGGACAACAGGCTCACCGCCGGGCGGAACAGACCCTGCTGAAGGGAGACGAAGGCGACGATGGTGCCGATGGAGACCTGGGGGCCGCCGAGTTGGAGGGCCATTCCCGCGGTCCAGTAGATGAAGGCGGGCATGGCGGCCATGACGATGGTGATGACGGCCATGCGCCAGCGGCCGGCCATGTTCGACCTGACTTCGAGGTCGACCAGTTGCTCGGACTCGTCGGCGAAGGCCTTGGTGAGCGAGTCGGAACGGCCCATCGTGCGGCCGAGCAGGATGCCGCTGACCGAGAGCGACTCGGTGACCGTGGCGGCCATCGCGGCCATCTGCTTCTGGCGCTGGGTGGTGATCTTCTTGCGTTCGTTGCCGACCCGGCGGCTGATCCACACGAAGACCGGCAGCAGGAGCAGCGAGACGACGGTCAGGCGCCAGTCGAGGGCGACCATCGCGACGATCGTGGCGATCACGCTGGTGGCATTGGAGACCAGGGAGGTCGCGGTGGAGGTGACGGTGGCCTGCATGCCGCCGATGTCGTTGGCGATGCGGGACTGGACCTCGCCGGTGCGGGTGCGGGTGAAGAAGGCGAGCGACATGCGCTGGAGGCGGCCGTAGACCGCGGTGCGCAGGTCGTGCATCACGCGCTGGCCGACCGTCGTGGAGATCAGGGTCTGCAGCACTCCGAAGACGCTGGTGAGGACGGCGCTGAGGATCATGCCCAGCGCGAGCAGGCTGAGCAGGCCGGTGCGGCCCTCGGGGATCGCCACGTCGAGGATCGCCTTGAGGAGGAAGGGCGTGGCGACGCCGACCAGGGAGGAGGCGCCGACGAGCAGGCCGACGACGGCGAGGCGTCCGCGGTAGGGACGGAAGAGTCTCAGGATGCGGCGCACCTGCCGGGGCTGTTCCTGCTCGGCGGCGGGTGGCGTCCAGGAGGGTTCGTGGTCGGGGTGCATGGGCTCCTACGGGAGGTGTGTGATGCGGACTGACGGAGCTTAGCTCATTGTTACCTATGCTCACAATGAACATGGTCCTGATATTGTTCCCGCATGACCACCCCCGATCCCGACGGCCCGCTCGCCGAGCAGCTGCTGCGCTTCACCCGCCGGGTCCACCGCATCCAGAAACAGCACCTGCAACAGTGCGGTCTGGGCATCACCCCGGCCCAGTCCCGCCTGCTGCGCACACTCGCGCACTACGGCTCGCCGCCCCGGATGGCCGATCTCGCCGAGCGCCTGGAGGTCGTCCCGCGTGCCGTGACGACACTGGTCGACGGGCTGGAGGCGAGCGGGAAGGTACGGCGGGTGCCGGATCCCACGAACCGGCGGGTGATCCGGATCGAGCTCACCGACGACGGGCGGGGGGCCCTGCGGGAGCTGCACGGAGCGCGACGGTCGGCGGCGGAGGAGATCCTGGCACCGCTGACGGACGAACAGCGCGCGACCCTCGGCGAGTTGCTGGACACGCTGATCGACGGGGGCGCCGATCGGCGCTGCTGAGCGGTGAACGTCGTACAGGCCGCGGCCACCACTCCAGCAGTGTGGAGTGGTGGCCGCGGCCTGTACGACTCTTGCGCTCAACCGGCCTCGGAGGCGGTCTCCTTGGCCGTCCGAACAGGGACGGCGACCGGCCCTTCGGACTTCGGCGCCTCGGGCTTCGGCGCCTCGGGCTTCTTCAACTCCGCCTTCGCCGGCTCCTCGTCCTCCTCCGCGACCACGATCTCGCCGTCCAGGACCCTCTTCGCCCGCTCCCGGTCCAGCGCGCCCTCCCAGCGCGAGACGGCGAAGACGGCGACACAGTTGCCGAGCAGGTTGGTGACGACGCGCATCGAGTCCATGATGCGGTCCACGCCCAGCAGCAGGGCCACGGCTCCGGCCGGGATGGCACCCAGCGAGGAGGCGGTCGCGGACAGGGCGAGGAAGGCCGAGCCGGGGATGCCCGCCATGCCCTTGCTGGTCAGCATCAGGACCAGGATCACGGTGACCTGCTGGCCGAAGCTGAGGTCGACGCCCACGGCCTGGGCGATGAACAGCGTGCCGATGGACAGGTAGAGGGAGGCGCCGTCGAGGTTGAAGGAGTAGCCCGTGGGCAGCACCAGGCCCACGGCGTCGTCGCGGGCGCCGGCCTTGCGCAGCTTCTGCATCACCCGCGGCAGGACCGACTCGGTGGACGCGGTGCCGAGCGCGAGCAGCATCTCCTCACGGATGTAGCGGAGGAACTTCCAGAGGCTGAGCCCGGTGACCACCTTCAGGGCGACGGCGAGCAGCGCGATAAAGAACGCGGCGGCCGCGTAGCACAGGATGATCAGCTTGGCGTACGTCTCAATCACGCCGAGCCCGTAGTTGCCGATCAGGACGGCCATCGCGCCGAACACCGCGATCGGGGCCAGCCGCATGACGAAGCCGACGATCGCGAAGATGATCTCCTGCGCCTGCTCGATGGCGGGCAGCACCTGCGGCACCTTGGTGTGGCCGAGGTGCAGTAGCGCCGCACCCACCAGACAGGCGAGAAGGAGCACCTGGAGCAGGGAGTTCTCGGCGAAGGCGCCGATGAAGGAGGTGGGGATGGCGTTCAGCACGAACTCGGTCGTCGAGGGCAGGTGCCCACCGTCCGTCTTGGCGTCGACCGCCGAGGCGTTGAGCGAGGACGGGTCGACGTTCATCCCCGACCCGGGCTGGACGACGTTGGCGGCGAGAAGCCCGATGAGCAGCGCGAGGGTGCTCGCCACCTCGAACCAGATCAGGGCCTTGAGCCCGATCCGGCCGAACGCCTTCAGATCGCCGGCCTTGGCGATGCCGACGACCACCACGCAGAACACGAGCGGGGAGATGATCGTCTTGATGAGCCGGATGAAACCGTCGCCGAGCGGCTGGAGATCCGCGCCGAAGCCGGGCCACAGCTTCCCGACGACGATTCCGAGAACGAGGGCGCAGGCGACCTGCGCGAAGAGAGAGGTACGCAGCATGCGTGCGACGCGTCGCGGCAGGGACGGTTCGGACGGCGGCACGGGAACTCCTTGGGGACGGCGGCATACAGAAGCCCATGGGCGACGGGGGGACTTCTGCCATACGGAAAGCGGATTCCGTGCCGATCACTTTGCGGGTGATGTTGGTCCCGCACAAGACCGCCGTGTTGCATCCAGGTAAATCACGCCTCACACGACGCGTCGCACACCACCGGTTTCAGCAGCCGCCGCGATCCTCGGTGAGCACCCCTTGGACGCTGGTGAGGGAGCGGTCGTAGCAGCCGTCCGAGCCGTGCAGCCGGTAGCGCTCGCTCGTCGTGCCGACCGCGTGCCGCTGGTCGCGCGGCACGTTCACCGTCCAGGTGGCATCGCCCGAGTAGGTGTCGTCGAGCCTCGACCACGCCGTGCGCCGCCCGCCGTACGCCGTGACAACCGCCGCACGGTCACCGAGGGTCAGCACGGTGCGCAGCCGGTCGTCCGCGCCCAACGTGGTGGTGCCGTCCATCGTGTACGTCCGCTGCGTACGCGTCGTGCGGGCCGGTCCGGGGCCGTCGACGATGAGGGACTCGTCGTCCGTCCAGGTGGCGTCCAGCGCGTCCAGGTTCTCGCCGTCGGTCCAGCGGTGCGTGGAGTCGGTGGTGAGCGACCGGCGCACGGTGGTCGTCACCCGGCCGTGCGAGGTGTCGACGTAACCGGCGACGGTCAGCCGATGACCACCCTCGGTGACCACCCGATGCTCGGAACCGGGCGTGTACGTCGAGGAGTTGGCGAGGTCGTCGGCCTTGTGCACGGTGATCTTCCCGGTGACGTGCGCGCGCCGCGCGTCCTGCCGGACGAGGACGTTCACGGGCGCGCTCCAGCCGCTCTGCCCCTCGGGGACGCCGACGACGGAGACCTCGACGCGGTGCGGGCGGCCGTCGTTGAGGATGCCGGCGAAGGGTGTCAGGTCGTATTCGATCGGCTTGATGTCGAAGGCACGCGGTCCCGGAATGACGTACCAGAGGAAGGGGTTGGACCAGCCGCCCGTCCACACGTGCGGGAACGGCGTGGCGATTCCGGCGAGCCGGCCGTCGACCCTGATCTGCACCTCGCGGTACGGGCCGCCGTCGGCCTGGCAGGAGTAGGGCGCCGGGCCGGGCACCGACAGATACCAGTACTCCTCGCACCCGCCGCCCGAGCCGGTGGCGTACACCTCGGCGACGATGCGTTCGCTGTTGCGCGGGGTGGTGAGCGTGCCGTCCTGGAGGGCGAGGACACGGTCGGGGGTCGTGGCGGGGCTGCGGCCGGCGTAGAACGTCAGCGTGACCTTGACGTCGATGATTCCGGTGTACGTGTCGTCGACGACGTTCCCGATGAGCATCTCGACGTCCTGGCTGCGGCGGAGGGTGTCGCTGTAACGCGTGACGTCCTTCTCCACCGACCACTCGATGCCGTCCGGTGACGGCTGCGGAGTAGACGTACGGAAGATCTCGACACCGCCTAGCTGCAGATGGCCGAGCCGGTCGTACTGGCGTCCCTTGACCTTGCCGTCCAGCCGCAGCACGACCTTGTTCCACCGGTCGCCGCAGCCTTCGGGCGGGGTGTAGGTGCCCTTGTACGGGGTGAAGTCGCGGAACTGCGCCTCGGCGACGGTGACTTGGCAGGACTTGCCGGAGGGCTTGGCGACGGGCGGGGCGGCGGTGCGGGGGTCGTGCCAGTCGGTGCCGAACTCGGCGGGCACCTCGGCCGATCGGGCGGGGGTCGCCCCGAGGAGCGAGCTCGCCAGGAGGGTTGCTCCGGCGAGCATGGACATGACGATCCGTCTCTTCATGGCCGGTGTTCTACGGGGAGTCGGGCATCCTCCGCAATGAGGCCTCCCGCGTCAGCGCGAGCGTTTCAGGTCCGCCCTGTCCCCCATCACCACGACAGGACGCCGGTCCGGATCGAGCGTGCGCAGCAGGTACTCCATCGCCGATTCGGACAGACTGACGCAGGCCGACGTACCGCTGCCGTGGTCCATGTGCAACCAGATGCCACCGCCCTTGTCAGCGCCCTGCGGACGGGTGGGGTCGTTGGGCGGGGTGCCCGGCACGCGGTTGTAGTCGATGGCGATGACGTAGTCGAAGTCGTGCCAGTACGGCTTCGCCCACCACCGCGGCGCCGCGAAGGCCGCCGACCGGGTGTACGGCAACTTGGCCCCGGGGTCCTGGCGTACGCCGCCCGCGTCGCTGAGCGTGAACACCCCTACGGGGCTGCGGTTGTCGCCCTGGTGGTGGTCGGCGGTCCAGCCCTTCCTGCCGTTGTGCGCGGGCCAGCTGCGGGTGCGCTCCCAGGTGGCGCCGTGCCTGATGTAGAGCACGACCGTGGAGTTCGGGGAGTCCTTGCCGTCGCCATAGACCGCCACGACCTGGCGGGAGTCGGCGGGGATGCGTCGTTGCCAGCGGTCGCCGACGCCGGGGACACGGGTCGGGTCCGCAGCGGCCCGGCGCGTGTGCGTGCCCCTTTCGGAGTCGCCCTTTCCCCCGTCCGCGCCGCCTGCCTGCCCCGCGCCGCTTCCGTGCCCGGTGCCGCCGCACGCGGCAAGGGCCGTCAGGAGGAATCCGAGGGCCGCCGCCGCGGCTGTCGCACGCCGTACTCCACCGCCTCGCATGACGCCATGGTCGCACCGCTTTCACCGCGGCAGCCGGATCCTTGCCCCCGGCCGGAAAACCGTTTGCGTCCTGCCACGCTCCGACGCGAACCTGTCACGGTTTGCTGCCGCCGTGCGCGGCCGCTCGCACCCGCTCAACGACCGGTCCCCCATCCCCTCTCCCCGCTGACACGAGCCACTGGGACGTCATGCAGATTCAAGACCTTCCGTATCCCGACCCGGGCGTACCGGACGCACGCTCAGGTCCCCGATTCCTGTGGTGGCTCTTCAGGAACCAGCTGGGCGGACAGCTCAAGTCCCTCGCCTGGGGGCTGCTGCACTTCGTGTCCGTCTCCGCCCAGCCGTTCTGCGTCGGGTTCGCCGTCCAGGCCGTCGTCGACCGCTCCGGCGCGCGACTCGCCCTCGCGGGCGGACTGATGGCCCTGTGCGGCGCCGGTACGGCGATCGGCGACACCTTCCTGCACCGCGCCGCCGTCACCAACTGGATCAGCGCGGCCGCCCGGGTCCAGCAGCTGCTGGCCCGCAAGGCCGCGCAGTTGGGCTCGGCGCTGACCCGGCGGGTCGCCGCCGGCGAGGTGGTGGCCGTCTCCACGGGTGACGTCGAGAAGATCGGCTGGTTCGTGGAGGCCTGGTCGCGGTTCACCGCGGCGGCGCTGACCGTCGTGCTGGTCTGCGTCGGCCTGGTCGTCTACGAGCCCGCGCTCGGCGTCGTCGTCGCCGTCGGCCTGCCCGTCCTGGCCGTCGCCGTGCTGCCGCTGCTGCCGCCCGCCACCCGGCGCGCCGACTTCCAGCGCGAGAAGGCGGGCCGGGCCACCGAGCTGGCCTCGGACACCGTCGCCGGCCTGCGCGTCCTGCGCGGCATCGGCGGCGAGGAGCTCTTCCTCGACCGCTACCGCCGCGCCTCGCAGGAAGTACGCCACGCGGCCGTGCGCAGCGCCCGGATGTGGTCCCTGATCTCCGCCGTCCAGGTGCTGATGCCGGGACTGCTGCTGATCGGGGTCGTCTGGTACGGCCTCCACCTGGCCCGCGAGGGCCGGATCGGCGTCGGCGAACTCGTCACCGTCTACAGCTCGGTGATGGTCCTGACCTATCCGCTGCGGCACTTCGAGGAGATCGCCATGGCGTACTCCTTCTCACGCCCGTCGGCCAAACGGGCCGCGCGCGTGCTGTCGCTGCAACGGGCCACCAACACCGACGGATCGCGGGCCGCCGACGTGCCCACCGGAGACCTGTACGACCCGGCGACCGGTCTGCTCGCCCCCTCCGGCCGGCTCACCGCCGTGGTGTGCGGCGACCCGGACGCGGCGGGGCGGCTGGCGGAACGACTCGGCGGACACCCCGCGGAGGGCGGCACATCGGTGCTGCTGGGCGGTGTGCCGCTCGACGAACTGCCGCTGGACTCCGCCCGTACGGCCGTCCTGGTCCAGGACAAGGACCCGGTGCTGCTGTCGGGCACCCTCCGCGAACTGCTGGACGTGCCCGCCTCGGGCGACGTCGACGCGGCCGAGGCGCTGGCGGCGGCCCAGTGCGGGGACGTCCTGGAGGCCCTGGTGCAGGGCTCGTTGGACGCGGCGGACCCGTTGGACGCCCGGATCACCGAACGCGGGCGGTCCCTGTCGGGCGGCCAGCGGCAGCGACTGGCGCTGGCCCGATCGCTGGTCACCGACCCCGAGGTGCTCGTCCTGGACGAGCCGACGTCCGCCGTCGACTCGCACACCGAGGCGCGCGTCGCGGAGGGCGTACGGCAGTTGCGGACGGGGCGCACGACGGTGATGTTCACCTCCTCGCCGCTGCTCCTGGACCGTGCGGACCGCGTCGTCCTGGTGCACGAGGGCGAGGTCACGGCGGTCGGCGTGCACCGCGACCTGCTGCACAAGGAACCCCGCTACCGGGCCGTGGTGACCCGGGAGACCGATGAAGAGGCCGCCCTGGACGGCGAGTTGCAGGAACTGGAAGAGATCGAGGAGACCGCATGATCGGCGTGGCGCCACCGGCGTACGACCCGGCGGCACCGACTACGGCGAGCACCCTGCCCGTCGGCGCCCCCGCCACCGTACGCGCCTACGTGGCCGAACTCCTGCGCCGGCACCGGCGTGCCTTCCTGCTCCTCGTCACCGTCAACACCGCCGCCACCCTCGCCTCGATGGTGGGCCCGTGGCTGCTGGGCGACCTCGTCGAGCGGGTCTCGGACGGGGTCCGGGAGTTCCATCTGGAGCGCACCGCCGCCCTGTTCCTCGTCGCCCTGCTCGTCCAGGCCGCCTTCGTACGGCAGGTACGGCTGCGCGGCGCGATGCTCGGCGAGCGGATGCTGGCCGACCTGCGCGAGGACTTCCTCGTACGGTCGGTCCGGCTGCCCCCGGGTGTCCTGGAGCGCGCCGGTACCGGTGACCTGCTGTCCCGTATCACCACGGACATCGACCGGCTCGCCAACGCCATGCGTGAGGCGGTGCCGCAGCTGACCATCGGCGTGATGTGGGCCGGGCTGCTGCTCGGCGGGCTCGTCGTCATGGCGCCCCCGCTGGCACCCGCCGTGCTGGTCGCCGTGCCGCTGCTGGTGCTCGGCTGCCGCTGGTACTTCAAGCGGGCGCCGGCCGGCTACCGCTCGGAAGCCGCCGGGTACGCCGCGGTGGCCGCCGCCCTCGCCGAGACCGTGGACGCCGGACGCACCGTCGAGGCCCACCGCCTGGGCGGTCGGCGCGTCGAGCTGTCCGAGCTGCGGATCAAGCAGTGGACGGCATGGGAGCGCTACACGCTGTGGCTGCGGTCGGTGCTCTTCCCGGTCATCAACCTGGTCCATGTGACGGTCCTCGGCTCGGTCCTGATGCTGGGCGGGGTGTTCGTCCTGCAGGGCTGGATCGGGGTCGGTCAGCTGACGACGGGTGCGCTGATCGCGCAGATGCTCGTCGACCCGGTGAACCTGATCCTGCGCTGGTACGACGAGCTCCAGGTGGCCCAGGTGTCCCTGGCCCGGCTGGTCGGGGTCCGGGACATCGAGCCGGACGCCGGGGAGGAGACCCTCGCCCCCGATGGCCGGGACGTGCTCGCCGAGCGGGTCCACTTCGGCTACCGCGAGGGCGTGGACGTGCTGCGCAAGGTGTCCCTGGAGGTTGCCCCGGGCACCCGGCTGGCGCTGGTCGGCCCCTCGGGCGCGGGCAAGTCGACGCTGGGCAGGCTGCTCGCGGGCATCTACGCGCCCCGGGACGGCCGGATCACCCTCGGCGGTGCCGAACTGTCCCGGATGACCGCCGAACGGGTCCGCTCCCACGTGGCCCTCGTCAACCAGGAGCACCACGTCTTCGTGGGCTCCCTGCGCGACAACCTGCTGCTGGCCGACACGAAGGCGACGGACGCCGAGCTGTGGGCGGCGCTGGGCGCGGTCGACGCGGACGGATGGGCGCGGGCACTGGACGAGGGCCTGGACACCGAGGTCGGCTCGGGCGGGTTCTCGCTCACTCCGGCCCAGGCCCAGCAGATCGCGCTGGCCCGCCTGGTCCTGGCCGACCCGCACACGCTGGTCCTGGACGAGGCGACCTCGCTCCTCGACCCCCGCGCGGCCCGTCACCTGGAGCGGTCCCTGGCCCGCGTCCTGGACGGCCGCACGGTGGTCGCCATCGCGCACCGGCTGCACACCGCGCACGACGCCGACGTCATCGCCGTCGTCGAGAACGGCCGGATCAGCGAGCTGGGCAGCCATGACGAGCTGGTCGCGGCGGACGGGGCGTATGCGGCGCTGTGGCGGTCCTGGCACGGGTAGAGGGTGTGGTCCACGGTCTCCCGTACGTCGAGGAGCGCGCGGGCGGGCGTCCCGTCTGGGCAGGGGCCTGCCGCCGGCCTCCTGCCCCACCTCGCCCCTGCCCGGTGTGCCGTTCGGCCTCGACGCTCACGTCCTCGACCGCCTGGAGTAGCGCGCCCCTTCGACCGTACGCCGCCTGCACCCGCGTCGGCTGCGCGGCGGGGGTGGGACCCCGCCCCACGTGGGAGGGCGCGGCCTGCCTCGGGGCCACACGCAAGAGGGCGTGGCCCGCCCCGGGCCGAGGGCCCGGTGGGACGGGGACGCGGGCGGCCCTCGCAACCGGGATGTGTCCACGCCTCCGTGCCGTTGCGCGGGGGCGAAAAGGGGTGGAAGGCTGGAAAGCGGCACCGGTTCGGGGAGCGCCCGGGACGACGCGGTTCGCCCCGGGGGGCAGCCTGTGCCCCGTGCCGCGGCGGCCCGGCCACCGACCGCGGTGAGACGGGCCCGTCCCCACCACCTGGAGGTACCCGTGAACAGCGCCGACGGATGGGGAGACGACGTCTATCAGCCCGACGCATCCGATCAGCGGGAGGACACGGGGCTGCTCGACGCGGAGGACACCCTGGAGTACGACGGTGTGGACGATCCCCTGGACCGGGGCTGGTCCCCTCCGGAGAGACCGTGGGCGGTGGAGCACGTCGGGGTGACGGCGGCCGAGCGCCAGGCGGGTGAGACGCTGGACCAGCGGCTCGCCGAGGAGCAGCCGGATCTCGCCGTGCCGGACGGCGACGGCATCGGCGACCACGACGTCGACGGCGAGCTGCTGGACAACGAGGTCGGCGCCATGCGCTCCGGCCGGCTCGTGGCCCCCGACGAAGGCGCCCACGAGGACGAGGAGAGCGCCCTGGTCGCCACGGACGTGGGCATCGACGGCGCGGCGGCCTCGGCCGAGGAGGCCGCCATGCACATCGTCGACGAGGACGCCCTGTCGGGCTGACCCCGCTGTCCCGGCCAGGCCGGCGGCGAGACCACCCATGCCGTACACCGGCGCCGTACGAGGAGCAGGCATGCAGCAGGACACGCACCCCGACTACCACCCCGTCGTCTTCCGCGACCGGGCCGCCGGTTACGCCTTCCTGACCCGGTCCACCACGACCAGCGACCAGACCATCGAGTGGGACGACGGCCGGACCTACCCGGTCGTGGACGTGGAGATCTCCTCGGAGAGCCACCCCTTCTACGCGGGCAAGGCACGCACGGTCGACTCGGAGGGCCGGGTCGCCGCATTCGAGCGGCGCTACGGCGGCGGGGGTGGTCAGGGCGGCTGATGGCCGCCCCTCGGATGACGTTCTCGGATGACGTTCTCGGATGACGTTGTCAGATGGATGACGTTGTCAGATGACGTTCAGCGCCGCCGCACAGCCCACTCCCCCGAGCAGCATGAACGCCGGCATCAGCACCTTGAGCTCGACCCAGCTGCCCGCCCGGAAACGCATGGCCTTCGGCGGGCCCACCGGGTACCAGCGCTTGTTGCCCAGGGGTATCGGCCAGAGTATCGGGCAGCCGGAGACCGTCAGCGCGTCCCCGATGTCGTGCACCAGCGCGCCCAGCACAATCGGCAGCCCCAGCCACAGGTACTCCTGGCCCGGCGCCGTGAACAGCCAGTCCGAGCCGTTGCCCGGCTTGTCCAGCACGCCCGCGAGGATCCACGCGCTGGTCGCCGCCAGCAGCCACACCAGGACGTCGCTGCTGGAGCCCCGGGTCGCCCGCCACAGCAGGCCCTCGATGGCCAGGACCATGTGCGCGAACAGGATCGCCAGCACCGCCCAGCGTCCGCCGGTGATCGCCAGGACCGAGGCGCCCCCGCCGATCATGACGGCCCACAGCCAGGTGTGCGTGAGGGTGCGGTGTCCGCCGGAGCGACGCGGGTCGCCCTGCTTCTTCGTCGCCTTGTAGACGGCGTACGACAGCTTGTCGACGATCTCGCACAGCCAGCGCGAGAGCGGCCCGAAGGCCCGGGAGATCGTGGCCGCCTTGTGGTCGAGGTCCGGGGCGAGCGCGGCACCGGCGCAGATCAGAGCGCCGGACAGCAGGACGGGCCAGGGCATTCCGTGCCCGGCTGCCGCGGCGGCCGCTCCGACGCCCAGCCAGGCGGCGGCGCCCGACAGTGAGTGTGCTGGTCCCATCATCGGTGTTGCCCGCCCCATTCCTCGTGTGCCGCTGTCCAGTTGACCGGGTTCGTTGACCTGTCGCCGGCGACACAGCGTAGCGTTCGCGATCTTCGTACCTGCAGCCGATTCCCCTATGGGGGTGGAGGGCAGGCAAGATGGGTGGGTGACCCTCATCGATCAGCTGCCGCCGACCGCCGACCCCGACGCCCTCTACGAAGCCTTCGAGTCGTGGGCCGAGGAGCGAGGTCTCACTCTCTACCCCCACCAGGAGGAGGCGCTGATCGAGGTGGTCTCCGGGGCGAACGTGATCGTGTCGACGCCCACCGGCTCCGGCAAGAGCATGATCGCCGCGGGCGCCCACTTCGCCGCGCTGGCCCGGGACGAGGTCACCTTCTACACCGCTCCGATCAAGGCGCTGGTCTCGGAGAAGTTCTTCGAGCTGTGCAAGCTCTTCGGCACCGAGAACGTCGGCATGCTGACCGGCGACGCGTCCGTCAACGCCGACGCCCCCGTCATCTGCTGCACCGCCGAGGTACTGGCGTCGATCGCGCTGCGCGACGGCAAGCAGGCGGACGTCGGCCAGGTCGTGATGGACGAGTTCCACTTCTACGCGGAGGCGGACCGCGGCTGGGCCTGGCAGATCCCCATCCTGGAGCTGCCCCAGGCACAGTTCATCCTGATGTCGGCGACGCTCGGTGACGTCTCGATGTTCGAGAAGGACCTCACCCGGCGCACCGGCCGCCCGACCTCGGTGGTGCGCTCGGCGACCCGTCCGGTGCCGCTCTCCTACGACTACCGGCTGTCCCCGCTCACCGAGACGCTGACCGAGCTGCTGGACACCAAGCAGGCACCGGTCTACATCGTGCACTTCACGCAGGCGCAGGCCGTCGAGCGGGCGCAGGCGCTGATGAGCATCAACATGTGCTCGCGCGAGGAGAAGGACCAGATCGCCGAGCTGATCGGCAACTTCCGCTTCACCACCAAGTTCGGCCGCAACCTCTCCCGTTATGTGCGGCACGGCATCGGGGTCCATCACGCCGGCATGCTGCCCAAGTACCGGCGTCTGGTGGAGAAGCTCGCGCAGGCCGGCCTGCTGAAGGTCATCTGCGGCACCGACACGCTCGGGGTGGGCGTCAACGTGCCCATCCGCACGGTGCTGTTCACGGCCCTCACCAAGTACGACGGCAGCCGTGTGCGGACCCTGCGCGCCCGCGAGTTCCACCAGATCGCCGGCCGCGCCGGGAGGGCGGGCTTCGACACGGCGGGCTACGTCGTGGCGCAGGCACCCGAGCACGTCATCGAGAACGAGAAGGCACTCGCCAAGGCCGGTGACGACCCGAAGAAGCGCCGGAAGGTCGTCCGCAAGAAGGCGCCCGAGGGTTTCGTCGGCTGGACGGAGAACACCTTCGAGAAACTCATCGCCTCCGAACCGGAGCCGCTGACGTCCCGCTTCCGGGTGACCCACACCATGCTCCTGTCGGTGATCGCCCGGCCCGGCAACGCCTTCGAGGCGATGCGCCATCTGCTGGAGGACAACCACGAGCCGCGCAAGCAGCAGCTGCGGCACATCCGGCGCGCGATCGCTATCTACCGCTCGCTGCTGGACGGCGGCATCGTCGAGAAGCTCGACGAGCCGGACGCCAGCGGCCGCATCGTCCGTCTCACCGTCGACCTCCAGCAGGACTTCGCGCTCAACCAGCCGCTGTCCACCTTCGCGCTGGCCGCGTTCGAGCTGCTCGACCCCGAGTCGCCGTCCTACGCGCTGGACATGGTGTCCGTCGTCGAGTCCACGCTGGACGACCCCCGGCAGATCCTCGTCGCCCAGCAGAACAAGGCCAAGGGCGAGGCCGTCGCCGCGATGAAGGCGGACGGCGTCGAGTACGAGGAGCGCATGGAGCGCCTCCAGGACATCACCTACCCGAAGCCCCTGGAGGAGCTGCTCTTCCACGCGTACAACACCTACCGCAAGAGCCACCCCTGGGTCGGCGACCACCCGCTGTCGCCGAAGTCCGTCATCCGGGACATGTACGAGCGGGCCATGTCCTTCACGGAATTGGTGTCCTTCTACGAGCTGGCCCGCACCGAGGGCATCGTGCTGCGCTACCTCGCCAGCGCCTACAAGGCCCTCGACCACAACATCCCGGACGACCTCAAGTCCGAGGACCTGCAGGATCTGATCGAGTGGCTCGGCGAAACGGTGCGCCAGGTCGACTCCAGCCTGCTCGACGAGTGGGAACAGCTCGCCAACCCGGAGGAGATGACCGCCGAGGAGGCCCAGGAGAAGGCCGACGAGGTCAAGCCCGTCACCACCAACGCACGCGCCTTCCGCGTCCTCGTCCGCAACGCCATGTTCCGCCGTGTCGAGCTCGCCGCCCTCGACCAGGTCGAGGAGTTGGGTGAGATGGACGCCGAGTCCGGCTGGGACGCCGAGGCGTGGGGCGAGGCGATGGACAAGTACTGGGACGAGTACGAGGACCTCGGCACCGGACCCAACGCCCGCGGGCCCAAGCTGCTGGTGATCGATGAGGAGCCGGCGAACCGTCTGTGGCGCGTCCGCCAGATCTTCGACGACCCGAACGGCGACCACGACTGGGGCATCAGCGCGGAGATCGACCTCGCCGCCTCCGACGCGGAGGGCCGCGCGGTGGTCCGCGTCACCGACGTAGGCCAGCTGTGAGCACAGGAGAATCCCACCCATGACGACGAACCCGGCCGAGAGGCTCGTCGACCTGCTCGACCTGGAGCAGATCGAGGTCAACATCTTCCGTGGCCGCAGCCCGCAGGAGTCACTGCAGCGGGTCTTCGGCGGCCAGGTGGCGGGCCAGGCGCTGGTCGCCGCCGGGCGCACCACGGACGGCGACCGCCCGGTGCACTCGCTGCACGCGTACTTCCTGCGCCCGGGGCAGCCGGGCGTGCCGATCGTGTACCAGGTCGAGCGGGTCCGGGACGGCAGGTCGTTCACCACCCGCCGGGTCACCGCCGTGCAGCAGGGCCGCACGATCTTCAATCTCACCGCCTCCTTCCACAAGCCTGAGGAAGGGAGCTTCGAGCACCAGCTGCCGCCGGCCCGCAAGGTCCCCGACCCGGAGTCGCTGCCGACGGTCACCGACGAGATCCGGGAGCATCTGGGCACGCTGCCCGAGCAGTTGGAGCGGATGGCCCGCCGCCAGCCCTTCGACATCCGCTATGTGGACCGGCTCCGCTGGACCGAAGAGGAGGTCAAGGGCGCCGAACCGCGCAGCGCGGTGTGGATGCGAGCGGTCGGGCCCCTGGGCGACGACCCGCTGGTGCACACCTGCGCCCTGACCTACGCCAGCGACATGACCCTCCTGGACGCCGTCCGCATCCCGGTCGAACCCCTGTGGGGCCCCCGGGGCTTCGACATGGCGTCACTGGACCACGCCATGTGGTTCCACCGGCCGTTCCGAGCGGACGAATGGCTGCTGTACGACCAGGAGTCCCCGATCGCCGTGAGCGGCCGCGGCCTGGCACGCGGCCGGATCTACGACCGCGAGGGCCGACTGGTCGTGTCCGTCGTACAGGAAGGACTCTTCCGCCGGCTGGGCTGAACTGGGCCTATTACCGCTCCGCCGGGTCAGCTCGGGGCCCGCGCGTGGCTCGCCGGGGGGCCGGATGCTGCGAGGTCTCTCGGCCCCCTCAGCGGCGGGGACACGGGCTCCGACGCCGTGATCACACCTGTCACCGCAGGATCGTCTCAACTGCGGGTGAGGCAGTTGCCGAGCCAGTCCGCCTGCTCTGCACGATGGACGCCGCCATCGCCATCCACTACATGGATCAGCGCCTCCGCGAAGGCGAACCCAGGGACCACAGGACGTTCGGGCCTACGGCGACGACGCGCCCGCCGGCCGCGATGTACGACCTGAACTGGACCGACCACATGCCCAAAGGGCTGTAGTTCTCGGCAGATCGATGCCTCAACGAGGCAGCCTCCGCGGCGGTGTCGATACAGGCGTCCACGGGGTCAGTGCGCAGTGAAGAGGTGGGGAAGCGGGACGGGCAGCTCCGGCAGATGCACACCTAGGGCTTCACGTCGTACACGTACAAGGTGGACATGTCCATGACCTTCCGCGGCGTGGCGCTGGGGCCGAGCGGAGAGACGATCGGATCGTCGATCCGGTGCCCCTCGTAGACGGCCGCGGGGAAGCTCATGTCGGGCGCGTAGAGGCGGCCGTAGCGGTCCATCCAGCCCTCCCAGATCCGGTCCACGTTGCAGTGGTGCAGGAAGAACACCGGGTCGTTGGGCGAGTGGGCGGGCCCCATGTCACCTCCCACCCACATGTGGACCTGGTTGTGCAGATGGGGCTTGTTGTTCCGCGGCGCGAAGCCTTCGAGCCGGCTGCGGAACCCTTCCGAGGAGACGTGGAAGGGGGAGCTGTCGTACCGGTCCACCGGATCGGCGGTACCTGGATCGAAGGCGAGGGCCTCTTTCTGCTCCGTGCTGGTCGGCATGGTCGGCGAGCCGATCGGCGGGCCCTGCCCGAAGATCCTCCTCAGTCCGCGTTCGGTCTGCAGGATTTTTCCGTTGCTGTCACTGCGCAGGCGGATGGTGAATGTGTCCGGATCGGCCGGGTCGTAGCGGAAGGGGCCATCGGCGACGGGGTCGCCCTGTCCGCCCATGTACGTGTCCTTCCAGATTTTCGCACCGGCCGGCGCGCCGAGCTCCCCGTCAGCCGCCCAGTCCCAGTACGGCAGCGCGAACTGCGGTTTCTGGAGCACCCGTTGCAGGTTCGCCTCCAGGGCGGCGAGCATCACCCGATGCCAGGGCAGGAAGATCGGCCCACGGTGGGCCGCGTTCCGCACTCGGTGGTCCCCGCTCGGCGGAACTGGCTTCATCATCGCCCGGATGTGCCAGACCACGAACAGGTCGTAGGTGCTGACCGGGTTGGTCGGTCCCGGGATGCCGAGCTCCGCGGTGGTGTGCCCACTCGGCTCCCGCTTCAGCAGGCCCACACCGCGGACGTAGTCGTCCCGCGCGGTCGCGTCGGTCAGGATGTTCTTGCGGACTACCGCCATCTCATTCGCCTCCCTCGAAGTCCTCGGGGAAGTTGGCGATCAGAGCCCGGATGCTGTCCAGCGCCGAGGCGAACTGGTAGCTGGGCAGACCGTGGCAGGACAGTGTGCCGTCGTCGTCCACGTGGAGTTGTACGTTCAACGGCTTTCCGTCCACGGTGACCTCGTACGTGGTCGTGACCACGATCCGGTGCCCCTCGAACTCCGTCGTACGGACGGTCTTCGCTGGACCGTGGTCGTGGTGTGTGTGGGGCGGGGCCAGCCCGGCCAGATACTCGCCGAGCCGCTCTGGCGCGGCAGCGGCAGTCAGTTCCGTGGGCTCGATGGCTCGATCCATACGTCCACCATCCTGCCGAATCCGACCTTCCGCATCTGATAGGACCTGTCCGGCAATCATGTGACGCCCCATGCCCAGGTCGGTGGGCCGGGGGCGAGGTAGGAAGGCTGGCGCCTTTTTCGTGGTCCGCGGCAGTCGTACAGGTCCATGCGGAGCGACGACAGCAGACAGCCGGCGCCCTTCGAGTACGAGTCGACCGCGCTCGTGTTGATCACATCTGTTCTCACGTTGCCAACAGAGGTGCTCGGGCTCGGCTGCCCGCTTCTGGTGGCGCTTCGCCGCAGGCGTCGGCCACCGCGTCGGGAACGGTCTGGTGGGCGGTGAGGTGGCTGGGCGTCAGGTTGGTCGACTCCCTGGCCCCATGAGGGCCAGGGTGCGGAAGCCCGGCTACAGCTACTGGAGGCTGCCGTTGTTGACGATCGTGTTGCAGGGGTCGACAGCCTCGAGCTGCGGATCAGGGCTGGGCAGGGGAAGGATGAGGCCGATAACGGCATTGCTGAGGAGGCTGTCGACGAGACAGCGTCCGTTGGTCAGGGGTTGTGACTGGGCAGCGGCCGTGCCGGTGCCCCCGATGAGGATGGCTGCGGTGAGGGTGACTGCGGCGAGAACTGAGCGCATGCGCATGATTGCCTCCTGCAAGCGGGGTCGATGCTTCGAGCCTCGTTCAGGGGCCTCTGCGGCAAAAGCGCTGATAGCCCGATAGGGGGCCGGGGCGCAGGCGAGGGCCGGGACCCGATCGTCCATCGGGTCAAGACGCCTCTCTCTTCAACATGCCCCTCCTCCTTCAACATGCCCCTCCTCGCGCTCTGCGCCGCAGCCAGCTCAGCAGGCCGCGTGGCGGTTCCGACTCCTCGGGCCGGGCTGGACCGGGTAGCACCGGATGTGCCGGGGCCGGGACTCGACGCGTCGCGGGACGGGGCGCCGGCCGCCTGTCGCGCGCTTCTTCCAGGACTGCCGTCAGATCGGCGCGCAGCAGACTGATCTCGTCCGGGTCGTCCGCCGTCATGAGCCTCTCGGCGAGGTGCGCGGAGGGCGAACCCGGTGCGCCGGACGTCGGCGGCCCCGGCCGGAAGCGGTTGAGATGGGAGCGTTCATAGGGGTCGGGGACGATTTCCGCGATGTGAACGGGATCGAGGAAGGCGGCCAGTGCGCCGGCGCTCTCCCACGGGTCCTCGGCCAGTCGCAGCAGGAAGCCCCGGTGGCGTCCGCGCCAGTTCCGCGGCCGCAGATCCACGCCGGTGTCCAGCATGGCGCGCAGCGCCTCGGGCATACGACGGGCGTTCAGCAGTGGGGCGTTGTTCTCGTCGGCGGCGACCTGCTTCAGCTCCTCGGCCAGATAGAGCCAGACAACGGCTCGGTAGCGGTTGAGGTACCACTTCACCGGCACGACCAGGCCCAGGCGTGCCAGGCGCGTGAACCTGCCGGCGGACACGTGCATGAGGTCCGCGCCCTGCGTCGTGCCCGCAACCTTCACCCGCTCCCGCAACGTGTCGGGGAACCCGGCCTCCGAGCTCATTCGTTCGATCTCGGAGCGGAGGACTCGCCTGCCCCCGCCTCCCTCGTCGGGCACGGTGCGGATGAGCCCGAGATGGACGGCGAGGTCCAACTCGCCTCGCTTGAGCCCCAGTTCCCGAGCCGCTCGACTCGGCGCGCAGGAGGGGTGGTGGGGTTGGGTGATGGTGTCGCCTGACATGGTCGGTCTCCCCCGTGGAGTCAGTTGTCGCTCACGCTGTGTGCGCTCGCCGTGACAGAAACCGTAGCCGGTCGGGCGGATCTCGTGGCGAGCCTGTGGATAACTTGCCGGGGGCCGACGAATCAGCAGGTCAGAGGTCTGTGTTCGGAGCCCGCTCGGGCTGGCGGGCGTCCACGTCGAGGTGCTCGCCGACTCGGTTGACGAGCAGGGTCATCTCGTAGGCGATCTGCCCGATGTCGGCTTCCGCGCCGCTGAGCACGCACAGACAGCTGCCGGTGCCCGCCGCGGTGACGAACAACACGGCGTCGTCGAACTCCACCATCGTCTGACGCACTCTGCCCGCGCGGAAGTGCCGTCCCGAGCCCTTGGCCAGGCTGTGCAGCCCGGACGACACGGCCGCGAGGTGCTCGGCGTCCTCGCGCCGCAGTCCCGTGCTCGCACCCGTCACCAGACCGTCGTTGGACAGCACCAACGCGTGCCGCACATGATCGACGCGCTCGGTCAGGTCGTCCAGCAGCCAGCCAAGTCCCTGGTTCTGCGCCATGATCCGGTCTCCCCGTGTAGATGTCTCCCCCTGCACCGGAGGGTCTCTTGGCCACCCTTCACGACAATCCGGCCCGCAGGCAAGGAGGATGGGGGCATGGCGAAGAAGATGACCGATGAGGAATGGCGGGCGTTCGTCTCGCACGGCACTCGCACCGGAAAGCTGTCGACCGTACGAGCCGACGGGAGTCCGCATGTGGCACCGATCTGGTTCGTGCTCGACGGCGACGAGGTGGTGTTCAACACCGGCAAGTCGAGCGTGAAGGGCCGCAATCTGGCCCGTGACGGCCGTGTGGCGCTGTGCGTGGACGATGACCAGCCCCCGTACGCGTTCGTGATACTGCAGGGCAGCGCCCGGATTTCGGAGGAGCTCGAGGAACTCAGGCACTGGGCCGGTCGAATCGGGGCGCGGTACATGGGCGAAGAGCGCGCGGAGGAGTTCGGGGCCCGCAACGGTGTCCCGGGGGAACTCCTCGTCCGCGTCAAGATCGACAAGGTACTGGCACAGAAGGCCGTCTCGGACTGACAGTGGTCCGAACGCTGACAGCGGTCCGAACGCCGGTCGGCACCTGAGGCCGACGGGCTGAAACCGGTCAGCTCACCGAGTCGAGAAGCCGGGCGGTGTGCATCCGCCCGGCGTACTCGACGAGTCGGATGAGCACCTCCTTCCCCGAGTCGCGGTCCCGCGCGTCGCACAGCACCACGGGCGTTCCCCGGTCCAGGTCCAGGGCGCGTGAGACGTCGTGGGCGCCGTACGTCCGGGCGCCCGCGAAGCAGTTGACGGCCACGACGAACGGGATGTGCCGGTGCTCGAAGTAGTCCACCGCGGGGAAGCAGTCCTCCAGGCGCCGGGTGTCCGCGAGGACCACCGCGCCCAGGGCTCCCTGCGACAACTCGTCCCACAGGAACCAGAAGCGGTCCTGACCCGGCGTGCCGAACAGGTAGAGGGACAGGCCGGACCGAATGGTGATGCGCCCGAAGTCCATGGCGACGGTCGTGGTGACCTTCTGGTCCACACCGCCGGTGTCGTCGACCAACTGGCCGGCCTCGCTGAGCAGTTCCTCGGTGCGCAGCGGCCTGATCTCGCTGACCGCGCCCACCAGGGTGGTCTTGCCCACGCCGAATCCGCCGGCGACAAGTATCTTCAACGCCAGGGCGGCCGTCTCGCCACCGGAGGCGTCGGAGTGCTCGGATTGCATCGATCACTTCTCTCGGGAGTGCCGGCATCGGTCGACGTCGGTGTGCGAAGTCAGCATCATGACAACTGCGGGTCCCCTTCGTGGGATCGGACCGCTTTTGGCCGGTTCTGAAGCGTCATCTACAGCGCCCGCAATCCTTCGATCACCTCGCGCAGAATGCGCTCGTCAGGAAGTTGCGCGGGCGGTACCGGACGGCTGACGGTGACGCAGCCCAGTTCCAGGAGGTCACCGAGGAGCACTCTGACGACCCCCACGGGCAGATCGGCGCCCGCGGCGAGTTCCGCGACCGACTGGGTCTCCGTACGGCACAGCTCGACGAGGGCCCGGTGTTCCGGCCCGAGTGCGGTGTCGTCGTCGGCTCCGGGCGCGGCGGAGTCCAGCGTGACGAGGGCGATCAGGTCGAAGCGCACCCCGGTGGGGCCGGGCCTGGTGCGTCCGCCGGTCATGGCGTACGGGCGGACGAGGGGCCCGGCCTCTCTGTCGTACCACTGGCTGCCCGGCTCGCGCGGGGCGCCGGCGCCCGTCGTCTCCTTGGTCATGTACGCGGACCGCCTTTCCGGCTCATCCCGCGGCGGGTGGCCGCGCGGCGGCGCGCGTCGGCGTGTGGAGGTGCTCTCCGACGCGTTTGACCAGCCGTGCCATCTCGTAGGCCACCAGTCCGATGTCGGCGGTCACGGCGGTGAGGACCGCGAGACAGGAGCCGTCGCCCGCGGCGGCCACGAACAGGAAGGCGTCGTCCATCTCGACCATGGTCTGACGCACCCCGCCGGCGCCGAAGTGCCGGCCCGCGCCCTTGGCCAGGCTGTGGAAGCCGGAGGCGACCGCGGCGAGGTGCTCGGCGTCCTCTCGTCGGAGGTCGGTGGACGCGCCCACCGCGAGTCCGTCGTTGGAGAGCACCACGGCGTGCCGCACCTCGCTCACCCGCAGCACCAAGTCGTCCAGCAGCCAGTCGAGTTCGCCGGACCTCCCCCACTCTCGGCTTCGCTCGAGCGGGGGGACTCCCATGCCGGCCCTCATGCTCGGATCCTGGATCATGCGGGGTCTCCTTCGCTGCTGTCACTGCGCACTGTGGAATCGGAAACGGCTCCGCGGCCGGGCTGCCTGCCGCCGCCGCGCGTCCAGCCGTCGCGGTAGGCCGCCATGCGGTCCCTGACGAGTTCGGGGGTGCGCCGCTCGTCGTCGCGGGGGACGGTCGTCCCCGCCGGATCCTCGGGGCGTCCGGCGCGCAGTTGGGGTGCGAGACTCGCCTGCCGTACGCGGCGCGGGAGGTCGTCGGAGGCTTCGGAGTCGTCCGGGGGACGGTGCAGTCGCAAGGTGGTGACTCCGGGTGAGGTGTCGGTCGTGGGGCCCACCGCGGGATCACCCGGGCCTGCCGGTGCGGGGGCCACCAGCGCGGGACGGTCGGCTGCCGCGTGGACGGACTCCTGGCGGGGGTCGGCTGCCGCGTGGAGGGACGCCTGGCGCCGGTCGGGTGCCGCGTGGACGGACCCCTGGCGTAGATCGGCTGCCGCGTGGAGGGATTCCTTGCGCCAATCGGCTGCAGCGTAGAGGGACTCCTGACGCCGGTCGGCGACGGGCACGCGCGCGTACTCGCGTTCGGCCGGCCCCTCGTTGTCCGCCGGCTGGCCGGGGGAACGTTCCGCCGTGGCGCTGTGCAACAGGGCCGTGGGCAGCAGGACGACCGCGGTGGTGCCGCCGTAGGGCGAGGTCCGCAGATGCACCTTGATGCCGTGCCGGGACGCGAGCCTGCTGACCACGAAGAGGCCGAGCCGGTCGCTGTCGAACAGGTCGAGCGCCTCCGACTGCTCGATGCGCCGGTTGGCCTCGGCCAGGGTCTCCTTGCCCATGCCGAGGCCACGGTCCTCGACCTCGACGGCATAGCCGTTGCCCACGGGCTCGCCGGTGATGCGCACGCGCGTGTGGGGAGGCGAGAACTGGGCGGCGTTCTCGACGAGCTCGGCCAGCAGGTGGGTGAGGTCGGCGACGGCGGCGCCGAGGACCGACGCCTCGGGGAGTTGTCGTACCTCCACGCGCGCGTAGTCCTCGATTTCGGAGACGGCCGCGCGGACCACATCGGTCAGGGAGACCGGCATCCGCCAGGCGCGGCCGGGTGCCGCTCCGGAGAGGATGATCAGGCTCTCGGCGTGGCGTCGCATGCGGGTGGTCAGGTGGTCGAGCCGGAAGAGGTCGCTGAGTTCGTTCGGGTCCTCGGAGCGCCGTTCCATGCTGTCCAGCAGGCTCAGCTGGCGGTGCACGAGGGCCTGGCTGCGGCGGGCGAGGTTGACGAAGACGCCGGAGATGCCGCTGGCGAGCTCGGCGCGCTCCACGGCGGCCCTCAGCGCGGCGCGGTGGACGGTGCTCAGGGCTTCGCCGACCTGCCCGGTCTCGTCCTCGGCGGGCGGCCCGGGCGGGGCCTCGGCCTGGATGTCGATCTCCTCGCCGGAGCGCAGCTTCCGCATCGCCTCGGGGAGTTTGCGCCGGGCGATCTCCAGAGCGGTGTTGCGCAGGCTCACCAGCTCGATGACGAGGCCGCGGCCGATGCGTACGGAGATCACGAGGGAGGCGGCGACCGCGGCGAGGCCGAAGAGGACGGCGGCACCGGCCGGGGTGAGCAGGCCGCGGGTGAAGGGGTCGGCGCGATCCGCGACGCCGCGCCCGACGTCCTGCTCGATCGTCCGCATTCCGGCCTGCACGCGTGCGTGCGCCTTGCTCCAGCTGGCTTCCGCCGCCGCGTCGATCGCCCGTACGCCTGGAGCCGTGACGAGCACCTTGTCCTCGACGGCGGCCAGGGTCTCATAGGCGCCGTCGCCGCCCACGCGCCGCCAGGCTGCGCGTTCCGGGCCGCTCAGGTCGGCGGTGGACTCGGTGAGGGCACGGCGGGTACCCACGGCGCCGCTGAACAGCCGCAGCCGCTCTCCGTCGAGGCGCCTGGCGAGGCGAGCGCTGTCCAGCAGCACGTCCTCCTGGGCCAACGCCTCCCCCGCGCGAGCGAATTCGAGCAGCACGCGCGCGTCGGAGCCGAGCTCGGCGTCCTGGATGCCGGTGAGCGCGCCGCCCACCGAGAACGCGGTCGCGATGGTCTTCGTGTACCGCCCGTACGTCTCGTCCCAGTCCGAGCGCCGGTCGAGAACGGCGGTCCGTACGGAGCTCAGTTGCTCGGCGCCGGAGACGAAGGCCTCCAGTCGCCGGGCGACTCCGGCGGGGAGTTCCTCGCTGTCGGCGACGGTGTGGTGGTCGCCGAGCCGCAGCCGCGCCACCGCCCGGTCCGTGGCTTCCGCGAGCTTGCGGTAACCGCTCCGGTCGGCGGACGGGCGGGTCGCATGGCGTACCGCGGCCGCACGTTCGGCCTGGAGGGCGGCGACGGCGGCCGCGACGGGCGACCTGATCTCGGAGTCGACGCGCTGCAGCTGACGCAGTCTGGAGACGTCCTGCGCGGTGCTGACGGTGGCGTGGGCCCACAGGGCCAGCAGCGAGACGACCGGCACCATCAACAGGCAGACGATCTTGGCGCGGACGGTGCGTGGCCGGACGCGCCAGCGCTCCGCGGGCCCGGGTGGAACGTCCGCCGCCGCGGCCGGGGGCTCTGCCGGGCCTTCGTCGGCCGGGGGTCCGGCGTGGGCGCGGCGGCCGCGCACGGGGGGCGGTGACGGCGGCTGGGCGCCGGCTGCGGTGGTCCTACGGGGTGTACGCATGGCCTCCTCGCTCGGAAGTGGTTCGGGGGCGTGCCGTCCCGGGTCGCGCGGGCCGGGACCCGCCGCTAGCCGCCGGCGCTCTCGACCGGCCGCTGGGCCGACGCGGATGCCGCGCGCTCCCCCGTCGTGGGCGACAGGGCGACGAAGGCCGAGGTCAGGAAGAGGTAGGACCCGAGGCCGACGGCGAGGGGGAAGATGAACTGCATCGCCGTGGCCCCGGGCAGAACCTCGCCGGAGGGCGTGACGTCCACGCCGACCGCGAACATCCCCGTGTAGTGCATGCTGCTGACCGCCGCGCCCATGATGAGGGAGGCGAGAGTGACGGCGACGGGCGACTTGATGTTGAGCGCCGCCCACAGGGCGGCCGTCGCCGCGACGACGGCGATCAGGACCGAGAGTGCGACGAGGGCGGGGTCGTAGCTGACGTCGCCGTGGAGTCGTACGGCGGCCATGCCCAGGTAATGCATGCTCGCGACCCCGAGCCCGGTGGTGAGCCCGCCGACGAAGAGCGCGCGGGTCCGGTCACGGCCGTAACCGACGGCGAAGACGCCTGCGCAGACGACGGTCATGGCGACGAGGAGGCTCACGATGGTGAGCGGCACGTCGTAGCGGATGTCGGTGCCGCTGACGCTGAAGCCCAGCATGGCCACGAAGTGCATGGTCCAGATGCCGGTGCCGATCGCCGAGGCCGCGGTGACGAGCCAGTTGCGGCGCGAGCGGCCCGTGGCGCCGAGCGCGCGGACGGTGCAGCGCAGACCCAGCGCTGCGCCTGTGCAGGCCATCACGTACGACAGCACGGGGGTCAGCCAGCCGAGGGCGGCGTGGTCCAGGTGTCCCATGGCCCCGGGACGCTAGCCGGGGCACGGGCGCACAACGGGGGCGCATTTCGAAAGCTGTTGGAATATGACACAGAGATGCAGCGGAACGATCGCGTCACGCTCGAACATGTGCACAGCGGCGTCATCCGTGCCGGTGAGGGATCATGCGGAACATGAGCGACGACCACACACATGTGCAGGAGTTCTTCACGGCCCGCGCCGCCGACTGGGACAGCCGGTTCCCCGACGACGGGCCCGCCTACGCGGCCGCGGTGGCCGAGCTCGGGCTGCGTGCGGGGGATCGCGTGCTGGACGCGGGTTGCGGCACGGGACGGGCCCTGCCCCCGCTGCGTGCCGCTGTGGGGCCCTCGGGAGTGGTCCTGGGGGCCGATCTGACCCCGGCCATGCTGGAGGCCGCCGTACGGGCCGGACGCGACGGTGACGGGCAGTTGCTGCTCGCCGACGTGGCCGCCCTGCCGTTGCGGTCGGAGTCGCTCGACGCCGTCTTCGCGGCCGGCCTCGTCGCACATCTGCCCCACCCCGCCGAGAACCTGCGGGAGTTGGCCCGGGTGGTACGCCCCGGCGGCATGCTCGCGCTGTTCCATCCGATCGGCAGGGCGGCGCTCGCGGCACGCCAGGGTCGGCAGATCACCCCGGCCGACCTGCGGGCCGAGCCCAACCTCCGGCCGCTGCTGGCCGGTTCCGGGTGGCGCATGACGTCGTACGTCGACGAGGACGACCGCTTCCTGGCGCTGGCCGTACGGGAGTCGTGATGTGTCAGTCCTGCCCGGCGACGGCCGCCACGAAGGCGTAGGGATGATCGAACATGACGTTGTGGCCGGCGCCGCGCACGGTCACCACGCGCACGCCCTGAAGGTACACACGGTCCATCGGCAGCCCTTCGAGGATGTCGCGCACGACCGGCTCCGAACCACGCGTCTACGACGGTGACCAGCCACTGCGCCCCGAGGAGCTGGACGATCCCTTCCCGCGCGGCGTCCTGACCATCGCGCGGGCCGCCTCCCGGGCCGAACTCACCTGGCTGCGCCAGACGATCGCCTCACTCGACGGCTGACCGGTCGATGTGCCGCACGGGGCAGCCGCGGACGCCGGGAACGGGGCGGGTGCCGAGTTCTTCGAGCCGGTAGCCGCTCGGGTAGCCCTTGATCTCCCAGTTCTGCCGCGCGAAGTGCGGTGCCCGGCGCGGCGGCAACAGACGCACCACACGTCCACGCGCGCGTACCGCGCGCCGCACGAGTGCACGGGTGGCGGCGTTCGGCGACGGGTAGCGGAACGTCCGCAGCAGCGCTTCGTCGAGCAGGGCCAGGGTCGAGGTGCGCAGGAGGGGGGCGAGGGGGCGCGGATACCAGGAGGCCATCAGGTCGAGCGTCGCGTCCGAAACCCGCCGCGCGCCTTCGTCCCAGCCGAAGTGGGTCTCCTCATAGGCGTCGAGACAGGCCTCGGACTCCTCGTAGGACTCCGGAATGTCCCTGATGCCCATGTGCCGGCCGAGCGTGCGGTAGTGGACGGCGGAGGCGACGATCTCGTGCCGCGAGAGCCTGCGCCAGCCGTAGGCGTCGATCCATCGTTTGGGCATCACGACGAACGTGCACAGGACGTACCGCATGTCGTCGTTGCTGATGTCGTAGCTGCGGTGCATCTGGTTGATGCGGCGGATCGCGGTACGGCCCTGCTGGCTGTCGAAGCCGTGCTCGACGACGGCGTCCAGGAGCAGCGAGGTGTCGTCGTAACGCTTCTGCGCCCGCTCCGTGAGCTCTGCCGTCTCGGCGAGCAGCCGGCCGATGGCGGGTACGGCGTATGTGCGGTAGAGGGCCAGCTCCAGCGCCCGGGTGAAGTCCCAGGGGAATTCGTACGCCGCACTGAGCCGGTAGATCTCCGAGGCCTCGCGGAGCGGGTCCATCCGCCGGATCTGCTCAAGCCGCTCGAAGCGCTTCACCGCGCTGCCCCCTTCTGCCGCCAAGGCTTCAACTCTACGTTGAGTAGGGAAAGATGGATGATCAATCGGGTCAGCCGACGAGGGGGAAGGTGCTCAGGATGTGGGGCATGGTGCGCAAGTCGTGTGCGAGATTCCTCAATGCCGTGCGCGCGGAGCCGGACACGGGCAAGGACAGGCGGACACACAATCTGTTCGAGGCTGCCGCCGTGTATGTGTCGGCCCGCGCGGAGGACGACCAGGAGCAGATCGACGAGGCCGCCGGCTGGGTGTCTCCGGAGGCGCTGTCGTTCGGGGTGAGCGAGCTGGCGTGCCGGGCGGTCATCGCGCTGGCCCGGGAGCGCGACGAGTCGCCGCAGACCGTCGCTCGGGAGCTCCTCGGGCTCCCCGCGGCCTGACACCCCGGGCGATCGTGGTCGATTCGCCCCGTCCGGCCGGGAAACTGCAGCTCCGCGTGCGACTGGAAGTCGTGACAAGCGGCTTCCGGGCGCACTAGGGTGCGCGCCGATGGACGAACCGATGGGGAGGCTGGGATGGCCGGGACGGATGAGGAGGCCGTCGCCGCGGACGATGCGCTCTACGTGCTCACGGCGGTGCTGCTGACGCCGGCGAAGTTCCCGAGCGTGCTGGGCGACGACTATCCGGAGGCCTGCGCGGCGCTGGGCCTCGCGCCGCTCGCCGACGGGTACGGCCTGGTACTCGGCCAGGACGGCGACGGCGCCCGGTGGACGGTCGTCGTCGACGACGTCTCCCTGGTCGCCGTCGCCATCGCGTCCTGGGACTGCGGCATGGAGTACGACCTGTCACCCGACGAACGTTCGGTCGTGGCCGCCCTGCCCGGCTGGCCCCTGGCGGTCGCCGTGGCCGCTCCCAATGTGCCCCCGCCGCACGATCCCGACCCCGAGATCGCGGACGGTCCGCCGCTGGCGCCACCGGACACGAGCGTGTGGGGGCCGGCTCAGCGGCGCCTGGGCGCCGACGAGATCGCGCTGCAGTGGGCCGTGTGGCGGGAGCAGATCGACGACGCGGACTTCGCGACGCCGGGCGGCGCGTCGGAGGCCGCCGAGACCGCGGACGCGGGTGAGGGGCACGGGCAGGAGCAGGGGCAGGGCGAAGACCAAGGGCAGGGGCAGGGCGAGGGACACGGCGGAACGGCCGCGGTGGGCGAGAACCAGCGCGGCCACAGCGGCATCCGGCGGGTCCTCGCCGAGGCCCGCGCCTATGTGGACTCCCCGCCGCCCCTCGGCCGCGTCCGGTCGTCCTTCGCGCCCGGCGATGCCCGGACCCTGCGCGCGGACGGCCCCGGCTGGTCGCTCGTCGCCAGGACCGACGACATCGCGTTCGTCCTCCTCGACGACGAACCCGGCGAGGTCCTGCCGGTGGGCCGCGGCCCGGAACTGCCCGGGCTGCTGGAAGCGCTCGACAAGATGGCCGTACGCCCCAGCTGAACCATGCGCCGGGCCGCCCGGGGCGGGGCCCGGCGGGACCGGCTGGCATCCCGCACGGCCGCCGTGTCAGGAGCGCGCCGACCACACCCCGGCCTGCCTGGAAGGCGGGGCCAGAGCCACGCGGGCGTCGAGGGCGTCGGGCAGGTCGGGGGCATCGGCGAGTCCGGGGCCGTCCACACGGCGCCCGCGGCGCCTTGTGTGCGAAGCCGTCGGCGACCCCGTGGCGTCGCTGGGCCTCCTCATCCGTGGGCGGCGTCCGCCATGGTGTTCCTCCTCCTCTCGACCTCGCAAACAGTCGGGCGCGCCTAGGGCCTGTCTCTTTGGTCGGTCCTGAGGGATACGAACGACGGGGGAGGCGGAAATGGCAAGTTTGTCCGTTCGCATGGCCAGGCCGCGCCACTGCTTGAAGCGGTTGGTTGGGTAGGCCGCGCGACGAGGTACCTGCCATGTGCAGGCCCTTTTCCGCACGGCCCCCCTCCGAACCCGCCGTACGAGTTTCCCCGTAACGGGCTCTCCAGTGACCTATTTCGTGACGCTACTGGTTGGCTTTCCTGAGTGGATCGTGTCATGGCAGCCGATGCAGACAACCAGAGTCTTGCGCCGTTTCTTCACCATGACCTGATGCCATTCGGTAGGCGGTTCTACCCTGTCGAGGTCAGCGAGTTTTCGGATGTGGTGCACCCGCACGTCTTCCGACGTCCCGCATAGCTCGCACTTCCCCTTCAAGAGCCGGGTAACCAGTTCCTTTCTGGGGTGGGGGTTGGCCGCTTGACGATCCGTGAGGACCGCTGCCTTCTGTCGCGTCAGTGAGATTCCGCCGAATCGTGCGACCAGTGGCTTCCTACCTGTGCTGCGGGGGACCTTGGCTTCGAAGCATGTGCGGGGCCCATTCGGTGTCTCGATCTTGGCCTTGTAGCGGGCCGCCATCTTGGACACCGTCGAGCCATGCTTCGCTGCCAGTGTCTTGAGCAACGAGGTTTCCATGGCCCAACGCAGCCGATGCAATCGACATACATTGCCGGCCAGGAGGTAGTACTGGACGATGCCCCGATATTCGGCCCCGTAGACGTTGACGATGGTGTAGTCGTCATCGTTCAGGAGTTGGGGCCGGTGCGCGGGTTTTCCGCGGCTGAGGTATGGGGCTGCCTTGTCTCGGATCACCTTTGCTGGCACGCGTAAAGCAATCGAACCGTTAGCCGTCCTGCGGCCTCGGGTTGCCTGCCTATCGTTGTGTTGCACGGTGATCTCGTATCCGAGGAACGATGCCGCGCCCTTACGGGCATGGGTGATCAGTGTCTTCTCTGGCGATAATTCCAACTTGAGGTCTTCACGAAGGAATACCGCGAGACGCCGTTTGATCTCCTCGGCCTCGGATCTCGGCCCGATGAACCCAAGAAGGGTGTCATCGGCGTATCGCACATAGCGCAGTCTCCGGAAGCCCGGATCATTCGGATCCACGCTGGGGATACTGCGCTGCTGCTTGCGAAGTGACCGGACTTCGGCCCGATCTCCCCGCCTGCGAGCGCGCGCGATCGCGTTGACCACCTCCAGGTAGGCAGGGTTGCGTGCCCTGCTTCGCCCTCGGGTGTTGTGCGGAATCAGAACCTTCTCGACAAAGCTGTCCAGTCGGTGCAGGTAAATATTGGACAGCAGCGGAGAGAGTACTCCGCCTTGAGGTGCCCCGCTGAGCGTGGCTCCCCAGGCCCAGTCCTCCATGTAACCGGCCTCAAGCATGTTGCGCACGAGTCGAAGAAACCGGCCATCGTGAATCCGTTCCGCCAGCGTCTCGATAACGACTTGATGGTCGATCGAACCGAAGCAGTCAGAAATATCACCTTCGATGAACCAGGTCGTACCCGTCCAGGTATTGCCCACCTCCGTCAAGGCGGTGTGACAGCCCCGTTTGGGTCGGAACCCATGGGACCGGTCGGAGAACTGCGGCTCGAAGTATGCCTCCAGAAGGAGACGCATCACCTCGCCGACGAGCTTGTCCGACCAGGTCGGCAGTCCAAGCGGCCGAGTCTTCCCATTCTTCTTGGGAATGTTGACTCGCTTTACTGGGCAGAACCGGTAGCGCTCGTGACGCATCGCATCGATGATGCGACTCACCTTGCCCAGCGACATGCCGTCCACGGTTTCTTGCGAGACTCCCGGCGTCATCGCTCCTTTATTGGAGTAGATGCGGCCGTAAGCCACCAGGTACAACTGCGGGTTGAACATTTGCCGATACAGCTCATTACACGGCAGACCACGTCTGCCGCGCTCACGAAGGATGCCTAACACCGTGTCGGCACTCTGCATTTCGCATACCTCCCGGTCTCATTCGCATCCAGTCACCTGTGCCCCTTCGCCCTGCGAGTGGTTTTCCCGCTCTCCTTGGCAGGTCGTTACCCCTGCGACTACTACGGGCACTCCGTCGCCCTAGGGTTCGCACCCCGTAGGCGATCCCACGTTCGTCCTTGTTGTACGTCATAGCGTGACGTAGGCGCCCCACTCATCTCCTTCAATGTCCTCACTGGACATCGCCCCATGCCGCGGAAGGTATGTCGGCCATGCATCAAAGCCGTCACAGGACATGGCATCGGTTTCAGTAGCCTTTCCGATGGATGCGAACTTTCATCGACTGGAGATTGGGATTTAGGCAATCCAGCTTTCGCCTTATCACGCGGGCCCCTCAGCGCACCGTCCCTGGCAACTGAGCCCGGTCGCTGATTCTCTGGCATGCTCTGGTCCCCATCACCTTTCGGATCCAGGTGAGCCATCAGGCCCAGGAATATCCCTCCAATTCCTCCCGGCTGAGCCGGGGATACAACAAGGCGCCTCGTGGCGCACATGCACCGCTCGACGGTGTTCCGCTGCTTGTAGGTCTCCAGGTCGAAGCCTGGCGGTCGGCCACCGCCTCGCCCGCGCCGCACGCGGTGACCGATCTGGTCAGCAGGCTGCGGGATGACTGCCCGGATGCCGCGACGACGGAGATGTCCGCGGATCGCGCGGGAGGAGTAGGCCCGGTCCGCGAGGACTGCCCCGGGTCGCGTTCTGGGCCTTCCGGGACCGGGCCGAGGGACCCGGATTCGGCCCATGACGGCTGCGAAGGCGGGTGCGTCCCCGGCCTGGCCTGCCGTCACGATGAGGGCGAGGGGTCGGGCTCGGTCGTCGCTGGCCAGGTGGACTTTCGTGCTCAGGCCGCCACGGGAGCGTCCGAGCGCGTGGGCTGCGGGCTCGGCCCGGCCGGCTGCCCCTTCTTTCCCGCGCCTGCTGCGTGCTGGTGAGCCCGGCAGATAGTGGAGTCCACCGATACGGTCCAGCCGATGTCGTCACGGGCGTCCGCCGCAGAGAGGACGGCTCTGAAGATCCGTTCCCACGTGCCGTCGACAGCCCACCGGAGCAGGCGTTTGTGGGCTGTCTGGAACGAACCCAGTTCTTCAGGAAGGTCACGCCAGGGCGAACAGGTGCGGTACTTCCATGGCGATGGCCTCCAAAGTGCGGCGGTCGTCGGCCCACCGTCGTCCACGGACTGGATCTGGTGGCATCAACGGCTCGATCCGAGCCCACATCCCATCGGTGATTACTAACCGGACAGACACATCCGACTAACTGACGAATCCATCAAGAGACACGGCCTAGCCACCTGTCGTCCTGAGGGCTTCGCGCCCGATACCCACTCGCGGGGAGAGGCGTGGCCGGCGCCTGTCTCGGGGCCCCATTCGGCTGCGGCGTTCCATGTGGCCCCAACCCATGGATGACACGAGCCCAGGCCCGCACCATGAGGCAGCCTTCACGGCTCCACCCTCTCGCCCCTGCCCTCCGTCTCCCCTCTCCCCAGGAGGCTGTCATGCGCCCGTCCCGAGGCATTCCGTTCGTCGTCGCCCCACTGCTGGCCGCCGCCCTCAGCTGGCCGGCTCCTGCTTCAGCCACGGCAGGAGGCGGGGATCACTGCGCCGGTCAGCGAGGCGTACGGGTACCGGGGGCGGCCTTCCAGCAGAGCGCCTGCCTCCCGGATCTGACCACGACGGGCCTCGCGGGGACGCCCTACACCGACATGGCTGACCAGACAGGGCTGACGGCACTCGGCACCCGGACACCGGCCGGTGTTTCCGGGATTCAGATCGACGGCTACTTCCCGGACTCCTCCCGCTTCAACGCCACGCACGGCTGGCGGCACGACGCGCAATTCGTGATCCGGCTGCCGGACCGCTGGAACGGCGGACTGGTCGTCACCGGAGCCCCCGGCACCCGCAGACAGTACGCAACGGACACGGCGATCTCCGATCAGGTGCTGGCGCTGGGTTACGCCTACGCCGCGACCGACAAGGGCAACAACGGTGCCGACTTCTACCGCGACGGCAAACGGCCCGGTGACGCCGTAGCCGAGTGGAACGCGCGGACCACTCAGCTCACCAGGGCCGCGCGCAAGGCGGTGGCCCAGCGCTACGGGCACGCTCCCCGGCGTACGTACATGACCGGCCTGTCCAACGGCGGATATCTCACGCGCTGGCAGCTGGAGAACCATCCCGAGCTGTACGACGGAGGCGTGGACTGGGAGGGCGCCCTGTGGACCGCGGAGGGCCCCAACCTGCTCACCTCCTTGCCCACGGCAGTGGCACGCGTGCTCGGCTCCGCCCGGGACGAGGACCTGTACGCGGTCGGCTTCGCGCGTGGTTCCGAGTTCCTCTGGCCCTATCACGAGCAGGCTTACTGGGGAGTCACACAGAAGATCTACCGCGCCGAGTTCGACCCGGCATACGACCCCGGCTGTCCCGGCCCGTCCGCCGGTACGACGCCGGAGCGGATCCTGGCACCGTGCGCCTCCGATGCCGCCTACGACTACGCGTCGCGCCCGGCGTCCGTCCACCGCGCCGTTGCCCGTGTGGCGCTGACCGGGCGCATCGGCAGACCACTGATCACGCTGCACGGCGATCTGGACACGCTGCTGCCCAAGGCCGCCGATTCGGACGTGTACGCGCGCATGATCGACGCGAGCGGACGCGGCCCGCTCCACCGCTACTTCACGATCGCGGGCGGCACGCATGTCGACGGGCTGTACGACACCCATCCGGACCGGCTCCGGCCGATCCTGCCCTGCTACCGGTCGGCGTTCGATGCGCTGGTCTCATGGGTGGAGCGGGGCACTCGACCGCCCGCGGACCGTACCGTCGACCGGCCCGCGAACGGCGATGTACTCAACTCCTGCGCGTTGTCCGCCCCTGTCGCACCGGCGGCCAGGTGATCATCAGCGGCCGAGTTCCTTGCGGGTTACTCGGCGCAGCCTGCGCCGCTGGGCCGGGTCGAGCGTGAGGTAGGCGACGGCCGGGACTCCCAGGACTATCAGGAGCGCGGCCCACCAGGGCAGCCATATCAGCAGGATGAGTCCGGCCGCCACACCTCCCGCGGCGATCTTCGCGTTCTTCGACATGTGCGTCGCCTCCTTCGCGGCCACTGCCGCTCTCTGTCCTGAAAACGGGCCCGCGCTTCCAGCGGTTCCGAACCACGACCCTGAGACGACCCTGAGTGCGGCCCCTACTGGTCACGGAGGCCGGGTGGCGGCCTGGGTGCGGTCGGCGCACCGGGGCTCCGCACGAGGGAGATACCCACACCGACCGGAGAGTGACCCATGTCACGGCACGGAGATGTCGGTGAGCCGTTCGAGTGCTGTACCCTCGACCACTCGACGCGAGTAGTCAAATTTGAGGAGTGCTGCAGAGCTGTGCCGAGGCTTCCCGAGGCAACACCGTCCGAGATCTCCGAACTGGCCCGCTGCCGGGCCGTTTTCCTGCCCGGTGATCCGGCCCGCGCCGGCCGGATCGCATTCTGGCGAGCCGATGGCGACGCCGTTCCGCTCGTCGCTTCCGGATCCCTGGAGGAGCTGACCGTCGCCCTGCCCGGCGACGACGGTGTCGAGCTGGTGAGCGTGCCGGCGGTTCTGCTCCCGGTGCGCGCCGCGCTGCCGGTGCTCACGCGCGCGCGTACCTCCCCGCAGGCGCCCCGAGCGGGCGTCTTCTGGGGCACCGCCGCCCTGCTCGGCCTGCAACTCATGGCTCGGGGGCTGCTGTTGCCCGGCCTCTCGGCGAACGACCACGACGCCTGGCGCGCCGGACCCCTGCGAACGGAGGACGTCGAACGCATCCGCGCCCTGGCCGCCGCCATGCCGCCCGAGGCGCACGCCGTACCTCTGGAGAGCGTGGAGCCGCTGAGGCTGCCGGACCCGGAGCGGCTGCTGCGGGCCTTCCTGGACGCGGTCGCCGACACGCTCCCCCGCTCCCCCGCGGCGGCGCTCGTGACGGGTGGGCCCGCCTACGCGGCGCAGGAGCCGCAGCACCTGCCCGGCCAGCGGACCTGGGCCGCCGATGTGGCCGCGGGCCACGACGCGGGCGTACGGCTCTCGCTGCGGCTGGAGGTCGCCGGCCTCGCCACGGCGACGCAGGACGATGCGGCGCTGTCGTTCCGGGCGGTGCTGCAGGTGCACAGCGTGAGTGATCCGACTCTGGTCGCGGACGCCGGCGACGTGTGGGCGGGTTCCGGCGCCTTCGGCCCACGCGCGCGGATGGACGCCCTGCTGGCGCTTCGCCGGGCCGCCCGGGCCTGGAACCCGCTCACTCCGCTGCTCTCGGCGGCCGTACCGAACGCCGTGGAGCTCGCTGACGAGGAGGTGACCGACCTCCTGGGAGAGGGCGCACGAGCCCTCGCCGGGGCGGGGGTCGATGTGCACTGGCCCAAGGAACTGGCCCGCGAACTGACCGCCCGGGCGGTGATCGGCCCGCCGGACGACGAGTCCACGCCCGGCAGGGTCACCTCGGACACGCCGGCGTTCCTCTCCGCCGACGCGCTGCTCGCCTTCAACTGGTCGTTCGCACTGGGCGACCGGCGGCTCACGCGCGAGGAGCTGGACCGTCTCGCGGAGGCGAACCGCCCCGTGGTGCGACTGCGCGACCAGTGGGTCCTCGTCGATCCTCGGGAGGTGCGCCGCGCGCGTGCGCAGCAGGACCGCAAGGTCACGCCCATCGACGCGCTCGGCGCCGCGCTGACCGGCTCCACAGAAGTGGACGGCCGCCAGGTCGAGGTCCGGCCCACGGGCTGGCTGGCGGCGCTGCGCGAGCGGCTCGCGGACCCCGAGGGGCAGGAGCCGGTGGGCCAGCCCGCCGCGCTGGCGGCCACGCTGCGGGACTACCAGCGGCGGGGCCTGAGTTGGCTGGCCCGGATGACGTCCCTGGGCCTGGGCTGCTGTCTGGCCGACGACATGGGCCTCGGCAAGACGATCACGCTCATCGCGCTGCATCTGCACCGGCAGTCCGACGCCGCGTCCGCCGGTCCGACGCTGGTCGTGTGTCCGACGTCCCTGATGGGCAACTGGCAACGCGAGATCGAGAAGTTCGCGCCCGGCACGCGCGTGCGCCGCTTCCACGGACCACGGCGCGACCTGGACGCCGTGGCGGACGGAGAGTTCGTGCTCACGACGTACGGCACGATGCGCCTGGACGCGCGCCGGCTCGCCGAGGTGACGTGGGGCATGGTCGTGGCGGACGAGGCCCAGCACGTGAAGAACCCGTACTCGGCGACCGCGCGGGCCCTGCGCTCCCTCGGCGCCCGCGCGCGCGTGGCGCTCACCGGCACCCCCGTCGAGAACAACCTGTCGGAACTGTGGGCGATCCTCGACTGGACGACGCCCGGCCTGCTGGGCCGCCTCGGCACCTTCCGCGCGCGTTACGCGCAGGCTGTCGAGGGCGGCCAGGACCCGGCCGCCGCCGAGCGCCTGGCCCGACTCGTACGCCCGTTCCTGCTGCGCCGGCGCAAGTCGGATCCGGGGATCGCGCCGGAGCTGCCGCCGAAAACGGAGACCGATCGTGCCGTGTCCCTCACCACGGAACAGGCGGGTCTGTACGAGGCCGTGGTCCGCGAGACGCTGGCGGAGATCGCCGGCGCCGACAGCATGGCGCGGCGCGGCCTGATCGTGAAGCTCCTGACGGGCCTGAAGCAGATCTGCAACCACCCGGCGCAGTTCCTCAAGGAGGAGCGTCCGAGGATCGCGGGACGCTCGGGCAAGCTGGAGCTGCTGGACGAACTGCTCGACACCATCCTCTCCGAGGGGGCCGGCGCCCTGGTCTTCACCCAGTACGTGCGCATGGGGCGCCTCATCGAACAGCATCTGGCGTCGCGCGGCGTGCCCTCCCAGTTCCTGCACGGCGGGACCCCCGTGGCCGAGCGCGAGGCCCTGGTGGGGCGCTTCCAGGACGGTGAAGTGCCCGTCTTCCTGCTGTCGTTGAAGGCCGCGGGCACGGGCCTGAATCTCACCCGCGCCGAACATGTCGTGCACTACGACCGCTGGTGGAACCCCGCCGTCGAGGCGCAGGCCACCGACCGCGCGTACCGGATCGGCCAGACCCGGCCCGTCCAGGTGCACCGGCTGATCGCCGAGGGAACCATCGAGGACCGTATCGCCGACATGCTGAGCCGCAAGCGGGAGCTAGCCGACGCGGTGCTCGGCGCCGGCGAGGCGGCGCTCACCGAGCTGACGGACAAGGAGCTGGCCGATCTGGTGGAACTGCGAGGGGGCGCGTGATGACTCGACACGACGGTGACCTGGAGCGCACGTTCGCAGCGCTGCCGCCCGCGCGCGGGCAGGGGTTCGCACAGACGTGGTGGGGCCAGGCCTGGCTGAAGGCGCTGGAGGAGACGGCGCTGGACTCGGCGCAGCTCAAGGCCGGCCGCAGGCTCGCGCGCGCGGGAGCGGTCGGTGCGGTGTCGGTGCGCCCGGGGCGCATCACGGCAGTCGTGCAGGGCCGCGACCGTACGGCGTACCGGGCCGACGTGCTGCTGGAGGAGCTGTCCGCACAACAGTGGGACCGCTTCCTGGACATGACCGTCGAGCGTGCCGGGCATGTCGCGGCGCTGCTGGACCGGGAGATGCCGCCGCACCTGGTGGAGGACGCGGCCGCCACGGGCATCGAACTGCTGCCGGGCATGGGTGATCTGGAGCCCGAGTGCGGCTGCGGTGCCTGGGACCACTGCGGGCACACAGCGGCCCTCTGCTATCAGGTGGGACGGCTTCTGGACCAGGACCCGTTCGTCCTGCTGCTGATGCGTGGACGGGGCGAACGCGACCTCCTGGACGCCGTACAGGCCCGCAGCGCCGCATCCGCCGACGCACCGTCCGAACCGTCCGCGTCCGAGCCGGAGGGAGTGGACGCCGCGGAGGCGTACGCGACCGGCGACATCCTGCCGCCGCTGCCCGCCCTGCCGGAGCTGCCGGCCGAGCCGGGAGTGCCGCCGTCCCTCGACACCGAGACACCTCCCGCGCACGGCGTCGACCCGGCCGCCCTGGAGTTCCTGGCCGCCCGGACCGCAGCGGAAGCACACCGCATGCTCGCGGACGCGCTGCACGGTGATCCGGAGCCGGAACAGCTCGCCGCGGTATCGGAGTTGACGGCGGCCCAGGACGCGGTACGCCTCGCCGCAGGCGACCCGCTCGCGCGTGTGGCGGAGCGGCTGGCCGACGGGACGGGACGCGGCCGGGAGGGCCTGGCAGTGGCCGTACGCGCCTGGCACCTCGGGGGCGTCGCCGCGCTGTCCGTGCTCGACGAGGAGTGGACCGTCGAGGCGGAGGCCCTCGCACGCGCGCGTGCCGCCCTGGAATCGGCCTGGGACGAGGAGGAACGGCCGTCGCTGCGGGCGAAGGGCAACCGGTGGACGGTCGTCGGCGCACCGAGCCAACTGCGCCTGGGCCGGGACGGACGCTGGTGGCCGTACCGCAAGGAACGAGGCCAGTGGGTGCCCGCGGGAGGTCCCGCGCAGGATCCGGCGGCGGCGCTGGCCTCGGCACAGCATGCGGCCGAAGAGGATCAGGCGTAACGCAGGGCAGCGGTTCTAGCGGTTCTGTGGCTACGGCAGTTCGCCCGCGAGTGACGGGATCAGCGATTCGAGGTCGCTCGGAAAGCCGCTGGGCAGCTCCGTGGGGAAACCCGAGGGCAGGGATGTCGGCAGTTCGCTCGGCAACCTGCTGGGGAGTTCGGTCGGGATGCTGAAGGACGGCTTCGGCGAGCTGCCCGTGCTGCTCGTGCTGCTCTCGGCGGGCGGATTCTCGTCGGGCGAGTCGTCGCTCCCCGACGCCATCAGAACCACGGCCGCGACGGCTCCTACGACCACGATCACCGCGAGCAGGATGAAGAGCGGATTCCGCCGCCGCCCCGGCCCATCGGGTCCACCGCCTCCGTCGGGCGGTTGCGACGGCGGCCAACCGCCGTACGAGGGCGGGCCGCTGTCTCCGGGCGGAGGGCCGTAGTGCGCAGGGGGGCCGTAGTCCGCAGGGGTGCCGTAGCCGGAACCGAAGCCTTCAGGAGGTGGTCCGAAACCACCGCCCGAACGCGGCGTGTCACCCGGCTGTCCCGGCGGCTGAGGAGGTACGGGCGGCGTGGCCATACCGTCAAGAATCGCCTCGTACCGGTCGGGGCGCGACCCATTCGCCGGAGTTGATACCGGCCCATGCCTTGGATCGCACGATTCCGGCACATTCCGCGCGGAGCTCGGCCGATCACCCGTACCGCGTGTGACCAGGTCCCTCGACGGGCTGGTCACACGCGGCAGGGCGGCGACAGCGGGGCACGCGCGCGTGGGCTCAGCCTCGGGCGCCCAGGAGGTGGTCCATCGCCAGCTGGTCGAGGCGCTCGAAGGCCATCCCGCGCGCGGCGGCCGCCTCGACGTCGAAGTCCTCGAAGGCCGTGCGGTCCGCGAGCAGCGACTTGAGGCCGTCCGCAGCCGTCGGCTGGGCCAGTTCGTCCAGGCGCGCGGCACGCAGGGCCTCCTGGGCCTCCGCATCGGCGCGGAAGGCGGCCGAACGCTCCTTGAGGATGAGGTAGTTGCGCATGCAGCCCGCCGCCGACGCCCACACGCCATCGAGGTCCTCGGTCCGCGGCGGCTTGAAGTCGAAGTGGCGAGGCCCCGTGTAACCGGCGCTCTCCAGGAGATCGACCAGCCAGAAGGCGGCGCGCAGATCGCCGGCGCCGAAGCGCAGGTCCTGGTCGTACTTGATGCCGGACTGGCCGTTGAGGTCGATGTGGAAGAGCTTGCCCGCCCACAGTGCCTGGGCGATGCCGTGCGGGAAGTTGAGCCCGGCCATCTGCTCGTGGCCGACCTCGGGGTTGACGCCGTACAGCTCGGGGCGCTCCAGGCGCTCGATGAACGCCAGGGCGTGGCCGACGGTGGGGAGCAGGATGTCGCCGCGCGGCTCGTTCGGCTTGGGCTCGATCGCGAACCGCAGGTCGTAGCCCTGGGAGGTCACGTACTCGCCGAGGAGGTCGAAGGCCTCCTTCATGCGGTCCAGGGCGACGCGTACGTCCTTGGCGGCGCCGGACTCGGCGCCCTCCCGGCCGCCCCAGGCGACGTACGTCTTGGCACCCAGCTCGACCGCCAGGTCGATATTGCGGATCGTCTTGCGGAGAGCGTAACGGCGCACGTCGCGGTCGTTGGCGGTGAACGCGCCGTCCTTGAAGACGGGGTGGGTGAAGAGGTTGGTGGTGGCCATCGGCACGGTCATGCCGGTCGCGTCGAGAGCCTCGCGGAAGCGCTTGATGTGTGCCTCGCGCTCGGTGTCCGATGACCCGAAGGGGATCAGGTCGTCGTCGTGGAAGGTGACGCCGTAGGCGCCGAGCTCGGCCAGGCGCTGCACCGTCTCGACCGGGTCGAGGGCGCGGCGGGTGGCGTCGCCGAAGGGGTCCCGTCCCTGCCAGCCGACGGTCCACAGGCCGAAGGTGAACCTGTCCTCGGGGGTGGGCTGGTAGCTCATGCCGCGGCTCCTTGCTTGCTGACGACTGCGCTTAGTGACGATTGCGCTTACTGACGACTGCACCGATGACGACTGCGCTTGGTGACTGCTGCGCTTCGACGACTACTCGCCACAACTATTTCGTCATGGCGATTTACAAATTAGTATGCCGACGCGTCCCTGGGAAGGGACAAGATGTCCTCTTGAAGGGTGAAGACCTGGTCGTCGGGGCCCGGGCACCCTGGAACCAGCAGGTCAGTTCCCGTAGAGCCGCGCAAATAGGGAGAGCCCGATGTCAGCAGCCGAGGGTCCGCTCGTCGTCGGCGTGGACACATCCACCCAGTCCACCAAGGCGCTGGTGGTCGACGTGCCGACCGGGCAGGTCGTCGCGAGCGGCCAGGCACCGCACACCGTGTCCTCCGGGGCCGGCCGCGAGAGCGACCCGCGTCAGTGGTGGGACGCCCTGTGCGAGGCGCTGCGCCAGTGCGGGGACGCCGCGCACGAGGCCGCCGCGGTGTCGATCGGCGGGCAGCAGCACGGCCTGGTCACGCTGGACGACCGGGGCGAGCCGGTACGTCCGGCTCTGTTGTGGAACGACGT
The DNA here is from genome assembly GCF_001513975.1 of Streptomyces curacoi. Taxonomy (GTDB): domain Bacteria; phylum Actinomycetota; class Actinomycetes; order Streptomycetales; family Streptomycetaceae; genus Streptomyces; species Streptomyces curacoi. The sequence continues at coordinate 83,513 of NZ_KQ947993.1, forward strand.
GCGCTCGGCACCGCAGGCCCGCCGTCTGATCGAAGAACTGGGCGGCGCGAAGTTCTGGGCCGAGCGCACGGGCTCCGTACCGGCCGCCTCCTTCACGGTCACGAAGTGGGCCTGGCTGGCCGAGAACGAGCCGGAGGCCGTGCGGGCCACCAGGGCCGTACGTCTCCCCCACGACTACCTCACCGAACGCCTCACGGGACAGGGCACCACCGACCGCGGCGACGCCTCCGGTACGGGCTGGTGGGCGTCGGGGACGGAGTCGTACGACGAGGAGATCCTCGCGCACGTGGGGCTCGACCCGGCCATGCTGCCCCGAGTGGTCCGGCCCGGTGAGGTCGCGGGCACCGTGCGCGACAGCCACGACCTGCCGTTCTCCAAGGGCACCCTGGTCGCCCCCGGCACCGGCGACAACGCGGCAGCCGCGCTGGGCCTCGGGCTGCGCCCCGGGACGCCGGTGCTCAGCCTCGGCACGTCGGGCACGGTGTACGCCGTGTCGAAGCGGCGCCCAGCCGACCCGACCGGCACGGTGGCGGGCTTCGCCGACGCGCACGGTGACTGGCTGCCGCTGGCCTGCACCCTGAACTGCACACTCGCCGTCGACCGCCTCGCGACCCTGCTGGGCCTCGACCGGGAGGCCGTGGAACCCACCAGCGGCCTCACGCTCCTGCCGTACCTGGACGGCGAACGCACCCCGAACCTGCCGAACGCCTCCGGTCTCCTGCACGGCCTGCGCCACGACACGACCGCCGGCCAGCTCCTGCAGGCCGCGTACGACGGTGCCGTCCACGCGCTGCTCAGCGCCCTCGACCTGGTCCTCGACGAGGACGCGGACCACTCGGCCCCGCTGCTGCTGATCGGCGGCGGCGCCCGGGGCACGGCGTGGCAGCAGACCGTACGGCGGCTGTCGGGACGCCCGGTGCAGGTTCCCGAGGCCAAGGAACTGGTCGCGCTCGGCGCGGCGGCCCAGGCGGCCGGCCTGCTGACCGGCGAGGATCCGGCCGCGGTGGCCCGGCGCTGGAACACCACGCGAGGGCCGGTGCTCGACGCCGTGGAGCGGGACGAGGAGACGCTGGCCAGGATCACCGGGGTACTCTCCGACGCGGCCCCGCTGCTGGAGCGGAGCCCGGAAGCTCACTGAGGACTGACTTCAGGCATGACCGCACCGCTCCACGAGGCCCACCACCCGGCCGGCGCCGGGCGCGCGCTGCCCAACACCCAGCAGGGCATGCGTCGCCGCAACCTCGCCCGGGTGATGCACACCGTCAGCGCCGAGGGTCCGCTCTCCCGTGCCGCCGTGGCCTCCCGCATCGGGCTGACCCGTGCTGCGGTGTCCACCCTCGTCGACGAGCTGATCCGCTCGGGGCTGATCGAGGAACTCGGTCCCGAGCGGCCCGGCCGAGTGGGCCGTCCCGGCTCGGCGCTCGCCGTCAGCGGGCACGGCCCGGCCGGGATAGGCGCGGAGGTCGGAGTCGACCATCTCGCCGTCTGCGCGGTCGATCTGCGCGGCGAGGTGCGGTCCCGGCAGGTTCGGTACGGCGGGAACCGGGGCCGCGCCCCGGAACCGGTGATCGAGGAACTCGGCGAGCTGGTACGGCAGGTCATCGCCGAGGCCGAGCGTGAGGGGCTGTGGCCCGCCGGTCTGGCGGTCGCCGTGCCGGGTCTGGTGGCACGCGACGCCCGTACGGTCGTACGCGCCCCGAACCTCGACTGGCGCGACACGGACCTCGGCGATCTGCTGTCCGTGGACTTCCCGCTGACCGTGGGCAACGAGGCCAACTTCGGCGCCCTCGCGGAGCTCTGGCTCGGCGACGGCACTCCGCGTGACTTCCTGCATGTGTCGGCGGAGATCGGCATCGGCGCGGCAGTCGTGGTGGACGGGGGCCTGCTGCGCGGAACGCGAGGTTTCGCGGGCGAGTTGGGGCACGTGCCCGTCCAGCCGGACGGACCCGAGTGCCCTTGCGGGGGGCGCGGGTGTCTGGAGCAGTACGCCGGTGAGGATGCGGTGCTGCGTGCGGCCGGGCTCGAGCCTGGCGAGGACCGCATCGGACTGCTCGGCGGGCGTGCCGCCGAGGGCGACGAGGACGTACGGCGGGCCCTGCGCGACGCGGGAACGGCACTCGGTGTCGCGCTGACGGGCGCGGTCAATCTGCTGGACCCCGAGAGTGTCGTCCTGGGCGGTGCGCTGGCGGGGCTCGCGCCGTGGCTGCTGCCGTCGTTGGAGGCCGAGTTGGACCGGCGCACCGCGGGTCCGGCCTGTCCGGTGTCCGTGTCGCGGCTGGGTCCCGAGGGACCGTTGCTGGGGGCTGCGCACTCGGTGGTGCGAGCGGTGCTCGACGATCCGGCGGCGGTTGCGGGACACGCCTAATTCACACGCTGACCCGCAGAGGAGCGGGCCTGGCGCCCCCGGAGGAACACGCCTGAATCCGCGCAGGAACACGCGTGATTACTGACGAACCTGCCTTATTCCGGGCCGAGTTCACTCGTGTGAGTGAGCGAGTTATCCACAGTCCGGCGGCTGTCCACGGAAATCCGGCGTGCTCTTCTGCCCAACCGGCCAGCGCCGTACCGTGATTCACGCGAGGCGCAGCCGTCGTGTCATGGCGGCGCCGGCGCATCGGCGTGAACGAGGGGGATTCACATGTCGGGGGAATCGGTGGGGCCCGGCGCCGCAGGGCTGCGGCGCGATGCGATCGGGTTGCGCGAGGTCCTGTTCCAGAGCATCACGGCCATGGCACCGGCCGCGGCGGTCGCGGCGTCCATTCCGTCGGGCGCGGCCTTCGCGGGCGGAAGTCTGCCCTTGTCGGTGTTGATCGCGTTGGTGGCCTGTCTGTTCACGGCGTCGTGCGTCGCCGAGCTGGCGCGGGAGTTACCGGCTGCGGGCTCGGTGTCGACGTATGTGGCGCAAGGGCTGCATCCCGCCGTCGGCTTCCTCGTCGGCTGGGGCTATGTCTTCGTCGAGGCGCTGATCCCGCCGCTGCTGCTTCTGCAGCTGGGCTTCACGACGGCGGGCACCCTGCACCAGGAATGGCCCTCGTATCCGGCGGACCTGTGGTGGCCGTGGGCGCTGGCGGGTGCCGCGATCATCGCCGTCTCCGGGTATGCGGGGGTGCGTGCGTCGGCACGGTTCGGCACGGTCCTCGGGGTCTTCGAGGTCGTCGTCCTCGTGGTGTTCGCCGTCTGGCTGATCGGCAGGGCGGGCGGGGACAACACGCTGTCCGTGTTCGGGACCTCGCACACCGCCGAGGGCTACGAGGGCATCACCGGGGTCTTCGCCGGGTCGGTCTACACGGTGCTCGCCTTCGCCGGGTTCGAGGCCGCGGCGCCTCTGGCCGAGGAGACGCGGAACCCGCGCCGGACCATGCACCGTGCGGTGCTCGGCGCGGCCCTCGCCATCGGCCTGTTCTACGTGCTCACCACCTATGCCATGACCGTGTACTACGGGCCGGACCGCTTCGGGGAGTTCGGGGCCTCCGGTGCCGCGTCGTGGGAGGGCGTGGCCCGGGCGTCGTTCGGGCTGCTCTGGGTGCTGGTGTTCCTGGCCGTGGTCAACTCGGCCATCGCCAACGCCAACGCGTGCGCCAACGTCTCCACCCGGACCGCCTTCGCCCTGGCCCGCATCCGCGTCCTGCCCAGCTTCCTGGCCGTACTGCATCCCAAGTACCGCTCGCCCGTCGCCGGTATCGCCGTACAGACCGCCGTCGCGGTCGGCGCCGTACTGGGGCTGGGCTTCGCCTACGACCCGGTTACGGCGTTCCTGCTGCTGGCCACGGTGATCGTCACGGTCGTGATCGGTGTGTACATCGTCGTGAACCTCGCCTGTGCCGGCTACTTCCTGCGCCGCAGGCGCGAGGCACTCAGACCCGTACGGCATCTGCTGCTGCCCGCCCTCGGCATCGTCGCCTTCGTACCCGCGCTGCTGACCGCGGCGGGACTGCCCGCCTTCGACTTCGTCTCCGAGCTGACCGCTCCCGTGTCGTACGCGGGATGGGTGGTCGGCGTGTGGATGGCGACGGGGGTCGTGGTGCTGGTCGTGCTGATGCGGCGGCACCCCCGGCGCATAGCCGAGACCGCCCGTGTCCACTTCGACGAACCCTCCCCCACCGGCCTTCCGCAGAACGGAGCAGTGCAGCGATGAGCGACCCACGGATCCTGACCGTGCGCCCCGAGCCCGGCGAGTACGCGTGGACGTTCGGGGGCGTCCCTCCCGTGGCGCGCATCGCACCCGGCACGGTCCTCGATCTGTACACGGAGGACTGCTTCGCCGGACGGGTGCGGTCGGAGAAGGACCTGGTGTCCGAGGTCTGCGAGTTCCCGTTCCTGAACCCCCAGACCGGTCCCTTCCACATCGAGGGCGCCGAGCCGGGTGACACGGTCGCCGTGCATTTCGTGTCGATCGAACCGGCCCGGGACTGGGCCGCGTCGACGACGGTCCCGCTGTTCGGCGCACTCACCTCGACCCACAGCACGGCCACGCTGCAACCGCCCCTGCCGGAGACCGTCTGGATCTGGCAGCTCGACCGGACACGTCGTACGGCGTTGTTCCGGGCGCACGACAGTGACATCGAGGCCGAGCTGCCCATGGACCCGATGCACGGCACCGTAGGCGTGGCCCCCGCCAATCTGGAGGTGCGCTCGGCCTTGGTGCCCGACGCGCACGGCGGAAACATGGACACGCCCGAGATGCGGTCCGGGGTCACCTGCTATCTCGGCGTGAACGTCGAGGGCGCGCTGCTCAGCCTCGGCGACGGGCACGCCCGGCAGGGCGAGGGCGAGACCTGCGGGGTGGCTGTCGAGTGCGCGATGAACACCGTGGTGATCGTCGAACTGCTCAAGGGGCTGGCCACGCCCTGGCCGCGCATCGAGTCGGACACGCACATCATGTCGACGGGTTCCGCCCGGCCGCTGGAGGACGCGTTCCGGATATCCCAGCTCGACCTGGTGCAGTGGCTGGTGCGCGACTACGGCTTCAGTGAGCTGGACGCGTACCAGTTCGCGACCCAGGCCGTGGAGTCGCCGCTGGCCAACGTGTGCGACACCAACTACACGTGTGTGGCCAAGATCCGCAAGGAGTGGCTTCCGGCCCGCGAGACACACCGGGGAGTGCACACGCGACTGCGGGAGACGGCAGCGAGTCTGCGCTGAGCGCCCCCGACCCACCTCGACACCGAAAGGCCATCCCCTCTTGGAACGCGCAAGACCACGCCTCAGCCGACGCCGAGTCCTCCAAGGCACCGCCCTCGCCGCCGTCCCCTACGCCCTGCTGCCCGAAACGCGGGCCGGAGCGCATGTCCCGGGTCCGGACCACCCGCTCGCCGAGTGGCAGCCGGCGAGCACCGGCAACTACACGGTGGCGAACCGCCCCCTGTCCCATCCCGTCGACCGGGTGATCATCCACGTGACACAGACCACCTATCCCAAAACCCTGATCGTCTTCCAGAACCCCAAGAAGCAGGTGTCCGCCCACTACGTCGTCCGGTCGGCCGACGGACACACCTCCCAGTGCGTGCGCGAGGCGGACATCGCCTGGCACGCCGGGAACTGGGAGCACAACACGCGCAGCATCGGCATCGAGCACGAGGGCTGGGTTGACCAGCCCGCCTACTTCACCGACGTCATGTACGAGACGTCGGCCCGGCTCACGGCGGCGATCTGCGCCAGGTACGGCATCCCGAAGGACCGGGACCACATCATCGGGCACCACGAGGTGCCGGGCACGGACCACACGGATCCTGGTCCGCACTGGGACTGGACGCGCTACATACGACTGGTCAACTCCGCTGAGGCTCGCACGGCTGCGCCGGTGCGCCCATCGTTCGGGTGACCCCCGTCGAAGAGGTTGTCCGCGCGGGTACCGGGAGTGACGATGTCCCCAGCCGCATCGCCTTCCGGGGAGGCCGAGTTGAGCGATCCGTGGGTGGCCCTGGAGCCGGGGGCCGACCCTGCCGAGCGTGTACGAGTGCTGCGTCGTGCCCATGAGACGTTCACCGAGGTGGGCACCGTGCCGAAGCCGGTGCGGGCCGTGGTGGCCGACTCGTGGCGGCGTTCCGCGCGGGCCGGGGTGGGGCCGGACGGGTCCGCGAGCGTGGAGCTCGCGGACGGAGATCTCGGCGCCTATCGCGCGGAGCATCCGCTGGCGCGGGTGATGCCGCTGTTCCGGGAGCTGCTGGGCACGTTCGCCGCCGACGGCGAGCATCTGCTGGCGGTGTGCGACGCGCACGGCAGGCTGCTGTGGGTCGAGGGCCATCCGACGACGCGGCGCAGGGCGGGGCGGATGAACTTCGTGCCGGGTGCGCGCTGGGCGGAGACCGCCGTGGGGACGAACGCTCCGGGCACGGCGGTCGCCGTGGACCGGCCGGTTCAGGTGTTCGCGGCCGAGCACTTCATCCGCCGGGTGCAGCCCTGGACCTGTGCGGCGGCGCCGGTGCACGATCCGCGCACCGGGCGGGTGCTCGGGGCGGTGGACATCACCGGCGGCGACGGGCTGGCGCATCCGCACAGCCTGGGATTCGTGCAGGCGGTCGCGCGCGCCGCGGAGTCTCATCTGGCGCTGCTGGCTCCGCAGTTGCCCGCCGCCGACGCCCCCGAGCTGTGCGCGCTGGGTCGCGACCAGGCCCAGCTGGTCATCGGTGGCCGCCGGGTCAGGCTCAGTCGTCGGCACAGCGAGATCCTGGTGCTGCTGGCCCGCCACCCGGAGGGGATGACCGGCGACGAGCTGCTGTGCGCGCTGTACGAGGACGAGTCGGTGACGCCGGTGACGCTGCGCGCCGAACTGGCCCGCCTGCGCCGGCTTCTCGGCCCCGGACTGCTCGGCTCGCGGCCGTACCGGCTCACGGTGCCGGTCGAGTCGGACGTGGCGGTCGTCGAACGGCGCCTGGAGACCGGTGCGGTCACGGCGGCGGCCATGGCATACGCCGGCCCGTTGCTGCCCGGCTCCCAGGCACCGGCCGTAGTGCGGCTCAGGCGTCGCCTCGCCGACGGCCTCCGTACGGCACTGATCGCCCGCCGCGACCCCGACCTGCTGGCCGACTGGGCGCACGCGCCGTGGGGCGAGGACGACCTCGACGTATGGCGGGCGCTCGCCGCGGTGCGCCCGACGGCACCGGTACGGTCGCGGCTGGCCGCGCTGGAGGCAGAGCTGACGGCACCGGGCACTTGGGGGCGCCGGGCAGGGCGCTGACTGCGTCTCGGTCTGCTGGGTGCCAGCGTGCCCGAGTCGGCAGCGGCAGCCGCGGCATGACGCCGCCGGGCCACTGAGCGCATCGCCGGTCGCCGCACTGCGGGGGCGGCCGCGGCTCAGCGGCGAGTGCCGCGGCACGCCCGGCCGGTCCGGGCACCGGCCGCACGCCGGGCCAGGGCGGCGCACCAGCTGCTCGGCGCTACAGCCGCTCGGCGGCCCGCCGTCCGGCGCCGCTGCGCCGCCGGCCTCGGCCGCGCAACGTGTCTGCAACGTCCCCCTGCCTAGCCTCGCGCCGAGAGCTGCCCAACGGCGGGCAGCGCTTCTTCGGGAGGCAGAGCAGTATGACCCGTTACGCGGCACCCGGCACCGAGGGTGCGATCGTCTCCTACCAGGCGCGCTACGACCACTTCATCGGCGGTGAGTACGTGCCGCCGGTCCGGGGGCAGTACTTCGAGAACCCGTCGCCGGTGAACGGGCAGCCGTTCACCGAGATCGCGCGGGGCACGGCGGAGGACGTGGAGCGGGCTCTCGACGCGGCGCACGCGGCAGCCCCCGCGTGGGGCCGGACGTCGGTGACCGAGCGTTCCGACATCCTGCTCAAGATCGCCGACCGTATGGCGGCGAACCTGGAGCAGCTGGCGGTCGCCGAGAGCTGGGAGAACGGCAAGCCGGTCCGGGAGACGCTGGCGGCCGACATTCCGCTGGCCATCGACCACTTCCGCTACTTCGCGGGCGCGATCCGCGCCCAGGAGGGCTCGCTCGGCGAGCTCGACGACGACACGGTGGCGTACCACTTCCACGAGCCGTTGGGCGTGGTCGCGCAGATCATCCCGTGGAACTTCCCGATCCTCATGGCGACGTGGAAGCTCGCCCCGGCGCTGGCCGCCGGCAACGCGGTCGTGCTCAAGCCCGCCGAACAGACCCCCGCCTCCATCCACTTCTGGCTCAGCCTGGTCTCCGATCTGCTCCCGCCGGGCGTGGTCAACATCGTCAACGGCTTCGGCGTGGAGGCGGGCAAGCCGCTGGCCTCCAGCCCCCGGGTGGCCAAAGTGGCGTTCACGGGTGAGACCACGACCGGGCGCCTGATCATGCAGTACGCCTCGGAGAACATCACCCCGGTCACCCTCGAACTCGGCGGCAAGTCCCCGAACATCTTCTTCGACGACGTCTGGGCGACGGACGACGACTTCCGGGACAAGGCGCTCGAGGGCTTCACCATGTTCGCGCTCAACCAGGGCGAGGTGTGCACCTGCCCGTCCCGGGCGCTGGTGCAGCGCGGTCACTACGCCGAGTTCATGGAGGCGGCGATCGCCCGCACCGAGCAGATCAAGACGGGTCACCCGCTGGACACGGACACGATGATCGGCGCGCAGGCCTCCAACGACCAGTTGGAGAAGATCCTCTCCTACCTGGACATCGGCCGACAGGAGGGTGCGAGGGTCCTAACGGGCGGCGAACGCATCGAGCACGACGGCGAGTTGAAGGGCGGCTACTACGTCCAGCCGACCGTCTTCGAGGGCGACAACCGCATGCGGATCTTCCAGGAGGAGATCTTCGGGCCGGTCGTCTCGGTGACGTCCTTCGACGACTTCGACGACGCCATCAAGATCGCCAACGACACGCTGTACGGCCTGGGTGCGGGCGTATGGACGCGGGACACCAACACCGCCTACCGCGCGGGCCGCGCCATCCAGGCGGGCCGCGTGTGGACGAACTGCTACCACGCCTACCCGGCACACGCCGCGTTCGGCGGCTACAAGGGATCGGGGATCGGCCGAGAGACACACAAGATGATGCTGGAGCACTATCAGCAGACGAAGAACCTCCTGGTGTCGTACTCGCCGAAGAAGCTCGGCTTCTTCTAGACGTGCAAATAGGGCGCCTGACCGGGGCAGATGACCGTCAGGCGCCCTCCTCAGGGCGCGTCCAGCGGCGAGCGGCGAGTCGAAACTCCCAGGCGCCGGCCGAGCACGCGATCCACCGGGTGGTTCCCATGCTTTACGCGAGCCCGAGAAGCTCCGCGAGCCACTTGTCGAACTCGATGGCGGCCCGCACCCAGCTGATCGTGGAGCAAGTGAAGTGCTCCAGGGTGACGCCGGTGCCGATCAGCATCTGCGCCTCGCCGATCAGGCGGACGGTGCCGTCGTCATGCGTGTGGCTGTACACCTTGGGCCACAGCGTCCGGCGGTTCCAGTCGTCGATCGACTCCAGGAGCCGGGGCTTCTCCTCCATCGTGTGGGGCCGGTCGTAGAACGTCCGCACCGCGAAAACCAGCTCGTCGCCCTCGCCGCGGAACATGAAGTACGTACGGAACTGCTCCCACGGCGCCGCCAGGTCACCCTCGTCGTCGACGACGTACTTCAGCTCCGCCTGGTCGAGGATCTGCTGCACGAGGTCCTGATCCGGGACAACGGAGCCGGGCGGCGGCCCCGGCTGCGGCGGCTGCACCCCGAGGTTGGGAGTGGGCGTTTCGGCGGCCACTTGCGGCTGCGCCGGGAGATCGGGACGGGGTTCTGGTTCAGGCGGTGCCTCAGCCGCTGTTTGGGACGATGTCCCGTCGAGCGGCTCCGGCGTTCGCGGGCCGAGGGAAGACAAGCGCGCGGTGGCGGCGGCGGACACGAGCTTGCTGTCGTCGTCGGCGAGGTGGCGGATCTCCTCGATGACGGCGTCGCGTACGAAGTCGTTGCCGATGCGATGCAGGTGGGCGAGGCCGTCGAGTGCGGCGAGCCGGTCTGTGGCGATGGGGCTGTGCAGTCCGTTGCGCAGATAGGCGGGCAGGGTCCAGTTGATGTTCCGGGCGATGACGATGCGGCCCTCGACGTCGTCCTGCTTCTTGGGCCGCTGCTGCGGCATCTCGTCGACGACGCGATCGTGCACGTAGCCGTACAGCTCGTCGAGGGTGATGTCGCCGTCGCCGTTGAGGTCCGCGCTGCCGTCTCGTAGGCCCTCCACCAGGTAGCGGGTGAACACCGACTGCACCGCCTGACCGTGCGCACGGTTGCCTTCGAACGAGTACTGGGTCGCGTCCGACGCGGTCAGTACGGTGCGACCGCGGCCCTGGAAGCGCTGCAGCGCGTGCACCGCGGCGTCAGCCTTGGAGATCCGGCCGGCCGGGAACGCCCCGCTGTAGCAGCAGTCGAGGATCAGCACCTTTTGCTGGGAGACACAGCCCTCCATGGCCTGGTCGATCTGCTCGGCGGACAGGGCTGTGAACAGCAGGCTGTCGCGGCGGGTGTTGGACATCGCCAGGTACAGCCGGCCGTCGTCGTCCTTGAGGCCATGGCCGGTGAAGTACAGGAGGGTGAGGTCGTGGCGGCGCCGGTTGCGGTAGAAGTCGCCGATGGCCTCGCCGACGACATGATGCGGCTGGTTGACCAGGGTGGTGACTTCGAACCCGGCGATGGCCGGGTCTTTCAGCACTGCGGCAAAGGCTTCCGCGTCATGCGCGGGAGCGGTCAACTGCCGCAGGGCGCTGTCCTGGTACTCGTAGGTGGCGATGAGCATCGCCAGTCGGCGGCCCACGGCTAGCTGCCCGTGTGGCGACGGATGTACGCGTCGATCAGGGCGCTCCGCTCGGCGTCGGAGGCCCGCTCCAGTTCGATCGTGTCGCCATCGATGGTCACCGAGACACGATGCCGCGCGGCGGATCTGCCCAGCCAGTCACGTACGCTCTCGATGAGCGCTGTGAACACTCCGCCGGACGCGCTCAGCGCCACGACGATGGCTCCGAGAGTGACGGGATCAGTGCCCTTCGCAGCGTCAGGAGCCGGTGCGCCGGGCCCCGGGCGGACAGCTTCGACGTCCAGTTCGGCGATCTCGGCCCTCAGCCGGCGGACCGCCCTTTCTCCTGCTTCGGGGGCCAGCTCAGGATCAGGCGCCACGACCACAAGCACCTCCATCACATCGTCCGCTCGCTGATCCGCTGGGCGGATTGCGGATGAAACACCGTCCTGCATACGTCCGTCCCCCTGGGTGGTTGTGCGAAGCCGTACCTCACAGTGTGGCGTCAATCGGCAACGGACGGCAGCCAGATGGCGAACGGGGAAGCATGCCGAACTCAGCTGACGGGCCTCCATGTACGCGTCGGGCTACCTGCCCACCCGGTTGCCGGTGCCCGGCAAGCAGCGGGACCCCAGAGTGCCCGTCAAGAACCTGTCAGGGCCGCGTAAAGGGTGTGTAAGGTTCCCCGCGGTGTGCCGGGAAGTCTGGTCGGCGGTGTGGACGGAAGTCTCTTCGTCGATCGGGGGTCCGGATCATGGTGCTCGTCGTGGTGTTCGGTGTGGCGCTGCTCATCGCGGTGCTGCTGTCAGGGCTCGCGGCCCGGACCGTGCTCTCGACGTCCTTCCTCTTCCTCGTCGGCGGAGCCCTCGTCAGCGACGGGTTTCTGGGGCTGGTCCACATCACCCCGGACAGCGAGATCGTGTCCGTGACGGCGGATCTCGCGCTGTTCGCGGTGCTGTTCACCGACGGCATGCACGTCTCCTTTCCCAAGCTGCGGGAGAACTGGCGCAACCCGGCGCGTGCCCTCGGGCTCGGTCTGCCGCTCGCTTTCCTCGGCATGGCTCTGATCACGCACTATGCCGTCGGGCTGGACTGGACGACGTCCTTCCTCGTCGGTGCCGTACTGGCTCCCACCGACCCCGTGTTCGCCTCCGCGATCGTCGGACGCAAGGAAGTCCCGTCGAAGCTGCGGCAATTGCTGAACGTGGAGAGCGGCATCAACGACGGGCTCGCCCTGCCGGTCGTCCTCATTCTGATCGCGGCGGCCGGGCCGAGTTCCGGCAACTCCGAGGCGTCGCTGGGAAAGATCGCCCTCGAACTGGTCCTCGGACTGGTCTTCGGTGTGGTCCTGCCGTTCGTCGTGATCGAACTCGTACGGTTCCGGCTGCTGGGCGCCGAGCCCAAGCTGCAGCCGCTGCTGCCCCTGGCGATCGGCGTGATCCTCTACGCCACCTGCCACCTCACGCACGCGAACCCCTACCTCGCCGCGTTCTCCGCCGGCGCCGTTCTCACCGCACGCTCACCGGAGGCGAAGGAGGCGTTCGAGCCGTTGGGGGAAGCGCTCGCGGAGCTGGCCAAGTTCGCGGCCCTGCTGGTGTTCGGCGCGCTGCTGACCCCGCAGCTGTTCGGCGACCTGTCCTTCGGTGGATACGTCGCAGTGGTCCTGGCCATCGTGCTGATCCGCCCGGCCTCGCTGCTGCTGTCGCTGCTCGGCACGCCGTTCACTCGGCAGGAGAAGCTGGTGGCGGCCTGGTTCGGGCCGAAGGGCTTCGCCTCGGTGGTGTACGGGCTGCTGGTGCTCCAGGCCGGGATCCCGCAGGGGGCGGAGGCGTTCACGCTCATCGCCGTGTGCATCGCTTTCTCGATCGTCGCGCACAGCTCGACCGACGTGCCGATTGCCCGGCTCTTCAACGTCGAGGACATCGCCGGGGTGCCGGACGGCGACCGTGCGCCGGCGGCGCGTACCGCCGGTCAGTCGCAGCAGACAGGTGCCTGACCCGGTCCGCACACGCGGCAACCTCGCTCCCGCTGCCCGACGACCGACCGACTGGAGGTCTGCGCCGACATGACTCTGCTCACCCAGCCCCTACGTCGTGTTCCGCAGCCGGGACACATGATCGTGTGTGGGGACGACGCGCTCGCCGAGCGGCTGGCGGCCGAGCTGACGACGGTGTACCGGAAGCGGGTCACCCTGGTCGTTCCCGCCTCGAACGGCACCGGCACCGCGAACCCGACGCGTGCCTCCGCTCTGCTCGGCCGGGTGCAGGACGCCATGAGCCGTACGGCTGACACACCCGGCGGCAGCGGACAGGCTCCCCGGATGCTCGAAGCACCCGAGCTCACGGAGGCGGTGCTGGCCGAAGCGGGGGTGCGGGAGGCCGCCGCGCTGGCGCTGGTCCATGACGACGACGCGGTCAACATCCACGCGGCCCTCGCCGCCCGTCGGCTCAACCCCCGGCTGCGCCTGGTGATCAGGCTCTACAACCGCAAGCTCGGCCAGCACCTGGAGGAACTCCTCGACCAGGCCGCCGCCCTCGCGGTACCCGGACTGAACCCCGACGCTCTGGACACCTCCACCACCGTGCTGTCTGACGCGGACACGGCGGCGCCGGCGCTGGCGGCCACCGCGGTCGCCGGCACCAGCAAGGTGGTCCAGGCCGACGGGTTGCTGTTACGGGCGGTGGAACGCACCCCACCGGCTCGGGGTGAGGTGGCCGACCCCGGTCTGTGCACGCTCGCCCTCCTGTCGTCGACCACCACTGATCCCGCGGGCGCGGAGGGCTCCGAGGCGAGCGGGCGGGAGGGGCCGGAGCTGCTGCCCGACATGGCCGCGGTCGCCGCCGCGACGGGGCGCGGCACGGTGGTCCTTGAAACCGTCGCCCACACCGGCGCCGCCTCCCCGTCGGGACGCCTGGCAGGCCGGGGGCTCCCGCTTGCCTCCCTGTTCGCGCGTCGACTCCGCTGGTCACTGGCCGGGCTCGTCGCCAGCGTCCTGGGGCTTGCCGTGGCGAGCTGGCTGACCACCGACGACCACCCCCTGCACGCCGCGTACCTCACCCTCCTGGACCTGTTCGCGATCGGTGACCCCGCGATCGGCGAACCCACCGCCCGCCAGGTGCTGCAACTGTTGTCCGGGCTGGCCGGACTACTGCTGCTCCCTGTCCTGCTCGCGGCCGTCCTGGAGGGACTCGGCACCTTCCGCACGGTCTCCGCGCTGCGACGCCCGCCCCGCGGGCTGTCCGGCCATGTCGTCCTGCTCGGGCTCGGCAAGATCGGCACCCGTGTCCTGGCCCGGCTGCGGGAACTCGACATCCCGGTGGTGTGCGTGGAGGAGGACCCGGAGGCACGCGGCCTGCCCCTGGCCCGCCGCCTCCGCGTCCCCACCGTCCTCGGCGACGTCACCCAGGAAGGCGCCCTCGAAGCCGCCAAGATCCACCGTGCGCACGCCCTGCTCGCCCTCACCAGCAGCGACACCACGAACCTCGAAGCGGCCCTGTACGCACGCTCCGTCAAACCGGACCTGCGGGTCGCGCTGCGCCTGTACGACGACGAGTTCGCCACCGCGGTGTACCGCACTCTGCGTGCCGCCCACCCTCAGGCCCTGACCCGCAGCCGCAGCGTCTCCACGCTCGCCGCACCCGCCTTCGCCGGCGCCATGATGGGCCGCCAGATCCTCGGGGCCATCCCTGTCGAGCGAAGCGTCCTGCTCTTCGCCGCCCTGAACGTCGCCGGGCATCCGCAGCTGGAGGGATGCACCGTGGCCGAGTCGTTCCGGGCCGGCGCCTGGCGCGTCCTCGCCATGGACACCGCCGCCCCGGACGACCGGCTCCCGGACCTCGCTGCCACCCCGGCACACGAGGACGCCGATCGCCCTGCCGGACTCGTGTGGGACGTTCACCCGGGGTACGTCCTGCGCCCCCAGGACCGGGTGGTCGTCGCCGCCACCCGCCAGGGCCTGGCCGAGCTCCTCGGCCGGCAGCCACAGAGCGGAGCGCAGGGCGCGGGCCCGGACCGCACCGTTGGGACGGACTGAGCCGAGCAGAGGCGCGCCTCGGAGAACTTCGCGTGGAACAGCCCCTGCAGCGTGTCCCGGTCACTCGCCCGTGCGGTGCCGACGGCCTGGGCGACCTTGATGACGTCCTCCACGGTCTTGTTGACCTTCACGAAGAACGTGATCCGGATGTCGGCGCGTATGTTGTCCCGGCAGATCAGCCCGTCCTTGCCGGTCCGCGTGATCTCGATGGCCTTCACCGAGATGTCCATCACCTCGGCCTTGTGCAGCACGGGCAGCACGACCTGCCCGGTGAAGGTCACGTCGACCTTCCGCATACGTCCTTGAGGCGTAAGGGAGTTGGAGCGTGAGGGAGTTGAGGCGTAAGGGAGTTGAGACGTGAGGGAGTGATCGCGGGCCTGCGGTGGCCCGATGGCGCCGGGTGTCAGGCGGCCTGATCCAGGTGATCCCCGTGGCGGTGCCCTGCCGGGCCGAGCTCGGGCAGACCCGGTTCATCGGGAAAGAGCCGGTGCAGGGGCCGTACGAACAGGCGCGTCAGTCGCCAGGCCGCGAGCAGTGCCAGGGCCGGCACCATGAGGCGCAGCAGTCCGGTGACGGGTCCCGGCGACGTGAACGCGACCAGCACGAGAGTCCCGCCGACACTCAGCAGCCAGGCCAGAACTGTCAGCGAGGAGACGGCGACCGTCACGGGCACGCCTCCCATGCCCCACGCGCGAAGGTCCACGTCCGCGTCGAAGCTGTCGGCCGTGGTGAAGCCCGCGGCGACCAGCAGCCAGAAGCACACGATCACGACGAGGGCGGCGGTGAGCAGGATCGTGGGCAGGCCGGTGGCGACCGCCAGAGTCGTCCGCATCAACCGGCCCCCCTCTCCGCCCGCAGTGCTCGTCAGCCGTGCTCGGTGGCGCATCGCGGGCTCAGGGTTCCGGTGCCGGACGCCTGCCGGTGTCCGGCACCGGAATCCCCCGCAGTGCTCCCCGCACGTCATGGTGCACGGCACGCGCACGCCCGCGCATTGCCGGTTTCCGGCAGTGTTCACTAAGGTCAGCATGCCGGTGAAGCGCTAAGGAACCGTCATCGGCGCGTCAAGAAAGCCGGGGGCGACGTGACGGAACGGGAGATTCCCGAGCAGTATCTGGACGGCTATGCCCAAATCCTGGCCGAGGTCTCGGCCACGGGCCGCCGTCTCACCCGGGAGGAACTCACCTCCCGCCGGGCGCTCGGCGAACAGGCAGCCGACGCCGGCCACGGACTGCGCGCCCTCGTCAGCGCCCACTTGACCGTCGCCCGCACGGCCTGGCCGGACAGGCCCGGCTCGGCCGACAGCGCCCTGGCCGCCGTACACCAGGTCATAGACGCCTTCTCCGAGGGCTACGAACGCGCCCAACGCAACGCCGTACGACAGGAGGAGGCCGCCCGCCGGGAGTTCATCGACGACCTTCTCTACGGCCGGAGCGACCTGGGACGCCTGGCCGAACGCGCCGAACGCTTCGGCCTGCGCCTCTCCCGCAGCTACGCCGTGGCCGTCGCCCAGGGGCCCACCGCCTACGAGGAAGGCGACCCGGTCCCCCGTCAGGTGGAACGCGCCCTCATCTCCCGCTTCGGCGACCGCAGCATCCTGCTCACCACCAAGGACGGCCGGGTGCTCTGCATCGTCCCCGGCCACCAGGACGAGGTTCTCGCGTACTTCGCCAAGCAGGCCCATGCAGCCACCGATGGCGGCCGGGTCGCCATCGGCCGCGCGCAGCCCGGCCCCGGCGGAGTCGTCCACTCGTACGAAGAGGCGCTCAACGCCTTGGAACTGGCCGAGCGCCTGGAGCTTGACAACCCGGTACTGCACGCTGCCGACCTGCTCGTGTACCCCGTTCTGACCCGAGACCGGCAGGCCATGGCCGACCTCGTGCTGAACAGCCTCGGCCCGCTCACCACGGCTCGCGGTGGCGCCAGGCCCCTCCTCGACACTCTCACCGCCTACTTCGACTCGGGCTGCGTGGCCGCCGAGGCCGCCCGCCGCCTCTCGCTCAGCGTGCGCGCCCTGACCTACCGGCTGGAACGCATCCACAAGCTCACCGGTGCCAACCCCGCCGATGCGGCGCACCGTTACATGCTGCAGACCGCGGTGATCGGAGCCCGGCTGCTGGACTGGCCGGCCAAGGAGCTCTGACCCCGCAGCCGTACATGCCGCAGCAAGGCCCGCAGCCGGGCGGTGAGGTGATGAAGGAGAACGGCCCCGCCCGAGTGCGTCAGGCGGGCAGGGCGGCCAGCCAGTCGGTGAGTATCTGGTTGACCTCGGCGGGGCGTTCTTGCTGGATCCAGTGGCCGCAGTCGTCGAGGAGGTGCGAGGAGATCAGCCCGGGCAGCGTGGCGGGGTACGCGTTGATCGCGTCGGCCAGCCATGTGGTGGAGGCGTCCAGGCGGCCGCCGATGAACAACGACGGCTGGACGATGGGGGCTCCGTCGAAGACGGCGAGGTCTTCCCAGTCGCGATCCATGTTCCGATACCGATTCAGTGCACCGGCCAGGCCGGTCCTCTCGAACTCCCCGGCGTAGAAGTCCAGGTCGCTCTCGCCGAGCCAGGCGGGAGGCCGGCCGGCGGGGAACCGGTCACGCAGCATCCCGCCCTTGCTGACGAAGTGCGGGTCCGGAGCGTCCGGGCCGGACTGGGTGTCGCCGGACAGAGCCGCGTACAGGCCCGCGAGCCAGCCGCGCACGTCGGGCTCGATCTCGGCCTCGGCGCGGCCTGGCTGCTGGAAGTAGGAGATGTAGAACTCCTCGTCCCCGCCCATCTGTGTGAAGACCTCACTGGGCCGCGGTCCGCCGCGGGGTGTGTAGGGGACGCTGAGCAGCCCCACCGCGCGGAAGACGTCCGGTTTGATCAGCGCGGAGTTGGCGGCGATCGCCGCGCCCCAGTCGTGGCCGACGATCACGGCCGATTCCTCGCCCAGGGCATGCACCACCTCGGCGTTGTCCTCCACCAGATCGAGCATCCGGTACGCGGCCGTGTCAGCGGGCTTGGAGGAGCGGCCGTAGCCGCGGACATCGATGGCGACCGCGCGATATCCGGCCGCGGCCAGTACCGGCAGTTGGTGGCGCCAGGAGTACCAGGACTCGGGGAAACCGTGCACGAGCAGCACCAGCGGCCCGGTGCCCTGCTCCACCAGGTGGATCCGGCCTGCCGAGGAGGAGACCAGGCGGTGAGTGACGTCCGTGACGTGCAGTGTCATGAGTCCTCCGAATCCATCGGCCTGCGTGAGCCACGGCCGCCGTCGATCCGCCGTGGCCGCGGCTCAGTACCGATCATGCCGGGGGTGCCGCTGCGGGGACGAGCCTTGTTGCCGTTTCGGCAAAGCACCTCCGGGTGCCTTCGGTTCTCAGTTCACGTGTCGGGGTGTCGTCAGGGCTCGCGTCAGGACAGGGCGAGGACGCAGAACTCGTGGCCCTCCGGGTCGGCCAGGCACGTCCACGGGACGTCGCCCTGGCCGAGGTCGAGGTCGGTGGCGCCGAGGGCCCGCAGCCGGGTCACCTCCGCTGCTTTGTCGTCACCGGGGTACGGCAGCAGGTCGAGATGGACGCGGTCCGGCACGGTCTTCACGTCGGGCGTGCGGAGGAACTCGAGATACGGACCGACGCCCTTGGCGGAGCGCAACACCGCATGATCGTCCGTCACCTCGTGCAGGGCCCAGTCCATCGCCTCGCCCCAGAACCGGGCCATGGCACGCGGATCCACGCAGTCGACCACCACCGCGGCGATCGGCCCGGTGTCCCGGTAGGTCTCCCGAGGCTCAAGCACGCAGAACTCGTTGCCCTCGGGGTCGGCGAGGACCGTCCACGGCACTGTGCCCTGGCCCACGTCGGCGGGCGTCGCACCGAGAGCCTTCAGGCGTGCGACCAACTCCGCCTGATGGGCTGCGGAGGTGGTGGCGAGATCGAGGTGCACACGGTTCTTTGTCGCCGTCTTGGGTTCCGGGACGGGAACGACGTCGACACCGACGACGACCGGGTCCGGCCAGACCAAGCCGCCGGGGGGTCCCACGTAGACGGTCACGCCGGGGCTGTAGGCGCTCCAGCCGAGCGCCTCCGCCCAGAACCGGCCGACCACCGAGACATCAAGAGCCTTTATGTTCACCATCACGGGTCGCAGTGCCATGCCGGCGATCCTATGCAGCCGCTCCGCATCGGCATCCGCACCGGCGCCAAACAGAGATCAACGCGCTCACCAGCGGCGATGGCCGATCATTCGGTTCAGTGCAGCCGCGCGCAGGCCACGGGAGTGCGGCGTGGGCCCCGATGACCTCGTCGGGGTCAGTCCACCGGGTGACCGGGCGCGATCGTACGGGCGTCGTCAAGGCGCAGCAGCGGGCCGTCGTGCGCCTCGCGCTCGCCCCACTCGACCGGGTCGAGGACGAAGCCGATGTGGTCACCGCCGCCGACGCGCGTGACGATCCGGCCGACGAACCAGGCCGGCGCGTCCTGAAGGACGATGGCCCCGCCGTGCCCCTCCCGCCAGCGGACGTACTGGAACTTGTCCTCCCGGTCACCGGTGTGCCCGCCGAACAACTCGGCCAGGGCATGCTGTTCCCGGGCCAGCAGGTGCACGGTCAGGACCTGCGCGGACCGTGCCACCCGGAAGGTGTGGTTGGCCTCCGAGAGCCACACGACGAACCGCACCGGCCGGATGGAGCACTGCGAGGCGAATCCGACCAGGCAGCCGGCCCGTTCGCCGCCCGCCGTGGCCGTGACGACACACATGTCGGGGTTCAGCCGTCCGACGAACTCATCCATGTCCGCCATGCCCAAGCCGCTCCCGTCATCAGTGGCTCCGCCTCTCGGCATCACCTCACCACGGAGCGCGGGTCCATGCCACCCAGCGGCGAGGGACGGTCCCTCAGCCGCCCGCGACCGAACCGCTCAGATCCGGTCCGCAGTGGGCGTGCGCCTGGGTCGGCGTGAGTCCCCGGCCACTTCCTACACGGTTTGCCGTCAGGACATCCCGGTACCCGGATTCGGCTTGTGCCGGGACTTGTGCCGGAAGTCGACGCGGGAGCATAAAAGCAGCTTCTACTCGCATCTTTGTTATGCGGGGGTGCTCTGCGTGTTTCGTAGCGGCGCGGTGTGCGGTGCGCGACCATACGGACGCCGACACATCACAATCATCGGCGTTGTGCGTGCAGACAACGAGACAGAAAGAAGGACGTACGTGTCCGGCAGCGAAAGCGAGAACCCAGCAATCGCCTCCCCGACCCCCACGCCGACTCGGCCGAGGACAAACCGGGACTGGTGGCCGAATCAGCTGGACCTCCAGATTCTCCACCAGCATTCGTCCCGCTCCAATCCGATGGACCAGGACTTCGACTACGCGAAAGAGTTCGCGACGCTCGACCTCGACGCGCTGAAGCGGGACGTCTTCGAGGTGATGACGACGTCGCAGGACTGGTGGCCTGCCGACTACGGCCACTACGGGCCTCTCTTCATCCGGATGAGTTGGCACGCCGCGGGCACGTACCGTGTCGCCGATGGCCGGGGCGGTGGCGGCAGCGGCGCCCAGCGCTTTGCGCCCCTCAACAGTTGGCCGGACAACGCGAGCCTCGACAAGGCGCGCCGTTTGCTCTGGCCGGTCAAGCAGAAGTACGGCCAGAAAATCTCCTGGGCCGACCTGCTGGTCTTCGCCGGCAACTGTGCCATGGAATCGATGGGGTTCAAGACGTTCGGGTTCGGATTCGGGCGAGAGGACATCTGGGAACCCGAGGAAATCTTCTGGGGACCCGAGGACACCTGGCTCGGAGATGAGCGCTACAGCGGCGACAGGGAACTCGCCACTCCCTTCGGTGCCGTGCAGATGGGACTGATCTACGTCAATCCGGAGGGGCCCAACGGCAACCCGGATCCGATGGCCGCCGCCCGCGACATTCGCGAGACATTCGGGCGCATGGCGATGAACGATGAGGAGACGGTCGCGCTCATCGTCGGCGGCCACACATTCGGCAAGTGTCATGGCGCGGTCGATCCCGCGTACATCGGCCCGGAACCCGAGGCCGCTCCCATCGAGCAGCAGGGCCTCGGCTGGCGGAACACATCCGGCAGCGGCAAGGGCGCCGACACGCTCACCAGTGGACTGGAGGGCGCATGGACCTCCGAGCCGACCAGGTGGGACAACGGGTACCTGGACAACCTGTTCCGCTACGACTGGGAACTCACGACAAGCCCCGCCGGTGCCAAGCAGTGGACTCCCACGGATCCCTCGGCCAAGGGCACGGTGCCCGACGCTCACGATCCGTCGAAGAGGCACGCTCCGATGATGCTGACGACGGACCTGGCGCTGAAGCTGGATCCGGTCTACGGCCCGATCACGAAGAGCTTCCACGAGAACCCGGACAGGCTCGCGGAAGCGTTCGCCAAGGCGTGGTACAAGCTGCTGCACCGCGACATGGGCCCCGTCTCGCGCTACCTCGGCCCGTGGGTTCCCGAGCCGCAGCTGTGGCAGGACCCCGTTCCCGAGGTCGATCACGACCTGGTCTCGGACGCGGACATCGCCGCCCTCAAGAGCAGGATCGTCGCCTCGGGGCTGTCCATCTCCCAGCTGGTCATCACCGCCTGGGCGGCGGCGGCGAGCTTCCGCGGCACCGACAAGCGTGGCGGGGCCAACGGGGCACGGATTCGGCTCGCGCCGCAGAAGGACTGGGAGGTCAACCGCCTGCCCGAGGTGGCCGAGGTGCTGCAGAAGCTGGAGCAGATCCGGCAGGACTTCAACCACTCACATGCCGGCGGAACGAAGGTCTCGCTCGCCGACCTGATCGTCCTGGGCGGGTGCGCGGCCGTCGAGCAAGCCGCGAAGAACGCCGGTTACGACATCACCGTCCCGTTCGCACCGGGGCGCACCGACGCCACGCAGGAACAGACCGACGTGGAGACGTTCGCCGTGCTCGAACCCAGGGCCGACGGCTTCCGCAACTACTTCCGCGCGGGAGAGAAGTTGTCGCCGGAGACCCTCCTGCTGGACCGCGCCAACCTGCTGACGCTGACCGCTCCCGAGATGACGGTGCTGATCGGCGGCATGCGGGTCCTGAACACCGGCTTCAAGCGATCCCCGCACGGCCTCTTCACCGACCGGCCGGAGACGCTGACCAACGACTTCTTCGTCAACCTGCTCGACATGGGCACGGAGTGGAAGGCGTCGGCTTCGGACGAGAACGTGTTCGAAGGCCGGGATCGCGCCACGGGCGACGTCAAGTGGACCGCCACCGCGGTCGACCTCATCTTCGGTTCACACTCCCAGCTCCGAGCCGTCTCGGAGGTCTACGCCTCCCAGGACGCGGGAGACAAGTTCGTGCGTGACTTCGTGGCCGCGTGGGACAAGGTGATGAACCTCGACCGGTTCGACCTCGCCTGAACCCGACGCCCCGGCCGGGGCAGTGAAACGCGGATCGCTCAAAGCTCCCCCAGCGCTCCCGTGGTGGGCACGCGTACTCCACCCACGCAGCACGCGTGCCCGCCACCCAGGGGGCCACTCCGAGCGCGGACCTCGCCGGTTGGCCCGCCCACGCCACCGACGCCGTAGACCATCGGCATCCGCTTCGCCCACGTCGCCCCCTTTGTCACCGCCTTGTCACAGCTGATCGGTGGGCCACAACTGTCGAAAGAGATCGGAGATCCAACTCAGGACCGAACAGTCCGCGAACAAGAACACACGGGGAAACGAACCATGACCCACAGGGGTTCCACGGCCGTCGCCGCCGCATCCTTCCTGCTGCTGACCGGCGCCGGTATCGCCGCCGCGCCCGCCGCCTCGGCGGGCACACCCGGCGGCACCTACGCCAGTGACCGCAACAGCGACTTCAACGGCGACGGCTACGACGACGTCCTCACCGGTGCTCCGGGCGGCACCGACGGCGGCCACAAGGGTGCGGGCTACGTCACCGTCCAGTACGGCGGGGTGCAGGGCATCGGCACCGCGACCGGTACGCACCGGGGCCGGACAGCCGTCTTCGGTCAGGCCACCTCAGGTGTCCCGGGCGGTGCCGAACCCGGCGACGGCTTCGGCACCACCGTGGAGACCGGGGACCTCGACGCCGACGGATACGACGACGCGATCGTCGCGGCGCCTGGAGAGGACTTCGGTTCCCTCGTGGACGCGGGTCGGGTGACCGTCCTGTACGGCTCCGCGGAGGGGCTGCGCGCCACCCGGAGCGTCACCCTGCAGGCCGCCGCACCGAAGGCGAACGCCGGATTCGGCCTGGCCGTCGCCGCCGCGCGGTTCACCGGCGCCACACCGGGCGACGTGCTCGCCGTGGCCGACCTCCGGGGCGTGGACCTGGTCACCCACGGCACCGGCTCCCTGAAGGGCACCGGCCGGGTGGACACCACCGGCGCCCCAGGGGGTGACGCGATCCGGCCGGCGGCTCTGACCACGGGAAACTACGACGCCGACGGATACGCCGACCTGATCGTCTCCGGACAGAGCCTGGAGGAGGACGGCACGGGACGGTCGGCCGTGTACACGGGCGGCGCCGACGGCCTGGCCTACGCCCGCGACCTGGGTGGCGGCCCGGCCACCGCCTCCGGGGACATCAACGACGACGGCTACGACGACCTCGTCTACGGCCGGCCCGACCGCCCCGACGACCATCACGAGCCCCTCACCGGCGGCGTGGTCGGCGTCTACTTCGGCAGCGAGGAGGGCGTGCGGGGGGTCGACGAGCACGGCACGGTGGCTCAGGTCTGGACCCAGGACGTCAGCGGCGTGCCGGGCACCGGCGAACTCGGCGACGGCTTCGGCGCGGACCTCTCCCTCGCCGACGTCGACGGAGACGGGTACGACGACCTGGCTGTCGGCGCACCCGGCGAGGACATCGGCGCCGTCGCGGACGCGGGAGCGGTGTGGCTGCTGCGCGGCTCGGCCGCCGGGCTGACCGCGGCCGGTGCGAAGTCCTTCGACCAGAACTCGGCGGGCGTGCCGGGCACGGTCGAGCGGGCGGACCGCTGGGGCGGGCAGGTACGCCTCGCGGACACGGACGGCGACGGCCGCGCCGCAATGCTGGCCGCGGCGCCTGGTGAGAACACCTCCGACGGGGGCATCTGGGTCCTTCCCGCGGCCACCACCGGAACGGTGGCCGCCGGATCCTGGTCGTACGGTGCCGGCTCGCTCCGCGCCCCGGGCGGCGACGCGCGGTTCGGCGCGGCGATCAACGAGTGATCCGACACCGACGGGGATCCCGGCGTGGGCCGGCACCGGCGGCGCGCGCCCGCGGAGGTTTTCCGGAGCTCGGCGGTCACATGCTTCGGGAGGTGGGAGCCGGACGGCTGGGGAGCAGCGCGCCCAGTGCGATCATGCCGACGCCCAGTACGAAGTGCAGCCAGTCGTCGGCGGTGTTCAGCGGCACGAAGTTGGCGTCGCTGTCGTGGCCGACGATCAGGCCGTACAGCCAGAGCACCAGGTAGACGGCGCCTCCGGCGAGCAGGAACGTACGGGCGCCGGAGGCGGTGCGGGACATGGCCAGGCCCGCGATGCCGAAGATCAGGTGGACAAGGTTGTGCAGGATGGATACCTGGAAGATCCCGAGGAGTTCGGCCCCGGAGTCGTGCGAGGCGAACTCCATCGTGTCGTAGTCCGTGGTGATGCCCGGGATGAACCCCAGGATTCCCACCAACAGGAACACCGCCCCGACCAGCAGCGCCGCCTGCTGCACAGCGGGGAGGGCACCTCTCGTCGCATGCGTGTGTGTGGTCATCGTGCCGGCCTTCTCACTTGAGGCGCGTCACAGCGAGCGCCCGGTGTGTGGCGAGTACCCCGCCCCCGTCTCGCTATCGGTCAGGCCCGCCCCGCGTCACGCGGGGCGGAGTCCGTCTCGGTGCGTCCAGTCGGCGGCGCGTTGGCCGCCCTCCCTGCTCGACCCCCAGTACGTTTGGTCCGCATAAAGATCGAAATCACCCGCTGCGTCCGGCAGCCGGCCGATCAGTGAGACGACCACAGCGGCCCCGGACCGGCGGGCGGAATTCTCGGGAAGGCACGACGTGCGTACCAACGGCCGTGACCGCTCGCCGCGGCGTCCGATTCCGCGCAGGCTGCTGCAGGCGCTGACCGCGGGCCTGGTCCTGGCGACCGCTTCTGGTTGCGAGTACACCTGGCAGGATTTCCCGCGCCTGGGAATGCCCACCCCGGTCACGGAGGAGGCGCCGCGGATCCTCTCCCTGTGGCAGGGCTCGTGGGCGGCCGCGCTCGCCGTCGGCGCACTGGTGTGGGGGCTGATCCTGTGGGCGGCCATCTTCCACCGGCGCACCAGGACCAAGACCGAGATTCCCCCGCAGACCCGGTACAACATGCCCATCGAGGCGCTCTACACGATCGTCCCGCTGCTCATCGTGTCCGTGCTCTTCTATTTCACGGCCCGTGACGAGGCCGAGCTCCTCGAACTGTCCGAGAAACCCGCGCACACCATCAGCGTGGTCGGCTTCCAGTGGAGCTGGGGATTCAACTACATCGAGGACGTGGACGGCAGGGCCGACACGGGCGACGCGAAAGCCGACCCGGACCTGGCGGTCGTTCCCGACCGGTTCAGCAGGGCCTTCCCCGCGGGCGCCGAGGGCGTCTTCGACGTCGGCGTCCCCGCCACCCGCAATCCGCAGAACGGCAACCCCGGCCCGACGCTGTGGCTGCCCAAGGGCGAGAAGGTCCGCTTCATCCTCAGCTCGCGGGACGTCATCCACTCCTTCTGGGTCCTTCCGTTCCTGATGAAGCAGGACGTCTTCCCCGGCCACAACGTCAACGTCTTCGAGGTGACCCCGAGCCGTGAGGGCACCTTCCGCGGGAAGTGCGCCGAGCTCTGCGGCGTCGACCACGCCCGGATGCTCTTCAACGTCAAGGTCACTTCCCCGGAGCGCTACCGGCAGCACCTGAAGGAGCTGGCCGACGGTGGGCAGACCGGCTTCGTGCCGGCCGGCATCGCGCTGACCGACCCGGCCAGGAACGCGGAACCGCGAAAACTGTGACCTGGTCCCGCTCGCCCCGGTCTCTGTGGGCTTCGGAGCCCTCGAATGAACAGCGGCAAGAGTCCGTATCCGCTTTTTGGATTTATCCTGGGGACCGGAGTTTCCTCCCGCCGCTCCTGCTTCCGCAGGGGGCCAGATGAAAGTGGAGATAATCCAGCGGGCTGCCAACGTGCTGTTCGAGGTCCCGGACGAAGTTCATGAGGAAATCATCATGCTCATCCGGGCCGTGGCCGCGGACCAGAAGACACAGGTCTCGGATCTGGCCGCAGCGTTCGGTGACTGGTGCTGGCTTGTGTACACCCGCCATGGCGAGGTGATCGAAGTGCTGGACGTCGGCTGCGCCCGGTGACATCGGCCTGCGCGCACAGCGAGCCGACAGCGCCCTGACCGCGACACCCCGTGCCGTCTCTCGGAGCTCCCTTACCTGCCGATCGAGGACCTGGCGTGTGGTGAAGTGGGGATCATGACGACGAGTGACGCGATCGTGGTGCCAGAGCTGTACGCCGGCTACCCGAAGGTGGCCTTCGGCGGCTACGTCGCCGGTGTGCTGGCGGAGAGGTCCGGGGCGCCGACGGTACGGGTGGACTTCCGTGGGCCGGTGCCGGTCGAGGTGCCCGTGCGGATCGCCGAAACCGCGGACGGCGGCGTGGAGTTGGGCGAGGCCGAGCGGCCCCTCGCCGCGGCGCGCCCCTCCGAGCTGCTGCTCGAACCGCCTGCCGCGCCCTCCTGGGACGAGGCGGCCGCCGCGGCCGAGAGGTTCCGGGCGGCGCCGCCTGCGGGTGTGGTCGACTGCTTCGGCTGCGGCCTGCGCACCGCTGACCGCGGTCTGCGTGTGCACTGCACCCCGGTGCCGGAGCGCGGCCTGGTGGCCTCCGCCTGGGTCCCGTCCCGCGCTTTCGCCGACCCGGACGGCCTGCTCCCGAACCACCTGGTCTGGGGCGCCCTGGACTGTCCGGGAAACTGGGCGGGCCGCTTCCTCGGCACCCAGCGCCCGGGCGCGGTCACCGCAGCCCTCACGGGCACGATTCTGCGGCCGGTCGCCGCGGGTGAGCCGTACGTCCTGTACGCGTGGCTGCTGTCGGAATCCGGCCGCAAGCACATGACGGGCGTGGCACTCGCCACGGCCGAGGGCGAACTGTGCGCTGTCTCCGAGGCGTTGTGGATCGATCCCAGGCCTGTCGACTGAGCCGCCGCTTGGCCTCGCGCGCGCAGCGCCGCAGCGCGCATCCTGACGCGGACGACGATCCCCAAAAAAGAGAAGTGCGACGAGGTGCCGTATCTCCCCACCCCCCCTGACGGCGTCTCTCCCCATCCCCTGACGGTGTCTCTCCCCATCCCCCTAACGGCGACTGCGCACCAGCAGATAGAGGAAGTACGGCGTACCGATCACCGCCGTCATGAGTCCGGCGCCGAGCTGGGCCGGTGCGATGACGGTGCGGCCCACGAGGTCGGCGGTGCAGACGAGGACGGCGCCGAGGAGCACCGCGACCGGGACCACCCGCGAGTGCTGCCGGCCCACGAGGGCACGGGCCGCGTGCGGTGCCACGAGTCCCACGAAGCCGATCGTGCCGGCGGCGGCCACGGCGGTGGCGCTGAGCAGGACGGCGAGGGCGAGGAAGCCGAGGCGGCCTCGGGCGAGGTTGAGGCCCAGGAGCTTCGGGGTGTCCTCGTCGAGGGACACGAGGTCGAGTTCGGTCCGCCGCAGGGCCGTGACGGCCACGCCGACCGCGAGGACGGCCGCGAGGGGCGCCACGTCGGGCAGGGTCCGCCCGTAGGTGGAGCCCGAGAGCCAGGTGAGCGCCTTCGTCGCGTTGAAGGGGTCGGTGAGGATGATGAGGAGGCTGATCAGGGCGGCGGCTCCGGTGGCGACGCCGAAGCCGACGAGGACGAGCCGGTTCTGCTGGAATCCTCCCCGCGCCGCGAGCCCGAAGACGAGGACGGAACTGAGCGCGGCGCCCGCGAACGCCGCTCCGGCCACGCTCCACGATCCGACGGACGGCACGGTCGTCACGAGGAGGACGGCGCCCAGCGCGGCGCCGCCGGAAACGCCCAGGATGCCCGGCTCGGCGAGGGGGTTGCGGGTGACGGCCTGGACGAGCGTTCCCGCCAGGGCGAGCGCCGCGCCCGCGAGGAGGGCGGCCAGCACGCGAGGGACCCGGGTGTCGAGGACGAAGGTGATGGTCCGGCCGGCCCGGCCCTGGGCCCAGTTGACCACGTCGCCCAGCAGGAGCTTGCTGTCGCCCAGCAGTACGGCGGCGATGGTCACGCCGACCAGCACGGCGACCAGGACGGCCGTGGTGACGAGGAAGACGGCCCTGCTTCTGATGCGCAGCCGGTCGGGTGGGGCGGCCCCGGCCGTGTCGCGGACCCGCGTGGCCATGACGATCAGGAAGACGGCGCCGACGAGGCTGGTGACGACGCCGGTCGGCACGGCGACCGCGGTGTCCGCCGGCACGACGGCGCGCAGCAGCACATCGGAGCCGAGCACCAGGGCCGCGCCGGTGAGCCCCACGGCCGGCAGGCTCGAACGGGTCCGGGTGAACGCGCGGAACCTGCGCGCGAGGGGGCGGACGAGGGCGGGGGCGCACAGGCCGACGAAGCCGATGGGCCCGGCGAGTGTGACGGCCGCCGTGGAGAGCAGGGCGGCGAGTACGACCGCGGTGACGCGGGTGGCCCGGACCGGCACGCCGACGCCGCGGGCGGCGTCGTCGCCGAGGGCCAGGGCGTCGACGCGGCGGGCGAGGAGCAGCAGTCCGAGGAGACCGACGGCGGCGATGGGTGCCATCTGGAGCACTCCGCCGAAGCCGTTCTGGGCGATGCTGCCCTGGTTCCACTGGTAGAGGCCCTCCGTCTGCTGGGGGAACAGCAGGAGCAGGCCCTCGGTGACTGCGGTGAGGCCGAGGGTGAGGGCGCTGCCCGCGAGGACGAGCCGTACGGTGCCCGCGCCCAGGCCCGACAGTCCGAGCACTACGGCCGCTGCCGTGAGGCCGCCGGCGAAGGCGACGCCGGAGGAGGCCAGCAGCGGCAGCGAGACGCCGGTGGCGGCGACCAGGCCGAGGGCGAGGTAGGAGCCCGCGTTGACGGCGAGGGTGTCGGGTGAGGCGAGGACGTTGCGGCTGACCGTCTGCAGGGCGGCGCCGGCCATGCCGAGGACGGCGCCGATGAGCAGCCCGGCGGTCATTCTCGGCAGCCGGGAGGCGATGACGACGGAGGCGTCGTCGGGGTCGGCCCGGCCCGTGAGCGCCTTCCACACCTCCGGGGCGCCGACCGCGGCCGTGCCCTGGGTGATGTCCACGACCGCGAGGGCCGTGTCGAGAAGGACCAGAGCGGCCGTCACCGCGGCCGCGCCGGTCCGGGACGTGGCCGCCGACGGACGGGTGGCGGGGGTTGTTGCGGTGACGGCCATGGTGTTACTTCGTGAGCGCGGCGACGAGCGCGTCGATGTACTGGTTCATCGACTCGGGGCCGCCGAACATCCAGATGCCGTCGGGCAGCCGGTGGACGTTGCCCTTCTTCACGAACGGCAGCGACGTCCACACCTTGTCCTTGGCCAGGGCGCCCTTCTCGGTGAACGGCGTGCTGCTCTTGTCGCCGTCGTTGGCGATGTAGGCGAACTGCACGTCGCCGAGCTTGGTGAGGCCCTCGACGTCGGTGGAGCCGAGGCCGTAGTCCTTGTCGCCCTTGACCGTCCAGGCGTTCTTCAGGCCGAGTTCCGCACTGACCGCGCCGATGAGCGAGCCGCTGGTGAAGGGCCTGACCGAGACCTGGTTGGAGACGACGTAACCGTCCGCGAAGGCGTACTTGGCGCCCCCGAGACCGGCGTCGGCGAGGGCCTTCTTGCCCTCGGCGACCTTCGCGTCGAAGCCTTCCTTGAGCTTCTCGGCCCGCTCGGTGGTGCCGGTGGCCTTGGCGATGAGGTCGACGTTCTTCTTCATCTGGCCGACGGGGTCGGAGGCGTCGGCGGACCGCACCTCGATGACCGGGGCGACCTTGCGCATCTGCTTCACGGCGGCCGGCGGCAGGTCGGTGCTGGCGACGATGAGGTCCGGCTTCAGGGAGGCGATGGTGTCCATGCTCGGCTCACCACGGGTGCCGATGTCCTTGGGCTCGTTCTTCAGCGGGACCGCGGTGTCCCAGGTCTTGTAGCCCTTGACGTCGGCGACGCCGACCGGGTCGACGCCCAGCGATATCAGGATCTCGACCTCGTGCCACTCGGTCCCGATGACCTTCGTGGCCGGCCCGTCGAGGTCGACCTTCGTGCCCGACGCGTCGGTGACGGTGATGCGCTCGCTGGTCTTCTTCGCCGCGGCGTCGTCGGTTGCGGGCTCGGTGGTCCCGCAGGCGGCCAGGGTGAGGGCCGCGGCGGTGGCGGCCGCCGCGGTCGTGAGGAGGCGTCTCATGAGGGTGTGCTGAGCCTTTCGCTTCGCGAGTGGTGTCGGCCGATCGCGCGGGTGCGCAGCCGGCCGGTGAGGGGATCGGTGTCGACTTCGATGCGGATGCCGTAGGTGTCGGTCAGCCGCTGCGGCGTGAGGACGTCCTCGGGGCCGCCGTCGGCGATGACCCGCCCCTCGTGGAGCAGGACGATCCGGTCGGCCACGGCCGCGGCCTGGTCGAGGTCGTGCAGGACGGCGCCCACGGCGATCCCGTGGACGTCCGCCAGATCGCGCATGAGGTCGAGGAGTTCGACCTGGTAGCGCAGATCGAGGTAGGTGGTCGGCTCGTCGAGCAGGAGCACGCCCGTCTCCTGGGCGAGGCAGCCGGCCAGCCAGACGCGCTGAAGCTGCCCGCCGGAGAGGTGCTCGACACCGCGTTCGGCGAATTCCGCGACGCCCGTCATCGCGAGCGCCCGGTCCACCGCGGCCCGGCCGCCCGGGTCCGCCCTGCCCCAGCGGCCCCGGTACGGGTAGCGGCCGAACTCGACGACGTCCCGTACCGTCAGCCCGCTGGGCGTGGGGCGTCCCTGCGTCAGCAGGGCCACGCGGCGCGAGAACTCACGCGGAGTCAGCGCGAGGCCGTCGGTGTCGCCGTCGATGGTGAGCGTGGCGGTCCTGGGCCGCTGCAGCCGCGCGATGGTACGCAGCAGCGTCGACTTGCCACTGCCGTTCGGCCCCACCAGGACGGTCACTTCGCCGGGCCGCAGCGTCATCGAGGCGTCGTGTACGACATCGACGCCGTCGTACGCCACGGTGACACCCGTCGCCGACAGTTCATGGCCGTGCGGACGTGTGACCGCGGCACTCTCTTCACCTGCATGCACCCGGCGAGGTTAGCCTAACCTTATCCGCAACGGAAGGCATTCCCGAGGGAAACCACAAGAGGCAAATCAGCCAAGACTGGTTCAAGCATTCAGCACTCCGAGGCGCATGCAATTAGGTTAGGCTTACCTAATGGAGGTGCTCGGTGGACAAACACGAAGACTCCGCCTGCCAGTTGGCGGGCTGGGCCGACGGCGTGCTGGAACGACTCGCCGCGCAGGAAGAGCTCGACGGCGCCCTCCTCGCGGCCATGGGGCGAAGTCCGAGCATCCACGAGGAGACACTGGCCCGCATGGCCGAGGCCGTGCGATCGGCGGCCCTGGGTCTCGGCCCGGAGGGCTGCGCCCTCGCGGCGGGAATCCCGGAACGGCTGCTGCAGCACTGGCAGTTGCGCAACCCCTCGTTCGCGGCAGCCATGGCGAGCGCGAGCGCCCTGGCCCGGTCGAACGCCCCCGGCGGCCACGGCAGACCGGCGCACCTGTCGTCCGCCGCGCTGTCCGTCGTACTCAAGGCGATCCGCGCGGGCGCCCGGCACACGGTGGCCGCCGCGGTCGCCGGCGTGCCCCTGAAAGCCCTCAACGGGCTGCGCAGGAGACACCCGGAGGTGGACGCACTGATCCTCGCGGCGCGACGCGCCCGGCCGAAGCGGGCCGACCGGCGCGGAGTTTCGGCGTACGAGCACGGCTACCGCCTCGTACGCGTCGACGACAGCGCTTCTCCCGCCCCTCCCGGCTCCCCAGCTGACACCCCTTCAAAACTCCAAGGGGTGGTCGAGGAGGCATGTCGTGGTTAGGCTTCCCTAAGTTCGCAGGGACAGGGTGCCTGTCCAAGTTGATGGGAAAGACCGCTCCGGAGGGGTGCGTGAGAGAGGCGGACCTGCCGGGACGGACCGTCCTGTGGCGGGCGGTGCGAGAACAGCGGCGCGATGTCGCGCTCGGCGCGCTGCTGGGCATGGGTCATCAGACGGGCGAGGCGCTGGTTCCGGTGCTCATCGGTGTGGCCATCGATCGCGGGGTCGTGGACGGTGACGTCGCCGGTCTGCTGTGGTGGCTCGGCGTCCTGGCCGTCGTGTACGTCGGGCTCTCCTTCAGCTTCCGCTACGGCGCCCGAGCGGGCGAACGGGCGTCAGTGACCGCCGCGCACCGCCTGAGAACCGAGCTGATCGATCGCGTGCTCGCCCCCGAAGGCGGCGCGGACGAGGGCCGGTTGCCGGGTGAGCTGGCGAACACCGCCACCGAGGACGCCCGGCGGGTCGGTGCCGTCACGATGGCCCTCGTCGTCGGTATCGCGGCCGCGACCGGTCTGGCGGTCGGTGCGGTGGTGCTGTTGCGGGTGTCCGTGCCCCTCGGGCTTCTCGTTCTGCTGGGCACTCCCCTGCTGCTGTGGCTGGTGCACCTGCTGAGCAAGCCTCTTGAACGGCGCAGCGAGACCGAGCAGGAGCGCGCGGCGCGGGCCTCGGGCGTCGCGGCGGACCTCGTGGCCGGGCTGCGGGTCCTCAAGGGCATCGGCGCCGAGCAGGCGGCGGTCGCACGCTACCGGCGGGTCAGCCGGGACTCGCTGACCGCCACCTTGCGCGCGGCGCGCGCCGAGGCGTGGCAGAGCGGGGTCGTGACCATCCTCACCGGGGCGTTCCTGGCGCTGGTCGTGCTCGTCGGCGGACGGCTGGCCGCACGCGGCGACATCGGCCTCGGCGAGCTGGTCTCGTCCGTCGCGCTGGCCCTGTTCCTCATCGGCCCGCTCTCCGAGTTCTCCTGGGTCAACGCGCAGTTGGCCCAGGGACGCGCCTCCGCCGCCCGGATCGCCGAAGTCCTCGGTGCCGAGCGGGCCGTACGGTCCCAGCCGTCGCCCGGCGGCCCCGCGCCGCACCGGGTGGCGGGCCGGCTGCGGCTGCGCGGCCTGTCGTACGGGTCCCTGCGCGACGTCGATCTCGACATCGCGCCCGGCGAGACGGTCGGCGTGGTCGCCGCCGATCCCGCCGACGCGTCGGCGCTGCTGCGCTGCCTCGGCCGCCGCGCCGATCCGGACGCGGGTGCCGTCGAACTGGACGGCACCGAACTGGCCGCGCTGGACCTGGCGGAGCTGCGGGCCGCGCTCCTCGTCGCCGAGCACGACGCGGACCTGTTCGAGGGCACCCTCCTCGACAACGTCACCGCCGCGGCCCCCTCCCGGACCGGTGCGCCGGTCACGGCCGCGATCGCCGCGTCGGGCACCGACGAGGTCGTACGCACCCTGCCCGACGGCCTCGACACGGCCGTCACCGCACGCGGGCGTTCGCTCTCCGGGGGACAGCGGCAACGGGTCGCCCTGGCCCGGGCGTTGGCCGCCGAGGCGCCGGTCCTCGTCCTGCACGAGCCCACCACGGCCGTCGACGCCGTCACGGAGGCACGCATCGCCGCCGGGATCAGGGACGTTCGCGCGGGCCGTACCACCGTGGTGGTGACCACCAGCCCCCCTCTGCTCGCCGTGACCGACCGGGTCGTCCTCCTCGACGGGGGCCGGGTCGCCGCGAGCGGCGGCCACGAACAGCTGGTCCACGACTGCGCGTCCTACCGTACGGCGGTGCTCGCATGACCCCGTCCCAGGCCCGAGCACCGTCCGACGGCCCCGTCCTCCTTCCCGTCGCCACACCCGCGCGTACCCGCGCCGCGATGACGGAACTGCTGCGCCCGCAACGGGCCTTGGCCCTGACCGCGTTCGCGGTGATGGTCGGTTCCACCGCCGTCGGACTGCTGGTGCAGCCACTGCTGGGCCGGATCGTGGATCTGGCCGCCGACCGGGCGTCCGTCGACGCCATCACCGTCACGGCGGCGCTGCTCGTGGCCGTCGCCGTCGCGCAGGGCGGCACCGCCGGGTGCGGGCTGTCGCTGGTCTCCCGGCTGGGCGAGACGACGCTGGCCCGGTTGCGCGAGCGATTCGTCGAGCGGGCCCTCGGCCTGCCGCTGGAACGGGTCGAGAAGGCCGGGGCCGGTGATCTGACCGCGCGGGTCACCGCCGATGTGTCGCTGATCGCCGAGGCGGTGCGGGGCGCCCTGCCGGAGCTGGCCCGTTCGCTGCTGACCATCGTCCTCACGCTGGCGGCGATGGCCCTGCTCGACTGGCGGTTCCTGCTCGCCGCGCTGCTGGCGGTGCCGGTGCAGGCGGCCACCGCGCGCTGGTACGTCGCGCGGGCCGTCCCGCTCTACGCCGAGCAGCGCACGGCCGGCAGTGCCCAGCAGCAGCAACTGCTCGACACCGTCGCGGGCAGCTCGACGGTGCGGGCGTTCCGGCTGGAGCGGGAGCACGCCGAGCGGGTCGCCGAGCGGTCCCGGTCGGTGGTGGCGCTGCGGATGCGCGGCGTCCGGCTGGTCCTGGGCTTCTACAGCCGTCTGCACATCGCCGAGTACATCGGGCTGGCCGCCGTCCTGGTCACCGGCTACTGGCTGGTCCGCGAGGGCTCGGCGTCCATCGGTACGGCGACCGCGGCCGCCCTGTACTTCCACAGCCTGTTCGCCCCCGTCAACGCCGCCCTGGTCCTCCTGGACGACGCCCAGTCGGCGACCGCGAGCCTGGCCCGGCTCGTCGGCGTCACCGACCAGCCGCCGCCCCCGCAGGCCGCCCGCCCGATGGGGACGGGCCGGGCCGAGGTCGCCGTGCGCGCGCTCAGCCACGCCTACCGGGCCGGGCATCCGGTGCTGCACGACATCGACCTGACCATCCGTCATGGTGAGCGGGTGGCGCTCGTCGGCGCGAGCGGGGCCGGCAAGACCACCCTGGCCAGGCTCGTCGCCGGCATCCAGCCGCCCACCTCCGGCACCGTCCTGGTCGGCGGTGTCCCACCGACCGAGCTGAGCCCGGTCGCCGCCCGCCGCACGGTCGCGCTGATCACCCAGGAGACCCATGTCTTCGCGGGCCCCCTCGCCGACGACCTCCGCCTGGCCAAGCCCGACGCCACCGACGACGAACTGCGCGCCGCACTCGACCGCGTCGACGCCCTGTCCTGGGCCGAGGCGCTGCCCGACGGCCTCGCCACGGTGGTCGGCGACGGCGGCCACCGGCTCAGCGGCGACCGCACCCAGGCCCTGGCACTCGCCCGGCTGACCCTCGCCGATCCGCCACTGGTGATCCTCGACGAGGCCACCGCCGAGGCGGGCAGCGCCGGAGCGCGCGCCCTGGAGAAGGCGGTCGCCCGTGCCGTGGACGGCCGCACCGCGCTGATCGTCGCCCACCGCCTCAGCCAGGCGGCGACCGCCGACCGCATCGTGGTCATGGACCGCGGGCGGATCGTCGAGACCGGCACACACGACGAACTGCGTGCCGCCGAAGGACCGTACGCGGCCCTGTGGCGGGCGTGGTCGGACACCCGCGACGCCGACACCGGGCCGTAGGACCACCTGCACCACACGGCTCCACTGAAAACCGAACCGAAGGGCCACCGATGTTCCGCTCCATCAGGGCACCGCAGCTCGCCGCCGCGCTCACCACCGCCCGCCTCGTCACACCCCCGGCGTCCGCGTGACCACCGGCTCGAACCCGGACGTGCCTCGTGCCGCCACCTCGTCCCACGCCCCGTCCCACGCGTCCGGCGCGACTCGTGGGTGAGGACGCCACGTGAGCCGTCTCGCCGCCGACACCCTGCTGCCGGTCGACACCACACTCGCCGTCGCCCTCGCCGTCCTGCTGATCGCGGCCACCGCGGTCGTCGCGGTGTTCCGCCTGTCGCCGGACGGCTCGCACCGGCGGACTCGCGAGATCCTGACGGCGGGCGTGCGGGCGGCGGCGCAACTGGCCGCCGTGTCCCTGGTGGTCGGGGTGGCGGTCCGTCACACCGCGGCCCTGCTCGGGTTCCTGTTCCTCATGTCCGCCGTGGCGACCCGCACCGCCGGACGCCGCATCACGCCGAACCACACCTGGTGGTGGGCCGCCCTGCCGATCGCGGCCCCGGTGGCGCCGGTCGTCGTCGGACTCGTACTGGCCGGCCTGCTGACCGTGCCCGGCATCGCCATCGTCCCCGTGACCGGCATCCTCATCGGCGGCGCGCTCACCGCGACGGTGCTCGCCGGCCGCCGCGCGCTGGACGAACTCACCCAGCGGCACGGCGAAGTGGAGGCCGGTCTGGCGCTCGGCCTCCCCGAGCGCGACGCCCGCCTGGAGGTGTCCCGGGGCGCCGCCTCGGACGCCCTGCTGCCCGCCCTCGACCAGACCCGCACCGTCGGCCTGGTCACGCTGCCCGGCGCCTTCGTCGGCATGCTCCTGGCCGGCGCCTCGCCCCTGCTCGCCGGCGCCGTCCAAGTGTTCGTCCTGATCGCCCTGTTGGCCGTTGAGGCGCTCGCCGTGGCGCTGACCGTCGAACTCGTCGCCCGCCGTCGGCTGCATCGCGACGCGGCGCGGGAACCGGCGCGGCGGCCGGCCCTGCGTCTCCGGCCGCCACCCTTCCGAAGGACACGAACTTAGTTACCTCCCCTTATTTCACTCGCCTTGTCCCACTCCCTTCCTTCACCCACATGCCGTTACTTGCCTGTCCGTTCTCACCCGTTGCCCGCCCTTCCCTGTGAGCGAAAGAGAAGCACCTTCATGACCGCAAAGACGCCCCGCCCGGACGCTTCGCCGGGCCCGTCCCGACGTCGCCTGCTCACGGTCGGCGGCGCGCTCGCCCTCGGCCCTCTGCTCGCCGCCTGCGGCAACTCCGGCAAGGACGGCGATGACGGCAATGACACAGCCGGCTCGTCTTCCGGCGAGGCGACCGCGAGCAGCGGACCGTGGTCCTTCAAGGACGACCGCGGTCGCACGGCCAGGACCGACAAGAGACCCGAGACGATCGTCGCCTTCGTCAGCACCGCCGCCGCCCTGTACGACTACGGCATCGAGTGCAAGGGCGTCTTCGGCCCCAGCGAACCGGTGGACGGCAAGCCCAACCCGCAGGCCGGCGACATGGACGTGTCCAAGCTGACCAGCCTGGGCACCGCGTGGGGCCAGTTCAACGTCGAGAAGTACGCCGCCCTCCAGCCCGACCTACTGGTCAGCAACATGTTCCCGCCGCCGGGCCTGTGGTTCGTGCCCGAGGAGAGCAAGGACAAGGTCGAGGCCCTCGCGCCGACCGTCGGGATCAGCGTCGCCCGCACCTCCCTGCTCAACCCGCTCAAGCGCACCGCCGAACTCGCCGAGTCACTGGGCGCGGACCTGAGCGCCAGGAAGGTCACCGACGCCAAGGCCCGCTTCGACAAGGCCATCGAGACGCTGCGTACGGCGGCGAAGGGCAACGGCGGGCTGAAGGTCATGGCCGTCACCGGCGACAAGGACAACTTCTACGTCGCCGTCCCCGACTCCTACTGCGACCTGAACTACTTCAAGGACCTCGGAGTGGAGTTCGTCGAGGGCAGGAAGTCCGACGAGTGGGGCTTCTGGGAGTTCCTCAGCTGGGAGAACGCCGACAAGTACCACGCCGACCTCATCATGGTCGACAACCGCTCCTCCTCCATGTCCCTGGAGCAGCTGAACGAGAAGGCCACCTGGCGCCGGCTGCCCGCGGTCAAGGCCGGTCAGACCACGCCCTGGTCGATGGAGGAGCGCTTCAGCTACGCGGGATGGGCCCCGGTCGTCGAACGCCTCGCCGCGGCCGTGGAGAAGTCGAAGAAGCTCAAGGCATAGCCCAGGAGGAGCATCCGGTGACCCAGTCCTGGACGGCCAGGAGCCTGCTCGGCGCGAGCCTGCGGACCCTGCTGTTCGACGCCTGGGTCACCGATCCGCTCTGGATCGAGGAGGTGCTCAAGAGCCCGGGGCCCTACTTCCCGGCCGCCGAGGCCGTGCTCATCCACCTGGAGGAGCGGCAGGTCCGCTCGGTGTTCGAGATGATCGCCGAGCGGCTGCCGGGCGCCCTGCTCGCCCTGGAGACCGCGGGCCTCCGCCTGGCCGACTCGTGCGCCTTCGACCGCCTGCCCGCCCGGTGGCCCGCCGGCTCGGCCCGGCCTACCGCCTGATGCTGCGCCGCCTCCGTACTCCGCCGCCGCGACATGGAGGCGTACCGCTTCAACCTCTTCCGGTCCGCCGGGTGATCACACCCGGGCGGGCACCGGACAGGCCGGCTCGGACGGCCGAGCCGCCGGGTTCCCTGCGGTCGGTCAGGCTGCGCGACTACGGCTCCATCGCGAACACGTACCGGTTGCGCTCATACTCGTTGAGCCCCCACAGCCGGCCCGTTCCGCCGTGATGGCTCAGGTCCTCGGGGCCGATGGGAAGGCGCCAGCCCCGGGCCGCCGGGGAGGTGCTGCCCTCCTGCCAGGTGCGGAGATAACCGCGACCGCCGGTGCCGTTGCTGATGGAGAGGTAGTACCGGCCGCCCGCACTGACCGCGCCCTGTGTCTGGCGGGCGTTGCGGATCTCGGCGACGCCGGTGGAGTAGACCCGGCTCTCCGAGTCGACCGGCACGAGCGCGCCACTGGTCGGGTGCAGATTCCAGCGCACGGCCCGCATCACCGTGTCGGCCGGCTCGTCGCGCTCGTGGAACTCGCTCACGAGGAGAGTGTGCGGACTGGTCGTACGGTCCACGGCCACCTGCGAGTAGCGGCTCAAGCGGTGGTTGGGGTCGGTGAAGAGGTAGTCGCGGCTCTGCGGCAGTACGTACTCGTAGCCGTACGCGTGGAAGCTGCCGTCCTCCTGGCGGCCGATGCCGGAGCCCCTGGGGACCTTGAACATGTCGTCCAGGTTGTACACGCGCAGGCCGTTGTTCGTGTCCGCTATGTAGAGCCGGTTGCCGTACCACGCGATTCCGCCCGCGTGGATCCGGGCGGTGCCGAAGGTGTAGTCGCCGCCGCGGATGTTGTACGGCTGGATCAGGAGGACGTGGCGGTAACGCGGGCGGGACCGGTTGGTGATGTCGACGAAGGTGACCCGGGCGCCGAGGCCCGAATCGGCGTCGTCGGTCGCGTACCAGGAGACCAGGACCACCTTCTTGCCGGTACCGCTGTCCGGGCCGGTCGCGTCACGGCCCCAGCCGTCGAAGTTGGTGGTGATGCCCTGCGGCCGCCAGCGGGGGGTACGGAAGTCGGTGCGGCGCCACCGGAAGCCGTAACCGAGGCGGCCGGACGGGAGACCGGGCACGGTCCTGACCCTGACGGCGTCGTGGTTCAGGTCGGCGAGCACGTCGTCGACTCCGACCCGGGGCAGCCCCTCGGCGCGGAGGGCCTGGATGCCGGAGGTGTAGGGGCCGGACGGCACCCAGGTCGGGCTGTTGCTGATGACGAGGCCGTACGGTTCGACCGCGTGGGCCACGGCGGGCGCGGCGAGTTCGGCGGCGGCCAGGGCGAAGGGGGTGGCGGCCATGCCGCGCAGGATCGTTCTTCGGGTCGCTCCCCCGGAGGCATTCCCGGCGTTTTGTGGTGTGGTCATGACATGAAAGTAAGGGGGGATTCTTCGCCTCCGGTGGCGATATCCGGCCTAACTTCCCCACTGGTCAAGCGAGT
Organism: Streptomyces curacoi; assembly: GCF_001513975.1. Classification (GTDB taxonomy): domain Bacteria; phylum Actinomycetota; class Actinomycetes; order Streptomycetales; family Streptomycetaceae; genus Streptomyces; species Streptomyces curacoi. Next base: position 122,873 of record NZ_KQ947993.1, read on the forward strand.
TGCGTTCAGGGGTGGTGGAGCGGGGCCAACGGCGGGAGCGACAGCGGGACGGGGTGAACGCAGCGGCGACGGGAACGTTCCGGCGGGCGGCTTCGTTGGACGAGGGTCCCGTCCACGTCGCCTTCACTGGGAGCATCGTGCCCGAAACCACGGCCACCACCTCCACCTTTCGGACCGCCCTCCCGCCCCTGAGCGCGCAGGCCGAGCGGCTCGTCGAGCTGGGGGTGCATGAGTCGGCGGGGCTCTCCGCCGCCGAGCTCCGTGCCTGGGCCGAGGCCGCCGAGGCCACCGCGGGCAGGCAGGCCACCGCGGGCGGGGAGGACACCCTGCTCGCCGTTCACCCGGACCGGGCGCCTGCCTCCGCCCTCGCGCCGCTGCTCCGCCATGACGGCAAGCCGGGCTTCGTCGTCACCGACATGCCCGACGTCGACCCCTTCGCCCCGCTCGACACGGTCGCGCTGCCCGAGGGCCCGCTCTACCTCCTCACCGGCCTCGACCGCGGCGACCGGATGGCCAACTGGAGCCCGGACGAGGCACTGCCCGCGCTGGCAGCACAGGAACGCACTCCGTTGCTGCTCACCGAGGGCATCCACTGGGTGCTGCAGCAGCCCGAGGCCCTGGAGCGCAACCACTGCTTCATGACCATCGGCTCCCGGCTGCGCAAGGCCAACGGCACGCTGGACGCCCGCACTCCGGCGATCTGGATCAGCAACGGCACCGGGCGGGACGGCCGCGAGCGCCGCAACGCCCCCAAGGTGGGCTGGTGCTGGGCGGGCAACCGACACACCTGGCTGGGCTTCGCCTCCGCCACGGACCGCCGACATCACGGCATGTGAGGGTTCGCCGACCTCAACGCCCGGGTCTGTTCCAGCCGTATGGGCCGGGACGCTGAGGATCGGCTCGCCTTCCCTCGTGACCCACCGGCCGGACCGCGGACCGAGCCGTCCGTCAGGCGTACGCCCCACAGCGGGGCGCCGCCTGGTCGGACAGCTCCGGCGTGCGTGGCGGTCCGGCCTGTTGGAGCCTGAGGATCGTGCAGCGCAAAGGAGGACGCGGCGGCGGACGGCACGATGTGGAGGCGGTGCTCGACGAGCTGTACGCCACCCCGCCGCCCGGCTTCGTCTCCCGTCGTGAGGAGCTGGCTGCCGAGGCCAAGGCGGCCGGGCGAGTCGAGGACGCCCGCCGGATCCGTGCCGCCCGCCGCCCCACCCTCGCGGCCTGGGCGGCGAACCTGCTGTGGCGTGCCCAGCCGGACGAGAGCCAACGGTTCCTGGAGCTGGGGCGCGCTTTGCGCGAGGCGTACCGCACCCTGGATGCCGCAGGGATCAGTGAGCTGTCCGCGCAGCGGCGGCGCGTCGTCTCCGCCCTGTCCCAGCAGGCGGCACGCCTTGCGCGGGAGTCCGGGCACCGGCTGTCGGACAGTGCGCAGCAGGACGTCGAAGCCACTCTGCGCGCCGTGCTCGCCGACCCGGAGGCGGCCGACCGGTGGGCCGGGGGCCGCCTGGAGGGCGCGCTCACCCCGCCCTCGGAGTTTCCCTTCGAGTCTGCGCCGACGCCGGGTCTGCCACAGAAACCGACCCGCCCGGCGGCGACGCCGCCCGCACCCAGGAAGGGGACGAAGGACGAACTCGCCGAGCGGCGCCGCGAGCGGCAGGAGCGGCTCGCTCGGGCCCGCGAGGCAGCCGAAGGGGCCGCCCAACGGCTGCGCCGGCACCGTGCGGATCAGGCGGACGCGGAGGCGTTGCTGCAGCGGGCACATGAGCGCCACGAGCAGGCCGGGCAGCAGGTGTCCGCCGCAGAGCAGCAGGTGTCCGCCGCCGAACAACAGCTGCACCAGGCACGGCAGGAGCTCCAGAGGGCCGACCGGGAACGCCGGGAGGCGGAGGAACGGCACCAGGCCGTCGTCGACGCCCTCGCCCGGGCCGAGCGGGAGGCCCGCGAGGCTGCGCAGGAGGTGAAGCGCCTGACCGCACGCGGCAGCCGGTCGGGGCCGTCCTGAAGAGCGCGACGCCGGCCGGCAACCCGCTCCCGCCGCTCAGCCGATGCGGGCGCCGTAGACATGCTCGATGGTCATGGTCAGCAGGACACGGCGGTCGGCGACCATCACGGCCCGGTACTCCGCCCAGTCGGGGTGCTCGCCTGCGGCGTCCCGGTAGTACCGCACCAGCGCCTCCACCTCGGGACCGTGCGGATCCCGGCCCGGCCCCGTGATGTCCACGACCCCCTCGGCGGTGGCCCAGGAGAGGCCGTCCGGCGAGGTGACCTCCAGGGCGGCCCGGGGATCACGGCGGAGGTTCGCCGTCTTGGCCAGGCCCTCCCGCGTGGACACGTACAGCAGCCCGGCGTCCAGGTCGACGTGGGGCTGGACCGGGGACAGCTGCGGGCGGCCGTCGGCTCGGAGTGTCGCCAGTACGCCGAGGCGGCTCTCGGCGAGCAGGGCGCGGGGGTCGAAGGGCGGGGCGGTCACCGGTCGGCTCCCGCGGAGGTGCGGAACTGGTCGATCAGGACCGCGTAGCTCTCGTCACCCCGGCCGGCGGCGACGGACCGCCGGGCGATGTCGCGGATGAAGCGCGGGAGCCGCGCGTCGACGCCGAGGTCCTCGCTCTCCCGGACGAGGTGCTCCATCGCGGCCAGATGGGTGGTGAGGGTGGCGTCCTCGCCGGGGAAGGCGCCGTCGTCGATCTGCTCGGCGAAGCCGCCGAGCCAGCCGGTCACCATCTCCAGGCTCCGGGCCGCGACCGGGGCGAAGGACCGCGCGTCCACCCCCGAGGCGGTGAGCAGGGCGGCGCCGTGCAGGAAGCCGTTGAGGACGTTCCACATCAGACTCAGCACGGCGGCCTCGTACCGGGACGACAGGCCGTGGTCCGCACCGAGGTGCGTCGTGGTACCGGCCAGCACCCGGAGCACGGGCTCCTGCCGGTCGAAGACCTCGCGCGGCCCGCTGTAGACCACGAGGGCCTCCTCGGTGCCGATGGCGGGCGGTGTGGCCATGATCCCGCCGTCCAGGTACGCGGCACCGTGCGCCGCCGCCCAGGCCGCGGTCTCCCGCGCCCCCGACGCGGTGCCCGAGCCCAGGTAGACCAGCACGCGGCCGTCGACCGCGCGGCCCAGCGGTTCGAGGACCTCGCGCAGCGCGTCGTGGTCGGTGACGCACACGACCACGAGCGGGGACGCCGCGACGGCGGCGGCCGCCGTCTCGGCGCGGGCGGCGCCCACCGCGGTGAGTGGCTCGGCCTTCGCCGGGGTCCGGTTCCACACGGTCGTCGGATGGCCGGCGCGCAGGAAGGCCCTTGCGAGGGCCTGGCCCATCAGGCCGAGGCCGAGGACGCTCACCGGCGTCGGACGGGTGCTGTCGGAGTGCGGCATGGGCGGTGCTCCCCACGTTGCTGCTGCGGTCATGCGCCTACCCTTGACCTTCATACCGGTGTGAAGGTCAAGGGGGGATCGCCATGCTGATCGGGGAGTTGAGCCGCCGGACGGGCGTGCATCCGCACCAGTTGCGCTACTACGAGGACCAGAAGCTGCTGACACCGGCGCGCGGCGCCAACGGCTATCGCGAGTACGGCGCCGACGCGGTCGTGACCGTCGTCCAGATCCGCCGGCTGCTGGACGCCGGCCTGTCCACCCGGGACATCGCCTATCTGCTGCCGTGCGCCACCGGCACCACGCCCGAGCTTGAGCCCTGCCCGGAGCTGCTGGACGCCCTGCGGGAGCGGCTGCGCGGCCTGGACGAGCAGATCGACACCCTCAGCCGAACCCGCCGGGCCCTGCGCCGCTACATCGCGACCACCGAGCAGCAGACCGGGCCGGGACAGGCGCCCACGCCGAGCGCACGCGATGCTTGACGGGAGGCGACCGACGAGGACGGCCGGAGGTGAGGGCGATGATCGCCGTCAACCCGATGGACGGCGCCTCGGTCCTTGCGACCTTCGGTGCCCTGGGTGTGCTCGTGGTGATCTTCGCGGAGTCGGGTCTGCTGGTGTTCGGCTTCTTCCTGCCCGGTGACACGCTGCTGTTCCCGGCCGGTGTGCTGTGCGCGGGGAGCGCCGGGCAGGCCCCACGGCTGGTGCTGTGGCAGGTGCTGCTGTGCGCGGCCGTCGGCGCCGTGGCGGGCGGCCAGGTCGGCTTCCTGCTCGGGCGCCATGGCGGGCGGGCCCTGTTGGCCCGCACGTCGAGACGGCGGGTGCGGGAGACGGCGGCGCGGGCGGAGCAGCTCCTGGCCCGCTACGGCTATGGCAAGGCGCTGGTGATCGGGCGTTTCGTCCCGATGGTGCGGACGGTCCTGCACCCGGCGGCGGGTGCGCTGGGCGTCCCGACGCGGACCTTCACCGTCTGGCAGATCGTCGGCGGTCTGCTCTGGTCGCAGAGTCTCGTCCTGGCCGGGTACACCCTCGGCGCCTCCGTGCCCGACATCGACGCCTTCCTGTGGCCGCTGGTCGCCCTCGTCGTCGTGATCTCCCTGCTGCCCTTGCTGCCCCTGCTGACCGAGGCACGCCGCGCGAGGCGCGATCGCTGAGCCGTGCCCCTCGTATCGTCGCCCCGCACCGGACCGGCGTGCCCTCAGGAGAACAGCGCGTCGACGTCCGGCTTCTTCCCTCCGAAGATGCCGTCCTGCTCACCCAGCGAGGCAAGCTTCTCCAGGGAGGCCAGGTCGACCTGGGTCGGCCAGGCGGGCAGCGTGAGGTCGACGAGGACGTCGTCGCTGATCTTGGTGTAGGTGGTGAGGATCCGGCGCGCCTCGTCGGGATGCCCGGATGCGTACTCCAGCGACTCCGTCATCGCCTCGGTGAACTTCTTCACCAGCGAGGGGTTCTCCCGTACGAGCCTCGTGGCGGTGAAGTACGTCGCCACGGTGAGCTTCGGGTCGGTCTCGGCGAACGGCGAGGCGATCACGCGGGCGCCCTGCGCCTCGGCGACCGTCATCGCCGGTTCGCCCATCCAGGCGGCGTCCACGCGCCCGCCGTCGAGGGCGGCCGGCATCTGGTCGAACGGTATCTCCACGAACCGGACCTCGGACGGGTCGCCGCCGTCCCTGCGCACCGACTCACGGACCGTCGTGTCGCCGATGTTCTGGAGGGTGTTCACCGCGACCGTCCGGCCGGCGAGATCCTTGGCGGACCTGACCGGACTGTCCTTCCTGACCGCCACGCCCGTGACATCGCCTCCCACCTTGCCGTTGGAGGCCGCCCCGTTCACCACGGACTTCACGGGAACGCCCTTGGTCTGGGCGATCATCAGCGAGGTGGTGTTGCTGAAGCCGAACTGGAACTGCCCGCTCACCACACCGGGAATGATCGCCGCGCCGCCCTGGGCGGCGACCATCTCCAGGTCGAGGCCACGGCTGCGGAAGAACCCCTTCTTCTCGCCCAGATAGAGCGGCGCCACATCGACGATCGGGATGACGCCGACCGTGACCCGCGTCGCCCCGGTGCCGTTCGCGGGCGGCGCGGCGCCGCTCCCGGAGTCCGGCGAGCCGCACCCCGCGACGGCGGCGACGGTCACGGCCGCAAGGGCAAGCCCGAGTGTGCGCCTTCGCATGGGCTCCTCCTGGAGAGAACGGGGTGTGCACGCCATGGAGTTGACTGAAGTTGTGCAGACGGGCGACGCCTGAAACGTACAGGCCCAGATTGGCCATGTCAGGCCTTCCGACCGAGGCAACCGGGGAAGCATTCAAGGCTGTTCGACCAGTCGGACATTGTTCGAAACCTCTGGACGCTGCACCACCCCCCGGCTGACACTCTCGCCACACGACGTCACACAGCCGAAACGGCAGGGTGTCCACGGCCGAGGCCCCGCCATGCCTCAGCAGGGAACTCCACATGCCGTACTCCGCACGCGTCCGTGCCCGCGGTAGACGCCTGGCGGGCAGACTCGCCGGGCTCACCGCCGCGTCGCTGTTGCTGGGACTCGTCAGCCGACCCTGACGAGCATCGACCCGGTCACCGTCGTCCGCGCCGGCCCGGACACCGAGGGCGTGGAAGGCGACCGGATCCGGCTGAACGGCACCGTCTCCGGCGCGGGAAGCCCGAAGTGGACGGTCGAGGAGGGCGCGCCCTGCGCCTTCGCCGACGCCGGGGCGGCGAAGACCACGCTCACCTGCACCGACGACGGCACCTACGAGGTCACCCTGACCGGCGGCCGGAGCAGCGACAAGGCCACCGTGACCGTCACCGACGCGCCCCCGGCGATCACCTCCGCGACCGGCGCCGCCGCCCCGGTGCCGGTCGGCAAGCGGACCGTCGTCACCGCCGAATTCGACGACCCGGGCACCGGTGACACCCACACCTGCGAGGTCGACTGGAAGGACGGCACCGAGCCGACCAAGGTCCCGGCGAACGCCACCATCTGCCGGGCCGAGCACACCTACGCCAAGGCCGGCATCCGCCACCCGGTGATCACCGTCACCGACGACGACGGAGCCTCGGACAGCCGCACGCTCCGCGAGCTGATCGTCTACGACCGCGCCGCCGGCCCCGCGCTCGGCACGGGCGTGCTCATCTCCCCGGCCGGTGCCTACCCGGCCGAGCCGGACCTGACCGGAAAGGCGGCCTTCTCCTTCGCCGCCGCCTACGCCTAGGGCGCCACCACCCCCACCGGCAAGGCTGCCTTCAGCTTCGGCCCGGCGTGGCTGAAGTTCCGCTCCACCGGCTCCGACTGGCTCGTGGTCACCGGTTCCGAGGCCACGTACCAGGGCTCCGGCACGGTCGACGGCAGCGGCGGCTACGGCTTCCGGATCACCGCGACCGACGGCCCGGACACCTTCCGTATCAGGATCTGGCAGAAGTCCACCGGTGATGTCGCCTACGACAACGCCACGGCCACGAAGGCCACGGGCGTCGTCACCATCGGCGACACCCGGCGATAGGCGCAACCCCTTCGCAACGTTGCCCGTGCTGCCCTTGTCCCATGTATGAGGAGACTCCGCGTGTCGAACTCACTGCCGCTGCCGCCGACCTGCTGCGCCGACTGCGCGCGACGCACGGCCCGCTGATGTTCCACCAGTCCGGCGGCTGCTGTGACGGCAGCGCCCCGATGTGCTACCCGCGGGGCGAGTTCCGTACGGGTGACGCGGACGTCCTGCTCGCGGAGCTGGATGTCGAGGGGGTGGCGGAGCCGGTCGCGTTCTGGATGGCGCGGAGTCAGTACGAGGTGTGGAGCCACACCCGGCTGATCGTCGACGTCGTCGAGGGGCGGGGCAGTGGCTTCTCCCTGGAGGCACCCGAGGGGGTGCGTTTCCTCACCCGTTCTCGCGTCGTCGGCGCTTAGCAATCGCGCAGGTCATCGCCGTCTGGTGCACTTCCCCTGACTCCTGGGACATTTGACGCGACATCAGGGGGGATAAGTGACGCCACGTCAAAAAAGGCTCGGAGCAGGCAGAGCGGCACTCGCGCTGCTCACGGCACTCAGCGCGCTGGCCGGTGCGGCCCTGGTGGGGGCGGCACCGGCCGGCGCCGCGCAGAGGGGCAGCGAGATCGCGCCGGGGGTCGGATACGACGAGTTCGACATCCCGGCGGCGAGGGGCACAGCGCACGCCCATGTGCTCACCGTCGACCTGCGCAATCCACGCGTACGCCTCGATCTGCTGTATCCGGGGGCGGTGGCGGCGCGGGCGACCGTCTCGCAGCTGGCCACGGCGCAGGGGGCCGTCGCCGGGGTGAACGGCGACTTCTTCAACATCAGCGAGGCGCAGCACCCGGGCGTCCAGGCGACCGGCGCGAGTGTGGGCCCGGCGATCGCGCGCGGGCGGGTGCTGAAGGCGGCGGTGCCGAACGGCCAGCGTTTCGGTCCCGCGCTGCCGCCCGGCACCAGCACCGAGGACGTCATCGGGGTCGGCGTCGACCGCCGGGCCCGGCTCGACGGTCTGACCCTCGTGGGCTCGATCCGCACGTCCGAAGCCCGGCTGCCGCTGCGCGGGCTCAACCAGTACGCCCTGCCGGTGGGCTCCATCGGGGCGTTCACCGCCGGGTGGGGCAGCGTGTCCCGGGTGCGCGCCACCTGCGGCACGGACACCGACCGGGCGGCTCCGTGCAGTACCGACACCTATGAGGTGACGGTCCGCCGGGGCCGGGTCGTGTCGGCCGCCGACACTCCCGGGAGCGGGCCGATCGCCCCGGACACCACCGTCCTGGTGGGCCGGGAGGCGGGTGCGCAGCACCTGCGGAAGCTCTTCACGGGTGAGCGGGTGGAGGTTCGGCACCGGCTGGCGGCGTCGGCGTCACAGGTCCCGTTCCGCTTCGCCCTCGGCGGCTATCCGGTCCTCGACGACGGGCAGCCGCTGCCCGGCCTGGACACCAGGGCCTCGGCCGTGCGTACCGCCGTGGGCATCGCGGACGGCGGCCGGCGCCTGCTGCTGCTCGCGCTGGACGGCGCGCCGGCGTACCGGTCGGGCCTGACCATCGCCGAAGTGGCCTCTGTCATGCGGGACCTGGGCTCGGTCGACGCCTTCAGCCTGGACGGCGGCGGTTCCTCGACGCTGGTCGCCCGGGAGCCCGGGGCGGCGCGGGTCTCCGTACGGAACCACCCGTCCGACGGCGTGGAGCGCCCCGTACCCAACGGCATCGGGGTGTTCTCGACTCGCTGACCCTCAGGGTCTGAGACTGCTGACGATGTCCGCCGTGGCCGTCAGGCCGCTGTGGATGGTGGGCGCCATGCTCGTGCTGGCCAGATAGAAGCCGAGCAGCAGGCACACGATCGCATGGGAGAACTTCAGCCCGCCGTTGCGCAAGAAGATCACTGCCAGGACGAACAGCAGCAGCACCACAGAGATGGAAACGGCCATCCTCAACCTCCTCCGCCACGTCCACTTCGCAGCGTTCGGCCGCAAGTGTGGCGTAGCGGAGGGTTCGTCCGTGCGGCTGACCTGTCCGCCGAACGTGTGGTGTCACGCGTTCCGGACCGCGCGGCGGGCGTCGAGGAAGTCCTCCAGGCCGGCGAGGTCGTCGGTGTTGACGAAGTCGACGTCCGCGGCGAGGAGTTCGCTCCACAGCGCGTCCCGGGCGGGACCCGCCATGTCCGGGGTGGCCCAGAACCGCACCTTCTGCCCGCGCAAGTGCGCGGCCTGGACGATGCCGTGCAGCTTGTGCCGCTCGGCGTCCGGGAAGGCGCCCACACCGAGCCAGGTGAAGTTGAGTGTCCAGTTGTCGCTGATCAGCGGGATGAGGGAGGCGGGCGCGGAGCTGCCGAGGTCGGCGAGCCGGCCGTCGTAGAAGGCCCGGCGCACGGTCTGGGCCGCCATCGGCGTACGGGCGGCACGGTCGCCGGAGACCACGGCGGTGACCGCGCCCGGGAACACGCGCCCGTGGGCGTACGTCGTGAACAGGTGCCGGTAGCGCCTGAGGTGCCGGTCGAGTTCGAGGTACGTCGAGGAGCCCTCCGTCTTGATGTCGATGAGGAGCTGCAGCGGCCTGCGGTAGCCGCGATGGACGGAACCGTGGTTGGCCCGGACGCGGGCGGCGAGCGGGTCGAGGTAGAGGGACTCAAGCGTGCGGGTCGGGTCGAGGTCCTCGGGGTCGTGGGCGACGAGGAGCTGGTCGCCGACCAGGAAGATGTCGGCCTCCACGCTGCCGAAACGGTGGTCGAGGGCGTCGAGGAGGGGGCGTGGGTGCTCGTAGTCGTTGTGGGCGTGCGCCCGCCACAACGGGCGCGGTCCGTGCTTTCGTTCGCCCGCCGACGCACGGGCGGCGGGCAGGGCGACCGTGCCCGTGAGGGCCGCGCCGAGGGTGGTGAGGGCTCTGCGACGGGTGGTGAGTGCCATGCGCTGCCTCCCTGAGAGGGCCGTGGGGAACCGCTGTGAGTATGCGATCCCGATGGGCCCAAACAGCAGGGCCGGGCGGGGAGTTGTCCGGACCGCCGCCCTGCGTTCACTTCATCGGCGCAGCGCGCACGGAAAAGCCCACCCCAGGTCGGGCGGGCTTTTCGTGTGCTTCGCTCAGGTGTACGTCAGGGAGCCCGCAGGTCGACGAGTTCGGCCAGGGCCTCGCGGTGGGCGCCCGCGGTGCCGTAGGCGATCGAGTCGGCCTTGGCTCGCTTCAGATACAGATGGACCGGGTGCTCCCAGGTCATCCCGATACCGCCGTGCAGTTGCAGCGCCTCCTCGGCGGCGTGCACGGCGACGGGCGCCGCGTAGGCCTGGCCGACGGCGACCGCCACGTCCGCGTCTTCTCCGGTCGCGAGCGCGTCGGCGGCGTTACGGGCGGCCGCGCGCAGGTTGACGACCTCCAGCCACAGCTGGGCGAGCCGGTGCTTGAGGGCCTGGAAGCCGCCGACGGGACGGTTGAACTGCTTGCGGTCCTTCAGATGGCGGACCGTCTCGGTCAGCGTCCAGTCGGCCAGCCCGAGTTGTTCGGAGGCGAGCAGCCCGGCCCCGGCGCGCAGGGCGCGTCGTACGGCGGGCTCGGCGTCCCCCAGCAGCCGGCCGGGCGCACCGTCCAGGGTGACCGTCGCCAGGGGGCGGGTCAGGTCCAGGGACACCTGTGGGGTGAGGGTCACGGCGTCGGCGTCCACCGCGTACAGCCCGCCGTCGTCAGCGGGGACGAGCAGGACGTCGGCGACGGCCGCGTCCGCGACGGCGGTCAACTCACCGTGCAGCGCGCCGTCTTCGTGCCGTACGACTCGGTAGGCGCCGCCGGGACCGACGTTGAGCGCGACGGCGAGGGCACCGATCTTCCGTCCGGACGCCAGCTCGGCGAGCAGGCCACCGTCGGTCTCGCAGCCGAGCAGCGCCTCGGTGGCCACGACGGCGCTGGTCAGATACGGCACGGGGGCCACCGCGCGCCCCAGTTCCTCCAGCACGACGGCGGCTTCGCGGTGGGTGGCGCCCTGGCCGCCCCGCTCCTCGGGCACGAGGAGACCGGCCAGGCCCATGCCGTCGGCGAGGGCCTTCCAGGCCGCGAGGTCGTGCGGGGCGTCGGACTCGGTGCGCGCGATGACGCCGGGCGCGTCGCAGTGGTCGGCGAGCAGGTCCCGTACGGCGGCCCTGAGCGCCTCTTCCTCCTCCGAGTACAGCAGGTCGGGCTGTGTGCTCATCGGGACAGGTCCTTCCAGGCGACGTCCTTGTCGGTGCGCGGCTCGGACGGCAGGCCCAGGACGCGCTCGGCGACGATGTTCAGCAGGACCTCGCTGGTCCCGCCCTCGATGCTGTTGCCCTTGGAGCGCAGGTAGCGGTAGCCGGCGTCGCGGCCGGTGAAGTCCACCAGCTCGGGCCGGCGCATGGTCCAGTCGTCGTACAACAGGCCCTCCTCGCCGCGGAGTTCGACCTCCAGGCCGCTGATCTCCTGGTTGAGGCGGGCGAAGGCGAGCTTCATGCCGGCGCCCTCCGGGCCGGGCTGGCCCGCGACGAGCTGCTGGCGCAGGCGTTCGCCGGTGAGGCGGGCGACCTCGGCGTCGACCCACAGCTTGAGCAGCCGCTGGTGCAGGTCGTGGGTGCGCAGTCCGGGGCGTTCGCGCCAGGTCGTGGAGACCGGGCCGATCATGCCGCCCTCGCGCGGCAGCCGCATGCCGCCGATGGCGACGCGCTCGTTGTTCAGGGTGGTCTGCGCGACCCGCCAGCCGTCGCCGACCTCGCCGAGGCGGCGGGAGTCGGGGATGCGGACGTCGCTGATGAAGACCTCGTTGAACTCGGCCTCGCCGGTGATCTGGCGCAGCGGACGGACCTCGATGCCGGGGTCGGTCATGTCGCACAGGAAGTAGGTGATGCCCGCGTGCTTGGGCACGTCCGGGTCGGTGCGGGCGATGAGGATGGCCCAGCGGGCGAGGTGGGCGCTGGACGTCCACACCTTCTGCCCGTTGACGACCCAGTCGTCCCCCTCCCTGACGGCCCGGGTGCCGAGCGCCGCGAGGTCGGATCCGGCGCCGGGCTCGCTGAAGAGCTGGCACCAGACCTCCTCACCGGTCCACAGGGGGCGCAGATAGCGCCGCTTCTGCTCCTCGGTTCCGTACTTGAGGATCGTCGGCGCGGCCATGCCCAGGCCGATGCCGATGCGCCGCGGGTCGTTGTCGGGAGCGCCCGCGGCCTCCAGCTCGGCGTCCACGACGACCTGGAGGGAACGGGGCGCACCGAGTCCGCCGAGGCCCTCGGGGTAGTGCACCCAGGCCAGGCCGGCGTCGAAGCGGGCGCGGAGGAAGTCGAGGCGGTCGGTGGTGGCCGGCGGGTGCGCGGCCAGCAACTCCGCCGTACGGCGGCGCAGTTCGGCGGCGTCGATCATGCCGCTCCTCCTTCGGTGAGTCCCGGGAGCACGGCGACGCGGCCCGTGGTGACACCGTCGGCGACCCGCTGTACGGCGGCCGCGGCCCCGCTCATCGGTACGCGCTCGCTCACCAGCGGCTTGATGGCACCCCGGGCGGCCAGTTCGGTGAGCTGTTCGTGGCAGTGCTGGATCAGCTTCGGGTTCTTGGTGTTGTACAGGCCCCAGTGCAGGCCGAGGATCGAGTAGTTCTTCACCAGGGCGTGGTTGAGCGCCGGGCTGGGGATGCTCCCGCTCGCGAAGCCGACGACCACGATCCGGCCCTCGAAGGCGACGACCTTGGCGGACTGGGCGTAGGCCTCGCCGCCGACCGGGTCGTAGACGACGTCGGCGCCCCGGCCGCCGGTGGCCTCCTTCACGGCGGCGATGACGTCCTCACCGCGCCGGTCGATGACCACGTCACAGCCCAGCTCCCGGGCGACGGCCGCCTTCTCGGCGCCGCCCACGACACCGATGACGGTGGCGCCGGCGGCCTTCCCGAGCTGCACGGCCGCGCTGCCGACCCCTCCTGCGGCAGCGTGGACGAGCAGGGTCTCCCCGGCCTGAAGACCGGCCCGGCGGTGCAGCCCGAACCAGCCGGTCTGGTAGCCGATGTGCAGGGCGGCGGCCTCGGCGTCGTCCAGCGCCTCGGGCGCGGGCAGGACGGCGGCGGCGTCCGCGACGGCGTACTCGGCGAAACCGCCGTACGGCAGCGCGGGGTTGGCGATGACCCGGCGCCCGTCCTCGGTCTCGCCGCAGATCTCCACGCCCGGCGTGAACGGCAGCGGCGGCCGGACCTGGTACTGGCCCCGGCACAGCAGCGCATCCGGGAAGTTGATGTTCGCGGCACGCACCTTCAGCAGGACCTGGCCGTCACCGGGCGTGGGCGTCTCGACGTCCTCAAGGCGCATCACCTCGCTCGGCTCGCCGTTCTGGTGCACTTGCCATGCCTGCATGCGGGGCCTCCACGGGGGACTGCTTCGTCTGACCGGGGTCGGTTCGCATACTAAGCGGTCGCTTGCCGATCAGGGAACAGGTAGCCGCGGAACAGTAGCGGGCATCACGACTCCCGGGGCTTCGCCCGTACGTGCATCCGCTCCCCCTGCGGCCCGAACAGACTCAGGAACTCCGCCGGCCCCTCCCCCGTCGACCCGAACCAGTGCGGCACCCGAGTGTCGAACTCCGCCGCCTCTCCCGCCGTGAGCACCACGTCGTGCTCGCCCAGTACGACCCGCAGCCGCCCGGACAGCACGTACAACCACTCGTAGCCCTCATGGGTGCGCGGCTCGGGCTCCTCCCTGCGCTGCGGCACCAGCACCTTGAAGGCCTGGAGGCCGCCGGGCTGCCGGGTGAGCGGCCAGTAGGTGCGGCCGTGCCGCACGAGGGGCTTGGTCCGCACCCGCGGGTCCCCCACCGGCGGTGTCCCGACCAGCTCGTCCAGCGGCACCTGGTGGGCCTGCGCGATCGGCAGCAGCAGCTCCAGGCTGGGCTTGCGCAGACCCGACTCCAGCCGGGACAGGGTGCTGACCGAGATCCCGGTCGCCTCGGACAGCGCCGCGAGCGTCACCTCCCGGTCCTTCCTGATCCGCCGCAGCCTCGGTCCGACCTCCGCGAGAACGTCATCGGTAGTCATGGGAGATATTGCAGAATCAGCAAAGACGTTTGTCAATCTCGCGACCGCGGAGCGACCGTGTCGGTATGACCGAGACATACGAAGTGATCGTGGTCGGCGGTGGCGCGGCAGGCCTGTCCGCCGCCCTGGTCCTGGGCCGCGCCCGGCGCCGCACCCTGGTCGTCGACGCCGGGGAACCCCGCAACGCGCCCTCCGCCCATATGCAGGGCTACCTCTCCCGGGACGGCATGCCGCCCGCCGAGTTCCTGGCCGCCGGGCGCGAGGAGATCGCGCGGTACGGCGTCGAGCTGATCCGGGACCGGGTGGTGGACGTCGAGCGCGGCGAGGGCTTCGCGGTCGCGCTGGCCGGCGGCCGGCACGTGCACGCCCGAAGGCTCGTCGTCGCCACCGGCCTCAAGGACGAGCTGCCGGCCGTCCCCGGCGTCGCCGAGCGCTTCGGCCGGGACGTGCTGCACTGCCCGTACTGCCACGGCTGGGAGGTACGCGACCAGGCGTTCGGTGTGCTGGCGACCTCGCCGATGAGCGTGCACCAGGCGCTCATGGTGTCGCAGTGGTCGAAGGACGTGACCTTCTTCCTGCACGAGGTCGCCGAGTCGGACCTCTCCGACGACGACCTGCGCAGGCTCGCGGCGGCCGGGGTGAAGGTGGTGCCCGGCGAGGTGGCCGAGCTCGTGATCGACGGCGACCGGCTCACCGGCGTGCGGCTGGCGGACGGATCGGTGCACGCGCGTGAGGTCGTGTTCACCGCGCCCCGCGCGGTCCCGCAGACCGGGCTGCTGGAGAAGCTCGGCGCCGAGCTCCAGGAGACCCCCATGGGCGCGTACCCGGTGGTCGACCCCACCGGGCTCACCTCCGTGCCGGGCGTCTGGGCGGTCGGCAACACGATGGGCTTCGCCGAGCAGGTCGTGAACGCGGCGGCCGGCGGCTACCGCGCCGGGGCCACCATCAACGGGGAGCTGCTGATGACCGACCTCGACGCGGCCACCCCGGCCCAGGACAGCGGCGTGGGGGTGTAAACCTGCGGAGCCCGTTGCACCATGGGCTGCATGCTGCTGACCCGGCTGGCCCAGGTGTCCCAGGAAGTAGCCGCGACCTCGGCACGGTCGCGCAAGATCGCTCTGCTCGCGGAGCTGTTCCGGGACGCCGAGGCGGACGACGTACCGATCGTCATCCCGTATCTGGCGGGGCGCCTGCCGCAGGGGCGGCTCGGCATCGGCTGGAAGGTGCTGAGCCGCCCGGCCGCCCCGGCCGCCGAACCGTCCCTCACCGTGCGCGAGGTGGACGCGCGGCTCACCGAACTCGGCAAGGTGTCCGGCACCGGCTCGCAGGCCGAACGCGCCCGCCTGGTCGGCGAGTTGATGGGAGCGGCCACGGAGAACGAGCAGCGTTTCCTGTTCGGGCTGATCACCGGCGAGGTGCGGCAGGGCGCCCTGGACGCCGTGGCCGTGGAGGGCCTGGCCCAGGCGACGCGGACACCGCCCGCGGACGTACGGCGGGCGGTGATGCTCGCCGGGTCGCTCCAGACGGTGGCCGAGGCCCTCCTCGCCGACGGCCCCGCCGCCCTCGACCGCTTCCGGCTCACCGTCGGCCGCCCGGTCCTGCCGATGCTGGCGCACTCCGCCTCCTCGGTGTCCGAGGCGGTCGACAAACTCGGCGCCTGCGCGGTCGAGGAGAAACTGGACGGCATCCGTGTCCAGGTGCACCGGGACGGCGACGCGGTACGGATCTACACCCGCACCCTCGACGACATCACCGACCGCCTGCCCGAACTGACCTCCGCCGCCCTGGAGTTGCGAGGCGAGCGCTTCATCCTGGACGGCGAGGTCATCGCCTTCGACGAGGAGGGCCGCCCCCGCTCCTTCCAGGAGACCGCAGGGCGCGTCGGCTCCCGCGTGGACGTGACGACGGCGGCCCGTGAGGTCCCCGTCTCGCCCGTCTTCTTCGACGCCCTGTCCGTCGACGACCGCGACCTGCTCGACCTGCCGTTCACCGAGCGGCACACGGAACTGGCCCGACTGGTCCCCGGGCCGATGCGGGTGCGCCGCACGCTCGTCTCCGGCCCCGAGGACCTCCCGCAGGCCGAGGACTTCCTCGCCGAGACCCTGGAGCGCGGCCACGAGGGCGTGGTCGTCAAGGCCCTCGACGCCCCCTACAGCGCGGGCCGGCGCGGCGCGTCCTGGCTGAAGGTCAAGCCCGTGCACACCCTCGACCTGGTGGTGCTGGCCGCCGAATGGGGCCACGGGCGCAGGACCGGCAAGCTCTCCAACCTCCACCTGGGTGCCCGTACGGCGGACGGCGGCTTGGCGATGCTCGGCAAGACCTTCAAGGGCATGACCGACGCGCTGCTGACGTGGCAGACCGAACGGCTCCAGGAGCTGGCCGTGGAGCACAAGGGGTGGGGCGTGGTCGTACGGCCGGAACTCGTCGTCGAGATCGCCTACGACGGCCTGCAGCGGTCCACCCGCTACCCGGCCGGCGTCACCCTCCGCTTCGCCCGCGTGGTCCGCTACCGCGAGGACAAGCGCCCGGAGGAGGCCGACACCGTCGAGACCCTGCTCGCCGCCCACCCCGAGGTGAAGCCGTGACCGCGGGGGTGAAGCCGTGACCGCGTCCCGCGGTGGGAAGCGCAGCGCGGGCCTGCTGCTCTTCCGCCGCACCGACGACGGCCTTGAGGTGCTGCTCGGCCATATGGGCGGCCCGTTCTTCGCCAAGCGCGACGCCGGGGCGTGGACGGTCCCCAAGGGCGAGTACGAACCCGACGAGCCCTCCTGGGAGGCGGCGCGCCGCGAGTTCCAGGAGGAGCTGGGGCTGCCGCCGCCCGACGGGGAGGCCGTACCGCTCGGCGAGGTGCGGCAGTCCGGCGGGAAGGTCGTCACGGTGTGGGCGGTCGAGGCCGACCTCGACCCGGCGACGGTGGTCCCCGGCACCTTCCGCATGGAGTGGCCGCCCCGCTCGGGGCAGACGCGGGAGTTCCCGGAGCTGGACCGGGTGGAGTGGCTCGGCCTCGACCGGGCACGCGAGGTCGTCGTCAAGGCCCAGGCCACGTTTCTCGACCGGCTGGCGGAGCACTCGGCCTGAGCAGACGTACACGCGTTGCGGTCCGCCCCGCCGCGCGCGAAGGTCGAATCAACAGTCCGCTCCCAGGAGGTCGGTCATGCCCATCGCAACGGTGAACCCGGCGAACGGCGAGACGCTCAAGACGTACGAGGCCATGGGCGCCGAGGAGATCGAGCGCAGGCTCCAGCTCGCCGAGGCGACGTTCCGCACCTACCGGCTGACCGGCTTCGTCGACCGCGCCCGTCTCCTGCTCCAGGCCGCGACCCTCCTGGAAGAGGACCAGCAGGACATCGCCCGGGTCATGACGACCGAGATGGGCAAGCCCATCAAGCAGTCCCGCGCGGAGGTCGCCAAGTGCGTCAAGGCGATGCGCTGGTACGCCGACCGCGCCGAGGAGCTGCTGGCCGACGAGGAGCCGGCCGAGTCCGACGTGAAGGACTCCGGCGCGTCACGGGTGCGGGTGCGCTACCGCCCGCTGGGACCGGTCCTCGCGGTGATGCCGTGGAACTTCCCGCTCTGGCAGGTGGTCCGGTTCGCGGCACCGGCGCTGATGGCGGGCAATGTCGGCCTGCTCAAGCACGCCTCGAACGTCCCGCAGACCGCGCTCTACATCGAGGACCTGTTCCACCGGGCGGGCTACACCGAGGGCTGCTTCCAGACCCTGCTCATCGGCTCCGGCCAGGTCGACGAGATCGTGCGCGACGAGCGCGTCAGGGCGGCCACCCTCACCGGCAGCGAGCCCGCGGGCCGCGCGGTCGCCTCCACCGCCGGCGAGATGGTCAAGAAGACGGTGCTCGAACTGGGCGGCAGCGACCCGTACATCGTGATGCCGTCGGCCGACCTCGACCGGGCCGCGCAGGTCGCGGTGACCGCTCGGGTGCAGAACACCGGGCAGTCGTGCATCGCCGCCAAGCGGTTCATCGTGCACACGGACGTCTACGACGCCTTCGCCGAGCGGTTCGTCGAGGGCATGAAGGCGCTGGTGGTCGGTGACCCGATGCAGGAGGAGACGGAGGTCGGCCCGCTGTCGAGCGAGAAGGGGCGGGACGATCTGGAGGAGCTCGTCGACGACGCCCGGCGCAGTGGGGCGGAGGTCCTGTGCGGCGGTCACCGGCTGCGCCGGCCCGAACTGCCCGGCTGGTACTACCCGCCGACCGTCCTCGCCGGTATCACCCGCCAGATGCGGATCCACCGGGAGGAGGCGTTCGGGCCGGTCGCCACGCTGTACCGGGCGGGCGACCTGGACGAGGCCGTGCTGATCGCCAACGACTCACCCTTCGGGCTGAGTTCGAACGTGTGGACGCGCGACGAGGCCGAGGTCGACCGGTTCGTACGGGATCTGGAGGCCGGAAGTGTGTACGTCAACGGGATGACGGCGTCCCATCCGGCGTTCCCGTTCGGCGGCGTGAAGCGGTCCGGGTACGGGCGTGAGCTGTCCGGGCACGGAATCCGCGAGTTCTGCAACATCACTACGGTTTGGCAGGGTGCGTGAGCACAGCGCGACTACGATCCCGGGTGTGAACCGCGAAGTTACTCTGCCGCTGATCGTCGACGACCGCGGGACCCTGCAGGTCTCCGCGGCCGATGTGAGCAAGCTGCTGCGCACGGTGGGCGGTCGGTGGCTGCACCTCGTCGAGGCCGGGGAGGAAGGGCTCGACGAGGACACGGTGGCCGCTTTGACCATCGAGCTCGCGAAGCTCGCCGACCGGATCGATGTGGCGTGCATCGCGCACAGCAGCGGAAGTACGCCGTAAGAGCAGCCGGCCCAGGGGCGCGGGGCTGTATCGACATGCGGCTCCGCCGCGTGGGCGCGACCAGCAGCAAACCAGCCGCAGACCGCGTCGCGCCCTCCATGCCGCTACCGAATGGGCATCCCCGACAACGTACGGGCGATCACCAGTCGCTGGATCTCGCTCGTCCCCTCGAAGATCGTGTAGATGGCGCTGTCCCGGTGCATCCGCTCCACGGGGTACTCCCGCGTGTAGCCGTTGCCCCCGAGGATCTGTATCGCCTGAGCCGTGACCTTCTTCGCCGTCTCACTCGCGAACAGCTTCGACATCGACCCCTCGGCCGCCGTGAACGGCCTGCCGTTGATCGCCATCCAGGACGCCCGCCACACCAGAAGACGCGCGGCATCGATCTGCGTCCGCATCTCGGCCAGCTGGAAGGCCACACCCTGGTTGTCGATGATCGGCCGCCCGAACTGCTCCCGCGTCTTGGCGTAGTCGAGGGCGACCTCGTACGCGGCACGGGCCGTACCCACGGCCATCGCACCGACGGCCGGACGCGAAGCCTCGAACGTGGCCATCGCCGCGTTCTTCACCCGCTCACCGCCCGCCCTGGCCCGCTCGCGGGCCCGCGCCAGCCGCTCGTCGAGCTTCTCCTTGCCGCCCAGCAGGCAGGAGCCCGGCACCCGGACGTTGTCGAGGATGACCTCGGCGGTGTGCGAGGCACGAATGCCGTGCTTCTTGAACTTCTGCCCCTGGGACAGCCCCGGCGTGTTCGGCGGGATGATGAAGGACGCGTGGCCCTTGGAGCCCAGCTCCGGGTCGACGACCGCGACGACGACGTGGACGTTGGCGATACCGCCGTTGGTCGCCCAGGTCTTCGTGCCGTTGATCACCCACTCGTCCTTGGCCTCGTCGTACACGGCACGCGTACGCATCGAGGCGACGTCGGACCCGGCGTCGGGCTCGGAGGAGCAGAACGCGGCGAGCTTGACGTCATTGGCGTCGCCGTACATCTGGGGCACCCAGGTGCCGATCTGCTCCTCGGTGCCGTTGGCGAGGACGCCGACCGCGGCGAGACCGGTGCCGACGATCGACAGGGCGATGCCCGCGTCACCCCAGAACAGCTCCTCCATCGCCATGGGGATGCCGAGCCCGGTCTGGTCGAAGTACTGCTGGGCGTAGAAGTCGAGGGAGTAGATGCCGACCTTCGCGGCCTCCTGGATGACCGGCCAGGGAGTCTCCTCACGCTCGTCCCATTCGGCGGCCGCGGGGCGGATCACATCGGCGGCGAAGCCGTGGAGCCAGTCGCGGACCTCCTTCTGTTCGTCGTTGAGCTCCATGGTGAACTCGGCCATGTCCCCTCCAGCGGCGTACGTGCATGGCTACGTGCATGCTTGTTACTAGCGGTAACCCTAGTTTGTTACCCGCGGGTAGATAAAGTCAACTCATGAGGACCGGTCGGCAGCCCGTTCGATGGTTGAGGCAGGTTGAGTGTTAGTTTGCGCAGGCGTCATCGATTCACCACGGGTGGGGAGAGCTCATGGACACCACGCAGCGGACCGATCAGCAGCGGTCCGCCGACCGCCGTCGGCGCGAGCTGCTGGAGGCCGCCGACAGGGTGGTGCTGCGCGACGGCCCACAGGCCTCGATGAACGCGATCGCCGCGGAGGCGGGCATCACCAAGCCGATTCTGTACCGGCACTTCGGCGACAAGGGCGGACTTTACGCGGCGTTGGCCAAGCGGCACACGGACGCGCTGCTGGATTCACTGCGGGCGGCGCTGGACGCCCCGGCGGATCGGCGTGAGCGCGTCGAGTCCACGTTGGACACGTACCTCGCGGCGATCGAGGCACGGCCTCAGGTGTACCGGTTTCTGATGCATCCGGCCGAAGGCGGCCAGGCGGGGGACCAGGGGTTCGACGTCGGCAAGCACTCGGCGCCGTTGCTGCGGCGGATGGGTGAGGAGCTGGCCACCGTCATCGAGGAGCGGCTGGACCTCGGGCCCGGCAGTCAGCAGCTGGCTCGGGTGTGGGGGCACGGGATCGTCGGGATGATGCACGCGGCCGGTGACTGGTGGCTCGGTGAAAGGCCTTGTTCGCGTGCGGAGTTGGTGCGCAGTCTGGCCGACCTGCTGTGGGGACGGCTGGCTGCCGCCGGGGACAAAATGGGCGGTCCGGGGTTCTGACGGTCGTTGCCGTCCATCGGCCAGTGGGGGCTGGTCGCGCCCACGCGGCGGAGCCGCATGCCGACACAGCCCCGCGCCCCTAGGTGGGCAATGCCGACCTGCGCCAGGAAGCTCGGGCCACCTGTCGCATCAGGCGGCGGTGGCGCCAGCCCGTCACGCGGTCCGCGTACACCGTGCCCGCCAAGTGGTCGCACTCGTGCTGGAGGCAGCGGGCGAAGAACCCCGTGCCATGGATCGTCACCGGCTCGCCCGTCATCGTGAAGCCCTCGACCACGGCGTGGTCGTACCGCTCCGTCCCCGCCTCCAGCCCCGGCAGGGACAGGCAGCCCTCCGGACCGCGGATCACCACCCCGTCCGTCTCCACCAGCCGGGGATTCACCACATGCCCGAGGTGTCGTACGTCCTCGTCGTCCGGGCAGTCGTACACGAACACCCGCAAGCGCTCCCCCACCTGGTTCGCGGCCAGGCCCACGCCCCGCGCCGCGTACATCGTCGCGAACAAGTCCTCCACCAGCGTCGCCAATTCGGGGCCGAAGTCGGTGACCTCCTCGCAGGGTGCCTGGAGCACCGGGTCGCCGAGCAGGGTGAGGGGACGGACGCGCCCGTGCGCACCCGGAATGGAGCCGTTCCGCATGGCCGCAAGGGTACGGCGATTCGGGAGTGCGAATGGATCTCGATAGGCTGACCACCACCACGTTGCCGTCAGGCAGAGGCGCGGCGCGTACGCAAGGAGGATCGAGAACTGATGGCAGGCAACTCGGACCCGCTCACGCCGCGGGCCAAGCTGGCCGTGACCGCGGGCAAGGCGGTCGCGGCGGCATCGCGCGCCGCGGGGCGCGGCAGCGGTTCGGTGATCGGTGGCCGGGTGGCGCTCAAGCTCGACCCCGACCTCCTCGCCCGGCTCGCGCAGAACCTGGACGTGGTCCTGGTCTCGGCGACCAACGGCAAGACCACGACGACGCGGCTGATCGCCGAGGCCCTGCGGGCCGCCGGGCCGGTCGTCTCCAACGCCCTCGGTGCCAACATGCCCGCCGGTATCACCTCGGCGCTCGCCGGTGGCTCGGAGGCGCGCTACGGCGTCATCGAGGTCGACGAGAAGTACCTCGCCGGGGTCGCCCGGGACACCGACCCCAAGTGCATCGCGCTGCTCAACCTCTCGCGTGACCAGCTGGACCGCGCCGCCGAGACCCGGATGCTCGCGGAGAACTGGCGCGAGGGGCTCGCGGGCTCGAAGGCCGTGATCGTCGCCAACGCCGACGACCCGCTGGTCGTGTGGGCCGCCTCCTCCTCCCCGAATGTGATCTGGGTCGCCGCCGGGCAGATGTGGAAGGACGACGCCTGGTCCTGCCCGTCCTGCGGTGGCGTGATGCAGCGCCCGGGCGACGACTGGTTCTGCGGCGAGTGCGGCTTCCGCCGTCCCACGCCGAGCTGGGCGCTGTCCGGGGACCACGTCCTCGACCCGCACGGGTCCGCCTGGCCCATCCACCTCCAGCTGCCCGGCCGCGCCAACAAGGCCAACGCCGCCTCCTCGGCCGCCGTGGCCGCCGTGTTCGGGGTGCCGCCGCAGGTCGCCCTGGAGCGGATGTACCAGGTGCAGGCCGTCGCCGGGCGCTATGACGTCGTGCAGTTCCAGGGGCGGGATCTGCGGCTGCTGCTCGCCAAGAACCCGGCCGGCTGGCTGGAGACGTTCTCCCTCATCGATCCGCCGCCGACCCCGGTGATCCTCTCCGTGAACGCGCGCAGCGCCGACGGCACGGACACCTCCTGGCTGTGGGACGTCGACTACACGCGGCTGACCGGGCACCCGATCTGTGTCATCGGTGACCGCAGACTCGACCTCGCGGTGCGGCTGGAGGTCGCAAACCAGCAGTTCCAGGTCTGCGAGAACCTCGACCAGGCCGTGCAGCAGTGCCCGCCCGGCCGTATCGAGGTCATCGCCAACTACACCGCCTTCCAGGACCTGCGCCGCCGCGTCGGCAACTGACGGACTCAGACGCATTCACAAGGACAGTGACTTCATGAGCGACAACAGTCTGCGCGTCGTCTGGATCTACCCGGACCTGCTCAGCACCTACGGCGACCAGGGCAACGTCCTGGTCGTGGAGCGCCGGGCCCGGCAGCGCGGCCTCGACGTGGCCCGCCTCGACGTGCGCAGCGACCAGCCGATCCCGACCTCCGGCGACATCTACCTGATCGGCGGCGGCGAGGACCGTCCGCAGCGGCTCGCGGCCGAGCGGCTGCGCCGGGACGGCGGTCTGCACCGGGCCGTCGAGAACGGCGCGATCGTGTTCTCGGTGTGCGCCGGCTACCAGATCCTCGGCCACGAGTTCATCAACGACCTCGGCCAGCGCGAGCCCGGCCTCGGGCTGATCGACGTGGTGTCCGTGCGCGGTGAGGGCGCCCGGTGCGTCGGTGACGTGCTCGGCGACATCGACCCGCGCCTGGGCCTCCCCCCGCTGACCGGCTTCGAGAACCACCAGGGCGTCACCCACCTCGGTCCCACGGCCCGTCCCTTCGCCAAGGTCCGGTTCGGCAACGGCAACGGCACGGGCGACGGCACGGAGGGGGCGTACAACGACACCGTCTTCGGTACGTACATGCACGGCCCGGTGCTCGCCCGTAACCCGCTGATCGCCGATCTGCTGCTGAAGCTGGCGCTGGATGTGAACGCGCTGCCGCCGGTCGACGACCGCTGGTACGAGGCACTGCGCAACGAGCGCATCGCGGCTGCTCAGCAGCCTGCCTGAGCTGCCGTCCCAGCCGGCGGAAGAAGCCCGTCTGACAGCCCGTCCGCACAGGTGAGCGGGGCCGTCCAGCAGGCGGACGCACGCTTCGGCCCCGCCCCCCGATGCCGCTAGGGTGGCGGGGATTCGAGCCGGACAGCGTGGTCCGGTCCAGGCCCACGGTGAGAAGGTTTTTCGGGCTATGCGCATTGGTGTCCTCACGTCCGGCGGCGACTGCCCCGGCCTGAACGCCGTCATCCGGTCCGTCGTGCACCGCGCCGTCGTCGACCACGGCGACGAGGTCATCGGCTTCCGGGACGGCTGGAAGGGCCTCCTGGAGTGCGACTACCTCAAGCTCGACCTCGACGCGGTGAGCGGCATCCTGGCTCGCGGCGGCACGATTCTCGGTTCCTCCCGGGTCCAGCCCTCCCATCTGCGGGACGGTGTGGAGCGGGCCAAGGGCCATGTCGAGGAGCTCGGCCTCGACGCGATCATCCCGATCGGCGGTGAGGGCACGCTGAAGGCGGCCCGGCTGATGTCGGACAGCGGCCTGCCCGTGGTGGGCGTGCCGAAGACCATCGACAACGACATCGCCGTCACGGACGTCACCTTCGGCTTCGACACGGCCGTGGGCGTGGCGACCGAGGCGTTGGACCGGCTGAAGACCACCGCCGAGTCCCACCAGCGGGTCCTCGTGGTCGAGGTCATGGGCCGCCACACCGGCTGGATCGCGCTGCACTCCGGCATGGCGGCCGGCGCGCACGCCATCGTCGTACCGGAACGCCCCTTCGACATCGAGGAGTTGGCCCAGCGGGTCGGCGAGCGGTTCGAGGCGGGCAAGCGCTTCGCGATCGTCGTGGCGGCGGAGGGGGCCAAGCCGCGGCCCGGAACCATGGAGTTCGACGAGGGCGGCAAGGACATCTACGGGCACGAGCGGTTCGCCGGGATCGCCCGTCAGCTGTCGATCGAGCTGGAGGAGCGGCTCGGCAAGGAGGCGCGGCCGGTGATCCTCGGGCATGTGCAGCGGGGCGGTACGCCCACCGCGTACGACCGGGTGCTGGCGACGCGGTTCGGGTGGCATGCGGTGGAGGCCGTGCATCGGGGCGAGTTCGGTCACATGACGGCGCTGCGCGGGACCGACATCGTGATGGTGCCGCTCGCGGAGGCCGTCGAGACGCTGAAGACGGTTCCGGAGGAGCGGTACGAAGAGGCGGAGTGCGTGCTCTAGGCCACGCGGCGGAGCCGCGCATCAACACGGCCCCGCGCCCCTGAGGCTGCTGTCCTGCCCCCGGTCACTGACGTGGCCGGGGGCAGTTCTAGTCTTGGTGCGGACAGATCGCACAACCCCGCACGAAACAGGAGCCGCCGGATGGATCACAGCGGGCACGGCATGATGATGGACTTGCCGCCGTTCACGCTGGGACGGGGGCTTGCGTGGTCCGCGGACCCCTTCTTCCTCGTCGCCTGTCTGGTCGGGCTCGCGCTGTACGGGTGGGGCGTTGTGCGGCTGCGGCGGCGCGGGGACAAGTGGCCCGTGGGGCGTACGGTCTCGTACGTCGTCGGGGTGCTGTCCGTGATGCTCGTCATGTGTACCGGGCTGAACGACTACGGCATGGTCATGTTCAGCGTGCACATGGTCCAGCACATGGTGATCAGCATGCTGTCGCCGATCCTGATCCTGCTCGGCGCCCCGGTCACGCTGGCGCTACGGGCGCTGCCGCCGGCGGCGCGGGGGCGCAAGGGGCCGCGGGAGCTGTTGCTGGCCCTGCTGCACAGCCGGTACATGCGGATCATCACCCATCCGGCGTTCACCATTCCGCTGTTCATCGCCAGCCTGTACGCGCTGTACTTCACGCCGCTCTTCGACTTCCTCATGGGCTCCAAGACGGGCCACATCTCGATGATGGTCCACTTCCTCGCCGTGGGTGTGGTGTTCTTCTGGCCGATCATCGGTGTGGACCCGGGGCCGCACCGGCCGGGGTATCTGATGCGGATGCTGGAGCTGTTCGCCGGGATGCCGTTCCACGCGTTCTTCGGTATCGCGCTGATGATGGCGTCGTCCCCGATGGTCGAGACGTTCAAGAACCCGCCCGCCTCGCTCGGCATCGACGCGCTCTCCGACCAGAACGCGGCCGGCGGTATCGCCTGGGCGTTCAGTGAGATTCCGTCCGTACTGGTGCTCATCGCACTGCTGTTCCAGTGGTACAGCTCGGAGCAGCGCCAGGCCAAGCGCAAGGACCGGGCCGCCGACCGGGACGGCGACAAGGAACTCGAGGCCTACAACGCCTATTTGGCCTCATTGAACGCACGCGGAAACTGAGGAAACCGAAAGGCTTCGCCTTTCAGTAGCATGAAGCGCGTCGGGGGAACCGCCGGGGGGAGCGGTAATGGCGTTTCGTGTTCTCGTACGCAGGTCCGGGAAATCGGCGATGCGGAGGATCGCCGTCCTGTTGGTCCTCGTTCTTGCGCTCGCTGGGTGCGACCGGGACGCACCGTTGTTCGTGGTGAAGGCGGTGGCCGCGGGAGTTCCGTCGCTCGCGCCCTTCTTCGACGAGAGCCAGGGTCTGGGGCAGGACGCCCGGATCCGGGCGCAGACGATGCACGGCGGTCTGCAGCAGGGCGACACTCCGGGGCTGTACGGGGGGTCGAAACAGCCGACGATCTGCGATGTCGTACGACTCAAGGAGTTCCTCACCGATCCCGCCCATGAGCGCAAGGCGCAGGCGTGGGCAGCCGCGCTCTCGATCGACACGGCCGGAATTCCGGATTATCTCGATCGCCTCACACCCGTTCTCCTGCGTCACGACACCCTCGTGCAGAACCATGACTACAAAACGGGAAAGGCCGTCCCTTTCAACGCGCTGCTGCAGGCGGGAATCGCGATTCTCGTCGATGCGGAAGGCCTTCCCGCCGTGAAGTGCTCGTGCGGAAATCCGCTGCGGCCCTTCGAGGGCGACACGACTCGGATAAAGGTCGAGTTCGACGACCGCAACGAGGAATGGCAGGGATACGAGAAGTCCTCCGTGGTGGCCGTGCGCCCCGCCGCGCGGGCGGTGGAGCGGCTCGCGCTCGTCGACGTCGAGGAACCCGACCGGGGCATCCACCGTCCCGTCGGCACCACGGGCAAGGACGACACCGCGTTCGACACGCGTGAGCGGCGCGCGGTGCCCGACCTCGCCGGGACGACGTTCGGCCAGGCGAGCCGGAAACTCGCCGGCGAGGGGCTCGCCGTCGCCTTCGAGGGCGGCGGGCTGCCGCCGGACGACGCCCGGGTCATGGCGTCGGATCCGCCGGCGGGGACCGAGCTGCGGTTCGGGGAGTACGTGACGTTGAGCGTGGCCGGGGGGACGACATCCGACGGGTCTTCGGACGGGTCTTCGGACGGGTCCGCCGGGGCGCCGTCCAGCGGGTCCTCCGACGCGGGGACCGCTCCCCCGGAGGCGACGACCTCCCCGCCGACGCGGGATCCGTCGGACTCCACGCCGTCGGACTCCACGCCGTCGACGTCCTCGCCGTCCGCCTCGACTCCGCCGCCCTCGTCCTCCGGCCCTGGCAGCTCCGGGCCCAGCAGCCCCGATGCCACGAGCAGGCCCCCGTCCTCGGGCACGTCGTCGTCGGGCCCGCCGCCCAGTTCCTCGCCGCCCCCGTCGACCAAGGACCCCACGACCAGCTCGCCACCGCCGCCCGTGACCGGCGCACCCCCGCCGACCACCGGCTCGCCGCCGACCACCGCCCCGGTCACCAGCAGCGCGCCGCCGCCGGAGACCAGCTCGCCGGCCACGAGCTCGCCGGTCAGCACCGGACCGGCGACCGGCGCCCCGTCCACCGGCGAGCCCACCGCGAGCACGACCGCATAGCAGCCATGCAGGACCCCGCAGAACCGGGAGCCACCGGATGCCTTCAGGATCACCGACGTCGGGAGTGGGCCGGATCATCGCCGGCCGTTATCAGCTGCTGAACCGGCTCGGCAGCGGCGGTATGGGCCATGTCTGGCTCGCCCACGACCAGAGACTCGCCTGCGAGGTCGCGCTGAAGGAGATCGTGTTCCGGGATCCGGCCGAGACCGACGAGCGCGAGGCCCGGGTGGCCCGGGCCCGGGCCGAGGCCCGGCACGCGGCCGGGCTGCGCGGGCATCCGCATGTGGTGACCGTGCACGACGTGCTGGAGCACGAGGGGCTGCCGTGGATCGTCATGGAGTACGTGGCGGGCGCCGTCGACCTGCGGGATCTGATCCGCCGGCACGGCCCGCTGGCGCCCGCGGAGTGTGCCCGCATCGGGCTCGCCGTGCTCGACGCGCTGACCGCCGGACACGAGCGGGGCGTCCTGCACCGGGACGTGAAACCGGCGAACATCCTGCTGGCGCCGGATCGCGCCGGGGCGCCGTACGGCCGTGTGCTGCTCACCGACTACGGCATCTCGGTGCAGCCGGACGCCGGTGAGCCGCGGTACACGCTGGCATCGGTCCTCGTCGGTACCTCGGGCTATCTGGCGCCGGAGCGCGTCACTGGCGGGGCGCCCACGCCGGCCACCGATCTGTTCTCGCTGGGCTGCACGCTGTACTACGGCGTCGAGGGCCGGGGTCCGTTCGACCGCGAGTCGCATCTGGCGGAGCTCACCGCGGTGGTGATGGAGGATCCACGGCCGGCGGCGCGGGCCGGGGCGCTGGGGCCGGTCCTGGGGGCACTGCTGGAGAAGGACCCGGCGCGGCGGATGTCCGCGGCGCAGGCCGAGGCGGGACTGTCGCGGATCGTCACGCCGGAGGCCGACGCCTACGCGCGGACGCAGACCGACCTCGGCTCGCAGCCGCACTGGGATGGGGCGCCACCGCCGGGGCCCGCACCGGAGGCGGCGGGGTTCGGCTCCCTGCCCGTGTTCCCTCGGCCGGGCGAGGCGCTGGGCTTCGGCTCCCCCGACGGATATCCCTCCGCCGCCGGACATTCCTCCTGCGGATACTCCTCCTCCGGATACTCCTCCCCCTCCGGACATTCCTCCCCTTCCGGATACTCGCTGCCCGAGCAGCCCGGTGGTCCGCAGGTCTTCGACCCCGGGCCGGGCAGGCAGCCCTCCACCCGTCCTCGCGTCCTCCACGCGGTCCTCGCCGGCCTGCTCGGGCTGGCGGTCGCGGGGGCCGGTGTCTGGTACGCCATGGCGCAGCAGTCGGACCCCGAAGGGGCGGAGCGGCCGTACGGAGAAGCCGTCGGGCTCGGCGAGCCCCTGAAGGCCGGTGACTGCGTGCTCGCCGACTGGCCCGGCGCGACCGCCTTCCGGGGCACGCCCCGGCTCAGCCTGGATCCCAGCTGCCGGGAGAAGGCACCCGACGGGCAGGTCATGGCGTTCGTGGCGGCCGGGTCCGCCGCCGAGGCGCGCCAGGAAGGGCCGGCGGCCTGCGAGAAGCGGACGGAGGGCGTCCGCGACCGGCTGGCGGACGTCCGCAGCTTCGCCGTCGTCCCGACCGAGGCGGGGTTCGAGGCCGCCGGGCGGCGCACGGCCTGTCTGGTGCTGGGCGCGCACGGGCCGGTGTACGGCCCGCTGGGCGAGCACCGCAGGCCGGGGTCGGCCTTCGCGGACACGGCGACCATGCAGCGACGGGACTGTCTGGACGTCCGCTCCCACCGGGACGCCCGCCTGGTGTCCTGCGCGGGCCCGCACGACGAGCAGGTGCTCGGGTTCACCCGGCTGGGCGCCGACGTCACACTGACCGAGGCACGCACCGAGTCGGACACGGCGTGCGCCCGGGAGGTGCCGCCGCGCGAGTACGGCTTCGATCCTTCCGTGTACACGGCCGGCTCCTGGACGAGCGAGGGGGCCTGGAAGTCGGGGACGCATTTCGTCGTGTGCACCGTCCGGAGGCAGAACGGGGGCACCATGGAGGAGGTCGAACCTTAGGAGGGTGTTGCGATGCCCGGTTCTACGGACGGTTCTACGAAGGCGATGGGGGTGGTCACCGTCGGCGGCCTCGTCGTGGTGACGGCCTACACGGTGGCGCTCGGGAGCAACGGCTGGCTGTGGTTCGGGTGGGTGGTGCTGGGGCTGATCACGCTGGGGATGGTCGTCAGCCGCAGCACCTGAGCCTCACCCCCGGGCGAGCCGCCCCGCGGAGTGCACCCCCGGCTGGTACTTCGGCAGCCGGGCGGTGATCTTCATCCCGGCTCCCGGCGCGGTCTCGATGACGAGGCCGTAGTCGTCTCCGTAGACCTGACGGAGCCGGTCGTCGACGTTCGACAGCCCGATACCGCCCGATGGGCTGACCTCGCCGGCGAGGATGCGGCGCAGCAGGACGGGGTCCATTCCGGCGCCGTCGTCCTCGATGACGACGAGGGCCTCGGCGCCGGCGTCCTGCGCGGTGATCTGGATGCGGCATTTGTCGGCCTTGCCCTCCAGGCCGTGCTTGACGGCGTTCTCGACGAGCGGCTGCAGGCACAGGAAGGGCAGGGCGACCGGCAGCACCTCCGGGGCGATCTGGAGGGTGACGGAGAGGCGGTCGCCGAAGCGTGCCCGCACCAGCGCCAGGTAGTGGTCGATGGCGTGGAGTTCGTCGGCGAGGGTGGTGAAGTCGCCGTGCCTGCGGAACGAGTAGCGGGTGAAGTCGGCGAACTCCAGGAGCAGTTCGCGGGCGCGCTCGGGGTCGGTGCGCACGAAGCTCGCGATCACCGCGAGCGAGTTGAAGATGAAGTGCGGGGAGATCTGCGCCCGCAGGGCCTTGATCTCGGCCTCGATCAGGCGGGTGCGGGACTGGTCGAGGTCGGCCAGCTCCAGCTGCACGGAGACCCAGCGGGCCACCTCGCCCGCCGCCCGCACGAGCACCGCCGACTCCCGGGGCGCGCAGGCGACGAGCGCGCCGTGCACCCGGTCGTCCACGGTGAGCGGGGCGACGACCGCCCAGCGCACCGGGCAGTCGGGGGTGTCGCAGGTGAGCGGGAAGGCCTCGCCGCGGCCCGACTCCAGGGGGCCGGCGAGGAGTTCCATGATCTCCGTACGGTGGTGGCCGCCGACCCCGTCCCAGACGAGGACCTGCTTCTCGTCGGTCAGGCACAGCGCGTCGGTGCCGAGGAGTGAGCGCAGTCTGCGGGCCGACTTGCGGGCGGTCTCCTCGGTGAGGCCGGCGCGCAGCGGGGGTGCGGCGAGGGACGCGGTGTGCAGGGTCTCGAAGGTGGCGTGCTCGACGGGCGTGCCGAGTCCGCCGAGGTTCTCGGTGCGGGCCGTGCGCCGGCCGAGCCAGAAGCCTGCGGCGAGCAGCGGGAGGATCGCCACACAGAGTCCGGCGATGAATCCGCTCATGCCTTCACCTCCGCCCGCAGGTCCTCCGGCAGATGGAACCGCGCCAGGATCGCTGCCGTCCCGGCCGGCACCCGGCCCGGGGTGGCCAGGGACACCAGCACCATGGTGAGGAAGCCAAGCGGCACCGACCAGAGCGCGGGCCAGGCGAGCAGCGCGTGCAGTGCCCCGGCGCCGGGGAAACCGGCCATGGTCGCGGCGACGGCGAGCAGCGCGGAGCCGCCGCCCACCAGCATCCCGGCGGCCGCGCCGGGCGGGGTCAGCCGCCGCCACCAGATGCCGAGGACGAGCAGCGGGCAGAAGGAGGACGCCGACACGGCGAAGGCGAGGCCCACCGCGTCGGCGACCGGCAGCCCGCCGACCAGGACACTCGCGGCGAGCGGGACGGCCATGGCGAGGACGGTGCCGAGCCGGAAGTGCCGTACGCCCCGGGACGGGAGCACGTCCTGGGTGAGCACGCCCGCCACGGCCATGGTCAGGCCGGAGGCGGTGGACAGGAACGCGGCGAAGGCGCCCCCGGCGATCAGTGCGCCGAGCAGGTCGCCGCCGAGGCCGCCGATCACGCGGTCGGGCAGGAGCAGGACGGCGGCGTCCGCGTCGCCGCTGAGGGTGAGTTCGGGGGCGTAGAGGCGGCCGAGGGCACCGTAGACCGGTGGCAGCAGGTAGAAGGCGCCGATCAGGCCGAGGACGGCGACGGTGGTGCGGCGGGCGGCGACGCCGTGCGGGCTGGTGTAGAAGCGGACGACCACGTGCGGCAGGCCCATGGTGCCGAGGAAGGTGGCGAGGATCAGTCCGTACGTGGCGTACAGCGGGCGTTCGCCGCGGCTCTCGGCCTGCGAGGGCGACAGGTCGCCGCCCGCTCCGCGGTCGCGTTCGGGGACGTCGCCGCCCTTGGCGAAGGTGAGGCGGGTGCCGTCCTCGACGCGGTGGGTGCCGGCGGGGAGCCGGAGCCGGTCGTTGTCGTGGGCACGGCCGTCGATCGTGCCGCTGACGGTGACGGTCAGCGGTCGGTCGAGTGTGAGGTCCAGGGTGTCGTCGACGCGGACGACACTGCGTTCGCGGAAGGTCGCCGGTTCGTCGAAGGCGCGGCTGGGGGCGCCGTCGCCCTGCCAGGCGAGGATCAGGAAGAGGGCGGGGACCAGCAGGGCGGTGAGTTTGAGCCAGTACTGGAAGGCCTGCACGAAGGTGATGCTGCGCATGCCGCCGGCGGCGACGATGGCGACCACGACGACCGCGACGATCAGCCCGCCGAGCGAGTCGGGCGCGCCCGTCAGCACGGTCAGGGTCAGCCCGGCGCCCTGGAGCTGGGGCAGCAGATACAGCCAGCCGGTGCCGACGACGAAGGCGCCCGCGAGCCGCCGCACCGCCTGGGAGGAGAGCCGTGCCTCGGCGAAGTCGGGGAGGGTGTAGGCGCCGGAGCGGCGCAGCGGGGCCGCGACGAACAGCAGCAGGACCAGGTATCCGGCGGTGTAGCCG
This sequence comes from Streptomyces curacoi, assembly GCF_001513975.1. GTDB lineage: Bacteria > Actinomycetota > Actinomycetes > Streptomycetales > Streptomycetaceae > Streptomyces > Streptomyces curacoi. Next base: position 155,173 of record NZ_KQ947993.1, read on the forward strand.
ACCGGGTACCAGAGCATCTCCGGGCCCTGGACGAGGACCAGGCCCGCGATGCCGAGGAAGGAGGCGGCGGAGAGGTACTCGCCGCTGATGGCGGCCGCGTTGAGGCGGGGGCCGACGGTGCGGGAGGCGACGTAGAAGTCGGAGGTGGTGCGGGAGATGCGCAGACCGAAGGCGCCGACGAGGACGGTCGCCAGGACGACGAGGGCGACGGCGGGGACGGCGTAGCTGGAGTTCACGGCCGCATCGGTTCTCTCGGGCTCGGTCGGTTCTGGCTCAGCGGTCTTCGACGAGCCGTACGAAGTCGCGTTCGTTGCGTTCCGCGCGGCGTACGAACCAGCGGGCCAGCAGCACGAGCGGGGCGTACAGGCCGAAGCCGAGGACCGCCCATTCCAGGTGGCGGGCGTGCGGCATCGCGGCGAAGAGCAGCGGCAGGGGGCCGACGAGCAGGCCGAGGACGGCGAGGACGGCGAGGGCGGTGCGCAGCTGGGTGCGCATCAGGGAGCGGACGTAGGTGTGGCCGAGGGTGGTCTGCTCGTCGATCTCGGTGCGCGGCCGGTAGTAGCCCGAGACCCGGCGGGTGCGCCGGGGCGGGCCGGTGACGACGACGCGGCGCTCCGCGGGGTTCTGGGGCATCGTCACGGCCTCCTCATGAGCAGGTCCCGCAGCTCGCGCGCGTGCCGGCGGCTGACCTGGAGTTCCTCGGCGCCGACCATGACGCTGACGGTGCCGGCGTCCAGGCGCAGCTCGCCGATGTGGCGCAGGGCGACGAGATGGCGGCGGTGGATGCGGACGAAGCCGCGGGAGCGCCAGCGCTCCTCCAGGGTGGACAGGGGGATGCGGACGAGGTGGCTGCCCTTGTCGGTGTGCAGGCGGGCGTAGTCGCCCTGGGCCTCGACGTGGGTGATGTCGTCGACGGAGACGAAGCGGGTCACGCCGCCGAGCTCGACGGGTATGTGGTCGGGGTCGGGCTCGCTCACGGGTATGCGGGGGGCCGCGGTGTCCCTGAGCTCGGCGGCGCGGCGGACGGCCTCCGCCAAGCGCTCCTTGCGGACGGGCTTGAGGACGTAGTCGACGGCCTTGAGGTCGAAGGCCTGGACGGCGAAGTCCTCGTGGGCGGTGACGAACACGACGAGCGGCGGGCTGGCGAAGCCCGTGAGCAGCCGGGCCAGGTCGAGGCCGTCGAGGCCGGGCATGTTGATGTCGAGGAAGACGACGTCGATCGCCTCCGGCCCGCCGGGGCCCGACTCCAGGGCGCGGTTGATCCGGCGCAGCGCCTCGGTCGCGTCACCGGCGCCCTCCGCGCTGCCGATGCGGGGGTCCGCGTTCAGCAGGTAGAGCAGCTCCTCCAGCGAGGGGCGTTCGTCGTCGACAGCCAGGGCGCGCAGCATGAACCCGGAGTGTAGGAGTAATTCGCACGCTTGGACATGTGCTCCGGGTGGGCGTTCTCGCTGGGTGGCGGGCCGCTTACAGTGCCCTCATGAACAGCGGCGCGGCATCGTTCGACGAACTCGACCGGAAGATCATCACCGCCCTCATGGCGAACGCCAGGACGAGCTTCGCGGAGATCGGCACGAGCGTCGGGCTGTCCGCGACGGCGGTCAAGCGGCGCGTGGACCGGCTGCGCGACACGGGAGTGATCACCGGGTTCACGGCCACGGTCAAGCCGTCGGCGCTGGGCTGGCGGACGGAGGCGTACGTCGAGGTGTACTGCGAGGGCGCGGCCCCGCCGCGGCGGCTCGCGGAGGTGGTCCGCAACCATCCGGAGATCACCGCGGCGATGACGGTGACCGGCGGCGCGGACGCGCTGCTGCATGTGCGGGCGCGGGACGTGGAGCACTTCGAGGAGGTGCTGGAGCGCATCCGCGTCGAGCCGTTCATCCGCAAGACGATCAGTGTGATGGTGCTGTCCCATCTCATCCCGGAGAGCCCGGAGGCGGGAGCCACCCAGGCCGTTCCGGAGGAGAACACCGGGTCTTCCTGGGGTGACGCAGCAGTCGTGCGCTGACCTGGCGAAAGACGCAGCATTCCTGCGTGGACACGCAATTCCTGTTTCTTGTCGGGCGTCGGCGTCCGTTTCTACCTTTGTGTCAATCCTCATCGACACCGCAGGAAACGGAGGGACCCCTCTGTGCCCGAAACGCGTGTGCCGCGCCGGCGGCGCTTCCTGGTCTGTGAACCCAGACACTTCGCCGTGCAGTACGCGATCAATCCCTGGATGCATCCCGACGTCCGGGTGGACGTCGATCTGGCCCAGGAGCAGTGGCAGTCGCTGATCAGCGCCTACCGTTCGCATGGTCACGCGGTGGACGCCGTGGACCCGGTCCCCGGCCTCCCCGACATGGTCTTCGCCGCCAACTCGGCGGTCGTCGTCGACGGCCGCGTCTTCGGCTCCCTCTTCCACGCGCCCGAGCGCCGTCCCGAGTCCGAGCACTACGACACATGGTTCAAGTCGGCGGGCTACGACGTCCACCGCCCGGAGTCCGTCTGCGAGGGCGAGGGCGATCTGGTCTGGACGGGCCGCTATGTGCTCGCCGGCACCGGATTCCGTACGACCCGTGAGGCGCACCGCGAGGCGCAGGAGTTCTTCGGCCACCCGGTGATCAGCCTGACGCTGGTGGATCCGTACTTCTACCACCTGGACACGGCTCTGTTCGTGCTGGACGACGACAACATCGTCTACTACCCGGAGGCCTTCTCGCCCGGCAGCCGCGAGGTGCTCGCGCGGCTGTACCCGGACGCGGTGCTCGCCACCCGCGACGACGCGGAGGCGTTCGGCCTGAACTCCGTGTCCGACGGCCGCCATGTCTTCATCGCGCCGCAGGCCGAGGCCCTCGCCGTCCGCCTGGACGAGCGCGGCTATGTCCCCGTCCCCGTCGACCTGTCGGAGTTCCACAAGGCCGGCGGCGGCATCAAGTGCTGCACCCAGGAGATCCGCTCATGAGCGCCCCCGCGCAGACCCGTTCGTCCGCCGATCTGATCCGCGCCGAGGAGCCGGTCCTGGCGCACAACTACCATCCGCTGCCCGTGGTCGTCGCCCGCGCCGAGGGCACCTGGGTGGAGGACGTCGAGGGCCGCCGCTACCTCGACATGCTGGCCGGTTACTCGGCCCTGAACTTCGGCCACCGCCACCCGGCGCTGATCGAGGCGGCCCACCGCCAGCTGGACCGCCTGACCCTGACCTCCCGCGCCTTCCACAACGACCGTCTCGCCGAGTTCGCCCAGCGGCTGGCGGAGCTGACGTGCCTGGACATGGTGCTGCCGATGAACACGGGCGCCGAGGCGGTCGAGTCCGGCATCAAGGTGGCCCGCAAGTGGGCGTACGAGGTGAAGGGCGTCCCGGCCGACCGGGCGACGATCGTGGTGGCGGCGGAGAACTTCCACGGCCGTACGACGACGATCGTGTCGTTCTCCACGGACGAGACCGCACGGCAGGGCTTCGGCCCCTTCACACCGGGCTTCCGGATCGTGCCGTACAACGACCTGGCGGCGCTGGAGGCGGCGGTCGACGAGACGACGGCGGCGGTGCTGCTGGAGCCCATCCAGGGCGAGGCGGGGGTGGTCGTCCCGGACGAGGGCTACCTGGCCGGCGTACGGGAACTGACCCGCCGCAAGGGCTGCCTGTTCATCGCCGACGAGATCCAGTCGGGCCTCGGCCGCACGGGCCGCACCCTCGCCGTCGAGCACGAGTCGGTCGTCCCGGACGTGCTCTTGCTGGGCAAGGCGCTGGGCGGCGGCATCGTGCCGGTGTCGGCGGTGGTGGCCCGCCGGGAAGTGCTCGGCGTCCTGCGGCCGGGTGAGCACGGCTCGACGTTCGGCGGCAACCCGCTGGCCGCCGCGGTCGGCACGGCGGTGGTCGAACTCCTGGAGACGGGCGAGTACCAGCGCCGGGCCACCGAGCTGGGCGTGGTCCTGCGCGGCGGCCTTGCGGCGCTGGTCGGCAAGGGCGTGCTCGGCTTCCGCGCGCGGGGCCTGTGGGCGGGCGTCGACATCGACCCGGCGGTGGGCACGGGCCGGGAGATCGGCGAACGGCTCCTTCGCGAGGGGGTCCTGGTGAAGGACACCCACGGCTCCACGATCCGCCTGGCACCGCCTCTGACGATCACCTCGGAGGAGCTGGAGGGGGCACTCGGGGCGCTGGAGAAGGTACTGGCGTAACAGCGCCGCCCGGCACGGCGGCCCGGCTCCCGAACCGTCGGGGGCCGGGCTGCCGACGTTCCGGCGGACGACCAAGCCGCTGATCAGCCCGCGGGACGCGAAGCCACGGTTCACCGTCCACAGCCACACCCCGGGTCCCCGACCACGCCCAACCACCCCGTACTCCCCCACCTCCTCGCCCCGACGTGCCCCCAGCTCCCCCCACACGCCCGGCCCCCGCAAAGAGGCGGCGTTGCCCGGAAGGGTGAAGATGGGGACAAGAGGTGGTAGACCGCTCTCAGCGACAGAGAGGTCGGCCGTGGGCACTTACGAGGAGCAGGGCGTTGCCCGGCAGTGGTTCGACGTGGCGGACGCCGCGCCTCTGCTGCTCGACGCGCGGGGTCTGGTGACGGGGTGGACCAGGGAAGCGCAGCGGCTGCTGGTCTACCCGGCCTCCGAGGCGGTGGGCAGGAACGTCGCCGAACTGCTGACCGCCGAGGACGCGGGGCGGGTGCCGGAGCTGATGGAGCGGTGCCGCAGGGAGGGCGGCTGGGCGGGGCTGCTCACGGCCCGGCGCAGGGGCGGGGTGCGCGTCGGGCTCATGGTGCGGATCACGTCGGCCCTCGACACGCAGGGCCCTTCCCGGTGGCTGGTGCTGCTGTCCGAGCTCGCGGAGTCACCCGGCTGGGACATGAGCCGTGACGTACTGGAGCAGATGGTCGCCCGCTCTCCCGTCGGCATAGCCATCGTCGACACGAATCTGCGGTATGTCTGGTCGAACGCGGCCCTCGCCCAGTTCGGCGGCGGCCCGCCGAGCCGGCGGCTCGGTCTGCGGCTCGCGGACATCCAGCCCGGTCTGGACGCCGAGTCCATCGAGGCGCAGATGCGCCATGTGCTGGTCACCGGCGAACCGATCGTCGGCTACGAGCACGTGGGCCGGGCACGTTCCGCCCCGCTCCGCGAGACCGCGCACATGATGTCGTTCACCCGGCTCGACGACGGCCACGGCCACCCCATGGGCGTGTACTACACGGTGGAGGACATCTCCGACCGGCACCGCGCCCGGCAGCGCCTGGCCCTGCTCGACCGGGCGGGCGAGCGCATCGGCCGCACGCTCGACATCACGTGCACCGCCCAGGAGCTGGCGGACGTGGCCGTGCCGGGACTCGCCGACCTCGTCACCGTGGATCTGCTGGAGTCGGTGCTGCGCGGCGGGGAGCCCGCGCCCGGCCCGCTGAGCGACACGGATCCGGTGCCGCTGCGCCGTGCGGGGCATCGCTCGGTGACCGCGAAGGTGCCGGAGGCCGTCGTCGGCATCGGCGAGTTGGTCACCTATCCGGCGGGATCGCCGCCGATCCGCTGTCTGCGAACGGCCCGGTCCTGGCGGGAGGAGAAACTCGATCCCCTCGGCGAGGCATGGGCCGATCACGCGCGCGGCGGCCGGGCCGCCATCTTCCTCGAACTGGGCCTGCACAGCGTGATGATCGTGCCGATCCGCGCGCGGGGCGTCACCCTGGGCGTCACGACCTTCTTCCGGCGCCACCGCCAGGAGCCCTTCGAGGAGGACGACCTGAACCTGGCCGAGGACCTCGTCTCCCGGGCGGCCGTCTGTGTCGACAACGCCCGGCGCTACACCCGTGAGCGGGACGCGGCGCTGGTCCTGCAGCGCAGCCTGCTGCCGCACCGGCTGCCCGAGCAGCAAGCGGTGGAGGTGTCCGCCTGCTACCGGCCGGCCGACGAGCTTACCGGCCTCGGCGGCGACTGGTACGACGTGATCCCGCTGTCGGGCGCCCGCGTCGCCCTGGTGGTGGGCGAGGTGCCCGGGCACGGCATCGACGCCGCCGCGGCGATGGGGCGGCTGCGGACCGCCGTACGGACGCTGGCCGCGCTGGATCTGCCGCCCGAAGAGGTGCTGGCCCACCTGGACGACGTGGTCGCACGGTCGGCCCGCGAGGAGGGCATCGAGCCGGGCGGAGCGGAGGACGACAGCACCCAGCCCGTCGGGTCCGGGTGCGTGTACGTCGTCTACGACCCGGTCGACGGGCAGTGCACGATGGCGGCCGCGGGCCATCCGGCGCCCGCGGTCGTGCTGCCCGACGGCACGGTCAGCTTCGTCGACCTTCCGCAGGGAGCGCCGCTCGGAGTGGGCGGCCCCCCGTTCGAGTCGGTCGAGCTGGCCCTTGCGGCGGGCAGCACGCTCGCCCTGCACACCGACGGGCTGCTGGCACACGGGGACGACTGGGCCGTGGACGCCGACCGGGACCGGCTGCGGGGGGCCCTGGAGCGGCGCGGCACCGCCCTGGACCTGACCTGCCGGGCCGTCGTCGACGCCCTGGTCCCGGACCGGCCGCACGACGACGTGGCCCTGCTGATGGCCCGTACCCGGATCCTCGGCGCCGACCAGGTCGCCGACTGGGACCTGCCCGCCGACCCGGCGGTCGTCGCCGACGCCCGTAAGGTGGCCGCCCGGCAGCTGGCGGACTGGGGTCTGGAGGAACTGGCCTTCACGACGGAGCTGGTCGTCAGCGAGCTGGTCACCAACGCGATCCGGTACGCCACCGGCCCCATCCGGCTCCGTCTGATCAGGGAGCGGGCGCTGATCTGCGAGGTCTTCGACGGCGGCGCCACCGCCCCGCATCTGCGCCATCCCCGCACCACCGACGAGGGCGGGCGCGGGCTGCTGCTGGTGTCCCAGCTCACCCAGCGGTGGGGCACGCGCTTCGTCCCCGAGGGGAAGATCATCTGGGCCCAGCAGTCCCTCACGGATCCGTCCCCCTGATCTGCCGTATCGGCCCAGATGCAGTACATCGGCGCATATGCCGCACACCGTGGGAAACTGGTCAGGTTCCGGGGGCCGAGGCGGGAGCCGCGTTCGGGGGTGAGGCAGGAGCCATGAAAGAGACGGCGATCGACTACGAGGCGGTGTTCCAGGCGCTGCCCGGCATGGTGGCGCTGCTGACGCCGGAGCTGGTCTACGCCGACGCCAACGAGGACTTCCAGCGCCTGTCCGGGCGCACCCGCGAACAGCTGGTGGGCCAGTACATCTTCGACATCTTCCCGGACAACCCCAACGATCCCGCCGCCTCCGGCATGCGCGACGTCCGGGCGTCGATGCTGCGTGTGGTGACCAGCGGGGAGCGCGACACGATGGCGCTGCAGCGCTACGACATCGAGGACCCCATGCGCCCCGGCCACTGGGAGGAGCGGTACTGGAGCCCGATCAACGCGCCCGTCCGCGGCCCGGACGGCAAGGTGGCCTTCATCCTGCACCGGGTGGAGGAGGTCACCGAGCTCGTCCGCCTGCGCGGCGGCTCGGGCGGCGACAGCCGGGCGCGGGTCCTGGAGGCCGAGCTGTACACGCGCGCCCGCGAGCTGCAGGAGCTCAACGAACGGCTGCGCCAGGCCCACGCCCGTGAGCGCGAGGTGGCCCTCGCCCTGCAGGAGGCGATGCTGCCCGCCCGCCGCCAGGTGGGCAACCACCGGGCCGCGGTGCGCTACCGGCCCGCCGTCGGCGCGCTGAACGTGTGCGGCGACTGGTACGACCTGGTCGACCTGGTGGGCGGCAACCGCATCGGGGTGTCCGTGGGCGACGTGGTCGGCCACGGCCTGGAGGCCGCCGGGGTCATGGGCCAGCTGCGCAGCGCCCTCAGCGCCACCTCCCGGGTGGCGGACGGCCCGGCCGAGGCGCTGAACGTCCTGGGGCGGTACGCCCATGTGGTCGACGGCGCCGAGTCGGCCACCGCGGTCACCACGTTCATCGACTTCGACGCCCGCACCATCACCTACAGCAGCGCGGGCCATCCGCCGCCCGCGCTGGTGCACTCCGACGGCCGCGTGGAGTTCCTCGACCAGGCCACCGACACACCGCTGGACGCCCGCCCCGACCCGCTCCCGAGACCCGAGGCCGTCACCACGTTCGTGGACGGCGCCACGCTCGTGCTGTACACGGACGGCCTGATCGAGCGCCGCCGCGAGGACATCGACACCGGCCTGTCCCGTCTCGCCGACTCGCTCTCCCGGCACCGCACGGCGGACCCCGAGCGCCTCGCCGACGCCGTGCTGTTGGAGCTGCTGCCGCCGGGCGGCGCCACCGACGACACCGCGCTGATCGTCGTACGGCTGTGAACGAGCAGAGGGAGCGCCGCCTTGGCAAGGGTGGGACGCCTGCCACCCGGCGATCGCGATCACGCCAAACCACGCCGTCGGGTTGCCGCGCGCCCGCCGACGCCACCAGGCTGGTCCGGCGGTCCTCCCCATCCGCACGCGACGCCGTCCGCCAGCATCCTGACGCCCCGTCAGGACAATCTGCGCCGGCCGGCGTCAGTCCGATCCGGCCAGGTTCCGGCCGGTCAGCCCTGCGCCTAGACTGGCAGCCCCACGGCACGCCGGTTGACCTGCCACAGCACGGCGGTTGGAGCTGATCCGCCGGAGTGAGGAGCGACCCCCTTGTTCTACTACGTACTGAAATACGTGTTGTTGGGACCCCTGCTGAGACTGGTCTTCCGGCCCCGAATAGAAGGCCTTGAGCACGTACCGGCAACGGGTGCGGCCATCGTCGCCGGCAACCACCTGTCGTTCTCGGACCACTTCCTGATGCCCGCGATACTCAAGCGGCGCATCACCTTCCTCGCCAAGAAGGAGTACTTCACGGGCCCCGGCATCAGGGGCCGCCTGACCGCGGCCTTCTTCCGCAGCGCCGGGCAGATCCCGGTCGACCGCACCGGCAAGGAGGCGGGCCAGGCCGCGATCCGCGAGGGGCTCGGGGTCCTCGGCAAGGACGAACTCCTCGGCATCTACCCGGAGGGCACCCGCTCGCACGACGGCCGGCTCTACAAGGGCAAGGTCGGGGTCGCGGTGATGGCGCTCAAGGCCCAGGTCCCGGTCATCCCCTGCGCGATGATCGGCACGTTCGAGGCGCAGCCGCCGGGCAAGGTCATCCCGAACATCCACCCGGTGAAGATCCGCTTCGGCGAGCCGCTCGACTTCTCCCGTTACGCCGGCATGGAGAACGAGAAGGCGATCCTGCGCGCCGTGACCGACGAGATCATGTACGCGATCCTGGCGCTGTCCGAGCAGGAGTACGTCGACCAGTACGCGGCCGTCGTCAAGGCGGAGGAGGCCGCCGCCAAGGAGAGGGAGCGCAAGTTCCCGCGGCTGCCCATCAGTTGACGCGCCGTTGACGCGGTCCTTCCCTCGGCTCAGCGGCACTCAGCCGAGGGAACGGAGCGCCTCGTCGAGCAGCCTGCGCAGCCGCAGCGCGTCCGCCGCCACGGCGCTCACCAGAGCGGCGGGCCCGGCGAGGGGCAGCACGGCGGCGTTCTCGCCCAGGGGCCGAGCCGTCACCGGAACGTCCGCGAACTCGGGCCGTACGACGACGAGTTGCCCGACGGCACGAGATCCGCCGAGCCCTGCGGGCCCGTCCCAGCCACCCGGCGCACCGGGCCCGCAGGCCAGCTCCTGATCGAGGACGACCCGTCCCGCGACACACACCCGGAGCCGGCTGCCGAGCCGACCGGGCTCCTCCCCCACCCGCCCGAGCACCTGCTCCTCACGCAGCACGAGCCGCCCCGTCGCACCGACGTCCACCCGAGTCGTGACGTACAGGTCACTGCCCCGGGCGGAGATCAACTGCTCGGGCAGCCAGTGCAGTTCGCCCCCGTCGGCGACGGAGAGCCGTACATCGTAACGGGCCTCGCCCTTGCTCTGCCCCGGCAGTGCGATGGTGGCGGCGGCCGACCCGACACGCAGCCGGGCGCCGGCCTCCACATCGGCCTCGACGCTGAAGTGATCACCACCGAGCGGCCCGCTCATCGCACCGACGAGCACGACCCGCGCCTCGGCGCCGCTCCCCCGGGTCCGCCTCGGCGCGAGCGGTCCGTCACCATCGAGCACCGGCAGCGACGTACCACCCCGCCCGTCGTCCCGGGCGACGATCCGGGCGACGGCCCGTACCCCGCCGGCCACGGTCATGCCGTCCACGCCGCGAGCCGCGCCCGCACCCAGTCGGCGACGTCCTTCACTCCGGTCCCGCCCCTGAGCGACTGGAACACCACCGGCAGTTCGGCCCGCTGCGCCTTGGCGTCCGCGGCCATCCGGCCGAGGTCGGAGCCGACGTACGGCGCGAGGTCGGTCTTGTTGACGACGAGCAGATCGGCGGTGGTCACGCCGGGCCCGCCCTTGCGCGGGATGTCGTCACCCCCGGCGACGTCGATCACGAAGATCTGCGCGTCGACGAGCCCCTTGGAGAAGGTGGCCGTGAGGTTGTCCCCGCCGGACTCGACGAGGATCAGATCGAGGGGGCCGACCTCGTCCTCCAGATCCTCGACGGCTTCGAGGTTCGCGGAGATGTCGTCCCGGATGGCGGTGTGCGGACAGGCCCCGGTCTCCACGGCCGTGATCCGCTCGGGCGGCAGCACGGCCTCCCGCAGCAGGAACTCGGCGTCCTCGCGCGTGTAAATGTCGTTGGTGACGACGGCGAGGGACAGCTCGTCGCGCAGGGCACGGCAGAGCGCGGCAACGGTCGCGGTCTTACCGGACCCTACGGGCCCTCCGAGACCGATGCGCAGGGCACGCCGCGTTCCGTCGGGACGGTGAGCGTCGGCACTGACGGCGGAGGGGCCGTGGTGGGAGTGGTCGAGGTGCATGGGGCGGCTCCTTTCATATGTGGGCCGAGGGCTTGGCTTCTCCGCGCCGGTCCGCAACAACCAGCCCGTCCGGCGTTTGAGGACGAGGCCCGTTCAGGGCCGAAGCGGGGGTCTGGGGGCGGCAGGCCCCCAGCGGGGGTCGAAGGGGCGGAGCCCCTTCAAGGATGGGACGGGTAGGGGCGGCGGGGCGAAGAACCACTAGGACGCGAACAGACGCACAGGCCACCCGGCATGCACCTCCGCACCGATCTCCAGCAGCGGAGCAGAAGCCGCGGGCAAGGCATCGGTCCCCTCATCGACCACACCTCGCGCCGCCTCCACCGCCCGATCCGCGACCCGGTCCACCTCCGGCGCCAACCGCGCCAGCACGGCCGTCGCGTCGAAGGGATCGAGACTCAGCAACCGCACCGTCGCACTCGCCGCCCCGCTCACACTCTCGTACCCCGCACAGTACGCCGCGTCGACGGCCCCCAACCCCGCCGCCCGAGCGGCGACCCCGAGCACCACCGGCTGATGGGCCCCCTTGGGAAAGCGGCGCGCCAGATCATCGAGCTCCTGGGACGGCCACGTCGCCCGAGCCGCCCGCATCAACTGCCGCCCCAGCTTCCGCGCGGCCAGCCGCAACGCGGGGGACGGCGTACGGGCGTCGGCGGCCTCGTCCAGGACCACCGCGTCGACCCCGAGTGCGGCCGCCGCCGCGAGCGAGGCGGCGACCAGCCCGGCCGTGTGCAGGCGCCCCCGGCAGAAGTCCTCCAGGCTCGCGGCCCCGGTGATCCGCCCCGCCTTGACGGCCGCCTCCGCCCCGCCGGAGTGCGCATGCCCTCCGGCGGGAAAGCGGCCGTCGGCCAGGACGAGAAGTGCTGCCCGTGACATCAGATCCCAGCCTTCAGAAGAGGAAGTACCGCTGCGCCATGGGCAGTTCGGCGGCGGGCGTGGCCTCCACCAGCTCTCCGTCGATGTGCACGGCGAAGCTGTCGGGATCGATGCGCACGTCGGGCCGCGCGTCGTTCTGCCGCATGTCGGCCTTGGTGACCCCACGCGTCGACTCGATGGCCACGAACCGCTTCCCGAGTTGCAGCCGATCCGGCAGCCCGTCCTCGATCGCGAGCGGTGCCACGAAGTTCACCGAGTTGGAGGCCGGCGCCCGGCCGATCGCGCCGAACATCGGCCGGGGCAGGATCGGCTGCGGCGTCGGGATGGACGCGTTGGCGTCGCCCATCTGCGCGTACGCGATCTGCCCGCCCTTGATGACGAGGTGCGGCTTGACGCCGAAGAACGCCGGCTCCCACAGCACCAGGTCGGCGAGCTTGCCGGTCTCCACGGAGCCGATCTCGCGGGCGAGGCCCTGCGCGAGCGCGGGGTTGATCGTGTACTTGGCGACATACCGCCGCACCCGCAGGTTGTCGGCCCGCCCGTCGCCCGGCAGCGCGCCCCGCCGCCGCTTCATCACATGGGCGGTCTGCCAGGTCCGCAGGACGACCTCGCCGACCCGTCCCATGGCCTGCGAGTCCGAGGAGATGATCGAGATCGCGCCCAGGTCGTGCAGGATGTCCTCGGCCCCGATCGTCGACGGGCGGATCCGTGACTCGGCGAAGGCGAGGTCCTCGGGGACCGCCGGGTTGAGGTGGTGGCACACCATCAGCATGTCGAGGTGCTCCTCGGCGGTGTTGACGGTGAACGGCCGGGTCGGATTGGTCGAGCTCGGCAGCACGTGCGGCTCGGAGACGACGGTCATGATGTCCGGTGCGTGCCCGCCGCCCGCACCCTCGGTGTGGTACGCGTGGATGCCGCGCCCGCCGATCGCGGCGAGCGTGTCACCGACGAAGCCCGCCTCGTTCAGCGTGTCCGTGTGGATGGCGACCTGGATGCCGGTCTGGTCGGCGACGGTCAGCGAGGCGTCGATGACGGCCGGGGTGGAGCCCCAGTCCTCGTGCAGCTTGAGGCCGAGCGCGCCGCCGCGGATCTGGGACAGCATCGCCTCGTGGGAGACGGTGTTGCCCTTGCCGAGCAGGCCGATGTTGAGCGGGTAGGCCTCCATCGACTCCAGCACCCGGGCCAGATGCCACGGGCCGGGCGTCACGGTCGTCGCCTTGGAGCCCTCGGCCGGACCGGTACCACCGCCGACCAGCGTCGTGATCCCCGCCGACAGTGCCTCGTCGGCGATCTGCGGGCAGATGAAGTGGACGTGGGCGTCGATCGCACCGGCCGTCAGAATCCTGCCGTTGCCCGCGATGATCTCCGTTTCCGGCCCGATCACCAGATCCGGGTGCACCCCGTCCATCGTGTCGGGGTTGCCCGCCTTGCCGATGCCGGTGATCCGGCCGTCGCGGATGCCGACGTCGGCCTTGACGATGCCCCAGTGGTCGATGATCACGACGCCGGTGATCACCGTGTCGGGGGTGCCTTCTGCCCGCGTGGCACGCGACTGGCCCATGGATTCGCGGATGACCTTGCCACCGCCGAACACGGCCTCGTCACCGGCGAGCCCGGGCCCGCCGCTGCGGTCCTCCTCGATCTCGACCAGCAGATCGGTGTCGGCGAGCCGGATGCGGTCACCGGTGGTCGGGCCGAACAGGTCGGCGTACGCGGCACGGGAGATCTCAGGCATCGAGGGCACCTCCGGTCTCGCCACGCAGGCCGGGCACCACGCGGGCGCCGGTGAGCGGGACGAGTTCGACGTCGACGGGGATCCCGGGCTCGAAGCGCACGGCGGTGCCGGCGGCGATGTTGAGCCGCTTGCCGCGGGCGGCGGCGCGGTCGAAGTCCAGACCGGGGTTGGCCTCGGCGAAGTGGTAGTGGGAGCCGACCTGGACGGGCCGGTCGGCGGCGTTGAGGACGGTCAGCCGGGTGACCTCGCGCCCCTCGTTGCAGACGATCGGGCCGTCGGCGAAGAGGATCTCTCCGGGAATCATCGAGGCCCCTTCAGACGATCGGGTCGTGGACGGTGACGAGCTTGGTGCCGTCCGGGAAGGTCGCCTCGACCTGGACGTCGTGGATCATCTCCGGGACGCCCTCCATGACGTCGTCCCGGGTGAGCAGCTTGCGTCCGGAGGACATGAGCTCGGCGACCGTACGGCCGTCACGGGCGCCCTCGAGGATGTGCGACGTGATGAGGGCGACCGCCTCCGGGTGGTTCAGCTTCAGGCCGCGGGCCCGGCGCTTCTCGGCCACGTCGGCCGCCACGTGGATGAGCAGCCTCTCTTGCTCGTGCGGGGTCAGTTGCACGTCCCACCTCACAGTCCTCGCTCCGGACCGTGCGGGGTCCGGTTGCCGCAGCCACGGGGCAAAGTCCCTGGTGGCGTGGATCGGCAGGCTAGTTGGACCGGGTTTCAAGCAAGTTAACCGAGCTGTGATCCATCAGCCCGCGGACTGGTCGTCCGGCATGCTCATCAACGCCCGTAGACCGTCGCGGAGGACCTCGACCGGGGCGGGGCCGAAAAGGGACTGCTGCGCGAGGAAGCCCAGCACGGCGGCGATCATGGTGCGGGCCACATGGTCCGGCTCCACGTCCGTGCGCATCATCCCGGCTTCCTGGTAGCCCTCGACGATCTTCGACCAGGCCGCGCGCACCGAGCCGTAGCCCTCCCGCAGGAGGGCCGCCAGCTCGTCGTTGCGCAGCGTCTCCGTCCACACCTGGATGACGAGCCGCGGGAACGCGGGCCGCCCGTCGACGAGCAGGGACTCGCGGGCGGCGAGCGTCCTGCCGAGGACCGAGGTGACGAGTTCGTCGGGCGGCTGGGGCGGGCTCTGCAGCGCCGCCTCCTCGAAGGCCGCGCGGACCGATCCGAGCACCTCGGCGACGATCGCGCCGATCAGCTCCTCCTTGCCCCGGAAGTAGCGGTACACCGCACCGGCGGAGAGGTCGGCCTCCTTCAGCACGTCCTGCATGGAGGTGGCGTGGAAGCCGTTGCGGGCGAAGCAGATCGCGGCGCCGTCGAGGATCTGCCGGCGGCGGGCGTCGAGGTGTTCCTGGGATACGCGGGCCATGACCGCCAACGTAAAACGAATATTCATTCTTGACAAGGAGCCGCTGCGGAGGGACGGTGTTGACGTCACCAAAAACGAACGATCCTTCTTTTTAGCGTGGAGAGCCCACAGCCCCGGAGAGGAATCCCATGTCCACCCGTCGCCTGATCGCGGTCATCGCCCTCGTCCCCGCCCTGGCCGCCCTCGCCCTGTGGGCGTTCGCCTGGCCGGCGGCCCGCACCGCTCCCCGAGACCTGCCGCTCGGCGTGGCAGGCCCGGCCGCCGCCACGGCCCAGGTGGAGCGGCAGCTCGGCCGGCACGACGGCGCGTTCGAGATCCACCGGTACGCCGACGAGGCCGCCGCCCGTGAGGCCATCGAGGACCGGACCGTATACGGCGCGGTGGTCGTCACCCCCCGGGGTCCCGAACTGCTGACCGCGTCGGCCGCGAGCCCGACGGTCGCCCAGCTGCTGCAACAGGCGGTGGCCGAACAGGCCTCCGCCGAGGGCACCCGGGTCAGGACGGTCGATGTCGTACCCGCACCCGGGAACGACCCCCGTGGCGCGGCCCTGAATGCGAGCGTGCTGCCACTCGCCCTGGCCGGCATCGCGGCCGGCGCCGCCGTGACCCTGCTCGGGCTCCGCGGGATCCGCGCCGTGAGCGCCCTCGTCGGTGCCGCCGCCCTGATCGGCCTGGTGGCGGCCGCGCTCGCGCACAGCTGGCTTGGAGTCCTCACCGGTGACTGGTGGGCGGAGGCCGGGGTGTTCGCGCTGGCGACACTGGCGGTGAGCGCTGCCGTCGCGGGGCTCGCCGCCCTGCTCGGCACCGCCGGCGTCGGGATCATGGCGGGCATCGTGATGCTGTTCGGCAACCCCTTCTCGGGGGCGACCTCCGCGCCGCAGATGCTGCCCGAGCCGGCCGGCACGATCGGGCAGTGGCTGCAGCCGGGGGCGGGCACGACCCTGCTGCGGTCGGTGTCCTTCTTCGACGGCGCGGCGGCGACCGGCCCGGCCCTGACGCTGACCTGGTGGGCCGCGCTGGGCCTGGGCGCCGTGCTGCTGGGCAGCGCCCTGCGGACGCGCACGCGGACCACCGAGCGGCACCGCCCCGAAGAGGCGCGGGAAACCGCGCGGCCGACCACAACGGACCCGCAGCCGACCGACAGCACCTCACGGCACTCGGTACGCAGCGCATAGCGCCGGTCGGCCACCCCGACCGCACCGAACGCACCTGACGCTGACGCTGACGCTGACCTGGGGGCCACACTGAGCCTGGGCGCCGTACTGCTGGGCAGCGCCCTGCGGACGCGCACGCGGACCACCGAGCGACAGCACCCCGAAGAGGCGCGGGAAACCGCGCGGCCGGCCACAACGGACCCGCAGCCGACCGACAGCACCTCACCGCACTCGGTGCGCAGCGCGTAGCGCCGGTCGCCCACCCCGACCGCACCGAACGGACCGTGCACCCCCGCCGAGCGGACGGGGGTGCACGGTCTCGGCGTTTCCGGGCGGGATGTGCGGGGCGGGGTGGCTTATGAGGGGCCGACTCCACGGTGCTCGGCTGCGATGCCGAAGCGCTGCCGTTCGCGGGGAGCGGAAGCGACCTCGCGGACGCCGGAGACCGCGCTGATCACCTGTTCCTCGACCGGGGCGTCGAGGGCGTCGAGCCGCTCCAGGTCAGCGGCGGAGACAAGGGCGACGAGGGGCTTTCCGTGCCGCGTCACGACGACGCGCTCGCCGCCGTACACCACGCGATTGATCAGGTCGGCGAGCTCAGCCCTGGCTTGCGTCACCGGAATCTCGTAGGCCATGCTCCCCACATTACGTCATGTACGTCCTGTACATTTTTTACAGGCACTCCGCCAAGGGAGGCGTGAGCAATGACCCGACCGATCGCCCGCTATGTGCTGCCCGAGTTCACCGAACGCACGAGTTCCGGCACCAGGACACAGGACCCCTACTCGAAGCTGCTGGAGGAGCGGATCGTCTTCCTCGGCACACAGATCGACGACACCTCGGCGAACGACGTGATGGCCCAGTTCATGTATCTGGAGCACAAGGACCCCGACCGGGAGATCTCGCTGTACATCAACTCGCCGGGCGGCTCGTTCAGCGCCATGTCGGCGATCTACGACACGATGCGGTACGTCACCTGTGACGTGGAGACGATCTGCCTGGGCCAGGCCGGCGCGTCCGGCGCGGTACTGCTCGCCGCGGGCACACCGGGCAAGCGGTTCGCGCTGCCGGGGGCCCGGGTGGTGATCCATCAGCCGGCGCTGCCCGAGCCGGTCGAGGGGCAGGCGAGCGATCTGGCCATCCAGGCCGATGAACTGACGCGCATTCGGGCGCGTATGGAGGAGATGCTCGCCCGGCACACCGGGCGCAGCCGCGAGCAGGTGACCGAGGACATCGAGCGGGACAAGGTCCTGAACGCCGAGCAGGCGGTGGAGTACGGGCTGGTGGACCGGATCATCCCCAGCCGCAAGGCCACTCTCGCCCCGCCCACGGGGCGGTGATCGGCCGGTGCTCCCACCCGAGTTGCCGCCCCTGCCCGCGCTGACCCGCGCGGAAGGGGAGTTGATCGACCGTTACCTCGACGTGGTGGACCTGCTCGGCCGTATCAACCCGGCCCAGCACGGCGACACCTACCGAGGCCTGCGCGCCGCCCAGGCGCTCGTCCGCAAGGCCGCCGAGCTCCGGGACGCGCTGGCGCTGATGCACCAGCGGGGCGAGACGGAGCTGCACGCTCCCACGCTGGCGCGTGCGTTGCGCGTGCTGGACGGAGAGCGCCGCACGGCTCGTGTCACGGTGCCGCCGCGCTCCGACAATTGACGATGCGTCCAGAGCGGTTCCGGACTCCTCGGCGCGCTGACGGGGTGTCCGGAACCAGACTCAAACCGACCGAAAGGTGTACCCACTTTCGGCGTATCAGACAGTCATTTTGTGTACCCCTCCGGTTGCGCAACGAGCATGGCCACAAGGGGGAATCAGAGGTTTCCTCGCTGGTCCGAGGCTCCTCGCACACGTGGACACCCGGCCGAACGTGCGGATGTCCACCCGAACGGGCGAGTGGTGAGTAACGCCACAAATCCCCGGTTCCGTTGGGTTTTTCGTTCATCCGTGCGTCAAGATCCCTGTCTGACGACAAGCCCCCGCCACAACGGCGGGGCGGTCCGGGCGGACGCCGAGTCCTGCCGCCGCCCGGATGACCGGTCGACAGGAGTGGATCGGCAGGAGTGGAGGACCCGAGCAAGACGGGTCGCCGGAGCGGACGTTCGTTCGATCCGAGCAGCCCTTGGGGTGAAGCCGCGGCAACGCGGCCGGGCAACTTCGCCAGCCCGAATCCGACAGGTCATCCTTCACAGGCGGCTGACGAAGGGTTGCGCATGACAGCGCTCAATCGTGTCCCGTCGCTCATGGCCCGTGCCGGTACGGCCTCGGCCCTCACGCTCGCCGCGGTGGGCGGCACCGTCGTCGCCCCCGGCTTCGCCCCCGAGGCCGAAGCCGCTGCGCCGGCGACGAAAGCACTCCAGGTCGCGGCCTCCAAGAAGGGCGCCCCGTACAAGTGGGGCGCCGTCGGGCCGCACAGGTTCGACTGCTCCGGGCTCACGCTGTACTCGTACAAGAAGGCGGGCAAGACACTGCCCCGCACCGCGGCCCAGCAGTACAACAAGACCCGCCACATCTCGGCCAAGAACCGCAAGGCCGGAGACCTGGTGTTCTTCCACTCGGGGTCGAACGTCTACCACGTCGGCATCTACGCCGGGAAGGGAAAGATCTGGCACTCCCCGAAGAGCGGGGACGTCGTGAAGCTGCAGAAGATCTGGACCAGGAGCGTCTGGTACGGCCGGGTCAAGTGACCGGCCCGGGGGCGGTGCAGGGGTCCTGATGCCCCGTCACCGCCCCCGGGAGCCCTCAGAGGGCCCTCAGCAGGGCCCGGAGCGGCCCGGCGAGGAGTGCCGACCCGAAGACGGTCAGCGCGGCGCCGGTGACGGCCGTGACCCCGCGGGCGACCCGTGGGCGGCGCAGCCAGCGGCCCAGCCGGTCCACCAGCAGGGCGACCACCTGGAACCAGACCAGCGCGACAGCGACCATGATCAGCGCGAGCAGCAGGGTCCGGGGCAGCGCCGGAGCGCCCGCGGGGACGAACTGCGGCAGCACGCTGACGAAGGTGACGGACACCTTCGGGTTGAGGGCGTTGGTGACGAAGCCCTGCCGCAGCGGTCGCGCCGTGGGTCCCCCTTGCGGGTTCCCCACGGGGCTGTGCGGCTGCCGCAGCGTCTGGACACCGAGATACAGCACATAGACGCCACCCACGACCTGGAGCGCGCGGAAGAGCGCCGGTACGGCGGCCAGGACGGCGGTGATCCCCACCACCGCCAGCGCCACGTGCACCAGGAGCCCGGCGCCGATCCCCAGCGCGCAGGCGATGCCGGCCCGGCGCGATACGAGGGCGTTGCGTACGACGACGGTGAAGTCCGCCCCGGGCATGGCGACCAGGCCGGCGGAGACCCCGGTGAAGGCGATGAGCTGAGCGTCCATGCGGCCAGCCTGCCGCGCGGAGGCCTTCAGCAGGTATTTCCAATCTTCTGAGGAATCCTTAAGGGATGCTTTAGGCACGCGCTTCAGGCACGCCGACGGCCGCTCGAAGGGACCCACCATGTACGACCCGACCCGCCTCGCCGCGCTGGTGGCGGTCGCCGAGGCGGGCTCGATCACCCGGGCGGCCGAGCGGCTCGGCTACACCACGCCCGCGCTCTCCCAGCAGCTGGCCAAGCTGGAACGCGAGGCGGGCACCGCCCTGCTGGTACGGCATCATCGCGGGGCACGGCTGACGGGTGCGGGCGAACTGCTCGTGGCCCGGGCGCGGCGGGTGCTCGACGAGCTGGAGCGGGCACGGCACGAACTGGCCCGGCTGACGGGCCTGACGGGCGGGACACTCCGGCTGGGCACCTTCCAGACGGCGGGCATCCATCTGCTGCCCCCGGCCCTCAGCGCCTTCCGCCGGGCGCATCCGGACGTGGAGCTGACGGTCGCCGACTACGAACCGTCGGCCGGTGTCGCCGCCGTGGCGGCCGGTGACGTCGATCTGGCGCTGACGCACACCTACACGCCGGGCGGGCCGCTCCCGCTCCCCTCCTCCGTCGGCGCCGAGCCGATCCTCGTCGAGGAGCTGGTCCTGGTGTCCGCCCCGGGCCACGCCCTCACCAGCGGGACCTCCCGGCTGCCGCTGGCCGAGCTGGCCGGGCAGCCGCTGATCAGCATGGCACCGGACGCTCCGGCCCGCCGGGACGTCGAGGCGCTGCTGGCCCGGGCCGGGGCCACGCCCTCGGTGCGGGTCCCGACGCCGGGGTATCTCCTGGTGTGCGCGCTGGCCAGCGCGGGGCTCGGCGTCGGCGTCGTGCCGGAGATGGTGGCCCGCACGTCGGTCACTCCGGTCGGGGTGCGCGCCCTGGAGGGCGGAGGGCTGCGCCGTACGATTTCGGTCGCCTACCGAAGCGACGAGATGTCGCCCGCGGCGGAAGCCTTCCGTGCGTTGCTGCGGGGCACTTTCGGCCGAGCCCAGCAGTCCTGACCCAGGGGCGCCCGCGGACGACGGGCAACCCGCCGCGGCACTTCCCCTCGCGGCACAACCGGCGGAGCGCTACTTCTCCTGCGGCCCCGCCGCCGGCACCGGTGCCGCGGGCAACGACCACGGCAGCTCGATGGAGACGGTCTTGCCGCCCTCGCGGGTGGGCCGCACTCTCAGCTTGCCGCCGCACTCGGCGGTCAGCCAGCGGATGATCACCATGCCGCGGCCGTTGTCCTGCTGGACGGCGGCCGGCAGTCGCTTGGGGAACCGCGGGTGGCTGTCGGTGACGCCGATGCGCAGCTGTTCGTCACGGTCGAGCTCCAGGTCCACCGTGAAGGTGGGGGACTGCCCGAGGGTGTGCTGTACGGCGTTGGTGGTGAGTTCGGAGACGATCAACCGGATGGTGTCGGCCACGTCCGTGTCCGGTGGCAGTCCCCACTCCGCGAGGGTGGTGACCACGTAGGCGCGGGCAGCGGAGACCGAGGCGGGATCGCTCGGCAGAGTGACGGATGCTTCCAAATGGTCTGCCATGGCGACGTAGTCCCTTTCCCACGGGACCGCAGTCCGACACGGAGCGGATGGTTCGAGTACGGTCCCGGACTGGTGCTTCGTCGCCAGACTGCCACTACCGCGACCGTCAGAGGTGGCGATCCACCAAGATATGCATATATCTGTCGCTCGAAGCGGTGAACTCTGCGACGGAGGACCGTATTTGGGCGGCACGGTTGGAGTAAGGAGTTGCCCATGCAGTACGGTCCCGCGGTGCGCCGCCGGAAACTGGGCGCAGAACTGCGTGCGTTGCGTACCGGGGCGGGGCTCACCAGTGGTGAGGCGGCCCGGCTGGTGGGCTGGCACCAGTCCAAGGTGAGCCGGATCGAGACCGGCGCCAGCGGGGTGAAACCGGCCGATGTGCGGTTACTGCTCGACGCATACGGCGTGCGGGACTCCCAACTGCGCGAGTTGCTGCTGGCGTTGGCGGGGGCGGACGACGGTGGCGGGCGACACCACTGGTGGCACGCTTATCGGGGGGTGCTGCCGCCGACCTACCGGGACTTCATCAGCCTGGAGTCCCAGGCGAGCGCGATGCGCACGCTGGAGACCTCCGTGGTGCCCGGGCTGCTCCAGACGCCGGAGTACGCCCGGGCGGTGACCCGGGCCGCGGTGGGCGGACTCGCCGCCGAGGCCGCCACCGCCGACGAACGGCTCGACGCGCTGGTCGCGGTCCGGCTGGCCAGGCAGGACGTGCTGCGCGGCGATCCGCCGCTGGAGCTGAGCGCGGTGCTCGACGAGGCGGTGCTGCGCCGGGAGGTCGGCGGGCCCGAGGTGATGACGCGGCAGCTGAGGCGGCTGATGGAGGCGGCGCGACTGCCCCAAGTCCGGCTCCAAGTCCTGCCGTTCGCGGCCGGGGAGCATGTCGGCGTCACCGGGCCTTTCGTTATCTTCTCATTTTCGCGCACTTCTGATCTGGATGTGGTTGTTCTCGACCACTTGACGAGTAGCCTCTACCTCGAACGGAAAGAAGACCTCCAGGCCTACACGGAGGCCTTCAACGCCCTTCAGGTCCACGCCCTTTCGCCCGAGGATTCGTTGGATTACATCGCCGCGATAGGTGGCGGCGCGTAAGGAGGCACCATGTCAGCACTGCCTCGGAACCTTCCCTCCAGCACCGCTCTGCCCGGTGTTCGATGGCTGCGCAGCAGCTACAGCACGGGAGCGAACAACTGCGTCGAGACGGCACGTCCGCGCACCGGTCCCTGGACCGGACTGCTCGCCGTGCGCGACTCCAAGGATCCGGCCGGACCCGCACTGCTCTTCTCCCCCGAGAGCTGGGCGGGCTTCACGGCCGCGTTCCAGTCCTGACAATCCCTGACAAATTCTGATCGGTTCTGCCAGTCCCAGCGCACGGCCGTGTCACGCCGACTCATGGTCGTGTCTCGCCGATCACCCGTACAGCGCCTTCGATCTGCCCCTGGGAGAGGTCCGCGCGGGCGGTGAGCCTCAGCCGTGAGATGCCGTCGGGAACGGAAGGAGGACGGAAACAGCCCACGGCGAGGCCCGCCGCACGGCACTCGGCCGCCCAGCGCACGGCCCCTTCCGGGGACGGCGCCCGCACGGAGACGACCGCGGCGTCCGGACGTACGGCTTCCAGGCCCGCGGCCGTCAGCCGGGTGTGCAGTTCGCCCGCCACCGCGCGCGCCCGCGCCGCGCGCTCCGGTTCACGGCGCAGCAGTCTCAGTGCGGCCAGGGCCGCCCCCGCCGCGGCGGGGGCGAGGCCCGTGTCGAAGATGAACGTCCGGGCCGCGTTGACCAGGTGGTCGATCACCCGGGCGGGGCCGAGGACGGCACCGCCCTGACTGCCGAGCGACTTGGACAGCGTGACCGTCACGACGAGGTCGTCGGCGCCCGCGAGCCCCGCCGCGTGCGGGGCGCCGCGGCCGCCGTCGCCGAGCACGCCGAGCCCGTGCGCGTCGTCGACGACCAGCCCGGCGCCGCGGTCCCGGCATGCCGCGGCGAGCCCGGCCAGCGGGGCGGCGTCGCCGTCGACCGAGAAGACGGTGTCGGACACGACGACCGCCGGTCCGTCGTGTGTCCGGAGCGCTTTGCGCACGGCGTCCGGTTCGGCGTGCGCGACGACCTGGGTCGTGCCGCGGGCCAGCCGGCAGCCGTCGATGAGCGAGGCGTGGTTGCCCGCGTCGGAGACGATCAGCGAGCCGTGCGGG
Source organism: Streptomyces curacoi (assembly GCF_001513975.1). Classification (GTDB taxonomy): domain Bacteria; phylum Actinomycetota; class Actinomycetes; order Streptomycetales; family Streptomycetaceae; genus Streptomyces; species Streptomyces curacoi. Next base: position 178,208 of record NZ_KQ947993.1, read on the forward strand.
GCCAGCGCGGTGACCGCGGCGAGGTTGGCCGCGTAACCGGACGAGAAGACGAGCGCCGCCTCGAAGCCGCAGAAGTCGGCCAGCTCGCGCTCCAGCTCCGTGTGCAGTTCGGTCGTGCCGGTGACGAGCCGGGACCCGGTCGCGCCGCCGCCCCAGGTCCGCGCCGCCCGCGCCGCGCCCTCGACGACCTCGGGGTGCCGGGCCAGTCCCAGGTAGTCGTTGCTCGCCAGGTCGAGCAGCGGCGAGTCGGCGGGGCGGGGGCGCAAGGTCCGTACGAGTCCGGCACGATGGCGCAGCTCCGCCTGCTCGTCGATCCAGCCGAACGCCATGGGTCCTCCGGGGCTTTTGTAGGTAGCGGACAGACACTAGCGGTACGACCGGCCACCCATGGTGTGGCAATACCCACACGTCGAACCGGGTGTGTTGTGTGATCCCCACCTTGGCCCGGGACGGCTCGATAGGACAGGATCGGTCCCCATGGACCTGCTGAACACGCTGGTGGACAAGGGGCTTCGGCGCGAGCTGCCGACCCGCGAGGAAGCGCTGGCCGTCCTCGCCACTTCCGACGACGACCTGCTCGATGTGGTGGCCGCGGCCGGAAAGGTACGCCGTCACTGGTTCGGCCGGCGGGTGAAACTCAACTACCTCGTCAACCTCAAGTCGGGCCTGTGCCCGGAGGACTGCTCCTACTGCTCCCAGCGGCTCGGCTCCACCGCCGGCATCCTCAAGTACACCTGGCTCAAGCCGGACGAGGCGTCCAAGGCCGCGTCGGCCGGTTTGGCGGGTGGCGCCAAGCGGGTGTGTCTGGTGGCCAGCGGGCGCGGTCCGACGGACCGCGACGTCGACCGGGTCTCCGAGACCATCAAGACGATCAAGGAGCAGAACGAGGGCGTCGAGGTGTGCGCCTGCCTCGGTCTGCTCTCCGACGGCCAGGCGGAGCGCCTGCGCGAGGCGGGCGCGGACGCGTACAACCACAACCTCAACACCTCCGAGGGCACCTACGCGGACATCACGACCACGCACACCTACGCCGACCGTGTCGACACCGTGCAGAAGGCGCACGCGGCCGGTCTGTCCGCCTGCTCCGGCCTGATCGCGGGCATGGGCGAGAGCGACGAGGACCTGGTCGACGTCGTCTACTCGCTGCGTGAGCTGGACCCCGACTCGGTACCGGTGAACTTCCTGATCCCGTTCGAGGGCACCCCGCTGGCCAAGGAGTGGAACCTCACCCCGCAGCGCTGTCTGCGGATCCTCGCGATGGTCCGGTTCGTGTGCCCGGACGTCGAGGTGCGCATCGCGGGCGGCCGTGAGGTGCATCTGCGCACGATGCAGCCGCTGGCCCTGCACCTGGCCAACTCGATCTTCCTCGGCGACTACCTCACCAGCGAGGGCCAGGCGGGCAAGGCCGACCTGGAGATGATCGCCGACGCCGGCTTCGAGGTGGAGGGCGCCGACCAGGTGACGCTGCCGGAGCACCGGGCGACGGCCGGGGGCGGGTGCGGCTCGCACGAGAGCGCGGGGTGCGGGTCGCAGGAGAGTGCCGGGTGCGGGTCGCAGGAGAGTGCTGGGTGCGGCACTGCCGAGAGTGCCGGATGCGGGTCCCATGAGAGCGCCGGGTGCGGGTCGCACGAGGGGGGCGGTGTGTGCGGTACGGCCGCCGGCGCCCCGGCCAACGAGCCGCGCCCCGACCTGGTCGCCGTACGCCGCCGTGGCGCCGGAACGGACCTCGCGCCCAATGCCTGACCTGAGCGTGCCAGAGCTGCTGGCGCTCGACCGGCGGCACGTCTGGCATCCGTACGGCCCCATGCCCGGCCGGATCGACCCGCTCGTCGTGGAGTCGGCGAGCGGGGTGCGGCTGAAGCTGGCGGGGGGTTCGGGCGAGCTGGTCGACGGCATGTCGTCCTGGTGGTCCGCGATCCACGGCTACAACCACCCGGTGCTCAACGAGGCCGCGCACGAGCAGCTGGCGCGGATGAGCCATGTGATGTTCGGCGGGCTCACGCACGAGCCCGCCGTACGGCTGGCGAAGCTCCTTGTCGACATGTCGCCCGACGGCCTGGAGCATGTCTTCCTCGCCGACTCCGGGTCGGTGTCGGTCGAGGTCGCGGTCAAGATGTGCCTGCAGTACTGGCGTTCCCTGGGCCGCCCCGGCAAACAGCGGCTGCTGACCTGGCGGGGCGGCTACCACGGCGACACCTGGCAGCCGATGTCGGTGTGCGACCCCGAGGGCGGGATGCACGAGCTGTGGACCGGCGTGCTCCAGCGCCAGGTGTTCGCGGACCCGCCGCCGGCCCAGTACGACGAGTCGTACGCCGACCATCTGCGCTCCCTGATCGAGCGGCATGCGCACGAACTGGCGGCGGTGATCGTCGAGCCCGTCGTCCAGGGCGCGGGCGGGATGCGGTTCCACTCCCCTGCGTATCTGCGGGTGCTGCGGGAGGCGTGCGACGCGCACGACGTGCTGCTGGTGTTCGACGAGATCGCGACCGGGTTCGGGCGCACGGGCGCGCTGTTCGCGGCGGACCACGCGGCGGTGACGCCGGATGTGATGTGCGTGGGCAAGGCGCTGACCGGCGGCTACCTGACGTTGGCCGCCACTGTGTGCACCTCACGCGTGGCGGACGGGATCTCGCAGGGCGAGGTGCCGGTCCTGGCGCACGGACCGACGTTCATGGGCAACCCCCTGGCTGCCGCCGTCGCCTGCGCCTCGATCGAGCTGCTGCTCGGCCAGGACTGGCTCGCCGAGGTCAAGCGGATCGAGGCGGGGCTGCGGGAGGGGCTGGCCCCCGTGGCGGGCCTGCCGGGCGTGCGGGACGTGCGGGTGCTCGGCGCCATCGGCGTCGTCCAGCTCGACCACGCCGTGGACATGAAGGCGGCGACGGACGCGGCCGTGCGCGAGGGCGTGTGGCTGCGGCCGTTCCGCGACCTCATCTACACGATGCCGCCGTACGTCACGGGCGACGCGGACGTGGCACGGATCGCCCGCGCGGTGTGCGCGGCGGCGAGGGAGGGCTGACATGCCGGTACTGGTGATCACGGGGACGGGCACGGAGGTGGGCAAGACCGTCACGACGGCCGCGGTTGCCGCGGCCGCGGTGGCGGCGGGCCGGTCGGTGGCGGTGCTGAAGGCCGCGCAGACAGGCGTACGGCCGGATGAGCGCGGGGACGCGGACGAGGTCGCGCGGCTCGCGGGAGCCGTGGCGACGGCCGAACTCGCCCGGTTTCCCGATCCGTTGGCCCCGGCGACGGCCGCACGGCGGGCCGGCCGGACACCGGTGCGTCCGCAGCAGGTCGCCGAGGCCGCCGCCAAGCTGGCCGCCGAGCACGACCTGGTGCTGGTGGAGGGGGCGGGCGGACTGCTCGTCCGCTTCGACGAGGCGGGTGGGACGCTGGCGGACGCGGCCGAGCTGATGGCGGCGCCGGTGCTGGTGGTGGCGTCGGCGGGGCTCGGCACCCTGAACACGACGGAGCTGACGGCACGTGAACTGCGCGGCAGACGGCTGGACCTGCTGGGCGTCGTGATCGGCAGCTGGCCCGCCGCGCCGGATCTGGCGTCGCGTTGCAATGTCGCGGACCTGCCGGACGTGGCGGGGGCGCCGCTGCTGGGTGCCCTGCCGGCGGGTGCGGGGGCGCTGGCACCGGCCGACTTCCGGGTCGCGTCACCGGGTTGGCTGGCGCCGCGGCTGTTCGGGACGTGGGACGCGGAGGGGTTCCGGGCGCGGGAAGCGCCCTGAGGCCTGCTACGGGTGACGCTGCCGGGGTGTCAGACCCTCGTGCCATGCTCTGATCATGGTCAATGCAGACGCGGTCGAAGACCGGCACGACGACGAGGCGGCTCCGGCACCGGCATGGGCGGGAAGGCCCACCCCCGACGAGTGGGCCGGTCTGATCGCGGAGTGGGACGAGATCCGGCAGGGCTACCACCTCGGCGATACACCGGGGAGGGTGCTGGAGTGCGCGAGAAACGTCGAGGCGAGCGTGGCAGCCGGCGGACCGGACACCGCGCTCTGGACCCTCGGGCTGGTGCTCATAGGCCCTTATGTGATCTACGCCCGCCCGGACGCGGCGGCCGAGGCCCGGGTGCTGAAGGCGATGAGCGCCGTCGAGCGGGCTCTCGGGGAGACGCCCTGTGCCCATGACGAGCATCCTTGCGACGACATGCCGCTCGACGACGAGCTGGACAACCTCCGGTACGTCCTGGAGATGCTGGCCCGGCCGGAGCGGGACGCCGCCCACGAGGCGTCCCTGGCCGACGAGGAGCTCCGGCCCGACGAGGACTCCGAGAACTGGTTCGAAGGCCGGATGACCCGGGAGATATGGGCCTGTCCGCGGAACCTCGCCGGGTTCGCCCGCGCCTTCGCCGACTGAGCCGGAGCGGCTAGCACGAACCTCCCTCCCCGCTCTCGGCGAGGAGCCGCACCAGTTCGATGCGGGAGCGGATCCCCAGGCGGGTGAAGACGCCTCGCAGGTGGTGGTCGATCGTGCGCGGGCTCAGGGCCAGGCGGGCGGCGATCTCACGGTTGGTGGCGCCCTCGGCGGCCATACGGGCGACCAGGAGCTGTTGGGCCGTGAGGCGGGCGGTGGGGTTGTCGGGGGCGGTCGGCGCGGGGGCGGCCGGGGTGCCCAGGGCGCGGAGTTCGGTGCGGGCCTGGGCCGCGCAGTGCGGAGCACCGAAGGAGTCGAACGCCTCCAGGGCGCTGTGCAGACGGTCGCGTGCCTCCGTACGGCGGCGCAGTCGGCGCAGCGCGCTGCCGAACAACAGCTCCGTGCGGGCGCGTTCGAAGTCCCGGGTGCCGTGGGCGTGCAGGTCGAGTGCCGTGCGGTAGTGGTCCACCGCTTCCTCGCCGGGGGCGAGCAGGGCACGGCAGCGGGCGCTGAGGGCCAGGTCGTCGGGGCTGCGCACGGCGCTCGCCCAGCGGTGGTAGTCGGCGTGCGCGACGCGGGCCACCCGGGTGTCGCCGGTGCGGACGGCGGCCTCCACGTAGTGCGGGGTGGCCAGGTGGCGGATGGCCCGGTGGCCGTGGCCCGGGCCGAAAGCGGCCAGGGCGCGCAGTCGGGTGGCCGCGGCGGCGTACCGGCCGCTGCTCAGGTCGAGGAAGGCGAGCGCCCAACGGGCGAGGGCGGCGGGCAGGCCAAGACCGTGGGCGAGGGCGTACGACCGTGCCGTCGCGGCGCGTTCGCGGCAGACGTCGGCGTCTGCGGTGAGCGCCGCGAACATGGCGAGGGCGGCCTGCAGATGGCAGGCGCCGTTGTCCTGACCGGTGGCGTGGGCCTGCCACAGCGCGTCCGCCGCGGTGGCCTCGCCCGCCCTGGGACGCCCCGTCCAGAAGTCGGCGTAGGCACGGAACTCCATCGCCTGCGCCACGGTCACCGGAGTGCCCCGGGCCCGGGCGGAAGCGACCGCGCGGACCGTCGCGGTGGCCGCGCGGGTGTGGTCACCGAGGAGCAGGGCGGCGATCCCGGCGTGGATGAGGACCGTGGGGTCACCGCCCGGCCCACCGCGCCCCGCCGCCGCCTGCAGCAGGTCGCGCGCGTCCTCGTACCGCCCGTCGAAGGCGGCCACGAGCCCGCTCAGCGTGCCCGGCGGCACGACGCCGAGCCGATCGGCGAGACGGGCGGCCTCTCGCAGCCGACGTACGTCTCCGGTGTAGATGGCGGCTTCGGTGGCTCGGGCGAGGAGGTGAAGGGCGGGGGTGAGGGGAGCGGGGGCGAGGGAAGCGGGGAAGAGGGGGGCCGAGGTGAGGGGGTTGAGGGGGGTGGGGACGACGGGGGCTGGCGTAGCGGTGGCTGCGCCTACGGCGGCTGACGCGGTGGTGGCTGTATCGACGGTGGATGGCGTAGTGGTGGTGGCTGGCGTAGTGGTGGTGGCTGCGCCGTCGCCTGCTGACGCGTTGGTGGCTGCATCGACGGCGGCTGACGCATATGCGGCTGTGCCAACGGCGGCTGACGTACAGGCGGCTGTACCGCCCCCGGCCGACGGTGCAGGCGCCGTGTCGGCGGCGGTCGTTGCGGGCCCCGGCGCAGTGGGGGCGGCCGAGGATTGGGAGGCCACGGCTGTCAGCAACGCGTCGAACGCCTCCGACGCGTTCCCCGCCCGCAGGGCGAGCACCCCGCTCAGTGCGTCGTCGGAGAGGGCGGCGGCCAATCTGCGGGCCCGGTCCCCGTCGCCCGACTGCCAGGCGTACCCGGCGGCCCGGGCCAGCAGGCGGGTCCGCTCGGACGGGTCGGGGCACAGCGCCGCGGCCCGCTCCGCCAGGGCCCGCGCCAAGGGAAGCCGCCCCGCGGCACCCGCCCTGTCCGCCGCCCCGCCGAGCTCCGCCGCGAGCCGCCCGCTGGGGCCGAGCGCCCCCGCACCCCGGTGCCAGGAACGCCACGGCGTCTCGCCCTCGCCGCGCAGCACCCGGACCAGCAGGCGGTGGACGTCGCGGCGGTCGGCCGGGGAGCCCGTCTCGTAGGCCGCGATCCGCGTCCACGCGTCGCGGAAGACCACTCCGCCCGCTCCCGCGTGTGCGACGCCGGCCACCTCGGCGGCGTCCAGGCGCCGGGTGTCGAGGCGGGCGGCCACGACGGCGCGCAGAAAGGCGTCGGTGCGGACCGGGTGCTGGTCGGCCGCGGCGAGCAGCAGCAGAAGGCGTGTGTCGTCCGGCAACGCCCTGATCTCCGCCCGGCGTTCGCGCAGCAGTGTCAGGGCCAGTTCGGCCGGTTCGGCGGGGAGCGGGTCGTGTCCCGCGCGCTGGCGGTCGGTCAGGCGCGGGACCAGTTCGGCTGCCGCGCGCGGATCGCCGTACACGGCACGCAGCACCCGAACGCGGACGCCTTCCGGGAGGGTGGCGGCCAGCCGGCGCCACGCGTGCGTGCCCTGCGGTGGCGAAGTGCGACCGAGATGCGGGGGGTTCACCGGAGTCACCACACAAGTGACGTTACTGGCGAGTTAATTGAACCGTAAAGACCGGCGATTTCGCCGATGCGGCGCGCGTAGACCCGGCTCGACACTCCTGACAACCCCACACGTTTCAGGAGGCATCATGCAGCGCCACAAGCGTCGCATCGCCACGGCCCTGACGGCTCTGGCCTCATCGCTCCTTCTGTCACTCTCCCTCTCCCCCACCCCGGCGCACGCCGCGACCCGCGATCCCGTCGTCTTCGTGCACGGCCTGAGCAGCTCGTCGAGCAGCTGGAACGACTGGGTCGGCTACTTCAAGGCCGACGGCTACACCTCCGCCGAGCTGAACGCCTGGTCGTACGACTGGGCCCAGTCGAACGCCACGACCGCCCGGCAACTCCAGACCGAGATCAGAAACGTGCTCTCCCGCACCGGCGCCTCCAAGGTCGACCTGGTCGTCCACTCCATGGGCGCGCTCAGCTCCCGCTACTACCTCAAGAACCTCGGCGGGACGGCCTACGTCGACGACTTCGTCTCGACCGCCGGCACGAACCACGGCACGAGCACCGCCTCGTGGTGTGCGTGGCTGTACACCTCCTGCGCGGAGATGAACACCGGCAGCTCGTTCCTGACCGCCCTGAACTCCGGTGACGAGACCCCGGGCAGCGTGTCGTACGCCAGCTACTGGTCGAACTGCGACGACGCGCTCACGCCCGACACCACCGCGATCCTCAGCGGCGCGACGAACGTCGAGGTCGGCTGTGTCTCGCACACCGACATGAACAACGATCACGGCGTGTACGAGCAGGTGCGCGACTTCATCGGCTGAGCGAGAGCGACGGCGACAGCGGGGGTGCGGCGGGCCCGTACGGGGGAGAATCGGGGTAGGCCCGTCCTGCCCGGGAGGTTCCCATGGCCCTACGGCCCGCCGGCTCCGGCAAGGTGTCACGGGATGCCGTGCACCACCCGCTGTTCGCCCGCTTCTACGCCCGGATCAGCGTCAACGCCGAGACGCGGATGGGCATGGGCGGTGTCCGCGACCGGCTGCTGGCCGGGCTGTCCGGCCGGGTGATCGAGATCGGCGCGGGCAACGGTCTGAACTTCGCCCACTATCCGGGTGCGGTCTCGGAGGTCGTCGCGATCGAACCGGAGCGTGTGCTGCGGAAGTTGGCGGTGGAGTCCGCGCTGCGGGCCGGGGTGCCGGTGGACGTGGTGCCGGGCGCGGCGGAGGCGCTGCCGGTCAAGAGCGAGGCCTTCGACGCGGTGGTGCTCTCGCTGGTGCTGTGCAGCGTGCGGGACGTGCCGCGGGCGCTCGGTGAGGTACGGCGGGTGCTGCGGCCCGGCGGTGTCGTGCGGTTCTTCGAGCACGGCCGGGGCGGCGGGCGCGCGATGACCTTCACCCAGCGGGCGCTGGACCGGACGGTGTGGCCGGTGCTCAACGGCGGCTGTCATGTCTCGCGCGACCCGGTCGCGGCGCTGCGGGACGCCGGCTTCGAGCTCGGCCCCTACCGGCGGGTGATGATGCCGGAGAAGGGGCCGACGCTGCCCACGTCGTACTGCGTACTGGGCACGGCGTGGCGTCCGCGGCTCGGCGAGTAGCCACCGCCTCTCACAGGCTCCACTGCCGCAGTTCCCGCGCGATGTCGTGCACCGAGGCCTCACCGCTCTTCACCAGCCGGGCCAGCTCGCGCACCTGCTCGGGAGAGGTGACGACCTTCAGGCCGCTGGCGACGAGGTAGGCGTAGGCGACGGCGGAGGCGAACAGGGCGTTGGAGCGCTCCAGCGCGGGGACGTGGATGAGCAGTTGGAGGAGGGCGGCGGCCCGGGCGTGCGGGGTGTCGTAGACGGGGACGTCGAATATCTCTGCCTGATGGCGTGCTACGGCGGCGACGAGGGCGCCCCAGTCGGTGACCTGGGGATCCCCCGGTGTCCTCTTCTCGGCGAGCATCAGCAGCCAGGCAAGGTCGATGTTCAGATTGTTCAAGGGATCAGTGGCGACCTTCGCGCGTGCGGTCCGACGGGGCGCCGTCGGGGCCGAACTCCTCGGCGAACACCGACTCGTACTGCTTCATGAAATCGGCGGCGGCCTCCACGAACGTATGACCGACCTCGCCGGTGTCCTTCCTGACCAGCTCCTCGATGTAGCGGTTGACGCTCATGCCTCGGGCCAGGGCGCGCTCGCGGGCCGCCCGGGCGGTGCCCTCGTCCACTCTCACGTTCAACTGGGTCTTCGCCATACCTCGAAGCTAGCGCCGGGGTGCTAGCACCGGCAAGGGGCCACCGACGGGTGGAGAGTGCCCCTTACATCGACATCAGTGGCCCGACCTGGGGCGGAGACGGACCGGGACCTGGGGAGGATTCCGGGTGTGCACTGGATCACATTACGCTCGGCGGGGAGGAGTCCGTGATGTCCGTGAGGAGGCGGTCTTGTCCACAGCAGCTGCGCAGCACACTCCGGGGCCTGCGTCGGCCGACGGGACAGCGGCCCGCGCCCGCGGGCTGACCAAGGCGTACGGCTCGGGCGAGACGACGGTGCTCGCCCTCGACTCGGTGGACGTGGACATCACGCGCCGGCGTTTCACGGCCGTGATGGGGCCGTCGGGCTCCGGCAAGTCCACGCTGATGCACTGTCTGGCGGGTCTCGACAACGTCTCGGCGGGGCAGGTGTGGCTCGGCGACACCGAGATCACCGGCCTGAAGGACCGGGAGCTGACCCGGCTGCGGCGGGACCGGATCGGGTTCATGTTCCAGTCGTTCAACCTCATCCCGACCCTGAACGCGGCCGAGAACATCACCCTGCCCATGGACATCGCGGGCAAGAAGCCCGACGAGAAGTGGCTGGACCAGGTCATCGACACGCTGGGCCTGCGGGACCGCCTGAGGCACCGTCCGTCCCAGCTCTCCGGCGGCCAGCAGCAGCGCGTCGCCTGTGCCCGCGCGCTCGCCGCCCGGCCGGAGCTGATCTTCGCGGACGAACCGACCGGCAACCTGGACTCGCGGGCCGGCCTGGAGGTACTCGGCTTCCTGCGGGAGGCCGTCGACCAGCTGGGCCAGACCGTCGTCATGGTCACCCACGACCCGGGCGCCGCCGCCCACTCCGACCTGGTGCTCTTCCTGGGCGACGGGCGGATCGTGGACGAGATGGAACGGCCGACGGCGGAGGCCGTGCTGGAGCGGATGAAGCGTTTCGACGTGATCCGCGGCCAGTCCGACGGCCGCGGGCCCACGTCGTCCGAGGAGCGCTGACCCCGTGCTGAAGGCGACGCTCCGGAGCTTCCTCGCCCACAAGGGACGGCTGCTGCTCTCCGCCCTGGCGGTGATCCTGTCCGTGGCGTTCGTCGCGGGCAGCCTGATCTTCTCGGACACGGTCGGCCGCACCTTCGACCGGCTCTTCGCCTCGACCGCCGCCGACGTCACCGTCACCCCGAAGGAGACCCTCGACGAGACGGTGCCCTCCGGACAGACGCTGACCCTGCCAGCCGCGCTCGCCGACCGCCTGGCCCGGGTCGACGGCGTCGCAGCGGCCCGGGCGGAAGTGGACGTGGACGGCATCACCGTCGCCGACGAGGACCGCGAGTCGGTGAGCCCGACCACGGGCGCCCCCACGATCGGCACCGCCTGGAACCCGACCGAGCGCAGCCCCGTGGAGCTCACCTCCGGGCACGCCCCGAAGGGCGACGCGCAGGTGCTGATCGACGCGGACACCGCCGACAGCAAGGACGTGCGGATCGGAGACCGCCTCACGGTCATCGGGCAGGAAGGTTCCTTCCCGGTCGAGGTCGTCGGCATCGTCACCTTCACCACCACCAACCCCGGGGCGGCGCTGGTCTTCTTCGACCCGCCGACCGCGCAGACGAAACTCCTCGGCGACCCGAAGGCGGCCACCAGCATCTCGGTCGACGCGGCCGACGGCGTCGGCGACGCCGAGCTCAAGCGGCGCGTGGCCGCCGCGCTCGGCCCCGGCGCCGACACCTACGAGCTGCGCACCGCCGAGGAACAGGCGGAGTCGGACGTCGAACAGCTGGGCGGATTCCTCGACATCATCAAGTACGTCATGCTCGGCTTCGCCGGGATCGCCGTGCTCGTGGGCGTGTTCCTGATCGTCAACACGTTCTCGATGCTGATCGCCCAGCGCACCCGCGAACTGGGCCTGCTGCGGGCGCTCGGCGCCGACCGGCGCCAGGTGCGGCGTTCGGTCCTCACCGAGGCGCTGCTGCTCGGGCTGGTCGGCTCGACGGTGGGCCTCGCGGCCGGGATCGGGCTGGCCGTCGGACTCATCGAGCTGATGGGTCTGATGGGCATGAACATCAGGGCGACGGAGATGGTCATCGGCTGGGGAACGCCGGTGACCGCGTACGTCGTCGGCCTCGGCGTCACCTTCGTCGCGGCGTACCTGCCGGCCCGGCGCGCGGCGGGCGTCTCGCCGATGGCGGCCCTCGCGGACGCCGAGATCGCCGACATCGGACGGCCGCTGCGGCTGCGCGCGGTGGTGGGCTCGGTCGTCGGGGCGGCCGGTGCGGCGGCGCTGGCGGGCTGTGCGGTGTCGTCGGAGACGTCGTCGGCTGCGTCCCTGCTCGGTCTCGGCGTCATCATGACCCTGATCGCGACCGTCGTCGCGGGACCGCTGCTCGTGCGGCCCGTGATCCGGGTCCTGGGCGGGGCCTTCCCCGCGCTGTTCGGCTCGGTCGGCCGGATGAGCCAGCGCAACGCCCTGCGCAATCCGCGCCGTACCGGAGCCACGGCCGCCGCCCTGATGGTGGGCCTCGCGCTGGTGGGCGGGATGTCGGTGGCGAGCGCCTCGATGACCGAGTCGTTCGACGAGCAGATCGACAAGACGCTCGGCGCCGACTTCGTGGTGCAGAACGGCAACTTCGTGCCGTTCCCGCGGGAGATCACCGAAAGGATCCGGGACACCGAGGGCGTGGGGCTCGTCGTACGCTCGCAGTTCACGACGGTCTCGGTGCGCCTCCCGGACGGCGACCGGGTGAAGACGACCGCCGCGGGTTACGAACCCGAGCTCGACGAGGTCGCCAACATCACCTACGCCCAGGGCGACACCCCGGCCGCGCTGGCGAGCGGCCACCTCGCCATGGACAAGGACTTCGCCGAGGATCACGGCGCAGGCGTCGGCGACACGCTCCCCGTCGAGTTCCAGGGCGGGCGCACGGCCGAGCTGACCGTGGGCGCCCTGACCGACCAGGAGACCGCCGAGGGGTTCGGCACCCAGGGCGGCATCTACTTCGGCCTGGCCACGCTTGAGAAGTATGCGCCGGGCGGGCAGGACGCGGCCGTGTACGTCAACGCCGCCTCCGGTACGAGCGCGGGCGATCTGCGCGCCGGCCTGGAGGCGACGCTCGACCCCTATCCCCAGGTGAAGGTCCGGGACATCGCCGACTACAAGGAGCTGGTCCACGACCAGATCGCCGTGCTGCTCTACCTCGTGTACGCCCTGCTGGGGCTCGCGATCATCATCGCCGTGCTCGGCGTGGTGAACACCCTCGCCCTGTCGGTGGTCGAGCGCACCCGGGAGATCGGGCTGCTCAGGGCCATCGGGCTCGCCCGGCGGCAGCTGCGCCGGATGATCCGGCTGGAGTCGGTGGTGATCGCCGTGTTCGGCGCGGTCCTGGGCCTGGCGCTGGGGCTGGTGTGGGGCGTGTGCACCCAGCAGGTGCTGGCGTTGCAGGGCATGACGGCGCTGGCCGTCCCCTGGGGCACGATCGTGGCGGTGGTGATCGGCTCGGCGGTCGTGGGCGTCGTGGCGGCGCTGCTGCCGGCGTTGCGTGCATCGCGCATGAATGTGCTGGCGGCCATCGCGCACGAGTGATGGAATCGCGGCAGCCGCTCAAGTCACCTGAAGGCGAGGAGAGTTCATGCCGCGTCCGTTCCGTTTCGGCGTCAATCTGATGACCCCCGCTCCGACGGGTGAGTGGCGGGCCAAGTGCCGCCGGGCCGAGGAACTCGGTTACGACGTGCTCCTGGTCCCCGACCATCTGGGCATGCCGGCGCCGTTCCCGGCCCTGGTCGCGGCGGCCGAGGCGACCGAGCGGCCACGACTGGGCACGTTCGTGCTCAACGCGGGCTTCTGGAATCCGGCCCTGCTCGCTCGCGAGGTGGCGACGACCGACGCCCTGACGGGCGGGCGCCTCGAACTCGGGCTGGGCGCGGGCTACGTACAGGCCGAGCACGACAGCGCGGGGCTGCCCTTCGGCACTCCCGGCGAGCGCGTGGACCATCTGCGGCGCACGGTCGAGGAGCTGGAGCGGCTGCTCGGATCGCCGGATCATCAGCCGCGGCCGGTACAGGAACCGCGCGTACCGCTGCTGATCGGCGGAAACGGCGACCGTGTGCTGCGGCTGGCCGCCGAGCACGCCGACATCGCGGCGTTCGGGGGCGCGTACCCGGACCCGCGGAGCACGACCGGCCGGCTGCTGCCGATCACGGCCGAGCAGTTCGACGAGCGGGTGGCCCGGTACCGGAAGTTCGCGGCGAGCCGGGCCGAACCGGCGGAGCTGAACCTGCTCGTGCAGATGGTGGCCGTCACCGAGGACCGCGAGGGAACCGTCCAGCCCCTTCTCGACCGTGTGCCGGAACTGACCCTGACGCAGGCCTTGGAACTGCCCATCCTGCTGATCGGCACCCTGGAACAGATCGTCGATCAGGTGCTGGCACGGCGCGAGCGGTACGGGTTCTCGTATCTCACGGTCCTGGAGCCGTACATGGAGGCGTTCGCGCCGGTGATCGAGCGGCTGCGCGGCAAGTAGCCCGGACCGTCCGGATACTGGAATTCCGTACCCGGCTCCGCCACCCGTGATGTGATCCACGGCATGACTGATCTGCGGATACGGCCCGCGATGGCCGACGACCTGGACACCGTGCTGGCCTTCTGGAAGACGGCCGCCGAGGGCACGAGCATCAGCGACGACCGGGACGGCGTGGAGCGGCTGATCGCCCGTGATCCCGAGGCGCTGATCCTGGCGGAGCTGGAGGGCGAGCTGGTCGGCACGGTGATCGCGGGCTTCGACGGCTGGCGCTGTCATCTGTACCGGCTGGCGGTGCACCCGGAGCGCCGCCGCCGCGGCATCGGCTCAGCCCTGCTGGCCGCCGCGGAGGAGAGGTTCGTACGGCTCGGAGGGCGCCGTGGGGACGCGATGGTGCTGCGGCGCAACGAGACGGCGCATCATGCGTGGCGCGCGGCGGGGTACACGCCCGAGGAACACTGGCGGCGGTGGGTGAAACCCCTCGCCGACTGAAACACTTTGCCTGTCCTTTACTATTGGCGGGCCGCTTCGGTCCTCCAATGAAAGGTGTGAGCGTCCGCCCATGGGCGAGCCTCCCAGTACCCGACATCGCGCGATCCTCCCCACCCTGTCCCACCATGGGACGGAGGTGACCCGATGACCGAAGTGCTCCTCCTTCTGGTGGCGATCCTGCTGTCGCTCGCCTGTGGCGCCTTCGTCGCGGCCGAGTTCTCCCTGACCACGGTCGAGCGCAGCGAGCTCGTGCACGCCGTGGAGCGCGGCGAACGGGGCGCGGCCGGCGCCCTGAAGGCCGTACGGAATCTGACGTTCCAGCTCTCCGGCGCGCAGCTCGGCATCACCGTCACGAACCTGGTCGTCGGCATGCTCGCCGAGCCGTCGATCGCCTCGCTGATCGCGAGCCCGCTGGAGTCGCTCGGCATCGCCCACCCGGCGGCGGAATCGATCGCGCTGGTGATCGGCACGGCCCTGTCGACCGTCATGCTGATGGTGGTCGGCGAGCTGGTGCCCAAGAACTGGGCGATCTCCTCGCCCCTGGCCGTGGCCAAGCGGGTGGGGAACGCCCAGCGCTGGTTCAGCGCGATCTTCCGCCCCTTCATCACCCACCTCAACAACACGGCGAACCGCGTGGTGCGCCGCTTCGGCCTGCACCCCACCGAGGAGCTGGCGGCCGTGCGCGGGCCCCAGGAACTGGCCGCCCTCGCCCGGCACTCCGCCCGGGAGGGCGCCCTGGAGCCGGACACCGCCGAGCTCTTCGTCCGCACCCTGAACCTGGCCGACCTGACGGCGGAGAACGTCATGACGCCGCGCGTCCAGGTCATCGCCCTGGAGGCCCAGGCGACCTGCGAGGACGTGGCGAACGCGACGCGGGCCACCGGACTGTCCCGGTTCCCGGTCTACCGCGGCAGCCTCGACTCGGTCGTGGGCACCGCGCACATCAAGGACATCCTGACGGTGCCGGCCGAGCGCCGCCCCCGTGTCTCCGTCGCCGAGCTGATGCGCGAGCCGCTCCTCGTCCCCGCGACGCTCACCGTCGACCGGCTCCTCGACCGGCTCTCCGGCAAGCGCACCATGGCCGTGGTCATCGACGAGTACGGCGGTACGGCCGGCGTGGCCACGCTGGAGGACATCGTCGAGGAGGTCGTCGGCGAGGTACGCGACGAGCACGACCCGCACGAGACGCCCGACCTCGCCCCCGCGGGGAGCGACGACGAGGGCCGGGCGCTGTACTCGGCCGACGGTTCGGCCCGGGTGGACCAGCTCGCCCGCGTCGGCCTGAGAGCGCCCGACGGGCCGTACGAGACCCTGGCCGGTCTCGTCGCGACCGAGCTCGGCCGTATCCCCGCCGTGGGCGACCGCGTCGAGGTCGGCGGCTGGCGGCTCGACGTCGTGGACGCGGCGGGCCACCGGGCCGCGCGGGTCCTGCTGCACGCGCCGTTCGACGACTCCGCCGAGGACGAGAAGGAGGGCGGGCGATGACCGCCGTACAGCTGTTCATCGGTTTCCTGACGCTGGTCGTCAACGCCTTCTTCGTGGGCGCCGAGTTCGCACTGATCTCGGTTCGGCGCTCGCAGATCGAGCCGTACGCCGACGAGGGCGACCGGCGCGCCAAGAGCGTGCTGTGGGGTCTGCGGCATCTGTCCGCGCTCATGGCGGCCGCCCAGCTCGGCATCACGCTGTGCACTCTGGTGCTCGGTGTGGTCGCGGAACCCGCCATCGAGCACCTGCTGGAGCCGGTGTTCCACGCGGCGGGCGTGCCGGAGAGCGCCGGGCACGTGGTGTCCTTCGTGATCGCGCTGACGCTGGCCACGTATCTGCACATGCTGCTCGGCGAGATGGTGCCGAAGAACATCGCGCTGGCCGAGCCGGTGCGCAGCGCCCTGCTGCTCGGTCCGCCGCTGGTCGCGATGGCCCGGGCGGTGCGGCCGGTGATCTTCACGATCAACGCCTTCGCCAACGCGCTGCTGAAGCTGCTGCGCGTCGAGACCAGGAACGAGGTCGCCGCGACGTTCTCGGACGCCGAGCTGGCCCGGCTGGTGCGCGACTCCGGAGAGGCCGGCCTCATCGACGAGCGTGCGCGCGAGCGGCTGCACGACGCCCTGGAACTGGGCCGCCGGCCGGTGCGTGACGTGGTGCTTCCCCTGGAAGCCGTCGTCCACGCGCGCGTGGGCGTCACGCCGGAGGAGCTGGAGCGGCTGTCGGCCGAGTCGGGCTTCTCCCGCTTCCCGGTCGTCGACGCGGGGCGCCGCATCGTGGGCTACCTGCATGTGAAGGACGCGCTGGACGCCTCCCCGCGGGACGTCCCGTTCCAGGTGCGGGACATGCGGCCCATCGCGCGCGTGCGGGAGAGCACGCCGCTGGACGACGTGCTCACGGCGATGCGGGGCAGCCGTACGCATCTGGCGGCCGTACTGGGCGGCGACGGGCGGCTGGCCGGGATGGTGACCATGGAGGACGTGCTGCGGGAGCTGTTCGGCCAGCGGGCCTGACAGGCGGGTTCGAGGCGAGCCCGACGGTCTCGGGCGGCCGGCGCCCGGGCCGACCGACCGCTGGGTATGGAGCCCGGATACCATCTGTGTCGCCATGCAGACGAACCCCACTCACACCAGCCTCGTCGCGGTCGGCGACTCCTTCACCGAGGGCATGTCGGACCTGCTCCCGGACGGCTCCTACCGGGGCTGGGCCGACCTGCTCGCCGGGCGGATGGCCGCCCGCACGCCCGGCTTCCGGTACGCCAACCTCGCGGTGCGCGGGAAGCTGATCGGGCAGATCGTCGAGGAGCAGGTCGACGTGGCCGCCGCGATGGGCGCCGACGTGATCACACTCGTCGGCGGGCTCAACGACACCCTGCGGCCCAAGTGCGACATGGGGCGGGTGCGCGGTCTCCTGGAGGAGGCCGTGGAGAAGCTCGCCCCGTCCTGCAAGCAACTGGTGCTGATGCGCAGCCCGGGCCGCCAGGGACCGGTCCTGGAGCGGTTCCGGCCCCGCATGGAGGAACTGTTCGCCTGCGTCGACGAGCTGGGCGAGCGGCATGGCGCGGTCGTCGTCGACCTGTACGGGGCCCCGTCGCTCGGCGACCCTCGCCTGTGGGACGTGGACCGGCTGCATCTGACGGCGGAGGGGCATCGCCGGGTCGCGGAGGCGGTGTGGCAGGCGCTCGGCTGCGACCCCGAGGACACCGAGTGGCACACGCCGATGCCGGCCACGCTGCCGCCCGGGTGGGTCGCCCGGCGGATCGCGGACGTGCGGTTCGCGCGTCAGCATCTCCTGCCGTGGATCGGGCGACGGCTGACGGGCCGCTCGTCCGGGGACGGGCGGCCGCCCAAGCGGCCGGAACTGCTGCCGTACGAGGGGCTGGCGGCGTAGGCCCTCGGCGATGCGGGGGCCATGCCGGGGGCCATGCCCGGCGCGGGACCCGGCCTCCGGTCACAGCCTCCGGTCACAGCCGGCGGTCCGGTCACCGCTGCGGCAGGGGCCGCGCCGCGCCCGGCCGCCGTGCGGGTGCTTCCTCCCGTCCTGGGCCTGCCCCGCGCTGCCGGGCAGCCCGGTGAGCACTCCCCGGACGGACGACCCCGCCCACAGGGTGCGCGCCGTCGCCCGGCAGCCCGGGTACACCGAGCCGCACGGTCCCTGCCCACGGGACAGGGACCCGGTGCGCTACCGACGGAACGAGATCCGGCCTCGCCGGTACAGGACGGTTCCGGCGATCAGCAGCGCCCCACTGGCGGCCACGCCTGCGATGACGCCCTCAGCGCCGGTCTCGGGCATCTTCGGCTTCTCGGGCTTCGACGGAGGAGGCGTCGGCTCGGGCGAAGGGGTGGGCTTGTGCTTCGGCGGGTTGCTCTTGGTGGGTGTGGGCTTGGGCTCCTTGCCGTAACCGTAGCCGTAGCCACTCGACTCCTCGTCGCCGTAGCCGTAGCCACTCGACTTCTCGTCACCGTAGCCGTAACCGCTCGACTTCTCGTCACCGTAGCCGTAACCGCTCGACTTCTCGTCACCGTAGCCGTAGCCACTCGACTTCTCGTCACCGTAGCCGTTCGACTTCTCGTTGCCGTAGCCATGGCCACTCGACTTCTCGTTGCCATAGCCGTGGCCACTCGACTTCTCGTCGCCGTAGCCATAACCGCTCGACTTCTCGTCGCCGTAGCCGTGGCCGCTCGAACCCGCGCCGTGCCCGGACGTGCCGAATT
Source organism: Streptomyces curacoi (assembly GCF_001513975.1). GTDB lineage: Bacteria > Actinomycetota > Actinomycetes > Streptomycetales > Streptomycetaceae > Streptomyces > Streptomyces curacoi. Next base: position 196,537 of record NZ_KQ947993.1, read on the forward strand.
CGGGCACGCGGATTCCCGCGGCGGGATCCATCCGGTCCAGCTCGCCGAGCTTTTCGTTCAGCTCACTGAATTTGTCCTGCATCTCGCTGAATTTCTCATCCATCCCATTCAGCTGGTCCAGCCCGTCCGAGTCCCAGGGATCCGTGCGGCCCGACAGTGCGGCGGCGGAGACCACGGCCCCATGCAGGCGGGGGGCCGCGGACGCGCATGTCCCGTACAGAGACAAGGCGCTTGTCGCGGCGGCAGCCACGATCAATCCCTTGGTCAGGCTCTGTCGCATTCTCGTTGTCTTCCTCTCAGGCGGAACGGGGGAAGCCGACGTCAGTCGTTGACGCGATCTTGTCGATTGCCGCGATTCGCAGGGTCCTCGCAGGAACCGTGATGCCGCGCGTGCAAACTCGCCACGACCTGCCGACTATGAACGAGAGAGGGAGCCCCCAGGAAACCGGGACGCGTTGACGGCCTGGGAATTCACCCGATCGCCCGTCTGCGCGCGACCGCCACACCCGCCCGGACCCGTCGGCCGGACGCGGCAGCGGCTGCTCGCCAAGCTCGAACCCACACTCGACAGCCCGTCCGAGCGTCTGTCGGCGGGCGAGTTCACCGGCCCGGAATTCCCGCCGCTGCACAGCAGCGCGTCTTCTGCGAATACCGCAGAAATTGCGCGACTCGCTGTTACCGAATGGGGATTAGCCGATCGAGTACGGACCGGCGCCCGCAGAAAACTCTCAGGGCGAGCTGACGGCCGCCGGTCGGTTCGCGTCCCACCTGCGCTGTCCGGACCGTATGGACCAGCCGGAGGCCATCCGGGCGCCGGGTAAACTCCGTACACGTGACTTCTGCGCCCGCCAAGCCCCGCATTCCGAACGTCCTCGCCGGACGCTACGCCTCCACCGAGCTCGCCACGCTCTGGTCGCCCGAGCAGAAGGTGAGGCTGGAGCGTCAGCTCTGGCTCGCCGTGCTGCGGGCCCAGAAGGACCTGGGGATCGAGGTGCCGGACGAGGCGATCGCCGACTACGAGCGTGTCCTCGACACCGTCGACCTGGCCTCGATCGCCGAGCGCGAGAAGGTCACGCGGCATGACGTGAAGGCGCGGATCGAGGAGTTCAACGACCTCGCCGGGCACGAGCACGTGCACAAGGGCATGACGTCCCGCGATCTCACTGAGAACGTCGAGCAGCTCCAGATCCGCCTCTCGCTGGAGCTGATGCGCGACCGTACGGTGGCCGTGCTGGCCCGCCTGGGCAAGCTGGCCGGTGAGTACGGCGAGCTGGTCATGGCCGGCCGCTCGCACAACGTCGCCGCGCAGGCCACGACGCTGGGCAAGCGGTTCGCGACGGCGGCCGACGAGCTGCTCGTGGCCTACGGCCGGGTCGAGGAGCTCCTCGGCCGCTACCCGCTGCGCGGCATCAAGGGCCCGGTGGGTACGGCGCAGGACATGCTGGACCTGCTCGGCGGGGACGCGTCCAAGCTGGCGGAGCTGGAGAGCCGTATCGCCGGGCACCTGGGCTTCTCGCAGGCGTTCACCTCGGTCGGCCAGGTCTACCCGCGCTCGCTGGACTACGAGGTCGTGACCGCGCTGGTGCAGCTGGCCGCGGCGCCGTCCTCGCTGGCGAAGACGATCCGGCTGATGGCTGGGCACGAGCTGGTGACCGAGGGCTTCAAGCCGGGCCAGGTCGGCTCCTCCGCGATGCCGCACAAGATGAACACCCGCTCCTGCGAGCGCGTCAACGGCCTCATGGTGATCCTGCGCGGCTACGCTTCGATGACCGGCGAGCTGGCGGGCGACCAGTGGAACGAGGGCGATGTGTCCTGCTCGGTGGTGCGCCGGGTCGCGCTGCCGGACGCGTTCTTCGCGCTGGACGGTCTGCTGGAGACGTTCCTGACGGTCCTCGACGAGTTCGGCGCCTTCCCGGCGGTCGTGGCGCGTGAGCTGGACCGTTACCTGCCGTTCCTGGCCACCACCAAGGTGCTGATGGGCGCGGTGCGCGCGGGGGTCGGCCGTGAGCTCGCGCACGAGGCGATCAAGGAGAACGCCGTGGCCTCCGCGCTGGCGATGCGCGAGCAGGGCGCCGAGCGCAACGAACTGCTCGACAAGCTGGCCGCCGACGAGCGCATCCCGCTCGACCGCGCCGCGCTGGACGCGCTGATGGCCGACAAGCTGTCCTTCACGGGCGCCGCGGCCGACCAGGTCGGCGTCGTCGTGAGCCGGATCGAGGAGATCGTGAAGCAGCGCCCGGAGGCGGCGGGGTACACGCCCGGGGCGATCCTCTGACCCGCGGCCCCGGAAGCTGACACACCGCACGCCATGGCACGCTTCACCCCGGCCGAACTGGAAGCCGCCCGCGACCGACTCGTCCCCGACGTGGTCGCGGACGGCCTTCACGTGCTGTTCTGTGGCATCAACCCCGGTCTGACGACGGCCGCGACGGGCCATCACTTCGCCCGGCCCGGCAACCGTTTCTGGCCGGTGCTGCATCTGTCCGGCTTCACGCCGAGGCTACTGAAGCCGTCGGAGCAGCGGGAGTTGCTGTCCTACGGGCTCGGCATCACGAACGTCGTCGCACGGGCGACCGCGCGGGCCGACGAGTTGAGCGCCGAGGAGTACCGCGAGGGCGGGCGGCTGCTGGCGACCAAGGTGGCACGGCTGCGGCCGCGTTGGCTGGCCGTGGTGGGGGTGACCGCGTATCGGGCGGCTTTCGGCGACCGCAAGGCCCAGGTGGGTCCGCAGGAACGGATGATCGGGGACACGCGCGTGTGGGTGCTGCCGAATCCGAGCGGGCTGAACGCGCACTGGACGGCGGCGACGATGGCGGAGGAGTTCGCCCGGTTGTGGGTGGCGGCGACGGCCGAGGGCCAGGAGATCACGGCGGGTTGACGTCCGTGACGGCGGCCCACAGCCGGGGCTGCTCGTCGGCGTCCCGGTCGGCGACCGCCAGGGCGACCCAGCGACCGGTGCCTTTCGCCTCCCACGCGCGCAGCTCGTACGCCAGGGCGCCGAGCGTGGCCCAGGGCTCGGATATGTCCTCGCCGCGGGCCATGCGCTCGCCGAGGGTGGCGGTCCCCCACCGCGCCGGCTCTCCGTGCCGCGCGGTCAACCGCTCGGCGACGGCCGCCTCGTAGGCGTAGCAGTCGTCCGGGCTCTCCCAGTCGTCCGGCCCTAACGGGACGATGCGGTAACCCGGTCCGCCCATGCCGGCGTCCGTCCCGCCGTGCTCCGCGGGGAGGTCCCGGGCGCACAGCAGGTCGATCAGGGCGAGGTCGTCCACGATGTCCATGTGATCCAGTAAAGCGGCCGGCACTGACAATTGGCGGGGCGTCAGCCTGCCGTACGTCTCCGACCGAGTCGGCGCTGCGGTCAGGCGTCCCGCCGCCGTACGCTCCAGGCCCCCGCCAGCATCGCGGCGACCGTCCACAGCGCGGTCACCATCAGTCCCGACCAGGGGCCGAGGGTGCCCTCGTACGTCTGGTGCAGGACGATCTGGCCCGCCTGGTCGGGCAGGAAGTCGGCGACGGTGCCCGCGGCGTCGTCGATCACGAACGACACCACGAGGATGAACGGGATCAGGACGGAGAGCGTGGCGACGCCGCTGCGCAGCACGGCGGTGAGGCCGGCCGCCGACAGCGCCATCAGCGTGACGTAGATCCCGCAGCCGACGACCCCGCGCACATCCTCGGCCACGGTGAGCCCGCTCGCTGCGGAGCCCAGTCCCGCCCTCGCCACCACGAGGGCGGCGAAGGCGGTGGCCAGTCCGACGAACAGCGTCGGCACGGCAATCGCCGTCAGCTTGGCGACGAACCACCGTCCGCGCTGGGGAACCGCGGCGAGCGACAACCGGAGCGCACCCCCGTGATACTCCGCCGACACGGCCATCGCGCCGAACGAGATGGCCGCGATCTGTCCCGGCAGGACGCCCGACAGCGCCGTGAAGAGGGGGTCGAACTCCGGGTCCGAGGTCCCGGAGGCACCGGCCAGCGCCGAGAACGCGGTGGTCCCGGCGAACAGCGCCAGCAGTGCTCCCGGCAGCGAGCGCAGGGTGCGGATCTTGAGGAACTCCGCGTGGAGCACGGGTGGGGATGTCATGGTCAGGCCTCCTGGGGCTGTGCGGTGAACTCGGCTTCGCCGGCAGTCAGATCGAGGTAGGCCTGCTCCAACGTGCCCTCCTCGGGCGCGAGTTCGAGGAGGGTGACGCCCGCCTCCGCGGCCATGCGGCCGATGTCGTCCACACGCGCGTGGCGCACGCTCCAGTGACCGTCCTCGTGCTGGACCGCGTCGTGGCCGTACCGGCTGAGGGCGGTCTCGAGTGCGGCGGCGTCCGTGGTGCGGATACGGACGCGGGGCTCCACGCGCGCGTGGATGAACGCCCGCATGGGGGTGTCGGCGAGCAGGCGGCCCCGGCCGAGGACGACGAGGTGGTCGGCGAAGGACGCCGTCTCGTTCATGAGGTGGCTGGAGACCAGGACCGTGCGACCCTCCTCCGCGAGCCGGCCGAGCAACTCACGGATCCAGATGATGCCTTCGGGGTCGAGACCGTTGGACGGCTCGTCGAGCATGACCACCTCGGGGTCACCGAGGAGGGCGGCGGCGATCCCGAGCCGCTGGCGCATGCCCAGGGAGTACGTCTTCACCCTGCGGCGCGCCACCGATGCCAGCCCCGTCTCCTCCAGCACCGCGTCGACGCGCCGGTTCGGGATGCGGTTGCTCGCCGCCAGGACGCGCAGATGGTCACGGCCGGTGCGCGAGCCGTGCGCGGCCTGGGCGTCGAGCAACGCGCCCACATGGCGCAGGGGTTCGTTCAGGGTCGGATAGGCGCGGCCCCCGACCATGGCGGTTCCGGAGGTCGGCCGGTCCAGGCCGAGCACCAGCCGCATGGTGGTGGACTTCCCGGCGCCGTTGGGGCCGAGGAAGCCGGTGACACGGCCGGGCTCGACACGGAAGGTGAGGTGGTCCACGGCCCGGCGAGTGCCGTACTCCTTGGTGAGGTCCTGGACGTCGATGCTGGTCATGGCAGCCAGCCTGGCCGCTGGGGCGGGCCGGATCCTCCCCCGCCGGTGGAGAACGGCTCCCCCGTGCGGGGGAGGTCCGTTGTCAGTGGCGGCTGGCACGATGACGAAATGGTCCGCCTGCTGCGCCCGTTCGGTCGGGCGGTGACGTACACACGACTGCTGCATCTGGGCATCGCCGTCGTGTGGCCGGCCATGTGGCTGTTCATCGAGGACGCCTGGTGGACCTGGGCGGTGGCGGCCGCGGCGCTCGCCCCGGCCGGGCTCGTGCCCGCGATGCGCACCGTGGAGGGGCTGCAGGCCAGGCTGCTGCTGACCGGTCACCGGCACGACAGTGAGAGCACCGACATCGTCGTCGCGCCGTCCGCCTCCTGGAGCGACCGGGGGCGGCTCGTGCTGTGGCTGGAGATGCGGCTGCTGCTCGGCTGCGCGACCTGGCTGTTCACCGTCCAACTGCTCCTCACTTCGGTGGACTCGGTGTCGGCGGCGTTCGGCCGTGACAGCGACGCAGGCGAGCTGTTCCGCCTCGGCGGCCACGACTGGTGGCACATCCTGCTCGCGCCCGTGGCGCTGCTCGTGCTGGCGGTGACCTTGGTCGCGTCGGGCCACCTCATCACCGCGCTCGCCCACCGCCTCCTGGGCCCCTCCCCCGCCGAGCGCCTCGCCGCCCTGGAGGAGCGCACCGAGCAGCTCCTGGAACGCACGCGCATCGCCCGCGAACTCCACGATTCCATCGGCCACGCCCTGACGGTGGCCGTGGTGCAGGCCGGAGCCGCGCGTGCGGCAGGCGATCCCGCCTTCACCGACCGGGCCTTGGACGCCATCGAGGAGACCGGCCACGCCGCCCTCGAGGACCTGGAACGCGTCCTGGGCGTCCTGCGCGAGTCGGAGCGGCCGGTCAGCAGCCGGCCGACGCTCACGGACGTCGGCCGGCTGCTGGAGTCCGCGCGTGCCTCCGGTGCGAAGGTGGAGGCCGATGTGACCGGGCCCCTGGACACCGTGCCCGGGCCGGTCTCCCGGGAGGGTTACCGCATCCTCCAGGAGTCGCTGACCAATGTGTTGCGGCACGCGGGATCCGTCCCGGTCCGGGCCCGTGTCGCCGTCGCTGCCGGCACGCTCACCCTTGAGGTCCGTAATCCGCTCACCGCCGAGATACCGGGGCCCGGCCGGGGCAGCGGGCTGCGCGGCATACGCGAGCGCGCCGCCCTGCTGGGCGGCCGTGCGCGGACCGGCCCCGACGAAGGTGAGTGGCAGGTGCTTGTTGAGCTGCCGATCGGTTGATCTACGCTGGCCGGATGCCGGTCACCGTTCTCCTGGTCGACGACGAACCCCTCGTACGCGCCGGTCTGCGCGCCGTGTTGGAGGCGCAGCCGGACATCGAGGTCGTCGGGGAGGCGGCGGACGGGGCGGCGGTGATTCCGCTGGTCCGGCAGTTGCGGCCCGATGTGGTCGCCATGGATGTGCGGATGCCGCTGCTGGACGGGATCGAGGCCACACGCGCGGTGCTGCGGACGGTCGACGACCCGCCGAAGATCGTCGTCATCACGACCTTCGAGAACGACGAGTACGTGTACGAGGCGCTGCGGGCCGGTGCCGACGGTTTCCTGCTGAAGCGGGCGCGGCCGGCCGAGATCGTGCACGCGGTCCGGCTGGTCGCCGAGGGCGAGTCACTGCTGTTCCCGGCCTCGGTCCGGCAGCTCGCCGCTCGGTACGGCGACGAGGCCGGGAACCTGGCGGCGCGCGCCCTGCTGGAGCGGGCCCGGCTGACCGGGCGGGAGGCCGAGGTGCTGCGGCTGATGGCGCGCGGTCTGTCGAACGCGGAGATCGCCGCCCGGCTCGTGGTCGGCACCGAGACGGTGAAGTCGCATGTGAGTGCCGTGCTGGCGAAGCTGGGGGCGCGTGATCGCACCCAGGCGGTGATCACGGCGTACGAGTCGGGTTTCATGGCGCCCGCGTGATCCGCGCAGGCGGGTGAGCGACGCGGCCTGGCGCGGACCGGCCGGTAGGTGGGTGGGTGCCCATGACTCGCCGGGGTCGGCCCTGGCGAGTACCATCCGGCCCACATGCGCACGAGCTGGGAGGACGGACGTTGGGGCGGCTGACCGGCGGGGATCCCTCGCTGCTGCGAAGGATCAATTCGGCGGTGGTACTGCACGCGCTGCGTGCCACGGACGCCGCCACGCTGACGGAGATCACCCGGGTGACCGGACTGTCCCGGCCGACCGTCGAGGGCGTCGTCGAGGGGCTCATCGAGGCGGGGTACGTCATCGAGAAGGCGGCCGACGAGAGTGTCGTCCGGCGCCAGGGGCGGCCCGCGCGGCGGTTCCGGTTCCGCGCCGAGGCCGGTCATCTGCTGGGCCTGGACATCGGGTCGCATCGGGTCGCCGCGCTCCTCGCCGACCTGGACGGCCGCGTGCTGGGCTCCATCGCCAAGGATGTCGAGGAGACGGCCCCGGCCGATGAGCGCCTGGAACGGCTGCGCACCGCGGTCGCGGAACTGCTGCGCCGGGCCGGGGTCGCACGCGGGTCGCTGCGGGCCGTGGGGGTCGCGACGCCGGGCATCGTCGACGCGGACGGCACCGTGCGGCTGGGTGCCGCGCTGCCCGAGTGGACGGGGCTGCGGCTGGGCGAGCGGCTGAGCCGGTCCTTCAAGTGCCCGGTCCTGGTGGAGAACGACGCCAACGCGGCGGCCGTCGCCGAGCACTGGAAGGGCTCCGCCACCGAGTCCGACGACGTGGTGTTCGTGCTGGCGGGGCTGAGCCCGGGCGCCGGCGCACTGATCGGCGGGCAGCTGCACCGGGGGTTCGGCGGAGCGGCCGGTGAGATCGGCGCGCTGCATCTGCTGGGCCGTGAGGCCACCCCGGAGACCCTGCTGTCCACCACGGACGAGCCGCTGCGCCCCCTCGACGAGCATGCCGTCGCCAAGGTCTTCGCGCAGGCCCGCGAGGGCGACCAGCGGGCCCGCGCGGCCGTCGACCGCTTCATCCAGCGCCTCGTCCACGACGTGGCCGCGCTCGTCCTCGCCCTCGACCCCGAACTGGTCGTCATCGGCGGCTGGGCGGCCGGTCTGGACGGCGTCCTGGAGCCGCTGCGGCGCGAACTGGCCCGCTACTGTCTGCGCCCGCCGAAGGTGGCCCTGTCCCTGCTCGGCGAGGCGGCGGTGGCGACGGGCGCGCTGCGGCTCGCCCTCGACCATGTGGAGGAGCAGCTGTTCGCGGTGGAGGGGACGGTCACGGGGCGGCGCTGAGGGGATCGGGCCGAGGGCCTGGTGTGGTCGGTGGCAGCTGGACCCATGCGCCGGCGGCTGAGTACCATGCGCCGCCGCGGCACCGTGGGGGCCGGTCCGAGCAGGAGGCGCGTCGGCAGCCGCCGGTCGTGTGCCCGGGAGCGGGGGTGCGGACCGGGACGCCCGCCCGGGGCCGTCGCGCCGATCAGCCGCAGGGCGGCTTCTCCGCCGACGCCCCGCGCCCCGGAGCAGTCCCGAGGCGCGGGGCGGAAAGTGACACGGCGGTCAGGACGCCCGGCGTTCCGGGTCCTGCTGGATCTCCACACCGCCCGAGTCGCCGAAGGTCAGCCGGCAGGTGTCCGCGCGGTACGTGGCCACGGAGAGCGCGGCGGTGCGGCCCTCGGCGATGTAGCGGGTGGTCACGACGAGGACGGGCGCCCCGGGGAGGCGGTCCAGCTCCTTCGCGTCGTCCGCGCGGGCCGAGCCCAGCTCGACGGCGCTCTCCTGGCCCTCCAGCTCCAGGCGCTGCAGCTCGCGCAGCACGGCACGCGCGCGTGCCGCTCCGGACGGCGCGTCGATGGCGGAGAGGGCGGGCACCGACGACTGCGGGACGTAGAGCAGCTCGGCGGCGACGGGCTGGCCGTGCGTCACACGGGAGCGGCGCACGATGTGCACGGGCTCGTCCCGGCCGCTCTCCAGGGCGGCGGCGACAGACACGGGCGGCAGCGCCTGTGTGCAGTCCGTGGGCTGCCAGACGTCGTCGGCCGCTCCCGGCCAGGCGTGCTGCTCAGTGCCGACGGACACACCCACCCGCGGCGGCGCGACGGTCGTACCGACACCGCGGCGACGCTGCAGCCTGCCTTCCAGTTCGAGCTGTTCCAGGGCCTGGCGGAGCGTGGCCCGGGCGACGCCGAAGCGGGCGGCCAGGTCGCGCTCGTTGGGCAGGATCTCGCCCACGGAGAATTCGGAGTCCAGTGCCTCACTGAGCACGGTCCTGAGGTGCCAGTACTTCGGCTCCGGCACCGTTTCGAGCTGCGTGGTCCCCACCCTGTCCTCCGCAATCGCCGTGGCCCATCGGCGTTTTAGCGCCCTTGTTTATTAAAGGTTGTTGCACTTCTCTGCGACCATAGGGCGGCCCTCACCCTTGGTCAAGACCAATGGCCGGGAACGTTCACGGGACGGACGTGCGCCGCCACGCCCATGACGTGGCGGCGGGATCTACGCCGTCGGCAGCGACCTCAGTTTGTCGGGGTTGCGGATGATGTAGACCGACTGGATGCGCCCGTCGAGGATGTCCACCTGGAAGACGGAGTCGGGCTTGTCGCCGGACAGCACCAGCACCGCGGGGCCGCCGTTGAGCTCCATGAACCGGAAGGACAGGTCGGGGACGTCGCCCTTCTTCGCGGCGCCGACGAGGAAGCGGCCCACCTTGTCGGCCGTCTCCACGACCCGCAGCGGCGCCCTGGACTTGCCGCCGCTGTCGCCGACGAGGCGGACGTCCGGGGCCAGCAGTGACATGAGCCCCTCCAGGTCGCCCTCTCCGGCCGCGGCCAGGAATCGTTCGGTGAGATCGCGTCGCTGGGTGGGGTCGACCTCGTAGCGCGGCCGCCGCTCGTCGACGTGCTTGCGGGCCCGCCCGGCCAGTTGCCGCACCGCCGCCTCGCCGCGGTCGAGCATGGCGGCGATCTCGGCGTACGGGTAGCCGAAGGCCTCCCTGAGGACGAACACCGCCCGCTCCAGGGGCGACAGCGACTCCAGGACGACGAGGACGGCGAGTGAGACGGAGTCGGCGAGGACGGCCCGCTCGGCCGTGTCGGGGACACTGTCCCCGAAGTCGGTGACGTACGGCTCCGGGAGCCAGGGGCCGACGTAGGTCTCGCCCCGCGCCTTGACCTGGCGCAGCCGGTCGATGGCGAGCCGGGTGGTGACGCGCACCAGATAGCCGCGCGGCTCGCGCACCGCCGACCGGTCCGCGCCGGACCAGCGCAGCCAGGCCTCCTGCACCACGTCCTCAGCGTCGGCGACACGGCCGAGCATGCGGTAGGCGACTCCCAGGAGGACGGGGCGGTGCTCTTCGAAGACGTCTGTCTCGGTTTCGGTGGTCACCGCACCATCCCATCCGACGCGACCGGCCGTGTCCAGGCGAAATCGGCGTCCCCGGGGAGGTGTGGCGCAACCCGCAGACGCGCGGGGCGGGTTGCGGGCGCCGCGCCCCCGAGCCTGGCCTGGGGGGGCCGGCGAGCGCCGGGGTCTACCCGTCGGTAGCAATCGCTGACAAGCTGTCTACGGACGTCCGTCGCGTGTCCCAGACGAGGAGCACCCCATGTCCGCCACCGTCTCCTTCAAGGTCCCCTCCCCCCACGGCCCGCGGAGCGTGACCGTCGACTACGCGCGCGTGGGGCGCGGCGAACCGCTGCTCCTGCTGCACGGCATCGGTCACCACCGGCAGGTCTGGGAGCCGGTCGTGGACGTCCTCGCCACCGAGCGCGACGTGATCTCCGTGGATCTGCCCGGGTTCGGGGCCTCTCCCGGCCTGCCCGACGGCCTCTCCTACGACCTGGCCACGACGACGGCCGTGTTCGGCGCCTTCTGTGCGGCCATGGAGCTGGAGCGGCCGCATGTGGTGGGCAACTCGCTGGGCGGACTGATCGCGCTGGAGCTCGGCCGCGAGAAGCTCGTGCGGTCCGTCACCGCCCTCTCCCCGGCCGGGTTCTGGTCCGCGGCCGAGCGGCGCTACGCCTTCGGCGTGCTGCTGGCGATGCGGCACATCTCGCGGCGGCTGCCGCTGCCTCTGGTGGAACAGCTGTCCCGGTCGGCGGCCGGCCGTACGGTCCTGACGAGCACGATCTACGCCCGCCCGGGCCGGCGTTCACCCGAGGCCGTGGTCGCCGAGACGCTCGCCCTCGCGGGGGCCACGGGCTTCGACCAGACCCTCCGGGCCGGCCGGACCGTCCAGTTCACCGACGACCTCCCCGGAATACCGGTCACCGTGGCCTGGGGCACCAGGGACCGGCTGCTCGTGCGCCGCCAAGGGGTGCGCGCCAAGCAGATCATTCCCCGGGCGCGTCTGGTTCGGCTGCCCGGCTGCGGCCACTGCCCGATGAACGACGACCCCGCCCTGGTCGCGCGCGTCATCCTCGACGGCAGCCGCTGACCCGCGCGGGGCGCGCCTCAACGCGCCTGAGCCCAGGGCGACACCGGCGCCGACCAGGGCGCTGCCCAGCGCCTGGACGGCGCCGTAGGAGCCGGTTCCCACGAGCGGGGCGGTGCCGGCGGCGGCGACCGGGATGAGACCGGAGAAGAGCGTGGCGCGCTCGGCGCCGATCCGCTGCATGCCCATGTACCAGCACACGAAGCCGACGACGGTCACGACCACCGCCTGCCACAGGAGTGCCGTCACCTCCGTGGTGTCGGGCCGGCGCAGCCAGGCGGTGCCGTCCAGGAGCAGCCCCGCGGCCATGGACTCGACGGCGGCGACGCCGCACACCGAGGCGGACAGCAGCCGCGGACCCAGCGGGCGCAGCACGGGCACGGCGAGGACCGCGAAACCGACCTCGCCGACCAGCGCGCACACGGAGAAGGCGATGCCGAGCCCGTCCGTGCGCCCCCAGCCCTGCACCGTGAACGCCCCGACAGCCACGAGCAACGCCCCGTACAGGACGGCCCGTTGGGGGCGGCGCCCGTCCAGCAGGGGTACGACCACCGCCACGACGACCGGCGCGCAGCCGACGAAGACCCCGGGAACCGCCGGTTCGGCGGTGCGCTCGGCGGCGATGACGGCCAGGTTGAAGCCCACCATGCCGACGGCGGCGAGCACCGCGAGGCGGGCCCACTGACGGGCGCCGAGCGAGCGCAGCCGGGCCGCGGCGTCCCGCCCCGCCAGGGGGACGAGCAGGAGGAAGGCGAGGCCGTAGCGCAGGAACTGGCCGCCGGCGTACGGGTAGTCGCCGAGGAGGCTGTTGGCGGTGAAGGACCCTCCGACGAGGACGCAGGCGAGCGCGGCCAGGAGGGCGCCGCGCGTGGTGGTGGCGTTCATGGCAGCGACGCTAGGAAGCTGCGCGGTCCGGATTAAGGTCCACTTTCATGACGCCATCGGAGACCAATCCCACCGGGAGGACGGCACGGTCCGCCTCGCTACCGTCGACGCCGGGGCCGGCTGGGCAGGTGGACCGGGCCTCGGTGCCGTACACGGCAGACCCCGCCGGTCAGGTGGACCGCGCCGCGAGACCGTCCGCGAGCCGTCCGGCCGAGGAGACGGAGCGCTCTTCCGGGCCGCTCGCGAGCGATCCGGCCAGGCCCGCACGTACCGCCATCACCGCACCATCACCGCCGCCCAGCAATCCCACCGGCCGGGCGACGCCCCCTGCGACGCCGACCGGGGACACCACGGACATGGCTTCCGCCGCCTGGGAGCTGCTGCTGCCGGCCGCGTCGGCGCCGGCACGCGCGCGTGGGCGTTCGTTGCAGGCGGCGCTGCGTGAGGCGGTGCGGTCGGGGCGGCTCGCGCCGGGTACGCGGCTGCCGTCGAGCCGGGATCTCGCCGCCGACCTGGGCGTCTCGCGCGGGCTGATCACCGAGGCGTACGAGCAGTTGACGGCGGAGGGCTATCTCCGCAGCGGCCGGGGTGCGGGGACCTGGGTGGGCGGCGCCGTACGGGGGGCCGCGCGGCCACGCGCGCGTGACCTCGCTCCGCGCTCCGCGGGTGCGCGGGCCGACTTCGTACCGGGCACGCCGGACGTGTCGCTGTTCCCGCGCGCCGCGTGGGCGGCCGCACAGCGCGGCGTGCTGGCGGAGCTGCCGCACCACGAGCTCGGCTATCCCGACCCGCGCGGGCTGCCCAGGCTGCGTACGGCCCTGGCCGAACTGCTCGCGCGCCGCCGGGGCGTGGTCGCGGACCCCGAGCGCATCGTGGTCGTCTCCGGGGTGTCGCAGGCCACGGCGGTGCTCGGCTTCGTGCTGCACGCGCGCGGGATGCGCGAAGTCGGTGTCGAGAACCCCGGAAGCCCGCAGCACGACGCCCTCTACGCCGCCGCCGGCGTCAGCACCGTGCCGCTGCCGCTGGACGACGAGGGCCTCGCCATCGGCCCGCTGCGGCAGGCCGGCGTACGATCCGTGGTCACGACGCCGGCCCACCAGTTCCCCACCGGCATCGCCTACTCCGCCGCACGCCGCGCCGAACTGCTCGACTGGGCGCGGTCCGTCGACGGGTTCGTCCTGGAGGACGACTACGACGGCGACTTCCGGTACGACCGTGCCCCCGTGGGCGCGCTCCAGGGACTCGACCCGGAGCGCGTCGCCTACGCGGGGTCGGTCAGCAAGTCCCTCGCCCCGGGGTTGCGGCTCGGCTGGCTGCTCGTACCGGAGTGCCTGGCCGAGGAGGTCGTCGAGCGCAAGCGGACCATGGATCTCGGCCATCCCACCCTCGATCAGGCGCTGTTCGCCCGGTTCCTGGAGCGCGGCGACTACGACCGGCAGCTGCGCCGCTGCCAGCGCGCGTATCGGGAGCGGCGCGACGCCCTGGTCACCGCTCTGCGGGAGCACTTTCCGGGCTCGGAGGTGACCGGGATCGCCGCGGGGCTGCACGTCATCGCCGCGTTGCCGGAGCGGTACGGGCCCCAGGAGCGGTTCCACGCGCGCGTGGCCGCGGCCGGGGTTGCGGTGCGCCCGCTGTCGGACTACGCGCACGCGCGTGCCGGGGGCGACGGGGAGGCCGGCGTGCGGCTGGTCCTGGGGTACGCGCACCTGTCGCCCGCGCGGATCCGGGCGGGCGTACGGCTGATGGCCGAGGCGGTCGCGGCGCGTCCGCACTGATCAGGACCTCCTCGGCGGTCGGCGCAATCACCCGTGGGGAAGCGCCCACCAGGAGGTGACCGGAACCGCACGTCCGGCAGGGCACCGCCAGGACTCGCCGGTTCCCTTGTGGATGCGGTCAGTTGTTCACTTGTGGTTTCCGTGTGCGCTGCGGCGCACCAGTAGTTGTGGCACTGCACACTGGCCGGATCCCGCCCCTGGAGGCCTCCATGTCACACCGTCCCTTCCCGGGCCGACGCAGCGTCCTGCGCGGCTCGCTCGCCGCGTCGGCGGCCCTGACCCTGCCCACCGCCCTCGGCTCGGCACCGGCCTTCGCCCTGTCGGGGCGTCCCCGGGCGGGCTGGGGTGTGCAGACGGGAGACGTGACCTGCGACTCGGGGCTGGTGTGGGTGCGGTCCGACCGTCCGGCGCGGATGATCGTCGAGACGTCCGCCACCGAGTCGTTCCGCAACGCGCGCAGATGGCACGGCCCGCTGCTCGGCGCGGAGACGGACTTCACCGGTACGACGCGGCTGCGCGGCCTGCCGTCCGGCGAACAGATCCACTACCGCGTGCTGCTCGCCGACCCCGACGATCCGCGCCGCACCGGCGAGCCGGTCACCGGCACGTTCCGTACGGCCTCCGCGCGGCGGCGTGACGGCGTGCGCTTCGTGTGGTCGGGCGACCTGGCCGGGCAGGGCTGGGGAATCAACCCCGACTTCGGCGGCTACCGGATCTACAACGCGATGGCCGCGCTGGACCCGGACTTCTTCCTGTGCAGCGGCGACAACATCTACGCCGACGGCCCGATCTCGGCGTCCGTCACCCTGCCCGACGGCAGCACCTGGCGGAACATCACAACCGAGGAGAAGTCCAAGGTGGCCGAGACCCTGGCCGAGTTCCGCGGCAACTTCCGCTACAACCTGCTCGACGAGAACCTGAGGCGGTTCAACGCCCAGGTCCCCGCCATCATCCAGTGGGACGACCACGAGGTGACCAACAACTGGTACCCCGGCGAGATCCTCGCCGACTCCCGCTACACGGAGAAGAACGTCGACGTGCTGGCCGCCCGCGCCCGGCAGGCGTTCTCGGAGTACTTCCCGATCTCGACCCTGCGCCGCCCCGACGGCCGGGTCCACCGGGTGGTCCACCACGGCCCGCTGCTCGATGTGTTCGTGCTGGACATGCGCACCTACCGCAACGCCAACTCGCGGGACGACCAGAGCACCGACCCGCAGGGCATCCTCGGTGCCGAGCAGCTGAACTGGCTCAAGCGCGAACTGGCCCGCTCGCGGGCGGTGTGGAAGGTGATCGCCTCGGACATGCCGCTGGGCCTGGTGGTGCCGGACACCGGCGACGGCCAGCCGAACATCGAGGCCGTGGCGCAGGGCGACCCCGGGGCTCCGCTGGGGCGGGAGCTGCAGATCGCCGAGCTGCTGCGGTTCATCAAGCACCGCCGGATCACCGGCACGGTGTGGCTCACCGCCGACGTCCACTACACCTCTGCCCAGCACTACCAGCCGTCGCGGGCGGCCTTCACCGACTTCGAGCCGTTCTGGGAGTTCGTCTCCGGCCCGCTCAACGCGGGCGCGTTCCCGGCCAACACCCTGGACGACACCTTCGGCCCGGAGCGGGTGTTCATCAAGGCGCCGACGACCGCGAACGTCTCGCCCGCCGGGGGCTACCAGTTCTTCGGCGAGGTCGACATCGACGGCGACAGCGGCGAACTGACGGTTCGCCTGCGCGAGTCGGACGGCACCGTGCTGTTCAAGCAGGTGCTCCAGCCGGGCCGGGTCGGTCAGTGACTGCCGTAGCCTGAACCCCGTGCCGCGCACTGGTGTCATCCCCGGTGCGCGGCACCGTCGCGAGGACCCCAAGATCCTCGTGGCGTATGGCGTTTGCGCAGGTCAGGGCCGATTGTCAGTGGTCGCCTCTACGGTTTTTCCATGACGCGATCTTTGCAGGCCGTGGCCTATTGCCGACCCTCCGTGCTGGAGTCCGCAGCGGACGGACAGCGCCTGGGACTGGAGACCTCACGGGGTGCGACGCCCTCGGGTATCGAGGACCATCCGCGGTTCTTCGCAGGCTTCCTGACGTTCCCTCAGGTAGCCTCCGCCGGCCTGCTCGCGGTGGCCGACGTGGCGGCCGCCCGGTACTACCAGCGACAGCTGCGCGCCTCCCTCGACCCGGTGGTGACGGGCAACGGTGACCGGTTGCGCTTCGAGTCCTTCTCCGGCTGCTGCGGGGTGTACGCCCGCCTGGACGTGCTGGAGGCGGGCCTCGACGGCGGCGAGGTGGGGCACGGCACGACGAACGTCGACGTCAACAACCCCCTGCGGGAGGCCCTGTCCAGGATCGGCGCGGACGATCCGCTCCATCTGCGGGTGGGCCCGGAGGAGTTGGCCGTGACCACGCTGGACGGCCCGGTCGTGGAGAAGAAGGTGCCGCTCCCGGACCGCTGGCTGCGCGGCTTCGCGGAGGCGCAGGTGATGGCGGCCGGCTTCGACCTGCGGGCCGAGCTGCCGGCCGCCGAGGCCGTGCGGTTCCTGCGGGCGCTCCCGCGCGGTGGGGCACGCGGTGCCTCGGGCGGTCCGCGGTGGGTGGTGCCCTCGGGCAGCGGCTTGCGGCCGACCACGCGCCCGGTGCCCGGCGCGGTGTGCCTGCCCGGTCCGGAGCGACTGGTCGCGCTGCAGCGGGTGTTGCGGTACGCCACGGCCCTGCGGGTGTACGGCCCGCCGGTCACCGGCGGTGCCGCCGCGGCGAGTGCCTGGGAGGCGGTCCTGCCGGGCATGCGGCTGACGTTGACGCTGTCGCCCGACGCCTCGCGCGGCTTCTCCGGCGAGGGCGGGGTCCTCGACGCGCTCGCGACCGACGAGGCCGCCGAGAACGCGGAGCTGATCGCGGTGCTGCTCGCGTGGGAGCCCCGCGTCGACGTCGCCGACCTGGCCACCGCGTCGGGTCTCACACCCGACCGCGTCCGGGCGGCCCTGATCCGTCTGGGCACGTCGGGACGGGTCGGGTACGACACGGCGGAGGCGGCCTACTTCCACCGGGAGCTGCCGTACGACGCCGAGCGCGTGGAGCGTCACAACCCGCGCCTGCGCTCGGCCCGGGCGCTGGTGGCGGCCGGCGCGGTGGCGCTGGACGGCGCCCTCGGGACGGTGACGGCCGAGGACGGCCATGTGCACCGGGTGCGTGACGAGGCAGGGGTGCTCAGCTGCAGCTGTGTGTGGTGGGCGAAGTACCGGGGTGGGCGCGGGCCGTGCAAGCACGCGCTGGCGGTGCGGATGGTGCGGCGGGGCGTCGCCGCGGCGGAGCGGGACATGGCACGAGTCGACGGGGGTGCGCGATGAGTTCGCTGATGGACGCGGTACGGGCCGGGCGGACGGCCGAGGTGGTGAGCCTGCTGGACGGGATGACGGACGCCGAACGGCGGTCCTGCTTCCCGGAGTTGAGGGCACTGCGCAAGGAGCTACGGGCGGATCCGTGGACTGCGGAGGCCCGCCGTGCCTATCCCGCCCTGCATGTGGCCGGTGCCGCGTGCCAGACCGGCGCTGCGGGCGTGGCGAGTTGGCTCGCCGCCACGGACATGCGCTGGTGGCAGGCGTCGCCGGGGGTGCTCATCGACGTCCTGAGCGACCGGGCCCCCGGCTGGCTCGCCGACGTGGTGCACCGGCTCGCCGAGCGGCCGCTCAGTGCGCGCGTGCCCTATGAGCTGATGGCAGGTCTGGTACGGCTCTCCGGATGCCCGGTGCCGACGACCGAGGCGTATGTCCACGGGTGGGTGGAGCACATCGGCCACGTCTGGCAGCGCGGTGACACATTGCTGGCCCGGCTGCGCAAGGACCCGCACCTCGCACGGCTGACGGCCGCGCTGTTCGAGACGAACGACATCGGCAGCCGTCTGGCGTGGACCGCTGTCGAGGGTCCGAACAGCTGGACCGAGGCGCTCGCGCAGCTCACCGTCGAGGGCATCCTGGACCGGAGGGCGACGGTCGACGCGTGCCTGGCCCGGCTGCTGCGGGGCGGCCCGCCGGCCGACCACCGGGTGTTCCTGCGTATGCTGCGGGCGCTCGCCCTCAGCCGGGACGAGGAGCGGGAGCACACGGCCGACTGGCTGGCACTGGCCTCCGACGCCGCGTCCGTCGTCGCCGCGCACGCGCAGTCGGTGCTCGCGTCGCTGGCTCTCGACGGTGAACTGTCCACCCGCCAACTGGCCGAGGTGTCGGGCGCGGTGCTCTTCCGCACCGAGAAGAAGCTCGTGCGCGCCCAGCTCGTACTCCTCGGCAAGGTGCTCACCCGGGACGCGTCCGCCGCCGACGAACTGCTGCCCGCCGCCGCGCAGGCCTTCGGCCACGAGGACTCGGATGTGCAGGAGCGGGCGCTGAAACTGGTGGAACGGCATGTCCGGAAGGTCGCTACGGCTGACGTACGCGAGGAACTCGCCTCGGCCGCCGGACAGTTGATCCCCACACTCCGCCGGCGGGCAGCGCAGAGCCTGGGCGTTTCCCCGGTGGCGTCGGCACCGGTGCCGTACGAGGAGGTCCTGCCGCCCGCACCGGAACCGGTGTCTCTCGGGCCCGCGCCCGAGTCAGCGGTGGAACTCGCCGAAGAGGTGGGGGCGTTGCTGATGTCCGGTGGTGACGTGGCGGCGTTCGAGCGGGCGCTGGACGGCGTCGTCCGGCACGCGTACCGAAACCGGGACGCGCTTGTGGAGGCGCTGGAACCCGTCGTCACACGCCGCTGGTGGGACAACGGGGACGCACAGTACGGGTTCCGGGTGGACGACTACTTCACCAGACACCACGGCCTGGTCAGCGCCGCGGACGCTCTCGAACTCCTGCTGGCCACGCTGCGGGGGAACGTCCTCACCAGCACGCTCCACACCGCCGTCCGGCGCCGGCCCGGCACCGACGACTGCGGTCAGAGCGCGCTCGCCCGTGCCTTCGAGGCCCGCGTCTGGGAAGTGGCGTACCGGATCCGGACCGAGCCGCTGCCCTTCCTGCTGTCCACGCCCACCTGGGACACGGGTCTGCTGGAGCCGGACGAGCTGGTGGCCCGCCTCGACGAATACCGGCGCCTGGGGGCACGAGTATCGGCGGCCGACTTCGCACAGGCGCTGCTGCGGGTCCGGCGCGGCGACCGTGCGGCGGCCGAGGCGGCCGCGGAGCGGGCAGCGCTGCTCGGCACAGCGGAGGGAGCGCGTCTGGCCCAGTGGCTGACCTCGGTGCCTCCCGCCGTGCCGGTGACCCGGCGGCGGACGTCCGCGGACCGCGTCCTCCTGGAGTCCGGGGAAGTCCCCGAGCTGCAGGGCGACTTGCCGTCCGAGTTCCAGTCGCTGGGACGGCCCGTGAGCGTGTTCCGGGATCGCCGGTACTGCAACCACTGGAGCGACGGCATGCGACAGCACTGGCTGGCCCTGTTGCCCGAGCAGCGCGAACTGGTGGCGGTCCGGATGCTGCGCGACATAGCGACGGTCGCCGTCGACGACGCCCGAGGCGCCGCGGCGATCCTGCCCCGGCTGGCCGAGTCGGGCGGTGCGGCGGGTGAGCTCGTACACCTGTCCGTGGCGTACGGGCTCGGCGCACGGCACCCGGAGGACCGGCTCGCCGCCGTGGACGCCCTGCTGGTGCTGGCGGCGCGCGGGCAGCTCGACGCGGCGCGGCTGGGCGCGGACCTCGGGCAGTTGGTGCGACGCGGGGCCGTGAAGCCGTCGCGCCTGGTGGAGTCGGCACGGACGGCGGCGGCCACGGGGGCGCACGCCACCGTGTGGGGGATACTCCGGCACACCCTCCCCGCCCTGCTCGCCGATCTGGCGACCGGCGAGACGCCCGCGCCCGCTCGGGGACTTGCCGACCTCCTGTCCGTCGCCGCGGAATGCGCCGAGCGGACGGGGGCCCGGGAGGAACTGCCGCACCTGACCCGGACGGCGGACCGCCGCGGCTCGTCCCGGCTCGTGACCGAGGCCCGGCGGCTGCGGAGCGCGTTGGCGGAGGGGGTGGCCGCCTGACGAGTGCGGCGGAACAGCCCGGTCGGCAGCGCGCTCGGCATCTGTGCTGCTCAGCATGGGCTCATGGGCGCCTTCCTGCCCGGGTCAGCGCCTCCCCGTCCGAGTGCGACGCCCTCGCGAGCGACGACGAGGGCGAGGGCGAGGGCGAGGAAGGCGACCCGGGCAGTCGGGGAAAGGCGCCGCCCGGCGTCTTGCACGCTCTCGACCGGGCCGCTGCCGAAGATACGGAGGTTCTCCGCCACGCCGTCACGTGACGGGGTCCCCGGTCCGTCGCCCGGCCGCACTCTTGCAAAAGGCTCGAAAACGACAGCGCCGCAAAAAGACTTCGGTATGGCAGCCGAGTCCGGGCATGATTCCTACCGTGCATGAGGTTGGGGGCCATCGCGCGCACATGCAGTACGCGCTGACGGAGACGGGGCAGGGCCACGTCTGGGGTGTGTGCGCCGCAGTGGAAGGACTCTTCGGGGAGCCCCACCGCGGCACATACGAGCTGCTCGACTGGGTCCCGGAAGGCGCCGAGGTGTGCGGCTGGATCGGCAGCCGGGTGTGGCTGGTGCCGGAAGGCGAGGCGCTCGACCCCTGGCTCCTGGAGGATGTGGAGAGCCCAGGGCAGCGCTCCTGGACGAACAGTCTCGTGCTCACCGGCCTCGACGACTACGAAGGCCCGCCCGAGGGACACAGACGTCCTGTCCGAGTGCACGACGGGCACCGCTGGCTGGGCTCCTGCCGGGAACTCACCCGCATCGTGCCGCCGGAGCCGGAGCCGGAGCAGGCACAGCTCCCACTGGTCCTGCGAGGCCTCGCCCAGAGTGATCAACTGCGGGCAGCGCTGGCGAAGGGAACCAGGCGGGCGCTGAACCTGGAGGAAGCCTCCCTGGAGATACGGGACGAACGGGGCCAGCCGCTTGCCGAACGACTGCTGTGGGCCAAGGTCAGCTCCTGGCGCCCTTCTGATCTTGGGCCCGGGCTGATCGACCTGGAACTCGACGCAGGGCACCTCACGCCTGTCCCCGAATACGCCCGGCCGGTCTGGGAACAGTGGTTCGCCGGACCACCGGACACCCCGGGCGCCTGGACCGGCCTCGACACCAGGTGCCGCAAGGCCTGGCTCGATCTCGTCCGAGAGCGAGCCTGTCGAGGCACCCACCGTGACCGGCCGGCTGGTCATGCCTACGAACTCGACGGCCGGCACGTCACCGATGAGCCGGGCCTGTACCTGGCGCTCGGTGAGGCCGTGAACGGGCCGGGTGGCTACTTCGGCGGCTGCCTGACCGCCCTCGACGACTGCCTGCGCGGCACCTTCGGCTACACAGCCCCTGCGACCCTGCTCTGGCGCAACGCCTCAACCGCACGCGAGCACCTCTCCCACACCCTCACCGCGGAGGGCCGGCCCTACGACCTGTTCGCCGGGACACTCCAGGTCCTGGCAGAGGGCGGCATGCACGTCACGCTGGTCTGAACACGGTCTTCAACAATTGAAAAAGAGCAACAAAACCGGCATAGAGCCTCTTTACCGCCCGGTCACAAAGCGTTCGTGATCACGCAACACCTTTCCTTCACAGTGGCTGCATGAGTCGAGACATGTCTGATGTGACGCGCGCGAAACACGGCCGTCCCGTGCACCACTGGCGGCGGGACGTCATCGAACTCGCCGCGCTCTTCACGGCGGTGGCGGTGGCCGACGCCGTGGCGAACCTGGTCGGGCACGGGCCCGACGGACCCGCGCTGCTGCTGATCTCGGCGGTCGTGCTGGTCGCCACGGCGGGGTTCCACACCTGGTGGGCACGCCGCCACGGTCATGCACCGCCGACGAGCGATACCGGTGCCCGGTCACGCTCCGAGGAGCGGGCCGGGCCGTCGGACCAGGCGCAGGACGCGGCTGCGACAGTGTCCGAGGAGGGTGCGCTGTGGCGGATGCGGACGACGGTGAAGGATGAACCGGGGTCGCTGGGCGCGCTGTGCACGGCGCTCGCCGGGCAGCGGGTGGACATCCTGAGCCTGCAGACGCATCCGCTGGCCGAGGGCACGGTGGACGAGTTCCTGCTGCGTGCGCCCGGCGGGCTGGCGGCGGCCGAGATCACCCGTGCGGTCTCGGTGGCCGGCGGCGCCGGGACGTGGATCGAGCGGGCCGACGCCCACGATCTGGTGGACGCGCCGACCCGAGTGCTCGGCCTCGCCACCCGTACCGCCCTGGACGCGGCGGAACTGCCGCTGGCGCTGCGGCAGTTGCTGGGCCGGTGCACCATCCGGTCGCTGCCCGCGGTCCCGGCCGGGGGCGGTCGCGGGCCGCAGTCGGTACCGGTGGAAGGGGCCCTGGAGGACACCGTGATGCGGTTGCGGGCGCCGGAAGGCGGGGTGATCACGGTGGAGCGGCCGTATCTGCCGTTCACGCCGACCGAATTCGCGCGGGCGCGGGCGTTGGTGGAGCTGGACGCCCGGCTCGGCCCGCGTGTGCCGCGCGGCCAGGACGTGCTGACGCTGCCCGAGGGCAACGACATCACCGTGCGCCGGGCGGACACCGATGACCTTCGGGCCGCGCGGGAGATGCACGAGCGGTGCTCGGCAGGGACGCTCAAGATGCGGTACCACGGTCCGGTCGGCGACGCCGACCGCTATCTGAACCACCTGCTCAGCCCCCGCTTCGGCCGTACCCTCGCCGTGCAGACGGCGTCGGGCCGTGTCGTCGGCCTCGGTCACCTGCTGTGGGACGGGGACGAGACCGAGGTCGCGCTGCTCGTCGAGGACGCCTGGCAGCGACGCGGCATCGGCGGCGAGTTGCTGCGCAGGCTGGTGGCGATGGCGGTCGAGGCGGGCTGCGCGAGCGTGTACGCCGTGACGCAGTCGTCCAACACCGGCATGGTCGCCGCGATGCGCGGCCTGGGCCTCCCCCTCGACTATCAGGTCGAGGAGGGGACTCTGGTCATCACCGCGCGGCTGGCTCCGCCGGCCGAGCCGGAGGACGCCGTGGGAGTCGCGGGGCGCGGGACGGGCGCGGGTGAGTGGGGGAAGGCCGAAGCGCCGTAGGGGCTAGGGGCGGCCGGCGCCTGCGGGTTCGCTGCGGTCGGTCGCGCCCACGCGGTGCAGCCGTATGTCGATAAAGTCGGCGCCCCTTCGGGGGCGCGCGGCCGTCCCCAGCGCTCCGTCCAGGTCCGCCCACAGATCCTCTACGTCCTCCAGGCCCACCGACATCCGCAGCAGCCGGTCGCTCACCCCGGCGCCGCGCCGGTCGTCCGCGTCCACGATGCGGTGGCTGATGGAGGCCGGGTGCTGGATGAGGGTGTCGACGCTGCCGAGGCTCACGGCGGGGGTGATCAGACGGACGCCGGCTATGACCTCGTGCGGGTCGCCATGGACTTCGAAGGCGATCATGGCGCCGCCGATGCGCGGATAGTGGACCCGGGCGACGCGCGGGTCGGCGGCGAGCCGGCGGGCGAGTTCGGCGGCGGTCTCGGAGGCGGCCCGGACCCGCACCGGCAGGGTGGAAAGGCCGCGCAGCAGCAGGTAGCCGGCGAGCGGATGCAGGACGCCGCCCGTGGCGAACCGTATCTGCCGCAGCCGCCCGGCGAACTCCTCGTCGCAGGCCACCACGCCCGCCATCACGTCCCCGTGCCCGCCGAGGTACTTGGTGGCGCTGTGCAGCACCAGCTGGGCGCCGTGTTCGGCGGGACGCTGGAGCACCGGTGTGGCGAAGGTGTTGTCCGCGAGCAGCGGGACCGAGCCGCAGGCATGGGCCACGGCCTTCAGATCGACTTCGGCGAGCGTCGGATTCGCCGGGGACTCCACCATCACCAGTCCGGTGTCCGGGCGCAGCGCCTCCGCGATCCCGGCCGGGTCGGTCCAGGTGACCTCCGAGCCCAGCAGCCCGGCGGTGAGCAGATGGTCGCTGCAGCCGTACAGCGGGCGTACGGCGACCACATGCCGCAGGCCCATCGAGGCCCGTACCAGGAGAACCGCGCTCAGCGCCGCCATCCCGCTGGCGAAGGCGACCGCCGCCTCGGTGCCCTCCAGGCGGGCCAGGGCGGTCTCGAAGCGGGCGACGGTCGGGTTGCCCAGGCGGCCGTAGACGGGCGGGCCGTCCGGCTCCGCGCCGGTCGTGGCGAACGCGTCGATACGGGCGGCCTCGCCGCGGCTGTCGTACGAGGGATAGGTGGTGGACAGGTCGATCGGCGGGGCGTGCAGTCCCTGCCGGGCGAGGTCGTCACGGCCTGCGTGCACGGCCTCGGTGGCGAGTGCTCTGGGTGCTGTGCGGCGTACGCCGTCGTACGCGGGCGTGTCCAGGGGCGTGTCCATGACCGAAGGGTGAACACCGACCGGGCCACAGTGGTCATGGCCCGTGCTACGTTCGGCCAATGGCCGAATCTGTCGTACTGGACCCGGTGGATCTCCAGCTGCTGAGACTTCTGCAGAACGACGCCCGGACCACCTACCGCGACCTCGCCGCGCAGGTCGGGGTCGCGCCGTCGACCTGCCTGGACCGGGTGACCCGGCTGCGCCGCTCGGGCGTGATCCTCGGCCACCGGCTCCAGCTGGATCCGGCGAAGCTCGGGCGGGGTCTGCAAGCGCTGCTGTCCGTGCAGGTCAGGCCGCACCGACGGGAGCTGGTGGGGCCGTTCGTGGAACGGATCCGCGCCCTGCCGGAGGCGCTGACCGTCTTCCACCTCACGGGTCCTGACGACTACCTCGTCCACGTCGCGGTGGCGGACATGGCGGACCTGCAACGCCTGGTCCTGGACGAGTTCACCGCCCGCCGGGAAGTCGCCCGGGTGGAGACCCGGTTGATCTTCCAGCAGTGGGACTGCGGCCCTCTGCTGCCGCCTTCGCCCTCAGCTCAATCCGAGTGACGTACCGGTCCCCTCGTATGAGGATGGACCGCATGTCTGAGACCAAGAGCCCGCTGCCCCGTCAGGTCGCCGACGCGTATGTCGACGAGCTCATCGCCCTCGATCCGGTCACCGGTACGTATCTCGGCGTGAAGGAGAGTTCGAGCAAGCTCCCCGACCTCTCACCCGCGGGCCAGGAGGCGCTTGCGGCACTCCAGCGGGCCACGCTCGGGCGGCTCGCCGAGGCCGAGCGCCGGCCCGGCGCGGACAGTGACATCGAGCGCCGGTGCGCGCGCCTGCTGCGCGAGCGGCTGACCGCGGAACTCGCCGTGCACGAGGCCGACGAGGGGCTGCGCACGGTCGGCAACCTGGGCACACCCGCCCACTCGGTCCGCGAGGTCTTCACCGTCACGCCCAGCCAGACCGACGAGGACTGGGCGGCGATCGCGGAGCGGCTGCGCGCGGTGCCGGCCGCGCTGACGGGCTACCGCGAGTCCCTGGCGCTGGGTCTGGAGCGCAAGCTGTACGCGGCGCCCCGCCCGACCGCCACCTTCATCGAGCAGCTCACCGAGTGGTCCGACACGGGCGAAGGGCACGGCTGGTTCGAGGACTTCGCTTCGGCCGGCCCCGACGCGCTGCGCGCGGAGCTGGACGAGGCCGCCCGCGGGGCGACGGACGCCGTGCTGGAGCTGCGGGACTGGATGCGCGACGTGTACGCGCCGGCGATCGAGGGCGCGCCGAACACGGTGGGCCGCGAGCGCTACGCCCGCTGGGCGCGCTACTTCAACGGCACGGACCTCGACCTCGACGAGGCGTACGCATACGGCTGGTCCGAGTACCACCGGCTGCTCGGCGAGATGAAGAAGGAGGCCGAGAAGATCCTCCCGGGCGCCGCGACGCCATGGGTGGCGCTGGCGCACCTCGACGAGCACGGCCGGCACATCGAGGGCGTCGACGAGGTCCGCGAGTGGCTCCAGAGCCTGATGGACGAGGCGATCGAGAAGCTGGACGGCACGCACTTCGAACTGGCCGAGCCGGTGCGGAAGGTGGAGTCCCGCATCGCCCCGCCCGGCGGTGCGGCGGCCCCGTACTACACGCCCCCGTCGGAGGACTTCTCCCGTCCGGGCCGCACCTGGCTGCCGACGATGGGACAGAACCGCTTCCCGGTCTACGACCTGGTCTCCACCTGGTACCACGAGGGCGTACCGGGCCATCATCTGCAGCTCGCGCAGTGGACGTACGTCGCCGGGAACCTCTCCCGCTACCAGGCCACCGTCGGCGGGGTCAGCGCCAACGCCGAGGGCTGGGCGCTGTATGCCGAGCGGCTGATGGACGAGCTCGGCTTCCTCACGGACCCGGAGCAGCGGCTCGGCTATCTCGACGCGCAGATGATGCGGGCCGCCCGCGTGATCGTCGACATCGGCATGCACCTGGAGCTGGAGATCCCCGCCGACTCGCCGTTCCACCCGGGCGAGCGGTGGACTCCGGAGCTGGCCCAGGAGTTCTTCGGCGCGCACAGCAGCCGTCCGGTGGACTTCGTGGAGAGCGAGCTGACCCGGTATCTGACGATCCCGGGCCAGGCCATCGGCTACAAACTCGGTGAGCGGGCGTGGCTGCTGGGCCGCGAGAAGGCGCGTGAGCGGCACGGCGACGCCTTCGACCTCAAGGCCTGGCACATGGCGGCCCTGTCCCAGGGCTCCCTGGGCCTGGACGACCTGGTGGACGAGCTGTCCCAGCTCTGACCCACCGACAGGTCAACGCCGTCGGGTCAACTCCGCCGGTCAACTCCGCCGGTCAACGCCGCTGGGTCATCAGCACCGCCGGGTCAACGCCGGAAACCGCCCTCGGAGTTGATGACCTCGCCGGTGATCCAGCCCGCCTCCTCCGTCGCCAGCCAGGCGATGAGGCGGGCGGGGTCGTCGGGCATGCCCCACCGGCCGGCGAGGAAGCAGGCCGCCACGGCCTCGTACGCCTCGCCGGTCAGGTAGTCCGTGTCCACGGGACCGGGGTTGACGGTGTTCACCGTGATCCCCTGCCCGGCGAGCGTGGTCGACAGGGAGCGGGTGATCGAGGCGAGGGCGCCCTTCTGGAGGGCGTAGGCGATCTCCCCCGGCATGCCGCTCGCGATGTCCTGCCCCGAGGTCATCAGCACGACGCGGCCGCCGGGGCCCGGTGGCCTCAGCCGGGCATGGGCCTGGACGAGGAGCAGCACGGAGCGGGTGTCGACCGCCCAGTGAGCGTCGAGCATCGCGGCGTCGATCTCGTCGAGGGTGCCATCGGAGCCGCTCAGCGCATGGTTGGCGATCAGGATGTCCAGCCGTCCGCCGAGCGCCGAGGCGGCCGTGGCGATCAGTTCGGCGGGCGTGTCCGGGTCGGACAGATCACCCGGGCCCGACAGCACCTCGGCGTCGGGATCACCGAGCGCCTCGCGCACGGAGGCGGCCACGTCCTCGGGCCGATCGGCTCCCCAGGGCATGGCGGCGTCGTGCGGCACATGGTGGTGCAGATAGACGCTCGCCCCGTACGCGGCGAGCCGCCGGGCCACGGCATGACCGATGCCGGCGCGTCTGCTGGCCCCGGTGACCAGGGCGGTTCGGCCGCGCAGCGGCAAGGGTTCGCGGCGCAGGGCTTCCGGGGCGGGGTGCGGGAGTCGGGGCATGGCAGATCATGATGGGGAACCGCCGGGTGCGGTGCACCTGGTTTTTCCGCCGAGGCCCCGGGGTCAGTGCGGCAGACATCGGAGCTGGACCAGCCCGAGCCAGGTCTCGGGTCCGGGTTGCACCTGGGCGGCACGGACCGCGTACGCCCCCGGCTCCAGGGCCACCCGCAGATGCTCGGTCCGTTCCGTCTCCTGTCCCGGCCAGGCGGAGTCGAACAGGACCACCGTACCGGGCACCTTCCAGCGCACCTCCTGTCCCCACTCCGCCGTGGCGAGGGCGGCCGGGACCCGGGCCAGCAGTTCCTCTTCGGAGTCGGCGGCGCACCAGCGTACGAAGGTGCCGTGGTCGGGCAGATAGGAGGTCGAGGCGGGCTCGTCGCCGAACACCAGGGCCGCGCTGTCTCCCACCGGCAGGAGTCCGACGGGCCCGTCGACCTCGCAGGCCCGGTCGTAGTCCGAGGCGGTCTCGTCGCCGTCGGCGCCCGCCCAGAACGGCAGCACCGTCTCGGGCACCGCTATGAGGGGGCCGCCACCCGACTCGACCCATTCCACCGCGCCCGGATCCGCGTATCTCACCATGGCAGCAGAACCTACACGCACGGCGGCTCATCAGGCACTGTGCTCAACCCCTGCCTCAGCAACCGCAGGCGTCAGCGTCCGCACGTGCCGTGAGCGGGTCGGCGGGGCGGCGCTCGCGGCCCTGCCAGGTCTCGAACTCCAGGCCCTCGCGGGCCCAGTACTCGAAGCCGCCGAGCATCTCCTTGACCTGGTAGCCGAGTTCGGCGAGGGCGAGGGCGGCCCGGGTCGCTCCGTTGCAGCCGGGGCCCCAGCAGTACGTCACGACGGGCACGGACCTGTCGAGGAGCCGCTCGGCCTGCCCGGGGACGAGGGCGGTGGGCAGGTGGACCGCGCCCGGGATGTGGCCCTGGTCCCAGGCCTCGGTGGAACGGGAGTCCACGACGACGAATCCGGGGTCGCCGCCGGACGCGAGGGCGGCGGCGACGTCGGACACGTCGGTGTGGAAGGCGAGGCTCGCCCGGAAGTGGGCGGCGGCCTCGGCAGGGGCGGCGGGCGCGACGCGCAGGACGGGGTTGGCGCTCGTGGCAGTGGTCGTCATGACCAGAAATCTACGGCCGGTGATCCACTCCCTGAAGGAGAGATCCCCGGCGCTCCTCTTGATCGGCCCGGGATTCCCCTGCTAATCCTCGCCCATGACCGCATATTCCCCGGACGCCACCGACTGGCGCATCCTCGACGTCCTCCAGCGCGAGGGCCGCGCCAGCTTCGCCGAGCTGGCCCGTGCCGTCTCCATGTCCGCGAGCGCCGTCACGGAGCGGGTGCGGCGGCTGGAGGAGGCCGGCGTCATCCAGGGGTACGCGGCGGTCGTGGACCCCGAGCGGCTGGGGCTGCCGATCCTGGCCTTCGTGCGTCTGCGCTACCCGAACGGCAACTACAAGCCCTTCCACGACCTGGTCGCCGCCACGCCCGAGATCCTGGAGGCCCATCACGTCACCGGCGACGACTGCTTCGTGATCAAGGTCGCGGTGCGCTCGATGCGGCATCTGGAGGAGGTGTCCGGCAAGATCGGCGCGCTGGGCTCGGTGACGACGAGCGTCGTCTATTCGTCACCGCTCCCCCGGCGCCCCCTCGCTCAGTGACCCCGCTGCCGCAGCACCGACCCCGATCTGCCCTTCACGACCTCCAACTGCGCGTGGATCCGCCGCCGCAGATCGGCGACATGGCTGACGATCCCGACGCTGCGGTCGCGCTCGCGCAGTGAGTCGAGCACGTCCAGCACCTCGTCGAGGGTCTGGTCGTCGAGGCTGCCGAAGCCCTCGTCGATGAAGAGGGTGTCGAGGCGGACCCCGCCCGCCTCGTCGGTGACGACGTCCGCGAGGCCGAGCGCGAGCGCGAGCGAGGCGAAGAACGTCTCACCGCCCGACAGCGTCGCCGTGTCCCGCTCCCGCCCGGTCCAGGCGTCGACGACGTGCAGCCCGAGCCCGCTGCGGCCACGGCCGGTCCGGTCGTCGGAGTGCACCAGGGTGTAACGGCCGGACGACATGCGCTGCAGCCGTACGGTCGCGGCGGCGGCGACCTGTTCGAGGCGGGCCGCCAGGACGTACGACTCCAGGCGCATCCTGCGTCCGTTGTCCGCCGAGGTGCCCGCGGTGAGGGCGGCCAAGCGGGCCACCCGGTCGTACTCCTCGCGCAGCGGGGCGAGCCGGCGCACGGCGGCGGCCGCTCGCGCGGACAGCCGGTCGAGCTCGGTGCAGCGGCGGGTGGCCGCGTCGCGTGCGGAGGCGGCGTCGCGGGCCCGCTGGGTCGCCGTGGCCTGCGCCCGCTCCGCGGACACGACGTCGGCGGGCGGCTGCTGCGCGGCGGCCACGGTGTCGGCCTCGGCGAGGACGGCGCGTACGGCCGCCTCCTCGGACTGCCAGGCGTCCAGCCGTCGTTGCAGCTCGCGGTGGGCGGCGTCGTCGAGGAGCGCGGCGGCAGCGGCCTGCGGGGTGTCGAAGCCCGCGCGGAAGGCGGCGTCGGCCAGGCGGGCGTCGGCGTCCTTGAGCCGCTGGGCGGTGTCCTCGGCGGCGCGCGCGGTGTCGGCGGCGTCGGTGAGCAGCGCGACCTGCCGCTCCAGCTGCGCGGCCCGCGCGGCCACGCTGTCGGCGCTGCCGCGGGCCTGGGCCAACTCCGCTTCCAGTGCGGCCCTCTCGCGGTCCAGCCGCTCGCGGTGGCCGACCCGGGAGGCGGATCTCACGGCCGCCTGCTGCCGGTCCGCGGACCGCCGCTCGTACTCCGCCTCGGCCCGGCGCAGCTCCTCCTGGGCCGGGTGCAGGACAGACGCGTCCCGGCGGGCCTGCGTATAGAGACGCTCCAACTCCTCACGTTCCGCGGCGAGTTGCTCGGTCGGCGCGTCTCCGGCCTCGGCGGTGGCGGCGGCCAGCGCCTCTCGTACGACGCCCAGCCGCTGTTCCCGCTCGGTGCGGCGTTCCTCCGCCTGCTGGTAGGCGGCCAGCGCTCGCTCCTCCGCCTCCCGGTCCACGTGCCCGGCGTCCTTGCGGGCGGGGGCGGGGTGGTCGGTGGCACCGCAGACCGCACAGGGTTCGCCGTCCTTCAGCTGGGCGGCCAGTTCGGCGGCGATGCCGTTCAGGCGCCGTTCCTTGACGTCGAGCCAGTGGGCCTTGGCCGCGAGGACCCGCTCCTGTGCGAGACGGGTCTGTTCGGCGGCCGATTCCGTGTCACCGGCCAGCTGGTCGCGCAGCCGTGCGGCATCGAGCCGCTGCTGGGCGGGCTCACGCCGTACGGCGAGTTGCTCGGCTCGGGTCGCGGCCTCCTGGGCGGCTTCGATGCGGGTCTGGAGCGCGGCACGGCTCTGCTCCCACCCGGCGAGCCAGTCCTCGGCGTCCTGCAACAGGTCCTCGTCGGCGCGTTGCTGACGGCCCAGTTCCTCGCGCTCGTCGACGAGTGCGGCCAGCCGCTGCTCGGTGCGGCGGGCGGACTCCAGTCCGCCCAGTTCCTCGGCGGCCCTGCGCGCGGCGGCGGCGAGTCCGGCGGCGCCCTCCCCCACCAAGGTCTCCGGCAGCAGTCCACGCGCGCGTGCCTCGGCTGCGGCCGCCCGCCGGTGCTCCGCCTCGGCGGCCTCACGCAACTCCAGTGCGGGAGCCACGGCCTCCGCCTTACGGGCCCGCTCCATCCGGGTCTGTGCCTGCCGGTAGCCCTCCGCGCGCTGCTCCAGCAGCGCGGCCCGCTCCCGCGCCTCGGCGAACCGCCGCTGCAGCCGGGCCACTTCGCGTACGTCGGCCAGCGCGCGGTCGGCGGCGGCCTGGGCGGACTCCGCGGCCAGCAGGCGGCTGTGGGCGACGGTCAGCTGTTCGCGGGCGGCGCTGCGGGCGATGGCGGCGGCGCCGAGGACGGCGTCGGCCAGGCCCGGCTCCCCCGGTGCGAGACCGGGCAGCTCCATGAGGTCACCCGCCGCCTGCTGCATGCGGTGCGCGTCGGCCAGCAGCGCGGCGTCGCCGTCCCGCACCTGGGCCTCGGCCGCCCGGCGGCGCTCGGCGAGGCGCTTTTCGACCTCGGCGAAGCGCTGGGTGTCGAAGAGACGGCCGAGCAGTTTGCCGCGGGCCTCGGCGTCGGCGCGCAGGAAGCGCGCGAAGTCGCCCTGGGGCAGCAGCACGACCTGGCAGAACTGCTCGCGGCTCATGCCGAGCAGCTGGGTGATCTCCTCGCCGATCTCGTTGTGCGAACGGCTGAGGTCCTTCCACGCCCCCGCGGTCGCGTCGTACTCGCGCAGCCAGCTCTGGGCCTTGTCGACCGTCATGCCCTTGCCGCGCAGCTTCGGGCGCTCCCACGGCGGTTGCCGGGTGATCTCCAGCCGGCGTCCGGCGACGGTGAGTTCGAGGCGGACCTCCGTGCGGGTGCCGGCCGCGGCGTGGTCGCTGCGCAGGGTCATGCCCTGGCCGCTCTGCCGGGCGCCCGGCACGGAGCCGTAGAGCGCGTAGCAGACGGCGTCCAGGACGGAGGTCTTGCCGGCGCCGGTGGGTCCGTGCAGCAGGAAGAGCCCGGCCGTCGAGAGGGCGTCGAAGTCGACGGTCTGGGCGCCGCCGAAGGGCCCGAAGGCCGTCAGGTCGAGGCGATGGAGCCTCACCGGGCCACCTCCCGCACGGCGTCGTCGGCGCGCACGGCGTCGAACGCGTCCCGCAGCACGCCCTGTTCGTGCTCGTCGGGCCCGGCGCCGCGCACATGGGCCACGAAGTCCTCCGCGATCTCCTGGTCGCTCCTGCCCGCGAGGCGCTGCGCATAGGACACGTCGGGATCGTCCGGGGCCCGCTCGGGGTCGAAGACGAGGCTGAGCGTGTGCGGGAAGCGTTCGGCGAGGCGGGCCATGGGGTCCGCGGGGCGCACCGGGTCGGTGAGTGTCGCCTCCACCCAGGCCTCCTCGTGCCGCGCGAGCCCGGGATCGGCGAGCAGTTCCTCCAGCGTTCCCCGGATCCGGGCCAGCGCACGCGGCACCGGGCAGTCGACGCGCTCGGCGGTGACCGCACCGGCGGCGTCCAGGTCGACGAGCCACATGCTCTTGCGGTGGTCCGCCTCCGAGAAGGAGTACGGCAGCGGGGAGCCCGAGTAGCGGACGCGCTCGGTGATGGTCTGGCAGCCGTGCAGATGGCCCAGCGCCGCGTAGTCGACGCCCTCGAAGACACCGGCGGGTACCGCGGCGACCCCACCGACGGTGATGTCCCGCTCGCTGTCGCTGGCCTCGCCCCCGGTGACGAAGGCGTGCGCGAGGACGACCGAGCGTGTGCCACGCGTGCGTGTGGCGAGGTCGGCGCGGACCCGTTCCATGGCGGCGGCGAGTACGGCCTCGTGCCCGGCCTTCTCGACGCCGAACTCGTCCTTCACCAGGGCGGGTTCGAGATAGGGCAGTCCGTAGAAGGCCACGTCGCCGAAGTCGTCCTGCAGCACGACCGGCGTACCCGATGCCGACGGGTCGGTCCGCAGATGGATGCCCGCACGGCCGATCAGCCCCGCCCCCACGCCGAGTCGGCGCGCCGAGTCGTGGTTCCCGGAGATCATCACCGTGGGCACACCGAGGTCGGCGAGCCGGTGCAGGGCGTCGTCGAACAGCTCTACCGCGGCGAGCGGCGGCACGGCACGGTCGTACACGTCTCCCGACACGACCACCGCGTCCACACCGCGCTCCCGCACGGTCGTGACGAGGTGCCCGATGAACTCGGCCTGGGCACCGAGCATGCTGACCCGGTGGAACGCTCGGCCGAGATGCCAGTCGGAAGTGTGCAGAATTCTCATGAAATCGCCCTGATCTGCACGTTTACCCCTACTGCGCCTCTAAAACCAGCACGAACCAGCACAGGGCTCGCCGTCAAAACACCGGCCACGCTAACGCATGCCGCCCACTGATCCACCGCATACCTCAGATCAGCCTCGCAATGGAATGCTGCTGATCCCCCTCACAGGAACCACGTAGGAGTGCACTGTGCAGCGTCGACATCCTCTGGCCGTGCCGGCCGCTCTGGCCGCTCTGGCCTTCGCAGCCGGCTGCTCGCCCGGTGACGACGAGGCCAAGTCCTCAAGTCCCTCGACCCCCTCGGCCTCGGCAACGTCCGCGGACACCGGCTCGGCCCGCCTCACGGCCGAGGACAAGGCAGGCCAACCCCTGCAGGACACCTTCACCGTGACGCGGGAGAAGGGCACCTGGCACCTTGTGGTCTTCACACAGCAACCCGCCGAGGCAGGTAAGGAACCCGCCTCGACTGACAAGCCGAGTTCCTGACCGGTTTTTGGGGCGACCCGCACCCGTCGTGCCGCGCTCACCGCGTGGCCGGGCCGTTTCCCCCATGCGGCGGAGGCGACGCCATGGAGATCCACCTCACGGCGGAGTGCCGTTCCAGCCCCTGGGTGACGACACCCCATCTTCGGTCGCGCCCGCTGCATCCCGAACTCCATGACGTCAACCGCCGCAGCCGTCCTCACCCTTGAGCGGCACCGCTGAAGAGGCTCACTCAGCGCGCCTGACGGGCGCCGCATACGCCGGTTAGGCCCCTTTCAACCCGGGTCATCAGGCGTCGCCGTACGCTTCCCCGCCCAGCTCGAACCCGGCCGTGCCCGCCGTCACATCCGCCAGCCATGCCCGGAACGCCTCCACCTCGGCGTCCGGCAAGCCGACCTCGATGGTGACCGCCTCCCCGTACCGCACGTCCCGCACCTCGCGCCCGGTCGACCTCAGGTCGTTCTGTACCTTGCCGGCGCGCTGGTGGTCGACGGTCACGGTGGCCAGCCGGAAGCGGCGCTTGGTGAGGGTGCCGAGCGCGTCCAGCGCCTCGCCCACGGCTCCGCCGTACGCCCGGATCAGCCCGCCCGCCCCGAGCTTGACGCCGCCGAAGTAGCGGGTGACGACGGCGACGACGTACCGCGTGTCGCGGCGCAGCAGCATCTGGAGCATGGGCAGGCCCGCCGTGCCGCCCGGTTCGCCGTCGTCGCCGGCCTTCTGGATCGCGGCGTCGGCGCCGATGACGTAGGCCCAGCAGTTGTGGGTGGCGTCCGCGTGCTCCTTGCGGACGGCGGCGATGAAATCCTGGGCCTCCTGTTCGGTGGCCGCCGGAGCGAGCGCACAGATGAAGCGTGAGCGGTTGACCTCGGTCTCGTGCACGCCCGCGTGGGCGACTGTGCGGTACTCGTCCTGCATCGGGCCAGCCTATGCGCAGCGCCCGCAGCCGCCCGCGCGGGAGACCCTCACTTCTTCTTGCCCCGCGCCACCATCACGTCCGTGAGCAGCGCCGTGCCGGGCGCGAGGGCCCGCCAGGTGGTGCCGTACCAGGCCAGCACGGCGATCGCCGAGGTCGGGAACTTCGTACGGACCTTCTCCAGCGCGTCGTCGAGGCCTTGCCCGGCGAGTTCGAGGACGAGCTCCTCCAGGCCGGGGTTGTGCCCGACCAGGAGCAGCGTTCCGACCTCGGGGGGCACCTCGTGCACGACCGCCAGCAGGTCGTGGACGTCCGCGGCGTACAGCCGCGGATCGTGCCGCACCGGCGGCGGTGTGCCCCACTGGGCTGAGGCCAGTTCCCAGGTGGCACGCGCGCGTGCGGCGGTGGAGCACAGGGCGAGGTCCGGCAGGCAGTCGGCGTCGGCGAGCATCCGGCCCGCGACGGGGGCGTCCCGGCGGCCGCGGGGGGCGAGCGGGCGCTCGTGGTCGGCGACGCCGTCCGGCCAGGCGGACTTGGCGTGCCTGAGGACGACCAGCCGGCGCAGCGGGCCCGCCCCCATACGCGCGCTCACTCCGGGGTTCCCAGGTCGTGGGTGAGGTCGAGGCCGAGGAGGCGGTCGGCGTAGGCGTACGTCTCGAAACGGGCGCCGTCCGGCAGGTCCGGCGCGCTCTCCACCCAGCGTAGGACGCCGAGAACGCCGGGTACGTCGAGGTCGTCCTCCCAGGCGGTACGGAGCTCTGCCCGCACCTCATCGGGGATGGGCCGCGACGGCTGCTGCGCCCAGGCGGCGACGGCGCGCCGCCAGCGTACGAGGGTGTCGTGGGCGTCGGTCAGGGCACCCGCGTCGAGCCGTACAGGCACGCCTGCGCGCCGGGAGAGCAGCGCGAGGCGCAGGGCCGCGGGGTCGGCCTCCTCGGGGGGCGCCTCCGCGTGCACGGGCGCGACGGCGACCCGGACGGCGTCGGGTTCCGCGCCGCCCTCGCGCACGACATGGATGACCTGCGCCTCGCCCAGTCCCGAGGCGGCGTCCCGGCCGTCCTCGAAGGGCCGGATCCCCAGGGCGGCGGCGCCGGCCCGGAGCTCCGCCTGCTGTCGTTCCTCGTCGAGCAGCGCCCAGACGGGTGTGCCGCCGAGCTCCAGGGCGCGGACGAGGAGGTCGGCGACCAGCAGTACCCGCAGGGCGGTGACGTCGAAGCCTTCCGCATGCGCCTCGATGCGGGTCAGGCCACGGCGGGCGGGCGCGGCGTCGACGGGTTCGCCGGTTCGGGCGTCGGTGATGCGCAGCACGGAGCGAGCGTAGGCGGACGGGCGGTCGTCCGCAGCCATCCGGCCCGCTTTCGGGACAGGAGTCGGGGGCGGGCTTCCGAGGAACCGTGGGGTGACGGCGGCTGGGCGGGGAATCCTCGCCGGGGAATCAGGGAATTGGGGAATCGGGGAATCGGGGAATCGGGGAATCTTCGGGAGGCGTCGGCCGTTGGAGTCGGTACGGGAGACAGACGGCGGGTTGTACGAGGCACGAGGAGGCCGGCGGTGTACGGCGACGAGGCAGTGGTCCGCAAGATCCTCACCGAACTCGGCGGCACCTGGGCCATCGTGGGCCTGTCGTCCAACCAGCGGCGGGCGGCGTACGGCGTCGCCGATGTCCTTCAGCGCTACGGCAAGCGCATCGTGCCCGTCCACCCGAAGGCGGAGACGGTCCACGGCGAGCAGGGCTACGCCTCCCTGGCGGACATCCCCTTCGACGTGGACGTGGTCGACGTCTTCGTGAACAGCGACCTCGCGGGCCCGGTCGCCGACGAGGCGGTCGCCAAGGGCGCCCGGGCGGTCTGGTTCCAGCTGGACGTCATCGACGAGGCGGCGTACGAGCGCACCCGCGCGGCGGGCCTGGAGATGGTGATGGACCGCTGCCCGGCGATCGAGATACCGCGCCTGGGCCAGCCGAGGCGGAGGTCAGCCGGGTTCCGGTCCGCCGAGCGGTGAGGCCCCCGGAAGCCTCCCCTCCCCCAGTGGCGGCCTCCATAATGCTCGGGTGACTTCCACCACCCCCCACCCCAACTCCGGTGTCCCGCAACGCTTTCCCGTCGTCATCGTGGGCGCCGGACCGGCCGGTCTCACCATCGGCAACATCCTGCGGGCGGCGTCCGTCGACTGTCTGGTCCTGGAGACCGAGACACGCCAGTTCATCGAGCAGCGACCGCGCGCCGGGGTCCTGGAGGAGGGGGCCGTCCGCGGACTCCAGCGGCGGGGCCTCGCGGACAGTCTGCTGGAGCGGGCACAGCGGCACACCGAGTGCGAGTTCCGGTTCGGCGGGGAGCGCTACCGCTTCGAGTATGCGGAACTGACGGGGGTTCACCACTGGGTCTATCCACAGCAGTTCCTGGTGACGGACCTGGTGCGCGAGTACGCGGACGTGCGCGGCGGAGCCATACGCTTCGGCGTGCGGGACGTGGAGCTGCACGACCTCGACACCGACCGCCCCTCGGTGTCGTACACCTGCCCGCGGACGG
This sequence comes from Streptomyces curacoi, assembly GCF_001513975.1. Lineage (GTDB taxonomy): Bacteria > Actinomycetota > Actinomycetes > Streptomycetales > Streptomycetaceae > Streptomyces > Streptomyces curacoi. The sequence goes on from NZ_KQ947993.1 coordinate 233,770, forward strand.
GTCGACGCGAGGTCGTGCCCTGCGACTTCGTCGCCGGCTGCGACGGGGCGCGCGGGGTGACCCGCACCGTACTGACCGCCGACCGCGCCCATATCTCCCGCAGCGACTACGGCATCGGCTGGCTTGCGCTGCTCGCCGAGGCGCCGCCGTCCGCCGACTGCGTTCTGTTCGGCATGCATCCGCGCGGTTTCGCCGGGCACATGCCGCGCAGCGCCGAGGTGACCCGCTACTACCTCGAGTGCCCGCCCGGCGACGACCCGGAGAACTGGTCGGAGGACCGTGTCTGGACCGAGCTGCAGCAGCGGCTCGGGGCGAACGGGGCGCCGCCGTTGGCTGAGGGGCGGCTGATCGAGAAGCGCGTCCTCGACATGCACAACTACGTGGTCGAGCCCATGGTGTTCGGCCGTCTCTTCCTGGCCGGCGACGCCGCCCACCTCACCGCCCCCATCGCCGCCAAGGGCATGAACCTCGCCCTGCACGACGCCTTCCTCCTCGGTGACGCACTCGTCGCGCACCTGACGAAGGGCGACGGCACCGGTCTGGACGGCTACTCGGAGGCCTGTCTGGGCCGGGTGTGGGACTACCAGGGGTTCTCCCACTGGCTCTCCGAGGTCTACCACGGCACATCCTCGGGCGACCCCTACCGCGTGGGCACCACCCTCGCCCGGCTCCGCCGCATCTTCGGCTCCCCCACGGCGGCCATGGCGTTCGCGGAGCAGTACCTGGGCATGAACGCCGACTACTGACCACGCCCCATGAGCGGCGGCCTCGATGCCGGGCGGGCCGCGCACATCGACGTTCCCCTCAGTCGTGCAGGGGCCGGTCGCTGAGCCGGTGATCCGCCACATTCAGCGCCTCGTCGACAAGGCGGCGCAGATGACCGTCGCGGAGGGAGTAGATCACCCGGCGCCCCTCCTTGCGCGTGCTCACCAGACCCGCGAGCCGCAGCCGTGCCAGATGCTGACTGACGGCGGGCCGGGCCGCGCCGCAGGCCTCGGTGAGTGTCGTGACATCGGCCTCGCCCGCCGTCAGGGCGTGCAGCAGCGTGAGGCGGGTCCGGTCGCCGAGCAGGGCCAGGAGTTCGGCGGCGAGCGCGAACTGTTCCTCGCCGGGGGTGCGCGGATGCGCATCATGCGCAGGTGACAGGTGCATGCGTGCGCTCATACGCACATAATGGCGTCATGGGAGGCCACTCGTCCACTCCCGCACACCGGAAGGGGATCACCGTGAGCGACCGGCACGACCACGAGCATCACCACGCGCACGGACACGAGCACGGGCACGGAACTGGACACGGGCACGGGCACGGGCACGGCCATGGGCACGGCCACGGCCGCGGGGCAGGGAACGGACAGCAGCACGAGCACCTCGACGACCATTCCCACGCCCACCCTCACCCCCACTCCCAGCCCCACTCGACCACCCCCCTCCGCCACCGCCTCGCCCACCTCCTCAAACCCCACTCCCACGAGACGGCCGACAAGCTCGACTCCGCGCTCGAATCCTCGGCCCGCGGCATGCGCGCACTGTGGGTCTCGCTGGCGATCCTCGGCGTGACGGCACTCGCCCAGGCCGTCGTGGTGGTCGCCTCCGGGTCGGTGGCGCTGCTCGGCGACACGGTGCACAACACCGCGGACGCGCTGACCGCCGTACCGCTCGGGATCGCCTTCGTGCTGGGCCGCCGCGCGGCTACGCGCCGATTCACCTATGGCTACGGGCGGGCGGAGGATCTCGCGGGCATCGTCATCGTGCTGACGATCGCCGCGTCGGCGGCCTTCGCGGCGTGGACGGCGGTCGACCGCCTCCTCGACCCGCGGCCCGTGGAGCAGATCCCGGCCGTCGCCGTTGCCGCGCTCGTCGGGTTCGCGGGGAACGAGTGGGTGGCCCGCTACCGGATCCGGGTCGGCCGCGCGATCGGCTCGGCCGCGCTCGTCGCGGACGGCCTGCATGCCCGTACGGACGGATTCACCTCACTGGCCGTCCTGTTGAGCGCGGGCGGCGCGGCGCTGGGCTGGCAACTCGCGGACCCGATCGTGGGGTTGGCGATCACGGCCGCGATCACGCTGGTGCTGCGGGACGCGGCGCGCGAGGTGTTCCGGCGTGTGATGGACGCCGTGGACCCGGCTCTGGTGGACCGGGCCGAGCGGGCGCTTCGGCAGGTCGCGGGGGTGCGCGAGGTGGGCGAGTTGCGGCTGCGCTGGATCGGGCACCGGCTGCGCGCCGAGGTGGCGGTCGTGGTGGACGGCGAAGTGACGGTACGTGAGGCACACGCCATCGCCGTCGACGCCGAGCACGCCCTGCTGCACGCCGTGCCCCGGCTCACCGCGGCCCTGGTCCACGCCGATCCGGCACCGGTGCCGGGCGAGGCGGATCCGCACCTGGCCCTCGCCCACCACACGGCGGCCTGAGGCGTCAGACGGCGACGCCCAGCCCCTCCAGTACGACCGCCCCCGGCAGCTCCGCGAACGCCTTCCCCGGCACCAGCAGCTTGCCGCGCCGGCGTCCGCTGCCGACCAGGACGTACGGCAGGTCGACGACGGCCGAGTCCACCAGCAGCGGCCAGCCCTCGGGCAGTCCGATCGGGGTGATGCCGCCGTACTCCATACCGGTCTCGCCGGTCGCCGTGTCCATCGAGGCGAACGACGCCTTGCGGGCGCCCAGCTGGCGGCGTACGGCGCCGTTGACGTCGACGCGGGTGGTGGAGAGCACGACGCACGCGGCCAGCGTCGTCTCGCCGCCGCGCTTGCCCGCGACGACCACGCAGTTCGCGGACTGTTCGAGCAGTTCCTGTCCGTAGTGCTGCACGAAGACGGCGGTGTCGGCCCACTGCGGATCGGTCTCGACGTAGAGCAGCTGGTCGGCGAGGACGCTGCCGTGCCAGTGGCGTACGGCGTCGGCGACCGGGCGGGTGAGTTCGTCGAGGCAGTCGGGGGCGGGGGTGGCGTGGTCGAAGCGTCCGATGGGTGCGTCCATGAGCGCACGCTAACAGGGCGGCCGGGGCCGCGGGCCGGGCGTCTCAGTGCACTAGCGGGACCGAGACCGTCAGCGTCATCTCCATCGGGACGTCGCCCTGATTGGCGTAGGTGTGCGGGGCGTTGGCGTCGAAGGTGACGCTGGAACCGGCCGGGACGCGGTACTCCACGCCCTCGACGGTGAGGGTCAGTTCGCCCGCCGTGACATGGGCGATCTCGACCGTGCCGACGGGGTGCGGGTCGGATCCGCTGCTGTCGCCCGGCATCAGCTTCCAGTCCCACATCTCCAGCGGGCCGGGCGCCTCCGTGCCCGCGAGGAGCCGGCTGTAGCTGCCGGCCTCGGTGTGCCACAGCCGGACCACCTGCTCGGGCGGGACGACGCGGACCTTCGGGCCCTGCTCGTAGTCGAGGAGGGTGGTGATGCTGACCCCGAGCGCGTCGCCGATCTTGACGACGGTGCCGAGGCTCGGGTTCGTGCGGGCCTGTTCGATCTGGATGAGCATGCCGCGGCTGACCCCGGCACGCGCGGCCAGCGTGTCCAGGGTGAAGCCGCGCTCGGTGCGCCAGCGCTTGACGTTGCGCGCCAGGGACTGGGTCAGCAGTTCGAGGTCCGACACATTCCATCCACAAGGTGAGGCCAATATTCTGGATGACAGAGTTCAACTCACTGCACTACGGTGAGGTGCACCTGATCGTGCACCGAACTGTACTGCGAGGCGACCCGTGACAGCACTCTTCGCCCTGGCCACCAGCCTGCTGTGGGGGCTGGCCGACTTCGGCGGCGGACTGCTGACCCGGCGCACCCCGGCTCTCACGGTGGTCGTCGTCTCGCAGACGATCGCCGTGGCCGTGCTCGGCGTGATCGTGGTGGCCACCGGCGGCTGGAGCGAGGCAGGTCCCCAGTTGTGGTTCGCGGTGGCCGCCGGGCTGGTGGGCCCGGTCGCCCTGATCTGCTTCTACAAGGCGCTCGCGCTGGGCCCGATGGGCGTGGTCTCCCCGCTCGGCACCGTGGGCGTGGCCGTGCCGGTCGGGGTGGGCCTCCTTCTCGGCGAGCGGCCCGGCCTGGTGCAGGTCGTGGGGATCGCGGTCGCCGTGCTCGGTGTCGTACTCGCGGGCGGACCGCAGTTGCGGGGCGCCCCCGTGCAGCGGCAGACCATCCTGCTCACGCTGGTCGCGGCCTTCGGCTTCGGCACGGTGTTCGCCCTGATCGCGGAGGCGTCCTCCACCGTCAACGGTCTGTTCCTCGCGCTCTTCGTACAGCGCCTGGTCGAGGTGCCGACGGGCGGCCTCGCGCTGTACGCCTCCGTGCGGCGGGGCCGCGCCGCCCTCCCGGACGACGGTTTCCCCTGGCGCTCCCTGCCGGCGCTCGCCTTCGTCGGCCTCGCCGATGTCGCGGCGAACGGTACCTATGTGGTCGCCGCCCAGCGCGGCCCGGTCACCGTGGCCGCCGTCCTGGCCTCGCTCTACCCGGTGGTGACCGCCCTGGCCGCGCGCGGCTTCCTCAGGGAGCGGTTGCGGACCGTGCAGGCGGCGGGTGCGGGGCTGGCGCTGGTGGGCACGGTGCTGCTGGCGGCCGGCTGACTCAGGACTCAGCGTCGAGCTCGGCGAGCCGAGCGACCGCCTTCTCGTCCAGCTCCGCCAGCTTCGCCGCCGTCTCCTCGTCCAGGTCGGCCAGCGCCTGCAGCTGCTCGGGCGTGATCCCGTCGGGGATCGGCACCGGCGCCGGGGTGCGCAGCGGCGGCTGCCAGCCGTCGTCGGGCGTCCAGCGCCGTACGACACGGGCGGGCGCCCCCGCCACCACGGCATGGTCGGGCACCACGCCCCGGACCACCGCACCGGCCGCGACCACCACGTTCCGCCCGATCCGCGCGCCCGGCAGGATCACCGCCCCGGTGCCGATCCAGCACCCCGGGCCGATCTCGACCGGCTCCATCCGCGGCCACTGCTTGCCTATGGGCTCGTGCGGATCGTCGTAGGAGTGGTTCGTGGACGTGACGTAGACATACGGCCCGAAGTAGCAGTCGCTGCCGATGGTGACGGTCGTGTCGGCGATGACATGGCTGCCGCGGCCCAGCACGACGCCGTCCCCGATGCGCAGGATCGGCTCCGGGCCGAGGTCCAGGTCGGGCATCAGACCGGCCGTCAGCGTCACCTGCTCGCCGACGATGCAGTGGGAGCCGAGGTGGATCCAGGGTTCGCCGAAGACGGTGCCGAGCGGGAAGGCGAGGCGGGTGGCTTCGCCGATCGAGCCGAAGCGGAAGCGGCCGGGGTGGTCGGCCGTCACCGAACCCGTGCGCTGCAGCCAGGCCCAGCCGGCGTGGACGGCGCGTTGCGCGAGGCTGCGCCGCCAGGACGAGAACGTGTTCTTGCGCTTGGGCACCCGCTTACCGTACTTACCGTGCGGCGCCCTCATGGGGTGTGGGGCCTGTGATCTTCGCCCTACCGGGTGGCGTAACGTGCCGATGTACCGCGGACGACGGGAGACGGTGATGACGCACAAGGCGCTGGTCAAGGGCATCGGTGGCAGGGAGCCGAAGATCGACGGGGAGGCGTTCGTGGCGCCCATGTCCACGGTGATCGGGGACGTGACGCTGGATGCGGGGGCGAGCGTCTGGTACGGGGCGGTGGTGCGCGGTGATGTGGAGCGGATCTCCGTCGGGGCCCAGTCCAATATCCAGGACAACTGCACGCTGCATGCCGATCCCGGTTTTCCGGTCAGCATCGGCGCGCGGGTGTCGGTCGGGCACAACGCCGTCGTGCACGGGGCGACCGTCGAGGACGACTGTCTGATCGGGATGGGGGCGACCGTGTTGAACGGGGCGGTGATCGGGGCGGGGTCCTTGGTGGCGGCGCAGGCGTTGGTGCCGCAGGGGATGCAGGTGCCGCCGGGGTCGCTTGTGGCGGGGGTGCCTGCGAAGGTGCGGCGGGAGCTGACCGAGGAAGAGCGTCAGGGCGTGACGCTCAACGGGACCATGTATGCCGAGTTGGCGAAGGCGCACCGGGAAGAGCACGGGGACTAGAGGTCGTACGCGGTTCTGCGGACCGGTGGTGGCTGGTCGCGCCCACGCGGCGGAGCCGCATGTCGATACAGCCCCGCCCCCCTCAAGGCGTTTCAGTCCCCGGCGCCGACCGGTTCCGGCTCCCGGTGTGCCGTCTGGGCGTTCTTCGCCTTGCGCTTGATGATCAGCATCGACGTGAGGCCGATCAGGACCGCAGCCACCAGGCCCAGCCACGAGAAGCGCTTCAGCCAGGACTCGGCGACCACGCCCACGTAGTAGATCACCGCGGTCGTGCCGCCCGCCCAGAGGATGCCGCCGAGGACGTTGGCGGTCAGGAACTTCCAGTACGGCATGCGCAGCACGCCGGCGAGGGGGCCCGCGAAGATGCGGAGGAGGGCGACGAAGCGGCCGAAGAAGACGGCCCACATGCCCCACTTCTGGAAGGACCGCTCGGCCGTGGCGATGTGGCCCTCGCTGAAGTGCTTGGGGAATTTCGCGCCCAGCCAGGCCAGGAGCGGACGGCCGCCCTTGCGGCCGATGGCGTAGCCGATGGAGTCGCCGATGATCGCGCCGGCGGTCGCGCAGGCACCGAGTACGAAGGGGTCGATCTCACCGTGCTGCGAGGCGAGCAGCGCCGAGGAGACCAGGATGATCTCGCCGGGCAGCGGGATGCCCAGGCTCTCCAGGCCGATGACCACGCCGACCAGCAGATAGATGGCGAGCGGGGGCACCGTTTCGAGCCATTCCTGGACGTGCAACGCCGCTTCCTCCCATGTCCTGCACCGTGCGTTCCCGGCGCACGCTCGGCTGTGAGCGTGCGCCGGGGCAGCCTACCTGTTCTGTGTGACGGTCTCGGCGTCCCACAGGTTGCACTGGTGCTCACGGTGCACAGTGGCGCTCGGCACGTTCCCGCCGGCGGACGCGGTGCGCAGCGTCAGCGCCGTTCCGGGGCGGGCCGGCATCGCAGGCTGTCCCGTGGCACGCGGCACCCCGTCCCGGACGAAGGAGCCCCAGTACTGGATCATCTGGCGCGCCAGCGTCCGCTGCTCGGCGTTCAGCGGTGACACCAGACCGAAGTGCTTGAAGAGGTACTGCACCTCGTTGACGTGGGTCGCGCCGAAGTCGAAGCCCGTGCCGAGGTCGCGCAGGGAGGCGAAGGGCGGGGAGGTGCGGTCGGCGAACTCGTACGCGTAGACCCGGCCGCGTCCGGCGAGCGTGCCGTCGAGGCGGAGCGCCGGGCAGGCGAACAGCTGGTCGCCCTGGGCGGTGGCGTAAGCGATCGTCGGCGAGGGGTAGGACGACAGGGGGTAGCGGGCGAGCGCCTCGTCGCCGTATTCCGCCCGCATGACCGTGGGGTACTGCTCGGCGGTGAGCGGGGTGCCGTTCAGGTCGAAGCGGGCGAAGGCGAACAGCCGGCCCTCGTCCTGGTTGGCCCCGTTCATGACCGGCACACCCACGGCGGCCCCCCGTGCGAACGCCTCCCGAGGCTGCCTCGGCAGGAAGTCGCCGCCGGTCACCGGCGCCCAGTCGAAGCCGCCCTGCGCCGCCAGGATCTCCGCGGCCGGCTTGGCGCGCAGACAGGCCAGGTCGGCGCAGCCCAGCTGCCGCGCGAAAGCGGCGCCCTGCGCCACGGCCGTCGAGTGCGTCCGGGCAGCGCAGTCGCCGTAGGCCCCGCTCTGGATGATCCCCGCCCGGAACAGCCCCTTCGCCTGCGGCGAGGCCAGCTGTGTACAGACCGAGCGGCCGCCCGCGGACTCGCCCGCGATGGTCACCCGGCCCGGATCGCCGCCGAAGCGGCCGATGTTGGCGCGCACCCAGCGCAGCGCGGCCTGCTGGTCGAGCATGCCGAAGTTGCCGGAGACCCCGTCGCGCGCCTCGTCGTCGAGGGCGGCCGTGGCGAGGAAGCCCATCGCCCCCAGGCGGTAGTTGACGGTCACGACCACCGTGCCGGTCTGCCGGGCGAAGGTGTCGGGGACGACGTCCTGCCCGGCCCCCGCGGTGAGCCCGCCGCCGTGGAACCAGACCAGGACCGCCCGGCGGGCGGCGCCTTCGGGGACGTACACGTTGAGGTCGAGACAGTCCTCGGTGTGGCTGGGCCGCTCGTAGCCGGGGTCCCAGCTCGCCGCCTGCACACACTTGTCGCCGAAGTCCTGCGCCGAGCGCACTCCTTGCCAGGGCCGGACCGGCCGCGGCGCCTTCCAGCGGAGCTTTCCGACGGGTGGTTCGGCGTACGGGATGCCGAGGAACTGGCGTCCCTCGGCGGTGGTTTCACCCCGTACCCAGCCCGTGTCCGTGCGGACGACAGGCGGGTCGGCGGCCTGTGCGGGTAAGGGAGCGACGAGCGCGGCCGCGAGGGCCGTCAGCGCGACGGACATACGACGTATCACCGGTCCACCTCCACAGTCGTGCGCATGGGACAGCACTGGCGCGGCGGGGAAACTAGGGGCGGGGGTGACTCGTGTCAACGATGTGAACAAGGTGAATGAGAAACGTCCGAATGACACCGGGAAACGAAGGAGGGGCCACCCGGCGGGTGGCCCCTGACCCACGGGGTGGCCCCTGACCAGCGGGGACTAGCGGGGTGGCCCCTGACTGGCGGAGGGCGGAGTCGCCGCCGTCACGGCGGTGCCGACGGCGGCGGGAACGGGGGCCGGTACCTCGGCCGGCAGGGGCGCGACGACGTCGACGGGCGTGGCGGGTTCTGCCGCGTCGTCGGAGTCGGCCTGGACGTACCGCGTCTCGTACTCCGGCTCCGGTTGCTCGTCCGACCGGTCCGGCTCGTGCCGCGGGGGCTCGGCGGCGGGCGGCTCGGGGACGGCGGCGTCCGGGGCGTCGCGCCCGGGCTGGGGCTCGGGTGCCGCTGTCGCGGCGTCCTCCTGCGCTCCCTGTCCATCCCGCTTCTCCCCCTCTTTCCTCTCGCGGTTCGTCTCGCGTTTCGTCTCGGGTTGCGTCCCGGCCGCGTCGGTGAGCCCGCCGTCGAGCAGCCAGCGCTGCGCCTCGGACCCGTCCCGTTCGGCGACGACCACGCTCGCGCCCGTCCCGCACGCGACGGCCCGCCCCTCGGTGCCGCGCGGCAGAAGCTCCCCGTGGACGGTGAGGTCGTAGCGCACCTCACCGGCGTGCGCGAGGCAGTTGGCCAGGACGACCGTGCCCTCGCCGGGGTCGGCATCGAGGCAGAGGGTGGGGTCGGCGGCGCTGCGCAGCAGGCCGTTCTCCTGATACGACCACTGCTGGGACGCGGCGGACGCGCACTGCGCCAGCTCGGCTTCAGCGCCGGTGCGGACCTCGCCGTCGCGCAGGTCCAGGCACAGGCCGCGGTCGAGGTTGCGGAGCCTGCCCTGGGCGATCCCGACGGGCTCCTCGGCCGAGGCGGCCGACGGCGATCCCCCGGACGAGGGCGGGGACACGGCGCCCGGGTGGACGGTCCTGCCGCTGGGCGCGCCCCACGTGGCCCGCGGGTCGGGGCCGCCGTCCTCCTCGGACCAGCCCCTGGCGGTGAGCACGGTCACGAGCAGGGCGAGGGAGGTCAGACCGACACCCACGGCGACGGCCTTCGCGCGCCCGCGCGGCGAGGGGAGAGGCGCCGGGCGGTGCCGGCCGCCGTGCCGCGGGCGGGCGGCCGGCGCCGAGCCGGAGCCGCCGCGCCCGGACCGGGAGTCGAGATAGCGCCGGGCGCCCCAGCCGAGCACGGTCTCGGCGAGCAGCACTTCCAGACCGCCCTCGAAATGGCTGAGCTGCTCGGCGGCATGGCGGCAGTAACGGCACTCCATCAGATGTTGTTGCACATCGGGCAACAAGGCCCCGCCCCGGCGAATGGGGACATCGAGGAGGCGGTTGTAGTAGCGGCATTCCCGGGTGGGCGCGAGTTCCCGGTGGGCACGGACGCAACCCGCCCGGAATTGCTCACGGACCCTCTCCAGCGCCGCCGACGCGGTGCCGGTGTCCACGCCCAGCAGACCGGCGGTTATGGTTATCGGCTCCGCTTCGACCTCCGTGTGCCAGAGGAGGCATTGCGAGGCCCCGGGCAGCGCCCGGAATGCGCGCTCGGCGATGTGCCGCCTTTCGGGCGTCACGGACCGGGCGGCGCGCAGCCCGCGCGCGCCGGTCGGTTTGCCGAGTTCCGGCAACAGGGCGGAAATGGCGTCGTCCGCCGCCCAGTCCTTGACCAGTTCCCGTACGGCGGTGAGGAGTTGGGGGCGCAGTGCGCCGTCGGCGGGTCGGCCGAGCACTCGATGGAACGCCGCGGCGGCCACCATGGAGGCCGAACTCGCCGTGGACACAAGGCAGATGGACGCGTAGTCGTGGGTGGCACGCCAGTGCCGCGCCAGCAGCAGCGCGACGGCGTGGGCGTCCGCCCCGGCTTTGCCGAGGGTCGCGAGGAGATCACGGTCGGATGGTCCGGGGCTCGCCCCGGGGCGTGGCGGGTACGGCGGTCGTGGGGGGTAAGGGGATTGCACTGAACCATTTCCTTCCCGGCCGAAGGACGGCATGGGGAATGCGCGCCCGTCGGAAAGCAGGTGCCTGATTGGTGCATACCTGGGCCGCGTCGGCTGTGAACCGGCCATCGGGCCGCTCACTTTCGCACAAGCGACGCACAGGAAACAAGAAGTTCGAGTGACCGACGTTCAAAAAGCGAGAAATTCAAATAGGTTACCGGCGGTATCCGTACCCGCCTTCGAAATTGTGCCCGGCGAGGCGTCAAGTTGTGTGCAGGCAAAGACGATCGGTCCACGGAATCTCCAATTCCGCATGACGCACAGCGAGCTCCGAGGTTTCTCTCGGCGTGCTCTCATCCCCGTACACCAGCATGAGCCGCATGATCGTCCCCCACGCGACACCCACCCCCGCTGCGCCCCGTGCGGTCCGCAAGGCGGTCGTCCCGGCCGCGGGACTCGGCACCCGGTTCCTGCCCGCGACGAAGGCGACATCGAAGGAGATGCTGCCGGTCGTCGACAAGCCGGCCATCCAGTACGTCGTCGAGGAGGCCGCGGCGGCCGGGCTCGACGACGTCCTGATGATCACCGGCCGGCACAAGCGGGCGATCGAGGACCACTTCGACCACGCCTTCGAGCTGGAGCAGGCGCTCACCGCCAAGGGCGACACCGTACGGCTGGACGCGGTACGCGACCCGGCCCGGCTCGCCGACATCCACCACATCCGCCAGGGCGACCCGCTCGGCCTCGGCCACGCGGTGCTGTGCGCCCGCCATCACGTCGGCGACCAGCCGTTCGCCGTGCTCCTGGGCGACGACCTCATCGACCCGCGCGAAACGCTGCTGAGCCGGATGCTGGAGGTCCGTGACCGCTACCAGGGCAGTGTGGTCGCCCTCATGGAGGTGCCCCCTGAGCAGATCCACCTCTATGGCTGCGCGGCCGTCGAACCGTCCGGTGAGGACGGCGTGGTCCGCGTCACGGGTCTGGTGGAGAAGCCGTCACGCGCGGACGCGCCGAGCCGCTACGCGGTCATCGGCCGCTATGTCCTCGACCCGGCCGTCTTCGGCATCCTGGAGCACGTCCCGCCCGGCCGCGGCGGCGAGATCCAGCTGACCGACGCGCTGCAGGAACTGGCGGCGGGCGGAACGGTCCACGGAGTGGTGTTCGACGGGCTGCGGTACGACACCGGCGACAAGGCGGACTATCTGCGCACGGTCGTACAGCTGGCCTGCGACCGGCCGGATCTGGGGCCGGAGTTCACGGCCTGGCTGAAGGAGTTCGCGGCCGGCCTTGAGGGCACCGGCGCGGAGCGGGGCCGGTTCGCGGCGTGAGCGCTCGCGGCCGGGGAACCGGCGGCCCGGACACCCGCGGCCAGGGCCGCCGGGGCCCCGGGGCCCACAGCCCGGACAAGCGAACAGGGGCCCGCACGGGGCCCCTGTTCGCTTCCGTGCCGGGCTCAGCCGTTCGGCCGCAGCGTCCAGACGACGGTCATCTCCCCGGTCACGGCCCCGTCGGCGCGCCGGATCTCGATCGCCACCGGGAACTCGGGCCGCTCCCCCGCGTCCAGCTGCGCGACGACCTCGGCGGCCGGGCGGCCGAGGGTCGCCGTGGCGGTGACCGGGCCCATGGCGAGCTTCTTGTAGGCGATGTCGGCGCGCACGGCGAGCGGCACGGCCCGCGAGAGCTGGTCACCGAACGCGGCCAGCACGATCGCGCCGCTGGCGGACTCCCCGAGCGTGAACATCGCACCGGCGTGCGGCCCGCCCACATGGTTGTGGTACTCGCTCTGATCCGGCAGAGCCACCACGGCCTTCTCCGGCGTGGTCTCCAGGAACTCGAGGTTCAGGGTCCGGGCCATGGGCACGGTGGCGGCGAGCATTTCGCCGATGGACATCTGGTCTGCGCTCATGGCCGCCATGTTACCCACGAGTAGGGTCGCGGAACAGGCCGATGTGACGAGCGTCGCCGCCACGGTCGCCGTCGCCGGGCGCCGGGACCTGCCGATCAACGCCACCGTGTACGCCGCCCATGACGGGCCGACGGGCCGAACCGCGGCACGGCGAACCTGCTCCATGGCCGGCGGACAGGCCCCATCGGGCCGGTGACCTGCAATTCGTTTGGCAAATCGAGGTGCGGGCGGCGATAGTCGGCCGGTGACTTCCGCCGCCGATCTCCGCCGCTCTTCCCGCATGCCCTCCTGGGCGGGCCGCAACTACAGCCTGCTGACCGCAGCGGCGTTCGTCACCAACCTCGGCAGTCACGGCGCGCTGATCGCCGCGGCGTTCGCGGTGCTGGAGGCGGGCGGCGACGGCGGTGACGTGGGTCTGGTGGCCGCCTCCCGCACGCTGCCCCTGGTGCTCTTCCTGCTGGTCGGCGGCGCCGTCGCGGACCGGCTCCCCCGGCACCGGGTGATGGTCGCGGCCAACGCGCTCAACTGTCTCTCCCAGGCCGCCTTCGCCGTGCTCGTCCTGGCCGGGGAGGCACAGCTGTGGCAGATGATGCTGCTGACCGCCCTCGGCGGCACCGGCCAGGCGTTCTTCAGCCCGGCGGCCGAGGGCATGCTGCTGTCGTCGGTCCGGGGGGAAGAGGCGAGCCGGGCGTTCGCCGTGTTCCGGATGGCGATGCAGGGCGCGGCGGTGGGCGGCGCAGCGCTCGGCGGTGCGATGGTCGCCGCGATCGGACCCGGCTGGGTGCTCGCGGCGGACGCGGCCGCCTTCGCCGTGGCCGGCGCGCTGCGGGCCTTCCTCGACGTCAGCGGCACCCCGCCCCGCGCTCCCGGTGGCGGCATGCTCGCCGATCTCCGGGACGGCTGGCGGGAGTTCGCCGGGCGGCCCTGGCTGTGGGGCATCGTCGTCCAGTTCTCCCTCGCGAACGCCGTCGTCAGCGCCGCCGACGCGGTCTACGGCCCCCTCGTCGCCCGGGACCACCTGGGCGGCGCCGGACCCTGGGGCCTGGCCCTGGGTTTCTTCGGCGCGGGCACGGTCGTCGGCGCCCTGCTGATGACCCGCTGGAAGCCACGCCGGCTGCTGCTCGCCGGCACCCTGTGCGTCTTCCCGCTCGCCCTCCCCTCCGCCGCGCTCGCCGTGCCGGTGCCGGCCACGGTCCTGTGCGCGGTGATGTTCCTGACCGGCGTGACGCTGGAGGTCTTCGGCGTCTCCTGGATGACCGCACTCCACCAGGAGATACCCGAGGACAAGCTGTCCCGGGTCTCCGCCTACGACTGGTTCGGCTCGGTCGCCCTGGTCCCGCTGGCCACGGCCCTGGCCGGCCCGGCGGAGGCCGCGTTCGGGCGCACGTCGGCGCTGTGGGGCTGTGCCGCGCTGGTGGTGGTCGTCACGGCCGCGGTCCTGTGCGTACCCGATGTCCGGAATCTACGCCGCCGTACCAAGCAGGTGGCCGCGAGGGGCGAGGTCGGTTCAGCCGATGCTGAAAGCGCCGTCGGGGGGCTCGGGTGACGGTACGGCGTCCTCGTCCCGCACCGGCCGCGCCCCGCCGATGAAGTCGCGCAGCCCCGGCCCGTGTTCGACCCGGGCCGGGAAGGCGTCGGAGGCGGTGAGCCGGGCCAGGGCGGCCGTGTCGAGGGGGTGATGGGCGGCGACGAGCACCGCGTTGCCGAACCGCCGCCCGCGCAGCACGCCCGGCTCGGCGATCAGCACGAGCTCTTCGAACAGCGAGGCGTACGTGGCGAGTTGGGAGCGCAGGAAGGCGAAGGGCGCGGCATCGGCGAGGTTGGCCAGGCAGACACCGCTCCCCCGCAGCACCCGCTCCACCTGACGGACGTACCCGATCGACGTCAGATGCGCCGGCACCCGGGACCCGCCGAAGACATCGGCGACGAGCACGTCGGCCGAGTCGTCCGGGGCCGCCTCCAGCCAGGCGCGGGCGTCGCCGGCGTGCAGCCGGATGCCGTCCCCGTCCGGGACCGGCAGATGTTCCTCGACCAGCTCCAGCAGCCCGCGGTCGGCCTCGACGACGTCCTGCCGTGAGCCGGGCCGGGTGGCCGCCAGATACCGGGGCAGGGTGAGCGCCCCGCCGCCGAGGTGCAGCGCGTCCAGGGCCCGCCCCGGCTCGGCGACGGTGTCGAGCACATGGCCGAGCCGGCGCGCGTACTCGAACTCCAGGTACGACGGCTCGTCCAGGTCGACGTACGACTGCGGGGCCCCGTCGACGGTCAGCAGCCACGCCCGGTTCCGATCGACGTCCGGCATCAGTTTGGCGATGCCGTAGTCGACGGACCGGGTGACGGGTACAGGTTCGCTCACCGTCCCATTGTGCCGCCGGGCGACCGGTCCGACGCCCGGAGGGGACGCGCCCCGGAGGGGCGGGGAACTGCGCGCCCAGCCACGACGGACCCGCAGTCCCCCACGAACCGTTCCCTCCTCATTCCACGGCCGTGACGGTTCCCGCTCCCACGGTCCGCCCGCCCTCGCGGATGGCGAATCCGAGCCCGGGCTCCAACGGAACCTCCCGCCCCAGCTCGACGGTCATGGTCACCGTCTCCCCGGGCCGAGCGACCGCCGCCCCGCCCAGGTCGATGTCCCCGACCACATCCGCCGTGCGGATGTAGAACTGCGGCCGGTACCCGCTGGCGACCGCCGTCGTACGACCGCCCTCACGCGCGGACAGCACATACACCTGCGCGGTGAAGCGCCGGCGCGGCACCACACTGTCCGGCGCGGCCACGACATGCCCCCGCCGGACGGCGTCCCGCGGAACTCCTCGCAGCAGCAGCGCCACGTTGTCCCCGGCCTGCGCCTCGTCCATCGGCTTGCCGAAGGTCTCCAGCCCGGTAACCACGCTCTCCAGCCCGGCCCCGAGCACGTCGACCCGGTCACCGACCCGCACAGTGCCCCGCTCGACGGCGCCGGTCACCACGGTGCCCCGGCCGGTGATGGTGAGCACGTTCTCCACGGGCAGCAGGAACGGTGCGTCCACATACCGCTCCGGCATCGGAACGTAGGTGTCCACCGCGTCGAGCAGCGCCTCGACCGACGCCGTCCACCTCGGGTCCCCCTCCAGCGCCTTCAGCCCCGAGACCCGTACGACGGGCGCGGCGTCGCCCCCGTAGCCGTGCTCGGTGAGCAGGTCGCGGACCTCCAGCTCAACGAGGTCGATGAGCTCCTCGTCGCCCGCGTCGGCCTTGTTGAGGGCGACGACGATGTGGTCCACGCCCACCTGCCGGGCGAGCAGCACGTGTTCGGCGGTCTGCGGCATGATCCCGTCGAGCGCGGAGACGACGAGGATCGCCCCGTCGAGCTGCGCGGCGCCGGTGACCATGTTCTTGACGTAGTCGGCGTGGCCCGGCATGTCGACGTGGGCGTAGTGCCGGGTGTCGGTCTCGTACTCGACGTGCGCGATGTTGATGGTGATGCCGCGCGCGGCCTCCTCGGGCGCCCGGTCGATGCGGTCGAAGGGGACGAAGGCGGAAGATCCGCGTGCGGCGAGGACCTTGGTGATGGCGGCCGTCAATGTGGTCTTGCCGTGGTCGACATGACCCATCGTGCCGATGTTCAGATGCGGTTTGGTGCGCACGTATGCCGTCTTGGGCATGGCTGTACCTCGAAGTCTCTGCGTAGGCGATGGGGACCCCAAGGAGGTGCCGACCCTCCCCCTGCGGGGTCCGCCGGTCGATCCGGAGAGGGTCAGCTTCGGGCGCCGTCGACGGCTGTCAGGAAGACCGGAACGGCAGCCTTCGGAGCATCCGCGACTGCGGATGCTGCGAGGACGAAGGCGTGCCGGAACATGGGATCGATCATCGCCGACGGCCCGCCCGGCGTCGAATGGTTTTCGCGGGGGCGGAGTTCGGCGGGAGGAGTCGGGCGGGAAGGTTCCGGGCGGGGGACTACGGGGCGAGCCTTAGTACGGGGCGGGCCTAAGCGCCGATGTTCTTCAAGGCCTCCCGCACCGACAGCGGCGCGAACCTCCCCCGCTCCCGCGCCAGGAAGGCCCTTACGGCCTCGGGGTCGGTCTTGGCGTACTCGCGCAGGCACCAGCCGATGGCCTTGCGGATGAAGAAGTCGGTGTGCCCGGACTGGCGCAGGCAGTAGGTGAAGAGGCGTTCGGTGTCGGTGCGTTCCTTGTAGCGCAGCTGGTGGAGCAGGGCCGTGCGGGCGACCCACAGGTTCTCGTCCACGATCCAGGCGTCCATGTCCGCCGTGAGCTTCGGGTCGGCCGCGACGAGGGCGCCGACGACATGTGCGGCGAGCGCGTCGACGGTGTCCCACCAGGAGACGGTCGTGATCAGCTGCCGGGCCACCGGCAGGAAGCCGGAGGAGCAGCGCCCGACGTGGCGGCGCAGATAGTCGACGGCGAAGTAGTGGTACTCGCGCTCGGGCAGTCGCCAGCAGCGCAGCGCGATGGCGGTGCAGTCGGCCTCGTCGGGGTGCGGGGTGCCCGCCAGGACGGTGCGGGACAGGGCGCGGCGCGCCGGGGTGGGGATGCCGAGGAAGGGGGCCACGTCCTTCACGTACGCCTGGGCGGCAGCGGCCCGCCGCGGGTCCGCCGCGGCGGCGTAGGTGGCGGTGAGCCGCTCCAGGACCGTGTCGGCCAGAACACTGCGCGGAACTTCGAACGTTCCCGCACCTGTGACGCTCATGAGACGAACCATACGGCGATCACACATATTTGTCGGTTACTGTCGCCGGATGCTCGACGATGCCACCACCCGCTCTGGGGGCACCGCCATGGCCTCTCCCCGGGCCGCCGCCACGGAGCTCGCCGTACCCACGCCCGTGCCCGTTCCCGTGCCCACGGGCTTCGCCGCGCGCTGCACGAGAGCGCTGCTCTCGCCGTGGTCCCGGCTGTCCCTGCTCGTGGTCCTGCTCGCGGCGGCGGCGTCGTCCGTGCTGCTCTTCGAGCCCCAGAAGCTCCTGGCGAACGGCTGGCCGCCCCAGGTCGAGGGCGCGGCCGCGGTGGTGTTGTTCGCGGTGGCGTACGGACTGGTCACGGTGGCGTTCGTGCCACGGCCGCTGCTGAACCTCGCGGCGGGCGCGCTCTTCGGCTCCCAGTGGGGCATCGGCGCGGCCCTGGCGGGCACGGTGCTGGGGGCCGGGATCGCCTTCGGGCTGGGCCGGCTGCTGGGCCAGGACGCGTTGCGCCCGCTGCTGCGCGGCCGGGTGCTGACGGCGGCGGACGGCCAGTTCAGCCGGCACGGTTTCCGCTCGATGCTCGCGGTGCGGCTGTTTCCGGGGGTGCCGTTCTGGGCCGCGAACTACGCCGCCGCGGTCTCCCGCATGGGCTACGTCCCCTTCCTGCTCGCGACGGCACTCGGGTCGATCCCGAACACAGCCGCGTACGTCGTCGCCGGCGCCCGTGCCTCCACGCCGACGTCGCCCGCCTTCCTGATCGCGCTGGCCTGCATCGCCGTACCGGCGCTGGCGGGCGTGGTGGTGGCCTGGCGCAAGCGCCACCACCTGCGCGGCCGCTGAACCGGTACGCCGCCCCGCGGGGGCCCGGCTACACCGTCTCCAGGATCATCGCGTTGGCAAGGCCGCCCGCCTCGCACATCGTCTGCAGGGCGTAGCGGGCGCGGCGCTCGCGCATCGCGTGCACCAGGGTCGTCGTCAGACGGGTGCCGCTCGCGCCCAGGGGGTGGCCGATCGCGATGGCGCCGCCGTGCACGTTGACCTTGGCGAGGTCGGCGCCGGTCTCCTGCCGCCAGGCCAGGACGACGCTGGAGAATGCCTCGTTCACCTCGAACAGGTCGATGTCGTCGAGACGCAGTCCCGCCCTGCGCAGCACCTTCTCGGTCGCCGGGACGACTCCGGTGAGCATCAGCAGGGGGTCGGAGCCGGTGACGGCGAAGCTGTGCAGCCGGGCGAGGGGGCGCAGACCGAGGCGGGCCGCGGTCTCGCTGGAGGTGATGAGCACGGCGGAGGCGCCGTCGTTGACCGGGCTGGCGTTGCCCGCGGTGACGTTCCACTCGATCTGCGGGAAGCGCTCGGCGAAGGCCGGGTCGTAGTAGGCGGGCTTGAGGCCGGCGAGGATCTCGGGGGTGCTGGACGGTCGTACGCACTCGTCGCGCGCGACGACGTCCAGGGGTGCGACCTCGGCGTCGAACAGTCCCTTCTCCCAGGCCTCGGCGGCCTTGCGGTGCGAGGACACCGCGAACGCGTCCATCTGCTCGCGTGTGATCGACCACTTGGCGGCGATCAGCTCGGCGCTGATGCCCTGCGGCACGAGGCCCTCCGGGTAGCGCTCGGCGATGCCGGGGCCGAAGGGGTCCTTGCCGGGCGGCACGTTCGACCACATCGGCACCCGGCTCATCGACTCGACGCCACAGGCGACGACCAGGTCGTACGCGCCCGAGATGACGCCCTGGGCCGCGAAGTGCACGGCCTGCTGGGAGGAGCCGCACTGGCGGTCCACGGTGGTCGCCGGCACCGACTCCGGGAAGCCCGCCGACAGGGCGGCGTAGCGGGTGGTGTTCATGGCCTGCTCGCCGACCTGGTCGACGGTGCCGCCGATGACGTCGTCGATCAGGGCCGGGTCGACGCCGGAGCGCTCGACGAGGGTGCGCAGGGTGTGGGCGAGGAGTTCGACGGGGTGGACGTGCGCCAGGGAGCCGTTCGGCTTGCCCTTGCCCATCGGGGTGCGTACGGCTTCGACGATGACTGCGTCACGCATGGTGCGAGGCCTCCTTGGCCGCCGGGGCGATTACCAGTGAGTAGGAAATCCGAACTCACCATAACCCCGAGGGTTGGAAAAACAAACCCACTGGGTTGGAAACCCCAACCCTCACCTAGACTGAGCGCCATGGCCGCCCCCAAAGATCCGCGCCCCTGTTCCATCGCCGACGCCCTGGCGCTCGTCGGCGAGAAGTACTCCCTGCTCGTCCTGCGCGAGGTGTGTCTCGGCAACGGCCGCTTCGACCAGCTGGTGCGCAACATCGGCGCCCCGCGCGACATCCTGGCCACCCGGCTGCGCCGCCTCGTCGACGCCGGCATCCTCACCAAGCGCGCCTACAGCGAGCGCCCGCAGCGGTTCGAGTACCGGCCCACGCAGGCGGGGCTGGAACTGGAGCCGGTCCTGATGACCCTCATGGCGTGGGGCGACCGCCATCTGCGCCAGGACGACGACCGGCCCATGGTGATCGAGCACATCTGCGGCAACGAACTCGTCCCGGTCGTCACCTGCCGGGCCTGCGGCGGCACGGTGCACCACGAGGACCTCACGGCCCACCCGCAGGCGCCCGGATGGACGGTCGCGGGGCCGTCGGCGGCGTGACGTCATGCCCTCGGCCGGGGGTCACGCGTGCCCGCGGCAGAACTCCCGGACCGCGCTGCTGAAGCGCTCGGGCGTCTCCAGGTTGCTGACATGACCCGCGCCGGGCAGCACGACGAGGTCACTGCCCGGGATCGCCTCCTGGAACGCGCGCGCCACTGCCAACGGTGACCGCACGTCGAGCTCGCCCCACAGCAGCAGGGTCGGCACCGAGATGTGCGGCAACAGGTCGCGCTCGTCCGCCTCGGCCATCAGGGAGAGCTGCGCCCGCATGCTCTCGGGGCGGACGTCCCGCGCCATCTCGTCGAGCAGCGACGCGAACGCGGCGGGAGGGGCGCCGGCGAACAGCCCCGGCAGCCTCGGATCGAACTTCTCCGGCGGTTCCGCGAGCATCCGCTTCGCCCCCTCCACCCGGGCCGCGACCTCCTCCGGCGCGAGCGAACCCTTCCAGCCGGCGTAGGTGTCGACGAGGAGCAACGTTCTGACCAGCTCCGGATGGTGGCGGTACAGCTCCAGCACGACCGTCCCGCCCCAGGAGAGCCCGGCCACATGGGCGGGGCCGAGCCCCACCGCCTCGATCACGGCGGCCAGGCAGTGGGCGAAGTCCGGGAGGCCGAACCCGGCCGGCAGGTCCGAGGAACGGCCCG
Organism: Streptomyces curacoi; assembly: GCF_001513975.1. Classification (GTDB taxonomy): domain Bacteria; phylum Actinomycetota; class Actinomycetes; order Streptomycetales; family Streptomycetaceae; genus Streptomyces; species Streptomyces curacoi. Next base: position 254,043 of record NZ_KQ947993.1, read on the forward strand.
CCCCGGGCTCGTCCCACGCCACGACCGTGAACTCGTCGGCCAGGTCGGTGAGTTGCGGCTGCCACATACGGCCGTCCAGCCCCGCCCCGTGCGCAAGGACCAGGGGCGGCCCGTGTCCCACGCGCGCGTAGGCGACCTCAACGCCGCTCACCTGCACCGTCGGCATGTCACCAGGCTAGGCGGGGCACTCCGGGCTGTCGCGGCGGCGCGGGCGGCCGGGATCACCGTCACGCACGTGACGGCGGCGCGGATCACCGGGACCACCACCGCGCACGGGACGGCGGCGCGGATCACCGGCGCCACCACCGCACACGGAACGGCGGCGCGGATCACCGAGGCCGCCGTCGCGCGCGTGCCATGAGTTCCCGGCGGCCGGCGCTGTCCGGCAGATCACCGCGGGACCGGCCCAGGACGCCCACCCCGCCCGCCGCCCCGGCTCACCAGGGATGCGTCTCCAGGTACTTGGCGATCTCCTGCCGCTCCCATGCCCCGTCGGCGACGACAACGCGGTAGCGGCGCGTGAGGGTGGCGCCGGGTGCCAGCTCCAGTTCGTCGTGGAACGCCCAGGAGGGGGCCACACCCGCGAAGGGCTCGTTGCGGACGAACCAGTGGGCGGGGTGGGTGCCCCGGTCGCCCGAGTGGTCGTTCTCGGGGGCGTGCGCGAAGACGAGGGTCGCGTGGCCGTCGGTGCCGTCGTGCTCGCCGGAGTAGGCCAGCCAGGGCGCCTGTTCGCCCATCAGACCGGGGCCCTCGGCGTCCGGGGCGATGATCCGGCCGCCCTGGAAGCCGCGTGGACCGCGCCAGAACAGGCCCGTGTAACCGGCCCCTTCGCGCCCGGCGGTGGTGGGGCTGCCGAACCGCAGAGGCTCGTCGCGCCGGTTCGTCACGGCGCTCGTCCAGGTCAGGGCCCACGAGCCCGACTCCGGCTCGATGTCGTGCACCTCGACCCGGCGCCGCTCGTCGGCCCACAGCTCCCCGCTGTGGGGATGCCAGGTCAGCCGTTCGGCGATGACGACCCGGTCGCCGTCCGAGGCGACCTCGTCGAACGCGACGTGCACCATCGACCCGACGCGCTCGGGCAGTTCGAGATACCCCCGCCCGTGGACGTAGCTGTTGCCGCCCCACAGGTTCGCCCCCGACAGATGCGAGGCCGTCAGCGACAGACCCTTGTGCCAGCGGTGGTCGTTGGGCCGGTAGTCGGTGACGACGTTGCCGGCGAGGGTCCGCAGCGGGTGGACGTACGGCTTCGGGGCCTTCCAGGCGGCCCCGGGGCGGTAGACGTAGGCGAGCAGTTCGACGCCGGTGACCGGCTCGGTCACCGTGACGCGGTCGCCGTACGCGTGGACGACCCGCAGCCCGGTCACGCGGCGGCCCCCTCACCCGCGCCGGCCCGCCCACCGACGGCGGCCTGCTCGCCGGCGACGGGCGCCCATCCGGGGGCACCCCCGTGCATCGCCGAGTAGAAGGGGTCGCCGGGGCCGATCTCCCCCGCCTTCACCGTCGCGTCCGTGAACGCCGACTTGTACAGCGCTGCGATCAGCTCCAGGCTCGTACGCCCGTCCGCGCCGCTGCTGCGCGGCCGCTCCCCGGCGCGCATGCTCGCGACCAGTTCCCGCAGCTGCTCCAGATGCGAGCTGGGCGCGTCCGCGCCGAAGTCCTGCCAGGCCGCCGCCTCGGCGTCCGGCACGTCCCGGGCCGGGGTGATGCGCCAGTTGTCGTTGGCGTGGCCGTACAGGTGGGTGAGTTCGACGGTGGCGCGCTCGCAGTCGATACGGATGCGGCTGACCTCGTCGGGGCTCAGCACGCTGTTCACGACGGTCGCCATCGCACCGTTCGCAAAGCGGACGAGGGCGGTCGAGACGTCCTCGGTCTCCACGTCGTGCACCAGGCGGCCGGCCATGGCGCGCACCTCGCTCCACGGTCCGAGCAGATCGAGCAGCAGGTCCATCTGATGGATCCCGTGCCCCATCGCGGGACCGCCGCCCTCGGTGTGCCAGCGACCGCGCCAGGGCACGGCGTAGTAGGCGGTGTCCCGGTACCAGGTGGTCTGGCAGTGCGCGACGAGCGGCCGGCCCATGGCCTGCTCGGCGAGCAGCCGCCGTACGTGCCGGGTGCCCGAGCCGAAGCGGTGCTGGAAGACGATCGAGGCGTACGGGCCGCCTTCCTCGCCCTCCTCCGCCTCGACCGCGTCGAAGTCGGCGAGGCTCGGCACCGGCGGCTTCTCGCACCACACCCAGGCACCGGCGCGCAGCGCGGCGACGGTCTGGTCGCGGTGCAGGGTGGGCGGGGTGCAGATGGTGACCAGGTCGGGCCGCTGCTCCGCCAGCATCCGGTCCAGGTCGGTGTAGGCGTGGAGGGTTCCGCCCGCCTCCGCGCAGAAGTCCTCGACCGACCCCGCGTCGATGTCGACCGCGGCGACGAGCTCCGTCTCCCCCTCCTCGGCGAGTCTCGCGAGCGCGGGCAGGTGGGAGTCGCGTGCGATGGCGCCGGTGCCGATCACGGCGACCCTGATGCGGCGGCCGGTGAGCGGGGCGGGGTGGGGCCGGTACGTCCCGGGAGCGGTCTCGGATGTGGCCATGGACGTGATCAGACTCCTCCGGGACGACGGCCGCCGGGCGACGGCTGTCCGACGACGGGCGACGGACACAGCAAGCGCTTTCCGCTCGCTGCAACGTAAGCGGCGCCCCCACAGCAGGTCAACACCGGTTTCGCCCGGGTCCACGAGGGCCCGCCCCGCCCCCTGTGCCGGAGCTGTCATCGCGGGACGCTACGCTGCCCCTCGACACGCGCGATCACTGTGCCGCCGACGCGGTGTCCACCGTCACCTCTTGCCACCATCAGCACTTGGACTCCGTAACTTCATGTCTTGGTTTGAATCGCTCATCCTCGGACTCGTCCAGGGGCTGACCGAGTTCCTCCCCGTGTCCTCCAGCGCGCATCTGCGGCTGACCGCGGCGTTCTCGGGCTGGGAGGACCCGGGTGCGGCCTTCACGGCGATCACCCAGATCGGCACGGAGACAGCGGTGCTGATCTACTTCCGCAAGGACATCGGGCGGATCATCTCGGCGTGGCTGCGGTCGCTGACCGACAAGGAGATGCGGCGGGACCACGACGCCCAGATGGGCTGGCTGGTGATCGTCGGCTCGATCCCGATCGGGGTGCTCGGTCTGACGCTCAAGGACCAGATCGAGGGCCCCTTCCGTGACCTGCGCATCACGGCGACGATGCTGATCGTCGTGGGCATCATCATCGGCGTCGCCGACCGGCTGGCGGCCCGCGACGAGTCGGGCGGCCGGCACCGCGCCGCCAAGCAGCGCAAGTCGCTGGAGAGCCTGAACGTCAAGGACGGCCTGATCTTCGGCCTGTGCCAGTCCGCGGCGCTGATCCCCGGAGTCTCCCGCTCCGGCGCCACCATCAGCGGCGGCCTCTTCATGGGCTACAAGCGCGAGGCCGCGGCCCGCTACTCCTTCCTCCTCGCGATCCCGGCCGTGCTCGCCTCCGGCCTCTTCGAGCTCAAGGACGCGATGGAGAGCGACCATGTCTCCTGGGGCCCGACGATCTTCGCCACGGTGATCGCCTTCGCCTCCGGTTACGCGGTCATCGCCTGGTTCATGAAGTTCATCTCGACGAAGAGCTTCATGCCGTTCGTCTGGTACCGCATCGCACTGGGCATCGTCATCATCGTCCTGGTGACGGCGGGCGTCCTGAGCCCGCACGCGGCGGAGTCGGCGCACTGACGGCCACCGGCCGGCCACGGCGCTCACCCGGCAGTTCGCCCGCGTCGCCCCGGAGCACCGGGAACGCTGCCGCGCTCGGCACTCGACTCGTACGGCCGCTCGACCGTCACCGAGGACACGGCCGCGCGGTCGTCCGGACCGACTGAGCGGCCGGCCCACTGACCGGCGAGTCAGTACGAACCCCCCTCCGCGAAATCCGTGACCAATCACATACCTTCTGCGTAGCCGTCCGGTAGCGCACCGTCAGTCCTTGCCCCTAGGCTTGTCCGCATGTCCCCCCATTCCTTAGGCCCTGGTTCCGTGCGGTCTGCTGCCGAGGTGAACGAGGAGATCCGCGCCCTGTGGCTGCGCGCGGGCGGCTCCCTGTCGGCTCAGGAGCGCGCGGAGTACGAGCTGCTGGTCGTCGAGTGGGCGGCCGCCATCCGCGGTGAGGTCATCGAGGCTGCTTGAAGCCGGAAGCCCGAGGCGGGCGGTACCCGTTGACGCCGCGCCGTCGCTAAGCCCGTAGATGCGCGAGGACGTCGTCCTCCAGTGGATACGGCCGCTCCTGAGGCAACAGCTCGGCCGCACGCTCCAGTTCACCCGCCCGCACATGCGCGTGGATCTCCGTGGCGAGCGGCGTCACGTCCTCGATGCCGACGATCCACTCGTCCGCGTACCGGGCGGCGGCCTCCCCGGCGAGCCCCAGCTGCAGGGACCGGTACGGCAAGGGATTGAGGCGCAGATCGCGCTCCGGATCCCACTGCACGCGCGCGGGTGCCGCCCTCAACTGCCGTTTCCACGCATCCTGGTCGCCGTGCAGGACGGGCACGTAGTGCGAGAGACACGCGTTCCGCAGCGCCCAGACGAAGCCGTCGCGGCTGATCTCGACGGCGAGGACGGTCTCCTGGTTCTCCTTCGTCGCCCAGCCGCAGCGGTACATCATCCAGAGAAATGACGGCTTGATCCACGTCATACGGTCGCGGCTCCACGACGACGGAAACCGGCCGTTGCGGGCCGCCGCCCGGCCGATCTTGGGGCAGTAGGCCTGATAGACGGTGACCGTGGTCCCGGTGTGGTGTGCGCGTACCCGGAACCTGGGTTCCTGCTGCTGGATGTACCCGCCGTGCTGTTCTCTGACGTTGTTCTGATCACTCACGGGGACAGCCTCGCCCGCCGCCGCCCCCGCCATCCACCGAATATCGCCGCACGCCCTCTTGGCTCGGACCACCTCATGCCCAACACTGAGCCGATGACGCAGCGTGTGGAACTCGCCACCCTGAGGGACCGGCTCGTGGTCGACGGACTGATCACCGACTACGCGATGGCCGTGGACGACGGCGACTGGGAGGCCTACCGAAGCCTGTTCACCGCCGACGGACGCGCGGACTACCGCTCGGCCGGTGGCATCGAGGGAGACGCGGGGCGGGTCGCCGCGTGGCTCGCGGAGAGCATGCGGGTGTTCTCGATGCGGCAGCACCTCATCGTCAACCGCCGGGTGCGCTTCGGGATTCTGGAGCAGGACACCGGCGACACGGCCAGGGTGCAGGCCGACTACGTCAATCCGATGCGGTTCGCCGAGCCCGGCGAGGGCTCCTCCGCCCCCGACTTCGTGTGCGGCGGCCGATACGCCTTCGGGCTGCTGCGGACGGACGACGGCTGGCGGCTGCGCGAGGTCGTCGTACAGGAGAAGTGGCGTCGTGTGCCCGAGCGGATCTCTCCGGCCGTGATCGACTGAGCCCACGCCCACTGTCCCGTTGTCCACGCCCACTGTCCCGTTGTCAGTGCCTGCGAGCACACTGGAAGGACCCTGGGTAGGAAGGAGCCGCATGCAGACGATCAGCCGCTGGCTCGCCCCGCCGTGGCGGCGCTCGATCGCCGCCGCGCTGGCCGGTGCGCTGCCCGTTCTCGCGTTCCCGGAGCCGGGGTTGTGGTGGTTCGCGTACGTCGCACTCGTCCCGTGGATCGCCCTTCTGCGCTCCGCGCCGACCGGCCGACGGGCGGTGTACGACGGCTGGTGGGGCGGGTTCGGCTTCATGCTGGCCATGCACCACTGGCTGCTGCCGAACCTGCATGTCTTCACGTTCGTGATCGCCGCCCTGCTCGGCGCGCTGTGGGCCCCCTGGGGCCGGCTGGTGCGCCATTTCCTGGCGGCGAGTCCGTCCCCGGGCCGGGTGGCGGCGGCTCTCGTCGTGCTGCCGTCCGGCTGGCTGCTGATCGAACTCGTCCGCTCCTGGCAGGGGCTGGGCGGGCCGTGGGGCGTGCTGGGTTCCAGTCAGTGGCAGGTGGAGCCCGCGCTGCGGCTCGCCTCGGTGGGCGGGGTGTGGCTGATCGGCTTCCTGATGGTGGCCGTCAATGTCGCGGTCGCCGTGCTGGTGACGGTGCGGCGGGCCAGGGTCCCGGCGGTGGCCGGTCTCCTCGCCACGGCCGTCGCCGCGTCGGCCGCCTGGGTGTGGTCCCCGCGCCCGCAGGTCGAGGACCGGGTCCGGATCGCCGCCGTACAGCCGGGTGTCATCCAGGGGGCGGGCAAGGCCGACCGGCGCTTCGACCGGGAGGAGCAGCTCACCCGCCGGCTGGTCGGCCAGGACGTCGACCTGATCGTCTGGGGCGAGAGCAGCGTCGGCTACGACCTGCGCGACCGCCCCGACTTCGCCCGGCGCCTCGCGGCACTCTCCCGCGAGACGGGGGCGAACATCCTGGTGAACGTGGACGCGCGGCGCTCCGACAGGCCCGGCATCTACAAGAGCTCGATCCTCGTCGGCCCCGACGGCCCGACCGGCGCCCGCTACGACAAGATGCGGCTGGTCCCCTTCGGGGAGTACATACCGCTGCGCTCACTGCTCGGCTGGGCCACCTCCGTGGGCGAGGCGGCGGCCGAGGACCGCAGGCGCGGGACCAAGCAGGTCGTCATGGCCGCCGGGCACGGGCTGCGGATCGGCCCGATGGTCTGTTTCGAGTCGGCCTTCTCCGACATGAGCCGCAACCTCGTCGACGGTGGCGCCGAGGTGCTGATCGCCCAGTCGGCGACCTCGACGTTCCAGCAGAGCTGGGCCCCCGAACAGCACGCCTCGCTGGCCGCGCTGCGCGCCGCCGAGACCGGCCGGCCGATGATGCACGCCACGCTGACGGGCGTCTCGGCCGTGTACGGCCCGAGCGGAGAGCGCATCGGTTCCTGGCTCAGCACGAGCACGACCACGAGCGCGGTCTACGAGGTGCCGCTGGCCGACGGTGTGACGCCGTACGTCCGGTTCGGCGAGTGGCCGGTTCTGGCGGCGCTGCTGATCATCGCCGCCTGGGGCGCGGGCGAGGGCGTACGGACCCTGCGGGCGCGGCTCAGGCGGCCCGCTCCTGAACCGCGCGTACCACCCGTTCGCACAACTCATGGGTCCCCAGCGCGTCCCGGGCGCTGAGCACCTTGCCCGCGCGCACGGCGTCGAGGAAGGCGAGCACGGCCTGCTCGATGCCGCGCTGCCGGGCCACCGGCACCCAGTCCCCGCGTCGCCGCACGGTCGGCTGGCCCTTGTGGTCGACGACCTCGGCGAGGTTGATGACCTGACGCTTGGTGTCCTGCCCGGACACCTCCAGGATCTCCTCGGCCGAGCCGCTGAGCCGGTTCATCACGCCGAGCGCGGTGAAGCCGTCGCCGGCGAGCTGCAGCACGACGTGGTGCAGCAGTCCGCCTTCGACGCGGGCGCGCACGGTCACGTCGTCGACCGGGCCGGGCGCCAGGAAGCGCAGCGTGTCCACGACGTGGATGAAGTCGTCCAGGATCATCGAGCGCGGCTCTTCCGGCAGCCCGATCCGGTTCTTCTGCATCAGGATCAGCTCGCGCGGATGGTCGGCGCACTGCGCATAGGCGGGGGCGTAGCGCCGGTTGAAGCCGACGGCGAGACTGACGTTGCGCTGCTCGGCGAGCGCCACCAGCCGCTCGGAGTCGGCGAGTCGGTAGGCGAGCGGCTTGTCGACGTAGGTCGGCACGCCCGCCTCCAGCAACCGGGTCACGATCTCCGGGTGGGCGATGGTGGGCGCGTGCACGAAGGCGGCGTCGAGGCCCTGGGCGAGGAGCGAGTCGAGGTCCTCGTGCCGCTGCTCCGGCGGAAGGTGGAGGCTGTCGGCGACCCGGGCGAGCGTCGCGGGCGTACGGGTCTGCAGATGCAGCTCGACCCCGGGCTGGACGCCGAGCACCGGCAGGTAGGCCTTCTGCGCGATGTCGCCGAGTCCGATGCAGCCGACCTTCACGGGGTGTGCTCCTCTAGCGCTTGCCTGCCGGGTTCTTCCCGGCAGCATACGGCGGCTCGGGCGGGCGCCAGTCGGCGATGCCCTCGAAGCCCCGCAGGAACAGCAGGGGCGCGGCCTTGGACAGCGTGGTGAGCGCTGCGTTCCGTACGGCGATGCCGGCGCGTCCGGTCATCATGTTGAGGCGGCCGACCCTGACGGCCTGGCGGGCGATGGCCGTCGTACGCGGGAGGCGGTCCGCGGAGTACGCGGCGAGGCCGTCGCACAGGTGGGTCCCCCCTGCTGGAGCGGAGCCGAGAGCCAGCCGGAGGCCGAGGACGACGGCGTCCTCGATGGCCTGGTTGCCGCCCTGTCCCAGCGTCGGCGGCATGGCGTGGGCGGCGTCCCCGACCAGGGCGACCCGTCCGCGGTGGTAGGCGGGCAGCGGCTCGGCAATGTGGTGGACGTCGTGGCGCAGGACGTCCTCGGGGCGGGTGGCCGCGAGGATCGCCGGGATCGGGTCGTGCCAGTCGCCGTAGCGGCGCAGCAGTTCGGCCTTCTCGTCGTCCGGCGCGCGCTCCCCCGCGGGTGTGAGCGCCGCGGCGTACGCGTAGATCCGCCCGTCCTTCAGCGGGTGCGAGCCCCAGATGCGGCCGGGGCCCCAGGTCTCGTGCGAGGCGAACTCCACGCCGGGCACCGGGATCACGACCCGCCATGTGGTGAACCCGGAGTAGACGGTCCCGGGGTGGTCCGGGAACAGCGTGCGGCGTACGGCGGACCGGATGCCGTCGGCGGCCACCACGAGGTCGGCCTCCAGATCGCCGTCCGCGGTGCGCACGCGCGCGGGGCGGGCGGTGTCGCCCGGGTCGGCGACGGTCGCGGCGACACCCGTGCGGACGGCATCCGGCGGGAGTCGCCCGGCCAGACCGCCGATGAGGGTGCTCCGGTGCAGCATGACGAGGGGGCCGCCGAAGCGTTCGGCCACGACGTCGGCGTCCGTGCGGGCGAGCCAGCGGCCGGACGGGGTGCGCAGCCCTCCCTCGCTCTCGACTCCGCTCGGGCGGGCGGTGGCCCCACCGCTCTGCCAGGCCGCGAGGTCGCGGATCTCGTCGCCGAGCCCAATGACGTCCAGCGCGCGCAGGGAGTTGGGCGCGAGGGAGATGGCGGCGCCGACCGGCTCCAGGGACGGAGCCCGCTCCAGCACGGTGACGTCCCAGCCGCCCCGGTGCAGCGTGGCCGCCGCGGTCAGACCTCCGATGCCGCCGCCGATCACTACGGCCCGACTCGACCGTGCCATGGCTCCTCCTCGCATCGCATCGCATGAACTACAGATGTAGTGAAGCAGTGCGTCGACTCTACTACAGGCGTAGTGCGACGGATAGGTTGATCTCATGTCCGTAAGCACCGCCGGCGCCTCCCGTGCCGATCTCGTCGCCGACACCGCCCTCACACTGCTCGCCGAGCGGGGTATGCGCGGGCTCACGCACCGAGCGGTCGACGAGGCGGCCGGACTCCCGCAGGGCTCCACGTCGAACCTCGCCCGCACCCGGCAGGCACTGCTGGAGCTGGCGGTGCGACGGCTCGCCGACCGCGAGGCTCGCGTGCTGGCACTGGACGAGCTGCCGGACCCGCGCGGCGACCTCGACGCGCTGGCCGACGGCCTGGCCCTGGCGACGCACCGCTCCCTGACCCGCAACCGCGAACTGACCCTCGCCCGCTACGAACTGGCCCTGGAGGCCACGCGCCGCCCCGAGCTGCGCGCGTACTTCGACGCGACGGGCGCCCGCTTCCGCGACCGGCTCGGCGCGCTCCTCACCGCCGCGGGGTCGACCGACCCGGCCCGGCATGTGCTGTCCCTGGCCGCCTGGGCGGACGGGCTGCTGTTCAGCTGCGTGGCCGGGTCCTTCAGCGCGGAGGCGCCGAGCCTGGCGGAGGTACGGGCCGGGCTGCGTGAACTGCTCGACGGAATGTTCGGCCGCCGGGCCCGGACGCCTTGAAAACCCTTGGTGCGGCAGCCCCGAGTTGAGCAAGGATGCGGGCATGACAACCGAACGGCTTGAGCCCGCCACCACCGCCGACGAGCGCACGATGCTGGAGGGCTGGCTGGACTACCACCGGCAGACCCTCGCCTGGAAGTGCGAGGGCCTGACCGACGCCCAGCTCAGGACCGCCTCCGTGGAGCCGTCCGAGCTGACGCTGATGGGACTGGTGCGGCACATGGCGGAGGTGGAGCGGTTCTGGTTCCACGAGATCCTCCTGGGCGAGGACCTCGGGGCGCTCTACTGCACCGAGGAGGACCGGGACGGCGACTTCCACTTCACCGAGGCCGACACCTGGGAGGAGGCGTACGCCACCTGGCAGGCCGAGATCGCCAACGCCCGCCGCGACGCGGCCGGCGTCGGCCTGGACGACCTCTCCAAGGGCAGGAGCCGGTCGGGAGAGGTCTTCAACCTGCGCTGGATCATCACGCACATAATCGAGGAGTACGCCCGCCACAACGGCCACGCCGACCTGATCCGCGAGCGCGTCGACGGCGCCACCGGCGACTGACGTCAGCCGCACGGGCCCGAGCCGCCCGTACGGGGACGGAGATCACTCGTGTGGAGCAACCTCTGCTCGTCCCTGCCCCAACAACCGCTCGAACCAGCAGAGTCGGTCGAGTGCATCGAACGACGACCACCGCAACGCTCCTGGTCACCGTGGCCGTCTCGGCCCTCTCGGGCTGCATGACGGTCCCCCGCCCGCCCGTACCGGGCCCGCCGACGACACCGGCTCAGCCGTCGGCGCCCCGATCGGACGAGCCCACGGCACCGAGCCCGGTGCAGGCGCCGGCCCGCGAGGCCCTGGCGCTCATCGGCCCGTCACGAACCCCGTCCCCCACGGCGTCCGCCGCACCCTCCGTGCCCCCGGCCGCCCCACCGGCGGCGCACCCGCCCGCGGCCCCGCGCTCGCACCCTCACTCCCGGCCCGACCACCCGGAACACCGCCGCCCCGCCGCAGGCGCTCCGAAACGGCCGCCACGGGTCGAGATCCCCGAAGTGTCGGACTCGGTCCGCGCGGAGACCCCGAGAAACTCGGACGTCTGCGCGCTGGGCAGGAAGTACGGCGGCTGGCAGGCGGACAGCCCGGAGGCCGTGATCTGCCGGCAGACGTACGGGCACTGAGGGGCGGGCGAAGCGGCCTGGCCGACTACGGCCCCTCCCCCAAGCAGATCTCCAACCGCCGGATCTGCGCCCGCACCCCGTCCCCGTAACTGTCGTCCCCCAGCGCCCCCGCCGCTCCCCGCGCCCGCCGCAGATGTACGCGGGCGGCCTCCGCGCGGCCGAGCTTCACATAGTCGGCCGCCAGGTTCACATGCAGGGACGGATACAGCGCCCGTACGGCGAGGGCGCCCTCGACGCTCTCGGCACTCCCGGGCCCCTCGGAGCCCTCGGAGCCACCGACGCTCCAGACCCCCTCGGCCTCCGTCAAGGCCCGCAGATCCCAGGCCAGTTCGTCCGAGGGGTCGTCCTGCGTGTCCGCCAGATAGTGCGCCAGGGTGCACCGGTGCAGGGGGTCGCCGTCCGCCCCGAGTTCCGTCCACAGCTCCAGCAACCGGCGCCGGGCCTCCTCACGGTCCCCCGCGTGATGCAGCATGACGACCTGCCCGATCCGCGTGAGCACGGCATCCGGCGCCTTCTGCTCCTGTCGCTCCGCCACCGCGTCCTCCGGGCCCTCGTCGGCTGGTCCCTCACGACGCTAACGGCCCCCACCGGCAATCCGGGGCAGGCGGCTCCGTACGGCACCGGGCCGGTCCGGCGAAGGACCGGCCCGGCGGTGGATCAGCCCAGGTCAGGGATGCGCCAGTCGATCGGCTCGTGCCCCTGCCGGGCCACCGCCTCATTGATCTGCGTGAAGGGGCGGGACCCGAAGAACTTCTTCGCCGACAGCGGCGAGGGATGCGCTCCCTTGACCACGACGTGCCGGGTCTCGTCGATGAGCGGGAGCTTCTTCTGGGCGTAGTTGCCCCACAGCACGAACACCGCCGGGTCGGGCCGGTCCGCCACCGCCCGGATGACCGCGTCGGTGAACTTCTCCCAGCCCTTGCCCTTGTGCGAGTTCGCCTCGCCGCCGCGGACCGTCAGCACCGCGTTGAGCAGCAGGACGCCCTGCCGGGCCCAGGGCATCAGATTGCCGTTGTCGGGGACGGGGAGGCCGAGCTCCTCCTTCATCTCCTTGTAGATGTTGCGCAGCGAGGGCGGCGTCTTCACTCCGGGGCGGACCGAGAAGCACAGACCGTGCCCCTGGCCCTCGCCGTGGTACGGGTCCTGACCGAGGATCAGGACCTTCACCCGGTCGTACGGCGTCGCGTCCAGCGCGGCGAAGACCTCCTCGCGCGGCGGGTAGACGGGACCCTTCGCCCGCTCCTCCTCGACGAACTCCGTCAGCTCCTTGAAGTAGGGCTGCTGCAGTTCGTCGCCCAGAACCCCGCGCCAGGACTCGGGCAGCATGGCGATGTCGGTCACGTCAACTTCCTTACGATGTGCGGCAGGCGATGTACGGTCCACGACCAGTGGTCGCTTCAGACCTCAGAACCTACCGGCGACCACTGACAATCGCTCCTCGGACCGCACATCCACCCCGGGCCGCCCCGCCGGCGGGTCTCCCTACCAGCTGGTCTTGCGGTACAGCTCGCCCATCATCATGATCGTCGACGGGTCCAGCGCCCGCTCGGCACCCGAGATCTCCGCGCTCGCGGCCACGTACTGCCGGCCCTGCCACAGCGGCAGCAGTCGCGCGTCGTCTACGAGGATCTGCTGGGCCTCCTCGAAGTCCTTGACCACGTTGGCACGGTCGCTCTCCGCGCGGGAGCGGGGCAGCAGGGTCTCGGTGATCTCGGGCGCCACATACGGCGTACCCAGCGCGTTCTGGTCGCCGACGAACGGCGCGATGAAGTTGTCCGCGTCCGGGAAGTCGGGGAACCAGCCACGCCCGAACACCGGGTACTCGCCCTTCTGGTAGCCCGCGACGTATGTCTTCCAGGGGCGGCTCTTGAGGGTGATCCGGAAGAGGCCGGACTCCTCCAGCTGGCTCTTCAGCTCCTGGAACTCCGCCTTGGTGGCGGAGCCGTAGCGGTCGCTCGTGTACCAGAGGGTGAGCGGGACGGGCGTCGTGATGCCCGCCTTGGCGAGGATCCGGCGGGCCTTGGTCTTGCTGGGCTCGCCGTAGTCGTCGAAGAAGCCCGTCGTGTGGCCGGTCAGGCCCTTGGGGACCATGGAGTACAGCGGCTCGACGGTGTCCTTGTAGACCTTGTGGGCGATCGCCGGGCGGTCGATGACCTGGGCGATGGCCTTGCGGACGGCGGACTTGCCGGCCATGGGGTCCTTGGGGTTGAAGACCAGGTAGTTGATCTCGGTGCCGGAGCCCTCGATCAGCTGGAGCTCGTCCTCGTCGTCGGCCTGGATGTCGACGATGTCGTCGGCGGCGAGGCCGCGGAAGGCGACGTCGAGCTCCTTCTGGCGCAGCGCGGCGACCATGGTCGGCGAGTCCTGGTAGTAACGGATGGTCACCGCGTCGTTCTTGCGCTCGGCGTACCCCTCGTAGCTGTCGTTCTTCAGGAGTTCGGCCTGCTTGCCCTCGTCGTAGGACTGGAGGGTGTACGGCCCGGACCCCACGACCGTGCCGTCCTCGCGCAGCTTGTCGGCCGGGTACGCGTCGGGCTGCACGATCGACATGGCGGGCGTGGCGAGCACGAACGGGAAGGTCGCGTCGGCCTTGTTGAGGTGGAAGACGATCTCGCGGTCGTTCAGCACCTGGATCCGTTCGAGGCTGCCCAGCAGACCCGCCGGGCCGCCGTTGACGTTGATCTCCCGGATCCGGTCGATCGAGTGCTTGACCGCCTGGGCGTCCAGGGCGTGCCCGTCGGAGAACTTCAGTCCCTCGCGCAGCTCGCACTTGTACTTCATGTTCGTGCGGTCGGTGAACTGGCAGCTCTCGGCGGCGTCGGGCTCGGGCGTCATCGAGCCGGAGGGGTAGCTCAGCAGCGTCTGGTAGATGTTGCGGAAGAGCTCCCAGGAGCTGTCCCAGGACGCGGCGGGATCAAGGGTGCTGGGGGCGGCTGTCGTCCCCACCACGATCGGGCCCTCCTCCTCCGTCGAATCGGACGAGAGGATGCCGCACCCTGCCACCAGGGACGATATGGACGCGATGGCCGCCACCTGCCGCAGGCGTCGGATCCGGTTGAACACGCGCACGCTCCTCGATCTGCCATGCCAAGGGTCGGCAAAACATACCGCAGTGTTCCGGCGGGTGGACCTCTCGTCTCAGGAGCACTTGCTCACCTTCGCCGTGACTACGTTGTCAGGAGGCGCTGATCTCCTGATATCGGCCGCGAGGAGGCACCGGTGCGGGGGTCAGCCGTCATTGCTGTCGCCGGCGCTCGGGGTGCCCCGGGTCTGCCGCCACTGCTCCATGACCTGCCTGAGGGACTCGCTCACGAGGAGCAGGAGCTCGGCGGAGGACTCGAAGCGGGCGCCCGCCGGGGTCCCGCTCCCGAGGATCTCGGCTCCGCGCCGCGAGGCGGCCACCAGGGCGTCGTTCATCTGCACGGTCGCCCGCAGGGAGCGGAGCCAGATCCCGTCGTCGATGACGTAACGCTCGCGGCGCACACCGGGAGTGCGTTCCCGCCGGAGCAGGCCCTGCTGTTCGAGGAAGGTCACGGCGTGCGAGACGGACGCCGGGCTGATGCGCAGCCGCTGGACCAGGTCAGCGGCGGTGAGCGTGCCGGTGTCGGTGATGTACAGGCAGGCCATCACCCCGGCCGCCACCCGGGGCATCCCCTGCTGCACGAGGAGCGCGGTGAAGGATTCCGTGAAGTCCTGGACCGCCTCGGGATCACGCCCATGGCCGCTGTCGGGGATCGGTGGCGCCGGGGGCTCGGCCTGCTTGCGTCGGCGCGCACGCTGCCGTGTGGCCTCCTGCGCTCGATTCGCCCGGTAGTCGTCGGGTCCGCCGTTGCGGGTGACCTCCCGCATGACGGTCGAGGCGGGTCGCCCCAGCCGACGGCCGATCTCCGCGTATCCGAGCCCCTCGGCCAGCCCCTCAGCGATGCGCTGACGGTCCTCGGCGGTGAGCCTGCCTCCGGGCATCGGCGCTCGTCTCCCCTCTGTCGCCATGCGCGGAGCCAGGCGCCCGCACACCCGCCGCACAGTATGCCGCCCCACGAATCCCATTGCAATTCAAAGCCCGATCATCTCATTGCATTCAGCGTCAAGCTCATTGCAATGCAGGGCACAATCTGACCGACCATATCTGGGATAAGACGGACGTTTGTCTGTTGACCAATCACTGAACGCAATGTAGCGTCGCCGACGTTCAGCAATCGCTGAACACCAACGAGAGCCAACCGGGCGTTCCACACCGGCTCCCGCCTCTGGCCCATTCGAAGAAGGGCACCACCATGTCCGTCACCCTCACCGATCAGGACAAGCTCACCCTGCGGACCGCCGCGTACGGTGCCGTCTCGCTGCTGGCCGCCGCCGCTGGTGCCGGGGGCTCGCCCCACAAGGCCGCCACCGCGGGCTCCCTCGCCCTGACCTCCGCGACCGGCCTGGTCGGGCACGTGCTCGCCGAACGGACACGGGACGTGAAGCTGGGCGGCAAGTCCGTGGCCGCGATGGCCGACCAGGTACTGCCGGCCCTGACGGCAGCCATGGGCTTACTCCGGAAGCAGGCTCCGGCCGAGGCCGACAACTTCCGCAGCAGCGTCGTCACCGCCATCGAAGCGGCCGCCCGGACTCAGCAGGGCGAACCGAGTCCCACCATGGCTGAGATGGCTCGCAAGATCACCGGAGCCCTCGACCTGGCGGCCGGACCCGCGGCGACCACCGCGGACAGTACGGCCGTGCCGCAGGCCGCCGCCGGGCAGGAGCGCCCGGAACTGCAGAAGGCCCTCCAGGCGTTCGTCGATTCCGGTTTCGCCGGGATGCAGATGCGCGTGCACGACGAGCGGGGCGAGTGGGTCGGCAGCGCCGGGGTGCGCAAGCTGGGCGAGACCGCGAAGCCGCCGACGGACGGGCGGTTCTGGGTGGGCAGCACCACCAAGACCTTCGTCGCGACGCTGGTTCTGCAGCTGGTGGCCGACGGCTCGATCGGGCTGGACACCCCGGTGGCCGACCACCTGCCCGAGTTCCGGCTGGACCGGCGGATCACCGTGCGGATGCTGCTCCAGCACAGCAGCGGGTTGTACAACTACACCGGCGACCTCGACGCCGAGGGGACGCTTGTGCCGGGGATCGACGCGGCGGGCAAGAAGTGGGTGGACAACCGGTTCCGCACCTACCAGCCCGAGGAGCTCGTGCGGTTCTCGTTGTCCAAGCCGGCGCGGTTCGAGCCGGGGACGGACCAGAGCTACTCCAACACCAACTACACGCTGGCCGTGCTGCTGGTCGAGAAGGTCACCGGCCGCTCGTACGCCGAGGAGATGGAGCGGCGGATCCTCGGGCCGCTCGGGCTGCGGGGCACCGTGGTGCCGGGCGACTCCCCGGAGATCCCCGGGCCGCACGCCCACGGCTACTACCGCTACGAGGACGCCGGCCAGTGGAACGTGGTCGACGTCAGCCGCCAGAACCTCTCCCTCCTGGTCGGCGCCGGTGACATGATCTCGACCACCCGGGATCTCCACACGTTCTTCTCCGCGCTGCTGGGCGGCAAGCTCCTGCCGGCTCCGCTGCTGACCGAGATGCGCAAGCCGTACGGGAAGCTCGGCTACGGCCTCGGGCTGTTCGTGCAGGACCTGGGCCTGGACTGCGGCGGCACCATCGTCCACCACAACGGCGGCGCACCGGGGGGCTACGGGGCGCTGATGATCGGCACGCCCGACGGCGGCAGGACCCTGACCGCCGGGCTGACCACCGGCGACGCCGCGATCGACCCGGCGCAGGAGTTCCCGAAGGCGTTGGACAGGCTCATCAAGGACGTGTTCCGCTGACCACCGCCGCAGCGCCCGGTCGCCGTGCGGAACGGGCCCCGCTCGTCCAGCGGGGCCCGTTCCGGTGTGGTGTGGTGTGGTGCGGTGTCGTGCGCGTCAGCCGACGCCGGCGTTCAGGAAGATGCCGCCGTCGACGACGAGCGTCTGGCCGGTGACCCAGTCGGACTGCTCCGAGGTGAGGAACGCGGCGGCGCCCCCGATGTCGGAGGGCACCCCGAGCCGGCCCAGCGGGTAGGCCGCCGCGGCCTCCGCCTCCCGGCCCTCGTACAGGGCCTGCGCGAACTTGGTCTTCACCACGGCCGGGGCGATCGCGTTGACCCGCACCCTGGGCGCGAACTCGTGCGCCAGCTGCTGGGTCAGGTTGATCAGCGCGGCCTTGCTGACGCCGTAGGCGGCGATGAACGGCGAGGGCGCGATGCCCGCGACGGAGGCGATGTTGACGATGGCGCCGCCGTTGTCCTTCTGCCAGGCGTGCCAGGTCCTCTGCGCGAAGCCGAGCGCCGAGATCACGTTGGTCTCGAAGACCTTGCGGGCCACGTTCAGGTCGAGGTCGGCGATCGGCCCGAACACCGGGTTGGTACCGGCGTTGTTGACCAGGAAGTCGACGCGCCCGAAGGCCTCCATGGTGCGCTCGACGGCGACGGCCTGGTGGGCCTCGTCATGGGCCTTGCCCGCCACGTAGATGGCGCGGTCGGAGCCGAGCTGCTCGACGGCCTCCTTGAGGGCGTCCTCGTTGCGGCCCGTGATGCAGACGCGGTCGCCGCGCGCGACGAGCGCCTCGGCGACGCCGTAGCCGATGCCGCGGCTGGCGCCCGTGACGAGCGCGACCTTGCCGGAGAGTTCCGAAGTCATGTTCCCGATCCCCTAGTCGAGCGGTCCGCCGGCGACGTACAGCACCTGGCCGGAGACGAAGCCGGCGGCCTCGCCCGTGAAGAAGGCGATGGCGTTGGCGATGTCCTCCGGCTCACCGACCCGCGCCACCGGGATCTGGGTCGCGGCGGCGGCCTTGAAGTCCTCGAAGCCCATGCCGACGCGCTCGGCGGTGGCCTTGGTCATCTCGGTGGCGATGAAGCCGGGGGCGACGGCGTTGGCGGTGATGCCGAACTTGCCGAGTTCCTTGGCGAGGGTCTTGGTGAAGCCCTGCAGACCGGCCTTGGCGGCGGAGTAGTTGACCTGGCCGCGGTTGCCGAGCGCGGAGGACGAGGAGAGGTTGACGATCCGGCCGAAGTTCGCGTCGACCATGTGCTTCTGGCAGGCGCGGGACATCAGGAAGGCGCCGCGCAGGTGCACGTTCATGACGGTGTCCCAGTCGGAGACGCTCATCTTGAACAGCAGGTTGTCGCGCAGCACGCCCGCGTTGTTGACCAGGATCGTCGGCGCGCCGAGCTCCTCGGCGATCCGCGCGACGGCCGCCTCGACCTGTGTCTCGTCGGAGACGTCGCAGCCGACCGCGACGGCCTTGCCGCCGGCCGCGGTGATCTTCTCCACGGTGTCCTTGCACGCGGCCTCGTCGAGGTCGATCACGGCGACCGCGCGGCCTTCGGCGGCCAGTCGTACGGCGGTGGCGGCGCCGATGCCGCGCGCCCCGCCGGTGACCACGGCGACCCGCTGCTCAGTGGTGGACATTGCTGGTTCTCCTCGCCCTCGCGATGCGGCTCCTGCGGCACGCTCCTTAGTGAGCGACCGCTTAGTACCTTCAGCAGACGTGACGCTAGAAGGCCTGGCACCCGGTGTCAACGGCCGACCGGGTCCGTGTGATCGATTCCCCGGACGACCGACGCCAAGCGGGCGGACCCAGCCATGTCCGTCCCATGCCGACTCCGCACCGTGAGCACCCGAACGGTCTACGGCTGCGCGCCGCCGCGCCAGGTGGCCCCTAGCGTCGAAGCGCGAAGCCACAGATGGCCGGAAAGGAGGCGCACCATGCGCCGTCGCACCGCTGCCGTCGGCACGCTGTTCGTGATCGCCGCGACAGTGCCGCTCGCCGGACCCGCTCACGCCCAGGACCTGGACTGCCGCGACTTCAGGTTCCAGGAGGAAGCACAGGCCGTCTTCGACGCGGACCCGACCGATCCCCACCGGCTCGACGAGGACCAGGGGCCCGACGACGGCATCGCCTGTGAGGCACTGCCCCGGCGCGGCGGGGGCGTCACCTCGTCGACGACTCGCCCCACGAGCTCCCCGACTCCCACCACCGTGGCGCCGACCCGTGGCGCGCGAGGCGGGCTGGGCGGCGCGTCGACGTCCGGGCCGGGCGGCTGGGACATCGCCATCGGCGTGGCCTTCCTGACGGGCTCCGCGCTCACGGCCGGTTACCTGGTGAAACGGCGCAGGAGCTGACGCCCGGCGGGAGCACTCGGCCGGCGAGGGAGCGGTCACCGTGGAGGGAACGGTCACCGCACCAGAAGGTCCAGCAGTCGCTCCACCTCGGCCGCCGGGTCGGCGGTCAGGCCGGTGTGCACGGGCCCGGGCTGCACGACCGTCGAGCGCGGCGCGATCAGCCAGCGAAAGCGCCGCCCGGCGTCGTCGCGGGCGGCCTGCCCCGCCGCCTCGCCGCCGGCGCAGACCCCCTCGACGGCACGCAGGGCGGCCCGGACACCGGCCACGTCCGCCATGGGGTCGAGGGCGAGCAGCCGGGCCTCGTCGAGGTGGGTGCGGGCGCCGACGAACGCCTTGGCTCGGCAGTAGACGAGCACCCCGGCGTTGATGCACTCGCCGCGCTCGACACGGGGTACGACGCGCAGGACGGCGTACTCGAAGACGTCCCGGTCGCCGCCCTGTCCCGCCTTGATGAAGTGACGCTCGCTCACTCGGTCCCCTCGATTCCGTCGACCCGCTCGATACCGTCGACCCGCTCGATACCGTCGACCCGCTCGATACCGTCGGTCCGCTCGATACCGTCGGTCCGCTCGATTCCGTTGATCCGCTCGTGGATGACGGCCGCCCGCGCCAGCAGCGGCAGGGCATAGGCCCGTCGGAGGTCGTCCGGCGTGTCGAAGCCGGGCTCACCGGCCAGCCAGGCGTCCGGGATCTCGGCGGTGACCTCGGCGAGGAGGTCCTCGGTGACCAGGGGGGCGAGCCGGGCGGCGGCCGCGGCGACATCGGGCGCGAAGGGCCCCAGGGCGTGCTCCGCGGCGTCGTAGGGGCGCAGCGCGGACGCCTCGGCGCCGGGCCAGTTGTGCTGCCAGATCATGGTCGCGCCATGGTCGATGAGCCACAGCTCGCCCCGCCACATCAGCAGGTTGGGGTTGCGCCAGGACCGGTCGACGTTGTTCACCAGGGCGTCGAACCAGACGATCCGGCCGGCCTCTTCGGGGCTCACCTCGAAGGCGAGGGGGTCGAAGCCGAGCGCGCCGGAGAGGAAGTCCATGCCGAGGTTGGTGCCGCCGCTGGACCTGAGCAACTCCTGCACCTCCTGGTCGGGTTCGCCGAGGCCCAGGACCGGGTCGAGCTCCACCGTCACCAGCCGGGGCACCCGCAGGCCCAGCCGGCGGGCGAGTTCACCGCAGACGACCTCGGCGACCAGCGTCTTGCGGCCCTGTCCGGCGCCGCTGAACTTCAGGACGTACGTCCCGAAGTCGTCGGCCTCGACGAGTCCCGGCAGCGAGCCGCCCTCACGCAGGGGTGTGATGAAGCGGGTCGCGATGACTTCTTTGAGCATCGCCCCAGGTTACTGACGTTCGGACGGGGGACTGCCGGACAGGCCCCGGGGCCGCGCGCGGCCCGGACGGCGGTGCGGCGGCGCGCCGACAGCCAACCGACAGCACTCGACAGGGAATCGACAGGTCCGCTTTACCCACCTCTTCGCGGGACCGGGTCAGGATTCCGAGAGCGTCTGAACAGCAGGTCCCCGAGGACCGTACCTCTCGGCAGATCACGAATCCCCGGAAGGAACGTCAGCATGACCAGCGAATCAGTTCAGCCGGTGTCGGGACCGAGCCGCCGTACCGTCGTGGCGGCGGTCGGCGCGGCGGGGCTCGCCGCTGCGCTGACCGCGTGCGGGTCGGACGACGAGGCGGGCGCCGGCGGTGCGGCGCTCGCGAAGACCGCCGACATCCCGGAGGGCGGCGGCAAGGTCTTCGGCGACGAGAAGGTGGTGGTCTCACAGCCGACGGCGGGCGACTTCAAGGCCTTCTCGACGATCTGCACCCATCAGAAGTGTCCGATGACGGACCTGAAGGGGGACACCCTCACCTGCGCCTGCCACCAGAGCCAGTTCTCCGTCCTCGACGGCAGCGTGAAGAAGGGGCCCGCGACCCAGCCGCTGGAGGCCAGGCAGATCAGCGTGGAAGGCGACTCGATCACGCTCGCCTGACCCGGCGCGGACGCTTGAGGCAGCCCAGCACCTCGTCCGTGGTCGCGAGCGTGGCGACCAGTGCGAGGGTGTTGCGGATCATCGCGGGGGTGTAGTCGGCGGGCACCCCGGCGATGGCGTCCCGGGGCACGACCACGGCGTAACCCCGGTTCACGGCGTCGAAGACGGCGTTGGGGACCGCCACGTTGGCCGATACGCCGGTGACGACCAGCGTGCGGCAGCCGAGGTTGCGCAGCAGGGCGTCGACTTCGGTGCCCTGGATCGGGGAGAGGCCGTGCAGTCGTCGTACGACGAAGTCCTCCCCGGTGACCTCGATCGGGGCCGCCACCCGTACCGCGGCGGTGCCGGACAGCTGTTGGACGGGGAGTCGTTCGGCGGCGTGGAAGAGGCGGGCGTTGCGGCTCGCGCCGCGGCCGTCCGGGCGGCGTTCGGCGATTGCGTGGATCACCTGGACGCCGCTGTCGTGCGCGGCTGCGACCAGCCGGGCGACGTTGGCCAGGGCGCCCGAGGAGCGGGCCGCCTCGGCCAGTTCGGGCAGCGCGCTGTCCGGTCCGACGACGCCCTGCTGGCATTCGACGGTGAGCAGGACGGTGGTCGCGGGGTCGAGGAGTTCGCTGAGCTCGGCGTACGACGGCATGGTTCCCCCTGTGGTCGACGGCGATGGGGGGTCCCCCCTGCTCGGGCGGAGCCGGGAGCCCGGGGGCGGTGAGCGTAGCCACCATTGCGTGGGGAAGGAAGACGACCCATCCTTTTCTGACGTGATGTCAGAGGATCTCTCCTCTGACACGACGTGAGAGAAGAGGGGGCCGCATGACCGTCATTCAGCGCCGGGGCCGGAAGATCATGATGACGCCCGGTGAGCTGGACGAGTTCCTCACCACTCAGCGCACCTGCCGGGTCGCCACGGTGTCCGCCGATGGCTTTCCGCATGTCAGCGCCCTGTGGTTCGCCTGGGACGGCAACTCGCTGTGGCTGTACTCGGTCGTCCGCAGCAAGCGGTGGGCCGAGCTGCGCCGTGATCCGCGGGTCGCGATCGTGATCGACACGGGCGAGGAGTACGAGCAGCTGCGCGGTGTGGAGCTGTCCGGCAGGGTCGAGTTCGTGGGCGAGATCCCGCGCGTCGGTGAGCTGCGGGCCGAACTCGACGTCCCCGAGACGCTGTTCGCCCGCAAGAACTTCGGGCTCGACGAGATGCCGCACGACGGCCGGCACGCGTGGGTGCGGCTGACGCCCGAGAAGATCGTGTCCTGGGACTTCCGGAAGCTGGGGGCGCTGTAGGCGGCGTCAGGAGACGTTCTTCCCGGCCTCTTGCAGCGCCCGCACCGCCGCCCGGATCGACGGGCGGCGGTCGGCGTCGGCTCGCCAGACGATGTACACATGGCGCCGCACCCGCTGCTTCAACGGCACGGTCACGACCCCCGCGGGCATCGGATGGCGCCCCAGCAGCGGCGCGATGCACACGCCGAGTCCGGCCGCGACCAGCGCCAGCTGGGTGTGCGTCTCGGGGGCGCGGTGGCCGAGAAGGGGTTCGATGCCCTTGGAGCGCAGCGTGAACATCAGCCACTCGTGACAGAACTCGCCCTCGCCCCAGGTGATCCACTCGTCCTCGGCGAACTCGGCGAGATCCACCTCGTCCCGGTCGGCGAACCGGTGCCCCGCGGGCATCGCCACATCGGCCGGATCGTCCAGGATGTGCGCCTTGACCAGGCCCTCGGGCAGCGCCATCGGTTTGTTGTACCAGTCGAGCACGACGGCCAGGTCGAGGTCGCCGCGGACCACTCCGGCGATGCCGCTCTCCGGCTCCAGCTCGCACGAGCGCACCCGCAGCGCGGGGTGCGCCGTGCGCAGGGCGGAGAGCGCGGACGGGAACAGCCCGCGTGCGGCGGTCGGGAACGCCGCCAGTCTCAGCTCGCCGACGACCTTTCCACGCTGCGCCTCCAGATCGGACTGGGCCAGCTCGACCTGCGACAGAATGCGCGCCGCGTGCTCGGCGAGCAGCCGTCCCGCGTCCGTGAGCCGCACCCCCCGGCCGTTCTTGGCGAGCAGCTGCTGGCCGACCTCCCGCTCCAGCTTGGACATCTGCTGTGAGACGGCCGACGTCGTGATGTGCAGCCCCTCGGCGGCACCGCTGACCGAGCCGTGCCGGGCGAGGGCGTCGAGGGTGCGCAGGCGCTCCAGGTTCAACATGTAAGCAATGCTACGAGATATCACGTGCGAAATCTCGATTGCGCTACGAGATCGTCTGCCGCATCGTTGCTGCCATGAGCATCGTCAGCGCCTCCCGCACCCCGCCCGAAGCCGCCGCCCGCCCCCTGCCCCGCGCCCGCCTCGACTGGCGTCTGCGCTTCGCCGCCCTCTCCCTGATCTGGGGCTTCAGCTTCCTGCTCATCAAGGTGGGCACCAACGGCTACGCCCCCTTCCAGGTCACGCTCGGGCGGCTGGTGTTCGGTACGGCCGTACTTGCGGCCGCGATGGCGCTGAAGCGGGAGCGGCTCCCGCGCGGGGCCCGGACGTGGGGGCATCTGGCGGTCGCCGCCTTTCTGCTGAACGCGCTGCCGTTCTCGCTGTTCGCGTACGCCGAGTTGACGATCCCCTCCACACTGGCGGGTATCTGCAACGCGACCTCGCCGCTGTGGGGCATGGCCCTGGCCCTGGTCGCCCTCTCGGAGGACCGGCCGACGCGGGTGCGGGTCGCCGGGCTCGGTCTCGGTTTCCTCGGTGTGCTGACGGTGCTCGGGGCGTGGCAGGGCTTCCATGGGCTGGATGCCACGGGGACGGCGATGGCGCTGCTGGCCTCGTTGAGCTACCCCGTCGGCTGGATATACGTCCGCCGTACGCTCGCCGGGTCCAGCCACTCGCATCTGTCGCTGACCGGGGCGCAGTTGTTGCTGGCCACGGTGCAACTGGCCGTGGTGACGCCGCTGTTCACCTCCGCGCCGACGCGCTTTCCGGTGCTGCCCCTGCTGGCGGTCGTGGCGTTGGGTGCGCTCGGGACCGGTCTCGCCGTTCTCCTCCAGTACGGACTCGTCGCCGAGGTGGGTCCGACGACGGCCCAGATGGTCACCTACTTCATTCCGGTCATCGCCACGGCTGCGGGCGTCGCGCTGCTCGGTGAGTCCTTGAGCTGGTCGACACCGGTGGGGGCGGTGATCGTTCTGGTGGGGGCGGCGCTCACGCAGATGAGGCGGTGCGCCTGAGGGGGAGACGCGGCCCCGCGCCCCTTCCGACCGGCTGGACTGCCCGTGTCTAGACGTAACTCCTCGCCGGTGCCGGGCCTACCGCCGTCGCCACCGCGTGCGCCAGGGGAGTGATCTCATCCGGTGCGAGCGTCGAGACGGTGATCCTGATGCCGGGCGGCGCGTTCATCCGGAAGCGCGCCCCGGGGGCGACCGCCCAGCCCGCGTGCAGCAGGCGGGCGACGGCGCCCGTCTCGTCGGGGACCGGGATCCAGACGTTCAGGCCGCTGCGGCCGTGGGCGTCGACTCCGCGCTCGGCCAACGCCGCGAGCAGCAGGTCACGGCGATGGCCGTACGCCGCCGCCACGGCCGTCGGGTCAAGGGCGCCGTCGGACCACAGCCGCACCACGGCCCGCTGCACCAGCCGGCTCACCCAGCCGGGCCCGAGCCGCTGGCGGCCGTGTACGCGATCGACGGTGACGGGGTCCCCGGTGAGCACGGCGAGGCGCAGGTCGGGGCCGTACGCCTTGGCCACCGAGCGGACGAAGGCCCAGTTGCGGGCGGCGCCGGCCAGGGGGTGCAGGGGCAGGTCGACGATCCCGTGGCCGTGGTCGTCCTCGATGAGGAGGATCTGCGGGTACTCCTCCAGCACGGCGCGCAGGGCTCTCGCGCGCGCAGCGCTCACCACCGCGCCGGTCGGATTCTGCGCCCGGTCGGTGACGATCAGGGCGCGCGCCCCGGCGGCCAGGGCTCTGCGCACGTCGTCCGCCAGCGGCCCCTCGTCGTCGACGGCGACCGGAGCCATGCGGAGCCCGAGCGCCGGGATGAGATCCAGCAGGCTGCCCCATCCGGGGTCCTCGACGGCGACGGTGTCCCCCGGCTTGAGGTGGGCCGCGAGGACGCGCTCGATGGCGTCGAGGGACCCGAAGGCGACGGCGAGGGGCCCCTCCGGCACACTGTCGGCGTCCAGCGCGGCCCGCGCGATCCGCGCCAACTCCGGCTCCACGGGCTCGTCTCCGTACAGCACCGGCTCCCGGTCGCCCTGCTCGGCCGCCGCCGCGAAGGCCTCCGCCAGGGAGGGCAGCAGTGCCGGGTCGGGATTGCCGCTCGCCACGTCCCGCACGCCTTCGGGCACGTCCACCCGGACGTACTCGCGTCCGGTCGTGGCCGGCCTGGGCCGCACCCGGCTCCCCCGGCGGCCCGCCGTCTCGATCACCCCGCGCTCGCGCAGGATGCGATACGCGGCGGCGACCGTGTTCGGGTTCACCCCGAGCTCGACCGCCAACTCCCGCATGGGCGGCAGCAGTTGGCCGGGCTCCAGCTCCCCGGATCCCACCGCGCGCTCGACGCTCGACGCGATCTCAGCTGCGCGGCGTCCTTCGATCCGATATCCTCCTAGCACAAACCCGATTATGCACTAGTGCAATGGAGAGCGCAATGCAGGGGACCCAGCAGCCGACGTCGCAGCCCGCCGCCTACACGCCGACCGACCGCACCGTCCCCACGCGCTCCGCGGACCGGGCGTCGTACGACAGGGAACTGGTGCACGCGATACTCGACGAGGCCTACGTCTGCCACCTCGGCTTCGTGCGCGACGGCGCGCCGGTCGTGCTGCCCACGCTGTTCGGCCGGGTCGGCGAGACGCTCTACGTCCATGGCTCGACGGGCTCGCGCCCGCTGCGGATGACCGGCCAGGCCGATCCCGGACTGCCGGTCTGTCTGACGGTCACGCATGTCGACGCGCTGATCCTGGCCCGCTCGGCCTTCCACCACTCGATCAACTACCGGTCCGTGGTGGTGCACGGCACCGCGTACGACGTGACGGACCCGGAGGAGAAGCGGACCGCCCTGGACGCCCTGGTGGACCACGTGGTGCCGGGCCGGTCGGCCGACTCCCGGCCCGCCAACAAGAAGGAACTGGCCGCCACCGCCGTGATCCGCCTCGACCTGAACGAGGTCTCCGCCAAGCTCCGCACCGGCGGCGTGAACGACGAACCCGAGGACCTCGCCCTCCCCCACTGGGCCGGCGTCGTCCCGCTGCGCAAGGGCTACGAGACCCCGGTCGCCGACGGCGACTTGGCCCCCGGTCTCGCGATCCCCGACTACCTGGCGGGCCTGTGATGCTGATCCACCCCTGGGACGCGGCCCGCGACGACAGCGAGTGGCAACAGTGGCTGGCCGTCCACGACTTCGGGCAGCTCGCCGTCAACGGCCGACCGGGCGAGCCGCCGTACGTCCAGCCCCTGCACTTCGCCTACGACCCCGAGCGCGGCGAGGCCCTCACCCATCTCGCCCGGCCCAACCCGCTGTGGGGTGCCCTGGAGGCGAATCCCGACGTCGTACTGAGCGTGGTCGACGACTACGCGTACGTCCCCGGCCCCTGGCAGGCCGACCCCGACGGGCCGTCCGAACACGGGACGCCCACGAGTTTCTACGCGGCGGTCCAACTCCGTTGCCGGGCGCATCTGGTGGACGACCCCGAGGAGAAGGCTGCGCTTCTCAACCGCCAGGTCGGTCACTTCCAGCCGGAGGGCGGTTCCGCGCGGGTGGCGGTGGGCGAGGTGCCGTACGGGCGGATGCTGTCGGGGATTCGGGGCCTTCGGCTCGAAGTGACCGGCGTGCGGGCCAAGTTCAAGTACGCGGGCAAGCGGTCCGGGGAGGTGCGGGACCGGATCGCGGCCGCGTTGGCGGCGCGCGGCGGGCCGGGGGACGCGGCGGCCCGCGAGCACTTGCTGCGTCGGCGAGGAGCTTGAGCCAGGGGCCCTGGGCAGTGCCGCCAGGCGCCCTGTGCAGTGCCGCCAGGGCCCTTGGCTCAGGTTCAGACAAGCGCCGGTTCCTCCTGCCGTGCCGCGCCCCGCGCCTCGGTCACCGCGAGCCATGCGGCCGACGCCAGCATCAGCAGGGTGCCGGCGATCGTGGCCGACGTGAGGCGCTCGTCGAGCAGGACGACGGCGAGGACCGTCGCGCTCACCGGCTCCAGCAGCATGATCACGGACACGGTGGCGGACCGTACGACGGCCGCGCCCGCGAAATAGAGGGCGTAGGCGAGGGCCGTGGGCACCGCCGCGATGTAGGCCGACAGCCAGAGCACCCGGGCGGGGTCGGCGGTGTGCGGGACCAGTCCCTCGGCCGAGGCGAACGGCAGCAGGCACAGGGCGGCCGCACCGAACGTCCCCACGGCCGTGGCCGAGGCGTCGGTCCCGCCGCTGCGGCCCCAGCGGCGGGTGAGCAGCGTCATCGCGCACTGTCCGGTGGCCGACGCGACGGCGCACAGCACGCCCGGCAGCCGTACCGTCGCACCCGAACCGCCGAGCACGACGACCCCCAGCCCGAGGAGGGCGCCCGCCACGGCGACGACACCGCGGGGCCCGAGCCGCTCCCCCATGGTCAACCGGGCGCCGAGCGCGATCAGGACAGGACCGGTGCCCAGGGCGACGACGGTGGCCACGGCGAGTCCGGTGGCCGGGACGGCGGCGAAGTAGGCGCCCTGGAACACGGCGAGCCCCAGGCCGGTCGCGGCGCTGCGCAGCATCCAGCGTCCGAGCGGTTCGGATGCGACGGGCCGGACGCGGGAGCGCAGGAGATGGACGCCGAGCAGCAGGACGAAGCCTGCCGCACAGCGCCAGAAGGACAGGGCGACGGGGCCCATGTCGCTGGACCGGTAGACCAGCGAGGCCGCCGCGCCGGCGGTGCCCCAGACGGCACCGGCGATGATCAGGTAGGCAAGGCCTCGCCCAACGGGCAGGCCGGAAGCATTCGACACGATCTCTCTCCGCAGACGCGCGGCGGCGCCCCGGGGAGCGGCGGCCGCGCGGAAGTTCGGGAACGGACCTCGCGCGGGGCGCGTCAGGTCCTCGGACTTCGTCTGCGGGCAGCACCGTCACGCCCGGCGGGACGGGGGGTTCATGCCCCGTGCCGTCCTGGGCGTGATGTCCGGAGGGCCCGCCTCAGGCGGCCGGCGGAGAGATGATGAAGGTGCCGCAGTGCATGGCTCGGAGCCTAGGCCGCCGCTTCCCGGGCCGACAACCCGGTTTCCGTACGGGCGTCTCCGCCCGCCACCGGATCGGCGGAGCCCTTCGCGGGCGCCGACGACTGCGCGATGAACGCCCCGACGAGCACCACCGCGCCGCCGACGATCTGCGGCGCCGAAAGGTGCTCGCCGAGCAGGAACCAGGCGAGGACGGTCGCGATGACCGCTTCGAGGCAGGCCACGACGCCCGCGACCTGCGGCGAGAGCCGACGCACCGAGAGCACGCCGGTGACATAGGCGACGACCGTGGCGACGAACACGATCCAGGCCAGCAGCAGGGCGGCCGCGACCGGGGTGCCGTTCATGGGGGCGGTGTCCGCGAGGACCGACCAGTCCATGTTCCAGGGGCGGGCCACGACGGTCAGGACGGCGGCGCCGACGAGCAGGCCGTACGCGATGACGCCGAGCGGGTCGGGTGCCTCGTCGCCGTCGCTGCCCTGGTCGGACAGGACGAAGTAGCCGACCTGGCAGCAGGCGGCGCCCAGCGCGAGCAGCAGCCCCAGGGCGTCGAAGCTCAGGCCCGACCAGACCTCCACCACACAGGCGAGGCCGCCGACCGCGAGGACCACGCCGAGCGCGGCGGCGCGCGTCACCGGCCGCCGCTGCACGAACCGCACCCAGCCGAGGACGAGGGCGGGCGCGAGGTACTCGACGAGCAGCGCGACCCCGACCGGGATCCGGGATATCGCGGCGAAGTAGCAGGCCTGGACTCCCGCCACGCCGAGCAGACCGAACCCGGCGAGCAGGGCCGGACGGCTGCGCAGCAGCGCGCGGTGACGCACGGCGAGCGGCAGCATCACGAGGGCGGCGCCGGCCACGCGCAGCCACACCACATGCAACGGGTCGAGCCCCGCCTCGATCAGCGGCTTGGCCGCGACGCCGGACCCTCCGAAGGCGACCGCGGAACCGATCGCCAGACCGAGCCCGACGCCCTTTCCTCGACCGACGTGACTGCTTTCAGACATACGCACCGGCACATGATGACAGGCGATGACATGAGCGTCATCCCCGTTGACACCTGTCTCGCCGACTGGACGGGAGGGGGCTCTGGGTGCGGTGCGGGTGGGGGCGCGGTACGTACGAACGCCGGCACATCGCTCGCGATGCTTCCAGCGGAACGCTCAGCGGGGGGTCTCGCCGCCGACGGCATACTCGTCATGCTCGTCGCGCCGGTCGTCATACTCGTCGGGTCGGTCGTCATACTCGTCGGGTCGGTCGTCATACCCGTCCCGGCGGTCGTCGATGCGCGCACGCACCGCGTCGGCGTCGATGCCGGCGCGCTCAAGTACCTCGACGGCGCGCGCCTGCGGGTCCACCACGATCGCCGCGAGCAGGTCGAGGCCGCGGGCCTGTGTGTCGCCGCGCCGGGCGGCGCGCCGGCAGGCGTGCCCCATCGCGCTCGCGGCCAGCGGGGAGAAGCCGTCTCCGTCCAGGACCACGGGTACGGCCCCGGAGTCCTCGACGGTGCCCTGCCAGCGCAGGCCGTAGCCGATGCTGCGCTGGACGAGATAACCGAGCAGGCGGGCGATCTGCGGTCCCTCACCGAAGACGGCGTACACGTCCGGGTCGCGCTCCAGGAGCGAGTGCAGCAGATGGGCCGTGTCGATCTGCCGGTCCCCGTCCCTGACCGCCCGGCGGCGGGCACCGGAGATCACCGCTGCCAGCTCGTCACTGAGCCTGGCATCGTCCGCCGCGGTGGCCGGGCGCCGACAGCCCTGCCGCTGAGCCGGCTGCCGAGAAATACGGGGTTGCACATCCTCTACCCCATCAGCCACTTCGGGCCAGGTCATCCCCGAGAGGAAGCATTTCGGCGTCCCACAGGGAGTGGACATCGCGGCTCGCCATCTCCTCCTTACGGATGAGATCACGCCGAACACCCTTGAGGGGCGCGCGCCGCCTTGCCGTACGCCCGGTACGCAACCATGGCGCTCCCTCGTACGTCCCACAGGGACATGGAGCGCAGGTGCTGGCTGGTGGCGCTGCCGGCCGTCGACGGCAGACAGTACGTCTATCGGGTGTACGCCCCGGAGGACGCCCTGCTCGCCGACCTGTTCTGGGAGGCATGGCACTGCCACGACGAGAGCGCGCTCCCTCGCGCGTGGGATCTCTTCGACGCGGCGGCGATACGGCTGGTGGGCTGAGCCGGTGGACCGAGTCCACGTCTCCACATTTTCTGACGGGTCATCAGTATTGAATGTTGCAGGCCACGCGGCTACGTTCCGCGACACCGTAGCCCGACACGAAGGGGTGGTCGCATGGCCGAAGTCAGCGCGGAGGCACGCATCGAGGCACCGGCCGAGAAGGTCTGGGCGCAGCTGACGGACTGGTCGGCGTACGGGCAGTGGAACGCCACCCACACCAGCTTTCCGAACGGCGGCCCCGCCGCTCTCGAAGTGGGCGGAACCTTCCAGGAGAACATGAAGCTCATGGGGTTCCCGGCCGAGGTCGAGTGGACCGTCGAGGAACTGGAGCCGGCGCGTGTGCTCGCCATTCGCGGCAAGGGACCGATGGCCGTGAGCGTGGCCACGCGCTACACGCTGACCCCCGAGGGCGACGGCGCCACGGCGGTGCGCATCGACGGGGAGTTCACGGGCGCGGCGGTGTCGTTGATGGCGGGCAAGCTGAAGGATTCGGCGACGGCGGCGCTGAACGAGTCGCTGCGCAAGCTGGCCGGACTGGTGACCTGAGCACGCTCGGCGCACACCCGAAGGCGCCCCGTGGATCACTCCACGGGGCGCCTGCACTCACGGCGGGGAGGCCGCCGACGCTGCTTCAGTCCTCATCGGCGAGGATCAGGTACAGCTTCTTGCGGGCTTCGTTGATGACGGCGAGCGCCTTCTCGCGCTGCTCCTTGCTGCCCGTCTTCCAGACCTGCCCGAAGGCCTCCATCAGACCGAAGCCGGCCTGGCGGATCTCGCCGAGGGCCTCCCAGTCGACGCCACGGGAGGCTTCCTCCCAGGGTGCCTCGGGCCCGGCGGCGGCCGCCTCACGGCCCGACTCGGTGAGCGAGAACAGCTTCTTGCCGCCCTCACTCTCGCTGGCGATCAGGCCCTCGTCCTCCAGCAACTGGAGGGTGGGGTAGACCGAGCCGGGGCTGGGCTTCCACGCCCCGCCGCTGCGCTCGGCGATCTCCTGGATCATCTCGTAGCCATGCATGGGGCGGTCCTTCAGCAGGGCCAGGATCGAGGCCCGGACATCACCGCGCCGCGCCCTCCCTCGCGGTCCACCCCGCCCCCGCGGCCCCCAGGGGCCGGGCCCGAAGCCAGGGCCCCCGAAGCCGGGGCCACCCGGCCCGAAGGGCCCGAAAGCACCCCGACGCCCCTCGAAGCCGCCCCGGCCGTGTCCACCGTGTCCACGCTCGAATCCGTGGGAACGCATCGCAATCACTCCATTCCATCGTTGATCTGTCGCGATGCTTCAACGATATATCGGAACAGTTCGCGTGGCAAGGGCTGAGTCCGCGGGGGGGGAGGGAGGCGGAGCTCTGGCCACAGGCCCCCCACCCGCCGACCGCCGAAATCGGTCCAGCAGCCGCGAATTGGCCTTGGCAGTGGCCTTGGCGGAACCTCTAGCGTCGGGCCATGCGTATCCGAATCGTCGACGCCTTCACCGACCGCCCGTTCGCCGGGAACCCGGCGGGGGTCGTGCTCCTGGACGCCTTCCCCGACGACAACTGGCTGCAGAACGTGGCCCTGGAGGTCAACCACGCCGAGACGGCCTTCGCCCACCCCCTGCCCGCGGGCGGCGAGGCCGACTGGGCGCTGCGCTGGTTCACACCGGTCACCGAGGTCGCGATGTGCGGCCACGCCACGCTCGCCACCGCCCACGTACTGCACTCCACGGGCGCGCACGAGGGCCCGGTGCGGTTCGCCACCCGCAGCGGCGTCCTCATCGCCACGCCAGAGCAGGACGGCTCGATCACCCTGGACTTCCCGACGGCCCCGCTCACCCCGGTCGAGGTCCCGGACGGGGCCGCCCAGGCCCTCGGTGCCGAGCCGCGCGCGGCCTTCGACACCGGCCCGAACGTCGGCGACCTGATCCTCGAACTCGCCGACGAGAAGACGATCCACGCCCTCAGGCCCGACCACAAGGCGCTCGCCGCCTACTCCGCGCGCGGCGTCATCGCCACCGCCGGCGCCGAGAACCCCGCACTGGGCTACGACTTCGTCTCCCGCTGCTTCTTCCCGAACGTCGGCATCGACGAGGACCCGGTCACCGGCAGCGCCCACACCGCCCTGGCCCCCTTCTGGTCCGAGCGCCTGGGCCGCCCCGACCTCACCGGCCTCCAGGCGTCCCCCCGCTCCGGCCGCGTCCGCACGCAGCTGCGCGGCGAGCGCACCCTGCTGACCGGCCGCGCGGTCACCGTCATCGACGGTGAGCTGGTGGCCTAGACGCGCCGAGAGGGGCGTACGACATCCGCCGTACGCCCCTCTCGGAATCCCATCCTGGCCCCTCGGCCGCCTCAGGCCGTCGGCAGCCACCCCACCTTCCCGGCCAGCAGCGCGTACCCCACGAACGCCCCTATGTCGAGCAGGGAGTGCGCCACGACCAGCGGACCCACGCGGCCCCAGCGCCGGTACAGGTACACGAAGACCACGCCCATCGCCATGTTGCCCAGGAAGCCGCCGATGCCCTGGTAGAGGTGGTACGAGCCGCGCAGTACGGAACTGGCCACGAGCGCGGTGCCGGGCGTCCAGCCCAACTGGCCCAGCCGGCGCAGCAGATAGCCGACGACGATGACCTCTTCCAGGATCGCGTTCTGCAGGGCCGACAGAATCAGCACCGGATACTTCCACCACACCTCGGGCAGCGCCTCCGGCACCACGGTGAGGTTGAAGCCGAGTCCGCGAGCGGCCAGGTAGAAGGCGATCCCGGTGCTGCCGATCACCGCCGCGATCATCGCCCCACGGCCGAGGTCCGGCCAGGGCCGGGTGCGGTCGAAGCCGAGCGTGCGCAGGCTCGCCCCCTCGCGCAGCAGGAAGTGCGCGACGAGGGCGACGGGCACCAGCGCGGTGGTGATCCCGAAGAGCTGCCAGGCGAGATCCAGCCAGGGGCGGCCCGGCGCGGCCGAGGCGTTGAGCGTCGCCGCCTGGTCCTTGAGACCGCCCGGCTTGGTCACCGAACCGACAAAGCTGATCAGGGCGGACACACCGCTCGCACCGAGCGAAAGACCCAGGACGAGCAGCGTCTCATCACGGAAGATCCGTCGCGCCGGCCGCTCGTGCGGAAAAGATTCGGCCACGGGGCCTGCCTCGCCCTGCACACCTGCCTCCAGTTGAGTGATCCCGCCTCGTCCTCAACGGCGTACCGCCCCTTTGCCTGCCATACGGCCGGATCCCGGCACGGGGTTCAGCAGGGCAGCAGGGAGGGGCGCCACCGTCATGGGACGTCACAGCTTGCCCGATCAGTATGGGACGGGCGGCAGCGCCCCCCGTCGAGGGCGGGTCTCACCTCACGCGCCCGGCGTCACCCCAGCGCAACCGGCTCCAGCAACCCCACCGGCCAGGTGTGCACCGGATCCCCGCGGTGCATCAGCTCGCGGTACCGCCGGGTCGTCGCCGCCAGCGCGGCCTCTCGGGTCAGCCCCGTCTCCAGTGCCCGGTGGAAGGTGGCCGCCTGCCAGGACGCCCCGTTCATCCGCCTGCGGCAGCGCTCCTCGATGACGCCCAGGTAGAGATCCCGGTCGGCGGGCTCGACGCCCCACGCGTCCAGGCCGGCCTCGGCGAGCGGCAGCAGTTCGTCGCGTACGAGGCTCACCGCGTCGATCTCCGTGGTCCCGCCGTACCGCCCGCGCCGCGGCCAGCGCAGCCGTGCGTCGATGCCGTGCTTGCACGCCGCGTCGAAGTTGGCCGCCGCCGCCTCGAAGGGCATCCGGGTCCACACGGGCCGCGACTCCTCGGCCAGGGCGCGGACGAGGCCGTAGTAGAAGGCCGCGTTGGCGATGACGTCCGTGATGGTCGGTCCGGCGGGCAGCACACGGTTCTCCACGCGCAGGTGCGGGACGCCGTCGGCGATGCCGTAGACCGGCCGGTTCCAGCGGTAGATGGTGCCGTTGTGCAGGACGAGCTCCGCGAGCGTCGGTGTGCCGCCGGCGTCGAGGACCTCCAGCGGGTCCTCGTCGTCGCAGATCGGCAGCAGGGCCGGGAAGTAGCGCAGGTTCTCCGCGAAGAGGTCGTACGCCGAGGAGACCCACCGCTCCCCGAACCAGGTGCGCGGCCGCACGCCCTGGGCCTGGAGCTCGGGCGGGCGGGTGTCGGTGGACTGCTGGAACAGCGGCGGACGCGACTCGCGCCACAGCTCGCGCCCGAAGAGGAAGGGCGAGTTGGCCCCTACGGCGACCTGCGCGGCGGCGACGGCCTGGGCCGCGTTCCACACGTCGGCGAAGCGGGCGGGGGTGACCTGGAGGTGCAGTTGCACCGAGGTGCAGGCGGCCTCGGGGGCTATGGACTTCGAGGTGCACGTCAGCCGCTCCACGCCGTCGATGTCGAGCGTGAACTCCTCGCCGCGGGCGGCCACGATCTGATCGTTGAGGAGGGTGTAGCGGTCGACGGCGGAGAGGTTGGAGGAGACCAGGTCGTCCCGGTCCAGCGTCGGCAGAATGCCGATCATCACGATTCCCGCGTCGACCTCACCCGCTTTTCGGTCGGCATATGCCAGAGACGTACGGAGTTCCTCGGCGAGCTGATCGAAAACCCGCCCCTGCAATCGGTGTGGGGCTATGTTGACTTCCAGATTGAACATGGCGAGTTCTGTTTGGAAATCACGACTCGCGATCCGCTCCAGTACCTGCGCATTCAACATCCTCGGCATGCCGTCGGCGCCGGTGAGATTCAATTCGATCTCCAGCCCCATGAGGTTCTTGGGGCGATCGAACCGCTTCTCCTCCAGCAGCTTCTCCAGGCCCGTCAGACACCGCCGCAGCTTCTCGCGGTAGTGCTGGCGATCGGACAGATCGAACCGACCTGCCACGACCTTCTCCCCCATCGAAGCGTCCCTCCTCGGATGGGCGGACCCTGGGACCGCCCGGCGGACAGTACCGGGCGGGCCCGGATCCGGCCGCCGGCCTCCCGGGTCAGGTGGGATGATGCCCAGCGGAAGCGATCGATAACGTCCCGCGCGGACCCGGCACCCGCTACTCTGTCGCACGTGACCGGCGGCACATTCACCGGGCATGGCGCACGGCGCAGTTTCGGGCGGCTCACGAACTCGTGAAAAACGCCGACGAGAATTGGCCGACCGCACCCGGGGCATTTTTCGAGGTCATCGCCGTATGGCCGGTCGGGAACCGGGATGATTCCCGCATATCACCGACCGAATGAACCCTTGCCGGGTGCACCGAAATCGGCTAGATGAAACACCGTCTGAACACTCGTCGTATAAACTCCGCAATCAAGGCAGAGGGTTGGCGCCCACGGTCCCTGGACCTGCCGTCCACGCGACGAACGGCAGGCCTCATCCATACCTTTCGCACCCAGACCCCGGCCCCCGCCTCTCTGACCTCGGTGAGCTGACAGCGCCGTCCGCCCCCACCCCACCCCGCCCTCGCGCCACCGTGCCTGTCGAATGAGAGGCGACCCACCATGCCGCTGCATGTTCCCCCGGCTCCCGCGCCCGCCCTTCGCTCCGTTCTCACCGCGCTCGGCTCGCCCACCGCGGTCCGCGAGGCCCGAACCCCCTCTCTGCGTGCCGCCCAAGGGCCCGCCACACCCGAACTCCCGCTGCCCGTGCACGTCGTGGACGAGATCACCCCGGCGGGCGTCTCCGCGACCCGGCTGGCCGGCTGGCGCTTTCTGATCCGCTGCGGCGATCGCGCGGTGGCCGCGGCCGAGACCCGGCTCACCCCCGACGGCTGGGCCTTCTCGCACTTCTTCGAGGGCCCCTACATCGCCTCCACCGAGCGCGCGCTGCGCCAGGCCGAGACGATCAAGCAGCCCTACCAGCCGCGCCTGCTGTCGTTCCCCGGCCTCTACATGCTCACCCTCTGGCTGCACGGCGACTGCACCGCGGACGGCGCCACGGGCCACCCCGCCGCCACGGACCTCCTCGTCCCGCTGGCCCCGGCCCCGCCCGGCATCGCTTCCCACCGGCCGCACCGGGCCGCCGAGCTGCTCCCGGTGCTCACCCTGCGCGCGACCCCGGCGCCACTGCCCCCGCTGCCTCCCCTGCTCGGCTCCCCCGCCTGACAGCGCACCGCGCGAGCGCACTGTCGTACCCCGCCGCCGAATTCCGGGTGGCGGGGTACGCCGTTGCCCGGGGGTGGGATTAGGCTCGGGTCGGACAACGAGAAACGCATAGGCGCAAGCCTTGAAGCACTCATACGAGCCGTAAGCCACTCGTACGAGCCGTAAAGCACTCGCCCAAGCCGCAAGGCACTCGCACAAGCCGCAAGACACTCGTGCGAGCCGTAAGCCACTCGTGCGAGCAAGAAAGCACTCACCTGAGCGCGCAAAGCGCAACCGCCGCGAAAGTGTCGCTCGCACGAGCGACATTACGCTCGGACGAGCCCCCCGAGGCCCCGGCCCGTCCGGACTAGCCCCATCCGACCACGTCGAACCACCCGAAGTGACAGTGGAGTTGGGATGAACCGTCCGCGCGGGTGGTGCGTCATCAACCTGTGAGAAGTGGTGCTGCGAAATCCCTGCGGATTGACGCTCGTGGGGCAACACTGGGTTCGACCGACTTATCACAACGGGGGGCGGCCATGAACGAGGCTTCACGCCGCGAGACAGACACGACAGCCATCTCACACATCACGACAGAGCGAAAGATCCCACCCATGTGCCAGCATCAGCCACCGTGCCCCTCAGCCGACTCCGCCGACCGGGAATCCGCCCGTCATGTGGCGCACCACCCGGAGCAGGGATGGAGCCTGCTGTGCAACGGCGTTCTGCTCTTCGAGGACACCGGTGAGCTCCTGCCGGACGGCCAGATCATCGCCCCGCACCGCCCGCTGGGCACCGGCAAGGTGATGACCGCCGCGTAGCACCTGCCGGCGGATCACGCCGGACAGGCCGCACCACCGGGCGGGACGACGCACGCCCGGCGAACTTCCAGGGGCCGGTCGCAGACCCTGACTGCGGGCCGGCCCCCATGTGTGTCCGGCGGTCACTCACCGTGGTTCACCGTGATGCGACCGCGACGGACTACCTCAGCGCGTCCCGTATCGCGAAGTAGGCCGACTTCGGCCGCAGCTCCTCGTCCCACGGCAGCGCCGCGCCCTCACCCGGGAAGAAGGCCGGGATCCAGGAGTACTTGTCGGTGTAGTCCCAGAGCGTGATGCCCACGCACCGGCGCACCGCGAGGCACGCCTCGGTCAGGTCCCGGTACCAGTCGGCCTGCTGGGCCAGCTTCTCCTCCGTGGCGGGCAGATACATCCGGATGTCGACCTCGGTGAGCGAGGTGTCGAGACCGAGCCGGGAGAAGCGGCGGAGGTTGTCCTCCAGGGTGGTCGGATAGCCGTACTGGAGCGCGAGATGCGCCTGGAGACCGATGCCGTCCAGCGGGACGCCCTGTGCCTTCAGCTCCTTGGCCAGCCGGTGGTAGGCGTCGCTCTTCGGGCCGATCACCTCGATGTTGTAGTCGTTGAGGTACAGCTTGACGCGTGGATCGGCCTGCCGGGCCCAGCGCAGGGCGTCGGCGATGTAGCCGGGGCCGAGCGTCTTGTAGAAGATCGTCTCGCGGTACGTGCCGTCCTCGTTGAAGGCCTCGTTGACGACGTCCCAGGCGAAGACCTTGCCCCGGTAGTGCCGTACCTCCGTCTGGATGTGCTTCTTCAGTACGGCCCGCAGCTCGGCCGGGGTCCACTCGCGCGAGGTGAGCCAGCCCGGCAGCTGGCTGTGCCAGACGAGGGTGTGGCCGCGCACCTTCTGGTGGTGGGCACGGGCGAGGTCGACGATCTCGTCGCCCTTGGAGAAGTCGAAGACGCCCTGCTGCGGCTCGGTGGCGTACCACTTCATGCCGTTGCCGGGAGTGATCTGGTCGAACTCGCTGCCGAGGAGCGCCTTGTACGGCTCGTCGACGAGTTCGGGATTGTCGGTGGCGCTGCCGAAGTAGCGGCCGTGGCGCTGGGCGAGGTCGGCGAGGGTGGGCTCCTTGCCGTGCCGCTCGTCCGCCTGGGCCGCGGGGCCCGTGGCGACGCCGGCCGCGACCAGCAGGGCGGCGAGGGCACCGGCGAGTCTGAGCCGGGTGCGGGAGCGGATGGTCGTGGTGTGCATGGTGCGACTCCTCACGGTGGGTTGGTGTGGGTGAGCCGTACGTCCGCCTGCGCGCGTCACCCCTTGGTGGCGCCGGCGGTGAGGCCGCCGACGAGCTGGCGCTCGGCGACCGAGTAGAAGGCGAGGGCGGGGACCATGGCCAGGACGAGGTAGGCGAAGACGCGGGCGTACTGCGCGGAGTACTGGCCCTGGAACTGCTGGACGCCGATCGGGATGGTCCACCAGGTGTCCTCGGTGAACACCAGCAGCGGCAGGAAGAAGTTGTTCCAGCTGGTGACGACCGCGAGGACCGAGACGGTGCCGAGCGCGGGCCGTGCCATCGGCAGCAGCACCCGCCAGAAGAACCCGAAGGAGCTGCAGCCGTCGAGCGTGGCCGCCTCCTCCAACTCCCCGGGGATCTCCCGGAAGAAGCCGCGCAGGATGATGATCGTCATCGGCAGCCCGAAGGCGGCCTGCGGCAGGATCACGCCGAGCGGGTTGTCCAGCAGGCCCATGGAGCGCAGCAGCAGGAACAGCGGCAGGGCCGCCACCGCGAAGGGGAACATCAGCCCCATCGTGAACAGCGTGAACAGCACCTCCCGCCCGCGGAAGGCGAACCGGGCGAAGGAGAACGCGGACAGTGCGGCGACCGCTACCACGAGGACGGTCGTGCCCACCGCGATCAGCGTGCTGTTGCCGACCAGCCGCCAGAAGGCGCCCGAGCCCAGGATGTCGGTGTAGTTGGAGGTCACCCAGGAGTCGGGCAGGCCGACGGGGTTGCGGGAGAGTTCGTCGGTCGACTTGAAGCCGGAGAGAACGGCGTACAGCAGCGGTACGGCCATCACGGCGCCGACCACGACTAGGATCGCGTGCAGGGGCAGGTGCCGCCTGCCGGAGCTGGTCCTCACTTGCCGTCCCCCCTCATCGTCGTGGTGGCCCCTTGGAGGTCGCGGCGGAGCACGAACCGCTGGTAGGCGAGGGCGAAGACGAGGCTGATGCCGAACATGACCACGCTGATCGCGCTGGCGTAGCCGACCTGGTAGCGCTTGAAGCCGTACTGGAACATGGTCACGGCCATGGTCTCCGAGTGGTGGTCGGGGCCGCCCGCGGTGGTCACCCAGACCAGGTCGAACAGCTGGATCGACCCGATGACGGACAGGAACACGCTGATCCTGAGGGTGGGCGCGAGCAGCGGCAGGGTGACGCTGCGGAACCGCTGCCAGGCGTTCGCGCCGTCGATCAGCGCCGCCTCGGTCAACTCCCTGGGGATCGACTGGAGTCCGGCGAGGTAGAGCATCATGTGGAAACCGAAGTACTTCCACGTCATGACCAGGAACAGGGTGGCCATGACCATGGAGGGCTCGGCGAACCACTCCCCGCCGAGGCCTTCGAGGCCGATACGGCCCAGGATCTGGTCGGCGAGCCCGTCGTCCGGGGCGAAGATCATGCCGAACAGGACGCCGGTGATCGCCTCGGACAGGATGTACGGCCCGAAGAACAGCATCCGGTAGAAGGCCCGGCCGCGCAGCTTCTGGTTGAGCAGCACGGCCATGGCGAGGGCGAACGGCAGCTGGACGGCGAGCGACAGCACCACCAGCACCAGACAGCGCCACAGATCGCCGAGGAAGACGGGGTCGTCGAAGAGCCGGGTGAAGTTGTCGGCGCCGATGTAGTCGGAGGGCATGCCGAAGCCGCCCCAGCGGAAGAAGGCGGCGTACAGCGCGAACAGGATCGGCAGCAGTACCAGTACGCCGAACAGCACGAGGGCCGGTATCTGGAACCCGAGCGCGGTGAGCCAGTGCAGCGCGCGCCGCCGGGCCCGCCCCCGGCCCGCTCCGGGAGCGGCGGGCGAGGGGGTGAGGCCGGGCCCGGTCCGCTTGTCCGGCAGGAACGTGGAGGTCATCGCCGGCTACTGCTCTTCCTTGGCGGTCCTGGTGATCGACTGGGCGACCTGGGCGGGGGACTTGGACCCGGCGATGAGCGCGGCCACGCTGTCGTTGACCTCCTGGCCGACGGCGGGCGCGTACGCCTGGTCGAGATAGAGCTGGAAGCCGGTGGCGGCCTTCAACTGGGCCTGTACGGCCTTGATGTTGGGGTCCTTGATGGCGCTCTCGGCCGCCGGGAGGACGGGGAGGATGCCGGTCTTCTCGACCAGTTCCCTGTCGGTGGCCTCCGAGGCGAAGAACTTCAGGAAGTCGACGGCGGCCTGCGGAGCCCCGCTGCGCAGGGCGTGCCCGCCGCCCCCGCCGAACACCTCGGTGATCGCGCCCTTGCCGCCCTCGACGGCGGGGAACGGGAAGAAGCCGAGGTCGTCGCCGAGGCCCTTGCCGGAGTCCGCCTGCACGACAGGCGCCCACTGGCCCATGAGCTCCATCGCCGCCTTGCCGTTGCCGACCGTCGCGGCCTGGCCGGTGGGGCTGGAGTAGGCGGCGCCGAGGAAGCCCTTCTGGAAGGGCTGGAGGTCGACGAGTTCCTGGAGGTGCTGCCCGGCCTGGACGAAGGCGTCGCCGGTGAAGTCCTTGTCGTCGTAGGCCTTCTGGAGGGCGGAGGCGCCCGCGGTGCGCATCGCGAGGTAGGCCCAGTAGTACATGCCGGGCCACTTCTCCTTGCCGGCGAGGGCGAGCGGGGTAGTGCCCTTGGCCTTCAGCTCGCGTACGGCGTCCAGGAAGCCGTCCCAGGTGGTGGGCGGCTCGCTGATCCCCGCGTCCTTGAAGAGCGCCTTGTTGTACCAGAAGCCGATCATGCCGATGTCGAACGGGATGCCGTACAGCTTCTCGTCGAGGAGATACGGCTCCTTCGCGACCGGCAGCAGAGCGTCGGCGAAATCTTTCGTCCGGTCGGTGAGGTCCTCGACAAGCCCGGCGTCGACCTGCTGTCTGAGGACGCCGCCGCCCCAGGTGTGGAAGATGTCGGGCAGTTTTCCGGAGGCGGTGAGCGCCGTCATCTTCGATTTGTAGGCGTCGTTCTCCAACTGGACGATCTTTATCTTCACCTTGGGGTTCTGGGCCTCGAACTTCTTGGCCAGGGCTGCCCAGACGCCCCTCGTCGGCTCGGTGGTGGAGATGTTCCACCACTCGACGGTGGTCGTCCCGTCCGACGACCCTCCGGCCGAGTCGCCGCCGCATCCGCTCAGTGCCGTGATGCCCGCACCGGCCGCGGCGGAGGCCGCCAGGAAGCCGCGGCGGGACAGTCCCGGGTCGCCCATCATGCGCTCCTTGGGTACGGGACGGCCCGTCCATGGCCGTCCGCTTGACCGAAAGTTTCGGTGAGGATTCAGAAAGCTTCGTTGCTGCCGCACCCTAGAGACAGCTGCCAAACGGTGGCAACCCCTTGTACGCGGTGAATCTGCCGCCGGCTCTCACGGCCCGGACGGCCCTTCAGGCACGTACTCGAACCAGTCGAAGGCCGCGTGGCCCTCGGTGACGTACATGCCGACCACCCGCCCGGTGAAGCCGCCCGCGACCTGGGTGGACAGATAACGGCCGTCGAGTTCGGCCAGCCGTACGCCGTCGACCGCGAGACCGATCGTGTCGGGACCGCCGGCCCTGAGGCCGGGCGCGTCCTCGCCGGTCGGGGAGACGGGACGGTCGGTGCGGACCTCGACGTCCAGCGTGACGGGCCCTTCGGGCACCGGCTGCCGTGCGAGGCGTTGGCGTACGGGCCCGATCCGGGCGATCACGCTTGCCTCGCCGCCGCCGACCTCGATGTCGTAGTGGTGGGCCTCGTCCATGCGGACGGACAGCCCGGCGCGGCCCGTTCCGGGGTCCAGGCGGGCGGTGAACCGGCAGTCGGGGTGCTGCTGGCGGCGCCCGACGAAGGTGTGCCCCGGCCGGTCCAGGCTGCTCCCGGTGGCGTGCAGCGTGAGCCATCCCGGCCGCTCGCCGAGCGACCACGACCCCTCCGGCCGGCGGTGCGGGGAGATCCAGTACGGGGCCAGGGCCGCGGAGTCGAAGTCGTCCCGTGGGGCGGGGGGTTCGACGGGATGCCAGGCCGCCGGAGCCTCGTGCCGCTCCCGCACGGGGCCCACCCTCGGCCAGCCGTCCACCCACTGCACCGGGGCCAGGAAGGTCTCCCGGCCCAGGACGTGGAAGTGCGGGAAGAAGCCGCGCGGGCGGGTGGCCAGCAGGAGCATCCACCAGGTGCCGTCGGGCGCCTCGACCAGGTCGGCGTGGCCGGTGCACTGGATCGGGAGGTCGGTGCCGCGGTGGGTCAGGACGGGGTTGGCGGGTGCCGGTTCGTAGGGGCCGCGCGGGGAGCGGGCGCGGGCGACGGAGACGCTGTGGCCGAGGGCCGTACCGCCCTCGGCGAGCATCAGGTACCACCAGTCGCCGACGCGATACAGGTGCGGCGCCTCCGGATGCTGCATGCCGGTCCCGGACCACACCGGGAACGGCTCCTCCAGCACCTTGCCGGTGTGGCCGGGTCGATCCGCGCCACCCGGACCCCGGAGACGGCGCACCAGCAGTTGCCCTCGTCGTCCCAGGCGAGGTCGGGATCGATGCCGGGCAGGTCGATCCGGACCGGGTCCGACCACGGGCCCTCGGGCCGGTCACTGCTGACGAGGAAGTTGCCCCCGGCGCCGACGTTGGTGGTGATCATGTAGAAGCGGCCGTCGTGATACCGGAGGGTCGGGGCGTAGATGCCGGCGGAGGCCGGGATGTCGTCCCCGAGCGCCAACTGCCCCGGCCTGTCGAGCACATTGCCGATCTGCCGCCAGTGCACAAGGTCACGGCTGTGGAAGAGCGGGACGCCGGGGAAGTACTCGAAGCTGGAGCAGACGAGGTAGTAGTCCTCCCCGACCCGGCACACGCTGGGGTCGGGATGGAAGCCGCCGATGACCGGGTTGTCGTACGTCCGCATGCGCGTCAGGCCTCCGCTGGGCCGGCCGAAACATTCGGTCCGATTGACGAACATTACGCAGCGGACTGTAAGGGGGTGCCGGGAGCGGGACAAGGGCGCGCGGGGGGCGGGGGGCGGGACCGGGTGCCGGGGGCGGGACAGTGCGCCAGAGGCGGACAGGGTGCCGGG
Source organism: Streptomyces curacoi (assembly GCF_001513975.1). Lineage (GTDB taxonomy): Bacteria > Actinomycetota > Actinomycetes > Streptomycetales > Streptomycetaceae > Streptomyces > Streptomyces curacoi. The sequence goes on from NZ_KQ947993.1 coordinate 297,684, forward strand.
GGCGGGCCGGAGGCGCGGCACCTCCGGACGAGGGCCGGGCCGTCTCTCGTCCGGAGGGGATCGGGATGCGCGCCGCGGCCTAGAGGCCGACGTCGCGGCTGCGGATGTCGTCCAGGGACTCGCGGCGGACCAGGAGCCGGGCATGGCCGTCGGCCACGGCGACCACGGGCGGGCGGCCGACCAGGTTGTAGCCGGAGGCCATGGACAGGTGGTACGCGCCGGCGGCCGGGACGGCGAGCAGGTCGCCGGGGCGGACGTCGGCGGGAAGCTCCACGTCCGCGGCGACGACGTCGCCCGCCTCGCAGTGTCGGCCCACCACGGTGACCGGGGCAGGGACGGCGGTGCCGGGACGGCCCACCAGCCGGGGCGCGTAGCGGACCCCGTACAGCGCGGGCCGGGGGTTGTCGCTCATGCCGCCGTCCACCGCGACGTAGGTATGCGGACCGCTGCGCTTGACGGCGAGGACGCGGTAAAGCGCGATCCCCGCCGGGCCCGCGATCGCCCGCCCGGGCTCGATGACGAGGCGGGGGACGGTGAGCCCGGCCGCCGCGCACGCCTCGACGAGCTCCGCACGCACCTTGCGGGCCAGCAGGGTCAGGTCCAGGGCCGGTTCGCCGGGCCGGTAGGCGATGCCGTGGCCGCCGCCCAGGTCGAGTTCGGGCAGGACGAGACCGTGCTGTGCGTGCAGCCGGGCCATGAGGCCGGTCATGCGCCGTACGGCGGCCAGATAGGGCCTGACACCGGTGATCTGGGACCCCAGATGGCAGTGCAGGCCGGTCAGTTCGAGCTGGGGCTGGGCCAGGATCCGGGCCATCGCGTGCTGTGCGTGGCCGTCCGTGACGGACAGGCCGAACTTCTGGTCGTCGGTGCCCGTGCGGATCTTCTCGTGACCGCCGGCGCTGATGCCGGGCACGACGCGGACCATCACCTTCTGGTGGCCGCCGGGTCCGACCGCCGCGGCCAGCCGGGCGATCTCCGAGGGGCTGTCGATGACGATACGGCCGACGCCGAGGCGCAGCGCGGTGTCCAGATCGCGCGGGGACTTGGCGTTGCCGTGCAGCACGATCCGCTCCGGCGGGAAGCCGGTGGTGACGGCGAGCTCCAACTCGCCGGCCGAGCAGACATCCAGGCCCAGGCCCTCCTCAGCCACCCAGTGGACCATCGCACGGCACAGGAACGCCTTGGCCGCGTACAGGACTTCGGCATCGGGGAAGAGCTGCCGGTAGGTGCGGCAACGCGCGCGCACCTCGTCCTCGTCGAGGACATAGACGGGCGTACCGAACCGGTCGGCGACCTCGGCCAGCGGCACACCGCCCACGGTGAGTTCACCGGCACGGGGCTCCGCGGCGGACGCCGGCCACACCGAGAGCGCGTCGGCCGGGGCGGTCACTGCGGGCTCGTGAACGGCGGTCACCGCGTCGCCCCCTCACCCGATCCATCCGGCCGGCGGGGAGCGGCCGACGCGGAGATGAGCGCCGCCGCGCCAGTCACGCGCGGCGCTCCGACCGCCTGGGGTCCGCGGGCGGTCCGGTGGCGTCCGGGGCCGAAGCGCGGCTCCGTGTGCTCCGCGTGCTCCGTGTGCTCCGTGTGCTCCATGTGCTCCGTGTGCTCCACGGCGGACGGCGCGGTCGGAGGCGGGGCGCAGAACGGGGGGTCCACCGTGACGGTGGTAAGGCCGAGCGGTGCGGTCAGGGCGCGCAGGGCGGGCTCGGCGAGCCTGATCCAGGGCTGGTCGGGGCCGAGGGTCGCGGTCAGCTGCCGCAGCGAGGTGAACCCCACAGCCGTACGGCCGCCGAGGGGCGTACGGAAGAGGCGGGCCGCACAGGCGGCCGGTCCCGGCCGGACCGGAACGTACAGAGGGCCGGCCGGGAACCGATCAGAGGGCTCCGGGTCTTCGCCGGACAGGATGGCTGTCATGGGATGCCTCCGGGAGAGTCCGAGGTGGATCGGGCGAGTGACTCGACGGCCCCGGCCGCGGGGAGACGGAACCGGGGCTCGCCGCTGACGCTATGCCCGGCGACCCGGGCTTCGGGACGGCCCTGACGTGATGCTGACGGCGGTCAGCCGGACACTGACGGGATGCTGACGGCGGTCGGCCAGATGCTGACAGCGACCGGCCGGGCGCTGACGGGATGCCTCCCAGAGAGCCCAAGGTGGATCGGGCGAGTGACTCGACGGCCCCGGACGCTCGGCCACCGGCGCCGGCCCATCGGACAGATGCCCTCGATCAGATGCCCTCGACGAGTTTCCCTTGATCAACTGCCCTTGATCAACTGCCCTCGACCAGTCCCCTGAGCGCGATGTTGAGTTCGAGGACGTTCACGCGCGGCTCGCCGATGAAGCCGAGGGTGCGGCCCTCGGTGTGGTCGTCGACCAGCTTCCGCACCTGCGCGACGCTCAGGCCGTTGCGCTGGGCGACTCGGTGGACCTGGAGGGCCGCGTACTGCGGGGAGATGTGCGGGTCGAGGCCGGAACCGGAGGAGGTGACCGCGTCGGCGGGGACCTGGGCGGCCTTGACCGTGTAGCCGGGCACGGAGTTCTCCTTGATGACCTTCGCCTTCGCTTCCTTCACCCACTCGATGAGCTCGGGGTTGTCGCCGGAACGGTTGGTGGCGCCGGAAAGGATCAGCGTGTACTGCCTGTTGACCGAGTTCTCACCCACTCCGTTGGCCGGGCGGGGCTGGAAGTAGTCCAGGCCGTAGCCCTGTTGACCGATCAGGGAGGAGCCGACGACCTTGCCGTCCGCCTTGATCTCCGAGCCGTTCGCCTTGTCGTGGAAGAAGGCCTGCGCCACACCTGTGACAGCCAGCGGATAGACGGCGCCTGTGAGCACAGTCAACACGACCAGCGCCCGCAGGGCCGCGCCCAGCAACCGGCCGGTGTTCGCTACGGAGTTGTTCATGGTCCTTCACCCGATCCCGGGGATCAGAGAGATGAGCAGGTCGATGATCTTGATGCCGATGAACGGCGCGATCAGCCCGCCGAGGCCGTAGATCGTGAGGTTGCGCCGCAGCATCCGGTCCGCGCTCACCGGCTGGTACCGCACGCCCTTCAGGGACAGCGGCACCAGCGCGATGATGATCAACGCGTTGAAGACGACCGCGGACAGGATCGCGGAGTCCGGCGAGGACAGGCCCATGATGTTGAGCTTGTCCAGGCCCGGATGGACGGCCGCGAACAGCGCCGGGATGATCGCGAAGTACTTGGCGACGTCGTTGGCGATGGAGAACGTCGTCAACGCGCCCCGGGTGATGAGTAGTTGCTTGCCGATCTCGACGATCTCGATGAGCTTGGTCGGGTCGGAGTCGAGGTCGACCATGTTGCCGGCCTCCTTGGCGGCCGACGTACCGGTGTTCATCGCCACGCCGACGTCCGCCTGCGCGAGGGCGGGCGCGTCGTTGGTGCCGTCGCCGGTCATCGCGACCAGCTTGCCGCCGGCCTGCTCCCGCTTGATGAGGGCCATCTTGTCCTCGGGAGTGGCCTCCGCGAGGAAGTCGTCGACGCCCGCCTCCTCGGCGATGGCCTTGGCGGTCAGCGGGTTGTCCCCCGTGATCATGACGGTCTTGATGCCCATGCGGCGCAGTTCCTCGAACCGCTCCCGCATACCGTCCTTGACGACGTCCTTGAGGTGGATGACACCGAGCACGCGAGCGCCCTCGGCGTCCTCGACGGCGACCAGCAGCGGGGTGCCGCCGGCCTCGGAGATCCGGTCGGCGATCCCGTCGGCGTCGTCGGCGACCGTGCCGCCCCGCTCCCGTACCCACGACATGACCGAAGCGGCGGCCCCCTTGCGGATCTTCCTGCCGTCGACGTCGACACCGGACATACGGGTCTGGGCGGTGAAGGGGATCCACTCGGCGTGCGCCAACTCCCCCTGGTGACGCTCGCGCAGCCCGTACCTCTCCTTCGCCAGGACGACGACGGAGCGGCCCTCCGGCGTCTCGTCCGCCAGCGACGACAGCTGAGCCGCATCCGCGACCTCGGCCTCCGTCGTGCCGTGCACCGGCACGAAGGCGGCGGCCCGGCGGTTGCCGAGCGTGATGGTGCCGGTCTTGTCGAGCAGCAGCGTCGAGACGTCACCGGCGGCCTCGACCGCGCGGCCCGACATCGCCAGGACGTTGCGCTGGACCAGGCGGTCCATGCCCGCGATGCCGATCGCGGAGAGCAGGGCGCCGATCGTGGTCGGAATGAGGCAGACCAGGAGGGCGACCAGCACGACCATCGTCAGGTGCGTACCGGCGTAGGCCGCGAGGGGCGGCAGGGTGGCGCAGGCGAGCAGGAAGACGATCGTCAGCGACGCGAGCAGGACGTTGAGCGCGATCTCGTTCGGTGTCTTCTGCCGGGCCGCGCCCTCGACCAGGTTGATCATCCGGTCGATGAAGGTCTCGCCGGGCCTGGTCGTGATCTTGATGACGATGCGGTCGGAAAGGACCTTCGTGCCGCCGGTGACGGCTGAACGGTCGCCGCCGGACTCACGTATGACGGGCGCCGACTCTCCGGTGATCGCCGACTCGTCGACCGAGGCGACCCCCTCGACGACATCACCGTCGCCGGGGATGATGTCGCCCGCCTCGCAGACCACCCGATCGTCGATCCGGAGCTCGGTGCCGGGCACCCGCTCCTCGGCACCGTCCGCGAGCAGCCGCCGGGCGACGGTGTCGGTCTTGGCCCTGCGCAGGGTGTCGGCCTGCGCCTTGCCGCGGCCCTCGGCGACGGCCTCCGCCAGGTTGGCGAAGAACACGGTCAGCCACAGCCAGGCGCTGATGGTCCACCCGAACCAGTCACCCGGGTCCTTGAAGGAGAAGACCGTGGTCAGGACGGACCCGATCCACACCACGAACATCACAGGCGACTTGATCATCACCCGCGGGTCCAGCTTGCGGAAGGCGTCCGGCAGCGATCCGAGAAGCTGCCGGGGGTCGAAGAGGCCCGCGCCCACACGGCGTTCGGGGGGCCTGCGCCCGGTGGGTAGGTCGCTGTGCGGCGGCCGGGTCGCGGTGGCGGTGGACATGCAATCCTCGTGATTCGTTACGTCGGTGCTCATGACGCCAGCCCCTCGGCCAGCGGCCCCAACGCCAGGGCAGGGAAGTACGTCAGACCGGCGATGATCAGGACCGCGCCCACCAACAGGCCGGTGAACAGCGGCTTTTCGGTCCGCAGGGTGCCCGCGGTGGCCGGCACGGGCGTCTGCTCGGCGAGCGAGCCGGCCAACGCCAGCACGAACACCATCGGCAGGAAGCGGCCGAGCAGCATGCACAGCCCGAGTGTGGTGTTGAACCAGTGGGTGTCCGCGTTCAGACCGGCGAAGGCCGAGCCGTTGTTGTTGGCGGCGGACGTGTACGCGTAGAGGATCTCGGAGAATCCGTGCGCCCCGCTGTTGGTCATCGAGTGGGCCGGGGTCGGCAGGGCCATCGCGAACGCGGTGAAGACGAGCACGAGCGCCGGAGTGATCAGGATGTAGCAGGCGGCCGACTTGATCTCGCGGGAGCCGATCTTCTTGCCGAGGTACTCGGGCGTACGGCCCACCATCAGACCGGCGACGAACACCGCGATGACCGCCATGATCAGCATGCCGTAGAGGCCGGAGCCGGTCCCGCCGGGCGCGATCTCACCCAGCATCATGCCGAGCAGGGTGATGCCGCCGCCGAGGCCGGTGAAGGAGGAGTGGAACGAGTCCACCGCACCGGTCGAGGTGAGCGTCGTCGACGTCGCGAAGATCGACGAGGCACCGACGCCGAACCTGACCTCCTTGCCCTCGTACGCCCCGCCCGCGATGTCGAACGCCGGGCCGTGGTGGGCGAACTCGGTCCACATCATCAGGGCGACGAAGCCGACCCAGATGGTGCCCATGGTGGCGAGGATCGCGTACCCCTGCTTGACCGAGCCGACCATGAGCCCGAAGGCCCGGGTCAGCGCGAACGGGATGACGAGGATCAGGAAGATCTCGAAGAGGTTCGAGAACGGGGTGGGGTTCTCGAAGGGGTGGGCGCTGTTGGCGTTGAAGTAGCCGCCGCCGTTGGTACCCAGCTCCTTGATGGCCTCCTGCGAGGCGACCGCGCCGCCGTTCCACTGCCGCGAGCCACCCATGAACTGGCCGACCTCGTGGATGCCGGAAAAGTTCTGGATGGCACCGCACGCGACCAGCACCACCGCGGCGATCGCGGCGCCCGGCACCAGGACGCGGACCGTACCGCGCACCAGGTCGGCCCAGAAGTTGCCGAGTTCACCGGTGCGGGAGCGCGCGAAGCCGCGCACCAGCGCCACGGCGACGGCGATACCGACCGCGGCCGAGACGAAGTTCTGCACGGCCAGACCGGCGGTCTGCACGACATGGCCCATGGCCTGCTCGCCGTAGTACGACTGCCAGTTGGTGTTGGTCACGAAGGACACGGCGGTGTTGAACGCCTGGTCGGGATCGATGGAGGCGAAGCCGAGCGAACCGGGCAGCACACCCTGGATCCGCTGGAGCAGGTAGAGGAAGAGAACACCGACGACGGAGAAGGCGAGCACACCGCGCAGATACGCGGTCCAGCGCATCTCGACGTCGGGGTTGGCACCGATGCCCTTGTAGATCCACCTCTCGACGCGCCAGTGCTGGTCGCAGGAGTAGACCCTGGCCAGGTAGTTGCCGAGGGGGATGTAGGCGAGCGCCAGAGCGGCGATCAGGGCGAGCAGTTGGAGCACGCCGGCGAGTACGGGGCCCATGTCCTGGCTCAGAACCTCTCCGGGAAGATCAGGGCGAGGACGAGATACCCCAGCAGGGCGACGGCCACGACCAGGCCGACGATGTGCTCGGCGGTCACAGCTTGGTCACCCCCCGGGCGACGAGGGCCACCAGCGCGAAGACCGCGATCGTGGTGACGACGAAGGCCAGATCGGCCACCGTGAACTCCTTGATTGACGTTCGGTCGGAAGGGACGGTCAGAGCAAACCGCCTCCATGGCCGGATTCGACCGTCATTGACGGGTCCCATACGGCGGTTGATCCGCCTTTGACGGGACTCTTACGGCGCCTGTCCAAGGCTTGTCCAAGGCGTGTCCAAGGATTCGAAGGCGCACTCGGAACAGCGGCACGGTGCCCCTGGCGGTGCGGCCGCGGCGGCCTGCCGGAACCGCGGCCGGCGGTCAGCGCAGGCAGCGGCGGAACCACGGGCCCCCAACGGCGGCTCAGCGCATGACCTCGCGGAAGAACACCCGCGCGATGACGCTGTGTGTCCGATGCCGCGAAGCGGCGCTGCCCTCCCTCCAGACCGCCGGGCCGGTGGCCATACGGCCCCGGAGCTCGGCTGTTGGTGTGCGGCCCACGCCGGACCGGCCAGTCTTAACGGAAGCTTGACGCTCGCGGCCCCTTCATCCGTGGGCCCCAGCGTCACGCTCTGCTTACGCTGGTGCGGCCGTCCGCGTGATGGCCGGACTTCCACGCTGAGCCGCACATCAGGAGCACGCCGATGGCCACGACCGAACACCCGCCGCCCAGTCGCCTGCGCGCCTGGATGCTGGAGGGCCTGTCGGACATGGGCAAGCGCCACGGCCTCCCCGGCCCGCACGCGGAACCGGAGCCGGCTCACAAAGGTCAGCGCTGGTACCGGGTCATGTGCCTCACCGGCGTCGACTACTTCTCGACACTCGGCTACCAGCCGGGCATCGCCGCCCTCGCCGCCGGTCTGCTCTCCCCGATCGCGACCATCGTGCTCGTGGTCGTCACCCTGGCGGGCGCCCTGCCCGTCTACCGGCGGGTGGCGGAGGAGAGCCCGCACGGCGAGGGCTCGATCGCGATGCTGGAGCGGCTGCTGTCCTTCTGGAAGGGCAAGCTGTTCGTCCTGACCCTGCTCGGCTTCGCCGCCACCGACTTCCTCATCACCATCACCCTGTCGGCCGCGGACGCCTCGACCCACCTGGTGGAGAACCCGCATCTGCAAAGCGCCCTGCACGACAAGCAGCTGCTGATCACCCTGCTGCTCGTGGCGCTGCTCGGCGCGGTGTTCCTCAAGGGGTTCCTGGAGGCGATCGGCGTCGCGGTCGCGCTGGTCGCGAGCTATCTCGCGCTCAACGCCGTCGTCGTGGTCGTCGGCCTGTACCACGTCCTCACCGAGGGGCACGTGATCACCGACTGGTCCCACGCCCTCACGGCCGAGCACGGCAACGTGTTCGTCATGATCGGTGTGGCCCTGATCGTCTTCCCCAAGCTCGCCCTCGGCCTCTCCGGGTTCGAGACCGGCGTCGCCGTGATGCCGCACGTCCAGGGCGAGCCGGGCGACACCGAGGAACAGCCCAGGGGGCGCATCCGGGACACCAAGAAGCTGCTCACCACCGCCGCCCTGATCATGAGCTGCTTCCTGATCGCCACGAGCTTCATCACCACTCTCCTCATCCCGGAGAAGGAGTTCGAGTCGGGCGGAGAGGCCAACGGCCGGGCGCTGGCGTTCCTCGCGCACCAGTACCTGGGGGGCACCTTCGGCACGGTGTACGACGTCTCGACGATCGCCATCCTGTGGTTCGCCGGCGCCTCCGCCATGGCCGGCCTGCTCAACCTGATGCCCCGCTATCTGCCCCGCTACGGCATGGCCCCGCACTGGGCGCGTGCGGTGCGGCCGATGGTCATCGTGTTCACGCTGGTGGCCTTCCTGGTCACCTGGATCTTCGACGCGGACGTCGACGCCCAGGGCGGCGCGTACGCCACCGGCGTGCTGGTCCTCATCAGCTCCGCCGCGATCGCCGTGACCATCGCGGCCCGCAAGGCCGGTCAGCGGAACTGGACCATCGCGTTCGCGGTCATCTCGGCGGTCTTCCTCTACACGACCGTCGCGAACGTCATCGAGCGCCCCGACGGTGTGAAGATCGGTGCCTGCTTCATCGCCGGGATCATCCTCATCTCCCTGCTCTCACGGCTGCTGCGCGCCTTCGAGCTCCGCGTGACCAGCGTGACGCTGGACGACATGGCGGAACGATTCGTCCGGGACATCGCGAGCCGGAAGATACGTTTCATCGCCAATGAACCCGACCGGCGCGACAAGGCCGAGTACCGCGACAAGATCGAGCAGATCCGCACCGACAACGACCTGACGGAGCAGGAGGACTTCGTCTTCGTCGAGGTGACGGTCACCGACCCGTCCGAGTTCGAGGCGGGCCTGACGGTGCGCGGCGAGGTCATGCACGGCCGCTACCGCGTCCTGACCCTGGAGTCCTCGTCCATACCCAACGCCCTGGCCGCCCTCCTCCTCCACGTCCGCGACTCGACCGACCGCATCCCGCACATCTACTTCGAGTGGACCGAGGGCAACCCTTTCTCCAACTTCCTTCGCTTCATCCTCTTCGGCCAGGGCGAGGTCGCCCCCGTCACCCGCGAGGTCCTGCGCGAGGCCGAGCCGGACCCCGCCCGCAGGCCCCGAGTGCACACCGGCTGAGACGGCCACGGCCAACAGGTTCGCGTCAAAGGTGAGCCTTAAGCCGTCAGAGCACCGTCGAACAGCGCTCGCCCGGCCACCGCTGCCCCTACCGTCGGCACTGTGCAAGGAAGCAGACCCCGTCCGAGCCCGACCGGCGACCGCCACTGGCGCGCCGACGTCCGGTTCGCCACGGGCTGCACTCTCACCTTCCTTGTCATGACCCTGCTCGTCGATTGGGACGCGGAGACCCTGACACCGCTTCGCGCCCTGCTGTGGCTGGCACTGACGGCCCTGCTGTTCGTGATCCTGCTCCCGGAGCGTGTGACAGCGGGCTCTGGCTGGCTGATGGTGCGTGGCCTCGTACGACGGCAGGCGGTGCGTACGGACGCGCTGGTGGCCGTACGGCAGCACGACGACGTCTCCGCCCGCCTGACCCTGCGCGACACGGACGGCAGCCGCCTGGAACTCGACCCACGGATCCTGGTCGCCAACCCGCTGCTGTGGCACGAGCTGGACACGGGAGTACGCCGCTCACATGAACGCGGGACGCTGCGCGAGGGCACGGACGTACTGGAGCGACTGCGCCGTCAGATCGACGACGCGACGGCGCTGGCAGTGCTCAGGGCCTCGGGGATCTCCTGAACGGCGTGCGCCGCGGAGGCCGTACCAGGACCTGCCCATAGCTCATCCGTCCGCCGACCTCGACCCGCAGATCGACCGGTGTGCCCGGATCACCGCCCGAGCGCGCCTTGATCTTGGCGAATTCGATCACCAGGGAGTCGGTGTTCACCACGATGCCCGGCCGTGTGAGCAGTCTCAGCGCGCCGCCGCTCATGTCCAGGTCGATCTGCAGGGGGTCGTGAGTCGTCACCGCCCGGGTGAAGTCGAGAGTCACATCGCCCCAGGACGACTCGATCTCCAGCCGCCGGGGCACCACCCATCCCTCGCCCCGCGCCGCCGAACCGCCCTGCTGCTCGATACGGACCACGTCCTTGACCTCGCCCCCGCCCGGCACCGCCGGCAGATCCGCCGTCAGCTCGGCCAGCTCGCCGAGGGTGCGGGCGGAGAGGGCGACGGTCACCCGCTCGTCCAGCTCCTCGATGGTCGGCCGGCCGTCCCCCGCCGCGGCGTTCAACACGTCCACGACACGGTCCCGGTCCACGTCCGAGGCCCGCAGCCCCGTACGCGAGAGATCAGCCGACATACCCTCACCCCGATCGCAACGTCACCAACGACACTAACGCTATATCGCGATATGCCCAACGGCCAGCCCCATGCCGATAGTTCCCGGCTCTGCACCTATCGTGACCGGCATGCAGTCCTACACGATCGGCCAGGCAGCACGGCTGCTGGGCGTCAGCCCGGACACCGCGCGCCGGTGGGCGGACGCGGGCCGGGTGGCGACCCACCGCGACGAGACCGGACGACGACTCATCGACGGCAAGGACCTCGCCGCGTTCTCGGTCGAACTCGCCAAGTCCGGCACCGACGAGGAGGAGACCTCCTACACCTCGGCCCGCAACGCCTTCCCCGGCATCGTCACCGCGATCAAACTCGGCGATGTGGCGGCTCAGGTCGAGATCCAGGCGGGCCCGCACCGACTGGTCTCCCTGCTGACCCGCGAGGCAGTCGAGGAACTGGGCCTGGAGGTCGGCATGGAGGCCACCGCGCGCGTGAAGTCGACGAACGTCCACATCGACCGCACCTGACCGGCCCGCAGGGCACCCGCACCCTGACCGGCCCGCCCGGCACCCGCACCATGGCTCATCCGCACGGCACCCGCGCCCCACAGCACCTCTTCTCCACCGGACGCACATGCGTACCCACAACCCGCGGAGGCACAGCTCATGCGATGCCACTAAAGACCTGCGGCTCGCAAATGCGGCAGTATCATCGCCGCACGGCCATCGAGGGTCCGTAGCGAGACACGACGGCTCGTCCGTGGCAGACAGAGGAGTAGCTCAGTGATGACCCGTTCCACGCACCGGACCCGTCGGCTGCTGCAGGCGACCGGCGTGGGCGCCGCCGCGCTGCTGGCCCTGAGCGCCTGCTCCTCGCCCTCCGCATCCGACGCGTCCGCCAAGCCGGGCGGCTCCTCGGCCTCCTCCGCGAAGTTGTCCGGCACGGTCACGGTGTTCGCCGCCGCCTCCCTGAAGGAGAGCTTCACAACGCTCGGCAGGGAGTTCGAGAAGGAGCACCCGGGCACGAAGGTCACCTTCAACTTCGGTGGCAGCGACTCCCTCGCGGCCAGCATCACCGCGGGCGCCCCGGCCGACGTCTTCGCCGCCGCCAGCACCAAGACCATGGCGATCGTGACCGACAAGCAGGACAACGCCTCCGCGCCGGTCATCTTCGTCCGCAACCAACTGGAGATCGCCACCCTGCCGGGCAACCCCGACAAGATCTCGTCCCTCAAGGACCTCACCAGGTCAGACCTGAAGGTCGTGCTGTGCGACACGACGGCCCCGTGCGGCTCCGCCGCCGAAAAGGCCCTCGCCGCCGGCCACCTCAAGCTGACCCCGGTCTCCTATGAGCAGGACGTGAAGAGCGCCCTGACGAAGGTGGAGCTGAAGGAGGCCGACGCGGCGGTCGTCTACAAGACCGACGTGAAGGCCGCGGGCGACAAGGTGGAGGGCGTGGACTTCCCCGAGTCCGCCGGCGCCATCAACGACTACCCGATCGCCCTGCTCGAGGACGCGCCCAACCCGGAGGCCGCCAAGGCCTTCATCGAGCTGGTGCGGTCCGCCGAGGGTCAGTCCGTGCTGACCGCGGCCGGGTTCCTCAAGCCATGACCTCGCCGGACACGACGAACGCCGCGGACACGGTGCGCTCCGGCCGCCGCCACGACCGCGTCCGCCCAGGCATCCCGCTCCCCCTGCTGCTCCCCGCACTCGCAGGTCTGGCGTTCCTGCTCCTGCCCCTGATCGCCCTCCTCGTCCGCGCCCCCTGGCGCAGCCTGCCCGAGCAGCTGACGAGCGCCGCGGTGTGGCAGGCACTCCAGCTGTCCCTGATCTGCGCCACGGCGGCGACGGCGGTCAGCCTGGTCATCGGCGTCCCTCTGGCCTGGCTCCTCGCCCGCACTGAGTTCCCGGGCCGCGGCCTGGTCCGCGCGCTGGTCACCCTCCCCCTGGTCCTGCCCCCGGTGGTGGGCGGCGTGGCTCTGCTGATGGCCCTGGGCCGCAACGGCGTCGTAGGCCGCTGGCTGGACTCCTGGTTCGGCATCACCCTCCCGTTCACCACGACGGGGGTCGTGATCGCCGAGGCCTTCGTGGCGATGCCGTTCCTGGTCATCAGCGTCGAGGGCACCCTGCGCGCGGCCGACCCCCGCTACGAGGAGGCGGCCACCACACTCGGAGCCTCCCGCTTCACCGCGTTCCGCCGGGTCACTCTGCCCCTGATCGCCCCGGGCATCGCAGCCGGCGCGGTCCTGGCCTGGGCCCGCGCCCTGGGCGAGTTCGGCGCGACGATCACCTTCGCGGGCAACTTCCCGGGCCGAACCCAGACGATGCCACTCGCCGTCTACCTGGCCCTCCAGAACGATCCGGAGGCGGCGATCGCCCTCAGCCTGGTACTGCTGGCCGTCTCGATCGCCGTATTGGCGGGCTTGCGGGACCGCTGGATGCGAGCAGCATGACCAAAACCCGCCCCCCTCACAAACAACCGAGCCCAGCCCCGAAGCTCCCAGCCACCCCACCCTGCCCCAAGCCAGCCGCCCCCGTGACGCCCGCAGCCGCCGACGGCGCTGAGCCCCACAGGGGCCACCCGCACCCGACGACGAAAGCAGCACGGTTGGTGCGGGTGGGAACCCAAATCCGGCCGAAGGCCGGATGCCCAAAAACCACCCGCACCCACACCCCACCGGACACCCCTAATGACCGACGTCGACGACCCAAAACCCGCCACCACCCCCAACCCCCCTCACCCCCCAGGCCTGAACGCCCACTTGGTCGTCGACCGCCCCCCATTCCACCTCGACATCACCGTCACCGCCGCCCCCGGCGAGGTACTGGCCCTCCTGGGCCCCAACGGCGCCGGCAAATCCACCGCCCTACGCGCCCTGGCCGGCCTGCTCCCCCTAACCACCGGCCACCTCCACCTGGACGGCACCCCCCTGCACCACACACCCCCCGAATCCCGCCCCGTAGGCGTCGTCTTCCAGGACTACCTCCTCTTCCCCCACCTCACAGCCCTGGACAACGTCGCCTTCGGCCCCCGCTGCCAAGGCGCCACCAAGTCACAGTCCCGCACCCAGGCCGCCGCATGGCTGGACCGCATGGGCCTCAAGGACCACGCCACCACCAAACCCCGCCACCTCTCCGGCGGCCAAGCCCAACGCGTCGCCCTCGCCCGCGCCCTGGCCACCAACCCCCGCCTGCTGCTCCTGGACGAGCCCCTCGCCGCCCTGGACGCCCGCACCCGCCTGGAGGTGCGCGCCCAACTCCGCCACCACCTCGCCGACTTCGAAGCCGTAGCCGTCCTGGTCACCCACGACCCCCTGGACGCCATGGTGCTGGCCGACCACCTCGTCGTCATCGAACACGGGCAGATCGTCCAGGAAGGCACCCCCGCCGACATCGCCCGCCACCCCCGCACGGACTACATCGCACAACTGGTCGGGCTCAACCTCTACCGAGGCCATGCCGACGGGCACACGGTCCACCTGGACCCAGGCCCCGCCATCACGACCACCGAGAACCTCACCGGCCCGGCCTTCGTGGCCTTCCCACCGAGCGCCGTAACGCTCCACCGCAATCGCCCCACCGGCTCCAGCGCCCGCAACCTCTGGCACTGCGAGGTCGCCGGCCTGGAGACCCACGGCGACCAAATCCGCGCCGACCTCACCGGCGAACTCCCCCTCGCCGCCGATCTCACGACGGTCGCCGCAGCCGAACTGGACCTGCACCCGGGTGCCTCGGTATGGGCGACGGTCAAGGCAACGCAGACGCACGCGTACCCGGCATAACACCCACGACGCACTACGGTGAGAACCAACCCAAATAGCCACAAAGCAAACCCCCCACCCAAGCCCCCCAAGCCACCACCCAAGCCCGCCCCCACACCCCCACCGTCTGCGAGGCGCCCCATGAGCCTGAGCATCCGCAACCAGCTCCCCGGCACGATCACCGCCATCACCCCCGGCGAGGTCATGGCGACGGTCAAGGTCCGCCTCACGGGCGGCCAGGACCTCACCGCGGCGATCACCCGGGAGGCCGTGGAGGATCTAGGCCTGGCCGAGGGCACCCCCGTGAAGGCCCTCGTGAAAGCGACGGAGATCTCCCTCGCCACCGCCCCGGTCGAGGGCCTGTCCATCCGCAACCAGCTCCCCGGCACGGTCACCGGCATCACCACGGGCGGCGCCATGGCCTCCGTGAAGATCGCCGTGGAGGGCGGCGCCCTGACCGCGGCCATCACCCGGGACGCCACCACCGACCTGGCCCTGTCCCCCGGCGCCCCCGTCGTCGCGCTGGTCAAGGCCACGGAGGTGGCACTGACCACGCCGTGACGGACAAGGGCTCCGCCCCGGCCGGTTACGGCCAGGACGGAGCCCTCATGTCATCCACGCCCGGACGTCAGTCCTCGTACGCATCCAGCGGCGGGCAGGAGCACACCAGGTTCCGGTCACCGAAGGCCTGGTCGATCCGGCGCACCGGCGGCCAGTACTTGTCGGCGGCCGACACACCACTCGGGAACACGGCCTCCTCACGGCTGTAGGCGTGCTCCCACTCCCCGCCCAGCGCACCAGCCGTGTGCGGAGCGTTGCGCAGCGGGTTGTCCTCGGCGGGCCACTCACCCGACCCGACCTTCTCGATCTCCGCGCGGATGGCGATCATCGCGTCACAGAACCGGTCGAGTTCGTGCAGGTCCTCGGACTCGGTCGGCTCGATCATCAGCGTCCCGGCCACCGGGAACGACATCGTCGGCGCGTGGAAGCCGTAGTCGATGAGCCGCTTGGCCACATCGTCGACGCTCACCCCGGTCGCCCTGGTCAGCGGCCGCAGATCGATGATGCACTCGTGCGCGACCAGCCCGCCCGGTCCGGTGTAGAGCACCGGGTAGTGCGGCTCCAGCCGCTTGGCGATGTAGTTGGCGGAGAGCACCGCCACCTGCGTGGCCTGCTTCAGCCCCTCACCACCCATGAGCCGGACGTACGCCCAGGAGATCGGCAGGATGCCCGCGGAACCCCACGGCGCAGCCGAGATCGGCCCCACACCCGTCTCCGGACCGGCCGCGGGCTGCAGCGGGTGGTTCGGCAGATACGGCGCCAGATGCGCACGCACACCCACCGGCCCGACCCCCGGACCGCCACCGCCATGCGGAATGCAGAAGGTCTTGTGCAGGTTCAGATGCGAGACGTCACCACCGAAGTGCCCGGGCTTCGCGAGCCCCACGAGGGCGTTGAGGTTGGCCCCGTCGATGTACACCTGCCCGCCGGCCTCGTGCACCTGGGCGCAGACGTCGGCGACGTGCTCCTCGAAGACACCGTGCGTCGACGGGTACGTGATCATCAGCACCGCGAGCTCGTCGCGGTACTGCTCGATCTTCGCCCGCAGGTCCTCGACGTCGACCTCACCGTCGTCGGCGGTCTTCACGACGACGACCTTCATGCCCGCCATCACGGCGCTGGCGGCGTTCGTACCGTGCGCGGACGACGGAATCAGACACACGGTCCGCTGCTCGTCGCCATTGGCCCGGTGGTACCCACGTACGGCGAGGAGCCCGGCCAGCTCACCCTGCGACCCGGCGTTGGGCTGGAGCGACACCTTGTCATAGCCGGTGGCCTCGGCGAGACGTTCCTCCAGCTCGCGGATGAGCGTCAGATAGCCCTGCGCCTGCTCGGCGGGCGCGAAGGGGTGCAGCTGCCCGAACTCCGGCCAGGTGACCGGCTCCATCTCGGTGGTCGCGTTGAGCTTCATGGTGCACGAGCCGAGCGGGATCATGCCCCGGTCCAGCGCGTAGTCACGGTCGGCGAGCCTGCGCAGGTAGCGCAGCATCGCGGTCTCGGAGCGGTACTGGTGGAAGACGGGGTGGGTGAGGTAGTCGTCGGTGCGCAGCAGCCCGTCCGGAAGGGCGTCCTCGGTCGCCGCGTCCAGCGCCTCGATGTCGCCCTCGACCCCGAACGCCGTCCACACGGCCCCCAGCTGCGTCCGCGAGGTGGTCTCGTCACAGGCGACGGACACATGGTCGGCGTCGACCAGGTACAGGTTGACGCCGCTCTGCCGGGCGGCGGCGACGACCTCGGCGGCCTTCGAGGGCACCCGTACGGTCAGCGTGTCGAAGTAGGAACCGTGCACGACCTCGACGCCACCGGCCGTGAGCCCCGCGGCGAGGATCGAGGCGTACCGATGGGTCCGCCGCGCGATCCCCTTCAGCCCCTCGGGCCCGTGGTACACGGCGTACATCCCGGCCATCACGGCCAGCAGCACCTGCGCGGTGCAGATGTTGCTGGTCGCCTTCTCCCGCCGGATGTGCTGCTCACGCGTCTGCAGGGCCAGCCGGTACGCCTTGTTCCCGTCGGCGTCCACGGACACACCCACGAGCCGCCCCGGCAGGCTGCGCGCGAACTTCTCTTGTACGGCCATGTAGCCGGCGTGCGGTCCGCCGAAGCCCATCGGCACACCGAACCGCTGCGTCGTACCGACCGCGATGTCCGCCCCGAGCTCACCGGGCGACTTCAGCAGCGTGAGCGCGAGCAGATCGGCGGCGACCGTGACGAGGGCGCCGAGCTCGTGAGCCTGGTCGATGACGGGCTTGAGGTCCCGTACGACACCGGAGGCGCCCGGGTACTGGAGGAGCACGCCGTTGATCTCACGCCCGGCGATCTCGGCCGGAATGCCGTCGCTCAGGTCGGCGACCACGACCTCCACCCCGGTGGGCTCGGCACGGGTCTCGATCACGGCGATGGTCTGCGGCAGCACATCCGCGTCGACCAGGAACAGCCCCTTCTTGTTCCTGCCCATGCGCCGGGACAGGGCCATCGCCTCCGCCGCCGCCGTCCCCTCGTCGAGCAGCGAGGCACCGGAGGTCGGCAGCCCGGTGAGGTCGGCGACCATGGTCTGGAAGTTCAGCAGGGCCTCGAGCCGCCCCTGCGAGATCTCCGGCTGGTACGGCGTATAGGCCGTGTACCAGGCAGGATTCTCCATCACATTGCGCAGGATGACCGGCGGCGTGAAGGTCCCGTAGTACCCGAGCCCGATCATCGAGTCGAGCACCTGGTTGCGATCGGCGAGCGACCGCAGCTCGGCGAGCACCTCGGCCTCGGTGCGCGCCCCCGGCAGATCCAGGGAATCGGCGTTCTTGATCACATCCGGCACCGCGGCGGCCGTGAGCTCGTCGAGCGAGCCGTATCCGACGTGGGCGAGCATCTTGGCCCGAGCCTCGTGATCAGGACCAATATGACGCTGCTCGAAGGGGATCCCCTGTTCGAGCTCGGAGAGCGGAATGCGATGGGCGGTCATTGCGGAGGCCTCCTGGTCTGACGCGACCTTCGAGGGGCACCACGGCGCGGGTACCCCGACGGCCTCCCCCTCTGTCATCTCAACCTGAGAGCTTCACCGGGTCGCCCGAAGGCCCCCTGGCTTTCACCGTCGGTGAGAGCGGAAGCCGTCGACACCCGCCCTGCTTTCCAGAGTGACCTCGTCCGTGCGGTACGTGGGCCTGAGAGATTCCGGGGAGGATTTGCTCCTTCGGCGCCTCCGATGGTGTCTGGAGGACTCTCCCGCACGGGGTCAGCAGCCGTTAGCAAGCCTACCAGCGAGGTCAACGCCCGGGTCTTCGAGTGGCCGCGCTCCCCGATGTGCCTTTTCGTAGTGCTAACGGATGAGTTGCGAACGAGTGGAGGGCCCGTGCAGACCGACATCGATCCGCGCAACCTGATCGGCCGCAAGGCCTTCGACCGCAACGGCACCAAGATCGGCACCATCGACGAGGTCTACCTCGACGACGCGACCGGAGTGCCGGAATGGGCGGCGATACGCACCGGCCTGTTCTCCCGGGACGCCTTCGTCCCCCTGGAGCCCAGCGAACTGGTCGAAGGCAGCCTCCATGTCCCCTTCGACCGCGCCCTGATCAAGGACGCCCCCGACTTCGGCGTGGGCCGCCACCTCTCCCCCGAGCAGGAACTCCAGCTCTACCACCACTACGGCCTCGACGTAGCCCCTCCGTCCCCACTCCCGGACCGGGACTTCGGGAAACTGGCCGGCAGGGAAGACACATGACCCGCCCACCGACTGGCGCAGCCTGCGGGCAGTCGTGCCGCCCGGCCGGCACGGGTGGCCGCAGGCGGCACCTCGCAAGCACGGGCGAGCGTCCCCCCCCCTACAACGACCACGACGCCGGGCGCAGAGAACCCGCCACCTCCTGTCCCCGTCCCTAGCCGACGCCCCGGCGGTCACCCCACACCCACCGAGCCCGAATCGTCGACGCCCCCGGGTCTTCGCACCACCAACGGCAACGGCTCCGCCGGTTCCAGCTCCGGGTCGTCGACCCGAAACGTCCGCACCCGCCCCGGCTCCGACTCGGGCGTCTCGAACCGCACGGTCACCCGCCCGAGCCCACTCCCCTGCACCCACCCGTGCCCGTACTCGGTGTGCCGCACATCGTGCCCCGCGACCCACCGCCGCTCGGCAGGCGCGGCCTCCCGCTCCCCCGCGAACTCCTCCTGGTCGCCCTCCTCCTCGGCATGCTCGACCTGCTCCCCCGCCGCCTGCGCGAACAGGTCCTCCTGCGTGTAGTCGGCCAGACCGCTGACCCCGACCCCCAGCAGCCGTACGCCCCCCGTGGTGTCCACGGAATCCAGCAGCCGCGCCGCGGCCTCCCGCACCACCGCCGGATCGTCCGTGGGCCCTCTCAGCGTCTCGGAGCGGGTCAGCGTGGAGAAGTCGTACCGCCGCACCTTCAGCACGATGGTCCGCCCGGACAACCCGGCCGCACGCAACCGCCGCACGCAACGGTCGGCCAGCCGCTGCACCTCCATGCCCACCCGGGCCCGGTCATGGATGTCCACGTCATACGTGTCCTCGACCGACACCGACTTGGCCTCCCGCTCCGCCACCACGGGCCGCTCGTCGTGCGCCAGGGCCATGGCGTACAGGGCATGCCCGTGGGCCTTGCCCAGCAGCCGGACGAGCTCGTCCTCACCCGCCTCGGCGAGCTCGTCGACCGTATGGATCCCGGCCCGCCGCAGATGGTCCCCCGTCGCCGGCCCCACGCCCGGCAAGGTCCGCACCGACATCGGTCCGAGCAACGCCCGCTCGGTCCCGGGCTCGATCAGCACCAGTCCGTCTGGCTTGGCCTGCTCCGAGGCGATCTTCGCCAGCATCTTGGACGCAGCGAGGCCCACCGATCCCGAGAGGCCGGTGACCGCCCGTATGTCGGCGCGCAGCTTCGCCCCCACGAGCCGCGCCGACGCCTCGTCCCAGGCCACTCCCCCGGCCTCCAGATCCACGAACGCCTCGTCGAGGCTCAGCGGCTCCACCAGCGGCGACAGCTCCCGCAGCAGCGCCATCACCTGCTCGCTGATGTCACGGTAGATCCCGAAGCGCGGCACGAGATACGCGGCGTTCGGCGCCAGCCGGCGCGCCTGGGCCATCGGCATCGCCGAGTGGACCCCGAACACCCGAGCCTCGTAGGAGGCGGTGGCGACGACTCCGCGCGGCCCGAGCCCGCCGACGATCACGGCTTTTCCACGCAGACTCGGCTTGGATGCCTGCTCCACCGAGGCGTAGAAGGCATCCATGTCGAGATGCAGGATCGTGGGCGCGTTTCTCACATCTCCGATGCTGCCTCACGCCACTGACAACGCCTGCTGCGACCGCCCGTCCACGCCCTCCGACGCCGCCCGCCCAGCCACTGCGCGGCGTTACGGCGAAGGCCGCTCAGACCGCTCGGTTACGCCGCCGAGCCAGCTCGTCCGCCGGATTGTGCCCGACCAGCGTCTCTCCGGTGTCGATGCGCTCCCCGTGCAACTGGGACAGCGCGCTCTCGACGTCCCGCCACACCACACCCACAGCGATCCCGAAGATCCCCTGCCCGCCCTGCAGCAGCGCGTGGACCTCGTCCGGCGAGGTGCACTCGTACACCGTCGCGCCGTCGCTCATCAGCGTCATGCGCTCCAGATCGCGAAAGCCCCGCTCCCGCAGATGCTGCACCGCGGTACGGATGTTCTGCAGCGACACACCGGTGTCGAGGAACCGCTTGACGATCTTCAGGACGACGACGTCCCGGAAGCTGTACAGCCGCTGCGTCCCCGACCCGTACGCGGGCCGCACGCTCGGCTCGACGAGGCCGGTGCGCGCCCAGTAGTCCAGTTGCCGGTAGGTGATACCGGCGGCCGCACACGCCGTCGGACCGCGATAGCCGATCTGCTCGGACGCCATGGACGCCGCCCCTCCGCTGCTCGGCACGGCCGTGGGTAGCTGCGAAGCGTGCTCGGTCGCGCTTCCGGGCTGGGGGTACCCCATGCTCGAACGCGGCTGAGAGCCAGGGGGCGGGCACGGACCGCTCACCCCGAAGCTGCCTCCGGGGCCACCCCCAGCCGTACCGTCGCCGCTGCTTCTCACGCCGACCTCCGTCCTTGACCTGCCTTCTCGACGGTAGGCAGTCACCAGGGGTGCGTCAACGATCGCCACACTCGGCACGCCGAGTGATAATCACCCTAAGAGTGGTTTCCCGTACCCCACCGCGGGGAAAGGCTAGCCGAATGCGCTCGGAGCAGGCCGCACGACGCTCACACTCGCCTCCGGCACATGCCGGAATCTGAGCCGTAACCGGCTGTGGGCAACCCCGTCACGGACCGAGTCCGCCGGGCCGCCCACCCGCCTCACTGACTGCTGGTGCCGAAGTCCTCCGGCGAGATCTGGTCGAGGAACTCGCGGAACTTCTCCACCTCGTCCTCCTGCTCGTCCGGGATCGCGATGCCGGCGTCGTCCAGCACCCCGTCGCTGCCGTAGATCGGCGTTCCGGTGCGCAGGGCCAGCGCTATGGCATCGGACGGGCGGGCGCTCACCTCGACCCCGCTGGCGAAGACCAGCTCGGCGTAGAAGACGCCCTCACGCAGGTCCGTGATGCGTACTTCGGTGAGCTCCTGGCCGACGGCCTCAAGCACGTCCTTGAACAGGTCGTGGGTCAGCGGTCGCGCGGGGGCCATGCCCTGCTGGGCGAAGGCGATGGCTGTCGCCTCCCCCGGCCCGATCCAGATGGGGAGGTAGCGGTCGCCTCCCACTTCACGCAGGAGCACGATCGGTTGGTTGGAGGGCATTTCGACCCGGACACCTACGACATCGAGCTCGTTCACACAGCAACCCTAGGCCGTGCTCGGGATGTTTGGGTAGTCGGGCAGAGAACGGGTGGCCGATCCGGACTCCCCCGGCCGTCCTGCTCAGGGCAGCCGCACCCCGAGAGCGGTCTGCACCAGCGC
The DNA here is from genome assembly GCF_001513975.1 of Streptomyces curacoi. Classification (GTDB taxonomy): domain Bacteria; phylum Actinomycetota; class Actinomycetes; order Streptomycetales; family Streptomycetaceae; genus Streptomyces; species Streptomyces curacoi. The sequence goes on from NZ_KQ947993.1 coordinate 319,484, forward strand.
GGCATGCAGCTTCACCGTGAGCCCCGCCAGCTCCTTCGCACGGGCCTCCGCGTGGGCCCTGGTCTGCGGATTGCGGTGCCGCCTCAGCGGCGCCACGACCTGGTCCACGAGCCCCGCCTCACGGTCGGCGGCGGCCTTCATCACCCGCAGATGCCTTGGCTCGATCCCGAACCGCCCCAGCTCGGCGATGAGCGAGGCGACGGTGACCGCCTCGGCGTCGTACGCCCCGTCCGACAGCGGAGTGATCAGCCCGTACGACTCCCACTCCTTGAGCTCCTGCTCACCGATGTCGGCTGCGGCGAGCAGTTCGGCCCGTCCTATCCGGGCCGCTGTGGGGGCCGCGGCGGGCTGCGGGGCGGCTTCACCGTCCCGCTGGCGGCACAGGGTCGGCAGTGGTACGGCCTCGCCGCGCTCCATGGCGTCCAGGTGTTCGCGGATCACCTTGAGGGGCAGATAGTGGTCCCGCTGCATCCTCAGTACGTGGCCGAGCCGCTCGACGTCGTGGGCGCTGAACTTGCGATACCCCGAGGGAGTCCGCTGCGGCTCGACGAGGCCCTCCGACTCCAGGAAGCGGATCTTGGAGATGGTGATGTCAGGGAACTCCGCGCGCAGCACGTTCAGCACCGTGCCGATGCTCATCAGCCGACCGTCCGTGGCGGCGATGCCGTGCCCGGCACCGCCGCTCGGTGTTTTCAGCATGGACCTTCCCTGGGTCTCCCCGGACGGGCTCCGGGGAGGGTCAGTAGCCCCGCTGGCTCGCGTAGAAGACCAGCCGGTACTTGCCGATCTGCACCTCGTCACCGTTGTTCAGGGCGACCTGGTCGATCCGCTCCCGGTTGACATACGTGCCGTTCAGACTGCCGACATCGGCCACCGTGAACGTGCCGTCCGGGCCACGACGGAACTCCACATGGCGACGCGAGACCGTCACGTCGTCCAGGAAGATGTCGCTCTGCGGGTGCCGCCCGGCCGTGGTCAGCTCGCCGTCCAGCAGGAAGCGGCTGCCCGAGTTCGGCCCACGGCGCACCACCAGGAGCGCGGAGCCCAGCGGCAGCGCGTCAACGGCCGCCTGGGCCTCGGGAGACAGCGCCGGAATCGGCGTCTGACCGGTGGCCTCGGCATCGTAGGCCTCAAGGCCGGAGATGGAGATCGTGGAGGTCGTCTCGGACGGACGCTCGGCCGCCGCACCAGCTCGCAGCGGCGCACCACAGTTGGAACAGAAGCGGCTGTTCTCCGCGTTGCGGTTACCGCACCTCGTACACACCAGGGCCGACATCGGGGAAAACCCTCCACCCGTACTTGAGGTTGACGGTTGCCCGAAACCTATGCCGCCGGACTGGCCAGGGTCAACTGACGGCGCGCCCTGACCTCCGGAAACATCACCGCCCGGCCCAGGCACCTGGTCCCTGAACAGCGGGCGCTGGCCCTCAGCGTCCCCCTGCGCACGATGACGAGCGGTCGCGTTGCCGCTGCCCTCTCGCGCGCTCTTGCCGAACAACTTCGCAAACAACTTCACGGGCGATTCCCCTTGACCGAAACAGACCCGCCCGTGGGGCAGGACGAACCCTGACTGCACTCTCTGACCGACCCGGACATCCTCACAACGTCCGTCTCCACCAGACAGTTTCCACCACGCACCACCCATTCGGTGCGCCGACCCCCCGCAACCTCATGCCCTCGTCGGACGGCCCCCATGCACCCCCGGTTCACTGGGAGGACGACCGAGCGTAGTCAGGCCGCTTCGCTGCCCGCAAGGCGTCCACGACGATCTTGTCCGACCGCTCGATGGTCACGGTGGCCTGCTCCTTCTCCAGAGTCTGCACCACGCCTCCAGGGATGTTGAGCGCCGGTTCGAGGTCCTGCGGCTTGCCGATGACCTTGAAACGATAGGGCGCGTCGATCTTGTTCCCGTCGACACTCACGCTGTTGCCGGAATCTGTGAGATAGGTGCCGGCGACGACTCGTACGCCGTTCACCTGGATCGCCTCCGCGCCGGCCGCGCGCAACTCCTGGATCGCGTCGAGCAGCATGTCCGCCTCGACCGTCCCCTTCGTGTCGTCGATGGTGATCGTGATGCCAGGTCCCTGCGCGGCCACCGTGCCCGCCAGAATGCCGAGTTGCCTCTCCTTCTCGACCGTCTGCCTGCGGGCCTCCTCAGCCTGGTTGGAGCTGTTCTCCAGCTCGTCGCGCTGCTTCTCGAGACCTTGCTTCTCGTCCTCAAGACGCTGAGTACGGTCATCCAGTTCATCGAGGATGCGAACGAGATCTTCCTGACGTGCGCCGCGCAGGGCGCTGTCACCGTCGCTGTTCGACGCGACCTGGACGGCCAGGCCGAAGCCCAGACCGAACAGCAGCAGGGCGACGATGAGCTGGGCCCGGGTGACCCGTGGCGGCCACAGCCCCTTCACCAGCCGCTGCCGCCCGCTCAGCTCGGTCCGCTGCTCCGCAGGGGCCGCCGCGGCCTCGGCCGCACCGGCCGACACCTCCTCGGGCAGCTCCTTGCGCAGCCTGTTCTCGGGGGTCTCGTCTTGGTTGCTCATCGGCCTCACGCCCGGAAGACATGCCGACGAATCGCCGCGGCGTTCGAGAAGATGCGGATACCCAGCACGACGACGACACCGGTGGACAACTGGGCGCCCACGCCCAACTTGTCGCCCAGGAACACGATCAGCGCGGCCACCACCACGTTGGACAGGAACGACACGACGAAGACCTTGTCGTCGAAGATACCGTCGAGCATGGCCCGCAGACCTCCGAAGACGGCGTCGAGAGCCGCCACGACGGCGATCGGCAGATAAGGCTCGACGACCGCCGGAACCTCAGGCCGGACCAACAGGCCGGCCACGACTCCTACGACGAGGCCCAGTACGGCGATCACGATGTGCCCTTCTCGGTTTTCTCGGTGTTCGGCTGTGCGGTACGTACGGTCACGCTCGGGGCGGCGGGCAGCCGGAGGTCTTCCTGCACGGAAATGCTGGTCCTGATCCCGAAGTTCTCCTGCAGGGCGTGCAGATACAGCCCGTCTGCACTGTCCTGGAACCTGGTGCTCAGCCGCTCCCCGTCCCCCACCGCGAGCACCGTGTACGGCGGAACCAGCGGCTTGTTGTCGACCAGTATCGCGTCACCCGCGGCCCTGATCGCCGACAGGGCCGTCAGCCGCTGCCCGTTGATCGAGATCGCCTCGGCGCCGGACTCCCACAGCCCGTTGACCACCCGCTGCATGTCCCGGTCACGCACCCGTCCGGTGTCGGAGAACCCGGACGTCTCGCGCGGGTCGCCGTCACCGTCGGAGGTCGCTTCCTTGGCGTCGTTCACGACCAGCTTCACACCGGGCCCGTGGACCTCTACAGCGCCCGCGAGGATGCCCACAAGCTCCGCCTGGTCGCTATGGCCCGCCCTCTTCAGCGCCTCCCGCTGCCGCGCGCTCACGTCCTCACGCAGCTCGTCGACGCTCTCCTCAAGCTTGTCCGCCGCCGCGGTCTCCCGGTCGATGCGGTCGATCAGCTCCTCGCGCTCCTTGGCCACAACAGGCGCCGCGACCCGCGCCTGGGCCGCTCCCACGGTCACCACAAGCGCCGCGAGCACCAAACCGGCGGCAAGCCCCAGCTTGGCTCTGAGCGTCTTGGGCAGGCCCCTGTCGCCCGCGGCCTTCTTCCGGGCGGCTGCCTCGGCGTACCCGTCGTCGAGGCTGTGATCCATGACGTTGGTGAGCAGCGACATGGACGCGTCCGGGCGCGAGGGGCGCGTAGGTGTGCTCCGAACGGGGGGCTGCTGCGGCATGCCGCACATCGTCGCACGTCGCGACCGCTACCTCCGAATGGCCCCACCGGCGTGCCGGACAGGCCCCTTGAGGGGACACTGTCCGGCACGCGCGCGTGCCGCGCTTCAGCGGCCGGCGCTGTCCACGACCGCCGACCACTCGTCGAGCAGGGCCTGAGCCGACGCGTCGTCCGGCCCCTCGGCCCACAGGTGGGTGACTGCCTCAGCCGGGTCGGGCAGCACCATCACCCAGCGCCCGTCCGTCTCCACGACCCGCACACCGTCGGTCGTGTCGACAAAGCGATCTCCGGCCGCCTCGACGACCCGCCGCATCACAAGTCCCTTGACCGCCCAGGGAGTCGCGAGATCCCGCTTGATGACATGCGCCCGCGGAATCCGCGCATCGATCTGGCTGAGCGTGAGCTGCGTCCGCGCCACCAGCCCGATCAACCGCACGAACGCCGCCGTACCGTCGAAGACACTGCTGAACTCCGGGACGATGAACCCGCCCTTGCCGTCACCGCCGAAGATCGTGGTGTCGTCGCGCCCGACGCGTGTCAGGTCGTCCGGAGAGGTGGTCGTCCACTCCACCTGCGTCCCGTGATACGCCGCCACCTGCTCGGCGATCCTCGTGGTGGTCACCGGCAGCGCCACCCGGCCGCTGCGTCGCTCGGCGGCCACGAGGTCGAGCATGACGAGCAGGGCCCGGTCGTCTTCGACTATCCGCCCCTTCTCGTCGACCAGCGACAGCCGCTCACCCACGGGGTCGAACCGCACCCCGAACGCGGCCCGGGCGGACGCCACGATCTCGCCCAGCCGCACCAGCCCCGACCGCCGCGCATCCGCCGACTCCGTCGGCCTGGACTCGTCGAGACCGGGATTGATGGTCAGCGAGTCCACACCGAGCTTGCCGAGCAGGCTGGGCAGCACGAGCCCAGCACTTCCGTTGGACGCGTCCACGACGACCTTGAGCCCGGATTCCGAGATCCCCGTCGTGTCGACGTTCCGCAGCAACGACCCGGTGTACGAGTCGAAGACACTGGCCGGGAAGTGCAGATCCCCGATCTCTCCTGGGAACGCACGCCGGTACTCCTGCCGCGCGAACACCCGGTCCAGCTTCCGCTGACTGGCCTGCGACAGGTCGGCGCCCTGCCCGTCGAAGAACATGATGTCCACGGAATCCGGCACCCCGGGCGTCGTCCGGATCATGATCCCGCCGGCACTGCCCCGCGCGGTCTGCTGCCGCGCCACCGGCAGCGGAACGTTCTCCAGGTCACGTACGTCGATGGCGCTGGCCTGCAGCGCGGAGATGACCGCCCGCTTCAGCGCCCGGGCACCCCGGGAGTGGTCACGAGCCGTGGTGACGGTGGACCCCTTCTTCAGGGTCGTCGCATAGGCGCCGGCCAGGCGCACTGCGAGCTCGGGCGTGATCTCCACGTTCAGGATCCCGGAGACGCCCCGGGCGCCGAAGAGATGCGCCTGGCCCCGCGACTCCCAGATCACCGAGGTGTTGACGAAGGCGCCGGCCTCGATGGTCTTGAACGGATAGACCCGCACGTTCCCCTGCACGATCGATTCTTCACCGATCAGGCACTCGTCGCCGATGACCGCGCCGTCCTCGATCCGGGCGGCGCGCATGATGTCGGTGTTCTTTCCGACGACACAACCGCGCAGATTGCTGTGCTGCCCGACGTACACGTTGTCGTGCACGACGGCCTTGTGCAGAAAGGCTCCGCTCTTCACGACCACGTTCGAGCCGACGACGGTGTGTTCACGAATTTCCGCGCCGGCCTCGACCTTGGCGTAGTCCCCGATGTACAGAGGGCCACGCAGAACGGCATCTGGGTGCACCTCGGCGCCTTCCGCCACCCATACACCCGGGGAGATCTCGAAACCGTCGATCTCGACGTCGACCTTGCCCTCCAGGACGTCGGCCTGCGCCTTCACATAGCTCTCGTGAGTGCCGACGTCCTCCCAGTATCCCTCCGCGACATACCCATAGATCGGCTTGCCTTCCTTCATCAGCTGAGGGAAGACGTCACCGGACCAGTCCACGGGCACGTCGGGTTCGACATAGTCGAAGACCTCGGGCTCCATGACATAGATACCGGTGTTCACGGTGTCCGAGAAGACCTGGCCCCAGGTCGGCTTCTCAAGGAAGCGCTCGACCCGGCCCTCCTCGTCGACGATCGTGATACCGAATTCCAGCGGATTGGGCACACGCGTCAGACAGACGGTGACCAGCGCGCCCTTTTCCTTGTGGAAATTGATCAGGTCGGTGAGGTCGAAGTCGGTCAGGGCATCGCCGGAGATGACAAGGAAAGCATCGTCCTTCAACGCCTCTTCGGCGTTTTTGACACTCCCGGCGGTACCGAGTGGCTTCTCCTCATTGGCATAGCTGAGCTCCATTCCGAGCTCTTCGCCATCACCGAAATAGTTCTTGACCAGCGAGGCCAGGAACTGAACAGTCACGACGGTCTCATTCAGCCCATGCCTTTTGAGCAGCCGCAGAACGTGCTCCATGATCGGCCGGTTGGCCACCGGCAGGAGCGGCTTGGGCATGCTTGAGGTCATGGGGCGAAGGCGCGTGCCTTCGCCTCCGGCCATCACGACGGCCTTCATGTCGGAAGCGTCCTCCTCGAAGAGACGACGGTCTAGCCGACTTCACCCGTCCAGATTGTCCCGCACTTTTCGGCCGCGGGCCATCGAGCCGCTACGCCCGATTCAATCCGCGAGTTCCGTCGGCCATGGCGTCCGCACGGACAAGGCGGCGGACTTGCACCACGTAGAGGACTCCTGCCCACCAGTACAGCGTTGTACCCCATCCAGCGAACGCCCATCCGAAAATAGCAGCGAGTGACGGGATCCATCCAGTTCCGTCACTGAGCAGCAGCAGGGGGAAGGCATACATCAAGTTGAACGTGGCGGCCTTGCCAAGGAAGTTCACCTGCGGCGGCGGATAGCCATGGCGCCTGAGGATGCCCACCATCACCAGCAGAACCAGTTCCCGGGCCAAAAGTACAGCGGTCAACCAGATCGGCAGAATCTCGCGCCAGGTGAGACCGACCAACGTGGAGAGAATGTAGAGCCGGTCGGCAGCGGGATCGAGGAGCCGGCCAAGGCTGCTGATCTGGTTCCAGCGCCGCGCGAGCTTGCCGTCCAGGTAGTCACTGACGCCGCTGAGAGCCAGCACCAGAAGCGCCCAGCCGTCGCTCTTAGGCCCTCCGAACTCAGGCCTGAGGATCAGCCACAGGAACAGCGGCACGCCAAGGAGCCGCGCCATGCTGAGGATGTTGGGGATGGTGAGGACCCGGTCCGTCTGGACACGGGTCTCCTGGACCTCCACCCGGTGCCCTCCAGTGGGAAACGTACCAATGATGCTCCCTGACCCTACCTCAACGCAAAAAAAGCTCTGGCCCTCGGGCTGTGTTGCCCAAGAGCCAGAGCTCTAAAAGGA
>NZ_KQ947994.1:0-234563 GCF_001513975.1 Streptomyces curacoi
CTCGAGCGGGGGCAGTCGCACTTCGAGGTTGAGATCTGCCAGGTTGCTTGAAGATCGAGGTGCTAGCCCGCAGCGATGGCCGAGTATGACCACACATCCGCAGGCAGCTCATAATGCAGTCGCCAGGTGATAGCCATGGGCTTGCTGCCCTCGTGCTGGACATAGGTAGCCGGGCCGAGCAGCATCCAAGGTTGGGCCTTGCCGATGTCGGTGTCTTTGTAGCGTCGCATGAACAGCAGCACGTGGCTTCCCCGTTGGGCGTGTTGCTGGTAGCGCAAGCCCGTGGGCGAGGTGTCTGCGGTTGTGCTCTGTGACTCCCAGTGGAAGAGAGAGGGCGTCAACGCGTAGTCCTTGTACCGGACGGTGGGGGAGAAGTCCTTCTCGTTCTTCTCAAGAGTGATCAGCAGTGCGTCCGTTTGGTTCGACTCATCCCACAAGACACCCTGTGCAAAGGACCCGGGCATCTGACCGCCGAGGCGAGCGACGCCAAGCGCGGCAAGTATCTCCGAGCGGTTGTACGCGCTGTGGATCTTCAAGGGGATGTGTGCGTGCGGGCCCTCCAAAGAAATGGGCAAGTGGTCGGCTTGCCCCATCACGTGGTCGAGTACCTGACGCAGTTCGCTACGGAGTGCTCGCTGCTCACGAAGTGATTCAAGCCCCCGCGCGTATGAGTTGAACCCACCAGCCTTGTCCCAGAGGTTGAAGAACAGCATGCGCGCGTAGGTTTGGTCTCTTGGACTCAGCGACTCGTACCTCGGCGCGTCATCGCTCAACAAGCGGGTGTATGCATCAGCACGTTCACGGTCATCGACATGCAGAAATGCGTGCACGCGCTTCAACAGATCGTCCTCGCCTGGCTGGGCAGGCAGCTCGGCCAGGCCGGCTCGGCGTAGCACCGTCGTCCACGAGTTGCTTGACTTGTACAACTCTCTGATTTCGCGACGGCTTTCGCGGAGATAGTCCGCGAGGAGCGGGGTGTTGAAGACTCGAACTTCCTTGGCAAGGGTTTGAACAGTCGCCTTGAGCTGGGTGCGGATGTTGTCCAGCACTAGATCCTTGGACTTTCCCTCAAGGATGATCTGGCAGCCGGACGGCAGCATGGGGAAGTCGTGCTCAGCGTGCTCAAGAAGACGGTTACGCGACAAGTTGGTCATCGCGCGGAACTGCTCCTCGAAGCGGAACTCGGCACGATGCTGGCCGATGAAGTCGAGCACAGTGAGCACGGGCTTGTCCGGGGTGCGCCGCAGTCCTCGCCCGAGTTGCTGGAGGAAGACGGTCGCACTGCTCGTTGGGCGCAGGAGGAGCAACGTATCGACGTCGGGGATGTCCAAGCCCTCGTTGAGGAGATCTACGGAGAAGATGACTTGGATTTCTCCGGCCTTGAGCTGAGATAGAACATGGTCACGGACTTCAGGCCTCGAGGCGCTGTCCAGGGCCTCAGCTTTGAAGCCCGCATCTTGGAAGCACTTAGCCATGAAGTGAGCATGCTTTCTGCTGACGCAGAATCCGAGCGCCCGCATGCTCATCGGGTCAGACACCTTGTCCCGGACCTGCTTGATGACGATACGGGCCCGAGCGTGGTCGGCAGAGAGCAAGTCACCGAGTTGGCTTTGGTCGTATGTCCCAGCACGCCAGTTGAGGCGGGTGAGGTCGGTGCCGTCGGGCACACCGAAGTAGTGGAACGGACAGAGGAGGTTGTTGTCGAGAGCCTCCCATAGCCGCATCTCGGCGGCTATCCGTCCCTCAAAGAAGGTGTCCTGGACGTTGAGACCGTCGGCACGTTCGGGCGTGGCGGTCAGGCCAAGGAGTTGCTTCGGTCTGAAGTGGTTGAGAACGCGGCGATACGTCGTAGCCGTGGCGTGATGGAACTCGTCGATGACGATGATCTCGAAGTGTTCTGGGGCGAACTGGTCGAGGCGTTGGTCGGTGAGTGACTGGACGCTGGCGAAGACGTGCTTCCAGCCGCGGGGTAGCTCGCCGCTGAAGAGCGCTTCGCCGAAGGACGCGTCATCGAGCACTTCGCGGTACTTGCGCAGCGACTGCTTCAGGATCTCTTTGCGATGTGCCACGAAGAGAAGCCGAGGGTACTGCTTGCCGCCCCACTCCTTATGCAGATTGCGGTAGTCAAGGGCAGCCATGACGGTCTTGCCTGTACCGGTCGCGGCAACAAGCAGGTTGTGCTGGTGGCCGTGCACCTCACGTGCGACGCGCAGGCGCTCCAGCATGTCGGCCTGGTGAGGGTGCGGCCGAACTTCAAGACCCGAGAGGCTGATCTTGGAGTCTTGGTTAGACGGTGACCCGCCCGCCATGCGCAGCGCGTCGTCCAACTTGCGGGCGTCGCGACCTGGATCGTAGGACTCAAAAGCGATGTCGTTCCAGTACGCGTCGAAGGTCGCCTGAAACTTGTTGAGCACTGCCGGAGTGGCCACTGACGATAGGCGCACGTTCCACTCCAGGCCATCGAGTAGTGCGGCCTTCGAGAGGTTGGAGCTGCCGACGTACGCTGTATCGAAGCCGCTCTTGCGACGGAATAGCCAGGCCTTTGCATGCAGGCGCGTTGAGCGGATCTCGTAGTTGACCTTCACCTCAGCGCCGAAGTCGCGGACGAGTCGGTCGAGTGCATGGCGGTCGGTAGCGCCGATATAGGTGGTTGTGATCACTCGGATGGGGACGCCGCGTTCCGCGGCGGCACGGAGGGAGTTCTCGAGCACCCGCAGGCCGTACCACTTCACGAAGGCGCAGAGCAGATCGATGCGGTCAGCTGTTGCTAGCTCAGCGCGCAGCTCGCTGCCGAGGCTCGGATCCTCGGGGGAGTTGGTGATGAGCGCGGTCTCCGATAGTGGTGTGAGCGGGCGTATCGTGTAGACGCCGGGCGCCTCGTTCTCGGCCAGAGCGAGGAGTTGGCGCGGTCCATCGGCGATGAGCTCTACAGCATCGCTGCTTCCGAGACCGGCAGGGTCGGACGCCAGAGACGCGATGATCTGGTTCGCGACGGCGACGCGCTTGTCATGCGGCAGCTGACTCAGTCGCCGACTTGCGGCCTGACTGATATGTCGGGCTAGTACATGCGGGGATGATTCTTCGCTGACCTCGTCATCGATGGCTTTCCAACCCGCCGCGTTCAACTGCTCCATCTGCTCATGCATGCGTTGGGTGACGAGTTCCTCGTAAACACCCGCGACAGGCTGCGACAGATCCATCGGCTGAGCCACGCTGTTCCCCAATCCCCACACAGCAATGGCTCTTTTGTAGCAGGTGGCACACTCGGATAAGGGGCAATGGTCGTAGGCGTTCAGTGAGTGCAGTCCGGGCAGGGAGGGCCTGCACCGCTGCGAGGGAGTCCAGATCAGTGTCACAACCAGTCTGTGGACTCCCTCGCTTTCATGTCCTGCGCGACAGCGAGCCCTGCACGTCGTTCATCTGGGCCGTGGGGGCGTCAGCCTTGTGGCTCCACTCCGTGGCAGTCTCCATAAAGCCGCCCCGACCCACACCAACAAACCACCCCCCGCTGCGGCGGCCAAGCCACAGCCCGCCCCCGGGCCGCCAGTGTCGTCGCATACTGCGGTAGCAGGGTCGGGTCCTCCGGTGATGCCCCCTCCGAAGCCGCGAAGGCCTCGTACGAAGGGACCGTCCCCGTGACGATGCCCAGGTTCGGGGTGCCGGAGGACGACAGCTCGCGCAGGGAGGCCTCTATGGTCGCCAGGTGCTCCTCATGGGAGGGGTACTCCACCGCGAGGGACGGGTACGCGGCCACCAGTTCCGCCAGTTCGTCCGCCGTCCAGTGCAGGACCGCCACCGGGAAGGGGCGGGACAGTGCCTCGCGGTAGGCGCCGAGTTCTGCTCGGAGGCGGGAGATCTCCGCCGCCAGTTCCGCCGGGTTGTCCGAGCCCAGGGACCAGACGCGCTTGGGGTCGTGGAGCTCGTCCAAGGAGACCGGCATCGAGTGGAGGGTGTCCGCGAGGGTGTCCCACTCGTCGTGGGGCACGCCCAGCATCCGCCGTACCCTGTGGCGGCCGATGAGGAGCGGGTGTGTGGCGTACGGCGGTTCCGGTACGTCCGTCAGGAGGAGCCGGGCTCCCTCCGTGAAGGTCTCCTGCGCCTGCTCCAGCTCGTCGTGGGCCTCCAGGGCCTCCGCGACGATCACCCATGGCGCCGGGTCTCTCGGTGACGCTGTCCGGACGCCCTCGATGATCGCCCTGGCCTCCGCCTCGTGGCCGTACTCCCAGAGGTTCGACGCCTTGAGGGCGCGTACCAGGTACGGGTTCTCCAGGCCTACGGACGAGGAGAGCAGGCGGTCGTAGAGCGCGGTGGCGGCGGGGCGGTCGCCGGCCAGTTCCAGGTGGGCCGCGGCGCGCAGGAGCAGGGCCTCGGCGTCCTCGGGGTAGAGGCCGGCGGTTCGCTCCAGGCGTGCCGCCTCGGCGGTGTGGTCGACGTTTTCGGCAGGCGTGTCGGGGCGCATGGGGGACACCGTACTGCCCATGACTGACGGAGGTGAGAACGGAGGACGGATGAAGGGGAGGGCAGGGGGAGGGCCGGGAGCTCTTATGCCTGGGCCAGGTACAGCAGCGTCGCGAACGGCACCGGGATCAGTGCCGCAGTCGCCAGCCACCTGCCCGGGCCGTCGTCGGGTCGGGTGCGTGGGCGCAGGACGTCGACCATCACCACCAGCATCAGCAGCAACGCTCCCGTCAGCGCCAGCGCGAACATCACCGGGCCCGCGTGATCGAGCGTGTGGAAGTTGCAGTTCTGCACGTCCGGCCTGGCCATGTCCCTGATGTCCCGGCAGTCCATGGGCAGGTACTCGGTCAGCAGCCAGTACGTCAGGTAGAGCGGGATGATCGCGGGCACGCCGAGGGCCAGGTTCACCAGGGCGGGCACCAGCAGGCCGCGCCGGCGCCCGCTACGGGGCTCGGTGTCCGGGCTCTGGTGCCCGCGATCGTCTTCTTCCGGTTCCACGACCGCATCCGCATCCGCATCCGCATCCGCCACGTGGCACAGGACGTACCGGAGACACCTCCGGTTGCGTCACGTTGCGGAGGACCGCCGTCGCGTCACCGCCGCCGGCTCAGATCACCACCCCGTCGATCTGCAACGTCTGCACCGACTTCGCCGCGAACGGCACCGCCACCGACTTCCCGCTCAGGAACGTGTTCGAGTACGCCCGGTACCGGTCCCCGCCCGTCGTCACCGTGTTCCAGCGCGGCACAAGGCCGCCGGAGCCGCCGCTCACCGTCGTGAAGCGGGACAGGTTGAAGGTGAGGGTCTGGGCGGACGTGCTCGTGTTCACCGCGACGATCACCAGGCGGCGCGCCGCCGCGTCGTAGGCCGCCGCCGCGTAGCTCACGCCCGTGTCGAGGATCCGCATGCCCGGGCGGATGTGGCGGCTGAACTGCGCCATTACGTAGTACTTGGTCTGGACGGTCGTCGGCTGGAGCGTGTTCGCGTCGTACGCGATCATCGCCCAGCCCGCCGTCGGGTCCATGACCTGCCAGTAGCACCAGGCGGTCGGGTGCAGCCAGCGGAAGTCGTAGCAGAGGTTGGAGGCCATGGTGAGGCCGGTGCCGTCGCTGTCGCCCGTCTCCGAGTTCCACAGCTTCTTGCCGGAGGTGGTGACCACGTCCGTGTAGAGGAGGTCGCGTCGGCCGCCCGAGCCCTGGTAGCCGTGCACGTTGACCTGGCTGACCAGCGCCTTGGTGGAGGAGTTGAAGGACGACCAGGTGGAGCGGGCCGTGTCGTAGTTCGTCTCGTCCGACGCCGCGATGCGGATGCCCGTCAGGCCCCGCTTGTCCAGCTCGCTGCGCATGTAGGGGAGTACGGCCGCCTGGACCGCCGGGTCCATGTGGCAGCCCTCCTGGGTGCCGGTGGCGGTCCACCAGGTGGAGGCCGGCTCGTTGAAGGGGTCGACGGTCGCGAAGTTCACGCCCCAGTTGCTCCTGGCGTACAACGCCGTCGCGGCCAGATGGGACGCATGCTGGCGGTAGTTCCAGGTCTGGAGGTTGTTGCCGCCGTTCGCCGCGCCGGACGGGTTGTGGTTGCTGCACATCCACCACATCGGGGAGTTGGCGAACAGCTCCGTCGTCGCGCCCCGCTGGGTCGCCTTGACCAGCATCGCGCGCTGGTTCGCGTCCGCCGTCCAGTCCCAGGCCGAGGACGTGGGGTCCTCGTTGTTCCAGTTCTGCCAGAAGCCCTCGATCTGCTTGAAGGCGGGGATGTTGGGCGACTCGACCATCGACTCGCCGTCCACGCTGTTCCAGCTGCATGCGCCGAGGTTGTAGCGGGCGATGTTGAGGCCCAGGCCGGGCAGTGCCGTGCCGTTGTAGGTCACCGACTTGGTGGTGAAGAAGAGGTCGGCGAAGTCGTCCCGGGCGCCGAAGACGTTGGCCCACCAGGCGAGGGAGGTGCCCCAGCCCTCCCAGGTGCCGTACGAGGTGCCGGGGTTGACGGCGATGGTCGCGTCCGCGTGTGCGGTGCCCGTCGCCAGGGCGCTGCCGAAGAGTGCGCCGCCTGTCGCCGCCAGCAGAGTTCTGCGTCGGATCATGACTTCTCCGCTTCGTTCAACGGCCGGTCGTCGTCGAACCGGCGTCGTGGCCTGACCCGTTCATGCCGACACGAAGCATCGGGTGTGGCATGTGAGGTTGTCGAGAGTTCTGACAGCCCTTTCTCAAACCTGTGGAGGAAGGGGAGGTGGAAGGGGGAGGGGTGGTGGGAGGAAGTGTTCGGAGGGTCGGACACGTACGTGACGCGGACGCGGGCGTGCACGGCTCTGGAGACCTCGTGCCCCGGCCTCTATCGTGCGGGCGGCCCCGGTGGAGGAGGCTGACGGATGGTGCGGGTTCGTGTCGTGCAGCACGGCGGTCTGCGGCGGCGTGCCCTGCGGCGGCGGGTGCTGTGGGGCGGCGGGGAGGTGCTCGTCACCGCCGGGGTCGTGCTTCTGCTGCTGGTCGTGCATCAGCTGTGGTGGAGCAACCGGGAGGCCAGGGAGGGAGCCGAGCGGGCGGTCCGGGCGCTGGAGCGGGAGTGGGACGGGGCGGGCGGCGACTCCCGTACGGCCGTACCGGCGGCGACGCCCCCGCCCGCGCCCGCCTCCACCGGCCCGCCCGAGCGCCCGGCCGCCGCGGGGCGCCCGTCCGCCGACGACCGCTCACCCGCCCCCGACTGGTCCCAGGCCTACGCCATCCTCACCATCCCCCGCCTCCACCTCCGCGTCCCCGTCGCCGAGGGCGTCAGCGAGGGCGGCGTCCTCGACAAGGGCTACGTCGGCCACTATCCCGGCACCCAACAGCCGGGCCGGCCCGGCAACTTCGCCCTTGCCGGGCACCGCAACACCCACGGCGAGCCCTTCCGGTACCTCAACCGGCTCGCCCCCGAGGACACCATCCGGGTCGAGACGCGGAGCGCCATGTACACGTACGCCGTCGACCGGACCCTGCCGCAGACCGCCGCGCATGACGGGAGCGTCATCGGGCCGGTCCCGCGCTCCACCGTCAGGCCGGGCCACGGCTATACCGAACCCGGTTACTACCTCACCCTCACCACCTGCACGCCGGAGTACACGTCGAAGTACCGGCTGGTGGTCTGGGGCAAGCTCGTCTCCATGCGGCCCCGCTAGGGCCGTCGCCGGGCCACCGGGTCGCCGGGTCGCCGGGTCGCCGGGCCTGTCCGGCCGAATGACGGATCCTGTATAACGAATAGCGAAATAACGAACATCAGGACGAGCCGTGTCGGATACGCGAGGGAGGGGCGCCGGTGATCCGTAACTGGGCGAATCCGCGTCCCGCCGCCACGCTGCTGCTGCTCTTCCTCCAGGTCGCCCTGCTCGACACCACGAGCCTCTCCGCGACCGTCGCCCTCGCCGCGACCGCCGCCGCGAGTTCCGCGTTCGCCGTCTGCTCCCTCCTGGCCTCGCGGGCCGCGCCCGCGGTTGCGCCCACCCGGGTGCGTACGGCCATCCGTGACCGGGCCCGCCGTACGGCCTTCCTGCCCCAACGCGACCCCGACGCCTCGGGCCGGCCACGGCCCAGGGCACCCGGGCACGCCCTCCCGGCGACCGTCGCGTAGGGCACGCACCGCCATCGGAGACACCCCGTTCCGAGCCGTGTGACCTCGCGCGGGTCGTCATGCCGCCATGCCGATTCCCGGCATTTCCCTCATCGCTCCGGCACGACGAGACCCTCGGAGGGCTCACCCATGTCCGTTTTCGCCGACCTTGTTCAGCGACTCGCCGACCTGCTCGACCCGCTGTTCGGCGCCTCCGCGGCCGCCGCCGCGATCGTCCTGTTCACCGCGTTCGTACGGCTGCTCGTGCATCCGCTGTCCCGGGCGGCGGCGCGCGGGCAGAAGGCCCGTACCGAACTCCAGCCGAAGATCGCCGAGCTGCGGAAGAAGCACGCGAAGAACCCCGAGAAACTGCAGAAGGCCGTGCTGGAACTGCACGCCGAGGAAAAGGTGTCCCCGCTGTCCGGGTGTCTGCCCAGCCTGTGCCAGCTGCCCGCGTTCTTCCTGCTCTACCACCTGTTCTCGAACACGACCATCGGCGGGCAGGCGAACGAACTCCTCACCCACCAGCTGTTGGCCGCGCCGCTCGGCGGCCACTGGGCGGACGCGCTGGGGGACGGCGGGGTGTTCGGCGGCGCGGGGCTCGTGTACGCCGGGCTGTTCGTGGTCGTCGCCTGCGTCGCCGCGTTCAACTACCGCCGTACGAAGCTGATGATGGCCGCCAATCCGGTGGTGCCGGTGGCGGACGGTACGCCGGTGCCGGGGATGGGGGCGATGAGCAAGGTCATGCCATTCATGTCCTTCTTCACGCTCTTCACGGTGGCGGTGGTGCCGCTGGCCGCCGCGCTGTACGTGGTGACCAGCACGACGTGGAGCGCGGTGGAGCGGGCCGTGCTCTACCGCTGATCTCGCCGTGCCCTGTCACTGACCTCGCCGCGCTCTGTCGCTGACCCCAGTGCCGACACCTCCGACCTGCGGCCCGGGTTCCGGCCCCTACGGTCCAGTACGTGAACCGGGTATTGCGGACTGGCACCGGACCTTGGAGGATCGACCAGTCCTCCGATGGCTGCACACGTCGGCGGGCGCCCGCGATCGAGGGAGACTGTGATCATGAAGCTGCTGCGAGTCGGTACGGCGGGAGCGGAGACGCCTGCGCTGCTCGACGCCGAGGGAGTTTTGCGGGACCTCTCCGGTGTCGTGCCGGACATCGACGGGGCGCTGCTTGCCGATGATGCGGCGCTGGGGCGGATCCGTGCGGCCGCCGACGCCGGGGAACTGCCCGTGCTGGATGCCACCGGACTGCGTGTCGGGCCACCGCTCGCGCGGATCGGCAAGATCGTGTGCATCGGGCTGAACTACCACGACCACGCCCGCGAGACCGGTGCCGAGCCGCCCGCCGAGCCGGTCATCTTCTTCAAGGCCGCGGACACGGTCGTCGGTCCGTACGACACGGTGCTGGTCCCTCGTAAGTCGACGAAGACCGACTGGGAGGTCGAGCTCGCGGTCGTCATCGGACGCACGGCGCGTTATCTGGAGTCGGCCGAGGAGGCGCTCGCGTATGTCGCCGGGTACGCGGTGGCGCACGACGTGTCCGAGCGGGAGTTCCAGATCGAGCGCGGCGGGACCTGGGACAAGGGCAAGAACTGCGAGACCTTCAATCCGCTGGGGCCCTGGCTGGTCACGGCGGACGAGGTGCCCGACCCGCAGCGGCTCGCGCTGAAGCTCTGGGTCAACGGCGAGCTGAAGCAGGACGGGACCACCGCCGAGCAGATCTTCCCGGTGGCGGAGGTCGTCCGGTACGTCAGCCAGTTCATGACCCTGTACCCCGGTGACGTCATCAACACCGGCACGCCGGCCGGGGTCGCCCTGGGGCAGCCCGAGCCGAAGCCGTTCCTGCGGGCCGGGGACGTGGTCGAGCTGGAGATCGAGGGGCTTGGCCGGCAGCGGCAGGAGTTCAAGGACGCGTAAGCGCTCCGCTGGGAGAACCGGGGAACTGCGGGTGGTTCGTCAGCCGCGGGTAGGACGTGGCTGGTCGCGCAGTTCCCCGCGCCCCAGAAGGACAGTCGCGCAGTTCCCCGCGCCCCAGAAGGCCAGTCGCGCAGTTGCCCGCGCCCCAGAAGGACAGGGGCGTTGCCCCTACTCCTTGCTCAGGAACTCCCCCACCGCCTCCACCACGAACCTGTGGTCCTCCCACTGCGGCAGCCCGCTCACCGTCACCGCTCCGATGATCCCGACGCCCTCGACGTTGATCGGGAACGAGCCGCCGTGGGCGGCGTAGGTGTCGGGGTCGAGGCGGGAGGACTCCTCGAAGGAGGTGCCCTTGGCGCGGAACCGGGCCCCGACGACGTAGGACGAGGCGCCGTAGCGCTCCACCACCCGGCGCTTGCGGGCGATCCAGGCGTCGTTGTCGGGGGTGGAGCCGGGCAGGGCCGCGTGGAAGAGCTGCTGGCCGGCGCGGTGGATGTCGATGGCGACGGGGGCCTGGCGCTCCCGGGCCATCTCGACGAGCAGAGAGCCGAGGGCCCAGGCGTCGTCGTGGGTGAACCGGCGGAAGACCAGGCGGCGTTCCTGCGCCTCCAGTTCCTCCAGGGGCGGAGTGATCTCCGGATGGAACTTCGGGGTGATCCCGGTGTTGGGGGTCACAGCGTCACCGCCACTCCGTCACGGGCCGAACGGCGGGCCGCCTCCAGTACGTCGAGGGCGGCGGCCGCCTCCAGGGCGGTCACCGGGTTGGGGCCGCCGTCCAGCAGAGCCTTTGCCACGGCCGCATAGTAGGCCGGGTAGTCGCCCGGAAGGGTCGGTTCGACACGGCCGCCGCCGGTGAGGGGGGACTCCCCGGCGCCGACGCGGCCCCACAGGGACTCCGGTTCCGTGCCCCAGCCGGGCCCGGGGCGTGCGCCCTCGCGCAGGGCCGCCTCCTGTGGGTCCAGGCCGTACTTCACATAGCCCGCCTGCGAGCCGAGCACCCGGAACCGGGGGCCGAGCTGGGCGGTCGTCGCGGAGACGTACAGGTGGGAGCGGACGCCGTCGGCGTGCGTGAGGGCGATGAAGGTGTCGTCGTCCGCCTCGGCGCCGGGGCGGCGGATGTCCGACTCGGCGTACACCCGCGTGACCGGGCCGAAGAGGACCAGTGCCTGGTCGACGACATGACTGCCGAGGTCGTACAGGAGACCTCCGATCTCTGCCGGGTCGCCGGACTCCCGCCAACCGCCCTTCGGCTGTGGCCGCCAGCGTTCGAAACGGGACTCGAAGCGCCATACGTCGCCCAGCTCGCCCTCGGCCAGGAGCCCCCGGAGGGTCAGGAAGTCGTTGTCCCAGCGGCGGTTCTGGAAGACGGAGAGGAGCAGGCCGCGCTCCTCGGCCAGCGCCGCCAGCTCCCGCGCCTCGGCCGCCGTGCCGGCGATCGGCTTGTCGACCACGACCGGCAGGCCCGCCTTCAGGGCGGCGGTCGCCAGCGGGACGTGCGTCTTGTTCGGGGAGGCGATGACGACCAGGTCGAGGTCGGCGGCGCGGGCGAGCAGTTCGTCGGAGGTGGCGGTGACGCGTACGCCCGGGTGCTCGGCGCGGGCCTGCTCCTGCCGCTCCGGGTTCGACGTGACCACCGTGTCCAGGGCGAGCCCCTCGGTGGTGGCGATCAGCGGGGCGTGGAAGACGGAGCCCGCGAGGCCGTAGCCGATGAGGCCCACGCGCAGGGGGGTACCAGTCGTACCGGGAGTACCAGTCATGCGACCTACTTTCGCAACGCTGTTGCCAAAGTGCAAGCGCGGGAGAGAATGGGCGGGTGACGGATGGCGTGGACGGTGGCTTGAGCAGGACGGCGGGCGGTTGCGGGCGGGGCGTGGCGAGCGCCGCGGCCGGCGCGCTCGGCGGCGTGAACCTGGGCGCCCTGCGCAGCCACAACACCGCGCTCGTGCTGGACCTGCTGCGCACGGCCGGCACCGAGGGCATCAGCCGGCTCGAACTCGCCGAGCGCACCGGCCTCACCCCGCAGGCGGTCAGCAAGATCACCGCCCGGCTGCGGGAGGAGGGCCTCGTGGCGGAGGCGGGACGCCGGGCGTCGACGGGCGGCAAGCCGCGTACGGTGCTGCGGCTGGTGCCCGAGGCGGGGCACGCGGTGGGCGTGCATCTGGACCGGGACGAGCTGACGGCCGTGCTCTGTGATCTGACCGGCGCCGTGGTCGCGCAGCGCGGCACCCCGCTGGATCTCGGGGCCGGCGCGGAGACGGTCGTCGAGCGGGCGGTGCGCGAGGTGGGGGCGCTGGTGGCCGGCGGCGGCCGTCCGGGTGCCCTGCTCGGGGTCGGCGTGGCGCTGCCCGGGCCCCTCGACCATCGGCGCGGGGTGCTGCACCGGGTCACCGGGCTCCCGGAGTGGAACGGCTTCCCGCTGCGGGACGTCCTCGCGCGACGGCTCTCGCTGCCGGTGGTGGTCGACAAGGACACCAACGCCGCCGCCCTCGGGCTCGCCGTCGGGGACGAGGCCGCGCCCTTCACGTCCTTCGCCTATCTGCACTTCGGCGCGGGGCTCGGCGGAGGGCTCGTGATCGGGGGCGCGGTGCACCGGGGGACCCGTACGGGCGCCGGGGAGTTCGGGCACCAGGTCGTCCAGCTGGACGGCCCGCCCTGCGGCTGCGGCAACCGCGGCTGCGTCGAGGCGCTGTGCCTGGCCGCCGTGGCACGGGGCGAGCCGGCGGAGGCGGCCCGGGTGCTCGGTGTCGCGGCCGGCAACCTGGTCGCGCTGCTCGACGTCGACCTCCTGCTGCTGGGCGGCCGCACGGTCGCCGCCGCCCCCGAGACCTTCGTACGCGGAGTCACGGCCGTCCTCGACGAACGCGCCCGGCGCGCGGGCGCAGAGGCGGTGCCGGTACGGCTCGCCTCCGGCGGGGAGCGCGGGGTCGCCGAGGGGGCGGCCCAGCTGCTGCTGGCACCGCTGTTCGGGCGGGCTGAGGGGTGAGGGGCGCCGACGGGCGTTAACGGGCGCCGACGGGCGCCGACGGGCGCCGACGGGCGCTGACGGGCGCTGACGGGGGTGGGGCGGTACGGATGGCCGTATCGCGTGGGCTGATCGAGGGGAATTGCGGGGACCCCACGGAATGGCGGCGCCCGGAAGGCGCCCCCAACCGGCATGGTCATGTGTTCATGCGACTGCACACGCCCGCTTCCCTCTGCCTCGCAGCAGCCGCCCTTCTCGCCGCGGCACCCCCGGTGCATGCCGAGCCCCCCGCCGCGCTGCCCAGCTGCGCCACCGACGGCGGGACCTTCCCCCTCACCACCCGCCTCCATGGCGGCCCCGCCTCCTATACGGCAGGCGGCGGATACGGCACCTGGTATCTGGACGTCACCAACACGACCGGCCGCACCTGCACCGGCATCCACCCCGTGGTCGTCCTCGTCGACGCCGAACGCGCGCTTGAGCCGTCCCAGCCCCGCCTGGAGTTCTACGGCGGCCGGGACAGCACCCGCCCCCACCCCGTCCGCTTCGAGACCACCGACGAGGACGAACTCGTCGGCGCCTTCGACGGCTTCCCCGGCTTCACCGTGGGCCCCGGAAAGACCCTCACCGTGAAGGTCCGGCTCGCCATCACCTCGGACGCCGTACCCAATGAGGTCACCGCCAACGCTGCGGTCGTCCAACGCCACGACGACGACGGCGACTGGGTCGGCCAGTCCAACGACTACCGCTTCACCATCGACGCCGACCCGGCCGACCCGACCGACCCGGCCGACGCGCCCGATCCGACCGACGCCCCCGATCCGACGGACCCGGCCGCAGGCGCCGCCTCGGCCGCCCCCCACGCCTCGGCGACCCCCGGCACCGCAGCGAACCGGCTCACCCTCGCCGACGAGCTCGCCCGTACCGGCCTCTCCGCCCCGACCGCCATGACCCTCGCCGCCACGGCGGCCCTCCTGCTGACCGGCGCGGGGCTGTTGTTCGCCCGGAGGCGGCGCTGAGGTCGCACGACCGTTCCCTGAAGATCGGGCCTGTGCTTAGGCTGGGGCGCACGCACCACGCACGGCGGCAGGAGATCGCGCACATGGCAGACCGCAAGCCCATCGAGTCATGGCTCACCGACATGGATGGTGTGCTCATCCACGAGGGCATTCCGATCCCCGGCGCCGATGCCTTCCTCAAGAAGCTGCGTGAGTCCGGCAAGCCCTTCCTCGTCCTGACCAACAACTCGATCTACACCCCGCGCGACCTGCACGCCCGCCTGAACCGCATGGGCCTGGAGGTGCCGATCGAGAACATCTGGACCTCGGCGCTGGCCACCGCCCAGTTCCTCGACGACCAGCGGCCGGGCGGCACGGCGTACGTCATAGGCGAGGCGGGCCTGACCACCGCGCTGCACGACATCGGCTACATCCTCACCGACCACGAGCCGGACTACGTCGTCCTCGGCGAGACCCGCACCTACTCCTTCGAGGCCATGACCAAGGCGGTCCGGCTCATCAACGACGGCGCCCGTTTCATCTGCACCAACCCCGACGAGACGGGACCGTCGACCGAGGGTCCGCTGCCGGCGACCGGCGCGGTGGCGGCGCTGATCACCAAGGCGACCGGCAAGCAGCCGTACTTCGCGGGCAAGCCCAACCCGCTGATGATGCGCACGGGCCTGAACGCCATCGGCGCCCACTCCGAGACCAGCGCCATGATCGGCGACCGTATGGACACCGACGTGCTGGCGGGCATGGAGGCCGGGATGCAGACCTTCCTGGTGCTCACCGGACTGACCCGGCCCGAGCAGGTCGAGAACTTCCCCTACCGGCCGTCGAAGGTCGTGGACTCCATCGCGGACCTCGTCGACCGGATCTGAGCACCGGGCCCGCGGCCCGATCCGCCGAACCCCCAGCCTGCGGCCCGATCCGAAACCCGGTCGGCCCGGAACACGACCCGTTCGGAGCAGTTCGGCCCCGCTGCGGATGCGGGGCCGCGGTCCGAGGCGGAACCTCGGGATATCTGGAGGTTCGCGATGGGTCAACTGAAAGTCACTCTCTGTGCGGGCGCCGCGGTCGTGGCCGCAACCCTCACCCCGACGGCGTACGCGGCGGACGGAGGTGGCATCTCGATGACCCCCACGGCCCCCGCCCCGGGCGCCGACGTCGCCCTGCGGGTCGGCGACTGCGCAGGCAGCAGGACCGGTACGGCCGTCTCGGCGGCCTTCGTCACCGACGTACGGCTCACCGGCACCGACGGCACGCTCGCCGGCGAGAGCCGCGTCCGCTCCACACTCACCGCGGGGACGTACGACGTGAAGGTCAGCTGCGGTGACGCCACCCGCACCGGCGCCCTCACCGTCGTGGCGCCCGGGTCGCCGTCCACGGCGCCCTCGGCGCGGCAGCCCGCCGCCCCCGCCTCGCCGGTGGCCCCCGTCCAGGCCGGCGGCGGTGGCGCCGCGGAGCTCGCCGTGGTGGACGCCCGTGCGGCCGGTCCCGGCACGGCGCACACCGTGACCGGGCTGGTCCTCGCGGGCGTCGCCGCCACCGCCGTAGCGCTCCGGAGCGCCCGCCGGAGCCGCCGGCAGCGCTGACCATGTCCGAGCACGAACGCTCCCGCTACGGTGGCCGTCTCCTCATCGGCGCGGCCTGGGCCGTGCTGCTGCTCGGGCTGTGGATGTGGGGGCGGGAGGTCACCGACGTACGGCAGGGCATATCCGGGCCCGTGTCGGGTGACGTCGCGGCGGTCGGACGGCCCGCGGGGGTGGAACTGCCGCCCGCCGCACGGCCGTTGGGGGACGCGCTGCCACAGCGCCTCGACATCCCCGCCCTCGGCGTGCAGGCACCGGTCGTCGCCCGGGGGCTCGATCCGAAGGGCGCGATCGATCCGCCGCCCTACGACCGGGCCGGCGTCGTCGGCTGGTACGCGGCCGGCGTGAAGCCGGGGGCCGCCGGGGCCGCGCTGATGGTGGGGCATGTCGACACCGAGACCCGGCCCGCCGTCTTCTACCGGATCAGCGCGCTGCAGCCGGGCGCGACGGTGCGGGTGCTCCGCGACGACGGCCGGGTCGCCGAGTTCACCGTGGAGGACGTCCGGGTCGTCGCCCGGGACCGCTTCGACGCCCGGCAGGCCTACGGCGCCCACCGCCCGCAGCGGGCCGAACTGCGCCTGATCACCTGCGGCGGCACCTTCGACCGGGCGACCCGCAGCTACACGGCGAACGTGATCGTGTCGGCGTATCTCACGGGCACGGGGCTGTAAGAGGGGCAAGGGCTTCGGAACGGGTGCCGGCCGAGACCCGCACGCCCCTGCCGGCACCAGCGGTGACCGTGGCTGTAACAGGTCTCCGACAAGACTCGGCGACCTCGTGTGCCCCAGGGCAGGTATGTCAGGATTGAGCCTTGGAACAGTGCACCCAGGGGGGAGTTGGATGTACCTGAAGAGGGGGGCCTGGAGGGGCGCTCGCGCACGGACGTCCGCGATGATGCTGGGAGCGGCATTGCTGATCGCGGGCTGTTCCTCCTCCGGGGACGGTGAGGAACCGGAGGGCAACGCCGACGCCGGGATCAGTCAACAGCCCAAGGACACTGACCCGTTCTGGGTGAATCCGGACGGGAACGCCGCCCAGCAGCTCGTGGACTACGCGAAGGCCGGCAAGAAGAAGGACGCCGAGGCGATCCGCAGAATAGCGGAGCAGCCGACGGGGGAGTGGATCAGTCCGGAGAGCCCGGAGCAGCAGGCGCGCGGCTTCACCGAGGCCGCCGACAAGGCGGACCGTACGGCGCTGCTCGTCCTCTACAACATCCCGCACCGCGACTGCGGCCAGTTCTCGGGAGGCGGTGCCGCCGACGGCAACGCCTACCGGGCGTTCGTCGACAGCGTCGCCAAGGGCATCGGCGACCGCCCCGCGACGGTGATCCTGGAGCCGGACGCCGTACTGCACATGGTGGACGGCTGCACGCCCGGCGAGTTCCACGAGGAGCGCTACGACCTCCTCAAGGGCGCCGTCACCAAGCTCAAGTCCCTGAAGAACACCAAGGTCTATCTGGACGCCGGCAACGCCGGCTGGGGTCACCCCGACCAGATCTTCGAACCGCTGAAGCGGGCGGGCATCGACCAGGCCGACGGCTTCTCGGTCAACGTCTCCAACTTCTACACGACCAAGGACTCCATCGCGTACGGCAAGGAGCTCTCCGCCAAGGTGGGCAACAAGCCGTTCGTGATCGACACCAGCCGCAACGGCAACGGCCCCTACACCGAGGGCGACCCGAACGAGCGCTGGTGCAACCCGCCGGGCCGCGCGCTGGGGGAGAGGCCGACGACCAAGACGGCGGACCCGCTGGTCGACGCGTATGTGTGGGTCAAGCGCCCGGGTGAGTCGGACGGCGAGTGCAAGGGCGGGCCGAAGGCGGGCGAGTGGTGGGCGGAGTACGCCCTGAACCTCGCGAAGGCCAGCAAGTAAGACCGCGGTAAGGCCGCAAGCAAGGCCGCCAGCAAGGCCGGGAACGCCTGGGGGCGCCCTCCGTGACGGAGGGCGCCCCCAAGTGCGTGTGCGCTACGGGACCTTGACCCACTGCGCCTTGCTCGGCGTGCCCTGGTCGTCGGTCACGAAGAGCATGTACCAGCCCGACGGAACCAGGTTCCGGTTCTTCGGCACGGTCACCGTGATCTTGTCGCCGGACGCCTTGAAGTCCAGCGCCACCGACCGCTGGTCGACATCCGTGACGTGCGTGGACGCGCTCGGCCGGATCAGCCGTACGTTCTCGATGGACGAGGCGTGCTGCGAGGTGAACGTGCCCGTCCCGCCGCGCTGGATGGTCTGCGGACCGCCGGACAGCGACGGCTGCGCGTCCCGGTAGAGGTACGGCGGCGTGTAGATCTCGATCCGCTGCTCGAACTTGCCCGGCTTGGTATTGGCCTTGTCGGCGAACAGCGAGTCGGAGCCGAAGAACATCACCCGGCCGTCGGGCAGAAGGATCGAGCCCGAGTGGTAGTTGCGGCCCACCAGCGGGTCGGCGACCCGGTCGAGGGTGTTCGTGTCCGGGTGGTAGATCCGCGCCTGGAGGATGTTGGAGTCGCCGCGGCCCCGGTAGTCCTCGGAGCCGCCGGACACCAGCACGGTGTCGTCCGGCAGGACCGAGGACTGCGGATAGCGCGTGCCCTTCTCCAGCGACGGCCCGTCCACGAACTTCGGGCTGTCCGCGTCGAGGTCGATGATCCGGGTCTTCTTGCTGGACAGCTTGGACTCGCCGACACCGCCGCCGCCGATCACCATGTACTTCTCGTCCTGCGCCGGCGGCAGCAGCACCGTGCCCGAGGTCTCCATCAGCTTGGCGTCGCTCAGCCCGGGCAGCTTGGTGAACTTGTTGGTCGCCACGTCCCAGATGCCCGGGTCGCGGCCCACGTCGTCCGGGCCGTAGCCCGCGTTCGAGCCCGAGTAGAAGATCTTGCCGTTCTCCAGCGGGAACAGCGCCGGGTACGTCGGGAACTGCCGCACCTTCGCCGTGTAGGTCCACTTCTTGGTCTTCGGGTCGTAGACCTCGTTCTTGCCCGGGACCAGCTGGCCGATGTCGTCGAGGCCGGAGACGCTGAGGATCTTGCCGTCGCCCAGGGTGGTGAGCGTCGGGTACCAGCGGGCCTCGTGCATCGGGTCGACCTTGATGTACTTCTCGGCGACCGGGTCGAACTCGTAGGTGTCCCGGATGCCCTGGAAGTCCTTCTTGTCGAGGGCGAGCTTCTGCGCGATGCCGTACGTGTTGCGGGCGTCGGCGCCGCTCAGGCCCTGGACGCGGTAGTTGTCCTGGGTGCCGGTCTCGTACTTGGCGCCCTTCTTCTGCGCCTCGACGTAGATCCGGCCGAGGCCGGGGTCGTTGCGCAGGAACTTGCCGGTCGCCTTGTCGAAGACCTTCTTCGCGCGCGGCACCAGCACCGGGTCCTTGGAGACGAAGGTCTTGCCGTTCTCCTTGCCGGTGAACTTGGTGCCCGCGGGCAGCGTGATCGGCTTGTCCGGGTTCTCGTTGTGGACGATCATCAGGCCGCCGGCCTTGGTGACGTCACCCTGCAGCTTTTCGTAGCGCTTCGTCCCGCCCGCGATCAGCAGATTGCCGTTGGCCAGCTGGGTGTGGCCGGTGCAGAACAGGTCGTTCGGTGTCGGCACCTTCTTGATCGTGCCCTTGACCGGGTCCCAGATCCGGGTGTCGTACTTCTTCGCGTCGAAGTTGTCCTGATTGTTGCCCGAACCCGCGATCAGCAGCACCTTGCCGGTGTGCAACAGGGCCGCGTGAATGGTGTTCAGGCGGTATTCCTCGGGGAACTCGACTATCTCCCACTTGCCGTTCTCGGCTTTGTACTCGGGTCTGTTGATTTGGTACTGGTGGTATTTCTCGGTGCCGACGCGATACAGCCACGGCCCGTTCATTCCGGCCAGCGCGAGCACCACCGCCGTACCTATCGCGAGTCGACGGGCGCGGCGGCGGCCTGCACGGTCGTTCATTCCTTACGTCCCCCAAGTCCACCAAGGGCGATCTGCATGGTCTGGTCGGTGCCGCCGTTCGAGGCGGCCCAACTCGGCTTGTGCTGGGCGTGGGGCGCGTGTGCGTGCGGGGCGTGCTGGGCGGGCATCGGCTGCGGCTGGTACGGCCCGACCGGCCCGGCCTGGCCCTCCGGCCCCGCCGGCGCCACAGCGCTGTGCGGTCCGGTCTGCGCGGGCACCGGCGCGGCGGGCTTCTTCCTCTCCTGACGCAGCATGTAGCGCCAGGCGAAGATCGGCGTCGCGGTGATCAGCATGGCGAACGTCGCCCAGGTGATCATCGCGGGGTGCGAGTGTCCGTACACGAACCCGGCGGCGATCGATGCCCCGAAGATCACGATGAAGTACCAGTGGTACCGGAAGGTCCCGAACCACCGGTCGGGGCTGGCCGAGTCGCCCTTGGGCGTGACCACGAACTTGCTCTTGCGGCGCAGCACGGAGTCGATGAGCGCCTTCGCGTACAGCGGCGCCGACAGCGCGGACATCACCATGCCGGCCACACCGCCGGAGCCCTCCGGCTCGTGCGGCGAGACGTTGTGGCGGCGGTTCCAGACGTACAGGCCGATCTGCAGGGCGGACGCGTTGCCGTAGAGCATCAGCCAGATCGTCGGGTCGATGTTCACACCCGAGGCGCCCAGGCCCAGGAACAGCGCACAGCTCAGCGCGGCCAGGATCCAGTTGAGGGCGGACATCGGGTAGAAGATGATCATCATCGTGTAGTTGAAGAGCTTGCTCGGCGGCAGCGAGTACCAGCCCTTCCAGTACTGCTTGAGGATCGTCTCGTACGTCCCTCGCGACCAGCGCATCTGCTGGGTGAAGAAGTCGGTCCAGGCGCTCGGGCCCTCACCGACGGCGAGCACGTCCGGCGTGTACACGGAGCGCCACTTCTTGCCCGTCGCCGGGTTCTTGTGGCGGTGGATCTCGAAGCCGGTCGCCATGTCCTCGGTGATCGAGTCGTACAGGCCGCCGATCTGCTTGAGCGCCTTGATGCGTACGGCGTTCGACGTACCCACGAACATCGGCGCGCCGTAGCGGTTGCCCGCGCGCTGGATGAGGGCGTGGAAGAGGAACTGCTGGGACTCGGCGGCCTTGGTGACGAAGTTGTCGTAGTTGCCGTAGACCTGCGGGCCGATGACGAAGCCGACGTTCGGGTCGCGGAAGAAGCCGAGCATCCGCTCCAGGTAGTTGGGCAGCGGCACGTGGTCGGTGTCGACCGAGGCGAAGAAGTCGTAGTCGTCGCCGTGGGCGTCGAGCCAGGCGTTGTAGTTGCCGTGCTTGGTCTTGGCGCGGTGCGGGCCCTTGGCCTGGTTCCACTTCGCGATGCCCTTGCGGGAGAAGTGGTGCACGCCGAGCCGCTTGCAGACCTCCTTGACCTCCGGGTCGTCGCCCTCGTCGAGCAGCCAGACGTGCAGAAGGCCCCGGTGGCGCAGCTTGACGGCCGCCTCCAGGGTCTTCGTCACCATCTCCAGCGGCTCCTTGCCGGGCACGAAGGAGGTGAGGAAGGCCACTCTCGTGCCGGTCTCCGGCACCACCGGGATCGGGTCGCGGGCGACCAGTGTGGCGTGCGCGTTGGACAGCACGTTCATGCAGCGGAAGAACTCGATCAGACCGATCGAGACGAGCATGACTATGTCGAGCGCCGGCAGGAAGTCGAAGGCGGGATAGTCCCGTTCGGTCCAGTGCTCGGGCTGGAGCAGCCAGAACAGCAGGACCAGGGAGAGCACCGGGGCCGCGGCCAGCATGAGCGCGACCCTGATGCGGTGCGGCTCCTGCGAGATCAGCGAGCGGTACTGGACCCGGTACGGCTTGTTCGGGTCGGGCTGGGTGAGGGGACCGGCCAGCCGGCTGTAGTGCTCGTAGTCGTACTTCGGCAGCGTCTTCTTGATCCGGCGGAACGCGCCCGTCCGAGTATGCGAAGGCACCCTGAGCTGGGTTGTCTGAGACGGGTCGAAATTCTGCCGGGCGCCCGTCGGCGTCGACGTCATGAGTCATCCCCCCACACGCAGGTCACCGCGTGTATGTCGGTTCCATTTACGGCTGCTCCGGTCCCCCTCGACCGTCACAGGCGTATCAGTGGTGGGCCGCAGTCACCACATCTTCTCCACCTTAGACATGGAACAGCGACCTTCCGGTTGCATCATGCCCCCCTCGGCATGCGGCCATGAACGGGGCCCCCTACTCCCCGGCAAAAACCGGCAACCGGCTCCTTGCCCCCCAACTGCCGCGAATCCGCAGCATCTTGAAAAACCAATCACCAGGGTTCTACGCCGTTCCGCATGATCGCAAGATGCGAAACGAGGTGTTTACCGGTCATACGCGCTCATTGTGGCACCTGTGGGGGTGTTGTGTACCCGTTGTGGACACGCGTGCGCGGATGTTGCCGAAGTGCTCTCTTATGGCCTCCTCCGCCCGTCTCGCCTCGCCCGACCGCACCGCGTCCACGATCTCCCGGTGCTGCCGACAGGTGACCAGCGGATCCTGCGGAGCGCCGCCGAGATCGGTGTGAACACGGTGGAAGGCGTCCCAGAACGCCTCCATGACCTCGCCCAGCAGCGCGTTGTCCAACCCTCGGTAGAGAGTGGCGTGAAACGCCCGGTCGGTCTCGGCGATACCGTCGCCGCCCCGCGCCGCCTGCTCTTCCATACGGTCGACGAGCGCGTCCAGTTCAACGAGGTCGGCCTCCGGAATCCGCCCCGCGAGCCGCGACACCAGCCCCGTCTCCACGGCCTCCCGCAGCTGCAGCAGCTGGAGCAGGGTGTCCTCGCCCCGGTAGTGCCCGGCGACCGTGCGGAAGGCGAGGCCCTCGATCATCGGCGCCAGGGACATCGACCCGACGTACGTCCCGAACCCGTGCCGGATCTCCACGATGCCCATCGCCTGGAGCCCCTTGAGCGCCTCGCGCACGGAGTTCCGGCTGGCGCCCAGGTGGGCCATCAGCTCGGGCTCCGTCGGCAGCGGGGCCCCGGAGGCCAGCCGGCGATCGATGATGAGCTTCTTGATCCGCTCCTGGAGGTCACGCGCTGCCATGGCCAGAGGGTATCCGGCCAAACACACCGGAAGCCCCTCGCTTGCACGAGGGGCTTCCGGGCCGAACAAAAGCGAAGACCCCCCGCGGTTGCGAGAGGCCTTCACTGTCTGTGCGCCGCCAGGGACTCGAACCCCGGACCCGTTGATGCTGCATCCCCCGGGGGGTGACCCCCGGACCCCCAGCCGCTCCTCCAGGCCTCTGGAGAACCCGAGGAGAGCCCTGGAGAACCCGAGGAGAATCCGGGAGAACCGGGGAGAACCCGCCCCAAAAGCGAAGGCCCCCCGCTGTTGCGAGAGGCCTTCACTGTCTGTGCGCCGCCAGGGACTCGAACCCCGGACCCGCTGATGCTGCATCCCCCGGGGGGTGACCCCCGGACCCCCAGCCGCTCCTCCAGGCCTCTGCAGAACCCGAGGAGAATCAGGGAGAACCGGGGAGAACCCGCCCCAAAAGCGAAGGCCCCCCGCTGTTGCGAGAGGCCTTCACTGTCTGTGCGCCGCCAGGGACTCGAACCCCGGACCCGCTGATGCTGCATCCCCCGGGGGATAACCCCCGGACCCCCAGCCGCTCCTCCAGGCCTCTGCAGAACCCGAGGAGAGCCCGGGAGAACCGGGGAGAACCGAGGAGAACCGGGGAGAACCGAGGAGAACCGGGGAGAACCCGCCCCAAAAGCGAAGACCCCCCGCGGTTGCGAGAGGCCTTCGCCGTCTGTGCGCCGCCAGGGACTCGAACCCCGGACCCGCTGATTAAGAGTCAGCTGCTCTAACCAACTGAGCTAGCGGCGCGTGCTGACGGCGTTAACTCTACATGACCTCCGGAGGTGCTCCTGACCACGGGCCGGGGCGGCCCGGTGCCCGTGAGGGGGGCCGTAAACCATTCGGACCGTCAACATGCGAGTGCGGAAGACAGTTGTGAAACTGGCGGAGTGCATGGCCGCGGAGATTTTCGTCTGGAGTGTGAGGGGAATCGCATGGAGACTCGGACTCCGGTATTCGAGGAATTCGATCCGGCGAGTGACTGCGACTGCCCCGGATGCGTTCACTGGAGACGTGTCCTGCCGCATTCCACGACCGGCCGCCACCCGGCCGCCCACCGGGCTCTGATCCTCGCCGCAGCCGCCTCCACGACCCTCGCCGTCGGCCACACCGCCCCGGCTCTCGCCGCCCCCCACAGCTCCCCTCGGCCGAACGTTCCCGCAGGTGACGAGCCCGGAACCCCCCAGGGAGACAAGGCTCCGCTGTACGGCCCGGGCGGGCGGCCGGTCGAGCCGGGCGGCGTGCTCAAGGCGCCCGCGAGCACCCGTGCGGAGATCATCAGGCGGGCGAAGGAATGGGTCGCCGCGAAGGTGCCGTACAGCATGTACAAGTACTGGTCGGACGGATACCGGCAGGACTGCTCCGGCTTCGTGTCGATGGCCTGGAACCTGCCCGGAAACGAATGGACCGGCAGCCTGGACCAGTACGGCGTCCGGATTTCCAGGGATGAGCTGCAACCCGGCGACATTCTGCTGTTCCACAATCCGGCGGACCCCCAGCGAGGGTCGCACGTCGTCATTTTCGGCGGCTGGACGGACTACACGCACACCTACTACATCGCCTACGAGGAGGCTCCCCCGCACGCCCGCCGGCAGGCCACCCCGTACGCCTACTGGAGCCACTCCGACCGCTACCTCGCCTACCGCTACAAGGGGCTGGCGGGCGGCGCGACGGGTGGGAAACCGGACACCGGGCAGTCAGGGGGAGGGCGGCCGGACGGCGAGCAGCAGGGTGCCGGGCAGCCCGACACCGCCAAGCCGGAGGGGCCGAAGGACGGGGCTCGGTATCCGGGCCGGGCGTATTTCGGTCCGGGCGCCAACAACAAGCACGTCGCCCGGCTGGGCCGCATGCTCGTCGAGCGCGGCGCCGGCCGGTACTACCGCGTCGGCCCCGGCCCGCGCTGGTCGGACGCGGACCGCAGGGCCACGCGGGCCTTCCAGCTGGCGCAGGGCTGGCGGGGCCGGAACGCGGACGGGCTGCCGGGGCCGCAGACGTGGGCGCTGCTGGTGACCGGCAAGGGCAACGACATCCGGGCTGGGGCGTCCGAGTCGGGCACGCCCGCCTCGCCGTCGTCGCACGGCGTGCCCGGCTATCCGGGGCGGGCGATGTTCCGGCCGGGCGCCCACAACGAGTACGTCACCCGGCTCGGCAGGCAACTGGTGAAGAAAGGGTTCGGCAAGCACTACCGGACCGGGCCGGGGCCGCGCTGGGGCGAGGCGGACCGGCGTGCCGTCGAGGCCTTCCAGCGTGCCCAGGGCTGGCGGGGCGGCGCGGCGGACGGCTATCCGGGGCCGGAGACCTGGCGGCGGCTCTTCTCATGACCCACCTGCTGTGACGCATCTGGCGCGGAGGCTGGAGGCACGCGTGACCACGACGACTTCCCACACGCCCGAGCCCGAGGGGCTCACGGGCTCGGCCGAGGGGCCGGCCCGGCCCGGGCGGCTGATCCAGAACGAGGCAACCACCGAGATCCCCGTCCATCTGCTGTTCCGCGACGAGTCGGGCCCGGTGTCCGTGCCGCTGAGGCCGGCGGTCGTGGCGCGCCGGCAGGGCACCGGTGAGCAGCCGCGGCTGCGTCGCCCGGTGCAGCCGCAGCCTCCGCCCGCGCCGGAGGTCGACCCCGGCCTGGCGGAGCGGTCGGCGCGGGTGCTGCCCGGGGCGGCGGGTCTGTGGGCCGGTGCCTGCGGGGCGGCCGGGTGCCTGGCCACCTCGTGGTGGGCGGGGGTGCTGCCGTCGCCGGTGATGGCGGCGCTGGGGTTGCCGGCGTCCGCGGGGGCGGGGCTGGGGCCCGTGCAGTGGGCGGCGTACACGGGGGCCGGGGCGCTGGGGCTGTTCGGCCTCGGCGGGCTGGCGCGCGGGCGGACCGGGGGAGCCTGGGTGCTCGGGATGTTCGGCCGCTACCGGGGGACGGTACGGCGCACCGGCCTGCTGTGGGTCAACCCGCTGCTGCTGCGCCGCCGGGTCGACGTACGGCTGCGGCACTGGCGCAGCGAGCCGATGCCGGCGGCCGACGGCGACGGGGTGGCGCTGCGGGTGGTCGTGCTGGTGGTGTGGCGGGTGCGGGACACCGCGCGGGCGCTGCTCGGGGTGGCGGACCACGAGAGGTATCTGCGCGAGTGCGTCGAGGCGGCGCTGGCCCGGGTGCCGGTGGAGCTGCCGGGCGGCCGGCAGGGGTCTGCCGAGGTGGCCGAGGAGACGCTGACCCGGCTGGTGGTGCGGGACGCGGAGGCCGTCGGCCTTGAGGTGTTCTCGGTGCGGCCGGTGCGGGTGGAGTACGCCCCGGAGGTGGCCGCCGTCATGCACCGCCGCCGTGTCGCCGCGCTGGACGCGCAGCACCGGGCGGCTGTCCTCACCTCGGTCGTCGACTCGGTGGAGGACACGGTGACGCGGCTGACCATGCGGGGGCTGGTCGAGCTCGACGACTACGAACGCAAGGCACTGGTCAAGGACTTGACGGTGGCGTTCTGCTCCGGGCGCGGGGAACAGAGTCTGTGATTGGTATGGACATGTTCAACTAACGGCAATAATCTGAGACTTGGTCTAGACCTGCAAGCTCACTGAACCTCCCCCACGTTCCCAGGAGCAGCAGCATGCGCAGAAGGACCAAGTGGTACGCCGCCGCACTCGGACTCACCACGGCCGGGACCCTCGTGCTCTCCGCCCAGGGTGCCAGCGGCCACGGCTACACCGACCTCCCCATAAGCCGGCAGAAGCTCTGCCAGAACGGCACCGTGACCAACTGCGGCCCGATCCAGTGGGAGCCGCAGAGCGTCGAGGGCCCGAAGGGCTTCCCGGCCGCCGGCCCGGCCGACGGGCAGATATGCAACGCGGGCCTCGGCCAGTTCAGCCAGCTCAGCGCGCCGAGGACACCGTCCGGCGGCGCCTGGCCGACCACCCGGGTGTCGGGTGGTCAGCGTTACACCTTCCGCTGGCAGTTCACGGCCATGCACGCCACGACCGACTTCAAGTACTACGTCACCAAGCCGGGCTGGAACCAGAACCACAACCTGGCGCGCTCCGACCTCAACCTCACCCCGTTCCTGACGGTCCCGTACGGCGGTCAGCGCCCGCCGGCGACGCTCTCCCACAGCGGCACCCTGCCGTCCGGGCTGAGCGGTCACCACGTCATCCTCGCGGTGTGGACGATCGCGGACACGGGCAACGCGTTCTACGCCTGCTCGGACGTCACGTTCTGATTCTGAGGTTCCCTTGAGACAGGCCCCCGGGTGCGCCGGGTACGTTCCCGGTCACACCGGCCACTCAGGCCGGGCACGGACATCGGGGGACCTGTCTCATGGAAGTCTTCTTCTACCTCGTGCCCACCGTCATGATCGCGATCGTCTCCCTGGCCGCGGTCACGGTGCTCCGCCGCTCCCGGCAGCTCAGCCGCGCCTGGAACAGCGGCCTGACGGCCGAGGCGCGCTGTCTGCGGGCGTACACGACGACGAGCGGCGGCGGCGACTCCCCGGTGCGCACGACCCTGCACCACGTCTACGAGTTCATGGCGCGCGACGGCCGTGTCGTCCGCTTCGACGAGGCGGGCGGGCCGGGGACGACCGTCGAGGGTGACATCGTCACCGTGCACTACGTGGCGGACCGCCCCCAGCAGGCGACGGCCAAGGCCCCGGCGCGCGGGAAACTCGCGGTGGGCACCGGGTGCATGGTGGTGTTCTTCGGCGTGTTCATCCTCATCTGCATCGTCTTCATGCTGGTCGCCCACGCGATGTTCGTCGCCGCGCAGGACTTCCCGCAGCCGTAGCGCTCCACATCTGACGGCGCGTCAACTACCGTGCGCGCTCATGGAGTCCACGGAGTCCGCACCAGGTACGGTCGCCGAGCTCGTACGCGCCCGGTGGGGTGACCACCGGCCGGGGCTGTGGTTCGAGGGGCGGGTGCTGACGCAGCACGAGGTGGCGGCCGGGGCCGCCGTCCGGGCGGCCCTGCTGGCCGACCTGCTGCCGCCCGGCGCCGAGCCGCACATCGGTGTCCTGCTCGACAACACCCCCGAGTACCCGATGTGGTTGAGTGCCGCGGCCCTCGCGCGAGCCGCCGTCGCCGGGATCAACCCCACCCGCCGGGGCCCGGAACTCGCCCGCGACATCCTGCACACCGAGTGCCGGATCCTCGTCACCGAGCGGGCCCACCTGCCGCTGCTCGACGGCCTCGACCTGCCCGGCGTGCGGCTGCTGGTGACCGGCACACCGGAGTACGACGCCCTGCTCGCCCCGTTCGCGGACGCGGTGCCGGACGGCTCCCGCGCCACCCCGCACGACCGGCTCCTGCTCTACTTCACCTCCGGCTCGACCGGCGCCCCCAAGGCCGCGATCTGCACCCAGGGGCGGCTGGCGGCGGCCGGGCGCGCCCTGGCCGGCCAGTTCGGTGTCCGCCCCGACGACGTGCACTACCTGTGCATGCCGATGTTCCACGGCAACGCGGTGATCGCCGACTGGGCACCCGCGCTCGCGGCGGGCGCGGGTGTGGCGCTGCGGCGGCGGTTCTCGGCGTCGGGGTTCCTGGCGGACGTGCGGCGGTACCGGGCGACGTACTTCACCTATGTGGGCCGCGCGATCCAGTACATCCTCGCCACCGAGCCGCGCCCCGACGACCGGGACCATGCGCTGCGGCTCGGCTTCGGCACCGAGGCCGGTGCCGTGGACGCCGCCGCCTTCGAGCGGCGGTTCGGGGTGCGGCTGGTGGAGGGGTACGGGTCGTCCGAGGGCGGGGCCGCCGTGCAGTGGTCGCCGGGGACACCGCCGGGAGCCGTGGGGCGGGCGGCGCCGGGGCTCGTCGTACTCGATCCACAGACCCGCGAGGAGTGCCCGCCCGCCGTCTTCGACGCGGCCGGGCGGCTGGTCAACGGGGACGAGGCCATCGGGGAACTGGTCAACCGGGGGCCGAACCCCTTCGAGGGGTACTGGCGCAACCCAGAGGCGGAGGCGGAGCGGCGGCGGGAGGGCTGGTACTGGACGGGGGATCTGTTCTGCCGGGACGCCGACGGCTATCTGTACTTCGCGGGGCGCGGCGACGACCGGCTCCGGGTCGACGGCGAGAACCTGTCCGCCGCGATGATCGAGAACATCCTCGCCCGGTACGAGGGTACCGTGGCCGTCGCCGTGTACGCGGTGCCGGATCCGGTGACCGGGGACCAGGTCATGGCGACGATCGCGGGGACCTTCGACCCGGAGGGCTTCGCCCGGTTCCTGTCCGCCCAGCCGGATCTCGGGACGAAGATGCCGCCCCGGTTCGTACGGGTCGTGGATCAGCTGCCGGTCACGGCCACGAACAAGATCCACCGGGCGAGGCTCAGGGCGGAGGGGTTCCGGTGTGCCGAGCCGGTGTGGTGGAGGCCACCCGGGGAGGACGCGTACCGGAGGCTGACCTGGGAAGACGTCGAAGGGCCTCTCGCTCCCACGAGAGGCCCTTCAAGGGTGCGCCGCCAGGGACTCGAACCCCGGACCCGCTGATTAAGAGTCAGCTGCTCTAACCAACTGAGCTAGCGGCGCATGACTCCCGCCGACCGCGTCTTTGCGCTCTCGCGGCTGGCGACAGAGAAAATACTACCTGGTCCCCAGGGGTGCTTCCGACCCACCGCCGGGCGCGGTGGTCAGACCTGGATCGCCAGCGACAGCAGCACCGGCGCCGCGTTCCGGTTCAGCGTGTCCGCCGCCTGGCGCAGCCGGTGTGCGTGCTGGATCGGCAGGGACAGGGCCAGGCAGCCCACCGACGACCCGGCCGTGATCGGGACCGCCGCGCACACCGTGCCCACCGCGTACTCCTGGAGGTCGAGGTGGGGCACCGTCGGCGGCTGGGACTCCAGGCGGGAGAGCAGCACCTTGTCGCTGGTGATCGTGCGCGAGGTCAGGCGGGCCATCTTGTGGCGGGAGAGATGGTCGCGCCGGCCGTTGTGGTCGAGCTGGCCGAGCAGGCTCTTGCCGATCGCGGTGGCGTGGGCGGAGTCGCGGAAGTCGACCCACTCGTGGACCACGGGCGTCGCCGGTCCGGCGGCGTACTGGTCGATCCTGACCTCACCATCGACGTACCGGCTGATGTAGACCGCGGCGCCGACCGAGTCGCGCAGCCGGTCGAGCGTGCGCTGGAGGTTCTCGCGCAGGGCCTGCTCGCGGCCCCGCGCGGAACCCAGGCGGTTCAGGGCGTCGCCGGTGACGTACGCCCCGTCGGCGACCTGCTCGACGTAGCCCTCGCGGCGCAGCATCCGCAGGAGGCTGGTCAGGCGCTCCATGCCGATGCGGGTGTGCCGGGCGAGTTCGGCGTCGGTGACTCCGGTGCTGTGCCGCGCCACGGTCTCCAGGACGCGCAGGGCGTCCTGGGCCGAGTGGTACGGCGCGGTCGGCTCGTGTTTCAGCGCCACGGTTCCCCCTGCGGTCGCTCATTGGGCCGGGTTGCAGTCAGCCAATCCCTTTCACGATAACCGCCAAGAGGCTTGTAGTGAGCGGTTGTTGACGAGATTCCATCGCTGTGCACACCCCTCTCAGCAGGGCGACAGCACTCTGGCATATGCCACCGTCATGCCACGGCGCCCGGACCTCGAAGGTTGAACCTCGTTCACTTCCCGGCGTCACAGCACGGCGCTGAGAAATTCCCGCGTCCGGTCGTTCTCCGGGTCGTTGAAGATCTTCTCCGGCGAGCCGGACTCGATGACCCGGCCGGAGTCGAACATCAGGACCTGGTCCGAGATATCCCGGGCGAAATTCATCTCGTGGGTCACACAGAGCATCGTGATGTCGGTGCTGCGGGCGATGTCCCGCAGCACGTCCAGGACGCCCGCGACCAACTCGGGGTCCAGCGCCGAGGTCACCTCGTCGAGCAGCAGCACCTGCGGCCGCATCGCCAGCGCCCGCGCGATCGCCACCCGCTGCTGCTGGCCGCCGGACAGCTGGGTCGGGCGGGCGTCGCACTTGTCGGCGAGGCCCACCATGTCCAGCAGCTCACGGGCGCGCGCCTCCGCCTCGTCCTTGGACAGGCCGAGCACGGTGACCGGGGCCTCGGTGATGTTGCGCAGCACGGTCATGTTCGGGAACAGGTTGAACTGCTGGAAGACCATGCCGATCTTCTTGCGGACCTCGCGCACCTGCTTCTCCGGGGCCGGGAAGAGCTGCTCACCGGCGACCGTGATCGTGCCCTCGTCGGGCTTGAGCAGGGTCATCAGCAGACGCAGGATCGTCGTCTTGCCGGAGCCGGACGGGCCGATCAGGGTCACGTGCTTGCCGGACGCGACGGAGAAGTCGAGCCGGTCGAGCACGGTGTTGGATCCGAAGCGCTTGGTGACGTTGTCGAAGCGGATCAGCTCGGCGCCGTCCACCGGCGGGTTGGCGCTCGCGTCGGGTTCTTTCATCAGCGGGGTGTCAGCGGACAAGGCGTCGCTCCAGGGCTCGTACGAGAAGGGAGGCCGGATAGGCGATGAGGATGAAGGCCACACCGATGACCGTCAGGGGCTCGGTGAACTGGAAGTTCTCCTGCGCGAACAGCCGCGCCGCGCCGAGCATCTCCATGACCGTGATCGTCATCAGGACCGGGGTGTCCTTGAGCATCGCGATGACGTAGTTGCCGAGGGCGGGCACCACCCGGCGGATCGCCTGCGGCAGGATCACCACCCGCCAGGTCCTGGTGACCGGCAGGTTCAGCGCCGTCGCGGCCTCCCACTGGCCGGCCGGCACCGCCTCGATGCCGGCGCGGTAGACCTGCATCGTGTACGTCGAGTAGTGCAGCCCGATGGCGAAGACACCGGTGGCCAGCGCCGAGAAGGTGAAGCCCCACTCGGGCAGCACATAGAAGAGGAAGAACAGCTGCACCAGCAGCGGGGTGTTGCGGATGAACTCCGTGACCGCCCCGACCGGCCAGCGCACCCAGCGCGACGGCGTGCGCATCAGCAGCGCCCACACCAGGCCCAGCGCGAAGGAGATCAGCGAGCCGAGGGCCAGGATCTGCAGGGTGAGCAGCAGCCCGTCCCAGAAGCGCGGCATGAAGTCGGCGACAGCGCCCCAGTCCCAGGTCATCCGAGAGCACCTCCCGCCCCCACGCCGGTCGTCTCAGGACGGTGCAGCTCCTGGTCGGGGGTGCGCCCGACGGGCTTGCCGACACCGGTCTTGAGCTTGCGTTCCAGTCCGCGCATCCCCCGCGTGAGCAGGAAGGCGATGACGAAGTAGATCAGCAGGACGTACGTGTAGATCTCCGCGCTCTCCTGCAGCGCGAGCCGCACCAGGTTGGCGCTGAAGGCCAGGTCGCCCATGCCCATGACGGACACCAGGGCCGTGCCCTTCAGCAGCTCCACCAGCAGGTTGGTGAAGGAGGGGATCATCTCCGGTACCGCCTGCGGCAGCAGGATCAGCCGCATCCGCTGCCACGGCGTGAAGCTGAGCGCGATCCCGCCCTCGCGCTGCGCGGGGTCGACGGAGTTCAGGGCGCCGCGCACGATCTCGGCGCCGTACGCCCCGTAGGTCAGTCCGAGTGCCAGCGTGCCGGCCCACAGCGGGACCAGCTGCCAGCCGAAGGCGACCGGCAGCACGAAGAACACCCAGAAGATCATGATCAGGGCCGAGGTCCCGCGGAACACCTCGGTGTAGAAGCCCGCGAGGAAGCGGACGATCCACAGCCGGTGGGTGCGGGCCATGCCGACCCCGAAGGCGACCGCCGCCGCCACCAGCGCGCTCAGCACCAGCAGCTGGACGGTGGTCCAGATTCCTTGCAGTACGAGTTCCCAGAGTCCCGAGGTCATCCGCCGCACAGCTCCTTCGCGGTGAGGTCGGTCATCTCGGCCTCGGTGAAGCCGAAGGGCTTGAGGATGCGCAGCAGCTCCCCGCTCTTCTTCAGCTTGCGCAGCTCGACGTTGAAGGCGTCCCGCAGCTTCGTCTCGGTCGGCCGGAAGGCGAAGGCCCCGCCGTCGACGTGCGGTCTGCCGCCGACGACCGGCTTGAACGGCTCGGTGACCTCGGCCTTGGCCGACTTCTTGACGACCTCACGGGTGGTCAGCGCCGTACCGGCGAAGACGTCGACGCGCCCCGCCTCGACGGCGTTCAGCCCCGCGACCTGGTCCGGCACGATGAGGATGTCGCTCTCCTTGTACCCCGCCTCGACGGCGTACTGGATCTCGGCATAACCGGTCCCGGTGGCGAACTTGGCCTTCTTCTCCACGACGTCCTTGTAGTCGTGCAGCCCCAGGGGATTGCCCTTGCGCACGATGAAGGAATCGAGCATCTGATAGTCGGGGTCGGAGAAGATGACCTGCTCACAGCGCTCTGGATTGACGTACATCCCGGCGGCGACGACATCGAACTGCTGGGAGTTGAGCCCGGGTATCAGTGACCCGAACTCGGTGGGCACGGGCTGCACCCGGTCCACTCCGAGCCGCTTGAAGACGACCTTCGCCAGCTCGGGCGCCTCACCGGTGAGTTCGCCGTTCTTGTCGATGTACCCGAAGGGGATCTCACCGGCGATCCCGAGCCGTACGACACCGGCGGCCCGGAGGCGTTCGAGCAGATCGCCGCCGTCCTTGGTGGACGCCGTGGCCACCCGCGAGCAGCCCGCCGCGCCCAGTGCGCCGAGCGCCGCCACCCCCGCGAGCAGCGACCGGCGAGTGGTGCCGGACGGCCGGCGCGTCGTTCTGGATGTGTGTTCGACATGTGGTTCGACATGTTCCAGTGGTGGAGCCATGGCGGCGCGGCTACCCGAGACCATGCGATGTATGCACCCTGGAATGCATGACAGATCGGTTCATCGAGGTGTCGCTGGTCAAGCGGGGAATCCACTGCACGGCCAAACTCCTGGACGATCGCGCCCCGCTGACCTGCGCGGCCGTCTGGGACGCCCTGCCCCTGAGCGGCGACGTCTACCACGCCAAGTACGCCCGTAACGAGATCTACGCCCTCTTCCCGCCCTTCGCGGAAACGGAGCCGCCGCTGGAGAACCCGACAGTCACCCCCATCCCCGGAGATCTCTGCTATTTCGCCTTCGCCGGCACGGAACTGGGCACGAAGTCCTACGGCTACGACCGTGAGGTCCGCCCCGGCACGACGGTGGTCGACCTGGCCCTGTTCTACGAGCGCAACAACCTGCTCCTGAACGGCGACGTGGGCTGGGTGCCCGGCATCGTCTGGGGCCAGGTAGTGGCGGGGCTGGAGGAGATGGCCCAGGGCTGCAACGACCTGTGGCGGTCGGGCGCGCTGGGGGAGTCGCTCAGCTTCCGGAGGGTGTGAGCCCGGCGATGCGGGCCTCGTAGAGCGTGTGCGCGGCCCGCAGCACCAGGTCGTCCCGGTGCCGGGCGGCCACGAGCTGGAGGCCGATCGGCAGACCGTCCCCGTCCGTGCCGACGGGGACGGTGGCCGCCGGCTGCTGGGTGAGGTTGAAGGGGTACGTGAACGGGGTCCAGCCCGTCCAACGGTGGTGACCGGAGGCCTTCGGCACCTCCGCGCCCGCCTCGAACGCGGTGAGGGGGAGGGTGGGGGTGACCAGGAGGTCGTAGGTGTCGTGGAAGCGGCCCATGCGGCGGCCGAGATCCATGCGGACGTCGACCGCGGCCAGATAGTCCAGCGCGCTGACGCGGGCGCCGGCGTCGCAGATCTCCCGCAGCCCCGGGTCGAGCGACTCCCGCTGCCGCGGGCCGAGATGCTGGGTCACCCGGGCCGCCCCCGTGAACCACAGGGTGTGGAAGGCGTCCACCGGGTCGGTGAAGTCGGGGTCGGTCTCCTCGACGTACGCGCCGAGCGCCGCCAGCCGCTCCACCGCCCGCCGCACCGCCGCCGCGACCGCCGGACGCACCGCCACCTGGCCGCCGAGGGAGGGGGAGTAGGCGACCCGCAGGCCGTGCACGCCCCCGGACAGGGCCGTGCGGAAGGAGCCGGGCGGCGCCGGGAGCGCCGACCAGTCGCGGGAGTCGGGGGCGCCGATGACGTCGAGGAGCAGGGCCGCGTCGGCCGCGTCCCGGGTCATCGGGCCGACGTGCGCCAAGGTCCCGAAGGCACTGGCGGGGTAGAGCGGGACCCGGCCGTACGTCGGTTTCAGGCCGAAGATGCCGCAGAAGGCCGCCGGGATACGGACACTGCCGCCGCCGTCCGTGCCGAGGGCGAGCGGCCCCGCGCCGAGCGCCACGGCCGCCGCCGCGCCGCCGCTGGAGCCGCCCGCGGTACGGGTCGGGTCGTGCGGGTTGCGGGTGACGCCCGACAGGGGCGAGTCGGTGACGCCCTTCCAGCCGAACTCGGGGGTGGTCGTCTTGCCGAGGAAGACGGCGCCGTGCGCGCGCAGCCGGGCGACGGAGGGGGCGTCCTCGTCCCAACGGCCCTGCTCGGAGATGGTCTTCGAGCCCTTCAGTGTCGGTGCGCCGCGCATCAGCAGGATGTCCTTCACCGTGACCGGGACGCCGTCGAGCAGACCGGCCGGTGCGCCGCGCCGCCAGCGCTCGGCCGATTCCCGGGCCCGCGCGAGGGCCTCGTCGGCGGTGAGGCGTACGAAGGCGTTGACCTCCGGCTGGATCCGCTCGGCCCGCTCCAGGGCCGCGCGGGTGGCGTCGACGGGGCTGAACTCCCCGGTGCGGTAGCCGTCGAGGAGTTGTACGGCAGTCAGTTCGGTGAGTTCCGTCATGCGCCCTCCAGGCTCGAATCCGAGAGAATCCGCGAGCGTCCGTGGGGAGTTCAGCGTCCCGGTACGTACCCGCGCTGCTTGTCGACCACGTTCAGCAGCGGTCTGCCCGCCTCCCAGCGCTCGTACAACTCCACGAACTGACAGCCGAGTTCATCCCGCCAGCCGACGGTGTCCCCGCTCATGTGCGGGGAGACGATCAGGCCCGGCGCCTGCCACAGCGGGCTGTCGGGCGGGAGGGGTTCGTGCTCGAAGACATCCAGCGCGGCCCCCGCGATCCACCGCTTGGCGAGGGCGTCGGCCAGCGCCTCCTCCACCACCAGCTGCCCGCGCCCGACGTTGATGAACCGGGCGGAGGGCTGCATCATGCCGAAGCGGCGGGCGTCGAACATGCCGTACGTCTGCTCGGTGAGCGGCGCGGCGGCGATCACCCAGTCGGCGCGGGACAGCAGCCGGTCGAGGTCGTCCGGGCCGTGGATGCCGGTGCGCGGGACCCGGCCGACCAGCGCGGTGGTGACGTCGAGGGCCTTGAGCGTGCGGGCGATCGTACGGCCGATGGGACCGGAGCCGACCACGCACGCGCGCGTGCCGGCGACGCGCTGCCCCTCGCGGTGCCGCCACTCGTGGGAGCGCTGCAGCTCCAGGGTCCTCGGCAGGTCCTTCGCCATGGCCAGCACCAGCGCGGCGACGTACTCGGCGATCGGCTGGTCGAAGACGCCGCGCGCGTTGGTGACCACCGTGTCGGACGCGGTGAGCTCCGGGCACATCAGATGATCCACGCCCGCGCTCGCCGTGTGCACCCAGCGCGGCCGGGGGCCGTCGCCGGGCCAGGCGTCGCGTACGGCGGACGAGGTGAAGTCCCACACCAGCA
The DNA here is from genome assembly GCF_001513975.1 of Streptomyces curacoi. Classification (GTDB taxonomy): domain Bacteria; phylum Actinomycetota; class Actinomycetes; order Streptomycetales; family Streptomycetaceae; genus Streptomyces; species Streptomyces curacoi. Next base: position 35,977 of record NZ_KQ947994.1, read on the forward strand.
GCACGTCGGCGTGGGGCAGCCGCTCGGCGAGGGCCGCCTCGTCCGTGTGCTCGATACGGGCGCGGCCGGTGAGGCGGCCGAGACGCGGGAGGGGGTCGGCGTCGAGGACCAGGAGGGTCGGCGGGGAGCCGGGGGCCGGCGACGGACGGGGGGTGGCTGCGGTCATACGGGGTCGTTTCTCCGGAGGGTGCGGGGGCGGTTTCTCGGAGTTCTACTGGAAGCGATGGCCGTCTGACATGCGAGGTTTGACCACGCTCGCACCCGAACCTACCTTCGTCAACACGGGCGTACGTACGGTCCGTTGCTCACCTGTTTCTCATAGTGAGGGCGGTGCCTGCCATGGACGCCATGGACATCTCCTTCCTCGGCGGACCCCGCCCCCAGCGCGGCGTCGGAGTCATCGCCCCCTTCGACTTCGCGCTGGACCGGGAGCTGTGGCGCTGGGTGCCGGACGAGGTGTCGCTGCACCTCACCCGCACCCCGTACGTCCCCGTCGAGGTCAGCCTGGATCTGGCCCGCCTGGTCAGCGAGCACGAGACGCTGAGTGACGGCGTGCGCACCCTGACCGCGATCTCACCCGAGGTGGTCGCCTACGCCTGCACCTCCGGCAGCTTCGTCGCCGGCATCGCGGGCGAGCGGGCGATGTGCGCGGCGATGACCCATGCGGGGGCGGTACCGGCGGTCACCACGTCCGGGGCGCTGCTGGAGGCGCTGAGCGACCTGGGCGTACGGCGGGTGGCGCTGGTGACGCCGTACACCGTGTCGGTGACACGGGCGCTGGAGGCGTATGTCGCGGAGGCGGGGGTCCTGGTCACGGGGTGTGCGTACATGGGCCTCACCCGGCACATCTGGAAGGTGCCGTACCGCGATGTGGCGGACATGGCGCGCAGGGCCGTGCGCCGTGCGGCCGACGCCCTGTTCATCAGCTGCACCAACCTGCCCACCTACGACGTCATCCCCCAGCTGGAGGCGGAACTGCGCATGCCGGTGCTCTCGGCCAACCAGGTGACGATGTGGGCTGCGCTGCGCCGAATGGGTACCCGAGCGGTGGGGCCGTACCAGGCGCTGATCGATCCGGCGGCGCGGGACGGTTCCGCACTGCCGGACGTACTGCCGAATCTGCCGGGTGAAGAACAGCAGCAGGAAGGGCCGACATGACCGCACTGGGATTCCTCTACCCGGGCCACTCCGCCGAGGACGACTATCCACGCATCGAGCAGCTGCTCGCCAGCGACATCCGGATCGACCTGGTGCACACCGACATCGGCGAGGACGCGCACCGCGAGGACGCGCTGCGGGAGATGGGCTCGGCGGAGCGGCTCGCGGCCGGCGTGGAGGCGCTGCGGCTGGCGGGTGCCGAGGCGGTGGTGTGGGCGTGCACGAGCGGCAGCTTCGTCTATGGCTGGGAGGGCGCCCACGAGCAGGTGCGCACCCTCGCCGTCACGGCGGGCATGCCGGCCTCGTCGACGTCCTTCGCCTTCGTGCACGCGGTACGGGAGCTCGGGGTGCGGCGGGTGGCGATCGGCGCGACCTACCCCGACGACGTGGCGGAGCTCTTCGCGGACTTCCTCCGGGCGGCCGGCACGGAGGTGGTGGCGGTACGCGGCTCCGGGATCATCACGGCGGCCGAGGTCGGGACCTGGGGCGAGAAGGAGCTGTTCACGCTGGCGAGGGAGGCGGACCACCCCGACGCCGAGGCGATCCTCCTCCCGGACACCGCCCTGCACACCGCCTCCCACCTCCCCGCCCTGGAACAGCACCTGTCCAAGCCGGTCCTCACCGCCAACCAGGTCACGGTCTGGGAGGCCCTCAGGCTGACGGACCGCCGGGTGAACGCCCCGGAACTGGGCTCCCTCTTCACCAAGGAACCGATCGTGCAGGTATAGCGGCGACACTGCCAGAGCCCAGGGGCTCCGCCCTCCAGTGGCTCTGCCAGGGGCTCCGCCCCTTCCACCCCGCCAGGGGGCTCCGCCCCCTGGACCCCCGGGCCTTCGCCCACCCACCACCCGACTCGGTCGGCCAAGAGGCTGGCCTCGAACCTCTCAACACCGGCCGTCATCAACCAGCCCGTCCGGCGTTCGAGGACGAGCCCATGCCACTACCCAGCGCGGGTCGGCATCATCCAGCCCGTCAGTGTTCGAGGACGAGCCCATGCCATCCCTAGCCCCCACCCACCCGCTGGGGCGCTACACCCGGCAGCGGTCACTACCCAGCGCCGGTCGGCATCATCCAGCCCGTCCGGTGTTCGAGGACGAGCCCATGCCACTACCCAGCGCCGGTCGGCATCATCCAGCCCGTCCGGCGTTTGAGGACGAGGCCCGTTCAGGGCCGAAGCGGGGGTCTGGGGGCCGCAGCCCCCCAGGGGGGCCGGGGTCGAAGGGGCAGCGCCCCTGGGGGATGGGACGGGTAGGGGCGGCGGGGGCGAGGGAATAAGCGGAGTCACCCTCCTGTTAAAGCGGAACGCACAGCGCACGCGAACCGCAGGAGGCACACGTGGCGGCAGACGAATCCCAGGCAGACGAGATCCGGGGCACCACACGCGGCACCGCCCCCGTCCCCCTCTCCGTACTGGACCTGGTCACAGTCAGCTCCGGCCGCACCGCCACCGACGCCCTCCGCACCAGCGTCGCCCTCTCCCGCCTCGCAGAGTCCCGCCGCTTCCACCGCTACTGGATCGCCGAGCACCACTCCATGCCCGGCGTGGCCTCCTCGTCCCCCGCCGTGATCCTCGCCCATCTCGCCGCCCACACCACCCGCATCCGCCTGGGCTCCGGCGGCGTGATGCTCCCGAACCACGCCCCGCTCGTCATCGCGGAGCAGTTCGGCACCCTGGAGGCCATGGCCCCCGGCCGCATCGACCTGGGCCTCGGCCGCGCCCCCGGCACTGACGGCGCCACGGCGGCAGCCCTCCGCCGCACGGACCACCTCACCGAGGGCGCCGACGACTTCCCCGAGCAGCTCGCCGAACTCACCCGCTTCCTCGACGACGACTTCCCCGACGGCCACCCCTACCGCCGTATCCACGCCGTCCCCGGCCCCGTCCAGGCGACGTCCCCCGGCGGCGTCCAGTCCCCGCACCGCCCGCCGGTCTGGCTGCTCGGCTCCTCCGGTTTCAGCGCGCGCCTCGCCGCCGTCCTCGGTCTGCCCTTCGCCTTCGCGCACCACTTCTCGGCGCGGAACACCATCCCGGCCCTGGACCTGTACCGGGAGTCCTTCCAGCCGTCCGCCGTCCTCGACCGGCCGTACGCCCTGATCGGCGTCTCCGCCCTCGCCACCGACGAGGAGAAGGAGGCCCGCCGCCAGGTCCGGGCCGCCGCCCTCAGCATGATCCGCCTGCGCACCGGCCGCCCCGGCCTCATCCCCACCCCCGAAGAGGCCGAGGCCTACGAATTCACCCCGCTGGAGCGCGAGTTCGCCGACTCCTGGAACGCCAACGTCATCCACGGCACCCCCGACGAGGTCCGCGCCGGCCTCGACGACCTCCACAAGCGCACCGGCGCCGACGAGTTGATGATCACGAGCAACGCGCCCGGCATGGACATACGCCTGCGCTCGTACGAACTCATCGCGGACGCCTACGGGTTGCCCACCGCCTGAAAGGTCCTCACACCCGCACCCCCAGCAACTCGGAGATACGATCCGGCGGCACCGGCCGCGAGTACAGCCACCCCTGGCCGGTGTCACAGCCGATCCGCCGCAGCCGCGAGGCCTGCGACAGTGTCTCCACGCACTCCGCGGTGACCGTCAGACCGAGCCGGTGGGCCAGTTGGATCATCGCCTCGACCACGACCTCGTCGGCCGGGTTCGGCGGCATGGAGGCGCTGTCCTCGCTCTCGTACTGGAAGCCCCGTACGAAGGAGCCGTCCAGTTTCAGGACCGAGACCGGCAGGCGGCTCAGATACGCCAGGTTCGAGTAGCCGGTGCCGAAGTCGTCGATCGCGATGCGGACGCCCATGTCGCTCAGCGCCTGCAGGACCTGGAGCGGTCTTCCCGCCGAGCCCATCACCGCCGATTCCGTCAGCTCCAACTGGAGCAGATGCGGGGCGAGTCCCGTCTCGTCGAGGACGCGTGCCACGTCCGCCACCAGGTCGGAGTCCCAGATCTGGCGCACGGCCACGTTCACGCTCACGAAGATCGGCGGCTCGTCGGGGTGCGCGGCCTGCCAGTCGCGTGCCTGTCGGCAGGCGGTCGCCAGGATCCAGCGGCCCAGCGGCACGATCGAGCCGTCCTCCTCCGCCAGTCCGATGAACCGATTCGGCGCCAGTACGCCGAACTGAGGATGATTCCAGCGGATGAGCGCCTCGACGCCACGCAGCCGGCCGTCCTCCATGCTCACCAGCGGCTGGTACTCCAGGGCGAACTCACCGCGCTCGATGGCGGGGCGGAGCGTGGAGGCTAGGGCCTGGCGGGTCATGAGGTGGGCGTTACGCTCGGGGTCGAAGAGCGTCCAGCGGTCCTTGCCGTCGGACTTCGCCCAGTACAGCGTGGTGTCGGCGGCCTGCATCAGGGCGGTGGGGGTGGTGCCGGCCGCATGGCGTTCCACGACGCCGATCGACGCCGACAGCGACAGGCGCCGGCCGGAGAGGTCGAAGGGGGCCCGCAGTGCCCCGAGCACCGACTCGGCGAGCTCGGCCAGTTGCTCGGTGCCCGTCGAGTCCTCGACCAGCAGGGCGAACTCGTCACCGCCGAGCCGGGCCACCAGGGGCGGGCTGGACCGGCCGTACCCCGCCTCCTCCGCGCAACAGGTGAGCCGTTCGGCCACGGCGGCCAGCAGTTCGTCGCCGACCCGGTGGCCGAGGGTGTCGTTGATCGCCTTGAAGCCGTCAAGGTCCAGGTAGCACAGGCCGATTCGGCCGGTGGTGCCGCTCTCCTCGTACGACTCCGCCTCCAGTGCCGCCGACAGACGCTCGAAGAACAGCGTGCGGTTGGGCAGCCGGGTCACCGGGTCGTGCATCTGCAAGTGCCACAGCCGGGCCTGGAGTTCGCGGTGGGCGCTGATGTCGACGATGGAGAGCAGCACGCCGCCGCGCTCCTCGCCGGGCAGGGGCGCGACCGTGACCTGCGCCCAAAGGGAGTGTCCGTCCGGGTGTTTGAGGCGGCGTGTGCAGCGCAGCCGCGCCTGACGGCCGCGCAGCACCTCGCGATACGCGTGCCAGGTACGGGCGTCGGAGGCGAGGTCCACCAGATCGGCGGCGAGGGACCCGGCCAGCTCCTCGGGGGCCGTACCGAGCAGCTCGGCGAGGGCGGGGTTGGCGCCGGTGACGAGGCCCTCACGGTCGACCACCGCCATCGCCAGGGGCGCGGCGGAGAAGGCGGAGGAGTAGGGCGGCGGCCCGGTGCGATGGGATGACTGACTGTTACTCTCTGTGACGGCTGGCCCGATGAGGTCTGCCGCGGGCGTCGGCCCTTCGGACGTTCCGCTCACCGCTCGCTCCCGCAGTGCACTCGATCTTCGGATGGGTCTCATCGGAATGGCCGGCCGGGAGGCGGTCGGCCGCCGGGCCGTGTCCGTGCAGGAAAGTGTCAGGAAAGTGTGCCGATCATAGAGGCTGGCCCGAGGCCCTTCCACCTACTGTTCAGTGTTCCCGCGCGGCCCGCTCTTGCGACAGATCGTTTCTGCCCGCACGTGGACGGCTTCTTCGAACCCCCGACCAGTTGTGACGTTCCGTGAGCGATTCGGGGGTGTCGGTTCTGACGGTCCCTCGGGCCGCTCACTCGTCCGGCCCAGGCAAACAGGGCGTAGTACGACAATATGACCGAGGCTGGGTGCGGTGTCCCGCGAACCGCTCCCGGAGGTCCACGTGCCGCGTCAGTTCCCCCTGCTCCCCGGGATGGGTTGGCTGCGGGACCGGCCCCGACTGCGCAGCACCGCCGCGGTGTTCACCACGATGTCGGCACTCGCCGCGACCTCCCTGATCGCCGGCCCCTCGGTCGCCGAGCCGTTCGACGCCGCCGCCTGCGCCCTGGAGCGCACCGAGGCGCACCACTCCGAGGGGCTGGACACCTGGAACGCCGCCTATCCGCGCCCGACCCGTGAACTCGACGCGGTGATGGTGTTCCTGTCCTTCCCGGACTCGGCCCCCCAGACGACGCCCGCCGAACTGACGGCCGACCACTTCCCGGCGACCACCCGCTTCTTCGAACGCGCCTCCTACGGCAGATTCACCCTGCGCCCGCATCCGCTGCGGCACTGGCTCCGGATGCCGCGGCCGTCGACGGCGTACGCCATACAGCGCGACTGGCGCGCCGCCGACCGGGCGACCTATCTGCGTGACGCGCTCGCCGTGGCGGACCGGGACGTCGACTTCTCGCGCTACGACATCGTCTACTTCGTCGCCGACCCGGACGCGCCCGGCGTCGACTCGGACGCCACGAAGGTCGTCAACCTGGACGCCCCGCTGCGGGCCGACGGCACGGAGATCCGGCGCGTCGTCACGGTGTTCGAGAACCATCCGCCGGACCGGCTGGTGCTCGCGCACGAGACCGGCCATGTCTTCGACCTGCCGGACCTGTACCACCGTCCGGTGGACGGCAAGGGCGACTGGGACACCTATGTCGGCGACTGGGACCTGATGGGCAGCCAGTTCGGGATGGCCCCCGATCTGTTCGGCTGGCACAAGTGGAAGCTGGGATGGCTGGAGTCGCGGCAGGTGGTGTGCGTGCAGGGGAAGGGGGCACGGCCCGCGCGGCTGACGCTGGAGCCGCTGTCGGCGGGGCCGGGCAACCCGGTGGAGACGGGTGCGGCGGGGGCGCCCGGCGCGCTCGGGGCGCTCGGCGCCGTACCGGGCTTCGGGCTGGGCAACGGCATCAAGCTCGCCGTCGTCCGCACCGGCCCCGAGAGCGCCCTCGCCTTCGAGGTGCGCGGTCCGGTGGGCAACGACGCGCAGATCTGCCGGCAGGGCGTGCTGGTGTACCGGGTGCGCAGCCGGACCGAGTCCGGGGGCGGGCCGGTCGAGGTGATCGACGCCCACCCGCGCACCGAGGCCTGCTGGGAGGAGTCGGTGTATCCGCCGCTCGCGGACGCCCCGGTCGGGTTGGGGGAGAGCTTCACGGTGCCGGGGGAGGGCGTGCGGGTGGAGGTGGAGGGGCGCACGCCTGCGGGGGCGTGGACCGTGAAGATCGCGGCCATGGGATAGCGCCCGCGCCGGATGGAGGGGCGCGGGAGGGAGGAGCGGTGCGCCGGTGGGCAGCATTACGCCGGGGCGCATGCGAAAAGCCCCTCGCTACCACGAGGGGCTTTCACTGTCTGTGCGCCGCCAGGGACTCGAACCCCGGACCCGCTGATTAAGAGTCAGCTGCTCTAACCAACTGAGCTAGCGGCGCCTGCTGACGTCGTAGACCTTAGCACCCTGATCGGCGTGGGGAAAAATCGATATCCGAACGGCCGCGCGAGCCGCCCGCACGGCCGCCCAGAGCAGCACCTGCGGGCCCGGCAACCAGGGATTACGGGTGTCCGGGGCGACCACCCAGCGGGCCCCGCCGGGGGTGGCCCGCGTCCCGTCGGGGCCGGCTGAAGATGTCCGGTCCGCCGAGGGCGTCGGGGCGGGGACGGTCACCGCGTCGCCGGTGCCGTGGCACAGGAGCGGCGGGATGCCGTCGGTGCGGCCGACCTCCTCCCAGCGCAGGAGGGAGGGCAGTCGCTGGGCGGTGCCCGGTGCGGCGAACATCAGCATCCGCCCGCGAAAGACGGCCACGGGTCCCGAGCCCGGGCCCTCGTCCCACAGTCGGTCCAGCATCCGGCGGCCGAAGAGCGCGGGGGCGCTGACGATGTCGAACACGGAGCCGCAGGGCAGGACCACCGGGGCGAGCGGGCGTTCCGCCCAGAGGGCGAGCATGCTGCGCGGATACGTTCCTGCCGAGGCGAGCCACGCGGCTCCCTCGGCGGTGACGCCGGAGACGGCGGTGGTGGCCTCGGCCGCGTCGAAGGGGCCGGAGATGAGTTCGTCCCGTGTGCTGCTCATGTCTCACAGATCTACCGGGTGTGAGTGAGCGGTCTCGCAGAGTTGCCGAATGTCGGGACAGGGGAGGGCGGGAGCGGGTATCTTGCCCGCCTGGCATATGCCATATGGGTGCTCAGACCGGGTCGACGTGCCCCGGCCCCTCGACGCCCCGCATGAGATCCCTGCCGAACTCCACCATCTTCTTGGCGTAGTCCTCGGTCCACTCGGCCCGCGCGGCGATGTCGGCGGGCGTCAGCCGGTCGAACCGCCGGGGGTCCGCCAGCTGGGCCGCCGCGATGGCCTGGAACTCCACGGCACGGTCCGTCGCCGCCCGGAACGCCTGCGTCAGCTCGGTCGCCCGCGCCAGCAGCGCCCGCGGGTCGTCGATCGACTCCAGATCGAAGAAGTGCTCAGGGTCGGAGGCCACCTGCGCGGGCTCGAAGAGCAGGGGCGCGGGGCGTAGCCGCGGTTCGTGCCGACGCGGCGTGGGCTCCGCCATGTCTTCTCCTCCTCGTACGTCACCGATGTCATAGGCCACCGGCGACCGCCTGTGGACCGATCCACCGTCCATTGTCCCGCGCCCGCGCAAGTGGGCGTGCGGCGCAGGCCATCGGGGCTGTGTTCCTTGGGGTGTGCTGCTCCGCTCACGGCCGCCACCCCACCCGGTGCTCCGCCAGCCGTGCCAGCACCGCGTGATTTGCCTCCCAGCCATCCGGGCTGTGTTCATTGGCCGCCTCCGGCGGCCGGCCGGACTCCGTCCGGTGGATGAGGGTGTGAGGGGGGCCGCTGATTTCGTGGCGTGCTGCTCCGCTCACGGCCGCCATCCCACCCGGTGCTCGGCGAGTCGTGCCAGCACCGCGTGATTTGCCTCCCAGCCATCCGGGCTGTGTTCATTGGCCGCCTCCGGCGGCCGGCCGGACTCCGTCCGGTGGATGAGGGTGTGAGGGGGGCCGCTGATTTCGTGGCGTGCTGCTCCGCTCACGGCCGCCATCCCACCCGGTGCTCCGCCAGCCGTGCCAGCACCGCGTGGTTCGCCTCCCAGCCATCCGGGAACTTCACGACCGTCCCCAGCTGCACCGGCTCTGTCGACGGATAGTCGTCCAGCAGTTCGCTCACCCCTGCCCGGCACACCACGATGCACGCGTGGCGGTGGCGGGAGGCGAGGACGCACAGGCGGCCCGTCTCCAGGTGGAAGGCGGTGGCGTCGGGGCGGCCGGAGAGGGGGTGGAGGACCACCGTCACGTCGTACTCGCGGCCCTGCAGGCGGTTCGCCGTGTCGACGGTGACGTCTGTCACCCCCAGCTCGGCCAGCGCCGCCCGGACCGCCGCCGCCTGGTCCCGGTGGGCCGTGCCGACCGCGATCCGGTCGGCGGTGAGGGGCGCGGGATCGGGTGAGCGTTCCGATGTCGCCGCGCCGCCCCGGTCCAGGAGGCGCCGTACGACCGTCGCCACCGCCCGTACTGCCTCGGGGTCGGTGCGCGGGGTGTGCCGCGCGGGCAGCTCCAGCAGGCCCCAGCCCGACTCCGCCGCCTCGTCGATCACCCGGTCGGGGCCCGAGCCGTCCGACGGGACCGCGAAGGAGAGGCGACGGTCGCCGTGGTCCGTGCCGCTGCGGAACGGCGTGTACGGGTAGAAGGCGGCGGAGACGAGGGGTGCGGCGGACGCCGGGAGGCGCCAGGAGACCGGCAGGCGGTGCTGGGGCAGATCGGGGTTGTGGGCGAGGAGGGTGCTGACGGCCGAGGCCGAGGGGTCGTACGACAGGCCCGCCCACTGCTCGCTGCCGACGATGGAGAAGGGATCCAGCTGGCCCGGGTCGCCGACGAACAGTGCCCGCTCGAAGAGTCCGGCCACCGCGAGCAGCGAGTCCGAGCGCATCTGGTACGCCTCGTCGACGATCGCGTGCCGCCACGGCTCGTCGACCTTGACGTGCGCCCACTTGGCCGCCGTGGAGATGACCACCGAGAGACCGGTCAGCTCCGCCGCCTTCGCCGACTTGCGTACGTTCGGCAGGTCGTCCAGCGCCTTGTCGTACGGGTCGGCGTCGCTGCTGTGCAGCCGGCCCACCGGCAGCTCGGGGCTCTTCTCGGCGAGCCTCAGCACCAGGTCGTCGACCTGGGCGTTGGTCTGCGCGACGACCATCAACGGCCGTCCGGCCTCGGCGAGTTCCAGCGCCGCGCGGACGACGAGCGTGGACTTGCCGGCGCCGGGCGGGGAGTCGACGACGACACCGCGGCGCGTGCCGTGCAGGGTGTCGGCGAGGATCGCGTCGGTGGCCCGCGCCGCCGCCGCACCGGGGTCTAGGGCCGCCGCACCGGGGTCTAGGGCGGCGGTCACAGCACGTCCTCCTCGGTCATCGGGTCGGCGGCCTCGGACACCTGCTCCCCGGGCGGCCCGCCGTGCGTCCAGGGTGTCTGCTCCGGGTCGGGCAGCTTCGCCCCGCCCCGCTGCTCGTGCTCGAACAGGGTGAAGCAGACCAGGTCGCCCTTCTCGGGCACCGACCCTTCCTCCGGTTCCTTGCCGCGCCCCATCTTGTCGAGCACCCGCAGCACGATCAGGGCGCCGTCTTCACCGGGAGCCTCGCCGTACCCCACGAACTCCGCCGACTGGGGCTTCTCGCCCAGCGACCGGAACACCTTGGTCCTCTCACCCAGCTGCGGACGGTCGTCCGTGCGGACGGTGACCAGCGGGCGCGGACTCGGCCGCTTGCCCTCGCTGTACGCCATGACGACCTCGGTGACCTCACCGGCGAACGCCTCCCCGGCCAGCCGCCGCCCCGCCATCACCAGCGGGTCGTCGAGCGCCTCCTGGGCCTCCAGCCGGGCCTGCTCGCGCTCGCGTGCGGCGAGCTTGTTCGCGGCGGTGACCGCGTCGTCGCGGCGCGGCTGCGGGGGCTCGCCGGCGAGGACGCGGTCGCGGTGGCCGGTGAAGGACCAGCGGTCGCGGGTCCAGCGCTCCTCGGCCCGCGCGGCCTCGGGCAGCGCCCGCAGCAGGTCCAGGCCGCGCCAGACCGCGTCCCAGGTCGGCCGGGTCCGGCTCTCGACGAGGGCGCGGATCTCCCGCTCGGCGGCGGTGAGGTCACCGAGCCGGTCGTCGGCCTCCAGGCCGTCCTCGGCGGCGGCGAGGGCGGTACGGGCGCGGTCGTAGCGCTCGATGGCGGGGGCGAGCAGCTTGTTGTCGAACGCCGGGTCGGTGGCGGGACCGGCCGCGGGGCAGAGCAACTGGCCCTGCGCGTCCCGCGCGAGCTCCGCTCTCAGTGCCGCCTCGGCGCCGGTCGCACCGTCCGGCGGGTCGATCCAGGCGAGCAGCGCGCCCAGGTGCTGGTCCTCCAGGGTGGACTGGCCGGTCGCCCAGTGCCGGGCCAGTACGTCCGTCATGGCCAGCAGCAGCGAGGAGCCGGGCACCCGGGCCCGCTCGCCGAAGTGGGTCAGCCACCGGCCGAGCAGCGGCACGCGCGGGGGCGCGGGGTAGGGCGCCTCCGGGTCCTGTTCCGCCGTACGCCTGAAGCGCATGGACCGGCCCAGCAGCCGTACGAAGTCGATGCCCGCCCGGCTCGGCACGATCACCTGCGGGGCGTTTGCGCACAGCTCCACCTCGACCTTGACCCGCTTGCCGGTCTCCGGGTCGGTCTCGTTGCGCTCGGCCGCCTCGACGTCGGCGGCGTAGGTGTCGACGTACGGCAGGACGAGGTCCGCCAGCTCGGCCAGGAACGCGAACCTGAGGTCGCGGTCGCGTGGTTGGGGGACCACCAGCAGGTGCGGGGCGTCCCGGTCCGTGCCGACCAGCGCGCCGAGCGGGGCGCCCGCCTCACCGGCGGTGGTCAGGGGCACGAAGACCAGGGGGCGGTCGGACAGGTGCCGGTGGCGGACGGTCGCGGTGGGCTGGGCGCGGCCGGTGCTGACGGCTTCGAGACGGGCCAGGGTGGAGATCAGTGACACGGGACCGCCACCGCCTCTTCGCCGCGGGCCGGGGAGTCCTGGCCGAGGGCCTCCGCGCGCAGCCGCGCCGCCCTGCGCAGGGCCGCCACCGCCGGGTCGTCCGGGTCGCCGGACTCGCCGCGGGCCGCCGACAGGACGTCCTCGACCGTGCTCAGCCCGCCCAGCTCGGCCCGCACCGAGCGGCCCAGCGACGTCACGGCGCCGGACGCGCGGGAGCGGGCGCGGCAGTGGAAGGCCAGCTCGCAGGCGGACAGGCACTCGGGCGCGTAGGCCGCCGGGACGGACTCGACGGCGGCCGTCAGGTCGGCGGCGGGCAGGTCGGGCGAGAAGCAGGTGCCGGCGGGGAGCGTGTCGGCGATGTCCTCGATGCGGGTGAGGCGGGCCAGCTGGCGGGCGGTCACCGCGCGCTGCTTGCGGACGTCGACGGCCGAGGCGGTGGGGAGGTTGGAGAAGTCCTTGGGGCACACCAACAGGACCCGGTGGCGGACGCGCGGGGCGGGATCGAGCCGCGCGGCGACCTGCTCCAGCGCCAGCACGTACACCGCCGCCTGCCGGGCGGCCGCGCCGACCTTCGCCGGGTCCGCCGAGCCGTCCAGCATCGGGAAGGACTTGATCTCCACGACCGTCCAGCTGCCGTCCGGGTGCACGACGACCGCGTCCGGCTCCAGGAAGGCGGGCGAGCCGGCGACGTCCAGCGCGAGCATCGGGTGGTCGAGCAGCGTCCACTCGCCGCGGGCGTCGGTGGCCTCGCGCAGCGCCAGCGCCGTACGGGCCGTGCGGCCCTCGGGGCCGGTCGCGGTGAGCTCGGGCACGCGCGCGTGGGCGGGGGGTTCGGCGGCGCGGTCCAGTCTCTCGTGCACCAGGCGCAGCAGCTCCGCGCCACCGTCGGCCTTGACCTTGGCCTCGAAGGCGTTACCGCGGGTGAGGGCGAACTGCGACTGCCCGAAGGCCGAAGGCGCGCCCAGCGCGCTCGCCAGCGCCGCCTTGTTCACCCCGGCGCCGTCCAGGATCGCGCGCCGCTTGCAGCCCGGGTTGGCGGCGAGGGCGGCCAGGGCGCGCGCGTCCAGCGCCTTGGCCGGTACGTCGGGCCCGCGCAGCTCAGCGAGCCGGTGCCGGAGCGCCGTCCCCCGCGTCCTGGGGTGCGGCACTCGGCTCGGCTCCGGATCCGAACCGGGATTCGCGCTGCCGTGGAATTCGCTCACCCGCGGAAGTCTGGCATCCGCCACTGACAATTGAGGAAGAAGCGTCGGCGGAGCCCACCGGGACGGGGGCGCCGGAGACCGCGGTGACGGCCCCGCCCGAGGCGGCCGTGCCCGTGCCGCCGGTGGCCGTCGCCACCGGCGCGACCTCCGCCCCGAACCTGGCCCGGACCCGGTCCGCGGTCCGCAGGACGTACGGCGTCAGCAGCAGCCCGACACCCATCACGGCGGCGCCCGCGACGGCGTCGAGGAAGTAGTGGTTGGCGGTGCCCATCACCACGATCGTGGTGATCAGGGGGTAGGCGACGGCCGCGGTCTTCGCGAGCCGCGTCCCGCCGTACCGCCACAGCATCACTCCGCACCACAGCGCCCAGCCGACGTGCAGGCTCGGCATGGCCGCGTACTGGTTCGTCATCCCGCCCAGGCCCCGGGGCGCGCTCGCCTCGCCGCCCCACCAGCCGTAGGAGCTGTAGTGCGCCATCGTGTCCACGAAGCCGTAGCCCGCGGCCAGCAGCCGGGGCGGGCAGGTGGGCAGCAGGGTGAAGCCGATCAGCCCGATGAAGGTCGACGTCATCAGCCAGGTGCGGGCCGCGCGGTAGCGCACCGTGCGGGACCGGAAGATCCAGACCAGCAGCGCGGGCGTGACGAGGTAGTGCAGCGACGCGTACCAGAAGTCGGCCGGGACGCCGATCAGGGGCTCGCGGGTGAAGAGGCGGTTGAGAGGGTGCTCCGCGTTGAGATACAGCGCCTTCTCGATGTCCAGGATCGCCACGCCGTGGTCGACGGCGGTGCCGACATCGCCGCGGGCGAGGAGCCGGCCCGCCGAGTAGCAGGCGTAGACCAGCAGGATCAGCGGCAGCTCGGTCCACCAGCGCAGGCGGGTCCGGGGCGTCGCCTCCACGCCAGCTGTCTCGGCGTGCGGCATCCGATCGCCTCCCCCTTCTCGTTCACGGCGCCCGGTTGACCGGTCGTGCCACTTTACGGTGTATGCGCGCGCCCCCTTCGGGCGCCCCGGCCCTCTAGACGCAGAGATCGCCCACCGGGTTGCCCCCGAACAGCGTGCGGGATGATGGACGGGTTCCGCCTCTCGTTTCTCCCGGAAAGGCCCCTCCATGGCACCGCGCATCCTGCTGGCCCGGCACGGACAGACGCAGTGGTCGCTGTCCGGCAAGCACACGGGCAGGACCGATGTGCCGCTCCTTGAGGAGGGCCGCCGGGGCGCGAAGCTGCTGGGCGAGCGCCTGAACCGGCCGCCGTACGACGGGCTGGCCGGCGTCGAGGTGCGCACCAGCCCCCTCTCACGCGCGCGTGAGACGTGCGAACTCGCCGGCTTCGGGGAACGCGCGCGTGCCTGGGACACGCTCATGGAGTGGGACTACGGCGCGTACGAGGGCATGACACCGGCCGACATCCAGGCCGTCCGTCCCGGCTGGCTCATCTGGCGCGACGGCGTGCCCGAGGGCGAGACCCTGTCCGAGGTGACGGCCCGGGCCGACGAGGTGGTGGCGTGGGCGCGCGAGGCGGACCGTGATGTGCTGGTGTTCGCGCATGGGCACATACTGCGGTCCATAGGCGCGCGGTGGCTGGGCCTGCCGCTCGACTTCGCGGCCCGGATCCGGCTGAACCCGACGTCGCTGTCGGTGCTGGGGTGGGCTTACGGGGAGCCGGCGATCGAGAGCTGGAACGACTTGGGGCACCTGGCCGGGTAGCGCGCGGGGGGCACCCCGCGCGCGCCGGGCCGCGCGACCTGCCCCTGGAATCCGGGCACCTCGTTCACGCCGTACCGTTCACGCGGTGCGCGGCGCCGAGGCATGCCGCTCCAGGAACGCCGACACGCCACTCGCCCGCCGGTGCGGCAACAGCACCCGCGCCGTCCCCGCCAGCATCGTCTGCACCCGCGACGACTGCACCTGGTCCAACAGGTCCAGCACCCGCATCCCCGCAGCCGCCGCCTCGTCCGGACGCCCGCCCCGGGCCAGGTCGTCCGCCAGTTCCGCCGTGTACAACGCGATGTTGCGCGTGAAGTGCGGATCCTGGAGCTCGGCCGCCCGCCCGGCATGCCGCGCCGCCCGCTGCCAGTTGCCCAGCGTCGACCAGCACTGTGCCTCCAGGACCTCCAGTTCGGCCTCGCCGTAGAAGGTCATCCACTCGGGGTCGGCGTCCGAGCGGCCCCGCTCGAAGAGGGCCTGGGCGCGGACGAGGGCCTGCTCGCATCCGGTGCGGTCGGCGAGCCCCGCCCAGCCGCCCGCCTCGCGCAGTGCCAGCAGCGACATCAGACGGGCGGAGCCCAGGGGGCGCGCGACGCGTTGCGC
Source organism: Streptomyces curacoi (assembly GCF_001513975.1). Taxonomy (GTDB): domain Bacteria; phylum Actinomycetota; class Actinomycetes; order Streptomycetales; family Streptomycetaceae; genus Streptomyces; species Streptomyces curacoi. The sequence continues at coordinate 51,363 of NZ_KQ947994.1, forward strand.
GGCCTGCGCCGCCCGCACCGCCTCACGCGGCCGGCCCGCGTCCCGCGCGAGGAAGGACGTGTTGCAGAAGGCGTGCGCCTCAAGGGCGGGATCCCCGGCCATCCGGGCCGTCGCCAACGCCTCCGCGTAGTGCGAGCGCGCGTCGTCGAACCGCCCCGAGTCGTGCGCCAGCCACCCCACGGAGATGGCCAGTTCCCCCGCGCCCGAGTGGATCCGGTCGCCGGTCGTCTGCCGCGTGGTGCCGGCGTCGAGCAGGGCGTAGGCGGCGCGCAGCGGGGCGGCGGCGCGCCGGTAGAGGCCGTCGGCGCCGTGCCGGTCGTCGAGCAGCCGGATGCGGCGTACGGCTTCCTCGAGCGCGTCCGCCTCGCGGCCCCCGACACGTCGGACGGGACGCTCCGCGGCCGCGGCGTCAAAGGCGAGCCCCAGCGGGCTCAGCGAGGCGGCGGCCACCGTGGCGCCCCCGCCGGTCATGAATGCGCGACGCAGCACGTCGCTCTCCTCGTGGATCTCGTGATTCTGCTGTGTGCCGTACAGGTCGTACGGGTCCTGCTGGTTCTGCTGGTCCTGTTGGTCCTGTTGGTCCTGTTGGTCCTGTTGGTCCTGCTGGTTCTGCGAGTTCTGCGGTTTGTGCGGGTCATACGGCTCGTGCGCCCCCCGCGTCTCATGGGTGGCGTGCGCCGGGCTGGTGGTGTGTACGGGGGGCGCGTCCTCGTCGGTGTGCGCCCGGCGTCCGCGTACGGACGAGCGGGGCGCGAAGCCGAGGTCGGTGAGCGTGCGGCCGGGGAACATATGCAGGAACACCCGTTCGTACGCGTAGTTGGGGCAGCGGATCTCACCGGCCTCGACCCGCCCGACGTAACGCGCGTCACAGCTGACCCGCTCGCCGATCTCGCGGGCGGCCCGTCGTACCGCCGCGGCGAACTCGGCCGGCGAGCGCTGTCCGCGCAGCTGCCGGAACGCGAGATTCGGCCGCGGTGGCCTGGGGGGCTGGGACGAGGTCAGCTCTGACGACGCCATGGCCGGGTCCTCTCGTGCGAACCGTCGAACCATGCCGGAACGAGGACGAGTTGAACCGAATGTCCGTGTGATGCCCTTGTCTCCGGCGGGCAAGAACGTACCTGCTGTATCGGAGCCGTCATGCAGGGTTTGGCTACAAACCGGATATCTCATACGGGATCTGCCATGAACTGCCATCCTTTGCGGCTGACTTCCGCCGTAGCCGTTGACGTCGCGAGGCGTTGAACTCTTCGGACTGCAAAAGGGGTTCCGTGGTGGAGGTCGGGATGGAGACCAGCCAGAGCGTCGTTCCTCGTACGCCGTCGACAACGGCCGGGCACGCGCCGGCAGCAGAGTGCGGCGGCCCGCCGGCGGGCTGCGACGTGGTCACGGTCCCGGCGCGACAGGGCCTGGAGGCGGTCGACATCCTGCGGCGGGGGGCCGGGGAGTCGGTGGGGCCCGTACTGCACGACGACGGCTGCGACACGCTGGGCTTCGTGGTCCCGCCGGGCACGGCGGCGGCCTGGGACGTGCCGGGCAGCACCTGCACCGAGACCGACGGCCGGGGGCTGCGCCTGAACCTGAACCCCGAGCCGCCCGTCGAGGGCTCGGACTGGCTCCTGCCACCCGGGGAGGCGGACCTGGCGACCGATCCCGCGGTGCTGCGGGCGGCGCTGGGGGAGGCGGCGCGGTTGATCGAGGCGGCGGACAACTGCCGCTGACGAGGCTGCCCGGGCGGCACCACCTCCTGCTTGCGACAATGACCCAATGGGAAGGTCCAGGAACGCCCGGCGACGGCCGGCCGCCGTCGAAGCCGTCGTCGAACGCGTCGACGGCGGGCTCGCCGAGCTGATACCCGACCGGGACCGCGCCCGGGCCTGGACGCTCCTCATCGACGGGGCCCCTCAGTCACACGTCGATCTGGACGACCCGGCCCACCTCTCCTTCGAGTACCAGCGCCGCCTCGGGCACGTCATCGACCTCGTCGCCCCGCCGGGCCGGCCCGTCCACGCCGTGCACCTCGGCGGTGGCGCGCTCACGCTCGCCCGGTACGTCGCCGCCACCCGCCCCCGGTCCACCCAGCAGGTCGTCGAGCGGGACGCCGCCCTCGTCCAACTGGTCAGGCGGGAACTTCCGGTCGAACCGAACGCCCGGATCCGGGTGCGGTCGGCGGACGCCCGGGACGGACTCGCCAAGGTGCCCGACGCATGGGCCGACCTCGTCATCGCCGACGTGTTCAGCGGGGCCCGTACACCCGCCCACCTGACCTCGACGGAGTTCCTCGACGACGTACGCAGGACCCTCGGGCCCGGCGGCGTCTACGCCGCCAACCTCGCCGACGGGCCGCCGCTGGCGCATCTGCGCGGCCAGATCGCCACCGCCGCCGACCGCTTCGCGGAACTCGCCCTGGTCGCCGACCCGGCCGTGCTGCGCGGCAAACGCTTCGGCAACGCCGTCCTCGTCGCCTCCGACCACCCGCTCCCGGTCGCCGAACTGACCCGCCGTGCCGCCTCCGACCCGCACCCGGCCCGCGTCGAGCACGGCAAGGCGCTGACCGACTTCACCGGTGGTGCCGTACCCGTGACGGACCTCGCGGCGGTGGCCTCCCCGGCACCGCCCCCGTCGGTGTTCCGGTGACCGCGCGCCGGTACCGCGGATCCCCGACTCAGTAGTTCCCGATCTCCACCCGCGGCGGCCCGTCGTGCCAGGTGCAGAACACCGACACCCGGTCTGCGCCCGAGCCGAACTCCACCCGGATCCACGTCTCGGTCTTCCACACCTGCATCGACCAGCCCGCACCCGGGGTGGCCGAGACGAGGGTGGCGGACGTCTCACCGATGTCGAAGACCACCCGGCCGCCGTCGGTGTCGTAGCCCTTGACCCGGCCGGAGGCGGTGGGGGAGGGGCTGGTGGTCTTCGGCGGCGTCTTCGCGGGGGGCGCGGTGGCCGGCGGTGTCCGGCTCGGCGTGGGTGACGGGCTCTTCGACGAGGTCGGCCGATTCGTCGACGACGCCAGCGGCTTCGACTCCTGCGTCGTCGCGTCCGCCGCCGTGATGGGCAGGGCGCGCGGCGGGTCGTAGGCGGTGCCCGTCATCACCGTGTGGACACCCCACCACGACAGCGTGACCGCCGCGCCGGTGGCGAGCGACCAGGCCAGTACGTGTACGAGTCCTCTGCGCATCGCGGGCCATACTGCCGCACGCGTCCCGGACGTGTCGCGCGGTTGTCCACAGGGGTGGAGTTGCCCGCAGTTGATGCGATTGTCCACAGCGGACGAGTTGTCCACAGGCCCGGACCCGGCTCGCTCACATGGCGTACGGTGCGGCGCATGGCAAGTGTGCTCGTGGTCGAGGACGACCAGTTCGTACGCTCGGCGCTCATCCGGCACCTGACCGACGCCGCCCACACGGTGCGCAGCGTCGGTACGGCACTGGAGGCGCTGCGCGAGGTCGCCCATTTCCGCTTCGACGTGGTGATCCTGGACCTCGGACTGCCCGACCTGGACGGCTCCGAGGCCCTGAAGATGCTGCGCGGCATCACGGACGTGCCCGTGATCATCGCCACCGCCCGGGACGACGAGGCGGAGATCGTCCGGCTGCTGAACGCCGGGGCGGACGACTATCTGACCAAGCCGTTCTCGGTCGAGCACCTGTCGGCCCGGATGGCCGCCGTCCTGCGCCGGGCCCGGTCGGGCAGCGGGGAGGCCGCCCCGTCGAGCGTGCTCCGCGTCGGCGGCCTGACCGTCGACCCGCTGCGCCGCCAGGCCGAACTGGACGGTGTCCGCCTGGACCTCACCCGCCGCGAGTTCGACCTGCTCGCCTTCCTGGCCGGGCGGCCCGGGGTCGTCGTACCGCGCAAGGAACTGCTCGCCGAGGTGTGGCAGCAGTCGTACGGCGACGACCAGACCATCGACGTCCATCTGTCCTGGCTGCGCCGCAAGTTGGGCGAGACGGCCGCCAGCCCGCGCTATCTGCACACCCTGCGGGGTGTCGGCGTGAAGCTGGAGCCGCCGGCCGCGCTGTCCTCCGGTACGGACGCCGGTGTGGACGCCGGTGCGGACCCGGGACCGGAGCCACCGCGATGAGGTGGGCCCTGGTCAAGGTCTGTCTGGCGGTCACCACCATGGTCGTGGTCGCCTTCGCGGTCCCGCTCGGACTCGTCATCAGGGAGATGGCCCGCGACCGCGCGTTCTCCAACGCCGAGCGGGAGGCCGCGGCCGTCGCCCCGGCGCTGTCCATCACCACCGACCGGGACCAGCTGGAGCGGGTCGTCGCCTCGGCCGGGTCGGACGCGGGTATGGCCGTGCACATACCGGCGTCCGGCGCCGTGCCCGCCGTCGACCTCGGCCGGCAGCGCGCCGCCGACGGTGACATCGCGACGGTGCGACGGCTGGGCCGTGCCTCGACCACCGAGGTGCCCGGCGGATCCACGCTGCTCCAGCCGGTCGCGCTGAGCTCCGGCGAGATCGCCGTCGTCGAGGTGTACGTCCCCGAATCCGAGGTCACCAACGGCCTCGCCACGGCGTGGGCGGTGCTCGCGGGGGTCGGCATCGCGCTGGTCGTCGGGTCGGTCGCGGTCGCCGACCGGCTGGGCGTACGGATGGTGCGGCCCGCGCAGCGCCTGGTCGAGGGTGCGCACGAGCTGGGGGAGGGCAAGCTGGGCGCCCGGGTGCCCGAGGAGGGGCCCAGCGAACTGCGGCTGGCGGCGGTCGCGTTCAACTCGATGGCCGATCAGGTCGTACAACTCCTGGCGAATGAGCGGGAGTTGGCGGCCGATCTGTCCCACCGTCTGCGCACCCCGCTGACCGTGCTGCGGCTGAACGCGGCCTCGCTCGGGGACGGTCCGGCCGCCGAGCAGACCCGGGCCGCCGTCGCCCAGCTGGAGCGCGAGGTCGACACGATCATCCGTACGGCACGGGAGGCCAAGCCGCAGACGGTGGCGGCCGGTCCGGGCGCCGGGTGCGACGCGGCCGAGGTGGTGCGCGAGCGCATGGCGTTCTGGTCGGCGCTGGCGGAGGACGAGGGCCGCAAGGTGCGGGTGGCCGGTGTCGACCGGCCGGTGCGGATACCCGTGGCCCGGGCGGATCTGGCGGCCGCGCTGGACGCCCTGCTCGGCAACGTCTTCCGGCACACCCCCGAGGGCACGGCCTTCGCGGTCGACGTGCACAACGGCGAGGACGCGGTGATCGTGCTCGTCTCGGACGCGGGGCCCGGCATATCCGACCCCGAGGCGGCGATGGCGCGCGGGCGGGGCTCGGGCAGTGCCGGGTCGACCGGGCTCGGGCTGGACATCGTGCGGCGGCTCGCGGAGTCGACCGGCGGGGATGTGCGGATCGGGTCGTCGGTGCTCGGCGGGACCGAGGTGCGGATCTGGATCCAGCTGGACGGGCGGGCGCCCGTGCGCAGGGGCCATCGGGGGTCGGTGCGCAGACGCCGCCCCGGCCGACTGGTCGCTGCCTTTAACCGTCCCCGATCCCTCCCTTAAGCGCACCCTAAGATCCTCAACACCGGTCCGGGTCAGGGCTTTTGCCCGATTCCTGATCGCTAGCGTGCTGCCGCATCCCCACCCCCGTGATTCCCCCGTGAACAGCGAAGGCAGGCACGCTATGAGGACCCACCGGCGCAAGGTCAGTGGCAGGAACAAGGCGATCGGCGGTCTCGTGGCCGCGGCCGTGGCCGGTGGCGGCGCGCTCGTGTTCACCGGCACCGCGCAGGCGGCCGGCGTCGGCGCCGCGTACACGAAGACCAGCGCATGGTCGACGGGTTACACCGCGCAGTACGTCGTCACGAACGACAGCGGCCGGGCGAAGAAGGACTGGACGCTGGAGTTCGACCTGCCGTCGGGGTCCAAGCTGAGCTCTCTTTGGAACGCCGAGTCGAGCGTGAGCGGGCAGCATGTCACCGTGACCCCGCCGAAGTGGGACACGGACGGGCTGGCGGCCGGGGAGTCGGTGACGGTCGGATTCGTCGTCAACGGCACGGGTGCCCCGACGGGCTGTCTGATCGACGACGCGAAGTGCGCCACGGACGACGGAGCGACGCCGGAGCCGAGCGGCCGCCCGACCGCCACCGAATCCGCCACCCCGAAGCCGACGGCCACCCCCACCCGGAGCACCACCCCCACCCAGAGCGCGACGCCCACCGCCAAGCCCTCGCAGAGCCCCGGCACCGGAACGGGGAGCACCGCCGGCTTCGCCCCCTACATAGACACCTCCCTCCACCCGGCCTTCGACCTGTCGGCGAGCGTCGAGGCGACCGGCGTGAAGGACTACAACCTCGCCTTCGTCACCGACGGCGGCGGCTGCACCCCGAAGTGGGGCGGCGTCACCGGCCTCGCCGACGACGCGGTGGCCGCGCAGATCGGTGACCTGCGCGCCAAGGGCGGCGACGTCCGCGTCTCCTTCGGCGGCGCGGCCGGCAGCGAGCTGGCGACGACGTGCTCCTCGGCCGACGCGCTGGCGGCGGCGTACGGCAAGGTCGTGGACGCGTACAAGCTGACCAAGGTCGACTTCGACGTCGAGGGCGGCGCGCTGCCGGACACGGCGGCCAACACGCGCCGCGCCCAGGCGATAGCCAAGCTCCAGCAACAGCACCCGGAGCTGGACGTCTCCTTCACCCTCCCCGTCATGCCGGAGGGCCTGACCCAGCCGGGCGTCGACCTCCTGTCCGACGCCAGGCGGAACGGCGTCGAGATCAACACCGTCAACATCATGGCGATGGACTACGGCCCCGCCTACAGCGGCGACATGGGCACCTACGCCGAGCAGGCGGCCACCGCCACCCAGGCCCAGATCAAGGGCGTGCTCGGCCTCTCCGACAGCGCGGCGTGGAAGACGGTCGCCGTCACCCCGATGATCGGCGTCAACGACGTCACCACGGAGATCTTCAAGGTCGACGACGCCACCCAGCTGGTCGACTTCGCCAAGTCCAAGGGCCTGGGCTGGCTGTCGATGTGGTCGGCGACCCGCGACCAGCAGTGCGCGGGCGGCGAGAAGCCGGCGGCGGACGCGACGTGCAGCTCGATCCGGCAGGAGAAGTTCGCGTTCTCGAAGGCGTTCGCGGCCTACAACTGACCGGTGGGACCGATCGCGGAACGGAACCCTTGTGCGGGACGGTGACTTGTAGCATCTGAGCTCCGTGGCACAAGGGGGAAGCGTGATCGAACTGGCCGACATGATCCGTGAGTTGCGGCAGCAGCTGGCCACGGCCCTGGCCGATGGGCAGGGCGAGCCCCTGCGGTTCGAGCTCGGTCCCGTGGAGGTCGAGGCGACCGTCGCCGTCAGCCGGGAGGCGAGTGCGGACGGCAAGGTGCGGCTGTGGGTCGTCGACGCCGGGGCGAACGGCAAGTACACGCAGGCGCAGACGCAGCGGGTCACGGTCACCCTCACGCCCAGGGCCGTTCCGGCGGACGGAAGCGCGGCCCGGCCGGTGCTGATCGCGGGCGGCGAGGTTGACGGCGAGCGCTGAGCGGGGGCTGCGGCCGGAGCGGGTCGCCGAGATCATCGTCGCGCCGCCGGACCGTGGTGCGGCCAGGCGTGGCACGGGCTACCTCTTCGCGCCCGGCAAGGTGCTCACCGCCGCCCATGTCGTCGACGGCGCGAGCGACGTCCGGGTCCGTTTCCAGGCCGACCGGCCGGGCGAGCGGACCGTCGCGGCCGAGGTGCTCTACCGGCACGACGCCGTCGACGTCGCGGTCCTCGCCCTCCCGGCCGAGCCGGTCACGGACGTCGTGCCCGCCGGCTTCGGCCGAATCGGCGACCAGGACGCGGTGCTGCCCTGCACCACCATGGGCTACCCACGCTTCAAGCTCCGTACGGACGACGACGGTTCGCGCTTCCGCGATGCGGAGCACATCCGCACGAGCTGTGCCGTTCTCTCCAACGGGCGCGAGGGCACCCTCGACCTCACCGTCCCCTCGCCGCCCGCCGAGGACCCGGATCCCGAACGGGACCCCTGGGAAGGCATGTCCGGCGCGGCCGTCTTCGGCAATGGCCGGCTCGTCGGGATCGTCACCCGCCGGCACCGCGGCGACGGCCCCGGCCGGGTCGCGGCGCACCGGGTCGACCGCTGGGCCGAGGCCCTGCCCGAAGCGGAACTGGCCGCACTCGAACGGGCATTGGGCTGCGGCCTGACCCCCGAGGCACTGCCCGACGCGATACCGGCCACCACGTTCGACCTGATCCAGGAGGCCTACCGCACCCAGCTCGCCGATGACTTCGCCCCCGAGGAACTCAAGGACCGGGCGGCCGAACTTCGCGAACTCGTCGCCTTCTGCAGCGGCCCCGAACAGTATCTGAGGCTTCAGGGGCGGCCGTGGGCGGGCAAGACGTCGCTGGCCGCGTGGTTCGCACTGCACCCGCCCCGCGGAGTCGTCCCGGTGTGGTTCTTCGTCACCTCCCGCAACGCGCGCCAGTCGGACAGCGACGCCTTCACCGGCGCCCTCATCGACCAGCTCGCCGCCATCGCGGGCCACGAACCGGCCGGCCACCACTCGCCCGCCGCCCGCGACGGACTGCGCGGCCTGCTCCTGCGCAAGGCCGCCGAACGCGTCGCGCAGTACGGGGGCACACTGCTCCTCGTGGTGGACGGGCTCGACGAGGACCAGTCCCTGACAGCGGACGGGAACGGCCCGAGCATCGCCTCGCTGCTGCCCCGGCGGCCTCCCCCGAACGTCCGTGTCCTGGTGACCGGCCGACCGAGCCCCGGCCTCCCGCTGGACGTGCGGGACGAACACCCCCTCCGTCACTGCCGGGTCCTCGAACTCACCGCGACGGCGGCGGCACGGCACATCGAGTACCAGGCCGAGCTCGACCTGCGGCGGGCCCTGTCCGGCGACCGGCTGCAGATCGACCTGGTCGGCCTGCTCACCGCGGCCCGTGGCACCCTCACGGTCGACGACCTGCGCGAACTGACCGGCGCCCAGGCCCACGAACTGCGCCGGCGGCTCGGCAGCGCCTTCGGCCGGATCCTGCGTGAGCGCGGTGGCTTCGATGACAGCGGCGGCGATGTGTCGCTGTACGTCTCCGGCCGTGGCTTCCTCTTCGCCCACGAGACCCTGCTCGCCGCCGCCCAGGAGGAACTCGGCCCCGACCTGGACACCTACGCCGGCCGGCTGCACACCTGGGCGGAGGCCTACGCGGAGAAGGGCTGGCCCGCCGACACCCCGCTGTATCTGCTCCAGCCGTACGGCCGTCTGGCCGCACAGCTCCAGGACACCCGCCGCACCTGTGCCCTCGCCACGGACGCCCGTCGGCGCGACCGGCTGCGGGAGGTCACCGGCAGCGACGCGGCCTGCCTCGCGGAGATCGCGGCGGCCCGCCGGGTCGTGCACCGCACCGCCCCCGACGACCTCGGACAGCTGGCGGCCCTCGCGGCCGTGGCGGATCTGATCTCCCGGCGCAACGAGTCACTGCACCCGGACATCCCGGCGGTCTACGCCCGACTTGGCCGGGTGCGCCACGCCATCGGGCTGGCCCGCAGCGTCTTCGACCCGCTCAACCGCGCACGCGCGCTGGCCGGGGTGGCGGGCGTGCTGGCCGGGACGGGTGACCGGCGGGCCGTGGGGCTGGCGCGGGAGGCGCTGGAACTGACGCGGAAGTCGGTGGAGAGGTACCGGTGGCCCCATGGCGAGGAGATCCTCGACGCGGCCCTGGGCCGGCTGGCCGTCCTGCTGATGAGGACCGGGGACGAAGCCCAGGCACTGCGCCGGCTCGGCGAGTTGCGGCTGCCGGACACCCTGCCGGGCGTCGCGGCCCACACCATGGCCGCCCGCGCCGCCCGGGATCCACGGTGCGCGGCCCGGCTGCTGGGCCGCGCGGAGGAACTGGCCCGGCGGATCACCGAGGTGCCCGACCGAGTCCACGCCCTCGGGCTCACGGCCGGGGCATGGACGGCCCACGGGGACACGAGCCGTGCCGCGGTCCTGTACGACGCCGTCGTCGCCCTCGCCGAGGAACACGCGCACGACCTCGGAAGCGTCCCGGCGGCCGCCGCGGAGGTCCTGCACCCCGTCCGCCCGCATCAGGCGCGGACCATGGTCCGGCTCGCCCTCGAAGTCACGGACGACGTCGGCCGGAGCCGTCCCGACGATCGGGAGGCGGCCTACGAGGCGGTGGCCGCGCTCGCCGCGACCGGTCGCGCGTCCGAGGCGGAGGAGCTCAGGCAGGGACTGCGGCGGTGGGCCGAGCCGTCGCGGGACACCAGGCCGGCCATGGCCGCGGTGCGGGCCCGCGAGGGCCGGGCCGCCGAGGCATGGCAGGAACTCCAGCACTTCTGGGAGCTCCAGGAGCCCGCCGAGGAGGACGACTTCTCGGCCCGGGTCGTCGAACTGCTCGTCGCCGCCGGCGCCGCCGACGACCTGGAGACCCTGCTGCTCACGGGCACGGACACCTGGTGGTGGTGGGGAGTCGCCGGAGCGCTCACCGCGCTGGCCGACCACTTCGCCGACTCCGATCCCGCCCGGGCGCTGCGACTGCTCCACCGGGCCGAGTGGGGCAACCACCTCAGAGGCGGCACGGACCAGGCCTACGGCTGGATGGACGACCTCCCCCAGGACGAGCGCCTCGCCGCCCTCGCGGGAGCACTGGCCGCCGCGGGCGCACCCGATGACGCCGAGCGTCTCGTCGAGGCGATCCGTACGCACGACATGCGCGCCTTCGCCTACGCCGCCGCGTCCCTGGCCCTCGTGGGCACGGACACCTCCCGGGCGCTGCGGTTCGCGCGACAGGCCGACCGCACGGCCGAACTCTCCGGCGGCTGGGACGACGTCGTGCGAGCGGGAGTGCTGATGGCCGTCGTCCAGGCCCTGGCGAGCACCGGGCAGGGGCAGCGCGCGCTGCAGGTGGCGCGACGGCTGCACAAGGGGTGGGGGGACACGTTCCACCTCGACCAGGCCCACGCACTGGTGGCCGCGTCCGTGTGGCCGTACGACCCCGGCACGGCGGAACGCCTGGTCGACGACCTGCTCGGGGACTCCCGGGACACCTCCTCGGACTTCGTACGGGCGCTTCTCGGGCTGCTGGCCGCGACGGTTCCCCACGACGCCGGACGCGCCGCCCGGGTCCGTGCCCTGCTGGACGGCTTCGACGGGAACGACCTCGCGGAGCGTGACCATGAGGACCGGGCCCTGCTCGCCCTGCGGACCGCCGCGACCGACCCCGACAGCGCCCGGCGCCACCTCGACCGGCTCGCCTCGGAGGACAGACACTCCCGTTCCTACCGGTCGGCGGTCATGGCAGCCCTCGCGTACACGGTGCTGGGCGACCATGCCGCGGCTCATGCGGTCAGCCGCGGCTCGGGGCTCGACGAGGAACTCACGTCGGCCGCCTTCGCCGCCCTCGCCGGGCACGCCGCCTGCGCACCCGTCGATCCCGGCGGGCTGATCGGCGGTGGTGGCGGCATCCGCGTCTCACTCGCCCGCCGCCTCGCCGCACTCCTGCACCCGCCCGCCGCCGGCCCGGACCTGGCCCGGGCCAGAGCTCTCCTCGCCGAGGCCCTCACCCCGGACGGCTGGCACCACGCCGTCCCCGTTCTCGCCGCGCTCGCCCCCGAGGCCGTCCGCCGTGCGGGGGACGTGGTCAGCGCACATATCGGACTCGCCGACGACTAGAGCCGAGGCAGAGGCCGAGGCAGGGGCAGGGGCAGGGGCGGGCGCAGGCGCAGGGTCAGGGTCAGGGTCAGGCCCGGGCAAGGCCTGAACCGGCCGAGGCGGCGTACGTCCGGCCACCGGGGCGCACCACGCCGGGGCGCGGCACGTCCCCTCCGCGTGCCGCGCCCCGTCCCCGGCCGAGTGCCGTCCGCTAGAGCTCCTGCTCCACCTCCGGCAACGTCCCCGTCCGCGCCGCCTTCCCGTACCAGTACGCGCTCGACTTCGGCGTCCGGGCCAGGGTCGAGTAGTCGACGTACACCGCCCCGAACCGCTTGCCGTACCCGTACGCCCACTCGAAGTTGTCCATCAGGGACCACAGGTAGTAGCCCCGGACATCGGCGCCGTCCGTGATCGCGCGGCGGACCGCGGACAGATGGCCGTGCAGATAGGCGATGCGCTCCGGGTCGTGGACGCGGCCGTCCGGGTCCGGCTTGTCGTCGTACGCCGCCCCGTTCTCGGTGATGTACAGCGGCAGGCCCGGCGCCTCCCGGGTATAGCGCATGATCAGCTCGTGCAGACCGGTCGGGTCGATCGTCCAGCCCATCTCGGTGCGGTCACCGGGGGTCTGGTGGAAGGCGACGTCGTCCGCGCCCGGCCAGGGGGAGTGGGTGCTCTGCCCGTGCCCGTCCGCCCGCGGGCCGGCCACGTCGGGCTCCGCGGCCGAGACCAGCGTCGGGGTGTAGTAGTTCAACCCCAGGGCGTCCAGCGGCTGGTTGATCGCCGCCAGGTCGCCGTCCAGGACGTACGACCAGTCCGTCACCAGCTCCGTCGCCGCGAACAGCGTCTCCGGGTACGCGCCGTGCAGGATCGGACCGTGGAAGACGCCGTTGGCCAGGTCGTCGATCTTCCGGGCCGCCGCCAGGTCCGCCGGGTCCTGCGACAGCGGGCGCACCACCGAGGAGTTGAGGCTGAGCGCCACCGAGTTGCGGGCCGGCATCACCGAGCGCAGGGCCGAAGTGCCCAGGCCGTGCGCCAGGTTGAGGTGATGGGCGGCCCGCAGCGAGGCCGCCGGCTCGGTGCGGCCCGGCGCGTGCACACCCGACCCGTAGCCCAGGAACGCGCTGCACCACGGCTCGTTGAGGGTGATCCACTGCTCCACGCGGTCGCCCAGCGCCTCGCCGACGATCTGCGCGTACTCCGCGAACCGGTACGCCGTGTCGCGCTCCGGCCAGCCGCCCGCGTCCTCCAGCTCCTGCGGCAGGTCCCAGTGGTAGAGGGTGACGGCGGGCTTGATGCCGTGCGCCAGCAGCTCGTCCACCAGCCGGCGGTAGAAGTCCAGGCCCACCTGCACCGCCGGGCCCCGGCCCGTCGGCTGTACGCGCGACCAGGAGACCGAGAAGCGGTACGCGGTCAGGCCGAGCTCGGCCATCAGCGCCACGTCCTCGCGGTAGCGGTGGTAGTGGTCGACAGCGATGTCACCGTGCTCGCCGCCGGCCGTCCTGCCCGGCGTATGGCTGAAGGTGTCCCAGATCGAGGGGGTGCGACCGTCTTCCCGCACCGCCCCCTCGATCTGGTACGCCGAGGTCGCGGCGCCCCAGAGGAAGGCGGGGGGAAAGGACACGGAGGTCATGGGCTCAGGCATGGAAGCGCTCCCATAGGGGGTCGTGGAGACCGACGAGGTAGGAGGGGAGTAGGAGGAGAGGGGGGAAGGATCCCGAGGGCCGAGGCGGCGTTGACCCGGCCCCCGGAGGCCGTACGGTCCGGGGGCGTACGTCCCGGAAGGCCGTACAGCTGAAGCGGGGCGACCGGGCGTCAGCCCTTGATCGCGCCCTGCATGATGCCGCCCACGATCTGCTTGCCGAACAGCAGGAAGGCGATCAGCAGCGGCAGCGTACCGAGCAGGGCACCCGCCATGATCACCGCTTGGTCGGGAACATAGCCGGTACCGAGGGAGTTGAGGGCGACCTGCACGGTCGGGTTCTCCTGGTTCAGGGCGATGATCGGCCACAGGAAGTCGTTCCAGGCGAACACGAAGGTCAGCAGGCCCAGTACGGCCATCGCGGGCCGGGCGGCCGGAAAGACCACGTGCCAGACGATGCGCAGGCTGCTCGCGCCGTCCACCCGCGCCGCCTCGATCAGCTCGGTCGGCAGCGCCTGCACCAGGTACTGCCGCATGAAGAACGTGCCGAAGGCGGTGACCAGCGTCGGCAGGATGACCGTCTGGAGCTGGTTGGACCAGCCGAGGTCCGCCATCCACAGATACAGCGGTACGACGGCCAGCTGCGGCGGCACCATCATCGTGCCGATCGTGAGCATCAGCAGCACGCCCGAGAACCTGAACCGCAGCTTGGCGAAGGCGAATCCGGCGAGCGTGGAGAACAGCACCGTGCTCACCGTGATCGTGGCCGCGACGAACGTGGTGTTGAACATCGCGGTGCCGAGCCCGGCCTCGTCCCACGCGGTCTGCATGTTCTTGAACAGGTTCCCGCCGAACCACAGCGGCGGCGGGGTCTCGGCGAGCCGCCGGTCGGTGCGCGAGGCCGCGATCGCCGTCCACACCAGCGGGGCCAGCGAGACCAGCGCGAACAGGGTCAGCACCAGGTAGGTGACCGGACCGGCGTGCAGCTGCTTGCCGGCGCCCATCACCCGACGGCGCTCGCGCCTGGGCCGGTCCGCCCGAGGGAGGGTCACATCACTTGCCGTCATTGGGACTTCCTCAGCCGTCGCGAGATCAGCATCTGGATCACGCCGATGATCAGCAGGATCAGGAACATCGTCCAGGCGATCGCGGACGCCTTGCCGAGGTTGCCGATGATCCAGCCCTGGTCGTACATGTACAGACCGAGCGTCTGGTACTGGTGCTCGGAACCGCCCTTGGACCCGCTCACCCCGCCGAACAGCAACGGCTCACCGAAGAGCTGGGTCGCGCCGATCGTCGAGACGACCACCGTGAACAGGATCGTCGGGCGCAGCTGCGGGATCGTCACATGGCGGAACTGCTGCCAGCGGTTCGCCCCGTCGAGCGACGCCGACTCGTACAGATCGGAGGGGATCGCCTGCATGGCGGCCAGGTAGATCAGCGCGTTGTAGCCGGTCCAGCGCCAGATCACGATCGAGGAGACGGCGAACTTGGAACCCCAGTCGGACTCCCGCCAGTTGACCGGGTCGATCCCGAAGAAGTCGAGGATCCAGTTGATCATGCCGCCGTCCCAGGAGTACAGCAGCACGAACACCAGCGTCGCCGCCGCCACCGAGGTGGCGTACGGGGTGAGCATCACGACCCGCCACACGGTCGAGCCGCGCAGCTTGTAGTTGAGCAGGTGGGCGAGCCCCAGTGCCATCAGCAGCTGTGGCACGGTCGAGATCACACCGACGGTGAAGGTGACCCACAGGGAGTTCCAGAAGAAGTCCGAGGACAGCAGGTTCCGGTAGTTGTCCAGGCCGGCCCAGGTCTGGCTGTCCAGGTTCGCCAGCTGCACGTTGTGCAGCGAGTACCAGGCCGTGTACAGCAGCGGGACCAGCGAGAACGCCCCGAAGACGATGAAGAAGGGGGAGATGAACGCGTACGGCGACGCCTTCATGTCCCAGCGGTACAGCCGGCTCCGCCAGGAACTGCGGCCGGGGTCCGGCGTACCGCGACCGTGAGCGCGGCCGGCCGCGCCCGGCTGCTCACCGGGCGCGGCGTCGGCGCTCGACGCGGGTTGCGCGAGAGCCTGCTTGGGGCTGCTCACTGGCCGAGCACGTCCTTGATCTCCTTGGCCGCCGCGTCCCAGCCCTGGTCAGGGCTCTTGCCCTTCTGCTCGACCTGGAGGATGCCGATGTCGGTCAGCGCGGTGTTGATCGCCTGGTCCTTGATGCCGAAGTACTGGGTCGGGATGGTCTTCGCCGAGTCGGAGAAGATCTGGGTGATCGGCGCGTTCGAGAAGTACTCGGTGGTGGCGGCCGCCGGCTTCAGGGTCGAGTACGCCGACGGGGTCGACGGGAAGCTGGCCTGCTTGGCGAAGACCTTCGCCTGCTGCTCGGGCGCGGTCAGCCACTTCGCCAGGGCGATGGCCTCCTTCTGGTGCTTGCTCGCCGTCGGCACACCGAGGAAGGAGCCGCCCCAGTTGGCCGCGGTGGGCGCGGCGGCCACGTCCCACTTGCCCTTGCCGGAGTCACCGGACTTCTCCAGGATGTAGCCGATCATCCAGGCCGGGCAGGCCACCGTGGCGAAGGTGCCGTTCGCGTAGCCCTGGTCCCACGGTTTGTCGAACTGCTTCAGCTTCGCCGACATGTCGCTGGTCGCCACCTCCATGGCGACGTCCCAGGCCTTCTTGACGCCGTCCGACTCGTCCCAGACGACGGTGCCGTCCTTCTCGTAGTAGCGCTCGGTCCCGCCGCCGAGGGCCGCGTTGTAGACCGAGGACGCCGAGTCCACGAACTTGGTGCCGCTGGGCGCCTTCTTCATGTACTGCTTGCCGAGGTCGACGTACTTGCCCCAGTCGCCCTTCCACTGCTCGGCGAGCTTGGCGCGGTCGGTCTCCAGGCCGGCCTTCTCGAACAGGTCCTTGCGGTAGCAGATCGCCATCGGGCCGATGTCGGTGCCGAGTCCGATCAGCTTGCCGTCCTCGGTGGTGGCCTGGGCGTTCTTCCAGTCCAGCCACTGCGACTTGTCGACCTCCTTGCCGAGGTCCACGAACTTGTCGGCCTGCGTCTGCACGGCCTCGGTGATGTTCATGACCTCGATGGCCTGGATGTCGTCGGTACCGGCGCCGGCCTGCAGGCGGGTGAGGACCTTGGGCCAGTAGACGTCGGTACGGGTGGTGACGTTCTCCTTGATGGTGATGTCGGGGTTGAGCTTCATGTACTCGTCGTAGAGGCCGGCCTGCTTGTAGCCGAAGGTGCCGAAGGTGCCGACGGTGAGGGTGGTCCTGCCACCGCCGCCGTTGCCCCCGCCCTCGTTCGTGGAGCCGTCGTCCGAGTCCTCGGCGCAGCCGGCGAGCAGCCCTGTCGTCAGCGCGGCGACGGCCGCGAGGGCCATCAGCCGGCGGGACCCGCGGGTACTCGTGCGCATTGCGTCCTCCTGTTGCCTGACCTGCCGACCCCCCGGCCAACTGCACTGTTGGGCCCGTTCGTTGTTCTCGCTGCGGCTCGGGCGGGGAACGTGCGGGACATGTATGTGTCAGGTAGTGTGGGAGCGCTCCCACATGTGATGTGTTGAAGGTTCGTCGGTCCGGCCGGGGGTGTCAAGGGAGCGGGCGCGGAGTTATGTGTTCAGTTATCGGCCCGTTAGCTAACTCGCCAGAGCCGGCGACGGGGGTGCGAAGTCGGCCAAGATCGGCACCGGTTGGCTGAAGTGGCGGTCTTGATCGACGGCCCCCACGGACGCTCACCGCACCGACAGGTGCTGTTAAATTCCAGGCCAACGAAATGGTCAACGGGAGGCGGAGCCCATGGCAACCCACGGAACGCGGGGCCGGAGCGGCGGCCGGCCGACCCTCGAAGAGGTGGCGGCCCGCGCGGGTGTCGGCCGCGGCACCGTCTCCCGGGTGATCAACGGCTCGCCCCGGGTCAGCGACGCGACCCGCGCGGCGGTGGAAGCGGCGGTGGCCGAGCTCGGCTACGTCCCCAACACGGCGGCCCGCGCCCTGGCGGCGAACCGCACGGACGCGATCGCGCTGGTCGTGCCCGAGCCGGAGACGCGTTTCTTCGCGGAGCCGTACTTCTCGGACATGCTCAAGGGTGTGGGCGCCGGGCTCTCCGACACCGAGATGCAGCTGCTGCTGATCTTCGCGGGCAGTGACCGGGAGCGGCGCAGGCTGGCCCAGTACCTGGCGGCCCACCGGGTGGACGGCGTCCTCCTGGTCTCGGTCCACGCGGACGACCCCCTGCCCGATCTGCTGGCCCAGCTGGAGATCCCGGCGGTGATCAGCGGCCCGAGGTCGGCCGCGGAGACCCTGACCTCGGTGGACTCGGACAACTACGGCGGCGGCCGTTCGGCCGTGGAGCACCTGGTGGCCCGCGGCCGTACCCGGATCGCCCACATCACCGGCCGCCTCGACGTCTACGGCGCCCAGCGCCGCGTCGACGGCTACCGCGACGCCCTGAGCGACGCCGGGTACGGGGTGGACGAGCGGCTGATCGAGCCGGGCGACTTCACCGAGGAGGGGGGCCGCCGGGCGATGGAGGCACTCCTGGAGCGCTGCCCCGACCTGGACGCGGTCTTCGCGGGCTCCGACGTGACGGCGGCGGGTGCCCGCCAGGTCCTGCGCGAGGCGGGCCGTCGCATCCCCGACGACGTGGCCCTCGTCGGCTACGACGACTCCGCCATAGCCCGCCACATGGACCCGCCGCTCACCAGCGTCCGCCAGCCCATAGAGGACATGGGCCGCCGGATGCTGGACCTCCTCCTCGCCGAGATCGCCGACCGCCGCCCGTCGGTGTCCCGGGGCCTGGAGCGGCGGCAGGTGGTCCTGGCGACGGAACTGGTGCCGCGCACGTCGTCATGAGCGGCCACCCCGGATCCTGCGCGCCCTCGCTCGCGTCCTGGACGCCCACGTGGTGGTCGAGGCGTCGGGCCACGCGGCCGTCGACCTCTACGGCGGCGCGTTCCTGTACGACTTCGAGGGCACGCGAGGCATCTGATCGACCTCGACGAGTACCGCCCGGGTCCGTTCTCCCTCACGGCGGACCGGCTCCCGGGTGACGAGGAACGAGCCTGGCGAACGCTTCGGGAGTGGGCGGGACTTGGCGGCGGCATGGCGGGCGGCCATGTCAGGGCTGTAGCGGCAGCCGCCACCGGGTCTCGCCGTCCTGCTCCTCG
Source organism: Streptomyces curacoi (assembly GCF_001513975.1). Taxonomy (GTDB): domain Bacteria; phylum Actinomycetota; class Actinomycetes; order Streptomycetales; family Streptomycetaceae; genus Streptomyces; species Streptomyces curacoi. The sequence goes on from NZ_KQ947994.1 coordinate 69,748, forward strand.
TCGGTCGGGGTGAGGCCGGCCGCCGCGGCGACGGCCGCCGAGGCCGGGTGGTCGGGGTGGATGTGGGCGACGACCGTACGGACCGACTGCCGCCCGAGCCAGGCGACGAGTCCGCGCGCCGCCTCGGACGCCAACCCGCGCCCCTGCCACGGCGTGCCGACCACCCAGGCGATCTCGGCGGTGCGGTCCTCGGTGACCGTGGCCTGGACGGTGCCCACGAGACATGACCGGGTGCGCAGCCGCAGCACCCAGTTGCACCAGGAGACGGCCGGGTCGGGAGATCCGGCGACGAGCCGCTCGTAACGGGCGCGCAGGCCGTCGGGGGAGTAGGGGGTACCGCCGATGAAGGTGTGCAGCGCCGGATCGGAAAGGGCGCCGGCCATCTCCTCGGCGTGCTCGACGCGCAGCGGGAAGAGGTCGAGGCGGGCGGTGGGGACGGGCTCGGCGTACACGCGCTGGTCGGCGCGGCTCGACACCGTGATGCCCTCCTGAAAAAGGACTCAGCCGGTGACTTCTCGTGAAGTCACCGGCTGATCACCGAGGGTGAGTGACGGGACTCGAACCCGCGACATCCTGGACCACAACCAGGTGCTCTACCAGCTGAGCTACACCCACCATGACCGGCGGTTGACTTCCGCGGAGTCCCCGACCGGCCGAGAAAAAGTGTACAGGGTCCGAAGGGGTGCTCGCGCACGGCTTTCCCGGCGGCCTTGCGGGAACCCCCCGAATGCCTACTGAGCAGGCAGAACGTGCTTCGCCGCGATCGCCTTCGCGGTGTCCGAGTCCGGGCCGGGCTGCGGTACGAAGACGGCCTCGCGGTAGTAGCGCAGTTCCGCGATGGACTCGCGGATGTCGGCGAGGGCGCGGTGGTTGCCGTTCTTCTCGGGGCTGTTGAAGTAGGCGCGCGGGTACCAGCGGCGGGCCAGCTCCTTGATCGACGAGACGTCGACGATCCGGTAGTGGAGGTAGTCCTCCAGCGTCGGCATGTCGCGCAGCAGGAAGCCGCGGTCGGTGCCGACGGAGTTGCCGCACAGCGGGGCCTTGCCGGGTTCCTTCACGTGCTCGCGTACATACGCCAGGACCTGCTCCTCGGCGTCCGCCAGCGTCGTACCGCCGGGGAGCTCGGCGAGCAGTCCGGACGCGGTGTGCATCTGACGCACCACCTCCGGCATCGTCTCCAGCGCCGAGTCCGGCGGGCGGATGACGATGTCCACGCCCTCGCCGAGGACGTTCAGCTCGGAGTCGGTGACGAGGGCGGCAACCTCGATGAGCGCGTCGTCGGACAGCGAGAGGCCGGTCATCTCGCAGTCGATCCACACCATGCGATCGTTCATGCGACCACCCTAAAGCTGACGTCGCCTTTTGGGATGCCCGGCGGTGCAGCCGGACCTCCACCGGGGGCTGCCGCCCTGGGGCGGGCCGGGTTCACCGGGCCGGCGCAGCGCGCGCGGGATTGACTGCCCTGGTGGGACGGAGTGCCGAACGACCCGCCAGGTGGCACGTTCGGCCGCGGTTCCATTCGTCGGCGCCTACCTCCGCACACCGGAGCGGGACAGGCTCCGCGTGAACGGGAAGTCGTACCGCTGGGACGCCGGGAAGAGGTGGCGCGTGCCGGCCTCGGGACGCGAACGCCGGGCGGGCTGTGTTGAGCAGCCCGCCCGGCGTCACGAGGTCACGACCCGCTGCGCTGCCCCGGCAGGCTCGCGCGGCTCCCGGCGTACGCCTCGCGGCCGTGGTCCGACGGCACCGACAGCGACGCGGACGTCCCCAGCGTGCTCGGCGCCGCCGTGCGGCGGGACTGCGGCGGGACCGGGCCGTGCTCCGGGTACTGGGCGGGCGGTGGGCCCGGCGGGGCGGCGGGGCCCGTCGTGGCTTCCGGGTCCGCCGGCTTGTCGCCCTGTGGGCGCCGCGCCCGGTACGCCGCCCGGTACGCGGCCGGCGACGAGCCGAGCTGACGGCGGAAGTGACCGCGCAGCGCCACCGGCGAGCGGAAGCCGCAGCGGCCCGCCACCTCGTCCACCGAGTAGTCCGACGTCTCCAGCAGACGCTGTGCCTGCAGGACCCGCTGGGTGATCAACCACTGCAGCGGCGCGCTCCCGGTCAGGGAGCGGAAGCGGCGGTCGAACGTGCGGCGCGACATGTACGCGCGCGCGGCCAGCGTCTCCACGTCGAACTGTTCGTGGAGGTGTTCCAGCGCCCAGGCGACGACCTCGGCCAGCGGGTCGGCGCCGATCTCCTCCGGTAAAGACCGATCGAGATAGCGCTCCTGACCGCCGGAGCGGCGCGGGGGGACCACCAGACGGCGGGCCAGGGCCCCTGCCGCCTCGTTGCCGTGGTCCGTCCGCACGATGTGGAGACAGAGATCGATTCCGGCCGCCGTACCCGCCGAGGTGAGTACGTCGCCGTCGTCCACGAAGAGTTCTCGTGGATCCACGTGCACCGACGGGTAGCGCTTGGCCAGCGTCGGTGCGTACATCCAGTGCGTCGTCGCGGGGCGGCCGTCCAGCAGGCCCGCCGCGGCGAGGACGAAGGCGCCGGTGCACAGCCCGACTATGCGGGCGCCTTCCTCGTGCGCCCGACGCAGTGCGTCGAGTGCGTCCTCGGGCGGTGGCGAAGTGATCGAGCGCCAGGCCGGCACGACGACCGTGCCCGCCCGCGAGATCGCTTCCAGGCCATGTGGCGCGGAGAGTTCCAGGCCCCCTGTGGTCCGCAGCGGGCCGTCCTCGCCTGCGCACACCAATAGGCGGTAGCGCGGCACGCCGGCGTCCTGGCGGTCGATTCCGAACACCGACAACGGTATGGAACTCTCGAAGATGGGGCCGCCGCTGAACAGCAGCACCGCGACGATCTCCTTGCGGCGTCGCCCGGACAGTTTCCGGACTGCGCCCTCCGGCGCGGCAGTGGAGTCGTGGCTCATACTGCTAAGCCCCCCTCGGTGGTCGCGGCTCCTCGGTTGTGTCGCTCCTGCACGTTTCCCCTCGGTCCTGCACGAGTCCCCCGCCGTAGACAGTCAAGATCGAATCTACTGTGTCGCGTCGTGCCTCAGTGGCCGGTTCGGCACTCGGCACATTGTCGACTTGGCAACTTGGCGTGAAGCATTCGATCACGAAGCGTTGCACTCGTGGAGCGTGCAGGGAAGTGCGCCTTGTCGCGGTGGCCAATCCACGTAGGGTGCGCAGGGCCCCTGAGGCCCTTTCCGTGCAGGTGGAACGGGGGTTGGGGGGTGTTCTGGGCGGGGGATGCATGCGCGCCAGAAGTTGGCTGAAAAGCAGCGTTCCTGTGCGCGGAAACCGGTCAGCCGACCGGTGTATTTCCCCCACTGTGACGTCCGCCTCTACGGCCCCCGCTGCGGGGCTTGTGATGGCGTCCGCGACGGGGGAGTGACTGGCCGGTGCGTTCCGCGTCCCGCAGGCGCGCCGCGCCGCGTTCCGAGTGGCGGAGGAGCAGGCGGCAGACCGCCGTCACGGCGGCGAGGCCGAGGGCCGTGCCGGCGGCGCCGGCGAGCGAGGTGCCGTACCAGAGCAGGACCACGGGAACCAGGACGCAGCTGAAGGCCGCCCACCGGACCACGTCGGTGGCGCTGTCCTCGGAGGGCGTGCGTGGTCCGGACATGGGTGTGGGCTCCCTGGGTTCCCTGGCGATGGCTCACGGAGATCAACGCGTGCCCGGGCAGTCGGTCACTGGTGCGCGGCCACCCGACCGCGGACGCGCGTGAATCCTGTGCAAACCGCCTGTACACCGCAGCAACCATTGCGTTACGGGCGTCCCCTCGTGCATGCTCCCTGGAACCCGCAGCGACCCGAGCGGGGATCTGGGCTAAGGAGGCGTGCCGCCGTACCCTTGGGGGTATGGGGTTGGGAAGACCATTCCCGGACACAGCTCCGCCGCACACTGATGTCCCACCCATAAAGGATCACAACGCCGAGACAGCCATGGCCGGTCACGAATTCTTCGAACCCGCGGACCGCAAGCGGTCGGTCGCCGACCCGACGGCGGCCGATCCCCTGGCGGCGGAAGAGCCACGCCACGCCTGCGACCCCGCCTTCAAGCACGGCGTCGTCGTCGGCTTCGACGGCTCCACCTCCAGTGAGCGCGCCCTTGCGTACGCCATCGGCATGGCTCATCGCTCCGGGTCGGGCCTGATCATCGTCCACGTCGCCAACCGGCTGCCCACCACGGTGTGGGCCGGCTGCGAGCCGCCGGTCTTCGTCGACGTGCCGGACCACCGCACCGAGGTGCTCGGCCTGGAGCTCGCCTGCGCCGACTATCTCGCCGAGGTGCCCTGGATCCTGGTCGAGCGCGGCGGTGACATCTGCCACGAGCTCGAAGAGGTCGGGCGGGAGTACGAGGCGGACGCGATCGTCGTCGGTTCCACGCACGGCATCGTGGGCCGGATCTTCGGTTCCGTCGCGGGCCGGCTCGCCAAGCGGGCCAAGCGGCCTGTCGTTGTCATTCCGTAACTCGCCGTTGGCCCAGGCGAGATGGCGCCTGGGAAGGGGCGGCCTCCTTTGTGCAGCGCATAAATCTACTGGCGCGTAGAGGTGTTTGTGCCTTTGTGAAGGGCATATAAGGCACACCGCACAACTGCACATGCATGAAGGGAGCCCGCCGTGGACAACGACGTCTCTGCGGGAAGCGGAACCACCACCGTGGTCGGCCGACTCGCCCTCGGTATCACCCTGTTGGCCTTCGGCCTCGGGTACACCGATGTGATCGACGGTGTGTCGGCTGCTGACGCCGTATCAATCGCCCAGTACGTGGGCGGCATTGCCCTCTTCGTCGCCGGTCTGGTGGCGCTCCGGGATCGTGACAGCGCGAACGGGACCGCGTTCGTCGCGCTCGGGGCCCTGTGGTTCACCTGGGCCGTCTCCGCCGACGCGGCTGTCTCCGACAACGCGGCCGGGCTGTTCCTGCTGCTGTTCGCCCTCGTGGCGCTGTCCCTCACCCTCGCGGGCGGTGACCAACTCGGCCAGGGTGCCCACGGGTTGTTCTTCGTCGCCCTGCTGCTCATGGCGATCGCCCACTTCGCCGGCAATGACGGGCTCACCAAGGTGGGTGGCTGGTTCGCCGTCGCCGCGGGTGCGGTGGCCTGGTATGCGGCGACTGCGGCTCTGGCCCACTGGCCGACCGCGCTTCCGCGACGCGCTGCGGGCCGGGGGGTGACGGCCACCGGTTAGCTGCGCAGGCCGGGGGGTTGGGCGGCTCCCCGGCGACATGGACGGACCCCCCGTGAATGGTGGCATCACGTGGGGGTCCGTTCTCTTGTTCGGCCTCTGCGGGTTTGTGGGGGTTGCTCGCGCAGTTCCCCGCGCCCCTGTCGGGGCGCTTACTCCACCGTTACCGACTTGGCGAGGTTCCTGGGCTTGTCGATGTCCCTGCCCAGGGCCAAGGCCGTGTGGTAGGCGAGGAGTTGGAGGGGGATGCCCATCAGGATGGGGTCCAGTTCGTCCTCGTTCTTCGGGACGACGATGGTCTGGTCGGCCTTCTCCTGGTCCTGGTGGGCCACCGCGAGGATCTTGCCGCTGCGGGCCTTGATCTCCTCCATGGCGGCGCGGTTCTTCTCCAGCAGGTCGTCGTCGGGGACGATCGCGACCGTGGGGAGGGCGGGCTCGATCAGGGCCAGCGGGCCGTGCTTGAGCTCGGAGGCCGGGTAGGCCTCGGCGTGGATGTAGGAGACCTCCTTGAGCTTCAGGGAGGCCTCACGGGCCACGGGGTAGCCCCGGACACGGCCGATGAAGAGCATCGAGCGGGCGTCGGCGTACTGCTGGGCCAGCTTCTCGATCTCCGCCTCCTGCTCCATGATCTCGGCGATCTGGGCGGGCAGCTTGCGCAGGCCCTCGATGATCCGCTTGCCGTCGCGGACCGAGAGGTCGCGGGTGCGGCCGAGGTGGAGGGCGAGGAGGGCGAAGGCGACCGTGGTGTTCGTGAAGCACTTCGTGGAGACCACGCAGACCTCGGGGCCGGCGTGGACGTAGATGCCGCCGTCGGCCTCGCGGGCGATCGCCGAGCCGACGACGTTCACGATGCCCAGCACCCGCGCGCCCTTGCGCTTCAGCTCCTGGACGGCGGCGAGGACGTCGTAGGTCTCACCGGACTGGGAGACGGCGATGTAGAGGGTGTCGGGGTCCACGACCGCGTTGCGGTAGCGGAACTCCGAGGCCGGCTCGGCGTCCGCGGGGATGCGGGCGAGCTCCTCGATCATCTGGGCGCCGATCATGCCCGCGTGGTACGAGGTGCCGCAGCCGAGGATCTTCACGCGGCGGATCCGGCGGGCCTCGCGGGCGTCCAGGTTGAGGCCGCCGAGGTGCACGGTGGAGAAGCGGTCGTCGATGCGGCCGCGCAGGACGCGGTCCACGGCGTCGGCCTGCTCGTGGATCTCCTTGTGCATGTAGGTGTCGTGGCCGCCCATGTCGTACGAGGCGGCTTCCCACTCGACGGTGGTGGGCTCGGCCGTGGTGCGGGTGCCCTCGGTCGTGTAGGTGCGGAAGTCGTCGGCCTTGAGAGTGGCCATCTCGCCGTCGTCGAGGGTCACTATCTGCCGCGTGTGGGCGACCAGCGCGGCGATGTCCGAGGCGACGAACATCTCCTTCTCGCCGATGCCGAGGACGACCGGGGAGCCGTTGCGGGCGACGACGATGCGGTCCGGGAAGTCGGCGTGCAGCACGGCGATGCCGTACGTGCCCTCGATGAGGCGCAGGGTCTCGCGGACCTTGTCCTCCAGCTTCTCGGCCTGTGAGCGGGCGATGAGGTGGACGAGGACCTCGGTGTCGGTCTCGGAGAGGAACTCGACGCCGTCCGCCTCCAGCTTGCGGCGCAGGTCGGAGGCGTTGTCGATGATGCCGTTGTGGACGACGGCGACCTTGCCCTCGGCGTCCAGGTGCGGGTGGGCGTTCACGTCGGACGGGGCGCCGTGGGTGGCCCAGCGGGTGTGGGCGATGCCGGTGGTGCCCTTGAAGCGCGCCGGGACCTTGGCCTCCAGGTCGCGGACCCGGCCCTTGGCCTTCACCGTCTTCAGGCCCGAGGCCTTCGGGGAGGTGACGGCGATGCCCGCCGAGTCGTAGCCGCGGTACTCCAGCCGCTGGAGGCCTTCCAGCAGCAGGGGAGCCACGTCACGCTTCCCGATGTATCCGACAATTCCGCACATACAGATAGGTCCCTCAGCCGTAGACGATGCGGCGCAGCTGCCGGAGCGTAAGCTCCGGTGGCGTCACCGCCCGGTATTTCAGGTCCGCCTCGATCCGCTCGAAGATCGTCGCGTTGACCAGGCCCTGGGCCTGCAGCTCGCGGTGGCGGCGACGGACGTAGTCCTCGGTCGTCTCGTCGAAATAGGCGAGCACGTCCTGGATCACCCGCAGCGCCTCGCCCCTGCTCAGGGGCGTGGATCGCGTCAGGTGATCGACAAGTTCCTCGTGCACCCGGTAGATCCTGGGGTACCGGCGACGCTTTCGCAAGAATCCTGCCCGATTTCGGGCAACTGGCTGTGGAAAGTCTTGGCGCAACATTGGGGCTCTCATGGCAGCCTGTTCCGGAGCTGTCCATGTCTCGGCCCGCATCCCGTTGCCTGAGGAGACGACTTTCGGACGCCATGGACATTCCTCGCATGGGAGTACCCCAGCACCTGGCCGAGCGCATGAGCATGGCCGAGCAGCACGAGTACCTGCGCGCCAGATTCTCCCGGCGCACGATGATCAGGGGCGGCGCCGTCACCCTGGGCGCCGTCGCGGGTGGCGCGTTCGTGCCGGGCGCCACCGCCCAGGCGACCGTACCGACCCAGCTCACCGCCCCGGCCGCCGAGGCCGTCGACGGCGCCCTGGTCGCCCCCTTCGGCCGCCACCTCGCCTACGGCAACGACCCGCGTACCCAGATGACGATCTCCTGGCAGGTCCCGGTCGCGGTGAAGAAGCCCTTCGTCCGCATCGGCGCCCACCCGTGGGACCTCTCCCGCCGGATCGAGGCCGAAGTGCGCACCCTGTACACCCCGGCCGGCGTCGGCGCGAGCGGCGACCACACGCAGTACTACGTGCACGCCGAGCTGACCCACCTGCGCCCGGGCCGGACGTACTACTACGGCGTCGGCCACCAGGGCTTCGACCCCGCCGCGCCGCACCTCCTCGGCACCCTCGGCACCTTCACCACCGCCCCCGCCCACAAGCGGCCCTTCACCTTCACCGCCTTCGGCGACCAGGGCGTCAGCTATCACGCGCTCGCCAACGACAGCCTGATCCTCGGCCAGAACCCGGCCTTCCATCTGCACGCCGGTGACATCGCGTACGGCGACCCGGCCGGCCAGGGCAAGGCCTCCGACACCGGCTTCGACTCACGCACCTGGGACCAGTTCCTCGCCCAGACCGAGTCGGTCGCCAAATCCGTCCCTTGGATGGTGTCGTACGGCAACCACGACATGGAGGCCTGGTACTCGCCCAACGGCTACGGCGGCGAGGAGGCCCGCTTCACGCTCCCCGACAACGGACCCGACAAGAAGCACCTGCCGGGCGTCTACTCCTTCGTCCACGGCAACACGGCGGTCATCTCCCTCGACCCCAACGACATCTCCTTCGAGATCCCGGCCAACCTCGGCCTCTCCGGCGGCACCCAGACCAAGTGGCTGGAGGCGCAGCTGAAGAGGTTCCGGGCCGCCGAGGACATCGACTTCATCGTCGCGTTCTTCCATCACTGCGCGTACTGCACCTCCACGGCGCACGCCTCGGAAGGCGGCGTGCGCGAGGAGTGGGTGCCGCTGTTCGAGAAGTACACGGTCGACCTCGTGATCAACGGCCACAACCACCAGTACGAGCGCACCGACGTCATCAAGGCCGGCGCGGTCACCAAGAAGCTGCCGATCGGCGGTACGGCCTACCCCGAGTCGGAGGGCGTGGTGTACGTGACGGCGGGTGCGGCGGGCCGCAGCCTGTACGCGTTCAGCGCGCCGGACTCCTACGAGGGACACGAGCACGAGGTGGACTCGGTGGCCTCGTTCGTCAACGTCGAGGGCGGCAAGCAGAACGAGACGGTCACCTGGTCCCGGGTGCGCTACCTCGACTACTCCTTCCTGCGCGTGGACGTGAACCCCGCACCGAAGGGCCGCTACGCCACGCTGAAGGTGCAGGGCATCGCCGAGACGGGTGACCGGATCGACCACTTCACGGTGGCCCGCCGGGCCAAGTAGCCGCCGTACGCGCGCTACATCCGTTTGAGCACCGCCTGCTTGGCCATCGTGAACTCCTCGTCCGTCAGCACGCCCGTGCGGTGCAGCTCGCCGAGTTCGCGCAGGCGGCGCAGCAGGGCGTCGTGGTCGTCCTCGACGGACGCGGCCCGCGGGGACGGCAGTTCCGGCCGTGCGTCCGGTACGTCCGGGACGGCGGCCCTGGCCGGATGCGGCAGGCGGGCCTGGACCGCCGCCGCCACCAGGGCCATCAGCGGGTCCTTCTTGAAGCCCCACAGCTCCACGGAGTTGGGGTCGTACTTGGGCGGGGCCTTGGTGGGCGCGCTCTTGGCGGTGAAGCGGAGGTAGCCGTTCTCCAGGCCCACCGCCGGATGCCACTCCACGGCCGCGATGTCGGCGAGCGCGAGGGAGCGGCTGCCGGCGGCGGCCTTGGCGTCCTCCGTCTTCCAGTTCCACTCCAGACGGACGTGCTCGCCGTCGAAGCTCGCGGTGCCGTCCCCGGCGGAGACCGACAGGGGGACGGAGGGGCCAGGCAGCAGGTACTCGTCGACCGGGTCGGCGGGAACCTGGTCCAGCAGCAGGGCGTTGCGCACCTCGTCCACGAAGTACTCGGCGACGCCGTACCGGTCGGACTCGACGATCAGCTGGTACGGGTCGTTGGGCTCGGTGAGCCGGCCTCCGGTGGCGTGCAGCAGCGGGTCGGCGCCGTCGCGCAGGCGCAGGCGCAGGCGTCCGGTCTTCTTCCCCTGTTCGAAGGAGACACCGGCCAACGCCCCCAGGGGGACGACCAGTTCACCCAGGGTCTTGCGGAAGAGGCTGACGTTCTTGTCCCGTCCGGGGGTCAGTCGCAGGGCGTCGCCGTCGAAGACCCACGTGCCGTCCTTCTGGATGATTTCCGCCATGAGGGGATTGTTTCACCGGATCTGCGGGAGAGTGGTCTCTACCAATCCCGAAGGGAGCGCATGTGAGACGGCACCACAGAACGACTCCCCGTACGACCCGGATCCTCGGATCCCTGCTGCTGGTGATGGCGGCCGGCGCCTTCACGCTCGGCGCGGCACCGGCGTCCGGCGAGGCGATACCCCTCGCCCAGGTGGTACCGGCGCCCGCGTCGGTGGCGGCGGGCGGATCCCCGTACCGCATCACCGACGCCACCCGCATCCGCGTCGACGACTCCCGCGAGGCCCGGCGCGTCGGCGAGTACCTCGCGGGTGTCCTGCGGCCCTCCACCGGCTACCCGCTGACCGTCACCTCGCAGGGCCGCGGCGGCATCCGACTGCGCCTCGCCCAGGGCCCGTTCGGCGCGGAGGGCTACCGCCTCGACAGCGGCCGCAGTGGCGTCACCATCACGGCCGCCCGGCCCGCCGGCCTCTTCCACGGCGTCCAGACCCTGCGTCAGCTCCTCCCGGCGGCCGTCGAGAAGGACTCCGTCCAGCCCGGTCCCTGGCTGGTCGCGGGCGGCACCATCACGGACACCCCGCGCTACGGCTGGCGCGGCGCGATGCTCGATGTCTCCCGGCACTTCTTCACCGTCGACCAGGTCAAGCGCTATATCGACCAACTCGCCCTCTACAAGATCAACAAGCTGCACCTGCACCTCAGCGACGACCAGGGCTGGCGCATCGCCATCGACTCCTGGCCGCGCCTGGCGGCCTACGGCGGCTCCACCCAGGTCGGCGGCGGCCCCGGCGGCCACTACACCAAGGCCGACTACCAGGAGATCGTCCGGTACGCCGCCTCCCGCTACCTTGAGGTCGTCCCCGAGATCGACATGCCGGGCCACACGAACGCGGCGCTGGCCTCGTACGCCGAGCTGAACTGCGACGGCGTGGCACCCCCGCTCTACACCGGCACCGACGTCGGCTTCAGCTCGCTGTGCGTCGGCAAGGAGATCACGTACGACTTCGTGGACGACGTGATCCGTGAGCTCGCCGCGCTCACGCCGGGCGAGTACCTCCACATCGGCGGCGACGAGGCGCACTCCACCAGCCACGAGGACTATGTGAAGTTCATGGACCGGGTGCAGCCGATCGTCGCCGAGTACGGCAAGACGGTGGTCGGCTGGCATCAGCTGACCGGGGCGACTCCGGCGAAGGGGGCGCTGGCGCAGTACTGGGGGCTGGACGGTACGAGTGACGAGGAGAAGGCGCAGGTCGCCAAGGCCGCGCAGAACGGGACGGGACTCATCCTCTCGCCCGCCGACCGGATCTACCTCGACATGAAGTACACGGCGGACACCCCGCTGGGCCTGGACTGGGCGGGCCTCGTGGAAGTGAAGCGGTCGTACGACTGGGACCCGGGCAACTACCTTGCCGGTGCTCCTTCTTCGGCGATCCGGGGCGTCGAGGCGCCGCTGTGGACGGAGACGATCACGAAGTCGGCCGACATCGAGTACATGGCCTTCCCGAGGCTGGCGGGCGTGGCTGAGCTGGGCTGGTCGCCGGCTTCCACGCACGACTGGGAGGACTACAAGGTGCGGCTCGCGGCGCAGGGGCCCCGATGGGACGCGCTGGGGATCGGGTACTACCAGTCGCCGCAGGTTCCGTGGCCTGCGCGGTAGTCCGAAGAAGCTGACGGGCACCCCGGAGGACCGTACTCCGGGGTGCCCGCCTGTCCAGAGGGGCCTTACAGCCCTGCGATGGGGTTCTTCAGGTTGCCCACGAGCTGGAGGGCGCCGGCCGGGTCCGCGAGGTCGACCATCTGCTTGTTGTTGCGCAGCTGGAGGCGGTTGAGGCAGGACAGCGCGAACTCGGGCGCGAACATGTCGTACTGCTCGAACTTCGCGGCGAGTTCCGGCACCGACTCCTGGTACTCGCGGGTGACGTCCGCGACCGTCCGCCAGAAGTCGTCCTCCTCCAGGATCCCCTCGGCGGCGAGGTTCGCGGCGAGGAAGCGGAAGAAGCAGTCGAAGACGTCCGTGAAGATGGACAGGAGCTTCTTGTCCTCAGGGACGTCCACGCGCAGCCGCTCGACCGTCGGCGGCAGTACCGCGTCCGGGTCCATGACGGCGATCTCCTCGGCGATGTCCTTGTAGATCGCGCGCTCGACGACGCCGTCCTTGAGGACCAGGATGACGTTCTCGCCGTGCGGCATGAACACCAGGTCGTAGGCGTAGAAGCTGTGCAGCAGCGGGGTGAAGTACGCGCGCAGGTAGCGGCGCAGCCACTCGGTCGGCGTCAGGCCCGACTGCTCGATCAGCGCGCCCGCGAAGGACGCGCCCTCGTGGTCGACGTGGACGAGGGAGGCCATGGTGGCCAGTGACTCGCCGTCCTGGAGGGAGGCGACCGGGCTCTCGCGCCACAGCGCGGCCAGCATCTTGCGGTACGGCGAGTAGCGGTCGGTGGCCTTCTCGTACTCCAGGTGCCGGTAGCCGACGGCGGCGCGCTCGCGGATGATCGACAGGCCGGTGGACTTCAGGACCGGGTCGCCCTCGATGAGCTGGGCCAGCCAGTCGTTGATGGCCGGGGTGGCCTCCATGTAGGCGGCCGACAGTCCGCGCATGAAGCCCATGTTGAGGACGGACAGGGCCGTCTTGACGTAGTGCTTCTCGGGGCTGGACCGGTTGAAGAAGGTCCGGATGGACTGCTGGGCCAGGTACTCGTCGTCGCCCTCGCCCAGGCAGACGAGGTGCTGCTGGGCGACCTCGGCGGCGAAGGTGACGGTGAGCTTGTTCCACCACTGCCAGGGGTGGACGGGGATGAGGAGGTAGTCGGCGGGGTCGAGGCCCTGCTCGCGCAGGACGCCGTAGAAGCGCTCGACGGTCTCCTCGCCCAGCTCCTGCCGTACGAAGGACTCGTACTCGATGCCGACACCGGCCGTGAACGCGGCGCGCGAGCGGTGGGCCGCGAGCCAGACCAGCCGGATGGGGCTCGCGGTCTCGGGGGCGTACGACAGGTACTCGTGGATGCCGAAGCCGAGCCGCCCGTTGTTGGCCACGAAGCAGGGGTGGCCCTCGGTCATGCCGGTCTCGATGGCCTGGAAGCCGGAGCGGGCGAGCTCGGCGACCGGGATCTGCGGCTTGGTGAGCTTGTAGCAGGTGCCGGAGAGGGTGGAGGAGATCTCCTCCAGGTAGACGGGGAGGATCTCCTCGCTCAGGCCCAGGGACTTCTGCAGCTCGATGAAGAAGTCCAGGGCGGCGAGCGGGAGTTCGGCGCCGTCGCGGTGGCGGGTGATCGAGTCGGCGTCGATCTGCCAGTGGTCGAGGGCGCGGAGCACGGCCGTGAAGGTGTACCGGGTCAGGCCGTCGTCGCTGCGGACGACGTAGGTGCCGTCGCCGGTGGCCTCCGGGGTGATGAGGCGCTCGTGGGCGAACTCGGCGAGCGCCTTGCGGATCAGGAGGCGGTTGGCCCGCGCCCAGCGGTGGGGGGACAGATGCGCTACGGCGTCGGACAGGGTCATACGGCTACTCCTCGGGCGGCCAAGAACTGTTCGCGCGTGCAGAAGCTGAGCAGCGCCCGCTTCTCCGGCTTGTCGATCTCACGTTCGGGCACGAAGCCGACGGCCTTGTTGAGCGCGTGCACGGCCTTGTTGCCGACGTCGGGCTCGACGACGACGCGGCGGGTGCGCGGGTCGGCGAACAGTTCGTCCATGACGGCGGTGATGACGGCCTTGGTGAAGCCGTGGATGGGCCGGTCGGTGGGGGCGACCAGGAAGTGCATGCCGACATCGCCGGGCTCGGGGTCGTACAGGCCGACCAGCTCGACGTAGCGGGGGTCGTACTTCTCCATCAGGAAGGCCGGTACGCCGTCGTGCAGACCGAGGTAGGCGTGGTGGTGCTCGTGGGCCGCGATGCGCATGTACTCGCGCTCGACGTCCTGGAGCCTGGCGTCCTGCATCATCCAGAAGGCCGCCTTGGGGTCGGTGACCCAGCCGTGCAGCAGCTCGGCGTCCTTCAGGGGATCGAGGGGGCGGAAGGTGAACGTCCCGATGCTTCCGATGCTCATACGGTGAACTCCTGGAAAGCGATGGTCTTCTCGACCGGGTAGTACTCGGTGCCGAGCAACTCGCGGATGATGTACGCGTTGCGGTACGGGCCCATGCCCAGGTCCGGGCTGGTGATGCTGTGCGTGTGCACGCCGGCGTTCTGCAGGAAGACACCGCGGCCGGTGACGTCGATGGCGTAGTTGCGGGCGACGTCGAAGTTGCCGTGGGAGTCGTAGACCAGGCGGTCCTTGACGGGGGCGAGGAACTCCGGCTCGGCGTACCTGTAGCCGGTGGCCAGGATCAGGCCCTGGGAGTTCAGCTCGAAGTCCTTGCCCTGCTCCTCCTGGCGGAAGCCGAGGGTGTACGTGCCGTTCTCGTACGCCGCGCTGGTGAGCGCCGAGTTGGTGAGCAGCCGGGTGGGGACCGGGCCGCCGAGGTTCTTCTGGTAGAGCAGGTCGAAGATCTCGTTGATGAGGTCGCCGTCGATGCCCTTGAACAGGCCCTTCTGCTCGGCGGTGAGGCGGTAGCGGGTGGCCTCCGGGAGCTCGCGGTAGTAGTCGATGTACTCCGGCGAGGTCATCTCCAGCGTGAGCTTGGTGTACTCCAGCGGGAAGAAGCGCGGGGAGCGGGTGACCCAGTTCAGCCGGTAGCCGTGGACGTCGATCTCGCTGAGCAGGTCGTAGTAGATCTCGGCCGCGGACTGGCCGGAGCCGACCAGGGTGATCGACTCCTTCTGCTGCAGCTCCGCCTTGTGCTGCAGATAGCGGGAGTTGTGGATGAAGTCGCCGCCCAGACCCTGGCAGGCCTCGGGGATGTGGGGCGGGGTGCCCGTGCCGAGGACGAGGTGGCGGGCGCGGTAGGTGTCACCGGCGGCCGTCGTCACGACGTACAGCTCGTCCTCGTAGCGGACTTCCGTCACGGTCGTGTTGAAGCGGACGCTGCTCAGCTTGTTCGCGGCCCAGCGGCAGTAGTCGTCGTACTCGACCCGCAGCGGGTAGAAGTTCTCACGGATGTAGAACGAGTACAGTCGGCCCTTCTCCTTCAGATAGTTGAGGAAGGAGTACGGCGAGGTCGGGTCGGCCAGCGTGACCAGGTCCGACATGAACGGGGTCTGCAGGTGGGCGCCGTCCAGGAACATCCCGGCGTGCCACTCGAAGTCGGGCTTCGACTCCAGGAAGACACCGTCGAGTTCGGCGATGGGTTCGGTCAGGCAGGCCAGGCCGAGGTTGAAGGGGCCGAGCCCGATCCCCACGAAGTCATGGGTCTTGGTCGGGTTTTCAGGACGCGCGGTCAAGGGACTCTCCCAGGTACTGCTCGGCGTGGCCGGCGATCAGGTCGAGGACGGCGGCGATGTCGGCCGCCTTCGTCTCGGGGTTGAGCAGGGTGAACTTCAGGTAGTGGCGGGCGCCCACCTTGGTGCCCGCGACCACGGCGTCGCCGGAGGCGAACAGGGCCTTGCGGGCGTACAGGTTGGCGCGGTCGATCTCGGCGGGGTCGGTGACAGCCGCCGGGATGTAGCGGAAGACCAGGGTGGAGAGGGCCGGCTCGACCACGACGTCGAAGCGCGGGTCGGCGGCCAGCAGCTTCCAGCCCTCCACGGCCAGGTCGCAGACCTCGTCGAAGAGCTGCCCGATGCCGTCGGCGCCCATGGTGCGCAGGGTCACCCACAGCTTGAGGGCGTCGAAGCGGCGGGTGGTCTGCAGGGACTTGTCGACCTGGTTGGGGATGCGCTCCTGCACCATGCGGCGCGGGTTGAGGTACTCCGCGTGATAGGTGGCGTGGCGCAGGGTCGAGGCGTCGCGGACCAGCACGGCGGAGGAGCTCACCGGCTGGAAGAAGGACTTGTGGTAGTCGACGGTGACCGAGTCGGCGCGCTCGATGCCGTCGATGCGGTGCCGGTACTTCAGGGAGGCGAGCAGGCCGCAGCCGTAGGCGGCGTCGACGTGCATCCAGGCGCCGAACTGCTCGCACAGCTCCGCGATCTCCGGCAGCGGGTCGATGGAGCCGAAGTCGGTGGTCCCGGCGGTGGCGACGACGGCCATCGGGACCAGGCCGTCCTTCTTACAGCGCTCCAGCTCATGGGCGAGGGCGACGGTCTGCATGCGCTTGTCGTGGTCGACGGGGATGGAGACCACGGAGTCCTGGCCCAGGCCGAGCAGTTTCGCGGACTTCTTCACGCTGAAGTGGCTGACCTCGGAGGCGAAGATGCGCAGTTTCGCGAGGGAGTCCGTCTTCGACTCCTCCCGGGCCAGCAGCAGCGCCTGGAGGTTGGACTGGGTGCCGCCGGAGGTGAACACGCCGTCGGCGGCCGGGCCGAGGCCTATTCGGGCCGTCGTCCAGTCGATGAGCTTGCGCTCGATGAGGGTGCCGCCGGCCGACTGGTCCCAGGTGTCGAGGGAGGAGTTGACCGCGGAGAGGATCGCCTCGCCGAGCACGGCCGGGATGACGACCGGGCAGTTGAGGTGGGCGAGATAGCGGGGGTGGTGGAAGTAGATCGCGTCCCGGAGGTACACGTCCTCCAACTCGTCGAGGACCGCCGCGGTGTCGCGCAGCGGCTTGTCGAGGTCGATCGCGTCGATGGCGGGAGCGAGGGCGTCGACGGTGACACCGGTGAACGGACGGTCGGTGGCGGCGAGTTTGGCGGCCACCCGCTCGATTCCTTCGGTCACGGAGCGGCGGTACTGCTCCGCGGTCGTGTCATTGAGCAGGTGCGAGCGCATGGGGAGGTCCTCCGGTGGGGACGGGCCGTGAAGTGCGGAGTGCGACTTAGGTTAGCCTAACCTAAGTATCTTGGAATCAGGGCGGCAACAAGGGTGACTACGATCACTTGTGTCGCAGCAGTCGCCCGATCGCCTTGGTTTCAGGGGCAGTTACTCCTGCTCGCGCAGCTGCTCCTCGGTCAGCCCCTGCCTCCAGTACCCCACGAAGGTGACCCGGCGGCGGTCGATGCCGCGCTCACCGACGAAGTGCCGGCGCAGCTCCTTGACGCAGCCGGACTCACCGGCGATCCAGACGTACGGGCGCTCGGCGGGCGGGAGTTGGGCGGCGCGGATGGCGTCGAGTCCGTTCTCCCGGACCAGCCAGGTGAGCTCGGCGTCCGCCTCGCTCGCCAGGTCCTGGATGTCCCCCGCGTCGTGCACCTCCAGCCAGACCCGGGCCCGGGTGCCGGCGGGCAGGGACTCGAGGACGGCGGAGACCGCGGGTACGGCGGTCTCGTCGCCCCAGATCACCACCAGATCGGTGTCCTGCGGCGGCCGGAACCGGATCGCACGGTTGTCGGCGATCGCGGGGCCGAGCAGCAGGACGCGGTCGCCGGGGGCGGCGTGGGAGGCCCAGCGGGAGGCGGGGCCGGCCGGGGTGGCGGCGCCGCCCGTCGCGCAGCGGCTGTCGGATGCGGCGATGCCGTGCAGGACGAAGTCGATGTCGATCTCGTCGGGGTTCCGGCGCAGGGCGCGCAGGGTGTACGAGCGCATCACGGCCCGCACGTCGTCCGGCAGTTCACGCCAGCCCTGCCACCAGCCGTCGCCGAGCTCGATCGGGACCTGCGGCTCGCTCTGGCCGGGGTGCGGCAGGAACAACGACAGGGACTGGTCGCGCCCGTCGGAGAAGAAGTACTGCAGGTCCTCGCCGGAGAAGGTGACCCGGACCATGGACGGGCCGAGCCGCCTCGTCCGTACGACGTGCAGGGAGAAGAAACGGAACGGGGCGGCGACGGCCGTAGTCATGGGGTAACTCCTGAATCGACGTCAGGGATGCCAACCTCGGGGACCTCGGGTGGCCCTTTCTCAGGCGACCTTCTTCGCCTTCTCGATGGCCTCGGCGAGGCTGGTGAGAAGCGGCGTGCACTTGTCGTAGGAAAGGATCGGCTCGGGCGAACGGGAGATGACCTGCCCGGCCTTGACCGCAGGCAGCTTCTTCCAGGTCGCCTCGGCGATGTCGGCCGGCTGGATCGTCGAGGAGCGGTCGTCCATCACGATGATGTCGGCCGGGTACTTGTCGACGTTCTCCCAGCTCAGCGACTCGTACCAGCCGCCGGTGGCCTTCTTGGCCCGCTCCGAGGGCTCGACGAAGTTCACGCCGAGGGCCTTGAAGTACTCAAGGTCGATGGAGAGGTTGGTGCCGGAGACGTAGAAGAGGTCCTGGCTGGCGGAACCGGCCATCACCTTGATCTCGGGACGGGCCTTCGCGGCCTTGCGCAGCCGCTCGGCGGCGGCCTCGAAGTCCTTCTTGGCCTGGACGACCTTGTCGGCCTTCATGTCCGCGCCGAGGGACTCGGCGAGCTCCCACATCCGCTCCAGCGGCTGGGTCAGCTGGCGGTCGTAGACGGAGATGGCGACGCTCGGGGCGAGCTTGGCGATCTTGTCCTTGGAGGCCTGCGGGACGTACCAGAGGGTGCCGGCGTTGTCGAAGGTCGTGGAGATGAGGACCTCGGGGGCGAACGCCGCGTACTTCTCGACGTTGAACTGGTCCCAGACGTTGCCGAAGACCGTCAGCTTGCTGACGTCCATGTCGCCGGCCTGGACGTCGGCCTTGCCGTCCTGGGTCTTGGTGGGGCCGAAGACGCCCTTGACCTCGATGCCGTAGTCGTACAGGGCGGCCGCGACACCCACGAAGGCGACGATCTTCGTGGGGACCTTGTCGAGCTTCACGGTGGTGCCGCGGTCGTCCTTGAACGTCCAGGGGCCGGACTTGGCAGCGGTCGTGGCCTCGCTCGAACCCCCGCTTTTCGCGTCTTCGTCCCCACAGGCTGCGAGCGCGGCACCGAGGCCGAGGGCGCCGCCCGCGGCGAGGATGCCGCGGCGGGTGAGGTGGCTGACTGGGGCGTTGGGCATGGCTACGCTGCTTTCGAACAGGGCGGATCGCCCGCCGGACAATTCGAAGGTAGGTTAGCCTAACCTGATCTGATGTCCAGGGGCGGGGCCCCTTGTGATCGAAGCTGTGCGTACCCTGTGGATCGTGTGCTCTTAGCCTGCGAGCCCCAACTCCCTTGCAATCAGCATCCGTTGCACCTCGCTCGTGCCCTCGCCGATCTCCAGGATCTTGGAGTCCCGCCACATCCGGGCCACCGGATACTCGTTCATGAAGCCGTAGCCGCCATGGATCTGGGTGGCGTCGCGGGCGTTGTCGACGGCGACCGTCGAGGAGTACAGCTTCGCCAGCGCCGCCTCCTTCTTGAACGGCTCCCCGGCCACCAGACGGGAGGCCGCGTCGCGCCAGGCGAGCCGGGCCGTGTGCGCCTTCATCTCCATGTCGGCGATCTTGAACTGGATGGCCTGGTTGGCGCCGATCGGGCGGCCGAAGGCGTGGCGTTCCTTGGCGTACTTCACGGACTCGTCCACACAGCCCTGCGCGAGCCCCGTCGCCAGCGCGGCGATGGCGATACGGCCCTCGTCCAGGATCCGCAGGAACTGGGCGTAGCCGCGGCCCTCCTCGCCGAGGAGGTTGGCCGCCGGGACGCGCACGTCGGCGAAGGACAGCTCGCGGGTGTCGGAGGCGTTCCAGCCGACCTTGGAGTACGGGGCGGCGACGGTGAAGCCCCGGGTGCCGGACGGGACGATGATCGCGGAGATCCGCGGCTTGCCGTCGGTCTTGCGGCCGGTGACCGCCGTGACGGTGACCAGGCCGGTGATGTCCGTGCCCGAGTTGGTGATGAAGCACTTGGTGCCGTTGATCACCCATTCGTCCGTCTCCGGGTCGAGCCGGGCGGTCGTACGGGTCGCGCCCGCGTCGCTGCCGCCGTCCGGTTCCGTGAGGCCGAACGCGCCGAGGATCTCGCCGGAGCACAGCCGCGGCAGCCACTGCTGCTTCTGCTCCTCGGTACCGAAGAGATGGATCGGCATCGCGCCGAGGGAGACGCCCGCCTCCAGGGTGATGGCGACCGAGGAGTCCACGCGGGCCAGCTCTTCGAGCGCCACGCCGAGGGCCAGGTAGTCGCCGCCCATGCCGCCGTACTCCTCCGGGAACGGCAGGCCGAACAGGCCCATGCGGCCCATCTCCCGCACGATCTCGTAGGGGAACTCGTGGTGCTCGTAGTACTCGCCGATCTTGGGGGCCACGACATCGTGGGCGAACTCCTCCACCGTGCGGCGGAGTTCCTCCAGTTCGGGGGAGAGACGGTGGTCCATGGCTGTTCAGCGCTCCTTGTGGGAGAGGGCTCGGACGGTGCGGGACGGGCTGGGTCGGCCCAGTTGTTCGGCCATCCAGGCGCTCGTGGCGACGAGACGGTCGAGGTCGACTCCGGTGTCGATGCCAAGGCCCCGCAGCATCCACACGAGGTCTTCGGTGGCCAGGTTCCCGGTGGCCGATTTCGCGTACGGGCAGCCGCCGAGGCCACCCGCGGAGGCGTCGACGGTGGTGACGCCGTGCTGGAGGGCGGCCAGGGTGTTGGCGAGGGCCTGGCCGTAGGTGTCGTGGAAGTGGACGCCCAGCGCTTCCACGTCGGCGCCCTCGTCGGTGAGGGCCGTCAGCAACTGCCGTACGTGGCCCGGCGTCGCCACCCCGATCGTGTCGCCCAGGCTCAGCTCGTCGCAGCCCATGTCCAGCAGCGCCTTGCAGACCTTCACCACCTGCGGGACCGGAACCGCGCCCTCCCACGGGTCGCCGAAGCACATCGACAGATAGCCGCGGACATGCACGCCGGCGGCCTTCGCCCGGGCCACCACCGGCTCGAACATCGCGAGCGCCTCGTCGACCGTGCGGTTGAGGTTGGCCTTGGCGAAGGACTCGGTGGCGCTGGCGAACACGGCCACGCGCCGGGCGCCGAGGGCGAGCGCCCGGTCCAGTCCGCGCTCGTTCGGCACGAGCACCGGCAGCGCCACCGGAAGGTCGCTGACCAGCGGGAACAGCTGCTCGGCGTCGGCCAGTTGGGGCACCCACTTGGGGTGGACGAAGCTGGTCGCCTCGATCGTCGTCAGGCCCGCGTCGGCGAGGCGGCGGACGAACTCCGCCTTGACCTGTGTCGGGACCGTGCCCTTCTCGTTCTGCAGGCCGTCGCGTGCGCCGACCTCGTGGATGCGCACCCGCGCGGGCAGGCCCGGTGCCGGCACGACCATGGGCAGTGTCATTCCGCCACCTCCTCGTGGGGTGCGATCACCGCGAGCACCTGGTCCATGGCGACCGTCGTGCCCGGTGCGACGTCGAGGCCGGTGACGGTGCCGGCGTGCGGGGCGGAGATGACGTGCTCCATCTTCATCGCCTCCACCACCAGCAGGCTCTGTCCCGCCGTCACTTCGTCCCCGACGGCGACCTTCACCACCGTCACCGTCCCCGGCATGGGCGCGGTGAGGGAGTCGGCGCCCGAGTGGGCCGCGCGGGTCAGGGACGCGGCCACCGGGTCGTGGTCGCGCACGTGCCAGGCGTCGCCGTCGCGGCCGAGCCAGTCGGCGGCGCGGTGGAAGGTGTGGCGTACGCCGTCGAGGGTCACGGACACGCGGTCGTCCGTGACGGTGGCGGAGCCGCGCGGGGCGTACTCCACCGGGTCCTGTACGCGCAGGTGGAAGCCGACGGGCTGCGCCGCCCCGCCGAGCCGCCAGCCGCTCGGCACCGAGAACGGGTCCGTCCAGCCGTCGCCCGTGGGCCGCAGCGCCTCCAGCCGTACGGCCGCCGCCGCCTCGTACACCTCGTCGGGTACGTCCGTGGCGACCAGGTCGGACGCCTCGCGCTCCACCAGGCCGGTGTCCAACTCGCCCGCCACGACCGCCGGATGCGCGAGCAGCCGCCGCAGGAACCCGGCGTTCGTCTGCACCCCCAGCGTGACCGTCTCCGCGAGGGCCGCCCGCAGCTTCCTGATCGCCGTCTCGCGATCCGGCCCGTACGCGATCACCTTGGACAGCATCGGGTCGTACAGGCTGCCGACCTCGGTGCCCTCGCTGAGCCCGGAGTCGGTGCGGATGCCGTCGCCCTGGGGCTCGCGCAGTTTGAGGACGGTGCCGCCGGACGGGAGGAAGCCGCGCGCCGGGTCCTCGGCACACACCCGCGCCTCGATCGCGTGGCCGGTGAGCGTGATGTCGGCCTGCCGGTACGGCAGTCGCTCGCCCGCCGCGACCCGCAGCTGCCACTCCACCAGATCCAGGCCCGTGATCAGCTCGGTGACCGGGTGCTCCACCTGGAGGCGGGTGTTCATCTCCATGAAGTAGTACGACGACGGGTCGCCGCCCGGCACGATGAACTCCACCGTGCCCGCGCCCCGGTAGCCGCAGGAGCGCGCCGCCTGCACGGCCGCCTCGCCCATCGCCGCCCGGGTCTCCTCGTCGAGCAGCACACTCGGCGCCTCTTCGATGATCTTCTGGTGCCGCCGCTGGAGGGAGCACTCGCGCTCGC
Source organism: Streptomyces curacoi (assembly GCF_001513975.1). Lineage (GTDB taxonomy): Bacteria > Actinomycetota > Actinomycetes > Streptomycetales > Streptomycetaceae > Streptomyces > Streptomyces curacoi. The sequence continues at coordinate 92,153 of NZ_KQ947994.1, forward strand.
CGAGGTGGACGACGCTGCCGTGGCCGTCCGCCAGCACCTGGATCTCGATGTGCCGGGGCCGGTCGATCCACCGCTCGACGAGGAGCGTGTCGTCACCGAAGGAGGCGCGGGCCTCACGGCGAGCGGCGGCGATCTCGTCCGCCAGCCGCTCCGCGTCCCGCACCAGCCGCATGCCCTTGCCGCCACCGCCGGCCGACGGCTTCAGCAGCACCGGCATGCCGATCTCGCGGGCGGCGTCGGCCAGTTCGGCGTCCGTCAGCCCGCTGCCGCTGGAGCCGGGCACCACCGGCACTCCGGCCGCCTTCACCGTCTCCTTGGCGCGGATCTTGTCGCCCATGAGGGAGATGGCGTCCGCCGGCGGCCCGATGAAGACGAGCCCGGCGCCGGTGCACGCCCGCGCGAACTCGGCGTTCTCGGCGAGGAAGCCGTAGCCGGGGTGGACAGCCTGCGCGCCGGTGCGGGCGGCGGCCGCCAGCAGCCGCTCCACGGACAGATAGCTCTCGGCCGCCGGAGCCGGACCGATCCGTACCGCCGTGTCGGCCTCGCGGACGTGCCGCGCGTCGGCGTCCGCGTCGGAGAAGACGGCCACCGAGCGGACGCCCATCGAGCGGAGCGTACGGATGACCCGTACGGCGATCTCGCCCCGGTTGGCCACGAGCACTGTGTCGAACATGGGTTCCGTCCCCCTCACATCCGGAAGACGCCGAACTGGGGCTCACCCAGCGGCGCGTTGGCACAGGCGGTCAGGGCGAGGCCCAGCACCTGACGGGTCTCCAGCGGGTCGATGACCCCGTCGTCCCAGAGCCGGGCGGTGGCGTAGTAGGCGTTGCCCTGGCGCTCGTACTGCTCCCGGATCGGCGCCTTGAAGGCCTCCTCGTCCTCCACCGGCCAGGACTCGCCACGCGCCTCCAGCTGGTCCCGCTTGACGGTCGCGAGGACGGACGCGGCCTGCTCGCCGCCCATGACGGAGATCTTGGCGTTTGGCCACATCCACAGGAAGCGGGGGGAGTAGGCGCGCCCGCACATGGAGTAGTTCCCGGCGCCGTACGAACCGCCGACCACGACCGTCAGCTTCGGCACACGCGTGCACGCCACCGCCGTCACCATCTTGGCGCCGTGCTTGGCGATGCCGCCGGCCTCGTAGTCCTTGCCGACCATGAAGCCGGAGATGTTCTGGAGGAACACCAGCGGGATCCCGCGCTGGTCGCACAGCTCGATGAAATGGGCGCCCTTCTGGGCGGACTCGGAGAACAGGATGCCGTTGTTGGCGACGATGCCGACCGGGTGGCCGTGGATGCGGGCGAAGCCGGTGACGAGGGTCTGCCCGAACTCGGCCTTGAACTCCGCGAACCGGGAGCCGTCGACCACGCGCGCGATGATCTCGCGCACGTCGTAGGGGGTGCGGGAGTCGACGGGGACGGCGCCGTAGAGGCCGTAGGGGTCGACCTTGGGCTCGACGGCGGGCCGGACCTCCCACGGCAGGGGCCCGCGCGCGGGGAGCGTGGCGACGATGTTCCGCACGGTCCGCAGCGCGTGCGCGTCGTCCTCGGCGAGATGGTCGGTGACACCCGACACGCGCGCGTGGACGTCACCACCGCCGAGTTCCTCGGCCGTGACGACCTCACCGGTGGCGGCCTTCACGAGCGGGGGACCGCCGAGGAAGATCGTGCCCTGGTTGCGGACGATGACGGCCTCGTCGCTCATGGCCGGGACATACGCGCCGCCGGCGGTGCACGAGCCGAGCACGGCCGCGATCTGCGGGATCCCGGCGCCCGACATCCGGGCCTGGTTGTAGAAGATCCGCCCGAAGTGCTCGCGGTCCGGGAACACCTCGTCCTGCATCGGCAGGAAGGCCCCACCGGAGTCGACGAGATACAGGCACGGCAGCCGGTTCTCCAGGGCCACCTCCTGCGCGCGCAGGTGCTTCTTCACGGTCATCGGGTAGTACGTGCCGCCCTTGACCGTGGCGTCGTTGGCGACGATCACGCACTCGTGCCCGCTGACCCGCCCGATCCCGGCGATGACACCGGCGGCCGGGGCCTGGCCGTCGTACATCCCGTCGGCGGCGAGGGGAGCGAGCTCCAGGAAGGGGGAGCCGGGGTCCAGGAGGGTGTCGACCCGGTCCCGGGGCAGCAGCTTGCCGCGCGCGGTGTGCCGGGCGCGCGCCTTCTCGCCGCCTCCCAGCCGGGCGGCGGCGAGCTTGCCGCGCAGCTCCTCCACCAGCGCCCGATGGGCTTCCTCGTTGGCCCGCCAGGCCTCCGACGCGGGATCGGCCGCGCTCTGAAGCTCCGGTGCCTCGTGCATCCTGCGGTCCCCTCACCTTGTTAATGAGCGTTAACGCATTTCCTTCAGGTTAACGACCGCTAACCTCCCTGTCTAGAATTGCTTCCATGGCCACCAGAACCGACGCCCCCACCCGCCGCGAACAGATCCTCAAGGAGGCCGCGCGGCTCTTCGCCGAGCGTGGTTTCCACGGCGTCGGTGTCGACGAGATAGGCGCCGCCGTGGGCATCAGCGGCCCCGGTCTCTACCGGCACTTCGCCGGAAAGGACGCCATGCTCGCCGAGCTGCTGGTCGGCATCAGCGGCCAGTTGCTGAAGGGTGCGAAGCGGCGCCTCGCGGAGGCCGACGGCGTGCCGCCCGAGGCGGTCCTCGACTCCCTCATCGAGGGCCACATCGACTTCGCCCTCGACGACCGTCCCCTGATCACCCTGCACGACCGCGAGCTGGACCGCCTCCGGGACAGCGACCGCAAGCTCGTACGGCAGTTGCAGCGGCAGTACGTCGAGCTGTGGGTGGAGGTGGTCCGGAAGGTGTACCCGGAGCTGACCGAGCCGACGGCCCGCTCGGCGGTGCACTCCGTCTTCGGGCTGCTGAACTCGACGCCGCATCTGGGGCGGCCGGGGGCGCTGCCGGGGCGGGGGGGCATGGCGGAGCTGCTGCACCGGATGGCTCGGGGGGCGTTCGGGGCGGCGGGGGGCTGAGCTGCGTCGACGCGCCCGTCTGCGGGCCTTGGGCTCGGTAGTCTGCGTCCGTGGGCATGGACTACGTGAAGATGCGCGCGATCGCCGAGCAGCTCGATGCCTACGCCGAGCAGCTCGAAGGATCGTGGAGCGTCGAGATCGGGCCGTCCGGTCCGGTACTGGCCATGACTCGCCCGCCGAAGCGCCACGCGGGGACGGTTCGCCGTATCTGCAGTCAGCTGGGCGATCAGCTTCTCGGCATGCACCCCGGCTATATCTGTGCCGGCGGCCCTGAGATCGAGCAGCCGGCGATCGGCCGTATGCGCCTCCCCGACGCGATCGTCATCCCGGAGGCGGCCCTCGACGAGGAAGGCTTCGCCGTCGACGCGACGCAGGTGCTGGCGGTCGTCGAGATCGTCTCGCCGTCCAACCCTCACAACGACTACATCGAGAAGCTCGCCGACTACCCGGCCATGGGCATCCCCCACTACATGATCGTCGACCCGCGCACCGGCACGATCGAAGTGCATTCCGACCCCTGCAAGGGGTGCTACACCCGCAAGGACGCCTACATCTACGGCGACGCGGTGCCGTTCGGCCCCTGGACGGTCGCGACATCCGAGTTCCGCCGTTACGGCAGAGCCGGGGAGTGACGAGCGTTACGGCTCTTCCACTCTGGACGTCATTCACTACTCGCCGGTACCTTGATCTGAGCAAGCGCTTAGACATGTACCGGTGGAGGTGGACGGCGTGCGCCGTACGGTGTTCAACGAGGATCACGAGGCGTTCCGGGAGACCATCCGCGCCTTCATCGAGGCCGAGGTCGTCCCGGTCTACGACGAGTGGTTCGCGGCCGGCCAGGCGCCGCGCGACTTCTACTACAAGCTCGCCGAGCTCGGCGTCTTCGGTATCCGCGTGGACGAGGAGTACGGCGGCGCCGGCATCGACTCGTACAAGTTCGAAGCCGTCATGTACGAGGAGACCGCCCGCGCGGGCGTCCAGTTCGGCGGCTCCGGCGTGCATGTGCTGCTCGGTCTGCCGTACATCAAGATGCTGGCCACCGACGAGCAGAAGAAGCGGTACCTGCCGAAGTTCGTCTCCGGTGAGGAGATGTGGGCCCTGGCGATGACCGAGCCGGGCACCGGCTCCGACCTCGCAGGCATGAAGACCACCGCCAAGCTCTCCGAGGACGGCACCCACTACGTCCTCAACGGCGCCAAGACCTTCATCACCGGCGGCGTCCACGCCGACCGCGTGATCGTCTGCGCCCGCACCGCCGCCCCGACGGCCGAGGATCGCCGCCACGGCATCTCCCTGTTCGCCGTGGACACCAAGTCCGAGGGCTACTCCGTCGGCCGCAAGCTGGACAAGCTGGGTCTGCGCACCTCCGACACCGCCGAGCTGGCGTTCGTCGACGTGAAGGTCCCGGTCGAGGACCTGCTCGGCGAGGAGAACAAGGGCTTCTACTACCTGGGTCACAACCTGGCCTCCGAGCGCTGGGGCATCGCCTTCGGTGCCTACGCCCAGGCCAAGGCCGCCGTACGGTTCGCCAAGCAGTACGTCCAGGAGCGCACCGTCTTCGGCAAGCCGGTCGCCGCCTTCCAGAACACCAAGTTCGAGCTGGCCGCCTGCCAAGCCGAGGTGGACGCGGCCGAGGCCGTCGCCGACCGCGCGCTTGAGGCCCTGGACGCGGGCGAGCTGACCCCGGCCGAGGCCGCCTCCGCGAAGCTGTTCTGCACCGAGGTCGCGCACCGCGTGATCGACCGCTGCCTCCAGCTGCACGGCGGCTACGGCTTCATGAACGAGTACCCGATCGCCCGCCTGTACGCGGACAACCGCGTCAACCGCATCTACGGCGGCACCAGCGAGATCATGAAGTCGATCATCGCCAAGGACATGGGCCTGTAAGGCCCTGCAACCACTCGCCTAGAAAAGGTGCCATGAACCAGGCACTTGAGGATCTCCTCGATCTGCTCGACCTGGAGCAGATCGAGGAGAACATCTTCCGCGGCCAGTCCCGCTCCGCCGTCGTCCCGCGGGTCTTCGGCGGGCAGGTCGCGGCCCAGGCGCTGGTCGCCGCGGGGCGCACGGTCCCCGCGGACCGTCCCGCCCACTCCCTGCACGCGTACTTCCTGCGCATGGGGGACCCCGGCGCGCCCATCGTCTACAACGTCGACCGCATGCGCGACGGCCGCTCCTTCACCACCCGGCGCGTCGTCGCGGTCCAGCACGGCAAGCCGATCTTCGCGCTGTCCGCCTCCTTCCAGGTGCACGAGGAGGGCATGGACCACCAGACGCCCATGCCGCCCGCCCCGGATCCGGCGACGCTCCCCACCTCCGAGGAGCGGCTGCGCGCCTACGACCACCTCGATCCGGCGGTGGTGGAGAGGTTCCTGGAGGCCCGCCAGGCGGTCGACCTGCGGTACGTCGACGAGCCGCCGTACGGCAGGTTCGGCGAGCCCCGCGCACCGCACTCCCAGGTCTGGTTCCGCACCAACGGCAAGCTGGCCGACGACCCCCTCCTGCACGTCGTACTCGCCACCTACGTCTCGGACATGACGCTCCTGGACTCGGTGCTGCTCGCGCACGGGCGCGGCGGCTGGGCCGTGGGTGATGTGGTCGGCGCCTCGCTGGACCACGCGATGTGGTTCCACCGCCCGTTCCGTGCGGACGAGTGGCTGCTGTACGACCAGGAGTCGCCGTCGGCGTACGGGGGGCGGGGGCTCGGCCAGGCGCGGATCTACACCCAGGACGGGCGGCTGGCGGTGTCGGTGATCCAGGAGGGCGTGGTCCGGGTTCCGCGGTGACCGCTCACCGCGCGGCCGTTCAGGCCCCGGCTCACCTCACCCCCGCTCCCGTGCGCCTCCGCCGGCCGCGCCCCGCCCGCAGCAGCCGTACGCCCACGAACGCCAGGCCCGCCACGGCCACGAGCACCAGAATCACCTTGGAGTAGAGCCCGACCACGTCGGTGACCTCGTGCCAGCGGGCGCCGAGGGCGTAACCGCCGGAGATGAAGGCGGTGTTCCAGATCAGGCTGCCCGCCGCGGTGAGCGTGAGGAACACGGGGAGCGGCATGCGTTCCACGCCGGCGGGTATCGAGATCAGGCTGCGGAAGATGGGCACGAAGCGGCCGAAGAACACGGCCTTGGTGCCGTGCCGGACGAACCACGCCTCGGTCCGTTCCACGTCCGCGACCTTCACCAGCGGCAGCCGCGCCGCCACCGCCATCAGCCGTTCCCGGCCGAAGAGCGCGCCGAGCAGGTAGAGGGCGAGTGCGCCCGCCACCGAACCCGCCGTCGTCCAGGCCACGGCGGCGACGACGTCCATGCGGCCCTGGCTCGCCGTGAACCCCGCAAGCGGCAGGATCACCTCGCTCGGCAGCGGCGGGAACAGGTTCTCCAGAGCGATGGCCAGCCCGGCACCCGGCCCGCCCAGCTTCTCCATCAGGTCGGCGGCCCAGCCGGCGACTCCGCCGACAGGTGCCTCGGACGCAGCAGCAAAGATCATGCGGGCTACTTTACGAAGTCTTGACCTAAAGGCGGTATGAGGAAGGCCGCACAGCCGGCTGCGGAGACCCGCACGGGAAGTGTGCGGTTTTCCGCAGGGCGCCGCCCCGGGGCCCTTGGCTAGCCTGACCCGTCGTGACCGAATTCACCGAGCGCTGGCTCCGCCTCGCCGCCGGACTGCTGCTGGGCGGCCTGACGGCGCTGGCCGAACTGGTCTGCGTCGCCGTCGGCGGGGCGCGGAGGATGTGGAGGCCGGCGAACCGGCGCCCGCCTGCCGTCCCCGCGGGCGCGCTGCGCCTGGCCGCGCTGGAGCGGCGCCGCCTCGCGGTGTGCCACGCCGTCGAGCTGGACCCGCCGCGCAGCGGGCAGGCCGCGTTCGGGTATCTGGCGGCGCGCTGGCCACTCGGCCTGTTCGGGCTGCTGGTGCTGCTGACCTCGCTGATCGCCCTCCTCTACTCCTCCACGCTGGTGTGGGCATGGTTCGTGCCGGACCTCACCCATCCGGGCACCGTCGCGCTGTCCGGGCTGGGCGGGCTGTTCCTGCTGTTCCTGTGCGCGCAGGGCGGGCGGGGGCTGGCACAGCTGGACGAACAGCTGGCCCGGCGCCACCTGGGCCCCAGCGAGACGGAGCTGCTGCGGCGCCGGGTCGGCGAACTGGCCGAGACCCGGGCCGGGGTGAGGACCGGGTCATGCAGGTGGCGGAGTTCCTCGATGCCCTGGAGCGGGTGGGCGCCGGCGGCACCGCCTTCGACCCCGAGGTGGTACGGCGGCTCCTCGCCCGCAGCGCCCGCACCGACCCGCTGCACCGGCTGACCCCGCGCGAGCGGGACGTGCTGGGGCTGATGGCGCAGGGCTACATCAACGCGGCCATCGCCAAGCAGCTCTACGTCTCACAGAGCGCGGTGGAGAAACACACCAACGCGATCTTCGACAAGCTCGGCCTGACCGGCACCACCGGCTACAGCCGCCGCGTCCTGGCGGTACTGCGCCACCTGGGCGCCGCCGGCACCCAGGGCCTGTCCGAACAGCACACCTAGCGCCCGTCCGAAAGACCTAGGCCAGCCCCGCCTCCGCCAGCAGGAACGCCGTCATCGGGTCGTAGTACCGCGGGCTCACCACGTGGTCGTCCAGCGGCACCACCACCTGCACGGTCCCCTCCGACTCCGCGAGGAACAGCGCGGGGTCGTTGCAGTCGGCGTAGCCCACCGAGTCGACTCCGTGCTGCCCGGCGTAGCCCGCCCAGCCGTGGTCGGCGACGACCAGGTCCGGCAGCGGACGCCCCTCGCGCTCAAGGCCCGTCAGGATGGCCTTCATCGGTTCGCCGGAGTGGGTGTGCCAGAGGGTGGCGCCGTGCTCCAGGACGGCGACGTCCGCGAACTGCATGACATAACCCTCGTCCGTCTGCAGGCCGTCCGGGATGACGACGATCTCGCAGCCCGCCGCGCGCAGGGCCGCCGCCGTCGCGTGGTGCACGTCCAGCAGGCCGCCCGGGTGGCCCGTCGCGAACAGGACGCGCTGTCCGCCGTCCGCCGCCTTGCGCAGCCGGCCCGCCATGCGCTCCAGCGCGGCCACCGTCAGTTCGGGGTCGATGGTGTCCTGGCCGTGGCGGTGCTCCGGGTCGTCGTTCACGCCGACGCGCTCCGCCATCACCGCGAGGACGTCCTGCTCGTCGGTCCAGCGGTCGCCGAGCTCCAGGCCGAGCCAGTAGTGGCGGTCGCCGTTCGCCAGCTTGCGGTAGTGGGAGAGGTTGTTCTCGCGGGGAGTGGCGACATCGCCCGCGATACGGGTTCTGACGAGGTGGTCGACGAGCTCGGCGCGGCTGGGTGTCCCGGGTATCGGCATGGACCCCATTGTGAGGCAGACAACTGAGGGAACGCCGGAGTCCGCCTCGCGTGCGACGCGGGTCACTGTGCGGATCACCGCTCGCTGTGCCGCAGCGCGAACCACAGCTCCATGCGGACGTCCGGGTCGTCCAGGTCGGTCTCCAGGAGCGCCGCGCACCGGGCGATCCGCTGGCGGACGGTGTTGCGGTGGACGGACAGGGCGACCGCCGTGCGGTCCCAGCTGCCGTGCAGGGACAGCCAGGTGCGCAGGGTCTCGGTGAGGGGGCCGGTGAGGGGCGCGAGGAGGGCGCGGGCGTGGGCCTCCGCATCCTCGGGGGAGAGCAGGTCGGTCAGGGCCGGGCGGTGGGTGCCGTGGCGGACCAGGGCGGTGCGGGTGGCCCGCGCCCGGGACAGGGCCCGGGCCGCCTGGGTGTCGGCCGCGGGCCAGTCCCGCGCGGTCGCGGGGGCGCTCACGCCCAGGGTCCAGCCGGGCTGCGGGGACGGTTCGCGGTCCGCCGGGACGAGGACGCGTACGACGTCCCGCGCCAGGTCGACCAGCGGGGAGCCGAGCGCCGCGCCCAGCGCCGAGGCCGCCACCGGATCGCAGGGCTGGGCGTCGGGGCGGGCGTGCACGACGAGCCAGTGGTCGGCGCCCAGGAGCGGGGCCACCGTCGGCGGCTCGGCGCCCAGCAGCAGCCGTACGAGTGCCGAGGAGCGGGCCGCTCCCGAGCCGCTCTGGTGCTCGCCGGTGAGGAGGGAGAGGAGCACGGCGGCGACGGAGGCGATGGTGTGGTCGCCGGGCTCGCGGTGCCGGGCGGCGACACCGAGCACGAAGCCGTGACCGGTGCCCAGGGCGTAGGCGGCGAGGTGGACGCCGGAGGCGGTGGTGTCGCTGGCGGTGGCGGAGGACCGGCTGGTGACGACGCCCGTCAGCTCGGCCAGCCGCTCCCGCACCCCTTCCTCCGGCCCTCGCCCCGCCTCCCCGAGCAGCGCACCCTCCGGCCCGTACAGCACCGCCCAGCCCTCGACCCGCCGGGCCAGCTGCCGCAGCACCGCACGCACCGGATCCGGGTGCGAGGCAGCCGCCGCCAGGCTCTGCTGGGCCTGCGTCACCCGGCGGAGTTCGGCGTGCCGGGCCTGGGCCATGAGCTGCCAGACCGCGCGGGCCACCCCCGAGAAGGTGGTCCGGGGCGGCACCTCCAGGAGCGGGAGGCCGTGCGTGTCGCACGCCGCCACCAGGGCGGGCGGCACCGTGTCGTGCAGGGGGGCGAGGCCGAAGCCGAGTGCGGCGCCGCCCGCCGCGACGATCCGGGAGACGTAGGCGTCGAAGTAGTCCGAGCCCGCCGCCTCCGGGATGTGGACGCCGGCCGTCAGGAGCAGCTCGCCGCCCAGGAGGTACGGGTACGGGTCGGCCATCTCCGAGGTGTGGGCCCAGTGGATCACCGGGTCCGTGTCCGTCGGCCCGGCGATCCGGCGCAGGCCCAGGTCCTCGCGGGCCAGGAGGGCCGAGAGCGGTACCGGCGGGGTCGGCGGAACGGTCGGCTCCGGCATATGTGCGTTCCCTCCATCCGGCATCCATGGGATGGATGAAACGTACACTTCGCAGTCGCTTTCCGGCCGCCTAGGGTCAGTCCTCGTCACCCGCCGGCGAGACCGAGCGAAGGAGGCCCTGTGGCCGTCGACCACACAGTGATCGTTGCCTGTCTGGCGGGCGTCCTCGCCCACGAGCCCGTCTTGTACGGATTGCTGTCTTCCCTCGCCGCGTGCATCGCCGTCTCCTTGATGACGAGGCCGGCCGGCGCGGCCGTACTCGCCGCCTGGCGTGAGCGCCTCGCCGGGCGGGCTCTCGAACTCGCGTCCGAACCGACGCCGGCTCGCCAGTAGAGTCGTAGTCGTAAAACCCGCATACGCGACGAAGCGTAGGAAAGAAGGCATTTCACAATGACTGGCAACGAGACGCCCCGCGGCCCCGTCGACTCCTCCCGCATCCCGCGGTACGCCGGACCCGCCACCTTCGCCCGGCTCCCGCGCCTGGACGAGGTCGGCCGCGCCGATGTCGCCGTGGTCGGCGTGCCGTTCGACTCGGGCGTCTCGTACCGGCCGGGCGCCCGCTTCGGCGGCAACGCCATCCGCGAGGCGTCCCGGCTGCTGCGCCCGTACAACCCGGCGCAGGACGCCTCGCCCTTCGCGCTCGCCCAGGTCGCGGACGGCGGCGACATCGCCGTGAACCCGTTCAACATCAACGAGGCCGTGGAGACCGTCGAGGCCGCCGCCGACGAACTGCTCGGCACCGGCGCCCGCCTGATGACCCTGGGCGGCGACCACACCATCGCCCTCCCGCTGCTGCGCTCGGTCGCCAAGAAGCACGGCCCGGTCGCCCTGCTCCACTTCGACGCCCACCTCGACACCTGGGACACCTACTTCGGCGCCGAGTACACCCACGGCACGCCCTTCCGGCGCGCGGTCGAGGAGGGCATCCTCGACACCGAGGCGCTCTCCCACGTCGGCATCCGCGGCCCGCTGTACGGCAAGCAGGACCTGACCGACGACGAGAAGATGGGCTTCGGCATCGTCACGTCGGCGGACGTCTACCGCCGCGGCGCCGACGAGGTGGCCGACCAGCTGCGCCAGCGCATCGGCGACCGGCCCCTCTACATCTCCATCGACATCGACTGCCTCGACCCGGCGCACGCGCCCGGCACCGGCACCCCCGAGGCGGGTGGCATGACCTCGCGCGAGCTGCTGGAGATCCTGCGCGGCCTGGCCTCCTGCAACCTGGTCTCGGCGGACGTCGTCGAGGTGGCGCCCGCGTACGATCACGCCGAGATCACGTCGGTGGCCGCCTCCCACACGGCGTACGAACTGACCACGATCATGTCCCGCCAGATCGCCGAGGCCCGTAAGGAGAACGAGGGCAAGTGACCCACGACCACGACCTGGTGCTCCGCCCCACCGCCGCCCAGACGGAGGCCGCGCTGAACCCTCCCCCCGGCCGCACCGGCGGAGACCTGGTCGTGGAGACGCTGGCCGGGCTCGGCGCGACGACGGTCTTCGGGCTGCCCGGCCAGCACGCGCTTGGCATGTTCGACGCGCTGCGCCGCTCGGACCTCAGGTATGTGGGCCTGCGGGTGGAGAACAACGCCGGGTTCGCGGCGGACGCCTACGGCCGTATCACCGGCGAGGCGGCCCCGCTGCTGCTGTCGACCGGGCCGGGGGCGCTGACGTCGCTGGCCGCACTCCAGGAGGCCGCGTCGGCCTCCGCCCCCGTGCTGGCGATCAGCAGTCAGATCCCGACGGCGGGACTGGGCGGCGCAAGGCACGGATACCTGCACGAACTCCCCGACCAGGCGGCCTCGTTCCGGGGCGTGGTGAAGTCCGTCCACACCGTACGCACCCAGTCCCAGATCCCCTCGGCGATCGAGGCGGCCTGGAAGTCGGCGCTGACTGCCCCGCACGGCCCGGTGTGGGTGGAGATCCCGCAGGATGTGCTGCTCGCCGAGACCCTCATCCCGGTCGTGACGGGCGGCGACGCCTTCCCCGACGAGCTGCCGCCGCGCCCCGAACTGACCGCCGTGGCGGCCGACCTGCTGTCGAAGGCGGCCCGTCCGGCAATCATCGCGGGCGGGGGAGTGGTACGGGCGGACGCGTCGGGCAAGCTGAAGCAGCTGGCGGAGAGGCTCCAGGCGCCGGTCGTCACGACCCCCGGCGGCAAGGGCGCGTTCCCCTGGAAGCACCCCCTGTCACTCCAGTCCTGGCTGGAGGACCGTCACACCACGGACTTCCTGGAGGACGCGGACGTCCTGCTGGTGGTCGGCTCGGGCCTCGGCGAACTCTCCTCGAACTACCACACGTTCAAGCCCCGCGGCCGGGTCATCCAGATCGAGGCCGACCTCGGCAAGCTGGAGTCCAACCACCCGGCGCTCGGCATCCACGCGGATGCGCGGCCGGCGTTGCAGGCGCTGTTGGAGACCGTGCGCAAGCGGGAGGACGCGCAGGCGTCAGAACGCGTCCGTGCGCTGCTCGCGAAGGTCGCCGAACGCATCGCCGCCCAGGAACTCACCCTGGAACAGCAGGTTCTGGCATCGGTCCGCAGGGCGCTCCCCGCCGACTCCCCGTCCTTCTGGGACATGACCATCCTGGCCTACTGGGCCTGGTCGGCCTTCGACGCCAAGGGCCCCAACCACATGCACTCAGCCCAGGGCGCCGGCGGCCTCGGCTACGCCTTCCCGGCGGCGCTGGGCGCGGCGGTCGCGGATCCGACCCGTCCGGTCCTGGCGGTCTCCGGCGACGGCGGGGCGCTGTACTCGATCGCCGAGCTGGCCACGGCCCGGCAGCACGACCTGAACGTCACCTGGCTGATCGTCGACGACGGCGGTTACGGCATCCTGCGCGAGTACATGACGGACGCGTTCGGGGCGGCGACGGGGACGGAGCTGACACGGCCGGACTATGTGGCGCTCGCGGAGTCGTTCGGGGTTCCGGGCGTGCGTACGACGCCTCAGGCGCTGGAGGCGGACCTGGCGAAGGCGCTGACGTCATCAGGTCCGTCGGTGGTCGTACTCCCGGCCGTGCTGCGGATGTTCGCGCCGACGCACCTCACGGTGTGATGCCTCAGCGGCCTGGCAGCGCTTCGTCACGTCGGGCGAGCTCCCCTTGTGGTCGGCATTCCCCGTTGGTCGGCTTCGACTTGACGGCACAGCAGGACGAGGTGTCCGCGTCGGGCCCCCGTTGACCCCGCGCGTGATCACGGCACCGGTCGGCGGCGACTGAACCGGCCGACCGGCGACCGTGCGCGGGTGATTGATCGTGCTCGAAACTTCCCTCTATCGAGCACGTATTGACATGCACCGTCAAAGCCCGTCAGAGTCATGCACCGACAGTGCCCCGGCAGTGATGCAAGCCACCCCACCGAGGAGTGTTGCCGTCATGTCCGAAACACCCGCTGTCTCACGCCGACTGCTCCTCGGCGGAGCCGTCGCCACCAGCGCCCTCGCGGTCGGCATGACCGCCGCGGCCCCGGCCGCGTCCGCCACGACCGAACAGGTGCCCCGCCGCCGTCCCGGACAGAAGTCGATGATCGGCGTGCCGTTCGAGATCCACAGAACCGTCCGCGTCGGTGTCATCGGCCTGGGCAACCGTGGCTCAGGCATGATCACCGGCTGGGCGGCGGTACCCGGCTGCACCGTGACCGCCGTCTGCGACATCCGCGCCGACCGCGCGCGACGCGCCGCCGACCGGCTGGCCGCCAAGGGCGAGCCCCGCCCCGCCGAATACGGCGGATCAGCCGACTCCTACGCCCGCATGCTCCAGCGCGACGACATCGATCTGGTCTACGTCGCCACACCGTGGGAGTTCCACTACGAGCACGGCAGGGCCGCGCTGCAAAGCGGCAGACACGCCGTGGTGGAACTCCCCGTCGCGACCGAACTGCGCCAGCTGTGGGACCTGGTGGACACCTCCGAGCGCACCCGCAGGCACCTGTTCCTCGCCGAGAACTGCTCTTACGGCCGCAACGAACTGGCCATGCTGAGGATGGCGCACGCCGGCCTGTTCGGCGACATCACCAACGGCCATGGCGGCTACCTCCACGACCTGCGTGAACTCCTCTTCTCCGACACCTACTACACCGACTCCTGGCGGCGGCTGTGGCACACCCGCAGCACCGCGTCCCTCTACCCCATGCACGGACTCGCCCCGATCGCGGCAGCCATGGACATCAACCGCGGCGACCGGATGGCCACCCTGCGCGCCACCGCGACCGCCCCGAAGGGACTCGCCGACTACCGCAAGCGCTTCGTCCCCCGCGACCACCCGTCCTGGAAAGAGACATACATCAACGGTGACCTGGTCACCTGCCTCATCGAGACGGAGCAGGGCAGGATCATCCGAGCCGAGCACGACGTGAGCTCACCCCGGCCGTACAGCAGGATCAACACCCTCGCCGGCAGCCGCGGGATCGTCGAGGACTACGCCGGGCCCGCCCCGACCGGCGCACGCGTCTACCTCGAACCGGACCACGCCGGCCACACCTGGCGCGACTTCGCCGACTACCGCAAGGAATTCGACCACTGGCTGTGGCGGAAGGTCGGCGACGACGCCGCGAACAACGGCGGCCACGGCGGCATGGACTACGTCCTGCAATGGCGCACGATCCAGCTGATGCGCGCCGGGCTGGTGCCCGACATCGACGTATACGACTCGGCCGCCTGGTGCGCGGCCATCCCGCTCAGCGCCGCGTCCCTGGCGAACCAGGGGCGCCCGGTCGACATCCCGGACTTCACTCGCGGCTCCTGGGCCGGCAAACGGCCCGGACTCGACTCCACCCCCACGGACATGCCACCCACCGGATGACCTGGACCGCGCAGCGACCCGCTCTTCCATCAAGTCCTCGACGCCCTCCAGCCGACCCGAGCGGGGCCCGGTGCGTGCAGCCGCGCGGCGGAGGAGGGCGTCGACGCGATGGGGGTCCGAACGACGGGGCCTAGCCGCGCGTGTCGTCGCTGTCGTCGCCGTGGTCGCGGTTGTAGCAGGCGTCGTCCAAGGCGGCGCCGGTCCACGGTGTGACCACTGGGACGAGCCCGAGTGCCTGCCTGCAGAGGTTGGCGGTGGAGAAGTCCCGGTAGCCGGCGATGACGATGCGGCCCCGGTTGCCGTCGTCGGCGTGGGCGGGGGTGGCGAGTACGAGGGCTGCCATGGTGAACGCGGCGAGCGCGCTGATCTTCTTCATAGCCCGGTCAACGGCATCGGATCGGCGCAGGTCACTCCGCTGCACAGGTGGTGACCGCGCGTGCCAGGGGCCCGACGAGGCCCCCGGCACGCGCCCACGGCGACTGGACAGGCCCGGTCGCCTACCAGATCGCCTCGACCCACTCCGGGTGGTCGATGAACGGGTTGCGGTTGCCCTGGTAGTTGTCGTAGATGACCTCGTTGCGGCGCTCCTCGAAGGCGTCCGGCGGGTCCTCGTCGTTCCAGGCCTTCAGGACCGAGAGGCGGCCGTGGAAGCGGGTGCCGCCGTTGCTGACCGAGTCGTTGGGCTCCAGGTCGACCCAGCTGTCGTCGCCCTCGTAACGGACGGCCATGTAGAGGATCATGCGGGCCACGTCGCCCTTGACGGCGTCGCGCGGCTCGAAGGAGTTGGAGTCGACGAGGCTGCCGCCGCTGTTGGTGAAGCTGCTGCCGCCGTTGTCGAAGTCCAGGTTGCCGCGGATGGCGTTGACCTGGACGTCCTCGGGGCGCAGGTGGTGCAGGTCGGTGCCCGGGCCGGTGGAGGTGCCGAACTCGCCATGGGACTGGGCCCACACGTGCTCGCGGTTCCAGTTGCCGGTGTTGCCGCCGTTGAGGGACTTGCTGCGGGAGATGCCCGAGTACAGCAGCTTCACGTTGTTGCTGTTGTTCGGGTCCTGGTCGGTGACCTTCAGGGCGTTCCAGACGGCGGAGTACGAGATCGCCGTCTGGTCGCTGATGATCGTGTGCAGCGAGTCCTTCAGCGCCGTGCCGGTCTTGCCGATCGCATCGGCGTAGTACGTGTCGTCGTACGCCGTCGTCGTCGCAGCGGCCGGGGCCGCGGTGAGCGCGGGGGTGGTGACGCCGATGAGGACGGCGGCGGTCGTCAGTGCCACTGACTTCCAGCTGCTGCGTATGCGTGTCGCCAGCATGTGGGGTGTCCCATCTACGCGGGTTGAATGGAGGCGGCAAACGGGAGAGTGGCATGGACATGCGGCAATGTCGATGGCTTGAATGTGTCGATCAGGTGACGTGAAGCGGCAAATCGGGGCTTGTCCATGCGAGTTGACATGCCGCGAAGGCCCCGACTCGACAGTCGGGGCCTTCGCGGTGCCGGGACCTGGCCGGTTCAGCTCACGTCGGACGGATCCAGGCGGTAGACGGTGGACGTCGTGGACTGGGAGTCGGTGGAGCTGGCGGAGTCTGAGGACTTGGAGGAGCTGGAGGACTGCGAGGTGCCGCTGTAATCGCTCTCCTTCACCGCCGTCCCGTGCTCCTGCACCCACGCCGTGACCTCGGAGCTGACGCTGCTGCCGCCGCCGGGACCGCCGCCCATGCCGCCGCCACCGAGTTGGACGTAGTGCAGCTCGCCCTTCTTCACCAGCTCCTTGAGCCTGGCCGGCGTCATCGCCTTGTCGGAGCCGGACCAGCCCCACATGGAGATGACGGGCTCGCCGCTGCTCAGGATCAGCTGCGCGGCACTCTGTGAACTGGCCACGGCCAGCAGCCACTTGGCGCCATCCTGGTGCTTCTTCAGGTAGGCGATGAGCTCGCTGCTCGCGCCGCCGCCCACGCCGCCCATGCCGCCGGGGCGGCTGCTGGTGCCGTTGCCGGCGGCTGTTCCGCCGGGGGCCGTGCCGCTGTTGCCGGTGCCGGTGCCGGTGCCGGTGTTGCCCGTGCCGTTCGGAGGCGTACCGCCCAACTCGCCGTTGCCGTCGGGAGCCTGCCCGCTCTGGCCGTCCTGCTGGGGGGTGCCGCCCGGCATCTGACCGCCGAAGCCACCCCGGCTCGCGCCGCCCCCACCGGGACCACCACCGAAGCCGCTCCCCGTAGAAGGCCCGGCCGTCGGATTCGTACCGCCCATGCCACCACCGCCCGAACCGGACGGCACCGACCAGGCGTACGCCGCCGGACCCGCCACCGCCGCGACGATCGCCGCCGTCACGGAAGCCGCCAGCAGCCGCAGCCGGTTCCCGGACGCGGACCGGAAGAGGAGCAGCCCCACGATCGCCAGCGCCATGACGACGGCGATCGCCGGCCACAGCCGGGTGTTCCAGCCGGAGGCCCGCCGCAGCAGTACGACCGCCCACACGGCCGTGACGGCCAGCCCGGCCGGCAACACCCACGCCCACCGCTTGTCGGCGCGGAGGGCACGCAGCAGCATCACGCCGCCGCCTCCGCACAGGGCCGCGATGCCGGGAGCGAGCGCGGTCGTGTAGTACGGGTGCATGGTGCCCTCGGCCAGGGCGAAGGTCAGGTAGTGCAGCGCGGTCCAGCCGCCCCACAGCAGCAGCGCGGCGCGGGTGAGGTCGGTGCGCGGGGCGCGCCCGCAGAGCACGAGGCCGCCGATGCACGCGATCGCGGCGAAGGGGATCAGCCAGGAGATCTGGCCACCGAGGATGTCGTTGAACAGACGCCCGATCCCGGCGGTCCCGGAGAAGCCGCCGCCCGCGCCACCGCCGCCTCCGCCGTTGCCCTCGCCGCCGAGGATCCGGCCCAGGCCGTTGTAGCCCATGATCAGGTCCCAGGCCGTGCCGTCCGTGGAGCCGCCGATGTAAGGGCGCTCGTCGGCGGGCACGAGCGAGACGGCCGCCGCCCACCAGAAGCTGGAGACGGCGAGAGTAACGCCCGCGACGAGCAGGTTGACGATCCGCTTCACGAGCTTCGGCTTGGCGGCGTACAGGTAGACCGCGAAGACGGCGGGCAGCGCGATGTAGCCCTGAAGCATCTTCGTGTTGAACGCGAGTCCGAAGCACACCGCGGAGCCCACCAGCGGCGGCAACTTGCCGTTGTGGACGGCCCGCAGGGCGAGCGCCGCGCCGCCGGCCATCAGGAACACCAGCAGTGTGTCCGGGTTGTTCTCACGGTTGATGGCGACCGTGATCGGGGTCAGCGCCAGCACCAGCGCGGCGACCGCCGCCGCGCCGTGTCCCCACACCCGCTTCACCGAGGCGTGCACGATCCAGATCGTCGCCAGCGCGACCAGGATCATCGGCAGCATCATCTGCCAGGTGCCGTAGCCGAAGACCCGGCACGACAGGCCCATGACCATCAGGGCCAACGGCGGCTTGTCGACGGTGAGGAAGTTCCCCGCGTCCAGCGAGCCGAAGAACCACGCCTTCCAGCTCTGCGTGCCGCTCAGTACGGCCGCGCTGTAGAAGCTGTTGAGGCTGGAGCCGGACAGGTTCCAGGAGTACAGCACCGCCGCCAGGACCAGGATCGCGATCAGTGCGGAGAGCGACCAGCGGGGCGCCTTGTCCGGGGATGCGGCGGGTGGGGCCGCGGGTGGGGTCTGCGGTGGCACATCGGGGGTCACGGTCGTGTGGGGATGGGGATCGGTGGCTGATGTCACCCGGGCATCGTGTGCGGTGGGGGTGGGTGCGGGCTGTGCCGGACCTGGCGGTCGGCTGTGAAATCTCCAAGGAGTCCGCAAAGGACGTGCTCAGGTGGGGGCGCTGTCCTTGATGGCCGTGACGAGCCCTCGTACTCCTGGGGGCAGCCAAGTTGGCAGACAGGGAAACGAATTCGCGTCATGCCCGGCAGTCACTGTGGGGAATCCTCGTTCGCTGTCAGTGCGATCAGTTACGGTCGGATTCGCACAAGCAGTGATCAACGGAGCCACCTGGTGCGCACCGTTCAGGGGGAGGTTGACGGGGGTTGGGTTGCGTTCTGCTTCAATGTTGAAAACCAGTGTCCTGCATCCGCGCATTACAGACCTGATCTACTACAACACTCCGAAATTGACGGCCGAAGAAGTGGTGGACAGGGCTCTCGCCTACCGCCCCATTGAGCTTTAGGTTCGGCTTATCGAGGCTTGCGCGGGGGCGGACAAGAACGGTCGTGACTTGGGCGGGCCGGTGCGGGCTGCGCTCGACACGGCTCCGCCCGGCGGCTCCCCGGCTCCGAAGGACCGGTCAGCCGCGTGTACTCGCGCTCCCGCACCCGCCCTGGCCGCCCATCTCCTCCGGACACACTTCAGCACAGGTCGCGTGGTCGTGAAGGCCTGGATGCACAGTTGAGGTTGTCGCCTTCTCAGGGCTGTGATTCTTTGATGGCCGAGACGAAGGCAGACCAGTTGGCAGCGGAGAAGAGCAGTGCCGGGCCGTGGGGGTACTTGGAGTCGCGGACGGGGACGCCGGAGGGGTGGTTGTCGAGGACTTCGAGGCAGCTGCCGGCTTCGTTGCCGCTGTACGACGACTTGCGCCAGCCGCTGAGCATGGCGGAGTTCGAGATGACGTACTCAGGCATGGTGTCCGTAGTCCTTCGCTGTGGCCTTCAGTAGGGCAAGCGACTCGCGCAGCGGAAGTGCGTCGCTCAGTGCGAGATGGTAGGCGCCCTGCAACCGGTCGACGATGGCCGGGGTGTCGTGAATTTTGGCCACCTGAATGCCCTAGGAATAGGCCACTGGAGGCTGGTCCTCGAACCACATCAGGCTCAGCATGCCCTGCATGACGGGGTAGGCGCCCGTGCCGCGCGGCATCACGTGTACGCGGACACGACCGGTCTCGGCGAGATGCACGAGGTGCATGAGCTGTTCCGCCATGACGTCTTCGCCGCCCACCACGCGATGCAGCAGGCCCTCGTCGAGTAGCGCCCAGAACACCGGCGTCACCGGATCGTCGAGGATCTTCGCGCGTTCAAGGCGTGTGACGAGGCGCCTGTCACGTTCCTCGGCGCTCAGGGGAGGAAACGTCGTGCCCAGGACAGCTTGCGCATACCTCCTTGTCTGCAGGACTCCAGGTACGAAGGTCACAGCGGACTCCCGGATCATCACCGCCTGTTGTTCGAGTAGCAGCGCCGCCTCGAAGTAGTCGGCGACCGCCGCATCCTCCTGCGGCAGAAAACTGCTCAGCACATCCCCCGTGCCCAAAGCCATGTCCAGCCGCCGAGCATCCTCCTTCGACGGCACCCGCCGCCCCGCCTCGATATGCGCGATGTGCGACCGCGTCATGATCGCCCGGTCCGCCAACTGCTGCTGCGTCAGCCCCGTCGTCTCGCGCTGCTGCTTGAGCCAGTCACCGTACGTGTTGCTCATGGCCAACTCCCTTGCGACAAATGCCTGGTCACACGCAACCCTCTGGCGAGGCCAGCCCGGCTCGTCTCAGTCTGTGAGTAGATCGCTACACAAAGCGAGACCCCCGCGACCGCGCGACCGGTCCGGGGGCGTGGCCATCAACACCCAAGGAGAGCCGACGACATGAGTCACCGTATCGCCCTTGCCTTCGCGTCGCTGCTGCATCGTCTGCGCCGCCCCGCCCGGAAGAGGAGCCGTGCCGGTGTCAACGGCCCGACCGTCCACCGAACCGGTGTCCACGCGCCGCAGGAGACAGCGCCTCTGCTCACCGTGCCCGGCGTCGGCATCGGGTCCTGCGGCATCCCCGCGTCGTGCATGGTGGTCACCCGATGAAGGACGTACGCCTGCTTCCCTGGGCCGGGGAAGGCGGCAAACCGTGCTACCTCGACACTGACGGAACCGGCCGTCTGTCCCGCATGGCCGACACCGTCGAGCGCGTCCAGCTCGGGATGGCCGACGGCCTCCTCGACCACGTGGCCGACATGCTCGCGGACCAGCGCACGACGCCCGCACAGCTCCGGTTCCTGCTGGCCCGGACGAGCGAGGCGCTGACCGATGTGCGTCGCATCGCGGAGAGCCGGGGCGCCCGGCTTGCCGCAGCCGCCTGTGCGGAGCCGCAGGCCTGACCCTTCCGGCGAGCAGGGATCAGAAGTGGGTCGCGATCCCGAAGACCCGCCGGAGCTGAGCCATGTCGTGCCGGTCCCGGTCCGACGGCTCGTATCCCTGGTGGAAGTAGACCTGCTGCTCGGCGGACAGGCACGGGACCGTCGTGCCGCCGATGGTGCCTGTCACGAAGCAGGAGGAGGGATAGCGGAAAGGGCGCGACGGCTCCAGTGACGCCTGGATCGCGGAGCCGTCTTCCGCGAACACCAGCGGATGCAGGTCGATCTCCCGCCCGTCCGGGGCCGTGACCACGAACCGGACGGGTCGCCAGTCCGACGTCTCCACGAAACCCGCGTCCGCGAGGACTGTCATCACCGCTTCCTCCTGGTCCTGGCGGTGCATCAGGTCCAGGTCACGATGGTCGCGGGTCTGTGCGCCGACCAGGGCGTCGATGCCCCAGCCGCCGCCGATCCAGATGTCGGTGCCCGCTTCCCGCAGCAGGGACAGGACGGACAGCACCGTGTCCGCAGTCATACCGGTCGTCACGCGTACAACCTTTCCCCGGAGCCCATGAGTCAAGAGGGCATGACTCACGGGAGATCGAGCGACAAGTCAAGAGGCGTTTATGGACGTGCGCGAGCGCTGGGCGCGGCGGGTGTGGGCGCGGGGGTCCTCATAGCGGCCGTCGCCGGCGCCGCCCCCGCCGCCGCGGCGACCGCCCCCACCGTCAGCTGTACGTCCGCCAAGGCGGGCCTCGCCGACAAGCTGAAGAGGGACATCACCGCCGCGCTGGCCAACCGCAGGGGCACTGTCGCGGTCGGCCTCCACGACCGTGCCACGAACACCACCTGCTCGCTCAGGGCCTCCAGCGCCTACGACTCCGCCAGTGTCGTCAAGGTCACCGTGCTGGCCACGCTGCTGTGGGACGCGAAGAAGCACGACCGGTATCTGACCGACCGTGAGGTCTCCCTCGCCAAGGCCATGATCACCAAGTCGGACAACGCCGCGACCAGCACGCTCTGGAGGCAGCTCGGGCTGACGAAGATCAAGGGGTTCCTGGCCGCCGCCGGCATGACGCAGACCGTGCCCGGCGCGAACGGCTACTGGGGCCTGACCCAGATCACCGTCACCGACGAACAGAAGCTGCTCAAGCTCATCACCGCCAAGAACACGGTGCTCAGCGACAACTCCCGCGCCTACATCCTGAAGCTGATGGGCCAGGTCATCTCCTCGCAGCGCTGGGGGACGCCGTACGGAGTGCCGGCCGGTGTCTCCGTGGCCGTCAAGAACGGCTGGCTGTCACGGTCCACCCACGGCTGGCGGGTGCACAGCGTCGGTGCGTTCAAGGGCGGCGGCCACGACTACATGATCACGGTGCTCACGCACGGCAACAGCACCATGAACTACGGCATCGCGACCATTCAGGGCGTCGCCAAGGTCATTCACCGCGACCTGGCGGCGAGCTGACCCTTAACGCGGCGGCCTACCCCGCGTCACCCACCCGCCCTACGGTGACCCGCATGCGCCTGAGAACCGTACTCGCGACCGCCGCCGCGGGCCTGGCGGCGACCACCTGTCTGACCGCCGCCGGCCCGGCGAACGCCCGCACCGACCAGCAGGACAGCCACGCCTGTTCGCCCTCCGTCTCCCTCGACCGCTTCTCCGACGCGCTCGACAAGACGACATACGAGGGCACCTTCGTCGGCAACTTCTCCGCCCTCGCGGTGGACGGCGACGGCTCCCTGGCCGCCCTCTCCGACCGCTCCTCGCTCTTCTCCCTGGACGCGAAGACCCTCGCACCCGAGTCCGTCGTCCCGCTCGCCGACGAGAGCGGCGCCGCCCTCGACTCCGAGGGCCTCGTCATCGACCGGGACGGCACGCGGCTGGTCTCCTCCGAGACCGAGCCGTCCGTACGCCGCTACTCCCGCGACGGCAGGATCCTCGGCCGCCTCCCCGTGCCGGACGCGCTGCAGGTCGCCCCGGCGGGCCGTGCCGTCTCCAACGGCACCTTCGAGGGACTGACCCTGTTCCCCGGCGGCCGTACGCTGCTCGCGTCGATGGAGTACGCGCTGCAGGGCGACAGCGCGGGCATCGTCCGCTTCCAGACCTGGCAGCGGACCAAGGGCGGTGACTTCGAGCTCGGCCGCCAGTACGCCTACCGCACCGACACCGGCCTGGGCGTCCCCGAGGTCCGGGCGACCCCCGACGGCCGCCTCCTCGTCCTGGAACGAGGCTTCACCTCCGGCGTCGGCAACACCGTCCGCCTCTACCTGGCCGACCCGCGCCACGCGACGGACACGAGCGGCGTCGGGAATCTGACGGGTCAGGACGGCGTGCGGCTGACGAAGAAGACGCTCCTCGCCGACATCGTGAACTGCCCGTCCCTGGGAGCCACCGCCAAGCAGCCCCAGCCGAACCCGCTGCTCGACAACATCGAGGGGATGGCGATCACCGGCCGCACGAGCGATCGCTTGAAGGTGCTGCTGGTCAGCGACGACAACCAGAACGCGGTGCAGACGACGCGGTTCTACCACCTGCGTGTGCGGATCTGATCCTCGTACCACCTGCCCTCGTATGCCCTCGTACTACCTGCGCGTGCGGGCCTGATCCGCATCCGACCGTTCACCGACTGTTGCGGAGGGATGAAATCCGCATCTGTCCGCGTTGGTGCCTTCCGGCAGATCAGGACGAACGGAGGGCGCCGGCGTGGCAGCGCAGCAGGGGTGGGCAAGGCGACTGTGGGGCTACGCCTGGCGCTACCCGAAGGATGTGATCCTCGCCCTCGGCTCCTCGCTGGCCGGCATGGCGGTCATGGCGATCGTCCCGCTGATCACCAAGGTGATCATCGACGATGTGATCGGTGACGGCGGCCGCAGCATGGCCGTATGGGCGGGTCTGCTGATCGCCGCCGCGCTCGCCGTCTACGCCCTCACCTACGTCCGCCGCTACTACGGCGGCCGCCTCGCCCTCGACGTCCAGCACGACCTGCGGACGGAGATGTTCGGGACGATCACCCGGCTCGACGGGCGGCGGCAGGACGAGCTGTCCACCGGGCAGGTCGTCGGCCGGGCCACCAGCGACCTCCAGCTGATCCAGGGCCTGCTCTTCATGCTGCCGATGACCATCGGCAACTTCGCGCTCTTCCTGATCTCCCTGGTCGTGATGGCCTGGCTGTCCGTCCCGCTCACCCTGGTCGCGCTCGCCGTGGCGCCCGCCCTGTGGTGGATCGCGGGGCGCAGCCGCACCAAGCTGCACCCCGCCACCTGGTACGCCCAGGCCCAGGCCGCCGCCGTCGCGGGCGTGGTCGACGGTGCCGTCAGCGGCGTACGCGTGGTGAAGGGGTTCGGGCAGGAGGACCAGGAGACCGCGAAGCTCAGGGAGGTCGGCCGACGGCTCTTCGCCGGGCGGCTGCGCACCATCCGGTTCAACTCCAGGTACACCCCGGCGCTCCAGGCCGTCCCGGCCCTCGGGCAGGTCGCCATGCTCGCGCTGGGCGGCTGGCTGGCGGTCCGCGGCCACATCACGCTCGGTACGTTCGTCGCCTTCTCCACCTACCTCGCCCAGCTCGTCGGCCCGGTCCGGATGCTCGCCATGGTCCTCACGGTCGGGCAGCAGGCCCGGGCGGGCACCGAGCGTGTGCTGGAGCTGATCGACACCGAGCCGTCCATCGAGGAGGGCACCAAGACCCTGCCCGCCGACGCCCCCGCGACGGTCGAGTTCGACGACGTGTCCTTCGGGTACGAGGGCGGACAGCCGGTCCTCGACGGGCTGAGCTTCGAGATCCGGCCGGGCGAGACCCTCGCCGTGGTCGGCTCCTCCGGCTCCGGCAAGTCCACGGTCTCCCTCCTCCTCCCGCGCTTCTACGACGTCACACGCGGCGCCGTCCTCGTCGGCGGCCACGACGTCCGCGAGCTGACCTTCGAGTCGCTGCGGGCCGCGATCGGGCTGGTGCCCGAGGACTCCTTCCTCTTCTCGGACACCGTCCGCAACAACATCGCGTACGGCCGCCCCGACGCGACCGACGAGGAGATCCGCAAAGCCGCCCGCGCCGCCCAGGCCGACCGCTTCATCGCCGAGCTCCCCAACGGCTACGACACCAAAGTCGGCGAGCACGGCCTCACCCTCTCCGGCGGCCAGCGCCAGCGCGTCGCGCTCGCCCGCGCGATCCTCACCGACCCCCGGCTCCTCGTCCTGGACGACGCGACGTCGGCGGTGGACGCACGCGTCGAGCACGAGATCCACGAGGCGCTGAAGCACGTCATGGAGGGCCGCACCACTCTGCTGATCGCCCACCGGCGCTCCACGCTCAACCTCGCCGACCGCATCGCCGTCCTCGACGCCGGCCGTCTCGCCGACATCGGCACCCACGAGGAACTCCAGGAACGCTCCGCCCTCTACCGCCGCCTCCTCACCGACCCCGACGAACTCGGCGGCGTCTCACCCGGTCACGCCCAGCCCGCCTGCCCCCAGGAGGACACCTCCGTACGCGACGAACTCGACGCGGAGTTCGACGCCGAACGCGGAGTGACCCCACGCCTGTGGACCGGCGACCGCGAGCCCAAGGACCTGGCCCTCTCGCAGTCCCCGGCCACCCCGGAACTCCTCGCCCAGGTCGAGGCGCTGCCCCCGGCGACCGACACCCCCGACATCGACGAGGCCCGCGCGGTCCGCCCGGAGGAGTCGTACGGCCTCAGGCGCCTGCTCCGCGGCTTCGGGCTCCCGCTGCTGATCAGCCTCGGCCTCGTCGCCGTGGACGCGGGCATGGGGCTGCTCCTGCCGGTCCTGATCCGGCACGGCATCGACGAGGGCGTCACGGCTGCGTCTCTCGGCGCGGTCTGGGCGGCGTCCCTGCTCGCCCTGCTCGCGGTGATCGCCCAGTGGGCGGCACAGATCGGCGAGATTCGGATGACCGGACGTACCGGCGAACGCGTCCTGTACTCCCTGCGCCTGAAGATCTTCGCCCAGCTCCAGCGGCTCGGGCTCGACTACTACGAGCGCGAGCTGACCGGCCGGATCATGACCAGGATGACGACGGACGTCGACGCGCTGTCGACCTTCCTCCAGACGGGCCTGGTCACGGCCTTCGTCTCCGTCGTCACCTTCTTCGGCATCATGGTCGTCCTGCTGGTGATCGACCTCCAGCTCGCGCTCGTCGTCTTCGCCACCCTGCCGCCGCTGATCATCGCGACGTACTTCTTCCGCCGGGCGAGCGTGAAGGCGTACGAGCTCGCCCGCGAGCGCGTGTCCCTGGTGAACGCCGACCTCCAGGAGTCGGTGTCCGGGCTGCGGATCGTGCAGGCCTTCCGCCGCGAGCGGGACGGCGGCGCACGGTTCGCCGAGCGCAGCGACAGCTACCGCAGGGCGCGGATCCGGGGCCAGTGGCTGATCTCGGTCTACTTCCCCTTCGTGCAGTTCCTGTCGTCGGTGGCCGCGGCGGCGGTGCTGATCGTGGGCGGGATGCGGATCGACGACGGGACGCTGACGACGGGCGCGCTGGTGGCGTACCTGCTCTACATCGACCTGTTCTTCGCTCCCGTCCAGCAGCTCTCCCAGGTCTTCGACGGCTACCAGCAGGCCACGGTCTCGCTCGGCCGCATCCAGGAGCTGCTCCGGGAGCCGACGTCGACCAAGGCGGCCGAGGAACCGCAGGAGGTGCGGTCGCTGCGGGGCGAGATCGCCTTCGAGGACGTGCGCTTCAAGTACGGCGGTGCCGACGAGGAGGACGCGGCCCTCTCCGGGATCGACCTGCGCATCCCCGCCGGGCAGACGGTCGCGTTCGTCGGCGAGACCGGCGCCGGCAAGTCGACCCTCGTGAAGCTGGTGGCGCGGTTCTACGACCCGACCGGCGGCCGGGTCACGGTCGACGGCACGGACCTGCGCGCGCTCGACCTCACGTCGTACCGGCACCGCCTCGGCGTCGTCCCGCAGGAGGCGTACCTCTTCCAGGGCACCGTCCGTGATGCCATCGCCTACGGCCGCCCGGACGCGACGGATGCCGAGGTCGAGGCCGCGGCCCGGGCGGTGGGCGCCCACGAGATGATCGCGACCCTCGACGGCGGCTACCTCCACGAGGTGGCCGAGCGTGGCCGCAACCTCTCCGCCGGGCAGCGCCAGCTGATCGCCCTCGCCCGCGCCGAGCTGGTCGACCCCGACGTCCTGCTCCTCGACGAGGCGACGGCCGCCCTGGACCTGGCCACGGAGGCGCAGGTCAACCAGGCCACGGACCGTCTCGCGGGCCGCCGCACCACCCTCGTCGTGGCCCACCGCCTGACCACGGCCGCTCGTGCCGACCGCGTCGTGGTGATGGACCACGGGCGGGTCGCCGAGGACGGCACGCACGAGGAGCTGCTGGCCCGCGGCGGCCGCTACGCCGAGTTGTGGCGGACCTTCCTCGGCCAGGCGGAGCCGGAGGAGCCGGTCGGCGCGTCCCGCTAGAGCTGTCCTCGTGACGGCCGTGCAACCATCCGGCATACGTCGTGCGTCCGTACACCAGTACGCTCATTGCCGGTGTACGGGGAGGACAACACAGTGGACACAGGTGCGATACGCCGACGACTGGCGGTCGGTCTGGCGTTGCTGACCGCGTCCGGACTGCTCGCGGTCGCGGCCCCGGCTCAGGCGCAGGCCGCCGCGCCCACGCGTTGCGAAGGGCGCAAGGTCAAGACGTACCCGTTCTCCACCGGCACCCTGTACGTCTACAAGCGGGGCGGCTACGTCTGCGCCATCACCAAGCCCAAGGACCCCGGCCGCAAGCAGTGGATGATGGTCAGCGTGCAGGCCCGCCGCGCCAACCCCGTCGTCGACGCATGGCACTACCGCTACCAGGCCGGGCCGGTGACGGTGCATGCCGGGCAGCGGTGCGTGTGGGTGAAGGGGCGGGTGGGGCGGGGGTCGGTCAGCAAGGGCTGGATCCTGTGCTGACGGGCTCATTCCGCCGCCCCTGCTGAGCTCTCCCTTCCCAAGACTCCTCCATCTCCCCTGGCGCTGTGGCGAGTTGCTCGCTAGCTTCCGCCGCACATCCGCTTTCCAGGGGAGGGTGCATGGTGCGCGGGACGCTCAGATGGCTGCTGGCATCGGTGCTGCTCATAGGTGCGCTCAGCACGGCGACGGCAGGGGCGGCCACCGCCGCCGAGCCGGACATCAGGGAACGGCTGCTGTCCATACCGGGCATGAGCCTCATCGAGGAGAAGCCGTACCCCAGCTACCGCTTCTTCGTCCTCGCCCACACCCAGCCGGTCGACCACCGGAACCCGGCCGCGGGTACCTTCCAGCAGCGCCTCACCGTGCTGCACAAGGACGTCTCCCGACCGACGGTCTTCTACACCAGCGGCTACGGGCTCTCCACCACGCCGAGCCGCCGTGAGCCGACGCAGATCGTCGACGGCAACCAGATCTCCATGGAGTACCGCTTCTTCACCCCGTCCCGGCCCGTCCCGGCCGACTGGACCAAGCTGGACATCTGGCAGGCGGCGACCGACCAGCACCGCATCTTCGAGGCGCTGGAGCCGATCTACGACAAGCAGTGGATCTCCACCGGCGTCTCGAAGGGCGGCATGACGGCCACGTACTACGAGCGTTTCTACCCCCGCGACATGGACGGCGTCGTCGCCTACGTCTCCCCCAACGACGCCGTGAACGACGAGGACTCGGCGTACGAGCGCTTCTTCGCGGGCGTCGGCACCAAGGAGTGCCGCGACCGGCTGAACGCCGTACAGCGCGAGGCGCTGGTGCGCCGGGAACCGCTGAAGAAACGGTACGCGGCGTACGCGGCCGAGAACGGCTACACCTTCCACACGGTCGGCAGCCTGGACAAGGCGTACGAGGCGGTCGTCCTGGACTACGTCTGGGGGTTCTGGCAGTACAGCCTTCTGTCCGACTGCGACTCGATCCCGGCGGACGCGGCACACGCCACCGACGAGGCGATCTGGGACTCCATCGACACGATCGCCGGGTTCTCCTTCTACACGGACCAGGGCCTGGAGCCGTACACGCCGTACTACTACCAGGCGGGTACGCAGCTGGGCTCACCGGCGATCCACTTTCCGCACATCGAGGGGGAGTTGATCCGCTACGGCTACCTTCCTCCGCGGCACTTCGTCCCGCGCGAGATACCGATGAGGTTCCAGCCGTGGGCCATGCGCGACGTGGACACCTGGGTCCGGCACAACGCCCGGCACATGATGTTCGTCTACGGCCAGAACGACCCGTGGAGCGCGGAGCGTTTCCGGGTGGGCAAGGGGGCGCGTGACTCCTACGTCTTCACGGCGCCGGGGGCGAACCATGGGGCGCGCGTGGCCGGGCTTGGGGACACCGACAGGACGCTGGCCACGGCCCGCATCCTGGAGTGGGCGGGCGTCGCCTCGGCCGCGGGCCGGCCGAAGCCGTTGGCCGCTTTCGATGCGGAGCTGGATGTGCGGGGTGGGGAGCGGGGGTTGGTGCTGCGTCCGTGATGTCCGTTGAGAGGTGACTGACGGCGGGTGCGGGATGGCCCGCCGTCAGGTCAGTTCGTCGGAAATCGGCTGCCAGCCTGCGGTTGACCGCCGTCGTGATGCCGTCCGTGCTCGCCCCCGGCAGCCCGGCCCGCTCGAGCTCCGCCAGCATGTCCTGCCGAGGACGGGCGAGGATGGGCAGCCACCGGTCACTTCCGCGCAACTCCCCTTCCGCCAGCGCTTGCAGCACGCCCGCCTGGATCAGCGACGACTTGCCCGACCCGACGGCCCGAGCAGCAGCGTCAGCCGCCGCTGCCGGGCCAGGTTCGACAGCACCTGCTGCACCGCGTCCTGTCGGCCGTTGAACCACCGGGCCTGCTCCGCGGTGAACGGCTCCAGCCCCCGATAGGGGCACACTTCCCGCAGGTGCGGTGATCTCGGTGAGCATGCCGATGACGAGGCCGGTCACCTCGTCGAGGACAGGCCCCGCTGAACCCCGTGGTGAGGTCGTTGGCGTCGGTCAGTGTGATCTCGTCGGGGCGAGCCTTGCGCAGCTGGACGAGGGTGGCCTGCGCCGCCTCCGGGACCGGTTCCAGAGCTCCTTGCAGGGTCACCGGTATCTCGCGGACGGCGTCACCGACGCGGCCGGCCTTCACCGGGCCGTCGAACGAGGCCGGTGCCTCGACCAGGACGCAGCCACCGCCTTCCAGCGGAATCCGGGTCACAGGTGGCCAAGGCGTCTCCTCCAGCCGTCGCCCTGGCCGGCATCACCTCAGCCGGCCAGGACGGCACGTCGGAATGGGCCGTACGCCTCACACCGGCCGCGCACACCCCACCGCCTTCTCCCCGCCCAGATGGACGTAGAGCGCCGTCGACACCGGGCACTTCGCCCTCTTGTCCACGGCCTTGGTCACCTTGTACTGCGGCTGTTCCTTCCCCTCGCCGTCGCACGGTGTCTCGCGGACCTGCCCGTCGCCGGAGCCGTAGACGCAGTCGCCGACGATCGTGCGGGGGCCGCCTCCGCCGCCGGGGTCGCCGGGGTGGGGCGGGGTCAGGTTGCGCATGCAGGCGTAGCCCTGCGGGACGGCGCCGTCGCCGTCCTCGTCGGATGTCCGGCTCTGTTCGCTGATGTGCAGGACGAAGTCCGTGGTGCCGGGGCACAGCGGTCCCTCGCCCACCTTGCCGTCGTGTCGTGCCACGACCCGCGCCGCCGCACGTTCACTGGTGCACGGCACCTCGGTGAAGCTCGTCGTCCCGAAGGAGCTGCACTCGTCGACGCCGAGGAAGACCGCCCCGTATCCGGCGGGCCGTGTCGGCGGCAACCGCTGTTCGCTCGTGCTCTCGGTCTCGGTCTCGCCGAGCCGGCCTTCCGCCGCCTCGTCCGCCGCCCCCGAGGAACTCTGACATCCCGTCAGCAGAGCCGTGAGCAGCACGAGCAGCGCACAGGCCACCCCCACCGCACTTCTCCCACGCATCGCACTCCCCCCGGATACCCCCGTCCAGCGTGGCCCGCCGCGGCGGGCGCACGCCAGATGTGTGGGGTCGTTTGCGCCGGTTGGGGGTGAGTGTGGGTGGTATATGGCGTACGGGTGCTACGTACGGGTGCTATGTACGGGGCTACGGCTTACTGGTCGCTGCCGTACTGGCCGCTCCCGTACGACAACCCGTGGCCGACCGGATACAGCACCCGCGTCGGATCGTCCGCCCGCTGCACCGGCACCGGCAGCCGCCCGCGCGGATCCACCCGCCCGGCGATCACCCGTGCCGCCGCCCGCAGTTCTACGTCGGTCCAGGAGTAGGACGCCAGGTAGGCGGGGACGGCGGGCAGATGGGACACGTCGTACGGGTTGCGGATCGCGACCGCCGCCACCGGCTTTCCCGTCGCGAGGAGCTGTTCGACCAGGGTTTTCTGTGTACTGCTCGCCGTGACGTTGTACGTCCCGACCACCACCGCGTCCGCCTCCCGCGCCGCCGCGACCGCCCTGGCGACCGTGGTGGCGGAGGGCGCCGTACCGGTCGACAGGGCGGTCGCCGTGAAGCCCAGCTCGGTGAGGGCGGCGGCGAGCACGCCGGTCGGCGGGCCGGTCGTGCCGGAGGGGGAGGCCGGGTCCGCGCCGACGACGAGCAGCCTGGGGTGGGTGCGGTGGGAGAGGGGGAGCAGGGCCCCTTCGTTGACGAGCAGGGTCGTCGTGCGCTCGGCGATGCGGTCGGCCGTCGCGAGGTGGGACGGGGTGCCGACGTTCCGGTCGACGCCGCCCTGGCTGACGTACGGCTCGTCGAACAGGCGCAGTTTCGCCTTCAGCCGCAGGATCCGCAGGATCGACTCGTCGAGCCGGGCCTCGGTCAACTCGCCGTCGCGGACGGCCTTCAGGACCGCGTTCCAGGCCACCTCCAGCGAGGGCGGGTTGAGGAGCTGGTCCACGCCCGCCTTGAGGGCGAGGACGGGGACGCGGTCGTCGCCGTACTTCGTCCGGACGCCCTCCATCCCGAGGGAGTCCGTGACCACCACGCCGTCGTAGCCCAGTTCCTCGCGCAGGATGCCGGTGAGGATCGGGCGGGAGAGGGTGGCCGGGTCGCCGGAGTCGTCGAGGGCCGGGACCATGATGTGGGCGGTCATGATGGAGTCGATGCCGGCGCGGACGGCGGCCCGGAAGGGCGGTGCGTCCAGGGTCTCCCACTGCTCGCGGGTGTGGGTGATGACCGGGAAGCCGTAGTGGCTGTCGACGGCCGTGTCACCGTGCCCGGGGAAGTGCTTGGCGGTGGCGGCCACTTGCCGCTGCCGCTGGTATCCGGCCACCTCGGCGGCGACCAGGCCGGCCACCGCGGCCGGTTCGGCGCCGAAGGAGCGGACGCCGATGACCGGGTTGGCCGGGTTGACGTTCACGTCGGCCACGGGGGAGTAGTTCTGCCGGATGCCCATCGCGCGCAGTTCCTGGCCCGCGAGGCGGCCGAGCGTGCGGGCGTCGGCGCGTGAGCCGCCGGCGCCGATGGCCATGGCGCCCGGGAAGAGGGTGGCGGGCTTGCCGACGCGGCAGACGATGCCATGCTCCTGGTCGGTGGAGATCAGGACGGGCAGGCCGCGGGGCCGGCCGAGGGACGCTTTCTGGATACCGTTCGACAGGTCGGCGATCTGGTGCGGGTTGCGGGTGTTGTGGGCCCAGGTGAAGTAGATGATGCCGCCCACGCGGTACTTGGCGATCAGCTCGGCCGCCGTGCGGACGCCGATCTCCTTGAGGTTGGCGTCGATGTCGGCCTGGTCGGGGGCGGTGGCGGAGTGGCCGTAGACCCGCATGACGAAGAGCTGGCCGACCTTCTCCGGCAGCGTCATCCGGGCGATGAGGGCGCGCAGTCTGCGGTCGTCGGGGGTGCCGGCGTGGGCGGTGCCGCCTGCGGCCAGGGCGGCGGTGAGGCCGGCGGTGGCCGCGAGGACCGTACGTCTTGAAGGTGGTGCGGTGTTTCCCGTGCTTCCCGGGCTGCTGTCGGGCACGTGCGCTCCTTCCGGAGGTGGTGCACTGAAGGAAACTTCCGAGAAGTCACCAATAACCGGAAGGTTTCTGCCGGTCAAGGGAACGAACCGTAATCCAAGAGGGGCCGCCATCGGCGCAGTTGGAGGGGGGCGCGCCGATGACGGCGTGCTGCCGGCCGCGGTACGGCGGAGAGGGTGGTCAGCGATCGCAGCCAGCAGCGAGGGCCGACACCGCACCACGGTGACTCTCCGGCAGCTTGCGGGTTGGACGAGTGGGGGAGGGGCCGGGTTCCCGGCGATGGCCGGAATCCGCGAAGTCGGTAAGGCGGGGGCGGACGTGACGTGTGGGCGACGTGCGGTGGTCGGGCCGGGGTCCATCCCATGGACGTCCCGGCGGCGCAGCAGCCGGTCGGGCGATCATGAGGCCATGCCCGTAGTCGACATCCCCGGTTCCAAGTCCATCACCGCCCGTGCCCTCTTCCTGGCGGCGGCGGCCGACGGTGTCACCACCCTCGTACGGCCGCTCCGCTCGGACGACACCGAGGGCTTTGCCGAGGGGCTGACCCGGCTCGGGTACCGGGTGGGCCGGACACCGGACACCTGGCAGGTCGACGGCCGCCCGCAGGGCCCGGCGGTCACCGAGGCGGACGTCTACTGCCGCGACGGCGCCACCACGGCCCGCTTCCTGCCCACCCTGGCCGCCGCGGGCCACGGCACCTACCGCTTCGACGCCTCGCCCCAGATGCGCCGCCGCCCCCTGCTGCCGCTGACCCGGGCCCTGCGCGACCTGGGCGTGGACCTGCGGCACGAGGAGCGGGAGGGCCACCATCCGCTGACCGTGACGGCGGCCGGCGTGGCGGGTGGGGAGGTGACGCTGGACGCGGGCCAGTCGTCGCAGTACCTGACGGCGCTGCTGCTGCTCGGGCCGCTGACCGGCAAGGGTCTGCGGATCACCGTGACCGACCTGGTCTCGGTGCCGTACGTCGAGATCACGATCGCGATGATGCGGGCCTTCGGGGTGGAGGTACGGCGGGAGGGGGACGTCTTCGTCGTCCCGCCCGGCGGCTACCGTGCCACGACGTACGCGGTGGAGCCCGACGCGTCGACCGCGAGCTACTTCTTCGCGGCGGCGGCCGTCACGGGCGGTGAGGTGACCGTCCCGGGGCTGGGCGAGGGGGCGCTCCAGGGCGACCTCGGCTTCGTCGACGTACTGCGGCGGATGGGCGCGCGGGTGTCGGTGGGCGCGCGGGCGACGACGGTCCGTGGCACCGGCGAACTGCGCGGCGTCACGGTCAACATGCGGGACATCTCCGACACCATGCCGACCCTCGCGGCCCTCGCGCCGTTCGCCTCCGGGCCGGTGCGGATCGAGGACGTGGCGAACACGCGGGTGAAGGAGTGCGACCGGCTGGAGGCGTGTGCGGAGAATCTGCGGCGGCTGGGGGTGGGGGTGACCACCGGGCCGGACTGGATCGAGATCCAGCCGGGTGTGCCGGTCGCGGACGGTACGGAGATCAAGTCGTACGGCGACCACCGCATCGTCATGTCCTTCGCGGTGACCGGGCTTCGGGTGCCGGGAATCTCGTTCGACGACCCCGGATGCGTACGGAAGACCTTCCCCGGCTTCCACGAGGAGTTCGGGGCGCTGCGCGCGAGGCTGTGACGGGGGTCGACAGGGGTCGACGGGTGGGCTTGAAGCTGGCAGGACCGGTGCTGGAGGGCGCGCTGGTGCGTCCGGAGCCGCTGGAGCATCGGCATGCGGCCGATCCGGCGGTGGCGGCCGAGCCCAGGACCGCGGGTCCTACGCGTTCACGTGGGCGCCGCGGGCGCAGGAGGTCGGCGACTACATCGACGCGCAGGTCGCCCGGGCGGCTGGCGCCGTAAGCGCAGGTCTCGGTCGCCTCGGGCCGGGCGGTCGGCGCCACCTCGTACACGCCTCCGAGGAGTGGGGCGTGTCCCGGGTGGAGCTGAAGACGGACGCCCGCGACGAGCGCTCCCGCGCGGCCATCGCGAGCGTCGGCGCCCGCTTCGAGGGGGTGCTGAGGAACTGGTCCCGCTCCTGGGTGCCGGGGGAGGAGAGGCGGTTGCGTGACTCCGCGGTCTTT
The DNA here is from genome assembly GCF_001513975.1 of Streptomyces curacoi. Classification (GTDB taxonomy): domain Bacteria; phylum Actinomycetota; class Actinomycetes; order Streptomycetales; family Streptomycetaceae; genus Streptomyces; species Streptomyces curacoi. The sequence continues at coordinate 126,845 of NZ_KQ947994.1, forward strand.
TCGATCACGGCGGGCGAGTGGCCCCCGGTGCGGGGGCGGTTGGAGGAGCGGGTGGCGGGGTTCTTGTCGCGGGCGCGGGCGGTGGCCCAGCCGGTGCCGCCGGGGGGAGAGCTCTCGGCGCCGGGGCGGAGGGGGCAGGCCGGGGCGGGGTTCGTGGGTGCGTACGGTCATCTCGGGGACCCCGCCCGGCTCGGGAAGTTACGCCTCGTCCGGCACAACCGCGCCGTCCCGTAGTTCCGGCGTGCTCGTGCCGACGTAGGCCACTGCCAGCACACACAGCAGCCCGCCCGTGACCAGGGCGGTCGCGCCGGACGACCAGCCGGCGACCAGGCCGCCGCGCATATTGCCGAGGTGCGGGCCGGCCTGGCCGACGATCTGCTCGGCGGCCGTCACCCGGCCGAGCAGGGCGTCAGGGGTGCAGGTCTGGACGATCGTGCTGCGGGAGACGACGGACAGGGCGTCGGCGGCACCGGCCACCACCAACAGCCCCAGCCCGGCCCAGGGGTTGGTCATCAGGCCGAACAACCCCAGCGCCGCGCCCCAGGCCCCCGCCCCGCACAGCATCACCAGGCCGGGGCGGCCCAGGCGGGTGACCGAACCCGACAGGGCCGTGGCCGTGACGCCGCCCACCGCGAGGGCCGACAGGAACAGGCCGAGGGTGCGCGGGTCGTCGCCGAAGCGCTCGGCGTTGATCAGTGGGAAGAGGCTGACCGGCATGGAGAGGACGGTCGCGGCGAGGTCGGTGATGAGTGCGCCGCGCACCACCCGGTGGCCGGCCAGGAAGCACAGGCCGTCCAGGACGCCGTGCAGGCCGGCCCGCGACGGCTCGCCCTCGGGCGGCAGCGCGGGCAGGCCGAAGGCGCCGTAGAAGGCGAGGCCGAAGCTCAGGGCGTCCAGCAGATAGCAGACGCCGATGCCGAACAGGCCGAGGAACACACCGCCCAGCGCCGGGCCGAGAAGCATCATCGCCTGGCCGGTGACCTGGTTGAGGGCCAGCCCGGCCGCCACCTGTTCCTTGGGCAGCAGCCGCGGTACGAACACCCCCGCCGCCGGGCCGCCGACCGCGCCGAAGCAGGAGCCGGCCGCCACCAGGGCGAGGATCCCGGCCACCGGCACACCTCCGGTGAAGCCCTGCACCGCGAGGAGCAGCACGCAGACCGCCTGTCCGACGGTGGCGACCAGGAATATCCGCCGCCGGTCGCCCCGGTCCACCCACGACCCGGCGAACAGGCCCACACACACCATGGGCAGCGCCTGCGCGAGACCGACCGCACCGCTCCAGACCGTGCTGTGCGTCATGTCCCAGACCTGGTACATGACGGTCACCATGGTCATGAAGCTGCCGAGCACGGACACCGTCCGCCCGATCAGCAGCCGCCGGAAGACGGGCGAGGTGCGCAGCGGCCGTACGTCGATCAACGTACGGGCGAGGCTCATGAGGGCATGGCGGGGCGCGGGGCGGTTTCGGGCACGAGGGGTGACGCTATACGGCGGCCTCGGCGCCGGGCCACCGAATTTCTCCTAGGCCCTGGCTGGGCCAATGCCCAGGCCCCGCCTAGGCCGACTCGTTCAGCAGCCGCGACAGGTGGTCCCGGCCCGCGCCGAGCAGCTCCGGGAGCGGGGCGGCGGACTCGTACCACCGCTTCTCGTACTCCCAGCACAGCCACCCGTCCCAGCCGTGCCGGGAGAGGACCTCCACGCACTCGGCGAGCGGCAGCACCCCGGCGCCGAGCGGCAGCGGGGTCGTGTCGTCGGCGGAGGCGATGTCCTTGACCTGGACGTAGCCGAGATACGGGGCGAGGGCCGCGTAGGTCTCCGAGGGCTGCTCGCCGCCGAGCCAGGTGTGCATCACGTCCCACAGCGAGCCGACGTGGCGGTGGCCGACCAGGCCGAGGACGCGGATCGCGTCGGCGCCGGTGCGGTGCGAGTCGTGGGTCTCCAGCAGGATCCGTACGCCCAGATCGGCGGCGTGCTGGGCGGCCGTGCCCAGGCGCCGCGCGGCGATCGCGTCCGCGCTCTCCCGGCTCTGCTCCGGGTCGGCGCCGGGGAACACCCGGACGAATCCGGCGCCGAGGTCGTGGGCGAGGTCCAGGAGGGTACGGATCTCCTCGATCACGGGCCCGTCGTCACCGGGCGCGGCGACCCGGGCATACCCCGCCAGGCCCAGGAGCTCGATGCCGGCGGCCTTGAACTCGGCCGCCACGTCCGCCCGTTCGTCGGGGCCGAGGCCCGGGTGCACCGGCTCCTCCGGGTGCGTGCGCAGTTCGACACCGTGATAGCCGTGCGCGGTCGCGAGCCGCAGCACGTCGGGGAGGGGGAGACCGGGGACGCCGAGGGTGGAGAACGCCAGTTTCATGCCTCCCACCTTGCCAGGGAATCCACCCGGCGCACATCCGGCAGTCGGGCCCGGAGCCCGAGGCGGGCCGGGAGCCCCGAGGCAGGCCCGGAGCCGCGACGCGGGCCCGGAGCCCCGAGGCGGGCCCGGGCGCCCCGCACTTGGCGCCTCACTCCGGCGTGCCGTGCAGATCCAGGCGCCAGTCCTGCCCGATCAGGTCCTTGCCGAAGGAGCGGTGGGGTCGCTCCGCGACCAGCACGAAGCCCTGGCGCCGGTAGACGCGGCGGGCGTCGGCCAGGACGTCGTTGGTCCACAGGACGAGGTCGCGGTACCCGGCGCCGCGCGCGAAGTCGATGACCGAGGTGACCAGTCGGCCGCCGATGCCGAGGCCGCGGGCGTCGGGCTCGACGAGGAGCAGGCGCAGCCGGGCGGTGGCGGGGGCCTCGTCCCGTACGCACATCACGCACCCCACCGGCCGTCCGTCCAACTCGGCGATCCACACCCGCTCCAGATGCGGATCGTGGTCCTGCGCGAAGTCCGCGACGATCCTCGCCACCAGCCCCTCGTAGTCGGCGTTCCAGCCGTACTCGGCGGCGTACACGGCGGCGTTGCGCTGCACGATCCAGCCCAGGTCGCCGGGGCCCGGCTCGCGCAGCAGCACGTCCTCGCGGCGGGGAGGGCGGCCGTGGGACAGGATCGTGCGGACGGTCGTCATCGCCTCGGCCAGGCGTGGCCGTTCGGCGGCCGGCACGGTCGACAGCAGTGCGCCGACCGCTTCGTTCGACCGCTCCTCCAGCAGCTTGCCGGTCTCGCGGCCACGCGCGGTGAGCGTGACGCTCCGGCGGCGGGGGTCGCGCCGGGAGGCCGTGCGCTCGATGAGCCCGTCCTGCTCGAACTTGTTCAGGATACGGCTCAAGTACCCCGCGTCCAGGGAGAGTTCGGCCCGCAGATCGGCCGCGTCGGTGCGCGGGGAATGGGCGAGCTCGTACAGGACGCGGGACTCGGTGAGGGTGTACGGGGCGTAGAGGTGGCGGCTGTAGTCGAGGGCGCCGATGACGTTCGTGTAGAAGCGGTTGAAGGCGCGGATGTCCTGGACGGTCATGATCGTCGACCCCCGGGTGGCTGCCTCGGATTGTTGACTCAGTCAGAGATGCCGTCGGGTCGAGCCTAGGACGTCCGCGCCCCCGCGGCTACCCCTCGACGGCCGGCCGGTAGACGCACACCTGCACGCCCGTCTTCCCGGTGGCTGTCGACACGAGCTCGAACGGCCGCTTCCCGCCGTCCTCCGGGAAGATCGACTTGCCGCCGCCGAGCAGCACCGGCATGACGACGAGCTGGAGCTCGTCGACCAGCCCCTCCTGGATGAGGGTGCGGACCAGGGTCGGGCTGCCCATCATCGCCAGGTCGCCGCCCTCGCGCTCACGCAGCTCACGGATCCGGGCGACGGCCTCGCTGCCCGGGATGCGGGTGGTGTTGTTCCAGGTCAGCTCGTCGTCGCCGAGCGTGTCGGTGACGACGTACTTCTTGAGGGAGTTCAGCCGGTCGGCGAAGGGGTCCCCGGCCCGCTCGGGCCAGGCACCGGCCATCGTCAGATACGTACGACGCCCGTACAGCAGTGCCTCGGCCTTCTCCAGCCCCTCGGTGAACGCGGGGCCGAGCACCTCCGGGTCGAAGTACGGGTTCGACCAGCCACCGTGCGCGAAGCCGCCGTCGGTGTCCTCCTCGGGGCCGCCGGGGGCCTGGACGACGCCGTCGAGGCTGATGAACTCGGTGATGACGATGCGCATGGAGGTACTCCTGTTGCTTGCTCGGGTGTGACGGCATGAGAGACCGGAACGCGACCGGAAACTCATCGTTGGGTGAGTCCTATGCGCGGAACGAGGGATTCAGTAGGGGCTGCGGCCCACCGGGTACTTCCCACCGGGTGCGGCCCACCGGGTGCTTCCCACCGGGAGCGTTCCACCGGGTGCGTCCCACCGGGAAAACCCCGGTGCCCGGAGATCACGCGCCTGACAGACTGCCCCGATGACCGCCACCGACCCCAGGGAAGACCTCCGCCGCTGCCTCCAGGACGCCCGCGACGCCCTCCTGTGGAAGCTCGACGGGCTCTCGGAGTACGACATCCGCCGCCCGATGACGCCGACCGGCACCAACCTGCTCGGCCTGGTCAAGCATCTGACCGGCGCGGAGGCGTTCTACCTGGGCGAGACCTTCGGGCGTCCCTGCCCGGCACCCCCGCTCTGGATCACCGGCGACGCCGCCGAGCCGAACGCCGACCTGTGGGCGACCGCCGACGAGACACGCGAGCGGATCGTCGACGACTACCGCCGGGTCTGCGCCCACGCCGACGCGACGATCGCGGCCCTGCCCCTCGACGCGGTCGGCCGGATCCCCGGGGACCCGCCGGTCGACATCACCCTCCACCGTGTCCTCGCCCATCTGATCGGCGAGACGCATCGGCACGCCGGCCACGCGGACATCGTGCGCGAACTCGTCGACGGGGCCGCGGGTTTGCGTACCAAGGACGCCAATATGGCGCCGGGTGACGCGGGCTGGTGGGAGCAGCACCGGGAGCGCGTGGAGCAGGCCGCTCGCGCGGCTGCGGGGAACACGCGGGACGCCTAGGTTCTCCGGGCCGGGGCCCTGTGGGCCCTGTCGGCCCTGTCGCCGTCCCGCGCCCGTCCCGCGCCCGTCCCGCGCCCGTCCCGCGCCCGTCCCGCGCCCGTCCCGCGCCCGTCCCGCGCCCGTCCCGCGCCCGTCCCGCGCCCGTCCCGCGCCCGTCCCGCGCCCACGCGGGGCCGGCGCCGACACCGGCGCGCGCAGCCTGCGGGGCATGGCCGGCTTCGCCCTCCACCGGTCTAACCTGCCCGCGTGTGCCAGGAGAGGTCCGCAGCACCGCCGGTTCGAGCGCAACGTTGCCGAGCTGCGCGGCATCGGCGTACGGGTTCCTTTACGGCGAGCACGGTTTTGTACTCGCCTCGGGTCTCAGGACGCCCGAGGCCCCCCGGAGGACCCCCGGACCATCAGCTCCCCCCGGATCGTCGCGATCCCCCCGGGCGGCGGCTCCTCCCGGCCCATCGCGATCCGTCCGGCCCGCGCTCCCGCCTCCGCCAGCGGCAGCCTCACCGTCGTGAGAGAGGGCACCGCATCGATGCTGAACGGCAGATCGTCGAACCCGGCCACCGAGACGTCGTCCGGGATCCGCAGCCCGGAATCCCGCAGCGCCGCGCACGCCCCGAGCGCCACGGAGTCGTTCGCGGCGACCACGGCGGTCAGGGACGGATCGCGCCGCAGCAGCTCCAGGGTCGCCTCGTAACCGGACTGCCGGTCGTAGCGGCCGTGGACGGTCCAGCGCTCGTCCTCCTCGATGCCGTGCGCCTCCAGCGCGGCCCGGTGGCCCTCCAGCCGGTGCCGGGTCGTGGTCCGCTCCTCCGGGCCCGCGATGTAACCGAGCCGCCGGTGCCCCAGGCCGATCAGGTGCTCGGTCAGCTCACGCCCGCCCCCGCGGTTGTCGAAGGTCAGCGCGATCGCGCCGGTGTCCGACGCGGGGGGACGGCCGCACAGGACCACCCGGGTCCCGGCGTCCGCCAGCTTGCGCAGCTTCGACGCCACGGCCGCCGCGTGCGGCTCGTCCTCGACGGCGCCGCCGGTCAGCACGACCGCGGCGGCCCGCTGCCGCTGGAGCAGGGTCAGGTAGGTCAGCTCACGCTCCGGGGAGCCGCCCGTGTTGCACACCACCGCCAGGCGCTCACCGCCCGCCCGGCCGCCCGGGCCCCCGATCTCGGACTGGATCGCGCTCGCCATGATCCCGAAGAAGGGGTCGGCGATGTCGTTGACCAGGATGCCGACCAGGTCGGACGTGGCCGCGGCCAGCGAGCTCGCGGGGCCGTTCAGCACGTAGTCCAGCTCGTCCACCGCCCGCAGCACCCGCTCCCGGGTGGAGGCGGCCACGGGGTAGTTCCCGTTCAGTACGCGCGACACCGTCGCGGGGGAGACCTGGGCGCGGGCCGCCACGTCCGCCAGGGTCACCGTCATGTCGTCGTCCTCCGGTCGCGCATCTCGTCGTACCACCGCATACGTGCTCGTAGACAGGCCGCCCGCGGCTGTTGGTTCCGAATGTGTCGAGCAGACCTTACGGCCAGAAACCCCCGTTGTTCGTCCCCTCGAACAACTCAACCTCGTCACGGTCTTGTCCGGACCGCTGCTCAGAGGCTAGCTTCTTATCTCATAGAAAGCGCTTGCTGTGACGCTCACCAGTGAAAGACAGGGCGTACGCGGCGCAGACCCCGCGTACGAAAGGAACGACGTGACACGCAAGACGGTGCGTATCGCCATGAACGGTGTCACCGGGCGCATGGGCTATCGCCAGCACCTGGTCCGCTCCATCCTGGCCCTCCGTGAGCAGGGCGGCCTCGACCTCGGCGACGGCACCGTGCTGTGGCCGGAGCCGGTCCTGGTCGGCCGCCGCGAGCACGCCCTGAAGGCGCTCGCCGAGCAGCACGGCCTGGCCCCGGAGAACATCTCGACCGACGTCGACGCGGTCCTCGCCGACCCGACCGTGGACATCTACTTCGACGCCCAGGTCACCTCCGCCCGCGAGGAGGCGATCAAGAAGGCGATCGCCGCGGGCAAGCACATCTACACCGAGAAGCCGACGGCCACGGGCCTGGAGGGCGCACTGGAGCTCGCCCGCCTGGCGAACGAGGCCGGCATCAAGCACGGCGTCGTCCAGGACAAGCTCTTCCTCCCCGGGCTGCTCAAGCTGAAGCGGCTCATCGACGGCGGCTTCTTCGGCCGCATCCTGTCGATCCGCGGCGAGTTCGGCTACTGGGTCTTCGAGGGCGACTGGCAGGCCGCGCAGCGCCCGTCCTGGAACTACCGGGCCGAGGACGGCGGTGGCATCGTTGTCGACATGTTCCCGCACTGGGAGTACGTGCTGCACGAGCTGTTCGGCCGCGTGAAGTCCGTCCAGGCCATCGCCACCACCCACATCCCGCAGCGCTGGGACGAGAACGGCAAGCCCTACGACGCCACCGCCGACGACGCCGCCTACGGCATCTTCGAGCTCGACGGCGGCGCCATCGCCCAGATCAACTCGTCGTGGGCCGTGCGCGTCAACCGGGACGAGCTGGTCGAGTTCCAGGTCGACGGCACGGAGGGCTCCGCCGTCGCCGGTCTGCGCAACTGCCGCGTCCAGCACCGCTCCCTCACCCCCAAGCCGGTCTGGAACCCGGACATCCCGGCCACCTACTCCTTCCGCGACCAGTGGCAGGAGGTCCCGGACAACGACGAGTTCGACAACGGCTTCAAGGCCCAGTGGGAGCTGTTCCTCAAGCACGTCTACGCCGACGCCCCCTACCACTGGGACCTCCTCGCCGGCGCCCGCGGTGTCCAGCTCGCCGAGCTGGGCCTGAAGTCCTCGGCGGAGGGCCGCCGTCTCGACGTTCCGGAGATCTCCCTGTGACGATCCGACTGCCCGACTTCAAGGGCGGCCTGCGGGCGTACGAGCCTCGCCAGGAGCCCCTCGCCCTCACCCCGGGCGCGCCCCTGACCTCCCGTACGGTCTTCTCGGCGGCGCATGTCGTCGCCGACCCGTACGCCGATGTGTCGCCCGACTCGCCCGCCGCCGTCGACTGGGACGCCACCCTCGCCTTCCGCCGTCACCTGTGGTCCCACGGGCTCGGCGTCGCGGAGGCCATGGACACCGCCCAGCGCGGGATGGGCCTGGACTGGGCGGGCGCGGCGGAGCTGATCCGCCGGTCCGCCGCCGAGGCCGAATCGGTCGGCGGCCGTATCGCCTGCGGTGTGGGCACCGACCAGATCACCGCCGGTTTGCTCGCCGAGGTCCGCGCGGCCTACGAGGAGCAGCTCGCCGTCGTCGAGGAGAGCGGGGCGCAGGCGATCCTGATGGCCTCGCGCGCCCTGGCCGCCGCGGCCAAGGGCCCCGAGGACTACCTGGAGGTCTACGGCCACCTCCTGCGCCAGGCCGCCGAGCCGGTGATCCTGCACTGGCTGGGCCCCATGTTCGACCCGGCGCTGGAGGGCTACTGGGGGTCGAGCGACCTGGACGCGGCCACGGACACCTTCCTGGAGGTGATCGCGGCCCACCCGGACAAGGTCGACGGCATCAAGGTGTCGCTGCTGGACGCCCAGCGCGAGATCGACCTGCGCCGCCGCCTGCCGCAGGGCGTGCGCTGCTACACGGGTGACGACTTCAACTACCCCGAGCTGATCGCGGGCGACGAGCAGGGCTTCAGCCACGCCCTGCTCGGCATCTTCGACCCGCTGGGCCCGCTGGCGGCGGAGGCGGTGCGGGTGCTGGACACGGGGAACGTGCCCGGCTTCCGTGACCTGCTCGATCCCACGGTCGAGCTGTCCCGCCACCTCTTCCAGGCGCCGACCCGCTTCTACAAGACGGGCGTGGTCTTCCTGGCCTGGCTGGCCGGCCACCAGTCGCACTTCACCATGGTCGGCGGCCTGCAGTCGGCCCGCTCCCTGCCCCACTTCGCCCGCGCCTACGAACTCGCCGACGGGCTCGGCCTGTTCCCGGACCCGAAGCTGGCCGAGGAGCGGATGAAGAACCTGCTCGCCCTGTACGGAGTGGCCCAGTGAGCACCGGACTCGAACGCTTCTCCATCAACCAGATGACGGTCAAGCAGCTGTCGCTGCCGGAACTGGCGGACGCCTGCGGCCAGTTGGGCATCACCAACGTCGGCCTGTGGCGCGAGCCCGTCCAGTCCCACGGCCTGGAGGCGACGGCCAAGCTGGTCCGCGACGCCGGCCTGACCGTGACCACCCTGTGCCGCGGCGGCTTCTTCACCGCGATCGACCCGAAGGAGCGGGCGCAGGCGCTGGACGACAACCGCCGGGCGGTCGACGAGGCGGCGACGCTGGGCACGGACGTGCTGGTGCTGGTGTCGGGCGGGCTGCCGGCCGGCTCGAAGGACCTGCACGGGGCGCGGGAGCGGATCGCCGACGCGCTGGGCGAGCTGGGCCCCTACGCCGAGGAGCGCGGAGTGAAGCTGGCCATCGAGCCGCTGCACCCGATGTACGCCTCCGACCGCTGTGTGGTGTCGACCCTCGGCCAGGCCCTGGACCTCGCGGAGCGCTTCCCGGCCCAGCAGGTCGGCGTCACGGTGGACACGTACCACATCTGGTGGGACGACACCGCGCCGGAGCAGATCGCCCGGGCGGGTGCGGGCGGCCGTATCCACACCTTCCAGCTCGCCGACTGGACGACGCCGTTGCCGGAGGGCGTGCTCACGGGGCGCGGGCAGATCGGGGACGGGGCGATCGACATGCGGGAGTGGAAGGGCTACGTGGAGGCGGCCGGATACACCGGGGCCATCGAAGTCGAGCTGTTCAACGCGCAGTTGTGGGCTCGGGACGGTCGGGAGGTGCTGGCCGAGACCGCGCGGCGGTTCGTGGAGCACGCGGCCTGACGGCCACCCAGGCGGTGACGGGTCCCGGGTCGGGTTCTTTCTGTCGGGTTCTTTCTGCGGAACGAGCCGGAGCCGGGACCCCGCTCAGGGAGTCGTCAGGGAGTCGGCGGTCCCGGAGACGGCGCGGCGCGGGGAGCGCAGCGGCGGCGGGTAGGTGAGGTGGACGAGCCGGGACTGTTCCTGGCGCATGTGCATGAGTGATTCGAGGAGATAGCCCACGAGGAGCACCAGGGCCGCGATGGTCATGATCGCCGCCGCGAGGATCGCCGTGGGGAAGCGCGGGACGGTGCCCGTCCGGACGAACTCGACGATGACGGGGACCCCGAGCACGAGAGCGATGACGGCGAGCAGGCCCGCCACCACGGTGTGCACGAGTGAAGGGCGTTCGCGGCGCGCGAGATCGAGGATGACTCCGAGGATGCGCCAGCCGTCGCGGTAGGTGCGCAGTTTGCTCTGGCTTCCGGCCGGCCGGGTTCGGTAGGCGACCGGGATCTCCGCGGTGGGGAGCCGCAGGTTGAGCGCGTGGACCGTCATCTCGGTCTCGGTCTCGAACTGACGGGAGAGTGCCGGGAAGGATTTGACGAAGCGCCGGGAGAACACGCGGTAACCGCTCAGCATGTCGGTCACCTCCTTGCCGAAGAGGCACCGTACGGCCCCGCTGAGCACCTTGTTGCCGACGGCGTGCCCGGCCCGGTAGGCGCCGTCGGCCGTTTCGTGGCGGGCGCCGACGACCTGGTCGTAGGGGCCCTCGAACAGCAGGTCCACCATGTCCCGCGCCCGGGACGCGTCGTAGGTGTCGTCACCGTCGATGATGAGCAGGGCATCGGCGTCGACATCGGCGAAGGCGCGCCGGATCACGTTGCCCTTTCCCTTGTGGGGCTCCTGCCGGATGATGGCGCCCGCCTCGCGGGCGACCTCCACCGTGCGGTCGGTCGACGCGTTGTCGTAGACGTAGATGTCGGCCTCCGGGAGCGCCGACCTCAGATCGCGCACCACCTTGCCGACCGCTGCTTCCTCGTTGTGACACGGCACGACGCAGGCGATCGTCGGTTCCACAGCCTCTCCTCAGCCGGTGAACTCGTCCCAAGCGGAACATATGACTACATGATGCGACACACATCTCATATGCGGTGAAGGCGTGCCGGACCGGTACTCTCTGCGTCGTGTCGTTCCTCATCGCGCATCTGACGCTGCGTATGCGGGAGGCCGTCAGGGGTGTCTGGCGCGAGGCCGCCAGGTTCGGAGTCGTCGGCGCACTCGCCTTCGTGCTGGACAACGGCGGCTACACCCTGCTGGTCTTCGGCCTCCCCGGTGCGGGCGTCGGGCCGATGCACTCGACGCCCGTCCAGGCGTCCGTCGTCGCCACGGGTTTCGCCATGGGCTTCAGCTGGGTGGGAAACCGCTACTGGGTCTACCGCCGTCGGCATCGCAAGGAGGCGGTCCGGGAGCTGGCCCTGTTCGCCTTCGTCAATGTCATCGGCATGGCCATCACGGCGGGCAGTGTCTTCCTGTCGCGGCATCTGTTCGGACTCGACTCGGCCCTCAGTGACAACGCGGCCCGCATCTCCGGCTGGGCCGTCGCCACGCTCTTCCGCTTCTTCACCTACCGGCGCTACGTCTTCGTCCCGTCCTGACCCGGCGAGGGGCGCCGGCTCGCCGTGCCACGCTGTTAGCATCCCGGCATATGAGAGATTTCCGGTGGTTTCGGGGAGAGTCGGGCTGGATCTGGGGACTGGCCGCCATGGCCGCCGCCTGCTGCCTGGCCACCACCGTCGTCTTCTCCCCCGGGTACCTGAGCGCCGACTCGGTCACCCAGCTCAAGCAGGCCAGGGGCGAGGAACCGCTGACCGACTGGCACCCGCCCGTCATGAGCCTCGTATGGCGTGCCCTCCTCGCCGCGACCGGCACCCCCGCGACGATGGCCGTCCTGCAGGCCGCCGTGCTGTGGGCGGCGCTCTGGGTGATCGCCTGGTGCGTCTGGGAACGGACCGCCAGCCGCGCCGGGTCCCTCGCCGTCCTCGGTCTGGGACTGGCCCCGCACGTCCTGACGTTCGTGGGAGTGGTGTGGAAGGACGTCCACATGGCGTTCGCCCTCCTCGCCACCACCGCGCTCGCGCTGATCGGCCGACGCCTGGGAACCGGCCGCTCCGCCCTGCGGTGGGCCCTCCTGGGGCTCGGTCTGCTCTTCCTCGGCTACGCCATCCTGGTCCGCAAGAACGCGGTCTTCGCGGCGGTCCCGGTCTTCGTGATGCTCGTCCTCGCGCTGTGGCCCAGGCCCGGACGCCGGATCTGGCTCGTCTCCACGGCCGCCCTCGTCGTCGCCCTCCTCGTCCCCGGCGTCGCCATCTCCTCCCTGGCGCGACCGGTACCGACGAGCCAACACGCGCAGATCGTGCTGGACGACCTCCTCCACGTCGTGAGCGAGCGTGAACTGCGGTCGGCGCCCGTGTCACCGGAGCTTCGCGACCGCCTCGCCACCGCGGCGCGGGAGTGCCGGCGCACCGGGTCCCTGTCGAACTCGTACTTCACCTGCTGGGACCGCGGCGCCAACGACCTGAACGCCTACGCGGACCAGCTCACCTCCCTGTGGGCCCGTGAGATGCCGGACCACCTGTCCGGCTACGCGCAGTACCGACTGCAGCTGTTCTCGGGGCTGTTGTTCAAGGGCAGCTACCAGTACCAGAGCGGGATCATCACCAACACCCTCGGCCTCCGGACCTCGCACCCCCGACTGGAGGCCGCCCTCGGCACATACGTCAAGGGCGCGGTCCACGATCTGCCGTTCCTCTTCGCAGGGTGGTTCTGGCTCACCGTCGGGCTCCTTCTCGCCGTGCGGCCCGGCCGGGGGAGCTTTTCCCTGCCCGTGCGCGCACTGGGGGTCAGTTCGGTGGCCTACGTGCTCGGTTACCTGCCGATCATGCCGACGACGGACTTCCGCTACCTCTACTGGCCGGCCCTCGCCGGCACGCTCGGCCTCCTCCTGTCCTGGCTGGGCCGCGGCACGCCCCGGCCACCGGGCAGCGCCGCCACCACGAGCGGCCGTCTCACCACCGGCCACCGGCCGTACGAGGCCACATCCGGTTCGGCCACCGACGCGCCCCTCGTCTGACGGCGGTCACGGACGACGTCCGCCCGGCATCACGGCGGCAGCAGCGTCCCCAGCGGCCCCAGGTCCAGGTTGAGGTCCTCCAGGGTGAGCCCGTAGCGGTCGCACAGCTCGGCCATGCGGTCGTGCAGGATCATCAGGGTCAGCCCGAGCCGTTCCTCCTGCTCCTCGGTCAGATCGCCCTGGTCGACACGGTGCAGGGCCTGCCGTTCCATCAGCTGGCGCAGCAGCTCGACGACGGTGAGGACCAGCCGGACCAGATCCCGCTCCACGGTGTCGGGGTCGGTGCGCAGCCGGCGTGCGGCGGCCCGCCCGGGGGCCGGCGGGGCCATGTCGTCGGGCCGGGCGGGCAGCAGGGAGAACGCGCGGTGTGCGGCCTGGGCGACCTCCCGCAGCCGGTCGGGGGGTGGGCGGTCAGCCGGGGTCGTCACCGTAGCCGCCGTATCCCGTGGGTGTTTGGTGCGGTCCTGTGGGTGTCCGGTCCGGCCCCGTGGGCGTTCGGTCCGGCCCCGTGGGCGTTCGCTCCGGCAGGATGGGTGCCCACTGCTCCTCCATCTGCTCGCGGATGGCGACCACCACCGCGCGCAGCGAGATCCGCACCAGGTCGATGTCGGCGACCGACAGGACGAGATCGCCGGTGAGCACCACGCCGCCGCTCAGCAGCCGGTCGAGCAGGTCGACCAGCGCGACCTGGGTCCCGCTGAGGGGGCGGTCGTCGTCGTACGCGCCGTACGCGTCGTATGCGGTCACCGTGGTCGCGCCCCTTCCGGGGGTGCGGTGAAGGAGTACGGCGCCCAGGGGCCGGTGACCTCCACCCGTACGCCGGGCAGGTCGTCCGCGGCGTGCAGCATGCGGGCGCGGAACTCCTCGGCCAGGGCGCGCGGTACGAGGTAGGCGTCGTTGGCGACGTTCTCGCCGGGGACGCGGGCCAGGGTGCCCTGCTGGGGGCGGTGCCGGGCGCGCTCCACCGCCAGTCCGCGCGCCCGTTCCTCCGTGCGCCGCACGGCCTCCTCCGCGGCCCGCCGGGTGTCCTCGCGGGCCTGGTGGTGCTGCCTGCGGCGGCGCAGATACGCGCGTCCGGGGTCCGGTTCGGCGGGGGAGGCGGCGTGCGCTGCGGGTGAGGGCGTGGGTGCGGGTGCGGGTGAGGGCTCGGATACGGTCGGGAGCTCGGCGTAGACCTTCACGCCCCACTCCACGTGGTCGTCGAACCGGTCCAGCAGCGCGGCGAAGGCCTCCTGCCGCTCGCCCAGCATCCGCTCCACCCGGCTCTCGTCGAGGTACACGGTGGCCAGCCGCAGGGGCAGGACGGTGGTGCGGGCGGCCAGCGTCTCGATGACGAGGTGATGGGCCCGGGCCGTCGACTCCAGCCAGGCGAGGTCCTCCAGCCGCGCTCTCAGGGCGGCCTCCGAGAACTCCTCCCCGGGCACCGCGCTGACCGCGGCGGCCACCGGGCCCGAGCGGACGAGGGTGACGGGTGCTCCCGCCACACCGCGGATGTCGGCCAGTGCCTCCCGCGCCGCCTGTGTCACCGCGTCGGACGACCTGACGACTGCGTACGCGTAGCTCAACCGCCGCGCGTTCATGGCTCTCGGCCCCGGTCCTCGGCGTCGTCCCTCTTGCGCCGGGGACGCCGCGGCTCCGCGCCGGGCTCGCGCTCCGTCTCGGGCGACCGGCGGCGCGTGCCCGAGCCGCGTGCGGGCAGCTCGCCCGCGGACGCCGTCCGTTCGCCCCGCTCGACCTTCTCGGCCTGCTCGACCCGCCGGCGCAGCTCCCTCACCTCGGCGCGCAGCCGTTCGTTCTGCTCCTCCAGGGAGTGGCGGTGATCGGCGCGCGAGGACAGGGCGGGGTCGTGCTCCCACCAGTCGATGCCGATCTCCTTCGCCTTGTCGACCGAGGCCACCAGGAGACGGAGTTTGATGGTGAGCAGTTCGATGTCGAGCAGATTGATCTTGATGTCGCCGACGATGACGATGCCCTTGTCGAGCACGCGTTCAAGGATGTCGGCGAGGTTCGCGCCGGACTGCTCGCCGTACGGATACAGCGACCGTGACGGCGTGGAGCCGGTGGGGACGGGCTCGGTCACGGCGAACTCGACCTCGGTTCCTCCTCGGTGTCGTCGTAGCGGTCGTCAGGCCCTCGGTCCTCGTCCTCGCCCGCCCAGTCGTCCTCGTCGTCGTCCTCCTCCTCGTCGTAGCGCTCCTCGGGCCCTTCGTCCTCGTACCGCTCCTCGGGCTCCTCGTCCTCGTCGTCGTACTGCTCCTCGGGCCCCTCGTCCTCGTCGTACCGCTCCTGCCGCCCCTCGTCCTCCTCCTCTTCGTGCTCGGCCCGGGCCTTCTCGGCCTTCTCCGCCTTCTCGGCCTCCTCCGGTGTGCGGACCACCTCGCCCTCGCGGATCTCCCCGCGCCAGCCCCCGGTGGCCTCGCCGCGCATCATCACGAAGGTGCGGAAGTTCTTCAGGTCGAGCCGGGCGCGGCGGCCCTGGGCCCGCACCAGGCTGCCGACCCGCTCGACCGGCCCCTTCGGGAAGTACCGCAGGACGAGCAGCACTTTGGTGAGGTTCTCCGCGAGCGGATGGAAGGTCACGACGCCCCTGGTGGTGGCGTGGTCGCCCTCGGACGTCCAGGCGATCCGCTCGTCGGGCACCTGCTCGGTGATGATGCCCCGCCAGCGCCGCTTCGCCTTGGCGATCTTCACATGCCACTTGGTGGTGGTGTCGTCCTCCTGCTCGATGCCGACCACGCCCTTGGCGAACCGGTCGAAGTCCTGGAACTGCGTCCACTGGTCGTACGCCTCGCGCACGGGCACGCCGACGTCGATGTCCTCGATGATGGTCAGCCCCTTGCCCAGGCTGTCCGGGCGCAGGTCGGAGCTCTTGGCGTGGCTCTCGTCGCGGCCTTCGTCGTGGCCCTGCCCCGGCCGTTTCGCGGCGACGTCCCTGGCCTTGTCCAGGACCGTGTCCTTGGCGCTCAGCACCCGGTCCTTGGTGTGCGAGGCGGTCTCCTTCGCGTGCGAGGCCGTCGAGGTCAGCGCCTCCGCCCCGGACGGCAGGTGCTGACCGAGCCTCTTGCCGCGCCGGGCCACGGCGGTGGCCAGCCCGCGCGGACCGAGGCGGGTCTCGGCCAGCCGGCGCGCGCCCTCGCCCATCCGGTGGCCCATGCCCTCCAGCATCAGCTGGAGCCGGGCCTGGACATAGCTCTCCAGCTCCTCCTTCAGCCGGTCCGCGCCCGGCACCCGCTCACCGGCCTTCGCCAGCGTCCCGGCGCCGCCCGAGCCGTGTCCCGCCGCTTTGCGCTCAGCCATCGTCCTGCCTCCTCGACCGCGTGGCGCCGGTGCCGCGCGACCGGCTCTGTGAGGTGGAGGTCTTCCTCTTGCGGGGCTGCTCCTCGTCCGGCCCGGACCTGCCGCCCCGCGCCCGGGCACGCCCAGCCCTCCGGGGCGCTTCCTCCCGGGGCTCCTCGTCCTCGTCCGTCTCAGCCTTGTCCTTCTCACCCTTGTCCGGCTGCTCCTCGTCCGTCACGTCCTCGTCCGTCACCTCCTCCTCTTCGGGCTCGTCCTCCGACTCCTCGCTCCGCCCCGTGTCCCGCTCGGGCCGTCCGTGCGCCTTCTCGCGCAGTCCGGCGGTGCGTTCGTGCAGGGCGTCGGCCAGGCTGTCGGCCTTCGCCGTCAGGACGGAGGTCGCCGCGGCCTTCCCCGCGTCCGCCAGTTCGGTACGCACCTGGTCGGTGAGGGTGTGCACGAACGGGGACTGCTGGAGGGTCTTGCCGACCTGCCCGGGCTTGATCCGTGATCCGGCCAGCAGCGCGCCGAGGCCGATGGCGGCCTTCGCCTTCTTCGTCCGGCCCAGTACATAGCCGCCCAGCAGGGCCGCGCCGATCTTGGCGTTGTTCATGACCTGTCTTCTTCCTCCCTCACGCCTCACAGCCCACGCTGTCCGCCCCGGCGCAGCTGGTAGGCCCTGATCTCCTCAAGTCGGTGCAGCAGCGACTCCTCCTGCCGCGCGAACTCCTCGTCGTCGACGCGGCCCTCGTCCCGCGCCCGCTCCAGGTTCACGAGCGCCTCCTGCACGGGAGCGGGATCGTAGAACTCCTCCTCGGCGGTCCGGACGACCTTGTCGAGCACCCAGCCGATGCCCCGGACGGGAGCGAACGGCAGCGTCAGAATCCCGGTGACAAGTCCCACAGCACCTCCTCACGCTCGCCGGGCGGCCCCGGCCCGTCCCGGCCCCGTTCAGGCGAAGCTGTACGGCGGCAGGGGCCCCCGCAGCCGCAACTCCACGCCCTCGCCGTAGCCTTCGGCCAGCTCCTGCCCGGTCCGGCCGAACTCCTCGGACCGGTCCTCGTCCACGAGGAACGAGGCGCTCACGAAGTACTGGTGCGACGGCGGCGCGACCTTCTCGGCCACGGCGAGCGGCCGCAGCGCGGTGAGGACCTCCGCGGCCAGCGCCTCCTGGCGGCCCTGCACCTCCTGGGAGATCAGCTGCCCCAGCGCCAGCCGGTCCTCGTACGTCCCGACGCCCTCACGGGTCCGCTCGTTCAGCTCACGGGCCTGCGTGTTCTGCTCCAGGACGGCCCGCACCGCCGCCTCCTCGTCGAGGACTCCCTTGACGTTGAACTCGGCCCGCCCGGCCAGCTCGTCCAGGCGCTGCGCGAACAGCTGGGCCCGCTCCGCCAGGACAGCGCGCACGGCGTCCTCGTCGGCGGCGACGAACCCGAAGCCGATCGGCAGCGTGGGGCCCTCGGCCCACAACCGCTCCTGGACCTGGTGGTGGGCCTCCAGGTCCCGGCGGGCCACCGAGAGATCGTCGGGGGCCTCGCTGACGACGGCGCACAGGGAGTCGCCGCGCACCACGCGCACCTCGCCCGGCGGCTCGCCCACGCCCTTGGTGCCGCCCAAGTCCAGTGGATGCGAGTCCTTGGTGATCGCGTACACATACACGGACATCGGCTCGCTCACTCCTCCCGGTCCCGTGCGGAGCGGCGTTCCGAGCCGTGTTCTGTGCGCTCGCGCCGTTTCTCGCGCGTGCGCTCACGCTCGTCGTCCTCCTCGCCGCGGCGTCCCTTGAACGACTCGGTGACCGCCTCGACCGCGCCGGTCAGCGCCCCTTTGCTCTTGCCCTTGGCGCCGCTCTCGACGGATCCCTCGACGATGTCGGACAGCTGTGCGGGCGCCTTGCGGCCCGACTCCAGATCCAGCCGGTTGGCCGCCTCGGCGAAGCGCAGATACGTGTCCACGCTGGCCACGACCACCCGCGCGTCGATCTTCACCAGCTCGATGCCCACCAGGGACACCCGCGCGAACGCGTCGATGACCAGGCCCCGGTCGAGGACGAGCTCCAGCACGTCGTAAAGATTCCCCGAACCGCCCGCGGGCGCGGGGACACCACCAACACCACCGTTGCCCTGTGGCACCACAGTCACGGTGACTTCCCTTCCGGCCCGACATCCCGGCCCGGCGAAAGGTGAGCCGGCCTACCGGCCGTCCCTCCTGTCCACCTGCGCGCGCGTGTAACGACGCCCGCGCTCGTACGCCAGCAGCTTCCCCTCCGGGTCCAGAACCACCTGGTAGCTGGCCATCACGCTGGTCGTCTCGGGAATGCGTTCCAGCTCCACGACTTCGACCTCGGCTTCCCAGCCCTGATCCGTCGGCCTCAGTGAGGAAACCGACTCCGGAGCCCTCCCCAGCAGCTCACTGAGCTGCTCGATCGCGGACCGCAGCGCATCCGTGGCGGACACCCGCGACCCGGCGGGCGTCTGCCGTTCTGAGGGATGTGCCTTGCGCGGCTCACGATCGCTCGTGATCATTCACCTTCTTGTTCTTCCCTCAATCATCGACCTCTCGCACAGCTCCCGCCACCGCACCGGGCGCGACGGACCGCTATTTCCGGGCCGCCCGTTTCGTGAGCACCGCCAGCACCACCGGGATCACCATCTCCACCACCCGGGACACGGCACCCGGCGGCAGCCCCGTCTTGCGGGCCACCGCGTCCGCGACCGGCCTGGCCTCCTCGGCCAGCAGCCCGGCCATGAGGCCGCCCGTCGCGAAGCCGCCCAGCGTGGCCACGCCCGTGAGCGGGGCGTCGTGCGGAGTGGCGACGGCCTCCGCCTCGCCGGACAGCGCCGCCACCGTCGTACCGACCATCTGCCGGGCACCTGCCTCGTCCGTGCCCAGCAGCCCCGCGATGTCACCGATCCGGTCATCGCCGAGCTCGTCCAGCACATCGTCCTGGAGGGACGTGAGGGGGTTCTCGTCTACCTCTGACATGTCTGAAACGCTACGTCCGCCCCGATTCCCCGGCACGCCGAACGCCCGCCGCGAAGAGCCGAAAAAAATCCGCGGAGACCGTGCAACCCTTCCCGCACCCGGTGGGTCGTACTTGGCATCAGGACTCTTGGAGGGGGATCTGGGGGGATCGCGGGGGTTCTGATGGGAGGGGAAACGCGAGGGGCCCGGTCGACGGACCGGGCCCCTCGAAACATGCGGTCAGAACATGCCGTCAGATCTTGCGGTCAGACCTTGCGGTCAGAAGAACACTCCGCAGCGCAGCAGCACATTCGCGTACGGCCGTGCCTCCCCGGTCCGTACGACCAGACGCGCGCCTGCCGACCGGGCCTTCAGCTCGTCGTGGGAGACGAGGCCCAGCTCGGGGAAGCGGTCGTCCAGCAGCGCGGCCGCCGCCGGATTGGCCGCGCGCACCTCCCGCGCCGCCGTCGCGCCCTCCACCACCAGCTCCGCCAGCAGTCCGTCCAGCACCTCGGCGAACGACGGCACCCCGGCCCGGAACGCCAGGTCCACCACCCGCGGCCCGTCGGGTATCGGCATGCCCGCGTCGCACACCAGCACCCCGTCACCGTGGCCCAGCTCGGCGAGCGCGCCGGAGAGATGACGGTTCAGGATTCCCGCCTTCTTCACAGCTCCTCGACCTCCGCCGCCGTCGGGAAGGACTCCTGCGCGCCCTCCTTCGTGACGGCCGCCGCCCCGACCCGGGCCGCGTACGCCGCCGCGTCGGCCAGGGATGAGCCGGTGCCGAGCTTCCAGGCCAGTGCGGCGGTGAACGCGTCGCCCGCACCCGTGGTGTCGACCGCCGCCACCTTCACGGACGAAACCCGGGCCATGCCCTCCGCCGAGGCCACCAGCGCCCCCTGAGCACCCAGGGTCACGACCACCGAGCGCGGGCCCTTGGCCAGCAGGACCCGCGCCCAGTCCTCGGGGCTGTCGCCCACCGCGGACTCGCCGAGGATCACCCTGGCCTCGTGCTCGTTCACGATCAGCGGGTCGCAGGCCGCCAGCACCTCGCCCGGCAGCGGGCGGGGCGGGGAGGGGTTCAGGACGAAGCGGCTGCCGCCCGCCAGGCTGCGGACGACCTCCACGACCGTCTCCAGCGGGATCTCCAGCTGGGCCGACACCACCCGCGACGCCTGGAAGAGGCTCGCGGCGGCCCGTACGTCCTGTGGAGTGAGCCGTCCATTGGCCCCCGGCGAGACCACGATGCTGTTGTCCCCCGACGGGTCCACCGTGATCAGCGCGACGCCGGTCGGCGCGCCGCCCACCAGGACGCCCACCGTGTCGACGCCGGCCGCCCGCTGCGAGTCGAGCAGCAGCCGGCCGTGGGCGTCGTCGCCGACCCGGGCCAGCAGGGCCGTACGGGCTCCGAGCCGGGCGGCGGCGACCGCCTGGTTCGCGCCCTTGCCGCCCGGGTGGACGGCCAGATCGGAGCCGAGCACGGTCTCGCCGGCACCCGGCCGGCGCTCGACACCGATCACCAGGTCGGCGTTGGCCGACCCTACGACCAGGAGGTCGTAGTCGTACATGAGGTTGCTCCCCTGATAGATCCCCGTGGTGACGTTCCCCGTGATGATGGGCGGCGGGCGGCGGGCGGCCCCATGCTCCTGCAACGACCGCCCGCCCGTCCGCCGTTCGCCGATCTCAGCCGCCGAAGCCGGCCACGTTCTCCTTCGTGACCACCTTCACCGGCACCTTCACCATCTCCTCGGTCTTCTTGCCCTCGGCCGCGCGCACCGCGTTGTCGACCGCGATCTTGCCGAGCTCCTTGGGCTGCTGCGCGACGGACGCGTACAGCGTGCCCGCCTCGACCGCCTTCAGACCGTCCGGGGTGCCGTCGAAGCCGACGACCTGGACGGACTTTCCGGCCTTGGCGCCGAGCGCCTTGATCGCGCCCAGCGCCATCTCGTCGTTCTCGGCGAAGACGCCGTCGATGTCCGGGTGGGCCTGCAGGAGGTTGGTCATGACGTCGAGGCCCTTGGTGCGGTCGAAGTCGGCCGGCTGCTTGGCGACGACCTTGATGCCCGGGTAGGCCTTGAGGCCCTCGGCGAAGCCCGCGCCGCGCTCCCGGCTGGCGGACGTGCCGGCCTGGCCCTGCAGGATCACGATGGTGCCCTTGCCGCCCAGCTTCTCGGCGAGCGCCTGGGCGCCCAGCTTGCCGCCCTCGACGTTGTCGGAGGCGACCAGAGCCGCCGTGTCGGCCTCGTTCACGCCCCGGTCGACGCCCACGACGGGGATGTCGGCCTTGTTCGCGGCCCGCACCGACGGGCCCGCCGCGTCCGAGTCGACCGGGTTGACGATGATCGAACCGACGCCCTCGGACGTGAAGTTCTGCAGCTGGTTGGCCTGCTGGGAGGCGTCGTTCTGCGCGTCGGTGACCGTCAGGTCGACGCCCAGCTTCTTCGCCTCCGCCTCCGCGCCGGCCCGGATCTGCACGAAGAACGGGTTGTTGAGGGTCGACAGCGACAGACCGACCTTCTGCGTCGTCGCCGACGACGAGCCGCCGTGCAGGAAGGACGTGGCACCCACGATCGCCGCCGCGACCACGGCCGCGAGGACGTACGTCGCCGCCTGCCTGCCCCGGTTGCCCGGCGCACCGGCACCCGCCGGCGCCGCAGTGGCCCCCGCCTTGCGGCGCACCGTGTCCAGCAGCACCGCCAGCGCGATGACGACGCCGATCACGACCTGCTGCCAGAAGGCGGAGACGGACAGGAGGTTGAGGCCGTTCCTGAGCACCGCCAGGATCAGCGCGCCGATCAGCGTGCCGGACGCCTTGCCGGTGCCGCCCGCGAGCGAGGCGCCGCCGATGACGACCGCCGCGATGGCGTCGAGCTCGTAGCCCTGCGCGGCCTGCGGCTGCGCGGAGGACAGGCGGGCGGCGAGCACGATGCCCGCGGCCGCCGCGAACAGGCCCGACAGTGCGTAGATGGCGAGCTTCTGCCTCTTCACCCGGAGGCCGGAGAGGCGGGCCGCCTCCTCGTTGCCGCCGATGGCGTACATGGAGCGGCCGATGTACGTCCGGCCCAGCACGAACGCCGTGATGAGCCCCATGACGACCATCACCAGCACCGGCACCGGCAGCCACCCGCCGAGCGCGTCACCGAGCTGCGAGACCGAGTCCGGGAAGGCGATGGGGGAGCCCTGCGAGATGACCAGGGACAGGCCGCGGCCCACCGACAGCATGGCGAGCGTCGCGATGAACGGCGGCAGTTTGCCGTACGAGATCAGAAAGCCGTTGACCAGGCCGCACGCTATGCCGGTGGCGATGGCGAGCAGTACGGCGAGGAAGACCGGCACGCCCTCCGAAGTGGCGCTCCAGGCGAGGACGGTGGCCGACAGGGCGGCGACCGAGCCGACCGACAGGTCGATGCCCGCCGAGACGATGACGAAGGTGACGCCGAAGGCGAGGATGGCGGTCACGGCCGCCTGGACGCCGACGTTGAGGAGGTTGTCGGCCGTCAGGAAGTCGCCGGACAGCGCCGACATCGCGATGACGAGGACGATCAGCGCGGTGAGCGCGCCGTTGTCGAGCAGGAGGCGGCGCAGGCCGCCCGAGGCGCCACCCGCGCCCGTCGAGCTCTTGAGCGTGTCAGTGGCCACGGGTGGCCTCCACTTCGGTCGTGGTTTCGGTCGTGGTTCCGGTGGTGGGGGTGCTGACGGCGAGTGCCATCACGGCGTCCTGCGTCGCCTCGTCGGCCGCGAGTTCACCCGCGATCCGGCCCTGGGCCATCACCAGGACCCGGTCGCTCATGCCGAGGACCTCCGGCAGATCGCTGGAGATCATGAGCACGGCGGCGCCCTGAGCGGTGAGTTCGTTGATCAGCTGGTAGATCTCGACCTTGGCGCCGACATCGATGCCGCGTGTGGGCTCGTCGAGAATCAGGACCTTGGTGTCGGCGAGCAGCCACTTGCCGATGACGACCTTCTGCTGGTTGCCGCCGGAGAGCGTGCGCACGTGCTGCCCGAGGCCCGCCATCCGCACGCCGAGCTGCCCGGCGATCCGCGCGGCGGCCTCACGCTGTCCCTTCAGATCGACGAGCCCCGCGCGCGTGGCCGACCGCAGCGTCACCAGCCCGAGGTTCTCCTCCACCGATGCGTCCAGCGCTAGGCCCTGGCCCTTGCGGTCCTCGGGGATCAGGCCGATGCCCGCGGTCATCGCCGCGTTGACGTCGTACCTGGCGACCGAGCTGCCGGCGACCTTCACGCTGCCCTTGTCGTACGGATCGGCCCCGAAGACCGCCCGCACGACCTCCGTACGCCCGGCGCCGACCAGCCCCGCGATGCCGACCACCTCACCGGCGTGCACCTCGAAGCTGACGTCGTGGAAGACACCGTCCCGGGTCAGGCCCTCGACGGACAGCAACGCGGCACCGCGATCGGCCCGTTCGCGCGGGTACTGCTGCTCGATGGAGCGCCCCACCATGAGCCGCACGAGCTCGTCCTCGGGCGTGGAGGCGGGGACCTGCCCGACGCTCTTTCCGTCCCGGATGACCGTGACCCGGTCCCCGAGGGCGGCGATCTCCTCCAGGTGATGCGTGATGAAGACGATCCCGACGCCGTCCTCGCGCAGCTTGCGCACGATCGCGAAGAGCTTGTCGACCTCCTCGGAGGTGAGCACGGCCGTCGGCTCGTCCATGATCAGCACGCGCGCGTTCAGGCTGAGCGCCTTCGCGATCTCCACCATCTGCAGGCGCGCGATGCCGAGTTCACGGACACGCGCGCGTGGGGACACCTGGACGCCGACGCGCTTCAGCAGGACCTCGGCGTCCGCCTCCATCCGCTTCCGGTCGATCATCCCGAAGCGGCGCGGCTGGCGCCCCAGGAAGATGTTCTCGGCGACCGTCAGATCGGGGACGAGGTTGAACTCCTGGTAGATGGTGGCGATCCCGAGGCGCTCGGAGTCCTGCGCACCCTGGATGCGCGTCTCCTCGCCGCCGACCAGGATCCGCCCGGCGTCGGGCGTGTAGGCACCGGAGAGCATCTTGATGAGGGTGCTCTTGCCCGCGCCGTTCTCACCGAGCAGCACATGCACCTCGCCCCGGCGCAGATCGAAGTCGACGCCGTCCAGCGCGACCACGCCCGGGAAGGTCTTCCGTATGCCCTCGATGCGCAGCAACTCGTCCTGGTTGCTCACGAATGGCTCCTGTTCGTTACGGGGGGCTGCACAGCGGGGGCCTGTGCAGGGTCCGGCTCCGGGGAAGCCGGTACCGGCTCGCCGCACGAGCGGCGTACGACGAGACGTGCGGGGAGGGTGACGGACTCGCCGGGCCGTCCCTCGATACGGTCCACCAGGGCCCGTACGGCGGCCCGGCCCAGCTCGCCCGTGGGCTGGGCGATCGCGGTGATCGGCGGATCGGTGTGCACGAACCACCGGATGTCGTCGAACGCGGCCAGCGCGAGGTCGTCCGGCACGCGCAGCCCACGCGCGCGTACGGCGTCCAGCGCGCCGAGCGCCATCAGGTTGTCGGCCGCGAAGACCACCTCGGGCGGCTCGGGCAGGTCGAGGAAGCCCTCGGTGACCCGGCGCCCACTGTCGGCCTGGAAGTCGCCCTGCCCTATGTAGGCGTCGGGGAGTTCGAGGCCGTACGCGCCGAGCGCCTCCCGGAAGGCCTCGACACGCTCCCGTCCGGTCGTGGTGGCCGCGGGGCCCGCGATGATGGCGAGCCTGCGATGCCCCAGCCCGTGCAGATGCGCCACGAGATCCCGTACGGCGCCCCGACCGTCCGCCCGCACCACCGGCACCTCCACGCCCGGGATCCACCGGTCCACGAAGACCATCGGCGTTCCCGCGCGCGCGGCGTCCAGCATCAGCGGCGAGCCGCCGTCGGTGGGGGAGACCAGCAGGCCGTCGATACGGCGGTCCAGCAGATTCCGTACGTGGTGGTCCTGGAGGTCGGGCCGCTCGTCGGCGTTGCCGATGATGACGCTGTAGCCGAGCGCGCGGGCCTCCTCCTCGACCGAGCGGGCCAGCTCGGTGAAGTAGGGGTTCAGCACGTCGCTGATGACCAGGCCGAGGGTGTGGGTCTGGTCGGTGCGCAGGGAGCGGGCGACGGCGTTCGGGCGGTAGCCCAGGGTCTCGACGGCGGCCAGCACGCGCGTGCGTGCCTCGGCGCTGACCGACGGATGGTCGTTCAGGACGCGTGAGACCGTGGCGACGGAGACGCCCGCCTCGGCAGCGACGTCCTTGATGCTCGCCATCGCCGCTCCACCTCCTCGTGGATCGTGCAGGGGGGACCGATGCTCGTGGAATCGATTACATCGACGTGTACGGAGGATTGGAATCGATTACACGGCCGTTAATCAAGCCCTCAACCACATCCCGAGACCGGATCGTGATGTCGCGGGGCGGCCCGGGGCGGTCCAGTCTGGAAGTGCGGGGGGTCGTTTCCTCGGGGCCCTTGCGGGCCGGAGCGGAGGAGCCATGACGGCGGCGGCTCGGAATGACGTCCCTGTCGCGATGGAAGGCGACGGCGTGGAGTTGCGCATCAAGCCCATCGGCGGCGGGATGTCGGTCGGTTACATACGCCTGCCGCAGGGCACGGACATGGGCCCGGCCCTGAAGGGCATGCCCGACGACGCGTGCCAGTGCCCGCACTGGGGCTATCTGCTCAAAGGGCGGCTGGTGATGCACACGGCCGAGGGCGAGCACACGTACGAGGCGGGACAGGCCTACTACTGGGCGCCCGGCCATGTGCCCGTCGCCCTGGAGGACTGCGAGTTCGTGGAGTTCTCGCCGACGGAGGACTTCCAGAAGGTCATCGACCACGTGGCGGCGCAGGCGAGGTGACGGCCGACGGGTGGCTGCGCCCGCCCTGAGCCCTCTCCACGCGCGCCAGTTCGGCGTCGTACTGGCGGGCTTCGAAGAGAAACTCGGGCGGAGCGGTCTCCCGGTGCGGAACCTGCCAGTCCGTCCACTGCACGGTGTCCCCGACGCGCTGTACGACCACGGACAGGAAGCCGCAGCAGCCACCTGTGCACTCGGGTTCGCCCAGCTCCACACGGACGGCCCTGCCAGCCCCCCGCAGGGGGCTGGGAGCGCCGGCGGACAGCACGTCCGCCACGAGCGGCCCGCCGCGGCCCTCTGGTCCGGTCGCGGCCGCCACCACGTCCTCGCCGTTGACCCAGAACCGAAGCTGGGCACCCCACCGGGGCCCCGGAGGCAGCACCCCGATCTCAAGTCGATCGAACACCTGGCCACCTTACGCCCGCCGACGACAGAGACCCGGGGGCTTGTCGGTGCCGGGCGGTACCGTCGGATCATGACCGATCAGGCGGGGGCCTCCCAGACGGGCGAGCGACGACTGGCCACGCTGGAAGGCGTGCTCGAACGCATCACGTACGCCAACGAGGAGAACGGCTACACGGTCGCCCGCGTCGACACGGGCCGAGGCGGCGGCGACCTCCTCACGGTCGTCGGCGCGCTGCTGGGCGCCCAGGTCGGCGAGTCGCTGCGGATGGAGGGCCGCTGGGGCTCCCACCCGCAGTACGGCAAGCAGTTCACGGTGGAGAACTACACCACCGTCCTGCCCGCGACCGTCCAGGGCATCCGCCGCTACCTCGGCTCCGGCCTGGTCAAGGGCATCGGCCCGGTCTTCGCCGACCGCATCACCCAGCACTTCGGCCTGGACACCCTGAAGATCATCGAGGACGAGCCCAAGCGGCTCATCGAGGTGCCCGGCCTCGGCCCCAAGCGCACCAAGAAGATCGCCGACGCCTGGGAGGAGCAGAAGGCGATCAAGGAGGTCATGCTCTTCCTCCAGACGGTCGAGGTGTCGACGTCGATCGCGGTGCGCATCTACAAGAAGTACGGCGACGCCTCGATCTCGGTCGTCAAGAACCAGCCGTACCGGCTGGCGGCCGACGTCTGGGGCATCGGCTTCCTCACCGCCGACAAGATCGCCCAGTCCGTCGGCATCCCGCACGACAGCCCGGAGCGCGTGAAGGCGGGCCTGCAGTACGCGCTGTCGCAGGCCACCGACCAGGGCAACTGCTACCTCCCCGAGGAGCGGCTGATCGCGGACGCGGTGAAGCTCCTCCAGGTCGACACCGGGCTCGTCATCGAGTGCCTCGCGGAGCTGGCGCAGGTCCCGGAGGACGGCGGCGACCCCGGTGTCGTACGGGAGAAGGTCCCCGGTCCCGACGGCGGCTCGGGCGATCCCGTCACCGCCGTCTACCTCGTCCCCTTCCATCGCGCCGAACTCTCCCTCTCCGCCCAGCTGTTGCGCCTCCTGCGCACCGACGAGGACCGGATGCCGGGCTTCGCCGACGTGGCCTGGGACAAGGCCCTCGGCTGGCTCAAGGGCCGTACGGGCGTGGACCTCGCCCCCGAGCAGGAGGCCGCCGTCAAGCTGGCGCTGACGGAGAAGGTCGCCGTCCTCACCGGGGGTCCCGGCTGCGGCAAGTCCTTCACCGTGCGCTCGATCGTGGAGCTGGCCCGCGCCAAGAAGGCCAGGGTCGTGCTGGCCGCCCCCACCGGCCGGGCCGCCAAGCGCCTCGCCGAGCTCACCGGCGCCGAGGCCTCCACCGTTCACCGCCTCCTGGAGCTCAAGCCCGGCGGCGACGCGGCGTACGACAAGGACCGCCCGCTCCAGGCCGACCTGGTGGTGGTCGACGAGGCGTCCATGCTGGACCTGTTGCTCGCCAACAAGCTGGTGAAGGCCGTACCGCCGGGCGCCCATCTGCTCTTCGTCGGGGACGTCGACCAGCTGCCGAGCGTCGGCGCGGGGGAGGTGCTCAGGGACCTTCTGGCGGACGGCAGTCCGATCCCGGCCGTGCGGCTGACCCGGGTCTTCCGGCAGGCCCAGCAGTCCGGCGTGGTGACCAACGCGCACCGGATCAACGCCGGGCAACACCCCGTCACGGACGGCATGAAGGACTTCTTCCTCTTCGTCGAGGACGACACGGAGGCGGCCGGGCGGCTCACGGTGGATGTGGCGGCCCGCCGCATCCCGGCCAAGTTCGGCCTCGACCCGCGCCGGGACGTCCAGGTCCTGGCCCCCATGCACCGCGGCCCCGCCGGCGCGGGCACCCTGAACGGCCTGCTCCAGCAGGCCATCACGCCCGGGCGGCCCGATCTGCCGGAGAAGCGGTTCGGCGGCCGGGTCTTCCGCGTCGGCGACAAGGTCACCCAGATTCGCAACAATTACGAGAAGGGGAAGAACGGCGTCTTCAACGGCACCGTGGGCGTGGTGACCTCGCTCGACCCGGTCGACCAGCGCCTGACGGTGCTGACGGACGAGGACGAGGAGGTGCCGTACGAATTCGACGAACTGGACGAACTGGCCCACGCGTACGCGGTGACCATCCACCGTTCACAGGGCAGTGAATATCCCGCTGTGGTGATCCCCGTCACCACCGGAGCATGGATGATGCTCCAGCGGAACCTGCTGTACACGGCGGTGACCCGCGCCAAGCAACTGGTCGTGCTCGTGGGCTCACGCAAGGCGATCGGCCAGGCGGTGCGCACCGTGTCGGCCGGGCGGCGCTGCACCGCGCTCGACTTCCGGCTGGCGGGCTCCTGAAACCGCTTTCCGGTTCGCACTGGGCCCGCCTCCTGACCTGGCCTTTCGTGAGGCATCGAAAAAAATGATCGATCAAACGAGTCGTGAAGGTCACAGAGCACTTCCAGATGGGGAAAACAGGGGGCAGGATGGCAGGTTGGCGGCACTGAGTGCCGCCGATAGGCCCAATGGTCGACCCCGAGTGCACTCTCCTGAGCCAAATGGGGGAGGGTAGAGACAGTCAGGGCAACCTCGAAGATGAGGCACAACGTCGGTGAGGGAAGACGTGAGCGACAACTCTGTAGTACTGCGGTACGGCGACGGCGAGTACACCTACCCGGTGATTGACAGCACCGTCGGCGACAAGGGCTTCGACATCGGCAAACTCCGCGCCCAGACCGGTCTGGTGACGCTGGACAGCGGTTACGGCAACACCGCCGCCTATAAATCCGCCATCACCTACCTCGACGGCGAGGCGGGCATCCTCCGGTACCGCGGCTACCCGATCGAGCAGCTGGCCGAGCGCTCCACCTTCCTGGAGGTGGCCTACCTGCTGATCAACGGTGAGCTGCCGACCGTCGACGAGCTCTCGACGTTCAAGAACGACATCACGCAGCACACCCTGCTGCACGAGGACGTCAAGAACTTCTACAAGGGCTTTCCGCGCGACGCCCACCCGATGGCCATGCTGTCCTCGGTCGTCTCCGCGCTGTCCACCTTCTACCAGGACAGCCACAACCCGTTCGACGAGACGCAGCGCAACCTCTCGACGATCCGCCTGCTCGCCAAGCTTCCGACGATCGCGGCGTACGCGTACAAGAAGTCGATCGGCCACCCGTTCGTCTACCCGCGCAACGACCTCGGCTACGTCGAGAACTTCCTGCGCATGACCTTCTCGGTGCCCGCGCAGGAGTACGAGCTCGACCCGATCGTCGTCTCCGCGCTGGACAAGCTCCTGATCCTGCACGCGGACCACGAGCAGAACTGTTCGACGTCGACGGTCCGCCTGGTGGGGTCCTCCCAGGCCAACATGTTCGCGTCGATCTCGGCCGGCATCAACGCCCTGTGGGGCCCGCTGCACGGCGGTGCCAACCAGTCCGTGCTGGAGATGCTGGAAGGCATCCGCGACGCGGGCGGCGACGTCGACTCCTTCATCCGCAAGGTGAAGAACAAGGAGGACGGCGTCCGTCTGATGGGCTTCGGCCACCGGGTCTACAAGAACTTCGACCCGCGCGCCAAGATCATCAAGGCCGCCGCGCACGACGTCCTCTCGGCCCTCGGCAAGTCCGACGAGCTGCTGGACATCGCGCTGAAGCTGGAGGAGCACGCGCTCTCCGACGACTACTTCGTCTCGCGCAGCCTCTACCCGAACGTCGACTTCTACACCGGCCTGATCTACCGCGCCATGGGCTTCCCGACCGAGATGTTCACGGTCCTGTTCGCCCTCGGCCGCCTGCCGGGCTGGATCGCCCAGTGGCACGAGATGATCAAGGAGCCGGGCTCCCGCATCGGCCGCCCGCGCCAGATCTACACGGGCGTCGTGGAGCGCGACTTCGTGCCGGTCGAGGAGCGCTGACACCTGCCGGTGGGGGTGCCGTTCGCCTAGGCCCTGTTACGACGGGGCCCAAGTGCTTGCCACTGAAAGAGCGGGGAGCGACTGCGGGCCGTTGTGGTCGGTCGCGCAGTTCCCCGCGCCCCTTCAGTGGGCGGCCGCGCCGTCGGCCCAGAGCTGAGCGTGTGCTCCAGAAAACGAAAAGCAGAAGGCGCCCCGGCGTCGGTCCCCCCACGGGCCGACGACCAGGGCGCCTTCCCATGTCCCGGTGCGGATTCCCCCCACGGGATCCGGCCGGGCGTCTGTGAGGACAGCGCCTGAATCGCTGTTGAGCTGAACGAGCAGAACTCGCCGTACTGATGTGGTGTGCGGTCTGCCGGGACAGCGCACGCTCGGGAGGGCCGCTCAAAGCTTCCCGAAGTGCGTGCCCCGGCAACGCAACTCTGAGGAAGTCCCCCAAGACATCCCCAGATGCCAGTAAGCGCCCCCCAAGACGCTGCCTGACATCGTCAACTTAGACCTTCGAACCCCTTCGATGGTTACCTTCACATCACTGTGATCTGCGTCTCTTGCATATGTCCGTTAGATGCGCAAGAGGCCCGATACGTCGATCGGGACCCAAGCGTAAGGATGATGCGCGAGCCTTGTGAAGAGCTTATGTGAGCCGGGCGCCGGACTCTAGAGGGGTTCTTACTCCGACTTCACCGGAAAGTCCGCAGTCGCAGACTGTTGGTCACCACGAACACCGACGAGAACGCCATCGCGGCCCCGGCGATCATCGGGTTCAGCAACCCCGCCGCGGCCAGCGGCAACGCGGCGACGTTGTACCCGAAGGCCCACACCAGGTTGCCCTTGATGGTGCCCAGCGTCTTCCGGGACAGCCGGATCGCGTCCGCCGCCACCCGCAGATCCCCGCGCACCAGCGTCAGATCGCCCGCCTCGATCGCCGCGTCCGTCCCCGTCCCCATGGCAAGACCCAGATCGGCGGTGGCAAGCGCGGCCGCGTCGTTGACGCCGTCGCCGACCATGGCGACGCACCGGCCCTCGCGCTGCAGCCGTCGTACGGCTTCGACCTTCTCCTCGGGCAGGACCTCCGCGATCACCCGATCGATACCGACCGCGCGCCCCACCGCCTGCGCGACCGCCCGGTTGTCCCCGGTCAGCAGCACCGGCGTGAGTCCCAGCGCCCGCAGCTCGCGCACCGCCTCGGCGCTGGTCTCCTTCACCGCGTCCGCGACGGCGACGACACCGCGTGCCGCCCCGTCCCACCCGACCACGACGGCCGTACGACCGTCCCGCTCGGCCTCTTCTCTGGCGCGGACTAGCTCGGTAGGCAGCGCGGCGGTGTGCTCGGCGAGCCGCCCCACGACCACGTCGTGGCCCTCCACACGCCCCCGTACGCCCCGTCCGGGCACGTTCTGGAACCCTTCGACCTCCGGCAGCCGTCCGAGGCGCTCCTCGGCCCCCAGGGCCACCGCCCGGGCGACGGGGTGCTCGGAGGCGTGCTCCACGGCGCCCGCGAGCCGCAGCACCCGCTCCTCGTCGACGCCTGCGGCGGCGTACACCCGCTGCAGGGTCATCCGGCCGGTGGTGACCGTGCCGGTCTTGTCCAGGACGACGGTGTCGACCCGGCGCGTGGACTCCAGCACCTCGGGGCCCTTGATGAGGATGCCGAGCTGCGCCCCGCGGCCGGTGCCGACCATGAGGGCCGTGGGAGTGGCCAGTCCCAGGGCGCACGGGCAGGCGATGATCAGCACCGCGACGGCCGCGGTGAAGGCGGCCACCGTGTCGTCGGTGACGCCGAGCCACGCTCCGAAGGTGGCGACCGCGAGGACGATGACCGCCGGTACGAAGACCGCGGAGATCCGGTCGGCGAGCCGCTGCACCTCGGCCTTGCCGTTCTGCGCGTCCTCCACCAGCTTCGCCATCCGCGCGAGCTGAGTGTCGGCGCCGACCCGGGTCGCCTCGACGACGAGCCGCCCGCCCGCGTTGACCGTCGCACCGGTGACCGCGTCGCCGACCGTCACGTCCACCGGCACCGACTCGCCGGTCAGCATGGCGGCGTCCACGGCGGAGGCGCCCTCGACGACGGTGCCGTCGGTGGCGATCTTCTCGCCGGGCCGTACGACGAACCGGTCGCCGACGGCCAGCCGGTCGACCGGGACGCGGACCTCGCGCCCGTCGCGCAGTACGGCGACGTCCTTCGCGCCGAGCTGCATCAGGGCGCGCAGCGCCGCCCCCGCACGGCGCTTGGAGCGCGCCTCCAGATAGCGGCCGAGGAGGATGAAGGCGACGACCCCGGAGGCCACTTCGAGGTAGATCTGCGAGGCGCCGTCGACGCGGGCGACGGTGAACTCGAAGTCGTGGCGCATGCCGGGCATGCCGGCGTCACCGAAGAACAGCGCCCACAGCGACCAGGCGAAGGCGGCCAGTGTGCCCAGGGAGACCAGCGTGTCCATGGTGGCGGCGCCGTGCCGGGCGTTGGTGAACGCGGCCCGGTGGAAGGGCAGCGCGCCCCAGACGACCACCGGTGAGGCGAGGGTGAGCGCGAGCCACTGCCAGTTGTCGAACTGCAGGGCCGGGATCATCGACAGCAGGACGACCGGGGCGGCGAGCAGTGCGGAGACGGTGAAGCGGTGGCGGTAGGAGGCCAGTTCGGGGTCTTCCGGTGCCCCCGCTCCCGGTGCCCCCGCTTCCGGTGCTTCCTGGGGCGCGGGTTCGGGTTCCGGGGGAGCCGGCTCCTCGGCCGTGTACCCCGTTCTCTCGACGGTGGCGATCAGGTCGGCGACCTCGATGCCCGCCGGACAGCTGACCTTCGCCTTCTCCGTCGCGAAGTTCACCGTGGCGGTGACCCCGTCCATACGGTTGAGCTTCTTCTCGACGCGGGCCGCGCAGGAGGCGCAGGTCATACCGCCGATGAGCAGCTCTACCTCGCGGGTGGCGGGCGTGGCAGCCGTGTCTGGCGTGGCGGCCGTGGCAGCGGTGTCTGGGGTGGCGGCCGTGCCGCTGGTGTCTGGCGTGGCGGCCGTGCCGGTGGTGCCGGCCGGTCCGGTGGGTCCGGTGGTGTCGTCCGGTCCGGCTATCGGCGGCTGGTCCGTGGTGCGGGGCATGGCCAGACTCAGGCCTTGCCGACCAGTTCGAAGCCCGCCTCGTCGACGGCCGCGCGTACGGCCTCCTCGTCCAGCGGTGCCGCGGAGACCACGGTGACCTCGCCGGTCGAGGCGACGGCCTTCACCGAGCTGACGCCGGGGAGCTCGGAGATCTCGCCGGAAACGGCTCCCTCGCAGTGTCCACAGCTCATTCCGCTCACCTTGTAGACGGCGGTGACGGAGCCCGGGCTGTCGGTCTGGGCGGTCATGTCGTTCTCCTCATCGAGGCTGTGGGGTTGAGGGGGCTGAGGGGACCCACGGGGCCCCTCCCTCTCCACGGTATACCCCTATGGGGTATTTCTCCAAGGGGCGGCGACGCGCCGCGGGGCGCTTTTCCGGCTTCACGGCCTCGGCTTGTGGTGGCCGAGCGTGGCGCCCACCAGCGGATCGAGGTAGCGCACCAGGGCGTTCTTCAGCTCCTGAATGTAGGCGTCGCGCTCGGCTGCCTCGTGGGCGAGGACCAGCTCCAGGCCCGCCTTGTACAGCCCCAGGCACATGTGGGCGGTCCGGGTGAGGTCGGCCGGAGCGGTGTCGGGCAGGAGCGAGGAGAGCAGGCCCTCGATCCGGGACAGCAGGGTCGCGTGCAGGGCGTCGTGTTCCTCGGCGATGCGGCCGGGGATGTCGGGGCCGTGCATCAGCGCGAAGAACACCGGGTGCTCGCAGTTGAAGGCGATGAACCGGTCGACGGCCGCCCCGACGGCCTCCTCCAGCGGGGTCGCGGGATCGACCGGGGCGAGTGCCTCGCCGTACGTCTCGCGCATCTCGTGCATGAGCCGGTCGCCCAGCTCGATGGCGATCGCCTCCTTGTTGGGGAAGAACTGGTACAGCGTGCCCGGTGAGACGCCCGCCTCGCGGGCGATGGCGTTGGTGCTGGCCGCCGTGTAGCCCGTGGTGGTGAAGACGGTGGCCGCGGCCTCGAGCAGCTGGGCGATACGGCGCTCGCCGCGGGCCTGACGGCGGCGCGGCTGTTCCTTCTCCTGGTTGGCGGACACGCGTTATCCCCAGTTCTCCGAACGCGATTGACAAACGCGAGCGGTCGCTCGCATTCTGGAGAAACGCGAGCGATCTCTCGTGTTTGCCAGTCTATGGCAGTGACGGCTCCATGCTGCCTGGCTGCACACAGCATGGATCAGGGTGAAGGGGACACCGCACAATGACCGAAGTCAACAGGCCGCCCCGCGTCCGAGGCTGGACCCGCTTCGTCACGGCCCGGCCTCGGTTGTCCCTGCTCGTGGCCTTGGTGCTCACCGCGCTCGCCGTGCTGGCCGGCAGCGGGGTCGCCGACCGGCTGGGCAGCGGCGGCTGGGAGGACCCGGACGCCGAGTCGACCTATGCGACCAGGGCGCTGGAGCGCGAGTTCCCCGCCTCCCAGCCCAACCTCCTGCTCCTCGTGGACGCGGGCAGCGCCTCCGTGGACGATCCCGGGGTCGCCGCCGAGGCCCGGCGCCTCGCCGCCCGCCTGGCCGCCGAGAAGGGCGTCACCGGAGTCGGCTCCTACTGGCAGTCGCCCTCGCCCGCCCTGCGCGCGGAGGACGGCCATGAGGCGCTGATCGCCGCCCGCATCACGGGCGAGGAGAAAGAGGCGGGGGAGACCCTGGACCGTATCGCCCCCGAGTTCCGGGGCGCGCACGGCCCGGTGGAGGTGAGCGTCGGCGGTCCGGTCGCCGTGCGGCACGAGATGCAGACGATCATCCAGGAGGACCTGCTCCGTGCAGAGGTGATCGCCCTGCCGGTCACCCTGGTGCTGCTGGTGATGGTCTTCGGCAGCGCGGTCGCCGCCCTGCTGCCGCTCGGTATCGGCATCGTCGCGATCCTCGGCACCAACGCGGTGTTGCGGGGCCTGACCGAGTTCACCGATGTCTCGGTCTTCGCGATGAACCTCACGACAGCCCTGGGGCTGGGCCTGGCCATCGACTACGCCCTGTTCATCGTCCGCCGCTTCCGCGAGGAGCTCGCCGCCGGGGCCGAGCCCTTGACGGCGGTCGGCACCACCCTGCGCACGGCCGGGCGCACCGTCCTCTTCTCCGCCCTCACGGTCGCGGTGTCCCTGGCGGCGATGCTGCTCTTCCCGCAGTACTTCCTGCGCTCCTTCGCCTACGCCGGGATCGCGGTGGTGCTGCTGGCCGCGGCGGCCGCGCTGATCCTGCTCCCGGCGGCACTGGTCCTGCTCGGCCACCGGGTCGACTCCCTGGACCTGCGCCGGCTGCTCAGGCGCGGACGGCCCGAGGCGTCCGGTCAGGCAACCGGTACGGCGACGGGCGGAGCCTGGACCCGCACGGCGAACCTCGTCATGCGCCGCGCCCCCTTCTTCGCACTGGGCACCACCGCCGTCCTGGTCCTGCTCGGACTGCCCTTCCTGGGCGTGAAGTTCGGCACCGCCGACGACCGCCAGCTGCCGTCGAGCGCCGAGTCCCATGTCGTGCAGCAGCACATCCGCGACGGCTTCCCCGGCAGCCCCGGCGGCGGTCTGGAGGTGCTCGCCGAGGGACGGGCGACACCGGCGCAGTACGCCGCGTACAAGGAGCGGATCGCCGGTCTGCCGGAGGTGCTGCGGGTCGACGGACCTCTGGTGAAGGGCGAGTCGGCCTACTTCACGGTGCTGCCGAAGGGCGAGGCGGTGGACGACCCGGCCCAGCGGCTGGTGGACGAACTGCGCGCCACACAGGCACCGTTCGACACCAAGGTGACCGGAGCCGCGGCGGTCCTGGTCGACTCCAAGGACGCGATAGCCGAACGCCTGCCTCTGGCGGCCGCGTTCATCGCCGTCGTCACCCTGCTGCTGGTGTTCCTGCTGACGGGCAGCGTGCTGATCCCCGTCCAGGCGGTGGTGCTCAACGCGCTCAGCCTGACGGCGATGTTCGGCGCGGTGGTCTGGGTCTTCCAGGACGGCCATCTGTCCGGGCTGCTCGGCTTCACCAGCCCCGGCTCGATCGAGACGACCCTGCCGGTGCTGATGTTCTGCGTCGCCTTCGGCCTGTCCATGGACTACGGCGTGTTCCTGCTGTCCCGGATCAAGGAGGAGTACGACGAGAC
Organism: Streptomyces curacoi; assembly: GCF_001513975.1. Classification (GTDB taxonomy): domain Bacteria; phylum Actinomycetota; class Actinomycetes; order Streptomycetales; family Streptomycetaceae; genus Streptomyces; species Streptomyces curacoi. The sequence goes on from NZ_KQ947994.1 coordinate 163,241, forward strand.
GGGCGACCACGACCAGGCGGTTCTGCACGGCCTTCAGCGCACGGGCGGGCTGATCACCGCGGCCGCCGTCATCCTCGCGGTGGTGATGGTCGCGATAGGCACCTCCCGGGTGACCAACACCAAGATGCTCGGCCTCGGCATCGCCCTGGCGGTGCTGATGGACGCGATGATCGTCCGCAGCCTCCTGGTCCCGGCGGTCATGCGGCTCACGGGGCGGGCGACCTGGTGGGCACCAGGGGCGCTGAGGCGCTTCCACGAGCGGTTCGGGCTGAGCGAGGGGGAGCCGACGGCGGCCCCGGCGACCGAGCCCGCGCGGGAGCGGGACAAGGTGAGCGCGCACGGCTGACCCCGGCCGGCCGAGCGGACGGGGGTGCCCTGCAGCGACGCCGGCGGAGCGTCTAGCGTTCGCGATGATCTCCGTGCAAGGGGCGCGGCCGAAAGGAGACGGGGATGCGGGCTGTGGTGTTCGAGCGGTACGGGGAAGCGGCCGAGGTGCGTGAGGTGCCCGACCCGCACCCCACCCCTGACGGAGTGACGGTGCGCGTCGAGGCGACGGGGCTGTGCCGCAGCGACTGGCACGGCTGGCAGGGCCACGACCCGGACATCGCGCTGCCGCATGTACCGGGCCATGAACTCGCCGGTGTCGTCGAGGCCGTGGGCGACCGGGTGACCGGCTGGCGTCCCGGGGACCGGGTCACCGTTCCGTTCGTGTGCGCCTGCGGCAGCTGCGGGGCGTGCGCGGCGGGCGACCAGCAGGTGTGCGAACGCCAGACCCAGCCCGGCTTCACCCACTGGGGCTCCTTCGCCCAGTACGTGGCGCTGGACCACGCCGACGTCAATCTCGTCGCCGTACCCGAGGAGATGTCCTTCGCGACGGCGGCCTCGCTCGGCTGCCGGTTCGCCACGGCGTTCCGGGCGGTGGTGCAGCAGGGCAGGGTGGCCGCGGGGGAGTGGGTCGCGGTGCACGGCTGCGGCGGGGTGGGTCTGTCGGCGGTGATGATCGCGGCGGCGTCGGGCGCGCGGGTCGTCGCGGTGGACGTCTCACCGCAGGCCCTGGGGCTGGCGCGGAAGTTCGGGGCGGCGGAGTGCGTGGACGCGTCGAGCACACCGGACACCGCGGCGGCGATCCACCAGCTGACCGGCGGCGGCGCCCACCTCTCCCTGGACGCCCTGGGTTCCCCCGCCACCTGCGCCGCCTCCGTCGACAGCCTGCGCCGCCGCGGCCGGCACATCCAGGTCGGCCTGCTGCCCTCTGCCTCCGGCACCACCCCGGTCCCCATGGCCCGCGCGATCGCCCTGGAGCTCGAACTCCTCGGCAGCCACGGCATGGCGGCGCACACCTACCCGCCGATGCTGGAGCTGGTACGGGCGGGTGTGCTGCGGCCGGATCTGCTGGTGACGTCGACGATCGGGCTGGACGCGGTGCCGGCCGCGCTGGAGGCGATGGGGACGGCGCCGGGGGCGGGGGTGACGGTCATCGAGCCGTGGAGGTGAGAGTGGTGGGGTCGGGGCGGCCGTGATGGATTGCCCACTCGCGGTCGAGGATAGCCATGATCACCTCGTCCAGCCACTCACCGTCCCTCGACTGGGCCTCCCTGCGGATCCCTTCTGTCACGAACCCGACCTTCTCGTACACGCGCAGGGCCCGGTGGTTGTGGCGGTAGGCCTCCAACTGGATCCGGTGCAGTCCGAGTTGCTCGAAGCCGTAGCCGACGATGAGCCGGGTGGCCTCGGTGCCTATACCGCGGTCACGGCCGCGCGGGCCGATCAGCGTGCGGAAGGTGCAGCTGCGGGCATGCCGCTCCCACTCGTACAGGACGACCTCGCCGACCAGTTCACCGGTGACCCGGTCGGTGACGGCGAGGTCGAGGCGGTCGGGCCGGTCGGACAGCGAGGCGTACCAGGAACGCACCCGCTCCAGGGTGAGTTCGTTGTCCGGGGCGTAGGTGAAGCGCTCGACCTCGGGGTCCTCGATGATCTCCCACATCAGGTCGGCGTCGGCCGCGGTGAACGGCCGGAGCACGGTCTTGTCGCCGGTGAGAGTGGGTTTGACGGAGAAGTCGCTCATGGAGCGACTGTGCCCCACACGACCGGCGGGGCACAGGTGGTTTTCCCGGGAGGTCACTCCGGCCTGCGCCCCCGATTCCCCGGACGGGACGCCACCCAGGCCCGGACGGTGTCGGGATACCAGAAGGGCTTGCCGCCCTCCACCTGGTCGGGCGGGGGCAGCAGCCCGTGCTTGCGGTACGACCGCACGGTGTCCGGCTGCACCTTGATGTGCGCCGCGATCTCCTTGTACGACCAGAGCTCTCGGTCGGTCATCAGTTGCACCTCCCTGCGCGCGCCGCGGTGGCGACCGGGAGCGGTCGTCGGGGGTACCGCGCGCTGCGCTGGCGATCACACAGCCTGTGCTCCGTGAACGACGCAGAGTGAGCAGGGGGCAGGGCCTGTGCGCCGGGTGTGACGCAGGAGCGGCGTACATGCGACATGTGTGACAGGAAAGGTGACTTTGTGACACAGGTGCGGCAAAGACGCACGCGGTCACAAGGGCGCGGCGCGTTGACCATCGTGCGCCGACCATCACCGCCGAGCGCCGAGCGCCGAGTGCCGAGTGCCGACCATCACCGCCGAGCGCCGAGTGCCGAGTGCCGAGTGCCGAGTGCCGAGCGCCGAGCGCCGAGTACTGAGCGCTGGCCGGCTGGGCCGGACGCCGGCTGTTGGCCGCACCGGTCCGACGCCGACCGTTGGCCACACCGGCCGCACGCCGACCGCAGACCAACCGTACGCCGACCGCTGGCCAGTCCTGCCGCTGCCCACACCAGCCACCCGCCGACCGCCACCAGCCGGGAGCCCCACCGCAATCAGCCGGGATCCCCACCGCCACCAGCCGAAGGCCCAAGTCGTCGGCAGACGGTGGGCCGGACCCGCTGCGCCGGGCCCGGCCCACCAGTTCCCCCGCCTGCCGCGGCTCAGTTGCCGCGGGCCACAGACTGCATTCAGCCAAGCTCGCGGGTCTTGGAGAAAAGCGCACTGCGGTCGGAGGCGAGGACGAGACTCGTCGCCTCACCCGCCAGCCGGTCCGACGCCGGCGTCCCGACCGGTGCCCGTCGCGCCGCCGTGAACTCCCGCGGAGTAAACCCCGTCATCGCCTTGAACTCGCCGCTCAGATGCGCCTGGTCGTAGAACCCGCACGCCGCCGCCGTCTCGGCCTGCCCCCGCCCCGCCGCGAGCAGCCTGCGCGCCCGTTGCAGCCGCAGTACGCGGGCCGCCGCCTTCGGCCCCAGCCCGATCTGCTCCCGGAAACGGTTCTCCAGGTGCCGTACGCTCCACCCCACCTCGTCGGCGAGCCGCCGTACCGGCATGGCGCCTCCCGTGCGCACCAGCTCCGCCCAGGCCCGCACCACCCGGGCCGAACACGGCGTACCGGCGTCCGACCACCGCGCGAACACGTCGTCGAGCAGCCCGAACCGGTCCGCCCAGGTCGGTAACGCGGCCAGGGCGGCGGCGAGTTCACCGATGCGGGTGTGGAGGGAGTGCGGCAGGTCGTCGGGGTCGACGGTGCGATTGGCGAGTTCGTGCTGCGGCGTCCCGAACAGCGTGAACGCCGCCCAGGGCATCAACAGCACCTCGATCCCGGCCAGTCGACCACTGTGCTCCCCGACGGCGGGGGTGGTCGTGGGCCCGCAGTAGACGGAGACGAGGGTGTCGGTCGGCCGACCCGCACGCGAGATCCGTATGGGCTGATCGAACCCCAGCAGCAGCGTCGCCGCCCCGATCGGCGCCTCCAGCCGCCGCCGCGGCCGATCCAGCGCAAGCCGCATCCCGCGGTAACTGATCACGCCGGGCCGGAGCCGCGGATGGGGAAGGGCGAGGGCGGTCTCCCAGGAGCCGCTGGGCCCTTGCCCCGACCGAACACGCACGGCACTTGTCATCCACCCATGGTGCAACGCCCCCCAAGGGGCGCGGGGAACTGCGTGCCAAGCCACACACGACCCGCACCCGCGGAACAGGAGAACCCGGCAGACGAGTAGGCGCCCGTCACGCCCCGCAGCTTCGCAGAAACGCCCGCGTCCGCCGCGCAATCGGCAGCGGAGCGTCCGGTGCGCAGGGATACATGTCCTGCTCGACAATCGCGAACAGCTCCACATCCAGCTTCCCCGCGGCCTCCAGCACCGGCCCCAGCGCAGGCACGCCGCCCGGCGGCTCGCACATCACTCCCTGCGCCACGGCCGGCCCGAACGGCGTCCCCTTGGCCCGCACGTCGGCCAAGATCTCGGGATCGACCTGCTTCAGATGCAGGTACCCGATGCGCTCGCCGTACGTCTCGATCAGCTTGACGCTGTCCCCGCCGCAGTACGCGTAGTGCCCGGTGTCCAGGCACAGCGACACCAGGTCGGAGTCCGTGCCGTCGAGGAACCGGACGACGTTCTCCTCGCTGTCGATGTGCGTGTCGGCATGCGGGTGGACGACGATCCGGAGCCCGTACTCCTCCCGCACCCGGCTGCCCAGCCGCTCGGTGAGCGAGGTCAGATTCCGCCACTGCTCCGGCGTCAGGGTGTCCGGCTCCAGCACCTCGCCGGTCTTGTCGTCCCGCCAGAAGGACGGGATGACGACCAGGTGCTTCGCCCCCATCGCCTGCGCGAGCACCGCGTTGTCCGCGACGTGCGCCCACGTCTTCTCCCACACCGCCTCGCCATGGTGCAGCCCGGTGAAGACCGTGCCCGCGGACACCTTCAGGCCACGCCGCGAGGTCTCCTCGGTGAGGACGGCGGGATCGGTCGGCAGATACCCGTACGGCCCCAGCTCGATCCACTCGTAACCGGACTCGGCGACCTCGTCGAGGAAGCGCTGCCAGGGGACCTGCTGAGGATCGTCGGGGAACCACACACCCCACGAGTCGGGAGCCGACCCGATGCGGATGCGGGACAGTGAGGACTGAGGTGACAACGACGCCATGGCGGTCAGCTTCAGCGCGCACGGCAAGCGCTGTCAAGGTCTGGTCCGAATGTCTGGACAAAACATTGACAGGGCCGCGTGCGGCGGACTACAAAGCCGGGAGAGCCGATACGAAGGGAACGCGATGGCGCACGACCTGATCACCATGGGGCGGATCGGAGTGGACCTCTACCCGCTGCAGACCGGCGTCCCGCTGCCGCAGGTCACGTCCTTCGGCAAGTTCCTCGGCGGCTCGGCGACGAACGTCGCGGTCGCCGCGGCCCGGCTGGGACGGCGCACCGCGGTGATCACCCGCACCGGCGACGACCCCTTCGGCGCCTACCTCCACGAGGCCCTCCAGGGCTTCGGCGTCGACGACCGCTGGGTCACCCCTGTCCCGGGCCTGCCCACCCCGGTCACCTTCTGCGAGGTCTTCCCGCCGGACGATTTCCCGCTGTACTTCTACCGGCAGCCCAAGGCCCCCGACCTGGAGATCGACGCCCACGAGCTCGACCTCGACGCCATCCGCGACGCCCGTATCTTCTGGATCACCGGCACCGGTCTGAGCGAGGAGCCGAGCCGTACGGCGACGCTCGCGGCCCTCGCCCATCGCGCGAAGGCCGGCACGACGGTCTTCGACCTCGACTGGCGCCCCATGTTCTGGAAGGACCCGGCCGCGGCCCGCCCCTTCTACGCCGAGGCCCTCAAGCACGCCACCGTCGCCGTCGGCAACCTCGACGAGGTGGAGGTCGCGACCGGCGTCCGCGACCCGCACGAAGCCGCCCGCGCGCTCCTGGACGCCGGTGTCGAGATCGCGGTCGTCAAGCAGGGCCCGAAGGGCGTCCTCGCCGTCAACAGCAAGGGCGACCAGGCCGAGGTCCCGCCCCTCCCGGTGAACGTCCTCAACGGCCTCGGCGCCGGTGACGCCTTCGGCGGCTCCCTCTGCCACGGCCTGCTCGCCGGCTGGGACCTGGAGAAGATCATGCGGCACGCCAACGCCGCCGGCGCCATCGTCGCCTCCCGCCTGGAGTGCTCCTCCGCCATGCCGACGCCGGACGAGATCGACGCCGCGATCGCCGCGGGGGCCGTCAAGTGACCGTCGACATCGCGGAACTCGTCCGCCTGCGCACCCTGCGCCCCGAGGCGATCGCGGAGGCCGCCGCCCGGCGCGAGCGCCGGCCCCTCCTCGGCGACTCCGGCCGGCTGATGATCGTCGCCGCCGACCACCCGGCCCGCGGCGCGCTCGGCGTCGGCGACCGCAAGATGGCCATGGCCAACCGCGCCGACCTCCTCGAACGCCTCTGCCTGGCGCTGTCCCGCCCCGGCGTCGACGGCGTCCTCGCCACCGCCGACATCCTCGACGACCTGCTCCTCCTCGGGGCTCTCGACGGCAAGGTCGTCATGGGCTCGATGAACCGCGGCGGCCTCCAGGGCGCCGGCTTCGAACTCGACGACCGCTTCACCGGCCACCGCCCCGAGGACATCCAGCGCCTCGGCTTCGACGCCGGCAAGCTGCTCCTTCGTATCGACTACGACGACCCGGGCTCCCTCACCACCATGGAGTCCACCGCCCGCGCCATCGACGAGATGGCGGCGCGGCAACTCCCCGTCTTCGTCGAGCCGTTCCTCAGCCACCGCACCCCCGAGGGCAAGGTCGGCAACGACCTGTCCGCCGAGGCCGTCACCAAGTCCATCGCCATCGCCTCCGGTCTGGGCGGTACGTCGGCCTACACCTGGCTGAAGGTGCCGGTCACCGACAACCCCGACGACATGGCCGAGGTCATGGCGACCTCCACGCTGCCCGCCGTGCTGCTCGGCGGCGAGGTCGGGGACGACCAGGACGGGGCGTACGAGAAGTGGCGGGGCGCGCTCCAGCTGCCCACCGTGCGGGGCCTGGTGGTGGGCCGCTCGTTGCTCTATCCGGCGGACGGGGACGTGGCCGCCGCTGTCGACACCGCCGTAGGACTGCTGTGAGGGCCGTATGACCAGCAACGGACGCACAGTTCACGTCCAGCACGACAACGGGAACGAAGAGTTCCAACTCCTGGGCCGGGAAAACGTATTCAGTGGAGTCACCGACTTCGCGTACGTTCCCCGGGACGCCCGGGCTCAGATCGCCTCCGGCGCGGGTGGCCGCTTTGCTTTGGCAGGAGCGAAGTGCGAGCGAAGACTCCCCGCCCGCTACGGCCCCGCGCCGGAGGTCCCCGTCGAACAGCGTGGCAGCGGCACCCGCACACGCCCCCACGCTCGAACAAACTCGCGCGGGGGTACCCCCGTCGTCCGCCCGGCGAGGAATCCCAGCCGGCGGAGATCCCCCTGAACGTGATGCCCGGCCCGGGGGAGACTCGGGAGTGGCGGATCTGTTTCCAGCCGGACCGTACGGAGGGTTACCGATGACGGTGCAGACCTCGACGACGAGGCTCACGGTCGCGCAGGCGCTCGTCCGCTTCCTGTCCGCCCAGTACACCGAGCGCGACGGCGTACGGCAGCGCCTGATCGGCGCCACCTGGGGCATCTTCGGCCATGGCAACGTGGCCGGGATCGGCCAGGCGCTCATCGAGCACGCCGACGTCATGCCGTACCACCAGGGCCGCAACGAACAGGCGATGGTGCACGCGGCGGTCGGTTACGCCAGGCAGTCGAACCGCCTGTCCACCCATGCGGTGACCACCTCCATCGGCCCGGGCGCCACCAACCTCGTCACCGGCGCCGCCCTCGCCACCGTCAACCACCTCCCGGTGCTGCTCCTCCCCGGCGACATCTTCGCCACCCGCCCCGCCGACCCGGTCCTCCAGCAGCTGGAGGTGCCGTACGCCGGCGATGTCTCGGTCAACGACTGTCTGCGCCCGGTGTCGAAGTACTTCGACCGGATCACCCGGCCGCAGGCCCTGATCCCCTCCGCCCTCAACGCCATGCGGGTGCTGACGGACCCCGTCGAGACCGGCGCCGTGACGCTGGCGCTTCCGCAGGACGTGCAGGCCGAGGCCTACGACTGGCCCGACGACTTCTTCGCCGAGCGCACCTGGGTGGTCCGCCGCCCGGGCGCCGACCCGACCGAACTCGCCGAGGCCGTGCGGGCGATCCGGGCAGCGAAGAGGCCCCTGGTCGTCGCGGGCGGCGGCGTCCACCACAGCCGCGCCGAGGCGGCCCTCGCGGAGTTCGCGGAGGTCACCCGCATCCCGGTCGCCGCCACCCAGGCCGGCAAGGGCTCCCTGCGCTGGGACCACCCCCAGGACGTCGGCGGAGTCGGCCACACCGGCACCGCCACCGCCGACGAACTCGCCCGCACCGCCGACCTGGTGATCGGCGTCGGCACCCGCTACACCGACTTCACCACCGCCTCCGGCACCCTCTTCGCCGGCGCGGGCGTCCGCTTCCTCAACCTCAACATCGCGCCCTTCGACGGCCACAAGCTCGCCGGGATGCCGCTGATCGCGGACGCCCGCACCGGCCTGGAGGAGCTGACCGAGAGGCTGGAGATGCACCAACACCGGGTCGCGCCGTCGTACGTCACCGAGTACACCGAGGACAAGGAGCGCTGGGAGCAGCGCGTCGACGCCTGCTACGAGGCCGACGAGCCGGACGTACGGCCGACGCAGCCGCAGGTGCTGGGCGCGCTGGACGCGATCGTCGACGAGTCGGACGTGATCATCAACGCGGCCGGCTCCCTCCCCGGCGATCTGCACAAGCTGTGGCGGGCGCGCTCGCGCGACCAGTACCACGTGGAGTACGGCTACTCCTGCATGGGCTACGAGATCCCGGCCGCGATCGGCGTGAAGCTGGCGGCCCCGGACCGGCCCGTGTGGGCGCTGGTCGGTGACGGCACCTATCTGATGATGCCGACGGAGCTCGTGACCGCCGTGCAGGAGGGCGTCGCGATCAAGGTGGTACTCGTGCAGAACCACGGGTACGCGTCCATCGGTGGCCTGTCGGAGACGGTGGGCGGCGAGCGGTTCGGCACGGCGTACCGGTTCCCGTCGGACGACGGTACGCACACCGGCGCGCCGCTGCCGGTGGATCTCGCCGCCAACGCCGCGAGCCTCGGGATGCGGGTGCTGCGCGCGAAGACCGTACGGGACCTGCGCGAGGCGCTCGCCGAGGCCCGCGCGGCCGACACTCCCACATGTGTCTACGTCGAGACCGAAACGGCAGACACAGTGTCGGGCGCGCCGCCCGCGCAGGCCTGGTGGGATGTTCCTGTGGCCGAGACCGCGACACGGCCGTCGGCGGTCAAGGCACGTGAGCTGTACGAACGGCACGTCTCGACCCGACGCCGCCATCTGTGAAGGAGTAACTGGGCATGACGAAGATCGTCAACCACTGGATCGGCGGCAAGACCGTCGAAGGCGCGTCGGGCACGTTCGGGCCGGTCACCGACCCGGCCACCGGCGCGGTCACCACGAAGGTCGCGTTCGCCACGGTGGACGAGGTGGACGCGGCGGTCGCGGCCGCCAAGGAGGCCTTCGTGACCTGGGGCCAGTCCTCGCTGGCCCAGCGGACCTCGATCCTGTTCAAGTTCCGGGCGCTGCTGGACGCCCACCGCGACGAGATCGCCGGGCTGATCACCGCCGAGCACGGCAAGGTGCACTCCGACGCCCTCGGTGAGGTGGCGCGCGGTCTGGAGATCGTCGACCTCGCGTGCGGTATCAACGTGCAGCTGAAGGGCGAGCTGTCCACGCAGGTCGCGAGCCGTGTCGACGTGGCCTCGATCCGGCAGCCGCTCGGTGTCGTCGCGGGCATCACGCCGTTCAACTTCCCGGCGATGGTGCCGATGTGGATGTTCCCCATCGCCATCGCGTGCGGCAACACCTTCGTGCTGAAGCCGTCGGAGAAGGACCCGTCGGCATCGCTGAAGATCGCCGAGCTGCTCGCCGAGGCGGGTCTGCCGGACGGCGTCTTCAACGTCGTCCACGGCGACAAGGTGGCCGTCGACCGCCTCCTGGAGCACCCGGACGTCAAGGCCGTCTCCTTCGTCGGCTCGACCCCGATCGCCCGCTACATCCACACCACCGCCTCCGCCAACGGCAAGCGCGTCCAGGCTCTCGGCGGCGCCAAGAACCACATGCTGGTCCTGCCGGACGCCGACCTGGACGCGGCGGCGGACGCGGCCGTCTCAGCGGCGTACGGCTCCGCGGGCGAGCGCTGCATGGCCATCTCCGCCGTCGTCGCGGTCGGCTCGATCGGCGACGAGCTGGTGGAGAAGATCCGCGAGCGCGCCGAGAAGATCAAGATCGGGCCCGGCAACGACCCGACCTCCGAGATGGGCCCCCTGATCACCGCCGCGCACCGCGACAAGGTGGCCTCCTACGTGACGGGCGCCGCGGCCGAGGGCGCCGAGGTGGTCCTGGACGGCACCGGCTACACGGTCGAGGGCTTCGAGGACGGCCACTGGATCGGCATCTCGCTGCTGGACAAGGTGCCGACCAGCGCGAAGGCCTACCAGGACGAGATCTTCGGCCCGGTCCTGTGCGTGCTGCGCGCCGAGACGTACGAGGAGGGCGTGGCTCTCATCAACGCCTCGCCGTTCGGCAACGGCACCGCGATCTTCACCCGGGACGGCGGCGCCGCCCGCCGCTTCCAGCTGGAGATCGAGGCCGGCATGGTCGGCGTGAACGTCCCGATCCCGGTCCCCGTCGGCTACCACAGCTTCGGCGGCTGGAAGGACTCCCTCTTCGGCGACCACCACATCTACGGCAACGACGGCACGCACTTCTACACCCGCGGCAAGGTCGTCACCACCCGCTGGCCCGACCCGGCCGACGCCCCGTCCGGCGTCGACCTGGGCTTCCCGCGCAACCACTGAGGGTTTTTTCGCTCGGCGCCCTGCGGTTCCCGTAGGGCGCCAAGAAACCTCTTCTGACTGACCTGTGATGCTCAGATGATCAGCCAGAGCACTCCGTAGCTACGGATTCCGTAGGTAAACAGACATTGACGTGACGGTTTTCGTCGGGGTTCCATGCAGCCAATCCGCTGCCCGAGTCGATCGGAACCGCCGTATGACCGACACGCTCCGCCCTGTCGAGACCGCCGTCGTCGAGGCGCCCGACAGCCCCCAGAAGCTCAAGCGCTCCATCGGGGTCGTCGGCGGCACCCTGCTGACCATCTCCTGCGTGACGCCCGCCTCGACCCTCTTCGTGGTCGTCCCCGACCTGTTCGGCTCGCTCGGCACGGCCACCGCGCTCACGATCGCCATCGGCTCGCTCCTCTGCATCGCCGTGGCGTTCTGCTACTCGGAGCTGGGCACCCTCATCCCCAGCGCGGGCGGCGAGTACGCGATGGTGTCCACGCTGGCCGGCCGGCTGGCGGGCTGGCTGGTCTTCGTACTGTCACTCCTGGTCGTCATGGTCGTCCCGCCGGTGATCGCGATGGGCACGGCCGACTACCTCGCCCCGATCGCCGACCTCGACCCGTCCATGACCGCCGCCGGGGTCATGCTGCTCGCCACCCTCGCCGGCCTGCTCGACCTGCGCGCCAACGCCTGGATCACCGGCGTCTTCCTGGTCCTGGAGGTCGTCGCCGCGGCCGTGGTGGCGGTGCTGGGCTTCGCCCACGCCGAGCGCGGCCCCGACAGCCTGCTGTCGATGCGGGTGGCCGGCGCCGACGGCGGCACCGACACGGTGACGGCCATCCTGATCGTCTCCGGGCTCGCGATCGCCCTCTTCGTCACCCAGGGCTTCTCGACCGCCGTCTACCTCTCCGAGGAGATGGAGAACCCCCGCCGCAACGTCGCCCGCACGGTCCTGGCCACCCTCGGCATCTCCGCCGCGATCATCCTGGTCCCGGTCGTCGCCATCACTCTGGGCGCATCGGACATCGAGGCACTGACCGGCGGCGATCTGAGCACCATGGTCACCGCCTGGTCCAACTCCGCCGTCGGCACCTTCGTCAGCCTCTGCGTGGCCCTCGCGATCATCAACGCGGGCATCGTCATGGTCATCCAGAACTCCCGCGTCCTGTTCGCCTCGGCCCGTGACAAGGCCTGGCCCGAGCCGGTGAACCACGTCCTCGCCAAGCTCGGCCGCTTCGGCTCCCCGTGGGTCGCGACCCTGGCGGTGGGCGTGCCCGGCGCCGCCCTGTGCTTCGTCGACCTCGACACCCTGTACGGCGTCACGGGCGTCTCGGTGACCGGCATGTACCTCCTCGTCGCGATCGCCGCGCTGCTGGCCCGCCGCGGCGCCCACCAGCACACGCCGGCCTGGCGGATGCCGCTGTGGCCCGCGATGCCGGTCCTGCTGATCGTGGTCCTCGTGTACATCCTCAGCCAGCAGGAGACGGGACACCTGCTGTGGACGGGCGGCATCACGGCGGTGGCGACCCTGTACTGGGCGCTGTACCTGCGCCCCCGCAGGGAAACCCGCTGGCTGGTGTCGATCCCGGAGGCGTGAGCGCCCCGCAGGGGCGCCCGCCGTACCACGAACGCGGTACACGAGAGCGGCCCTGTACCTCCACGGAAGGGGCCGGGATTCGGCCTTCGGTCGATAACTTGCCGACAGGTTGGCCCCGTACCGTTGACGCATGAATCTTCGACTGCCCGGACTGGGTGGGCTACGGAGGCCGCGGCGGCTCATGGCCGCCGCGGCCGCTGTCGTCGTCATCGCCGGTGCCGGAACATGGACGGCCGTCGCCGACGACGACGCGCCTTCGGTACGGCGCGCCGACCGGGTCGTGGACATGGGCGACGGGGTACGCATCGACACCTCGTACTTCACCTCCGGCACCTCGGGACGCCGGCCGGCCGTCCTGCTGGGACACGGCTTCGGCGGCAGCAAGAACGACGTCCGCCAGCAGGCCGAGGACCTCGCCCGGGACGGTTACGCCGTCCTGACCTGGTCGGCCCGCGGCTTCGGCAGGTCGACCGGCAAGATCGGGCTGAACGACCCGAAGGGCGAGGTCGCCGACGTCTCCAAGCTGCTCGACTGGCTGGCGAAGCAGCCCCAGGTCGAGCTCGACAAGGCCGGTGACCCGCGGGTCGGCATGGCGGGCGGCTCCTACGGCGGAGCCATCGCCCTGCTCGCCGCCGGGTACGACGACCGGGTGGACGCCATCGCCCCGGCGATCACGTACTGGAACCTCGCCGACGCCCTGTTCCCGAACGGCGTGTTCAAGAAGCTCTGGGCCGGCATCTTCGTCAACACCGGCGGCGGCTGCGGCAGGTTCGAGAAGCAGATCTGCGCGATGTACGACCGGGTCGCCGAGTCCGGCACCCCGGACGCGCAGGCCCGCGCCATGCTGGAGGAGCGCTCGCCGTCCGCGGTCGGCGACCGCATCAAGGTGCCCACGCTGCTGGTGCAGGGCCAGTCCGACTCCCTGTTCCCGCTGGACCAGGCCGACGCCGCCGCGAAGGCGATCCGCGCCAACGGGGCGCCCGTCGATGTCGACTGGATCGCGGGCGGCCATGACGGCGGCGACATGGAGACGGGCCGGATCCAGGAGCGCGTGCGGTCCTGGTTCGACCGCTACCTCAAGGACGACAAGAGCGCCGACACCGGCTCCGCGTTCCGCGTCACCCGCACCCTCGGCACCGGCACCGGGGACGGCGAACCCCGGCTGAGCGGTGTCAGCGCGGACAAGTACCCCGGCCTGGAGGGCGACCAGCGCTCGATCGCCCTCACCGGGCGGGAGCAGAGCTTCGCCAACCCGGCCGGCGCCAACCCGCCCGCCGTGTCCGCGCTGCCCGGCCTGGGCAACGCCGGGGGCCTCGCCCAGCTGTCCTCGCTCGGGGTCGGTGTGTCCCTCGACTTCCCGGGACAGTACGCCGCGTTCGAGTCGGCCCTCGTCCGGGACGACCTCCAGATCACCGGGTCGCCGAAGGTCACCGTCCATGTGAAGGCCACGAGCGACGACGCCGTGCTCTTCGCCAAGCTGTACGACGTCGGCCCGGGCGGCGCGACCGGCCAGGTGCTGCCCTCGCAGCTGATCGAGCCCCTCAGGGTCGAGGGCGCGAAGGCCGGCAAGGACGTCACGATCACCCTCCCGGCGATCGACCACGAGATCGACGACGGCCACCGCCTGCGCCTGGTCCTCGCCTCCACCGACCTCGGCTACGCCTCCCCGACGGCCCCCGCGACGTACACCGTCTCCCTGAAGGGCGACCTCAAGGTGCCGACGGCGCTCGGTGACACGAACGCACCGCCGTCGCTGCCCGCCTGGGTGTGGTGGCTGCCGCTCGCCGGCGCGCTGGTCGCGCTCGCGCTGGTGGTGACCGGACGGCGCCGTACGGCGGCACCCGCCGCCCCCGACCCCGCCCTTGCCGAAGTGCCGCTCCAGATCACGGACCTGAGCAAGCGCTACGCGAAGTCCGCCGACCGTTACGCCGTCAAGGACCTGTCCTTCCGGGTGGAGAAGGGCCAGGTGCTCGGTCTGCTCGGTCCGAACGGCGCGGGCAAGACCACGACCCTGCGCATGCTGATGGGCCTGATCAAGCCGGACGGCGGCGAGATCCGCGTCTTCGGCCACGCCATCGCGCCGGGCGCCCCCGTGCTCTCCCGCGTCGGCGCCTTCGTCGAGGGCGCGGGCTTCCTGCCGCACCTGTCCGGCCGGGAGAACCTGGAGCTGTACTGGCGCGCCACCGGGCGCCCGCCCGAGGACGCCCACATGGACGAGGCCCTGCAGATCGCGGGGCTCGGCGACGCGCTCGCCCGGGCGGTGCGCACCTACTCCCAGGGCATGCGCCAGCGCCTCGCCATCGCCCAGGCCATGCTCGGCCTGCCGGACCTGCTCATCCTCGACGAACCGACCAACGGCCTCGACCCGCCCCAGATCCGCGAGATGCGCGAGGTGATGATCCGCTACGCCGCCGCCGGGCGCACGGTCATCGTCTCCAGCCACCTCCTCGCGGAGGTCGAGCAGACCTGCACCCACCTGGTGGTCATGGACCACGGGCAGCTCGTCCAGGCGGGCCCGGTCGAGGACATCGTCGGCTCGGGCGACACCCTCCTGGTGGGCACGGCCACGCCCGTGGACGAGCCCGTCGTCGAGAAGGTCGCCGCCCTGCCGGGCGTCGCCTCGGCCGTACGCGCCGACGAGGGCCTGCTGGTCCAGCTCGACGCCGACGGCACCCCGCAGCGCCTGGTCGCCGAACTCGTACGACTGGACGTGCCCGTGCAGTCGGTCGGCCCGCACCGCCGCCTGGAGGACGCCTTCCTCACCCTGATCGGAGCCGAAGCATGAGCAAGCTCGCCGAGCCGCCCGTCGAGGTCGCCGACGGCTACCGCGCGGGCCGCACCCTGCCCTTCCGGGTCGAGCTGGTCCGGCAGCTGAAGCGGCGCCGCACGCTCGTCATGGGCGGCATCCTGTTCGCCCTGCCGATCGTGCTGCTCGTCGCCTTCCAGGTGGGCGGCGAGCCGGGCGAGGCCAACGACCGCATGAACCTCATGGACACGGCCACCGTGTCCGGGGCCAACTTCGCGGCCGTCAACCTGTTCGCCTCCGCGGGCTTCCTGCTCGTCATCCCCGTGGCGCTGTTCTGCGGGGACACGGTCGCCTCGGAGGCGAGCTGGTCGTCCCTGCGCTATCTGCTCGCGGCGCCCGTGCCCCGGGGCCGGCTGCTGTGGTCCAAGCTCGCCGTCGGACTGAGCCTCAGCCTGGCCGCGCTCGTCCTGCTCCCGGTGGTCGCCCTCGCCGTCGGCACGGCGGCCTACGGCTGGGGCCCGCTCCAGTTGCCCACCGGCGGCGCCCTGGACACCGGTACGGCGGCTCAGCGCCTGCTGATCGTCGTGGCGTACATCATGGTGTCCCAACTGGTCACCGCGGCCCTCGCGTTCTGGCTGTCGACCCGGACGGACGCACCGCTCGGCGCGGTCGGCGGCGCGGTGTTCCTGACCATCATCGGCAACGTCCTCGACGAGGTGACCGCCCTCGGCGACTGGCGCCACTTCCTGCCCGCGCACTGGCAGTACGCCTGGCTCGACGCCGTACGGCCACAACTGGAGTGGTCCGACATGATCCAGGGCACGTCGCTGTCGGTAACGTACGCCGTCGTGCTGTTCGCCCTGGCCTTCCGCGGTTTCGCCCGCAAGGACATCGTGTCGTAGGTCAACGGAGGATCACCCACCGGTCTCGGCAAGCGGCCTTCGTGCCCTCTTCGAGACTCATCCGCAACGCTCCGTAGCGCACGTTCCGGCCCCCTGGCCCGTCACAGTCACAGAAGTCGACGTCAACGGACCCAGGGGGAACGGATGATGGAGCGGTACCGCACACGACGGCTGAGCGCCGCCCTCCTCGCACTCACCGCGGCGGGCGGCCTGCTGCTCACCGGATGCAGCGGCGGGGAGAGCCAGGGCAGCAGCACCGCGGACGGCGGCAAGAACGGCGACCGCTTCCCGGCCCCCGACTCCCGGCACGGCGGCGGAACGGGCGAGCAGGGCGGCACCGGCGACTCCGACTCCCGCGAGTTCGCGCCCGCCCCCGACCACCTCTCCACCTTCGCCCTCGACGTCGACACCGCCTCCTACGGGTACGCCCGCCGCACCCTCGACGAGGGCCGGCTGCCCGACCCGTCGACGGTCCGCCCCGAGGAGTTCGTCAACAGCTTCCGCCAGGACTACGACCGCCCCGACGGCAACGGCTTCACGGTCACCGTCGACGGCGCCCGCACCGACCGCGAGGACTGGTCCCTGGTCCGCGTGGGCCTGGCCACCCGCCCCGCCCCCGACGCCGGCGAGCGTCCGCCCGCCGCCCTCACCTTCGTCATCGACATCTCCGGCTCCATGGCCGAACCGGGCCGCCTCGACCTCGCCAAGGACTCCCTCGGCGTCATGACGAACCGGCTGCGCGACGACGACTCGGTGGCCATCGTCACCTTCAGCGACGAGGCCGAGACGGTCCTGCCGATGACCCGCCTCGACGGCAACCGCGAGGACGTCCACGACGCGATCGACAGCCTGGAGCCCACCGACTCCACCAACCTCGCAGCGGGCGTGGAGACCGGCTACGAAACGGCCGTGGAAGGCCTCCGCGAGGGCGCCACCAACCGCGTCGTCCTGGTCTCCGACGCCCTGGCCAACACGGGCGACACCGACGCGGACACCATCCTCGAACGCATCTCCTCCGAACGCCGCGAACACGGGATCACCCTCTTCGGCGTGGGCGTCGGCAGCGACTACGGCGACGCCCTGATGGAGCGCCTGGCCGACAAGGGCGACGGCCACACGGCGTACGTCTCCGACGCCGACGACGCCCGGAAGGTCTTCTGCGACGACCTTCCCCGCAACATCGACCTGACCGCCCGTGACGCGAAGGCCCAGGTCGCCTTCGATCCGGCGACGGTCTCCGACTTCCGCCTCATCGGCTACGACAACCGGCAGGTCGCCGACGAGGACTTCCGCGACGACAGCGTCGACGGTGGCGAGATCGGCCCCGGCCACACCGTCACCGCCCTCTACGCCGTCCGCACCAGGCCCGGCGCCGAGGGGCATCTGGCCACGGCGAGCGTCCGCTGGCTCGACCCGAAGACGCGTGCGCCGCACGAGGAGTCGGGGCGCCTGGAGGCCGACGCCCTGCACGACTCCCTGGACGACGCCTCGCCGCGGTTGCAGGTGGCGGCGACCGCCGCCTACTTCGCCGACGCCCTGCGCGACGGGGACGACCGCTGGAACTCCCTGCCCGGTGCCCCGGCCCTCGACGACCTCCAGGAGATCGCCGAGGACCTGGCGAAGGAGACGGAGGACCGGGAGGTGTGGCAGCTGGCCGAGGCCATCGGCTGGGCCGACCGCCTGTCAGCCTGACGCCGGCCCCCGGCCTTTCCTCGCCCCCGCCGCCCCTACCCGTCCCACCTCCAGGGGCTCCGCCCCTTCGACCCCACCAGGGGGCTGCCGCCCCCTGGACCCCCGCTTCGGCCCTGAACGGGCCTCGTCCTCAAACGCCGGACGGGCTGAAAGACACGACCGGCGTGCAGAGGGGCGGCGGCGTACCCCCGTGGCGCCGCAGTCGCGTACGGCGGGAAGGGGACGTGTCGGGGGGTGTCCGCCCGCAGTGGCCGGCGTCAACACGCGGCACCTCTTGGCCTAAGGGGGCCGCCGGTCCGAGGACGGACACCCCCCGGCGCGGCCCCGACCCACGACGCAACCCAAGGCGCTACGCGCACCCCCACCCTGCCCCCACAGGCCGCCGCAGGCATTGACCTACAGCTACGCGCGAGTAAGTTGACTCTCCGGTAAGTCCGACTGGCATCGGGAGCGGTCATGGGCGTACGCAAGGATCTGAAGCGGGCGAAGCAGCGCACCGACCTGATGGACCGCACCAGGGTCGAGGTCGTCAGGGACGCCGAGGGTGTGGTCCGCGAGGCCCGCACCCCACCCCTCGCACCGCAGGCCACCACCGGCAGCATCGCCGACCTGCCCTTCACCAACGCCGCCGAGGCCCCCGACGCGGTGGCCCTGCGGCGCAAACAGAACGGCACCTGGCACCCGGTGACCACCGCGGCCTTCGCGCGGGAAGTCACGGCCGTCGCCAAGGGGCTGATAGCGGCGGGCCTGGAACCGGGCGGCCGCGTGGCCGTGATGTCCCGCACCCGTTACGAGTGGACGGTCCTCGACTTGGCGATCTGGGCCGCGGGCGGCCAGACCGTCCCCGTCTACGCCACCTCCTCCGCGGAACAGGTGGAGTGGATCGTCCGTGACTCGGGCGCCCGCCACGTCGTGACCGAGACGGAGGAGAACACCGAAACGGTGACGTCAGGCACGGCCGGTCACCGACAGCCGCCGCACGTATGGCAGTTGGACGCCGACGCCCTGACCACCCTCACCGCCCTCGGCCAGGACATCCCCGACGACGAGGTCACCAAGCGCCGCACGGCCCTCACCCCCGACACCGTGGCCACCGTCTGCTACACCTCGGGCACCACCGGCAAACCGAAGGGCTGCGTCCTCACCCACGCCAACCTCCACGCCGAGGCCGCCAACACGGTCGAACTGCTCCACCCCATCTTCAAGGAGGTCACCCGCCAGACAGCCTCCACCCTCCTCTTCCTCCCCCTCGCCCACATCCTCGGCCGCACCCTCCAGATCGCCTGCCTGATGGCCCGCATAGAGATCGGCCACTGCCCCAGCATCAAGCCCGACGAACTCCGCCCGGCCCTCAAGGAGTTCCGCCCGACCTTCCTCGTCGGCGTCCCGTACCTCTTCGAGAAGATCCACGACACCGGCCGCGCGACGGCCGAGAAGATGGGCCGCGGCGCGTCCTTCGACCGCGCCCACCGCATCGCCGTCCGCTTCGGCGAGGCGTATCTGAACAAGTTCCTGAACCAGGGCAAGGGGCCCGGCCCCGCCCTCTACGCCGCCTGGGCCCTGTACGACCTGCTGGTCTACCGCCGTGTCCGCAAGGAACTCGGCGGCCGCATGCGCTACGCCATCAGCGGCGGCTCCCCGCTCGACCGCGACCTCAACCTGTTCTTCTACGCCGCCGGAATCATCGTCTACGAGGGCTACGGCCTGACGGAGACGACGGCCGCCGCCACCATCGTGCCGCCCCTGAAACCCCGCCCGGGCACGGTCGGCCAGCCCGTCCCCGGCACCGCGGTCCGCATCGCCGACGACGGCGAGGTCCTCATCAGGGGCGGCATCGTCTTCGGCTCGTACTGGAACAACCCGGCCGCCACCGACGCCGTACTCCGGGACGACTGGTTCGCCACCGGTGACCTCGGCTCCCTCGACGAGGACGGCTACCTCACCATCACCGGCCGCAAGAAGGACATCATCGTCACCTCCGGCGGCAAGAACGTCTCCCCGGCCGTCCTGGAGGACCGCCTGCGCAGCCGCCCGCCGATCGGTCAGTGCCTCGTCGTCGGCGACAACCGCCCCTTCGTCGGCGCTCTGATCACCCTCGACCCCGACGCGGTGGCCCACTGGCTCGCCGTACGGAAACTGTCCGCCGACACCCCGATGTCCGAGGTGGTCCGGGACCCCCGGATGCGCGCCGACGTCCAGAAGGCCGTGGACTACGCCAACGAGGCCGTCTCCCGGGCCGAGTCGATCCGCGCGTTCGTCCTGGTCGAGGGCGAGTTCAACGAGGACAACGGCATGCTCACCCCGTCCCTGAAGGTCAAGCGGCACGCGGTGACGACGGCGTACGCGCAGGAGATCGAGGCGCTGTACCGCAGGTGAGGGCCCGTGCGAGGTCACTCGTGCGGGCGATCCCTGTCAGACCCTGTGACTCAATTGGGGCAATAAGCGCATATATGACCATGTATCACCAAGCGGGAGGTGTCGCCCAGAAGGAGGATGCATGGCCGCCCCTGAACACCGCCGGTCCACCCCTAGGGGACTGGCGCTCCTGACCGCCGGAGTCGTCGTGTCGGCGGCTCTCGTTCCGGGCCCGGCCTTCTCGGCCGACGCCGCATCCCGTCCCGGCCCGCAGCACTCGGCACCGGGGGCCGAACCCCACCCCCGCCCGGAACCCCCGGCCTCGTCCCCCTCTCCCACCGGCGGCACGCACGCGCCCACGGGAATCGCCGCGAGCGGGCCCGCGTTCGGCGCGTTCCTGCACTACGGGCCGGCCGGAGTGCGGCGCATGAAGGAGCTCACCCGCTGGCTGGGCGGCCAGGAACCGCGCGTGGGGCACACGTATCTGCCGGGCGACCTGTGGCGCAACATCGAGGGCGGGCACGGCTTCCTCGACAGCTGGGCCGAGTGGCGGCGGGCCAGGGCCGACCGGCTGTTCGTCCTCAACGTGCCGATGATGGAACGCAACGAGGAGAACGTCCCCGACGCAGAGGTCAGACAGCTGCTGCGACGTGCCGAGGACGGCGCGTTCGACGACCACTTCGAGGTGCTGGCCGAGCGGCTGGTCGACCTGGGGGTGCCGGACACGGTCATCGTGCTCGGCTGGGAGATGAACGGCGTCACCTACACCCATCGCTGCGCCCCCGACCCGGAGAGCTGGAAGCGGTACTGGAGGCGCATCGTCACCGTCATGCGCAAGGTTCCCGGCCAGAGGTTCAGGTTCGACTTCGCCCCGAGCCGCGGCATGGACGCGATCCCCTGGCCGGAGTGCTATCCCGGCGACGACTTCGTCGACATCGTCGGCATGGACGCGTACGACCAGCCGCGGGGCCTGAGCTTCGACGAGCAGGTGTCCGAGCCCTACGGCCTGCAGCACCACGTGGACTTCGCGCGGGCGCACGGCAAGCCGATCTCGTATCCGGAATGGGGTCTGTTCCGCAACGGCGACAACATCAGGTGGATGCTGCGGATGCTCGCCTGGATGGACGAGCACCAGCCGCTGTACAACACCATCACCGACTACTGCCCGCACGGCGTGTGGCTGTGCCCCGACAACCCCCGTGCCTCCGCCCTGTACCGCCTGCTGCTGTCCACGCCCCTGCTGCCGCGGCCGAAACCGGGGCCGTCGGTCCCCGCCCCGACCGCACCGACGGCCGCCGCCGAGCCGGACGCGACACCGCTGCCGGCATCGACACGGACACCGACGGCCCTGCCGTCCGAGCTGCCCGACTGCACGGCACTGGACCTCCCGCCATGGTTCGAGCACCGGGTCGGCGACGAGCTCTCCCTCTGCCTCCACCAGGAGAAGCGCTAGCGGTGATCCGCAGCTCCCGGGCTCCCGCGCAGGATCTTCTTGGCCGTACGACGCGCCGCCGCCTCGCCGGCCGCGGCGGCCAGGAGCGGGACGGTGCGGCGCCGGGCCAGCAGGAAACGCTGGTTGGCGACCGTGTCGGGGTGCCAGCGGTACTTGTACGGCTCGTCGCCGCGCAGCAGGCTCAGCACCCGGGGCCCGCCGCCGGGCGCCAGGTGCTCGGTGGAGGCGTGCAGCAGCATCGCCGCCACGTCCACCTTCCGCTCCCGCAGCCGCGGGTGGAAGCCGTACAGATACGTGCCCGCCATCCCTCCCGACAGCAGGTTGAGATTGACCGCCACCACCGTCCCGTCGAGCAGGAACTCCATCACCGCGGCCTGGCCGGACCGGGCCATGGGCACCACCGACCGGACCAGATGCTCCAGGAACCGCGGCCGTACGTGCTCCGCCGACATCTTCCTGCCCTGCCACTGCAGCCGGTGCAGTTCGAGGAGCCGGCGCAGTGCGGCCTCCGTCTCGTCGTGGCGCACCACCCGCCACTCGACGCCGAGCCGGGCGAGCCGCTTCACCTTGTTGCGGACCCGCTGGGCGTGCCGCGACGACAGCCGCCCGACCAACTCGTCCATGGGCACGGCGGGCAACTGCAGGCACATGGAGTCACGGACCCGGTGACGCGGGCCCCGCCAGCAGAGATACACCCGCTCCATCGCGCCGCCCGGCCGCACCTCACGGAAGTCGACCAGGGCGGTGCGGCCCAGGTCCGCCAGGGCGTCCGCCAGCGCCCCGGCACCCGGCGCGGCCACCGCCTCGTCGATGAGCACATCGCAGAAGTCGGTGATGGCGCCGCCGATCGGCACCAGCGCCGGCAGCGGGTGGCGCACCCGCATCAGCGGCGCCGCCGCCACCAGTTCCCCGCCCCTGCGCACCAGGACGAGCCGCAGCCGGCCCGGCCCGCCGTAGGACAGCCACCACGAGTGCAGCCAGGCATGGCTCTGGAAGGGCGTCGCCGACCGGCACGCCCCGTACAGGCGTTCCCACTCCCCGGCCAGCTCGGCGAAGGCGCGCTCGTCGGTGCACACCTCCACCGACAGCGCGCGGCCGGACGCGGTCATCCCCGGGTCCCGCGGGCGTCGGCGGCGCCTGCCGGGCCGGGTACCGAGGCCCGGCTGCGCTCGTCGTCGTCCGCGGTCCGCCGCGGCCGGGCCAGCAGGGCGAGCCCGCCCAGCAGACCTCCGGCGCTCGCACCCACGAGCGCGGCCAGCGCCGGTGACGCGGACGACGGTTCCGTCGGTTTCAGGGCACGGGCGAGGCGTTCGAGCCGGACGCCGGTCCGGTCCTTGGTGTGGTCGGCCTGTGTGATCAGCGCGTGGGACACGGCGTTGGCGATGTCGACGGCCTGGCCGGGGCTCGACGCGGTCGCCGAGACCGCGACCATCGGCGCGTCCGGCGAGGTCGCCACCTGCACGCTCTCGCGCAGCGTCGCGACCGGCACGCCCGCCCACACCTGCGCGTCCCCGAGCACCGCGAGCTGCGGGGCGACACGGCCGTACGCCTGCGCGAAGCCGAGCGCGTCGGTGCAGTCGGCGTCGGTCTCGCCGGTCGGCACGGCGACGACGGAACTCGTCGCCGTGTACTCCGGCGGCTTCAGCTGGCCGTAGGCGCCGCCGGCCACGGCACCGAGCAGCGCGCCGGCGGGCAGCAGCCACCACGAGGGCAGCCGCTTCGTGCGTGCGCGCGGCGCGGGGCCGAACAGCCGGTCACGCTCAGCGGGATTGTCTGTCATGAGAACTCACTTCCAGGGTCGAGCCGGACAGAGCGGCCGTGTACAGGTCCATCAGCTGCCGGGCGGTGCACGCGATGTCGTAGCGGTGGATGATGTCCGGGACGGTCCGCTCGCCCGGTCCCGCCGTACGCAGCCGCAGCAGTTCGCGCGCGTACGCCGCGGCGCCGCCCGTGACGCGCCGGGCACCGGGTGCCGCGCCCGGCGGCAGGTCCTCGACGGCGGGGCAGCTCGTGTAGAGCACGGGCAGGCCCGCCGCCAGCGCCTCCACCACGGCCAGGCCGAAGGACTCCTGTGCCGACGGCGAGGCGAGCACGTCCATCGCGGACAGCAGGGCGGCCAGATCGGGTGCGTCGTCGCAGGGGACGGGCGGATACGGCCGCTCGCCCGTCAGCACCACCCGGTCCGCGACGCCCAGCGCCCGGGCGGTGCGCCGCAGCGCCGCCTCCTCGGGGCCGCCGCCGACCAGCAACAGGCGTACGTCGCCGGGCAGTTCGGCCAAGGCCCGCACGAGCAGGCCGAAGCGCTTGCCAGGGGCGAGGCGCCCCACACCGCCGACGACGTACGCGTCCTGCGGCAGCCCGAAGAACGCCCGGGCCCGGGTGCGGCGCGCCTCGTCGAAGCGGAACCGGGGCGCGTCGATGCCGTTCGGGATGACCCGGATGCGCTGCCCGGGCACGCCCCACCGCCGCAGCCGGGCGGCCACCGTCGGCGAGACGGCGACCGTGGCGCGGCCCAGGCGCTCACCGGCCAGGTACAGCGCGCGGACACCCGCGGTCAGCGGCCGGCCCTCCAGCCGGTCGACGCCGATGGAGTGCTCGGTGGCCACGACGGCCCCGACTCCCGCGAGCCGCGCCGCGATCCGGCCGTAGAGGCAGGCCCGGTACAGGTGGGTGTGCACCAGGTCGTAGCGGCCGGCGCGGATCAGCCGGGTGAGGCGCGGCAGCGCGCCGAGGTCGCGGTTGCCGCCCATCCCGAGGTGGATGACGCGGACACCGTCGGCGGCCAGGCCCGCGGCGACCGGGCCGGGGTTGGTCAGGGCCACCACGTCGCACTCCGCGGCGAGGTGGCGCAGCAGCAGCCGGAGCTGCTGTTCCGCTCCGCCGACACCGAGCCCGGTGATGATGTGCAGGGCCCTCACACGGCCTCCACGGCACGGCCCCAGACCCGGGCCAGCCGTCGCTTCAGCTCCAGCCGCACCGAGGTGTCCGCCCTCCCGAGGTGGATGCGGGGCAGCGCGAAGTCGCCGGCGCCGACCGGGCCGGGGCCGATCGCGCACGCGTAGCGGTAACCGGCCCGGCGCACGGCGTCGGCCGCGCGCTCGTCGAGACGGCCGTACGGGTAGCAGAAGCCCTCGACGTCGCCGCCGGTGATCCCGGCGAGCCGGTGCCGGCTGTCGTCGACCTCGGTGTGCAGCACCTGGTCCGTGGCCCGGGTCAGATCGAGGTGGGTCAGGCCGTGCGAGGCGACCTCCATGCCCGCGGCCACGGCACGGCGGATGCCGTCCACGTCGAGCAGCGGCTTGCGCGGGCCGGTCGGCTCCCATGTGTTCTCGCCGCCGAGCAGCCCGGGCAGCACGAACACGGTCGCCGTGAAACCCCGGCGGCGCAGCACCGGCAGCGCGGTGGTGACGAAGTCGGTGTACCCGTCGTCGAAGGTGAGCCCGACCAGGCCGCGCTCCGCGCCCCGGGCCCGCGCCGCGAGCAGCTCCCGCACGCTCACCCCGCGCAGACCGCGGCCGGCCAGCCAGGCGAGCTGCCGGTCGAGGCGCGCGGGCGTGACGGTGACGTTGTACGGGTCGTCCGGGCAGTCGGAGACGGAGTGGTACATGGCCACCCAGGCGGGGGAACGCCGCTTCGGGCGTCCCGCCGCGGCCGGTCGGGGATCGGGTTCGGCCGTGCTCGGCGCGGCGGAGGTGTCAGCGACCATGGCGAGGCTTTCGTGTGACGGAGCGACTGAGGGAGTGCGCGACGGAGAGCAGCAGGGACCGGGCGTCCGCCGCGTCGAGGATCCGGACCAGCAGCAGGAAGACGGCGCTCACGCACCCGCAGCAGGCGGCGACGGCCGCCAGGGGCGAGGCGAACAGCCCCGCACAGACCAGCCCGGCTCCGGTGGCGCACACGGCCGCGTACACCGGCCCGGCCAGTCCGGCGACGACCCGGCGGACGCGCACGGGCACGGTGCGCGGCCCCAGCCCGTGCAGCAGGAGCAGTGCCGTGAGGGTGATCCCGGCCGCGTTGGCCGCGGCGATGCCGCGCGCGCCCCAGGGACCCACGGCCCAGGCGCTGACGACGACGGTGGCCAGCGTGCCCACGCCCATCGCGCCCAGCGGGAACCAGGTGGTCCGGCCGGCCGAGAAGTACGACTGCACGAGCGCCCCCACCAGCGTGTGCCCGAGCAGTCCCGCCGCGTACACCCGCATCACGGCGGCGGTCGCGGCGGTGTCCTCGGCCGTGAACGCGCCGCGCTGGAACAGCAGCTGGACGATCTGCGGCGCGCAGGCCACGACCACGGCGGCGCCGAGCAGGACCAGACAGG
This sequence comes from Streptomyces curacoi, assembly GCF_001513975.1. GTDB lineage: Bacteria > Actinomycetota > Actinomycetes > Streptomycetales > Streptomycetaceae > Streptomyces > Streptomyces curacoi. The sequence continues at coordinate 189,024 of NZ_KQ947994.1, forward strand.
CCGTCAGCACCAGGTCCCGCTCGACCCGGTCCCTGGCCCGCCGCGTGTCGCCCTCGGCGATGGCCCGCGCCACCACCGGGAAGGTGACGACACACACCATCAGCGCCAGCGACATCGGCAACTGGGCGACCTTCTGGGCGTAGTTGAGATGCGAGATGGCACCGGAGGGCAGCCCGGACGCGAAGTACCGCTCGATGAGGACCTGCGACTGCCGGCACAGGGTGAACAGCAGGACCGCGCAGACGAGGCCCAGCGCGAGCGTCCGGCCGCCGTCCCCCTCGCCCCCGCCCCCCTCGTACGCCGCAGCCGGCCGGCCGGGCCGCCCGGCGATCCGCCGCCACAGGGACGGTGCCTGTACGGCGGCCATGAGGCACCCGCCCACGGCGACGCCGAGAGCCGCGGACCGTACGCCCCAGTGCTCGCTGAGAACGAGCATCGCGGCGATGATCGCGGCGTTGTACGCGATGTAGATGGTGCCCGGCGCGAGATAGCTGCCGTGGGCCCGCAGCGCCGCACCGCAGTACCCGGCCAGCCCGAAGCTCAGCACGCAGGTCGCGGTCAGCCGGGTGCAGGACACGGCCAGGGACGGGTCGGGCAGGCCGGGCGCGAGGACGGAGACCAGCAGCGGCGCCCCGGCCGCGAGCACGGCGGCCGTCGCGGCGAGGGCGAGGCACAGCCGCGGCAGCGTGGCGGCGACCAGGGCGTGCACGGGGTCGGGGGTGCCGGACCCGTTCGCCCGCCGGGCCAGCGCCACGCTGAACGCGGGCACGAGCAGGAACGCCATGCCGTCCTCGATCAGCAGCGTCGACGCCATCTCGGGCACCGTCCAGGCCACCAGGAACGCGTCGCTGGCCGCCCCGGCCCCGAAGAGGTGCGCGAGCGCCTGGTCCCGGCCGAGCCCGAGGAGCGCCCCGGCCATGGACAGCGCGGCGGTCAGCAACGTCGCCCTGGCGAGAAAGCGCCGCGAGGGAGCACCCGGCCGCCGGGTGGACGCCGGGCCGGGGAGAGGGCCCGCCGCGGGCACGCTTTCGATGAGCGGTGGGCCGTCTCTGCCGGGCGTGTGCTCGGGGGCGTCGCCGGTCGTCGCCGGCCGGGAGCTCATCGCGGGCCCGATTCCGCCGCCGGGGCCGACGCCTCGTCGTGTCCCAGCGCCCACCAGGCGGCGAGGCCGAAGCAGAGGGCCGTCAGGACGGTGGAGGGGCCGCCGATGTCGGCGTACAGGAAGTTCACGAGCTGCCACAGCAGCAGTCCGCAGGCCGGCAGCGCGCAGTCGCGGACGCCTCCGCCCCGTCGCAGCCGGCGCAGTGCGCACACCAGCAGCGCCAGCCAGCTGCCCGCCACCGTGAGCAGGCCCAGCAGGCCCTGTTCGCTCAGCAGCAGCAGGTACATGTTGTGCGGGGAGAGCAGCGGCTGGCGCCGGAAGGCCTGGCCCGCTCCCGCCGTGTCGCTGCCCGACGACAGGGCGAGCGAGGCATGGCCGTCCCGGTGTGCCGGAAAGGCCTTCAGTCCCACGCCCGTCACCGGATGCTCGCGCCACATACCGGCCGCGGCCGCCCACATGGTGTATCGGTCCACGACCGACTGGTCCGGCGCGTCGGCGACCTGGGTGATGCTGGTCAGCCGCGCCTGCACCGCCGCGGCGCCCACGCCGAGCCCGCCCACCAGCACCACGCAGGCCGCGGCCGCCGCCGCGCACACCTGCACCGCCCGCCGCACCCCGACCAGCAGCAACTGCGCCCCGCACGCCACCGCCGTGGCGATCCAGGCGCCCCGGCTGAAGGACAGCGCGAGCGGCACCAGCAGGGCCAGCGCACATCCGGCCGCCACGACCCGCTGCCGGCGCGCCCGCGCCCCGAGCGCGAGACCGGTCGCGGCCACCACCCCGTACGCGACGACGGACGCCATCCCCATCACATCGGACGGCCCGAACGTGCCCACCGCCCGGATGTCGGCCCCCTGATACAGGGCCCCGGTCCCGGTGAGGTTCTGGTGCACGCCGATCGCGCCCTGCCACAGCGCGAGGCCGACCAGGGACCACAGCACCAGCCGGGCCCTCCTCCGGTCCCGCACCAGCAGCACCACGGCGACCGGGACGAGCACGAACACCTGCAGGTACCGTGCCAGCCCGGTGATCGCGTCGCTGGTGGTCGCCGCCCCCGCCGCGGCGACCGCGATGCCCACCACCGGCAGCCCGAGCACGCCCGCCGCCGTCCGTGTCAGCGGGCGCCGCGCCCGCCGTGCGCTGTCCACGACGGCCCACAGCACCAGGACCGCGGAGGCCGCGTCGGCGGGCGTGGCGCCGCTGTCCGGTGCGACCGGCAGCCCCAGCAGGACGACGACCGCCACGACGGGCAGTACGGACAGAACCGACAGGGCGGAGCCGGCCCGGCGCGGCGCGGGCTGCGCCCGCACGAGCGGGGGCGAGGCCACCGAGGGAGCGGTCACCGGTGCTCAGCTCCCCGTCGGCCGTACGAACTGGGCCGCTGTGCGCAGCAGGATGCAGACGTCCTGCCACAGCGACCAGTTGTCGATGTAGGCGTTGTCGTAGCGGCACCGGTCCTCGATCGAGGTGTCGCCGCGCAGCCCGTGGATCTGGGCGAGCCCGGTGATCCCGGTGCGCATCCGGTGGCGCGCCGGATAGCCCGGATGGGCCCGGCTGAACCGGGCGACGAAGTAGGGCCGTTCGGGCCGGGGTCCGACCAGGCTCATGTCGCCGCGGAAGACGTTCCACAGCTGCAGCAGCTCGTCCAGCGAGGTACGGCGCAAAAACTGGCAGAAGCGGCTCATGTCCTGCTCGTTCGCCACGCTCCAGCGGGTCGCCGCCTCGTGCGCGCTGGCGGGCCGGTGGGTGCGCAGCTTCAGCATCGTGAACGGCCGTCCGTCCCTGCCGATCCGCTCCTGCCGGAACACCACGCCCGGCCCGTCCATGGCCCACAGCACCAGCGCGCACCCGAGCAGAACCGGCCCGGCCAGCACCAGCAGCGAACCCGAGAGCACCACGTCGAGCACCCGCTTGCCCACGCTGCCACGCCGCCGTGCGCACGCCGGCCACAGCAGCCTGCGCGAGAAACCGGCCAGATGCCCCGCGTCGCTCCAGCAGCACCCGCCGAGCCCGTACGACGGCGGGTCCGCGTCCAGCTCCCACAGCACACAGCCGTATCCGGCCAACCCCCGCAGCACGGCGGCCTTCTCCACCCGGGTGGCGGCCCCCACGACGAGCACCGTCTCCACCCCGTTCTGGATGAGCGCCCGACACGCGTCCTGCGCCGTGGTGAGCACCGGCAGTCCGGGCTCCTCGTCGGTGTCGCCGAGGACTTCCAGGCCGTCGGCGACGAGACCCACGGGCCGTACTTCGCAGCCCGGTTGGCGCAGCAACGCCGCCGCGACCCGCCGGGCCACCGAGACCGGGCCGACCACCAGGGCGGGACGCGGCCGGCGCCGCAGTGCCCGCCGCCGGCCGGCGTGCACCGCCGCGCGGCCCGCGCAGGCCGCCGCACAGTGCACGGCGACGACGCCGGCCAGCACGGCCGGCGGGAGCGACCGCAGCGGGGAGAGCGCCGCGGCAGCCGCCCAGACGACGGCGATCCGTCCGCAGACGGCGGGCAGTTCGTCCAGTACGCGGGGGACGGCGAACGTGTCGTACAGCGCGGCCCGCCGGTTCAGACCGATCACGGCGAGAGCCAGCACGGCGACGACCAGGGGGTACCGGTGGGCGGCGGGCAGGACCAGGGCGCCCAGCAGGGCGGCGCCGCCGTCCACGAGCCACAGGAACACCGGGGAGTCCCGCCGGGGCCGGCGTGCTCCCCGCCCGGCGGGCACCCGGCGTCCGGCGGCGCTGCCGCCCGGGGGAAGGACATAGAGGGCGCCCTCTGGCTCCCGCTGCTTCCCCGCGGGCGAGGCGACGGTGCTTTCCGCGGTCATGTGGTGATGCACTTCCTGCCCTCGTTGGGTCCGACGACCGGCGTGGCGGCGGTGCCGAGCAGTTCGCGGTACACATCGGTCACCGCGGCCGTGGCGTGCCGCAGGTCGTGGGCGACGAGCACATGCGCGCGGCCCAGTGCGCCCAGCGAGGTGCGCAGCGGCTCGTCCCGCAGCAGCGCCGTGAGCGCCCGGGCCAGCGCGTCGGGGTCCTCCGGCGGCACCAGGCAGGACGGCGGATGGCCCTGCGGCAGGCTCTCGCGGGCCCCGTCCACGTCCGTGACGACGACCGGCCGGGCGCAGGCCATGGCCTCCAGCGGGGCGAGCGCCATACCCTCCCAACGGGACGGCAGGACCACGACGTCGGCGGCCCGGTACCAGGGGGCGGTGTCGGGCACGCCGCCCGCGAACTCCACCGACTCCGGCGCCCCGGCGCGCAGCCGGTCCGCGTCCGGTCCGTCGCCGACCAGCACCAGCCGCGCGCCGGGCACCCGCCGCACCACCTCGGGCCAGGCCCGAAGGAGCACGTCCTGCCCCTTCTGGCGGCACAGCCGGCCCACGCACACGACGAGCGGACCCGCCCCGGACCGCGCGCTGTCCCCGTCCGGCCGGAACCTGTCGGTGTCGACACCGTTGGGGACGACACCCCACACGGCGGGGATCGCGCACCGCTCCCCGGTCCGCCGCTCGGCCTCGCTCACGCACAGCACCCGCGTCGCCCACCGCGCCCCGAACCGCTCCCAGGCCAGCGCCAGCCGCGCGACGGCTCCGCCCACGGCCTCGAACGACCAGGCGTGCGGCTGGAAGACGGTCGGCAGCCGGCCGTGCACCGCGAGCCTGGCCGCGAGCCCGGCCTTCGCGCTGTGCGCGTGCACCAGGTCCGGTCCCACATCCCCGACCAGCCGCGCCAACTGCCGTACTTCCGCGGGGAGCCGGTGCCCCGGTGAGCGGGTCGCGTCCCAGCGGCGCACGGTGCAGCCCAGCGCGCGCAGGGCGTCGGCCAGCATGCCGCCCTCGGGACAGGCCACGGTCACCCGCAGCCCGGCGGCGAGCTGTGCCGCCACCAGGTCCGTCACGACCCGCGCGACACCGCCGTCGACGGGCTGGGCGACATGCAGGATGTGCGGGGAGATGCGCATGACCGATGCTGCCCTTCCGAAGAAATGAGTCCCAACCAGCAACACGATGTGCGGCCCGCGTTCCCGATATAAGATCCCGCACCTGTTCGAGAGGGTCTGTGGTTCAATCGGCTTCCTGGATTCCGAGGGTGAGCAGCACCAGCCACTTATCCATACTTATCTGAGAAGCGGTCGGCCAGGTGGGAACGGCAGCGTTTTCCGAGTTGTTTCCCGTGCGGGACCACCCATTTGGAGCCCCGGGGTGGCCGGCGCGAAAAAGGCCTCTCATCAGGGCGGACGGGCCGTTCACCCCTGACAGTTCGTCACATGGCCGGGGGCCACCGGTTGCGGACGCGGCGGACCGGTTTAACGGTGATCACACGATTGTCCGGCTCTCTGATGCAGGACCGGCGCCTGAGGCGAAGCAGCCGCCGATCCTCCAGACCCGTTGTGCCGATCACGGTCGGCACGACGGGTCTTTTCGTATGAGTTACCTGGAACTTGTCGGCAGCAGAGTTTCCCGAGGGGCCCCCTGTCGTTAGCCCAGGAGAACTGAGACCGAGTCACTCGCGACGCCTGAGCGATGAAATCCCCTGCGGGGAGCGCGAGTTACGGAAGACAAGTTTCCAGGAAAGGAACACGATGAAGAACCTGAAGGCTGCTGCCGTTGTCGTCGGCTCCCTCGCCGTTGCCGGTACCGCTGGGCCCGCCGCCGCGGTGGACCTGTCGGCGCCCGGCCTTGTCGACAACGGGAAGACGGTCGCCCGCAGCCTCCCCGCGGCCGCCAAGCTGCCGACGGGCTACGTGGGCAACAACGTGAAGCGCACGGCGGACGGCGTGAAGCAGGGCGTGCGGAACTCGAGCGTGGTGAAGACCCCCGTCTTCGGCGGCACCCTGCCGAACCCCATCGACGGCCAGCTGCTCGGTGGACTTCCGGTCGGCAAGCCGGCGATCAAGTAGGCGATTTCGTTCCTCGGCTCGATGTTCCGGGCCGGCTCCGAGTCCTTCGGAGCCGGCCCTTCGGCATGTGGGGCGAAGTGCAATTGTCCTATCGCCCCGTTGGGCCGAACGGACGATTCAGGGTGACCCCTGGCACAACAGCTTCGTTGGACCAACTGAATGGGCGCTCTTCCTCCTTGCTGGCGCTCCCTCATGGACCGGTGATCCGCCTGTCGGCGTTTTTGCCGGTCGCCTCCTGACCGTGGGCCCTGTCTGCGTTACGACGCGGACAGGGCCCACGGGTTTGGTGGGGAACCCACTGCTCCGGCGGGAACTCGCCGAGGGCGCGAAAATGCCGATGGCGGTCCACCGGCTTCCGGCGGACCGCCATCGGGCGAAGGACTGCTCAGAACAGCAGGCCGCCCACGTACGGGGCGTTCTGCGCCTGGTTGATCCTCGCCGTGTTGCAGGCGGCGTAGTGCGAGTTCGGCGCGGCGACGCCACCGAGGACGGCTCCGTTGGACCACGGGGCAAGGCAGCGAGCGTCGATAAGAGTGCCGTTCACTACAGCGACACCCTGCTGCGGTTCGTTGACGACGACCGGGGAAGCCGAGAATCCGCTACCGCCCTTGACAGTGGTGGTGTCGCTGTCGGCCGTGGCGGTGCCGCCGGTCGCAAGGACGATGCCTGCCGCGATGGCGGAAATGGCCGTAACCTTGTTACGCATGAGTTGAGCCTCCGGGCTGCGTGTGGGTTTACCTGCTCCGAATTGCTCGGAGCAGGGGTCAGAACAGCAGACCGCCCCTGTAGGCGGCGTTCTGCGACTGGTCGATCGGGGCCGTGTTGCAGGCGGCATAGTGCGAGTTCGGTGCGACTACGCCGCCGAGGACGGCTCCGTTCGACCACGGCACGGCACAGCGGAGATCGACGACGCTGCCGTTGACGACGGCAATACCCTGCTGAGGCGCGTTGACGACGACCGGGGAAGCCGAGAAACCACTACCGCCCTTGACGGTGGTGGTGTCGCTGTCGGCCGTGGCGGTGCCGCCGGTCGCAAGGACGATGCCTGCTGCCACGGCGGAAATGGCCGTAACCTTGTTACGCATGATTTGAGCCTTTCCGGGCTGCGTGTGGGAGTACCTGCTCCGAATCGCTCGGGACAGGGGTCAGAACAGCAGGCCGCCCGCGTACGGGGCGTTCTGCGTCTGGTCCACCTTGGCCGTGTTGCAGGCGGCGTAATGCGAGTTCGGCGGGACGACACCACCGAGTACGGCTCCGTTGGACCACGGGGCAAGGCAACGACCGTCGACGAGGGTGCCGTTGACGATGAGAACGCCCTGCTGGGGCGCGTTCACGACGACAGGGGACGACGAGAAGCCACTACCCCCCTTGACAGTGGTGTTCTTGCCGTTGCCGTCGTATTCACCAGCGGTGGCAACGCCGGCTCCGGCGACGACAGTGCTGAGGGCGAGGGCCGTGATGACCGCGAACTTCTTGGGCAACTCGGTTCCTTCCTGAATTCACGGTTGCGCACGCTTACGAAAAGGAAACCCGTATATGCACGCATAAGTCACGGTGGGAACATTCAAACGTGGGCAGATTCCATCGGATGGCGCAACCAAGCGGGCTCGCAGGTGCCTCCGGCTTTACGTTCACTCATGCGGAACGCCCTGCCGAAGGCGGACGCGGAGGTGGAATCCGTGCGGTCTTCCGGGAAATTTAGGGGCGGTTGAGCCGAATGAGCCGGCCCGGCCGGACGCGGACGTGCGTCCGGCCCACCGGCAAGGTGCGGGCCGGTGGGCCGGACAGACGGTTCGCGGGTCAGTGGGCTTTCGGGCCCGCCATATGCGGAGGTGGAGCTGTGGGTCCGGATCCAGCGCCTGGGCCTGGCTGCGGTTTCCAGCCGCCGAGAACCGGATCAGAGTCTCAGAATTCCGGGCCCAGCTCTGTCCCGCCGATTGTCACTTGGGAAGGAGGGTGCCGAGCCCCGAGGCGGTCGGTGCCTGCAGCGGGCGGACCTGTACAGAGCCGCTTCCGGCCGGGTTCTTCACCGGAATCGTGGGCCGCTTGGCAGCCTCCGGGTCCATTCCGTCCAGGTAAACGCCGGACATTCCCACCGAGTTCTTCTTCTTGTCGAACGCGCTGCCCTTCGCGATCCCGCCGTCACGAGCCAGCCGCGTCACGACGTCGGCCGCGGGCACGACCGCCGGGGTCACCTTGGTCGGGGACATGAGCCCGAGCGGGCTGGTGGAGATTCCCGAGCCCCCGGCGGCCGCTGCCGCGGCGGCGGAGCCACCCACAAGACCCGCACCGATGGCCAACGCCGCAGTGGTGAAAACTGCCTTCTTCATGATTCACCTCGCTAGAAAGTACCTCTGATCCGACGGTTGGAGAACATAGCAGTCCAGCGGCCGTGCAAAAGCGACGCGTTGCTCCATACGCGTGAAAGTCGCAGGGGTGAAGAATGGAATGCACAGAGGCATTCGGAGGGATGGGCATCTGGTCGGCGAATCGATTGATCCTATGGTGCGTCCGGCCTAATTCGAGCGCCTGCGCGACGTGGAATGGGAAAAGGGGCAGGTGGCCTACCCTCGCCGCCATGACCATCGACACCGCCACGTTCACGCCGACCTGGTCCGAGGAGTTCGACCGCCCGATCGCCTGGGGCGCCAAATGGGTCGGCGACAGATCGAGCGCCTACCGCTACGGCGATCACAACCCCGACGACAACAAGCTCGACTGGCTCGACCCCGGCTGTGTGACCGTCCGCGACGGTGTGGCCACCTTCACCGCGGCACCGGCCGGCCGCACCCTGGAGAACGGTCTGCAGGCCTGGCACACCGGCCTGCTCACCACCGAATACTCCGACGAGGGCTTCCAGGTGCGCACCGGCGACCAGATCGAGACCCGGGTCAGACTGCCCCACGGGGCCGGAGCCTGGCCGGCGCTGTGGACCTGGAAGGACGGCGAGAACGAGGTCGACTCCTTCGAGTACCACCCGGACAACCCGCACCTGCTGGAGCTGTCCAACCAGGTCAACGGTGCGTCGACGTACCACACCGACCCCGACGCGGTCGCCCCGGACCGGTGGGTGACCATCGGCACCCGCTACGGCGCGCGTTCCGTCGAGTGGTACGTCAACGGCGAGAGCGTCTTCTGCGACGGCGCCGGTGTCGGCGCCGACTGGTCGGCGTATCTCATCCTGAACCTGTCGGTGTGCGCCGGCCGGTACCACCCGGCCCCCTGCGGCCCGGCTCCCCTCACCTTCGCCGTCGACTACCTGCGCGTCTACCGCGAGGCCGCGCGGTGACCTCCGCTCCGGGCCCGCGACGGACCGTGGGCGGCGGCCGTGCGTTCGCCGTGCTGCTGGTGCTCACCGGGGCGGCCGGGCTGCTGGCCTCCTGGGTCATCACCCTCGACAAGTTCAAGCTGCTTCAGGACCCGGACTTCACCCCCGGCTGCAGCCTGAACCCGGTGCTGACCTGCGGCAGCGTGATGAAGAGCGAACAAGCCTCGGCCTTCGGGTTCCCCAACCCGATGCTGGGCCTGGTCGCCTACGGCATCGTGATCTGCGTCGGCGCGAGCCTGCTCGCCGGAGCCGCCTTCCCGCGCTGGTACTGGCTGGCCTTCGAGGCCGGATGCCTGTTCGGCATCGGGTTCGTCTCCTGGCTGCAGTTCGAGTCCCTGTACCGGATCAACGCCCTGTGCCTGTGGTGCTGCCTGGCCTGGCTCGCGACCATCCTGCTGTTCTGGTCCCTGACGTCCTTCCTCGTGCGGCACGGCCTGCTGCCCGCACCGGGCCCGGTGCGGAACTTCCTCGCGGAGTTCGGCTGGGTGCCTCCGCTGCTGCACATCGGCATCGTCGGGATGCTGATCCTGACCCGCTGGTGGGACTTCTGGACGAGCTGACCATTGCACCGTATGGGCGCTTCGGTGGTGACCGTGGAGCGTCCCCGTCGGTTACTCGTACGAACAGCCGAACCGTACGAGGAGTGAGCGATGGCCGTCAGTGCAGACGGAGTGTCGGTGGGTGCGGTGCAGGGGGCGGGTCCCCGGGCGAGCGGCGCGCCGGCGGGGCGGACACGGCGGGAGGTGGCGCGGCTGCTGCTCGGCTCCGCCGCCGTGGCGTGCACGCCGGTGCTCGCCGCCTCCCGGCCCTCGCGGTCCGCGGACGAACAGCGGGACACCGGCACCGCCTTCGACGAGACCTACCGCGGCCGCCGGATCCAGGGCTTCCCGCTTCCCGCCGCGGGTCTCAGTGTGCTCGGGCTCGAATGGCGCGTCACCGTGGACGGCCGCCCGCTGCACCTGATGCGCCGGGCCGACGGCACCTGGCTGAGCATGATCGACCACTACAGCTGGTACCGGACCCCGCTGGAGGCGACCCGCGCGGCCGTCGACGAACTCGGGCCCAGCCGGCGGCTGCGCGACCTGGCCCCCGGGCCGTTCGGCGGCGGGCACGCGCACAGGGAGGCAGCACATGGTGTACGTGCGTAAGAACGTGCGGAAGCTGACGCGCAGTGAGAGGCGGCGGTTCGTCGAGGCGCTGCTCGAACTCAAGCGGCGCGGTGAGTACGACGAGTTCGTACGGCTGCACATCGCCTTCTTCCGCGGGGACGGTGACACGGGTCTGCGCGCGGCCCATATGACGCCCTCCTTCCTGCCCTGGCACCGCAGGTTCGTGCTGGACCTGGAGAGCGCCCTGCAGAGTGTCGACGACTCGGTGACGGTGCCGTACTGGGACTGGACCCGGGACCGTTCGACCACCGCCGTGCCGTGGACCGACGATCTGCTCGGCGGCAACGGGCGGCCGCGGGACCGGCAGGTGATGACCGGGCCGTTCGCCTACGTGACGGGCAACTGGACCATCACGGAGAACATCACCAACGTCGAGTACCTCACCCGGGACCTGGGCCGCTCCCGTAACCCGATCGACCTGCCCACCCGGGCCGATCTGAACTGGGCGCTGAAGGACCCGGTGTACGACGTCGCCCCCTGGAACTCCACGGTCACCAAGGGCTTCCGCAACAAGATGGAGGGGTGGGGCAGCGACAGCAACCCCTGGCGCAACCACAACCGGGTGCATCGCTGGGTCGGGGGCGTCATGCTCGGCGGCGCGTCCGTCAACGATCCCGTCTTCTGGCTGGTCCACTCCTTCATGGACATGCAGTGGACCCGCTGGCAGCGGCGCCACCGCAAACACCGCTATCTGCCCGCCAAGCCGCCCGGCCGGGGCAGCCGCCACTACGGCCGGATCGTCGCCCGGCACGAGCCGCTGCCGCCGTGGGACGTGACCCCGGACGAGCTGGAGGACATGTCCGAGATCTACCGGTACGCCTGAGACCCGGCGCGCGGAAAAAAAATCCCTCAGCCCCGCGGCGGGCGTCCACTAGCCTCCCGGCATGGCAACCGATCCGACGGAACAACTGGTCCGGCTGTTCGCCGAGGAGAGCCGGGTGCGCGCCTTCGCCGCGGTCGCGCTGGGCGCGGGCAGTGCCGAGCAGGTCGCCCGGGCGGCGGGGCTGTCGCCGAAGGAGACCGCGACGGCGCTGCGGCGGCTGCGGGAGCAGGGCGTGGTGACGGCGGCGGACGACGGGGAGCTGGGCGTCGCCTACGGCCTGTTCAAGCAGTACGCGCGATCGGCGGCGCAACGGGAGAACGACTCCGAGGCCGCCGAGAGCCCCGCCTCCGGGGACGAGCGGACCGACATGGTCGTACGGACCTTCGTCCGGGACGGCCGGCTGGTCCGGCTGCCCGCGCAGTGGGCCCGCAAGAAGCTGGTACTGCGGTACATCGCCGATCGGACCTTCGAGCCGGGCGTCGAGTACCCGGAGCGGACCGTCGACGACAAGCTGCGCGCCTGGTGCGAGGACAGCGACGACATAGACCATGTGACACTCCGGCGCTACCTGGTGGACCTGCACCATCTGCACCGGAGCGAGGGCGTCTACCGACGGCCGGGCGGGGAGACCGAGTCCGCCGGTATCGCCTGACCGCCGCCGTCAGGGCAGCCGGCGTACCGGTGTGCCCGCCAGGTAGGCCTGGATGTCCTCGACGGCCTGACCGTAGTACGTGGCGTAGTTGGCCTGGGAGACATAGCCCAGGTGGGGTGTGGCGAGCAGGCGGGGGGCGGTGCGCATCGGGTGGTCGGTGGGGAGGGGCTCGACGTCGAAGACGTCGATGCCGGCGCCGGCGATGCGGCCCTCGTGCAAGGCGGCGAGCAGGGCGTCCTGGTCGACGATCGCCGCGCGTGAGGTGTTGATCAGATACGCCGCCGGCTTGAGGAGGGCGAGTTCGGGCGCGCCGAGCAGGCCGCGGGTGCGGTCGCTGAGGGCCAGGTGGACGGAGACGAAGTCGCTCTCGGCGAGCAGCTCCTCCTTGGAGGCGGCCAGGTGGACGCCGACCTCGTCGGCGTACTCCTTGGTGAGGTTCTGGCTCCAGGCGCTGACGTGCATGCCGAAGGCGAGGCCGACCTGGGCCACCCGGCTGCCGATCTTGCCCAGGCCCAGCAGCCCGAGGCGGCGGCCGTGCAGATCGGCGCCTACCGTGCTCTGCCAAGGACCGCCGGAGCGCAGGGCGCCGTTCTCCTGGACGATGCCGCGGGCGAGGCCCAGCAGCAGGGCCCAGGTGAGTTCGACGGGCGGGGTCGAGGAGCTGGCCGTACCGCAGACGGTGACGCCGTGCGCCTCGGCGGCGGCGTAGTCGATGACCGAGTTGCGCATGCCGGAGGCGATCAGCAGCTTCAGCCGGGGCAGACGGGCGATCAGGGAGGCGGGGAAGGGGACGCGTTCGCGCAGGGTGACGACGATGTCGAAGTCGGCGAGGGCCGCGGCCAGGGTGTCCTCGTCGGGGAAGTGGGTGGTGAAGGGGACGACCTCCACGTCGTCCGCGAGCGGGGACCAGTCGGCGACCTCGGTCGCCACGTTCTGGAAGTCGTCGAGCACAGCACAGCGCAGCCGCACGGTGGGGGTCCTTTCGTGGGGTGTCAGGGGCATTGTCGCCAACGCGCCGGGCCGGACGGGATGCCGGGCGGCGAGATGCGGGGCGAGGTGGTCGCGGAGGCGTTCACCGCGTACTCGCGGAAGACGTGCTGTCCTGCCTGGTCAGAGAGCTTCCTCTGCCGGGTGCGCGCACCCTCACGTCGCGTGTTGAGAACCCTTGTGGATCGCACGTAACTTACTCGCGGGCGGCGTCGCCTCGCTGCGGACCGCCGGCCGAGAGGGAGGGACCCGCCTTGTCACCGCGCATCCTCATCACCGGGGCCAGTGGTTTCATCGGGGGCCATACGGCCGCCGCGGCCCTCGGGACCCTCGATGGCGCCACGCCGTCCTCGATCCGCCTCATGCTGCGCAACCCCGATGCGGGGGCGGGGACTTGGGGCAGCGGTCCCGGCGCCGGCTCCCGCGCGGTGGACGTCGTGCGGGGCGACCTGGCCGATCCCGGGTCCCTGCGCGGGATCTGCGACGGCGTCGACGTCGTCCTGCACTGTGCCTCGTACATCGGCGGCGACGAACGCGCCGCCGTCACCGTCAACGATCACGGGACGCGTGCCCTCGTGGCGGAGGCGGCGCGCGCGGGTGTGGGACGCGTGGTCTATGTGAGCACGGCCGCGGTCTACGGGAGAGGGCCGTTCCGCGCCGCGCTCCCGGACCGGTTGCCGCCCGCTCCGGCGTCACCGACCAGCCGCTCCCGCGCCGCCGCCGAGCGGCATGTGCTGGACGCGGGCGGGGTCGTCCTGCGCCCGCACCTGGTGCTCGGGCCGGGGGACCGGTGGGTGGTGCCCGGCCTGGTCACCCTGCTGGGGCTGCTCTCGGCGGGTCTGAGGGGAGGCACCGCCCGGCACTCCGTCGTCGACGTCCGGGCGTTGGGGCGCGCGGTGGTCGCCGCGGGGCTCTCGGACCGGGACCTCGCGGGCGCGCATCACGTCAACCACCCGGATCCGGTGGGCACTTCGGAGCTGCTCGACACCGTGGCCGACCTGCTCGGCCTGCGTCTGCCGGGTGCGCCGCCGACCGTCGACGAGGCCCGCGCACGGCTCGCCGGGCAGCCGCGGGGGCTGCATCACCTCGGCATGCTCGCCGTGGACCACTGGTTCGCGGACGACGGCTTCTGGAGCGGTGTCGGGGTCGGTCCCGGGGCGGGGTTCGCAAAGTCGCTGGCTGAACACGCCGCGTGGTACCGGGAGTTCCTCGGGCAGCGGTGACGAGGTGATGCGGTGACGAGGTGATGCGGTGACGCGGTGGCGAGGTGATACAGCAGTGTCATGGATACCCAACGCGCATTGACGGGCAAGGTCGCACTGGTCACCGGGGCCGGGCGGGGCATCGGCAGAGCCATCGCGGCGCGGCTCGCCCGGGACGGGGCTCTGGTCGCCGTCCACTACGGCCGCAGCGAGGCCGCCGCCCATGAGGTGGTGGCGGAGATACGGAAGAACGGTGGGCGGGCCTTCCCCGTGGGAGCGGAGCTCGGGGTGCCCGGCGACGCCGCCGCGGTCTTCGAGGCCTTCGACGCCGGTCTGGGCGAGCGGACGGACGCGGCGGCGGACGCCGAGGGCTCGCTCGACATCCTGGTGAACAACGCGGGGGTGAGCGGCTCGGGGCCGGTGGGGGAGGCGGTTCCCGAGGTCTTCGACCGGATGATCGCCGTCAACGCCAAGGCCCCGTTCTTCCTGGTGCAGAGCGCGCTGCCGCGGATGCGGGACGGCGGGCGCATCATCAACATCTCCTCGCTCGCCTCACGGCACGCGTTCCCCGAGTCCCTCGCGTACGCCATGTCCAAAGGGGCGCTGGACACGATGACGCTGTGCCTGGCGAAGGAACTCGGCGCCCGTGGCATCACCGTCAACACGGTCGCGCCCGGCTTCATCGAGACGGACATGAACGCCCGGCGCAGGGCGACCCCCGAGGCGCGCGCCGCGCTGGCCGCGCGCTCCGTCTTCGACCGCATCGGCAGGCCTTCCGACGTGGCCGACGTGGTGGCGTTCCTCGCCTCCGACGACGCCCGCTGGGTCACCGGCCAGTACCTCGACGTCAGCGGGGGCACGGACCTGTGACCTGACCGGCGTTTCTCCTGCCCCGGCCGGTGCGCGGTGGTCGGACCAGCGTGGCCGGGCGGATGTGTGTGGCCGGCTCACCTGTTGTCGGCGGACCCCCCGACCGCACCGTGAAAGCACCCCCTCCGCTCTGGAGAACAGCGGGGGTGCCGAGTTAGGGGGTCCTGGAGATGACTGCCGTGAACGCCGTACGACGCCTTCAACCGGAGGTGCCGGACGCCACCGTCGCCGAGCTGTGCGCCGAACTGTTCGCCCTGCTGCCGCGTGCGGACCAGCGGGAGAAGGGGGCGCAGTATCTGTACGGCCTGCTGACGGCCGACGGACGCAAGACCGTGCGCAACATCGCCGCCCATGTCGGGGGCGGTTCGGCCGAGCAGAGCCTGCATCACTTCGTGTCCGCGTCCACCTGGGACTGGATGCCCGTGCGGGCCGCGCTGTGCCGGTATCTGGAGCGGGTGCTGCGGCCACGCGCCTTCGTGGCCCGGCCGCTCGTCATCCCGAAGGCGGGACGGCACTCGGTCGGTGTGGCCCGGCGGTTCGTGCCCAGCCTCGGGCAGGTCGTCAACAGCCAGGAGGCGCTGGGCATCTGGGCCGTCCATGAGGAGGGGAGCGCGCCGGTGCACTGGCGGCTGATGTGCCACGAGGAGCGCCGCAGTGCCGGCACCGTCCTCGGGCGGCTGCGGGCCGGCGCCGAACATCCCACGGTCACGGACGCGGAGTGTGTCGCGGCCACCGCTCTGGAGGTGCGCGAGTGGGGTCTGGGCACACCCCGCCCCGTTGTGGTGGACCTTCCGGACTGCGATCCGCGTGCTCTCGTACGCCTCTTCGCCGAGGAGCGGATGCCGCTGCTGGCCGCCGTCAGCGGAGCCACCCGGGTGACGATCGCCGATCGCGGCCGACTGCCCGGCGACACCGACCGGGAGGTCTCCGCGCAGCAGCTGCTGAAGATGATCCGGGCCATGCGCCGGCCGGTCAGCTGGCGGGACCCGGAGCACGGCGTGACCCGTACGAGCCTGGTGGCCACCGTCCAGGTCACCCTGGCGCCGTCGTCGGAGCGGGTGCTGCTGATCGGCGAGTGGAGCGATCCGCACGGCTGGCCGCAGCGGTACTGGATCAGCAATCTGACCGCGGGTCCCGCGGGTGCGCTGCTGCGGCTGACGAAGCTGGCGCTGCGTGCCGAGACCGACTTCAACCGGATCTCGGTGCCGGTCGGACTCGTCGACTTCGAGGGCCGTTCCTTCAACGGCTGGCACCGGCACATCACCCTGGCCTCGGCCGCCCACGCCGTACGCGCTCTCACGGCGGCCCCGGGGATGAACGAACCGGCACACGACGACAGCGGCCTGCGGACCGCCTGACCCGGGTGGGCCGCGCCCGTCCCCGGACACCGTCGCCGTCAGCCGCTCGTGCGGTCCGCCCGGCGGCGGTCCGGGCCGCGTTGCAGGACGCGGCGGGTGCGGTGCAGCTGGAGGGCCAGCTGGACCTCCAGCGCCTGGGCCGGTTCCTGCCACTTCTCGCCGAGGAGTTCGGTGATGCGTTCCAGCCGCCGTGACACGGTGTTGGGGTGGACGTGGAGCCGCTCCGCCGCGTAGGTGGGGCTGCCGCCGGAGGCGAAGTACTCCTCCAGTGTTCTCGCCAGTTCGGTGCGTTGGAGGTTGTCGTAGTCGAGCACCGCGCCGATGGTGTGGCTGATGAAGTCGCCCGTGTTGGGGTTCTCCGACAACAGCAGCCCGAGGAAACCGAGTTCCTGCGGCGAGGCGGTGCTGCCGATGCCGCCCAGCGCGACCACGGCGTCCAGACAGCGTCTGGCCTCCTGGTACGTGGTGACGACGGCCGCCGGGCACTCGGCCGGGCCCGAACTGCCCGCCGTCACCCGGCGGCCCAGCACCGACGACAGCTCCTTCGACAGGGCGGCCGAGGCGGCGCCCGGGTCGGTGCCGGGCAGCAGGAACACCAGGCAGTCCCCGGCCAGGGTCCGCAGACCGCGGTGCCGGTGCGCGTACGCCGACGCCCACACCAGGGCCCGGCCCTGGATGCCGCCCTCGGGCCGCACGGCCACCACGACATGGGGTTCGTCCAGGTCGAGGGAGAGCCGGCGGGCGCGCTCGGCGACCTGCTCCAGGGCCGACGGCGAGCCGGTGATCAGGTCCCGCAGCAGCTCGTCGCGGGCCTGACCGTCGGCGACGGCCGCGCTGCGCTGCATCAGCAGCAGGATGGCGATGCACTGCGCGACCATGCCGAGCAGCTGGACATGGTGCTCCTCGGTCTCCTCGGGCGGAGCCAGCACCAGCGTGCCGAGCATCTCCTCGCCGGCGGCCGCCGGGGCCACCCACAGTCCGCCGGCCGCGCGCACCGGGCGCCGTTCGGCGTGCGCGTCGAGCGCGGCGGCGGCGACGTCGTCCGCGACCGTCGACTGCGGTAACACACCCGCCGCCGCCAACTCCCGGCCGGCCGGGTCCCGTACGCTCAGCGGGCCGCCGAGGAGCTCGGCCGCCTCGGCGGTGAGCACCTGAAGGTCGCTGCCCGCCAGCACCAGGTCGATCAGCCGGCTGTGGATGCTGCGCAGCTGCTGGGCCAGCTGTGAGGAGCCCCGCTCGCGCAGGGTGTCCTCGGCCAGTTCGGCGATCTCCCGGCGGGTGCCGTCGAGCAGGCGGGCCTTCTCGATGGCGACGGAGACCAGGTCCGCGAGCGACACCATCAGCGAGATCTCGTCGGGCCCGAAATGCCGTACGGAGCGGCCGGCCGCGTACAGGACACCCGAGACCTCGTTGTCGCGCTGGAGCGGCACCGCCATCATGGAGCGCAGACCCTCGGCGCGGACGACCGCGTCGATCTCCTCGGAGTGAGTGAACGTTTCATCGACCAGATAGTCGGACGTCGAGAAGGGCCCGGCCTCCTTCATCGCGCGCAGCCCCAGCCCGCCCACCATGGGCACCCGGAAGCCGACGGTGATGGCCGATGCCTGGCCGTCCGCCGCGCGCACCACCGAGCCGTCCTGCTGGGGGTCGTACAGCGCGACCCAGGACATGTCGACGCCGAACAGCAGCCTGGTGCGGCGGACGATCACCTTCAGCAGGGTGTCGAGCGTGTACGGCAGCGTCAGGTCGCGCACGGTGTCGACCAGTGCCACCAGCCCCGCCTCGCGCTGCCGGCGGCGCTCGAAGAGGTCCCGGATGCGCAGGCTGAGATCCCGGGCCCGCTCCAGTTCGGCCAGTCGCTCCGGGCCGGCGCCGTCGGCTCGGGCGTCGCTGACGACCTTCTCGTACCGGTCCGCGGGGGCTTCCGCCACCAGCAGTTCGAGCATGTCGAGCGCACTCGAACGCGATTCACCTGCTGCTGCGAAATCCCCCACCGTGTTCGTTCCCCCCATAGATACGAGCACACCCGCCCGCAAAATCTAGGTTGGCCCGGAGCCAGTGGTCAACCGGAACCCGAGCCCAAGGTGCAGGTGAACACCACGGGCGGTGGGCCGGCCACCACCCCCCGTCACCGATGGTGTCGCCTGAGCACCTTCTGATGAACACGCTCCACCAGCAAGGCTGACGCTCAGTGCCACGGCCGTGGCACCGCGGGCCGCGTGAGGCGGCAGCAGCCGACGAGATGGGGGAGAGAGATGTCGCAGGCACAGCTGGAACCGGTTGTCGCGCCCAGGCCGCGGGGCGCGGCCGCACCGGAAGCCGGCCGGCTCAGCAGCTACGAGCGGTCGCTGGGGCGCAGCCGTGAGTCGCTCATGCGCAAGGACCGGCCCCGCGTCTTCACGATGTTCGGCCACGAATGGGACCTGTTCCCGGAGGTGTTCGCGCCGGTCTACTCGCCGTCGACCCAAGTCGCGGTCGACTTCCTGGACCTCGCCCGGCCCGGTACCCACGACGGCGGCTCGTTCCTCGAAATGGGCTGCGGCACCGGCCTGGTGGCCGCGATGGCCGTGTTCGCCGGCTACGACCGCGTGGTGGCCTCGGACATCAACCGGATGGCGGTGGCGAACGCGGCGGCCAACGCCGAACGGCACGGCCTCGGAGACCGGTTGCGCGCCGTGCACAGCGACCTGTTCGCGGGCCTGGAGCCCGGCGAGCGGTTCGACGTCGTCTTCTGGAGCTCCAACTACGTACTCGCCCCCGCCGACTACAGCTACCGCTCCCCGCACGAGCAGGCCTACGTCGACCCCGGCTACCGCACGCACCGCCGGTACCTGACCGAAGCCCCGCTGCGGGTCACCCCGACCGGCTCCGCCCTGCTGCATTTCAGCGACCGCGGCGACGTGCCGGCGCTGTACCGGATCGCGGACGAGTGCGGACGCGAGCTGCGTCTGGTGGACGCCCACCGGGTCCGCGAGTGCGAGTACGGCGACGACATGGTCGAGCACCTGCTGTTCGAGATCGTGCCGCGGACCGCCTGACACGCATCGACACGGCTGCCGACGAGGAACCCGAGGACCGACGTGCGCACGCTTCTCATCGACAACTACGACTCGTTCACGTACAACCTCTTCCACCAGCTGACCGAGGTGAACGGCCGGGAGCCGGAGGTCGTCAGGAACGACGACCCGGCATGGCGGGCGGAACTGCTCGACGACTTCGACAACGTGGTGGTATCGCCCGGGCCCGGCACCCCGCACCGCGCCAGTGACCTGGGCATCTCCCGCGAGGTCGTGGCGCAGGGCCGGCTGCCGCTGCTCGGCGTGTGCCTCGGGCACCAGGCGATCGGGCTGCTGCACGGCGCCGAGGTGCACCGGGCGCCCGAGCCGCGGCACGGACGGACCTCGCCCGTGCTGCACTCCGGCACGGGCCTGTTCTGCCGGGTGCCCTCCCCGATGGAGGTGGTCCGCTACCACTCGCTCGCGGTGAGCGCGCTGCCCCCGGAGCTGGAGGCCACCGCCTGGACGCCGGACGGCGTACTGATGGGGCTGCGGCACCGGCTGCGCCCGATGTGGGGGATCCAGTTCCACCCGGAGTCCATCTGCACCCGGGACGGCACGCAACTCCTGCGCAACTTCGCCGAGTTGAGCCGCCCCTACCGCAAGCGGCACCCGCTGCGCCGGCGCCGGTCCCAGACCGCGCCGCCGGTGCGGCCCGCCCCGGACCGGCCGGCCCGGCGGCTGCGGGTGCTGGTCGAGCGGATGCCGACGCGCTGGACGGACGAGGCCGCGTACGCCGTGCTGTTCAAGGGCGGCGACCACGCCTTCTGGCTGGACAGCAGCAGGCCCGACGAACGGCGCGGACGGTTCTCCGTGATGGGGGACGCCTCCGGGCCGCTGGGCCGGGTGGCCACGGCCGACGTCTCCAGCGCGACCGTGAGCGTGCGGTCGGCGACCGGCACCGAGATGTCCGCGGGCCCCTTCCTCGACTGGCTCGACCGGGACCTGCGCGGCATGCGCACCGAAGTGCCGCCGCTGCCCTTCGACTTCGCGCTCGGCTGGGTCGGCTACCTCGGCTACGAACTCAAGGCCGAGTGCGGCGGCGACGCCGTGCACCGCTCGCCGGACCCGGACGCCACGATGGTGTTCGCGGGCCGGGGCCTGGTCCTCGACCACGCCACCGGGACCACCTATCTGCTGGCGCTGGCCGAGGACGGCGCCGCGTTCAGCACCGAGGCGGCGCACGCGTGGCTCGGACGGGCGCGCGGGCGGCTGGAGCGGGAGGCGGCGGGGTGCCGCCCCGAGCCGGCCTCCGGCGCCGGGCCCCGGAGTGCCGCCCCGCCCGCAGGGGCGGAGGGCACGGTCACACTGCGGCACGACCGGGCGGCGTACCTGGCGCTGGTCGAGGCCTGCCAGGAGGAGATCGCCGCGGGGGAGACGTACGAGGTCTGCCTGACCAACATGGCCGAAGTACGCGGCCGTTACGACCCCTGGCAGAGCTATCTGCGGCTGCGCCGCGAGCACCCCGCACCCTTCGCCGCCCTGCTGCAGTTCGGCGGGCTGCACGTACTGAGCACCTCGCCGGAGCGGTTCCTGCGGGTCGGCGCGGACGGGGTGATCGAGTCCGAGCCGATCAAGGGCACCCGGCCGCGGGGCGCGAGCCCGGCCGAGGACGCGGCCCTGGTCGCCGGGCTGCGCAGCGAGGAGAAGGACCGCGCCGAGAACCTGATGATCGTCGACCTGGTCCGCAACGACCTGGGGCGGTGCGCCGTGCCCGGGTCGGTCGAGGCCGACGACATCTTCCGAGTGGAGACCTACGCGACGGTCCACCAGCTGGTGAGCACCGTGCGGGCGCGGCTGCGGCCCGGCCTCGGCGCGGTGGACTGTGTCCGCGCGGCCTTTCCCGGGGGTTCGATGACGGGAGCGCCCAAGGTGCGCACCATGAAGATCATCGACCGTCTGGAGGGCGGGGCACGCGGCGTCTACTCGGGCGCCATCGGCTACCTCTCGCTGACCGGTGCCGCGGACTTCAGCATCGTCATCCGCACGGCGCTGGTCACCGAGGACCGGGTGCGCTACGGCATCGGCGGCGCCGTCATCGCCTTGTCCGACCCGGCCGCCGAGTTCGAGGAGACGGCGGTGAAGGCCGCGCCGCTGCTGCAGCTGACGGGGGCCGCGTTCCCGGAGCGGCAGCAGGACGGCGTCAAGCTCTGAGAGTCCGTACGGCGGTGTCCCGGTGGCGGGGCACCGCCGTACGTCTGTCGGCGCACCGCCCCACGCGGCCGGACAGCCGCCTCTACCCGTCCCCTTGCCCCGACCGCTCCAGCTCACAGGCCACGGCCTCCATGTCGACGCCCAGCTCGGCCAGTTCCTTCAGCGCCCGTCTGCCCGCGGAGGCCGCGCCCATCAGCGCCTCGCCCGCCAACTCCGCCTCCGCCGCGGCCTTTTCCAGCCGCTCCACGGTCAGGATGTGCGCGGTGTTGGCGCCCACCAGGGCGGCCACCTGCGGCGGGGTCGGGTCGGCCCACAGCAGCAGCGGGAGCTGGGCCCCGCCGGTCCTGATGACCCGCCACCAGTCGCTGCTGAGCCGGTCCTCGCGCAGCCCGTAGAGAGTGCGGGCCAGCGCGACGGCCGCGGTGTCGCGGGCGGCGGCGGCCCGTGGGCCGGGCACCGCGTCCAGCCGCGCGTTGACCGCGTCGTCCAGCGTGCCGACCGGGACCCCGGCGACCAGGGTGATCTCGTGCAGCGGCAGCCCGGACGCGAGCGCCCGTTCCATGCCGGCGAAGAAGGCGTCGAGGAGCTGGCCGTAGCGCTGCTCCGAGTACACCGGGCCGGCCTGCACCCCGATGCCCTGGGCGAGACAGTCGCGCAGCGCCATGAGGCCGCCCGCGTCCACCGGCAGCCGCACCAGGAAGTTGGCGCGGCCCACCCGCTCGTGCAGGGCGCGGGCCTCCTCCAGCAGGTCCTCGGCGCTCGTCCCACGCCCGTGGGTGAGGGCCAGCGACACATGTCCGGCCCGCCCCTCGCTCGCCAGGAACACCGGGAGCAGGGCGTCGCAGACCCGGTGCAGAGCGGCGGGCGGCCCCCCGGTGAGCACGGCGCCCGCGACGAGCTCACGACGGCCCAGATGGCTGAGGACATCGACGTCGAAGTCCGCGGTGGTGTCCGCCGACAGCCATGGGGCGACTCCCTCGGCTGCCAGCTGCTGAAGCATGGCACTGGCTGACCGGCTGATCATAAGAGTCAAGCCTAGGGCGACCAGGCGACTCTGTGCATATCCCATGATTCGAATCTGTCAAGTTGCCCCTTGTACCGAACCGGTCGACCGCCCGGCTCTGTCATCCAGCGGCCCACCTATTCCCTCCCGCCTTTCCGTTTCCGGTACTTCGTCACGTGCTGGCGTAATTCCCGGGAAAACCTGACTGAAAAAGCGCCACCTGACGAAGTTCGGATATGTCGATGGAGCGCGGTGTTCACGCTTTCGCAGACTCGACGGCGCAGCCATGCCCGGGCGACCACGAGAGCACTGGAGGTGCCACGTGCATAAAGTCGCGCAATGGAAATCGCGGCCTGCCGACCAACAGCCGGCCTGGCCGGACAAGCAGGTTCTGCGGCAGGTCCACGAGGAATTGAGGGAATCCCCGGCCCTGGTGCGCGGGGCCGACGTGCGTTCGCTGCGCACACTGCTCGGCCGCGCCGCGGCGGGCGAACTGCAGGTGATACAGACGGGTGACTGCGCCGAGGACCCGGCCGAGGCGACGGCCGGTCACGTGGCGCGCAAGACGGCGCTCCTCGACGTCCTCGCGGGGGTGATGAAGGCCCGCTCGCACAAACCCGTCATCCGGGTGGGTCGGCTCGCCGGACAGTTCGGCAAGCCCCGCTCCAGCCCCACCGAGGTCGTCGACGGTGTGGAACTGCCGGTGTACCGGGGGCACATGGTCAACTCGCCCGAGCCCGACCCGGAGTTGCGCCGCCCCGACCCCAAGCGGCTGGTCACCGGCTACCGGGCCGCCGCCGACGTGGTGGAACTGCTCGGCTGGTTCGGTGACGCCGGCCCGCCGCCCGTCGAGGCCCCCGTGTGGACCAGCCACGAGGCGCTGCTGCTCGACTACGAGGCGGCCATGCTGCGCCCCGAACCGGACGGCTCGCTGCTGCTGACCTCGACGCACTGGCCGTGGATCGGCGAGCGCACCCGGCGCCTCGACGGGGCGCACGTGGCCTTCTTCGCCGCGCTCGCCAACCCGGTCGCGGTCAAGGTCGGGCCCACCATGACGCCCGAGGAACTCCTCGCGCTGTGCGGGCAGCTGGACCCGGAGCGGGAGGCGGGGAGGCTCACGCTCATCTCCCGCATGGGCGCCGGCAAGGCGGCCGAGCGGCTGCCCGCCCTGGTGCGCGCGGTCCGCGAGGCGCGGCATCCGGTGCTCTGGCTGTGCGACCCGATGCACGGCAACACCGTGTCCACTCCGCAGGGATTCAAGACGCGGTACGTCGAAACTGTCGTACGCGAGGTCGAGGAATTCCAGACGGCGGTTCTGGAGAACGGCGGTGTGGCCGCTGGGCTGCATTTGGAGACCACCCCGGACGAGGTCCACGAATGCGTGAACGACGCCTCCGGGGTCGGTGAGATCGGGGAGAAGTACACCAGTTACTGCGATCCCCGGCTGAATCCACGACAGGCGGTCGACGTCGTTTCCGCCTGGCGTGCCTGAACGACCGGCCGTGACAGCGGCCGAATAAGGAGCCAACCGTCATGCAGAAGAAAATAGCCCTGGTCACCGGCGCGGCCGGTGGCATAGGAGCGGCGGTGGTGGAGACGCTCGCGGGCCAGGGGATCACGGTGGCCGCCGTCGACCGGGACGGCGACCTGCTGGACGTCCTCGTCAAGGAGGCCGCCGAGCGGGACGAGGACGTCGAGGCGTTCGTCGGGGACGTGACGTCCAGCGCGCTGGTCGAGGAGCTGGTGGGCGACGTCGAGGAGCGGCTGGGGCCGATCGACTTCCTGGTAAACGCCGCCGGCGTGCTCCGGCTCGCCGAGGCACGCGCCCTGACCGACGAGGAGTGGAGCGTCACCTTCGCCGTCAACACCACCGGCGTCTTCTTCGTCTCCCGCGCCGTGGTGAACCGTATGGTCGCCCGGCGCCGGGGCGCGATCGTCACCATCGCCTCCAACTCGGCGGGCACGGCACGCACCGAGATGTCGGCGTACGCCGCGTCCAAGGCCGCCGCGACGATGTTCACCAAGTGCCTGGGCCTGGAGGTGGCGAAGTTCGGCATCCGCGCCAACATCGTCGCCCCCGGCTCCACCGACACCCCGATGCTCACGGCCATGTGGACCGACCAGGGCAGCGCGCGGGCCTCCATCGAGGGCGTCCCGGAGGCGTACCGGGTGGGCATTCCGCTGGGCAAGCTCGCCCGGCCCACGGACGTCGCCAACGCGGTGGCGTTCCTGCTGTCCGACAAGGCGTCCCACATCACCATGCACGACCTGACGGTGGACGGGGGTGCGGCCCTCGGTGTCTGAGCCCTGCGGTCCGCCCCGCGGCCCGTACGCCCGAAACCCCCAGTCCCAGTAAGGAGCACACCTGTGCCAGGCATACCGCCCATCCGCCCCTATCCGCTGCCCACCGCCGCCGACCTGCCCGCCAACACGGTGAGCTGGACGGTCGATCCCGAGCGTGCCGTGCTGCTCGTGCACGATCTGCAGAAGTACTTCCTCGCCCCGTTCCCGGCCGGCCAGGAGCCCGTCGAGTCGCTGGTGCGCAACGCCGCCCGGCTGCGCGAGCGCCTCGCCGCCCTCGGCGTGCCCGTCGCCTACACCGCACAGCCCGGCGGGATGACCGAGGGCCAGCGCGGGCTGCTCAAGGACATCTGGGGCCCCGGCATGACGACCAGCCCCGAGGACCGCCAGGTCGTCGAGCCGGTGGCGCCCGTGGCGGGCGACTGGGTGTTCACCAAGTGGCGCTACAGCGCCTTCCACAACACCGAGCTGCTCCAGCGGATGCGCGCCAGCGGCCGCGACCAGCTGATCATCTGCGGGGTGTACGCACACGTCGGCGTCCTGATGACCGCCCTGGACGCGTTCAGCCACGACATCCAGCCCTTCGTGGTGGCCGACGCGATCGCCGACTTCGGCCGCCGCCACCACCGGATGACCCTGGAGTACGCCGCCGCGCGCTGCGCCTCCCTGACCGTCACGGACGACTTGCTGGCCGCGCTGCCCCTGCCCGCCGGGCGGGAACTGGCGTACTCGGGAGGTGAGCTGTGATGGCGGACGACCTGCTCGCCCTCGTCCTCGCCCCCGAGCCCGGCCCGTTCGCCCTGCTGCACCGCCCCGACACCACCGGCCCGGACCGCCTCGACGTCCTGCTCGGCGCGGTCGGCGAGATCGGCGCGCTGGCCGACATCCCCCTCGACGACACCGCTCCGGCCGGTGACGGGCCGCACCAGGAGGTGCTGGCGCTCGTCCCGTACCGGCAGATCGCCGAGCGCGGCTACGCGGCCCGCGACGACGGGACGCCGCTGCTCGCGATGACCGTCGAGGCCCAGGAAGTGGTGGACGTCGACGAGGTGCGGCGCCGCATACCCGACGCGCCCGTGCGGCTCGCCGCGGGCGGTGCCTTCGACGTCGACGACGACGCCTACGCCGAGATCGTGCGGCGGATCATCAAGGACGAGATCGGCACCGGCGAGGGCGCCAACTTCGTCGTGAAGCGGACGTTCGTCGCCGACATCGGCGAGTACTCGGTCGGTGCCGCGCTGCGCCTGTTCCGGCGGCTGCTGGAGCGCGAGTCGGGCGCGTACTGGACGTTCATCGTGCACACCGGGGAGCGCACGCTCGTCGGGGCCTCGCCCGAGCGGCATGTGAGCGTGGCCGGCGGCCGGGCCGTGATGAACCCCATCAGCGGCACCTACCGCTACCCCGACTCGGGGCCGACGCTGCCCGGCGTCATGGACTTCCTCGCCGACCGCAAGGAGGCCGACGAGCTGTACATGGTCGTCGACGAGGAACTGAAGATGATGGCGCGGGTCTGTGAGAACGGCGGCAGCGTCGTCGGCCCGTACCTGAAGGAGATGGCGCGGCTCGCGCACACCGAGTACTTCATCGAGGGCCACACCACCCGCGACCCGCGCGAGGTGCTGCACGAGACCCTGTTCGCGCCGACCGTCACCGGCTCCCCGCTGGAGAGCGCCTGCAAGGTGATTGAGCGGTACGAGCCCGAGGGCCGCGGCTACTACAGCGGCGTCCTGGCGCTCATCGGCCACGACGAACAGGGCGGGCGCACCCTCGACTCGGCGATCCTCATCCGCACCGCCGACATCGACGCCGGCGGCCGGATGCGCATCGGCGTCGGGGCGACCCTGGTACGCCACTCCGACCCGCTGTCCGAGGTCGCCGAGACCCGCGCCAAGGCGGCCGGTCTGCTGGCCGTGCTCGGCGAGACGGGACCCCGTAGGTTCGGCTCCCATCCCTCGGTGCGGGCGGCGCTGGACGGGCGCAACTCCGGTCTCGCCGGCTTCTGGCTGGCGCCGGACGCCGAACGGCAGCGCGGTGCGGGGCTGCTCGACGGGCGGCGGGTGCTCGTGGTCGACGCCGAGGACACGTTCACGGCGATGATCGGGCATCAGCTGCGGGCGCTGGGCGCGGAGGTGACGGTGCGTCGGTTCGACCAGCCGTACGCCTTCGACGCGCACGACCTGGTCGTGATGGGACCGGGTCCGGGCGATCCGCGGGAGACCGACCACCCGAAGATCGCACACCTGCGGACAGCGATCGACACCTTGCTGGCCGAGCGGCGGCCGTTCGCGGCGGTGTGCCTGAGCCACCAGGTGCTCAGCCTGCGGCTCGGGCTGCCGCTGGTGCGCCGCGACCAGCCGAACCAGGGCGTGCAGCGGGAGATCGACCTGTTCGGGCGCCGGGAGCGGGTCGGCTTCTACAACACGTTCGCGGCCCGCAGCGCCGAGGCCCGGTTCGACGTCGCCGGCATCGGCACCGTCGAGGTCAGCCGCGACCCGGTCACCCGGGAGGTGCACGCCCTGCGCGGGCCCGGATTCCGCTCCATGCAGTTCCACGCGGAGTCGGTGCTCACCGAGGACGGGGTGCGCATCCTCGGCGAGGCGCTGGGCGGGCTGGTCGAGGAGCGGTCCGGTCTCCTCGGGCGGCAGGGCCGGCTGGAGCAGGCCGTATGAGCGCGGTTCCGGTCGCGGGTACGGGGCTCAAGGCGGCCGTGGTCTGGTGGGATCTGGCCGGGACGGGCCGGACGATCGAGTCGCTGCGGGAGTTCCTGCGCGAGGAGGCCGTCGACCGGTTCGCCCAGGTCGAGGGGCTCCGGCTGAAGTTCTGGATCTCGGATCCCGCCACCGAGCGGTGGGGCGCGGTGCTGCTGTGGGAGTCGGCCGAGGCCGCCGCCGCACCGCTGCCCGCGCGAGCCGCCGAGCTGATCGGGGGGCCGCCGGTGCAGCGGACGCTCTTCGACGTCGAGGCGACCGTCGAGGGCCTGCACACGCTGCCTGGCCTGGCCGGGCACGGACTGGCCCTGGAGCCCCTGGAGTCCCCGGCGCCGTGACCCCCACGCCGACCGCCCGGCAGGCCCCCACCGTCGTGGGCCTGCCGGGCGGTTGTCAGTGGTGGGCGACGGGGCGGCCGTGCAGTGCCGTACGGCGCAGGACCGCGGTCATGGCCTTGAGCGTGCCGCAGAAGTCGCAGTCCAGGTCGCGCAGATACTCGCTCTGCGACAGGGCGGTCTCCGTCGGGCCCTCGTCCAGCGTGATGCTCAGGGTGAGGGTGAGCCGGCCCTCGTCGTCGGTGCCGATCTCGTTGCGGATCAGCGAGAGGTCCGTCTCGTCCTGGTTGCGGAACGTGATGACGCCGGCCGCCTCGTCGGGGGTGACCCGCTGGACGAGGAAGCGCTCGCCGCGGTGCGACTCGCGCAGGAAGCCGTCGGGGTACCGCTCCACGATCCGGGAGGACGTGATGGCGGGCACGTACAGGACGGGGTTCTCCGCCTTGTGCAGCATGGCCTGCCACAGCCCGTCCCGGGTCGGGGCCCGGCGCGCCTCCTCGTCCACCCCGTCGATGACCCGGGTCCATGAAATCGTCAGCAATGGAATTCCCTTCGGTCTGCGCGGTACCTGCCGAAAGGGAGTGTCGAAGAGCTTTACGACGAGTGGCAATCGGGCCGGTAGAACTTCGTCACATGCACAGGGTGACCTGACAGGAAACATCGCGTTTCGTTGCCGGTGCGGGACTTCGACGGCAGGCTCGGGTGCGAAAGGCGACGGAGCGAAAAAAAGTCGAGAGCAATAGAGAGGTGAACGTCGATGTCGGCACGATTCGCCGGCCAGATCGTCCTCGTCACGGGAGGCGGAGAGGGGATCGGGCGGGCCGCGTCCGTCGCCTTCGCCGGTGAGGGCGCCACCGTGGTGGTGGCCGGACGACACCTGGAAACCCTGGACAGCACCTGTGAACTGATCGCCCGTCGGGGCGGAAAGGCCGACCTTGTCGTGGCCGACCCGTCGGGCCTGGGCGACGACGGCGCGGAATACATCGTCGCGGAGACCGTACGGCGGCACGGCGCGCTGGACGTGGCCTTCAACAATGTGACCGAACTCGGCCCGAACCAGCCCGTCGGGGAAATCTGCGAAAAGGTATGGGCCGAGACCCTCACCGCCAATCTCACCGGCGTCTGGCTGGCCATGAAGCACGAGATAGCGCACATGGAGAAGGCGGGCCGCGGCGTCATCGTCAACACGGCCAGCAACATCGGCGCGCAGGGCATGCTGCCCGGGCTCGGCGCGTACGCCGCGTCCAAGGCCGCGGTCAGCGCGCTCACCCAGACCGCCGCCCGCGAGTACGCCGACCGCGGCATCCGCATCAACGCCATCAGCCCCTGCCCGCTGGGCCGCGGGGCGAGCGTCGAGCAGATCGCCGACACGGTCGTCTGGCTGGCGTCCGAGGAGGCGTCGTACATCGTGGGCCACGACCTCGTCCTGGACCGCAAGACGACGGTATGAGCGCGCGCACGTCCCCCAGTGCCCCGGCCAGATGGAGGCCGGGGCACTGGCATGTGTACGCGAACGCCCCGGGCCCGACAGCGGACGGCACCCTCCCGTCCGGTGGCGCCCGGGCCGCGCGCCAACTCGGCGGCCCTGCCCCGTGCCGCCGGCAGATAGCGGCGGCCGGGAACTCGCCGAGGGTGGTGGCGCGGGGGTGTGTCGCCGGGAACTTGTCGGGGGTGGTGTGGCGCGCGGGCGTGTCACCGGGGTGGTGGTGGCCTTCGCCGTCACTGCCGCGCCGGAGCCGTGTGGTGGGCGGTGGTGGCGCGGGGGTTTTCGGTGTGGTCCCGCCCGGACCTGGCGGCGGCCGAGAACTCGTCGGGCTGGTGTGGCGCGCGGGCGTGTCACCGGGGTGGTGGTGGCCTCGTCGTCATCGTCGCGCCGGAGTCGTGTGGTGGGCGGTGGTGGTGCGGGGGTCTTCGATGTGGTCCTGCCCGGGCCTGGGGGCGGCCGGGAACTCGTCGGGGGTGGTGTGGCGCGGATGTGCGGCCGGGGCGGTGGTGGTCTTCGTCGTCATCGGCGCGCGCCGGAGGCGTGTGGTGGGCGGTGGTGGTGCGGGGGTCTTCGGTGTGGTCCCGGCGGCGGACGACACATGTCGGAGCGACCCGTCGGTCGGCGTGTTCGGGGTGCGCGGTGGCGTACGTCCGTTCCGGTCGGCCGTGCGACGGCATGCGGAAGGGCCCGGGGCGCGCCGTCCGCGTCCCGGGCCCTTCGGCGGCCGTCGCCTCGGCTCAGGCGATCGGGACGCCCTTGTCCCGCAGCAGCGCGACGGTGTTCTCGATGTTTCCGGCCTCGACTATCTCCTCGTCCTCCAGGGCGACTCCGTACTGGTCGGAGAGGATCACGGCGAGTTCGACGAGGTCGAGGGAGTCGAGCTTCATCGTGCTGAACTCGGCGGTGACGTCGATGTCGCTCGCGGGCACCGAGAACTTCTCGGCCATGATCTCGGTGATGCGCTCGGTGACGGCGCTCTCGGCGAGGGCGGTCATGGGCTCTGCCTTTCGTTCGAAGGGTTGGTACACAGGTGGGTGAGGTCAGTTGGGGGTGACGTCCGGCCACACCAGCGCCGTCGAGCCCCAGGCCAGCCCGCCCCCGAACGCGGTGAGCACCACGCGCTCACCCGGCCGGAGTTCACCGGAGCCGGCCGCGTCGGCGAGGGCGAGGGGGATGGACGCGGCGGAGGTGTTGCCGACGCGGTCCAGGTTCACCACGGCCCGCTCGCGGTCGATGTCGAGCAGGTCGGCGACGGCGTGCAGGATGCGGACGTTGGCCTGGTGGCCGACCAGCCGGTCGACGGACGACTTGGGCCAGCCCAGCCGCTCCAGCAGGGCGGTGGACGACTGGCCCATACGGGTCACCGCCTGGGCGAAGACCTTCTTGCCCTGCATGGTGAAGTACGGGCTCGCGGCCCGCTGCCGGGAGCCGCCGCCCGGGATGGCGATCAGGTCGTGCTGCTCGCCGTCGCTGCCCAGGTCGAAGCCGAGCAGCGCGCCGGGCTCGTCGGCGCGTCCCGCCTCCAGGACGACGGCGCCGGCCCCGTCCCCGAAGATCACCGCGGTGTTGCGGTCCGCCGGGTCGAGGATGCCGGAGTAGGTCTCGGCGCCGATCACGAGCACCCGCTCGGCGACCCCGGTGAGGATCAGCCCCGCCGCGCTGGCCAGGGCGTACACGAACCCGGCGCACACGGCGGCCACGTCGTACGCGGGCACCGGGCCCAGGCCCAGCCGGGCCGCCACCCAGGGCGCGGTCCCCGGGCAGGGGTGGTCCGGCGTGGTGGTGGCGAGGACGACCGCGTCCACGCCGTCCACGCCCGCCGACTTCAGCGCCCGGGCGCCCGCCTCCACGGCGAGGTCACCGGTGGCGGTGCCGGGGTCGGCCCAGAACCGCTGCCGGATCCCGGTGCGGGTGCGGATCCACTCGTCGCTGGTGTCGAGCCGCTCGGACAGCTCGTCGTTGCTGACCGCGCGCGGCGGCAGATAGGTGCCGAGGCCCTTGAGGACGGCGGCGGGCCGCGCGTCGGCTTCGGTTCGCTGGGGGTCGGTCATGGCGATGCCTGGCCTTTCGCTCAGCCGCGTATGACGGTCTTGGTCCGCATCAGGAACTCGCCGAGGTAGCCGTCGTGCGGCACACCGCGGTCCATCCAGTGGGTCGGGTGCTCGCCGAGGTACACGTTGGCGACGGTCGGGTCGGCGACCAGCGTGTCCACCAGGCCCGCGTCCCGGTCCTCGTCGCCGCTGAGGACGCCGAGGACGAGGGTGTCGCCCAGCGGAGCCGTCCCGTCGGACGTGCGGCTCCAGGGCGCCACCCACACACAGGGGAAGGGCAGTTCGGCGGTGTGCCAGCCGCCCTTCAGGTCGGGCGCCTCGAACACGGCCGGACGCAACACCGCGCCGCCGCCCGGGAGTTCCTCCACCACGCCGTCGCCGCCGAGGTGGGCGGTGGCGCCCTTGGCCCGCTCCAGCAGATGCCGCTCCAGCGCCCGCGCCCGCTCCACCGGCTGGACCGGCAGGGCGGCCTTCTCGTCGTCGGCGGGCAGGCTCGGCAGCGCGCCCAGTCGCTCGGCGAGGGCGCGGGCCAGCGGCGCCGGGTCGCCCTCGACGAGGACCGCGGTCGCGTCGACGCACTTGACGCCGCCGTGGTGGGCGATCGAGTCCACGATCAGGTCGAGGTGCGCACGCCAGTCGGCGCCCTCCGTGACCAGGACCTTCGTCCGGCCGGGCCCCTGGACCAGCACGGTCGGGTCGGCGGCGTACTTGCGTACGACGTCGTCACCGCCGTAGACGAGGGACAGGTCGGCGCCCCGCAGCACCTCGTCGGCCACCGCGTGGTCGGTCGGCAGCAGCACCACGTGGTCGTCGCCGAACCCGGTCGCGCGCAGTGCCGCCACCAGGCGGTGCGGGGTGAACGGCTCCCGGCGCGAGGGCCGGATCGCGACCCGGTGGCCGAGGGCGAGCGCCTCCAGCCACAGGGCGTGCGGGGCGGGGTGGTTGCCCGCCGCGTTCACGGCGAGGACCTCGCCGCGCCGGGTCCACACCGCGGCGCCGGTACGGGTGCGCGCGTCCCGCCAGTCGAGCACCGCGCCGCCGGGCAGCGCGCCGTACGCGCCGGCCAGCGCGCGCCGCGCGGAGTCGGCGATCTCGTCGGCGGCGGATCGTACGGCCGGCAGCGGGATGCCGGAGACCCGCGCCACGGTCCGCTCGTACTCCTCGTACGACAGGCCCTCCACGGTCTCCTCGCGGAACACCCGCCCGGCCTCGGCGAGGGCGGCGAGCCGCCGCTCCAGCGGCAGCGGGGCCGCCTTGTGCAGGGCTGCCAGCGCCCGGGTGACGAACAGCCGGGGAGTCAGGCTGAGTTCGGCGACCGGGGCGCCGGTGGTGTCGGTGACGGTCTCGCGCTTGCGGGCGCGGTACGGGCCCGACGGCCCCAGCGCGTCCAGGAGATGAGGCTCGGTCATCCGCTCGGTCATCAGTAGACCCCCTCGATGACCTTCTCGTCGTCGAACTCCGGCACCGGCGCGATGTCCGCGACCGCGTCGCCGACCTGGCCCGGCAGCGGGCGGATGCGGGTGGCGAAGTCCCGCTCCAGGTTGTTCGGCAGGAACAGGCTCTTGCCGACGTAGTGCATGACGACCCGGCCGCGCTCGCCGTACTCGACGGGCCTGCGCTCCTTCAGGTCGATGACGTTGTACGTCATGTACGGCGAGAAGGGGTCGTAGACGCACGGCTCGTCGTCGGTGAGGCCGGGGCGCTCGCTGACGTGGCCGAG
Source organism: Streptomyces curacoi (assembly GCF_001513975.1). GTDB lineage: Bacteria > Actinomycetota > Actinomycetes > Streptomycetales > Streptomycetaceae > Streptomyces > Streptomyces curacoi. Next base: position 222,223 of record NZ_KQ947994.1, read on the forward strand.
CGTCATGGTGTTGCCGAAGCCGCTGCACAGCACGGCGTCCGGGAACAGCTCGGTGCGGTAGAGGTTGCGGGTGTCCGGGTCGAGCTGGGTGCCCACCCACATGATCGCGCGGACCTTCTTGCGCACCAGGTCGACCAGTTCGTCCCGGCGGCACAGCCGCTCCAGGACCGGCGGCGTGAGCATCAGGACGCCGATGTCCTGGGAGCGCAGCGGGTGCTGGAGCTGGTCGATGAGGTGCTCGGTGTACAGGTCGGCCTCGGTCTGCTCACCCCGGGCGATGATCTTCTTCACCCAGCGCGGGTCGACGTCCACCGTGAAGGACAGCCCGCCGCGCTCGGCCACCAGCTGCTGGAAGGACGCGCCGACCATGTGCGGCCCGGACGGGATGGCCATCAGCCAGTTCACGTCGCGCGGCACCCCGTGCGCGTCGAGCTGGGCGTTGCTGTGGGCCAGCAGCAGGTCGAGCCACTCCTGGAGCATGACGACACGCTTGGGCGCGCCGGTGGTGCCGCCGCTGTCGAAGACGCCGACGACCTTCGGGCGGGGCCCGTAGCCGCGCGGGATCAGGTCCTCGGCGCGCACGTCCCTGAGCTCGTTGGCGAGGTTCGGGAAGAGCTTCAGGTCGTCGAAGGTGCGGACGTCGGCCAGCGGGTCGAATTCCAGCCGGTCGGCGCGTTCCAGCCAGAACGGCGCTCCGGTCTCCTCGGAGAAGTGCCAGCGGATCGCGGCACGGAGGAATTCGTCGGGGTCCGGCGTGACACCGTAGGGAAGTTCGAGAATCGGGTCTGTGGCGGACAACTGAGGGCTCCCTTCAGGGAATGCGAAACGGATCAGCCGGCCTGGGTAGCGGCGCCGGGTGCCACCTTGTCGAGGACGTCGAGAAGTTCCCCGGCCCAGTCCCGTGAATAGGAAAGGAAGTTCGGGAATCCGCCCTCGTAGGGATTGCCCGTCCACCGGAAGACGGCTCCCGGGTTGTGCACATCGGTGCCGGCGGCGGTGAACAGGTGCGGGCTGCCCTGTACCCGGGGCCCGCGGGCCACGGCGAGGTCGCGGTGGATCGCCGCGCGTGCGGTGCCGCGCTCCAGGGCCGCGGCCAGCGCCGCCTCGTCGACCAGCGGGCACTCGGCGGCGACGGCGAGGATCTCCGAGGTGATGCTGATGCAACGGCCCTGCCCGTAGAAGGCGTGCCGCAGCGCGCCGTCCAGCTGGTCGCTCGCGGGCAGCCCGCCGACCGCCTCCGCCTTCGCCGCCTGCACCGCCTCCATCGCCGGCAGGGTGGTGACCGGGTAACGCCAGTCCGGGCCCGGCCACATGCGCCAGCCCAGCTCCGGCACCTTGGCGCCGATCGCCACCGTCTCGGCGTCGATGATCGGCTTCGGCGTGGGCTCGGAGTTGAACAGCTCCAGCGGGAAGACCCGGTGGTCGACCAGGACGTCCCGGCCGCGCTCACGGGCGGCGGCGTGCAGGGTGTGCAGGGCCAGGGTCGCCCACGGGCAGCCGATGTCCGACCAGACGGTCACGACGGCCGGGTCGGACGAGTACAGGGATTCCGGGTCGGCCTGCTGGGTCATCACGACGTTCCTCCGGGCTGCGCGTACGGGACGGATCTGGCCGAATTCTGGGCACGGCCGCGTGATCGTCCGCAGGGCGCGCGGAGGACTTTGTCAGGCACCACGGACTTCGTCAGACGGATTTCCGCTACCTGACGAAGTGAACCGCCGCCGATCGACGGCCCTTTGTGTCCTGCCGGAGCATGACTCACACTCGCACGAAAGGGATTTCATGATGTCCGTGCTGGACGCGGAAAACGCCGCGGATTCCGCGGCCCCGCCCCGAATGACCTCGCACCAGCGGGCCGTGCTGGTGCTGCTGCTCAGCTCGACGTTCCTGTTGGCCGCGGACCTTCCGCTGCTCAACGTCGCGATCCCGGTGATCGGTTCGGGCCTCGGCTTCGCGGTCGGGGACCTGCACTGGATCACCACCGCGTTCGCCCTCACCTCCGCGGGTTTCACGCTGCTGTTCGGACGCGTCGCAGACCTCTACGGGCGCCGCCTGGTGTTCGTGGGCGGTATCGGGCTCCTGGTCGCCTCGTCCGTGCTGGGCGCGATCGCCCAGAGCCCGTCGGTGCTGATCGCCGCCCGGGTCGCCCAGGGCATCGCCACCGCGATGGCCACCCCGGCCGCGCTCGCCCTGCTCACCACGTCGTTCCCGGAAGGCCCGCTGCGCGCCCGGGCGCTGGGCGTCAACGGCACGATGATCTCGCTCGGCTTCACCGTCGGCGCGGTGGCCGGCGGCCTGCTCACCGGCCTGCTCAGCTGGCGCTGGTCGTTCCTGATCAATGTGCCGATCGGCCTCGCCATCATCGCCTTCTCGCCCGTGTTCCTGAAGGAGAGCCGGTCCGCCGACCGCCCCCGCATGGACGTCCCCGGCGCCATCACGGTGAGCGCGGGCCTGGTCGCCCTGGTCTACGGCGTCTCCCGCAGCCCCGACCTGGGCTGGGACAGCCCGCTGGTGCTCGGCTGCGTCCTCGCCGGCGCCGTACTGCTCGCCGCGTTCTACCGCATCGAGCTGCGCACCGAGACGCCGCTCGCCTCGGTCGGGATCCTGCGCAGGCCGAGCGTGCGCTGGGGCAACCTGGGCGGCTTCGCCCTGATCACCATGCAGACCGCTGTGATCTTCCTGGTCACCCTGTACCTCCAGGAGGTGCACGGCTACTCGGCGCTCGCCACCGGGGTCGCCTTCTCGGTGCTGGGCGTCTCCGCCTTCCTCGGCGGCGCCTTCGCGCCCCGCGTCATCGGCCGGTACGGCAATCTGCGCACCCTGGTCGCCGGTCTGGTGCTGCAACTCGTCGGCCCGCTCGGGGTGTTCCTGTTCACCGGGGGCGGCGGCGGGATCGCCCTCGTGCTGGCCGCGCTCACCGTGGGCGCCTTCGGCCATGTCATGGGCGTGGTGGCGTACATGGTCACCGCGACCGACGGCCTGCCCGACGACGAACAGGGCCTGGCCACCGGCCTCGCCACCATGACCCAGCAGGTGGCGCTCGCCGTGGGCACCCCCGTGCTGAGCGCCGTCGCCAGCAGCCGCATCCACGCGGTCGCCGCGGACGGCGAGTACGCCGACGCCGTCCTGTCCGGAGTCCGTCTCGCCCTCGGCGTCGACACGCTCATCACCGTGGCCGCCGCCGCGCTCGTCTGGATCTGCCTCGGCCGGGCCCTGCGCCGGGCCTGAGCCAAGTCCCGTCCGGTCCCTGATAAACCCCCGTCCCCATAAGGAGAGTTCACTCATGACCACGCACTCCGCCGTCCGCGCCGACGCCGCGGGCTCCCTCACCCTCGGCGGCGACCTCACCATCCACCGCATGGGATACGGCGCGATGCAGCTGGCGGGCCCGGGCGTCTACGGCCCCCCGAAGGACCGCGCGAGGGCCCTCGCCGTCCTGCGCCGGGCGCGCGAGCTCGGGGTCAACCACATCGACACCAGCGACTACTACGGCCCCTACGTGGTGAACGAGCTCATCCGCGAGGCCCTGCACCCCTACGACGACGACCTGGTGATCGTCACCAAGGTCGGCGCCAAGCGCACCCCGGACAAGGAGTGGCCGGCCGCCCTGTCCCCGCAGGAACTGCGCGACGCCGTCCACTCCAACCTGCGCCACCTCGGCCGCGACCACCTCGACGTCGTCAACCTCCGCATCGTCGCCGAGGCCGGCGGCATCGGCCCCGACGAGTCGATCGCCGAACCCTTCGGCGCGCTCGCCGAGCTGCGCGAGCAGGGCCTGATCCGGCACCTGGGCGTCAGCAACGTCACCCCGGCGCAGTTCGCCGAGGCACGGTCCATCGCGCCCGTGGTGTGCGTGCAGAACGAGTACAACGTCGTCCGCCGCGACGACGAGGCCACCCTGCGGGCCTGCGAGGAGGCCGGCATCGCCTACATGTCCTTCTTCCCGCTCGGCACGTACACGCTGCTGGGCGCCGAGAAGACGCCGGGCAAGGACGCCAAGGTCCCGCTGAACGTGCCGCTGGAGGCCAAGCCCGTCGACCTGGTGGCCGAGCGGCACGGTGTCACCGCGTACCAGGTCGCCCTCGCCTGGCTGCTGCACCGCTCGCCCAACCTGGTGTGCATTCCCGGTACGTCGTCGGTGGCGCACCTGGAGGAGAACATCGCCGCGGCCGGGCTGCGGCTGACCGAGGAGGACCTCGCGGAGCTGGACACCATGCGCGCCGCCTGATCCCCGGACGGCCAAGGGCCCGGACGCTTCGGCGTCCGGGCCCTTCGCTGTCGTACGGCCGTCTCAGTCCGCCACGGGAACCGGCCGCTCGGTGATCTCCAGGACCGCCGTCGTCCAGTTGAAGCCCAGCCCGATGCCGGTCAGCAGCACCCGCCGGCCCGGCTCCAGACGGCCCTCGCGCACCAGGTACTCCAGGCCGCCGAACTGGTCGGTGGCGCCGACGTGGCCGGTCTCCCGGGCCCAGTCGAACACCGTCTTCTCCGGGCCCAGCCGCAGCGGCGTCAGCACCTCCTGACGCAGCATCGTGCGGCCGAAGTTGGGGAAGACGAGGTGGTCGGCGTCGGCGGGCCGGATCCCGGCCTCCTCGGCGGCACCCTCGACCGACCGGATCAGGGCCTGGTTCATGACCTTGAAGATCTCGGTGATCCGGCCGCCGTGCTGCTCGTCGGCGAAGGCCTGCATCCGCTTGATGAGGTCGATCGGATACGCCTCGGCATCGGAGGTGTCGGCGTACCCCATGAACGACAGCCCGGCGCGCTGGGCGCCCTCCAGCTCGGGCCGGCTCTCGGTGACGACGGACACCACGCGGGCGAACCCGCCGGTGCGGGAGAGCACCGCGGCGCTCGCGCCGTCGCCGAACACCAGGCCCGGATGGGTACGCCAGCGGTTCCACACCGGCATCACGAAGCGGTCGGCGGCGGTGATCAGGGCCGCCTGCCGGTCCGTGCCCGCGGCGAGGAAGGCGGCGGCCAGTTCGATCGCCGCCATGGCGCCGTTGGACTGCTGCTTCACCTCGAAGGACAGCCCGTTGCCGGCCAGCACGTGGTGCTGGAGGTAGGAGCCGACGTTCCAGCCGTCCAGGCCGCAGAACCCGCCGGTGGCGTGCAGCAGCAGCCCGAACTCGGCCGGGTCCAGGCCGGAGTGGCGCACCGCCAGGGATCCGGCGCGCGCCGCCATCTCCGGCGGGTTGTCGTCGTCGCCGGCGACGGACACGCTCAGCTGGCCGGTGCGGCGCTGGGTGTCGTCGTCGTACCAGCCGGCCTCGATGGCCTCGTCGACGGGGAGCGGCTTGGGGTACCAGGCCCCCACGCCCGCTATGTACAGGTTGTCGTGACGCATGGGTGGACGTACTCCTCTCACATGGGCATGCGGGAATCGCGGTCACAAGGGCGTGCGGGAATCACCGGGGCAGGCCCGCGGCAAAGTCAGACCGTGCGCCGGATGTCCGGGACCGGGGCGGGGGCGCGGCCGGTGCCGACCTCGCCGCCGTGCAGCCACTGGACCTTCTCGTAGAGGTCCTCCTCCGACAGCGACCGCAGCATGGCGTTACGGGCGTTGGCCGCCTCGCCCGCCGGGTGGTACAGCTGACGCCCCATCTCGCGGGCCAGCAGCTGGGTGGCGGCGGTGCGCTCACGGCGCTCCGCGTTGAACTTCTCGAAGCGCTGGGCGAAGTCGGCCGGCTCGGTGCCGATCAGCTCACCGAGCACCACGGCGTCCTCCAGGGCCTGGCAGGCGCCCTGGGCGGCGTACTGGAGCATCGGGTGGGCGGCGTCGCCGACCAGGACGACCCGGCCGTCGGTCCAGCGGTCCACCGGGTCGCGGTCGCACAGCACCCAGGACTTCCAGTCCCGGCCCAGCTCCAGCAGGCGCCGGGCGGTGCCGCCGAGGCCGGGGAACTCGCCGAGGACGTGCGCGCGCTCCACCGGCAGGCCGAGCACCGCCTCGGTGGCGCCGTCGTCGCGGGTGGCGGCGAGGTTCAGGAACTCCCCGCTGCCGATCGGGTAGTGCACGAAGTGCCACTTGGGCCCCGCCCACAGCGTGACGGTGTTCCAGCGCAGCTCCTCGGGGACCTCCTCCATGGGGATCACCGAGCGGTAGATGGTGTGCCCGGACACCTTCGGGTAGCCGTCGCCCACGAGCTGCTTGCGGACGAAGGAGTTGATGCCGTCGGCGCCGATCAGCGCGTCCGCGCGGACCCGCTCGCCATTGGCCAGCTGCACGGTCACCCCGTCGGCGTCCTGCTCGTAGCGCTCCACCGAGCAGTCGACGCGCAGCTCCACGGACGGCTCGGCCCGGCAGGCCTGAAGCAGCGGCTCGTACAGGTCGATGCGGTGCACCACGGCGTACGGGTTGCCGAAGCGGGCCCGGTAGGTGCCGGTGAGCGGCATCGAGACGACCTTCTCGTCGGTCGTGCCGTCCATGAAGCGGAGCTCGTCGATGTGCACCGCGCGGTCCCGGACCGGGTCGCCGACGCCCAGCCGGTCCAGCGCCTGGAAGGCGTTCGGCCCCAGCTGGATCCCGGCGCCGATCTCGGTGAAGCAGTCCCGGCGTTCGAGCACCACCACGTCGTGCCCGCGCCGGGCGAGGCTCAGCGCGGTCGCCAGGCCGCCTATTCCGCCGCCGGCGATTGCTGTCTTCGGCATTTCCGAGTCCCTTTCCTGTTGTCGGGAGACCCAACAAATGTGTCGGCGCGGTATGCCGAGGGGCAATGAAAGGCGGTTGACTTCGTCAGCTGGCCGAAAAAGAGAAAGGGTCGAAAAAAGAACCGGAAAAAGAAATGAAGCGGCTCCGGCCGGACGGGCGGGGGGTGAACGTCCGGGCCGGAGCCGCTGGTTGTGGTCCGTGAGGTCAGCGTGGGGCCGACGTCACGCCGATCTGGCAGACGTCGAGCCGCGCGCCCTGGCCCCACAGCCGGTGCTGCGGAAGGCCCGCCGGGTCGGCGAACCCCTGCTGGGCCGGTGCGCCGCGATCCGGGTCGTAGTACCGCAGGTCGTCGCTGAGGCGGACCAGGCCGCCCTCCGCGCCCGGCATCTCGGCGTCCAGCAGTGTGAACATGCCGAAGCCGCCGGCGAGTTGCCGGGGCTGGACCAGTTCCTCACGGCCGCCGAGATCGAGGATCAGATGCTTGCGGTCGGCCGGCTTGTACCCGATCCGGTCGACGGACAGGACCGTACGGCCGTCGAGCTTCCACTCCACGGTGCCCGCCGACCTGTCGTACGCGACCGCCAGGTTGTTCACCTGGTCGACCGTGGCCCGGCGGGCCACTGGCAGCGCGTAGGAGAAGGCGGCGTAGTCGGCGCCGGGCCGGGGCAGCCGCTCGTAGAAGGCGTAGATGAAGCCGTTGGTGACGAAGAAGTCGAAGACCATCAACGTCTCGGGATCGGCCGTGTTCATCGCGCCCGCCGCGAGCCTGAGGTCGGTGCGCGGGTTGGCGACCGCGGCGCCGAACGGGTGCCGCTCGGTGCCGAAGGTCCGGGCGGACATCGTCACGTCGATGGTGAGCACCCGGCCCGGCTCGGCGTCGAAGCCGAGGATGCCGGCCTTCGAGGTGTGCCGGGCCAGCGCGAAGAACTTCAGATGGTCGGCCGCCCCGCCGCCGCCCTCGCTCTCCCTGCCGGTGGTGAAGGCGAAGGCCGGCTCACCGGTGCGCGGGTTGACGCCGGTGGGCACCACCCGCAGCCCGGCGGCCGAGGTGGTGGCGATGCCGTCGCCGTCCGGCAGCGCGTCACCGGCCGGGGTGAGGGTCCACTTGGACCCGTCCCCGCTGTGGTCGAAGCCGCCTTGGAAGTCGTCCCAGACGACCCGGTCGCCATCGGCGGCGACCGGGCCGGCGGCGCCGGACGCGGCCGCCGCCGTCACCGGTGTTCCCGGCACGGACGCGGCCGCCAGCAGCCCGAGGAGGACCGAGCGTCTGCGCATCGCGGAACGCCGCATGGCAGGCTCACGCCACCGTGAAGCCGCGCTTGAGCGCCCCGGCGATCTCGACGGCGCGGCGCGTCTGGTGCTCGATCGAGGCGAGGGTGGCCTCGTCGGCGGTCGCGTTGTCGTACGAGACATGACCGGTGCCGTACGGGTTGCCGGTCTTGATGTGGAACTGGACGGCGTCGGTGTAGCCGGGCGGCACGATGATCGCGCCCCAGTGGTAGAAGGTGTTGTTCAGGGCGAGCAGCGTGCTCTCCTGGCCGCCGTGCGTCTGCGACGTGGACGTGAACGAGGTGACGACCTTGTTCGCCAGCTTGCCCTGCGCCCACAGGCCGCCCGCGGTGTCGATGAACTGCTTGAGCTGCGCGGCCGGCAGACCGAAGCGGGTCGGCGTGCCGAACAGGATGACATCGGCCCAGTCCAGGTCGTCCAGCGAGGCGACCTCGTTGTCCTTGGTCTCCGCGTGGTGCGCGGCCCACGCCGGGTTGGAGTCGATGGCGGCCTGCGGAGCCAGCTCGGCCACCTTGCGCAGACGGACCTCGGCATCGGCCTTCTTCGCGGCCTCGGCGGCGGCCGCGGCCAGGGTGTGGACATGGCCGGTGGAGGAGTAGTAGATGACGGCGACGTTCGTCATTCGAGCGTCCCTTTCTGGTATGGATCCGGTGACCGCGGAAAACATTTCCGCAGTCACCGGAAAGGCGGCAATCGAGGCCGGGTTACTTCGTCAGATGTGCCGGGACTCCGTCAGATACGGCCGTCAGGAGACGCGGAAATTGCCCATCATGCCCATCGCCGAGTGGTCGAAGAGATGGCAGTGGTAGACGTAGGTGCCCCGGTACCCGGTGAAGGTGGCCTGGAGTTTCACGGTCTCGCCGGCCAGGATGCTCACGGTGTCCTTGAGGCCCGTCTCGAACCCCTCGGTGACCGGCTGTCCGTTGCGTTCCAGGACCCGGAACATCACCAGGTGCATATGGAAGTTGTGCGGGGCGAGCTGGTTGGTGTTGGTGACCGTCCAGACCTCGGTGGAGCCGTAGGCGATCTCGGTGTCGACGCGGTGGTGGTCGTACGTCCGGCCGTTGATGTAGCCCACCGGGTCGGGCCTGCCGTCCTCGTCCATGCTCAGGTCGAAGCGGCGGTTCACCGTGGCCGGCGGCAGGTCCGGCAGGGTGCGCAGGGTGCTCGGCACGGAGCTGTTGTCGGTGGCGGTGCGGGTGACGTCGAAGCGCATGACCTTGCCGACATGCTCGACCGGCCCGGGACCCAGCCCGTTCTCCAGCACCACCTTGCTGCCCACCGGATACCGTGAGAAGTCGACGACGATATCGGCCCGTTCGCCGGGCGACAGCCGCACCACCGTCGCCCGGTAGGGCTTGGCGAGCAGCCCGCCGTCACCGCCGATCAGCGTGAACTCCGAGCCGTCGGACAGCTTCAGGTCGAAGAAGCGCCCGTTGCTCTGGTTGAAGACCCGCAGCCGGTACTTGCGGGCGGCGACCTCGAAGTACGGCCAGGGCTTGCCGTTGACGAGGATGACATTGCGGTTGGGCCAGTCGTCCATGGCGTACACGAGCTGCCCCGCCTGGTCGAAGCGGGCCTCGCGCAACGCGATCGAGACATCGAACTGCCCGGACGGCAGCGGGAGTTGCTGCTCGGTGTCGTCGGTGAGCAGGTAGTAGCCGGACAGTCCGCGGTAGACGTGCTCGGACTCCTGGTGGTGGGCGTGGTCGTGGAACCACAGGTTGGCGTGCGGCTGCTGGTTCGGGTACGTGTACGTCTTCGAGCCGCCGGGCTGGATCAGGTCCATCGGCCCGCCGTCACTGGACTCGGGGACATGCGCGCCGTGCAGATGCACGGAGACCGGCTGACCGAGGCCGTTGGTCTGCTCGACGACCACCCGCTGGCCGGATCTCGCCTTGATGAGCGGGCCCGGGAACTTGCCGTTGTACGTCCGCACCTTGGTGGTGGGCATGCCGGGCAGGATCGCCGCGGCGACCTCCTTCATGGTCATCCGGTAGTAACTGGTCGTGCCCGACACCGAGTACGGCGCCAGCACCGGCGGAAGCGGCATCCGGACCGCGAACTTGGCGATGCTGCCCGGATCCAGGTCGGCCGTCCCTCCCTCGACGGCCGCCCCACCCCCCTCGACCGCGTCGGCGGTCGCCGGGCGCAGGGCCGAGATTCCGAGCCCCGCCAGTCCGAGGCCGCCGCTGACGGCGGCACCGGACACGAGAAACGAACGGCGTGCTATCACGATTCCCCCCAAGAGATACGCGTCTGGCCGTGCGCGGCACATCAAAGACGCAGTAAGGGAAATCTGGCCGATTCAATCGGTTTACTCTGTCACGTCGAGCCCCACCTGCGAGGACTCGTGGGGTGCGCCCGAGAGCTCTGGCTGGATTCCGCTTCCGGCGCGCAGACACACCCCCGGCGCGGTCAGCGAGATCAGGGCGACGGCGATGCTCTCCATCACTTCCGGGGTGGAACGGGGGATGTGGGCGAGCAGGGTGCTCCCGCCCTCTTTGCCGTCTCCGCCGTTCCCCTTCCCGCTGCCGTGCGGCGGGGGCTCGGCGACGTCGTGATGGGCGTGGATGAAGGACGCGTGGGGCACGATCGACTCCTTCCGTTCCTTTCGGGATCTGTCGACGCTAGGCAGCGCGCGGGGGAGGGGAGCCGGGGCCGGTGCCGTCTGTGTCAGGTCACCGGGACTACGTCAACCGCCCGCATCGCAGCCCGGCCGGAACTGACACAGTGGCCGGGCGTCGGTTGTCCCCCGCTCCCGACGGCGGTCAGCCTGTCGGAGCCCGGGCCGTCCTGGGCCCACCGCAGGAATCGCCGCACGAGAGGACTCCGATGAAGGCACGCATCCCGGGGTCGAAGAGCATCACCAACCGGGCCCTCGTCCTCGCCGCCTCCGCGCACGGTACGAGCCGGCTGACCGCACCGCTCGTCAGTGACGACACCGTCGCCTTCCGCGAGGCGCTGACCGCGCTCGGCGTGCGGGTGACGACGGCTGCCGACGACGCGAGCTGGACGGTGACCGGCCTCGGGCGCGGACCGCGCGGCGGCGGCCGTATCTGGTGCGCGGACGCCGGCACGGCCGCGCGCTTCCTCCCGCCCTTCGTGGCGACCGGCGAGGGCAGCTACGTCTTCGACGGCACCGACCAGCTCAAGGCCCGCCCCCTGCACCCCCTCACCCGGGCACTCACCCGCCTGGGCGCCCGGATCACCGCCGACCCGGCTGCCGCGCTCCCCCTGACCGTCGACGCCGACGGACTGACGGGCGGTGAACTCGCCCTGCCCTCGGGGCTGTCGAGCCAGTTCCTGTCCGGCCTGCTGATGGCGGCACCCCTGATGCGGGCTCCGCTGCGGGTGCGGGTCCACGACCTCGTCAGCCGCCCCTACATCGACATGACACTCGCGCTGATGACCCGCTTCGGGGCGCGCACCGAAGAATCCGGCAACGACCTCTCGGTGGACCCGGCGCCCTACCGGGCGACCGACCTCGCCGTGGAACCGGACGCGTCCACCGCCTCGTACTTCTTCGCGGCCGCGGCGGTCACGGTCCGTGAGATCACCGTCCCCGGCCTGGGACTCGGCAGCCTCCAGGGCGACCTCGGCTTCGTCGACGTCCTCCGCAAGGCCGGCGCGACGGTACGCGTGACCGACGACGAGACCACCGTCATCGGCGGCCCGGCGCTGCGCGGCGGCTTCGACGTCGACATGGGGAACATCTCCGACACGTTCATGACCCTCGCAGCCATCGCCCCGCTCGCCGACGCGCCCATCACGATCCGGGGCATCGCCCACGCCCGCCTGAAGGAGTCCGACCGCATCGCCGCGGTCGCCGAGAACCTGGGGGAGCTGGGTGTCACGACGGAGGTCGGCCCCGACCGCATCACCGTCGTCCCCGGCCCCACCCGGCCCGCACGGATCGCCTGCCACCGCGACCACCGCATCGCGATGGCGTTCTCCGTCCTCGGCCTGCGCGCCCCCGGCATCACCCTCGACGACCCCGACTGCGTCGCCAAGACCTTCCCCGGCTTCCACGCCGAGCTGAGCAGGCTCTTTCCGACCCCGTTCGCCCCTACCGATGACTTTGAGGAGCACCGTTGAGCAGGTTGCGCTGGCTGACCGCGGGGGAGTCCCACGGCCCCGCACTCGTCGCGACGCTGGAGGGCCTTCCCGCCGGAGTCCCGGTCACCACGGAGATGGTGGCGGACCACCTGGCCCGGCGCCGGCTCGGTTATGGACGCGGTGCGCGGATGAAGTTCGAGGGCGACGAGGTCACCTTCCTCGGCGGCGTCCGGCACGGTCTGACGCTCGGCTCACCGGTCGCGATCATGGTCGGCAACACGGAGTGGCCGAAGTGGGAGCAGGTCATGGCCGCCGACCCGGTGGATGAGGACGTCCTGGC
>NZ_KQ947994.1:235124-236130 GCF_001513975.1 Streptomyces curacoi
TTGGACGCCCGTCTCGCCGGAGCGCTGATGGGCATCCAGGCGATCAAGGGCGTGGAGGTCGGTGACGGGTTCGAGCTGGCGCGGGTGCCGGGGTCGAAGGCACATGACGAGATCGTGTCCACCGGCGAGGGCATCAAGCGGGCGACGGGCCGTTCCGGCGGTACGGAGGGCGGGTTGTCGACGGGTGAGCTGTTGCGGGTACGGGCGGCGATGAAGCCGATCGCGACGGTGCCGCGGGCCCTGCAGACGGTGGACGTGACGACCGGTGAGGCGGCGCAGGCACATCACCAGCGCTCCGACGTGTGTGCCGTTCCGGCGGCCGGGATCGTCGCCGAGGCGATGGTGGCCCTGGTGCTGGCGGACGCGGTGGCGGAGAAGTTCGGCGGTGACTCGGTGACCGAGACGCGCCGCAACGTGCGGTCCTACCTCGGCAACCTGGCCATCCGATGAGCGCGGCGCCTGTGGTGGTGCTGGTCGGGCCGATGGGCGTCGGCAAGTCGACGGTCGGGCAGCTGCTGGCCGAGCGGCTCGGTGTGGGCTACCGGGACACCGACGACGACATCGTGGTGGCCGAGGACCGGTCGATAGCGGAGATCTTCGTGGATGCCGGCGAGCCGGTCTTCCGGGCGATCGAGAAGCGGGCGGTGCGTCGGGCGCTGGTCGGGCATGACGGCGTCCTGGCGCTGGGTGGCGGTGCGGTCCTGGACGCGGACACGCGTGCGCTGCTCGCGGGACAGCGGGTCGTCTACCTCTCGATGGATGTGGAGGAGGCGGTCAGGCGGACGGGTCTGAACGCCGCTCGGCCGCTGCTGGCGGTGAACCCGCGTAAGCAGTGGCGGGAGTTGATGGAGGCCCGTCGGCATCTGTACGAGGAGGTGGCCACGGTGGTGGTGGCCACCGACGGCCGTACCCCGGAAGAAGTGGTCCAAGCGGCCCTTGATGCACTGGAGTTGAAGGACGCATGACGGAGGAAGTGACGCGGATCCAGGTCGGCGGCACCGCGGGC
>NZ_KQ947994.1:237008-255822 GCF_001513975.1 Streptomyces curacoi
TAAGACCGGCATCAACACGGCCGAGGGCAAGAACCTCGTGGGTGCTTTCCATCCGCCGGCGGGTGTGCTGTGTGACCTGGCGGCGCTGGAGTCGCTCCCGGTCAATGACTATGTGTCGGGTCTGGCGGAGATCATCAAGGCGGGGTTCATCGCGGATCCGCGGATCCTGGAGCTGATCGAGGCCGATCCGCAGGCCGCACGGACTCCGGCGGGTCCGCACACGGCGGAGCTGATCGAGCGGTCCATCCGGGTCAAGGCGGAGGTGGTCTCGGCGGATCTGAAGGAGTCGGGTCTGCGGGAGATCCTCAACTACGGGCACACGCTGGGTCACGCGATCGAGAAGAACGAGCGTTACCAGTGGCGGCACGGGGCGGCGGTCTCGGTGGGTATGCACTTCGCCGCCGAACTCGGCCGTCTCGCCGGGCGGTTGGACGATGCGACGGCCGACTGGCACCGCACGATCCTCGAATCGGTCGGTCTGCCGCTGCACTACCGCTACGACCAGTGGCCCAGGCTGCTGGAGACGATGAAGGTCGACAAGAAGTCCCGTGGTGATCTGCTGCGGTTCATCGTGCTGGACGGTCTGGCCAAGCCGACCGTGCTGGAAGGGCCGGACCCGGCCGTGCTCCTCGCCGCGTACGGCGAAGTCGGCCAGTAACTGATCGTTTCAGGATGGGTTGAGCTGCGGGCCCTGTGCTCGGCGACCTGGGCGGCAGGGTGTCCGTGAGCGCGCTGTTCTTGTTCCGGACGGCCTGGGGGAGCGGGTGGCTCGGCTGCTGCCGCCTGCTCGCCAGCGGCGGCGCCGCTACCCGGGTCGACTCCGTGTCCCGGACCGGGCGGCCCGCGCAGGTGTCAGGCATGTGCTGCGGACCGGTGTCGCCTGGCGCGACGTCCCCGTGGAGCCCCTGGGTTGCTCCGGGAAGGTGACGGCCTGGCGCCGGCTGCGGGACTGTCTCCAGGCCGCAGTCCGGCCGCGTCCGCACGCCGCCCCGCTGAGCGAGTTGCGCCGCGCCGACCTGCTGGGCCTGGACGACTGCGCCGTGGACGGGTGACGCGTCCATGCTCTCAAGGGGGCTGGCTTATGCCGGCCCCTCATCTGTCGACCGTGCCCGCCCCGCCGCCAAACACCACCTGGTCGTCGACCGACAAAGCCGAGCGCCGGGCGGGCGAGCGCGCCCCCGCCTGGCTGCCCCGGTTCAGACGGCTCCGCATCCCCTACGAGCGTGTCGTCATGGCTTACTCCTCCGGCTCCCAGGCCTGGAGCAGGTCGAAGAGCTTTCGGTTGCCGTCGAGCTTCAGGGAGTCCACCGGAACACGGCCGTACAGGGTGAGGACCAGGTCACTGGCCGTGCCCCGGGCTAAGGCGGTGGCCGCGTCCAGGTCCTCGGCGGCGGTGGTGGTGGGGAGACGGGTGGCCCGGGCGCCGTCGGCGGAGAGTGCGAGGCGCCAGGAGGGGCCCTCGGTGGCGTGGAAGTCGGCGGTGGCGGCCTCGTGCGGCCAGGCGCTGGTCGTCGCGCAGCAGGTGGACAGGAACTCGTCGACACCGTCGAGTGCCGCTGCGTCCGGCAGCGGCTGCGGGGCGCCCAGGGCGATCTGGGCGTCGTAGGTGTGTACCGCGACTTCCTGGAGCTGGTGCCGGGCGACGGCACCGGAGGTCTGCGGCGACTGCGACGTACCCCACCACGTCCAGCAGCCGCGATCCGGGCCGGCCTCGCGCAGTGCGCTCAGCAGCCGCTCCGTCGACTCGGCCGACCAGGCCAGCAGGGCCTCGCGCTCCCGAAGTCCGGCCGGGGCGCTCTGCGCGGCGGTCTCGGCCGGGCGAGCGTCGGCAGGCCCCGCGGCGACGGTGTCGGCCCAGCGCCGGTGTCCCCCGCCCAGATGCCGCACCAGGTCGAACAGCGTCCAGCCGGGGCAGGTCGGCACCTGCACGTCGAGGCTGGGCGCGGAGGCGACGGTGGCGCGGAACGCGACCGACCGTTCGTCGATCAGCCGCAGGAGCGCGGGGAACCCGAGTAGCTCTGTCACCCCGGATGTCTACCAGCACGCCCGGACGACCGCAGTCGATTTTCCCGGCCGGCCCGGCCCGGTCGGCCCAGCGGGCCCAGGGGGCGGCGCGTGCCATGAGCCGCATGCTCTCGGGTGACGGGGTGCCCTCCCCCCCGACCCCGCTGCGATGTTCACCGGACTTCCACCCTTCCGCCCGGGAAATGGAGGTCCGCCGAAGCGCGAAGTGCGCGCCACCTCTGCAGCGTGAAATCGGTTGTCCGGCGGCTTGGTTGAACGTTCATTCCGGCCAGATAGCGGAGCAATGGGCCGGATTTCTCTGCGTTCGCGGTTCACCCGCATTCCAAGCCCGTGCTGATCCCCGCGAGTCAGAAAACGATTACTGCGCCTGGCTCTGCCCGAGGTACAGCTGTCTCCACGCTTGATGGGTAGTTGGCTGAACCCGGCATTCTCCTGTGAACCTTCTGTTGACGGCCCTGCGCGGGCGGTACGTTATGGGCGTCGAATGCCGTTCCGGCATTCCGTGCTTCCCTCCGTATCGGAGGGGGCACACGTCAATCCACGCTGAGGTGCGAGCATGGGGCGGGGCTGCATGGAAGAGTCATCCGAGGAAGGCGACGAGATCGTTATTCTTGAGGACGCGGTCAAGACGTACGAAAATTTGATCGATTCCGCGTCGGGCATTCGCGGTGTGAACCTCGTGTTACGGAAAGGGAGATTTCTGGCGGTGATGGGGCCCGAGGAATCGGGCAAGGCAACTTTGTTGCGATGCCTCGCCGGACAGGTCCGGCTGACCGCCGGCACCCTGTGGCGCGACCCCGAGGCCGCCGACGCCGTGCTGTGCCGGGGCGCACTGGACGAGCGGGCTCTCGCCGGGCCGCCCCGGCTCTTCCTCGTCGACGGCGCCGAGCCGGCGCACTGCGCGCTGCTGCGGGACGCCGTCGACGACGGCCGCGCGGTGGCCGCCGTGGTGACCACCGAGGACGTGACGGCAGCCGCCGCCGCGGACGCCGTGCTGTTCCTGCACCAGGGTCGCGTCGTCGACATGGTGGCCGGCGCGAACCCCGAGCGGATCCGGGAGTGCCTCAGCTGGTTGGGCGGGGAACAGGAGTCGTGAGCCTGCGGGCGACCAGATCGAGCAGCGCGGCAGGCTGGTGCAGGAAGAAATGGTCGCCCTCGAGCTCGAACGACTCGAAGGAACCCGTCGTGTGCCGCGCCCACAGCCGCACCTCGTCGTGCCCGGCCTCGGGATCGGTCGAGCCGGCGAACGCGGTGACCGGCGTGGACACTTGGGCCTCGGCAGGCGGCACGGAGTCCTCGGCCAGGGCGAAGTCGGCCCGGATCATGGGCAGGAGGAGCTGTAGCACCTCCTCGTTGGCGAGCACTTCGGGCGGAGCACCGTTCATCTCCCGTATCTCCGCGACCAGTTGCTCGTCGGGAAGTTCGTGCCGCAGCACCCTGCTGTGCTGCGGCGCGCACCCCGCCAGGAACAGACGGCTCGGCGTCGGCGCCCCCACGGCGGCCAGATGGCGGGCGAGAGCGAACGCGATCTGGCCGCCCATGCTGTGGCCGAAGAACGCGAACGGCTTGTCGAAGACGGGCGCCAAGTGCTCGGCGAGCGCCGCCACCAGAGCGTCGGCGCGGGTGAACGCGGGCTCGCTGTAGCGTTCCTCGCGGCCCGGCAGCAGCACCGGGCACACCTCGATCCCGTCGTCCAGGTGGGTGTGCCAGTTGCGGAAGATGCTGGAACCGCCGCCCGCGTACGGGAAGCAGAAGAGCCGGACCGCGGCGTCGGGCCGGGCCGGCCTGGCTACCGTCCACCGTGGGGCGGTCCGGGCGCGCGAGCGGGACTGTTGCTGGGTCATGCCTGTCACCTTTCCGGGGTGTCCGTGGCGGGAGTGGGAGTGAGCGCGGGCTCGGCCGGTGCCTCGCCCGTCACCTGGGTGAAGGAGCGCAGGGCCGGGCTGAGTGCCGCGCCGACGCCGGCCAGCAGCAGGGCGCCGGCGCAGCCGAGCACGGCGCCGCGCCAGCCGACGGTCTCGACGAGCGTGCCGCCCAGCAGCGGCCCCGCCGCGCCCGCGACCCCGCCGGTGAGTCCGAGCGCGGCACTGACCCGCCCGCGCAGCCGGTCGGGCGTCGACGCCATCTGGTAGGTCACCACGGCCGTCTGCACGGTCGGGGCGAGGAAGGCGATCACGCCGAGCACGGCGCCGAACAGCAGGGCGTCGGCCGTCGTGGCCAGCAGCGGGGTGAGGGCGGTGCTCACCCAGGCCAGCACCAGGATCGCGGTCCTCGGCGTCATCAGGCGCTGGAACCGAGGGGCGAGCAGCGCTCCGGCGAGCCCGCCCGCCCCGGTCAGCACGCCGATCAGGCCGATCTGCCCGGTGGGCACCCCGGCACGCTCGGCGGCGGCCAGCACGATCAGGTTCAGGGCGTTGAAGCAGATGCTCGCCATGACCGCGACCAGCAGGCTCGCGCGGATGACTGGGTTGCGGGCGATCCAGCGGACCCCCTCACCGACCTCGTGCACCAGGGAGCGCCGTTCGGACGGCGGACGGTGCGCCTTGATACGGGTGCACAGGATGAGCAGACCCGACAGCGCGTACGTCAGCGCGTTCGCCAGGAACGGCAGTGCGCGGTGGGCGCTGAAGAGCAGACCGCCGATGCCGGGACCGGCCAGCGTGGCGACGTAACTGCGGGCGGCGGTCACCGCCACCGCCGTCGACAGCTGGCTCTTGTCCACCACTTGGGGGAGTACGGCCTCCTCGGCCGGCGCGAACAGCGCGGCGGCCACCCCGTCGACGATGGCGACCAGCAGCACCAGGCCGAACCCGGCCGAGTCCCGCAGCAGGGCCAGCGCGAGGGCGGTGATCACCGGCAGCCGGGCCAACTCGCACCAGAGCATGACCCGTCGGCGGTCCCAGCGGTCCGTCAGGGCCCCGGCCGGGACCAGGACGACGAGCCGGGTGACGGCGCTCAGGGCGCTGGCCGCACCGGCCTGGACCGCGGAACCGGTCAGGGCCAGCACCAGCAGCGGCAGGGCGAACACCGAGATCTGGGCGCCGAGTTCGGACAGAACCTGACTTGACCACAACAGGTTGTAGTTTCTGTTGCGGAACAGCGGCGTGGGTGCTTGAGGAGTTTCCAGCGTCGCTGTCCTTCCTGTGCGCGGGCCCGTACGGCCAGGTGCATGCTGGCATCGCCGCCCGCGGCCGGACAGGGCTTTAAACCACGCGTCAAA
Source organism: Streptomyces curacoi (assembly GCF_001513975.1). GTDB lineage: Bacteria > Actinomycetota > Actinomycetes > Streptomycetales > Streptomycetaceae > Streptomyces > Streptomyces curacoi. The sequence goes on from NZ_KQ947994.1 coordinate 242,254, forward strand.
CGCGCTGGTGGCAGCGGTTCGGGCAGGCCGTCGGCCGGTGCGGAACCAGCAATGGTGGTGCAGGCTTCACCCCGGTTCGGGTGCGCGGTGTACTGCCCGCAACCCCGCGGCCGGGCAGCATGGAGGAGACGGCGCGGCGGGGCCGCGTGACGCGACGAGCACGGAGTGGAGTGGGAGTTCTCATGGCACGTTCGACCGACTACGACGAGGAGCGCGCCTCCCGGAAGGCCAGGGGAGCGTGGTACGTGCCGCCACTGCTGGTGTTCTTCGTGGGCGCCATGCTCACGTCCGTGGTCTCGCACGCCGTGGACGGCGGTACCTACACCGCCGTCATGAGCGCGGGATTCGCCCTCGACGCACTCGCGGTGATCTGGGCGGTCGTCCGCTGGCGGCGATCCGCGAGCTGAGAAAGCACTCAGGGAGAGAATGCAGAATGAAGTCGTCACTGGGCATGCGGACGCGCTTATCGGAAAGGCGCCGGAGGTTCGCCGGGATCCTGGCCGGCGGAATCATCGCCGTCCCGGCCACCCTCGGCCTGACCGCCTGTGATTCCGCGCAGGACGCGCTGGATCGGGGCGACATGTGCCTCAACATTCTGGACATCGCGCTTTTCGACCCCAACCCGTCGAGCGCGGACGAGGCCCGTAAGGACGTCCGTGAACGCGCCGACAAGATTGACGAGATCGCCGAAAAGGCCTCCGACGACAAACTGCGGGACGCCGCGGAGCAGACCGCGAAGGAACTGCGGGACGCCGCCGACGACGATCTGGATGCGGGATCGGTCTCGGAGTACGTGTCACAGCAGAACGACCGGCTGAAGGCACTGCGCAAGACGTGCTCCGATCTCGGTGACTTCGGCTGACACGCACCACCGCAGAGCCGGGAGTCCGGGGTCCCGGAAGACATCCCCCGCACCGTGGAGTTCGGATTCCCCCAAGGGCGTCCGGGGCCGGCGCCCCGGACGCCCTTTCTGCTTCCCGGCCGCTGCCCGGCGGCGCCTAGGCCCTGTCGTTTGGATCAGCCCGGCGTCGCGGGGTCTGGTGCGCACATCTGCCGCGTTGTCGTCAGTCGCCATGGCTCCGCCATGACTCCCTCCTCCGCCTTGCAGCTGCACGCACCAGACCCCGCTCGGGTCGCCCGGAAGGCACCGCACCTCACAGCCGACCTGATCCAAACGACAGGACCTACCGGGACGCCTCGCCGGAGATGTCGTTGCCCAGGTACGCGAGGACCGCCAGAACCCGGCGGTGGACGCTGGTGCCCTCCGCGGGCAGGTTCAGCTTGTCGAAGATGCCCCGGATGTGCTTGCTGACGGCCCGCTCCGTGACGAAGAGCCGTTCCGCGATGGCCGCGTTGGCCAGCCCCTGGGCCATCAGCTCCAGCACCTCGTGCTCGCGCGCCGTCAGCCCCTCCAGCGACCGGGTCGACGCCCTCTGCTGGATGATCTCGTTGACCACCTCGGGATCGAGGGCGGTGCCGCCCTCGCTGATGCGCTCCAGGGCCTCCAGGAACTGCTCCACCCGGCCGACCCGGTCCTTGAGCAGATAGCCGACCCCGCGGGCGCCCAGGGCCAGCAGCTCCGCGGCGTAGGCCTGTTCGACGTACTGCGACAGCACCAGGATGGGCAGCTCGGGGAACTCCTGCCGGGCCGCGACGGCCGCGCGCAGGCCCTCGTCGCGGAAGCTCGGCGGCAGTCGCACGTCCAGGACCGCCGCGTCCGGCTCGGTGCGGCGCAGGGTCGGCATGATCTCGGGTCCCGATGCGCACGTGGCCACCACCTCGTGGCCGTTGCGGGTCAGCAGCAGCGTCATGCCCTCCCGGAGTAATGCGTTGTCCTCCGCGATCAAGATCCGCATGGCAGCTCCACCTTCATCCTCGTCGGCCCCCCGGGAGGGCTCGTGATCTCGGTCGTGCCGTCGAGCGCCGCGACCCGTCGGCGTATGCCGAGCAGCCCGCTTCCGCCGTGTTCCTCAGCCCCGCCGCGCCCGTTGTCGGTCACGACGACCTGCAGCGACCCGTCGGCCCGGGTGAAGCGTACTGAGGCCTGGGTCGCCCCACTGTGCTTGCGGATGTTCGTCAGACACTCCGCGATCACGAAGTACACCGCGGCCTCCACGGCCGCCGGCAGCCGGTGACCGTTCTCCACGGCCGCCAGGTTCATCTCGACCGGGATGTCAGCGGACACCGCGAGCGTGCGCACCGCTCCGGCCAGACCGCGGTCGGTGAGGACCGGGGGATGCACCGTACGGACGATGCCCCGCAGCGCCGCGAGCGTGGCGTCGATCTCCTCCTGGGCCTCGTCGAGCCACTCCGTCGCGGCATCCGGGTCGTTCCGCACCTGCTGGCGCGCGAGCCCGATGCGCATGGACAGCGCCACCAGCTGGGCCTGCACCCCGTCGTGCAGATCGCGCTCGATGCGGCGCAGTTCGGCGCTGTGGGCCTCCATGGCGCCGGCCCGGGACTCGGACAGCTCCGCGACACGTTGGCCGAGTTTCGTCGAGGCCGACGGCTTGAGCAGCGCCGCCGTCCACCGGGCCTGGGCGTCCGCCAGGATCTCGAACACGGGCAGCAGCAGCGCCCGAGGGGGTTCGGGAGCGGGGTCGAAGGGCGCGGTGTCCCTGCGCTCCAGCGACCGGCGGACCGCGGCCGCGGTGCCGTCGACGAGCAGCGTCAGGGGCCACAGGACCAGCACGACCGCGCTGAAGCCGAGGATGCTGACGGTCGCGAAGGGTAACCAGAGCGCGTCGCGCCAGGTACCGGGGTCGGTGAGCGCCAGCCGCACCCGGTCGCTGGGCGAGCCGTCCAGCGGCAGGTACAGCTCCGGGATCGGCTTGCCCAGCCAGCCGCCGGCCCGGACGCGTTCGTATCCGGCGAACCGGCGCAGTATGCGCACGATCTCCGGCCAGGCCGGCGCGCCGATGACGAACAGCGTGAAGAACACCCCGATCGGGACCGCGAAGCAGCCCAGGAACGCGGCCATGGCCACCGGAACGCCGAAGAACAGGTGGCAGGACGCCTGCCAGGACCGCCGCAGCTGGGAGGAGAAGTACGCCATGAAAGCACGGTAGTTGGCGGTGCGGCCCGCGGGCGGTGTGCCCATCTCCCCAGACCCCGGTGGTGCTGGCTGAACCCGGGAATGGGTGGGCGCTCCATCGTGCCGCCCCGGGGCCCGGACCTACAGTCGCCACAGGTGGAGGATCCCTCCCTCGCATCCCCCGAAGGACGAGGCGAGGCAGGTGAACGACACGGTCGGTGACCGCGACCTGGAAGGCGAATCAATGTCACTTCGCATGGGGAGAAGGACCCCTACGCCCGCCGGCCCGACGCGGGCGGCAGGCCGCGACACGGCGGGCGCCCACGCGCTCACCCTCGACTCCGTCACCCGGCGCTACTGGCGCGGTGGGAAGGACTTCCACGCGCTGGAGGACGTGAGCATGGAAGTGCCGCAGGGTCATTTCCTGGCGGTCATGGGCCGCTCCGGCTCCGGCAAGACCACGTTCCTGCAGTGCGCCGCCGGGCTCGACCAGCCCACCTCGGGCACGGTGTGGATCGGCGACACCGACCTGTCCCGGCTGTCCGAGGCGGCGTTGACCCGGCTGCGCAGGGACCGGATCGGCTTCGTCTTCCAGTCCCTGAACCTCGTACCGTCGCTCACCGTCGGCGAGAACACCGCCCTGCCGCTGCTGCTGCGCGGCATGAACCCCCAGGACCCCGCGGTGCGGGAGCGCTCCCTGAAGGTGCTGGACGCCGTCGGACTGGCCGACCGCGCGGACGACTCGCCGTTACGGCTGTCGGGCGGCCAGCAGCAGCGCGTGGCCATCGCCCGGGCCCTGGTCACCGACCCCGCCGTGATCTTCGCCGACGAGCCGACCGGGGCACTCGACCCGGTCACCGCCCGCGAGGTCCTGCAACTGCTGCGCCAGGCCGTGGACGTGTCGGGGCACACCGTGGTGATGGTGACCCACGACCCGCAGGCCGCCGCCTGGACCGACGAAGCGATCTTCATCGAGGCGGGACGCATCGTCGCCCGAGAGGAGCGCCCCGGTCCGGAGACCGTGGCCCGGCGGCTCGCCCAGCTCGGGGAGCGATGACCGTGGCCGTCGACACCCGGCAGCCCGCAGGCCGCACCCCGGCCCGGGAACGGCACGGAGAGTCGGTGGGGCGCGTCCAGCGCACCGCCCACTTCCTCGCCCGCCGCTCCATGCGTCTGCACCGCAAGGCCTGGGCCGCCGTGTTCGCGGCCCTCGTGCTCACCGCACTGCTCCTGGGCAGCTTCGCCCTCGCCACCCTCTCGGCGTTCGTGGGGCACGCCCACGTCGAGCGGTACGCCGCCACCACGGCGGTGGTCGCCGCCGACCAGAGCACCCGGTACCGGGCCAAGCCGTGGGGCGACCCGCCGACCACCGTGACCCAGTCGCTCACCGAACGCGTCCGCGTCCCGGCCGACGTCGTGGACCGGCTCGCCAAGGTACCCGGCGTCCGCGCCGCCATCCCGGACAGCAGCTTCCCGGTCGCGCTCGCCGGCCCCGACGGCCGGGGCGTACCGGGACCGGACAGCGACTCCGGCACCGCGCCCGTGTACGGCCACGGCTGGCCTACGGCGGCACTCGCCCCGTTCACCCTGCGGGCGGGCAAGGCTCCCTCCGCGGCGCGGCAGGTGGCGATCGACGGCGACCTGGCCGCGCGCGCGGGGGTCGGCACCGGCGACCGGATCCGGCTGCAGACGCTCGGCGCACCGGCCGAGTACGTCGTCTCCGGCATCGTCGCCCCCGACGGCGAGGCCGACGACACCGGCCTCGCCCACCAGGGCGCCGTCTTCTTCACCGAGGACCAGGCCGTCCGGCTGTCCGGCCACCCCGGCACCGTGGACGCCATCGGCGTGCTCGCCGCGGACGGCGTGAGCGTGCACCAGCTCTACCCCGAGCTGCGCAAGGCCCTCGACGGCGCGGAGCCGGCGCGGGACGCCGTCGCCGACAGCCGGGACCGGCAGGACTCCTCCCGGCTGCGGGTGCTGACCGGCAACGGGCGCGGCCAGGCCGAGTTCCTGGAGGCGGCGCCGAGCCGGGCCAGCCTGCTCAACCTGCTGGCCATGCTGTGCGCGACCGTCATCATGATCGCCGTGCTCGTGGTGGCCGGCACCGTCAGCCAGGCGGTGCACCAGCGGGCCCGTGAACTGGCGCTGCTGCGCGCCGTCGGGGCGACGCCCTGGCAGCTGCGGGTGACGGTGGGCCGGGAGGTGACCGGAGTCGCCACCACGGCCGCCGTGCTCGGCGCGGTGGGCTCCCTCCCGGTCTTCCTGATGCTGCTGTGGATGCTGCGCGACCGGGGCGCCGTCCCCGTCGGGCTCGACCTCCCGGTCCTGCCGTGGATGTTCGCCACCCCCGTGCTGACGGCCGTCCTCACCCTGGTCGTCGCCCGGGTCTCGGCCGCCCTGGCGTGCGGACGCATCGCCAAGATCCGTCCCGCGCAGGCCCTCGGCGAGGCCGCGAGCGAACCCGGGCAGCCCGGCCGCGGCCGTACCGTCACCGGCCTCGTCGTCCTCTTCGCCGGCCTCAGCTCCGCGGGCACCGCGGCGCTGCAGTCGGGCGAACTGGCCGCCATGGCCGCGGGCAGCGCGGCCCTCGCCCTGGTGATCGCCTGCGCGCTGCTCGGCCCGTGGATCGCCCGCGGAGCCATGCGCCTGCTCGCACCGCTCACCCGGCGGCTGGGCGGCGCCGGCGGCTACCTCGCCGCCGCGTCGACCACGGCGAACTCGCGCCGGCTGGGCGCGGCCATCACCCCGGTCGTCCTGGTGGTCGCCTTCGTGGGCGTCCAGCTCGCGGCGGGCGCCACCATGGACCACGAGGGCAGCGCCCAGGCCCGGCAGGCGATGCGCGCCGACCTCGTGGTGACCACCGAGGAGGCCGGACTGCCCGCCGAGGCCGCGCGGGACGTGGCCGCCGTGCCGGGTGTCGAGGCCGCCACGGGCGCCCTCCACAGCACGGTCGTGCTCGCCCGGCGAGAGGCCGGTGACCCCGTGCTGGAGCGGCTCCCGGTGGTGGGCGTCACGCCCGGCGCCCTGCCCGCGACGCTCGATCCCGACGTCACCTCCGGATCCCTGCGGGACCTGCGCGAGGGCACCGTGGCGGTGGGCGCCGCCCGGGCCGACTCGCTGGACGTGAAGGTCGGCTCCAAGGTCCGGCTGCGCTATGGCGACGGCGTCGTCGCCTCGCTGCGGGTGGTGGCGGTCTACGAACGCAACCTCGCGCTCGGTGACTTCCTGTTCGCGCGGGACGCGCTGGCCCCCCATGTGTCCGCCCCCCTGGACACCCGCGTCCTGGCCCGGGTCGCCCCGGACGCCGACCGGGACGCCGTACAGCGGGCGGTGCGCGAGGCACTGTCCGGTGCCGCGCTCGACGTACAGGTGGCCGCGAACCCGAGCCCGGAGCACCTGCGGTCCGAGGACCGGGGCGTGAGCCAGGTGCTCACCACCGTGGCCGTCGGCGTCGTCGGCGGGTTCACCGTCATCGCCGTCCTCAGCACCCTGGTGCTGATCCTGATCGGACGCCGGCAGGAGCTGGTGCTGCTCCGGCTGGTGGGCGCGGGGCGACGCCAGGTCAGGCGGATGCTGCGGGTCGAGGCGGCGATAGTGATCGTCACCGGACTGGTGGTCGGCGCGCTGGCCGCGCTGATCCCCCTCACGGCGTTCAGCCTGTCCGTCACCGGATCCCTGCCCTACCTGCCGCCGGTCCAGGCGGGGGCCATCGTCCTGGTCGTCGTCGTGACCGTGGCCGCGGGCATCCTCCTGCCCGCCCGCCCGGCGCTGCGCCGACGGCGCCCGGCGGCGCTGCAGCGGCCCTGACCGCAGATCCGCCGCCCCGTCAACAAAGGCCGTGCGAGGGCCGGTTGGGCGGGGCAGGATCGAACGCGACGCGACAGAAACGCAACAGAGATCGAGGAGCCGCACCCATGGCCCGTATCGCCGCAGTCCTGCTCACCCTGGTCGGAGCGGCGGCGCTGGTGCTCAGCGCCTTCCAGCCCTGGTACGAGGGGCGGGAGCCGCGCGAGGTGGCGCTGACGGACCTGTTCACCGGCCTGGAGCCCGCCGCGGCCGGCGGCGCCGCCACCTCCATGCTGCTGCCGCTGGTCGCCGTGGCCGCCGTCGCCGTGCTCGGCCTGCTCGTCCGGTCCCGGGCCGTGCTGGCCGTGGCCTGCGTGGCGGGCCTGGCGACGGGGATCCTGTGGACCGTGCAGCAGATCCGTGCGGTGGCTCCCGTCGCCTTCGAGGTGACCGAGGTGCAGCGCGGGCTGTGGAACGCCGGTGGCGGGGTTCTGGCGCTGGTGATCGCCGCCATCGTGCTGCCGCCGCGGACCTGACGGCCCGCGCGTGACGTGGGCGCCTCCCGCCGGGCCGCCGTCGGCGTCCGACCGGCGCGGCGCCCACGGACTGCGTGTTTGCGACAGAGCTAAATCTCCTGTTCGATTTGGCCCCGCTCGCCGAGGATTTCCCCCGGGCGGTGCGCCGCGAGACGGCATCCGAACACCGCCTTCCATGGAATACCCATGCGACTGGGGAGGCGGGGTTCGTCCGTGTCTGGCACACCGACGAGAACATGGCCCGAAACGTGCCCTGACCGGGACACGGTGAAAGAACTCGCGGAAAGCTGCGATGTGGTCGGCGGCCAATTGGCCGTCCTCCATCGGGGCGCCCTGACCACCTGGGCATTCGGCACCGAGGAATACGAAACCGGGCGGCCGGTCGGCGACCATTCCCTTTTCGCCTACGGGTCGGTGACCAAGGCGTTCACGGCGGCCCTGCTGCTGCAACTCGTCTCCGACGGTGACCTGGACCTGGACCGTCCGATCGGCAGCCGGATGCCGGCCCGCCGGCCCGCCGCCCAGGGCGTGTCCGCCGCCACCCCACGCATGCTCCTCAGCCACACCGCGGGCCTGCCCTCCGACCACGACGACGAGCGGGCGCGCAGCCTGCGGGACTGGTACGAGGGCTTCCTGGACCGCGCCGGCACCCACCCGGCGGGGTGGCCGGCGCGCGGGGCGTTCTCGTACTCCAACGTCGGCTACGGCATCGCCGGCCGCCTCATCGAGACCGTGACCGAGCTGTCGTGGTGGGAGGCCCTGCGGAGCTACCTGCTCGAACCGCTCGGCACCGGGGTCCGGCTGCTCGGCGGCACCCCCCTCGATCCCGGCCCCAACCCCGCGCCCTGCGGGCACCGCACCCGCACCGGCGCCGACGGCAACCCGGTCGTGCACGCCGTCCCGGCACGGACCGACGCCGGATCCATGGCCGCCGGCGGTCTCGCCGGCAGTGCCACGGACCTGGTGCGCTTCGCCCGGCTGCACCTGGCCCGGCCGGCGGACCGGGACCACGCGGACCTCGTCGACCCGGACGTACTGCGCGAGATGGGCCGCCCGGTGCCCGGACCGGGTCCCTACGGGCTGGCCCACTCCTGGGGCGCGGGACTGGGCCTGTTCGGCCGTCCCGGCAGCCTCTGGCTCGGCCACGACGGGGCCCTGGACGGCACCACCTGCCATCTGCGCATCCGCCCCGACGACGGCACGGTGGTCGCCCTGACCACCAACTCCGCGACGGGAGTGCGGCTGTGGGACGCGCTGGTGCAACGGCTGCGCGACGGCGGGATCGACGTGGGCGTACACGAACCGGAGGTCCCGCCGGCGGTGTCCGCGGCGCGGTTCGCGGAATGCGCGGGGACGTACCGCAACGGCGACCTCACCGTCGATGTCGTCGTCGCGTCCGACGGAATGACGCTACGGCTGCCGGGCGGTCTGTCCGAGCACCTCGTGCCCCGCGCCGGCGGCGTATTCAGCTCGGTGGGAACCGAATTCCCCGCCACGCTCGGACGATTCGTCAAGGACCGCACGACGGGCCGTATTCAGGCCCTCCAATACAGCGGGCGCACCCTGCTGAGGGAACTTCGCCCGACGTGAGCACCGACGAACCGGCGCAGCGGAACCGGGCAGTTGGATATTCCTTTTCCATTCGGCGTTTTCTGGGTTTTCTGGGGTCTCGCAATGAAGTCTGACAGCAGCACTCACCAGCAGGTCCGGCAGCCGTCCGGCGGCGTCACCCTGCACGGCCTGTTCGAGGCGCAGGCGGCACGACGCCCCGCCCACCCGGCCGTGGAGTGCGGCACGACGGTGCTGACATACGGCGAGGTGGACCGCCGCGCCAACCGGCTGGCCCACCGGCTGGCCGAGCTGGGCGTCGGCCCGGAGACCCGGGTCGGCGTGTGCCTGGAGCGGGGCCCGGACCTCCTGGTCGTCCTGCTGGCCATCCTCAAGGCCGGCGGCGCCTACCTCCCCCTCGACCCCGGCTACCCCTCGGACCGGCTGGAGTTCATGGTCGCCGACGCGGACGTCCGGCTCGTCGTCAGCAGCCGCGAGGCCGCCAACCGCCCGGCCGGCGACCCCGCCGTCCTGCTGCTCGACGGCCCCGCCGGCCTGGACACCTCCCACCCCGACACCCCGCCCCGGGTGACGGTCCTGCCCGACAACACCGCCTACGTCCTGTTCACCTCGGGCTCCACCGGCCGCCCCAAGGGCGTCGCCGTCACCCACCGGGGCATCCCGCACCTCGGCGCCGCGCACGCCTCGGCTCTCGCCATCGACGGCGACAGCCGCGTGCTTCAGTTCGCCTCGCCCAACTTCGACGTCTCCATCGCCGACATCGTGCAGACCTGGTACGCGGGCGCGACCCTGGTGCTGCCCTCCCGGGCCACCCAGACCGTCGGCGACGCCCTGGCCGAGCTGCTGGCCGACGCGGCGATCACCCACGCCATGATCCCGCCCTCGGTGCTGGCCACCGTCCCGCCCACCCCGCTGCCCGGCCTGCGCGCCCTGGCCACCGGCGGCGAGCCCTGCCCGCCCGAGGTGGTGGCCCGGTGGGCCGCCGGCCGGCGCATGTTCAACGCCTACGGCCCCACCGAGGCGACCGTGACGGCGACCATGAACGGGCCGCTGGCCACCGACCTCGGCCAGGCGCCCGGCATCGGGCGGCCCGTGGACGGCGTACGGGTCCTCGTCCTCGGCGAGCAGCTGCGCCCCGTGCCCGACGGCGAGGTCGGCGAACTGTGCATCGCGGGCGAAGGAGTGGGCCGCGGCTACGTCAACCGGGCCGCCCTGACCGCCGAGCGGTTCGTGGCCGACCCGTACGGCGAGGCGGGCTCGCGGATGTACCGCACCGGCGACCTCGCCCGCCGACTGCCCGACGGCACCTTCGAGTTCGTGGGCCGGGCCGACGACCAGGTCAAGATCCGCGGGCTGCGCGTCGAGCTCGGCGAGATCGAGACCGCCCTCACCGAACACGAGGCCGTGCTCCAGGCCGTGGTCGTCCTCCGCAAGGACCAGGGGCCCGGCCGGCTCGTCGCCTACTACGTGCCCGCCGACACCGCCCGCCCGCCCGGCCACCAGACCCTGCGGCACCACCTGACCGGCCGGCTGCCCGCCCACATGGTGCCCGCGGCCCTCGTCCCGCTGGACCGCTTCCCCCTCACCCCCAACGGCAAGGTCGACCGCGCGGCCCTGCCCGCCCCCGAGGCGCCCGCCGGGCCCGGCACCCACGCGCACACCGAGCCGCGCGACGAGACCGAGCGTGCCCTCGCCGCCATCTGGGCGGAGCTGCTCCCGGTGGAGCGGATCGGCGTGCACGACGACTTCTTCGCCGCCGGCGGCGACTCCATATCCGCTCTGCGCACCGCCTTCCAGGTGGAGCGACGCCTCGGCGTCCCCCTCGAAGCCGCCGCCCTCTTCGACCACCCCACCGTCGAACGGCTCGCCGCCCAACTGCGCACCCTCGCCCGGCAGCAGACTCCGCAGCGGCCCGCCATCACCCCCGTCCCCCGCGGGCAGCGGCTGCCGCTGTCCGCCGCCCAGCAGCGCCTGTGGTTCCTCGACCGCCACGAACCGGGCTCGGCCGCCTACAACTGCGCCACCGGGCTGCGGCTGCACGGCAGCGTCGACCCCGAGGCGCTCGGCGCCGCGCTGACCGCCCTGGTCGCCCGGCACGAGCCGCTGCGCACCTCCTTCCCCGAGGAGGACGGCACCCCGGCCCAGATGATCGCCGAACCCGGTACCGTGCGCGTCCCCGTGCCCGTCGAGGACCTCACCGCCCGGACCCCGGCCGAACGCGACCGGGCACTGGACCGGCTGCTGCGCGCCGAGGTCGGCGCCCCCTTCGACCTCGCCACCGCGCCGCTGCTGCGGGCACGCCTGGTGCGCACGGCGCCCGAGGAGCACCTGCTGGTCCTGACGGCCCACCACATCGCCGCCGACGCCTGGTCGATGGAGGTGCTCACCCGCGAGCTGGGCGCGCTCTACGCCGCCACGCTGCGGGACCCGAACGCCCGGCCCGACGCCCTCGCCACGGCCGCCGGGCTCGCCGAACTCCCCCTCCAGTACGCCGACTTCGCCGCCTGGCAGCGCGCCCTGCAGGACACCCCGGAGGTGGAGGAGCAGCTCGCCCACTGGAAGCGGGTCCTGGACGGCGCGGTCCCCCTGGAGCTGCCCGCCGACCGGCCGCGCCCGCCGGTGCGCACCTCGGCCGGCGACCGTGTCCTGTTCACCGTGCCCGCCGGCACCGCACGCCGGCTGACCGAGCTGGGCCGTACCGCGGGCGGCACGCTGTTCACCGCGCTCACCGCCGGTGTGCAGCTCTTCCTCGCCCGGCTCACCGGACAGCGCGACATCGTCCTCGGCACCGTCGACTCCGGCCGCCTGCGGGCCGAACTCGCCGACCTGGTCGGCTTCTTCGTCGACACCCTCGCCCTGCGCGCCGACGTCGACGAGTCGCTGACCTTCGCCGAGTTCGTCGCCCGCGGCCGACGGACCGCGGCCGACGCCGTCGCCCACAGCCTGGTCCCCTTCGACCGGGTCGTGGACGCCGTCCTGCCCGGGCGCGACCCGAGCATCCCGCCGCTCGTGCAGGTCATGCTCGTGCTCCAGAACGTGCCCGGTGGCGTTCCCGAGCTGCCCGGGATCCGCGTCGAGGAGGCCGTCCTGCCCCGGGAGGCCGCCCTGTTCGACCTCACCCTGGAGTTCTGGCCGGGCGACGACGGCTCGCTCACCGCCTCCGCCGAGTACAACACCGACCTCTTCGACCGCGGCACCGTCGAGCGCTTCGCGGGCCATCTGCGCACCCTGCTCGCCGCACTCGCCGAGACCCCGGACCGCCCCATGGCCGACGCCGCCCTCCTGACCGACCGGCAGCGCCGCCGGGTGCTCCAGGAGTGGAACACCGCCGAGCGGGGCGTGGCGCCGGCCACCCTCACCGACCTGTTCGCCCGCCAGGTCGCGCGCACCCCCGACGCCGTCGCCGTCCACCAGGCCGACACCCGGCTCACCTACGCCGACCTGGACGCCCGTGCCAACCGGCTGGCCCACCATCTGCGCGAGCGGGGCGTGCGCACCGGCGACCGCGTCGGCCTCTCCCTGCCCCGCGGCACCTCCCTGATCGTCGCCCTGCTCGGCATCCTCAAGGCGGGGGCCGCCTATGTGCCCGTGGACCCCGCGTACCCCGTCGCCCGCCAGGAGTTCATGCTCGACGACTCCGAGGCCGTACTCCTGGTCACCGACGCGGCCGGCGGCCGGCGGCTCGGCACCGACCGGCGCCCCCTCGTCCTCGTCGACACCGACCGCCAGGCCGTCGAGGCCGCCCCGGCGGGACCGGTCGACGCCGGCCTCACCCCCGACCACGGCGCCTACGTCATCTACACCTCCGGCTCCACGGGCACGCCCAAGGGCACCCTCACCCCGCACCGGGCCATCGACCGCGTGGTGCGCCACACCCCGTACATCGAGCTCACGCCGCAGGACGTCGTCGCGCAGGCCGCGTCCGTCTCCTTCGACGCCGCCACCTTCGAGATCTGGGGAGCCCTGCTCAACGGGGCGACGCTGGCCCTGGCCCCGGCCGGCGTCCTGGACCCGCCCGAGCTGCGGGAGTTCCTCACCACCCACGGCGTCACCACGCTCTGGCTGACCGCCGGGCTCTTCCACGAGGTGGTGGACGCCGACATCGAGGCCCTCGCCGGACTGCGCCACCTGCTGGCCGGCGGCGACGCCCTCTCCCCGCGGCACTGCCGCGCCGTCCTCGAACAGCTTCCCGGCACCACCCTCATCAACGGCTACGGCCCCACCGAGACCACCACCTTCGCCGCGGCCGGAGCCCTGCGCCCGGCCGACCTGGCCCGCGAGACCGTGCCCCTCGGCGGCCCGATCGGCGACACCCGGCTCTACGTCCTGGACGACCGCCTGCGCCCGGTCGCCCCCGGAGTCGGCGGCGAGCTCCACATCGCGGGCGAGGGCCTCGCCCACGGCTACGTCAACCGGGCCGCCCTGACCGCCGAGCGGTTCGTGGCCGACCCGTTCGGCGAGCCCGGCGGCCGTATGTACCGCACCGGCGACCGCGTGCGCTGGACCGCCGACGGAAGCCTGGAGTTCCTCGGCCGGGGCGACGGACAGGTCAAGATCCGCGGCTTCCGCGTGGAGGTCGGTGAGATCGAGTCCGCCCTCGCCGACCACCCGAAGGTCGCGCAGGCCGTGGTGACGGCCGTGGCC
>NZ_KQ947994.1:256385-256951 GCF_001513975.1 Streptomyces curacoi
ACGCGCCGGCCTGGTCCTCACCTCACAGGACGTCTTCCAGCGCCAGACCATCGCCGCACTCGCGGCCGGCCTCGCCGAGGCCGACGACGAAGCCAACCGATCCGACAAGCGTCCCGTGGAGGGCCCCGTGGTGCTCACCCCCATCCAGCGTTGGTTCTTCCGCACGCACCGCAACGCCCCGCACCACTTCAACATGGCCGTGCACCTCGAACTCGCCCCCGGCACCGACCCCGAGGCCCTGGCCACCGCGGTGACCGCGCTGGTGGAGCAGCACGACGCCCTGCGCCTGCGCTTCGAGCGCACCGGAGCCGGCTGGCGCCAGCGCGCCCTGGCCGCGGACGACACCGTACGCCTGGAGCGGCACGACTTCTCCGCCGTGGACGGCGACGAACGCGCCGAGGCCGTCACCCGCATCACCGACGCCCTGCAGACCGGCTTCGACCTCGCCACCGGCCCCCTGATCCGCTTCGCCCTGCTCGAACTCGGCGCCGGCAACGCCGAACTCGTCGTGATCGCCCATCACTTGGTGGTGGACGGGGTGTCGTGGCGGGTGTTGCTGGAGGACC
>NZ_KQ947995.1 GCF_001513975.1 Streptomyces curacoi
GAGGGCTCTCCGAGGAGAGCCCTTTTATCGTTATCGACTTCGATTCATTCACGGTCCCTGATCACAGTCGCCCTGCTGTCTTGAGAGCCAGATACGCGTCTGCCAGTGCGGGTGCGAGTTCCTCCGGGGGCGCGTCGACGACCGTAACGCCGTGACGGCGGAGTTGTTCCGCTGTGCGGTGGCGTTCGCTCTGGGCCTGGGATGCGGCTGCGGCCTCGTACACGGCGTCCGTGTTTCCGCGTGCGGTGGCCATGCGTGCGATGTGGGGGTCCGCCACTGATGCCAGCAGAACTGTGTGGCGCTGGGTGAGCTGAGACAGTACGGGCAGCAGGCCCTCCTCGATCGGGGCCGCGTCGAGTGTCGTGAGCAGCACGATCAGGGAGTGGCGGGGTGCCGTGCGGAGAGCCGTTGCTGTGAGGCCGCGGGCGTCCGTTTCGATCAGTTCGGGTTCTAGTGTGGCCATCGCGTTGACCAGGGACGGGAGGACGTCGCCGGCTGCGCGGCCCTGGACGAGGGCGCGTACTCGGCGGTCGTAGGCGAGGAGATCCACACGGTCGCCGGCTCGGGAGGCGAGGGCGGCGAGAAGCAAGGCCGCGTCCATGGAGGCGTCGAGGCGGGGAGCGTCGCCGACGCGTCCTGCCGAGGTGCGGCCGGTGTCCAGGACGAGGAGGATGTGGCGGTCGCGTTCGGGGCGCCAGGTGCGTACCGCGACCGCGGACTGTCGGGCCGTAGCGCGCCAGTCGATGGAGCGGGTGTCGTCGCCGGGGACGTACTCGCGCAGGCTGTCGAATTCTGTGCCTTCGCCGCGGGTGAGGACGCTGGTGCGGCCGTCGAGCTCGCGCAGGCGGGCCAGTTTCGACGGTAGGTGCTTGCGGCTCGTGAAGGGGGGCAGGACGCGTACCGCCCAGGGGACTTTGTGGGTGCCCTGGCGGGAGAAGAGGCCTAGGGGACCGTACGAGCGAATCGTCACACGGTCGGCCTGGCGGTCGCCGCGCCGGGTGGGCCGTAGGCGGGTTGTGATGCGGCGGCGTTCGCCGGCGGGGACCGTTACGCGATGGCGGGAGGCCGCCGTCTCCGTGCCCGGCTGCCAGCTGCTGGGGGGCCAGGCGTCGCGGAGGTGGGCGCGGAGCGGGCGGCTGGACGGGTTGGTGATCGTAAGGGTGACGTCGGCCGTCTCGCCCAGGCGTGCCGAGGTGTCACCGGAGCGGGTCAGGCCCAGGCGTCGTACGGGTGCCGCGAGTGCGAAATCGCAGGCGCAGGCGGCTGCCAAGGGTGCGTTGACCGCGAGGATGCCTGTCCAGCTGGGGTCCCAGATGCCTACGGGGAGGGAGCCTAGGGCCGCGAGAAGTGCGGCGCGTCCGGTGAGTGCCATCAGCGGGGGACGGGGACGTGGGCGAGGATCGCGTTGATGACGGAGTCGGCCGTGACGCCTTCCATCTCGGCCTCCGGGCGGAGTTGTACGCGGTGGCGGAGGGTGGGGAGGGCCAGTGCCTTCACGTCGTCGGGGATGACGTAGTCGCGGCCCGTCAGCCAGGCCCATGCGCGGGCGGTGGCCAGGAGGGCCGTGGCGCCGCGTGGGGAGACGCCCAGGGTCAGGGACGGCGATTCCCGGGTGGCTCGGCAGATGTCGACCACGTAGGCCGTGATCTCCGGGGAGACCGTCGTCTTGGCCACCGCTGCGCGTGCCGCCTCCAGGTCTGCTGGGCCCGCTACCGGGCGTACGCCGGCGGCGCGCAGGTCGCGAGGGTTGAAGCCCTCGGCGTGGCGGGTGAGGACGTTGATCTCGTCCTGGCGGGAGGGGAGGGGGATCGTGAGTTTGAGGAGGAAACGGTCCAGCTGGGCTTCGGGGAGGGGATATGTGCCCTCGTATTCCACCGGGTTCTGGGTCGCGGCGACCAGGAACGGCTCGGGGAGGGGGCGGGGGATGCCGTCGACCGTGACCTGGCGTTCCTCCATGGCCTCCAGCAGGGACGACTGGGTCTTCGGCGGGGTGCGGTTGATCTCGTCGGCGAGGAGGAGGTTGGTGAAGACCGGGCCGGGCTGGAAGGAGAACTCGGCGGTGCGGGTGTCGTAGACGAGGGAGCCCGTCACGTCGCTCGGCATCAGGTCGGGGGTGAACTGGACGCGCTTGGTGTCGAGTTCGAGCGCGGAGGCCAGGGCACGGACGAGGAGTGTCTTGGCCACGCCGGGGACTCCCTCGAGGAGGACGTGGCCGCGGCAGAGGAGGGCGACGACGAGGCCGGTCACGGCGGGGTCCTGGCCGACCACGGCTTTGGCGATCTCGGCGCGCAGGGCCTCCAGGGAGGCGCGGGCGGTGCCCGGGTCCCCGGTGTTCCCGGCGTTGTCAGTGGTCGGGTCCATCATGGACGGCGTACCTCTCTTTCGAGGGCGTCGAGTTGGTCGGCGAGGGCGATGAGGGCCGTGTCGTCGCTGGGCGGCGGGCCGAAGAGGAGAGCGTGCAGGGTCTGTCCGTCTCCGTGGTTGTGGAGATGGGCGGACAGAGCGGGGAGCAGGGCCTCGGGCGCGTGCGCCTGGGAGACGGGGACACCTACGAGGGGGGCGAGGCGCGTGCGGGTGGTGGAGCGAAGAGCGGCGGCCGCGCGGTCGCGGGCGTTGGCCTTGCGGTAGAGGCGGGCGCGGCCTTCGACGGTTTCGGAGGCGCGGATCGCCACGGGGAGTTTTTCGGGCACCAGGGGGCCGAGTCGGCGTGCCCGCCAGAGGGCGGCCAGGGCTGCGGCGATGAAGAGCTGCAGGGTGCCCCAGAGCCAGCCCGAGGGGAGCAGGTCGAAGAAGCTGCGTTCGCCGTCCGCGTCGGCGGCCGACGTGTCGGAGAGCGAGGGGAGGTACCAGACCAGATGGGGGCGGGAGCCGAGGAGTTGGAGGGCGAGCGAGGCGTTGCCCTGCTCGTCGAGGTGGTCGTTGTAGAGGATGTCGGGCGCGCCGAGGACGATGGTGTCGCCGTCCCCGCTGGTCTCCGGGACGCGCAGCAGGGTGGCCAGGCGCTCGCTGGGGTAGCACTGGTCGGCGTCGAGGTGGGTGGTGGTGTAGCGGATGCCGCCCAGGTCGGCGGTGCCGGCGCGCTGGGCGGCGGGCAGGGCGCAGTCGGGGGCGAGCTCGGATTCGAGGCTGGTGGCGGGGTCCGCGGTGACCCCGGGGATGAGCCTTTCCACGGACGAGCTGCCGGGGGCGACGAGGACGGTACGGCCGTCGGAGCCTGCGGTGGCCGAGCGCAGCCGAGTCTGTTGACGCTGGGTCAGCAGGTCGGGGACGGCGACCAGGAGTGTGGTGTCCGGCGTGGCAGCGGCGCGTGCCTCGTCCAGGGTGGTGACCACCCGTGTGTCGACGCCTCGATCGGCGAGGAGTTCGGCGACCGCCCGGCTGCCTTTGGGGTCGGCGGCGCGTGGGTCGAGGGTGCCGTGCTGGGCGTCGGAACGGATCGTGGCGATGGCCACTGCCGCCGCCAGCAGGAGTACGAAGGCGAGGGCGATGCCTCGCGTGCGGGTCCACACCTGGCGTGCGGTGGGCGAGGCCGAGGTGGACGGGAGCGTGTCCTCGGTGGTCATCCGGCGGCTCCCTGGCGGGTGTTGGGGGCCGTGCTGGGGGCGCTGCTCGCGAGCTGTGGCTTGGTGCTCTCCAGGTCGCTGTCGAGTTCCGTGATGCGTTTGTACGCCTGCTGGGTCGCGGTCCGCCCGCCGTATGTCACGTCGTCGAAGTCCCGGGCGGCGGCGCGCAGCCGGTCCGTGTGGGAGGGCAGTGAGCGGCCTGCTTCGGCGGCGGCCTCGTCCGCGGTGCGGCCGGGACGGACGTCGAGAAGCGCGCGTTCCTCGAGGGAGCGGACGATGGCGCGCATGCGTTCCTGGACGGCCTGGTTCCAGTGGCCCTGGGCGGCGTGGGCTTCGGCGGCGGCTCGGTGTTCGGCGGCACTGCGGGGGCGGTCGTCGAACAGGGCGGCGGAGGAGGTGGGCCGGCGGCGGGGGGTGCCGAGGCGCCACCACAGGGCGCCGACGACCGCGAGGACGACCAGGACGACGACGACCAGGCCGAGTGTTCCGCCGGGTGCCACGGTCGAGGCGCTGCTGAACAGGTCCTCGACCCAGTCCCAGAAGGTGTCCAGGGCGCGTTGGAACCAGCTGGGTTCGTGCTCGTGGTACATGCGCTTGGACAGCTCGCGCCGGGCCGCTTCGCGCGCGGGGTCACGCGGGGTGGTCAGCGGTGGCTCGTCGTCCGAGCGTGTCAGCAGTGAGAGTACGGAGGTGTCGCCGGAGCGCGACAGCGACAGTACGGCTGTGTCGCCGGCGCGCAGTACCGCGCGTGCGGCGGCGTCCGGCAGTGCTGACGCCGTTGTGAGAACTCCCCCCGCCAGGCTCACCGGTTCAGCTCCCCGGGGTGTCGGTGCCGTAGCCCTGGACGCCGGCTGCGCGGGCCAGTTCGAGGTCGAGGGCCTCGCGGCGGATGCGCTGGTCGATGTAGAGCAGGACGGTGACGCCGGCCGTGATCGGGAAGGTGATCATGGAGCCGATCACCGAGCCGACGCCGCTGACGATGAGGAACGTCCAGCCGAGGTCGGTGGTGCCGTTGAGGAAGCTGGTGGCGCCGTCGCCGCTGAGTGCGCCGGCGAGGAAGGTGAAGGGGATGACGACGATCGCCGCGACGACGTTGGCGATGATCGTGGCCAGCAGCTGAATGCCGAAGACGCGCCACCAGGAGCCCCGGACCAGCTTCGCGGAACGGCTCAGCGCCTTCACGATGCCCTGCTTCTCCAGCATCAGCGCGGGCGAGGCGAGGGAGAAGCGGAACCACAGCCACAGGGCGACGACGCCGGTGCCGATGCTGCCCAGCACGGCCAGTGCCGCGCCCGCTTCACCGGCGCCCGTGGCGGCCACGAGGATGCCGGGCAGGGCACCCACGAAGACAAGGCCGAAGATCATGAGCAGCAGCAGGAAGAGCAGGCCGAAGAGCCGCAGCACCTGAGGGCGGGCGTCGCGCCAGGCCTCGCCGGTGGTCACCGACTTGCCGAGCACCGCGCGGCTGGTGACCGTCGTCAACAGGGCGGTCGCGGCGATCGCGCCGATCACCGAGATCAGGAGGAGCACGCTGGAGCTGAGCAGGGCGTCGCGTGTGGCGCGGGCCAGTTCGCTCAGGGTGGCGCTCGGGTCGTTGAGGGCCTCGGTGCTGGTGCGGTCGTTCAGGACGAGGCCCTGGAGGAGGATGACGACGATCTCCGTCACGATCGCGACGGTCAGCGAGATGCCCAGGACCGTGCGCCAGTGGGTGCGCATGGTGGAGACCGCGCCGTCGAGGATCTCGCCGACGCCGAGGGGGCGCAGCGGGATCACGCCGGGTTTGGCAGCGGGCGGGGGGCCACCCCAGCCGCCTCCCCAGGCGCCGTGTCCGCCCGGGGCGCCGTAGCCCGGCTGGCCGCCGCCGTATCCGCCTGGGCCGGCGGGAGGACGAGGTCCCCAGCCCGGGCCGGGCGGCGGGGGCGGCGGGGCCTGGCCGGGGGCCTGTGCTCCCGTCGGCGCGGACCACTGGCCGGCGGGCGGCTGCTCCTTGGACCACTTCGGGCCGGAGCCCTGTGCGTCCGGTCCCGGCTCCTGCGCGGGCTCGGGACGGTCCGCGGGCTCGGCAGGGCCGGACGCGCCGGGTTCCTGTCCGTCGGACGGGGCGGATCCGGGCGAGGCCCAGCCCGGAGTGTCTTTCATCGTCGCTCCTTCACGGTGCCCGTCCGCGGTCGCGGCGGCAGGTTGGCAGCCATCGTGCCATGGGGAGGTCGGCGAGGTACCGGCCGCGGTATGGGCTGCACACCTTCAATTGTCCGCCGTACACGGGGCAGACTGATCGCATGGCTGATCAGTACGCGCAATCCGGCGAGGACAGCAGGCCGATCGAGATACCGGCGATCCGATGGGAGGAACCACCCGAAGGCCCAGTACTGGTCCTTCTCGACCAAACGAGGCTGCCGGCCGAGGAGGTCGAGCTGGTCTGTACGGACGCGCCCGTGCTGGTGGAGGCGATCCGTTCGCTCGCCGTGCGGGGGGCTCCGTTGCTCGGCATCGCCGGGGCGTACGGCGTCGCGCTCGCCGCCGCGCGCGGCTACGACGTGGACGACGCCGCGGAATCGCTGGCCGGCGCCCGGCCCACCGCGGTGAACCTGGCGGTCGGGGTGCGCAGGGCTCAGTCCGCGTACCGGGCCGAGCTGGCCGGGAGCGGGGACGTCGAGCGGGCCGCAGCTGCGGCGCTGGGGGCGGCGCGGGCGTTGCACAAGGAGGATGCCGAGGCCAGCGCCCGGATGGCGGAGCGGGGGCTGGCGCTGCTGGACGAGCTGTTGCCCGGCGGTGGGCACCGCATCCTCACGCACTGCAACACCGGGTCGCTGGTGTCGGGCGGGGAGGGCACGGCGTTCGCGGTGGCGCTCGCGGCGCACCGGGTGGGGCGGCTCAGGCGGCTGTGGGTGGACGAGACGCGGCCGCTGCTGCAGGGGGCTCGCCTCACGGCTTACGAGGCGGCGCGCAGCGGCATGGCGTACACCTTGCTCACGGACAACGCGGCGGGCTCGCTGTTCGCTGCCGGCGAGGTGGACGCGGTGCTGATCGGGGCGGACCGCATCGCGGCCGACGGTTCGGTGGCGAACAAGGTGGGGAGCTATCCGCTCGCGGTGCTCGCGCGCTACCACCATGTGCCGTTCATCGTGGTGGCACCGCTGACGACGGTGGATCCGGACACGCCGGACGGGGCGGCCATCGAGGTCGAGCAGCGTCCCGGGTTCGAGGTGACCGAGATCGCACCGCCGCAGGTGCCGGTGGCCGGAGCGGAACCGGGAGGCGGGATTCCGATGGCGCCCCTGGGGACCCAGGCGTACAACCCGGCCTTCGATGTGACGCCGCCCGAGCTGGTGACGGCGATCGTCACTGAGGAGGGGGCGGTGTCTCCTGTGACCGCCGAGGCGCTGGCCGAGCTGTGTGCCAGGTCGCGGGAGGTGGCGCAGACCTGGTGAGGTAGAAGCGGAGCCGGCCAGTGGCAGAGCGGGGCAGACCTGCCCAAAAGTCACGCCCTGTGATGTACATGAGGGCAGACAGTGGCGACTGCCTACGACTAAGGTCACTGGCCGGTGACGTACCTCACCACTGCCTTCGCCACTGTTATGAGAATGGGATGATGTCGTTTATGAAGGGACGAGTCCTTGTCGTCGACGACGACACCGCACTGGCCGAGATGCTCGGCATTGTGCTGCGTGGTGAAGGTTTTGAGCCGTCTTTCGTAGCCGACGGCGACAAGGCGCTGGCCGCATTCCGGGAGTCCAAGCCCGACCTGGTGCTGCTCGACCTGATGCTGCCCGGGCGGGACGGCATCGAGGTGTGCCGTCTGATCAGGGCCGAGTCCGGGGTGCCGATCGTGATGCTGACGGCCAAGAGCGACACCGTCGATGTCGTCGTGGGCCTGGAGTCCGGCGCCGACGACTACATCGTGAAGCCGTTCAAGCCGAAGGAGCTGGTGGCCCGGATCCGTGCGCGGCTCAGGAGGTCGGAGGAGCCGGCGCCCGAGCAGCTCGCCATCGGTGACCTCGTCATCGACGTGGCCGGGCACTCCGTGAAGCGGGAGGGGCAGTCGATCGCGCTGACGCCGCTGGAGTTCGACCTGCTGGTCGCGCTGGCCCGTAAGCCGTGGCAGGTGTTCACCCGTGAGGTGCTCCTGGAGCAGGTGTGGGGCTATCGGCACGCGGCCGACACCCGTCTGGTCAATGTGCATGTGCAGCGGCTGCGTTCCAAGGTCGAGAAGGACCCCGAGCGGCCGGAGATCGTCGTGACGGTCCGTGGCGTCGGCTACAAGGCAGGGCCGAGCTGACATGTCCGGGGACAGTGCCGCTGCGGCCCCCGGTCGGACCGGGGCCCGTCCGGAGCGGCCTGTCGGCCGGAAGCGGGCGGGCTCCCGCTGGGGACGGTTCCTCGAGGGCGGGCTGCTGCAGGGCGGAGTCCAGGGCAGCCCGGTTCTCCGCCTGGTCCTGCGCTGGGTGCGCCGGCCGTTGCTGCCCGTCATGCGGCTGTGGCGGCGCAACATCCAGCTCAGGGTCGTCGTCACGACGCTGGTGATGTCGCTCGGCGTCGTGCTCCTGCTGGGCTTCGTCGTCATCGGGCAGGTGCGCAACGGCCTGCTGGACGCCAAGGTGAAGGCCTCGCAGAGTCAGGCCACCGGCGGGTTCTCGGTGGCCAAGCAGCGGGCCGACCAGGCGGCCGCCGGGACCGCCGACGACGGTGCGACGGGGGACGAGCGTTCCGAGCAGAACGTCATCCCGTGGATGAGTGACCTCGTCTCCTCGCTCTCCAGCGGTGGGCAGGGTGCCTTCGAGGTGGTGACGCTTCCCGCCTCCACGGGCGATGACACCAGTGGGCGTGGGCGGCGGGCCTCCGGCGGTGTGGACCCGACGGCGAGCGTGCCCGAGGCCCTGCGTGAGCGGATCGGTGGCTCCACGGGGGCGTTCCAGAGCTATACCCGCATCGTCTACCAGCCCAGCGAGCACAAGGAGTCCCAGCCGGCGCTGGTCATCGGCAAGCAGGTCAGCGACCCCAACGGCGACCTGTACCAGCTCTACTACCTCTTCCCGCTCACCCAGGAGGAGAAGTCGCTGAGCCTGGTCAAGGGGACGCTCGCCACCGCCGGGCTCTTCGTCGTCGTACTGCTCGGGGCCATCGCCTGGCTCGTGGTGCGCCAGGTCGTCACGCCGGTGCGGATGGCGGCGGGGATCGCCGAACGGCTGTCGGCGGGGCGCTTGCAGGAGCGGATGAAGGTCACCGGCGAGGACGACATCGCGCGGCTCGGGGAGGCCTTCAACAAGATGGCGCAGAACCTCCAGCTGAAGATCCAGCAGCTGGAGGACCTGTCGCGGATGCAGCGGCGGTTCGTGTCGGACGTGTCGCACGAGTTGCGGACGCCGCTGACGACCGTACGCATGGCCGCCGACGTCATCCATGAGGCGCGGGAGGACTTCGACCCGGTCACCGCGCGGTCGGCGGAGCTGCTCGCCGACCAGCTGGACCGGTTCGAGTCGCTGCTCGCCGACCTGCTGGAGATCAGCCGGTTCGACGCGGGCGCGGCGGCGCTGGAGGCGGAGCCGATCGACCTCAGGGAGGTCGTGCGGCGTGTGGTCAGCGGGGCCGAGCCGCTCGCCGAGCGCAAGGGCACACAAATACGCGTGGTCGGCGACCAGCAGCCCATCGTCGCCGAGGCCGACGCCCGGCGCGTCGAGCGCGTGCTGCGCAACCTCGTCGTCAACGCCGTCGAGCACGGTGAGGGCAGGGACGTCGTCGTGAAGCTCGCCGCGGCGGGCGGGGCGGTCGCGGTCGCGGTGCGCGACTACGGTGTCGGGCTCAAGCCCGGCGAGGCGACCCGTGTCTTCAGCCGCTTCTGGCGGGCCGACCCGGCACGCGCGCGTACCACCGGCGGTACGGGTCTGGGTCTGTCCATCGCCTTGGAGGACGCGCGACTGCACGGCGGCTGGCTGCAGGCGTGGGGCGAACCGGGTGGCGGTTCGCAGTTCCGGCTGACGCTGCCGCGCACGGCGGACGAGCCGCTGCGGGGCTCGCCGATACCGCTGGAGCCCAAGGACTCGCGACGCAATCGTGGACTCGATGACGCCGGTCTGCCGTGCGGCGGCGGTGAGAGGGCCGCGACGGTGCCGTCCCAGTCCACGGGTGACCAGGTGCCTTCGATGCAGTCGAGGGATCCGTTCGCCACGCGGCTGGCCGCGGTCACGCCCAAGGCCGATCCGACGGCCCTGCCCGGCAACGGCGCGCGTGTGGTCCCCCGGCCCGCCTCGGGCGCGCGGCAGGACGACACGCCCGCCGCGGAAGAGCCGTCGGGCGAGCAGGCCGGGCAGGCCGAGGAGTCGAACAAGCAGGGGGAGGCATTTCGTGGGCGCTGAGCGCGAAGGGGGCGCCCGGCGCGGGCCGGGGCGCGCGGTGGCGTACGCCGCCTGTGGCGTCGTACTGCTGGCGGGGTGTGCCTCGATGCCTGACAGTGGCGATCTGCGGGGCGTCGAGTCCACGCCGCGCCAGGACACTCAGGTGCGGGTTTTCGCCATGCCGCCGCATGAGGACGCTTCGTCCTCGGAGATCGTGTCGGGCTTCCTGGAGGCACTGACCAGCGACGATCCGAACTACGAGATAGCGCGCAAGTACCTGACCACGGAGGCGTCGGCCAAGTGGCGGCCCTTGCTGTCCACGACGGTGCTCGCCGACGGACCGGGCGCCGAGCCCGACCGGGTGGGGGGCCGGGAGGAGAGCGACAACCTCTCGTACACGCTGACCGGTACCAAGGTCGCCACGGTCGACGCGCAGCAGTCGTACTCGCCGGCCAGCGGGGACTACAGCGAGACGATGCACCTCACCCGGGACAAGAAGACCAGGCAGTGGCGCATCGACGTGCCGCCGCGCGGCGTCGTCATGGGCAAGTCGGACTTCCAGCGCAACTACATGTCCGTCGACAAGTACTACTTCGCCACGAACACCACACTCGGGACCTCCCCGCACACCGCGGCCGTCGCCGATCCCGTCTATGTGCGCAGGAACGTGGATCCCCTGACGGAGATGGTGCGCTCCCTGCTCAAGGGGCCCACCAGCTGGCTCGACCGGGCGGTCAGATCGAGCTTCCCCACTGGTACGGCGCTGAAGAAGGACGACTCGTTGACGCCGGACGATCAGAACAGGCTGACCGTGCCGTTGAACGACAAGGCGGCCCGGGTCGGGCCGGTCAAGTGCAACGAGATGGCGGCCCAGCTCCTGTTCACCCTGCAGAACCTCACCCCCACGGTGGACGAGGTCGCTCTGCGGGCGGGCGGCAGGCAGTTGTGCGCGCTCACCGAGGCGGGGGCGGAGGACGTCGCCGCGCGCGGCTCGGTGCAGGGCGCCGAGCATCTGTACTTCCTCGACGACAAGCACCGGCTCGTACGGCTGGCGGCCGCCATCAACGACACGAAGCCCGATCCCGTGCCGGGTGCCCTCGGCGAGGGTGAGAGGGAGCTGCATTCGGTGGCCGTGTCGCGGGATGAGGACATGGCTGCCGGGGTCGGCACCGACGGCAAGGAGCTGTACGTCGGCGCGCTGGTGGCCGGCGGTCCACTCGGGGACCCCGAACTGACCAGCGCCGGCCGGACCCCGGAGGAGCGGCTGTCGGCGCCCAGCTGGGACGCCCAGGGCGACCTGTGGGTGGCCGACCGTGATCCCCGCAACCCTCGGTTGCTGCTGCTGAAGGAGGGCGTCGGCGACCCGCTGGTGGTGAAGACGCCGGGGTTGCAGGGCCGCATCGAGTCCGTGCGGGTGGCCGCCGACGGGGTGCGGATCGCGCTCGTGGTGAAGCAGGGCGACAAGTCCTCGCTGCTCATCGGGCGGATCGAACGGAGCGAGGACGGCAAGGCGGAGGAACGTTCGGTCGTCTCGGTGCACGAACTGCGCTCCGCGACGCCTGAGTTGGAGGAGGTCACGGCCATGTCGTGGGCCGGTGACAGCCGGCTCGTGGTGGTCGGGCGTGAGCAGGGCGGCGTGCAGACGATGCGGTATGTGCAGGTCGACGGCTCCACACCGGAGGGACCGGCGCCCGCGGCCCTGAGCGGGGTCAAGGAGATCACCGCGTCCGAGGACGTGGGGCTGCCGCTGGTCGGCTACTCGGAGGACGGGATCGTACGGCTGTCGCCCGGGGCGCAGTGGCAGAAGGTGGTGACGGACGGCACGGCGCCGGTCTATCCGGGGTGAGCCTGTCCGGGGCGGGCCGTTGAGGTTCGAGGACTGAGAGTGGGCGGCCGCTTCCTGGCTGGGGGAGACTCCGGCTGGGGGCGGTCGCTGTCTGTTTGGGGCCTCTTTGGGGCCTCTGTGGGTTCTGTGGTCCTCTGGGGGCTCCGTGGCCTCTGTGGGGTCTCTGTGAGGCCTTTTTTTGGGATGGGACTCGGGGTGCCGGCCCCGGGGCGGAAAGGACGTCCGCGCAGGGGCCGGAGTTTTCCACAGGGCGTTATCCACAGGGGTGGTCCGTCGGCGCGGGCCTTGGCACAGTGGTGGGCATGCGGGGGTGGTGGCAGGACCTGACCGACCTGGTGCTGCCGGCCGAGTGCGGAGGCTGCGGGAGGCCTCGCACGGTGCTCTGCCCGGGGTGCCGTGCCGTCCTGAGCGGGACCGCACCGAGCCGGGTGCGGCCGGTGCCTCAGCCGCCGGGGCTGCCAGAGGTGCACGCGGCGGCCCGGTATGCGGACGAGGTGCGGGCGGTGCTGCTGGCCCACAAGGAACGCGGCGCGCTTGCGCTCACGGCGCCACTCGGGACGGCTCTGGCGGGGGCCGTGCGGGCGGGGCTTCGGGAGGCCGGTGCGCAGGGCGGTGGGGCGTCCGGGCGGGCTGTGCGGCCCCGGGGGTACCGGGTGTCGGCCGACGGGTCGGGGCCGCGGTTCTGGGGCGTCGGTGCGCCTGTGCTGCTCGTACCCGTTCCGTCCGCGCGTGGGGCGGTGCGGGCACGGGGGCACGATCCGGCCCGGCGGATCGCGCTCGCGGCCGCGGGTGAACTGCGGCGGGGCGGTACGCCGGCGCGTGTGCTCGCCGTGCTGCGGCAGCGGCGGGCGGTGGCCGATCAGTCGGGGCTCAACTCCCGGCAGCGGCTCGACAATCTCGCGGACGCGCTGACCGTGGCTCCCGGCGGGGCCCGGCTGCTCGCCGGCGGTCCGGTCGTGCTCGTCGACGACCTGATGACGACGGGCGCGTCCCTGGCGGAGGCGGCGCGGGCGGTGCGAGCGGCCTTGGCGGCGGGGGCGGGACCCTGCAGCCCGGCGGGTGAGGGTCCCCACAGGGCGGTGCAGTCAGCGGTGTACGGCAGAACGGTCGGGGAGGTGGACGCGTATGGATGGGTGACTGCGGAGTCCGGTGCGGGTGGTGACGGGACAACCGCTGTGTACCTGACGGGAAGTCGGGAAAGCACAGGGGAACGGAGGGCTGGATCGAGGGAGGGAGTCGTGCGGCGGACGCGTGAGGTGCCGGGAATCGGGGGCGCCGGACCAGCTGGTGACGTGGTCTGCGCGGCGGTGGTCGCTGCGTCGCCGGATTCTTTCGAAATAAACCGGAACTGACTGCGAACTTGCATCGTTGCAGGTAACGAGAGGGGCAATTCACCGGAACGGAGGTACGCCGCAGTAGAGGGTGACGACATCCGTCCGGGCGAGATATGTTCGGTTGTGAGGGAAAGGCGCAGGCCAGCCCTCTCATATCCGAATGCCGTGCTGCGGGTTTTCGGCAATCACCCGCGGCGATGGGGTGGAGATCTTGCCCATGGGGGAGGAGGAGGTGGAAGTCACCGAGTCCGAGGTTCCGGGGTTCACCGGAGCCTGGTGCAAAAGGGAGATGCTCCGCCGATGGAGCGGAGCGATCCGGGAACGGAGTTCTGCGTGGACATCGTCGTCAAGGGCCGCAAGACCGAGGTGCCCGAGCGGTTCCGCAAGCACGTGGCCGAGAAGCTGAAGCTGGAGAAGATCCAGAGGCTCGATGCCAAGGTGATCAGCCTCGACGTCGAGGTGTCCAAGGAGCCCAACCCCCGACAGGCCGACCGCAGTGATCGAGTGGAGATCACGCTCCGCTCCCGCGGTCCGGTGATCCGGGCGGAGGCAGCGGCCAGCGATCCGTATGCGGCGCTCGACCTCGCGGCGGAGAAGCTGGATGCCCGGCTGCGCAAGCAGCACGACAAGCGTTTCTCGCGCCGAGGCGCACGCCGAATCTCGGCGGCCGAGGTCCCCGACCACGTTCCGGGCGCGGCGACGCTCAATGGCAACGGGCACACCTTCCAGGAAGAAGAGCCGGAGGGAATTCCCACCAAGAAGATCGGCTCGCTGGAAGTGAAGGGCGAAGGACCCCTCGTCGTCCGCGAGAAGACGCATGTCGCCTCCCCGATGACTCTCGACCAGGCCCTCTACGAGATGGAGCTGGTCGGGCACGACTTCTACCTGTTCATCGACTCCGAGACCAAGGAACCGAGTGTCGTCTACCGGCGGCACGCCTACGACTACGGCGTCATCCACCTCAGCACGGACCCGATGGTCGCCCAGGCGCAGGCTCCCGCGGCTGGTGGCACGCTGGGCGGCTGACCAACCCGGCTGACAGCTGAGCCGGTGCCCCTGGAGCGCGTGTGCGCCCCCAGGGGCACCGGTGTGCGACCACTTCGCGCCCTGCACGTCACCGCGGTGTCAGCCGGGCATGAAATCATGGCCGCACCGGCCCAACCGGTGGGCCGCTGCCTTGGGTTGGCGACGGCAGATGACCAGCCACAGCCTTCAGGGGGAGGAACGATGGCGGACAGCTTCGGACCGATGCGGGACGAGGATGCCGACGGCGATGTCGTCGGCATGGGCCCTGACGCGGGCTCTCCACGCAAGGAGCCGATCAGAGTCCTCGTCGTCGACGACCACGCCCTGTTCCGCCGTGGACTGGAGATCGTGCTCGCCGCCGAGGAGGACATCCAGGTGGTGGGCGAGGCGGGCGACGGCGCGGAGGCTGTCGACAAGGCCGCTGACCTGCTGCCGGACATCGTCCTGATGGACGTACGCATGCCCAAGCGGGGCGGGATCGAGGCCTGCACCTCCATCAAGGAGGTGGCCCCCAGCGCGAAGATCATCATGCTGACGATCAGCGACGAGGAGGCCGACCTCTACGACGCGATCAAGGCGGGTGCGACCGGGTATCTCCTCAAGGAGATCTCTACTGACGAGGTGGCCACCGCCATCCGCGCGGTGGCCGACGGTCAGTCGCAGATCAGCCCGTCGATGGCGTCGAAGCTGCTGACCGAGTTCAAGTCGATGATCCAGCGGACGGACGAGCGCCGGCTGGTGCCCGCGCCGCGGCTGACGGACCGTGAGCTGGAGGTCCTCAAGCTCGTCGCCACGGGGATGAACAACCGCGATATCGCCAAGGAGTTGTTCATCTCCGAGAACACCGTGAAGAACCATGTGCGCAACATCCTGGAGAAGCTGCAGCTGCACTCCAGGATGGAGGCCGTGGTGTATGCGATGCGGGAGAAGATCCTGGAGATTCGCTGAGGGACCGGCCGGCCTGACGGTTCTGGGCGGTTCTGCGGGTCACGCCAGTATGCGGGCGAGCTCCCTGGTGAGCGGCTCGCGCAGGTCGGGTGCGTCGACCCGTTCCACGCGTACGTCCGTGCAGTCCACCCAACCCGCCGCCTCGGCCAGGGCCTGAGCCACTGCCGGGACCGCCTTCGGGCCGTCCAGAGTGACCTGCTTGGCCACCAGCGTGCGGCCGTCGCGGGCCGGGTCCACGCGGCCGACGAGCCGGCCGCCGGCCAGGACCGGCATCGCGAAGTAGCCGTAGACCCGCTTCTGCTTGGGGACGTAGGCCTCCAGGCGGTGGGTGAAGCCGAAGATCCGCTCTGTGCGTGCCCGTTCCCAGATCAGGGAGTCGAACGGGGACAGGAGCGTCGTACGGTGGCGGCCGCGCGGGGGTGTCTCCAGGGCCGCCGGGTCTGCCCAGGCGGGCTTGCCCCAGCCCTCGACCGTGACCGGGACCAGGCCCGAGTCGGTGATCACCGCGTCCACCTGTTCCCCCTTGAGGCGGTGGTAGTCGGCGATGTCCGCGCGCGTGCCCACGCCGAGGGACTGGCCGGCCAGGCGGACCAGGCGGCGCAGGCACTCGGTGTCGTCCAGTTCGTCGTGCAGCAGTGGCTCCGGGATGGCGCGTTCGGCGAGGTCGTAGACGCGCTTCCAACCGCGGCGCTCGACGCAGACCACCTCGCCGTACATCAGGGCGCGCTCGACGGCGACCTTCGAGCCCGACCAGTCCCACCACTCGCTGGTCCGCTTCGCGCCGCCCAGTTCGGTTGCGGTGAGGGGGCCTTCCGCGCGGAGTTGCTTGATGACCTCGTCGTAGGCGCCGTCGGGGAGTTCGTGGTTCCAGTGGGGGCGGTTGCGGTAGGCGCGGCGGCGGAAGGCGAAGTGGGGCCACTCCTCGATGGGGAGGATGCAGGCGGCGTGGGACCAGTACTCGAAGGCGTGCGGTTGTGAAGGCGCGTCTGTGGGTGCGGGCGTCCAGTAGGCGTTCTCGACCGTCTTGCGGCTCACTGCGCCGAGGCGGGCGTAGGGGATGAGCTCGTGGGAGCGGGCCAGGACCGAGATGGTGTCGAGTTGGATCGCGCCGAGGTGACGGAGTATGCCGCGGACGCCGTTGCGGCGGTCTGGGGCGCCTAGGAAGCCTTGGGCGCGTAGGGCGATGCGGCGGGCCTCGTCTGCCGAGAGTTCGGTGGTGGGGCGCGGGGTTGTCATGGAGTCGGACGATAGGGGGTGGCACTGACAACGGGGAGTGAGCTGCGGGTTTGTGGGAGGGGGGCGGCCTTGGGGTTTTCTCGCCCCCGCCGCCCCTACCCGTCCCATCCTGAAGGGGCTCCGCCCCTTCGACCCCGGCCAGGGGGCTGCCGCCCCCTGGACCCCCGCTTCGGCCCTGAACGGGCCTCGTCCTCAAACTCCCCCAAGCTCTTCGAGCAGGGGGGACCCCCAGACGGGCTGAAATATGCCGGCCGGCGTTGGAAGTGGCCGCCGCTGGGTGTGCCGCCTCTGCGGGTGGGTGGGGGCTGGGGACGGTGCGGGCTGGGCCTCGGGCGTTCGATGGGCTGGAGGATGTCGGCGGGCCACCGGGGAGGGCTCAAGCGACGGGTCGGCTGGGTGATGTTCGTGCAGGCAGGTAGGGCGCCATCGACGGGAGTCCAAGATCCGACGGGAGCAGGGAACCCACCCAGCAGTCCCGGCGTACGCCCTGGTGGACGATGGCGGAGCGAAGGGTGCCCTCCAGGGTGAAGCCGGCTCGTTCGGCCACGGCGCGGGAGGGTTCGTTGCCGACCTCCGCGCGCCATTCCACGCGGTCGATCGACAGGTGGACGAAGGCCCAGCGGGAGGCCGTGAGGACGGCCTCGGTGATGTAGCCGTTGCCGCGGTGTTCCTTGGTGCCCCAGAAGCCGATCTCGGCCACGCTCAGGGAACGCATGGTGAGGCCGAGCATGCCCACCAGTTCCTCCCCTTCGGGGAGGAAGAGGCCCCAGGTGAACATCGAGCCGTTCGCCCAACTGTCGGGCACCAGCTGCTCCGTGAAGCTCTCGGCGTGTTCGCGGAGGTAGGGGGAGGGGATGGTCGTCCAGCGCTGGATGTCGGGGTCCTGGGCGGCCTCGTACACGGCGTTCGTGTCCTGTGGGCCGACCGTGCGCAGGAGGAGGCGTCCGGTGGCGAGCGTGACGGGTTCCATCGGCCGATTCTGCTCGGGAGCCCGGAGAAAGCGCCATCTTTTCGCCATGCGTGAGCGGGTGATCACAATTCGCGCAATTCATCAGTGCGACGCGGCACCATCCGCGGGGCCCGTCCGTTGTGCCCTTTGAAGCAGATTTGAAGCGGCGGACCGTCGCCCTGGCCGCCAGGCCTCCCGACCCGGCGGGGTCCTCGCATACGATGGCCGTTGCTCAGTCAAGTCAAATGGAAACCGACCGTCCCAGGCCCGACCGGCAAGGAGACCAACCCCCGTGTCCGTCCTCTCGAAGATCATGCGTGCAGGCGAAGGCAAGATCCTGCGCAAGCTGCACCGCATCGCGGACCAGGTCAACTCCATCGAAGAGGACTTCGTCGACCTCTCCGACGCCGAGCTGCGGGCCCTCACCGATGAGTACAAGCAGCGGTACGCGGATGGGGAGAGCCTCGACGATCTCCTTCCCGAGGCCTTCGCCACCGTCCGCGAGGCTGCCAAGCGCGTCCTCGGACAGCGGCACTACGACGTGCAGATGATGGGCGGCGCCGCCCTCCACCTCGGCTATGTCGCCGAGATGAAGACCGGTGAGGGCAAGACCCTGGTCGGCACGCTGCCCGCGTATCTGAACGCTCTTTCCGGAGACGGCGTTCACCTCATCACGGTCAACGACTACCTGGCCGAGCGCGACTCCGAGATGATGGGCCGCGTCCACAAGTTCCTCGGTCTGTCCGTCGGCTGCATTCTCGCCAACATGACGCCGGCCCAGCGCCGCGAGCAGTACAACTGCGACATCACCTACGGCACGAACAACGAGTTCGGCTTCGACTACCTGCGCGACAACATGGCGTGGTCGAAGGAGGAACTCGTCCAGCGCGGGCACAACTTCGCGATCGTCGACGAGGTCGACTCCATCCTCATCGACGAGGCCCGTACGCCGCTGATCATCTCCGGTCCGGCAGACCAGGCCACCAAGTGGTACGGCGACTTCGCCAAGCTGGTCACGCGCCTCAAGCGCGGCGAGGCCGGCAACCCCCTCAAGGGCATCGAGGAGACCGGCGACTACGACGTCGACGAGAAGAAGCGCACGGTCGCCATCCACGAGGCCGGCGTCTCCAAGGTCGAGGACTGGCTGGGTATCGACAACCTGTACGAGTCGGTGAACACGCCGCTCGTCGGATACCTGAACAACGCCATCAAGGCCAAGGAACTGTTCAAGAAGGACAAGGACTACGTCGTCATCGACGGCGAGGTCATGATCGTCGACGAGCACACCGGCCGTATCCTCGCCGGCCGCCGCTACAACGAGGGCATGCACCAGGCGATCGAGGCGAAGGAAGGGGTGGACATCAAGGACGAGAACCAGACGCTCGCCACGATCACCCTGCAGAACTTCTTCCGCCTCTACGGCAAGCTCTCCGGCATGACCGGTACGGCGATGACCGAGGCCGCCGAGTTCCACCAGATCTACAAGCTCGGCGTGGTCCCCATCCCGACCAACCGGCCGATGGTCCGCAAGGACCAGTCGGACCTGATCTACCGCACCGAGGTCGCCAAGTTCGAGGCCGTTGTCGACGACATCGCCGAGAAGCACGAGAAGGGCCAGCCGATCCTCGTCGGTACGACGTCGGTCGAGAAGTCCGAGTACCTGTCGCAGCAGTTGAGCAAGCGCGGCATCCAGCACGAGGTGCTGAACGCCAAGCAGCACGACCGTGAGGCGACGATCGTCGCCCAGGCCGGCCGCAAGGGTGCCGTGACGGTGGCCACCAACATGGCCGGCCGTGGTACCGACATCAAGCTCGGCGGCAACCCCGAGGACCTCGCCGAGGCGGAGCTGCGCCAGCGCGGCCTCGACCCCGAGGAGCACATCGAGGAGTGGGCCCACGCCCTGCCCGCCGCCCTGGAGCGGGCCGAGGCGGCCGTCAAGGCCGAGAAGGAAGAGGTCGAGTCCCTCGGCGGCCTGTACGTGCTCGGTACCGAGCGGCACGAGTCGCGTCGTATCGACAACCAGCTGCGCGGTCGTTCCGGCCGTCAGGGCGACCCCGGCGAGTCCCGGTTCTACCTCTCGCTCGGTGACGACCTGATGCGCCTGTTCAAGGCCCAGATGGTCGAGCGCGTGATGTCGATGGCCAACGTCCCGGACGACGTGCCGATCGAGAACAAGATGGTCACGCGCGCGATCGCGTCCGCCCAGTCGCAGGTCGAGCAGCAGAACTTCGAGACCCGTAAGAACGTCCTGAAGTACGACGAGGTCCTCAACCGCCAGCGCGAGGTCATCTACGGCGAGCGGCGCCGCGTCCTGGAGGGCGAGGACCTGCACGAGCAGGTGCAGCACTTCATGGACGACACGATCGACGCGTACGTCGCCGCGGAGACCGCCGAGGGCTTCGCCGAGGAGTGGGACCTGGACCGGCTGTGGGGCGCCTTCAAGCAGCTCTACCCGGTGAAGGTCACCATCGAGGAGCTGGAGGAGGCGGCAGGCGACCGCGCCGGGCTGACCGCCGAGTTCATCGCCGAGTCCATCAAGGACGACATCCACGAGCAGTACGCCCAGCGGGAGGCGCAGCTCGGCTCCGAGATCATGCGTGAGCTGGAGCGCCGGGTCGTGCTGTCGGTCCTGGACCGCAAGTGGCGTGAGCACCTCTATGAGATGGACTACCTCCAGGAGGGCATCGGCCTGCGCGCGATGGCGCAGAAGGACCCGCTGGTCGAGTACCAGCGCGAGGGCTTCGACATGTTCACCGCCATGATGGAGGGCATCAAGGAGGAGTCCGTCGGCTACCTGTTCAACCTGGAGGTCCAGGTCGAGCAGCAGGTCGAGGAGGTCCCGGTCGAGGACGCCAAGCCGGTGGCCGACCTGGAGAAGCAGGACGCGGTGCCGGCGCAGGCGGGCTCGCGTCCCGAGATCCGCGCCAAGGGTCTGGAGGCTCCGCGCCGTCCGGACCGGCTGCACTTCACCGCGCCCAAGGTGGACGGCGAGGGCGACATCGTCGAGGGCGACTTCGCCAACGGCGACGAGCCGGTGCGTTCCGAGGCGGACGGGCTCACGCGCGCGGAGCGGCGCAAGCAGGCGCGTGGTGGGCGCCGCCGTAAGAAGTGACGCCACATGACGCCGTAGACGCCGTATGACGCCGTAAGGCGGCAGTGATGGCGCCTGGGGCGCCGTAGCGGCTGAGGAAGGGCCGGGCACCTGTGGGTGTCCGGCCCTTCCCGTGCGTAGGGGCAGTAGGGGCCGCTGTGCGTGGTCAGTCGTCGTCCGCGCGTGGCCTGCGGGGGCCGCCGAGTTCGACCGCCGTGCAGCGCCACCGCAGGTCCCGGCCCTGTTCCAGGCGGAACGCCATGGCGCGCAGCTGGTCTCCGGCGCCGATGCGGGCGAAGGCCTCGACGGCGCCCGGGCGGGGCTCGAAGTAGCCGATGTCGCGGACGACGGGGCGGGTGCCTCGGGTGCGCAGTGGGCTGCGTTCGGCCAGCCAGGCGAGTTCGTCGTAGGCGCGGCCCGCGGTGTGGCGGAGCATCCAGTGGACGGGGCGTTGACCGCTCAGGACCAGAAGGAGGCGGTCGGCGAAGACGTCGGTGGGGCGGGTGTGCGGGACGGCGGGTGTGTACGGGGCCTCGCCGGTCGGTGGGGGCAGGGTGCGCGGTGCCCCGGCGGTGGAGGCGCTTGGTGGACGGGTGTCGGTGGGCCTGGTGCGGGCGCGGGCCCCCGGGGCGCCCGGAGAGCCGGGTGGGCGGCCGCCGGGGGATGTCGTACGGGGCGTGCCTCCACTCGGTGTGCGGGGTGGGGCGCCGCCGGGGCGACGGGTGTCGCGGCGGCTCGGTGGGCGGGTGCCGGGGCGGTGCTGGGTCCTGGTCATGACCTTGTTCATGGGGTCCCCGTTCGGCGTGGCCCGGCGATACCGGGCAGTAACTTCGAGGTCGGTGATCTTGTACGGGGTCCCGGGGGTCGGCTGCAAGAAAGCGAGGGCTCGGAACGGGCGACCGCAAAGTTCACTTATCCGGGTGATCGAAGGGTGCGAAAGGCCCGTGCCGGCGGGCCGGTACCGGGTGAGTCCGCGGACCGGGGTGGACGCCGGACGAGGCTGCGGCGGGGACTCGAAAGGGGACACGCGCACGTATCCTGAAGGCCCTGCGGGAGGTGCGGGAGCGCCCTCTCCGGGGCCTTGCGGAGTCTTATGAACCGGGTCCTTGCGGAGCCTTACGAACACGAAAGCGGTCAGCCATGCGCGTCTACGTCCCCCTGACCCTCCCCGGTCTCGCCGAGGCGTACAAGACGGGCGAGCTGGGGACCGGGCCGCTCGTCGCCTACGCCGTCACGCCCGCGTTGCGCGAGTGGTATCTCTCCGACGACATCGAGGAGTTGGAGTACGCGGCGCTGAACCGGGCCGCGCTCGCCTCGCTGCGCCTGCTGGCGGCGGACGCCGGGGCGGTGCGGCGCCGGGTCGTGGTCGCCGTCGACGTGCCCGACGGGGCGGCCGTCGCCGACCCCGACCGGGGGCTGGACCCGTCGGCGCTGGGTGAGGTGCGGATCGCCGGGGGCGTGGCGCTGGCCAAGGCGGCCTCCGTGCACGTCGACTCGGGCGACGCGGAGGCGGACGTGGCGGCGGCCGTCGAGGCGCTGGAGGCGGCGGACGGTGGGGACGACGACGCTCAGTTCGTCGTGGACGGGGCCGGGGACCATGAGCTGCTGTGGTACGCCACGCAGGAGATCCCGAACCTGGTGGGGCTCGCAGACTGAGCCGGCTGGCCGGCCGGCGGCGCGGCGGCGTGCCGCGGCGTCCGGACGCGTGCGGGTGCTCTGCCGCACTGAGCCTCGTTGACCTGCTGCTCTCTTGATTGTCAGTGGGGGCCGGTACGGTTTTCGACATGGGGAAGCACGTAGGGGCGCATATCGTCTGGGACTGGAACGGGACGCTGTTCCACGACAATGACGCGATCATCGGGGCGACGAACGCGGCGTTCGCCGAGCTGGGACTTGAGCCGATCACGATGGAGCAGTACCGGGCGCTGTACTGCGTGCCGGTGCCGAAGTTCTACGAGCGGTTGCTGGGGCGGCTGCCGACCGAGGCCGAGTGGGAGGTCATGGATGAGACCTTCCACCGGTACTACGCCGAGCACCGGGTGAGATGCGGGCTCACCGAAGGCGTGGCG
This sequence comes from Streptomyces curacoi, assembly GCF_001513975.1. Classification (GTDB taxonomy): domain Bacteria; phylum Actinomycetota; class Actinomycetes; order Streptomycetales; family Streptomycetaceae; genus Streptomyces; species Streptomyces curacoi. The sequence continues at coordinate 22,395 of NZ_KQ947995.1, forward strand.
GAGCTGCTCGTGGAGTGGCGGTCGGGTGGCCGCAGCCAGTCGATTCTCAGCATGTACGTGCATGACGAACTGGTGCCGCTGGTGCGGGGGTTCGGGATCGAGGAGCACTTCCTGCGCGTCGACGGGCGGACCGGGCGGTCCGGGGGCAGCAAGGCCGAGCACATGGTGCGGCACATCGAGGCGCTCGCGAGTGTGGATCCGGCGCGCACGGTGGTGATCGGGGACGCCGCCGACGACGCGGTCGCGGCGCTGCATGTGGGGGCGCGGGCCGTGCTCTACACCGGGGGGTCGCACAGCCGGGCGAGCCTTGAGGAGGTGGGGGTGCCGGTGGTGGACACGTTGGGGGAGGCGGTCGCGGAGGCGCAGCGGTTGGCTGCGTAGGGGGCGGGCCTACGGGGCGGTGGCTCGGTTTTTGGCTGAAAAATTACGGGGGCGTCGCTGTGAGTGAGCTGTCATGATCTCCTCACCTGGCTGGAGCTCCGCTGCGTGGAGCCAGGGGGAAACCATTCAGTGAGAGACGAGGACCTTTCATGGCGCGAACCAGACGTGTGATGACCGTTGCGGGTGTCGCGAGTGGCATCGTCGCCGTTCTTGCCCTGACGGCGGGGCCGGCGAACGCCGTTGCCGCCTGGGGGTCCACGACCCAGGGCGAGGGCGACGGCTTCTTCGAGAACTGGCCGAACCGGGAGAACTACCCCGACCAGGCCGGTGCCATCGACAGGAAGAAGGACGGGATGAGTGTCGCGATCCGCTGGACGTCCAGCAGCGGCACGACGGGCGAGTGCGTGGACAAGAACGGGGCGAACAACGGCACGACGCTGTGTACCGTCACGGGGCTGAACCAGCGTGGCACCGTGACGTTCAAGGTCTGTGCGAGGGACTACAGCAACGACATCGGGTGGATCAACTGCTCGCGGCCGGACTCGCATCCGCTCACGCCGTGAGTGGGACGTTGTTTGAGTTGTTTCCGTTGTTTCACTTGTCGAGGATGTCGAGGATGTCGTGGTGGAGCGGGGCCCTGACCTGGTCCCGGCTCCATCACTGAACTCGGGCGGTCAGGTCGTCGGTGCCGTGGACGTCACGTGACCGGTGCCTTCGCGCGCAGCACGGTCAGGAACTCGCGCATCCAGCGGGAGTGGTCCGGCCAGGCGCGGGAGGAGACCAGGGTGCCGTCGACCACCGCCTCGGCGTCCTGGAAGGTGGCGCCGGCCGCCTGCATGTCCAGCTCCAGAGCGGGGTACGCCGTGACGCGGCGGCCGCGGAGGCTGTCGATCGCGGCGGTGAGCAGGGGGCCGTGGCAGATCTGGGCGACCGGTTTGTCGGCGTCGAAGAACGACTTGAGGATCTTGCGGAGTTCAGGGTCGTTGCGGAGGTACTCGGGGGCTCGGCCGCCGGGGATCACGAGGGCGACGTAGTCGCCGGGGTCGACCTCGGAGAAGGCGAGGTCGGCGGGCCAGGTGTAGCCGGGTTTCTCGGTGTAGGTGTCGAAGCCGGGTTCGAAGTCGTGGACGACGAACTGGAGCTTTTTGCGGGTGGGGGCCGCGATGTGGACGTCGTAGCCCTCTTCGCGGAGGCGTTGGTAGGGGTAGAGGACCTCCAGTGACTCTGCGGCGTCGCCGGTGACGATGAGGATTTTCGCTGTCATGTCGGGTGCGCTCCTCTTTGGGCCGGGGTGTTGGGTTGGCCTGTGTCTCCGTGGGGCGTCTTTGGCAACGTGCCTCGGGTGGGGGGTCTTGCCAAGGGGCTGTGCGGGGGGCTGGGTGCCGGGAGGGTGGGTTTCGCTTGCCGGTGCGCGGAGGGTGCTTGGCGTTGTGGCTGGGGCGGGGGCGTCGCGCGGCCCGGCGCTGGCGGGGTGCCGCCTGCGCCCACCCGTGCCGCCCCAGCGGCACGACTGCCCGCAGGCTGCGAAGGTGTGGTGCTCGCGGGCTGGGGGGTGGGGCGGCTCGCGGCGGCATCGGTGCTTGCAGGTGCTCGCGGTTGTGGCTGGGGCGGGGGCGTTGCGCGGCCCGGCGCTGGCGGGGTGCCGCCTGCGCCCACCCGTGCCGCCCCAGCGGCACGACTGCCCGCAGGCTGCGAAGGTGTGGACTGCCCGCAGGGTGTGTATGCAGCGGCTCCGGCTACCGCTGTTTTCGGACACGGCCCGCCTCCCGATGGCGTGCTTTCGCCTCGGTTTCTTGCTTCAGCTCTGAGGCCAGCCTCCCCCTCGGCGTCCCGCCCCGCCAGTTACGCCCTCCGCGCCCCCTTTGCCCCTGTGCAGAACGTCAAAGTTCTACCCCCGGTTTTGTACACATACGGCTCATGACGGGCCCCCTGTAAGGAGCGATAGCCTTGGTGGCGTGATCAGCGCGATATCTCGCGGGGGCACTGTCGCCCCTGCCCTGCGCCCGGTGAGCACGGACGACATCCGTGACCGGGCGGCAGTCGCTGGTCTTCGCGGGCGGGAGGGGGGCGTAAGGGCTCCCGGGACGTCTTGCACACCCCGGGCCCAGGCGTCGCAGAGAGCAGTGTCACACCCCGTGGGCAGCTCAAGAATGGCTCATATATCCCCGCTCATCTCACCTCGCGGCATAGCGTCGAACCAGACCGGACACCCCGCGTCACGGCGTTACGTCGCAGGAGAGGACTCCGTACTTCCTTCAACGTCACGCAACGGCGCGCGACAGGAGCCAGAGGACAATGCAGACCAAGCTGGACGAAGCCAAGGCCGAGCTGCTCGAGAGGGCCGCCCGGGTAGCTGAGAACAGCCCGGTCGGGGGGTACCTACCGACTGGGACGACGGACGAGAGCACCCCCGGCACCCCGGACCACGACACCGTGCTCGCGTTCCTCCAGCGCTACTACCTGCACACCGCCCCGGAGGACCTCACCGACCGCGACCCGGTCGACATCTTCGGAGCCGCCTTCTCGCACTACCGGCTGGCCGAGAACCGCCCTCAGGGCACGGCCAACGTGCGGGTGCACACGCCCACCGTGGAGGAGAACGGGTGGACCTGCAGCCACTCCGTCGTGGAAGTCGTCACCGACGACATGCCCTTCCTCGTCGATTCGGTGACCAACGAGCTGACCCGGCAGGGGCGGGGGATCCATGTGGTCATCCACCCGCAGGTCCACGTCCGCCGCGACCTCACCGGCAAGCTGATCGAGGTGCTCCCCGCGCGGCCGGCCGGTGAGCTGCCGCACGACACGCACGCCGAGTCGTGGATCCACGTCGAGATCGACCGTGAGACCGACCGGTCCGACCTGAAGCAGATCACCGCCGACCTGCTGCGCGTCCTGTCCGACGTCCGCGAGGCCGTCGAGGACTGGGCCAAGATGCGTGACGCGGCCCTGCGCATGGCCGACGAGCTGCCCCAGGAGCCCACGTCCGACCTGCGCGAGCAGGAGATCGAAGAGGCCCGCGAGCTGCTGCGCTGGCTGGCCGACGACCACTTCACCTTCCTCGGCTACCGCGAGTACCAGCTGCGCGAGGACGACTCGCTGGCCGCCGTGCCCGGCACCGGGCTCGGCATCCTGCGCTCCGACCCGCACCACGCCGAGGACGAGAACCACCCCGTCAGCCCGTCCTTCGAGCGGCTGCCCGCCGACGCCCGTGCCAAGGCACGCGAGCACAAGCTCCTCGTCCTCACCAAGGCCAACAGCCGGGCGACCGTGCACCGGCCGTCGTATCTCGACTACGTCGGTGTGAAGAAGTTCGACGAGAACGGCGAGGTCGTCGGCGAGCGGCGCTTCCTGGGTCTGTTCTCCTCCGCCGCCTACACCGAGTCCGTCCGCCGCGTCCCGGTCATCCGGCGCAAGGTGGACGAGGTGCTGCAGGTCTCCGGGTTCTCGCCCCACAGCCACGACGGGCGCGACCTGCTGCAGATCCTGGAGACGTATCCGCGCGACGAGCTCTTCCAGACCCCGGTCCCCGAGCTCCAGAGCATCGCCACCTCCGTCCTCTACCTCCAGGAACGCCGTCGGCTGCGGCTCTACCTGCGCCAGGACGAGTACGGCCGCTACTACTCCGCGCTCGTCTACCTCCCCCGCGACCGCTACACCACCGGTGTGCGCCTGCGGATCATCGACATCCTGAAGGAGGAACTCGGCGGCACCAGCGTCGACTTCACGGCCTGGAACACCGAGTCGATCCTCTCCCGGCTGCACTTCGTGGTCCGCGTCCCGCAGGGCACCGAGCTGCCGCAGCTGTCCGACTCCGACAAGGAGCGCATCGAGGCGCGCCTGGTCGAGGCCGCGCGTTCCTGGGCCGACGGCTTCTCCGACGCGCTGAACGCCGAACTCGGCGAGGAACGCGCCGCCGAGCTGCTGCGCCGCTACTCGGGCGCCTTCCCCGAGGGCTACAAGGCCGACCACACCCCCCGCTCGGCGGTCTCCGACCTCGTCCACCTGGAACAGCTCACCGAGGAGAACAACTTCTCGCTGAGCCTGTACGAGCCGGTCGGCGCCGCCCCCGAGGAGCGCCGCTTCAAGATCTACCGCAAGGGCGCGGCCGTCTCCCTGTCCGCCGTCCTGCCGGTGCTCAGCCGGCTCGGCGTCGAGGTCGTCGACGAGCGGCCGTACGAACTGCGCTGCGCCGACCGCAGCGTGGCCTGGATCTACGACTTCGGGCTGCGCATGCCCAAGTCGGCCAGCGGTGGTGACTACCTCGGCGACGACGCGCGCGAGCGGTTCTCGGAGGCCTTCGCCGCCACCTGGACCGGCCAGGCGGAGAACGACGGCTTCAACGCCCTCGTGCTGAGCGCCGGGCTGACCTGGCGGCAGGCCATGGTGCTGCGGGCGTACGCGAAGTACCTGCGCCAGGCCGGTTCCACCTTCTCGCAGGACTACATGGAGGACACCCTCCGCAACAACGTCCACACCACCCGCCTCCTCGTCTCCCTGTTCGAGGCGCGGATGTCGCCGGACCGCCAGCGCGCGGGCCGCGAGATCGTGGACGCGCTGCTCGAAGAGGTGGACGCGGCGCTCGACCAGGTCGCGAGCCTCGACGAGGACCGCATCCTCAGGTCCTTCCTCACCGTCATCAAGGCGACCCTGCGGACGAACTTCTTCCAGGAGGCGGCGGGCGGCAAGCCGCACGACTACGTCTCCATGAAGTTCGACCCGCAGGCCATCCCCGACCTGCCCGCGCCGCGGCCGGCGTACGAGATCTGGGTGTACTCGCCGCGTGTCGAGGGCGTGCACCTGCGCTTCGGCAAGGTCGCGCGCGGTGGCCTGCGCTGGTCCGACCGGCGTGAGGACTTCCGGACCGAGATCCTCGGCCTGGTCAAGGCGCAGATGGTGAAGAACACCGTCATCGTGCCGGTCGGCGCCAAGGGCGGCTTCGTCGCCAAGCAGCTGCCGGACCCGAGCGTGGACCGGGACGCCTGGATGGCGGAGGGCATCGCCAGCTACAAGACGTTCATCTCGGCGCTGCTCGACATCACCGACAACATGGTCGCGGGCGAGGTCGTCCCGCCGCCGGACGTCGTCCGGCACGACGAGGACGACACCTACCTCGTCGTCGCCGCCGACAAGGGCACCGCGACCTTCTCCGACATCGCCAACGGGGTCGCCGAGCAGTACAACTTCTGGCTCGGCGACGCCTTCGCCTCCGGCGGCTCGGCCGGCTACGACCACAAGGGCATGGGCATCACCGCCCGCGGCGCCTGGGAGTCCGTCAAGCGGCACTTCCGGGAGCTGGGCGTGGACACGCAGTCCGAGGACTTCACGGTCGTCGGCATCGGCGACATGTCCGGTGACGTGTTCGGCAACGGCATGCTGCTCAGCGAGCACATCCGCCTGGTCGCCGCCTTCGACCACCGGCACATCTTCATCGACCCGCACCCGGACGCGGTCACCTCCTACGCCGAGCGCCGCCGCCTGTTCGAGCTGCCGCGCTCCAGCTGGGAGGACTACAACACCGAGCTGCTGTCGGCCGGCGGCGGGATCTTCCCCCGCAGCGCCAAGGCGATCGCCGTCAACGCGCACATCCGCGAGGCCCTGGGCATCGAGGGCAAGGTCACCAAGATGACCCCGGCCGAGCTCATGAAGGCCATCCTCAAGGCGCCGGTTGACCTGCTGTGGAACGGCGGCATCGGTACGTACGTCAAGGCCTCCACCGAGTCCCACGCGGACGTCGGCGACAAGGCCAACGACTCGATCCGCGTCGACGGCGCCGACCTGCGCGTCAAGGTCGTCGGCGAGGGCGGCAACCTGGGCCTGACCCAGCTCGGCCGGATCGAGTTCGCGCTGCACGGCGGCCGTATCAACACCGACGCCATCGACAACAGCGCGGGCGTGGACACCTCCGACCACGAGGTGAACATCAAGATCCTGCTCAACGGCCTGGTCGCCGAGGGCGACATGACCGTCAAGCAGCGCAACAAGCTGCTCGCCGAGATGACCGACGAGGTCGGCCGTCTGGTCCTGCGCAACAACTACGCGCAGAACACGGCGATCGCCAACGCCCTCGCCCAGTCCGGCGCCATGCTCCACGCCCAGCAGCGCTTCATGAAGCACCTGGTCCGGGAGGGCCACCTGGACCGGGCGCTGGAGTTCCTGCCCACCGACCGCCAGATCCGTGAACGCCTCGCCTCCGGCCACGGCCTGACCGGCCCGGAGACGGCCGTCCTGCTCGCGTACACGAAGATCACGGTCGCCGAGGAACTGCTGCACACCTCGCTGCCGGACGACCCGTACCTGAGCACCCTGCTGCACGCGTACTTCCCGAGTGCGCTGCGCGAGCGGTTCCCCGAGCACCTCGTCAGTCACCCGCTGCGCCGTGAGATCACCACGACCGTGCTGGTCAACGACACGGTCAACACGGGCGGTACGACGTATCTGCACCGGCTGCGCGAGGAGACCGGCGCCTCGCTGGAGGAGATCGTCCGGGCGCAGACCGTGGCCCGCGCGATCTTCCGCTCGGCGGCGGTGTGGGACGCGGTCGAGGCGCTCGACAACAAGGTCGAGGCCGCCGTCCAGACCCGGATCCGGCTGCACTCGCGCCGCCTCGTCGAGCGCGGCACGCGCTGGCTGCTCAACAACCGGCCGCAGCCGCTGGAGCTCGCCGAGACCGTCGACTTCTTCGCCGAGCGGGTCGAGCAGGTGTGGTCGCAGCTGCCGAAGCTGCTGCGGGGCGCCGACCTCGAGTGGTACCAGCAGATCTACGACGAGCTGACCGGTGCCGGCGTCCCGGACGAAGTCGCCACCCGCGTGGCCGGGTTCTCCTCCGCCTTCCCGACGCTGGACATCGTCTCGGTGGCCGACCGCATGGGCAAGGACCCGATGGACGTCGCCGAGGTCTACTACGACCTCGCCGACCGGCTGCGCATCACCCAGCTCATGGACCGCATCATCGAGCTGCCCCGCGCGGACCGCTGGCAGTCCATGGCCCGCGCCTCCATCCGCGAGGACCTCTACGCCGCCCACGCGGCCCTCACCTCGGACGTCCTGGCGGCCGGCAACGGATCCGCGACGCCCGAGCAGCGCTTCAAGGCGTGGGAGCAGAAGAACGCGGCGATCCTGGGGCGGGCGCGGACGACCCTGGAGGAGATCCAGGGGTCGGAGGCCTTCGACCTGGCCAACCTGTCGGTGGCGATGCGGACCATGCGGACGTTGCTGCGGCAGCATTCGTAGGCCGTACGTGGATCAGGGCGCCCCGGGCTGTGACAGTCCGGGGCGCTCGCGCATTTGGGGCAAAACGGCAATTAAAGTGCTCGGGTGAGCACGATGCGGGCCGCGCTGCGGAGAACGACCGTCGTTCCGCAGGCGGCCGCCGTACTGGTCGTCCTGCTGCTCCTCCTCGTGATCGCCCGGCTTCCATGGGCCGGTGACCTCGGGATGCACGCGGCGACCGTCGAACGTCTGCGGCACGACCTGGTCGACCCCGGCAATCCGCTGGTCGACGCGGACACGCCGAGTCCGTACTACTCGCCGTGGATGCTGGTGCTCGGGTGTGTCGCGCGGGTGACGGGGTTCTCGGTCTTCGTCGTGCTGCGGATCGGTGCGGTGGTCGGGCTGGCGCTGCTCGTCAGTGGTGTGTGGCGGTATGTGCGCACCCTGAGCGCGCATCGGGCCGCGCCCGCGCTCGCCGTGTTGTGTCTGGTGTTCCTGTGGGGGACCTCGCTGTTCGCGTGGAGCGGGTTTCTCGGGCTGAACTCGCTGGCGCTCACGGTGTCGTATCCGAGTGTGTTCGCGCTGGGGCTGGCCTTTCACCTCTGGGCGTGGCTGGCGGGGGCGGTGCGCGAGCCGGCCGCTGGGTGGGGGGTGTGGTTCGGGCTCGGGGTGCTGTGGGCGGTGATTTCGCTGTGTCATCAGTTCTCGGGGGTGGTGGCTTCTCTGGGGGCGCTGGCCACGGTCGTCGCTGCGCGGGTGGGGCGAGGGGTGTGGTTGCGGCTAGGGGGCGGGCTGGCGACGGGCGTGGTCGTCCTGGGGGTGTGGCCGTACTACGACTTCTTCGCTCTGGTCGGGGCGGGCGCCGATCTGGAGTCGGTGCATCGGGCGCTGTACCGGGACCTGCTGGGCAGGTACTGGCTGGTGCTGCTGGGGGTGGTGGCGCTGGTGCTGCGGTGGCGGCGGGACCGGTGGGATCCGCTGGTGTTGTTCTTCGTGCTGGGCGCGGTGGTTGTCGCGCTGGGCGGGGTGAGCGGCCACTACTCGTGGGGGAGGGCGCTGCCTGCCGTGCTGATTCCGGCGCAGATCGCTGCCGCGTTGGGGGCGGTGGAGGGGCTGCGGGCCGGGCGGGCGGTGTGGCCGGGGGTGTCGGTCGGGCGTGGGGTGTGGGCGGGGGTGTTGGTCGGGGCGCTGGCCGTGGGGGCGTGGACGCAGGTCGGGACCGTCGGATACGTCGTTCCGCGGGGTGCGCTGCCGGAGGTGGTCGCGGCGAGGTACCGGGCGCCGTGGGTGGGGTACCACTGGGTGACGCCGTGGGTGAAGTACGGGGACGTGGTCATGGCGCGGACCTTTGCGGCACGGCAGATTCCGGCGTACGGGGCGTACACCGTGGCGCCCGGGTATCCCGACTTCTTCCTGCCGGATGAGGGGCGGCGGGTGGCGGATGTGCGGCGGTACTTCGCGGAGGGGACGTCGGAGGGGGTGCGGTGGGGGATCGTGCGGGCGTATGGGGTGCGGTGGGTGGTGGACCGGGGGGTTGAGGCGGGGATGGGGCTGCGGGTGGTGGCTCGGGGGCCGGGTGGGGATGTGCTGTATGAGGTGGTGCGGTGAGGGGTTTCTCGCCCCCGCCGCCCCTACCCGTCCCATCCTCCAGGGGCGCTGCCCCTTCGACCCCGGCCCCTGGGGGCCTGCGGCCCCCAGACCCCCGCTTCGGCCCTGAACGGGCCTCGTCCTCAAACTCCCCCAAGCTCTTCGAGCAGGGGGACCCCCAGACGGGCTGAGATTGCCGGGACCGGCGCTGTGACGTGACCGCTTGCCGGGCGTGCGGCCCCAGCGGGTGGGTGGGGGCTGGGGATGGTGCGGGCTTGGCCTCGGGTGCTGGGCGGGCTGGAGGATGCCGGCCGGTGCTGGAAAGTGGCCGCCGCCGTGAGGGGGGACGTCCTATCGCAGGGCGCTTCTCACCAAGCGTGCTGCTCTTCTCACCCTCGGCCGGGCCAGGTGGCGCGCCACCGGGCGCACCAGGCGGGCCGTCACTCCTACCGGTTGCCATCGCACTTGTAGGCGGCCGGGGCCGCGGGCCTCCGGTTCGACGGTGACTCGGTGGGGGGCCGTGCCGCTGTGGTAGTCGATGCGGGTCGTCAGGGTGGGGAAGGACAACGGCGCCAGGAGTACGGCCGTCTGGGTCTGGCCCTGGTGTTCGATGCGGAGCAGTGGGTGGCGTGCGCCGGCGAAGCCGTGGTGGGGGACGGGGGCCGAGGTCAGGTCCAGGTGGACGTGGCCTTCGAAGATGCCGGGGCGGACGGGGGACAGGCGGAAGGGGGTCGTGAGGCGGCGTCGGCCGGGGGCGAGGACCAGGCTTGCGCGGTGGGGGCCCACGGGGAGGCTCAGGCCCGGGTCGTAGGTGCGGATCGTGAGGTCGATGGAGGCGCCGGGGCCGCGGGTGAGTTCCGTGATCTCGTGGCGGAACTGGGCGCTGCGGAAGGGGCGGGTGTCCAGCTCCAGGTCGCAGACGTCCAGTTCGCGGCGGGCCCAGTCCGTGGTGGGGATGTCCTCGCCCCAGTAGGTGCGGCCGTCGGCGTCCGGGGTGACGTGTCTCGGCGCCACACCGTGGCCGAGGCCGCGGGCCGCCAAGCGGGCCTGGGCGAAGCGGCGTTCGCGGACCAACTGCAGGACCACTCGTTCCGTACGGGGCAGGCGGGCGTAGGCCGTGGGAGACAGGGTCTCCAGGTAGGGGACCATGAGGTCCGCGAAGGACGCCAGCCAGTCGTCGTCCCGGTAGGGCAGGTCCCCGGCGTACATGCGGAAGTCGTGCTTGAGGAACTTGTAGTCCTTGTCCTCGCGCAGCGCCCCGTGCCCGCTCTCGGTGAGGAAACCGTCGATCAGGCGCTGGACCTGGACGCGGTCGCGGACGTTGTCGAGTCTGTCGCGCTGGTTGGAGATGGATGCCGCGTCCGTGGCCGCGAAGGGCGCGATGTGCCAGCGGTACACCGGCTCCGGGATGATCGTGAACTCCTTGGCCAGGCAGTACGCCTGCGTGGTGAAGAGCTGGTCCTCGTAGTGGATGCCCTCCGGGAAACGCAGGTCGTGGCGGTCCAGGAACGCGCGGGAGTACATCTTGCTCGTCGACAGGTGCTCGAAGAGCAGCCGGGGTTCGGACTCGATGCCGAGCACGGTGCGGCGCTCGGCGACCAGATGCGGCATCCACTTCGTACGGCGGCCGCTGTCCTCCCGGATCCGCACCACCGCGCCCATCGCGAAGTCGATCTCCCGCTCACGGTGGGCCGCCAGGAGCAACTCCACGGCGTCGTCGGGGAGTTCGTCGTCGCTGTCCAGGAACATGACGTACGGTGCCCTCGCGATCTCCAGGGCACGGTTGCGCGGGGCGCTGCAGCCGCCGCTGTTCTCCGGCAGGCGGAGGTGGCGGATGCGGGGGTCCTGGGACGCCAGTCGCCGGGCGACGTCCGGGGTTTCGTCCGTCGAGTGGTCGTCGCTGATGATGATCTCGATGTTGGTGTGGGTCTGGCGGCGTACCGACTCCACGGCTCGGGGGAGGCGTTCCGCGTCGTTGTAGACGATCACCGTGACCGTGACATCGGGCTTCATACGGCCTCCCGAGGGCTCGGCGCCGGTGTGCGTTCCTCCAGCGGGATCACCGGCGGCAGGGCGTCCTCGCTCTCGCCCAGGAACACACGGCGTACGACGCGTTCGGCGGCGCGTCCGTCGTCGTACTCGCAGAAGCGGCGGCGGAAGGCCGCCCGGGCCTTCGCGGCGCTCTCGTCGTGCCACGCCTCGGTGCTGAGGATCTCGGTCAGTTCCCGCTGGGTGCGGGCCACTTGGCCCGGCGGCTCGGCCATCAGGTCGAAGTAGACGCCGCGGGTGGAGCGGTAGGTCTCCCAGTCGTCGGCGTAGATGACGATCGGGCGGTCGAGGTTGGCGTAGTCGAACATGATGGACGAGTAGTCCGTGACCAGCGCGTCCGCGGCCAGGGACAGGTCCTCGACCGGGTCGTAGGCGGAGACGTCGATGATCCGGCCGGTGCGGCGCAGGGCGGTCAGGGGGGACTGTGTGCCGTCGTAGAAGTAGTGGCCGCGCACCAGGAGGACCGTGTCCTCGCCGAGCTGGTCGGCGAACGTGGCGAGGTCGAGGCGGGGGGTCCAGCCGGCCTCGTAGTCGCGGTGGGTGGGGGCGTAGAGGATCGCGCGGTGGGTCGGGGGGATGCCCAGGCGGTCGCGGACGGCGCGGATGTCGGCGGCGGTGGCCGAGTAGAAGACGTCGTTGCGCGGATAGCCGTGGTCGAGGGAGACGAAACGGGACGGATACGCGCGTTCCCACATGCGGGTGGAGTGGCTGTTCGCGGAGACGCTGTAGTCCCACTTGTCGATCCGGGCGAGCAGGGCCTGGAAGTCGAGGCCCTTGGCGGCGGCCGGGAACTCCATCTGGTCCACGCCCATGCGCTTGAGCGGGGTGCCGTGGTGGGTCTGGAGGTGGACCGCGTCCGGGCGTTTGACCACCGCGTTGGGGTAGTTGACGTTGTTGACCAGGTACTTCGCCGTGGCCAGCACCTCGCGGTAGCGGCGGGTGCCGGGGATGACATGGTCCGTGTGCGGTGGGAGGAGGGGCGCGTTCTCCGGCGTCACCACCCACACCGGGTGGATCTGCGGGGCGAGTTCGGTGAGCTTGGCGGCGATCGCTGCCGGGTTGCAGGCGACGCCGCGGTTCCAGTACGCCGCGAAAACCGCCAGGTTGGGGTTGACCGGGCGGGACAGGGCCGCGCGGTAGTGGTGGTCGCCGAGGGCGGCGGCGACCCGGCGGCCGCGGGTGCGTACGGCCGACTTCGCGGCGCGGCGGGCGCGGTTGGCGGCCTGGAAGGCGCGGTACCTGGTGTAGGCGTTCTCCTCCAGGAGGGCGCGGCGGAAGCCCTCGGGACCGGCGGGGCGACGGTGCTCGGGCGGGCGTTGCCGGACCGCCGCCTCGGCGGCGCGCCGGAAGAACTCCCTGGCCACCGGCTCCGGCATCGCCGTACGGGCGAAGGTGCGCAGGCAGTCGCGGACCATGACGTCGTAGAGGACGGTGGGGGGCGGCGCCGTACCGGCGGTGGGGGTGGCGGGGGCGCGGTTCCGGGCGAGGGCGAGCAGTGTCTCGTAGCGGTCGATGAGGGCGTAGCGCTCCTCGGGGGTGACCGGGGGGAGGCTCTCGGGGCGCAGCTCGTGGTGCTCGTACGCCACTTGGTTCAGGGCGGCGATGTGGTCGGCGAGGAGGAGGGCGGCGTACGCCGCGAACGGCTCGTCGGGGGTGGTGAGCCGGTGTTCGTGCGCCCGCCAGAAGGTGGTGCGCAGCGCGCGGTTGCCGAGCAGCGGGGTGATGCGGAGCGCGGTGCGGGCGATGTCGTCGAGGGGGTGGGCGGCGCGGCCCGCGCGAGCCAGCAGGGGGCCGTCCTCGGAGGGGAGGCCGGAGGTCTCCCAGGTGGAGCCGACGTGGTCGAAGAGGAGGACGTCCACCTCGTCCGGCAGGTCCGCGGTGCGCTCGGCGACCGTGCGCGGGGCGCCGGCGGGCAGACCGTCCTTGGCGTGCACGAAGTGCAGCCAGCGGCCCGAGGCCCGGGCCGCCCCCGCCGACCGGGCCGTGGCGTCGTCCGTCCCGTCCGGCAGGGGCAGCACCGGCATCTCGGGGGCGTGGGCCCGGGCCGTCTCCTGCGCCCAGGCGCCGACGGCGGCCACGATCACCTCGACCTCGGGGTGCGGGTGCGCGGACAGGGAGGCGAGGAGTGCGGTGAGGCGGTCCTGGGTGTTGGGTCCGTGGACGACGACGCTGAGCTGTGGCGTGGCGGGGGTGGGCATCGCGGGGACGGGCATCGCGGGGGACTCCTTCACCTGCTCCATCGCGCACCTACTCCGTTGCGCCGGGCGCACCCTGTTCGGTCATAGTGACACTAATAGGGCGAAAGGGTGGTCTGCTGTTGCGCTGCCCGAGGGAACAGGTGCGCCTGACGAGGGGAGAGGGGTGGGTAACGAGGGAAGAGAGGGCGGGTCATGAGGGGAGAGGGACGGGCTTCGGTTTCGGCTTGGCTGCCTTGTCGCTCCTGTCGTTCTTGTCGCCCGTGAAGGCCTCGTACTCCTTCAGGACCTCGTCCGTCGGCCCGTCCATGCGCAGCTCGCCGCGCTCCAGCCACAGGACGCGGTCGCAGGTGTCGCGGATCGACTTGTTGTTGTGGCTCACCAGGAACACCGTGCCCGCGTGCTTGCGCAGCTCGCGGATGCGGGCCTCGGAACGTTTCTGGAAGGAGCGGTCGCCGGTGGCCAGGGCCTCGTCGATGAGCAGGACGTCGTGGTCCTTGGCGGCGGCGATGGAGAAGCGCAGGCGGGCCGCCATGCCGGAGGAGTAGGTGCGCATGGGCAGGGTGATGAAGTCGCCCTTCTCGTTGATGCCGGAGAAGTCGACGATCTCCTGGTAGCGCTCCTTGATCTGCTCGCGGGACATGCCCATGGCGAGGCCGCCGAGGTGGACGTTGCGCTCGCCGGTGAGGTCGTTCATCAGGGCCGCGTTCACGCCGAGGAGGGAGGGCTGGCCGTCGGTGTAGATACGGCCGTTCTCCACCGGGAGAAGGCCGGCGACCGCCTTGAGCAGGGTCGACTTGCCGGAGCCGTTGGTGCCGATGAGGCCGATGGCCTCGCCGCGGTAGGCGACGAAGGAGACCTTCTTGACCGCGTGCACCTTGCGCACGCCCGCCGCCTTCTCGGTCTGCTTGCGGCGGAGTATGCGGTTGAGGGCGGCGGTGGCGGAGCCGCGGCCGGCGCCCGTGCCGTTGACGCGGTAGACGATGTCGACGTCGTCGGCGATGACGGTGGGGATCCGGTCGGTGGGGATCCGGTCGGTGGGGGCCTTGTGGGTGGGGTGCTGCTGCGGGTTCGTGTTCTCAGCCACGGCCGTACGTCTCCTCAGCCTTCCAGAAGTAGATGAAGCCGCCGACTCCGGCGAGCAGCGCCCAGCCCGTCGCGATCGCCCACACGTGCGGCGGGAGCTGGCTCGCGTGGAAGCTGTCGATCAGTGCGAAGCGCATCAGGTCGATGTACACGGCGGCGGGGTTGGCCTGCAGGGCCGAGGTCACCCAGGACGGCCAGTCCGTGTGCTTGCTCATCATGTGGCTGATGCTGAACATCACGCCCGACGCGTACATCCAGGTCCGCAGCACGAACGGCATCAGCTGGGCGATGTCCGGGGTCTTCGCGCCCATCCGGGCCATGATCATCGCGATGCCGGTGTTGAAGACGGACTGCAGCACCAACGCCGGGACCGCCAGCACCCAGGAGGCGGCGACGGGTGTGCCGAAGCAGAGCAGGATGACCACCAGGGCCGCCATCGAGAACATCAGCTGCTGGAACTGCTGCAGCGCGAAGGAGATCGGCAGCGCGGCACGCGGGAAGTGCAGGGCCCGCACCAGGCCCAGGTTGCCGGAGATCGCGCGGGTCCCCGCCATGATCGAGCTCTGCGTGAACGTCCAGACGAACACCCCCGTCACCAGGAACGGGATGAAGTCCGGTATGCCGCGGCTGGTGCCCATCAGTTTGCCGAAGATGAAGTAGTACACCGCCGCGTTCAGCAACGGCGTCAGCACCTGCCACACCTGGCCCAGCTTCGCCTGGCTGTACTGCGCGGTGAGCTTGGCGGTGGCGAAGGCGCCGATGAAGTGGCGGCGGGCCCACAGCTGGCGGATGTACTCCGGCAGGGAGGGGCGGGCACCGCTGACCGAGAGGCCGTGCCGGGCGGCGAGGGCCGCGAGGTCGGCTTCGGGTGGGGCCGGGGGTGCCGGGGGTGCCGAGATCGTCGGGGGCGGTGTGTGGAGGGCCTGGGTCACATCCGCTGCTTTCGCTCGTGGGGTGGTGCGCGTGGGGGGTGCGCGTGCGGTGGGTGCGCGTGCGGCTGGTTGTGTCTGTCGCCCGGCGTTTCCTTACGTGACTCTTCACGTCTTCTTACGTCGGGACGGGACCGTATCGTCGCAACGTGAGCGTAGGTCGAGGGGGCGTCGGAACGCAACCGTTTCGTCGTGACGTTGGCGACAGTCGGCGGGCGCGGTGGCCGGCATGAGGACGTAACCGTTTCGTCGTGACGTGGACGGCGCTCGCCGTAGCGAGGTGCCTGACGTAGCGAGGTGCCCGACGGAGCGAGGTGCCCGACGTAGCGACGAGCCCGACGTAGCGACGGGCCCGTATCGTCGTAACGCCCTATGCTGGTCCACATGACGACGAACGCCGACCAGCCCCAGAGAGGTGCGCGCCGCCGGGCTCCCGCCGGGGCGGCGGTACTTCGGGAGGACGTGACGGAAGCCATTCGCGCGGCCGTCTTCGAGGAGCTGGCGGCCGTCGGCTACGCGCGGATGTCGATAGAGGGCATCGCGCGCCGCGCGGGCGTCGGCAAGACCGCCGTGTACCGCCGCTGGCGCTCCAAGCTGCACCTGGTGCTCGACGTGGTGTCGGCGGTCGCCGTCATGGGGCTGCCCGTGCCGGACGCCGGCTCCCTGGAGGGGGACCTGCGGCTGCTGTACGAGGTGACCGCGCGCGCCCTGCGTCACCCCCTGGCCTCGCAGATCCTGCCGGACCTCCAGGCCGAGGCGGCCCGCAGCCCTGAGATCGCCGAGGCGCTGCAGAAGGCGTTGCGGGAGGGGCAGGCGAGTGTTGCCAGCGGGATCGTGATGGCCGCGGAGAAGCGCGGCGAGGTGCGTCCGGGCATCGACGAGGAGCTGGCCCTCGACCTGATCTCGGGTCCCCTGTACTGGCGCTCTGTGGTGATCCGCAGCCCCAAGCTGCCCAAGGGCTATCTCGACGCCCTGGCCCGCGCCACCGCCCATGCGCTCAAGGCTCTGTAAGCGAGCCGTAGGCAGTAGGCCGCGTGGCACCGGCCGTCGCGCCGCCGAGAGGCTGGTCCACCCACGGTGACAGGTGTGCGACGGCAAGGTGACGCGCCGGAGAACGATCCCGCAGATCCGGCCGGGTAATTGATCGGCCTGATGGGACGGGTGTGCAAACAACTCCCTGGTGGTCAGTCTCGGTGCTCGGACGCCGGGCGCACGCTTCCGGCGCACGATGCCGAAACGCAGAGGAGACCAGGGTGAAGATCAACGGCGGCGCGCGCCGTAGTGAGGGCCTCGTGGCCCTACGGAAGAAGAGGAAGAAGAGTCCGACACGGAGCAGGTGGGTGGGGCTGCTGACGTTGGCGCTGGCCCCGTTGGTGGTGCTCGCGTCTCCCGGCTCCGCTTCGGCGGCCAGCACGGTGTGCCTGCAGAACGCGGACGGTTCCCAGAGCGATATCGCCGGCAACTGGTCGACTCCCGACAAGACACGGTCGGTGAGCGTGCAGCAGGCGTCCAAGACCTGGCAGGACTGGGTCTGGCGGGGCCCCAAGTTCCAGTGCCCCTGGAACGTGCCCAGCTGCTCCTACGCCTGGCAGCAGTCGAAGACGACGGGCTGGCAGTGGTCGGTCGGCCTCAACGTCAAGGTCCCGAGCGGCCTGAGCAAGGCGTTGAGCGAGCTCGCCGGCCTCACACCCTCGTACGGGCGCAACGGCTCCACCACCACCTCGTTCACCTACACGGCCAACCTGAAGCCTGGGCAGTTCGCCCAGCCGATCCAGGTCGTGGAGCGCCGCTGGACGAAGGGTGTCTACGTCGGCATCTACCACTCGACCGGGAAGTCCTGCCTGCCGAGCCCGACCAGGCCGAACGGCAACGCCTACCGGTACACCTGGTCCCCCAACGAGCGTTGGGGCAGCTGGACGACCAATCTGCGCGTGAGCGACTACGGGACGTACCACGTCTGGTAGTGACCCTTCCGGGTCATGACCGCGTTCGGTCGTGACCGGTCCGCTGAGGCACCCCGCCGACCGGCGGGGTGCCTCTCGGCTCGAACACTTCCCGAGTTCACCCGACCAACAGGACCTATCGCATGATGGTGCGTCGTTTCTCCCGTGCCGCCGCCGGTTCGATCACGGTGATCGCATTCGGTCTGCTGACCGCCTGCGGCACATCAACCCAGTCCACACCGTCGGTTGCCGACCGCACGTCCCCTCCCGTCACCGGCGCTGGCACCGGCACCGGCAGCGGCGCCGCCGGTTCGGTGAAGACGCTGCCGCCGTCCGAGCTGTGCACGATCCTGACCGTGGACGTCGCCAAGCAGCTCATCGCCGACGCTCGACCCACGGCCCGGGTCAGCCCCGACAAGGGAGAAGCCCCGGACGTCTGCGGTTACACCGCCGCCGACGGAGGGGCGACGCTGTCCCTCTCCCCGGCCTCCCGCACCTACGACACCGAACTGGCCGCCGCCCACGACCTGAGGGCGAACCCGGCCCCGGCCGGGATGCGCGACGTGCGGGTCGAGCCAGTGAGCGACCTGGGCCGGCGGGGCTTCCGGGAAACCAGCCGTCAGGTCCAGGCGCGGCAGCACATCACCTTCGTCGTGTGGGACGCGGGAGCCCGAACCTGGGTGATGACCTTCGCGACCTCGGCGGACACCTCGACAAAGCCGACCCCTGTGTCGGACGACAAGGTGGTCCGCGTCGCTCGCTCCGTCACCGCGAAACTGCCTCCCGGTCAGTGAGCCCTTTACGGCGATCCGAGCCCACAATGGAATGAGCGAAAGGGAATGGGTGAACCTGCGCGACGCGGCGTCCCCTCCGCACGCCCGGCGTCGCATCGTCGAACGACATGACAGCGAACGAGGAGGACCCCGTGTACGTCGTGGTCCAGCACAAGTTCTTGAAGCCGGAGGCAGCGTTCCCCCGCGGCCAGGCCCTTATCGACGGAACCGGGGCGCCCGAGGGCACCCGGGTGCTGCAGTTCTACCCCCATGTCGAAGGGTCCGCCGCGACGTGCCTCTGGGAGACGGAATCCGTCGAGGACGTCCAGCGCTTCGTCGACACAACTCTCGGGGACTCGAGCATCAACGTCTGCTACGAGGTCGACGCGGAGATGGCGTTCGCCGAGTCTCCACGCGGCCTGAAGCAGTCGTCGGCTTCGGCCTCCTGATCGGTTCCTGCCCCTGATCGGCTCCGGCAGCGGTGGCTCAGTCCCGCGCCGCCCCCGGATGCAGCCGCACCCACCCCTCCCACGCCGAGGTGATCATGTCCTGTACGTCGTGCCTGGCCTTCCAGCCCAGTTCGGTGGCGATGCGGTCGGCGGAGGCGACGACGCGGGCCGGGTCGCCGGGGCGGCGGGGCGTGACGGTCGGGGGGCTGTCGTAGCCGGTGACGGCGTTGATGAGGTCGATCATCTCGCGGACCGAAACGCCCTCCCCGCGGCCGATGTTGAGGGTGAGGTCCAGGCCGGGGGAGGAGTGGAGGGCGCGGGCCGTGGCCACATGGGCCTCCGCCAGGTCGACCACGTGGATGTAGTCGCGGATGCAGGTGCCGTCGGGGGTCGGGTAGTCGTCGCCGAAGATGCGCGGGGGCGCGTTCTCCGTCAGCTTCTCGAAGACCATGGGGATGAGGTTGAAGACGCCGATGTCGGCGAGCTTCGGGGTGGCCGCGCCGGCCACGTTGAAGTAGCGCAGCGATGCCGTGGCGATGCCGGTGGCGCGGCCCGTCGCCCGGACCAGCCACTCGCCCGCGAGCTTCGTCTCGCCGTACGGCGACATCGGCGCGCAGGGCGTCTCCTCCGTCACCAGGTCCACATCGGGCATGCCGTACACCGCCGCCGACGAGGAGAAGACGAAGGACCGCACATCGGCCGCCGTCGCGGCTTCCAGGAGGATGCGCAGGCCCTCGACGTTCTCCCGGTAGTAGTGCAGGGGAAGGTCGACCGACTCGCCGACCTGCTTCTTCGCCGCGAGGTGGACGACACCGGTGATGCGGTGGGCCGCGATGGCGCGAGCGATGCGCGCGCCGTCCAGGGTCGAGCCGACGACCAGCGGGACGCTGTCGGGCACGCGGTCGGCGATGCCGGTGGACAGGTCGTCGTACACCACGGCGCGCTCGCCCGCCTCGGTCATCGCCCGTACGACGTGCGCTCCGATGTAACCGGCGCCGCCGGTGATCAGCCAGGTCATGTGCGGCCGTCCCCTCGTCCGTGGACTGTCGTGGTGCGGTGCGGATCCCGGATCCCGGTGCCCGTGCTGCGGATCTCCGTATCAGTGAAGCAGGCGGCGGAGTCTGCCACGGACCACTGACGTGACTCCACGTAAACCGGGTGCTACGTGCAGTGCCAGCGCTCCCGAGTGCGTGGCGTACGGCTGTACGAGTATGACGGCGTGACGGGCGCTGACCACGGCGCGACGGCGCAGCAGGCCGGGGCCCGTGAGGGCGTGCGCCGTGACCTCGCGATACGCGCCTCCTCGGAAGCGCACGCGCAGCCGTAAATCCCACGTACCCTTCCCGGACCTGCCCCGCCCGGACCCGCCGAGCTCCTGCCCGGACCCGCCGAAGCTCTCCCCGGACCCGCCGAGCCCCTCCCCGGACCCGTCGAGCCCCTCCCCGGACCCGCCGAACGCGGCCCACCCGACCGCGACCTCGGCCGTCCACACGCCGCCCCCCGCAGCCGTGAGCCCCACCGTCGTACCCGCCCCCGTGAGCCCCACCGTCGTACCCGCCCCCGCCCCCGCCCCCGCCCCCGCCACGCGCCCCGTCTCCCGGCACCGCCACTCCACCTCCAGCGCCTCGGGCCCCGCCTGCGCGACCCTGCCGTACAGCTCGTGCAGACGTAGCCGGAGCAGGGCTGCACGCGCGCGTGGGCGCAGTTCCGCGTCCACGGCGAGGGGGAGGAGGCGGACCGGGCGGGTCAGCAGCGGCTCCAGGGTGAGCTGGGGGAGGTCGGCCGACCAGACGGGAGTGCCGTCGGGGGCGTGGGCGTAGGGCGGGAGGAGGCGTGCGGGGCGGGAGGCGAGGTCTCTGAGGCGGGGCAGGTCGCGCGGCTCGGGGGAGGCCAGGATGACGCGGCCGATGAGGCGGCCGGGCGCGGTGGGGTTGTGGGCCCAGTCGGAGGCGTCGTACTCCGCGAGATACGCCCGCGTGTGCGCCCACCACGCGCGCTGGTAGTGCGAGTCGTGCAACCCCAGCTCGCGCGTGTACATCCGCAGTTCGTGGTCGAGGAACTTGGCGCGTGCCGCCCGCGCCAGCTCCTTCTGCCCGGCGCCGAGGAGGATCTCGTGGGCCACCCGGCCCGCCTCCGTACGCGCCCGCCAGTTGCCGATGTCGGCGCGGTCCAGGGAGATGGACAGCCGGTGGGCGCTGCGGCGCACGTGCCAGACGTACACCCGGTCCGGGACGAGGGCGATGCGCGGCCCGGCGGCGAGCACGCGCGCGGTGAAGACGAAGTCCTCGTAGGGGAAGCGGCCTTCGGGGAAGCGGATGCCGTGCTCGCGCAGGAAGTCCGTGCGGTAGAGCTTGTTGACGCAGAGCGTGTCGTGGACCAGGCGCGGGCGCTGTGCGGGGCGCTCGACCACGGCGTGCGCGGCGTAGAGCGACGCCTGCCAGGGCACTTCGCGCCCCTCGGGCAGCTCCCGCCGCACACACAGCCCGCCCGCCACCTCCGCGCCCGCCCCCGTCGCCGCCGCGAGCAGCGAGTCCACCGCGCCGGGCGGGAGGACGTCGTCGCTGTCCAGGAACATCACGTACGGCGCCGTCACCCGGTCGAGCCCGGTGTTGCGCGGGCTGCCGCAGCCGCCGCTGTTGACCCGGCGCCGGACGACCTTCACGCGCGGGTCGGTCGCGGCGAGGCGGGTGAGGAGCGCCACGCTGTCGTCCGTCGAGCAGTCGTCCACGGCGACGACCTCCCGGACGGCGGGGCCCTGCGCCAGCGCCGAGCGGACGGCGGTCGTCACATGCGCGGCGTCGTTGTAGCCGATCACGATGACGCCGACCTGCGGGTCGCGCGCGGAGCGCGGGGCGTGAGGCTGCATGGGGCCACGTTCCGGAATCGTAGGAATGGTGGGTCATCGCCCGTCAAGAGGGGCTCGCGGCCCGTTCCGGAAGACGGCGGGAGCCGAGGTCCGGTTCACTCGCGGGCAGCGGCTTTTCGAGGGTGGACGGGCGGGGGACGGAGGGGCCGGTCGAGCGCCACAGGCGCCTGAAGGCGAGGGTGGCGGCCGCGACCAGCAGCCCGTTGCGCAGGACCATCAGCGCGCAGCCGGCCCAGGTGCTGGTCTCGACCTGGCGGTACAGGGCGGGGAAGACGACGGCGCTCACCGCGGTGGCCAGGACGATCAAGGCGGCTACCGGGCGTTGGGTGGTCTGCCGGGAGGTCAGGCACACGGCGGCCAGGCCCAGCAGCCAGATCATGTACTGCGGGCTGATCACCCTGCTCGTGACGGTGAAGAGCAGCACGGCGGTCAGCGCGGCGTCGTACGGGGTCGCCTCCGTCCAGCGCCCGGCCGCCGACCGGAACCGCCACAGCAGCAGCGCGGCGAAGGCGAGCGCCGTGAGCGCGAGGGACACGTGTGCCACGGTGGAGACGTACGGGCCGGTGAACTCCATCGCGCCGTACTGATAGCGCACCCTGCCCGGCCACCCGGCATGGGACGCGAGGCCGAGCACCGTGCCGCCGAGGGACTCGATCTGGACGCCTCGGCCGCCCTGCTGTGGCAGGAAGGCGAAGGGGTGGTCGAACGAGGCCGTGAGCAGCACCAGGGCCGCCGCCCCGACGCCGCCGCCCCACGCCCAGGCCGAGCGCGACGGGCGTCCCTTCCGGGTCCCGACGAGTACCAGCGCGGGCCACACCTTCACCAGGGCGCCCAGCGCCGCGAGCGCACCGCACGCGCGCGTGGAGCGCTGCAACGTCAACAGGGCGATGACGGCGAAGGCCGTGGCCTGCACGTCGTAGCGGGCGAACGGGATGTGCAGGAGGAGCGGGAGGCCGCCCGTCCACAGCGCCGCGCCGCGCAGAGTGCGGCCGGGGCGGGTGCCCGCGCGGGTCAGCGCGAGGGTGATCGCCGCGTCCGCGAGGAGGGTGAGGACGGCGAACGCCTGGAGGTACGTCAGGCCGGGCAGCAGCGCGGGGGACAGCAGCACCGGGCCGGCGCCGGGCGGGTACTGCCACAGCGGGTCGTGCGCCGGGAAGGTGCCGTGGGAGAGGACCTCGTACCAGCGGCCGTACAGGCCCCACACCTCACGGGAGACCGCGCCGCCGCCCAGCAGGGGCAGGGAGCTGTGGGCGAGCAGCCACAGCATCAGGGCGCGGCTGAGCAGCCAGGCGGCGGCCAGGGCCGGGACGGCGGGGCGGGTGAGGCGCGGGCGATTCATCACGGCGGATCGTAAGCCGGGTGAATGCCATATCTGAGGTAATACGCCGTCAGTAGACAGTAAGTGTCGGTTAATAAGACGAAACAGGGCGTGCGGTGGGCCCGCAAACAGGAGCCGAGGGGGGGAGGGGGCTACTGCACGCCCTGCCCCGGCATCTCCTCCAGTGCCGCCGCGTCCAGCGCCGCGGTGAGCTGATCCAGCCGCGCCCGCAGCTCGCGGATCTCGTCCACGTCGAACCCCGTCGCCGCGGCGATCCGGCGCGGCACCTCCAGTGCCCGCTCGCGCAGCGCCGCGCCCTCCCCGGTCAGCCGCACCTCCACCGAGCGCTCGTCGCGCGCGCTGCGCTCCCGGCGCACCAGGCCCGCCGCCTCCAGCCGCTTGAGCAGCGGTGACAGCGTTCCGGAGTCGAGGCGCAGGTGTTCGCCCAGCTTCTTCACGGGCAGGTCGCCGCGCTCCCACAGCACCAGCATCACCAGGTACTGCGGATAGGTGAGCCCCAGGTCCTTCAGGACCACGCGGTAGACGCCGCCGAAGGCGCGCGAGGCGGCGTTCAGGGAGAAGCAGATCTGCTGGTCGAGGCGGAGCCAGTCGGCCGTGGGCGTGGTCGTCATGCCTCCAGGGTAGCTCGCGCGTCCGTCATTTAGTTGTGCACAACTGAATTGTGTGCTCTACTTGTCGTCGTACGGCGGCCACCGACCGGACCGCCGGAACGTGACTTGAGAGGGATGGTTTTCCATGGACGCGCTCTACACCGCTGTCGCCACCGCCACCCACGGCCGCGAGGGCCGCGCCGTCACCAACGACGGCAAGATCGACCTCGCGCTGGCCATGCCGGTGGAGCTGGGCGGCAACGGCCAGGGCACCAACCCGGAGCAGCTGTTCGCCGCCGGGTACGCCGCCTGCTTCGGCAGTGCCCTCGGCCTCGTCGGCCGTCAGGCCAAGGTCGACGTCAGCGACGCCGCCGTCACCGCCGAGGTCGGCATAGGCAAGCAGGGCGAGGGCTTCGCTCTGCAGGTGACGCTGCGCGTCGAGCTCCCCGACACCCTGGACGAGGCGACCGGCCGCAAGCTGGTCGAGCAGGCCCACCAGGTCTGCCCCTACTCCAACGCCACGCGCGGCAACATCGACGTCGACCTCGTCATCGAGTAACAGCACCCCGCACCTGGCACTCGGCACCCAGCACCGCCGCAGCCGCGGAGCGACAGCGACCGCGCTCCTCACCCGATCCGCGCCAACACCTCCCCCGTCCGCCGACTCCACGCCACCACCACCGCCTCCTCCGGCACCCGCTTCCACCGCGTCAGCAGCAGCCAGCGCGCGTGGTGGCGCCGGGCGATGGCCGTGCGCTCGGCCCGGGTCGACGCGGGGGAGAGGTAGGCGCGGACATCGGCGAGCCGGCGTTCCCGTTCCCGCTCGTCCAGGGCGGGGTCGGGCCAGGTCGGCGCGGCGAGGTTCAGCCCGTACCCGGGGATGGAGCGCGGCGCGAAGTGCCCGTCGGAGATCACCACCTCGCCCTTGCCGACGTGCCGTGCCACCCACGCGTACGACGGCCAGCGCGACGGCTGTTCCAGCCCCACCGGATCCAGCGCGCGCGGCACGACCGCCCCGCCCTGCACGGTGAGGAACCCGACACAGGCCCCGGCGGCCGCCGCCCCGCCCAGCGCCCTGCGCGCCCTGCCCCACGGCCGGGGCGCCGCCAGCTCCACCGCGAGCGCGAACTGCGGGGGCACCAGGGTGAGCCCCAGGATCCTGCCGTAGGTGTAGTGGCCGCTGACCCAGCCGTACGCCACGAGCAGGCAGTCGAGGACGAACAGCAGCACCAGCGGATCCCGCCGGGAACCCCTGCGCCACCGCCGCCACAGTGCCGGCAGCCCCAGCAGCGCCAGCCAGAACTGCCCGCCGAGGTGCTCGTACAGCCGTCGGTGCATCGCGTCCACGCTGCTGTCCCCGGCCAGCGCGAACACGTCGAAGTACGGCCAGGACTCGGCGACCAGCACCGCCGTACCCGCCGTCACCCCCCACCGCACGAGCACGGCGGCCCTCCCCCGGGTTCTCGGCTTCGCTCGGACAGCGGGCACCCCCGTCCCCCGCTGCCACCCGGCCGCGAACGCCACCGCGCCCAGCACCGCCGCGGCCGCGGTGATCGGATGGATCAGCAGGATCAGCCCGTACAACACGCCGAGCCCCGCGTACCCGGCGAACCCCGGCAGCCCGCTCGGCCCGACGTACCGGACCGGCCCTTCCCCCCGGGCCTGCGCCCCCGTCAACGCCCAGGCCCAGAAGGTGAGTCCGATGGCGAACGCCGACGGGTAGCCGAGATTCCCCGTCATCGACATCAGGCTGAGGAACCCGCTCCACCAGACCCGCTCGGTCCCCCACAGCAGTGTCATCGCGCCCACCGCGAGCACCGGCGCCCACGGCCTCGGTGTCAGCACCCGCACCAAGCGGCCGATGCCGGTGAGCAGCACCAGCAGGTTCAGCGGACCCGCCAGCCGCACCACCTCCCAGCCGCCCAGCCCGGTCAGCCGGGCGAACACCCCCTGGGCGACCGCGTACGGCGAGTAGTAGGGGCTGCCCGCGCCCGGCAGGTCGGCCATCGGGTGGCGCGGGTGGAGCAGGTCCGCCTTCAGGCGTTCCACGACGGCCGCGTGCTGGCCCGCGTCGCAGCACAGCGGTACGCGCCAGTACGCCAGTGACATCACCAGCCAGAACAGAAAACCGAAGACCTGATACGGCGTCGGACGCGGGCCGCGGCCGCCGCGCAGGGCACTCGCGCCGCGCACGGTCCTCCGGACGAGGGCACCGACATCGGCGCCCGCGGCTCCGAACATGGAGGTTGCGGGGGTTTGAGGCATTTGCCGTATGTTCCCGGTGGGGTCAACGGATGTTCCTCACATCACCTCATCGAGTGATCCCATCATCAGGGGAACGCCCCGCACGAAAACTCTTCAGCGGGCGTCCGTGAACGACCTCTCGCCGGCCGGAGCGGGCACCGCCCCCGGCGCGCCGGTCTCCTCCGGCATCGACTCGCCCAGCATCAGCATCCGCACCACCCGCTCCGCGGCCCGCCCGTCGTCGAACTCGCAGAACCGCTCCCGGAATCCCTCCCGCAACCGCGCCGACTCCCCGTCCCGCCAGGTACCGGACGCGAACAGCCACGCCAACTCCCGGTAGGAACGCGACACATGGCCCGGCGCGTCGGCCGTGATGTCGAAATAGGCGCCCCGGCTCGCCGCGTACGCCCCCCAGTCGTCGGCGTGGACCACGATCGGGCGGTCCAGGTTGGCGTAGTCGAACATCAGGGCGGAGTAGTCGGTGACCAGGACGTCGGAGGCGAGCAGCACGTCCTCGACATGCGGCTCGTCCGTCGCGTCGATCACCACGCCCCGCCGGTGCAGATCGGCCAGCCCCATCCCGCGAGCGGTGCCGTGCGCCAGCGACGGGTGCAGGCGCACGACCAGCGTGTGGCCCGGGCCGAGGTCCGCGGCGAACCGGGCGAGATCGAACCGGTCGACATGGCCGCCCCGGCGGTACTCACGCCGGGTCGGCGCGTACAGCACGACGGTGTGCCCTTCGGGCACGCCGAGCCGCGCACGGACGGCCTCACCGGCCTCCGGGCCCGCGTTGACCAGCACGTCGTTGCGCGGGCTCCCGGTCCTGAGCGAGGTGAAGTGACAGGGATACGCCCGCTCCCACACCAGCTCCGAATGCCGGTTGGCGACCAGGCTGTAGTCCCAGCGGTCCGCCCGCCACAGCATCTTCGGCACGTCGAAGCCGTGCCGGGCGCCGGGCTTGGTCAGCAGGTCCGCCGCCATGTACTTCAGCGGGGTGCCCTGGTGGGTGTGGATGTGGACGCTCCCGGGGCGTTTGGCCAGGGTGCCGGGCCAGTTGACGTTGTTCACCCAGTACGTGGCCCGCGCCATCACCTCGTGGTAGCGCCGCGAGCCCGGCGTCACGAAGTCGATGCCGGGCGGCAGCGCGTCCACCGCGTCCTCCCGGACCACCCACACGCCCTTGAGGTGCGGGGCGATCTCGCGGGCCTTGGCGTGGATCGCCGCCGGATCGCCCAGCACCCCGCGATGCGAGAACGCCGAGTAGACGGCCAGATGCGGATCGCGCGGCAGCTTCGACCGGGCCGCGTACCAGGCCCGCTGGGCCCGCTCCGACGCCGCCCGCGTCACGCGCCGCTTGCCGCTGCCCGCCGCCCGGCGCAGATCCCGCAGGCCGCGCGCCATGGCGTACGACGCGTAGGGCGCCGTCGCCAGCAGCCGCATCTCCCGGCCGCGCCAGCCGTCCGGCGGGATGAAGCCCTCGGGGAGGTGACGGGCGTGGAAGGAGCGGATCTCGCGGTAGAAGTCCGGTCGGTCCTTCGGCGTCACCCGGTCCTCACGGGCGAGCACGAACAGCATGTGGTCCAACGCCCGCTCGAACAGCAGCGGGCGCGCCCACGCCAGTTCCGGGCGCTCTTCCAGGAACGCGAACAGGCCCTCGTACTGCGGGAAGATGTCGAAGTGCCGCCGCCCCGGCGTCTTGGTGATCGCGCCCTGCCGGCGCTGCCGGTACTCGACCCCGATCCGCTCCAGACAGGCGATGCGGTCGGCGAGGACCATCGAGCGGTAGGTGACGGGCGCGTCCTCGTACAGGCCCGGGGCGTAGCGCAGCTCGTGCTTCAGGAAGAAGTCACGCCGGTACGCCTTGTTCCACGCGACCAGGAACAGATGCAGGTACTCCGGGCTCTCACGGACGTTGAAGGTGCCGGTGCCCGCCGCGGCCAGCAGATCCGCCGACGTACTGGGGCCGCCGCGCCCCCACCAGTGGGTGCGCACATGGTCGAAGACCAGGATGTCCGGGTCGCCGGTCGCCTCCAGATGCGCGGCGACGGCGGTCAGCAGGCCCGGCGTGTAGTGGTCGTCGCTGTCGAGGAAGAGGACGTAGTCACCGCTCGCCTGCTCCAGCCCCGCGTTGCGGGCCCGGCCGAGACCGACGTTCTCCGGCAGGTGCAGCACCCGCACGCGTGCGTCGCGTTCGGCGTACTCGTCCAGGATGGCGGGGCAGCCGTCGGGGGAGCGGTCGTCGACGGCGATCACCTCGAAGTCGGTGTGCGACTGCCCGAGCACCGAGTCGAGGCACTCCCGCAGGTAGCCCTGCACCTTGAAGACGGGGACGATGATGCTGAAGCGGGGCACGTCAGTTCCTCACGAGGGTCGTCGCGGCGGGGGCGGGGATGCGCTCGGCGAGTGGGATCACCGGCTCGGCCGCCTCGGGCGGCTCGCCCAGCAGCACCCGGCGTACGACGCGCTCGGCCGCGCGCCCGTCGTCGAACTGGCAGAAGCGCTCCCGGAACGCGGCGCGCAGGGCCCTGGCCTCCTCGTCCGCGTACGAGCCGTCGCGGATGACGGCCGCCAGCTCCTGCGGGGTGCGCACCACCCGGCCCGGCGCGTTCTCCATCAGGTCGAAGTAGACGCCCCTCAGCTCCCGGTAGACGTCCCAGTCGTCCGCGTAGACGACGATCGGCCGGTCCAGGTTGGCGTAGTCGAACATGATGGACGAGTAGTCGGTGATCAGCGCGTCGGCGGCCAGACACACGTCCTCGGCGCAGCGGTGTCCGGTGACGTCGATGATCCGGCCGGAGCCGCGCGCGGTGCCCTGGTCGTAGAAGTAGTGGGCGCGCAGCAGCACGACGTACTCGTCGCCGATCTCCTCGCACAGCGCCTGCAGATCGAGGCCGGTCTCGAAGCCGGTGGCGTGGTCGCGGTGCGTGGGCGCGTACAGCAGCGCCTTCTTGCCCTCGGGAACGCCCAGTTCGCGGCGGACCCGGGCGACGTCGGCGGCGGTCGCCGTGTAGTACACGTCGTTGCGCGGATAGCCGTACTCCAGGGTCTCGTGCTCGGCGGGGAACGCGCGCTCCCACATCTGGGTGGAGTGACGGTTGGAGCTGAGGTTGTAGTCCCAGCGGTCCACGCGCGCCAGCAGCCTGGCGAAGCTGCCGGTCGCCGCCGCCACCACGGGATACGTCGCCTGGTCGGCGCCCATCTTCTTCAGCGGGGTGCCGTGCTGGGTCGACAGATGCACGCTGCCCTCGCGCTTGACGACGGCGTCCGCGAAGTTGGCGTTGTTGATCAGGTACTTGGCGCGGGCCAGCACGTCCCAGTACACACGGCTGCCGATGACGGCGTACTCCACGCCCTTCGGCATGCTGTCCACCGCGTCCGGCTCGACCAGGAACACCGAGCGGATGTGCGGGGCGAGTTCGCGCGCCTTGGCGTGGATCGCGGCCGGGTTGCAGACGTAACCGCGGCCCCAGTACGCGCAGTACACGGCGAGGTTCTGATCCAGCGGGCGGCGCAGCTGCCAGCGGTAGCGCAGCCGGGTCCGCAGTCCGCGCGGGCGCGGGAGTGCCGAGGCCATCCGTGCCGCCGCCTGGTTGGCCCCGCGCAGCGCCCGGAACGCCGCGTAGGCCCCGCTCGCCAGCAGCCGGTGCTGCACGCCGAGGCTGCCGCCCGGGGTCCGGAACCCGGCGGGCCGGTGCCGCCGGTAGAGGCCGCTCGCCCGGCGGAAGAAGGCGCGCCGCCCGCGCCCCAGCCGCCGCGGATGCGCGGCCGTCTTCAGTACGACGGCGAAGAGCTGCTCGAACAGCGGCCCGAACCGCTCCTCGGACAGCCCCCGCTCGGCCGCCCGCGTCAGCACCAGCTCGGCCTGGTCCAGCAGCTCGAAGTGGTGCTCTCCCGGCAGCCCCAGCAGGTTGCCCTGCCGTCGCAGCAGATGCCGTACGACGACCCGGCGCAGCACCGCGACGCGCTCGGCGCCCAGCACCACCAGGCCGCCGAACCCGACGTCGGTGAAGTGGCCGTCGGGGAAGGCGAGTCGTCCTTCGGCGAGGAAGGCGCGCCGGTAGGTGGCGCTCCACGCCGGCAGCTGCACCCCCGTCAACTGCGGAGCCCGCTCCGGCGCGAAGTCCCCGTCCGGCGCCGTCGCCAGCAGCAGTGCGGCCGGGTTGGTCGGCTCGCCCACCCACCACGGGGTCCGCTCGTGCTCGAAGTACAGGACGTCCACGTCACCGGTCTCGCCCAGCCGTGCGTCCAGCGCCGCCAGCGCGCCCGGCACCAGCACGTCGTCGCCGTCCAGGAACAGCAGCCAGTCGCCGATCGCGGCACGCAGCCCCGCATTGCGCGCCCCGGCCAGCCCGGCCGTCGGTGGCGAGTTCACCGGCGCCACCCGGCAGTCCCGCTCGGCGTACCCGGCGACGACGTCCGCCGCCGGGGAGTCGGGGGCGTCGCAGACCGGGATCAGCTCGAAGTCGCCGAACGACTGGGCGAGGACCGAGTCCAGCGCCTGGGAGAGCCGGCCCGCGACCCCATGGGACGGGACGATGATGCTGAAGCGGGGCATACTGCTCTTTCTGTCGATGTTCTGCAGGAGGCGGGGCCGGCCTCAGCCGGCGCGACATCGGCCGGGCCGTCCGACCGGACGCCAGGTGGACGGCCGGCTCGGAGTGGGCCGTGACGGGCTGGAGGGCATACGGACTCCTCTTCAGTGAGAACGGCGCTCAGTGGCTGTCGGTGACGGTCAGGGGCCCCGTGGGTGGGGGCACGGTGGCGAGCGGGGAGTGCGCGAGGCCAGCGGCCGGG
Organism: Streptomyces curacoi; assembly: GCF_001513975.1. GTDB lineage: Bacteria > Actinomycetota > Actinomycetes > Streptomycetales > Streptomycetaceae > Streptomyces > Streptomyces curacoi. The sequence continues at coordinate 52,829 of NZ_KQ947995.1, forward strand.
GACGGCACGGGGTGGCGTTTGCCGAGCGGCACGACGGGCGGGTGGTTCCTCTCGCCCAGCACCACATGGCGTACGACCCGCTCGGCGGCGCGTCCGTCGTCGTGCGGGCAGAAGCGCTCACGGAACGCCGACCGCAGCTGGGCGGAGCGCGAGCCGCGCCAGTGGCCGGTGGCGAAGATGTCGATCAGCTCGTCCTCGCTGCGCGACACCGCGCCCGGCGGGAAGGACCGCAGATCGAAGTAGGTGCCGCGGGCCGCCTCGTACGCCTCCCAGTCCTCGGCGTGGATCACGATTGGCCGGTCCAGGTTGGCGTAGTCGAACATGATCGACGAGTAGTCGGTGACCAGGGCGTCCGAGGCGAGGCACAGCGACTCCACGCTCGGGTGGTCGGTGACGTCGATGACCTGGCCGGCGGTCGGGGCGAGGGGGCCGCCGTGCAGGCGGTGGGCGCGGGCCAGGACGACGAAGCGGGGGCCCAGGCGGCTCAGCACGCGGTGCAGGTCGAGGGTGGTGCGCTGGGTGCGGCGGTAGTCGCGGTGGGTGGGCGCGTAGAGGAGCACGACCGCGCCCTCGGGGATGCCGAGCGACTTGCGGATCCGGCTCACGTCCGCCGAAGTCGCCTGCTGGAAGACGTCACCGCGCGGGCTGCCGTATTCGAGGGTGGTGTAGCCGCCGGGGTACACGCGCTCCCAGGTCAGCGTGGAGTGGCGGTTGGCGGACAGGACGTAGTCCCACTTGTCGACGTCGTCGAGGAGCGCGTCGAAGTCCATGCCCGCGGCGGCCGCCGGGCGTTCGATCAGGTCCAGGCCCATGTGCTTGAGCGGGGTGCCGTGCCGGGTCTGCACCAGGACCTGGCCGCGGCGCTTGACCAGGCGGCGGTCGAAGGCGGCGTTGTGGACGAGGAACTTGGAGCGGGCGAGGGCCGTCCAGTAGGCGGCCGTGCCGGGGCGCAGCCGGCGGGTGCCCGCGGGGACGGTGTGGTGCTGCTCGGCGTCGGCGACCCAGGCCGTGCGGATGTGCGGGACGTGCGTGCGGAACGCCTGCTCCAGGGCGCCCGGGTCACCGCCGTGGCCGCCTGTGCCGTGGGCGGCGAAGACGGCGCGGTCGGCGCGCAGGGGGAGGCGCCGCTGGATGCGGTAGTGCAGGCGCAGGGCGGTGACACGCAGGCCCTTCAGCAGGCGGTCGGCCAGCTTGGCGGCACGGCGGGCCAGGGCCGCCGTCAGCCGCAGGGCGCCGTACGTGCGGTGCAGGCCCAGGCGGACCAGGGTGTGGTGGACACGGGCGCGCGGCGGGACGGGCGCGCCGGGGGTGCGGTAACGGCGGTAGTACGTGCGGGCCCTGCGCAGGAACTCGGCGCGGCTGCGGCGCGGGAGGCGGTCGCGGCGGGTGAACACCACCACCAGGTGGTCGACCATCCGGCGGAACAACAGCGGGCGCCAGCGGGCGAGTTCGGGGTTGCGGTCGACGTACGCGAAGACCCGGTCGTACTGCTCGAAGATGTCGAAGTGCCGCGGGCTGACCGTGCCGAGGATGCCGCCCCGGCGCCGCTGCCGGTAGTGCACGCACACCCGGTCCAGGGTCGCGATCGACTCCGCCGCCATCAGGACCGGGTACGTCCAGGGCGTGTCCTCGTAGTAGCCGGACGGGAAGGCGAAGCCCTCCTCCTCGACGAAGTCCCGCCGGTACGCCTTGTTCCAGGCGACCATCAGCATCCGCAGCAGTCCCGGGCGGTCCGTCAGCCGGAAGGGCGCCGGGCCCTCCTCGGTGAGCTGCGCGGCGGCCTGGTTGCGGATAGTCTCGCCGGTCCAGTAGGTGCGCGCGTAGTCGTAGACCAGGACGTCCGGCTCGCCGGTCTCCTTCAGCCGGTCGGCGATCGCGCGCAGGGCGTCCGGGGTGAGCGTGTCGTCGCTGTCGAGGAAGATCAGGTAGTCGCCGGTGGCCTGCGCGACACCGGCGTTGCGGGCCGGCCCCAGCCCCTGGTTCTCGGTGAGGTGCACGGCGCGCACACGCGTGTCGCGGGCCGCGAACTCGTCGATGATCGCGCCGCACGCGTCCGGCGAGCAGTCGTCGACGGCGATCAGTTCGAGATCGGGACACGACTGTGTGAGCACCGATTCCAGGCACTCGTGCAGGTACGCCTGAACGTTGTACGCGGGGACAATGACACTGAACCTGGGCAAGGGACATCCACTGGGTCGACCTGGGCGGTGGGGGCTGTCGCCCTGCCGGGAACGGCCAATGGAGTGACTTGGTTACGGTGCGTACGGCATACGAGGGACGGAGCGTCCACGACAGGGGGCGGACCGGTGCCGGCCCGCCCCCTGGAGCGCCACGCCCGCGCGGCTACTTGACCGCGCCCGCCATCACACCGGACACGAACTGCCGCTGGAAGGCGAAGAACACGACCAGCGGGATCACCATGGAGATGAACGCGCCGGGCGCCAGGACGTCGATGTTGTTGCCGAACTGCCGTACCTGTGTCTGCAGCGCGACCGTGATCGGCTGGCTGCCGGAGTCGGTGAAGATCAGCGCGACCAGCATGTCGTTCCACACCCACAGGAACTGGAAGATGCCGAGCGCGGCGATCGCCGGCCCGCCGAGCGGCATCACGACGCGGAGGAACAGGCGCAGTTCACCGGCACCGTCCAGGCGGGCCGCCTCCAGCAGCTCCCTCGGGATCTCCGCGAAGAAGTTCCGCAGCAGGAACACGGCGAACGGCAGCCCGAAGCCGACGTGGAAGAGGATCACGCCGGTCAGGGAGCCGAAGATGCCGATGTTGCCGAACAGTTCGGCGATCGGGATCAGCGCCACCTGCACCGGCACGACCAGCAGGCCGACCACGCCCAGGAACCACCAGTCGCGGCCCGGGAACTCCATCCACGCGAACGCGTACCCCGCGAGCGAGCCGATGACGACGACGAGGACCGTCGCCGGCACCGTGATCAGCACGGTGTTGAGGATCGAGTCGGTGATGTCCGGGTTGCTCAGGAGCTTGTCGTAGCTCTCGAAGGTGAGTTGGGAAGGCTTGCTGAACACCTCCCACCAGCCGCTCGCGGCCAGTTCCTGCGGCGGGCGCAGGGAGGACAGCAGCAGCCCGATCGTCGGCACCAGCCAGAACAGGCCGACGACGATGAGGAACACCCGCACCAGCCCGCCGCTGACGCCGGAGACGAGCCGGCCGCCGAGGGACTGCTTGGCCTTGACGACCGTCAGGGGCGGAGGTGCCGTCTTCGTGAGCCCGCCGGCGTTCGCACTCATCGCCGCCCCTCCCGCCTGAGCCTACGGATGTTGAACCACATCACCGGGATCACGAGCAGCAGCAGGAACACCGCGATCGCGCTGGCGATGCCCGGCTGGTCCTCGGAGAAGCCCTTGCGGTACAGCTCCAGGGCGAGCACGTTCGCGTCGTCCTGGGAGGAGCCCGGGGCGATGATGAAGACCAGGTCGAAGATCTTCAGGACGTTGATCATCAGGGTGACGGTGACGACCGCGAGGACGGGCGCCAGCAGCGGCACCGTGACCCTGCGGAACACCTGCCACTCGTTGGCGCCGTCGACCCGGGCCGCCTCCAGCAGATCGCGCGGGATGCCCGCGAGCCCGGCCGCGATCAGCACCATCGCGAAACCCGCCCACATCCAGATGTACGACCCGATGATGGCCGGTGTGACCAGGGACGGGCCGAGCCAGTCCAGCCCGTTGTACGCCTCCTTGAAGTTGTCCGCCGGCAGCCGCAGCTGTGCCCCGTCGGCGGCGGCCGGCAGCGTGAACGTGCCGTCGTCGGCCGCCGTCGTGGACGCCACGACCTCGCCGTCCTTGACGGCCTCGATCTTCATCCCGGCATAGCCCAGCTCGGACGCGTCGACGCCGCCGAGCGTGCCGACGCCCCTGCCGCGGGTGAAGTCCTGCCAGGTGGTGCCGGTGACCTTCCCCGGCTCCGCCTGCGCCGCCACGGCCTTCTCGGCGCCGCCGGGCATCTGGTCGGGGGCGACGCCGACCAGGGGCAGGGTCACCGGGGTGCCGGCGCTGACGGTGGCCTTGGTGATGAAACCGCCGCCCGGTGCCGCTTCGAGCGGCGACTCCCGGCCCGGGTGGGCCTTCGGGAACGCGGACGCCTGCGCGAAGGTGTCGTGGACACCCACCCACACCGCGTTCGCGACGCCCTTGTCCGGGTCCTGGTCGTAGACGAGCCGGAAGATGATGCCCGCCGCCAGCATCGAGATCGCCATCGGCATGAAGACGACCAGCTTGAACGCCGTACCCCAGCGCACCCGCTCGGTCAGCACCGCGAAGACCAGACCGAGCGCGGTGGCGATCGTGGGGGCGAACACCACCCACAGGACGTTGTTCTTGAGGGCGGTGCGGATGCCGTCGTCGGTGAAGAGAGCCTCGTAGTTGTCGAGTCCGGCGAAGCCGCCGCCGGACTGGTCGTAGAAACTGCGCACGACCGAGTACCCGATCGGGTAGACCACGAGCGCGCCGAGCAGCACGAGAGCGGGCAGCAGGAACAGGGCCGCCATGGTCCAGCGCGTGCCGGTCACACTCTTGCGCGACTTGGGTGCGGCAGGGGTCGGAGGGACCCCTGCCGCTTCCGCCGACGCCATGACGTCAGTTTCCGTACGCCGCGGCCGCGTCGGCTTCGAGCTTGCGCTGTGTGCCCGCGATGTCCGACGGGTTCTTCAGGAAGTCCTGCAGGATCTTCCACTCGCCCTTGCCGGGCGTGCCGCCGAAGGCCTGCGGGGCCTGGTCGGACATGTCGAACCGGAAGTCGTCACCGGAGTCGATGAGCGCCTTGGCGATCTTCTGCTGGACCTCGTTCGGATACGCCGAGTTCGCCACGTTCTTGTTCGGCGAGAGGTAACCGCCGAGCTTCGCCTGGATCGTCGCCGCGTCCGGGGAGGCGAGCCAGGTGGCCAGGGCCTGCGCCGCCTTGGAGTCCTGCAGGATGACGGCCGCGTCGCCGCCGGAGACGACGGGTGCGGTGTCACCGACGGCCGGGAACGGGAACACCTTCGCGTCCGTGCCGACCTCCGCCTTGGCCTGCGTGATGTTGACCTGCGCGAAGTCGCCCTCGTAGACCATGCCGGCCTTCGGCTGGTCGCCGCCGGTGAAGGTCTGCGTGACGGACTCCGGGAAGTCCGTCTGCAGCGCACCGGTCGCGCCGCCCGCGATGTAGTCCTTCTTGCCCCAGACCTGGGCGAGGGTGGTGAGCGCGTCCTTCACGGACGGGTCGGTCCACTTGATCTCGTGCTTGGCCAGCTGGTCGTACTTCTCGGGACCGGCCTGGGAGAGATAGACGTTCTCGAACCAGTCGGTGAGGGTCCAGCCCTCCGCGCCACCGACGGAGAACGGGGTGACACCGGAGTCGTAGACGGTCTGGGCGGTGCTGAGGAGCTCGTCCCAGGTCTTGGGCTCGCGGGCCCCCGCGTTGTCGAAGACCTGCGCGTTGTACCAGATCAGGGACTTGTTGGCGGCCTTGTAGTAGACGCCGTACTGCTTGTCGTCGACCTTGCCGATGTCCTGCCAGCCCTGCGAGTAGTTCTCCTGGAGCTCCTTGATCACGTCGGCGCCGAGGGGCTTGGCCCACTTCTTGTCGACGGCCTGCTTGATGGCGCCGGGCTGCGGAAGCATCGCGATGTCCGGCGGCTGGCCGCCCGCGACCTTCGAGCCGAGGAAGTTGATGATCGGGTCCTGGGCGGGCACGAAGGTCACCTTGGCGCCCGTGCGCTTCTCGAACTCCGCGAGGACCTTCTTGAAGTTCGCCTGTTCGGCACCGGTCCAGACGGCGGCGACCTCCAGGGATTCGCCGTTCAGCTTGGGAAGGGTGACGGTGTTGCCGGTCTCCTGGCCGGTGCCGCTCTGTTCGTTGCCGCTGTCGTTGTCATCGCCTCCGCATGCGGTGAGCGAGAGTGCGAGGGCGCCCGCGAGTACGGCTGCCGCGGCCCTGGCGCCCCTGCGTGTCCGGTTCTTGCTGCTCGTGCTGCGCATCACTGCCCCGTTCTTCGTGCCTCGTCGAACGTTCGAGCGCTGTCCCGTGCGATCTGGTCTACGCCTTGGTATGGGGGGCGGCAAGACCGCGTCCGCTGTCAAGCGGGGGATCGTGACCGCCTCGTGACCAGGTACGCCGCTGAGGTGAACGTCCCTGGGGGTTGCCGCCCCCAGACCCCCGCTATCGGCCTCAACGGCCTCGTCCTCAATCACCGGAGGGGCTGAATCTGCGTCAGTGGCATTACACGACCGGCATTGCGAGACCGGCGCTACAGGACCGGCACTACAAGAGCGAGGGCACCTCGGTCGCCGCGACCTCCCGCGCCGCCCGCTCCAGCGCGCTGGCCAGCAACGCCAGATCCGTCGGTCCGTTGCCCAGCTCGCGGACCTGACGCCGGGCCGGGGGATCACCCATGCGGTGCCACTCCAACGGCACGACCGTGGGCCGCAGCGTCGCCGTGCGCGGGATACGCCCCGTGACGCGCCCGCCCTGGAACGGCACCACTCTGCCGTCCGCCCAGGCCAGCCGCCCGCGGCCCGGTGCCGGTTCGTCCGGGCCCGCCGTCACCGCGTCCAGCGTCACCCGCAGCGTCGCCCGTCGCGCCGGCTCCGACTCCGCCGTACGGCCCCCGATCCCCGCGGCGGCCACCAGATGCACCCCGAGCCGCTCGCCCTCCCGCGCCACCGCCTCCAGCGCGCGTATCACCGAGCCTGCCGCAGGCCGGCCCGGGGAGCCCAGCGGGGGCGAGACCAGGGCGTCCAGGTCGTCCACCACGACGACGAGCCGGGGCAACGGCGGCACGGCCGCGGCCTGCCGACGGGCCGCACCCGGCCGCAGCCGGAGCGTGGAACTGGGGGGTGTGTCCAGATCCCCCGCACCCTCACCGGTCCCGGTGCCGATACCGGCTCCGGTACCGATACCGGCCCCCGCCGCACGCTGCGCGACCATCCGGCCCGACAGCTCACGGCCGGTGTGCCACTCGGCGAAGTCCGAACGCCCGAGCAGCTCCGCGCGCCGCTTCAGCTCGGCGCTGAGCGACTGGGCGAACTCCCGCATGCGGACCGGGTCGTTGGCGGTGAGGTGGGTGGTGACGTGCGGGACGTCGGTGCAGACCCGCAGCCCTTCGCCGTGCCCGCCGCCCGCGCCGACGCTGTCCCGGCCGTCGATCAGCACGATGCCCAGCCGGTCCGGCCGCTCGGCGGCGGCGAGCGAGGCGACGACCGCCCGCAGCAGCTCCGTACGCCCGCTGCCGGGCGGCCCCTCGATCAGCAGATGCGGGCCGTCGGCGGCGAGGTCCGCGCTGACCGGCCCGCGCGGCCCGGCGCCCAGCACCGCACACGCCCGCCCGCCGAGGGCCTGCGCGTCATCGGCCGCGTCGGCCCAGCGCGCCATCAGCGACGCCGGGGTGGCCCGGGCCAGGCCCAGCTCGTCCAGGAGCCGAGCCGCCTGAGGCAACGGCACGGACACCCGCGTGTGCCGCTCTCCAGTGGTCCCCTCCGTGCGCAACGGCGCCAGAGCCCGCGCGAACCGCTCCGCCCACGCCACGGAGACGGCGTCCACCGTGGCGACCGTGCCGTGTCCGACGGGACCGTGGACGACCCGGTCATGTCCGGCGGGGCCGTGGCCGGCCGTGCCGTGCTCCGTGGAAGCGCGCCCGTCGGCCGGCTGGGGGGCGGTGCCCGTCCGGGCCGCTTCCGGGCGGGTCTCCGCCACGCTCCAGGTACCTGCCTCGCCCGCGGGTGACTCCGCCCCGCTCGGCCGGACGGCCGCTCCGCCGCGCGTGAGCGCCCCGGCCCGCGCGACGCGCATCAGCCGCAGCGCCGTCGCCACGTCACCGCTCAGCAGCGCCACCGCCCCGCACTCCCGGAACACGGGGGACACCGTGCACGCCGCTTCATAGGTCTCCGTCACCGGCGACGCGGGAGACGCCGAAGCCGTCTCGGCGAGACACACGACGTGTATCCCCGCCCGCGGCCCCTCCAGCGCCAGCCGCGCCACCGCCTCGCGCACGTCGGCGCCTCCGGGATCCCCGTCCACCACGACCACCGTGTACGGACCGGCGAACCCGTCCGCCCCGTCGGCCGGGTCGTCGTCGCGCGCCCAGGACGGCCGCCGAACGGCACGCCCGGCCGTGGCCTGGTCGGCGGGCGTGATGCCGACGGGCCCGCTCCCGACGTCCCCCGCCTCCGCGTCCAGGTCCTCCAGGCGCCGCAGCAGCTCCTCCGTGCGCGCCGTCGCCTGTTCGCGGTCGTAGGCCAGCAGAAGGCGGCAGTCCTGGCCGTGTCCGGGGCGGACATGCGGGAGCCAGCCCAGCCAAGCCCACTCGGCGGTGCGCTCCTCCAGGGGGCGGGAGCGGTCCGCGCTGAGCAGCACGATCTCCAGGGTGTCGGGGGAGTGCAGCGCGGCGAGCTGGGCGATCACCGCGCGGGCCAGCCCGGCGAGCCGCTCGCGGGGTCCGGACAGGCCCAGCGCCCCGACCTCACGCAGATCGGCGGTCACCGGCACCGCGGGCAGCAGCCCGGAACCGTCGGGCGCCGCGCGGTCGGCCGTGCCGAGCCGCACCGTGAGCGCCTCCGGGTGACCCGGGGCGCGCTCCCACAGCCGGGGGCCGGGGCCCAGGGCCATCAGCAGCAGCGACGCCGGGTCCGGCCAGGCCTCCGGCAGCCGCAGGCCGTTCGCCGTCGAGGGCTGCCCGGTCGTCTCGGCCGGCCCATCGTCGTCGTACGTCCCACGCCGGGCCGTCGCCCCCTGCTCCCCGCGCCCGCCGGCCAGCCGCCGCGCCCACGCCGTGAGCCCGCCCCGCCTGCGCACGCCCTGCGGTACGTCGGTGCCCCGCAGCGGAGTGCCCTTGCGGCTGCTGCCGTTCGCCGGGGTGCCCGCAGGGGCGCCGTCGCCCGGGGTGCGGTCGGTGCCCGCGCCGCCGTGGCCCCCCTCGCCCCCGTCGAGCGCGCCCAGCCCGAAGCCGGTGCCGTGGGTGTCGCCTCCGCGTGGTCCCGGCAGCGGTGTGTCGGACCGGCCGTGCCGTTCGATCCGTGGTGCCCCGCCCTGCACCGGCACGACGGGCGGTTCGACGGGGCCGTGTTCCTGAGCGGGCGGGAGGCCGCCTCCCCCCGGGGTGGCCGCGTCGCCGCCGTCCGCCACGCGTGCGTGCGGCACCGCGGCGTCGGCTCCGGCGGGCACCCGTACATGCCCCTCCCCGTCGGGCTCCGTCCGCACCCGCGCCCCCGGACCGCCGGCCGGCGTCAGCCGCAGTGCCGACTCGCCGATCCGCAGCAGTGCTCCCGGCCCGAACCGCACCGGGTGGGTCGTCACGCGTGAGCCGTCCAGTGTCGTGCCGTTCGTGGAGCCCAGGTCGGCGACCGAGACGCGGCCGTCGGCGGTGACCGTGACCACGCAGTGCAGCCGGGAGACGTCCGGGTCGTCGAGCGGGACGTCGGCGTCGGCGGAGCGGCCGATGCGGATCTCGCCGCCGTGCAGGAGATGGACCCCGCCCGCGTCCGGCCCGGCCACGACATGGAGCTGGGTCGGGGCGTCGTCCAGCTCGGGGTGGGGTTCGGGCGCCGCCGGGGCGCCCAGGGACAGCACCGCGCCGTCTGTCAGCGGGGGCTCGCCGAGCGTGCTGCGCCGGTCGTCGAGCCGCTCCGCGCCCGCGTACAGCACGACCGGGCCGTCACCCCCGGACACCGCCGAGGCGAGCGCCGACGCCACCGCGGCCAGGGCCGTACCCGCGGGCGCCGTGACCAGCACGTCGCAGCTCGCTGCGCGGCCCCGGGCCGACGGGGACGCACCGTGCTCGCGCGAGGCCGGGAGCTTGGGGGAAGGCGGGGCCAGCGGGTCTACGACGGTCAGCCGGATCTGCATCGGCGTCAGCGGTCCCTTCTGCGCGGGCGCGGACCAGGGCCCGTCCGACGGATCTCCGCGGCGTCGTGACGCCCGGCACGCTTCCCCACCGCCGCCAGGGTGTGGGCGCGGCCCCCGCTCGCCGCACCGCGCGAGAGCACGCGCCGAACGCCGCTCCTTCTTCCGCGGAGATCCATCGGACGGGCCCTCCCCACCCCACACGAGCACATCGGCCAGTACTGCACGCATCCTCGCACCTGCCACTGACAGCGCGCCCCCCGCCCGGAGGCAAGTGATCTTGATTGGTCGGCTCTGCCCGCAAAAGTGCCTGACAGTTGACCTTCCGGCGACCGCTTGAGATCGGTCACGTCCGCTTCGGGCAACCGGGAGACAGAGGCGCGCGTCTTTCCTTCGAACATGTACGGGAAGCCGTACGTAAGACGCACAGAATGACGACAGGCCGGTGCCCGGGGGCACGGCACTACAGTGGGTCGGAACGTAGGCAAGCAGCAGGGAGCGCGACGTGCGGCCGGTAGGCAGCAAGTACTTCCTCGAGGAGCCGCTCGGTCGCGGCGCCACGGGGACCGTCTGGCGAGCCCGCCAGCGAGAGACCGCGGGCGCCGAGGCGGCCGTGCCGGGGCAGCCCGGTGAGACGGTCGCGATCAAGGTCCTCAAGGAGGAGCTCGCCGGCGACGCGGACATCGTCATGCGGTTCCTGCGGGAGCGCTCCGTCCTGCTGCGCCTGACCCACCCGAACATCGTCCGGGTCCGCGACCTGGTCGTCGAGGGCGATCTGCTCGCCCTGGTCATGGACCTCGTCGAAGGTCCCGACCTGCACCGCTACCTGCGCGAGAACGGCCCCTTCACCCCCGTCGCCGCCGCCCTGCTGACCGCCCAGATCGCCGACGCCCTCGCCGCCAGCCACGCCGACGGCGTCGTCCACCGCGACCTGAAGCCCGCCAACGTCCTGCTGAAGCAGGACGGCGGCCAGATGCACCCGATGCTGACCGACTTCGGCATCGCCCGCCTCGCCGACTCCCCGGGCCTGACCCGCACCCACGAGTTCGTCGGCACCCCCGCGTACGTCGCGCCCGAGTCCGCCGAGGGCCGCCCGCAGACGTCCGCCGTCGACATCTACGGCGCCGGAATCCTCCTGTACGAGCTGGTCACCGGCCGTCCGCCGTTCGGCGGCGGCTCCGCCCTGGAGGTCCTGCACCAGCACCTGAGCGCGGAGCCGCGCCGCCCGTCCACGGTCCCCGACCCCCTCTGGACGGTCATAGCCCGCTGCCTGAGCAAGAACCCCGACGAACGGCCCAGCGCCGAGAACCTCGCCCGCGCCCTGCGCGTCGTCGCCGAGGGCATCGGCGTGCACGCCAACTCCGCGCAGATCGCCGCGGCCGAGGGCGTCGCCGCGCTGCTCGCCCCCGACCCCTCGCCGGCCACCGTGCCGGGCTCGGCCGACCCCACGCAGGTGCTGCCGCACGGCGCGGCCCCCGGCGCCTACGACCCGAACGCCGCGACCAGCGTCCTGCCGCACACCGGCGCCCCCGGCCCGGCGGGCGCCGCCGACCCCACGGCCGTACTGCCGAACACGGGCGGCCCGGGCGGCCCTGGCGCCGCCGATCCGACGGCCGTGATGCCGCCGATGCCACCGGGACAGCCCGGCGGGCAGCCCGGCGGGCCCGGGCCCGAGGAGCCGCACCCCTGGCAGAACCAGCTGCGGGCCGCCCGGGACCGCAACGAGCAGACGCAGGTCCAGTACCTCGACCCCAGCCAGGACCCGCTGCGCCGCCGCCCCCAGCGCCAGGTCGCCCGCCCGCAGCAGCCGCAGCAGCCGCCGCGACCCCAGCAGCGGCCTCCGCAGGGCCGCCAGCCCGGGTACGGCCACCCGCAGCAGCAACAGCCTCAGCACTACGCCCCGCCGCAGCAGCCTCAGCGGCCCCAGCCGCAGCGTTACGCCCCGCCGCCCGCGCCGGAGCCGCAGCGGCCCCAGCGTGAACCGCGCCCGCCCCGGCAGCGCAGCGCCAACCCGATGCGGATCCCCGGCCTCGGCTGTCTGAAGGGATGCCTGTTCACCATCGTCATCCTGTTCGTCGCGGGCTGGCTGATCTGGGAGCTGAGCCCGTTGCAGGACTGGATCGGCACGGGCAAGGGCTACTGGCAGCAGCTGACCGACTGGTTCAGCACCGTGACCGGGTGGATCGGGGACCTGGGCGGGAGCTCGGGCACCAACTGACCGGAGGCCGTACCGGCTTGTGGCCGTACGCCGTACCGACTCCTGACCGGAGGCCGTACTGACTTCTGATCGGAGGCAGTACGGCCTTGGCTGGTTTGGGGATTTGTCGACACCGGGCGGGTGATTTCCGCCTCCGCGGTGAAGGTTGGCTCTTCGAACGCGTAGTTTTGTCGACCGGGTGACGCAGCAGCGACGACACGCGTCGGTAGGAGCAGTCTTGGCACGGAAGATCGGCAGCCGGTACACCGCCAACCAGATCCTGGGGCGGGGCAGCGCCGGCACGGTGTGGCTGGGCGAGGGACCCGAGGGGCCCGTCGCCATCAAGCTGCTGCGCGAGGATCTCGCGTCCGACCAGGAGCTCGTCGGACGCTTCGTACAGGAGCGGACGGCCCTGTTGGGCCTGGAGCACCCGAACGTGGTCTCCGTACGTGACCTGGTGGTCGACGGCAACGACCTCGCGCTGGTCATGGACCTCGTCCGGGGCACCGACCTGCGCACCCGCCTCGACCGCGACCGGCGGCTCGCGCCCGAGGCGGCGGTGGCGATCGTCGCGGACGTCGCGGACGGGCTGGCGGCGGCGCACGCGGCGGGGGTCGTGCACCGGGACGTGAAGCCGGAGAACGTGCTGCTGGACATGCAGGGCCCGCTGGGGCCGGGCGGCTCGCATCCGGCCCTGCTGACGGACTTCGGTGTGGCGAAGCTCATCGACACACCGCGCCGGACCCGGGCCACCAAGATCATCGGCACGCCCGACTACCTGGCGCCGGAGATCGTGGAGGGCCTGCCGCCGCGGGCGGCGGTCGACATCTACGCACTCGCCACGGTGCTGTACGAGCTGCTGGCCGGCTTCACGCCGTTCGGCGGCGGCCACCCGGGCGCGGTGCTGCGCCGCCACGTCACGGAGAGGGTGGCCCCGCTGCCCGGCATCCCCGACGAGCTGTGGCAGCTGATCGTGCAGTGCCTGGCCAAGGCGCCGGCCTCCCGACTGCGCGCCTCCGAGCTGGGGACGCGGCTGCGGGAACTGTTGCCGCTGGTCACCGGGATGCCGCCGCTGGATGTGGACGAGCCGGACGCGGAGCCCGCGGCGGACGAGGCTCCGGCCGCCGAGGAGGCGGCGCCGGCGGGGGAGCGGGTGCGGCGGCGGGGCGCGGTGCCGCTGGTGCCGGGGGCGAAGCCGGCCGACTCCAACCGGGACACACATACGTCGATGCGCGTGCCGGGGCCCGATGAGCTGGCCGGAGGCGCGCGCGGTACGGCCCGCGTACCGAGGCCGACGGGCGCCCCCCGTCCGGGCTCGGCCCGCCATCGGGCGGCGACCCGGAGACGGCGGGTGGCACTCGGGGCGGCGGCGGTGGCGCTGGCGGCCGCGGCGGGTGTGGGTGCCTGGCTGGTGGCCTCGGAGGACGATGCCGGGGCGACGCCGCAGGACTCGAACAGCTCCGCCCCGGCGACGCCGTAGCGTTCCTCGCCTGCGTCGCCCCTGCCGGTCGCCGGACGGGCTGAGCCGAACGTCCTGGTGGGCCCGCCCGCCGGGCCGGGGCGCCCCCTGTTCGGGGTGGCGGTGGCGCTGGCGGCCGCGGCGGGTGTGGGTGCCTGGCTGGTGGCCTCGGAGGACGATGCCGGGGCGACGCCGGACGGGCTGAGTCGAACCCCCTGGTGAGCACGCCCCCGGGCCGGGTGCCCCGTGCGGGGCGGTCACCCGGCGCTCCCCACTTGGCGGAGCCGTTACGCTGGAGGGCGTGGCAGTCGTCGATGTATCCGAAGAGCTCAAGTCCCTCTCCTCGACCATGGAGTCGATCGAGGCCGTTCTGGACCTCGACAAGCTGAGGGCAGACATCGCCGTGCTCGAGGAGCAGGCGGCCGCGCCGTCCCTGTGGGACAACCCGGACGAGGCGCAGAAGATCACCAGCAAGCTCTCCCACCTCCAGGCGGAGGTGAGGAAGGCCGAGGCCCTGCGCTCGCGGATCGACGATCTCGCCGTGCTGTTCGAGATGGCCGAGGAGGAGGACGACCCGGACACCCGTGCCGAGGCCGAGTCCGAGCTCGCCGCCGTCCGCAAGGCGCTGGACGAGATGGAGGTGCGCACGCTCCTCAGCGGGGAGTACGACGCCCGCGAGGCGCTCGTGAACATCCGCGCCGAGGCCGGTGGCGTCGACGCCGCGGACTTCGCCGAGCGGCTGCAGCGCATGTACCTGCGCTGGGCCGAGCAGCGCGGCTACAAGACCGAGGTCTACGAGACGTCGTACGCCGAAGAGGCCGGCATCAAGTCGACCACCTTCGCCGTGCAGGCGCCGTACGCCTACGGGACCCTCTCCGTCGAGCAGGGCACGCACCGGCTCGTGCGTATCTCGCCCTTCGACAACCAGGGCCGGCGCCAGACCTCTTTCGCGGGTGTGGAAGTCCTTCCCGTCGTCGAGCAGTCCGACCACGTCGAGATCGACGAGAGCGACCTGCGGATCGACGTCTACCGGTCCTCCGGGCCCGGTGGTCAGGGCGTGAACACCACCGACTCCGCGGTCCGGATCACCCACCTCCCCACCGGCATCGTGGTCTCCTGCCAGAACGAGCGGTCGCAGATCCAGAACAAGGCCACCGCGATGAACGTCCTCCAGGCCAAGCTGCTCGAACGGCGCCGCCAGGAGGAGCGGGCCAAGATGGACGCTCTGAAGGGCGACGGCGGTAACTCCTGGGGCAACCAGATGCGTTCCTACGTGCTGCACCCCTACCAGATGGTCAAGGACCTGCGGACCGAGTTCGAAGTCGGCAACCCCGAGGCCGTGTTCAACGGTGAGATCGACGGGTTCCTGGAGGCCGGAATTCGCTGGCGCAAGCAGCAGGAGAAGTAACTTTGTCGACATGACAACTGCCGCCGCCCCGGCGGCAGTTGTCTTTTGTGTGCCCGCATGTCTGGGTTTTACATCACACTCACAGCCTTCAATCCCCGGCATAGTTCCCGTATTTGGACATGGCGCCAGTAAACGGCCTTGACGTGTCTTCGAAAAATGGGAAGGGTAAAGCGTGGCATGCGTATCTCTGGGGCGCATGTGAACCGGGGGGCTCACATTCAGCTACCCCTGTCGATCACGGCCCCGGGCGCCGCCTCACTGACGATTCAGCTACTGGGGGTAGCAAGCACATGACGAAGAAGACGCGGATCCGCATCGCGCGGATCGCGGCCGGCACCGTGATCGCGGCCGGCGCCTCGCTGACGGCCGCGGGTGCCGCATCTGCGGCGGAGACGCAGGAGCCCTGCTTCCTCGGTATCTGCCTCGGGGACGACGACCCGACCGAGCCGCCGGTGCCCACCGACCCGCCGACGGACATCCCGACCGACATCCCGACGGACCCGGGCATCCCGACCGACGAGCCCACGGTTCCCACGGACCCGACGCTGGAGCCGACCGAGCCGACGGACCCCACCGAGGACCCGACCACCGACCCGTCCGACCCGGGTGACGGGAACGGCAACGGCAACGGCAATGGCAACGGGAACGGCAACGGGAACGGGAACGGGAACGGCAACAACGGGGGCGGTAACAGCAACACCGACCCCGATGGTGGCGCCTCCACCCAGGAGGAGGGCTCCTCCTCCCTGACCGACACCGGCTCGGACAACACCGGCACCGGCACGGGCACCAGCACGTCGGCCCAGGGCGGCGGCGAGGAGCTCGCCGAGACGGGTGCCGCGCAGACCACCTTCCTGCTGGTCGGCGCCGCCACGATGATCGCCGGCGGTATCGGCTTCCGCATCCTGCCGCGCCTGGCGGGCGGCCGTGGCGGTGCGGCCGCCTGACGGTGGCCGACTGCTTACGGTGCGTGATTGACGCCGTACGGCCGAGGGGCCCGGAGCGTGCTTCGCTCCGGGCCCCTCGTGTGTCCGTGCAGGTCGCGCCGGCCTACGCCGTCTGGTGCGCCAGCAGCGCCACCGCTGCGATCAGGATCACCAGCAGGGCGACGAGAGTCATCGGGTTCAGGCCCGCGAACGGGTTCTCCTGCTGCAGCCGCTCGCGGTTGGCCCGGCACACGGGGCAGCGGCCCTCATTGACGGGCGCGGCACAGTTCGCGCACACCAGCCGGTCGTACGTCATGCGCCACCCTCCTTGCCGCTGGTTCCCTCTGGACAACGCTCGTCGGTACGCGAACGTTCCCCCTCCACTGTGCCAGGTTCCTCCGGAGGTTGCGCAGGGACGCCGAAGCGCGGCCCCTGATGCGGCACGGTCCCCAACAAAAACGCACAACCCCGGCACAACCCCTCCCGGCGACTGCGCTGGCGCACCCGGTTCGCGTATGGTCACGCTCATCTACCCCCGGCGACCCGTGGTGCATCCGTGATCCGATTCGACAACGTCTCCAAGGTCTACCCCAAGCAGACCCGCCCCGCACTCAGGGATGTCTCCCTGGAAGTGGAGAAGGGCGAGTTCGTCTTCCTCGTGGGGTCCTCCGGCTCCGGAAAGTCCACCTTCCTGCGGCTGATCCTCCGCGAGGAGCGGTGCAGCCACGGGCAGGTGCACGTCCTGGGCAAGGACCTCGCGCGCCTGTCCAACTGGAAGGTGCCGCAGATGCGCCGCCAGCTGGGCACCGTGTTCCAGGACTTCCGGCTGCTGCCGAACAAGACGGTCGCCGAGAACGTGGCCTTCGCGCAGGAGGTCATCGGCAAGTCGCGCGGCGAGATCCGCAAGTCCGTGCCGCAGGTGCTCGACCTCGTCGGGCTCGGCGGGAAGGAGGACCGGATGCCCGGCGAGCTCTCCGGTGGTGAGCAGCAGCGCGTCGCCATCGCCCGCGCCTTCGTCAACCGGCCCAAGCTGCTGATCGCCGACGAGCCCACCGGCAACCTCGACCCGCAGACCTCCGTCGGCATCATGAAGCTGCTCGACCGGATCAACCGGACGGGCACGACCGTGGTGATGGCCACGCACGACCAGAACATCGTGGACCAGATGCGCAAGCGCGTCATCGAGCTGGAGAAGGGCCGCCTCGTCCGCGACCAGGCGCGCGGCGTCTACGGCTACCAGCACTGACCCCCGTAGAAGTCCGGAAAGGCCTGAAGAAGCCGCCATGCGCGCCCAGTTCGTACTGTCCGAGATCGGTGTCGGTCTCCGCCGCAATCTGACGATGACCTTCGCCGTCATCGTCTCCGTCGCCCTGTCGCTCGCCCTGTTCGGCGGGTCGCTCCTGATGAGCGACCAGGTCAGCACCATGAAGGGCTACTGGTACGACAAGGTCAACGTCTCGATCTTCCTCTGCAACAAGAGCGACGCCGAGTCCGACCCCAACTGCGCCAAGGGCGCGGTCACCGAGGACCAGAAGAAGGAGATCCTCGCCGACCTGGACAAGATGTCGGTCGTCGAGAAGGTGACGTACGAGTCGCAGGACCAGGCGTACAAGCACTACAAGGAACAGTTCGGCGACTCCCCGCTGGCGGCCTCCCTCACGCCGGACCAGATGCAGGAGTCGTACCGGATCAAGCTGAAGGACCCGGAGAAGTACCAGGTCATCGCCACCGCCTTCGACGGGCGGGACGGCGTGCAGTCGGTGCAGGACCAGAAGGGCATTCTGGACAACCTCTTCGAGCTGCTGAACGGCATGAACTGGGCCGCGCGAGCCGTCATGGCGCTCATGCTGGTCGTGGCGCTGATGCTGATCGTCAACACGGTACGCGTGTCGGCGTTCAGCCGGCGGCGTGAGACCGGGATCATGCGCCTGGTCGGCGCCTCGGGCTTCTACATCCAGGCGCCGTTCATCATGGAGGCCGCGGTCGCCGGGCTCATCGGCGGGACGGTCGCGTGCGGGTTCCTGGTGATCGCCAGATACTTCATCATCGATCATGGACTGGCCCTGTCGGAGAAGCTGACACTGATCAACTTCATCGGCTGGGACGCGGTGTTGAAGTATCTGCCGCTCATCCTCATGACGAGTTTCCTGATGCCCGCGTTGGCGGCGTTCTTCGCGCTGCGCAAGTATCTGAAGGTGTGACCAATGCCAAGGGGGCCGTACGGGCAACGGACCGTACGGCCCCTTGCGTTGTCCTAGACTCACCGGCATGTCAGGTCGTGACCCGTTCTGTCAGCCCCGCCGCTTCGGCCGCGGGGCCGCCCTGACATTGGTCTTCACGAGCGTGCTCGTCGCCGGTGCCGCGACCGGCTCCCTGCCCGGCCCTGACCGGAAATCCCCGCCCGGCCAGGCCCGTTCGGCCACCCCCGCCGACCACCACGAGGACGTCGCCGAGGCGGCCGCCGAGGCCATGGCCGCCGGCAAGTCCCCCACGGAGGCCGCCGAACGCGCGGTCAGCCGCAGCGGGGACCGCTGGGGTGCCGTCTACTCCCAGGGCGAGTACGAGGAGTTCGAGGAGGCCCTCGACGGCGAGTACACCGGCGTCGGGCTGTGGGCGCGGCGCGAGCGGGACGGCCGTATCGAGGTGACCAGGGTGCGGGCGGGGTCGCCCGCCGCGACCGCCGGGATCCGCGTGGGCGACCGGCTGCGCAGCATCGACGGAGAGCAGGTCGAGGGGCGCCCGGTCACCGAGGTCGTCTCCTTACTGCGCGGCGACGCCACGGACGCGCCCGCCGGTACGGAGGTGAAGGTGGGGCTGGAGCGCGGCACGCGCGCGTGGGACCTCACTCTGCGCCGGGCCCGGCTGTCCACCGACTCGGTCACTGTTCGAAAACTCGCCGACGGCATCACCGTGATCCGGATCTCCTCCTTCACCAAGGGTTCCGGTGACGCGGTCCGCGCCGCCGCGCAGCAGGCCCCGGCCGGCGCCGGCGTCATCCTGGACCTGCGCGGCAACTCCGGCGGCCTGGTCACCGAGGCCGTCACCGCCGCCTCGGTCTTCCTCGACGGCGGCCTCGTCGCCACGTACGACGTCGAGGGCGAGCAGCGCGCCCTGCACGCCGAGCCCGGCGGCGAGACCCGCAGACCCCTCGTCACGCTGGTCGACGGCGGCACGATGAGCGCGGCCGAGCTGCTCACCGGCGCCCTGCAGGACCGCGGGCGGGCGGTCGTCGTGGGCACCCGCACCTTCGGCAAGGGCTCGGTCCAGATGCCGAGCCGCCTGCCCGACGGCTCCGTCGCCGAGCTGACCGTCGGCCACTACCGCACCCCCTCCGGACGGACCGTCGACGGCACGGGGATCACCCCCGACCTGGAGGCCGACCAGGAGGTCCTGGAGCGGGCCGAGACGGTGCTCAGCGGACTGGGCGACTCGTAAATCGGCTTTCCGCGAACCCCGTCCGTAGTGCGAAAATGGACGGCACTATGAGCAAGGGAATGTACGTACCGAAGGAGTCCCAGCCCAAGCAGGGCGGGGCGGCCGCGAAGGCCAGGGACGGCGAGAAGGGCGGCAAGCGCAAGATCGTCGCCCAGAACAAGAAGGCCCGGCACGACTACGCGATCATCGACACCTACGAGGCCGGCCTCGTACTCACCGGCACCGAGGTCAAGTCGCTGCGCGAGGGACGGACCTCGCTGACCGACGGCTTCGTCCAGATCGACCGGGGTGAGGCGTGGCTGCACAACGCCCACATCCCCGAGTATCACCAGGGCAGCTGGACCAACCACTCCGCGCGCCGCAAGCGCAAGCTGCTGCTGCACCGCGAGGAGATCGACAAGCTGGAGGCCAAGTCCCAGGAGACGGGTCACACGATCGTGCCCCTCGCCATCTACTTCAAGGACGGTCGCGCGAAGGCCGAGGTCGCTCTCGCGCGAGGCAAGAAGGAGTACGACAAGCGCCAGACCCTGCGGGAGAAGCAGGACCGGCGGGAGTCGGACCGGGCGATCGCTGCGGCACGGCGCAGGCAGCGGGGCGTCTAGGCGGCCGCGGGGAATACGCTGGCATCGTCGTGCGTTGGTCACGTACGATGGCACTCGTGCCCCACAGCGGGCACGTGGATTGAAAAATCAACATGGGGATGATCGGTTTCGACAGCGGCTGTTGAAGCAGGGGAAGCGTGTCGAGGAAGCGGCAATGATCTCGTAAACCATATGTCGCAAAAAATAATCGCCAACACCAAGCGCGATTCCTTCGCCCTCGCTGCCTAAGTAGCGACTTGCGAAGTGTCAGCCCGGGGCTGTTCCCGACCCGGATCCTGGCATCAGCTAGGGAACTAAACCTTGATCCCGGTCACGGGGTGAAAAGGGAAACCAAACAGTGACTGGGCCCGTCGGCGACTTGTTCGCGTGATCGCCGGGGCCGAGAAAATCACAGCGAACTGCACACGGAGAAGCCCTGATTCTGCACCGTTGGACGCGGGTTCGATTCCCGCCATCTCCACTTACCCCATGTGGGCAAGGCCTCGTCACCTTCGGGTGGCGGGGCCTTTGTCTTGTCGGGTCTTGCGGCTGTGACACCGCTGTGACCGGAGGTGTGGGTTCCACCACAGCTTGTGAGGTCGGGGCCTGTTGGGGTGGGCACATGCCTACCAGCCTTCGCGCGCTTCCCGCCGTTCCGGCCGTCCTCGCCGGTGTTCTGCTGCTCGCCGCGTGCGGTTCCGAGAGTGCCTCGCCGGGCGGTGACGCGGGGCGCGCTCGGGGGGACGGTGGGGCGGTCGGTGTCGAGGCGGTGTGTCCGTCGGGGTTCTCGCAGTACGGCCGGGTGGCGGCGTCCGCTGAGCCATCCGCCGGCAGCCGTCCCTCCGGGGCACCGACGCCGCTTCCCCTGCCCTCGACCGACGGGACCGTTGAGGGCGACGTGAAGGTCACCGGGCTGTATGCCTGGGGGGACGACAGTGGCTGCGAGGCCGATTTCTCCGCCGACTTGGCAGTGACCAACCGCGGGACGGAGAAGGCGACTTACACCGTCACCGTCGGGTTCTTCTCGGCGTCCGGAAGCATCGTCGACCATGTGGAGCAGACCGTCGCGTCGGTCGGGCCGGGGCGGACCGTCAAGGCGACCGTCGGCATGGGGACGTCGCTCGGGGACGCGTCCGAGGTGTCGAACGTCAAGGTGGAGAAGGTGCGCAGCGTTCCCGCCGACGAGACGCCGTCCGCCTCGGGGCCGTGCCCCGCGTCCGGGGTGCACGTCTACGCGGACGAGGGGGACGCCGCCATGGGCTTGCGCGTCGTCGGGCTGCATCTCGTCAACTGCGGCACCCGGCCCTACCGGCTCGACGGCTACCCGGAGCTCGAACTCCTCGACGAGGACCACGACACGGTGGACGGCGTGCGGATCCTGCACGGGACGGACCGGATCAGCACCGGCATCGGAGGCGCCGGCGGTCCGCAGCCCGTCGTGCTGCGGCCGGGCGAGGCCGCGGAGGCCACGCTGGCATGGCGGAACACCACCGGCTTCGGCGATCCGGTGCACGCGCCGTACGTCCGCGTGGCAGCCAGGCCGGGCGCCCGCCCGGTCACGGTGATGCCGGAACTCGATCTCGGGACGACGGGGAAGCTCGGTGTCGGGCCGTGGGAGAAGGACGAGACGTTCCGAAGTGACGCCGGCGTCACGCCCCGGCCGACGGCGGCGCCGTAGGACGCGCTGCCCTCACATGGCGGGCGTGTCTGTTGTGTTGTCCCACTCCATATCGGCGGGTCATGCACGCTTCTACGGTCCCTCCGCATGACACAGACCAGAGCCGCAAGTCGTCGTATCACCGTCCTGGGGACCCTGTTGGCCGCCCTGCTCGCCGCCCTCCTCACGCCCGGCAGGGCCGAGGCCGCCTCCCTCAAGGAGGTGACCGGGTTCGGGGCCAACCCCGGCGCGCTGCGCATGTTCCGGTACGTCCCCGACGGGCTGCCCGCCGGCCGGCCCGTGGTCGTCGCGTTGCACGGGTGCACGCAGAACGCCTCCGGGTACGGCACCGGCAGCGGGTGGATCCAGCTCGCCGACCGGTGGGGCTTCTCCGTGGTGCTGCCGCAGCAGCAGAGCGCCAACAACGGCTCCCTCTGCTTCAACTGGTTCCAGAGCGGTGACATCGCACGCGGTCAGGGCGAGGCCGCCTCCGTCGCGCAGATGGTGGACCGGCAGCTCGCCGATGTGTCCGGGGACGCATCACGGGTGTATGTGACCGGGCTGTCCGCCGGGGGCGGGATGACCGCCGTGATGATGGCGGCGTACCCGGAGAGGTTCGTGGCGGGCGGGATCGTCGCCGGGCTGCCGTACGGGTGTGCGCAGGCCGCCGGGTCGCCGTATGTGTGCATGTACGTCGGGGCCACGCAGACGCCGAGGCAGTGGGGGGACCGGGTGCGCGCCGCCCGCCCGGGGTACGCCGGGCCCTGGCCGGCGCTGGTGGCCTTCCAGGGCACGGCCGACCACACCGTGAAGCCCGTCAACATGACCGACCTGACGCGGCAGTGGACGGATGTGCACGGGGCCGATCAGGCCGCCGACGTGAGCGACAGCGTCGCCGGGTATCCGCACCAGGTCTTCGAGGACGTGAGCGGGCGTGCGGTCGTGGAGACGTACAGCCTCACCGGGATGGGGCACGGGCAGCCCGTCGACCCCGGGAGCGGGAGCGAGCAGTGCGGTGTCGCCGGGGCCTATCTCCTCGACGCGAATCTGTGCGCCGCCCACCGGATGGGGCGGGCGTGGGGGCTGGGGTGAATCAGGGGCACAGCGGGCCCTTGTAGGCGCCGGGGGGCAGGTGCTGCTCCGGGGGCAGTCGCTCGTCGCCGAGGATGCGGCACAGGTCCGCCATCCACGCCTCGGCCTCGCGGCGTTCGTCGGCGGATGCGGATGCGGATGCGGAGGCTGAGGCTGAGGCGTCGGGGGAGGGGCGCCGTGCTGACATGGGCACGTGCTCCGACTCGGTGGGGAGGGCTTCCGCCGGATCGCCCGCCCGGGCGTCGACGAGCGCGATGACTCCACGGTGCTGCAGGACCCACACCGGCTTGGCCGGCGTGCCGAGGAGGTCCATGGCCGTCCAGTGCGCGGCGATGTGGGCGGCCTGGGCCGCGGCTTCCCAGGGCAGGGCGGAATGCCGGGAGCCGTAGAGGAGGGTCGGCCGGCCCTGATCGCCGACCGCGATGTGGTCCGGTCCGGCTTCGGCAGCGAACCGGTCCCGCCACTCCACCCGCCCGCTCGACACGTCGTACACGGTCACCGTGGTCGTCCGCCACTCGGAGTCCGGCGTCTCCTGCACGGATTCCGCGATCGCCAGACGTGTCAGATCGGGGCTCACGTCGAAGGCGAACGGCTTCTCCAAGCCGTTGTCGACGTACTGGAAGGTGTGGGTCCGTCGCGGCTTCGACGTGGCCGCGTCGAGGTCCCACAGCGAGAACCGGTGCGTCACCTCGATCTCGCTCGCCGCCGCCGCGGTGAGACCGCTGGAGGTGGACCAGGTGACCAGCCCGTTCCTGTTCGCACCGACGACCGTTTCCTCCCTGTCGGTGAAGGACACTTGCCGGAAGGCGCCGTTCGCGGTGTTCCACTGGAACACGCCGTCGGCGTACTGGCCCATCAGCTGTTCGTGGTCCGGGGCGAAGACGAGTCCGTAACGGATCGACCCGGGTTCGATGGCGGGCTGGTCCACCCGCCTGGTCTTGCGGGCTCTCACGTCGTACAGGTGGACGTGGGCCGCCCGCGGGGCCCCGGTCGAGCTCGTCGCCGCCAAGGCCGGCCTGAGCGCCACCACCGAGCCGTCCGGGCTGATGCCGGTGACGCCGCCGCTGTGCCGGAGGGACCGCCGCTGGTGAGCCGAGCCGTCGCGCACCCACACGGCGGCCGTGCCGTCGGCGGTCTGCGAGGCGATCACCCGGCCCCGCCGGTCGACCGCGTAGGCCGGGGACCAGGCCTCGTGCGGCCGGGCGTCGGTCGGGTAGTCGGGGACGAGCAGGTCGGCGAACCCGTACCGCGCGTGCATCTGCCCCAGCACCTCCCGGGTGCCCTTCGTGTAGTGCGTCCGGTAGGCCCGCATGGCCAGCAGCAGCGCGGTGTACATGTTCCCCGAGGAGTCCTCGGCCTCGTCCTCCGCGCGCAGCCGCAGCTCGCGCGCCACGGAAGCGGCCAGTTCCTCGGAGGGGTCCTGCGGGTTGCCCGAGACCAGGAAGGCGGTGAGCACCGTCACGAACGCCACGACGGCGGCCGTGCCGCGGCCGGCCAGACGCCGGCGTCCCGCCCGCCCGCTGGCCGCCACGAACTCCTCGTCCGCCGGGCTGAGTTCGCCGGGCCGACGGCTCAGCCAGCGGTGTGCGTCACGCAGGTCCGCGCCGTGCAGGAGGCGGCGCCGCGGCCGGCCGGCGCGTTCCCAGAGGGTGCTCCGCCGGCGCAGGTCCTCCTGCCAGGCGCGGAAGTCGTGGTCGGCGGCGACGTACTCCTTCAGCCGGGCCCACTGCGCCAGCAGCGTCTCGTGGGCGAGTTCGACGGTCTCCTCCGGCGGGCCGTCCTCCGGGAGGTGGTCCGCGCCGGGCACGACCAGGCGGGTGGTCATCAGCCGCTGGGCGATCCGCCACCGTTCGGGCTGGAGCTCGGAGCGGCGCACGGTGCGGCGGGCGGGGGCGGTGCGGCCCTCGGCGGGGTGGACCAGCTGGGTCAGCAGCGCCCGGGCGGCCCGCTGCTCGTCCCTGGTCAGCCAGGCCGTCCAGACCTGCTCCGCGTAGTTGGCGAGCGCGTCGTCGACCCGGCCCAGGGCCTCGTACGCCGCGTGCCCGATGACACCGCGCTCCTGGCGCTCCCACAGCCGGGTGAGGGTGAACTGGAGCAGCGGCAGCCGTCCCGGGTCGCGTCCGATGTCCTGCAGGATCCGGTCCACGAGCCCCGGCTCGTACGACACCCCGGTCCGCTCCAGCGGTCGCACGATCGCGGCGCGCAGTTCCGCGTCCGACATCGCGACCAGCGTGAACAGCCGGTCGCCGGCCAGCAGCGAGGCCAGTTCCGGCTGGTCGAGCGCGGCGGTCAGGAAGTCGGCCCGCAGCCCGAGCAGCACCTGCAGCCGGGAGCCGGGCTCCAGACAGTGGGCGAGCGCCCGGGCGAACGGGGCGAGGTCGGCCCGGGCCGGGCCGACGAGTGTCTCCTCGAACTGGTCGGCGACCAGCAGCAGCCGGTCCTTGCCCTGCCGCTCCAGCAGCCGCTCCACGACCGCGGGCATCCCGCCGTCGCCCAGCAGCCGTTCCAGCCGGGGGCGTTCCGCCAGCCGGGCGGTCTCGGTGAGGTCGGGTTCGAGGAGCGGAAGCAGGGTGAGGGCGAGGGTGGTGAGCGGGCTCGGGCCGGGCCGGCCGGGCCGCAGGACCACCGTCCGCAGCCGGTGCCCGCCCGGGCCGCTGCCGCGCAGCAGGGGCAGCACCCCGGCGAACAGCAGCGAGCTCTTGCCGCTGCCGGAGGGGCCGACGAGGCAGGTCGCGGGCGCGTAGCCGAGCCGGTCGACGATGCGCCGGGCGGGGTCCTCGCGGCCGTGGAACAGGGCGGCGTCCCGCTCATGGAAGTGGTCCAGGGCCCGGAACGGGTTCGCGCCGAGGGCGGCGTCGCCGAGCGAGGGCCGGCTCGCGCGCAGCACCCGGGTGGGGATCAGGTACCCGGTGCGGACATCGGCCGCGCGGTCGGCGGCCACGACCATCCCGACCACGCCGCCGGTGTCGCTGTCCCACACCGGTGCGCCGGAGAAGCCGGGCCGGATGCGGTGCTGGGCGGCCGGGTCGGTGTCGTACTGGAACCAGTCGGCGCCCTGACGTCCCCTCAGCCAGCCGACGCTCCACACACCGTCGTCGTAACCGGCCGGGAAGCCGAAGGTGCGCACCCGGCGGTCGGGGCCCGCGACATCGTCGACCAGACGTGCCACCGGCGCCTTCTCGGGCGGCTCGGACAGCAGCCGCAGCACGGCCACGTCGCCCGACCCGCCCGGTTTCACCGGTGTCCAGTCCGCGATGCTCGCCTCGATCTCGCGGCCCGGGTCGGCCAAGGGGAAGTCCAGCCGCAGCCGCCCGGCGGGCAAGTCCTCGGTGTCCGGCGGCGCCCCCAGAGCCTGGGCCGCGACATGGGCGCAGGTCAGCACCTCGCCCGGTCCGATGAGGAAGCCGGACCCCACGGGCCGGCCCGTCACATCGAGGATCCTGACGACGGCGGCGTCCCCCGGCGCTGCGCTGTCGACCTCCATGGCTTCCTGTTCGTCACCCCCCGAGAGCGGTAGCGCGCTGTCCCACGGACCATCGCCCGACACCTTGCCCACTCCTTCCCCACCTCCGCAGCGGGTTACGCCGACATGTCGCGGTCTTCGCGGGCCGAAACGCCGACGCCCGGGTGGAGCGGTCTGTCGCGGAGCCGGTGTGTCCGGGATCCTGCTGTCGCATGAGCAGACCCGTGAGAGATGCCGGGAGAAGCTTCAACTCCCGTAAACGCGTGTGGATCTGGTCCGTCGCGGTCGCGCTCGTCGCCGCCGTTCTCGGGCCCGGCGCGCAGGCCGGTGCGGACGCGGACCGCAGTGGTCTCGCCGAGGCCATCGACACCATCCTGGGCGATCCGCGCATGGAGGGCGGCACGGCGAGTGTCGTCGTCGCCGACGCCGGCAGCGGCGAGCTCCTCTACCAGCATCTGCCCGCCACCCGGCTGATGCCCGCCTCCAACACCAAGCTCACCACCTCGGCCGCCGCGATGGAGATCCTCGGGCCCGAGTACCGGTTCAGCACCGAAGTCCTGACGAACGGGCGGCGGTACGGCTCCCTGCTGCACGGCGATCTGTATCTGCGCGGCACGGGGGATCCGACCCTGCTCGCCGAGGACTACGACGAACTCGCCGAGCGGATCGCCGACTCGGGGATCACCCGCGTCGACGGACGGCTCATCGCCGACGACACCCGGTTCGACACCCAGCGGCTCGGCCGCTCCTGGGCCGCCGACGACGAGTCCTCCTACTACTCCGCGCAGATCAGCGCGCTCAGCGTGGCACCGGACACCGACTACGACACCGGGACCGTGATCGTCACCGTCACGCCGGGGGAGGCGGCCGGTGACGAACCGGTCGTCACCGTCACGCCCGACACCGACTACGTCGACCTCGACGTGAGGGCCACGACCGTCGCCGCCGGCGGCGCGAACGACCTCACCGTCGAGCGGGAGCACGGCACGAACACCATCGTCGTGAGCGGTACGACACCCGTCGGCGGGGCCGGCGCCAAGGAGTGGGTCACCGTGTGGGAGCCCACCGGATACGCCGCCGCCGTCTTCCGGGACGCGCTCGTGGAGCACGGTGTGAAGGTCGTGGGGCCGACGCGCCTGGGACGCCAGACTCCCGCAGGAGCAAGGGAGTTGGCCGCACATGACTCCATGGCGTTGAAGGACATGCTGATCCCGTTCATGAAGCTCTCCAACAACATGCACGCCGAGGTCCTCACCAAGGCCATGGGCTACGAGGTCTCGCGGCAGGGGACCTGGAGCGCAGGGCTGGCCGCGATCAGCGGCTACCTCAAGGGCATCGGCGTCGACACCGGCAAGGTGCGGCAGGTGGACGGGTCCGGGCTCTCGCGGATGGACAGCTTCCCGGCCGGGCAGTTCGTCAAGCTGCTCCTCGCCGTGCGGGACGAGCCCTGGAACGCCGACTGGTACCGCTCACTGCCCGTCGCCTGCGCCCCGGACCGGTTCGTCGGCGGTACGTTGCGGTCGCGGATGTGCGGGACGGCCGCCGCGCTCAACGCCCGTGCGAAGACGGGGTCGTTGACGGGGGCGTCGGGGCTGTCCGGGTACGTCACGGACGCCGGGGGACGTGAACTCGTCTACAGCATCGTTCTCAACAACTATCTGGCCTCGTCCGTGAAGCCGCTGGAGGACGCGATCGTGGTGACGCTGGCCAAGTCGACTGCTCAGGCGGCCGGTTCGGCGTCGGTCCGGCGGGGCGGAACGAACATCGACATCGAGTGCAGTTGGCGTAAGCCGGATATCTGCTGATTGCGCATAGTAAGCGCGTGAATACAGTAATCTGACGCCGTGACGCACCCCTCGGGTGCGTCCTCCCTTCACTCCGGGCCCCGTCCCCTCGGGGCCCGGCCCGACGAGAGCGGTCCCGGGACCGTGACTGGCTGCCTCACGTCGAAGGGAGGACGCCCCAGCATGTGCCGTCACGAGGGGAAGAAACCGACTCTCGTCATGCGGCTGATCCGGCTCTTGCCGGAGCGGGCGGCAAGGCACGCGAGGAGGTGGCTGCTCTGGTGGCTCAGCAGGTAGCCGGATATCCCCCAGAGAGCTGGGGATATCCGACAGGCTCCTGCTGAGCCTGGGCCCCCGCTCGGATACCGGTCCGATGCGGGGGCCCACCTTTTCTGGTGGGCCAAGAGACAGCCGGATGTCCCCACGGAGCTTGGGGACATCCGACAAGCTCCTGCTGAGCCTGGCCCTCGCTCGGATTCCAGTCCGCTTCCAAGTACAGCACAACAGCCCCCGCCCCGGCACCACGATCACCCACAGTTCACGCCACCGCCCGGCGCCCCGTACTCCCCCTCTCCGTCATCCTCGGCGCCAGCAAGGTCGCCTCCGGCACCCCCTTCCCGCCCAGCTTCCCCATCAGCAGTTCCACCGCCCGCGCCCCCACCTCGGCGGACGGCAACGCGATCGACGTCACCGGCACCCGCAGCGATTCGGCGAGCTCATCCGGGCAGATCGCGGTGACCGACAGATCCCCCGGCACCCGCAACCCCAACTCCTCGAACGCGTCGATCAGCGGCTCCAGAACCGCCTCGTTGTGCACGACGACCCCCGTCAACGCGGGCTGCTCCCGCAGCAGTTGCTCGGCGACCGCACGAGCCGCCGCGGGCGACGCCTCGCACGGATGTACGGCGGAGGCGAGCCGCCCCCGGTCGGCGGCGGCCGTGAACCCCTGCACCACCCGCTGCGCGAACGCCGTCCCCCGCACATACACCTCCGGCGGCGACCCCACCAGCGCCACCACCCGGTGCCCCAGCCGCGCCAGATGCTCCACGCACGCCTCACCGGCCGCCCTGAAGTCGAGGTCGATGCAGGTCAGCCCCTCCGCGTCCGCCGGGAAGCCGATCAGCACCGACGGCCGGTCGAGTCCCCGCAACAGCGGCAGCCGCGGATCGTCGAGCTGCACGTCCATCACGATCAGCGCGTCCGCAAGCGCCGTGTCCACGACCCGCCGCAGCCCGTCCTCGCCCTCCTCCTGGGTCAGGAGCAGCACGTCATGGTCGTATCGCCGTGCCGTCGTCACCACGGACACCGCGAACTGCATCACCACCGGCACATTGATGCCCGCCCGCAGCGGCACCATCAGGGCCAGCACGTTCGACCGGCTGCTGGCGAGCGCGCGGGCGCCGACGTGCGGGCGGTAGCCCAGTCGGCGGACGGCCTCCTCGACGCGGCGCCGGGTCTCCTCCGAGATCGGGCGTTTGCCGCTCAGGGCGTAGGACACCGTGCTGGGGGACACCCCGGCATGCCGCGCCACATCAGTGATCTTCACCATCAGCCCAGCTCCACCGTGAGGAACCCGGTCCCGGCCTGCGCCCGGACCTCCCGCTCACCCGCCGCCAGCCCCCAGGGCGCGGCCGGGTCACCGCACGACGCCCGCAACGTGTCCCCTTCCCGTACGACGGTGAAGACGACGTCCCCGACCCGCACCGTCCGCTGCGCGCCCCGCTCCACCCCGTACGCCCGCAGCGTCACCCCGTCGGCATGGTCGTAGTCGGGCCGGTCGTCCACCGCGCCCACCGGGATCACCGCGCCCGGCCGCACCAGCAGCGGCACGCTCAGGAAGCCGTGCTTCTCGCGCACCCAGCGCGGGCCGGTCACCGTCCGCCCGCTCAGGAAGTGGGTCCAGGTGCCCTCGGGGACGTAGTAGGCCACCTCCCCCTCGTCGCTGAACACCGGCGCCACCAGCAGGTCCGGCCCGAGCATGTACTGCCGTTCCAGATGCGCGCACCCGGGGTCGTCCGGGAACTCCAGCACCATCGCCCGCATCATCGGCACGCCCTCGGTGTGGGCGGTGCGGGCGGCCTCGTAGAGGTAGGGCATGAGGCGCAGCTTCAGGCGGGTGAAGAGCCTTGCCACGTCCACGGCTTCCTCGTCGAACAGCCATGGGACGCGGTACGACGACGATCCGTGCAGGCGGCTGTGCGAGGACAGCAGGCCGAACGCCAGCCACCGTTTGAACAGCGCCGGTGACGGGGTCCCCTCGAAGCCGCCGATGTCGTGGCTCCAGTACCCGAAGCCGGACAGGCCCAGGGACAGCCCACCGCGCAGCGACTCCGCCATCGACTCGTACGTCGCCTCGCAGTCGCCGCCCCAGTGCACCGGGAACTTCTGGCTCCCCGCCGTCGCCGATCGGGCGAAGACCACCGCCTCCTCCTCACCGCGGTGCTTGCGCAGCACGTCGAAGACGGTGCGGTTGTAGAGGAACGTGTAGTAGTTGTGCATCCGCTCCGGGTCGGAGCCGTCCGCCCACCGCACGTCGACCGGGACGCGTTCGCCGAAGTCGGTCTTGAAGCAGTCGACGCCCTGCGCGAGGAGCGCCTCCAGCTTTGCGGCGTACCAGTCGCGGGCGGCGGGGGAGGTGAAGTCGACCAGTGCCATGCCGGGCTGCCACAGGTCCCACTGCCAGATGCTGCCGTCCGGGCGCCTGAGCAGATGCCCCAGTGCCTTTCCCTCCACGAACAGGGGAGAGCGCTGGGCTATGTACGGGTTGATCCAGACACAGATCCGCAGTCCCCTCGCCTTCAGCCGGGACAGCATCCCCTCCGGGTCCGGGAAGACCCGCGGGTCCCACTGGAAGTCGCACCAGTTGAACTCGCGCATCCAGAAGCAGTCGAAGTGGAAGACCGAGAGAGGGAGTTCACGCTCGCGCATGCCGTCCACGAAGGACGTCACCGTCTCCTCGTCGTACGACGTCGTGAAGGACGTCGACAGCCACAGGCCGAAGGACCACGGGGGCGGGAGAGCGGGGCGGCCGGTCAGGGCCGTGTACTTGCGGAGGATGTCCTTCGGGGTCGGACCGTAGATGACGTAGTACGTCAGCTCCTGTGTCTCCGCGCTGAACTGCACCCGGGAGACGACCTCGGAAGCCACCTCGAAGGAGACCTTGCCCGGGTGGTCGACGAAGACGCCGTAGCCCGCGTCCGTGAGACAGAAGGGGACGTTCTTGTACGCCTGCTCGCTGCACGTGCCGCCGTCGGCCTGCCAGAGGTCGACGACCTGCCCGTTCTTCACCAGAGGGCCGAAGCGCTCGCCGAGGCCGTAGACGGACGTCCCCACACCGAGGTTCAGCTGCTCGCGCAGATAGTGCGCCCCGGATCCGTCGCGCATGATGCCCATGCTCTTGGGGCCGCTGGAGGTGAGCGTGCGACCGCCGGCGAGGAACTCGACCTGCCAGGAGCCGGTGCGCGCGACCCGGACCGACAGCGCGCCGGAGGTGAGGGTCGCGTGCTCCTCGTCGTACGAGATCTGCGGGGTGGTCTCGTCCGACTCGGTGAGCTCGAACTCGGGGCCGCGGGGCTGCTCGCCCGAGAAGTGGGTCAGGGTGAGGCCGATGACGTCGGGCATCGGCGTGTGGGCGTTGATCGTCATGACCGGTCCCGTCATCAGGTCGCCGCGTGTGCGGATGGGCCGGGTCGGCGCGTGGATCTCCAGGGCGCCGTCCGACTCGGTGACATCGAGGACTTCGGCGGGATGGGCCGCGGTGACGCCCTCGCGCAGCAGCCAGTAACCGTCGGTGAACTTCATGTGGGGGGTCCTTACTTCACGGCACCCACGGCGATGCCGCGGGTGAGGGTCCGCTGGAAGACGAGGAAGAAGACGAGGGCGGGCAGGACGCCGAGGAGGGCGGCCGCGTTGGTCATCGTGGCGTCCATCAGGCGCTGGCCCTGGAGGACGCCGAGGGCCACCGACACCGTCTGGTTGTCGTTGGAGATCAGCATCACCAGGGGGAGCAGGAACTCGTTCCAGGTCCAGATGAAGAAGAAGACCAGGAGCACGCCGAGGGTCGGGCGGCTGACCGGGACGACGATCCGCCACAGCACCTGCCACTTGTTCGCGCCGTCGATGCGGGCCGCCTCGATGATCTCGCGGGGGAACCGGCCGAGGACGGCGGAGAGCAGATACGTGCCGAAGGCCGCCTGGAGCACCGTGAAGACGATGATCACGCTGAGGCGGGTGTCGTAGAGGCCTGCCTCCTTGCTCAGGTAGTAGATCGGATAGACCAGGGCCTCCTGCGGCAGCATGTTGGCCAGCACGAAGAAGGCCAGCACCCAGGTGCGGCCCTTGATGCGGCCGATGCCGATCGCGTACGCGTTGAGGATCGACAGGGCCGCGGCGAGCACCGCCACCGCGCCGCTGATCAGCAGGGAGTTGAGGAGCTTTTGGCCGTAGTCGACGCGCTCCCAGAAGTCCTTCAGGCCGTCGAGGTAGAGGCCCTCGGGGAGGCTGAGGGGGCCGTTCTGGGAGTACTCCGCCGGGGACTTGACCGCGTTGACGACGACGATCAGGAAGGGGACGACCATGAAGAGGGCCCCGAGGCAGAGGGCGAGGAGGACGGGGGAGCGCCGCAGGGCGGCTGTCCTGCTCGTCATGTGCGGGCCCCTTCCTCGGCGTCCTCGGCCCGCGTCTGGAACTTCAGGCCGATCAGGGCGAGGACGAGGATGATCACCGTCAGCACGGTGGAGATCGCGGCGCCGTAGCCGACCTGGGTCTTCTCGAAGAACGTGGTGAAGGAGAAGTAGGAGGGGACGTTGGTCGCCCCGCCGGGGCCGCCCTTCGTCAGCACGTACACCGCGCCGAACACCTTGAGCGCGGCGATGGTGCACCAGGTCAGGACGACATAGGTCTCCGGGCGGATCTGCGGCAGCGTGATGTGCCGGAAGCGGCGCCACCAGCCGGCGCCGTCCAGCTCCGCCGCCTCGTGCAGCTGCGGGTCCACCCGCTGGAGCCCGGCCATGAAGACGACCAGCGGGAAACCGAGCTGCACCCAGACCATGACGCCCATGACCGAGTACAGCGCGAGGTCGGGATCGCCGAGCCAGTCCTGCTGCCAGGAGCCGAGGCCGACGGCCTCCAGCAGTGCGTTGAGGGAGCCGTTCTCCGGGGCGAGGATCCAGCTCCAGACGATGCCGGCGACCGCGATCGGCAGCACCTGGGGGAGATAGAAGCAGGCGCGCAGGACGGTGACGACCTTCGAGCCGTGGTGCCGGCCGATGTAGTCGAACAGGGCGGCGGCCAGGACGAGGCCGATGACCGTCGGTACGGCCGCCATCGCCACGACCATGAACAGGCTGTGCCGGAACGACGCCCAGAACTCGGAGTCGTCCATCAGCTCCCGGTAGTTGGCGAGCCCCGACCACTTCGGGCTCCCCACGCCCTGCCAGTCGGTGAAGCTCACCGCCGTGTTCATCAGGAAGGGGGCGACCATGACCGCCAGGAACGCCAGGGCGCCCGGGAGGAGAAACAGGGCGTAGGAATGCCGAGGGCCGCGGCCTGCCCTCACTCCGGTGCGCCCTTGTCGTAGGCCTCCTGCAGCGCGTCCAGGTACGCGTCCGGTGTCGCGCTGCCGGTGATCAGCTTCTGGGTCTCGGAGACGAGGACGTCGTAGA
Organism: Streptomyces curacoi; assembly: GCF_001513975.1. Taxonomy (GTDB): domain Bacteria; phylum Actinomycetota; class Actinomycetes; order Streptomycetales; family Streptomycetaceae; genus Streptomyces; species Streptomyces curacoi. Next base: position 86,338 of record NZ_KQ947995.1, read on the forward strand.
AGCCGGTGACCGGCCAGTCGGGGTAGAAGGCCAGGCCGTCGTTCTCGGAGAGGGTGTTGAAGTTCTCGATGAGCGCCTTGGACTGCGGGTCGGTGATGGCGTTCGCGTCGGCCGCGACGGGGACGCCGCCCTTGTTGCCGAGCAGGTTCTGGATCCTCTTCGACATGGTGATGTCGATGAAGTCGTAGGCGAGCTCCTTGTTCTCGGCGTTCTCGGGGACCACCCACAGGTTGCCGCCGGAGCCGAGGGTCAGGTCGGATCCGGGCCACAGGAAGGTGCCCCAGTCGAATGCCGCCTCCGCCTGGAAGCGGCCGAACCACCAGCTGCCGGAGAACAGGATCGGGTACTCGCCCCGGATGAAGGAGACGCCCGCCTGCTCGGCCTTGACGCCGGTGGATTTCTTGCTGATGTAGCCCTTCTTCACCCAGTCGGCGAAGGTCTCGGCCGCGTACGTCCACGCCTCGTCGTGGAAGTCGGCCTCGCCCTTGTACAGCTCGAACGCGTCGACCCAGGCGCGGTCCGCCTTCGACAGGGCCAGCTGGTAGAGGTACTGGTGGGCGATGTACTCGTTGCCGGCGTTGGCGAGGGGGGTGACGCCCTCGTCGACGAACCTGTCCATCGCGGCGGTGAGTTCGTCGAACGTCCTCGGCTCGGCGATCCCGTGCTTTTCGAACAGGTCCTTGTTGTAGAAGACCATCGTGTACTCGGCGTAGTTGGGCACGCCGTACCACTTGCCGGAGCCCATCACGCCCTGTGCGTCGTACCGGCTGGTGGTGGCGACGCCCGCACTGAGCTTCCTGTCCCAGCCGCGCCTGGTCACCTCGTCGGTGAGGTCGGTGAGGAGCCCCTGCTTGGAGAGCAGGCCCGCCGTCGCGTTGCCCTTGTTGTACTCCAGGATGTCGGGGGCGTCGGAGGAGTTGAGGACCATCTGGGCGGTCTTCTGGATCTGCTCGAAGCTCTTCTCCTCGTACTCCACCTCGACGCCCGGATGCTTCGCCTCGAACTCCTTGACCGCCTCCGCCCAGGCGACGCCCATCGCGCTGTTGGCGCCCTCGTAGTGCCAGAGGCGGAGGGTGTCGCCGGAGGAGCCACTGTCCGAGCCGCCGCAGGAGGCCAGCAGCAGTGATCCGCCGAGGACCACGGCCAGGGCGGCCACACGCCTACGTGCCGTCAACATCCGGTGCCTCCAGGGGAGTCGGACGGGAGTCGGAGGCGACGTCACACAGTGTCTGTCGAATCGATTCGATGCGTGACGTCGAAGCGCTTCGACGGGCGAAGGTATGTGCGACCCGTGGGTGAGTCAATGGATCGGGCGGGAATTGGTGAACCATGACGATGACGACCTCGGCGCCCCAGGCGCCGATCGTGACGGCGAGCCCGCTGTTCGGCTCGATGGGCGACCTGCTGAACGATCCCCTCGGAGCCTATCTGCGGGCGCGCCGCGACCACGGCGACGTGGTCCGCTTCCGGGCCGGGCCGCCGGGACTGCGGTCGGACATCTACGCGGTGTTCTCGGCCGAGGGCGCCCAGCAGGTGCTGGCGACCCGGGCGGCCGACTTCCGCAAGGACAACGTCTTCTACGAGGAACTGCGCCAGTCGGTCGGCAACGGGCTGCTCACCAGCCAGGACGAGGCGTACCTGCGGCAGCGCAGGCTGGTGCAGCCGCTGTTCACGCGTCGCCGGGTGAACGGTTACGCGTCCCAGGTGGCCGGGGAGGCGGCCGCGTTGGCGGCGGTGTGGCGCGAGGCGCCGGGCGGGAGCGTCGAACTCGTCGGTGAGATGCACCGGTTCGCCCTGCGCGTCGTCGGCCGCATCCTGTTCGGGACGGACGTGGAGAAGGCGTTCGAGGTGATCGAGCGCACCCTGCCCCCGCTCCAGGAGTACTCCCTCAAGCGCGGTTTCTCCCCGCTCAAGGCGCCGCGCACCTGGCCGACCCCCGCCAACCGCCGCGCCGGACGCCTCCAGGCGGAGCTGTACGGCCTGTGCGACGGGATCATCGAAAGCCGCCGGGGCCGTCAGGACGGGGACGACCTGGTCACCCTCCTCGTCCACGCCGAGAACGCCGAGGACGGCAGCCTCGACGCCGACGAACTCCGCGAGCAGGTCCTGATCTTCCTGCTGGCCGGCCATGAGACGACCGCCACCGCGCTCGCCTTCGCCCTGCACCTCCTCGCCCGGCATCCGGAGGAACAGCGGCGCGTGCGGGACGAGGTGGACCGAGTGCTCGGCGGCCCGGGCGGACGGGTGCCCACCGCGGCCGACATGGAGGCGCTGCCGTGTCTGACGAGGGTCCTGAAGGAGGCCATGCGGCTGTATCCCTCCGCGCCCGTCATCGGCCGCCGCTCGGTCGCCGACGCGGAGATCGAGGGCGTACGGATCCCCGCCGGTGCCGACGTCCTGGTCAGCCCCTGGGTCACCCAGCGCCACCCCGACTACTGGCCCGACCCGGAGCGCTTCGACCCCTCGCGCTTCACCCCGGAGGCGGAGGCGGGCCGGCCGCGCTATGCCTGGTTCCCGTTCGGCGGCGGGCCGCGTGCCTGCATAGGCCGGCACCTGTCGATGCTGGAGTCGGTGCTCGGGCTCGCGGTGCTGCTGCGGGAGTTCGAGTTCGAGGACGCCGAGGCGGGAGAGGTGCCGCTCGGGGCGGGGATCACGCTGATGGCGAAGGGGCCGGCTCGGGCACGGATCGCTCCGCGGGGGTGAGCGGTTGGGGGGAGTGCCGCGATGGGGCGTTGTTTGTCTGCGGCGCCGTTGGGGCTGGTCGCGCCCGCGCGGCGGAGCCGCATATTGATTCAGCCCCGCGCCCCTTCAGGGCGTTGCTGCGAGCGCGATCAGCAGTGCCGCTGCCGCCGCGGTGATCGGTACTCCGTATCCGGCCGTCGTGGACAGGTGCTCCACCGTCCAGCCGCCCAGCGCGCTGCCGCAGGCGATACCGCCGAGCAGGGCTGTCACCGCGAGGGTCATCCCCTCGTTGAGGCGGCCGTCCGGGGTGCGCTGCTGGACCAGGGCCATGTTGGTGATCATGGTCGGGGCCGTGGCCATGCCGGAGATCAGCAGGGCGCCGGACAGCACAAGGAGCGAGCCGGTGAGGGACGCGGCGAGCAGGGGCAACGTCAGCAGCGTGGTCATCGCCGCTATGCACCACGGGTAGCGGTACTCGGCGGCACCGGGGAGCCTGAGTCGGCCGTACAGCAGGCCCGCCGCACAGGACCCGGCAGCCTGGAGGGCGAGTACCGCGCCCGCCGCCGTACGGTGGCCCTGGGCGTCCGCGAAGGCGATGGTGACGACCTCCGTCGAGCCGAACACCGCGCCCATGGCGAGGCAGACGGCCAGCAGAGCGGGCATACCGGGGGCGCGGAAAGGCGACTTCCCGGTCGTGTGCGTATGCGGCGCGGGCGGCGGCTCCGTCGACCGCTGGGCCGCGAAGACCAGCACGCCCGTCACGAGGAGCACCGCTCCGACCAGCGTCCCCGCTTCCGGGAAGAACACCCCGCACAGGAAGGCCGCGAGCACCGGGCCCAGCATGAAGCACAGCTCGTCCGCGGCCTGCTCGAAGGAGTTCGCGGTGTGCAGGGACGCGGCGTCGCCCTTGAGCAGATGGGCCCAGCGGGCGCGGGACATGCCGCCGGTGTTGGGGGTGGTCGCGGTCGCGGCGTACGCGGCGAAGAGGGTCCAGGCCGGGGCGTCGTAGCGCACGCACAGCACCAGCGCGAGGCTGCCCAGTGCCGCGAGGACCGTGGCGGGTACGGCGACGCGGGCCTGGCCGTACCGGTCCACGAGCCGCGCGGTCCAGGGGGCGACCAGCGCGGTCGCCGCGAGGCCGGTCGCGGTGACCGCGCCGGCGAGGGCGTACGAGCCGCGCGTACCGGCGATCATGACGACGGCGCTCACGCTGAACATGCCCATGGGCAGCCGGGCGACCAGGTTGCCGAGGGTGAAGGCGCGGGCGCCGGGGCGGGCGAAGAGCCGACGGTACGGGCCGGGCGGGCGGTTCCTCGTCCGCCGCCCGAAGTCGACGGCTACGAGGGTGTCGGCGGTGACGGTGAGCAACGGGGCGTCCGGGGTGGGCTGTTGCGGCATGGGTCCACCGTCGCCCGAAGAGGATCAAGGGGTCCAACACCTGTCCGTCGCGGATTGACGCACCTGCGTTGTAGGTTTCGCCGCATGCCCGCCCACTCCGCTCACCTCGACCCCCGCCTGCTGCGCGCCTTCCTCGCCGTGGCGGAGGAACTGCACTTCACGCGCGCCGCGGCCCGCCTGTACGTCGCCCAGCAGGCGCTCAGCCGGGACGTACGGCGGCTGGAGCGGGAGCTGGGCGCAGAGCTGTTCGTCCGGACCACCCGGCAGGTCACGCTGACGGCCGACGGCGAGCGACTGGTGCCGTACGCCCGCCGCGCCCTCCAGGCCCAGGACGACCTGCTCGCCGCCTTCGGCCAGGCCCGCCCCCTGCTGGTGGACCTGAACTCGCCGGGTCTCGAAACGAGCCGCAGGGTCCTGCACCGGGCCCGCGAACTCGCCCCCGACTGCGAGCTGATGGCCCGCTACGAGAGCGGCCTGACCGGAGCGGCCGCCGAGGTGCTCGCGGGCCGCCTCGACGCGTCCTTCGGCCGGTTCGCCGGTCTGGCCCCGGCGCTGCGGACGGGCCTCGACCACCAGCCCGTCCGCTACGAGCCCATGGCGATCCTGCTGCCCGAGGACCACCGGCTGGCGGAACTGGACGCCGTGCCCCTGCCCGAGCTGGCGGGCGAGACCGTGTACGCGGGGGCCGGAAATCCCCGTACGCCGGAGTGGACCGACCTCGCGCGTCAGCTGTTCGAGGGGCGGGGGATCGAGATCGCGTCGCCCGGGCCGCTGGCCGTCGGCGAGGAGGAGTTCCAGCGGGTCATGGCCAAGTGGCGGAACCCGATCCTCGCCGTGGTGGGCTTCCCCGCCATGCCGGACACGGTGCTGCGCCCGCTGGTCGATCCGGTCCCCCTGTCGCCCGTGTCACTGGTCTGGCGCAAGGGGATGACGCACCCCGGGATGGACGCCCTTCGCCGGGCGGCGGCCGAGCTCTCCGCGGCGCAGGGATGGCTGCTCAGGCCCGCGGGGGGATGGCTTCCGGCCATTGACACCATGCTGATGAATGTCCACATCTGACATATAGGCACCACATGACCCATGAGCGCACTACATTCGCCGGGTCCGTCGACGGGTGCTCGGGGTCGTGAGCGCACCCGGAACGGTCCCGTGGGGGGATGCACGTGCGCCAGAACAACGAGAACATGTGGCCGAACAGCGCCCAACCGGAATGGCCCGACGCGGCATCCGGGACGAGGGGAACCCCGGCGACGGGGGACGCGACCCAGGCTTTCACCGAGACGGGAACCCGGACGGCCGCCTTCCCCGACCCGTGGGAGGACATCCACGACCCGCACGAGGTGACCGTCCAGCTGGACGCCGTCGCGTCACTGCCCGGCGAACGGCTCACCGGCCGGCCGGAGGGCGCCGCGGCGGACGGCTCCGACGGCCCGGTGTTCGTGGACGAGTCGGGCCGCCGCAGCCGCAGATACCGCCGTATCGGCATCCTCGCCGGCACGACCTGCGCGGTCTACGCCGTCGTCATCGTCGCCACCCTGCTGGCCGGCAACTCCCATGCGCCCTGGCTGCCCGTGCCGGACCAGGGGGAGGGAAAGGAGGCCGGCCGGGTCGAGAACCCGCCGCTGCCCGCGGAGCTCGCCGAGCCCACCGCCGCCGGTAGCGGCATCGGAACCGGCGGCGGCCGGCCCGCTGTCCCGCCGGCGCCCGATGACACCACGACGCAGTCCCCGAGCGCCGGCACCACCACGTCCGGCGCCTCCGCCCGCCCCGCCGAGCCCGTCCCCTCCGCCGTCCCCCAGCCGACGGAGACGCGGACGACGCCGCGCACCGGGGCCGGCCCGACCCCGGACCCCGAGAAGCCGACCGCCCCGTCGGTGACCGGCACCCCCGACCCGCCCACCACCCAGGAACCCTCCCTCGGCCCACCTGACCTGCCCGCCGACGGCAGCGCCGGCCCGGGGAGCGGAACCGAGACGGTGGCCGACGGCGCGAGCGGCCCCCGTCCCGTCGCCGCCGAGTCCCCGAAGGACCCGGAGCACACCCTCTGATGGCAGCCCGCACCCGTCGTCCCGGGCCCGCCTCCGCTGCCCGCGACGGCTTACGCCGCCGTCTCCCCATGCGCCTGCTGCTGCCCTCGCTCGCCCTCGTCGCCCTGATGGCGATGCTGATGCTGCACGGCTATGTCCACAACGAGATCCTGGCCGACCACCGCGTACGGCCGCCCGGCGCCGCCGACCGGGTGCCGGAGCGGATCCTGAAGGGCGGCCCGGTCATCGACACCCGCGGCGGCCGTACCCAGAGCCTGCGCCTGCGGGACCACCGTCTGGTCCTCACCTTCGACGACGGCCCGGACCCGGAGTGGACCCCCAAGGTCCTGGACGTGCTCGACAAGCACCGCGCCCTCGCGGTGTTCTTCATCACCGGCACCATGGCCTCGCGCCACCCCGACCTGGTGCGGCGCATGGTCGACGAGGGCCACGAGATCGGCCTGCACACCTTCAACCACCCCGACCTCTCCCGCCGGTCGAAGCAGCGCATCGACTGGGAGCTGTCCCAGAACCAGCTCGCGCTCACCGGCGCGGCCGGTATCCGCACCTCACTGTTCCGCCCGCCGTACTCGTCCTCCGCGTCCGCCATGGACAACGCCTCCTGGGCGGTGACCGAGTACATCGGCAGCCGGGGCTACCTCACCGTCGTCAACGACACCGACAGCGAGGACTGGCGCAGGCCCGGCGTCGAGCGGATCGTCCGCAACGCCACGCCCGAGGGCGGCAGGGGCGCGATCGTCCTGATGCACGACTCCGGCGGCGACCGCCACCAGACGGTGCGGGCCCTGGACCGGCTCCTGCCCCGGCTCAAGGCGCGGGGCTACGAGTTCGACACCCTCACCGAAGCTCTCGGCGCGGCCGGCGCGCACACCGAGGTCACCGGCGCCGGCCTGTGGAAGGGCAAGGCCTGGATCCTGCTGGTGCAGGCCTCGGACACCCTCACGGGCGTCCTCGTCGTCGGTCTCGCCGCCACCGGGTTCCTGGTCATCGGCCGCTTCGCCCTGATGCTCCTGCTCTCCGGCGTCCACGCCCGCCGGGTACGCCGCCGCGGCTTTCGCTGGGGCCCGGCGGTGACGGAACCGGTGTCGGTGCTCGTGCCCGCGTACAACGAGGCCAAGTGCATCGAGAACACCGTGCGTTCGTTGACGGCGAGCGAGCACCCGATCGAGGTGATCGTCGTCGACGACGGCTCGGGCGACCATCAAGGCAGTGCGGAACAGCTACGACAGCCTGGGGTACGGCGAGACACCGACCAAGGGGCTGGTCACCTCGGCTGCCGGGGTCAACGGCGCGGGAACCTCGTACTCGGTCGTCACGAAGACCACGTACGACCCACTGGGCCGCATCCGCACCATGACCAAGCCGGACGCAGGCACCACGGAGACGCAGTACACGCCCGGGGACACGGGCGGACCGGTCACCTCGGTGAAGACGATCAACGCCAAGGGCCACGCCGTCACCACGACCCTCGACCCGGGCCGCAGCCTGGCGCTGACGGTCAGCGACGCCAACGGCCGAGTCACGCGCAACGAGTACGACGCCCTCGGCCGCCAGGTGAAGGGCTGGTCACCGTCGCGTTCCTCGGGTGGCAAGTCCCCCGACGTGGAGATCGCGTACCAGGCGGCGGTGGCCACCTCCACCGAGACCAGGCCTGCCGCTGTCACCACGAAGACGCTGAAGGACGACGGTACGTACAGCCGTCAAGTGACGATCTACGACGGCCTGATGCGCCAGGTCCAGACCCAGTCCGAGGCGCACGGCCCCGGGCGGATCATCACCGACACGAAGTACGACGACCATGGCCTGGTCGCCGAACGGACGAGCGGCTACCTCGCGAAGGGCGAGCCGACGGCCGAGTTGTTCGCGCCGAGATCGAAAGCGCTGATCCCGAGCCGGGTCACGTACGGCTACGACGGTCTGGAACGGCCGTCGATTCAGCTGACGTACCACGGCGACGCCTTCCGACACGTGTCGTACACCTTCCACGACGACACCAGCGCCTTCACGGACCCGGCAGGCTCGACCGCTCCTCAGACGCGCACGTACACCGACGCCCTCGGCCGGGTCACCGCGATCCGCCACTACAAGGACAACGTCGCAACGGCCAACTGGGACCCCGCCACCTCCGAGACCAGCGGCCGCAAGACGACGTACGAGTACGACGCCCGCGGCTACCGCACGAAGGTCACCGACCCGGCGGGCAACACCTGGAGCTACACGTACGACGCCCGGGGCCGGGTGACGTCGGCCACCGACCCGGACACCGGCAGGACGGAGATCTGGTACGACGACGCCGACCGCCCGGTCAAGGCGACGGACGCCAAGTCGCGGACCACGTACACGACCTACGACGAGCTCGGCCGGATCACGTTCGTCCGTGAGGGCTCGGCAACCGCGGCCCCGGTCAAGTCGTTCACGTACGACAGCCTGCCGGGCGCGCTGGGCCAGCCGGTCGCCTCGACCCGGCACACGTCGGGCGGCGACTACATCAACCGGGTCACCGGCTACGACACCGACTACCGGCCGACGGGCAGTGAGACGGTCATCCCGTCGAACACGCTGACAGCAGGCCTGGCGGGCACGTACGCCTACGCGTACACCCACACCCCGACCGGCAAGCCGCAGTCGGTCACCCTGCCTGCCGTGGGCGGACTGGCGAAGGAGAAGGTCGTCACCCGCTACAACGGCGACGGCCTGGCCGAGTCCACCTCGGGCCTCGCCTGGTACACGTCCGACGCCACCTACTCGCCGTACGGCGAGGTCCTGCGGACGGTGTCCGGCTCTCAGCCCTACCGGGTCTGGACCACCAACTTCGTCGACCCGCACACCGGCCGCCTGCAGCGCACGGTCACCGACCGCGAGACCTCCGGCCCGCACCGCATCACGGACAGCTACTACTCGTACGACGTGTCCGGCACCATCGCGTCGAACGCCCGCATGCTGTCGGATGCTTCGGGCGAGACGTGGGACACCCAGTGCTTCACGTACGACGTGATGGGCGAGCTGGTGAACGCCTGGACGTCGAAGATCACCCCGGCCGGCAACGCCACCGGCTGCAAGGCGGCGAACGGCACGACGTGGGGCTATCGCACCGACTACCGGAACTCCTCCGGCCCGGTGGCCCATGCACCGGACACGGCGAGCGACAAGTCGAGCCCGGACGCTTCCCTGTCGTCGACCCTGTCGGCCACGGCACCCGACGCGGCGACCGTCGCCACGGGCACGACGGCGTACCGCCAGTCGTTCACCTACGACTGGCTGGGCAACCGCGCCACCCTGACGGAACACGACCCGGCGGACGCGACCAAGAACGTCAGCTACACGTACGGCTACGGCACCACCGCGCAGCCGCACACGATGAAGTGGATCAGCTCCGATCCGGCGGGCAAGGACAGCGTCTACACGTACGACGCCGCGGGCAACACCGAGGTCCGCGACCTGCCCGCCACCACGCAGAACCTGACCTGGACGTCCGAGAACAAGCTCGACACGATCACGGACGACGGCAAGAAGACGACGTACGTCTACGACGCCGCCGGCAACCGCATCCTGGAGAACTCACCGTCGGGCTCCACGCTCTACCTGGGCGAGACCGAGGTGACGACGGGCACAACCGGGGCGATCACGAAGGCTTCCCGCTCGTACGCCCAACCCGGCGCACCTACGGTGACCCGTACCACGAGCAATGGCGCCACGACGGGCCACAAGCTGAACGTCCTGCTCGCGGACCACCTCGGCACGGCGAACACAACAGTGGAGCTGTCGAGCGGCCAGCCCGTCACCCGCCGCGCCTTCAAGCCGTTCGGGGAACTCCGCGGCCCCAAGCCGTCGGCATGGCCGAACAAGCGCAGTTACCTGGGCGTTGGCATCGACGACGCAGCCACCGGCCTGACCCACATCGGCGCCCGTGAGTACGACCAGAACTCGGGCCGCTTCCTCTCGGCCGACCCACTCATCGACATCACTGAGCCGCTCCAGATGAACGGGTACGCCTACGCCGGCAACAGCCCGGTTTCACATTCCGACCCCACCGGCCTGTGCCGCGCCGACCAGTGCGGCGTCGGTGTCCCGAAGGGAGACGGATCCGGCGACATCATCACCACCGGGCCCATCGACCCCGGAAACCCGAGCGCGGGCAGCTGCCACAACGGAAGCTGCTCCCGCCCCAGCTACGGCGGTGGCGGCAACGACTCGGTCAACGACGTGGCGTGGGTCAGCAGCCAGACGCCCACGACGAACGACGTCCAGGATCTGCTGCGGCATTTCCAGATGAACAGCCCGAACGGTGACTCGCCGACCACCAACTACTGGGTCACTCCCGTCTACGAGAACAGCGGCCAGGGCAACGCATGCTTTGGCCGGGAGGCCTGCCGCCAGGCGTACAAGTACCTGCTGAATCACGACGATGCGGCCGAGGCAAAGCGCATCGCCGCCAACTACTGCGTCGAGAACTTCAACAAGTGTGTGGCGGACGCCGAGGCGTTCGAGCGCGGCAAGCTGATCGAGGACTTCATTGCTGCCCTGATCACTGGCGGCCGGGCTCCGAAGTCAAGCAAAGGGCTCACCGGTTGCAGGTGCTTCCTGGCCGGGACGGACGTCCTCATGGCAGACGGCACGACGAAAAACATCGATGACATCGAACTCGGCGACGAGGTCCAGGCCACTGACCCGGAAACCGGTGAGACCGGCCCCCGAAAGGTGACCCGGCTCATCAGGACCGAGGCCGACAAGCACTTCAACGAGCTGTCGATAGCAACCGAGGACGGCATCGAAGAGCTGACGGCCACCCACGAGCATCCCTTCTGGTCCCCCTCCGAACAGGATTGGATCGAGGCGGGTGCCCTGAAGCCGGGCATGACCCTGCTGACCGACGACGGCGACACCGTGATCGTCACGGGCAATCGCGCGTTCACCAAGCACGCCCGAACGTACAACCTCACGGTTGAGGACCTGCACACGTACTATGTGCTGGCGGGCGAGACGCCGGTGCTCGTACACAATTCCAACTGCTCCAGTAACGCCAAGATTCTTGGTGAGAATCTGGAGGCTTCCGGGGTCGCTCGACCTGCGGATACTGCCGCGCATCACATCGTGGCCAGTACCTCTCCGAAGGCCGCAGCGGCACGGAAGCAACTCTCCAGGTTCGGAATCGATATCAACGATGCGAGCAATGGCGTGTTCCTGCCGCGGGGGTCGGCGTCTGCGAATCCGACAGGTGCCTCAGTTCATTCGCGCATTCACACGAATGATTACTATGCCTACGTTAATGACTTGATGGGCGGTGCGAGAAACGCAAGAGAAGCCCGAGATGTGCTGGCCCACATACGAAGGCAGCTGCAAGGCGGGTACTGGCCGTAGCTAAGTGTGTAGCCTTGCCGTGGTGCGGCCGCGCCCCTGCGGCCGCACCACGGCAAGGTGTTGAATCTTGGAGCAAGCGAGGGAGACAGGTGATGAGGCGACCGATCGACTCTGCGCTAAGCGTGGTACAAGACATCGTTGACCAGTTGGTGCCGAGTCGAGAGGTCCCGACTGTCGAGGAAGTTATAGCGACCGTCCGCAGCTTCGAGCGGATTGGATTCGAGGTCCCCGCCAGCGCTGACTCGGACGGTTTTCTGTTTCAGTATGGCGAAGTGAACTGGTTTGCTGAGCCTACATTCGCGGTGGGCTTCGTGCGTCAGATGGAAATCGTTGATGCTGAAGGTGACCATGAAGGATACTCGCAGGTTCAGCTCGAGTACAGATATCGGGTCGATGCCGACCTGCGGTCACTTCAAAGTCGCAACTCCTGGTGGTTTCGTGAGGGCGGGATGTCATTCGATGAATGGCTCGAATCGGTGAGACGGGATCCCGTTTGGGGGGTCGTTCGAGACAAGGTCCCCGTGGAATTTGACGTCTCGCAGGAGCTCGCTTGAATTTAGTCGCTCGGGTGCATGGCTGTACTCATTAATGGGATTCCATGCTGAATTCTGGATCGCCTGGCGCGGACAAGGACGGGGGGGTGGGGGCTTCATGAGAAGGATAGGCGGCGTTCGCGCCCGCATGGCGGCAGCCGTCGTGTTGGTTTTAGTCCCCCTTGCCGGGTGCGGGGAGAATGCCGAAACACATGCCGTGGGTTCGGAGCGGACCGATCGGTCGCTGAACAGCGCCCCGGGCAAGCCGTGGACCGAGGCGGATCTGAACCGGGTGGCGCTCGGTGACCGTGACGGATTCGAGGTGTCCGGCCGGGTGCCGCTGAGCGCTGGTCCTTCCACCAGGACAGCGAAGCCTGCCACGTGCAGCCCGATCCTCCAGGCGCTGGGCACGAGCAGCAGTTCCTATGCCGCCGACGCGCGGATCAGCCGGATCTTCAGCTCGAAGGGGTCGGGCTCCGGGGCAACCATGACTCTCTCGTCGCACAACATCGGGGATGCGAGAGCGGTGGTGGAGGCATTCCGTAGGGCGGCCGAAAAATGCACGGCCTTCCGCGACGTGGATCAGTCGTACGACTACGAGGCAGTCGAGGTCCGGCCCGATCCCGGATACGGGGACGAATCCGTCTCCCTGCGGCTCGTACAGGTCGTGTCGTACCCGGACGGCGAGTCCCTGAAGGTGCCCTACGCGGTGGTGGTGGTTCGAAGGAGCACCACGATCGCGATGTTCTATGACTTCAACCGGCCGACAGGGCCGCACGGCAAGAAGCCGGCCGGCGTTCCGGATGATCTCGTAACGGCGCAAGTGGAGAAGATCGGACGCCTCGACCCCGCCAAGATCCTGTGAAGCATGCCCACCCAGGATCCGACTGTCAGTCCCCCGTGGAACACTGACGATGTTGCGCAAGTGAACGGGGTGGCCCGAAGGGCCGAGTGGCCAGGTGGTCGGTGGGGAGCGGACGGCGATGAGCAAGCGGCAAGTGCAGAAGATGCTGCAGCTGATGGCGAGCGGCGGACCCGTCGAGCTCACCAGTCCCATGGCCTCCGTGAAGAAGCTCGCCAGACTCGCCTTCATCGCCCAGCAGTTCGGGTACGAGTACCTGGACGTACGGCAGAGCACCGGGCGCAACGGCGCGCTGATCATGATGATCGCGCCCGACCCCAGCCCCCAGGCCCGCGCCCGCGCCGCGCAGAACTGGGCGCAGTATCCGAACGCCGCCGACGGGGTCTCCGTACCGCCCCTCGTGCCCGATGCCTTCGAGCTCCTCAAGGCCCGCATCAACTTCGACCTCACCGGCAAGAACGCCGAGAAGCGGGCGGCCTACGCGGCCGTGGGCGTCACCCTCGGTGCCGTGATCCTCGGGGTGCGGCTCGGGGCGGACGCCCCCGCCTGGATCGCGGCGCTGCTCACATGGGTGTTCTTCATGGCGATCCTCGGCGTGGTCTTCGTCGTCAACCGCAAGCGCAACGTCAAGTTCGCGGCCCGCCTCCAGGCCGCCGGGTTCATGCCGGTCACCGACGACACCGGGCGGGTGCGCTACCTACCGCCCGGCACCCAGCTGCCCGGGCAGCCCTTCGCCGCCGGTCCCTACGGCAACCAGCCCCCACCCGCCCCCGCCGGTTACGGCCAGCAGGCCCCGGGGCCGTACGCCGGCCAGCCCGCCGCTCCGGGCGCGTATCCCGGTCAGCCCCCAGCTTCAGCTCCGGGCGCCTACCCCGCCCAGCCCCCAGCCCCAGCGGCCCCGGCCCCCGGCCCATACGGCAACCAGCCCGCGCCCGGTCCCTATGCCGCTCCCCACACCCAGGGCCCGTACGGCGCTCCCCAGCAGCCCCAGCAACAGCCCCAGCAGCCCCATCCGCAGCAGCCGTACGGCCAGCCGCAGCCCTACCCCCAGCAGAACCCCCACTGGCAGCCGCCGCAGCACTGACGCCCTCCTGACGGCCGCCCCTATATACAGCTATACAGCCGGTCCCCTATATACAGCCGGCCCCCTATATAGGGGCACCCCCGACACAACCTCTCATCCGCCCTGCCCTCCAGGTGAGAGCAAAGTTCCTTTCCGGTCACTCGATGCCACAGCCCGGAAACGAGCCCTCCCTACCTTCGGGATCAGCCACTCGTAGTGCGACCGAGCCCCGAAGTACCGTGGAGGCGTCATGACAGCCCCTAGCACAGCCCCCGCCACAGGCAGGGGAGGCCGCTGGATCGATCACTGGGACCCCGAGGACGAGGCCTTCTGGAACGAGACCGGGGAGAAGATCGCCAAGCGCAACCTCTTCTTCTCCGTCCTCTCCGAGCACATCGGGTTCTCGATCTGGACCCTGTGGTCGGTGATGGTGCTGTTCATGGGGCCGGAGTACGGGCTCACTCCGGCCGACAAGTTCACCATCGTCTCGATGGCCACACTGGTCGGCGCCATCGTCCGCGTGCCGTACACCTTCGCCGTCGCCGTCTTCGGCGGCCGGGCCTGGACGGTGATCTCGGCGAGTCTGCTGCTCCTGCCGACGGTCGCCGCGTTCGCCGTGATGGAGCCGGGGACCTCGTTCACGACGTTCCTGCTGTGCGCGATGCTGGCCGGCGTCGGCGGCGGGAACTTCGCCTCCAGCATGACCAACATCAACGCCTTCTTCCCCCTGCGTAAGAAGGGGTGGGCGCTCGGGCTCAACGCCGGCGGCGGCAACATCGGCGTGCCCGTCGTGCAGCTCGTCGGTCTCGCGGTCATCGGCGCCAGCGGCGGCCCGCGCCTGCTGCTCGGGATCTACATCCCGCTCATCGTGGTCGCCGCCGTCCTCGCATGGCTGAAGATGGACAGCATCTCGTCCGTCAAGAACGACACCGGCGCCGCCAAGGACGCCGCGAAGGACGCCCACACCTGGATCATGTCCTTCCTCTACATCGGTACGTTCGGCTCGTTCATCGGGTACAGCTTCGCCTTCGGGCTGGTGCTCCAGACCCAGTTCGGCCGTACGCCGCTCCAGGCCGCCTACGTCACCTTCATCGGTCCGCTGCTCGGCTCCCTGATCCGTCCCGTGGGCGGCTCGCTCGCCGACCGGTTCGGCGGCGCGAAGATCACGCTGTGGAACTACGTCGCCATGGCCGCCGCGACCTCGGTCATCATCGTGGCCTCGATGCAGAAGTCGCTGCCGCTGTTCACCACCGCGTTCATCGCCCTGTTCGTCCTGTCCGGCCTCGGCAACGGCTCGACGTTCAAGATGATCCCCGGCATCTTCCACAACAAGGCCCTCGCCAAGGGGCTCACCGGTGAGGAGGCCGCCGCCTACGGCCGCCGTCTCTCCGGCGCCTCCATGGGCCTCATCGGCGCGGTGGGCGCGGTCGGCGGTCTCGGTATCAACCTCGCCTTCCGCCAGTCCTTCCTCACGGTGGGCTCCGGCACCGGCGCCTTCGTCGCCTTCCTCGCCTTCTACGCCGCCTGCTTCGTGGTCACCTGGGCCGTATACCTTCGCCGCCCGGCCGCCTCCGAGACCCACACCACAGCGGCGACCGAGGCAAAGCCGCAGCTCAGCTACGCCGAGGTGTGACGTAACACCACTGACATCAAGCCGAACCGAGCCTGTCACGCACCGTTGACAGGCTCGATCGGCATGCAGGTGTAACCACCATGAGTGCGATCAGGAAGCACCCTCGGTGATCACCTGGTGCAACGCCACGACTCGAGTGCGGGACGAGAGTTATGTACGACGAACAGCAGCAACCCGAACACGGGCCCCTCGCGGGATTCACCGTGGGTGTGACCGCCGCGCGCCGGGCCGACGAGCTCGGGGCGTTGCTCCAGCGACGCGGTGCCGCCGTCCTGCACGCCCCTGCCCTGCGCATCGTGCCGCTCTCCGACGACAGCGAGCTCCTCGCCGCCACCAAGGAGATCATCCAGCGGACGCCGGACGTCGTGGTCGCCACGACCGCGATCGGCTTCCGGGGATGGATCGAGGCCGCCGACGGCTGGGGGCTCGGCGAGGACCTGCTGGCCCGGCTGCGCGAGGTCGAGCTGCTCGCGCGCGGGCCGAAGGTCAAGGGCGCGGTACGGGCCGCCGGGCTGACGGAGGACTGGTCGCCGTCCAGCGAGTCCATGGCCGAGGTGCTGGACCGGCTGCTGGAGGAGGGCGTCGACGGGCGCCGTATCGCCATCCAGCTGCACGGTGAGCCGCTGCCCGGGTTCGTGGAGGCCCTGCGGG
Source organism: Streptomyces curacoi (assembly GCF_001513975.1). Lineage (GTDB taxonomy): Bacteria > Actinomycetota > Actinomycetes > Streptomycetales > Streptomycetaceae > Streptomyces > Streptomyces curacoi. The sequence goes on from NZ_KQ947995.1 coordinate 102,566, forward strand.
AGGGCGGAGCTGAGGTGCTCGGGGTGCCGGTCTACCGGTGGCTGCCGCCGGAGGACATCGGCCCGGTGGACCGCCTGCTGGACGCGACGGTCTCCCGCGCCCTGGACGCCCTCACCTTCACCAGCGCCCCGGCCGCGGCCTCCCTGCTGTCCCGGGCCGAGGAGCGGGGCCTGCTCCCCGAAGTGCTCGCCGCCCTCAACCACGACGTCCTGCCGGCCTGCGTCGGCCCGGTCACCGCGCTGCCGTTGCAGGCACGCGGCATCGACACGGTCCAGCCCGAGCGCTTCCGGCTCGGCCCGCTGGTGCAACTGCTGTGCCAGGAGCTGCCCGGCCGGGCCCGGTCGTTGCCGATCGCCGGGCACCAGGTGGAGATCCGCGGGCACGCGGTCCTGGTGGACGGGGCGCTGCGCCCCGTACCGCCCGCGGGCATGTCCCTGCTGCGGGCCCTGTCCCGACGGCCGGGCTGGGTGGTCTCCCGTGCGGAGCTGCTGCGGGCGCTGCCGGGGGCGGGACGTGACGAGCACGCCGTCGAGACGGCGATGGCCCGGCTGCGTACGGCACTCGGGGCGCCGAAGCTGATCCAGACGGTGGTCAAGCGGGGGTACCGGCTGGCGCTGGACCCGGCGGCGGACGCGAAGTACGCGGACGCCTGAGCGGTTCCTCGCCCCGGCCGCCCCTGCCCGTCGAACTCCGTCAAGGGAGACCCGGACGGGCGGTTTCGGCTGACCGGCATCAGCTCCGGCCGCACTCGTCCAGCGCCAACCCCCGGTACGAGGGGTTCCGCGCCCGCCACCGGGCAGGCACTGTGAGAGGGAACGGTTCCCCCAGCCCTTTTCACGGCATCTCACCGACCCCTCCTGACCGGGGTGACCCCTAGGCGGTGACAGGCACATGGCACTGGGTACGGCCACGGGCGAGTACGAGCTGCGCTTCGACGCGGGACGGACCTGTCTGGATCTCCTCGCGACCACACATCCCGAGGAACGGTTCGACTCCGTCGAGGTGTTGCGCGCCTGGATCACCGGCGCCGGGCTCGTCCCGCCGGACACCCCGCTGGCCCATGTCGACGCCTCCTGGCTGGTCGGGTTCCGTGAACTGCGCGGACTCATAGGCCAGTTGGTGCGCGGCGGGCTCAATCCCGCGCCCTGGCCGTCGTACGACATCGCGCTCGCCCGCGTCAACGACATCGCCCGCGCCGCACCCCCGGCACCCCGCGCCGTACGGGGCCAGGACGGCACCCTCGTACGGGAGTTGGACCACCCGCCGGAGTGTGCCGCCCTGCTCGGCGCCGTCGCGCGGGACGCGCTGGAACTGCTCACCGATCCGGTCGCGCGGGCGGGGCTGAGGGAGTGCGAGGGCGACAACTGCCCCATCGTCTATCTCGACACGTCCCGGGGGCGCAGAAGGCGTTGGTGCTCCAGTGAGGTCTGCGGAAACCGCGAAAGGGTCGCCCGGCACCGTCGCCGCGCGGCACTCGCCCGCGCCTGACGGTCCGTTATGCCGCTTCTGCGGAGCGGCTGTCGAAGTGATTTCGATTACACCCCGTTTCCCTACGGGCCCGTAGGGAAAGCCCTTCACGATCTTGCCGCTGTGACGGAAATGTAAAGATCGCGGGACGGGAATGTGCCGCCATGTCCCGCTCGTCACGTCACTCCGCAGAAATCTGTCGCCTCACTTTGAACACTCAAAGCCCCGCCTGCGTACGGGTAGTCGAGCGACCGACTGGGGGAACCCCCGGACATCGGAGGTGGGCGTGCGCAAGGATTCCGTCGTGGCCAATGAACGTGGATCGAGGGCCCGACATCGCATGTCCCAGCCCTCGGAACCTGATGAGGAGCTGATGCGTGCGCTGTACAGAGAGCACGCCGGACCCCTCCTTGCGTATGTCCTTCGGCTGGTCGCCGGTGATCGGCAACGAGCAGAGGACGTCGTGCAGGAGACGCTCATCCGTGCCTGGAAGAACGCCGGACAGCTCAATCGAGCGACCGGATCGGTACGCCCCTGGCTGGTGACGGTCGCCCGGCGCATCGTCATCGACGGCCACCGCAGCCGGCAGGCCCGGCCGCAGGAGGTCGATCCGTCGCCGCTGGAGGTCATCCCCGCGGAGGACGAGATCGACAAGGCGCTGTGGCTGATGACGCTGTCTGACGCACTCGACGACCTGACCCCCGCACACCGGGAGGTTCTCGTCGAGACGTACTTCAAGGGGCGTACCGTCAATGAGGCGGCCGAGACGCTGGGCATACCCAGCGGCACCGTCCGCTCCAGGGTGTTCTACGCCCTGCGGTCGATGAAGCTGGCTCTGGAGGAGCGGGGGGTGACGGCGTGATGAGTGTTTACGGGGGAAACCAGGGATTCGGGATGGGCGGTTCGGGTATGTCTGGGTCCATGAGCCCCATGCAGGGACATCCGGGCCCGAACGAGCACGAAACCGTCGGCGCCTATGCCCTCGGGATCCTCGACGACGCCGAAGCAACCGCTTTCGAGGCCCACCTCGCGACCTGCGAATGGTGCGCTCAGCAGCTGGACGAGCTCGCCGGGATGGAGCCGATGCTGGCCGCGCTCGCGGACCTGCCCGGTTCCGGTACGCCCGCCATCGGCGAGTCCCTGTCGGCGAAGCCCAGCCCGCGGCTGGTGAACAAGCTCGTCGACGAGGTCGCCGAGCGCCGCGCCCAGAAGCGCCGGCGCAGCTTCTACATGGTGGCCGCGGCGGCCGCGCTGATCGTCGCGGGTCCGTTCGCCGCGATCGCCACCACCGGCGACGACGGCGGCGGTGGAAAGACCAGTCAGGCGACCACGCTGACCAGCTCCGCCAAGGATCTGTTCACCAGGATGAAGACCAAGGTCTCCGGCACCGACTCGGCGACCGGCGTCACCGCGACCGTCGGCCTGGAGGAGAAGCTCTGGGGCATCGAGACGGGTCTTGAGCTCAAGGGCGTCAAGGGTCCGCTCAAGTGCTCCCTGATCTTCGTCGGCAAGAACGGCGAACGTGAGACGGCCGCCTCCTGGTCCGTCGGCAAGTGGGGCTACGGCATCCCGGACGGCAAGACCGAGCAGGCCAGGAACCCGCTGTACATCACCGGCGGCGTGTCCATGGCCAAGGGCGAGGTCGATCACATCGAGGTCATGGACTTCGACGGGAAGACGCTTGTCAAGGTCGACGTGTAGCCGCCGTAGCTTTTCCGGGTCCCCTTCGCGTACGGTTGACGGCTGCCCAGCACGTCAGAAGGGGGCCCGGTGGCCGCTCAGGCTCAACAGGAAACCGCGCTCGAAGACTCCCTGAGAGACCGCGAGATCAGCGTCGAACAGGAACACCTGGACCGGGTGTACCGGCGGCTCGAGGAGAAGATCCACGAGGCGGAGTTCCTCATGAACGACGCGGCCAAGCGCGGCCAGGTCGGCACGCCCGGCGCGCTCGCCGAGCGGGACGCGCAGGTCTTCCGGGCGGGCGTCCACCTCAACCGCCTCAACAACGAGTTCGAGGACTTCCTCTTCGGCCGTATCGACCTGCTGCTCGGCAAGGACGGAAAGAAGGGGCCCGACGGCGCGTACACCGCTGTCGAGCCCGCCGAGGGCGCGGTCCGCGAGGACAACACCGCCGACATCGCCGAGACCCTGCACATCGGCCGCATCGGCGTGCTCGACCAGGACTACGCTCCGCTGGTCATCGACTGGCGGGCCCCGGCCGCGGCGCCCTTCTACCGCTCCACCCCGGTCGATCCGGGACGGGTCGTACGGCGCCGGGTCATCCGCTCCAAGGGCCGCAGGGTGCTCGGCGTCGAGGACGACCTCATGCGCCCCGAGCTCAAGGCGTTCCTGCACGGCCACGAACTGCCCGTCATCGGCGACGGCGCCCTCATGGCCGCCCTCGGCCAGGCCCGCAGCCACACCATGCGGGACATCGTGGCGTCCATCCAGGCCGAGCAGGACCTCGTCATCCGCGCCCCCGCCGCCTCGGTGACCTACGTCGAGGGCGGCCCGGGCACCGGCAAGACCGCCGTCGCCCTGCACCGCGCCGCCTACCTCCTGTACCAGGACCGGCGCCGGTACGCGGGCGGCATCCTGATCGTCTCGCCGACCCCGCTGCTGGTGGCGTACACCGAAGGCGTGCTGCCCTCCCTCGGCGAGGAGGGCCAGGTCGCCATCCGCGCGATCGGCTCGCTCGTCGACGGCGCCGAGGCCACGCTGTACGACTCCCCGGCCACGGCCCGCGCCAAGGGCTCCCACCGCATGCTCAAGGTGCTGCGGAAGGCCGCCCGCGGAGCCCTGGAGCTGAACGATTCACCGACCCGCCTCAGGGTCGTCGCCTTCGGCCGCCGGCTGGAACTGGAGGCCGACGAGCTGGAGCGGATCCGCCGGAACGCCCTGGGCGGCACCGCGCCCGTGAACCTGCTGCGCCCGCGCGCCCGCAAGCTGCTGCTCGACGCCCTGTGGGCGAAGTCGGGCGGCGCCGGCCGCCACACCGACCCGGAGCTCGCCGCCGAACTGCGCTCCTCCTTCGACGAGGACGTGACCTTTGAGGACAGCTTCCTCACCTTCCTCGACGCCTGGTGGCCGGAGCTCACCCCGAAGGCGGTCCTGGAGGCGATGGCCGACGAGCGGCGGCTCGGCCGCTGGGCCCGCCGGATCCTCAACCCCGGCGAGGTCCGCAAGGTGGCCCGCTCGCTCAGGCGGGTCGGCTTCTCCGTGCACGACATCGCCATGCTCGACGAGCTGCAGGCGATCCTCGGCGCCCCGGCCCGCCCGAAGAAGAAGCGCGAACTGGACCCACTCGACCAGCTCACCGGCCTGGAGGAGCTGATGCCGGTCCGCGAGGAGTCGCAGCGCGAGCGGGCCGAGCGGCTGGCGGCCGAGCGCACCGAGTACGCCCACGTCATCGTCGACGAGGCCCAGGACCTCACGCCGATGCAGTGGCGCATGGTCGGCCGCCGGGGCCGCCACGCCACCTGGACGGTCGTCGGCGACCCGGCCCAGTCGTCGTGGTCCGACGTGGACGAGGCGGCCGAGGCGAGGGACGAGGCCCTCGGCACCCGCCCGCGCCGCCGCTTCCAGCTCACCGTGAACTACCGCAACCCGGCCGAGATCGCCGAACTGGCGGCCAGGGTGCTGGCCCTCGCCATGCCCGGTTCGACGGCACCGTCGGCGGTGCGCTCCACCGGCGTCGAGCCCCGCTTCACCGTCGTACGCGACTCCCTCGCGCAGACCGTCCGCGAGGAGGCCGCGCGGCTGCTGGACCGGGTCGACGGCACGGTCGGCGTCGTCGTCGCCATGCAGCGACGCGAGGAGGCGGCCAAGTGGCTCGCCGGGCTCGGCGACCGGGTCGTGGCGCTCGGCAGCCTGGAGGCGAAGGGCCTGGAGTACGACGCGACGGTCGTCGTCTCGCCGGCGGAGATCGCCGACGAGAGCCCGGCCGGGCTGCGCGTGCTGTACGTCGCGCTGACCCGGGCGACCCAGCAGCTGACGGTCGTGTCGGGGGAGCGGGACGAGCCGGACGCGGCCGGGGTGCCGGATCTGCTGCGGGACTGAGCGCCGTAAAGGTGAACTCTCGGTACGGGAATGGCTCTACGGGATCTGTTTGTTAGCCTGGGTGTGGCACCGGCCCGATCCAAGCCCCCGGGCCCAACCTTCGTCGCTACGAGCGACCACTTGCCGCGAGGCGAGCATGGCGGGTCGGTGTCATGAACGTCGAAGAGGCCCACGTCACCGTGTGACGTGGGCCTCTTTTCATGCGAAGACGTGGCGAACAATACGTTCGCAATCCCAGCCGGGCTAACTCCTACTCGGCGGTAGGTGCGACGATCGGACGGCATACCCAGCGTCACACGGTGAAAGCAGAGGAAGTCGGCCATGGCAACGGCGCCCAGCGTCTCCTACTCGATGACGGTCCGGCTGGAGGTGCCCGCGAGCGGAACCGCGGTCTCCCAGCTCACCACGGCCGTGGAGTCCCACGGAGGCTCGGTGACCGGCCTCGACGTCACCGCGTCCGGCCACGAGAAGCTGCGCATCGACGTCACGATCGCGGCCACCTCCACCAAGCACGCGGACGAGATCGTCGAGCAGCTGCGCGGCATCGAGGGCGTCACGCTGGGCAAGGTCTCGGACCGTACGTTCCTCATGCACCTCGGCGGCAAGATCGAGATGGCGTCGAAGCACCCCATCCGCAACCGTGACGACCTGTCCATGGTCTACACGCCGGGTGTGGCCCGCGTCTGCATGGCGATCGCCGAGAACCCCGAGGACGCGCGGCGTCTGACCATCAAGCGCAACTCCGTTGCGGTTGTGACGGACGGCTCGGCGGTGCTGGGCCTCGGCAACATCGGCCCGATGGCCGCGCTGCCGGTCATGGAGGGCAAGGCGGCCCTCTTCAAGCGGTTCGCCGGCATCGACGCCTGGCCGATCTGCCTCGACACCCAGGACACCGACGCGATCGTCGAGATCGTCAAGGCGATCGCCCCCGGGTTCGCCGGCATCAACCTCGAGGACATCTCCGCCCCGCGCTGCTTCGAGATCGAGGCGCGGCTGCGCGAGGCCCTCGACATCCCCGTCTTCCACGACGACCAGCACGGCACCGCGATCGTCGTCCTGGCCGCCCTCACCAACGCACTTCGCGTGGCGGGCAAAGCCATTGAGAACATCCGCGTCGTGATGTCCGGCGCCGGCGCGGCCGGCACGGCCATCCTCAAGCTGCTGCTCGCGGCGGGCCTGAAGAACGCCGTCGTCGCCGACATCCACGGTGTCGTGCACGCCGGCCGCGAGGACCTGCGGGACGCCGCCGCCGACTCGCCGCTGCGCTGGATCGCCGACAACACCAACCCCGAGGGCCTGACCGGCACGCTGAAGGAGGCCGTGCGCGGCGCGGACGTCTTCATCGGCGTCTCGGCCCCGAACGTGCTCGACGGCGACGACGTGGCCGCCATGGCCGAGGACGCCATCGTGTTCGCGCTCGCGAACCCGGATCCCGAGGTGGATCCGGCAATCGCCCGTCAGACGGCGGCAGTTGTGGCCACGGGCCGCTCCGACTTCCCGAACCAGATCAACAACGTGCTGGTCTTCCCGGGCGTCTTCCGCGGTCTGCTGGACGCGCAGTCCCGCACGGTCAACACCGAGATGATGCTCGCGGCCGCGAAGGCGCTGGCGGATGTGGTGACCGAGGACGAGCTGAACCCGAACTACATCATCCCGAGCGTCTTCAACGACAAGGTCGCGGGCGCCGTCGCCGGTGCGGTGCGGGAGGCGGCGAAGGCCGTCAGCGCGGCTCCGGCCGAGTAGGCACCCGGCCTCGACGCGGGCGTCCGGGGGCGGCCGTCCCCGGACGTCGGCTGTGAGGATCGCCACGGCAAGCCCTTGTAACGGCGCGTCGTGGAACCAAGGGCCTCTGGCAGCCGTTTATGGTGACGGCCAAGCTACAGGCCCTCTCTTCGTGTGACTCCCAAGGGTGTTCTCACGACTCCTCCGGGTGCCGGATTGGCTTTCCCGCCGCAGGTAGGGGCAGGATGCGTCTCTGGGCGCGAGGGTCTGACGACGGACCCGGGTCCGGGGACTGTCCGAGGACCCTGGCAGCATCGGCTTCGATCTGACGCCTCAACGGCAAGAAGAACACGGGAGTAACAACATGAACCGCAGTGAGCTGGTGGCCGCGCTGGCCGACCGCGCCGAGGTGACCCGCAAGGACGCCGACGCCGTGCTGGCCGCGTTCGCCGAGGTCGTCGGCGACATCGTCTCCAAGGGCGACGAGAAGGTCACCATCCCCGGCTTCCTGACCTTCGAGCGCACGCACCGTGCCGCTCGCACCGCGCGCAACCCGCAGACCGGCGACCCGATCCAGATCCCGGCCGGCTACAGCGTGAAGGTCTCCGCGGGCTCCAAGCTCAAGGAAGCCGCCAAGGGCAAGTGACCTTGCCGTCTGTACACCACGGGACGGTGTGCGGCTCGTAGAACGCCGATGGGGCGGCGCCCGGTTCACGGGTGCCGCCCCATCGTGGTTGCTGCCGCCAATGGCCTCGAACGCCGGCCAGGCCGGTTTTGCCGAAGCCGGCCGAGTGCCTTGCCGGGCAACTCCACCTTCGCGCCCGGCGTCTATCCGGGGGCTGTGCCATTCATCGCCGCCGCGGGCTCCCGGGTCTCAGCGGGGTGGGGGCCACTGGCCGGCCTCCACCCGGGGGCGTTGCCCTGGTCGGCCCCTACCCGGGTGCGTTGCCCTGGCCGGGCCTCAGCCGGGGGGCGTTGTCCCTGGCCGGGCCCGAGGGCCTGACGTCAGCCGAGTGGCCTTCCCGGGCAACTCAACCTTTGCGCCCGGCTCCACGGGCTTCTCCCTGCTGGGCTTCCCGGGGGCTGTGCCCTTCAGCGGCTCCGCCGTGGGCCCCGGGGCCTCAGCCAGGGGGCCGTTGTCCCTCGCCGGGCCTCACCCCGGGGGGGGCGTTGCCCCCGGCCGGGCCCGAGGGCCTGGCGTCAGCCGAGGGCCTTGGCGGGCAACTCCACCTTTGTGCCCGGCTCCACGAGCGGGCCCCCGGGCCCCAGCCGGAGGACGCTGTATCCGGCCGGGCCGAGGGTGTGCCGTCGGCCGAGGGTCTTGGCGGGCAACTCCACCTTTGTGCCCGGCTTCACGAGCGGGGCCCCCGGGTCCCAGCAGGAGGACGCTGTATCCGGCCGGACCGAGCGGGTGTCGTCAGCCGAGTGCCTTGCCCGGGAGTTCGACCTTCGCGCCCAGCTCCACGAGCTTCTCCATGAAGTTCTCGTAGCCGCGGTTGATGAGGTCGATGCCGTGGACCCGGGACGTGCCCTGGGCCGCCAGGGCCGCGATGAGGTACGAGAAGCCGCCGCGGAGGTCGGGGATGACGAGGTCGGCGCCCTGGAGCTTGGTGGGGCCCGAGACTACGGCGGAGTGCAGGAAGTTGCGCTGGCCGAAGCGGCAGTCGGAGCCGCCGAGGCACTCGCGGTAGAGCTGGATGTGCGCGCCCATCTGGTTCAGGGCGGAGGTGAAGCCGAGGCGGGACTCGTAGACCGTCTCGTGGATGATGGACAGGCCCGTCGCCTGCGTCAGGGCGACCACCAGCGGCTGCTGCCAGTCGGTCTGGAAGCCGGGGTGCACGTCCGTTTCGAGGGCGATGGACTTCAACTGGCCGCCCGGGTGCCAGAAACGGATGCCCTCGTCGTCGATCTCGAAGGCGCCGCCCACCTTCCGGTAGGTGTTGAGGAACGTCATCATCGAGCGCTGCTGGGCGCCACGGACGTAGATGTTGCCCTCGGTCGCGAGCGCCGCGGACGCCCAGGAGGCGGCCTCCAGGCGGTCCGGGAGGGCGCGGTGGGTGTAACCGCCGAGGCTGTCCACACCGGTGATGCGGATCGTGCGGTCGGTGTCCATCGCGATGATGGCGCCCATCTTCTGCAGGACGCAGATGAGGTCCTCGATCTCGGGCTCCACGGCCGCGTTGGAGAGCTCCGTGACGCCCTCCGCCAGCACGGCCGTCAGCAGCACCTGCTCGGTCGCGCCCACGGACGGGTACGGCAGCCGGATCTTCGTACCGCGCAGCCGCTGCGGAGCCTCCAGGTACTGCCCGTCCGCCCGCTTCTCGATCCGCGCGCCGAACTGCCGCAGCACCTCGAAGTGGAAGTCGATGGGCCGGCCGCCGATGTCGCAGCCGCCGAGGCCGGGGATGAAGGCGTGGCCGAGGCGGTGGAGAAGGGGGCCGCAGAACAGGATCGGGATACGGCTCGAACCCGCGTGGGCATCGATGTCAGCGACGTTCGCGCTCTCCACGTGCGACGGGTCCATCACCAACTCGCCCGGTTCCTCACCCGGACGCACCGTCACCCCGTGCAGCTGCAGCAGCCCGCGTACGACCCGCACGTCACGGATGTCCGGCACGTTGCGCAGTCGACTTGGCGCGCTGCCCAGCAGGGCGGCGACCATGGCCTTCGGTACGAGGTTCTTCGCACCGCGGACACGGATCTCGCCCTCCAGCGGGGTTCCGCCGTGGACAAGCAGGACATCGTCGTTGACGGTCATGTATCTCGCGTTCCGATGAGTTGGGCAGGGGCCGGAGAGAAAGGGTAATCGCCGTGGACCCCCCTTCTGTAAGCCCAAGTACGGCCCAGGAACGTCATAGCTGTGTCACAACACGAACCGTTCGCCGCCGGGCACGAACGGTCACCACCGCCCCTGTGCGCCCGGGGGCGCTCCTTTCCGCCCTGAGCTGCATTCACTCCCGAACCGGGATTGCCTCCCCACGCGAGGGGAAGATGCGGGATCATGTCTGGCATGACCGAGGTGTCCTCGCTCACAGGGCGGCTGCTCGTGGCAACGCCCGCCCTGGCGGACCCGAACTTCGACCGTGCGGTGGTGCTCCTTCTCGACCACGACGAGGAGGGCTCCCTCGGTGTCGTCCTCAACCGTCCGACCCCGGTGGACGTGGGCGACATCCTGGAGGGCTGGGCGGATCTCGCCGGTGAACCCGGCGTCGTCTTCCAGGGCGGCCCGGTGTCCCTCGACTCGGCGCTCGGCGTCGCCGTCATCCCCGGTGACGCCTCCGGCGAGAGCGCCCCGCTGGGCTGGCGCCGGGTGCACGGAGCGATCGGGCTGGTGGACCTGGAGGCACCGCCGGAGCTGCTCGCCTCGGCCGTCGGCAGTCTGCGGATCTTCGCCGGATACGCCGGCTGGGGGCCCGGCCAGCTGGAGGACGAGCTGGTGGAGGGCGCCTGGTACGTCGTGGAGTCGGAGCCCGGAGACGTCTCCTCGCCGTCGCCGGAGAGACTCTGGCGCGAGGTGCTGCGCCGCCAGCGCAACGAACTCGCGATGGTGGCCACGTATCCGGACGACCCTTCGCTCAACTGATACATGTGAGCTTCAGTACTCTTGGCGGTATGAGCACTCTCGAGCCCGAGCGCGGGACTGGTACGGGGACCCTCGTAGAGCCGACGCCACAGGTCTCCCACGGCGACGGTGACCACGAGCGCTTCGCCCACTACGTCCAGAAGGACAAGATCATGGCGAGCGCCCTCGACGGCACCCCCGTCGTGGCGCTCTGCGGCAAGGTCTGGGTGCCCGGCCGCGACCCGAAGAAGTACCCCGTGTGCCCCATGTGCAAGGAGATCTACGAGTCCATGGGCGCCGGCGGCGACGACAAGGGCGACGGCAAGAAGTAGCAGCCCGCTCACATCCGGACCTCCTGAGGCCTCGGAGCGCGTTTTCGCGTGCTCCGGGGCCTTTGTGTCTTTTGTCGTTGCGCGGGCTGCGTCGGCTGGTCACAGAGTGGTTGAGACCTCTTGTCGCCATGTTCATGTAGTCCCTAGCCTCCGAAGTGTTGTGCAGGGCAAAACACTCATTGCATATGTTGCAACGCTCGGAGGATCGCTCCATGAAGCTCCCCGCCCGCCCGGCCGTGCTCCTCGCCGTCATGGCCGCCACCGCCTGCGCCCCCCAGACCTCCGCCAACTCCTCCTCCGACAAGGACGACAAGACCGGCACCCTGCGGGTCTGGCTCTTCCAGGAGGTCGGCAACAAGCCGAAGGAGAAGGTCGTCGACTCCGTCGTGGCCGCCTTCGAGAAGGCCCACGAGGGCACGGAGGTCGACGTCGAGTACATCCCCGTCGAGACTCGCGCCCAGCGCGTCAAGGCCGCCTTCAACGACCCGGCGTCCGCCCCCGACGTGATGGAGTACGGCAACACCGACACCGCCGGTCATGTGAAGGACGGCGGACTCCTCGACGTCACCGAGGAGTTCGGCGACTGGCCCGAGGCGAAGGACACCGACCCCACCGCCAGACAGTCCGTCACCGTGGCCGGCAAGGTCTACGGCGCACCCTTCTACGTCGGCGTCCGCGCCCTGTACTACCGCACGGACGTCTTCGAGGAAATCGGCTTGGAAGTCCCCAGGACCATGGACGAGTTGGCGTCGACGGCCCGCAGGATCCGGGCCGCCCGGCCCGAGCTGTACGGGCTTGTGGTCGGCGGGGCGTACACGTACGGCGCGATGCCGTTCGTGTGGGCCAACGGCGGCGAGATCGCCACGGGCAAGGACGGCTCGTACACCTCGGCGATCGACAGCGCGGCGGCACAGAAGGGCATCAAGGCGTACACCTCGCTCTTCACCGACGACAACTGCCCCGCCGCCAAGTGCGCGGGCATGGGCGGCAACGACACGGTCACCGCGTTCGCGGCCGGCAAGGCGGGCATGGCGATCGGCGGCGACTTCAGCCATGCGGCCGTGGAGGCCGGGAAGGTCAAGGGCAAGTACGCGGTCGTACCGCTGCCGGGGGTGCGGGCGGGGTCCGTCGCGCCGGCGTTCGCCGGGGGCAACAACATCGGGGTGCTCAAGAGCACCTCGCACCGCACGCTGGCGGTCGCGCTGATGCGGCAATTGGCCTCGAAGAAGACGCAGGCCTCGATGTTCGGGGCGATGGGGTTCCTGCCCACCTTCTCCGACGTGCGGCAGCAGGTCGCGGCGAAGGAGCCGTACGTCAAGCCCTTCGCGCGGACCCTCGCCGCGGGGACCAGGTTCGTCCCCGCCTCGCCCGCCTGGGCGCAGATCGACTCCTCGCTGGTGCTGCCGACCATGTTCCAGGAGGTCATCAGCGGCAAGAAGAGTGTGGCGGCGGCTTCGAAGGACGCGGCCAAGAAGATGGATGACGCGTTCGGTACGGCCGGATGACAGCGCACGGCCGGATGACGGCGCACGGCCGGATGACGGCGCCGCGCCCCTGGCGCCGTCGGAGCACCCCCTGGCTGTATCTCGCCCCGGCTCTCGTCGTCCTCGGTGGGCTGCTCGTCCACCCCATCTACCAGCTCGGTCTGATCTCCCTCTTCCAGTACACCCAGGCCCAGGTCAGCGGCGGCGAACCCACCACCTTCCAGGGCCTCGGGAACTACACCGAGCTGTTCGCCGACGACCAGTTCTGGCAGGTGCTGCTGGCGACGGTTGTCTTCGCGGCGGCCTGTGTCGTCTCGACCCTCGCCGTCGGCTGTGCGCTGGCCGTGCTGCTCACCCGCGTGCGGGCCGTGCCGCGGCTCGCGCTGATGCTGGCGGCGCTGGGGGCATGGGCGACCCCGGCCGTCACGGGGTCGACGGTGTGGCTGTTCCTGTTCGACCCGGACTTCGGGCCGGTGAACCGCGTCCTGGGAATCGGCGACCACTCCTGGACGTACGGGCGGTTCAGCGCCTTCTTCCTGGTCCTGCTCGAAGTGGTCTGGTGCTCCTTCCCGTTCGTGATGGTGACGGTGTACGCGGGGATCCGCGCCGTACCGGCCGAGGTGCTGGAGGCCGCCGCGCTGGACGGTGCCTCGCAGTGGCGCATCTGGCGGTCGGTGCTGGCGCCGATGCTGCGGCCGATCCTGGTGGTCGTCACCATCCAGTCGGTGATCTGGGACTTCAAGGTCTTCACGCAGATCTACGTCATGACGAACGGCGGCGGCATCGCGGGCCAGAACCTCGTGCTGAACGTGTACGCCTACCAGAAGGCGTTCGCGTCCTCGCAGTACGGCCTGGGCTCGGCGATCGGCGTGGTGATGCTGCTGATCCTGCTGGCGGTGACGCTGGTGTATCTGCGGTTGCTGCGCAGACAGGGGGCCCAGCTGTGAGGTCCGTGAGTTTCGTACGGCGTCCCTGGCGGCTGCTCGCGGAGGCGTCCGCGCTGCTGATCGCGGCGGCGGTGGTGTTTCCGCTGTACTGGATGGTGCTCAGCGCCTTCAGACCGGCCGGGGAGATCGAGTCGAGCACGCCCCGGCCGTGGACCTCGTCCCCTTCCCTGGATTCCTTCCGGCGGGTCTTCGAGCAGAACGAATTCGGCCGCTACTTCCTCAACAGCCTTGTCGTCGCGTGCACTGTCGTGATCGCCTCCGCGCTGATCGCGTTTCTCGCGGCGACCGCGGTGACACGATTCCGGTTCCGCTTCCGGACCACCTTGCTGATCATGTTTCTGGTGGCCCAGACGGTGCCCGTGGAGGCCCTGACCATCCCCCTGTTCTTCCTCATGCGGGACTTCGGCCAACTGAACACGCTCGGCTCGCTGATCCTGCCGCACATCGCCTTCTCGCTGCCGTTCGCGATCTGGATGCTGCGGGGCTTTGTGAAGGCGGTTCCGGAGGCCCTGGAGGAGGCCGCGTACATGGACGGGGCGAGCCGGTCGCGATTCCTCTGGCAGATCCTTTTCCCGCTGGTCTTCCCGGGGCTCGTGGCCACGAGCGTGTTTTCCTTCATCTCGGCCTGGAACGACTTCCTCTTCGCCAAGTCCTTCATCATCAGCGACACTTCGCAGTCGACCCTGCCGATGGCCCTGCTCGTCTTCTACAAGCCGGACGAGCCGGACTGGGGCGGGGTGATGGCGGCGTCGACGGTGATGACGATCCCGGTGCTGATCTTCTTCGTGCTCGTGCAGCGACGGCTGGTGTCGGGGCTGGGCGGGGCGGTAAAGGACTGATGTGACCCAACTGATTCCGGAGCCCCGCAGCGTCGTCGCCGGTCCCGGCGAAGTGCGGCTGACGGCGCACTCCCAGCTCTACGCCGGCACCGCGACGGAGGGCGTCGGGCACTGGCTTCGCACCGTCCTCCAGCAGGCGACCGGCCTGCCGCTGCGCGAGGGGCGGCAGCCCGACGACACGGACGGCGACGGCATCCGGCTCCGACTCGACCCCGGGCTCGGCCGCGAGGAGTACCGCCTCGTCAGCGACGGGAGCGGCGTCCGCATCGAGGGCGGCGGCGCGGCCGGTGTCTTCTGGGGCGCCCAGACGCTGCGGCAGCTCCTCGGCCCCGACGCGTACCGCAGGGCCCCGATCGGCCGCGACCGCACCTGGGCCGTGCCCCACCTCACGATCGAGGACGCCCCCCGCTTCCGCTGGCGCGGCCTCATGCTCGACGTGGCCCGGCACTTCCTGCCCAAGGACGGCGTCCTGCGCTACCTGGACCTGATGGCCGCCCACAAACTCAACGTCTTCCACTTCCACCTGACGGACGACCAGGGCTGGCGCATCGAGATCAAGAAGTACCCCCGGCTCACCGAGGTCGGCTCCTGGCGGGCGCGCACGAAATTCGGCCATCGGGCCTCCCCGCTGTGGGAGGAGAAGCCACACGGTGGCCACTACACCCAGGACGACATCCGCGAGATCGTCGCCTACGCCGCCGAGCGGCATATCACCGTCGTCCCCGAAATCGACGTACCCGGCCACTCGCAGGCCGCGATCGCCGCGTACCCGGAACTCGGCAACACCGACGTCATCGACACCAACTCCCTCTCCGTCTGGGACAACTGGGGGATCTCTCCGAACGTACTCGCCCCCACTGACAACACCCTGCGCTTCTACGAGGGGGTCTTCGAGGAAGTCCTCGATCTCTTCCCCGCCGACGCCGCCGAGTTCTCGGCGTTCGTTCATGTCGGCGGTGACGAATGCCGCAAGGACCAGTGGCAGCGGTCGCCTGCCGCGCAGGCCAGGATCAGCGAACTCGGGCTCGCGGACGAGGACGAGCTGCAGGCGTGGTTCGTCGGCCACTTCGACAGGTGGCTCACCGCGCGCGGGCGCAGGCTCATCGGCTGGGACGAGATCCTGGAGGGCGGGCTCGCGGACGGGGCGGCGGTGTCGTCCTGGCGCGGGTACGCGGGCGGGGTCGCCGCCGCGCGGGCCGGGCACGACGTCGTCATGTGCCCCGAGCAGCAGGTCTACCTGGACCACCGCCAGGACGCGGGCGCGGACGAGCCGGTCCCCATCGGCTACGTCCGCACCCTGGAGGACGTCTATCGGTTCGAGCCCGTTCCCGCGGAGTTGACGCCGGACGAGGCCCGGCACGTGCTCGGTACGCAGGCCAATGTGTGGACCGAGGTGATGGAGGACCACGCGCGCGTGGACTACCAGACGTTCCCGCGCCTGGCCGCGTTCGCGGAGGTGGCCTGGAGCCGCCTGCCCGCCCCGGCGCAGCGGGACTTCGCCGGTTTCGAGGGGCGGATGGCCGCCCATTACCGGCGACTTGACGCCCTGGGAGTCGCCTACCGCCCGCCCGCGGGGCCTCGGCCGTGGCAGCGGCGCCCCGGTGTGCTCGGCCGCCCGATCGACGGCCCGCCCCCGAACAGGTAATGGAAAAAACCCGGCAAGGGGTCACCGAAGAGTGTCAATCGGTACTCACCGGTGATGCCGTACGAAAACGGACCATCCCCCTGGTGAGGTGGGCGAATGCCTCCTAGCGGACCCCTGTCTTCGGGTCCTGCGAAGATGTGCCAGAGTTGCCACGTCCGCCCTGTCAGCACGTACCGTACGGCAGCACAGGTGGGACCATGTGGGGCAGCGGGAAGGGGCAGCCGGTTTGACCACGAGCGCACCGCAGGCGGCGCAGGCCGTGACGCTGCCCACGACGCTGGACGAGGCCGTGGCGGCCCTCACCGCCATGCCCGCCGCCGTGCCCGTCGCCGGCGGCACCGACCTCATGGCCGCCGTCAACTCCGGACAGCTCAGGCCCGCCGCGCTGGTCGGCCTCGGCCGGATCAGCGAGATCCGTGGCTGGCAGTACCAGGACGGCCACGCCCTGCTCGGCGCCGGCCTCACCCACGCGCGCATGGGCCGCCCCGACTTCGCCGCCCTGATCCCGGCGCTCGCCGCCGCCGCGCGCGCCGCCGGCCCGCCGCAGATCCGCAACGCGGGCACCCTGGGCGGCAACATCGCCTCGGCGTCCCCGACCGGTGACGCGCTGCCGGTGCTCGCCGCCCTCGAAGCGACCCTGATCATCGCGGGCCCGGGCGGAGCCCGCCGGGAGATCCCGGTGTCACACCTGCTGGCAGGCATGGAGATGCTGCGCGCCGGCGAACTGATCGGCTACGTGCGCGTGCCCCTGCTGCACGCCCCGCAGGTCTTCCTCAAGGCCACCGGCCGCACCGGCCCGGGACGCGCCATGGCGTCCGTCGCGGTCGTCCTCGACCCCGCCCGGCGCGGAGTCAGGTGCGCCGTGGGCGCCATAGCGCCGATGCCGCTCAGGCCCCTGGAGGCCGAGCACTGGGTGGCCCAGCTGATCGACTGGGACAACAACCGCACGATCGTCCCCGAGGCGCTGCACGCCTTCGGCGAGTACGTCGCCGCGGCCTGCATCCCCGACCCGGCCCCGGCCGAGGACGGCTCCGTGCAACAGCATCCGCCCGCCGTACTGCACCTGCGGCGCACCGTCGCCGCGCTGGCCCGACGAGCACTGGGGAGGGCACTGTCGTGACCGACGACCAGCACGGAGAGGGCACGCCCCAGGGCGCGGGCCGCTGGGACCCGCTGCCCCAGGGCGACTACGACGACGGCGCCACCGCCTTCGTCAAGCTCCCCGAAGGGGGCGTCGATGCCCTCCTGGCCTCCTCCGACAGCCCGCTCGCCGCGCCCGGTCACGGGTATGTGCCGCCGCAGATAACGGTCACGCCGGGGTCGACCGCGGGCACCGACCCCGCGGCCCCCGGCGGCTGGCCGGTCGCGGGCGTGCCCGCCGAGGGCGCCCAGTGGCCCGACCCGAACGCCGTACCGCAGGACCCGGGCGGCGACCGCTTCACGTACCAGCCCGGGGCCACCCAGCAGTGGAACTTCTCGGAGACCGCGGCAGGCCAGGAGGCGGCCGCGGCGCCCGGTCACGACGTCACCGGACAGTGGTCGATCCCCGTCGCCGGCGGTGACCTCCCGGACGAATCGGGCGAGTTCACCACCTCGGCGCTGGTCGAGCAGTGGGGCGGGACACCTCCGGCCACGCTCCCGGGCGGCGCGCCCGCACCCTGGGCGACGCAGGCGACGGGACAGCCGTGGGGGCAGCAGGCGCAGGCCGCGCAGGCACCGGAACAGCCGGTGGCACACGGCGGTGACCGGCCCGACGCGCAGGCACCGGGGCAGCCCGGCCCGGACGCGTACCCGGCGGACCCGCACGCGCGCGTGACGCCCGATGCCGCCGATCCGGCCGCGCACCCGCACGAGCGGCCCGCCGAGACCCCCGGCGAGGTCTCCGCGGAGGCGTACACGAGGCCTCCCACGGAACCCGCCACGGACGGCTCAGAGCCCGCTCCCGGGGGCCCTGAGGCCGCGGACGACAGCCAGGGCACACCAGCCGCCCAGAACCCCGCTGAGGCCGCCGACGACCCCGCCGAACCCGCCGCGGACCCCGCGCCGGACGCGGAGCCCGAGGCGGCGTCGGCAGCGGAGCCCTCGGAGACGGCCGCTTCCGAGGACGTACCGCCACCCCCCGGCGAGGAACACCCCCTCGCCTCCTACGTGCTGCGCGTCAACGGCGTCGACCGGCCCGTCTCCGACGCCTGGATCGGCGAGTCGCTGCTCTATGTGCTGCGCGAGCGGCTCGGCCTCGCCGGCGCCAAGGACGGCTGCTCACAGGGCGAGTGCGGCGCCTGCAACGTGCAGGTCGACGGACGGCTCGTCGCCTCCTGCCTGGTGCCCGCCGTGACCGCCGCCGGCAGCGAGGTCCGTACGGTCGAGGGCCTGGCCGCCGACGGGCAGCCTTCCGACGTGCAGCGGGCGCTCGCGCGGTGCGGCGCCGTGCAGTGCGGCTTCTGCGTGCCCGGCATGGCGATGACCGTGCACGACCTGCTGGAGGGCAACCCGGCGCCGACCGAGCTGGAGACCCGCCAGGCGCTGTGCGGCAACCTGTGCCGCTGCTCCGGCTACCGGGGCGTCGTCCAGGCCGTCCAGGAGGTCGTCGCCGAACGCGAGGCGCACACGGCGGGCGACGGCGGCGAACACGACGGGGACGAGCCGCGTATCCCTCACCAGGCGGGCCCGGGAGCCGGCGGGATCCACCCGTCGGTGTTCGAGGCGCCCGGCGCCATGGGACCGCATGACCAGGCGTACGGACAGGACGGAGGCCAGGCGTGAGCAACGAAGCCGCCACCGCGACCACAGCCGCGGAGGCAGCACCCGCCCCCGAGCCGATCCCGCACGGCCTCGGCGCCTCCCTGCCGGCCGCCGACGCCGGCGCCAAGACCGAGGGCACGTTCCCGTACGCGGCCGACCTGTGGGCCGAGGGTCTGCTGTGGGCGGCCGTACTGCGCTCGCCGCACCCGCACGCGCGCATCACGTCCATCGACACCTCCCACGCGCGCGAGATGCCCGGCGTCCGGGCCGTCGTCACGCACGAGGACGTCCCCGGCAACCCGGTGTGCGGCCGCGGCAAGGCCGACCGCCCGGTCTTCGCCTCCGAGGTGGTACGCCACCACGGCGAGCCCATCGCCGCCGTCGCCGCCGACCACCCCGACACCGCGCGCCTGGCCGCCGCGGCCGTCATCGTCGAGTACGAGGTACTCGACCCGGTCACCGACCCCGAGCAGGCCTTCGAGGCCCAGCCGCTGCACCCCGACGGCAACCTGATCCGCCACATCCCGCTGCGCCACGGCGACCCCGACGCGGTCGGCGAGATCGTCGTCGAGGGCCTGTACCGCATCGGCCGCCAGGACCCGGCCCCCATCGGCGCCGAGGCGGGCCTCGCGGTTCCGCGCCCCGACGGCGGCGTGGAGCTCTACCTCGCCTCGACCGACCCGCACACCGACCGCGACCGGGCCGCCGCCTGCTACGGCCTGGAGCCCGAGCGCGTCAAGGTCGTCGTCACCGGCGTCCCCGGCGCCACCGCCGACCGCGAGGACCAGGGCTTCCAGCTCCCGCTCGGCCTGCTGGCGCTGAAGACCGGCTGCCCGGTCAAGCTGACGGCCACGCGCGAGGAGTCCTTCCTGGGCCACACCCACCGGCACCCGACCCTCCTGCGCTACCGCCACCACGCGGACGCCGAGGGCAGGCTGGTCAAGGTCGAGGCGCAGATCCTGCTCGACGCGGGCGCCTACGCCGACACGTCCTCCGACGCCCTGGCCGCCGCGGTCGCCTTCGCCTGCGGCCCGTACGTCGTCCCGAACGCCTTCATCGAGGGCTGGGCCGTACGCACCAACAACCCGCCCTCCGGCCACGTACGCGGCGAGGGCGCCATGCAGGTGTGCGCCGCCTACGAGGCGCAGATGGACAAGCTGGCCAAGAAGCTCGGCGTGGACCCGGCGGAGCTGCGCCTGCGCAACGCCATGGCGACGGGCGACGTCCTCCCGACGGGCCAGACGGTGACCTGCCCGGCCCCCGTGGCCGAACTGCTCCAAGCCGTACGGGACTATCCCCTCCCGCCGCTCCCCAAGGACACCCCCGAGGACGAGTGGCTGCTGCCCGGCGGCCCCGAGGGCGCGGGCGAACCGGGCGCCGTACGGCGCGGCGTCGGCTACGGCCTGGGCATGGTGCACATGCTCGGCGCCGAGGGCGCCGACGAGGTCTCCACGGCGACGGTCAAGGTCCACGACGGCGTGGCGACGGTGCTGTGCGCGGCGGTGGAGACCGGCCAGGGCTTCACCACGCTGGCCCGGCAGATCGTCCAGGAGACGCTGGGCATCGACGAGGTGCACGTGGCGCCCGTGGACACCGACCAGCCACCGGCGGGCGCGGGCTGCCGTGGCCGCCACACCTGGGTGTCGGGCGGCGCGGTGGAGCGGGCGGCCAAGATGGTCCGTACACAGCTGCTCCAGCCCCTGGCGCACAAGTTCGGCATGTCCACCGAGCTGCTCCAGATCACCGACGGCAAGATCACCTCGTACGACGGCGTCCTGTCGACCACCGTCACGGAGGCGCTGGACGGCAAGGAACTGTGGGCGACGGCCCAGTGCCGCCCGCACCCGACCGAACCCCTGGACGAATCCGGCCAGGGCGACGCCTTCGTCGGCATGTCCTTCTGCGCCATCCGCGCGGTGGTGGACGTCGACATCGAACTGGGCTCGGTCCGCGTGGTCGAGCTGGCGCTCGCCCAGGACGTCGGCCGCGTGCTGAACCCGGCCCAGCTGGAGGCGCGCCTCGAAGCGGGCGTGACACAGGGCGTGGGCGTAGCGCTCACGGAGAACCTGCGCTCGGCGCGCGGCGTGATCCGCCACCCGGACCTGACCGGCTACGCGTTGCCGACGGCCCTGGACGCCCCGGACATCCGGATCGTGAAGCTCGTCGAGGAACGCGACGTGGTCGCTCCCTTCGGCGCCAAGGCGGTGAGCGCGGTGCCGGTGGTGACCTCGCCGGCGGCGATCGCGTCGGCTGTACGGGCCGCGACCGGCCGTCCGGTGAACCGGCTGCCGATCCGCCCGCAGGCGGCGGTGGTGACGGGGCAGTGACCGAGCCGGATCCGCCGCGCTACGAACCCGCCCCAGGCGTGGGCAGGCTGGCGCTGTGGATCCTGCTGTTCCTGCTCGCCGCGATCGCCGTCGTCCTGGGCGGCGTGTACCTCACATGATGCGCGGAGTCGTGCTCATCACCGGCGTCATGGCGGCCGGGAAGTCGACGGTCGCGCAGGCGCTGGCGGAGCGGCTGCCGCGGGCGGCTCATGTCCGCGGGGACGTCTTCCGGCGCATGATCGTCTCCGGCCGCGAGGAGTACGAACCCGGTGGCGGCGGCGAGGGCGAGGCGCAGCTGCGGCTGCGGTACCGGCTGTCGGCGGCGACGGCGGACGCCTATGCGGAGGCCGGATTCACCGCGGTCGTGCAGGACGTGGTGCTGGGTGCCGAACTGGCGGCGTACGTAAGGCTGGTGCGCACGCGTCCGCTGCACGTGGTCGTCCTTGCGCCGAGCCCCGCGGCGGTGGCGGCGCGGGAGGCCGGGCGGGCCAAGACGGGCTACGGGGCTTGGACGGTCGAGGACCTGGACGGGGCCATGCGGGCGCGGACGCCGCGTATCGGGCTGTGGGTGGACTCGTCGGAGCTGACCGTGGGGGAGACGGTGGAGGCGATTGTGGCGGGGCGGGAACGCGCGAGGGTGGCCTGAGCGTCCTGGTGATGTGAAGCGCTGTCAGCGGCCGTGCCGATCCCGGCTTTCTGATGTGGTCGGGCTGATCCCAGGGTCGTTGTCAGTGGTGGCGCGTAGTGTTCTGAGCAGTGGGACGGCCGCCGGTTCCGGTGGGTCGGCCGGTCGGCCGTGTCCCGCTGCCCGGGGCGGTGAGCAAGCGCATGCGGGGGAGCCATGAGCACGACGATGACGACATACGCCGGTGATACGGCGATCATCCTGACCGAGGCCGAACTGGGCCCGTACGTCACGCACGCGTCGACGCGGCGCTGGCTGACGGGACCCGGACTGCCCGGCGACAGCGGCGTGTTGAGCTTTGCCGAGCTGTGCCGCGAGGGCCTGCGGACGGTGGCGGACTCGACGGGTGATCCGGACGGCCGGCTGGCGGCGGAGCTGCGCGACCAGCTGGTGATAGGCGGACTGCTCGGCCCCGGCGGCCTGGAGACGGAGTCGGTCCTGCTCGACGGCGCGACCGGCGAGGTCTCGACGACGCACTTCCTGCACGACCGCCCCGACCTGATGGACCGCCGCCCCCTCGCCCCGTCCCTGCGCACACTGGTCCGCTTCGCGGAGGCGACGGACGAACTGGCGGGCCTGCGCGGCCAGTTCGCCTCCTACGTCGGCCGTTACGGCCCGCAGGCGGTCGCGGAGGCCTCGCGGCACCTGCTGGCGGTGTTCGAGGAGGGCACGGACGGCGAGCCGGCGCCGTTGTGGAAGATGGCGGCCCTGATCCGCCCCCTGACGCTCGTGGCGGGCCGGGCCGGCGCGTCCGGGCTGGCCCTGGACCTGCCGCCGCGCCTGCTGGACCAGGAGTTCGGCCAGGGCAAGGTCGCGCGCTTCGAGGACGTCGACTTCCCCGCCACGCTCACGCACGAGCCGACCCGCCGCTTCCTGCGCGAGGTGGGCCTGCCGGAGGACGGCTACTTGTTCTCCCTCGACATCGATGTGCCGCTGCAGACGCTGGCCGAGTACTACGCCGACGAGAACCCGACTACCGAACTCCCCTCCCACGCCGACCACTTGATACGCCTCGGCCCCCTCGTCGAGGACAACAGCCTGCTCGTCGACGGCGAGACGGGCGCGGTCCTGAACTGGAGCGAGCCCGAGGCGAGGCTGTTCCCGCTGAACACGGATGTCTCCACCCTCGCCTTCACGCTCTGGCTGCTCCACCGCGAGCAGGCGATCGACGAGGAGTCGGGCCACGAGCTGACGACCGGCACATACGACCAACTGGCCATGACGATGCTCCAGGTCCTGTCGACGGTCGACCCGACCGGCACCAGAGCCGGCAGAAACGGCCGGCACTACTGGACGGAGGTGTTCCAGGACGAGTCGAGCGGGGTGCTCGAATCGGTGGGCGGGGTGCGGTGAGACGACCGGCGGGCAGTGGTGCGACAGATCCACAAGGCCCGTACGGACGACATCACCATCCGCCCGGGCGGACCCGGCGAGTTGGCGGCTGGACGTCGTCCTGGAGGCGCGCGACGGGGGCCTGGGCGGCAGGCTGATCACCGAGACCCCGGCGAGGGCGAGGGACCTCGCCGCACCTGCTCCAGGCCCACGTCGCACGGACGACGCCGTATCCCTGAGGCCGGGTACCGGCGCCGTCAGGAGGACTCGGTGATCGAGCGCCGCCGCCGTACGGCCACGACCAGGACACCGCCGAGGGCTGCCGCGGCGGCTGCGGCACCGGCGAGCAGCGGGGTGCCGTCGGAGCCGGTGCTCGCCAGGTTGCCGTTGACCGTTCCGGTGCCGGAGCCGCCGGCCGACGGGGAGCCGGCCGTGCCCGTGCCGCCTGTTCCGCCCGTGCCGCCGGTGGACTGGCCGACGGGGTCGTTGCCGTCGCCACCCGTCGTGGAGCCGCCGTCCGTCGAGCCGCCGCCGGTGGAGGAGCCGCCGGAGGTGGTGGGGCCGTCCTCGTAGTCGGTCGGGATGTCGATGCGGAGCCAGTCCTTGTCGTTGGCGGTGTTCTTGTCGAACACCGGGTGGATGTCGTAGACGGAGGTCGCCTTCACCTCGCCCTTGATGGTGCCCCGCACGCCGGCGTCGATCTTCAGCATGAAGGTGTAGGCGAGCGACTCGCCGACCTCGATGGTGTGGTCGGCGGGGGAGCAGACGTACGTGGGCTTGCCGGGCGTTCCGCCGGGGCCGGACGGGCCGTCGATGGCGAACGGCGCGCAGTCCTTGGGCACCTCCACGGCGGAGGCGCCCGGCGGGATCTGCACCATGAGCGCCGGCTGGTCGTCGCTCTCGTTGTTCTGGATCCAGCCGGGACCGTCGTTGCGGAGCCGCACCGTGACCGACTGCTTGTTCCCGGCCAGCGCCTCGGTCCACTCGCCGACCGCGGCGAGGTCGGCCGTGCTGTCCGCGGTCAGGGCCAGGCGCCGGTAGCTGTCGCTGAAGCCCTCGACCGGCGTCTCGCCGGTGGGTCCGGTGCCGTACTCGACGGCTTCCATCAGCGCGTGGGGCAGTGCCTTGAACCGTACGGGCGTCTCGATGGAGGCACCGGGTTCGATGACGGTGTCGAGCTCGCAGAGCGCCTGCCTGACCTGGTCCCCGACGGTCGAGTAGGTGCAGCCCTGCACGGACTCGGGGAAGTCGAGCCCCCGGGTCAGCCGGATCCGGAAGGTGACGCCGTCCGCGGCCGCGGTGCCGTTGTTGGTGAGGACGACGGACTCGTCGTACACCTCGCCGGGCTTGGGAGACGCGCTCGGCAGATTCGAGATCACCACAGAGGGCTCACCCTCCTCGGCGAACGCCGTGGGAGCGGCGACCGCGGGAAGGGCCGAGACGACCGCGGCAGCGGCCACGAAGGCCGCCGAGCGGCGGATGTGCGAGGGGCGGATGCGCTGGCGCACGGGTTGGTCTCCTCGTCGGGACAGGAAGCACGGCGACCGGAGGATTGCCGTTCGGTCATGTCCTGGACAGCTGGAGGGCGGCTGGGGTTGTGCTGCTGTCTGTTGGTAGATCGCCGGCGGTCGTACGACCAAGGTCTCAGGGCTGGGCCGCCTCTCGACAGGGGTCAATGTCAGTTGTGGCCCTTACGCTGGCGACCATGACTCCCCTCGACGAGCCGCGCGATGCCGACGTCGCGAAGACATCCGCCGTCCCCTCGGTTCCCGAGGACGCGGAGAGCGTGCTGAGCCGGTCTCATCGGGCCCTCAGTATCGGGATCGTCTCCGTCGTGCTGCTGATCGCCTTCGAGGCGACGGCCGTCGGGACGGCGATGCCGGTCGCGGCGCGGGAGCTGGACGGGGTGTCGTTGTACGCGTTCGCGTTCTCGGGGTACTTCACCACCAGCCTGTTCGGGATGGTGCTCGCGGGGCAGTGGTCGGACCGGCGGGGGCCGTTGGGGGCGCTGACGACGGGGATCGCGGCCTTCGGGGCCGGGCTGCTGCTCTCCGGGACCGCCGGGGTCATGTGGGTGTTCATTCTCGGGCGGGCCGTGCAGGGGCTCGGCGGGGGACTGGTCATCGTCGCGCTGTACGTCGTCGTCGGGCGGGCCTACTCCGAGCGGTTGCGGCCGGCGATCATGGCGGCGTTCGCCGCGAGCTGGGTCGTGCCGTCGATCGTGGGGCCGCTGGCCTCGGGGGCGGTGACCGAGCATCTGGGCTGGCGCTGGGTGTTCGTCGGGATTCCGGTGCTCGTCGTGTTCCCGCTCGCGCTCGCGCTGCCGCAGATACGGCGCCGGGCGGCAGGGCCGGTCGACGACTCGGCGGGCAGCGCCTCCTTCGACCGGCGGCGTATCCGGCTCGCCCTCGGTATCTCCCTCGGGGCGGGGCTGTTGCAGTACGCCGCCCAGGACCTGCGCTGGTTCTCGCTCGTCCCCGGCGTCCTCGGCGCCGCGCTCCTCGTTCCGGCCGTGCTCGGGCTGCTCCCGCGCGGCACGTACCGGGCGGTGCGCGGGCTGCCGTCCGTGGTGCTGTTGCGCGGGGTCGCCGCGGGGTCGTTCATCGCCGCGGAGTCCTTCGTGCCGTTGATGCTGGTCACCCAGCGGGGGCTGTCGCCGACGCTCGCCGGGTTCTCGCTCGCGGCGGGTGGGGTGACGTGGGCGCTGGCGTCGTGGGTGCAGTCGCGGCCGAGGGTGGAGCCGTACCGGGAGCGGTTGATGACGGTCGGGATGCTGCTGGTCGCCGCCGCGATCGCTGCGGCGCCGAGTGTGCTGATCGACTCCGTGCCCGCCTGGACCGTCGCCGTGTCGTGGGCGTTCGGGTGCTTCGGGATGGGGCTGGTGATCTCCTCCAGCAGCGTGCTCCTGCTTCACCTCTCCGCCCCCGAGGAGGCCGGTACCAACTCGGCCGCGCTCCAGATCTCCGACGCCCTCTCCAACGTCGTCCTCCTCTCGGCGGGCGGCGCCGCGTTCGCCGCGCTGGGCGGGGGTGCGGTGAGTCATACGGCGGTGGAGGTGGCCGGTTCGGGGTCGCATCCGGCGGCGTTCGCGGCGGTGTTCCTGCCGATGGCGGGGGTGGCGTTGGCGGGGGCTTGGGTGACTACGCGGTTGCGGGCCTCGCATTCCTGACTGGTACCAATGTGACCCCAATGCGACCCCCTCACATGGTACCGTTTTGGTATGGCCATGAACCTGCGTCTCCGTGACGACCAGACCGAAGCACTGAAGCTGCGCGCCGAGGCGGAGGGCACCAGCATGCACGCCATACTGCTGAGGGCCGTGGACGACTACCTGGCCAGGACGGCTCACGAGGCGCTGGTCCGGAAGGCTGCGAAGGAGCAGACCGCCAAGTGGGCCGAGCTGCTGGAGCGGCTCAAGTGACATGTGTCTATCTGTCGGCCGAGGACGTCCTGGCCATCGCCGAGCACGCCGTCGATGACCAGGACGTCGTCGTACGCGATGCGGGGCTGCTGGAGTCGGCCGTGCATCGCCCCTCCGCCTCGATGTTCGGGCAGGAGGCCTATACCGACCTGTTCGGCAAGGCGGCGGCCCTGCTGCAGTCGCTTGCCGTCAACCATCCCTTCCTCGACGGCAACAAGCGCACGGCATGGGTGTCCTGCGTCGTCTTCCTGGCGATGAACGACGTGCAGTTGCGCCCGGACATCGACGCGGCCGAGCGCCTCGTCATCGCGGTGGCGACCGGGAGCCTGGAAGAAGTGAAGGTGATCGCCGAGGCTCTGCGGGGCCTGACGGAGTAAGGGATGTGACCTCGGTCCCACCCGCCGGTGGCCCAGCCTCGTTGGCGCGTGCATAGGGGCGGCCCGCCGGTAGGGTGGCCCGGTTGTCATACCCAGCCGAGCCGCCGACCCCACGAACCGGAGACCGTGACTACCACCGCCGCCTCCTCCTCCCACCACCTTTCCCCCGCCTTCCCCGGCCGCGCCCCCTGGGGCACCGCCAGCAAGCTGCGTGCCTGGCAGCAGGGGGCGATGGAGAAGTACGTCCAGGAGCAGCCGCGTGACTTCCTCGCGGTCGCCACGCCCGGCGCCGGGAAGACGACCTTCGCTCTCACCCTCGCCTCCTGGCTGCTGCACCACCATGTCGTGCAGCAGGTCACCGTGGTCGCGCCGACCGAGCATCTGAAGAAGCAGTGGGCGGAGGCGGCCGGGCGGATAGGCATCAAGCTCGACCCCGAGTACAGCGCGGGGCCGCTCGGCAAGGAGTACCACGGCGTCGCCGTGACGTACGCGGGTGTGGGCGTGCGGCCCATGCTGCACCGCAACCGGGTCGAGCAGCGCAAGACGCTCGTCATCCTCGACGAGATCCACCACGCCGGTGACTCCAAGTCCTGGGGCGAGGCCTGCCTGGAGGCCTTCGAGCCGGCCACGCGACGGCTCGCCCTCACCGGTACGCCCTTCCGCTCCGACACCAACCCCATCCCCTTCGTGACGTACGAGGAGGACAACGCGGGCATCCGGCGGTCCGCCGCCGACTACACGTACGGGTACGGCTCCGCGCTCGCGGACGGTGTCGTTCGGCCCGTCATCTTCCTCTCCTACAGCGGCAACATGCGCTGGCGGACCAAGGCGGGCGACGAGATCGCCGCCCGGCTCGGCGAGCCGATGACCAAGGACGCCGTCAGCCAGGCCTGGCGAACGGCTCTGGACCCGCGGGGGGACTGGATGCCCGCCGTGCTGCGCGCCGCCGACCAGCGGCTTACCGAGGTCAGGAAGGCCATCCCGGACGCCGGCGCGCTCGTCATCGCCTCCGACCAGGACTCCGCGCGCGCCTACGCCAAGCTCATCCGGGAGATCACGGGTACCAAGGCGACCCTCGTGCTCTCCGACGACGCCGGGGCGTCCGACCGTATCGACGAGTTCAGCAACAACAACGACCGGTGGATGGTCGCCGTGCGGATGGTGTCCGAGGGTGTCGACGTGCCTCGGCTCGCGGTCGGCGTGTACGCCACCACCATCTCCACCCCGCTCTTCTTCGCCCAGGCCGTCGGCCGTTTCGTACGGTCCCGGCGGCGCGGCGAGACCGCCTCCGTCTTCCTGCCGACCATCCCCGACCTGCTCACCTTCGCCAACGAGATGGAGGTCGAGCGCGACCACGCCCTCGACAAGCCGAAGAAGGAGGGCGAGGAGGACCCGTACGCCGAGTCCGAGAAGGAGATGGAGGAGGCGAACAAGGAGCAGGACGAGGACACCGGCGAGCAGGACATGCTGCCGTTCGAGGCGCTGGAGTCCGATGCCGTCTTCGACCGGGTCCTCTACGACGGCGCCGAGTTCGGCATGCAGGCCCACCCGGGCAGCGAGGAGGAGCAGGACTACCTCGGCATTCCCGGACTGCTGGAGCCCGAGCAGGTCCAGCTGCTGCTGCAGAAGCGGCAGGCCCGGCAGATCGCGCACAGCCGCAAGAAGCCGGACACCGAGGCCGATCTGCTCGAACTGCCCGCCGAGCGGCGGCCGGTGGTCACGCACAAGGAGCTGATGGAGCTCCGCAAGCAGCTCAACACGATGGTCGGCGCGTACGTCCATCAGAGCGGCAAGCCGCACGGTGTGATCCACACCGAGCTGCGGCGGGTGTGCGGCGGGCCGCCGAGCGCCGAGGCCACGGCGGGGCAGCTGCGGCAGCGCATCGCCAAGGTGCAGGAGTGGGCGACCCGGATGCGGTGACGGACGGCTGCGAGCCGGTTGTGGCCTGTCGCGCCCACGCGGCGGAGCCGCACATCGACCCAGCCGCGCGCCCCTTTGGGCGCTCACGCGCCGCATATATCAGGATCAACGGGAGTAGTCCGTCCCGGCCACTGCCCGGATTCTGGACGGAGCCTTCCGCTCAGCGAACCGCCTTCGCTAATGTCCCGCTACGCACACGCCCCGTGGCAGCGCCGCCGCGGAGCGCAGCCGTGAAGCGACGCGGTCCGGTACAGGCCGGGCCGCCGGCCGATCGGCGGCCTCTGAAGCGCGTCACTGACGGGACTCGGTGACGCATCCGCCGCGAGGGGGCCGCCGACCTCACCACTAAGGAGTGGGCGTCGTGACCGCGGAGACCTCTCAGACGCTCGACCGGGGACTGCGCGTCCTCAAGCTGCTGGCCGATACGGACCACGGGCTGACCGTCACCGAGCTTTCCAACAAACTGGGCGTGAACCGGACCGTGGTGTACCGGTTGCTCGCCACGCTGGAACAACACGCCCTCGTACGCCGTGACCTGGGCGGCCGTGCCCGGGTGGGGCTCGGGGTGCTGCGCCTGGGCCGCCAGGTGCACCCCCTGGTCCGCGAGGCCGCGCTGCCCGCCCTGCGCTCGCTGGCCGAGGACATCGGGGCGACGGCCCATCTGACGCTGGTGGACGGTACGGAGGCGCTGGCCGTCGCCGTGGTCGAGCCGACGTGGACGGACTACCACGTGGCCTATCGGGCCGGTTTCCGGCACCCGCTGGACCGCGGGGCCGCGGGCCGGGCGATCCTCTCCGCGCGGCAGCAGCCGATGCGGGAGCCGGGGTACACCCTGACCCACGGCGAGCTCGAGGCCGGAGCGAGCGGGGCCGCCGCGCCGCTGCTCGGGGTCACGGGGGTCGAGGGCAGCGTGGGTGTGGTGATGCTCGCCGACGCGGTGCCGGAGCGGGTGGGGCCGCGGGTCGTGGACGCGGCGCGGGAGGTGGCGGAGGCCCTGCGCTGAGGGGTGTCCGGCCGGCGACGGCGGCCCGCGTGCGCTCTAGGCAGGGCCGTCACCGCCTCCGACACTCGACGCATGACCTCACTCAGCATCCGCACCGTCCACGATGTCGCCGGGTTCGCGGCCGTCGCCGACTACTTCAGTGACGTATGGAACTCGCCGCGGAGCGCACCGCCGTTACTGCCCGAAACACTGAACAGCCTCGCCCACGCGGGCGGCGCGGTGCATGCCGCCCACGAGGGGGCGAGGCTGGTCGGGGCGTCCGTCGCGGTGTTCGGGCCGCCCGCGTCGAGAGAGACGTACTCCCTGCTGACCGCCGCCGAACGGGGGCTCGGGTTCCAGGTCAAGCAGGCCCAGCGGGAGTGGGCCCTGGAACACGGGGCCCGGAGCATGCGCTGGACCTTCGATCCGCTGGTCGGCCGTAACGCCCGCTTCAACCTGGTCAAGCTGGGCGCCGTCGGCACCGAGTACCTCGTCGACTTCTACGGCCCCATGGCCGACGGCGTCAACGACGGCGACGAGAGCGACCGGCTGGCGATGACCTGGCAGCTGGCGGCGCCCTCACCGTCGTACGAGGAACCGGACGACGACGCGGGCGACCGGCACGCCGCAGCCACCACGCACACCGCCCCCGACGGCGCCCCGCTCGCCCGCCGGGCCCTGGACGACCGGCGCATATGGTGCCGCGTACCGGACGACGCGGTGGCGCTGCGGGCCGCCGACCCCGAGCTGGCGCTGCGCTGGCGGCGGGCCGTGCGCGAGGTGTTCACCAAGGCCTTCGCCGACGGGTTTCTGGCGACGGCGATGTCCCGCGACGGCTGGTACACGCTCACCCGCGGGGAGGCCGCCGCGTGAAACTGGAGCGTGTCGAGATCGTCCATGTGGCGATCCCCCTCGTCAGCCCCTTCCGTACCTCCTTCGGCACGATGACCACGAAGGACACCTTCCTGCTGCACCTCGTCACGGACACGGCCGAGGGCTGGTCGGAGTTCGCGGCCGACCCCGAGCCGCTGTACTGCTCGGAGTTCGTGGCCGGTGCGCAGATCGTGCTGCGCGACTTCCTGCTGCCGCGTGCCCGGGCCCTGCCCGCGCTCACCACGGCCGCCCTCGCGCCCGCCCTGGCGAGGATCAAGGGGCATGAACTGGCGAAGGCGGCGCTGGAGACGGCCGTCCTCGACGCGGAGCTGCGGTCGTACGGGATGTCGCTGGCGACGTATCTGGGGGCGGTGCGGGAGCGGGTGCCGGCCGGGGTGTCGGTCGGGATCAAGCCGACGATCGCCGAGTTGCTGGACGCCGTCGAGGGGTATCTCGCCGAGGGCTATGTGCGGATCAAGCTGAAGATCGAGCCCGGCTGGGACCTGGCGCCGGTACGGGCCGTGCGCGAGCGCTTCGGGGACGGGCTGCCGCTCCAGGTCGACGCCAACACGGCGTACACGCTCGCGGACGCCGGGCAGCTGCGGCGGCTGGACGAGTTCGGGCTGCTGCTGATCGAGGAGCCGCTCGCGGAGCACGACCTGTACGCCCACGCCCGCCTCCAGCAGCGCCTCACGACCCCCGTCTGCCTGGACGAGTCCCTGCGGGGCGCCCGCGACACCGCGTCCGCGATCGCGATGGACGCGTGCCGGGCCGTGAACGTGAAGCCCGCCCGGGTCGGGGGATACCTGGAGGCGCGGCGGGTCCATGACGTGGCCCAGGCGCACGGGGTGCCGGCGTGGTGCGGCGGCATGCTGGAGACGGGCATCGGCCGCGCACCGAACCTGGCGCTCGCGGCCCTGCCCGGCTGCACGCTCCCCGGGGACACCTCGGCGTCCAGCCGCTACTTCGCCGAGGACATCACCGAGCCGTTCGTGCTGGTCGACGGCCATCTTCCGGTGCCACGGTCGCCGGGCATCGGCGTCGAACCGCTGCCCGAGGCGCTGCGGCGCTTCACCAGGGAACGGCGAGACCTGTAGGTGACCTGACGGGGGCAACCCGGGCAGCTCGGACCTGGGCCTGGCCGGAACTCACCACCACGTTAGATTGATCCCGTGTTCTCTCGCCTCACGCGCCCCCGAGCCGTCGCCGTCTGCGCCCTGCCGGTCGTGGCCCTGCTCGCCACGGCCGCCTTCGCGCCGCTGCCGTTCTCGCTGGCGCAGCCCGGTCAGACCACGAACGTACTGGGCGAGGACGAGGGCGACCCGGTGATCACCATCTCCGGTGCGCCGACCCGTGAGACGAGCGGCCAGCTGCGTATGACGACGATCGTGGCCACGTCCCCCGACGTGGACGTGACGCTCGGCGACGTGATCGACGCCTGGTTCCGCACCGACAGGGCGGTCATGCCGCGTGACTCGGTCTATCCGAGCGGCAAGAGCACCCGGGAGATCGAGCAGTACAACACCGAGCAGATGAAGCAGTCCCAGAACGCCGCCACCGAGGCCGCGCTGAACCACCTGGACCTGAAGGACAAGAACATCAAGGTCACCCTGAGGCTCGCGGACGTGGGCGGCCCCAGCGCCGGCCTCCTGTTCTCCCTGGGGATCGTCGACAAGCTGAAGGGCGACGGCGACGGCGGCGACCTCACCGGCGGCCGCACCATCGCCGGTACGGGCACGATCGACGCCGGCGGCAAGGTCGGCGCGGTCGGCGGCGTGGCCCTGAAGACGCAGGCGGCCAGGCGGGACGGGGCGACGGTCTTCCTGGTACCGAAGGACGAGTGCTCCGACGCGAAGGCCGAACTGCCGAAGGGCCTGCGGCTGATCCCGGTGACCACGCTGAAGGGCGCGGTGAGCGCGCTGGAGGCACTGGAGTCGGGGAAGGGTTCGGTACCTGCCTGCTAGCGGCTAGCTGCTAGCAGGCAGCGGCTACGGCGCGAGTCGGCTCGCGAGCTGCCGCTCCTGGACCGCCGTCAACCCCTCCGGCCGCCCCCTACTTCACAAACCCCTCATCCTTCATCCAGTCCAGCGCCACCTGGTGCGGATCCTCCCCCTCCACGTCCACCCTGGCGTTCAGGTCCCGTGCCACGGAGTTGTTCAGCTTCCTGGTGATCGGGTCGAGGACGTCCGCGATCGCCGGCCACTTCTTCAGGGTCCGGGAGTTGATCATCGGGGCGGCGTTGTAGTTGGGGAAGAACTTCTTGTCGTCCTGCATCACCACCAGGTTCATGGAGTTGATGCGCCCGTCCGTCGTGAAGACCTCGCCGTAGACGCAACTCCCCTTCGCGGCCTGGGTGTAGATGATCCCGGTGTCCATCTGGGTGATGTCCCCGGTCGGCACGTTCATCCCGTACTCCTGCCGCATGCCCCGCAGCCCGTCCGCCCGGTTGGCGAACTCGACCTCCACGCACAGCGTCACGGCGCCGGGGTCGGACTTGGACAGCGCGGCGACGTCGGACAGCGTGTTCGTGCCGTACTTCTTGTGGTTCTCCTGGTTCATCGCCAGGGCGTAGGTGTTGTTCAGCGCGGAGGGCGCCAGCCAGCTCACCCCGTTCTTCGCGTCGGCCTCGCGCACCGCCTCCCACTGCGCACGCGGGTCGGGAATGGGCTCGCTGTGGCCGAGGTACGTGATCCAGGCCGTGCCCGTGTACTCGTACCCGGCGTCGGCCTCGCCCTTGACGACCGCCTCGCGGCTGCCGATGGAGCCCTGGATGCCGGTGCGGTCGAGCACTTCCGCGCCGGCCGCCTCGAAGGCGATGCCCATGATCGCGCCGAGGATGAGCTGCTCGGTGAACGACTTCGACGTCACCGTCAGGCTGGCGCCCTTCAGCGGTTCCCCGCGGCCGATCAGGCCGGCCCGCACATCGTCGACCATGGGGGAGCCGCTGGTCAGGCCGCAGCCCGAGACCGTCATCAGCAGCCCCGCCGCCAGCAGGGCCGTATGCCGCCTCATGCCTCCAACCCCCGTGGCCTCAGCAGCAGTTCGGCCAGTGACGCCAGCCAGTCCACCAGCAGGGCGAGGGCGACCGTGAGGATCGAGCCCAGCACCAGCACCGGCATCCGCTGGTTGGTGATGCCGGCCGTGATCAGCACGCCCAGCCCGCCGCCTCCGCCGAACACCGCCAGGGTCGCCGTACCGACGTTGAGCACCAGGGCCGTCCGCACGCCCGCCAGGATCAGCGGGACCGCCAGCGGCAGCTCCACCCGGGTCAGCACCCCCAGGGGGGACATGCCGATGCCGCGCGCCGCCTCCAGCAGCGTGGGGTCGTTCGCCTTCAGGCCGGCGATCGTGTTGGACAGCACGGGCAGGACGGCGTAGGCGATCATGCCGATCAGGGCGGCCTTGCGGCCGATGCCCAGCCAGATCACCAGCAGGGCGAGGAGACCGATCGCGGGGGTCGCCTGGCCCATGTTGGCGATCGCCATGGCCACCGGGGTCGCTCTGCGGAACGCCCGCCGGGTGAGCACAATGCCCAGCGGGATCGCGATGACCAGCACGAAGAAGGTGGAGATCACCGTGAGTTCGACGTGCTCCCACAGGGCCTGGGAGACCTGGCCGTCGGTCAGCGCGTTCTCGGAGACGGCATCGAGGTCGGCCTGCTGGAACCACAGCCAGGTCGCGAGCAGGAGGGCGACGAGGAAGGCGGGCAGGACGGTCAGTTTCTGCCGGCTCACCTTACGGGCGGGCGGTTTCGGGGGAGCGGGGGCCGGCGCGGTCTCCTCCTCCGTGTCCGCCAGGCCGGGGGCCTCGGGAGCGCTCACGCTTTCCTCCCCCCTCCCTCGCCCTCCTGCTCGGCGTGCGTACGGCCGGTCCGGGCGACCTCCAGCTCGTGCTGGGCCTCCAGCGCCTCCAGCCGGTCGGCCTCCAGCAGCTCGTGCACGGAGTTCATGAGCGTCTCCATGTCGACGACGCCGGTGTACTCGCCGCGCCGCCCGGTCACCGCCACCCGGCCCGCGTTGTCCGTCAGCACCGCCTCCAGCGCGTCCCGCAGGGTCGCGTCCCTGGTCACTGTGTCGTGCACGAGCGTGCCCGCCCGCGCCAGCGAACCCTTGGCCCGCATCATGTCGCCGCGCCGCAGCCACTTGTACGGCCGCCCGCGCTTGTCGAGCAGCAGAACCTCGTTCGTGCCGCTCGCCCGCAGCCGGTTGAAGATCTCCTGGAGCGGGTCGTCGACGGTCGCCGTCGGATAGTCGGTGATCTCCACATCCCGTACGCGGGTCAGGTTCAGCCGCTTCAGCGCCGCGCCCGCGCCCACGAACCCGGACACGAAGTCGTCCGCCGGGTTGGTGAGGATGGCCTCCGGGGTGTCGAACTGGGCGATGTGGGACCGCTCGCGCAACACGGCGATGCGGTCACCGAGCTTGATCGCCTCGTCGAAGTCGTGGGTGACGAAGACGATCGTCTTGTGCAGCTCGTGCTGCAGCCTGATCAACTCGTCCTGGAGGTGGTCACGGGTGATCGGGTCGACCGCCCCGAACGGCTCGTCCATCAGCAGCACCGGGGGATCGGCCGCCAGCGCCCGCGCCACGCCCACGCGCTGCTGCTGGCCGCCGGAGAGCTGGCGCGGGTAGCGGCCGTGGAACTCGCCGGGGTCGAGCCCGACGAGGTCGAGCAGTTCCTCGGTCCGCGCGCTGATCCGTGCCTTCGGCCAGCCGATCATCTTCGGCACGAGTGCGATGTTCTGCGCGACCGTCATGTGCGGGAAGAGCCCGGCGGACTGGATCGCGTAGCCGACCTTCCGGCGCAGCTTCACCGGGTCGATGTCGGTGACGTCCTCGCCGTTGATGCGGATACGGCCACCGCTCGGTTCGATCAGCCGGTTGATCATCTTGAGCGTGGTCGACTTCCCGCAGCCCGAGGGGCCGACGAAGATGACGACCTCGCCCGCCTTGATCTCCATGCTCACGTTGTCCACGGCCGGCTGCGGATTGCCGGAGTACCGCTTGGTCAGGTTCTCCAGCTCGATGGAGGCACCGTGATCGCCCCTGTGACTGCCGTTCTCAGACACGGATCCCCCTGGGGATGGTGAGCCGTCCGATCAGGACGTACGCGGCGTCGAACAGCAGCGCCAGGACGATGATCCCTAGCGTGCCCGCGAGCACCTGGTTGAGCGCGTTGGCGCTGCCCAGCGAGGCGAGACCACGGAAGATCACATTGCCGAGGCCGGGCCCGGAGGCGTACGCAGCGATCGCCGCGATGCCCATCAGCATCTGCGTCGAGACCCGGATCCCGGTCAGGATCGGCGGCCAGGCCAGCGGCAGCTCCACCTTCAGCAGCCGGGCGAGCCGGGACATGCCGATGCCCCGGGCCGCGTCCACCAGCGACGGGTCGACGCCGCGCAGCCCGACGATCGCGTTGCGCACGATCGGCAGCAGCCCGTACAGCGTCAGCGCGACCACCGTGGGCGCGACGCCCAGCCCCACGACCGGGACGAGCAGACCGATCATGGCGAGCGCCGGAACGGTCAGCACGGTCGAAGTGGCCGTGGTGGCGAGGTTCCCCGCCCATTCGCTGCGATAGGTGGCGACACCGAGCAGCACCCCGAGCAGGGTCGCCACGACCATGCACTGGAAGACGGCGCTGGCGTGCTGGTAGGCGTCGGCGAGCAACTGCTGGTGGCGGTTGCCCAGGTACTCCCAGAAGTTCACACGCGCGCACCACCCCGGGTCGGGTCGGCTAGGTCTCCCGGTCCTCCGCCGCCTGCTCCACCAGCGGGATGATCCGCAGCGGGACGGGGTTCTCCATCACGATCGCGGTGGAGGCCCGGACGATCCCATCGAAACCGACAACCCGGTCGATCACACGCTGGAGATCGGCGTTGGAGCGCGCCACGAGACGGCACAGCATGTCCCCGGTCCCGGTGGTGGTGTGCAGCTCCAGCACCTCCGGCACGGTCGCCAAGTGGGCCCGTACGTCCGCTCCTTGGCCCTGCCGGATCTGCAGCGTGGCGAACGCCGTGACCGGATACCCGAGGGCGGCCGGATCCACCTCGGGACCGAATCCGCGGATGACTCCGTTCGACTGAAGCCGGTCGAGCCGCGCCTGCACGGTCCCGCGAGCCACTCCCAGCCGCCGGGACATCTCCAGCACCCCGATCCGTGGCTCCCGCGCCAGCAGCACGATGATCCGCCCGTCCAGATGATCGATCGCCACAGCAGCCTGCCCTGTCTCATCGCTCGAAGTGGTCATCCTGTACAGAAGGCTCGCAGAAACGAGCACTGCACTGGTCATATTGCCCAGTGATCGAGCGAACTATTGCGCACCTTGCCGCATCGGAGTGAGGCTGCGCCTATGACGCAGACCACACACCACACTCCCGACACCGCACGGCAGGCCGACCCCTTCCCGGTCAAGGGAATGGACGCGGTCGTCTTCGCCGTGGGCAACGCCAAGCAGGCGGCGCACTACTACTCGACCGCCTTCGGCATGCGCCTCGTGGCCTACTCCGGACCGGAGAACGGCAGCCGCGAGACCGCGAGCTATGTGCTGGAGAACGGCTCCGCCCGCTTCGTCCTCACCTCCGTCATCAAGCCCGCCACCACCTGGGGCCACTTCCTCGCCCAGCACGTGGCCGAGCACGGCGACGGCGTCATCGACCTCGCGATCGAGGTCCCGGACGCGCGCGCCGCGTACGCCTACGCCCTCGAACACGGCGCCCGCTCGGTGGCCGAGCCCTACGAGCTGAAGGACGAGCACGGCACCGTCGTCCTGGCCGCCATCGCGACGTACGGCGAGACCCGCCACACCCTCGTCGAGCGCACCGGCTACGACGGCCCGTACCTGCCGGGTTACGTCGCCGCCGCGCCGATGGTCGAGCCGCCCGCCCAGCGCACCTTCCAGGCCATCGACCACTGCGTCGGCAACGTCGAGCTCGGCCGGATGAACGAGTGGGTCGGCTTCTACAACAAGGTCATGGGCTTCACGAACATGAAGGAGTTCGTGGGCGACGACATCGCGACCGAGTACAGCGCGCTGATGTCGAAGGTCGTGGCCGACGGCACGCTCAAGGTCAAGTTCCCGATCAACGAGCCCGCCATCGCCAAGAAGAAGTCCCAGATCGACGAGTACCTGGAGTTCTACGGCGGCGCGGGCGTCCAGCACATCGCGCTGAACACCAACGACATCGTGCAGACGGTCCGCACCATGCGCGCGGCCGGCGTCCAGTTCCTCGACACCCCCGACTCGTACTACGACACCCTCGGCGAGTGGGTCGGCGACACCCGGGTGCCCGTCGAGACCCTGCGCGAGCTGAAGATCCTCGCGGACCGCGACGAGGACGGCTACCTGCTGCAGATCTTCACCAAGCCGGTCCAGGACCGCCCGACCGTCTTCTTCGAACTCATCGAGCGGCACGGCTCGATGGGCTTCGGCAAGGGCAACTTCAAGGCGCTCTTCGAGGCGATCGAACGGGAGCAGGCGAAGCGCGGCAACCTCTGAGGCCGCTGAGGCCTGTGGGGCAGCTGTGACTTCGTAGAACATGCAACCAACGGACGGCGGTTGACGCTCTCATGTCCTGTGGGTGCCACGGGGGCATCCACAGGATCTGGGGGCTTCAGTGACTACGCGCATCAACCTGGCTGTGCCGTCGCACCGCTGGCTGTGGCAGAAGGGCACGCTGAAGGAGCCGACGGTGCTCCAGTCGTTCGCCTTCGACGAGGCGCACAAGCACCTGTACGTCCTCCAGGTCACCGCCGGCGGCCACGCGGCCGGCGACCTGTGCCTGAACAGGCTCGACTACAAGGGCAACCGGCTGGGCCACATGTACCTGAAGGGCTTCGGCCACGGCGTCAGCATGGGCCTGCAACGCGACGACACCGACGGCAGCACCTGGATCTGGACCGAGGCCGACGCCGAGAACGGCTACGGGCAGGGCGTCACCCGCTTCCACTTCGCGAACGGGGCCGTCCGCACCGGCGCGGACGTCAAGATCCGCCACCCCATACCTGGCTCCGTCAACAACCAGCCCTCGGTGTGCATGGCCTCCCGGCGCATCGCCGTGCGCTACCGCACCGCGGCCAAGGAGCCCCGCTACCGCGTCTGGGACCTCGACGCCTTCGTCGCCCGCGCCTACGACAACCCCCTCGCGGACTTCGCCCAGACCGGCGCCCACCCCGACCCCAGGATCCCCTTCCAGGGCTACGCCCTCCACCGCGACTGCGTCTACCAGCTGGCGGGCACGGCCTACGACGCGAAGACCAACCCGGTCGCGCGGCGGGGCAACACGCATGTGTCCAGCCTCGACATCCACACCGGCGAACTGCTCCAGCAGGAGCGCACCGAGGCCGGCTACAGCCTCACCCACCGCGAACCGGAGGGCATCGCGGTGCGCGGCGGCTCGAACCCACGCGTGTACCTCGGCTTCGCCTCCGGCAACCTGGGAGCACGCCGCTTCTCGATCTTCGTCAAGGAGAAGCGCGGGTCGTAGACCGGGAGCGGGAGCGTGGGAGGAGCGTCCCCGTTCACCCCCGCCCGTTCACCCCCGCCCGTTCACTCCCGTCCGTTCACCCCGCCCGGCCTTCCCGTCCATGTCCGGCACGTCCTCCACCGACGGCTCCCCCAGCTCCTTCAGCGCCGCCTCGGCCAGGGGTGCCCTCGTCGGGGAGAAGCGGGGATTGATGCGCAGGGCCTCCTCCAGGTGCCGTCGTGCGGGCCCCGTCAGCTTCAGTTCCCGCTCGATCATCCCCCGGTGGTACACGTACAGCGCGCTGCGCACCGTACCCCCGCGCTCCCTGTCGGTCGCCAGCCTCGCGAACTTCAGGGCCTCCTTGTTCTCCCCGGCCCGGTGCAGCGCCCAGCCCAGCGCGTCGGCCACCGCGACCCCCGGCTGGCGTCGCCACTCGGCCCGCAGGCGGCGTACGGCGGACCGCGCGTCGCCGTGGTCGGCCTCGAACAGGCCCAGCACCAGCTCCTCGTCCACCCCGCCGGCCGCGGCGAGCCGCACCCGCTCGCGCAGCAGGTCGTACTGGACCCGGGCCGCCTGACCGAGCCCCAGCGACTCGTACAACTCGCCCAGTTCCAGCGCGTACTCGGGGCACGGCTGCTTGGCGAGAGCCACCCGGTAGGCGTTCAGCGCCTCCGTCGTGCGGCCCAGTGCCGCCAGCGTCCGCCCCTGCCCGGCGAGCGCCGCCCGCTGGTCGGGGTCGAGGCGCACCGCCTCCTGGAAGTGCCGCAGGGCCACGTCCAGGTCGCCGCGCTCCCAGGCGAGTTGCCCGCCCCGTTCCAGATAGGCTGCCCGCTCGGCCGGGGCCCGAGCTGCCGCCGCCGCGTCGGAGAGCGCCGCCGCCGCGTCCTCCCGCCGGCCCCGGTCCCGGTAGACGGCCGCCGCCCGCGCCCGCACCGCCGGTCCCGAGCGCAGCTTCAGCAGCCGGTCCAGGGTCCGCTTGGCCGCCTTGTGGTCACCCAGCCCCGTGTAGGCGTCGATCAGCAGCGGATACGTCGTCCAGCGCGTGCGGTCCGCCCGCAGCGCCGCCTCGCCCCACGTCCGCGCCGCCCGGAAGTCCCGCCGCGCGTTCGCCAGCGCCGCCATGCCGTCCAGTGCCTCGGCGTTCCTGGCCCGCAGCTTCAGCGACGTACGCAGCGCCTTCTCGGCCTTCGGGTAGTTCACCGGCTGCGCGGTCCGCCGCCCCTGCTCCACATACGCCGCCCCCAGCACCGCCCACGACCGGAAGTCCTCGGGGTGTGCCCGCAGCCGGGCCTCCCGCTCGTCGATCAGCACCGCCAGATCGGGCAGCGCGGCCGGCACCCCGCTGGTGACCGCGGCCAGCGCCTGCGCCCCCGGCGCCGGCGAGGCTCCCCGCGGCTCGCCCGGCCCCCAGGGCAGCAGCGCCAGCACTCCGCCGAGCACGGCACATCCCGCCACCGAGGCGATCAGCACCCGCCGTCGGACGCGCCGGCGGTCCGGCGTGTCGGGGGCGTCGTCCAAGGCGTCGTTCTCCATGGCGCTCACTGTGCGTCAATATGACGACCACACCGCGCGTTACGGCGGCTGCCGTACGCGGGGTTCACACCGATGGCCCCGGGTGCCACGCTGTGATCATGAGCCGTATCGAAGCCGCACCCGACCAGGACCGGGGTGACCTCACCGAGCGGCTGCTCGCGGGTCTGCCCGCCGAGGCCGTCCTGACCGACCCCGACGTCACGGCCTCCTACGCCAACGACATGGCCAGCTTCTGCCCGGCCGGCGCCCCCGCCGTGGTCGTGCTGCCGCGCACCGTGGAAGAAGTCCAGCACGTCATGCGCACCGCCACCGCGCTGCGCGTGCCCGTCGTCCCACAGGGCGCCCGCACGGGCCTGTCGGGCGGGGCCAACGCCACCGACGGCTGCATCGTGCTGTCCCTGACCAAAATGGACCGCATCCTGGAGATCAACCCCGTCGACCGCATCGCCGTCGTCGAGCCCGGCGTCATCAACGCCACCCTCTCCCGCGCGGTGGGCGAACACGGCCTGTACTACCCGCCGGACCCCTCCAGCTGGGAGATGTGCACGATCGGCGGCAACATCGGCACCGCGTCGGGCGGCCTGTGCTGTGTGAAGTACGGGGTGACGGCCGAGTACGTCCTCGGGCTGGACGTCGTCCTCGCCGACGGACGCCTGATGTCCACCGGTCGGCGTACCGCCAAGGGCGTCGCGGGCTACGACCTGACCCGGCTCTTCGTCGGCTCCGAGGGCTCGCTCGGCATCGTCGTACGGGCCGTCCTGGCGCTGAAGCCGCAGCCACCGCGGCAGCTCGTCCTCGCCGCGGAGTTCGCCTCCGCGGCGGCGGCCTGCGACGCGGTGTGCCGGATCATGGCCGGCGGGCACGTCCCGTCACTGCTCGAACTGATGGACCGTACGACGGTCAAGGCCGTCAACGACCTGGCGCACATGGGACTGCCGGAGACGACGGAGGCCCTGCTGCTGGCCGCCTTCGACACCCCGGACCCCGCCCCCGACCTCGCCGCCGTCGGCGCGCTGTGCGAGGCGGCCGGCGCCACCCAGGTGGTCCCGGCCGACGACGCGGCCGAGTCCGAACTCCTCCTCCAGGCCCGCCGGCTGTCCCTCACCGCGCTCGAAGCGGTGCGCGGCGTGACGATGATCGACGACGTGTGCGTGCCCCGGTCCCGGCTCGGCGACCTGATCGAGGGCGTCGAGCGGATCGCCGAGAAGCACCAGCTCACCATCGGGGTCGTCGCGCACGCGGGGGACGGCAATACCCACCCCACCGTGTGCTTCGACGCGGCCGACGCCGACGAGTCCCGGCGCGCCCGCGAGTCCTTCGACGAGATCATGGCCCTCGGCCTGGAACTCGGCGGCACCATCACCGGCGAGCACGGCGTGGGCGTCCTGAAGAAGGAGTGGCTGGCGCGCGAGATCGGCCCGGTGGGCATCGAGATGCAGCGGGCGGTCAAGCAGGTCTTCGACCCGCTGGGCATCCTCAACCCGGGCAAGCTGTTCTGACCTCCCCGTGCCGGCTCGGCACCCGTACGGCTCACTGGGCGAGCAGCTGATCGAGCGCGTCGTCGATCCCCAGCTGCTCGCCCTCGGTCCCCGGCGGCACCATCCGCAACGTCCGCTCCAGCCACGCCGACACCTGCGGCGCCGGGGCCTCCAGCAGGGCGTCCCCGTCCGGTGAGGTGAGCGCCATCAGCACGACACTGCGGCCCTCGGCCTTCGTCGGCCACACCCGTACGTCCCCGTGCCCGCACGGCCTGAAGACCCCCTCGATCAGCAGATCGCGGGAGAAGGTCCAGTGCACGGGGTGGTCGGAGTTGATGTGGAAGGTGACATGGACGGCGTACGGGTCGTCGCTGCGGTAGACCAGCCGGGCCGGGACGGGAACGCTGCGCTCCGGCGACAGGATCAGCTTGAGCTCCAGCTCGCGCTCCACCACGGTGTGGTGCATGGTGAATATGTCCTCTCTGGTGACTCGTACGGGCCGTGCAGGTGGGCCCGTACGAGTGGAGAGGGAGCAGGGGGCTGGATCATTACGCGGGTTCGCGGAACTTTTTTCCGGGCCTGTTCCCGTCGGGTTCCGATCCGTGAGAAGTCCGTGTGCGAGGTTGCCCGGAAAGGGGTGGGTCCTGCGGGACCGGCAGTGCTTGTTGCGCCGGTCTGATAGATGTGGAGGACCCCAATAGACCCTCGAGCAGATACCGGACGACGGACATGAGCGCCCCAACCCCGGCCCCCGGTGACGACAGGCCCCGCGAAGGGTATTACCCGGACCCGTCCATTCCTGGATATGTCCGGTACTGGAACGGTGCCTCCTGGGTGCCGGGCACCAGCCGTCCGGCCCCGACGGACGGCGAACCGCTCTCCCCGCCGCCGGGCGCGCACCCGGCGCAGCCCGCCTCACCCGCCTCACCCGCCTCACCGGCCCCGGCCACTCCGGCCGCCTCGGTCGAGGAGACGGGCCCGCACTTCTTCGACGAGGAGTCGGCCGCGGAGCCCGCGGCCGGTGCCCAGCACGGCAGCCGCCCCGAGCCGGCGTCCGCCTGGGGTGCCGACCGTGCCCACCAGTCCGGCTTCGGCGGCGACCAGGGCCGCCGGGTCTCCTGGGGCGGCGCGCAGGGCACCGACCCGACGGACCCGCGCGCGGCGGCGGCCACGGCCGACCCGGCTCACCCGGACGGCCAGGCCGCCCCGGACGCCGCCTCCGGCGACACCTTCATGATCCGCCGGCCGGTGGCCGAGTCCGGGGGAGCGCCCGCCGCCGGCACTCCGGGCCAGGCCGCTCCCCGGGTCCCGGCCCCCGGCGGCCCCGCTCCCGTCGACGGCACCATGGCCATCCGCGCGCTGTCCCCGCGCACGGGTCAGCAGGCCGGGGCGGCCGGGGCGCAGGCCGGAAGCACGGGCGCGTCCGCCGGTGCGGGCGCCGCACGTCCGGAGGCCGACCGCCCCTCGGCGGCGAGCGCCCCGCAGGGCCCCGGCTTCGGCGCAGGGAAGGCCGCCGCCGAGCGTGCCGCCCTCGCCCAGGCCCAAGGCCAGGCACCGGCCCAGGGAGGCGCTCAGGCCGCCTCCGCCGCCCAGCCCGGCTCCCCGGCCCCCACGCCCCTCGCCGGCCCGCAGCAGGCTGCCCCGGGCCTTCCCCAGCAGTCCGGCGGACCGCAGCCCCCGGCCGCTGCCGCCGCGCCCGCCGCTCCGATGACCAGCGGACCGGGCGGCGGTCAGTCCTCCTGGGCCCAGCAGGTCCACCGCCTCGCCGGCCCGTCCGGCGAGGACCAGCCGGTCGCCCCGTGGAAGCCCCCGCGGGAGGACCCCTTCGCGGCGGCCGCCCTGCGCCAGGCCTCCGCCCGCCCCGCGGGCCTCGGCAAGCGGCTGGCCGCGCGGCTGCTGGACACCGTGGTGCTGGCCGCCGTCACCGCCGTGGCCGCCGTGCCGCTGGGCACCAAGGCGATCGACCACGTCAACGAAAAGATCGACGCCGCCAAGCTCTCCGGCGAGACGGTCACCGTCTGGCTGCTGGACGGCACCACGTCGGTGTATCTCGGCATCGTGCTGGCCGTGCTGCTCCTCTTCGGCGTCGTCTACGAGGTCCTGCCGACCGCCAAGTGGGGCCGCACCCTGGGCAAGAAGCTGCTCGGCCTGGAGGTGCGGGACATCGAGGCGCACGAGCCCCCGGAGTTCGGCGCGGCCCTGCGCCGCTGGCTCGTCTACAGCATCCCCGGCCTGCTCGTCATCGGGGTCGTCGGCGTGCTGTGGTGCCTGTTCGACCGGCCGTGGCACCAGTGCCTGCACGACAAGGCGGCACGTACGTTCGTCGCCGGCTGAGCGCATACGCCGTACGGCCCATCTGATTTCCGTACTCCGGACGGCCCCGCGCCAGATGCGAAGCCGCACGGTTCGCGGTCGACTCGGCCCATGAGCAGCGAACCGCCTCCCGGCTCCGGTCAGCAACCCCCGGAAGACGACCCGTTCAGGAAGCAGCCCCCGCCGTCCGGGGGCTCGGGTTCGCCGTACGGCGATCAGCCGCCGTACGGCAGCCAGCCCCCGCCCCCCCTACGGTGGCGGCGGCCCCTACGGCGGCGGCCCCTACGGCGGCGGCCCCTACGGCGGTGGCCCCTACGGGGGTGACCCGTACGGCGGTGGCGGGGCACGCCCTGATCCG
Source organism: Streptomyces curacoi (assembly GCF_001513975.1). Classification (GTDB taxonomy): domain Bacteria; phylum Actinomycetota; class Actinomycetes; order Streptomycetales; family Streptomycetaceae; genus Streptomyces; species Streptomyces curacoi. The sequence goes on from NZ_KQ947995.1 coordinate 147,428, forward strand.
CTCGCCGGGATGCCCCCGCTCGCCGACAGCGGCAAGCGCACGCTGGCGCGCATCATCGACATGATCCTGGTGGGTGTCGTCGTCTGGCTGCTCACGTGGGGCTTCGGCGTCAGCGAGTACGACACGGACGCCGACAAGGTGGAGTACAGCAAGTCCCTCGCGCAGTCGGTCATCGCCGCCGTGCTCTTCATCGGCTACGACACCTTCATGACCGCCCAGACGGGGCAGACGCTCGGCAAGAAGCTGCTCAACATGCGGGTGGCCAACCTCGACAACGGCGCCACGCCGTCCGTGCAGTCCGCGCTGATCCGGGCGGCGGTGCTGTGGATCCCGTTCGCGTTCTGCTGCGCCTGTATCTGGACCGCGATCTCCGGCGGCTGGAGCTTCTTCGACCGGCCCTACAAGCAGGGCCTGCACGACAAGTCGGCGAAGACGGTGGTGGTCAGTACCGGCGGCTGACGGGGGTCAGGACTGGCTGAGCACCGGTTCCTCGGTCTGTTCCTGTTGCGCGCCGGCCGGCTTGCGGACCGCAACCACGCGGGGCTTCTTCGGCATGGGGACCGTCATGGCGACCAGCAGCCCGAGCAGGAGCGCCGAGACGGCGATGACCGCGATCCCCGCACCCGAACTCGTCTGTGACAGCAGCAGCATGGCGAGCGTGGAGAAGATCACGGTGCACGAGCCGTAGGCGAGCTGTGCGGCAGTCGGACGAGGCATGATCATCGTGTCCTCGGAATCAGGGGTGCACGGGGGTCTCGGCCTGGCTTTCCGCCGACGTCCGGGCGTTCCGCCATCCGACTCTAACCGCGTGCATGCCCGAGGGGAACAAACCGTAAGCGTGACCTAACCAACAGTGCCGGTGCACAGGGGGCGCACGGAGTCATGGCGTCCATCAAGTGGACAGGTGCACGCGCCCGTTGGCCGAAGTGCCCGTGTTCGTAAAGCGGACACCAACTCCGCATAGTGCAATTGACCTGTTCAAGTCAAGGTCTGTTTTTTCTGCTTAACCTCTAGTCAAATGTCGTCACTTGACTACACGCGTTGATCACGCGCGCGCGGCCCTCCATGACCAGGACCCTTCCTTCCGCGCGCTCGAACGCGGGGGAGGATCTCAAGTGACCAGTAGACCCTGGACGTTCAGAGCGGCGGCAACCACCGTCGCGCTCGCGACCGCCGCGGCGACGTTCTCGACCTTCGCGGTGGCTCAGGCCGACGAAGGCGCGCCGGCGGCGTCCGTGGAGCGGCACGACCCGGCGGAGCACACTCACGCCGAGCATGACCTGGAAGGCCCCCTGAGCAAGACCCAGGAGGCGCAGCGCGAAGAGGCCCTGAACCAGGTCATATCCGGCAAGGCCAAGGTGAAGGAGCGCGAGGGCTCGCAGGTCGTCGAGCTCAAGAGCAAGAAGGGCGACAGCAAGTACGTCGAGCTGGGCCGGGAGAAGACCGACAAGATCTTCACCATCCTGGTCGAGTTCGGCGACAAGATCAGCGAGTTCGGCGGCACGCCCGGCCCGGCGCACAACCAGATAGCCGAGCCCGACCGCACCCAGGACAACTCCACGGCCTGGCAGGCGGACTACAACCAGGCCCACTACCAGGACCTCTACTTCGGCGACGGCACCGCGTCGATGAAGACCTACTACGAGAAGCAGTCCTCGGGCCGCTACTCGATCGAGGGCCAGGTCTCCGACTGGGTCAAGGTCCCCTACAACGAGGCCCGTTACGGCAACAACGCCTGCGGCCAGACCAACTGCTCCAGCGTCTGGAACGTCGTCAGCGACGGTCTGAACGCGTGGGTCTCCCAGCAGAAGGCAGCTGGGAAGACCGACGCCGAGATCAAGGCGGCCGTCACCCGGTTCGACCAGTGGGACCGCTACGACTTCGACGGCGACGGCGACTTCAACGAGGCCGACGGCTACATCGACCACTTCCAGATCGTGCACGCGGGTGAGGACGAGTCCGCGGGCGGCGGCGCGCAGGGCACCGACGCGATCTGGGCCCACCGCTGGTACGCGTTCGGCACCGACGCGGGTGCCACCGGCCCCGAGGGCAACAAGCTGGGCGGCGCGCAGATCGGCGACACCGGCATCTGGGTCGGCGACTACACGGTCCAGCCGGAGAACGGCGGCCTGGGCGTCTTCGCCCACGAGTACGGCCACGACCTCGGTCTGCCGGACCACTACGACACCACCGGCAACGGCGACAACTCCACCGGCTACTGGACCCTGATGTCCTCCGGTTCCTGGCTCGGCACCGGCGGCGACAACATCGGCGACATGCCCGGCGACATGACCGCCTGGGACAAGTTGCAGCTGGGCTGGCTCAAGTACGACACGGCGCAGGCCGCGACGGAGTCCGAGCACAAGCTGGGTCTGGCCGAGTACAACACCCGGCACAAGCAGGCCCTCGTGGTCGAGCTGCCCAAGAAGAAGGTCACCACGGAGATCGTCGCCCCGGCGCAGGGCGCGAACCAGTGGTGGAGCGGCAGCGGCGACAACCTCGCCAACACGCTGGCCCGCTCCGTGGACCTGACCGGCAAGTCCGCCGCATCGCTCACCCTCGACGGCTGGTACGACATCGAGGCCGAGTACGACTACCTCTACACCGAGGTCTCCACCGACGGCGGCGCCAACTGGACCGCGATCGACGGCACCGTCGACGGTGCGGCGCTCCCGCGTGACGCCAGCGGCAAGCCCGCGCTGACCGGCACGGCGGACGGTTACAAGAAGCTGGTCTTCCCGCTCGACGCCTACGCGGGCAAGAAGATCGACCTGCGCTTCCGCTACCAGACGGACGGCGGCGTGGCCCAGAAGGGCTTCGCGGCCGACCGGATCACCGTGACCGCCGACGGCACGGCGCTGTTCTCCGACAACGCCGAGAGCGCGGACGCCGCCTGGCGGACGAAGGGCTTCAAGCGCATCGGCGCCTCCATCACGGACGACTACGCGCAGTACTACATCGCCGAGAACCGCCAGTACGTGTCGTACGACAAGACCCTGAAGACCGGCCCGTACAACTTCGGCTTCTCGACGACCCGTCCGAGCTGGGTGGAGCACTACCCGTACCAGAACGGCCTGTTGATCTGGAAGTGGGACACCTCCCAGGCGGACAACAACACCAGCCAGCACCCCGGTGTCGGCCTGCTCCTCCCGGTCGACTCCCACCCGACCCCGCTGAAGTGGTCCGACGGCACGCTGATGCGCAACCGCATCCAGTCCTACGACTCGCCGTTCAGCCGGTTCCGCACGGACGGCATGACGCTGCACAACGCGGACGTCGCGACCCGGATCCCGTCGCGTCCGGGGGTGCCGGTCTTCAATGACCACACCCACACGTACTACGACGCGGCGACCCCGACCGCGGGCGTCAAGGTCACTGACACCAACACCAAGATCAAGATCATCAAGGAGGCCGGGAACGGCTCCACGATCACGGTCGAGGTTGGCCCTGCGGTGAAGTAATCACCATTTCTGCAGGTCAGAGCGCTATCGGCGGCAGCCCCCTGGCGGGTTGCCGCCGATCGTGTTTAGGTGCACCCTGTGCTTCGCTTATTGACACCGGCACCGACGCCGACCCTGACACCGACTCGCACGGGGGTGTGACCGCATGGCCGCAGGAGGTTTCTGCAAGCTGCCGACCGGCAGCGTGGTGGTGGCGCTGAACCTGCCCAGACCCACCGCCGACGGCACGGGCTGCGTCCGTGTCCTCGTCCACGCCCAGAACCGCGCCCGAGCCCTGACCAGGCTCCGCAACCTGGGCATGCGGGCGGTCTACCTGCGGGGCAACGCGGCCCCGCCCACCCCGGACGAGATCACCGCCGTCCTCCACCACCCCGATGGCCTGATATGGCGAACGGCACCTGACAACGGTGTCGCCACCGGTCCCGAGCTGGCCCAGGAGCTCTGGCACCCGATCAGAGCGCTACTGAGACGCCCCGCGGCAACGCCCTGAGGGGCGCGGGGCTGTGTCGATATGCGGCTCCGCCGCGCGGGCGCGACCAGCCACGACGCACCCGCAGCCGCCCGACGGCCCATCGCGGCACCCCGCGTAGCGCTCGGCGGAGCGCTACGCGACGACCGGCTTCCCGGACAGCTCGACCCCCGCCTCGCGCATCTCCTCAAGCGCCCGCTCGGTGGTCTCCGTGGCCACCCCGGCGGTCAGGTCCAGCAGTACCTGCGTGCGGAACCCCTCCCGCACCGCGTCCAGGGCGGTGGCCCGCACGCAGTGGTCCGTCGCGATGCCCACGACGTCCACCTCCCCGACCTCTCTGGCCCGCAGCCAGTCGGCCAGCTTCACCCCGTTCTCGTCGGCGCCCTCGAACCCGCTGTACGCCGCCGAGTACGCCCCCTTGTCGAACACGGCGTCGATGGCGCCGGAGGCGACGGCGGGGGCGAAGTTCGGGTGGAAGCCGACGCCCTCCGTGCCGGCGACGCAGTGCGCCGGCCAGGAGTGGACGAAGTCGGGGTTCGCCGAGAAGTGGCCGCCGGGTGCGATGTGGTGGTCGCGGGTGGCCACGACGTGCTGGTAGCCGGAGCCGGCCGCCTGCCCGATCAGTTCGGTGACGGCGGCGGCCACATCGGCGCCGCCGGCCACCGCGAGGCTGCCCCCCTCGCAGAAGTCGTTTTGCACATCTACGACGATCAAGGCGCGGCGCATGGTCGGTGTCCTTCGGTTATGGACGCTGGGGTCGGGACGGTGAGAGCGAGCGGGCCCGGCCGTGAACTTCCGAGCCTAGAGACTTCGGGTCCGGCGCGGGAGGGGGCACGGGGTGAGCACGCGGGGCGCGCTCGCTTCACGCCCCTGTCTGGCTACCCGAGCGCCCGTTGACATACTCCGTCGGGATGACGGGTTCTCCGCGTGAGAGCTGGGTGGCGGACATCGGCAGATTCGCGCGGGCGGCCGTGTGCCGGTCCCGTACGACGTCCAGCGGCTCGCGGGCCACCACGTCGCCGCCCTTGACCAGCTCGACCAGCAGCTGCCGGTCGGCGAGCCCGTCCGGGACCGGACCGGTGCCGACGACCTCGGCCTCCGCGACGCCGTACTCGTCCAGGCGCCGCGCGGCCCACTTGCGGCCGCCGATGGAGGTCTTGCCGCCGCTGGACTTCTTGGCCACCGGCACCAGCGGCGCCTTCGGGTCGGCGGACTCGGCGCGGGCGACCAGCTTGTAGACCATCGAGCAGGTCGGGTGCCCGGAGCCGGTCACCAGCTGGGTGCCGACGCCGTACGCGTCCACCGGCGCCGCCGCCAGCGAGGCGATGGCGTACTCGTCCAGGTCGGAGGTCACGATGATCTTCGTGTCCGTCGCGCCCAGCTCGTCCAGCTGCTGCCGGACCCGGTGCGCGACCAGCAGCAGGTCGCCCGAGTCGATCCGGACGGCGCCCAGTTCGGGGCCGGCGACCTCCACGGCCGTACGCACCGCTTCGGCGACGTCGTAGGTGTCCACCAGCAGCGTGGTGCCCCGGCCCATGGAGTTGACCTGGGCCTGGAAGGCGTCCCGCTCGCGGTCGTGCAGCAGGGTGAAGGCGTGGGCGCTGGTGCCGACGGTGGGGATGCCGTAGCGGAAGCCGGCGGCCAGGTCGGAGGTGGAGGTGAAGCCGCCCACGTACGCGGCGCGCGAGGCGGCGACGGCGGCCAGCTCGTGGGTGCGCCGGGCGCCCATCTCGATGATCGGGCGGTCGCCGGCGGCCGCGGACATCCGGGAGGCGGCCGCGGCTATCGCGGAGTCGTGGTTGAGGATGGAGAGGATCACCGTCTCCAGCAGCACGCACTCGGCGAAGCTGCCCTCGACCCGCATGATCGGCGAGCCCGGGAAGTACACCTCGCCCTCGGGGTATCCCCAGATGTCGCCGGAGAAGCGGTAGCCCGCGAGCCACTGGAGGGTCTCCTCGTCGAGGATCCGCCGTTCGCGCAGGAAGCTGAGGACGTCCTCGTCGAAGCGGAAGTTCTCGACGGCGTCCAGGACGCGCCCGGTGCCCCCCACGACGCCGTAGCGCCGTCCGTTCGGAAGCCGCCGGGTGAAGACCTCGAACACCGACCGTCGCCCGGCCGTGCCCGCCTTCATGGCGGCCTGCAGCATCGTGAACTCGTACTGATCCGTGAAGAGCGCCGTCGAGGGGACGTCCACCGGCAGCCCAAGGTCCGCTGTGTTCATGACGACAGATGCTACCCCCATTTCGTCAGTCTGACGATTTAGGTCCCGGGTCGGCCCGAGGATTTGTGCGACCACCCCCCTCCGGTGGCAGCATGGGCTGTGTGACGTCACCCGCTCCCGTAGAGATCGAACGCACCGAGTCGGCGGAGGAGGTCTTCGCCGTCCCCGAGCCGGACGTCCCCTGGGTCACGATCGTCCACAACGACCCGGTCAACCTCATGAGTTATGTGACGTATGTCTTCCAGACGTACTTCGGGTACTCCAAGGACAAGGCCACCAAACTCATGCTCGATGTCCACCACAAGGGCCGGGCGGTCGTCTCCAGCGGCAGTCGCGAGGAGATGGAACGCGACGTGCAGGCCATGCACGGCTACGGCCTGTGGGCCACCCTCCAGCAGGACCGGAAATGACCTCCTGCCCGAAGGACCGGACATGACCTCCCGCCCGCAGGACCGGAAGTAGCGAATCGCCTCCATGCCAGGAACCTTCGAACCGCTCCCCGGCGGCGGCGCGGCCGTCGCCCTCGATGACGTCGAGATCTCCATCATCCGGTCGCTGGCCGTCCAGCTCCTGGAACTCATCGGACCCGGCCCCGCCGGGGACGCCTCCGACGACCCGCTCGCCGAGCTCTTCGCCGAGGGCCCGAGCGAACCCCCGGCAGACCCGGTCCTCAGGCGCCTCTTCCCGGACGCCTACAGCGACCCCGAGGGCACCCCGCAGGCCAAGGAGGCCGAGGAGCAGCGGGCGTACTCCGCGGAGTTCCGCCGCTACACCGAGAACGACCTGCGCGCCGGCAAGCGGGACAACGCCCTCGCGGTGATCCGCTCCCTGGACGAGCTCAGCTCCGCCTCCGCGGGCGAGGGCGGCGCGGTGCTCAAGCTGTCCGCCGAGGAGTCCCAGCGGTGGCTCGGCGCTCTGAACGACCTGCGTCTGGCCATCGGCTCCCGTCTGGAGATCACCGACGAGGACGACACCGACCTGCTCTACCGGCTCCCGGACGAGGACCCGCGCAAGCCGATGGTGATGGCGTATCTGTGGCTGGGCGGGCTCCAGGAGACGCTGATCGCGACGCTCATGCCGTAGCTTGCAACGTTCTTGTGGCGATATGTGACCATTCCGTGTTCGCTCAGAGGACGCTCAAATCCGAATAACGATCCCGTCAACGCCGTCGCCCGCTACGGGCGGCGGCGATGCTTTTGTCCGGTTCTTCTTGTGTGATGCGCCACATGCTCCCTACCCGATCACTGTTACGGCCGTGATAAATCTTCACGACCGCCCGGCGCACACCACCCGTATGTCCGCCGGGTGCGCCACGTGGCCGACGGATCGTCGGTCAGGCACGAGCGGACCCAGCCCGCTCAGCTCCATCATTCCGGGGGGATCGAGACCCGATCCGAGGCCGACGAAAGGTCCGGGTCGGCATGGAGAAAGGCGCACTACACATGACCTCTTCGAAGGTCACTGACGCGAAGGCCACGGATGCCCCCGAGGAGGGGTACGAGCGCGGCCTCGGCAGCCGTCAGGTCCAGATGATCGCGATCGGCGGCGCCATCGGCGTCGGCCTGTTCATGGGTGCCGGAGCGAACATCGCGAAGGCCGGCCCCAGCATCATCCTCATGTACGCCCTCGCGGGCGTCGTCATCTTCTTCATCATGCGGGCCCTGGGCGAACTGCTCCTCTACCGGCCCGTCTCCGGCTCCTTCGCCGAGTACGCCCGCGAGTTCCTCGGTCCGTTCTTCGGTTTCGTCACGGGCTGGACGTACTGGCTCATGTGGGTGGTCACCGGCATGGCCGAGCTCACGGCCGCCGCGATCTACATCCACTTCTGGTTCCCGGACATCCCGCAGTGGGTCAGCGCCCTGGTGTTCCTGGTGGTGCTCTTCGGCGTCAACCTGATCTCCGTCAAGATCTTCGGCGAGGTCGAGTTCTGGTTCTCGATGATCAAGGTCACGGCCATCATCGGCATGATCGTCATCGGCCTCGGCGTGCTCACCCTCGGCTTCTCCGACGCCGGTGACACCGCCACCGTCTCCAACCTCTGGTCGCACGACGGCTTCTTCCCGAACGGCATCGGCTCCAGCCTGATGACCCTCCAGGGCGTCATGTTCGCCTACCTCGCCGTCGAGCTCGTCGGCGTCACCGCGGGCGAGTCCGAGAACCCCGAGAAGACCCTGCCCAAGGCCATCAACACCCTGCCCTGGCGCATCATCGTCTTCTACGTCGGTGCCCTGCTGGTGATCCTCTCCGTCGTCAAGTGGACCGAGTTCTCCGCCGGTGAGAGCCCGTTCGTCCACGCGTTCGGCAAGATCGGCATCCCGCTCGCCGCGGGCATCGTCAACTTCGTGGTGCTCACCGCGGCCCTGTCGTCCTGCAACTCCGGCATGTACTCCACCGGCCGGATGCTGCGCGACCTGGCCGCCAACAGCGAGGCACCGCAGGCGTTCGGCAAGCTCAACGCCCGCAGGACGCCCGCCGTCGGCATCGCGGTCTCCGTGGCGCTCATGGGCATCGGCGTCGTCCTGAACTACGTCGTCCCGGAGAAGGCGTTCCTCTACGTCACCTCCGTCGCCACCGCGGCCGGCATCTGGACCTGGATGATGATCCTCGTCAGCCACATCCGCTACCGCGCCGCGGTCGACGCCGGCCGACTGCGCGCCTCGTCCTTCCCCGCCCCCGGCGGTGCGCTCTTCAGCTGGGTCGCACTCCTCTTCCTCATCGGCGTGACCTGCATGATCGCGTACGACAAGGACGCGCGGGTCTGCCTGTACGTCGCGGCCGGCTGGGCCGTCGCCCTCGGCATCGGCTGGGCGATCCTCAAGAGCCGCAACCCGCAGCTCACCGAGCGCCGCGGCGACCCGGAGCTGGAGAAGGTCGGCTGACGCTTCGGCGACGGTACTTCGGGCGACGGACGCCCAGCCGGGAGGGAGCACTCGTGGCGCCCCCTCCCGGCTGCCGCTCAGGGCGTCCCGTGTCCGGCATATGGGCCGTCCCGTACCACTCTTCGGTACGGGACGGCCCTTCTGCTTATCCTGACCGACATGCTGACCATCACCCAGGCCCTCGTCGACCAGATCGTCGCCCACGCGCGCAAGGACCACCCCGACGAGGCGTGCGGCGTCGTGGCGGGCCCGGCGGGTTCGGACCGCCCCGAGCGCTTCATCCCGATGCTCAACGCGGCCATGTCGCCCACCTTCTACGAGTTCGACTCGGGCGATCTGCTCAAGCTCTACCGCGAGATGGACGACCGTGACGAGGAGCCGGTGGTCATCTACCACTCCCACACGGCGACCGAGGCCTACCCCTCCCGCACCGACATCTCCTACGCCAACGAGCCCGGCGCGCACTACGTCCTGGTCTCCACCGCCGACACCGACGGCCTCGGCGATTTCCAGTTCCGCTCGTTCCGGATCGTCGAGGGCGAGGTGACGGAGGAGGAGGTCAGGGTGGTCGAGATGTACTGATCCACTCGCGGTGACGGCCGGGCACGGGGACGCGGCTCGCAGGCGCCCACCTGGCACGTCTCAGTCCCCGGCCGGAATGCGTCCGCGATGTGGGATCACATTCCAGGACCCGGACCGGGAATCGATACGATGACCCCATGGTTTTCCACGACGTGAGCGACAAGACGCCGGGCATGCTGCTCGTGGCGCGGCTGCACGTCGACCTGTGCAGGCTCGCCAGCGCCATCTGTTGAGGCGAATCCCTGCCGCCGTACGGCCGTGAGCCGCGGCGCCGCACCCACGCACCACCCCGCTGTACTTGCGCTGCCGCGCGCCCCCGACTGACTACTCCCGACAGGAGCCCTGAGCCATGGCCATCGAGGTCCGCATCCCGACCATCCTCCGCCAGTACACCGACGGTCAGAAGGCGGTGGAGGGCAGCGGTGACACCCTCGCCGAGCTGTTCGCCGACCTGGAGAGCCGGCACGCGGGCATCCACGCCCGCATCGTGGACGGCGAGCAGCTGCGCCGCTTCGTCAACGTCTACCTGAACGACGAGGACGTCCGCTTCCTCGACGGCATCAACACCAAGCTCGCCGACGGCGACAACGTCACGATCCTGCCGGCCGTGGCCGGCGGCATGGTCTAAGGCCCGCTGACCACCGATGCGTTACGACTCCCCGTTGGCCGCGGTCGGCAACACCCCCCTGGTGCGCCTGCCGCGGCTGTCGCCGTCCGCCGACGTCAGCATCTGGGCCAAGCTGGAGGACCGCAACCCCACCGGCTCGGTCAAGGACCGCCCGGCCCTGCACATGATCGAGCAGGCGGAGAAGGACGGCCGCCTGACCCCGGGCTGCACGATCCTGGAGCCGACCAGCGGCAACACCGGCATCTCCCTGGCGATGGCGGCGAAGCTCAAGGGCTACCGCATGGTGTGCGTGATGCCCGAGAACACCTCGCAGGAACGCCGGGACCTGCTCGGCATGTGGGGCGCGGAGATCATCTCGTCCCCCGCCGCGGGCGGCTCCAACACCGCCGTACGCGTCGCCAAGGAGCTCGCGGCCGAGCACCCCGACTGGGTGATGCTCTACCAGTACGGCAACCCGGACAACGCGGGCGCCCACTACGCCACCACCGGCCCGGAGATCCTCGCCGACCTGCCCTCCGTCACCCACTTCGTGGCCGGCCTCGGCACCACGGGCACGCTGATGGGCGTCGGCCGCTATCTGCGCGAGCACAAGCCGGACGTGAAGATCGTCGCGGCGGAACCGCGCTACGACGACCTCGTCTACGGCCTGCGCAACCTCGACGAGGGCTTCGTACCCGAGCTGTACGACGCCTCCGTCCTGACCACGCGCTTCTCGGTCGGCTCGGCCGACGCGGTCACCCGTACCCGCGAACTCCTCCAGCAGGAGGGCATCTTCGCGGGCGTCTCCACCGGCGCCGCCCTGCACGCCGCGATCGGCGTCGGCAAGAAGGCGCTGAAGGCGGGGGAGTCCGCCGACATCGTGTTCGTCGTCGCGGACGGCGGCTGGAAGTACCTCTCGACCGGCGTCTACACCGCGGCGACGACGGAAGAGGCCATCGAGACGCTCCAGGGGCAGCTCTGGGCATGAGCCGGCCGGCCGGCTCCGGGCCCGCGAGGCCCTGACGGGGGTGAGTGACGGCGCCCTATGTCGCGAGGTGACGGACCTGGTCCCACACGACCGGGTCCATCACCCCCACCCGCCGCCGGAAGTCCCACACCGGTACGTGCCGCAGCTCGCCCGTCTCCAGGAAGCTCGCCCGCCCCCGGGTGTCCCCGACCGAGCCCGGCGGCAACGGAATCACCCCGCACCGCTCGTCGCGGTACTTGCTGGTGATCTTCGCGACGGTGACCTGCTGCCCGCGCACCGCCAGCACCAGACACGGCCGGTCCTTCGCCCCCGGCCCATCCTCGTACGGCACGCTTGCCCACCAGATCTCCGCGGGCTCCGGACGAGCCGGCGCATCCCCGTCCGGCCGCTCCGGCCGCCGTGCCCGCCGCCCCTCCGGCCGTCGCCCGCGCCCCCATCCGTCCACGAGCGCGGCGACCAGCGCGAGCAGTACCACCGCCGCGAGCGCCAGCCACCAGGACGTGTCCATGGGCACGACGGTACCGGCGCGCACACTGACGCGCGCCCTCTCTCCCGCCTCCTGCGCCCCGCTTCCGGCCGAACGCGTGACACCACAGGTGAGTTCGCCCGCGACTGATTTGGGCGGTTTTATGAGGTGCACGGATGCCGGTGAAGGGCTTCTGACCTGCGGAAACGCCTCTCAGTGGTTCTCGCGGTTTCGCGGCGTTTCCCGCACCGATGTGCCCTCGATGTGCCCTCGGCCGGATGCCCGGAGCGGGGCGCACACTGGAATCACCACCCCGAAGAAGCTGATCACGATGACTCTCCGCACCATCGCCCACCACCTCGGTCTGCCCGTCCGACGCGACCCGCAGGAGGTCGCGAAGATCATCGAGGGGCTCCGCCCCACCCTTGATGAGCTTCCTGACGACAGGCGGGAGCGGCTCGCTGCCGAGTGGACCAAGGTCCTCAGCGAACGCCACTGGCACCGGCCCTACCTCCGGGACTGAGCGCCGCGGCCTCTGCGCGAAGAAGTGATCACCATGGCCAGCGAAGACGAAGGACTCGCGTTCGCAGAGGAGATCGATCCGGCGTTGGCGAAGATCCTCGCCGACATCCGGGACTACTGCGACACCGCGCCGCCCGAGGAGGCTCTCGATCTGATCGACAAGTGCAGGATGGTGGTGGCTTTCTACCGCGATCTCTGGCAGTTGGAGGGCGGTCCGGCTGATCAGTGAGGGTCGTGGCTACGACCTGCGGAAGATACACACCAGCGCGATGCGCTCATTCATGGGGTGGCTTGCGTACTTGGTGAACCCTGTGATCGATCCGGTCAGTACCTCGCTCTGGGTGACGGACATCTTGTCGAGCGTCCAGCCGAGAGCTTCGATCGCCTCGATCTGGTCGTTCATGCCGGTCATGGGGCCGGTAGATGAGCGGCCCTGATCTGCCTCGATGAACTTGTAGACGAGTACGTGACGGCCTGCGTCGATGGCATGCTGTGCGGCTTCCGCCGCCACTTCCGCCTTGACCTTGTTGATGGGCCCCTGCCTCGGCTTTTTCTTCGCGGGCAATGACCCTGCTTCCCAACCCTCGGGCTCCTTCTTTGTGTGCAGTGACCCTGGCAGTGAGCCTGCTTTCCAACCCATGTCGACCTCCCCTGCCTCACAGTCCAACTTATGTCAAGAATGAACAAACAGGACATAGGCTCGGGAGAACAAAGCTCCAGGACCAGGGCAGCGTCTACATCGGCGCGGCGGAGGCTCCGGAGATCCGCTTTCTCCTCCAGGGCCTCCACATGGTCACAGCCCAAGGGCCGACAGCACCGTCAGATAGAGGATCAAGCAGCGAACGCTCCACCGCCTCCCGGTCCAACTCATGTAGACAACGTCCATACGCTTGCGCTTAATTCAAACCGAGGCACCGTATTGTGGCTGGTTTGTGGGCGTCGCTTCCCTTTGACTATCTGGTCAAGGTATCTGGTGCCACCAAGGTCAACATTGAGCTGACTCGCAGCTTCCCTACACCTCTCACTCATCCCCTCGTTACCCCTCTCCTCGTGCGCACCCTGCGACTCAATTGCCTGACACGCGACTATGCGCCCCGGTGGGAGGAGCTGTTCGATCCCCTTTGGCTCGCGGATCGATGGGCCGCCACAGAAGCATGTCGGCTCAGGGTCCAAGACGTGGAGCCGACCTGGTCCATGGCGACGCCATTGCGCACGGAGTATGACCGCCGCATGGCGCTCGTCGAGATCGATGCGATCGTCGCAGTGATGCTGGGACTGACCGCCGAGCAACTCTGTGCCATTTACCGGTCGCAATTCGGGGTTCTGCGGAAGTACGAGTGGGAGATGTTCTTCGCCGCAGACGGGCACAAGATTGGTGCGGCGACCCACAACGTCGGTATCCGGCAGACTCCCGAAGAGACCTTCTTCGTCAAGGCATGGGTGAAGGCCGCTCGAGCTGGCGACCTGGCTCCCGATATGCCTGAGGGCTGGGTGAAGCCTGACCGCGAGGCTGAGATGGCCCGGGCTCATGCGGACTTCACGGGCCGGCTGCTGGCTGGCGAGTACGGGGACTACGCCGCGTATGGCGCCGAGCACGGGGATCACGGAAACCTCCTCGGCGGAGCCGAAACCGAGCTGGCTCCTTCCGACGTTCCGGTAGAAAGCAGGTAAGCCGCCGTCATGCTGCCCTCTCTGGTCGCCGAGGACCTGCGTCGAGCCCTGGCCACCTACCTGACGACGAGCTTCGCGCTCGCCGACGATGACGTGCGCGAGGAACTTGACGCATTCCTGGAGCGCCCGGAGAGCCGACTGTTCCGTGGGCCGTATCTCCGTGTCCGGACGCCCTTCCGCGAAGCCAAGAAGGGATGGGAAGCGGCACTCGACTGGCACCCGGACGAGCTCACGCCGTACACCCACCAGGCCGCCGCCTGGCAACGGCTGTCGTCGAAGGCAGGGCAGCAGCCGGAACCCACAATCGTCACGACGGGTACCGGGTCGGGGAAGACCGAGTCGTTCCTGGTGCCGATCCTGGAGCACTGCGCGCGGGCTCGGGCTGCAGGACAGCGGGGTGTGAAGGCCCTGCTGCTGTACCCGATGAACGCTCTGGCCGACGACCAGGCCCGTCGTATCGACGACTTCCTCGCCACCGAGGAAGCGCTGAAGGACGTCACGGCCGGCATCTACATCGGCGGTGCCTCCGGGCCTCGATCGGCCTCAGACGGGGATGAGAACGAGCCCGGCTCGTACGGCCGTGACACCGGATCGACGTCCCTCGCCGGCGACCCGACGGTCAAGAAGCTGATCACCGACCGGGACGCGATCCGGGCCGACCCACCGGACATCCTTCTCACGAACTACAAGATGCTCGATCTGCTGCTGCAGCGGATTCCGGATGTTCCGCTGTGGCAGTCCGATTCCTTGGCGTACGTCGTCCTCGATGAGTTCCACACTTACGACGGCGCCCAGGGCACTGACGTGGCCATGCTGCTGCGCCGCCTCGGAGCGGCGACCGGAGCGGCACGTGAGGGGCGTCCGCTCGGCGACATCACGCCGGTGGCGACGTCGGCGACGCTGGGCGGGAGCGTGCCCGACGGGCCGGTCGCGGAGGGGCCCGAGCGGTCCGACCGTGAACTGCTGCTGGAGTTCGCGGAGAAAGTCTTCGGCACACCGTTCCAGGATGCCGCGCTCGTCGGTGAGGACCGGCTGCTGCCCAAGGAAGTGGTGGATGAACCGGACTTCCTGCTTCCTAGCCCGGCTCCCGCTGCCTTGGCCGCGTTGCCTGATCCACTGGACGACGAGTCAGCCCTTGTGGAGCTGGCGCGGCTCATGCTCGGTCAGCCGATAACCGATCCGCTGCAGGTCGGGGCCAAGCTGAAGCAGCACATCCTGGTCAAGGCGATCCTTGACGTCGCCGGCAGTACACCGGTGACCGTCCCGGAGATCGCTAGGGAGTTCGCGCAGCGCGGTGGCGGTCCGGCGTGGGACGAAGCGGCCCGCAGCGACCCGGGCGTGCTGGAACTCGCCTTCGCGCGGATCCTCGCGCTGATTTCACACGCTCGCACTCCGCATCCCGTCACGGGAAAGCCCGTTCCGTTCCTGCGTGTCGAGGCGCAGCTGTGGGTGCGAGAGGTCCGGCGCGTCATTCGGGCAGCGACCGCCGAGCCGCACTTCCGCTGGTACGACGACGACGGCCCGACAGGTGACTCACGCCCGAACCCGGCCCACCTCGCCATCTACCAGCCGACGGAGGTCGACAGCGCCGGCGAGATCGGCGATCGGGAGGACGCGTCGCGTCGCCCCGTGGGGCCGCCGTACCGGCGCCACCTTCCGGCGGTCTACTGCCGTCACTGCGGGCGGTCGGGCTGGGCCGCGCTGTCCACCGAACTGGAGTGGCAGCAGCTAAAGACGAACACGCTGGAGATCTACAAGGCTGCCGCGCAGAAGAAGCGGCCCGTGCGCTGGATGCTGCGAGCCCGGCCGGATGAGTACCCGGTGCTGCACCTGCACGCGGAGAACGAACGGTTGTCGACCAACCCGGCGCAGGACACAGTCGCGGTCGTCACCCCGCAAGGGCCGCTGCCCGCCGACAACGATGACGAGTGCCCCTCATGCGGGTTGGGCGATGGCATGCGCTTCCTCGGCGCCGGCACGGCCACCCTCGCATCGGTGGCCACCACGCAGATGTTCTCGGAGCGGGGACTGGCGAAGAGCGAGCGGAAGCTGCTGGTGTTCACCGACGCGGTGCAGGACGCGACCCACAGGGCTGCGTTTATCGCCAACCGCAACTTCGGCTTCACCCTTCGAGGTCTCCTCGCCAAGCACCTCACTCCTGGACAGCCGATCGCGGTGCACCATCTCGCGGCCGATGCCGCAGAGGCCGTTGTCATGGCCGCCGGTGGCGGAAAGCGCGAGGAACTCGCCTCGATCGTTCCCCCAGACTTGCGAGAGAACCCCGACATCCAGACCCTGCTGGACGAGTCGAACAGCTTCAGCGACGCCGGCGCGGAGATGCTCCACAGCCGCCTGGTGTTCCAGACCCTGCTGGAGTTCGGCCTGCGCTCCCGCCTGGGCCGCACCTTGGAGCTGACCCGTACGGCGGCTGTCGAGGTCGATCTCAAGGAACTTCCGCAGCTGTGCGCGGAGCTGAGGGATCGGCATCAGCGTCTCCCTGGACAGATCTCCTTGCCGACCGATGACACGGCGTACGAGGTCTTCCTGCGGGGCCTGGCCGAACGGCTGCGATTGCGCGGAGCGCTGTTCCACCCCTGGCTGCAGGAGTACATCCGCCAAGCCGGAGCGCGGCGCTGGCCGATCTGGGGAGGTCGGCCGACTGGCATGCCGGCCTTCCCGCGCAGCCTCGCTGCGCCGGTGTTCCCGGTGTCCGGGGGCATCCGCACCACCGGCTTCGACTCCCTCACCCGGGACAACACCTGGTTCGCGGCCTGGGGCCACCGCACACTCGGCTGCGACCGGCGCGAGGCGCGCGCGGTGACCGAACTGGCCATGAAGCTGCTCGCTCAGCACGCCGTACTGGCCACCTACCACGCCGAGGGCGGGGCCCTCGTCTACGCCCTCAAGCCTCGCAACGTCCTTGTACACCGTATCGACGACGCCGCCTCACCCGACGAGGACGGTGTCAACGCGTGCGGCGTGCGCTGCAACACCTGCACCTGGCGGCAGACCGTGCCGCCGGGGCGACGTGAGCAGTGGCTGGGGACCGCGTGCCTGCGGTTCCGCTGCTCGGGCCAGTTCGTCGAGGACGACCGCGACTATACGGCCGACTACTACCGGCGCTTGTACACCGTCGACCGGCCGGGTGACGTGCTGACCGCCGAACACACAGGTGCGCTGAGCCGGGAGCGGCGTGAGCAGGTCGAGGCCGCCTTCAAGAACGGGGCCTCCGCGTTCGACCCGAACGTGCTCACCTGCACACCGACCCTCGAACTCGGCATCGCCATCGGCGACCTGTCGGCCGTGCTACTGGCCTCCATGCCGCCTGGACCCGCCAACTACGCCCAGGGGATCGGCCGAGCAGGACGCAGCACTGGCAACTCCCTGGCTGCCACCTTCGTCCCCCGAGGCAACCGCAACCACTACTACCTGCACACCCCCGAGCACATGCTGGCCGGCCGGATCATCCCGCCGGACTGCTACCTGGACGCCTCCGAGATCCTGCGCCGCCAGTACCTGGCCTTCCTCTTCGACCGCGCTGCCGACCGCACCTTGTGGGAAGGCACAGCGATCCCCGAACGCCCCATGCCACCGCGTATCGGTGAGCTCTTCGGGCCGGGACTGGCCGCAGACGGGTGGTTCCGCCGCTTCCTCGACGTCGCGACCGCCCGCCATGCCCAGCTGTCCACCGCATTCATCAAACTCTTCCTTGCGATGAGCGAGGAGGCCCGCCAGGGGGTCCAGGCCTTCGCGGCACAGGAACTGGATGAGATCGACACCGAGGACTACGAGGCTGCCATCGAGCGCCCAGCCACCAAGGAAGCCTTCGTGGTTACGGGCGACATCGCGGAGTTCGGACGCATCCTGACCGAACCGCTCTCCGCTTGGCGGATCTTCCTCCACCCCGCTCAGCGGGCCCTGGCCGAACGGAAGACCCCGTACAGAGGCCCCGCACGCGTCACCGGAGGCCCCGGCACCGGCAAGACCGTGGTGGCGCTGCACCGCGTCGGGGCCCTCGCCGATCGCCTGCCGCCTGGCCAGGCCATCTTGCTGACCACCTTCACCACCAACCTCGCCAACCTGCTCAAGTCTCAGCTCAAGGACCTCGGTGGCACCCAGCTACTGGCCAAGGTCGACGTCCGCAACATCGACAAGGTCGCCTACGGCACGGTGAAGGAGACCTTCGGGCCCGAGGCACCGAGCAGGCTCAAGGACAGCGAAATCCTCAACCGCTGGATCGAACTCGCTCAGTAACAGCCCGGGCACTGCTTCGACGGCCGCTTCCTCGACGCCGAATGGAAGCAGGTCGTCCTCGCCCAGGACATCCGCAGCCGCGACGAGTACTTCGTCGCCAAGCGCGCGGGACGTGGCCGACGGCTCAACCGTCCCGAGCGTGCCCAAGTCTGGTCCCTCATCGAGGAGTTTGAGCGCCGACTCGACCGAGAGAAGTCGGCGGGTGTCATCCAACTCGCCGCTCAGGCGGCCCGGATCGCCTCCGGCTGGTCGGACGAGGAGCGGCCATACCGGCACATCGTCGTGGACGAGGCACAGGACCTACACGCAGCCCACTGGAAGCTGCTGCGCGCTCTGGTCCCGGAAGGAGACGACGACCTTTTCATCGTCGGCGACGCCCACCAGAGGATCTACGACAACCGGACATCCCTCAGCGCTCACGGCATCAACATCCGCGGTCGCGCCAAGCGGCTGACCCTCAACTACCGGACCACTCGGCAGATCCTCGTGGCCTCCCTCGACCTACTCGGGAACGCCAAGTACGATGACCTTGACGGGAATCCGGAGCAGCTACGCGGCTACCGTTCCGTTCTCTCGGGAGCCATCCCCGAGACTCAGGGCTACCGCACCCCCGCAGAAGAGATGACCGCGTTGGTGCACCGGGTTGAAGGGTGGCAGCAGGAGGGCATCAAGCCCCATGAGATCGCGGTCGTTGCCCGGACTCATGCGCTGACCGATGCGGCCGTCCAAGCCTTGCGCGACGCCAAGCTCGACGCGGTGAAGGTTGAGGACTCCCGCGTCCCCGATCCCGACGAGGGCGTGCAGGCCATGACCATGCACCGCATCAAGGGACTTGAGTACCGTGCCGTTGCCATCGTCGGAACCGGTGCTCAGCACATGCCGCTACCTACCGCCCTCACGCCTGAGGCCGAAGATCGGCTTCAGTACGCCGCCGACCTGCGCCGCGAGCAGTCACTGCTCTTCGTCTCTGCAACGCGCGCGAGCAGCTGTCGATCACTTGGTCGGGGAAGGCCAGCCAGTTCCTGCTGTCCTCCAATACCGAGTGAGGACATGTTGAGAGGGCACCAAGAAGCAGGTGCAAAGGGCCCCGACCTTTTGCATGCCTCGCTTTGACTGACCACACTGTGTCGAGATCATGTACAGCATCGACAAGGGGGTAGGAAGCCCCCAGGTGTTTCAGCACAAGATGTGATGCCCGTAGGGCACCAGAACCTCGGCTGGCGGACGCCGGCAGATCTTGCGCCCTGCCTACGCTTGAGCTCCGCGGTCGGCACCACCCGCCGGAACAGGACCCACAACTCGTCCGGAACCATCCGCTCAACCAGATCCGCACAACCAGTCAACGCCCCAACAGCACAAAGGGAATGGTGCTTGGGAGTCCTCGGCATTCGCATCACGAAACCTGACGTGAGTCGGATTCGTGCTCTGGCTGGAAAACAAGGCGTGGCTCTTCCGCTGCCGGTTGGTTCACCGGGCTGCGGTCCGGACTGGCGCATCCGCCCTGCGAGGCCACCGGTCGGCAGCAACGCTTTTCGGCCACCGGTTGTACTGACGACGAGAGTGACTGTCGCGAACTCGTGACGTTCAGTTGTGACCGACTGCACCCAACTTGCCCGCTTGTGCACTTACTTGCAGCCGCAAAGAAGGGGCGCGAATTGTCAGTGCCCGTAGCTAAAGTGATACCTGACGCTTTGGCTAACGGGGAGGACGCTGTGGCGGAGGACGAGCCGATCGACGCACCTCTGGCGGACCCAGCCGCACGGGCGGAGGGTTTTTTGGGGGGACCAGTAGCATCGGCGGCCGCAGATGTATTCGGCGTCGGGTCAGGCCTCCAGGCAGCCGTTTCAGCTGTCGGGGACGTCATCACCGAGCTTCAGTCCTTCACGAAGTTCCGAGACCGCATCGACGCGCTCCTGCGTGACCTGCGGGAAGGCGCGGCCGGTCCGAAGCAGGTGGGACAGACCGTGGCGTCGCGAGCCAACTTCGGTGGCGGATCCGACGGTTGGGCCGAGGCAACCAACCTCTTTGGCTCGTACGAGACGGTGATGACGGAGCTTGAGAAGCTCTCCAAGCTCCTCACCGACTCCATCGAGGGCATGAGCATCGCGGTCCTGGCCTCACACAAGGGCTATGAGAACGTGGACGCCGACGTCAGCCAGCGCATGCTGGCCATCAGCAAGGACACGACCGAGCACTACGGCGGAAGCTACGAGCCGCAGGTTCCGGGTGCGCCGGGTGGAGCGACCACGAAGCCGGGCGATACCTCCGGAAGCGGCGACACATCCGGCGCATCGGGCTTCTGATGACGGCCCGTCACGCATCACGGGGATAGCGGGGAGACGAGATGGGCGACAAAGGCAAGGGCGGCGGCAAGACGTCGTTCGAGAACATGAGCCACGAGGACATGCTTGCCTGGCTGGATCAGGCCGACGCCAGCATGGTGCTCGCCGCTGCGGCCAAGCTCGTGTTGGTGGCCGCGGAGATCAAGAAGGTTGGCGAGGAGCTGAAGACGCGCCCGCAGTGGGTGAGCTGGAAGGGCGAGGGGGCCGACGCGTTCCGCACCTGGAGCGCAGACCTCGCGAACGCGACACTGAGGCTGGCGGACTATAGCTCCGGCGCATCGAAGTGGCTCACCGAAGCCGCTGGCACGATCGGGAGCGTCCAGGCGTCGATCCCCCGGGACACCAAGTACGGCCAGTCCACCCTGACCACGGCACAGGCGAACCTGGAAGCAGCGAAGACCACGCCCAAGGACGCCGATTCGGCTTCCGTCACCCGTGACGCCACCCGGGACATCCAGATGGTGATGGCCAAGCGGGAGGCGGAGCGGCAAGAGGCTGCTCGGCAGATGAAGAAGCTCGGGGAATCCTACACGCTGTCTGCGGAGCAGATGAACGCGTTGGACAAGCCGGCGTTTCCGCCGCCGCCCAAGGCTGTGATGCCGCGGGCGACTGTCGACGACACAAACGAAGGTCTCGCACGCTCCGGTGGCGCAGGCGCAGGCGCAGCCAGCACGGCCGGAGCGGCTACGGCTGGTGGACGGACCTACGGCTCGGTAAGCCAAGGTAACGGACCCAGCAGATCGGCTGGTGCTCCCGAGACCTCAGCCGATGCCCCCGTAGGCCCCTCCGAAGGAGCTGCGAGTCCGCAGCCACCCACGAGGGTGGAAATCGACAGCGTTGCAACCCTGCCTGAGGCGCCAACCGCACCGTCGGGGCCGACGGGTGCCCCTCCGATGGCAGGGGGGCGGCCTGAGGGAACTGCGATGATGCCTCCCGGAGTGGTGCCCCCGGCGACTGGAGGCGCACAAAGGCCAGCAGGTCCTTCAGCAGGGGCGGGCCGCCCCTCTCCTGGATTCCGACCCCCGGTAGCCCCTGGGCAGACTCCGATGGGCACCGGGCCTGCCGCCCAGCGCCCCACCGCAGGAGGAGGAATCACGGGCGGAAGGCCAGTGCCTCCGTCTCCGGGACGGGGCCCTGGGGGCATCCCCCGGGGCACCGTGATCGGCGGTGAGGGTGTGTACGGCCGTGGACCAGCGGGCCAGCCTGTCGGTACCGGAAGGCCTGGGGCCGTCCAGGGCGGAACGGGGAGCGGCCGGCGCATCGCAGGACAGCCCGAGGGCATTGTTGGTGGCCGGCCGCAGGGACCGGGAGGCGTGAACGCCCGCCCCATCAGTGCCGGCGGCTCGACCACGGCGCGTGGCACGGCTCCCTCGGCGCCAGGCGGTGGGACGGGTGGTCGCCGTTTCGCCTCGGAAACTGGAGGCATCGTCGGCGGCCGTCCCCAGCAGGCCGGGACGGGGAGCGCACGCCCCTTCACCCCAGGCGGCTCAGGAGCGGTACACGGCGTCTCGGGCGGCAGCGGACGTCCTGCGGGCCCTGCAGGTCAGGGCGGCACGCGCGGCGGGCCCTCGGCCCCAGGCGCGGTGCGCCGGACAGGCGAGCCACAGCACGGTGCCGCACCGGTTGGGCGTGGCGGACCCGTGGTGCCGCCGGGCTCTCGCCCGGGGGAGTCCCGTCCTGAGGATCGTCGAGGCGAGCGCCCCGCCTACCTCACTGAAGATGAAGAGACCTGGCAGCAGGGTGTACGTCGCGCGACACCGCCTGTCGTGGACTGATCTCGTTAGGACCGCAAGAGGAATGCCGATGCCCACCAGCAAAATGCAGCGCGTCACTCACAGGACCCTGCTGCCGGGAGTGCTGGCAGCCCTGCTGGTGGGCGTCGCCACCACGCCGTCACATGCGGAGTCCATCCGTGCCCAGCAGTGGCATCTGACCGCCATGAAGGCGGAGGAGATGTGGAAGGTCACCAAGGGTGAGGGCGTCACCGTCGCGGTGATCGACAGCGGGGTCGATGACAAGAACCCCGACCTGTTGGGGCGGGTACTGGAGGGAAAGGACTTCGCGCCAAGCACCCCAGGCGATCAGCACACCGATTACCGGGACCACGGCACGGGCATGGCCGGATTGATCGCCGGAACCGGCGAGAGCGGGGGAGGGGACGGTGCTTTCGGCCTCGCCCCCGGGGCGAAGATCCTCCCCATTCGTGTGTCCCTGAACGCAGCGATATTCCCCAAAGCGATCAGGTACGCCGTCGATGCAGGGGCCATGGTCATCAACATTTCCATGGCGGGAGGAGGGAGCGCTGAATGGGATCAAGAGAGCGAGGCTGTGAAGTACGCCCTGGATAAGGGAGCTTTGGTCTTCGCGGGCGTCGGCAACGACGGAGACTCGTCTCTCGCTTACCCCGCTGCCACGCCGGGGGTGGTCGGAGTGGGCGCGGTGGACCAGGATCTCCGCAAGACCGCCGCATCACAGTACGGTCCCCAGGTAGACCTGGCAGGGCCAGGCGTCGACATGGTCCACGCGTGCAGCGGCGAGTCGGGCCTGTGCAAGACCAGTGGTACGAGTGACGCCACCGCCATTGCCTCCGCAAGCGCAGCCCTCATCTGGTCGGAGCACCCTGACTGGACCAACAATCAGGTCCTCAGGGTCATGATCAACACCGCAGCCGGCCCCACAAGCGGCGCCAAGCGAAACGACTACATTGGCCACGGAGTTGTGCGTCCCCGGGTCGCCCTGAAGACCCCCGGCGACCCCGGCCCTGCCGACGAGTACCCGCTCCCCGACCTGGCCGCCGCGGAGCCCAAGTCGCCGTCGCCGAAGGTCTCCGAGTCTGCTGGGACGAAGAACGGGGAGGCCAAGCAGTCCGCCGCTGCCCCTGCACGTGAGGATGACAGCGACACGGCTCTCTGGATCACGCTAGGGGTAAGTGCTGCTGCTCTGCTGGGTGCCGCAATCGCCGTCCCTGTAGTGCGCGCCCGGCGCCGCAACACGACGTTCATGGGGCAGTAGGCAGATCCGCGGCGTGAAACGGGCAGTGTAATTGTGAAGCAATGATGCATGTGTTGTCGTTCAGGTGATCTAGCGCAACAGCACCGTTGGTAGGTTGAGGCGCTGGGTATTGCCACTGCGGCCAGTCGCTGCGGACTGTCGCATCACGGGGACCAAGGAAGGTGCGGGGGAATGGCTTGGGACGAGTGGGAGCAACTCAAAGCTGAGGCGGCGCAGCGCCGCTCGACGCAGATGCAACTTAACCAGCTGCCTGCGGAGAGAAGCGGGAGCGGCGGAGGCGGTGACCTGGTGGTGAACCAGGACGACCTCGGTACCGTTGGCCATGAGGCCTTCCTCCTCTGCGAGGGCCTCCGTAGGGAGGCGGATGTCGCCGGCGCGGGCGCGAACAAGGACGGCGTCGGTTCCACGACACAGGCCGCCACCTCGCTGAAGTCCCACAACTTCGCAATGGGAGGCGCCCTGGAGACGACCGTCGAGATCTGGACCTCCCAGGTCAAATCCGTACTCCAGGCCTGCGCGCATATCTCCAACCACCTCGACTACAGCAAGAAGCTGCACGCGTCGGAGGACGCCAAGGTCGCGGCCGTGATCAGCCGTGACGACGGCTCTGCCGTGCCCGTGTCCGAGATCAGCAAGTACTTCAAGTAGGTAGGGGACGCGGCGATGACTTTCACGTACCTGGACCTGTCTGAGGTCGACCTCGGCAAGCTCAGCACGGCGGTCTCCGACTGGAAGGACACCGTCAGTGGCCTCAAGTCCCTGGCGGAGAACGCCCGGAAGGGCATGCAGGCCAAGTCCGACCAAGCCCGGTGGGCCGGGGTGAACGCCACCGTCACGCGGGGCTTCGTCACCAAGACCACGAAAGAGATCGCGGACCTCCACACCGAGGCGAGCAGCATCCACCAAGTACTCGCCGACGCTCACACCGAACTCATCTCACTGCAGAAGCAGATCAGGACCGCAGTGGAGACGGACGCCGCGAACCTCGGGATCAGTGTCCAGGACATCGGCGAGGCCAAGGTCCGCTGCTTCTTCCGGCACATCCGCGGCGACAGCGACGAACGCACCCAGGAACAGCTCGACGCCAAGCAGGAGCTGGAGAACCGGATCAACCGGATTCTCGCCCACGCCGCGGAGATCGACGCGTCGGTCGCTCGCGCCCTGCGCAAGAGCCACGGCGGGGATAAACACAACGCCGGCCACAGCTCGTACGAGTCCCTCGACGACGCCCAGGCCCAACGCGCTGCCGAACTGGCCGATCTCGGCCCGAAGATGAGCGACAAGCAGTACATGGAGTTGAACTCCATCATGAGGTTCAACTCCAAGGACGCTGACTTCTCCACGGACTTCTACAAGTCACTCGGCGGCCCGAAGGAGGCGCTGGAGTTCTACGGCCGCATGTCGCTGGACGGCACGATCGGCGACGACAAGGGGCGGCTCGCCCTCGCCCGACAGCTCCAGCGGAACATGGGTGTGGCCCTGGCCTCGGCGACCGACCCCGACAACAAGTCGCACCTGCCGACGAACTGGGCGACGGAGTTCCGCAAGCTGGGCACGCAGCAGCTCCAGCTCTATCCCGGTGGGAGCAGCGCACCGTACGGCTATCAGGTCTTGGGCGGAATCCTGCGTTATGGCAACTACGATGCGCGGTTCATCAACCCCATCGCCGAGCACGTCGTCCAGCTGCATCGCGAGGACCCGTATCGGTTCATGAGCAGCAAACCCGACATTCCCGGATCCGACCTCGACTGGGGCTACAACCCGTCCGGAAAGAACGGCGCGGGCTACGACCCGCTCACCAGCGTGCTGGAAGGACTCGGACACAGCCCGGACGCCGCGAAGAAGTTCTTCACCGACACACCCACCGTGTACAACGAAGACGGCACTGTCAACAAGAACGCATCGCTCGACTATGACTACTTCGATGAGCTGAACAAGACGGACTTCGAGTGGGCCCCGGACAGCCTCGCCCACGCTGGCAGCGACGAATCGAAGCACGCACGCGAGATGGGACCTAACGCTCTAGGGCACGCGCTGGAGGCGGCGGTCACCGGCGACGCCTGGGACGCGGACCCGCCGGAGCTGCACAGGGACGAGGATACGGCCGAGATTATGAGGAGGGTCATCGAGCGCTACAACGTCGCCTCCGAGGAAGGGCCGCCGCCCGAGGTCATGAAGGACAGCCTGGCCAAGATGGGGGCGTCGTACATCGACGACCTGAACTACTCCATCATGGATTTCGGTGGCTCGGGCGACGCGCTGGACCGAGACGCACTCTTCAAAAACAGCAGCGACGGTTCGACGCGAACTTCCTTCGACGAGCAGAAGGCGCGGAACTTCATGATGCTGGTGGCTGGCGACGAGGACGGATACAAGTCACTGACCTCGGCTCAGCAGCTCTTTATGGCGAGTGGCCTCGCGGCCTTCGAGAACGACGAGGATCGCGGCATTGCGTTCGCCCAAAACGCTGCGAAAGTGCATGGAATCCTCGATGAATCACGGTCTCATGGGATTCGTGAGGAATTCAAGGATCCGGAAGAGGCTCAGCAGATGCTGCAAGAGCAGAACGGAGAGTGGCGCAAGTCGCTCGTCAGCGGAGGAGTCACGGTGGCAGCGACTGCGGGCGCCGCGATACTGCTCGGCCCGGCAGCGGGTGTCGTGGCCGCCACCGCCGTTCCGTTGGTCATGGAGTCCGCCGGGTCCGCGATCAGTACCGCATATGGCAACCATACGATGGAATACCTGAAGGACAACGAGTACACGAACGACCCGCAGGCACTCCAAGCCGTGCAGGACGTGGAGAAGATCGGCGAGCGGGCGGCCACTCAACCCGTTCTCAACTTCGCCCAGACCACCGGCATGAGCAACAAGGAGGCCACCGATCTCATCAATGAGATCGAACAGTCCTACTTGGCTGGGAAAACGGCCATCTCGAACAATGAAAAGGTGTCATCGTGAGATCCCTGATCCGGATTTCCTGGTGTGGGGCTATAGCGGCGCTTGCGTTGTCGACAGGTTGCTCGGGCGAACAATCTCTGAGTGAGAAGTACCCCACCCAGTGGAAGACCTGTAATGCACTGTTTGGCGCCAAGAATATGGAGTCTCTGCGAGGCATCCTTGATTCCGGTGACCTCAAGTTCTCCAACAGTGCTCTTTCTGTCGACCACATCAAGAAGGAGCTGACGCAAGAAGCGATCGAACCCTACAACAAATCTAGGGGGTTTGAAGAATACGACGCCTGTGGACTCTCGGGCAACGGCCGCTTTTCTGCGATGGCGGGGTGGGCGGCAGACCCCCTACAGGCCGTGCAGACCAACACCGAGCGCTGGCATCGAGCAGCCACGGACGTCTACGTGGCTGACACCGCCAGCGTCGGCGGGGACGTCGACCTCGTTTTCCGCTGTGACATCAAGGGCGCAAGTGGGCAGGCGCAGGTGCTTCTCGAAGCCAGGGTCAGCGCGCCGGATGCCCCGAGAGTGTCGGAAGCGTTCCACCAGCAGTTGGCCGTCCAGCTGGCCCGCACGCTGCGGGATGAGCTGGCATGCACCAATGAGCCGAGCATCCCAGATGACCTGGGCATTAGCGGGTGAGTCGGGAAAACGTTGTGCACCGCCCTCAAAGTAGCTTACGCTCGGCACTCGTCCAGGCGTTGACTTCAGTCTCCGTCGCTCTTGCTGGAGCGCTGGTCGTAACTGCATGCTCAAGCGGCGGCGGAGATGAAAAGAACTACGCAATCCTTCGAACTCAATGCGGCATTTCATTGGATCCCGAGCTGCTTGACCCCTTCCTGCCAGGGGATGAGGTAATAGCCGTGAAGCAATCGTCTCCAAACGGTGGGACGAAGCGATGTGACGTGATTATCGATGGAGAGATGGCCGTTCGGGAGGTGCAGGCGTGGTGGAATGAAGAGGAGAGCGTTACCGCTGTTGCTGATGCGTACGCAAAAATGGACAGCGGTCAAGTAACGGATGACGATCGCTATTTCTATTCGGGTGCTGGTGGGGTCTGGTTACTTCCTACACCAAGGCACTTGAGGGCTTCGGCGAATGCCGCTGATCCTCCAGTCTGGCCGACATCCTCCCTTGTTGTGTCATTTCAGTCACTGGTCTCCTGGCTTCATTAGAAGCAGCTGCTGCGGATAATGCGCCATCGCATTCGCCTAATCCATCGGTAATATGGTCTCGGCCGGGCCCATGCTCACCCGCGAGGAGAAGGCCATCAAGGCAATGCAGGCCAAGTCGGACAAGGACAACTGAGACGAGCGGGGAGCTGTGAAGGACGAGGAGATAGTCCGGCACTTCGACGGACGGGGCCGTGTCGAGCTGCTGCCCGGCCGCCTGGACGCGTCGCGAAAGCACCGCATTGAGCAGATCACCCACGAACTCGGCTACCGGTTGCTCGCAACCGAGAACCTCGGCCGCGCCGGCGTCCGGCTCCGCTACGAACGCGACGACACCCCGCATGCCCGCCGCCGAGCCGAGCAGACCATCGAACGGCTGCGCGCGGGCGGTCCGGTACTGCCGGCTATCGAGCCTCCTCCGCCCCCGCCGCCACCTCCAGCCCCACCTCTCACGCCGCGGCAGCCACCATCCCGCCCTCGGCAGTCGCTGGAACCGCAGCCGCCACCACCGCCGACTCCGCCCGGGCCCCGGATCCCGCCCCGTCCGCCCTACCCGCCTCTGCCTCCGCCACCGTCTGCCGTCACCCGAAACTCCTCGCCGGAATGACGTTGGAACGCCGGGCCTCAGTGGGCGCGTGCAAGGCAACGGTGCCATCCACGCGCGGGTCACCGGCCGATCAGAGCTTGAGCACTCCCCGGCAGGTCCATCCGGCGCCGAGGATTGCGTTCCGCAGGGGCTCCGTCATCTCCCGCGTGTCGAAGCGAAACGTCTCGACCTTGCGCCGACGGCCGTCGTGGCCCTGCTTGGTCTCCCACTGCCGGTACACCGCAGGTGCGTGCCCACGTCCGTACTGCGCATCGGCGTTGCCGGACGAACGGTTTTCCCACCGCTCGTCAAGAAATCGCACCTCGTGCTTCTCCGGGATCAGGCGCATCTGGGTCTTGAGGGTCACACCCACCCGTGGAATCCGGCACTCCGCGACAATGTCGGCCTTCTCGGTGGGGAGAGCGTTGCGCACCCG
Organism: Streptomyces curacoi; assembly: GCF_001513975.1. Taxonomy (GTDB): domain Bacteria; phylum Actinomycetota; class Actinomycetes; order Streptomycetales; family Streptomycetaceae; genus Streptomyces; species Streptomyces curacoi. Next base: position 176,044 of record NZ_KQ947995.1, read on the forward strand.
GTACGGCACGTCCGGCCCGTTGAGCGCGAGCAGCGCGGCTCGGACTTCCATGGTCGGCAGCGGTGCGACACCGCTGTCAGGGTGTTTCGTACCTGTCAGTTTGTCCCAAAGACGGCCCATCGCCTCCCCAAACTGGAAGGGTGAGCGCGCGGAGCTGCTGGCACATGAGCGCGCCTGCCGCGAGGCACCTCACGCCATCGGTGCCCTTCCCGGATTGTCCGATCGCTTTCCTGCGACCTTTTTCGTTCCAGAGGTGGGGTGGACACCTCCCGTGCGTGCCCACCCCGGTTCCGTTGACCGCTGTTAGTAGTTGGCGGCGGCCTTACGGTCGGCGGCGCTGTAGGCCGCGCTCGCCTCGCGGACCGCGTTCGCGATGGCGTTCAGAGCCTGGTGGATCTCCCTGGCCTTGATGTCCCACTCGCGGTGGAGGCCGTCCGCTGCGGTCTTGGCCTCGCCCTCGAAGAAGGCGGAGAGGTCCTTCATCCGTTGCTGGAGGGCTTCCAGGTCCGTGTCCAGTTTTTTGGCCTGGGCGGTGATGTCGCCTGCGGCCCGCTCGAGTTCCGCGTAGGTGACGAGCATGGTGCCGTTGTCCACTGCCATGACTTCTCCAACTTCCTTTCGCGTCCGGTATGTTGAAGTGCGGCTGTGCTACATGCCGGAGAATGCAGACGTCTTGCCCGACGCCGAGGCGCTTCCGGCCGAGCCGGAACCGCCCGCGTCGATGCCCGCCAGGGCCTGGTAGATCTCTTCGTCGGTGCTGCCGGCGATGCGGCGGTTGTCGTTGACCGCGTTCTGGAAACGGACGAGCAGGTTGCCGATGTGGGCCATGCGCTCGTTGATTTCGGTCTGCTTCCGGTCGAACGACACGGCACCCTGGCCCTGCCACTTGCCTTCCACGCCGTCGATCACGGCGTGCAGCTGCTGCAGCTGCTGCTTCACCGAACCGAAGCGTTCGTTGAGCTCCTGCTCGAACTGCCGCAGTACGTCGTCAGTGACCTTCTGGGTTCCTGCCATCTGTTCTTCCCTTCCGAATTCCGGTTCAGTGGGTCCGGCGGCCTGGAGAGGTGCATGGCGAACGCTCATGGTGCGTCCGGTGTGATCCGCCGCGGTGGGCCGTGGTGAGGCGTTCGCGTTCTTTGTCAGGCAGCGGCCCGCTCATGGAGCGTTGCAGCCCCGTGGCCGTCCCTCACGGCTCCGAACATCGTCGGCGCACCGCATGACGCTCGCCCTCCCCGTTTCCCCGTTTGCTACGACCGCAGGTCATTGCGATCGCGGTGACGCGAAAGTCACCGATTGCATGCGTGTCACTCTAGCCACTACCAGTGACAGGACCAACGGCCTTCTCGGCTAACCGGAGGGCGTCCTCCTCCGGCTGTCCCGCATCGCCACCGCCCCGCCGGCGATGACCGCCACCAGTACCAAGCTGCCCACCACCACGTAGGTCCCGAGACGAGCCGCCCGCTCCTGCGGGGTTTCCCCGAGCGGGAGTTGGGCCACCGTGGGGGCCTTGGCCTGCCCTGCGCCTTCGTTGGTGGGCACTGGCTGGTCGATCGGTTTGTCGTCTTCCGTGAGGGCGCGTACGGGGTCGACGACGCCCCAGCCGACCAGGCGGTCGTGGCCGGGGATGGAGCGTTCCGCGGTCTGCATGATCTGGGCGGTGATCTGCTGCTGCGTCCAGTCCCGGTGCTTGGCCTTGATCAGGGCCGCGACCCCGGCGACGTAGGGCGCGGAGAAGCTCGTCCCGTTGTCGGCACAATGCCCGCCGCCGGGGACGGTGGACACCATGTCGACGCCGGGGGCGGCGACGTCGACGAAGTCGCCGGACTGGGAGAAGGCGGCGCGTTCGTTGTTGCGGTCGGAGGCGGCCACGGCCAGGACGCCTTCGTATGAGGCCGGGTAGGTCTTCTTCACCTTGCCGTCGAGGCCGTCGTTGCCCGCCGAGGCCACGATGACGATCTCTTTGGCCAGGGCGTTGTCCACCGCCCGTTTCAGTTCGGAGGTGGCTGTGATCGGGTTGACCGTGTCCTGGGAGATGTTGATGACGTCGGCCCGGGCCTTGTCGGCGGCGTAGTTGATGGCAACGGCCAGGGTGTCGGTGTCTCCGTGGCCCTCGGCGTCGTTCTGCTGGATCGGGATGATCGTCGCCTCGGGGGCGAGGCCGACGAAGCCCGTGCCCTTCGCCGGCCTGGCGGCGATGATGCCCGCGACCTTGGTGCCGTGGCCCACCACGTCGGTGGTGCCGTCCTCGCTGCCGCGCTCGATCTTGTTGCCCTGGTCGTCCTTGAGGTTCGGCGGCAGGAAGTTACGGCCCTTCTTGACGTCCACCGCCGGGGCGAGCTGGCGGTTCTTGACGTCCACACCGGTGTCGATGACCGCGACTCGGACACCCTTGCCCCTGGACTGCTTCCACACCTCGTCCAGCAGGACCCGTTGCAGGGCCCAGGGGCGGCCCTCGTACGTCTTGCCGGGAAAGGTGCACTGATCGGCCGCCGTGGCTGTCGGAGCCAGAGGCACCGCGACGAACGTGAGGGTGGCAGCAGCCGTACCGGCGAGGAAGCGCAACTGGTGACGTGTGCGCACTATGCAGCCCGCCCCCTCACGACCCCTGCGGCTGCCGCGCCGCCCCCGTCGACAGTCGCGGTCCCGTCGGCAGGAACGCGGACCACGCGGCTGGGATTGGCGCCGGTGTCACGTCTTTGTAGCCGAGGCGGTTCTGCGCCTGCTGGGCCTCCTGCAGGGCCGCCTCGCGCTGCTCCCGACGCTCTGTGGCCGAGCCCGAGGAGCCGATGCCGGCGTCGTCCGTCTCGCTGTCGCCGTTGGACTGCATCGCGTAGCGCAGGCCGGTGTCGGTGACCAAGAAGAAGAAGCCGGAACTGGTCGACGAGCCCGTGAACTGGCGGAAGAACTGGCCCGAGCCGGGGGTGACGTACGCGCTGCTCGACCCGGTGGGGAGGGGAGCCGGGAAGTCCTTGCCCGCCCAGGTACTGAGGGTCGTGGCGCCGTTGTCCCCGTCCACGTCGCGCAGGACGTTGCACACCGTGTTGCGGCTCCCCTCGTCGGTGCTCGCCGCGTTGACCGGCTCAGGCTCCTGCTGAGGCAAGGTCTTGTCCGCGCCGAAGGGCGCCCCGGGCGTGAAGCTGCCAGCGCTGACAGGCATGGCTCGGCCCGCCTGCCCCAGTCTGATCAGGTCCTTGCTGCTGAGCAGCAGCTTCGCCGTGAAGTCGGAGACCGGTGCGACCCGCCCGCGTAGGACGACGTACTTCTGGATCCTGGTGCCGGACGTTGCTTCAAGGACCATGCCGACCTTGTTCGCCTCGGCCGGCAGCTGGCCCTGGATCCCGGCGTCGGCGCCGGGCGTGTCCGGGATCTGCGGGAAGGCGATGGTGTCGCCCTTGTGCAGTGTGTTCAGCCAGCCGGCCGACACCCGCTGGGGCTCCCGGCCCTCGCCGACGACCTGGCGCAGGAGCAGTTCGTCGTTCGTCACGGGGTACGCCGTTCCCTTGGCGTCAACGACGTAGCGGGTGCGATCCGGGCCCGGGCCCTCCACGTACATCAGCTCGCCACCGCGCAGCCGCTCCGCGCCCTCGGTCCGGTCCATGTCGCGAGCGGCGAGGATGAAGGCCGCCTTCTGGATGGCACGGCCGCCTTCTCCGGGCCGCTCGCAGACCACCCAGCGCTTCTTCGATCCGGCTTCGTCGGCATCGGGCAGTCGGTCGGGGGCGTAGGGGATGCCGAGGGTGGGGCCGTGTGGGATCTTGCCGCTGTCGAGGACCGATTCGTCGACGTTGATGACCTTGCCCTTGTCGGGCGTCAGCAGGAGCTTCGCGGAGGACATGTTCAGCACCGGGTGCAGCTGTGTCTTGCCGTCGGTCGTCAGGACGACGTACCGCGTGGTCGACTTGCTGGAGATGATGATGTTCTCTTCGGGTTTGTCCCAGCCCTGCGGTGCGGCGGGCTTGAACATGCCCCACGCCCCGAAGGCCGCGAGGACGACCGTCGCGACGATCGCACCCGGCACGACCGCGCGCAGGGGGCGCGGCCAGCCCTCTTCCGTGCCGTTCGGGTTGGGCTGCAGGAACTGGCCGACCAGGCGCCGTCGCGCGAAGGTGTAGGCGTTGAGCTCATCCCGCCGTGATGCCATCGTTCTGCTGCCTCTTTCCCCCGTTGGTTGATCTGGGTGTTCTGGTCTCGTACGAGGAACTCACGATGAGAGCGAGCGCATCTGCTGGTAGGCGCCGAACACCGCGAGACACAGCGGCAGCAGCGTCAGAAGTACGAAGCTCTCGGCGATCTCCAGGAATCGGCCCCAGAACGGGGTGACCCCCTTGCTGGGAACGATCAGCGCGATCGCGGCGATCGCCCCGGCGACGACGGCGACCGCGACCGACAGCCACACCAGCCTGATTGCCATGGCCGTGTCGTCACCCCGTAGAGCCTCCAGGACCATCCGACCGGGCGGGTTGAGGGAGAGCCCGAGCCCCAGGAGCACCAGCGAGGCGAGGCCCGCCGCGAGCGTGCAACCCACCTGAACCGTGTGCCGGAACAGGTGGGCGCGCATCAGCAGGGCCAAGCCCGTGGCGAGCGCGAGGAGTTGGGCCCACACATCGTCGGCGAACCCCAGTACTGCGGCTGCAGCCGTTGCCACCAACGCACATCCACCAACCAGGCCGAGCAGCAGCTCGTGGCCGCGCCGCGCTTGAGCGGCGATGCGCTCGGCGTCGATGACGGCCGACACCTCGGCGGCGTCATCATCGGCATCGGCGTAGTCGCTGCCGACGGCGGTGCGCGGCGGGTCGAAGCCGATGGGTAGGCGGGCGAAACGCGTGGCCAGGCCCGGAAGGAAGGCGAGGGCGCCCAGGGCGAGCGGGGAGCAGACCGCGGCGGTCTCCGACGGCCTCATCTCGGCGAGGATCGCGACGAAGGTCAGCAGCATGCCGACGGCCGAGGCGAATGCGAAGGCGACAAAGGGGCCGTCGCCGCTCGGTGTGAGGAACACCAGCACCACCGATCCCACGAGTACGGCGGCGCAGGCGAGCAGGAACTGCAGCCTGCCGATGCCCTCCCCGGCCGGCAGCGCGAGCAGTCCGCTGCCCGCCACTCCCAGGTTCGCGAGGGCGCCGGTGCCAAAGGCCACCGACGAGCCGCGGTCGCCGTACACCCGGGCGCGGACCGTGGCGATCGCCAGGAGGACCAGGCCCGAGACCGCGGCCACGATGCCCGGGAGCCCGTGCATGTCGTGCCGGACGTCGGAACTCCAGGCCACGAAGGCGAGCAGCATCAGCAGCACACAGCTACCGAAGAGTCCTGCGGTGCGCAGGAGTTCGTCGTTCCAGAGCTTGCGGTCGCGGGTGACGGCGCTGGCCGTGGCGTGCGTGACGTCGTCGAACACCGCGGGCGGGAGGGAGTCGGCGAAGGGACGCAGCAGGAGGAAGTCGCCGTCGGCGATGCGCTGTGCAGCGAGTGAACGTGCCTCGTCGAGCACCGTGCCGTCCCGGCGTACCAGGTGGTAGCCGACCGGGGCACCGGGTGCCGGAGTCTGTCCGGACAGGCGCAGGATCTCCGGGAAGAGGTGCGCGAGGGGAATGTCATCGGGCAGCGCCACATCGATCCGGCTGTCGGGTGCCGCCACGATGATCCGGCGGAAGCCGGTGCTGCGAGCGGTCGGCATCCCTGGTCCCCAATGCTGGCCCGGTCCCGGATGAGCCCCCGACCCCGGATGGCCCCCTGGTCCCGGGTGACCGTCGGTGTTTCCCGCGCTCCCTGCCGCTCGAACTGTCGCAGGCACGTACTTCTCCCCCTCGCGGTGCTTCTCAACTCGCGGGCCGCGCCCCTATCCCGTTCGCCTGTCCGCTCGCATTCCGGTTCCGAATTACCGCGAATGACCCCGAATCCGTTGGTTGTTCGCGGGTGCGCACACGCGTGACCGTCACCCTACCGTCCGCAATGTCAGTGCCCGCCAGTAGGATCCGACCCGGATGAAGTCGGCGCCACGGGGGTGCGGACAAGGGCTCTTGAAGTCCGCGAGGGGGACGGGTCAGCTTTGAGCCAGATTGTCGTCAAACGGCCACCGAGGGCCTTGCCCACCGAGGTGCCCGCTGATCCAGTGCAGTTGCAATCCCCGCCCGAGTTGCCCCGAGGGCAGCAGGAGGGCGCGCTGATGCAACTGCTCCCCATGATGGGCATGGGCGGTTCCGTCGTCTTTTTCTTCATGACGCCGAACCCGATCATGCGCATCATGGGCATGGTCATGATCGCATCGACGATCGCCATGGCCATCGCCATGCTCGTCCGTTACCGGCGCGGCACCCAGGGCCAACTCGCCGATATGCGACGGGACTACCTGAAATACCTGGCCAAAACCCGTCGTACGGTTCTGCGTACGGCGCGGCTTCAGCGCGACGCCCAGTTCTATCTGCATCCGGCGCCCGAGCAGTTGTGGGCCCTGGTCGCCGAGGGCAGCCGCGTCTGGGAGCGGCGTATCAGCGACGACGACTTCGGGCAGGTCCGGATCGGACTGGGTGGCCAGCAACTCGCCACTCCACTGGTCGCGCCCGAGACCGCTCCGGTGGACGAACTGGAGCCGCTCACCGCCGGGGCCATGAAGCAGTTCCTCAACGCGCACAGCACCATCGAGGGCCTGCCCATGGCGATCTCGCTGCGGGCCTTCTACCACCTCACCCTCAGCGGGGACGAGAACCACGTCCGGGCGTCGGCGCGCGCGATGGTGGCATCCCTGGCCTCGCTGCATTCCCCTGACGACTTGGTCTTCGCCATCGCGGCCGGGCAGGACGCGGCCTCGCACTGGGAGTGGGCGAAGTGGCTGCCGCACGTCCAGGCCGAGGGAAGTGATGGAGCGGGCAGCCGCCGTCTGATCACGTCCAGTGCGCAGGACCTGGAGCTGCTGCTCAAGGAGGAGCTCGAAGGGCGTCCCCGGTTCCAGGCCGGCGGCCAACCCCTCCTGGAGCAGCCGCATATCGTCGTCGTGCTCGACGGAGAGACGCTGTCGCCGTTGTCGGCGCTGGCGGCGGCCGAGGGATTGCAGGGTGCCACGATCGTCGAGGTCGTGCCGGGCAGGCTCACCGGTGCACGCGGCGGTCTCTCGGTCGTGGTGCATCCTCAGTCGTTGCGTCTGGAGTCCGGCGACGGCCTCGTCTACGAAGGGACGCCCGACCGTCTCAGTTACGAGGCGGCCGAGGCACTCGCCCTCCAGCTCGCGCCCCTGTACATGGCGTCCGGCGGCGACTCGGACGAACCGCTGCTCGCCAACCTGGAGTTCACCGATCTCCTCAACCTGGACGACGCGGAATCCGTGGATGTCGGCCGCACGTGGCGCCCGCGCTCCCGTGCCGAACGCCTGCGGGTCCCGATCGGGGTCGGCGAGGACGGCACCCCGGTGATGCTGGACCTGAAGGAAGCCGCGCAGGACGGCATGGGCCCGCACGGGCTGTGCGTCGGCGCCACCGGGTCCGGCAAGTCCGAACTGCTGCGCACCCTCGTGCTCGGCCTGGCGGTGACCCACTCCTCGGAGACGCTGAACTTCGTTCTCGCGGACTTCAAGGGCGGTGCCACCTTCGCCGGCATGGCGGACCTGCCGCACGTCGCCGCGGTGATCACCAACCTCGCCGACGACCTGACCCTCGTGGACCGCATGGGCGACTCCATCCGCGGCGAACTCAACCGCCGCCAGGAGCTGCTGCGCCGGGCGGGCAACTACGCCAACATCCACGACTACGAGAAGGCCCGCTCGGCCGGCGCCGCCCTTGATCCGATCCCGTCCCTCGTCCTGGTCATCGACGAGTTCAGCGAACTCCTCACCGCCAAGCCCGACTTCATCGACATGTTCGTCCAGATCGGCCGCATCGGGCGCTCGCTGGGCGTCCACCTGCTGCTCGCCTCGCAGCGTCTGGAGGAAGGCCGCCTGCGCGGTCTGGAGACCTACCTGTCGTATCGCATCGGGTTGCGGACGTTCTCCGAGGCCGAGTCACGCGCCGCCCTCGGTGTGCCGGACGCGTACCACCTGCCGAACGTCCCCGGCTCGGGCTATCTGAAGTACGGCACCGACGAGATGGCCCGCTTCAAGGCCGCCTACGTCTCGGGCGCGCACCGGCCCGCCTCGGCCCGGGCCACCGCAGGGGACGGTCAGCTGCCGGTGGACCGCCGTCCCGTGCCCTTCACCGCGGCCCCCGTGCCGGTCCAGTACGCACAGTCCGATCCCCAGGCGCAGGTGCCGGACCCGCGGGCGGGCGGCGACGACGCCCTGGCCGACACCGTGCTCGACGTCATCGTCCGCAGACTGACCGGCCAAGGCCCCGCCGCGCACCAGGTATGGCTGCCCCCGCTGGACAACCCGCCCTCGCTGGACGCCCTCCTCCCTGGACTCGCCGCGGAGCAGGGCCGCGGCCTGACCCAGCCCGGCTACGAGGGCGCGGGTCGTCTTATCGTGCCGCTCGGCGTCGTCGACAAGCCCTTCGAGCAGCGGCGCGACACGCTGTACCGGGACTTCTCCGGCGCCGCGGGCCATATGCAGATCGTCGGCGGCCCGCAGTCGGGTAAGTCGACGCTGCTGCGGACGATCATCGCCGCGTTTGCGCTGACCCACACCCCGCACGAGGTCCAATTCTACGGGCTGGACTTCGGCGGTGGCGGCATGGCGGCCGTCTCGGGGCTGCCGCACGTCGGCGGGGTCGCCTCACGCCTGGACCCGGAGCGGGTGCGCCGCGCGGTCGCCGAGGTGTACGGCATCATGACGCGCCGCGAGGAGTACTTCCGCAGCGCCGGCATCGACTCCATCGCCACGTTCCGCAGGATGCGGGCTCGCGGTGACATCCAGGTGGCGGACCAGCCGTGGGGTGACGTCTTCCTGGTCATCGACGGCTGGGGGAACTTCCGCACGGAGTACGAGGCCCTGGAAGCAGCCGTCCTCGACATCGCCGCGCGCGGCCTTGGCTACGGCATCCACCTGATCCTCACCGCCTCCCGCGCCATGGAGGTCCGTGCGAACTTGAAGGACCTGCTGATGAACCGCCTCGAGCTGCGGCTAGGCGACCCCATGGACTCCGAACTGGACCGCAAGGCAGCCGGAAACGTTCCGACGGGTGTGCCCGGCCGGGGCGTCATTCCGGAAGCACTGCACTTCATGGCGGCGGTTCCCCGCATCGACGGCATCCACTCCGACGACAACCTCTCCGAGGCGACCGCCGCCCTGAGCCGGGACGTGGACCGCCACTGGACCGCGCCCGGCGCGCCGGCCGTCCGCCTCCTGCCACGCCAGATCCCCTTCGCCGACCTGCCCGCAGCCCTTACGGAGCCGGACCGCGGCGTCGCCTTCGCCCTCGACGAGAACAACCTGGAACCCGTCCACGTCAACTTCGACCAGGACCCTTTCTTCCTCGTCTTCGGCGAGAGCGAGTCCGGCAAGTCCAATCTGCTGCGCCTGCTCATCAAGCAGCTGACCGACCTGCACGACGGCGACTCCTGCAAACTCTTCGTCATCGACAACCGCCGCTCCCTCCTGGACGCCACCCCGGCAACCCACCTCGCCGAGTACGTTCCCATGTCCAACGCCATGGATCACCACGTGGAGGCCCTGGCCGATCTCATGCGGCGGCGCACGCCCTCGCCCGACGTCACGGCCGACCAACTGCGGGCACGCAGCTGGTGGAGCGGCCCGACGATCTACGTGGTGGTCGACGACTACGACCTGGTGTCGACCTCCAGTGGCAACCCCCTCGCCCCGCTCACGGAACTCCTTCCGTTCGCCCGCGACGTCGGCATCCGCTTCATCGTCGCCCGCAATACCGCGGGCGCCGGCCGCTCCTCGTACGAACCCTTCATGCAGCGCATCAAGGAGCTGGGCGCCCAGGGGGTCGTGCTCTCCGGCGATCCGAACGAGGGCGACATCCTCGGCAACGTACGCCCCCGCCCGATGCCGGCGGGGCGGGGGATCTTCGTCTCGCGACGGCGTGGAAACCTGTTGGTGCAGACAGGGCTCATCGGAGAGGAAAGTCGTCGCTGACGCCCTGATACGCCCAGCCCACCAGCGACCTGGGATCGGCCCTTACCCGCGCCATGCTGAGCACCCTGGCTCACGTCCGGGTCGTGCCCTGCCCGACGTCATCGGTGATGTCGTCGCCGTTTGCAGCACGGTCATCCGCGACAGCGACACCATGGCTGAGGCGCTCGGGAAGTCAAGGACATCCTCCACACAGCTGCGAGACAATTGCCACTAGAAGCGTCGGATGTCGGCTCCGGGCTGGCACCGGCGCCGGTGGAGTGACACTTAGAGGGGCTTGCCATGTCCAACGCCGCTGAGCGCACGATGCGCGCACGCATCGCTGCCCACTCTCTCTGGGCGAAGACCGACGACCCCGCCGCCCACACGGCCCCCGCGAGGCGGGCTTTCCTCGACCGCTTTGAACGTGAGGTGGACCCCGAGGGCCGTCTGACGTCGGAAGAGCGTTCGCGTCGTGCCGAGCACGCACGCAAGGCCTACTTCCAGCGCTTGGCACTGGCTTCCTCGCACACACGAGCCGCCAAAGCCGCCGCCCGCAGGGGCACTGGAGTGGCGTGAAACGCGAAGGGGGTGCGCGGCGCCACCCCCATCGGGGAGCGCATGATCTAACCCTTCCTCCCTCGCATGCGAAGGGGTGGACCATGGATCACGTGCAGCCGGTGTTCCTTCATCCTGACCTGGCGATAGACATACGGAATATCAGGGAGGCGCACCGGGATTGCAACGGAAAGCGGGGTGCCAACGTAACCCAGCGGTGCGCGCCCAGGCGGTTGGAGTTTTCCACCCCGCGGCGGGCGATGCGCGGCACGATCTGCCGACGGCGCAGCCAACCTCGCAGGTGGTCGAAGTCGTAGCGGGGCCCAAGACCGTGGCGGCGCGACTCGGCGACACCGTGGCCGTGGCCATGTCGATCTACGCGCACCTGTTCCCCGACGAGGACCAGGACACCCGCGAGGCCGTCGAGGACTTCCTGTCCGAAGCTGCCTGATGTGCCCTCGATGTGCCCTCGGATCTTGGTCGAACAGCTGAACGCCAGGTAGCTCGGATGGCGGCGCCGCACAGGTGAGTTCGCCCACAACAGCCCTTGGCGGAGGAGCGACCGGAGGTTTTGCGCCTTACGCTCGACAAACCGCACGACCCCCGACGCCCCTGTTCCCGATCTCTCGGTTTTTCCGCCAGCGGAGGTTTCTGTTTCATGAAGCTCACCGTCGTCGGCTGCTCGGGGTCGTTCCCGTCCGCGGAATCGGCCTGCTCGAGCTACCTCGTCGAGGCCGACGGCTTCCGGCTGCTCCTCGACATGGGCAATGGCGCCCTGGGCGAGCTGCAGCGCCACTGCGGTCTCTACGACCTCGACGCGATCTTCCTCAGCCATCTGCACGCCGACCACTGCATCGACATGTGCGCGTACTTCGTGGCGCGCTACTACCGGCACGACGGCGGCCGCTGCGCCCCGATCCCGGTCTACGGACCCGAGGGCACGGAACAGCGCCTGACCACCGCCTACGCCGACACCCCCAGCGCCTCGTCCATGAGCGAGGTCTTCGACTTCCACACGGTCAAGCCGTCCACCTTCGAGATCGGCCCGTTCACGGTGCACACGGAACGCGTGGCCCACCCGGTGGAGGCGTACGGCATCCGGATCGAGCACGGCGGGAAGACCCTGACCTACTCCGGCGACACCGGCGTCAGCACGGCCCTGGACGAACTGGCCCGCGACGCCGACCTGTTCCTGTGCGAGGCGGCGTTCACGCACGGCAAGGAGAACATCCCCGACCTGCACCTCAACGGCCGCGAGGCGGGCCAGACCGCGGCCCGCGCGGGCGCGCGGCGCCTGGTGCTCACCCACATTCCGCCGTGGACCGACCCCCAGGCCAACCTGGCCGACGCGCGCGAGGTCTACGACGGTCCGGTGGAGCTCGCCGTTCCGCGCAAGATGTACGAGATCTGACCTGTACGACGTGCCAGAGGCCCCCGGAGCTTGACGGCTCCGGGGGCCTCGGCGCTGTTCAGGAGGGGCTCACGCCTTGGTGAGGTCCTCGACCTCCTCCTCGGGCTCGCGGCCCGGGGTGGGGAGGTTCCACTTGGTGATGGCGAAGCGGAACACGGCGTAGTAGATCGCCGCGAAGACCAGGCCGATCGGGATGATCAGCCAGGGCCTGGTGGCCAGGTTCCAGTTCAGGGCGTAGTCGATGAAGCCCGCGGAGAAGCTGAACCCGTGGTGGACGCCCAGGGCCCAGGTCACGGCCATGGAGAGGGCGGTCAGCAGGGCGTGGATGACGTACAGCACCGGCGCGATGAACATGAAAGCGAACTCGATCGGCTCGGTGATACCGGTGACGAACGAGGTCAGCGCGAGCGAGACCATCATGCCGCCGACGACCTTGCGGCGTTCGGGGCGGGCCGCGTGCGTGATCGCCAGGGCGGCGGCCGGGAGGGCGAACATCATGATCGGGAAGAAGCCCGTCATGAACTGGCCGGCGGTCGGGTCGCCGTGGAAGAAGCGCGGCAGGTCACCGTGCCAGACGGCACCGGCGGAGTCCTTGAAGGAGCCGATCTCCTGCCAGGCCACCGTGTTGACGAACTGGTGCATGCCGACCGGCAGCAGCGCGCGGTTGATGGCACCGAAGATCCCCGCGCCGATGGCGCCGAGGCCGGTCATCCACTCGCCGAAGCTGGTGATCACGTCACCGATGGGCTCCCAGACCAGGCCGAAGAAGACACCGACGGCGGTGCCGATGAAGGCCATCAGGATCGGGACGAGACGGCGGCCGTTGAAGAAGCCCAGCCAGTCGGGGAGCTTGGTGCGGTGGAAGCGCTGCCAGGTGACAGCGGCTATGAGTCCCATGACGATGCCACCGAGGACCTTGGGGTCGTTGTAGGTCGCGGCGACGTCCGCACCCTTGGTGACCTTCGCCTCGGTGATCGGGAACGCGGTCAGTACGTTCTTGTAGACCAGGAAGCCGACCAGCGCCGCCAGCGCGGTGGAGCCGTCGGCCTTCTTGGCGAAGCCGATGGCGATGCCGACGCAGAAGAGCAGCGGCAGGTTGGCGAAGACGGCGTCACCGGCGGTCATGAAGACGGCCGCGACCTTGTTCCAGCCGAGGCCTTCCGGACCGAAGACGTCCTTCTGACCGAGGCGCAGCAGGATGCCCGCCGCCGGCAGCACGGCAATAGGCAGCTGCAGGCTGCGACCGACCTTCTGCAGGCCCTGGAAAAGACCGGATCCCCACTTCTTCGTGGGGGCCGCCGATGCGGTGGCGGTGCTCATAGACTTCCTCCATCGGGTGGTGGTCTACACCACTCAGTGGTGTAGACCTGTTGTAGCACGATGAAGGCGAGATAAGGAACCCGCGATTCCTGCGGGATTTCCCGGCCCTGTTCAGGGCCCGGTTTCCGGCCTTTTGTCAGACCTTTGCCGCGTCCTCGACCTCTTCCTCCGGCTCCCTACCCGGCGTTTTGAGATCGAACTTCGTGATCGCGAAACGGAAGATCGCGTAATAGACGACGGCAAAGCCCAGGCCGATCGGAATGATCGCCCAGGGTTTTGTGGCCAGGTTCCAGTTGATGACGTAGTCGATCAGTCCGGCCGAGAAGCTGAAGCCGTCGTGCACGCCCAGCCCCCAGGTCACCGCCATCGAGACACCCGTCAGCAGCGCGTGCACCGCGTACAGGAGCGGGGCGATGAAGAGGAACGAGTACTCGATCGGTTCCGTGATGCCGGTGACGAAGGACGTCAGCGCCACCGACAGCATCAGACCGCCGACCTCCTTGCGGCGGTCCGGCCTCGCGCAGTGCGTGATGGCGAGGGCCGCGGCCGGCAGGGCGAACATCATGATGGGGAAGAAGCCCGAGGTGAACTGGCCGGCGCCGGGGTCGCCCGCGAGGAACATGTTGATGTCGCCGTGCACCACCTCCCCGTCCGGCTTGGTGTAGCTGCCGAACTGGAACCAGATGGGCACGTTGAGGAACTGGTGGAGCCCGACGACCAGCAGCGCACGGTTGGCGACGCCGAACACGCCCGCGCCCCAGGCACCCAGGCCGCTCATCCAGTCGCTGAAGTCCTCCAGCGCGGCACCGATCGGCGGCCAGACCCACAGGCACAGCACCGCGAACACGATCGCCACGAACGCCATGATGATCGGGACGAGCCGCCGCCCGTTGAAGAAGCCGAGCCAGTCGACCAGCCTGGTCCGGTGGTAGCGCTGCCAGAAGAAGGCCGCCAGCAGACCGATCACGATGCCGCCGAAGACGCCCGGGTTCTGGTACGTGTACGCGCTCACCGCCCCTTCGGCCGCGGCGCAGCCGATGTCGGGGATCTCCTTCGTCCCCTCCGGGCAGTCCTCGGGGAACTCGCGCAGCACGCTGTAGTAGACGAGGAACCCCACCACCGCCGCGAGCGCCGTGGAGCCGTCCGCCTTCTTCGCCATGCCGATGGCCACGCCCACGCAGAACAGCAACGGCAGCCCGAGCGAGCCGTCGAGCAGCGCGCCGCCCGCGCCGTCCATCACCTTCGAGACGTTGTCCCAGCCGAGGCCGTCGTCCCCGAACACGTCGGGCTGGCCGAGTCGGTTGAGGATGCCCGCGGCCGGCAGTACGGCGATGGGAAGCTGGAGGCTGCGGCCCATCTTCTGCAGACCCTGGAAAGCCGCCTGCCACCGCCGGCTTGCGGGGGAGGTCTCGGTCTCGGCACTCATGGGTTGGCGACCGCCTGTCAGGTGGTGTAGACCAGTTACCGACGATTGGGTTGCTGTGACGTCATCCTTCGGTACGCACCACGCAACCGCTCGTGAAGTTGGGCCAACAGTGCGTGAGGAGACCGAAATGGCCAGCAAGGCTGAGAAGATCGTCGCCGGGCTCGGCGGCATCGACAACATCGAGGAGATCGAGGGCTGCATCACCCGGCTCCGCACCGAGGTCAGCGACCCCTCGCTGGTCGACGATTCCGCCCTGAAGGCCGCCGGCGCCCACGGCGTCGTGAAGATGGGCACCGCCATCCAGGTCGTCATCGGCACCGACGCCGACCCGATCGCGGCGGAGATCGAAGACATGATGTGAAGCGCGGGCATCGTCCCGGGCTGCAAGCCCCGAGGGCCCCTTCCCACCGCGGGAGGGGCCCTCTCGCAGGTGCGGCTAGGCTCTCGGCATGTCTCGATTCGACGGCCGCACCCCCGAACAGCTCCGCCCGGTCACCATCGAACGCGCCTGGAGCAAGCACGCAGAGGGCTCCGTCCTCGTCTCCTTCGGCGACACGAAGGTCCTGTGCACCGCCTCCTTCAGCGAAGGAGTCCCGCGCTGGCGCAAGGGCAGCGGCGAGGGCTGGGTCACCGCGGAGTACGCCATGCTGCCCCGCGCCACCAACACCCGCGGCGACCGTGAGTCCGTCAAGGGCAAGATCGGCGGCCGTACCCACGAGATCAGCCGCCTCATCGGCCGCTCCCTGCGCGCGGTCATCGACTACAAGGCGCTCGGCGAGAACACGATCGTCCTCGACTGCGACGTCCTCCAGGCCGACGGCGGCACGCGCACGGCGGCCATCACCGGCGCCTACGTCGCCCTCGCCGACGCCGTCTCCTGGGCCCAGGGCAAGAAGCTGATCAAGCCCGGCCGCAAGCCGCTCACCGGCACGGTCAGCGCCGTCTCCGTCGGCATCGTCGGCGGCGTCCCGCTCCTGGACCTCTGCTACAAGGAGGACGTGAAGGCCGAGACCGACATGAACGTCGTCTGCACCGGCGACGGCCGCTTCGTCGAGGTACAGGGCACCGCCGAGGCCGAACCCTTCGCCCGCGCGGAGCTCGACGCCCTGCTCGACCTGGCGGTCTCCGGCTGCGCGGAGCTGGCGGAACTCCAGCGCAAGGCGCTTGATACGGTCCTCGAAAAGTAAAGAACACACCAAGAACAGTCGCCGCTTCGGGCAACCGCGCCGCCTTCCCCGGCGTCCCTAGAGGTACGGGCGTACGGCTCACCGCCGTACGCCCGGCCATACACCACGGGGGCCTGCGAGGCCTGAGCAGGGAGGAACGTCAACCATGGCCACGAGCCGACGCCGCCGCAGCCGTATCGCCATAGCCGCCGCAGCCATCGGGGCAGTCGGGCTGACGGTCGGGCTGACCACCGGCTGTGACGCGGTCGGCAAGGCGATGGACTGCGTGCAGACCGCCGACGCCATCGCCGACAGCGTCACCGAACTCCAGCAGGCCGTGGAGAACGCCTCCAACGACCCGACCCAGCTGGAGGAGTCCCTGACCTCCATCGACAAGAACCTCGACCAGATCGGCGACAAGACGGACAACGCCGACGTCAACAAGGCCGTGGAGGACCTCCAGAAGGCCGTCACCAACGTCCGCGACGCCGTCAAGAACGGCGACGAGACCCCGGACGTCAGCCCGGTCACGGACGCGGCCGGTGAACTCACCAAGGTCTGCACCCCGTAACACCGACGCGGTACGGGCGGGTTGGCGGGGCCGGACGAGCAGGGCGGCGGGGCCGGGATACTGGTCCCATGACCCGCTTGATCCTCGCCACCCGTAACGCCGGAAAGATCACCGAGCTCAGGGCGATCCTCGCCGACGCAGGACTGCAGCACGACCTCGTCGGCGCGGACGCCTACCCGGACGTCCCCGACGTCAAGGAAACCGGCGTCACCTTCGCCGAGAACGCGCTGCTGAAGGCCCACGCCCTGGCCCGGGCGACCGGACTGCCCGCGGTCGCCGACGACTCGGGCCTGTGCGTCGACGTCCTGAACGGCGCCCCCGGCATCTTCTCGGCCCGCTGGGCCGGCCGGCACGGCGACGACAAGGCCAACCTCGAACTGCTCCTGGCCCAGCTCTCCGACATCGACGACGCCCACCGCGGCGCCCACTTCGCGTGCGCGGCGGCACTCGCCCTGCCGGACGGCACGGAAAGGGTGGTCGAGGGGCAGCTCAGGGGCACGCTGCGGCACAGCCCCGTCGGGGCCAACGGCTTCGGCTACGACCCGATCCTCCAGCCGGAGGGCGAGACCCGCACGTGCGCCGAGCTGAGCCCCGAGGAGAAGAACGCGATCAGCCACCGCGGGAAGGCGTTCCGGGCGCTCGCACCGGTCGTACGGGAACTGCTCGGCTGACGCCGAACTCTGGTGCGGCCGGAGGGACTCGAACCCTCACGGGTGTTACCCCACTGGGACCTAAACCCAGCGTGACTGCCAATTCCACCACGGCCGCGTGACCTTGCCCGGCCATGCTACTGGCCGGGCGGGGTGCTCAGATGCCCAGATCCTTGATGATCTTGGCCACGTGGCCGGTCGCCTTGACGTT
This sequence comes from Streptomyces curacoi, assembly GCF_001513975.1. Classification (GTDB taxonomy): domain Bacteria; phylum Actinomycetota; class Actinomycetes; order Streptomycetales; family Streptomycetaceae; genus Streptomyces; species Streptomyces curacoi. The sequence continues at coordinate 193,348 of NZ_KQ947995.1, forward strand.
GTACAGCGCCCGCTCGACCTTGCCGTCCTCGTCGACGACCACCGTCGAGCGGATGACGCCCACGACCGTCTTGCCGTAGAGCTTCTTCTCACCGAAGGCGCCGTAGGCCTCCAGGACCTTCTTGTCCGGGTCGGCCACCAGCGTGACCTTCAGGGACTCCTGGTCGCGGAACCTGGCGAGCTTCTCCGGCTTGTCGGGGGAGACACCGATCACGTCGTAGCCGGCGCCGGCCAGCAGCTCCAGGTTGTCCGTGAAGTCACAGGCCTGCTTGGTGCAGCCGGGGGTCAGGGCCGCCGGGTAGAAGTAGACGATGACCTTGCGGCCCTTGTGGTCCGAGAGGGACACCTCGTTGCCGTCGGCGTCGGGCAGGGTGAAGGCGGGGGCCACGTCCCCCGGCTGGAGTCGCTCGCTCATCGGACCAGCGTAACCGGGGAGCCTGACAGTGCGGTCCGGCGTGGAGCTGACAGACTGTCCGCAAACAGCATCAGCTTCACTTCGGAGGCCGTACGGTGGCGGACACGTCGGACACCAGAACACCGGCGCAGATCGAGGCGGACATCAAGCGCCGTCGCGCAGTGCTGGCCGAGACGCTCGACGAGATCGGGGTGCGGGTGCACCCGAAGACGATCGTCGGCGACGCCAAGGCCAAGGTCGTCTCGAACATCGACAACACACTCGGGCGGGCCTACGTCGGGGTCAACCGGGCGGTGAGCGATGTCAAGGCCAAGTTCACCGACGAGGACGGCGCGCCCCGCATGGAGCGGATCGTGCCCGTCGCGCTCGTCGCCGTCGGGCTCGTCGGGCTGCTGGCCCTGGGCACCCGGCGCCGCAAGGGCTGAGCGACGAGCCCGGGCGGCGGACCCACCGGCGTACGGACGCGGCAAAGGCAGGTAGGTTCAAAGGCGTGAGCGCCAACAGAAACGAGCACAGCACCCATCACGACAAGCTGCCCATCCGGATGCTGCACGACCGAGTCCTCGTGCGGCAGGACACGAACGAGGGTGAGCGGCGTTCCGGCGGCGGCATCCTGATCCCCGCCACGGCGGCCGTCGGCCGTCGGCTGGCCTGGGCGGAGGTCGTCGCGGTGGGGCAGAACGTACGGACCGTGGAGCCGGGCGACCGGGTTCTGTACGACCCGGAGGACCGTGCCGAGGTCGAGGTGCGCGGCGTCGCGTATGTGCTCATGCGTGAGCGTGATCTGCACGCCGTGGCCGCGGACCGGTTCGAGGGGTCGGAGGACTCCACGGGGCTCTACCTGTAATCAGCGGTACCTGTGATCAGCGGTACCTGTGATTCAGCGGTTCGAGGGGCCGGTGACCATCGTCACCGGCCCCTTTGCCCGTTCCCTTGCTAGCTTTGAAGGAGCCCGACGAGACGCGCCGTACCGGGATGCAGGCAAAGACGACGCACCCCCGTCCCACGTCGCTACGTCTCGGAGGTGCCCGTCATGGCCTGGGTCCTGCTCGTCGTCGCCGGTCTGCTGGAAGTCGGCTGGTCGGTCGGCATGAAGTACACCGACGGTTTCACCCGCCCCGTCCCCAGCCTGTTCACCGGCGCCGGCATCGTCGCCAGCATGCTGCTGCTGTCGTACGCCGCGAAGTCCCTGCCCATCGGTACCGCCTACGGCGTGTGGGTGGGCATCGGCGCGGCCGGCGCGGCGGTGGTCGGCATGGTGGTGCTGGGGGAGCCGGTCACCGCCGCGCGGATCTTCTTCGTCTGTCTGCTGCTGGTCGCCGTGGTGGGGCTGAAGGCGACCAGCGGTCACTGAGGCGGCCCGGCGCTCACTCGTTGCGGACCGCGCTCCGCGGACCGCCCGTGGTGCCGGCCGTCCCCCCTCCGGAGTCCGTCCCGCCGCCCGTGGTGTCGCCCGTACTGCCGCCGGTGTCCGTTCCGCCGGTCGTCGTGTCGCCGGTGGTGCCGCCGTCGGTGGTCGTGCCCCCGTCGGTGGTGCCGCCGGTCGTCGTGTCGCCAGTGGTGCCGCCGTCGGTCGTACCGCCGTCGGTGGTTCCGCCGGTCGTCGTGTCGCCCGTCGTACCGCCGTCCGTCTGGCCCGGCGTCTCGCCGCCGGTCTGGCCCTCGGTGTCCTGGCCGCCGGTGGTGTCCCCGGTGGTGCCGCCGTCCCCCTGACCGCCGGTGCCCTGGTCGCCCCGGGTCGGGTCGGTCGTCGGGTACTGGGGCACGTCCGCGCCCTCCTGGAGCTGCAGGTCGAAGTCCGTGACCGGCTTGCCCTTCAGGGCCTTCTCGGTGAACTGGGCCCAGATGTCGGTGGGCGCCCCGCCGCCGTTGATGCGGTTCAGGCCCATCGCACCGTACAGGGGCTTGTGGGCGGCCGTGACCGGGTCCTGGCCCATGACGGCGACGACGGTGGCGAGTTCGGGGGTGTATCCGGCGAACCAGGCGGCCTTGTCCTCCTCCGCCGTGCCGGTCTTGCCCGCCACCGGACGGCCGACGGCCTGCGCGGCGGAAGCGGTGCCGTTCTCGACGACGCTCTGCAGGATCGAGGTCGTGGTGTCGGCGGCCTCGCGGCTGACGACCTGGGAGGTCTTGCGCTCCGGCATCTCGATGACGTCGGCGCCGTCCTTGGTGATCTTCTCGATCATGGTGTACGTGCCGTGCTTGCCGTGGTTGGCGAGCGTCGCGTAGGCCTCCGCCATGTCGAGGACGCTGGCGTGCGCCACGCCGAGCGCGATCGACGGCGAGGGGTAGAGCTCCGGGGTGGCGGAGGGCAGGCCGAGCTCGATCGCGGTGTCCTTCACCTTCTCGGGGCCCACGTCCACGGCCATCTGCGCGTACACCGAGTTGACGGACTTCTCGGTGGCCGTGCGGACGCTGATGTCGCCGTAGGAGACGTCGTCCTCGTTCGCGGGGTCGTAGGCGCCGCCGCTCCAGCCCTGGACCGGGCGTTTGTTGGTGCCGTCGTAGATCGTGTTCGGCGTGATCGGGCGGCCGTCCTGCGTGGTGGAGCCGTTCTCCACGGCCGAGGTGAACACGAACGGCTTGAAGGTGGAGCCGACCTGGAAGTCCCGGCGGGTGGCGTTCGGCGTGTACTGCTTGACGTAGTCGATGCCGTTGTACATCGCGACGACCTTGCCGGTCTTCGGGTCGACGGAGGCGCCGCCCGCGCGGACGTAGGTGTCGACCTTGTTGTTCTTCTTGTCCAGCTTGGAGATCAGCTGGTCGTTGACGGCGTCGACGAAGGCGTTCTGCTTGTCCTTCTGCAGGGTGGTGGTGATGCGGTAGCCGCCGGCCTCCAGCTCCTCCGTGGCGATCTTGTTCTGGATCAGATAGTCCTTCACGATCCGCACGATGTAGCCCCGCTGCCCGGACAGGTTGGTGGAGGCCGTGGCCTCCTTGGGCATCGGGAACTTCATGCCGGCCCGCTCGGTCTTGGCGAGCCAGCCCTTCGTGACCATGCCGTCCAGGACGTAGTTCCAGCGGGCCACGGCCGCGGCCTTGTTCTCCGGGTGGGCGATCACGTCGTACTCGCTGGGCGCGTTGACCAGCGCGGCCAGATAGGCGGCGCGGGGCGCGTCGAGGTCCTTGGCGTCCATGCCGTAGTAGGCCTGCGCGGCGGCCTGGATGCCGTAGGCGTTGCGGCCGAAGAAGCTGGTGTTGAGGTAGCCCTCCAGGATCTCGTCCTTGCTCTTCTCGCGGTCCAGCTTGATCGAGATGAAGAACTCCTTCACCTTGCGGGTGACGGTCTGCTCCTGGCGCAGGTAGTAGTTCTTCACATACTGCTGGGTGATCGTGGAGCCGGACTGCTTGCCCTTGCCGGTGGCCGTGTTCCAGGCCGCGCGGAGCATCGCCTTGGGGTCGATCGCGGACTCCGTGTAGAAGTCGCGGTCCTCGGCGGCCAGGACCGCGTACCGGGCGTCCTTGGAAATCTGTGCCAGGGTGACGTTCTCGCGGTTGACCTTGCCGTCGCGGGCGATCACGGAGCCGTCCGCGTACAGGTAGACGTTGGCCTGCTTGGTGGCGAGCGCGTTGGCCGGCGGGATCTTGACCATGGAGTAGCCGAGGAAGAACAGCCCGAAGAGCAGCAGCACGCCGATGACGAAGGTGCCGAGCACCATCCGCCAGGTCGGGATGATCCGCCGCCAACCCGTCCTCTTCGGCCGCTTGGCCTTCCCGGTCGGCTGCTGGGCCTGCGGCTGCTCCTGCGGCTGCGGCTCGTCGCTCATGTCGTGTACGGACTCCTGTTTCGCGTCGTACGTTCCCGTACGCCTCGTACGCCTACTGCGCCCCCATTGAAGACTCTCCCACCCGGCGTTCCGTTCCCGGAAACCGGAGCGTGTCCGCGGAAAGTGAGCAGGCTCTCGCGCCGGAGCGCCCCGAAATCGGCTGGCAGCCCTCGTCATCCGCGCACTAGGCTCCTGCGCTTCGGTGCCGGGCGCGGGCGAGGAGGGCCGTGGATGTGGGATCGGGGCGGTTGTATCTGGCCGTCGCGGTGGGCGGGTTCAGACGGTACGCCACATACCGGGCGGCGACGGCGGCCGGGGTGTTCACCAACACCGTCTTCGGCGTGATCCTCGTCTACACCTATCTGGCGCTGTGGGACGAGAAGCCGCACCTGGGCGGGTACGACCAGGCGCAGGCGGTCACCTATGTGTGGCTGGGGCAGTGCCTCTACGCGACGCTGGCCATCCAGGGCGGCGGCGCCGAGAAGGACCTGATGGAGCGCATCCGCACGGGTGAGATCGCCGTCGACCTGTACCGGCCGGCCGACCTCCAGCTGTGGTGGCTGGCGGGGGACGTGGGGCGGGCGCTGTTCCAGATGCTGGGGCGGGGCGTGATCCCGTTCCTCTTCGGCGCGTTGTTCTTCCCGATGGCACTGCCGACGGAGCTCACCCTCTGGGCGGCCTTCCTGGTCACGCTTCTGCTGGCCACCGTCGTCAGCTTCGCGATCCGCTATCTGGTGGCCCTGAGCGTGTTCTGGCTCATGGACGGGACGGGCGTCAACCAGGCCCTGATGATCACGGGGATCTTCTTCTCGGGCATGGTGCTGCCCCTGAACGCTTTCCCCGGAGTGCTCGGCGACATCGTGCGGGTGCTGCCCTGGGCGGCGCAGATCCAGATGCCGGCGGACGTGCTGATGGGGGAGACCGATCCGCTGCGCGCGTACGCCTTCCAGGCGGCGTGGGCGGTGGTGCTGCTGGCGGCGGGGCGGCTGGTGCAGTCGGCCGCGACACGGCGGGTGGTGGTGCAGGGTGGGTGACACCGGTGCCCTCGCCCGGCGGAGCGCCCTGGTCGAGGGGCTGCGGGCCTACCGGCTGATCGCCGGGATGTGGGTGCGGTCCAGCATGACCTACCGCACCTCCTTCGTCGTCACCGTGTTCGGCAACCTGCTGGTGACCGGCCTGGACTTCGTGGCGATCCTGCTGATGTTCTCCCAGGTCGACTCGCTGGGCGGCTGGTCGATGCCCGAGGTCGCCCTCCTGTACGGGCTGTCGGCGACCGCGTTCGGGATCGCCGACCTGGTGCTCGGCTCGATGGACGTGCTGGGCGCCCGGATCCGTGACGGCTCGTTCGACACGCTGCTCGTGCGGCCCGCGCCGGTGCTCGCCCAGATCGGCGCGGACCGCTTCGCGCTGCGCCGCCTGGGCCGGATCACCCAGGGCGCGGTGGTGCTGGGGTACGCGCTGGTCTCCGTCGACGTCGACTGGAGTGCGCAGAAGGTGCTGCTGGTGCCGGTGATGCTGGTCAGCGGCGCGGTGATCTTCTGCTCGCTGTTCGTGGCGGGCGCGGCCTTCCAGATCCTGGTGCAGGATGCCTCCGAGGTGCAGAACGCGTTCACGTACGGCGGCAACACACTGCTGCAGTACCCGCCGAGCGTGTTCGGCAAGGACCTGGTGCGCGGCGTGACCTTCATGCTGCCGCTCGCCTTCGTCAACTGGGTGCCCGCCGCCTATGTGTTGGGGCGGCCGTACCCGATCGGTCTGCCCGAGTGGGCGGCCTTCGCGTCGCCGCTGGTGGCGGCGGTGTGCTGTGCGTCGGCCGGTCTGGCGTGGCGGTCGGGGCTGAGGTCGTATCGGAGTACGGGGAGTTAGCGAGCGCGATGGATGCTGTCATGAAGCCTGAACCTGTCATGGACCCCTTCATTGAACTCGACCGTGTCGAGAAGGTCTTCGACGTCCGCAAGAAGACCGGCTTCCTCAAGCGTGAGCGGCGGCAGGTAAGGGCCGTCGACTCGATCTCCTTCACCGTGGCGCGCGGTGAGATGGTCGGCTACATCGGCCCCAACGGCGCCGGCAAGTCGACGACGATCAAGATGCTCACCGGGATCCTGACCCCGAGCGGGGGCCGGCTGCGCGTCGCCGGGATCGACCCGTCCCGTGAGCGCACGCGCCTCGCGCACCGTATCGGGGTGGTGTTCGGGCAGCGTACGACGCTGTGGTGGGACCTGCCGCTGATCGACTCGTACAAGCTGATGCACCGCATGTACCGCATCCCGGACGGCCGTTACCGCGAGAACCTCGACCGCCTCGTCGAACACCTCGATCTCGGCGCGCTGCTGGACGTCCCGGTGCGGCAGCTCTCCCTCGGCCAGCGGATGCGCGGCGACATCGCGGCGGCGCTGCTGCACGATCCCGAGGTGCTCTACCTGGACGAGCCGACGATCGGGCTCGACGTCATCTCCAAGGCGAAGGTCCGGGAGTTCCTGCGGGAGTTGAACACCGAGCGCGCCACGACCGTGCTGCTGACCACCCATGACCTGCAGGACATCGAGCAGTTGTGCTCGCGGGTGATGGTCATCGACCACGGGCGGATGATGTACGACGGTCCGCTCGCCGGTCTGCACGAGGTGGGGGAGAGCGAGCGGACCCTGGTGGTCGACCTGGAGCGTGAGCTGCCGCCGATCGAGGCCGGGCCCGCGCGGGTGGTGAAGGTGGAGGGGCCGCGGCAGTGGCTGGCGTTCCCGGCGGCGGAGTCGGCGGCGGTGCTGGTGGCGCGGATCGCGGCGGAGTATCCGCTGGTGGACCTGTCGGTGCGGGAGCCGGACATCGAGGCCGTGATCGCCAAGATGTACGCGGAACAGGCCGAGCGGGCGGAGCGAGCGGTTTCGTAGCCGCGGTGCGGGGTTGCTCGTAGGCTGCTGTACATGACCGACGATGCCCCGGAGCTTCGCGCCTCCGACGCCGATCGTGAACGAGTCGCCGAGGTCCTGCGGGACGCCCTCGCGGAGGGGCGTCTCGACATGGAGGAGTTCGGGGAACGGCTGGACGCCACGTACAAGGCGCGGACCTACGGGGAGCTGGCGCCGATCACCCGTGATCTGCCCGTCGGCGCGGTGGCCGCTCCGAAGGTCGACATGGTCAAGAAGTCCGGTGCCTTCGAGCGGAGTTGGGCGGAGCGGATCGTCGGCGGTGAGGGGTCGTCGACGTGGGCTGTCGCCGTGATGTCGGGGTTCCAGCGCAAGGGGCGGTGGACGGCGCCGAGGCGGTTCAGCTGCTTCGCCTTCTGGGGCGGCGGGGAGATCGATCTGCGGGAGGCGGACTTCGCGGACCGGGAGATCGAGATCAACTGTGTCGCGATCATGGGCGGGGTGCAGGTGATCGTGCCGCCCGGGGTCGAGGTCGTGGTGCGGGGGATCGGGATCATGGGGGGCTTCGATCACCGTGAGGAAGGGGTGCCGGGAGATCCAGGGGCGCCTCGGGTGGTGGTGACCGGGTTCGCCTTCTGGGGCGGGGTCGGGGTCGAGCGGAAGCTGACGCGGGGCCAGCGGCAGGAGCTTCGGGAGGAGCGGCGGCGGGAGAAGCTGGAGCGGCGGGAGCAGCGGCGGGAGCTGCGGGGCGAGGGCTGAGCGGTGCGTTGCGGGGTTGCCCGGCGTCTGGGCTGAGGCGGGGGCGTCGCGCGGCCCGGCGCTGCGGGGTGCCTCCCCCGAGCTCTTCGAGCAGGGGGTACCCCCAGCGCCCACCCGTGCCGCCCCAGCGGCACGACTGCCCGCAGCTGGGCGGGTTCGCTACAGCTCCGCCGGGGCCGCGCCCTTCAGGTCCTGGAGGTTGAAGGCCTCCGCCATGCGCTCGTAGCCCTTGTCGCTGGGGTGGAGGTGGTCGCCCGAGTCGTAGTCGGGGCGGAACTTGCGGGGGTTGTACGGGTCCCGGACCGCCTTGTCGAAGTCGACCACCGCGTCGAAGACCCGGCCCGCCCGGATCTCGGCGTTGATCTGCTGGCGGACGCCTTCGCGGGCCTCCGTGTAGCCGCGGTGGCCCTGGAAGGGCATCAGGGTCGCGCCTATGACCTTCAGGCCGCGGGCGTGGGCCTGGCGGACCAGGGTGCGCAGGCCGTCGAGGATGCGGTTCGGGTCGGCGAGGTTGGGGTTGCGCAGGATGTCGTTGACGCCGAGGTCGATGACGACGACCTTGACGTTCGTACGGGAGAGGACGTCGCGGTGGAAGCGGCTGATGCCGGCCTCGTTGTTCGCGGGGCGCCCGGCGCCGCTGGCGAGGATCTGGTTGCCGCTGATGCCCTGGTTGGCCACGCTGTAGCGCGGCACGTCCTGGCCGGAGGCGACCGCCGCGCGCAGCCGGCGCGAAAGGACGTCCGTCCACCGGCGGTTGGTGTTCTCGGTGGAGGTGATGCCGTCGGTCAGCGAGTCGCCGAAGACCACGACGGTGCCGTCGGACTCGTTGCTGAGCACGTCCAGCGCCGTCAGGTAGCGCCAGTACTCGACCTGCCCGGTGTACGCCACGCCGGTCGCGTCCTCGGTGACGTCGCCCTCGGCGACGTAGCTGGTCTGGCGGGCGTGCGGGTGGTAGGTCACCGGGCCGGACCGCGTGGGGGAGTAGGTGGTGACCAGGACGTCGGTGTCCGCCGGGATCGCGAGGCGCACGGCGTCGCTCAGCACCTGCTGTCCCGGCGGGATGACGACCGTGGTGTTGCCGCCGAAGGTCAGCCTCCGCATGGTGTCCGCGATCGCCGCCGCGGTCCCGGTGCCGGCGGCCACGGCGATCGACGCGTGCGTGATCGTCAGCGCCGACCGGCCGTAGAGGTTGGACAGTGTGACCCGGGCACTCGTACCGCCGACACTCGTGTGGACGACGTTGCGCACCGAGCGCCCCGCCATGCCCTCCAGCTCGGTGCCGGGCTCGGCGCCGACGGGGGAGGCGGACCACGCCCCGACCCAGATGCCGGTGGAGGCGGGCGCGGCGGGGTTGCGCGGGGCGCCTTCCTGGGCGGTGACGTTCTTGCTGGTGGCACTGCTGTCGTCGGAGGCGAATCCGACGTAGATGGCGGCGGAAACCGCCACGATCAGGGCGATGATCGCAGAAAGCAGGGCATAACCGTTACGCCTGGTCATGCGGTGCGAGTCTCCTCGGGCGGATGGGAGCCCGAGGCTCCGATGTGATCACCTCATGATGCGTCATAAGGCAGAGGGGAGTTGCACGGACCCCCCATTGGGCCGCCGGAGTTCATCCGGACTTCGCCATCGACCTCCCCCCATCGGACAGACGCCGGGAACTCCTGATTCGTTCCAGGAGTCGGTCAGGAAGGGACAATGTGTTCGGGGGATCGTGGACGGTGGAGCGTATGGAACGTACGAATCCGGATGAAACGGGAACACGTGGCGTAGAGGAGCATGCCCGGCCGGATGGCGCCGGTAACCGGCGTGTCCCCGCCTCGGCCGTACGGGCGATGACGACGTTCACCGCCGCCGACGAGGAGAAGCAGCGCGGCGTACGGCGGATGAAGCTCACCGCGACCGGGCTGCTGCTGTTCGTGGCGCTGGTGTACGTCCTCGCCAAGGTGGCCTCGCACCAGGGCGCCGGAACCTGGGCGGACTACGTCGCCGCGGCCGCCGAGGCCGGCATGGTCGGCGCGCTCGCCGACTGGTTCGCGGTCACGGCCCTCTTCCGCCACCCCCTGGGCATCCCCATCCCGCACACCGCGATCATCCCCAACAAGAAGGACCAGCTGGGGATCTCCCTGGGCGAGTTCGTCGGCGAGAACTTCCTCTCCGAGGACGTCGTACGACAGCGCCTGCGCACCGTCGGCATCGGCAGCCGGCTGGGCGCCTGGCTGGCGGAACCCGAGCACGCGGACCGTGTCACGGCCGAGCTGGCGACGGCGCTCAGGGGCGCCCTGAGGGTGCTGCGCGACTCCGACGTCCAGGCGGTGGTCGGCGAGGCGATCACCCGCCGCGCCGACGCCCGCGAGATCGCGCCCGGCGTCGGCAAGATGCTGGAGGGCATCGTCGCCGACGGCGGCCACAAACGGGCCGTCGACCTGATCGTGGCCAAGGCGCACGACTGGCTGGTGCTGCACGGCGACGACGTGATGGACGCCGTGCAGGGCGGCGCGCCCGGCTGGACGCCGAAGTTCGTGGACCGCAAGGTCGGCGAGCGGGTCTACAAGGAACTGCTCCGCTTCTGCGTCGAGATGCGCGACATGCCCTCCCACCCGGCGCGCGGCGCCCTCGACCGGTTCCTCATCGACTTCGCCTCCGATCTGCAGTCCGACACCGACACCCGCGCGCGGGTCGAACGCTGGAAGGGCGAGGTGCTGGCCCGCGGCGAGGTCCAGGACCTGATCGCGTCCGCCTGGACCGCCGTCCGCGCCATGATCGTGTCGGCCGCCGAGGACGAGCGCAGCGAGCTGCGCCTGCGGGTGCGGGCCTCCCTGCTGTCCCTGGGTGCCCGGATGGCCGCCGAGCCCTCGATGCAGAACAAGGTGGACCGCTGGGTCGAGGACGCGGCGGTGCACGTCGTCACGACGTACCGCAAGGAGATCACCTCCCTGATCACGGACACCGTGGCGAGCTGGGACGCAGGCCACACGACCCGGAAGATCGAGGCGCACATCGGGCGCGACCTGCAGTTCATCCGGATCAACGGCACGGTGGTGGGCTCGCTGGCCGGGCTGGTGATCTACACCGTGTCGCGGGCGCTGGGGGCGTAGCCCCGCCCCCCTCGGGGCACTCGACGCGGGTTCCGCTCGACGAGGAGGGAGCCCATGGCCGTCGCCCAGGCCGAGACCGGCCGCACCCTGACCACCGACATCCCGGCCCGTCTCGACCGCCTGCCGTGGTCGCGCTGGCACTGGACGATCGTGATCGGTCTCGGCACCGTGTGGATCCTCGACGGATTGGAGGTCACGGTCGTCGGCAACATCGCCGGCCGCCTCTCCGAACCCGGCAGCGGACTGCCGATCACCTCCGGCGAGGTCACGGGCCTGGCCGCCGCGCTGTATGTGGCGGGTGCCTGCGCGGGCGCCCTGTTCTGGGGCCGCCTGACCGACGTATGGGGCCGCAAGAAGCTGTTCATGATCACGCTCGCGTTCTATCTCGGAGCCACCGCCCTGACCGCGATCTCCTTCGAGACCTGGTGGTTCTTCCTGTTCCGCTTCCTGACCGGCTTCGGCATCGGCGGCGAGTACGCGGCCATCAACTCCGCGATCGACGAGCTCATCCCGGCGGAGTACCGGGGCCGTGTCGACCTGATGATCAACGGCAGCTTCTGGCTGGGCGCGGTCGGCGGCTCGCTCCTGTCCATCGTCGCGCTGGACACGGCGATCCTGCCGAAGGACGTCGGCTGGCGGCTGACGTTCGCGCTGGGCGCCGTCCTCGCCCTGGTGATCCTCCTGGTCCGGCGGCACGTCCCGGAGAGCCCGCGCTGGCTGCTGATCCACGGCCGCGACGACGAGGCGGAACGGATCGTGTCCGCCATCGAACGGCGGGTGGAGGCCGACCGGAACGAGCCGCTGCCGCGCCCCGAGGGCGAGATCACGATCCGTCAGCGCAGGAGCGTGACGTTCCTGGAGATCGGCCGCACGGTCTTCTCGAAGTACCGCAAGCGGGCCACGCTCGGCTTCGCCCTCTTCATCGGCCAGGCGTTCCTCTACAACGCCATCACCTTCGGTTTCGGCGCGATCCTGACGGCCTTCTTCGACGTCCCGACCGGCAGCACCGGCTACTACTTCGCCGTCATTGCGCTCGGCAACTTCCTGGGCCCGCTGCTGCTCGGCAAGCTGTTCGACACGGTGGGCCGCAGGGTCATGATCTCGTCGACGTACCTGCTCTCGGGCCTGCTGCTCTTCGGCACGGCCTGGCTGTTCGACCGGGGCGCCCTGACCGCGGCCACCCTGACGGCCTGCTGGTGCGCGGTCCTGTTCTTCGCCTCTGCGGGCGCGTCCAGTGCCTACCTCACGGTGTCCGAGGTGTTCCCGATGGAGACGCGGGCCATGTCGATCGCCTTCTTCTACGCCCTGGGCACGGCGGCCGGCGGTATCAGCGGACCGCTGCTGTTCGCCGACCTCACGGGCACGGGGAGGGTGGCCGACACTGTGCTGGCCTTCCAGATCGGGGCGTCGCTGATGTGCCTGGCGGGGCTGGTGGCCGCGGTGTTGGCGGTACGGGCCGAGAGGCGGGCGCTGGAGGACATCGCACGGCCGCTCACGGCGGTGGGCGGGTCGCCTCGCGCCGCGGTGCGGGCGGCGCGGGCGACGGGGTCGTAGGGAACCCGACGGGGTCCCGGCTCTCCCCGGGGCGGGAACCGGGACCGGGGCGCGGGTGTCCCGCCGGTCCTACTGGGACGCGCGCCGGGCCCGGTCCCGGCGGCGCAGCAGGAGCAGACCGCCGGCGAGGGCGGTGACGCCCGTGGCTGCGGTCCAGCCGATGACGTCGTTCGAGCCGGTGGCGGCGAGGTCACCGTCGGCGGTGGCCGAGGCGGCTGCGGAGGGCGCCGCCGTGGCCCCCGTCTGCGGCCGGGCATCCGAGCCCGTACCGGCCGAGCCCGTACCGGCCGACGCGGCAGCCGAAGCCGACGGGTTCGGCGAACCGCCCGTGCCCTGCGCGCCCTGGGCCTTGTCCCGGGTGAACGCCAGCGTGCCGAAGCCCAGCTGGTCGTACCCACCGCTGTTGGGCCCGTAGTCCCCGCCGCCGCCCTCCGGCGCGGACTTCGCGGCGATCCGGGTGAGGTACGACGCCGACAGGCCCCGGCGCCTGGTGTAGTGGTTGGCGATCATCGCCCAGATCGGACGGGTCATCGCCGGATCCACGGGCGCGGCCTCGGTCACGGTCTCCGAGCCCGACCAGCCGTTGATCGCGCCCTTCTTGCGGGTGTTGGCGGTGAACGGGACGTCCCCGCCCAGCGCCCACTTGGCGACGTACTGGGCGCCCTTGAGGAAACGGCTGTCGTCATAGCCGTACAGGTCGACGCCCTGGTTCCAGGCCATCTCGCAGAAGGTGCCCATCAGGCCGACGCCGAGCAGGGCGTGCCCCTGGTCGCGGCCGGCCTCCAGCCACTCGGCGAGTCCGTCGTCGTGCACGACGGGGATGGCGTTCCTGATCGAGCCGAGCCCCTCGCCGTGCTTGAAGTACTCGACCGCGCGGGCGACCTGGGCCCTGTCGTCGCAGAAGATGCCGGTGGCCAGGACGCAAGCCATGGCGGTGAGGTCCCAGTTGGTCCAGTAGTTGCTGACGACGGCGCCGTTGTGTCTGACCAGGAAGTCGTCGCTGAGGGAGGCGAAGACGGTGGTCAGCATCTCCTGGAACCGGCCGAGCTCGAAGTCGGGGTGATCGCGGACGAGTTCGGCGGCGTTGGCGATCTGGTAGCCGTACAGGCCGGCGGCCAGGAAGCGGTCGGCGCTGCCCTGCAGGCTCGTCAGCTTGGCCGACCAGGCGTTGAGGATCGCGACGGCGGTGTCGAGGTGGGCGCTGTCGCCGCTGACATGGCCGCGCAGGGCGTTCTGGTAGGCGGCGTGGACGTCGTTGTAGAGGGTCCGGTAGTTCTGGGGCGAGCCCGACCCCCGGTAGACGATCGCCTGCGGATTGGCCGTCCAGCCGCTCTGCGCGTGCCGGTTGGCGGTCAGCTTGGCGAACCCGGCCGTGTAGGGAGCGGCGCCGGCCTTCACCTTGGCGGCCATCCGGTCGAGGTCGGCGCGGGTGTGCAGGAGGCCGGGATGGGCGTAGGCGCCGGCCGCAGCGGCCGGAGTGGGCGTCATGGCCGCCGTACCGATACCGACGGCTCCGGCTGCCGCGCCCGCGGCCTTGAGCATGCTCCGGCGGCTGATCTGTCGTGTCACGTCGTCAATTCCTCGCGTGCCTGCGGCTGGGGACGGTGAGGAGACGCGGGGAGACGGAGGGCGATAACAGAAAACCGTTGCGGACTCGTCCGGCGGCGTTGATCCGGGTACGCGCATGTGCTGGGCGGCGCCGGGCCCGGCGCCGTCGGCCCGGGCCCGGGCTTCGTACGTCGCACGGCTTCGTACGTCGCACGGCTTCGTACGTCGCACGGCTTCGTACGCCGGACGGCTGCGTACGTCGGACGGCTCGGCCGCGCGGGATGCGGCTTCTCAGCCCCGCCGGTCCGCCACCGCCCACGACGCCAGGGCCACCGCCCCCGCCACCCCGAACACGGCGGGCCAGGCGCCCACCTTCTTGGCCAGCGGGTGCGAGCCGGCGAAGGCGGCGACATACGCGGCGGTCAGCGCCCCCGCGGCCGTGCCGCCCGCCTGCTGCCGCCACTGCCGTGCGGCCGCGGCCCCCGCGACGGCCAGGACGGCCCCGCCGAGTTGCCGCTTCCTGGTCCAGCGGGCCACTCCGTAGCCGCCCACGAGCCCGCCGGCGGCGACCACCGCGCTGGGAACCTTCGCCATGCTTCCTCCAACCGCTCGGTGAACCGGCCCGGGAACCTGAGCCCACCCTTGTCAATTTTTCTCCCCGGAGTTATATAAAAACCGTAGGGCATCGCACCAGTACCGCCTGATGAGAGGAGTGACCTGTGATGCTCATGCGTACCGACCCGTTCCGTGAACTCGACCGACTCACGCAGCAGGTCTTCGGCGCGGCCCGCCCCGCCGCGATGCCGATGGACGCCTACCGGTCCGGGGACGACTTCGTCGTCCACTTCGACCTCCCCGGCATCGACCCCGAGACGATCGAGCTCGACGTCGAGCGCAACGTCCTGAACGTCCGCGCCGAGCGCCGCACCCCCGCTCCCGAGGGCGCGGAGGTGCTCGTCGCCGAACGCCCCACGGGCACCTTCACCCGCCAGCTGTTCCTCGGCGACACGCTCGACACGGACCGCATCGACGCCTCCTACGAGGCCGGCGTCCTGACCCTGCGTATCCCCGTGGCCGAGCAGGCCAAGCCGCGCCGCATCCAGATCACGGGCGGAGACCGCAAGCAGCTCGACAAGTGAGCTGACCGACCGCACAGAAGCGTCCCGCAGGCGAGCGCCAGGGCCTGCGGGACGCGGCACATCCCTGCGCGCAACCGGAGGAGGAGCCCGCGCGATGACCATGACGACGGTGCCGACCCTGACGGACCCGTCCGACGGCCGGATCGAGGACCGGCCCACCTGGTCCGAACTGATCGAGGAGGTACGGGAGTCCGGGCAGTACCCGACGACGGCGGAGGCCGAGCGCGTCACCCGCATCGTCCTGTCGGCCCTCGGCGGCCATGTGATCGGCGACGAACGGGTCGATCTGGCCCGTGCCCTGCCCGAGGAGGCGGCCAGAGTGATCGCCTCCCAGATCCCCGCCACGCGCCCCCTCACCGCGGCGGAGTTCGTCGACTCGATCGCCGCCCGCATAGCGGGAGCCACGCCGGCCACCGCCCGCTGGGACGCCAGCTCGGTCCTGAGCGTCCTGCCGAAGCGCGTCGGCGACGATCTGCTGGAGCGCATCCTGGGCCAGCTCCCGCCCGGTTACGCCCTGTTGTTCGGCAGAGCGGAACTGGCCTCGCCGGTGGAGTGACCGCGGCCGGGGGAGCCCGCGCCGGTCAGGAACTCCCCCGCTGGGCCTCACCCTCGCGCCACTCGGCCCGCGCACGCAGTTCCGCCGAGTACCCCGCGCCGATGGCGCATCCGGCGGCGGTGAGGGCGAGGCCCGGCACGGCCGGGTTGACGTACCCGGGCACGGCACCGTTGTCGTACCTGCCGCCGTCGCTCGTCTCGCACACGAACCCGAGAGGGACGTAGGTGACCGTGTACTCGACGATCTCGACGCCCTGTAGGTGCCGCTCCGACCAGCCCGGCGTACGGCAGGACGGGGTCGGCGCCGAGTCGGTGCCGCCGTCCTCCGCCGCCAGGACCGCGCCGCAGACGGCGAGCAGCCCCCATGCGTACAGGGCGCAGGCCCCGGCGCCCGCGAGGGCGGCGAGCCCGCGCAGCACGACGGGAGCGCTCGCGCGCCGTGGGCCGTGGTCGGCCAGGGTGCGGCTGCCGTACCCGCACAGGCCCACGGCGGCGATGACCGCGACCAGGGTGACCAGCGGGAGCAGCAGTAACAAGTGGTCTCCAGACAGGACGGGCGGTCTCCCGGCGGGACGGGCGGTCTCCCGGCAGGACGGACGGTCTCCCGGCAGGACGGACGGTCTCCAGGCAGGACGGACGGGTGCGCCGAGTCCATCAGGGCCCGGCGCACCCGGCTGTGGCGGAGCTCACAGTTCCGGCAACAGGGGCGTCACAGCACGTCGGCCAGGCGGTCCACCTGGTCCGGGTCGAGGCCGTAGCAGTAGAGCATGACCTCGTCGGCGCCCAGATCGGCGAAGGCGGTGATCGCGGAGCGGATCTCGGCCGGGGTGGTGAGCAGTCCGGCGACCATGCGGTCGGCCGTGCCGGTGAAGGCGTAGTACGCGTGCATGCGGGCGCGGGCGTCGTCCAGCACCTCCCGCGGGCCGAGCGCGACGTTCACCTGGGCCACGAGCCGGGGCTCGCCGTCGCGGCCGTACTCCTTCCAGAACCCGCGGACCGTGTCGAACAGGCCGCCCGCCCAGGAGGGCGCCGCGGCGGCGAGGAAGCCGTCGCCCCAGCGGGCGACGCGTTCGAGGGCGGCGGGCTTGAAGCCGCCGAACAGCACCTGAGGGCCGCCGGGCCGGGCGGGCGCCGGACCGATCGGGCCGACGCCGTCGCCGTACGGCTCGCCCCACCACAGGCGGCACATCATCGCCATCTGCTCGTCCATGCGCCGGCCCCGGGTGCGCAGGTCGGTGCCCGCGACCCGATGGTCGTCGTCCCGGCCGCCGACGCCCAGGCCGAGGGTCAGCCGGCCCCCGGTCATACGGTCGAGGGTGGCGGCCTGCTTGGCCAGCAGGGCGGTGTCCCGCAGCGGGGCGAGCAGCACCTCGGTCTGGACACGGACGCGGGTCGTGGCACCGGCGAGGACGGCCAGGGCGACCAGTGGCTCGGGGTTGTCGTAGACGAGCCGGTCGAGCAGGCCGAGGGTGCTGAAGGGACCGGCGTCGGCGCGGCGGGCCCAGGTGAGCAGGGTGGTCGGGTCGCCGATGGGCAGGCCGATGCCCACGTTCGTACCGACGTTCATGAGGGAGCCTTTCGAAAGAGGGGTCGACAAAGACAGCTGCCGCCCCTCCTGCACCTCAGCGAGCCTTCGCGAGGTGGGACGCTCCCGCTCTGCGGCGTGTTTCGGGGGAACGTCTCTTCGAAGTCGGTTCACTGTAGGGCGGGTCGGTTTCGCCGGACAAACCATTTGTCCCGGCGGGGATTACGGCGGGCGTCACGGACGGATGCCGTCGAACTGCAGCACCCGGTAGGGCGTGCCCACGGTGCCGTTCCACTGCGACACGATCAGGGTCAGTGAGGTGGCGCTCGCGCTGCCGGGGTGGATGTAGCCGCCGTAGAGGTTGGGCACCGTC
Source organism: Streptomyces curacoi (assembly GCF_001513975.1). Lineage (GTDB taxonomy): Bacteria > Actinomycetota > Actinomycetes > Streptomycetales > Streptomycetaceae > Streptomyces > Streptomyces curacoi. The sequence goes on from NZ_KQ947995.1 coordinate 210,938, forward strand.
AGGGCGGTGATCTGCGGGACGGGGATGCTCCATACGGCGTCGGGGCGGGGTGCGGTGCGGGTGCAGATCGCGCCCATGTCGACGTCGAAGTAGCTCATGCAGTACGTGCCGTTGATCCGCTTCACGGAGAACTCGCCGGTGTTGTGCCCGGTCAGGATGACCGACGGCGGCGCGGCGGTGGTCCACTGCCAGGAGCCGCCGAGATGGGCCCAGTTCTGCTGGGCGCCGAAGTTGCCGTCCCGGAAGTCGTCCGGCCGGATGCGGAAGAGCTGGATGGCTCCGCCGTCGGCCGTGTTCTTGTGGGTGCCGTTCCAGCGCTTGGAGAAGACGTAGAGCCAGCCGTCGGGATCGATGCCCGCGAACGACCACATGCCGTACAGGGACTGGTTCGCCCCCTGGAGATCGCCGGCCCAGCGGTAGTCGTAGTCGTGCCAGGTCACCCCGTGGTCGTCGGAGTAGGCGACGCCGGACATCAGCGAGCCGTCGTAGCCGGCCGGCGGGTCCCAGGTGTGCACCGACGTGTACTGGATGTAGGTGCGGCCGCCGAACTCGATGCAGTCGTTGGGGATACGGCTCACCTCGTGGCCGTACCCGTTGTCCGTGTCGTGCCCGTAGGCGAACAACTGGCCGGCCCGGCCCCCGGTCGGCATCGCCCAGGTGAACGAGATCGGTGTCGCGCCCGAGGCGTCGAAGCTCGCCTGGTTCAGCATCACCGGGGAGCCGATGTACTCACCGCTCTGCCGCGTTCCCGTCCACGCGTCACCGAAGACGTAGCCCCAAGTGCCGTCGTGCTCCCGGTAGTACGGGATCGCGAGGTCGCCGGAGCCGAGGCCCTGCTGACTCGCCGAGTCACCGGGCCGGTCGCACAAGGGCGTACCGCTCTGCCCGGCGGCCATGGCGGGCCCGGCGGCCACCGCGGGAAGGGCGGGCCCGGCGACCGACAGCCCGGCTCCGGCGAGCGTGAGCCCCATACCGGCCCTGAGCAGGGAGCGCCGGGTCGGAAGAGAGGACATGGACATGGGTGAACCTCCGTGGTGGTGAAGGGTTTTCTGGGCGGGGGGGCGTCAGCGCTGGGAAGCGATGATCAGCAGCAGGACCATGAACGCCAGGACGATCAGGCACCCGGCGCCGCCCCCGGAGGACCCCTTGCGGAACTCGACCATGCCTCCGGGGGCGGTGTGCCGATGGCGTCGGGCGTAGTGCGTCCCCATCGCCTGCTCACCGCGGGATTCGCTCCCCCAGGCGGTGCGGTGCCCGCACTCGCCGCACCGGTATCGGTAGTTGTCGGCCATGCCGGAATCTCCTTCTGTGCTGGGTGAGTGGTGAGTGGCCGCCGGCACGTCCGGTCGGACGCCAGGAGCGGCCGGTGAAATCGCCGTGAAACAAGGGGCCGTACGTCATTCCTCGTCCCGCTCGGCCGCGGCCAGGTGCTCGGCGAGGGCGCGCAGGACGCAGAGGTTCGGGATCTCGGAGGCGACGGTTCCCCACACCTGCCACCGCCCGGCGGCGCGGAGGGCGACGGAGCCGTTGAGGATCTCGATGCGCTGGACCTGCGCCCATCGCAGGGACGTCCCGCGCGAGCCGACCTCGTCCCCGGTGACCCACACGGGGCCGAAGACGAGCCGCGCCCCCGCGGCCAGCGCGGCCAGGGCCCGCGGCACCTGTGCGTCGGTGACGGTCCGGCGGATCTCGGGCCCCCACACCTCCGGCCGGCCGAAGTCGCCGCAGCGCAGCACGATCCGCCCACCGTCGACGTCGACGAGCACCAGGGCACGGACGAGGCCCTGCGGGGACAGCACCCTGCGCCGACACACCACCGTGGTGTCGTAGCGGACGACATGAATCCGCCCGTCGACGGCGGCCGTCAGCCCGTGTTCGTACAGGTCCAGCCGGGCGCCCGCCCTCGTCCCCCTGCCCGCGCCGGTCCGTAGCAGGTGCCGTGCCTCCGCGACGGCGGCCCGCCAGGTTCCGGGTTCGGTGAGTGGTGCTCGGTAGGTGGCGCGTCGCCTGCCGAGCCGTGCCCTGCCTGCGGCCTCGGAGACCCTTGCCAGCAGTAGCTCGTCGGCGCGGGTGCCGGAGTGGTTCGGGTGGGTTCCCTTGTTCATGCCGCACCCGCCCGGGCGCGACCGCGGCCCGTGTCGTTCCCGCGCAGGACCGACCACCGTGCCCGGCGCAGCGGTTCGTCCCGGGCCGCCCCCAGTTGGTCGGTGGCGGCCGTCAGCCCGTGTTCGTACAGGTCCAGCCGTGCGCCTGCCCTCGTCCCCCTGCCTGCGGCCTCGGAGACTCTTGCCAGCAGTAGCTCGTCGGCGCGGGTGCCGGAGTGGTCCGGGTGGGTTCCCTCGTTCATGCCGCACCCGCCCGGGCGCGACCGCGGCCCGTGTCGTCCCGGCACAGGACCGACCACCGCGCCCGGCGCAGCGGTTCGCCCGGGGTCACCCCCAGATCGTCGGCGAGCCGCCTGGTCGTGCGCTCGAACACGGCCAGTGCCTCGGCCCGCCGGCCGACGCGGTGCAGGGCGAGCATCAGCTGGGCGGCGACCGGTTCGTTCAGGGGCTGTTCCAGCGCCAGCGCGGACAGGTCGGTGATCGCGTCGGCGACCCGTCCGAGCCTCAGCTGCCACTGCGCCTTGCGCTGGGCCAGGGCGGCCCTGCGCTCGACCAGCCGCACCCGCTCCAACTCGGCCAAAGGCCCCGGCAGTCCGGCCAGCGGCTCACCCCGGAACAGATCCAGCGCCCGGGCACACAGCCGCACCGCCTCGGCCGGATCACCGGCCCGCTCGGCGGCCCCGGCCGCGGTGACGAGCTCCTCCATGCGGGTCAGGTCCACCTCGACCGCGCCGGGCGCCAGCCGATAGCCGTACCGGTCACGCCTGATCACCGAGTCCGGGCACTCACCGAGACGCAGGCCCTTGCGCAGCCGGTACACATAGACCGGTACGACGTTCCCGCCCGGCGACTCCATCCCCCAGACGCCGTCGAGCAGTTCCTGCCGGCTGACCGACCGGTGCGGGCTCAGCGCCAACGCCGCCAGCACCGCCTGCTGCCGGACCGGGCCGACGTCCACGGGCTGCCCGCCGCGCCAGGCCCGCAACGGGCCGAGCACGCAGACCCGGAGGCCCGCGTCGGGGGAGGGGCCGGTCCGCCCCTGGACAGGGGGCGCCGATGGTGTGGCCTGCCTGCGCGGTCCTTGTCCCGGCACGACCAGACCGCAGTCGAAGGCGTGCACGATGGCGGCGGCCCGGTCGGGCAGCCCGAGCTTCAGCAGGATCCGCCTCAGGTGTCCGGCCACCGCATGCTCGGGCAGCGCGAGCGCTTCGGCGATCTCGGCGTCCCCCAGGCCGCAGCCGAGGGCGTGGAGCACCTCGCGCTCCTGAGCGGTGAGGGCGTAGACGCCCGGGTGTCCCTGGGGTGCGGTCGTCGTCGGCATGGTGGTTCCCCGTTCTCCGGACCGGGCGACGCACGGCGTCCCGGTCGATCACCTCGATGTCCTCGAAGCTGGCCGACGTGGAGGAAACGTGGACAGGGCATTGAACCGGTCATATGTGACCGGTGACCGGGCTAAAGTCCCTCACCTGCGAAAAGGCGACAACTCAGGGGGAAGGGCCGTGACTTGTGGCCAGTGAGTTCGGGACGGTCCTGCGGCGGTTACGCGTCCGGGAGGGGATGACCCAGGAGGAGCTGGAGCGGCGTTCCGGCGTCAGCGTGAGCACCATCCGCGGCCTGGAGACCGGCAAGCGCTCCAACCCGCGCATGACCACGGTGCAGCAGCTGGCCGACGCGCTCGCCCTGCAGCTCGACGACCGTGAGGAGTTGGCGCGGGCCGCCGTTCCCGGCAACCAGGGCAGCCAGAGCAACCAAAGCAACCAGAGCAACCGGGGCAACCAGGGCAGCCAGAGCAACCAGGGCAGCGCCCGGCGGGGCGAGCCCACCACCGAGGGACCGAGCCCACAGGACCCGGCTCCCGAGCAGCCGCCGCCGGCAGCCCATGACGCCCTGGCGGACGCGACCGAACAGCTCGCGAAGGCGGTGGCCGCCCGCTGGCAGCGCGAGGAGGAGCAACGGCAGATCCAGGACCCCTACCCGCTACCCGTCCGCTGGCGCGAGGCGGACGAGAACCTCGTCGACCACTGGGCCAACATCCGCCGCCTCCCACCCGGAGCCGCGAACGACCCCCTGGACCTGAGCGGGCGGCTGGAGCACATCGCGAAGATCTACCGGGACATCCCCTCCGGACGGCTCGTGATCCTCGGCAGATCCGGCTCCGGGAAGACGATCCTGACCCTGCGCTTCGTCCTCGACCATCTGCGGACGCGCACCCCCGGGGAACCCGTCCCGGTCCTCTTCAGCATCGGTGCCTGGAACCCCACCACCCTCACCCTGCGCGACTGGCTGACCCAGCAGCTGATGCGCGATCACCCCGGTACGGCCGCCCGGAGCCCCGGCAGGGCCAGCCTCGCCGCCGCACTGGTCGACTCCGGCCGGGTGCTCCCGGTCCTGGACGGCTTCGACGAGATGGCCGACGGCCTGCGCCGTCCCGCGCTGGAGGCACTCAACGCCACCACCCTGCCCCTCCTGCTCACCAGCCGCCCCGCCGAATACGCCGCCGCCGTCGCCGAGACCGACGTACTGACCGCCGCCGCCGCGGTCGAACTCACCGACCTCACCCTCGACGACCTGGCCGCCTACCTGCCCCGCACCACCCGCAAGCCCGACCCCGCGAACCCCGCCGAGGGCGCGTGGGACCCCGTACTGAGGGCACTGCGACAGCAGCAGCCGCAGTCGGACGGGCCCGCGCCCCCGCCTCCGCCCGCCGCGCCTCCGCCCGCCGCGCCCCCGCCCGCCGCGCCCCCGCCCGCCACGGTCCCGCCCGCCACCCTCCCGCTCGCCACCGTCCTGACGACCCCCCTGATGGTGTCGCTCGCCCGCACCATCTACAGCGACACCCCCGACCACGACCCCGCCGACCTCCTCGACACCGAACGCTTCGGCACCGCCGAGCAGCTGGAGGACCACCTCCTCGACAACTTCCTCCCCACCGTCTACCGCCACCGCCCCCACGACGGACCGCGCGACTGCGACCCGGACCGCGCCCGCCGCTGGCTCGGCTACCTCGCCCACCACCTGACCCGGCACAAGACCCCCGACCTCGCCTGGTGGCGCCTCGGCAACGGACTGCGCCGCTCCACCCGCACCCTCGTCACCGCCCTCGTGGCGGGACTCGTCATCGGCCTCGTCGACGGCGCCGTCAGCGCCGCCTTCTACGGCAGGCTCACGGGCTCCCTCGTGGACGGGGCGGTCGTCGGACTCCTCGCCGGCCTCGTATTCGGGCTCGTGCACTGGCTGACGTACACGGCCAAGGGCAAGCACGTCATGCCGTCCGCCGTACGTCTGCGGATCCGCGGCAGACCCAGAGCCACCGTATGGACGGCCGGCCCCCGCCTGGTGATCGGCACACTCGGCGGCGCGACGTTCGGATTCGCGTACGGATTCCTGGTCGGCCTGGTGAAGTCGTACGCCTGGACCGACCCCTCGACCATGCTGCGTATCGGCCTCGTCGACGGGCTCGTCTACGGCCTGGTCTTCGGCGCCGGCACCGGACTGGCCTTCTGCCTCCTCGGCCTCCTCGAAACCCCCCTCGACCTGGACTCCGCCGTCAACCCGCGCACCCTCCTGACCACCAACCGCCGCACCGTGGCCACCCAACTGCTCGTCTGGGCCCCCACCTTCGGGATCGTGGTCGGATGCGGCAGCGGAGCGGCGGTCGACCTCCTGCAGGGACCACTGGGCCCCCTCACCTGGCCCTCCGAAGCCAGCCTCCTGCTCGGCGTCATCAGCGGCCTCGGCGCCGCCCTCGGCCATGCCCTCACCCTGACCGCCTGGGGGCAGTGGCTCGTCCTCGCCCGGATCTGGCTGCCGTTGACCGGGCGCCTGCCCTGGGCCGTGGTCACGTTCCTGGAGGACGCCTACCAGCGCGGCGTGCTGCGCCAGGCCGGCGCGGTCTACCAGTTCCGCCACGCCCGGCTGCAACACCACCTCGCCGAGCGCCATCGCCGCACGGGCTTTCACGGCGATTTCATCGCTCCTCCCTAGCGTCTCGGACCACAGCACCAGCCAGCACGTGCCCGCACGCCATCGGCGTCACAGGCACCATCGGACCCAGGGGGACACCCATGTCGACAACCAACCGCATCGTGCGCCGCGCCAAAACCGTCGCCCTCACGGCGGCGATGACGGCCGCCGCCGCCCTCACACCCACCGTCGCCCAGGCCGACGACGCCCCCCGCCACTACTACATCGAGATCGGCGGCACCGGCTCCGCGCTGCCCGCGCCCGACTGCACCCGGACGTTCGGCTTCGCCAACCAGCACCTGGAGCCGGGCGCCGAGGTCGTGCCCGTCTGCTACCCGGCCAGCGCCGGCCCCTGGCTCAACGGCCAGAACCAGACGGACCTCACCGCGCAGAGCTACGACAGCAGCGTCGCCCAGGGCTACCGGAACCTCCTGACCGCCGCCGAAAACACCCACCGCGAGAACCCGACCGCACGCCTGACGATCGTCGGCTACTCCCAGGGCGCCCAGGCCGCCGACGCGGTCCTGGAGACCATCGCGAACGGCGGCACCGCCATCCCGCGGGAGCTGGTCGACGGCAAGCTGTACGCCGACCCGAAGCAGCCCGACACCGGCATGTGGGCCAAGGTTCCCAAGGGCCTGGGCGCCCTCGGCTTCACCTCCACCGGCCCCGGCCCCAGGGAGTTCCCCGGCGTCCCGGTCGCCCGCTTCTGCATCCGCGGTGACCTGGCCTGCGACGCCACGACGCCCGTGGCCGCCTTCGACTTCTTCCTCACCGACGTGCACCGGCGCTACGCACAGGACGGCAACGTCATGACCAAGACCATCGCCCAGCAGGGCCTCAACGGGGTCTTCTGGTACGACGCCTGACCTCTCAGGACATACGAAAGCCCAGGCCGGAAAGATCTCCCGGCCTGGGCTTTCGCCGCTCCCGTCGTGCTCAGCGCGGCTGCTCGCAGGCCCGCTCCAGCACGACCGTCCGCATGGCCCCGGGCCCGCTCTCCTCGTGCCTGACGCGCAGCCCGGCGGTGCGCAGTTGGGCCAGCACCCAGGCGTGGGACAGCCGCAGCTTGCGGTAACTGTGGGTGTTCAGGCGCCAGTCGGCACCGGCACCGGCGCCGTCCCGGCTGTGGATGAGGTCGTGCACGACGACCGTGTAGTCGTCGTAGTCGTCCGGGTACTCCAGGAAGCAGGTCATGATCCGGTCCTCGGTGGCCCGGACCGGGAGGAAGCGGTCGGTGCCGGTGAGCGGGACCGTCAGGTCGCGGTAGGCGAACACGGCCGTCCCTCCCGGCGCGAGCGCGGCGGTGACATCGGCGAAGAGGGCGGCCACATCACCGCGGGTCGGCAGATGGGTCAGCGTGTCACCCAGACAGACGACGGCCCCCGCCGACCCCGGCCGCACCAGCTCCGGCAGAGCGGTGCGCACATCCGCCCGCACCGGCCGCACCGCCGGCATGTCACGGGCGTGCGCGGCGAGTTCGCTGAGCAGCGGCCCGCTCAGATCGACCGCGAGGACCGAGTCGTAGCCCAGACCGGCCAGGGCGAGGCTCGTGTGCCCCGGGCCGCACCCGAGGTCCACGGCGAGCGACCCGTCCTGCGAGCCGGGCACCACACCCCACTGCGCGAGCAGATCGCGCTGGGCGGCGGCGAGCGCGTCGAGATCACCGCCGAGCATCCAGGTGTAGTGCTCGGCGAGAAACCGGTCGTAGTGGTCGACGGCCTGGTTCACGGGCCGGTCGGTGACGGCGGGGGTGGCCGGCTCGGTGGTCGGCACGGTGCTCGGCTCGGCGGTCGGCACGGTGCTCGGCTCGGTGGTCGACATGGCGCTCGGCTTGGCGGTCGGCACGGTGCTCAGTGTGGTGCCCGGCACGGCCGTCGACACGGCGCTCGGCTGGTTGGTCGGCGTGGCGCTCGGCTTGGCGGTCGGCTCGTCGGTAGGCGTGGCGCTCGGCTGGGTGGTCGGCATGGCGGTCGTCATGGGGCGAGGGCTCCCTTCGGTCCGGCGGACGAGGGAAATCTAGGCGGGAATACGGGAGTTGGGCGGCCCGGCCGAACGAAATTCGGCACCCCGGGAAGAATGACGGCCATGGACGACACTGATTCGGCGATCCTCACCCATCTCCAGCGCGATGCACGGCTCACCAACCGCGAACTCGCCCGCAGGGTCGGCATCGCACCCTCCACCTGCCTGGAGAGGGTCCGCGCCCTGCGTGCCCGCGGCGTGATCACCGGCTACCACGCGGCCGTACAGCCACGCCTGCTGGGCCGCTCGCTCCAGGCCCTGGTCTTCGCCCGTCTGTGCCCCCTCAGCCGCGAGGTGATCCAGGACTTCGAGGGCTATCTCACCCAACTCCCCGAGGTCGTCTCGGTCTTCGTGGTCTCCGGCGACGACGACTTCCTCGTCCACGTGGCCGTCCCGGACATCGAGCACCTGCACGCCTTCCTCATGGACCGCTTCAGCGCCCGCCGGGAGGTCGTGAGCTTTCGCAGCTCGGTGATCTACCGGCAGACGGGCACGCGCGTACTGACGCCGATGAACGCCTCGGGCTGCGACGCCGAGAGCCGCTGACTCTCAGACTCCGTCGAGCAGGGACAGCAGACCGAGGTCGAGCTCCGGCCCCAGATCCTCTCGCCCCGGCTCGACGACGGCGTACGTACGCAGCACAAAGCGCCGAAGAGAGGCCGTGCCGAACCGGACTACGGCCAGGCCGTGCGGCGCGTGGAACTCGACGACCGTACGGGACCGCTCGCACGGCCGGATGCGTACGTCCCCGATCCCGGCCGCCGTATCGAGCCCCTCCTCCAACAGCGAGCGCGCGAAGGTCCATGTGACGCCCTTCTCGTCGGCCGAGACATGGGGCGGGAAAACGACGTGCACGGCGAAGGGCTCGGCGGCCGAGTAGCGCAGCGTGGGGCGTATCGGCAGCTCCGGGTGGCCGGGGGTGACGAGGCGGGCACGGACGGGCTGGTCCAGGGTGAGGCGCATGGTCGGTCTTCTCCGGTGTCGGGGTGTGTGCGCTTTCTCGACCGAGTGGCAGGCCTGTTGATTACGCCGAACCGGAGCGCACGTTGGTGATCCAAGTCACTCGAACCATTTAGTTGAGATTTTAGTCATCTACGCTGACAAACTCGTCCGCGCCCTTCAGCCCAGCAGGCAACTGGAGCGTTCCCGCCATGTCCGACGGTTCTCCCAAGGTGCCCGCCCAGGCGTCACCGCCCGCGTCCGCCACCGCCTCGTACGCCCGCATCTACGAGGAACAGCAGCCGCGCCTGGTCGCCTACGCGCGCTCGCTCACCCGCAACAACTCCTGGGCCGCCGAGGACCTCGTCGCCGAGGCGCACTTCCGCGTCTGGCGACGGCTGTCGGCGGGGCACGAGATCGAGAACGTACCGGCGTACCTGATGACGACGGTGCGGCACCTGGCGGCGACTGCCGTCGGCGAGGCGCGCGAAACCCCGCACGACCCGCGGACCGCCGAGCGCACGGAGGCCCCCGGCCACGGGGAGGGCACGGCGGACCCGGCCGAACAGGTCTCTTCCGTGGACCTGTTGGTGCGGGTGCTGGGCCAACTGCCCGAACGCTGGGTGCAGGCCCTGTGGCTGGCGGAGGCGGAGGGTCAGCCGCTGGAGACGGTCGGGCAGCGCATCGGCGCCAAGCAGGGCGCGACCGCGGTCCTCCTGCACCGCGCCCGCGAGGGCATGCGCCAGGCCTTCCTGCGCTCCCAGACCGGCGCACCCGACGACCCCGCGTGCGAGGTCCACTGGGTGCGCATGCCGGCATACGTACGCGGCAGCGCGACGCCACGCCAGTCGGAACGCCTGCTCGCCCATGTCGACGCCTGCGCCGACTGCCGCGGCCGGCTCGCGGTCCTCATGCGCGCCAACGACCGCCTGCCCGCCCTGGTCGGCCCGGCCCTGCTGGTCTTCACCGTCGGCGGCGCGGGCAAGTTCCTGCTGTCCCTCACGGCGGGGTCGGCCGCCGCCACGGCCGCCGCGGCCGGCGGTCACGGCGGCGGCTTCCTGCCCGCGGCACGCCAGGCGGTGACCGGCGGCGGGGCCGGTGCGAAGGTGCCTACGGCGATCGCGGCGTCGGCGACGGTCGCGGGCGCGGCCCTCGCCATGATGCTCGCCCTGGGCACCGGCGACCCCGCCCCGACACCGCCTCCGCCACGGGTGCCCTTGGCGGAAGCGCCGGTTGCCCGACCGTCGGAGGGGCCTGCGGCAGGGGCCGGGGTGCCGGGGGAGCGGGGTGGCGGACCGGCGGGGGCGGGGACGGGGGCTTCCGAGGCCGGGCGGGAGAGGCAAGGCCGGGCGGACGGCGGGGTCGGGTCTTCGGCCGGCGACGCGTCTTCGGCCGGCGACGCGTCTTCGGCCGACGTCGCTGGTTCGGATACGGCGGTGGGGGCGGTCGGCGCTGCGACGGTGGTCGCCGCTGAGCCGGTGGCTGCGGATGAGCCGTCGGCTGTGGACGGGCCGGTGGCTGCCCCTGAGTCGCCGACCGCGGATGAGCCGGAGGCCGAGGCACCGGCCGTCGATGAACCGGCGCCGAGCCACCCCGACCCGGTGGTGGAGACCCCGGAGGCCCCGGAGGCTCCGGAGACCCCGGAGATGCCGGCGACCCCGGAGGCCCCCGAAACCCCGGAAGCCCCCACCCCCACGGAGACGACCGACCCCCATCCCGCCCCTACCCCCGCCCCTGCCCCCGCCCCCCGGCCACCGCACGAGGACCCCGGACACGACTGCGGGAACTGACCGGAGCCCGGGCGGGCACTCCACCCGCCCAGTCCCCGCAGGGTGACTACCAGGCCCTGTGTGTGACTCACGTCACCGAAGTCGCGCGGGAAAGAAAGCGTCTGCTGTCTCTGCGTGCCTGGCATGCTCATGCATGACTACTGAGGAGTAATCACCGTCCGCGCAGAGCGCCGTACGGCCGTATCGGCATGCCCCGACACGCCGTCCCGCAGCGCGGCAGCCCTGCTCCCCACTCGTCACCTCCTGCAGCGCACCCCCATACACCGCTCCCGAGGAACACACGTGCACAGACCCAAGCTCAACAGGCATGCCTTACTGTCGGCAGCCGTCATCGCGGCCCTGCTCACCACCGGCTGCTCCACCAGCTCCGCGCCCACCACCGAATCGGCCGCCGCGAAGGCGGCCGAGACCCCGGTGGCCGCCGCGGTGCAGGAGCAACTCGCCGTGGTCCCGGCCCCGTCCGGTACGGCCACTCCCACCGCCGTGGCCGACGGCGGCGAGGGAGGCACGGCGAAGAAGACCTCCCTCAAGGTGGCCTCGTACGACAGGAAGAGCGGACGGGCGGTCATATCGTCACCGCCGGCCCCGAAACCGACAGACGAACCCTCGGCCGGCCCCTCGACCGCCAGCCCCTCGGCCAGTTCGCCGACCAGTCCTCCGGCGACTCCTCCGGCCAGTCCCTCGGCCCAACCCCCGGTAGCCGTGGGCGACATCATCGCCAGCGCCCCGGCCCCAGGCGCCCCCGACGGCGTGCTGGCCGAGGTGACGGAGGTCGTGGGCGCCACGGAGGACGGCGGTACGACCGTCGAGACGGAACCGGCGAAGCTCAACTCCGTGCTCGGCGAGAGGAAGGCCGAGGGCACGGTCCCGGTGGACCCGGCGGCCGTCGACGTGGAACCGCTCGTGAAGGGCGTGAAGGTCTCCTGGGCGAAGACCGGCGGCCTCCACTTCGGCCCCGAGGGCGCGGAACTCCCGCTGGGCAGCCTGCGTATCGACGTGGGCGCGGCGGTGGCCACGGCCCAGGGCGCCCCGGCCTCGGCGTCGGCGTCCGTGGACGGCTTCGTCCAACTCGCCCCCGAGGTGGCGTTCTCGTACGACGGCTCCGGCTCCGGCACGGGCGCCTCGCCCGGCGGCGCGTTCCTGGGCCTGTCCGGGGACTGGGCCTCCCAGTGGTCCCTGAAGGGCCGCGCGGCCGTCTCGACCGAGGGACAGCCGATCCGCATCCCCTTCGCGAGGCTGCACGCCGACCCGGTGATCCAGGTCGGCCCGATCCCCGTCGTCGTCAACCTGGACCTGACCTGCTATATCCAGGTGACCGCGGACGGCCGCGTCACCGTCGATGTCGAGCAGGACCTCAAGGGCGACTTCCGCGTGGGCGGCACGTTCTCCTGGGCCAAGGGCTGGACCCCGGTCAGCGAGTCCGACATGAAGGGCGAGCCCCTGAAGGCCGGCATCAGGGCCGCCGGTGACGTCAAGGCCACGCTGGGCGCCGAGGCCACCGTGGGCCTCTACGGCACGGTGGGCGTCACCGCCGACCTGGCCCCGTACATCCGCGCCCACGCGAACGCCGCCGCCGAGGTCTCGTCCGACGGCACCGGCTCGGTCACGGGCGCCTACGCCCTCTACGGCGGAGTGGACCTGACCGGCTCACTCCAGCTCCAGCTGACCATCTTCGGCACGCCCCTCTTCCAGACGAAGATCCCGCTGGGCGCCCTCCACCACGAGTGGCTTCTGGCGAAGGGCGAGGGAACGGCGACAGCGAGCCCACCGACAAAGCCGACAGGCTGACCCCGGCACCACCGCCCCCTCCACGCGGTTGCCCGCGGGCCGCGCCGCCACGACCTCTCGGCGCGGCCCCGCCGTCGACTGCCGTACGACTTCAGTCGTCGTCCGATTCAGACATCGCCCGACTCAGTCGTCATCCGATTCAGTCGTCGTCCGATTCAGTCGTCGTCCGAGCCCGAGCCCGAGCGCGAGCCCCGACCGGAACGCCCCGCCCGCACCAACTCGCCCGCCGCCAGGGTCACAGCGGCCACCGCGCGCACCCAGCGCGGCCCGCCCCGCGACGCCCACACGACACAGACACACCCTCCGACGACGATCAGCAGAACGCCGACCAAGACGAGCACGGCCATGCCCAACCCCCCTCTTCCTCTACGGTCCGCGCAATCCTCTCAGCCACGGAAGGCCGAAGGGCAGGCGAGGCCAGGGCCGACGCGGTTCCGGGGGAATGCCTCGATCGGCCGTCCCCCGTCCGGCTCCACAAAGGTGAGGCGCGCCGGGGCTACCGAGGCATACGCCAGTACTGCCGCTGCTTCTCGTCACGCACGACGACCCCGAGCCTCCACAGCTCCCTGCGCAGCTCCCGGACGTCCTCGGCGTCCTCCTCCTTCTCCCGCGCCACCGCACGAGCCCTCAGCAGCGCGTCCGCCGCCTCGGGCAGACCGGGCATCCCGGGAACCCAGCGCCTGAACTCCTCCCGGTGCGGATCCTCATCCGCCCAGCGGTAACCATGCCTGGCGAAGGCATCGGAAAGCCGCCGCCAGGGCAGCCCACAATCCTCCCGTGCGATCTCCATGCCGTCCGGCCCGAGCGGCACGAGCTGCTTGCCGTCCCGCACGACCAGGGCGACCTCATCGCGCCCGAACTCCTGCGACTCGTCCCTGACACTGAGAACCACCTGACCGCTGGAGACCCTGACCGCCAGCGACTCATGCACCGCGACAAACCCGACGAGCAGCCCCAGCAGCGCACCCGCCGCAACGGCACCCATGGTCAGCCCAGGTTCCGGAAGGGAGGTCAGCAACTCGGCCGGCCCCTGCAACGGCGCCCAGGGCAGCGTCACGAGCCAGTCCGCGAGAAGGGTGACAAGCCACCCGATCAGGGCCCCACCCCCGACACAGCAGAGCACGAGAACCCAGGCCGACTCGGCGATGACGACGGCGCCACCGACCGGAGCACGCCCGCCCTCCTTCAGAAAATCCCCAGTATCCCTGGTATCCCTCATGTCCCCCGCCTGCATGTCTGCCAACTCTCCCGTTGCTCTTCTCTTCCATCCAGTGCCGAGTCTGGAGGGAGGCCGCACGCCCTGTCGTCGGCCGATGGTCTACGGCGCCTGCGACTTAGGTTGTCTGCTCTCTCTCCCCCCCCCCGCAGATCCCGCGAAGGCACAGCGAAAGGACCCCGGCGGCCGGGCGTGTGACCCGGGCGCCGAGGCCCATCTCGGTGAGCTACCGCGAGCGGTGAGCTACGTTCATGCGATTTCGTGTTGCTCAGTGGTGCCCGTGGCCGTGGCCGTGGCCGTTACAGTCAGATCCGAAGTCGGTGACTTGTCCGCCTGCGTTGCCTTCGCCATTGAGCGCATTGCCCAATAGACCGTTGAGCAGGCCGACCTGGCCGAGGATGTCCACGTTCAGGTCATGTGACTTGCAACCGCCGTGCATGGCGACCGCACCCTGGGCGTTGGCGGGGCCGGCGGCTATGAGGCTGAGGCTACCGATCACGGCGGCCGCAACAGCGGCCTTCTGAAGCTTGCGCATTTCTCCTCCTTGAGTCGAGTAGAGCGCACCAACAAAAGATCCACTTAGCGCTCATTTCGGAGGCTAATCCGATATCTCCCACAGCGCTCATCGACGCCGCCATCCGGGGCTAGGGGCCCCAAACGGCTTACGGCGGCTGCCTCCAGGGAGCTCGCCACACGCGGCAGCCGGTCCAGGAAGACGGGACCCGAGAAGCTCCCGAAGCCGAACCCGAACATCCGGATACTGTGACGCCCCGCAGACGTGGACCGAGACCAAGAAGAAGAGGCGTCACCATGAGGCCCTGGCGAGCATCACTCCTGGCTGGTGCCGCGGCACCGGTCCTCCTCCTGACGGCCTGCACATCGCCCCACGCCCCCGACTCCAACCGCCCCGCCTCCCCCCAAATTGCGGAGACCCAACCCGAGAAGAAGCTCACAGCCCAAGCCGAGTCGGCACTCAACACCACCTCCACCAACGACACTTCGACGGCCGCATCAGGCGTGGAGCGCGTATCCGACGGCGTACACACCCAGCCCGGCCTCACGCCAGGTGCCACCTACAAACTGACCGTGGTCTGCGCCGGCAGCGGAGCCGCAGTAATCGAGTTCACTCCGCCCGACGCGGGCCCGAAGAAACCAGTCCCCTGCGACCAGTCCCTGGTATTCACACGCCTCACAGCGGAAAAGGAACTCCGCCTCGACGTCCGGGGAGAGCGGGGCGCAACGGGCATGATCGCTTGGAGAATCGACAAGACGTGAGCGTGTCGGTGCCCAGGGGAGGGATGGCTCGTGACGAAGCAAGCGGCACAGCTCTGAGCGATGCGGCTGCCGGCACGGACGTCCGCGTAACGACCGGGCACCTTCGGCCCCTTGAAGCGCGGGAGCTGCCCCAGCGCGGCGCCGACGTGGCCCAGCGTCGACGCTCTTTCTTCGTCGTGAGCGCCGTTCGGACGGTGCCCAGGGCGAGGAGTTCCTCCACACCCGCTCAGATCGCAAGCCAGTGGCCATACACAGGAAATGCCCTGCGCACCCCCTCCTGCAAGACGCATTACGCGGCGGATACGGGGCAATCCAAACAGCGGAAAGACCGAGGGGCGCTGCCTGGAGGCGCGCTGCTCGTCGTGAACTCAGCGAAGCCGCCGCTGTCGGTGCGGTACACGATGCCAATCCCGTGTTCAATTAGTAGGCCCCGGAGGTCCTCGCGGGGAAGCGCTGGTGTGAGCAGCATGAGGTGGAGGGGTTGATCGGGTTCGAGATCTCTCAGGTAGTGCCGTGCTAGGAGCAGTTGAGTAATGGCCTGGGCAATCGACTCACTTGCCGTGCTGCCCGTGGGCTCATACACCGTGTTGTTCGTCTGGCTGTAGAGGCCGCACGTGAGCCGATCTGCCGTGTTTCGCATCTCCAACTCTAGTTGGCCAATCGTTTCTCCTTGAGCGACCTTGTGATCCTCGAAGGCATCCGCCAGGTCATCGCGGGTCGCTTCCACATGATCGATGTTGGTTTGCGGCTGGAGTTGGCGCCTCTGGCGTCGAACGGAGCGGGCGAAACGGCCTGCGGTCTGACTGAACAGAGACCGGGGTGTGGATGCCAGTTGAAGAGTGTCGGAGGCTGTCCGTATGTACGGACCGATGGGGCGCAGTCGGAAGACAATAACGTTGCGCACTTTACGTTGTTCGTCAGTGGCTACACGTGTCTCGTACGGCTTACGCTCATCAACCTTGAACTGCCCTATATATTTATGTGTCTTCTTGTCTGTTCCTGGAACTTTGCCCACTGCGATAAATAAATGCAGAGTGCGACCCATCTCGGCGTGCTTCAGGATTGCGATGTTTCCACCCTTGAGGGCCTGATCGTCTTGCTTCCCGGTTCCCGTGTAGGTGAATACAGGGCCCAGGTCATCGTCCTCCGCGAGCCATCCGTCGCGGTATCCGTAGCGCTTGCCAACCTCGCTATCGGAGAAAATGAGGACGTTCTGCTTTTCTACTGCGGGGCAGATTCCGGCGTAGCCACTGCCGCCGAGCACTGGGTGGATCTCATCACGCGTGAGGATCTCGCCGGGTTGGAAACCGGTCCTGGGTGTCGTCATGGGTCGAGGTTAATGGGTTCGCTGTTGGTGGGGTGCGGCAAGGTGACGCACGGGGCACGGCATGCCGTTGTGGCAATGGCAGGCTCGGGTGAGGATGGTGCCATGAGTGAGGTGACGGGGACGCTCATTGCGAGTGTTATCGCTTTCGCAGCTGCAGTCATCGGGGCCGTGATCGCTGGTCGATACGCTAAGCGAGGAGCGGAGGCCGGCGGGCGTAAGGCAGTTGAGGCGGCGCTAGCACAGGTGCAGGGGCAGGCGGCAGCGGAGCACTGGCAGTGGGTGCGCAGCCAACGGCACCAGTCCTTTGCTGCCTACTTTGCGGCTTATGCTGCTCTCGATGACGTCCTTTCAGGGTTTGTGCCTGAGGTGCGAAATGGGGGTCAACTTAACGAGGCGACAAGGCGTGAGCTGCATGAGCGCATACGTGAACTGCAGGATAAAACCAGTCAATTGGCGCTCTGGGGGCCAAGTGAGGCAATCGACTTGGCTTACGGGGTGACGAGGAAGTCGTTGGCTGCGATGGGGTCCTTGTTGCAGATGCAGCGTGCGGGTTCTGTGGGCGTGAACGCGCGTTCGTCCAGCTTTGACCGGACTAGGGAGGAGATGGTGCTGGCCCACGCCGGCTTCCTTCAGAGAGCCGGAGAAATCATCCGCGATCCACGACAGTCGATCAATTAGCGTGTGGGGCGGGCGAAGCCACCCTTGACCTGGGATCATGGCCGACATGCCGCACTGGTTGCGTGCACACGGCTATGGCCCCGAGGACTTAGAGG
>NZ_KQ947996.1:0-48148 GCF_001513975.1 Streptomyces curacoi
CACCAGCAGCGGCAGCGGATCCGACGCGGTGACCAGATCCCGCAGCGGATACCGCCCCAGCACCGCGTCCACGTTCGCCGCGAACGCCGCCGCCAGCCGTGACTCGGGCGGCAGCGAGTCGTCCCGCAACGCCTCCGCGGCGGCCAGCACGGTCGCCCGCCCCGCCTTGTCGGGCACCCCGGCCGCCGCACGCTCGTACAGCTCGCCGCCCTGCTCCAGGACCAGTCCGACGTCGATGCCGGCCGGCACCTTGATGGAGGCGGTGCGGCGCCAGGTGGTCACCGGGTCGCTCCAGGCCTCCACATGGAACGTCCAGCGCCCGACCGCGGACGGCGTCACCTTGGCGCCCCAGCGGTCGAGGCCGGGGGCCAGTTCATGCATCGGCGTCCACGGGCCGGGCCGGCCGTCCGGATCCGTCAGGACGACATTGGCGGCGACGGCGTCATGGCCCTCGCGGAACACGGTGGCGGTGACCTCGAAGGTCTCTCCCGCGACCGCCTTCGCCGGATACCTGCCGCATTCCACGGCCGGCCGCACATCCCGTACCGGGATGCGGCCGATGGCTGCGGCCTTGGTCCCGGCCCTGGTCTTGGTCCTGCCCATGGTTCACCTCCGCCGTGCTCGAGGCCGGGCACGAAGCCCGGCCGGGGGTCGAAGCTGCGCCGGAAGGTGTCTACCTCCCCGCAAGGAAACGCCACCGCCGTGTTCTGGGCGGGCCCCGCCGCGCGGTGACGCCGGTAGCGCGGGGCCGTTCGTCCTGCTCCCCGAGATAGGCGGCCAGGGTGCTGCGCAGATAGCGCTCCGCGGCGTCCGCCGCCTCGCGCGCACAGCGCTTGCCCATCAGCACGCACAGCGTGTAGCCGGCGTCCTCGAAGGTGGAGCGCACCGCGAGGTCGGCCGGGGCCGCGAGCATGGCGCGTTCCCAGGCCCGGTATCGCCGCAGTTGCCGGGCGACTTCGGCTTTGGCCGGTAGCAGCATGGGGCCGTTCACCTTCCGGGCTCGATGGCACGTCTCCCGACCGTCGGGCGGAACCCGTGCGCGCATACGCACGGGTTCCGTTACGGGCATCGAGGTCTTCACACATGGTGCATGGTCGACGACGCAGCGTCCTGTTGGAGCTTCAACTACCTCAGATGTCGTCTCGTGTTGCACGAATGGACTACCGCACACACCCTGGAGTGACTCAGAAGCGATCGATGCTCACGCTCCGTGTTCGGGGCCCGTCCCGCAGGGGCGAGGAGAGCGGGAGCTTTCGCGGTGAGGAGGTAACGACGGTGAAG
The DNA here is from genome assembly GCF_001513975.1 of Streptomyces curacoi. GTDB lineage: Bacteria > Actinomycetota > Actinomycetes > Streptomycetales > Streptomycetaceae > Streptomyces > Streptomyces curacoi. The sequence goes on from NZ_KQ947996.1 coordinate 1,282, forward strand.
ACCGCAGTGCCCTGCTACTACCACCTCGACGTGGAAGTCAGCCCCGAACGGGTGGGACAGGTCAGCCGCATTCTGGCCGCTCACCTCCGGTACTGGGACCTGGAGACGCTTGTGGACCCCGTCTGCCGCGGTACGGAGATGCTGCTGCGGGCCATCGACGAGCACGCGACGGACAAGAACACATCGATCGAGATGTGGTGGAACGGCCAGCACCTCATCACCGCCATCGGCGACCACGACCGCGCCCTGCGCCCCGATCACGAACTGCGCGACTGCCTGCAGCACCTCGCCGCGATGAGCGACGGCTGGGGCTGCTGCGCCACCGAGACCGGCAGCAAGGTCATCTGGTTCTCGCAGCGCGCCCGGGCCGGCGAACGCGCCCCGCTCGTGCCGGCGGCGCCCGCGCCCAGCCTGCGCGCGGCGCGCCCTGTGCCCCGCGAGGTGCCCGTCACGGCCATCGCCGACGCGGCCGGCATCCGGGACGGCGTCCTGGAGGAGGCCCGGTGACCCCGCGACGGAGCCGCACTGGGGTGTCCGCGTGGAGCGGGCACCCCTACCCGCTGGGAGCCGCCTTCGACGGACAGGGCACCAACTTCGCCCTGTTCAGCGAGGTCGCCGAACGCGTCGAGCTGGTCCTCGTCGACGACAAGGGCCGGCACACGGCCGTTCCGCTGACCGAGGTGGACGGCTTCGTGTGGCACGGCTACCTGCCCGGCGTCGGCCCCGGACAGCGCTACGGCTACCGGGTCCACGGCCCCTGGGACCCGGACCTCGGCCACCGGTGCAATCCGGCGAAGCTGCTGCTGGACCCGTACAGCCGGGCGGTGGACGGCCAGGTGGACAACCACGCCTCCCTCTTCGAGCGCACCCCGGGCGCCCCGTCCCCGGCCGACAGCGCCGGGCACACCATGCTCGGCGTGGTGACCGACCCGTACTTCGACTGGGGCGACGACCGTCCGCTGCGGCGGCCGTACGCCGACACCGTCATCTACGAGGCGCACGTACGGGGCATGACCCGCACCCACCCCGACGTCCCGCCGGAACTGCGCGGCACCTACGCCGGACTCGCGCACCCCGCGGTCGTCGAGCACCTGACGTCCCTCGGGGTGACCGCCGTCGAGCTGATGCCGGTGCACCAGTACGTCCAGGACGGCGTGCTGCAGGGCCGGGGCCTGTCCAACTACTGGGGCTACAACACGATCGGCTTCTTCGCGCCCCACAACGGCTACGCCGCCCACGGCACCCGCGGTCAGCAGGTGAACGAGTTCAAGTCGATGGTGAAGGCGCTGCACGCGGCCGGCCTCGAAGTGATCCTGGACGTGGTCTACAACCACACCGCCGAGGGCAACGAGCGCGGCCCGACCCTCTCCTTCCGCGGCATCGACAACGCCTCGTACTACCGCCTGGTCGACGGCGACTGGGCGCACTACTACGACACCACCGGCACCGGCAACAGCCTGCTGATGCGCCACCCGTACGTGCTGCAGCTGATCATGGACTCGCTGCGCTACTGGGTCACCGAGATGCACGTCGACGGCTTCCGCTTCGACCTCGCGGCCACCCTGGCCCGGCAGTTCCACGAGGTGGACCGGCTCTCGGCGTTCTTCGACCTGATCCAGCAGGACCCGGTGATCAGCAGGGTCAAGCTGATCGCCGAGCCGTGGGACGTCGGCGAGGGCGGCTACCAGGTGGGCAACTTCCCGCCGCTGTGGTCGGAGTGGAACGGCAAGTACCGGGACGCCGTACGGGACTTCTGGCGCGGCGAGCCGGGCTCGCTCGGCGAGTTCGCCTCCCGGCTCACCGGCTCCTCCGACCTGTACGCGCACAGCCGGCGCCGGCCGCGCGCCAGCGTCAACTTCGTCACCGCCCACGACGGGTTCACCCTGCGCGACCTCGTCTCGTACAACGACAAGCACAACGAGGCCAACGGCGAGGGCAACCGGGACGGCGAGAGCCACAACCGGTCCTGGAACTGCGGGGCCGAGGGCGAGACCCGCGACCCGGCCGTCCTGGCGCTGCGCGCCCGCCAGCAGCGCAACCTCATCGCCACGCTGATGCTCTCCCAGGGCATCCCCATGCTCTGCCACGGCGACGAACTCGGCCGCACCCAGGGCGGCAACAACAACGCCTACTGCCAGGACAACGAGGTCTCCTGGATCGACTGGCGGCTCACTGACGAGCAGCGCGCGCTCGCCGACTTCACCCGGTACGTCATCGGGCTGCGCGCTGCTCACCCCGTCCTGCGGCGCCGCCGTTTCTTCCAGGGCGAGACCGCGACCCGTCCGGAGCAGCCGCTGCCCGACCTGGTGTGGCTGCTGCCCGACGGGCGCGAGATGACGGACGAGGCCTGGCAGCGCTCCGACGCGCACTCCGTTGCCGTCTTCCTCAACGGCGACGCCATCGCCGAACCCGACTGGTGCGGGCAGCCCGTGGTGGACGACTCCTTCCTGCTGCTGCTCAACGGCTACTGGGAGCCGGTGGAGTTCCAGCTGCCGGACGTCACCTACGGCGAACGCTGGACGACCCTGGTCGACACCGGCGAGCCGCAGGGCCCCTCGGACGAGTCGGAGCACAAGCCGGGCACCCGCGTCCTGGTCGAGCGTCGCAGCCTGATGCTCCTGACGCGGCCCTCCCGTACAACGCCCTGAAGGGGCGCGGGGAACCGCGCGCCCCGGCCGGCTACCGCTCGTCTCTGCGGCTTACCGCTCGTGGCGCGAGGTCACGGTGAACTGCGCGCCGTCCGGATCCCGCAGGACCGCCTCGTCGCTCCCCTTCGACAGGACACTGCCGCCGTGCAGTTCCGCCGCCCGCGCGCAGCCCGACACGTCGGCGACCGCGAAGTGGACCTGCCAGTGCGGCCGGATCGTCGGGTCGGGGGCGGCCTCCAGCGCGCCGGACTCGATGCGGGCCACGATGGCTCCGCCGCTGCGCAGCACGACCTCGCCGCCCTCGTAGCGGACCTCGCAGCAGCCGGGCCGCTCCGACGCCCAGTCCAGGACCTCGCCGTAGAACATGGCGGCGTCGAAGGCGTCTCGGGTGTGCAGGCGGATGAAGGTCGGCGCGGCGCGCCGCCAGGTCTCCCAGTTCGAGATGAGTTCACCCTCCCAGACGCCGAACGTCGCGCCGTCCCGGTCGGCGAGCAGCGCCGCCCGTCCGGGCGGCAGGGAGAGCGGCCCGACCGCGGCCGTGCCGCCGCGCTCCTGCACCCGGGCCACCGCCTCGTCCGCGCTGGGCACGGCGAAGTAGGGCGTCCAGGCCACGGCCATCTGCCACATCGAGGCGACCGCGCCGATCCCCGCGACCGGCACGCTCTGCGCCAGCGCGATCCGGAAGCGGTCGCCCAGCTTGGCCGGCCGCCAGCGCCAGCCCAGCACCGCCGAGTAGAAGTCCTGGGTGGCCTCCAGGTCGCGGCTGGTCAGGCTCACCCAGCAGGGTGCGCCGAACACGGAGTGTGTGGACACGACCTCGGCCGTGCCTCGGGGGGTTCTCATGTCGTCGTTCATGGCAGTCGCGTCCTGGTCTCGCCCGCACCGGCGGCCACCGGTCCTTTCCCAGTGTCCAACCGGATCCGCTCCCGGGCCTGTCGAGTACCCCCGGCGTGGCGCCGAAACGACGGACAACGGCCGGCCTTCCGCTTCACTGGCACGCGAGCGGCAAAGAGACGAGGATGGAGGCGTGGCACCGGTACCGAACGAGCCGGCCGACGAGGCCGACCGGATCCTTGAGCTGGAAGAGCAGGTCGACCAGCTCAAAGAGGCCGTCGTCTCGCACGCGGTCGTGGACCAGGCGATCGGCATGATCGTCGCACTCGGCCGCCTGGCGCCGGAGCAGGGATGGGCGGTGCTGAAGGAGGTCTCCCAGCACACGAACATCAAGCTCCGCCGGGTCGCCGAACTGATTCTCCGCTGGGGCCGGGACGGCGAGATGCCGCCCGAAATCCGCGTCGAACTCGAAGACGCCCTGGAGCGTCACGGTCCGACGCAGATTCCGGGTTCGGCCCAGGAGTGACCCGCCCCTGCGGGGTTCACCGGGCCTCGGCGAGCAGCTCCTCGCGCAGTTGGGCGAAGCATCCGCTCAGCAGCCGGGAGACATGCATCTGGGAGATGCCGAGCTGCTGTGCGATACGGCTCTGGGTCATGCCGCCGAAGAAGCGGAGATAGAGGATGGTCCGCTCACGCTCCGGAAGCCGCTGCAGGCACGGCTTGACGGCCACCCGGTCGACGACCACGTCGTACGCCGGATCCGGACCGCCGATCGCGTCCCCCAGCGCATAGCCGTCGGTGCCGGGCATCTCGGCCTCCAGCGACAGCGCGGAGAAGCACTCCAGGGCCTCCATGCCGGCGCGCACCTCTCCCTCGCTCAGATGCGCGTGTTCGGCGATCTCGGCAACGGTGGGCGCCCGCCCGGGGGTCTGCTGCGACAGCTCCTTCGCGGAGCTCCGCACCCGGTTGCGCAGGTCCTGGACCCGGCGCGGCACATGCAGCGTCCACATGTGGTCGCGGAAGTGCCGCTTGATTTCGCCGGTGATGGTGGGCACCGCGTACGCCTCGAAGGCGTGGCCGCGAGCCGGGTCGTAGTGGTCCACGGCCTTCACCAGTCCCAGGGCCGCCACCTGGTACAGGTCCTCCAGGGATTCGCCGCGGCCCTTGAACCGGACCGCGATCCGCTCGGCCATGGGCAACCAGGCCTGAACCAGGTCGTCCCTGAGCGCCTTGCGTTCCGGCCCGTCGGGCAGTTCCACGAGCCGGTCGAACGCCTCGGCGGTGTCGGGGGCGTCGTCGTGCGGGTGCTGCTTCGTTCTGGTGGCGGCACTCATAGGTGCGCACCTCCTCAGCAGGTGCTGGCTGGACAGACACCGAGGGAGGCGCGGATTCGGACCCTCAGGAGACACCCAGGGGCCCGGCGGGCCGGCTCCCACGGACGTGCCTCCTGTCCGAAGCACATAACAGGGCATTCCCGGCACTCTGGTATCCGAAACACATTTCGTGAATGCGACTACGTGTTACGGCGGGGTGACGGTGTGTCCGGCCAGGAGGAGGGGTGACCTTGACCCTCCTTCGGCTCCATTACCTCTGTTACAGAGCTAATCTCGACGGCATGGACCAGGAGACCTTCCCGGAAGAGCTGGCCGACGCGCTCGTCGCCATCCAGCGGCTGATCCGGCGCAGGCTGCGGCGTCAGACGCCCGGGCCGCGGCTGCGCGGAGCCGAGGTGGAGCTGCTGCGCCTGGTCGTGGAGCGGCCCGGCATCGGCGTCTCGGACGCGGCCAAGGAGCTGCACCTGGCGGGCAACTCGGTCTCGACCCTGGTCAACCAGCTGGGCCGACAGGGCTATCTGGTCCGCCGGACGAACCCCGCCGACCGGCGCGCCGCCCGGCTGCTGCCCACCCCCGCGGCCGGGACTCGGCTGAACGAGTGGCGCAGACGGCGCGCCGAGCTCGTACGACGCCAGGTGTCGCGCCTCGACGAGGCGGACCGGGAGACGCTGCTCGCGGCGGTCCCTGCCCTGCGCAGGCTGGCGGACACACTGCACGAGGAGGTGGAGCGACCGTGACCCGAGACGGCGCCGAGGCCGTGGCCTGCACCGGGCTCGCCCATGCCTTCGGTGAGACCCGCGCGGTGGACGGACTCGACCTGACGGTCCGGGAGAGCGAGGTCTTCGGGCTGCTCGGCCCCAACGGCGCCGGAAAGACCACGGCGATCCGCTGCATGACCACCCTCCTGCCGGTGCCCGCCGGAATGGTCCGCGTCTTCGGCCACGACGCCGCGCGCGACCGGATGGCCGTAAGGCGTCTGCTCGGCTACGTCCCGCAGCAGCTGTCCGCCGACGCCGGCCTCACCGGCCGCGAGAACGTCGCCCTCTTCGCCCGCGTCTTCGACGTGCCCCGCCGCGAACGCGCCGAACGGGTCGGGCAGGCCCTGGCCGCGGTCGGCCTCGCCGACGCCGCCGACCGGCTCGCCGGCACCTACTCCGGCGGCATGGTCCGCCGGCTGGAACTCGCCCAGGCCCTGGTCAGCGCACCCCGGCTGCTGATCCTCGACGAACCGACCATCGGCCTCGACCCGATCGCCCGCACCGGCGTATGGGAGCACATCAACGCCGTGCGCGCCGCCACCGGCATGACCGTCCTGGTCACCACCCACTACATGGACGAGGCCGACCAGTACTGCGACCGGGTCGGCCTCATGCACCACGGCCGCATCCGGGCCCTCGGCACCCCGGCCGAGCTCAGGGAGGGGCTCGGCGCGCGCCGGCGTGCCGCGGGGGCGCCCGACACCGACCCGCTGCCCACGCTGGAGGACGTCTTCCGGGACATCGCCGGCAGCGGACTCGACGAGCAGTCAGGAGACTTCCGTGATGTCCGAAGCACCCGCCGCACAGCACGCCGCGTCGGCTGACGGGGACCGCCCCGAGGGCATCGGCCTGCTGCTGCGGCCGCCCGCACCCCGCGCCGGCTGGCGGCTGCTGCCCACCCGTGTCGTCGCCATGTGCGCCGTGGAACTGCAGAAGCTGCGCCACGACCGGACCGAGCTCTACACCCGCGCCGTCCAGCCCGCCCTCTGGCTGCTGATCTTCGGCCAGACCTTCACCCGGCTCCGGGCGATCCCCAGCGACGGCGTCCCCTACATCGACTATCTGGCCCCCGGCATCATCGCCCAGTCCGCGATGTTCGTCGCCATCTTCTACGGCATCCAGATCATCTGGGAGCGCGATGCCGGCATCCTCAACAAACTGCTGGTCACCCCGACCCCGCGCGCGGCCCTGATCACCGGCAAGGCGTTCGCGGCCGGGGTGAAGTCGCTCGTCCAGGCGGTCGTCGTGATCGTCATCGCCGCCGTACTGGGCGTGGCGCTGACCTGGAACCCGCTGAAGCTGCTCGGCGTCGCCGCGGTCGTCGTCCTCGGCTCGGCGTTCTTCTCCTGTCTGTCGATCACCATCGCCGGCATCGTCCTCAGCCGCGACCGGCTGATGGGCTTCGGGCAGGCCATCACGATGCCCCTGTTCTTCGGCTCCAACGCCCTCTACCCGCTGTCCGTGATGCCCGGCTGGCTCCAGGTCGTCAGCAAGGCCAACCCGCTCAGCTACCAGGTCGACGCCCTGCGCGGTCTCCTCCTCGGCACCCCCGCCCACCTCGCGCTCGATTTCGCCGTCCTGCTCGTGGCCGCCGCGCTCGGCATCACCGCGGCCTCCTCGCTGCTGGGCCGGCTGGCTCGCTGATCTTGGCGCGGAAAGTGATGTGCGGCACGTGTGTGAACACGGCCGCCAGGCCAGTAAGCGGATTCTTGCTGCCCACAGCTTGATCGGTGATCAAGGGGGCGAATCGGCTGGCCACAGCGCATTCTGCTCATTTGACAGTGCACGGAGCACACAGATAGGAAGCAGCTCTCTGAGGTCGAGAGGTGGACTGTGTACGAGCCGAACGTGGTCGGGGACTGGCACGAGTACGACGAGCATGCCGGTCTGCGTGTCCGCGTCCACCGTCTGGAAGCCGCCGAGCCGCCGCGCGGACGCGACGACGCCGCCGAGGGGCTGACCTACTTCAGGGTCCGCGTCACCGTCGAGAACCGTGGCGACCGGCACCTCGGCATCCACCTCGAGGACGGCCAGTTCGATGTGCGGATCGGCCCCGACGGCGAGGCGGCGTTCATCGACTGGCGCAACTCGCAGTTCATCGAGGGCTTCGACGTCTACCCGCTGCGCAGGGCCACGGCCCTGCTCTACGCCGCCGGACCGGAGGCGAGCCTGGGCCAGGTCGACCTCCAGATCCAGCTGCGGGTCGAGGAGGAGTGGACCGGCCGCCGGCTGTGGACCGGAGGCCTCGGCCTGCAGGAGGGCTCCGCCGGCGGGCACGCCGCGGCCCCGCGGGACGGCCTCGCGCACCAGGTGAGCAACTTCCTGCGGCAGCAGGCCGAAGAGGGCACCGCCTGACGCGCGAGCGACCCGGCCGCCTCAGTGCGGGATGCCGTCGATGATCTCGCGGGCCCCCTGCCGCAGCAGCGCCACGGCGACCGACGTACCGAGCGTGGCCGGGTCCAGCCGGCCGGCCCACTCGTGGGCGTTCAGCCGCGTCTTGCCGTCCGGGGTGAACACACACGCCCTCAGGGAGAGTTCGCCACCGCGGTCCACGCGCGCGTACCCGGCGATCGGGCTGTTGCAGTGTCCCTGCAGGACGTGCAGGAACATGCGCTCGGCGGTGGCCTCGCGATGGGTGTCCGGGTCGCCGAGCCCGCTGACGGCGTCGATGAGCTCGGTGTCGCCCTCCCGGCACTGCAGCGCGAGGATGCCCGCGCCGATCGGCGGCATCATCGTCTCGGTGGACAGGACCTCGCTGATCACGTCACCGCGCCCGATGCGCTCCAGTCCGGACACCGCGAGCAGCAGCGCGTCGGCCTCGCCGGCGGCCAGCTTCTCCAGCCGCCGGTTGGCGTTGCCGCGGAACGGCACGCACTGAAGGTGCGGGTGGGTGGCGGCGAGTTGGGCGACACGGCGCACCGACGAGGTGCCGATCCGGGTCCCGGCCGGCAGCTCGTCCAGCGTGAGCCCGCCGGGATGCACCAGGGCGTCACGGATGTCGTCGCGCTTGAGGAACGCGGCGAACGTCGTCCCCGCGGGCAGCGGCCGGTCGGCGGGGATGTCCTTGACGCAGTGCACGGCGAGATCGGCCTCACCCGCCAGCAGAGCGGCGTCCACCTCCTTGGTGAACGCCCCCTTGCCCTCCACCTGGGACAGGTCGCCCATCCACTTGTCACCGGTCGTCTTCACGGGCACGACCTCGGTGCGCACACCGGGGTGCAGGGCCGCCAACTCGGCACGGACGCGCTCCACTTGGGCGAGTGCCATCGGCGAGTCGCGGGAGACGATACGGATCAGTTCAGGGACGGACATGCGGACACGATAGTCCGTCACACCCCCGCGTCCGCACGGTACCGCCCCATTCCCGCACGCTCCCCGACGCCCGCGCGCACCGGCCAGGACAGCACCGCCAGTGCCCCCGCCGTGAGCAGCCCCCCGACCAGGAACGTGCCGCGCACCCCCACCACGGGCAGGAGTGCGCCCCCGAGCAGCGCACCGGCGGCGATCCCCGCGCCGCCCTCCTCGCCGACCTGACCGCCCCCTCCTCGACCACGACTCTGGCCCGCCGGCACGGCCTGGCCCCGTCGACCGTGTCGGCCCACCTCTCGGTGCTGCGCGAGGCGGGCCTGCTGGTGTCCCGGCGGCAGGGCCACTACGTGCTGTACGGGCGTACGGCCTTGGGCGATGCCGTCGTCGACGGGGATGTCAGACCAGAGGCGGGCTGAGCTCGACCGCCCGCAGCGCGGCCGCGAGGGCGGGTTCGTCGCCGACGTCCAGGGCCGTGTCGGCGAGTTTGATGACGTGCTCGTCGCCGTGGGCGAGGGCCCGCTCCAGGACCTCCTCCGGGGTGAGGCGGGCGGGCGGCGCGCAGGCGACCGGCTCGGCGGGGGTGTACATCGCGGTGACCGCCGCGGACGCCGTCCACGCCGCGTGCAGGCTAGGCGCCCACAGCTCGCGCGGCAGTGAATCCAGCGTCCGCAGCACGGCGTTGGGGGCGGTGGCCGCGTGCACGAGCATGGTCGGCTCGCCGTGGCCGTGGGTGGCGTAGCGGTGGGTCGTGGCACGGACGAGTTCGGTGAGGCGCTCTCGGGCCGTGTCCGGGTCGGTCACGTCGTCCGCCCACGCGGGCAGTGTGCGTACGGCGGACAGGCGGTTCCGGAATCCCACGTGCCCGGCCTCGATCGCGGGTACGGCGTCCAGGGACTCGCCGGCGGTCGGCGCACCCGGCAGGGTGCCGACGCCGGCCACGGGCTGGTGCCGCGCCGCCCAGTAGCCCAGTGCGTGCGCGAGTTCGGTGAGCCGCGGGGCGTTCTCCTGTGCTTCGAGGGCGCGTACGGCGTGGCCTGCCCGGATGACCGTGTGGGTGGCGCCGCCGTACATGCCGGGCAGCAGGCGCGGCCACCATTCGGCGAGGACGCTCCGCCAGGGCCGCTCGGCGAGCGAGCGGGAGAAGTGGTCGGTCCAGTCCGCGATCCGGCGCGGATCCCCCAGTGCCGCAGCCCAGTTGTCGTCCGTGACCGGGGCGACGCGGTCGGGGAAGTCCTCCAGCTTGCTCCGGTAGAGGTCCACCCACCGGTGGACCGCCCCCGCGTGGCCGTGCGCGGCGAGCGCCTCCACGACCATGGGGGCGTGGTTGGACAGCCAGCCCCCTCGTTCCGGGCCGGACGCGTGGAGACGTTCCAGGGCTTCTTCCAACTGCCCGCTTGTGTCGGTCGTGTTCATGCCGGTCACGCTAGACACCGGCTCACGGCCGCGGATCGGGCTCGGGAGGGAAGCGTGGCGGGGCCACGGACCTACGTCCCGAGCCCGACCTGGACCGCCCGATCAGGCGTACGGGTCGAACGCGATGCCGGACGGCTTCGCCGACGCGAGATGGTTGGCGAAGCTGGCGTCCTTCAGGCCGAAGTTGGCGCTGCCGAAGTTGTACGCGACCAGCTTGTCGCGCACGCCCGACGGGTAGCCGTTCCAGCCGACCAGCGGCGGGTACTGCCAGGTGCCCTTGTGGTTCTCCGGCGGCTCGTCGTTCGAGTTGGCCAGCCGGAAGCAGTGCGTGCTGATGCCGTCCTTGTGGTACACGATCTTCGCGTGGGTGCCGTAGAAGCGCACCGAGGACGCGGCGCTGATCGTGAACGAGCCGTGGTTGGACGTCGAGACGTACCGCACCGCGTTGTTCTGCACCCACACCACGACGTGCTCCCAGTCGTGCCGGTGCCCGCCGATGCTGCTGCCCGACACGGCCTGGTCCTTCTCGAAGTACAGGCCGTACATGTAGGCGCACCAGCCGTTGTTGCACTTGTAGCGCGAGTAGCCGTTGGTGTTGTCGAGGTCCGACGCGTCACGGCAGTCCCCGCTGAGCGAACCCGTCGGGCTGAGACCGCCGTTGACGGTGCCGTCGGGGCCGATGGCGGGAGTGGGGTAGCAGCCGTCGGTGTCGTAGTCGTAGGCCGGCTGGTACGTCTTCTCGGCCGCGTCGGCGTTCGCGGGCAGCGCCGCGGGCGGGGCCGCGAAGGCGGTGCTGGGGAAGGCGATGACGAGAGCGGCGGCGCCGGCCAGGCCGGTGAGCCATCTCCTGCGGTGCGTGCGGAACGTCTGTGACGCCACTGCGTCCTCCTCGTGATCCGGGCGCAGCCCAACGGCTGGTAGGCATAAGGCAGTTCAGGATCCCGGGAATTCACTTCCGCGCCAAGAGCCACGGGCGTACCGGCGGTAACGATCCGCGCAACACTTGGAGACCGACTTCGTCGAGCGGCGCCGGCTCGGGGACCCCCGTGTGAACGGCGCCTTTGACCGGCGCCTTCGGGCTGAACCCCCGTCACACACTCTCGTCCGGCAGGTCGGCCGCCGCGTCCTCCGGGGTGAGGTCGGGCCTGAGCCGTAGCCAGGACGGCTGGCGCAGCATCCCGGACCTGGTGCGGACGCTGTAGCGCACCTCGCCGACCAGCCGCGGCAGCACCCAGTGGGCGCCCGCCACCCGGGGCGCGGGAGTGAAGGGGCACACGTCCGACGCACTGGCCCGCAGCAGCTCGGCCAGCCGGGTCCGCTCGGCCTCGCTCCAGCCGGTGCCCACGCCGCCCACGTACCGCAGTCGCCCGCCCGCGTACTGCCCCACGAGCAGCGCGCCCGGCAGGCCGGTGAGCCGTCCCTTGCCGGGCAGCCAGCCCCCGACGATGACGTCCTCACTGCGCATGTTGCGGATCTTGATCCAGGCGCGGGACCGCACCCCGGGCTCGTACACCGAGTCCAGCCGCTTGCAGATCAGCCCCTCCAGACCGTGCTCGCGGGTCGCCCGCAGGGCCTCGGCGCCATGCCCGACCAGCGCGGCCGGCGTCGACCAGTACGGCCCGCCGAGGCCCAGCTCCTCCAGCCGGCCGCGGCGCCGGGTGTAGGGCAGCGTGACGAGGGAGCGGCCCGCCAGGTGCATCACGTCGAACAGCACCAGGTGGACCGGTGTCCTCGCCGCCATCCGCGCGGCCCGTGCGGGCGCGTGCGCCAGGCCCATGCGGGACTGCAGCAACTGGAAGTCGGCGCGGCCCTCTTCGTCCAGTGCGAGGATCTCCCCGTCCAGGACGGCGGGCGTGGTGCCGAGCGCGCCGCCCAGCGGCCCCAGTTCGGGATAGGCGGCCGTGATGTCCTCGCCGGAACGGGCGCGCAGCAGCAGGCTGCCGTCCCCTTCCAGATAGATCACCGCGCGCTGGCCGTCCTGCTTGGTCTCGTAGGCCCAGCGCGCGTCCTGCGCGGCGGGCGGCAGGGTGCCGGGCGTGGCGAGCATGGGAGGGATCAGCGGCAGGCTCACGGGTCAGTTGTCGACGGCCCCGCCCCCGGCCACGCGCTCCCAGTGCCGTTTTCCCCTGAACGGCGGGCGCAGCCTCAGGCGTCCCCGGCCGGCGGCACGGCCCGTACCAGACCCGACTGATAGGCCATCACGACCAGTTGGGCACGGTCGCGGGCGCCGAGCTTCGTCATCGCCCGGTGGACGTGGGTGCGCACGGTCAGCGGGCTGACGAAGAGCTTCTCGGCGATCTCCTCGTTGGAGTGGCCCTCGGCCACCCAGGCCATGACCTCCCGCTCCCGGGCGGTGAGGGCGGCGAGGCCCTCGGGCGCCGCCGACTGCGCGCTCTCGGCGGGCGAGGCCAGGAACCGCGTGATCAGCGTGCGGGTCGCGGTGGGGGAGAGCAGGGACTCACCGGCGGCCACGGTCCGGATGCCGTCCAGCAGCACGTCCGCGGTGACGTCCTTGCCGAGGAAGCCGCTCGCCCCGGCCCGCAGCGCCTGCGCGACGTACTCGTCGATCTCGAACGTGGTGAGGATCAGCACGCGCACCGCCGCGAGCTCCGGATCCGCACAGATCGCCGACGTGGCGGCCAGCCCGTCGGTGCCGGGCATGCGGATGTCCATGAGGACCAGGTCGGGGCGGTGGGTACGGGCGAGGTCGACGGCCTCGGCGCCGTCGGCGGCCTCGGCGACCACCTCCATGTCCGCGCAGGAGTCGATCAGGATCCGGAAGGTGGCCCGCAGGAGGGCCTGGTCGTCGGCGAGCAGTACACGGATGGTCATGGCGGTGTTCTTCCGGTTCCGGAGCGGTTGGGTTCAGCTTCCAGGGAACAGCCGGGGCGCGTCGTCGTGCGTCTGCCGACAATCGCCGGTACTCGCAACGCAGTACGTCCTGCGGCCGAGGTCCTCCCCCAGGCGGAGCGGGCCCCGCCCTCACCGCCGGCACGGCAGCCCCACCTCATGCCCGGCCTGCCGCACCGTCACCCGCTCCACCCCGCGCCCTACACTTTCAATCAGGTGACTTAGATTGTAGGCATGCGAAGTCACGGCGGCCCGAGGGACTGGCCGGCGTGGTGCTCAGGTGAAGTCCCGGTGCGGTGGTGATCATGGCGGGCAGGACCCTGCGGGAGGAACAGGTCAATACGACCCGAGCGCTGCTGCTGACCGCGGCCGAGCGGCTCTTCGCCGAGCACGGGGTGCACGCGGTGTCCAACCGCCAGGTCAGCGAGGCCGCGGGGCAGGGCAACAACACCGCGGTCGGCTACCACTTCGGCACCAAGACCGACCTGGTCCGCGCCATCGTCCGCAAGCACGCCACACGTATCGAGGAGAACCGCGCCCGACTGCTCGCCGGCCTGCGGGACCCCGACGACGTACGCGGCTGGGTGGACTGCCTGGTCCGCCCGGTGCTCGAACACCTCGCGGCGCTGGGCAGCCCCACCTGGTACGCCCGGTTCTGCGCGCAGGTCGTCTCCGATCCCGCGCTGCACCAGCTCATGGTCGAGGAGGCCCTCACCTCACCGTCGCTCCAGAGGATCGTCGAGGGCCTGAACCGGTGCCTGCCCGACCTCCCGGCCGAAGTCCGCGCCGAACGCGCCGAGATGGTCCGCCATCTGATCGTCCACGTGGCCGCCGAGCGTGAGCGCGCCCTCGCCGAGCACACCCCCACCCCACGGGCCACCTGGGACGACGCCGCCACGGGCCTCGCCGACGCCGTCGTCGGCATGTGGCTCGCGCCCGTCACACCGGGCCGCTGACGCCCCGCACAAGGAGTACGACCGTGACAGCGACTGACGGGCAGGGCCGCCGCGGCACCGGACGGGGCGGGTTATGAGCCCTCGGCAGACCGCCTCACCCACGGACGGCACCGCCGGGACGAGGCCCGCCCTCGCGCGCGGCGCCGGCCAGCACGTACTGATCGTCGCCCACGAGCCCGACCTCGCCGAACTGCTCTCGACCACCCTGGAGCCGGCCGGCTACCGGATCAGCCTCAGCGCGACCGGCGCCGAGGCGCTGGCGGGGATCGCGAAGCGGCGCTTCGACCTGGTCGTCTTCGACGCCGACGTGCCGGACACGGGGAATTTCGACCGCGAGCGCCGCCCAGGGCTCCCGTATCGCCCGCCCGTCCTCCTCCTCACCGAATGCACCTCCCTGGACCGGCTCGTGCCCGAACTCGGCCCGGGGGAGCGGGACTACGTCACCAAGCCGTTCCGGGTGGCCGAAGTCCTCGCCCGGATCCAGGTGCTGCTGCGCGGCGCCCGTCCCGGCCCGCCCCGGGGCAATCCCCTGCACCTCGGCGACCTCGTGCTGGACGACACCGTGTGCCGGGCGCGGCGCGGGACGCGGGCGCTCGATCTCACGCCCGCGGAGTACCGGCTGCTGCGCCATCTCCTGGTCAACGCGCACCGGGTGCTGTCCAAGGAGCAGATCGGCCGCCACATCTGGGGCGAGCACCGCGGCGACAACGCGATCGAGCAACTCGTCTCCCGCCTGCGCCGCAAGGTGGACCGGGACGCCCCGGCGCTGATCCACACCCGCCGCGGCTTCGGCTACTGGCTGGGCCGGCCCGACATCGGCTCCTGACGTCCGGCAGCCGAGTGAAGCGGTGTGATCTGGAGCACGTCAGTCTCCTGTCAGGAAACTGACCGGGAGTCGTCAGCCCTCTCTGTTTGCCTGTGCTCATCGAGGCCGATCCCCCCACAGCCGAGGAGAGCCGGCGGCTGGTCGTGGTCGGCGCCGGGTTCCTCGGGGCGGAGGTGGCCGCCGTCGCGTGGCGGCTGGGCTGCGCGGTGACGCTCCTCGAACCCGCCCCGGTGCCGCTGGCCCACGCCGTCGGCACCGAGGTCGGCGAGCTGCTGACGCGCGCCCGCCTGGAACGGGGCGTGGACCTGCGCTGCGGGGCCATCGTGACCGAGGTGACCGGTGACGGTGTGCGGCTTGCCGACGGCCAACTCGTCGCGGGCGACGAGGTGTTGGTCGCGGTCGGCTCGCTGCCCAACACCGACTGGCTCGACGGCAGCGGGCTCGGCGTCGGCGACGGCGTGGTGTGCGACGCGTACTGCCAGGCCGCGCGGAACGTGTACGCCGCCGGAGACGTCGCCCGCTGGTACAACCCCCTGTTCGGGGTGCCGATGCGGATCGAGCACCGCACCAACGCCGCCGAGCAGGGCATGGCCGCGGCCCGCAATCTGCTCCACCGGGGCGCGCGCAGGCCGTTCGCGCCGGTGCCCTACTTCTGGTCCGACCAGTACGACATGAAGATCCAGGCGTACCCGGCCACCCGCGCGGCCACGACGAGGTCGCCGTGGTGGACGGCGATCCGGCGGAACGACGGTTCGTCGCCGCCTACGGCAGCGGCGACCGCGTGACCGGTGTCCTCGCGGTGGGCATGCCGCCCAAGGCGGTCCGGCGGTGGCGGCAGGCGATCGCGTCCAGCGCGAGCTGGCAGGAGGCGAGGGGAATCAGGGAGGCGCAAATTAATTGACTTACGCAACGAGATGGTAAAGTGGCCGCATGCCCACACCACCCACGCTCCGCGAACTCCCCGACACTCCCGCGTCCCCGGAAGTGGTCGAGATCGAGCGCGCGCTCACCCGCGTCACCTACCTGAGCACGCGCGCCCGGCAGCACGACCGGCTCATGGCGCTGGCCGGTGTGCCGCTGGACCGGGCCGCCGTGGCGCTGCTGCGCCAGGTCGCCGACTCGGAGCCGCTGCGGCCCGGGGAGCTGGCCAACCGGCTGGGGGTGGAGGCCTCGCACGTCACGCGCACGGTCCAGCAGCTGCAGAAGACCGGCTATGTCACCCGCGTCCCCGACCCCCGGGACCGCCGCGCCCAGCGCATCGAACTCACCGACACCGGCCGGGAGGCCATCGCCCGCGTCCGTGACGCCGGCGCCCGTGGCATGCAGCTCGCCCTGGCCGACTGGACCCCCGAGGAACTGTCTCAGCTGGCCACCCTCTTCCACCGCATGGTCGACGACTTCCTCGCCCACGCCGTCGACGAGGAGAGCGAACCGCGGGCGGCGGCACCGGCCGCAACCGCCTGACGGGTCCCCTCGCGCGGATCACACCGACTTCGCGCGAGGGCGCCCACCGGACGAGCCGGGCGTCGGGGCGCCCTGTCCGGGCTGCGCGGGCTCGCGCAGCCCGCACAGCAGCAGCCGGCCCAGCGCCGGCAGGACGATGAGCGGGACGAGCGCCGTCCGCAGCGAGGTGGCGTCGGCCAGGGCCCCGATGACCGGGGCGGCGAGACCGCCGACGCTCACCGTCAGCCCCAGCGTCACACCGCTCGCCGTCCCCGTCCGCCCGGGCAGGTAGTCCTGGCCGAGGGTGATGTGCAGCGAGAAGGGGACGTACAGGCCGGCCGACGCCAGGGCGACGAACAGATAGAGCGCCGGCCCGGGTACCAGGACCACACCGGCCACCGCGAGCACGGTCAGCACGTAAGCGTGGCGTACGACGGCGAGGCGCCCGTACCGGTCGGCGAGCCGGCCCCCGGCCACCGTGCCCACCGCGCCGCCGGCATAGAGGACACACAGTGCGGCCGTCCCCGCCACGTCGTCGCCGCCGGTCCGCTGCCTGATGTACAGCGAGACGAACGCGCTCAGCCCGACGAACACGACCGACCGGCACACGATGGCGCCGGACAGCCGCAGGAAGGACGCCCAGTCGTCCGGGCCGGCGCCCACCCCCTGGCCGGCCACCGCGCCACGCCCTCCGGCCGAACGCACCGCCGCCGCGCACAGGGCCGCCCCCACGACGGCCGGGACGACCAGCAGGGGAGAGGCGCCGAGACCGCCGGTTGCGACCACCGCCGCCACCAGCAGCGGGGCGAGGGCGAAGCCGACGTTGCCGCCGAGGGAGAACCAGCCCATCGCCGTATGGCTGCCGTGCGCCGCGTCGCGGGCCGCGCGGGCGGCCTCCGGGTGGTAGGCGGCAACGCCGATCCCCGACACGGCCACCACCGCCAGCGTCAGCGCGTAGGAATCCATGACCCCGCTCAACGCGACCCCGGCGCCGCCCGTCAGCGCGCTCAGCGGCAGCAGCCACGGCATCGCCCACCGGTCGGTGAGCGCCCCGAACAACGGCTGCACCACCGACGACAGCAAAGAGGCGGCGAGCACGACGCCCGAGGCGGCGGCATGGCTGTAGGCGCGCTCGGCGACGAAGTACGGGACGAGGGCCGCGACGGCGCCCTGGTAGACGTCGACACAGGCGTGGCCCAGGGACATCAGCGTGATGGCTCTGTTGCGTTTCGTGGACACCCTGGGATCGTCGCGGGGGCCAGGCATGGCTCGCTTTCGATAATCTGCCTGTCTGTGCCGAACATCCGCCACACCCGGACCGCGCCGACCCGCGCCCAGGTCCTGGCCGCCGGGGAACGCATCGACGCGCACCGGCACGACGACCACCAGATCGTCTACGCGGGCTCCGGCGTCCTCGCCGTCACCACCGACGCCGGTACCTGGTTCGCGCCCGGCAACCGCGCCATCTGGGTCCCCGCGGGCACCGTCCACGCACACCGCGCCCACGGCCACCTGGACCTCCACCTGGTCGGCCTGCCCGCCGACGACAACCCGCTCGGCCTGGACGCCCCCACCGTCCTCGCTGTCGGCCCGCTGCTGCGCGAGCTGATCCTCGCCCACACCCGCGAGCCCGACGACGACAGCCCTGAGCGCCGCCGTCTGCTCGCCGTCCTGCGCGACCAGCTGCGCGCCTCACCCCAGCAGCCCCTGCGCCTGCCCACCCCCACCGACCCGCGGCTCGCCGCGGTCTGCGCCCTGGTCCACGCCGACCCCGCCGACCCGCGCACCCTCGCCGCCCTCGGCGCCGCGACCGGAGCCGGCGAGCGCACCCTCAGCCGGCTCTTCCGCAGCGAGTTCGGCATGACCTTCCCGCAGTGGCGCACCCAGTCGCGCCTCTACCACGCGCTGCGGCTCCTCGCCGAGGACACACCCGTCACCACCGTCGCCCACCGCTGCGGCTGGTCCTCCGCCAGCGCCTTCATCGACGTCTTCCGGCGCTCCTTCGGGTACACGCCCGGAACCCACAACCGCCGCGCCCCGCGAGACCGGTGACGGACAGGGCGGGCGACCCGCCGTGACCTACTCTCCGGTAGCATCCGGCGGCAGGTCATCCAAGGAGGATCCGTGCCCCGGTCCCAACGCTCCCCCCTGCTGCTCGCCGGCCTGCTGGCCACAGCGGGCGCAGCCCACTTCGCCGCCCCACGCCGCTTCGACGAGACCGTGCCGCGCACCCTGCCGGGGACGCCCCGGGCATGGACGTACGCCAGTGGCGTCGCCGAACTCGCGCTGGCGGCCGGGCTGGCGCTGCCGCGCACCCGCAAGGCCGCCGCGCTGGCCACGGCCGCCTTCTTCGTCGGCGTGTTCCCGGCGAACGTGAAGATGGCCGTCGACTGGCGGCACCGCCCCACCCCGCAGAAGGCCGCCGCCATCGGCCGGCTGCCGCTGCAGATCCCCCTCGTGCTGTGGGCCCGCGGCGTCGCGAAGAACGCGGAGGGCCGGTCATGAGCACCCGAGTGGAGGTCGGCGACAAGGTCGAGGACTTCGCGCTGCCGGACGAGACCGGCACCACCCGCAACCTCACCGAGCTGCTCGCCGAGGGCCCGGTGGTGCTCTTCTTCTACCCCGCCGCCCTCACCCCCGGCTGCACCGCGGAGGCCTGCCACTTCCGCGACCTCGCCGCCGAGTTCGCCGCCGTCGGCGCGCGGCCCGTGGGCATCAGCGGCGACGCGGTCGAACGCCAGCAGGAGTTCGCCGACCGGCACACGCTCGGCATGCCGCTGCTGTCCGACGCCGACGGCACGGTCCGCGAGCGGTTCGGCGTGACCCGGGGCTTCTCGCTGGCGCCCACCAAACGGGTCACCTTCGTCATAGGGCAGGACCGCACGGTCCTGGAGGTCGTCCGCAGCGAACTGCGCATGAACACCCACGCCGACCGGGCCCTGGCCGCGCTGCGGAAGTGACGCCCGGGCATCCGCTCGGGCAGCGCGGTTGATGCGGTGTCCCTCAGGACCCATCCTGGAGCACATGGAGCACGTCTCCGCCGCGATCGTCCTCGACGCCCAGGGTGTCGTCACGGGGTGGAGCGAGGGCGCCCAGCGGCTGACGGGCCGCACGGCCGAGGAGGCCGTGGGGCGGCCGGCGCGCGAGCTGCTCGCCGAGGACCCGCCGCTCGCCGACGGGGCCGCGCCGAACGGCACCGTCGTCCTCCGCCACCGTGACGGCTCCGCGGTCCCGGCCGATCTGACGGCCAGCCCCGTGCTGGGCGAGGACGGCGCGCCCGCGGGCTACGTCGTCACCGCACGGCAGCCCGGCGACCCGGAGCCGACACTCGCCGAGCAGGCCTTCCAGCAGGCCTCGATGTCGATGTCCGTCTTCGACACCGAGCAGCGCTACCTGCGCCTGAACGGCGCCGCCTGCCAGGTGATGGGCGTCCCCGAGGAGGTACTGCTCGGCCGGCCCTTCCCGGAGACCGTGGAGGACGCCGAGCACAGCCGGGGCTTTCTGTGGCACCTGCGCCAGGTCGCCGAGACGGGCAGGCCGCTGCGCTACGAGAGCTACACGGGTGCCCCGGCGCTGAACCGGGAGCATGCCTGGACCACCGACATGTGGCCGGTGCGCGACTCCTCCGGCCGGCTGATCGGCACGGCCCTCGCCGCGTTCGACAGCACCGAACAGTACTGGGCCAGGCAGCGGCTGGCCCTGCTCAACGAGGCGGCGGCCACCATCGGCACCACCCTGGACGTGGTGCGCACCACCGAGGAGCTGATCGGGGTCGTGGTGCCCCGGTTCGCCGACTTCGCCAGCGTGGACCTGTTCGACTGGGTCCTCGGGGCGGAGGAGGCGCCGGTCCTGCCCGGTGCGGAAATCGCGCTGCGCCGCGTCGCCCACGGCTCCGGCAGCGAGGGCACCCCGGAAGCGGCCGTACGCCTGGGCGAGGTGGACTTCTACCCCGCGTTCTCGCCGCCCGCACGGGCGATCATGGAAGGCCGGGTGATCCTCAGCCAGGCGGGCGAGCCCGCGTTCATGCGCTGGGTCGCGGAACGCAACGCCCGCGCTCCGGCCGGCCGGCGGCACCGCGTGGGCGCCCACTCGATGATGGCCGTGCCGCTGCGGGCCCGGGGCACCACGCTCGGCGTCGCGGTGGCCGTGCGCATCGGACAGCCGGACGACTACGGCGCCGACGACGCCGTCTTCGCCGAGGAACTCGGCAGCCGGGCCGCCGTCTGCATCGACAACGCCCGCCGCTTCGCCCGGGAACGCACCACCGCACTGGCCCTGCAGCACAACCTGCTGCCCCGGGGACTGCCCGGACAGGCGGCCGTCGAGGTCGCGCACCGCTATCGGCCGTCCGGATCGCAGGCCGGCATCGGCGGCGACTGGTTCGACGTGATCCCGCTGTCCGGCGGCCGCGTCGCCCTCGTCGTCGGCGACGTCGTCGGACACGGCATCCCGTCATCGGCCACCATGGGCCGCCTGTGCACGGCCGTACGCACCCTCGCCGACGTGGACCTGCCGCCCGACGAACTCCTCACCCACCTCGACGACCTGGTCACCCACCTCGCCGGGGACGACACCAACGAGGTGGCCGAACTGGGCGCCACCTGCCTGTACTCCGTCTACGACCCCGTCACCCGCCGCCTCGGCCTCGCCGCCGCCGGCCATCCGCCCCCGGCCGTCGTCCTGCCCGACGGCACCACGCAGATCATCGAGATCAGCGCCGGCCCCCCGCTCGGCGTCGGCGGGCTGCCCTTCGAGGCGGTGGAGGTGGAACTGCCCGAGGGCTCACTGGTCGCGCTGTACACCGACGGCCTCATCCAGGACCGCGACCGCGACATCGACCACGCCACCGCCGAGCTGTGCCGCGCGCTGACCGCGCCCGCCGAGACCCTCGACGCCCTGTGCGACACCGTGCTGAAGGCCGTCCTGCCGGAGGACCCCAGCGACGACGTGGCCCTGCTGCTGGCCCGTACCCGGGCCCTCGGCGCGGACCGCATCGCCACCTGGGACGTGACCCCCGACCCCGAGCACGTGGCCGCCACCCGGCAGGCCGCCACGGAGCAACTGACCGCGTGGGGACTGGACGAGACCTCCTTCGTCACCGAACTCGTCGTCAGCGAACTCGTCACCAACGCCATCCGGTACGGCGCACCGCCCATCCAGCTCCGTCTGATCCGCGACCGCACCCTCATCTGCGAGGTCTCCGACGGCAGTTCCACCTCCCCGCATCTGCGCCGGGCCCACGCCTATGACGAGGGCGGCCGCGGACTGCTGCTCGTCGCCCAGCTCACCCAGCGCTGGGGCAGCCGGCAGACCGGCAGCGGCAAGACGATCTGGGCCGAACAGCCGCTGCCGCCGGGCTGATCACTCGAACGGGCAGCCGGGGTTCGGCGCGTCCTGCGACAACGGCGCGCCGTGCGGCAGCACATAGAGCACGTCGATGACGATCGGCGTGTCCCCCTCGTTGCGGCCTATGTGGACGTTGCCCGGCCCGGCCGGCTCCTCGATGAAACTGCCCGGCGGGTACACGCCGTCGGAGGCGCAGCTGGAGTCGTAGTGGCTCAGCGTGCCCTGCTGCATGTAGGCGTACAGGGGGCCGTCGTGGTAGTGCCAGCCGGTGGCCTGGCCGGGCGGGATGGTGATCTCCCGGAGGATGTAGTCGGTGTCGCCGACGGTTCTCTGACTGATGACCCGGCCGCTGACTCCCGGCCCCGGGGGAGTCGCCTGGGCGGGTCCGCAGACGAGGACGGTGGCGGCGGCCACCACGCCGGTGACGGCGGTACGCAGTGCTGGGCGCATACGAGGAGCCTCCAGGGCCGGGAGAGCGGCGGGCGGTCGAACGGACGGTCGCCGTGAACATAGAGGCTGGGAAGGGCAGTCGGGGGCCGAACGGGTGAATCCGCGACGGTGCAGCACCGGATACCGCGGATGACGCAGCACCCCTCTGGTCACGGGGCCACTCGGTGACTGCTGGGGCCGGGCGAAGTGCCGCCGGTCGCCGAGCGTGGCCGGCCTCGGCCGGCCGCCACCGTTCAGCCCTCGTCGTCCTCCGCGGCGACCTGGGCGAGGGTACGGCCGGTCAGCGCCGAACGGGCGCGGTACGGGTTCGGGGTGCCGTGCCCGCCCGAGCGCCCCTTGCCGGCCTTCACCAGCAGCCACGCCTCCCGGTCGCCGTCCTGCCCGCCGCGGAACCGGGTCAGGGCGTACTCGCCGTGCAGCTTCGATCCCCTCAGCCGGAACGTGGCATGCCCGCGCTCGATGGACTCGTCGAAGTCCACGGGGCGCCCCTTGCGGTCGTGGCTCAGCGGCTCGTACGTGCCGTGATCCCAGACGATGACCGTGCCGCCGCCGTACTCGCCCTTCGGGATCACGCCCTCGAACTCCTCGTACTCCAGCGGATGGTCCTCGGTGGGCATGGCGAGCCGCTTGTCGCTGGGATCGTCGGACGGCCCCTTCGGCACCGACCAGGACTTCAGTACGTCGGCCACCTGAAGCCGGAAGTCGAAGTGCAGGGTGCTTGCGTCATGGATCTGCACCACGAACCGCGGCTCGTCACCGGAGCCCGCCGCCCGCCCCTCGGGCTCCCGGGTCCGCCCGAAGTCACGCTTGCCGTGGTAGTCCCGCAGCCGGTCCTTCTCGCCCACGAGCTCCTCCTTCCCGAGCGCCCCGAGTACCCCGGCGACGGGGCGGGGCAACGCGCGCTCAGAACTCCTCGTGCACTTCGGGGTCCCCGCCGATGCGCCTGTGGGCGCGGTCCGCGAGCGCCGTCATCTGCACGGGGCTGAGTTCGAAGCCGAAGACGTCGAGGTTCTCCCGCTGTCGCCCGGGGTCGGCCGACTTCGGGACGGGGACGGCGCCGAGCTGGATGTGCCAGCGCAGGACGGCCTGGCCGGGCGTCACCCCGTGCGCCTCGGCGATCGAGAGGACCAGGGGATCGTCCAGCAAGGCCGTGCCGCGGCCCAGCGGGCTCCAGCTCTCGGTCAGGATGCCCTTGGCCGTGTGGAAGGCGCGCAGCTCCTCCTGCGGGAACAGCGGGTGCAGCTCGATCTGGTTGACGGAGGGCAGGACCCCGGTCTCCTTCTCCAGCCGCTCGATCTGCTCGGGCGTGAAGTTGGAGACGCCGATCGACCGGACGAGACCTTCCTCGCGCAGCTTGATCATCGCCCGCCAGGAATCGACGTACCTGCCGACGCGGGGGAGCGGCCAGTGGATCAGATACAGGTCGACGTACTCGACGCCGAGGCGGCGCCGGGACTCCTCGAAGGAGGCGAGGGTCTCCTCGTAGCCGTGGTGCCGGCCGGGCAGCTTCGTCGTCACCACGACCTCCTCGCGCGGGACGCCGCTGCGGGCGACGGCCCGGCCGACCCCCGTCTCGTTGCGGTAGTTCGTCGCCGTGTCGACGAGGCGGTAGCCCAGCGCCAGGGCGTCCGCCACCGCCTGCTCCGCCTGCGCGTCGTCCAGCGGCCAGGTACCCAGGCCGATGGCGGGGAGCGTCGTACCGTCGTTGAGCGTGTGCAGCGGGATGCTGATCACCGTCGGACCTTCCCTCGACTGTGCCGTACACCCAGCGTCACGGATAGGGTGAGGATCGATCAACCGGACGGGTGGGGATGAAGGCAGCGGACGGCATGGGCGGCACCGAGGGCAAGCAGACGACGGGATCGCGTCCCACGTCACGGGACGTCGCCCGGCGCGCCGGCGTGTCGCACACGGCGGTCTCCTTCGTCTTCAACGGCCGCGCCGAGGGCAACCTCTCGCCCGCCACCCAGGAACGCATCCGCCGGGCCGCCGCCGAGCTCGGCTACCGCCCCGACCCCGTCGCGCGCGGTCTGCGCCGCCGCCGTACGGCCGTGATCGGCCTGGTCACCGACGAGATCGCCTCCTCGCCGTTCGCCGGCCGGCTGCTGCGCGGCGCCATGGAGACCGCCTGGGAGAGCGAGCACCTCGTCCTGACCATCGACTCCGGCGGCGACCCCGCCAAGGAGGACGCGGCCGTAGCCGAACTCCTCGACCGGCGCGTGGACGGCATCATCTACGCGGCCATGTCGCTGCGCCGCGTCCGCGTCCCCGAGGGCCTGCACCGCACCCACTCCGTCCTCGCCAACTGCCTGCCCGAGGACGACTCCCTGCCCGCCGTGATCCCCGCCGAGCGCGCCGGAGGCCGTACGGCGGCCCGGCTGCTGCTGGACCAGGGGCACCACAGGGTCGCCATGGTGGGCGGGCAGGACGACATCGCCTCCGTCGACCGCCTGCGCGGCTTCCGGGACGCCCTGCGCGCCGAGGGCGTCACGGTCCCCAAGGACTGGGTGGTACGCACCGGAGGCGAGATCACCGGAGGGTACGAGGGCGCGATGCGCGTCCTCGACGGGGCCCCCGCCGACCGGCGCCCCACCGGCATCTTCTGCTACAACGACCGGGTCGCGGCGGGCGTCCTGCACGCCGCGACCCGGCTCGGCATCACCGTCCCCGGCGAGCTGTCGGTGGTCGGCTACGACGACCAGGAACACATGGCCGAGTTCCTCACGCCGCCCCTCACCACCGTCGCGCTGCCGCACCGGGCGATGGGCGAGTCCGCCGCCCGGCTGCTCCTCGACTCCATCGACACGGGCAGGACGCCGCCCGCGACGGTGCGGCGCCTCGCGTGCTCGGTGATCAGTCGTGCGTCGGTGGGGCGAGCTCCCAGCCGGTGACCGTGGCCCCGGGATCTGTGACGGCGAGTTCGGGTACGTCGTCCGGTCGCCGGTAGACCCGCTCGGTGACCGTGGCCCGGTCGCCGACGAACAGCTCCAGCAGCGAGCCGTCGACGAGGATCCGCACCTCGTCGGCCGGTGCCCGCACCACGATCGGCGCCGCCCCGTCGGGCCGTGCCCGCGGCCAGGCACCGCGGTCGAGGGTCACCGTGCCCGCGTCCGGGTCGAGCACGACCGTCAGCTCCGCGCCCGAGGCGGACCGCAGCAGGCTCACGGTGGTGCGGCTGGAGGCGGTGACGGTCAGGTCGTACGCCTCCGGCAGCGCAGTACGAACGCCCGGTGACGTGGCGAACGGCTCCGCCGCACGCAGCAGTTCGAGCTCCGGAGCCGGTACGACCCGCAGGGTGCCGTCGGAACGGACGTCCACCACCCTCGGTGCGGTCAGGACACCTGCCCATCCGGCGCGATCGACCTCGCTCTGTTCGCGTGCCTCCCAGGACCATCCCCACATCAGTGCCCGGTCCGGCTCCTGGAGCACGGCGGGTGCGTAGAAGTCCCGGCCGTGGTCCAGCTGTCCTCCGGTGCGGGCCTCGAAGCGCAGGCCGCCTTCGACGCAAGTTTGGAGACTGCCCGTCAGATAGCCGGTGGCGCACGGGTCTCCGTCCCACAGCGACACCACCAGCGCCCACTCGCCGTCCGGCGTCGAGAACAGCTGCGGGCACTCCCAGCCGACCGCCTTGTCGCCGAACACGTCCATCGCCACGGGGTCGTTGCCGTCGAGCAGCACCCCGGCGAACCGCCAGTCGGCCAGGTCGTCACAGTCGTACAGCAGCACCGACGGAGTCCCGTCGGCGTGCCCCGCACCCACCAGTGCCCACCGCCGGCCACCGCTGCTGAACACGAACGGGTCACGGAACATGACCACGTCCAGGTCGGCGGGCGGGCCCGCCACCACCGGGGTGGGCAGCGGCCGCCAGTCGGTTAGCGTCTCGTCCTCCGGCATCAGCGCCCGCGCCAGGCAGATCGAGCCGAGGCCGGTGTGGTGGCGGTCGACGCCCGTGTACACGGCCGTCGGCACGCCGTCGTCGTCGACCACGCAGCCGGACCAGCAGCCCGCCTCGTCCGGGCCGCCGGGCGTCGGGGCGAGCGCGATCGGATGGTGCTCCCAGTGGACGAGGTCGTGGCTGGAGACATGGCCCCAGTGAACGTTCGCGTGCACCGGGGCGTCGGGGTTGTGCTGGTAGAAGAGGTGATGGCGGCCCCGCCAACGGAACGGACCGTTCGGGTCGTTGATCCAGTTGGCGGGGGGACGGACCCGGAAGCGCGGGGCGCCCGGGTCCGTGGACTGAGCGGCGAGGCTCAACGGTTGACTCCTGCGGACGTGATGCCCTCACGCAGAGGGCGCTGACCGACGACGAACACGGCGACGGCGGGGATCATGGAGAGGACGACACCGGCGAGCACCACCGAGATGGAGCCGGTGCCCAGGTTGCCCTGGAGGGAGACCAGGCCCAGGGGGAGTGTGTAGTTCTGGCCGGAGGTCTCCAGGATCAGCGGGCGGAAGAACTCGTTCCAGTGGTAGTTGAAGGCCAGCACGCCGACGATCGCGAGGCCCGGCGCGGCCAGCGGGGCGTACACGGACCGGAAGGTCCGCCAGGGCCCGCAGCCGTCCAGCATCGCCGCCTCGCCCAGGTCCTTGGGCATGCCCAGGAAGTACTGGCGCATCAGGAACGTCCCGAACGCGGTCGGGAAGGCCGGGATGATCAGAGCGAGCAGGGTGTCGGTCAGGCCCATCGACTTCAGCACCAGGAACACCGGCACGATCGTCACCTGCAACGGCACCATCATGGTCGCCAGGACCAGCCCGAACAGCGGCTTCTTGAACCGGAATTCGAGGCGGGCGAAGGCGTATCCGGCGAGCCCGGCGGTGATCATCTGGCCCACCGCGATCAGCGCGGTCACCAGTGTGGAGTTCAGGGCGAGCAGCCAGACGTCGATCTGGCCGAAGACCCCGCGGTAGGCGTCGGCGGACGGGTCCGTCGGGATGATCTTCGGGGGCAGGTCGAAGGCCTCGGCCGGGGTGCGCAGCGAGGTGGAGACGGTCCAGATGACCGGGCCCAGGGTCAGCAGCGCGCACACGGTCAGCCCGGCGATCCGGGCCCACGGCGCGAGCGAGTGCCGCGTACGGCTCAGGGACAGGGTTGCTTGGCTCAAGGGACTCACCCGGCTCACTGGTAGTGGACGAAACGCCGGCTGAGCCGGAACTGAAGGGCGGTGACCGCCATGATCAGCACGAACAGCAGCACGCCCACCGCCGAGGCCTCACCGAAGCGCAGCTGCTCGAAGGCGCTCTCGTAGATGACCATCACCACGGTCCGGGTGGCGTCACCGGGCCCGCCGTTGGTGAGGACGTAGGGCTGCTCGAAGACCTGGAGGGCGTTGATGATGCCGACCACGGACGCGACCAGCAGGGTGGGCGACAGCAGCGGCAGGGTGATGGCGAGGTGCTTGCGCAGCCCGGTCGCGCCGTCGAGCGAGGCGGCCTCGTGGATCTCCTTGGGGATGTTGTTCAGACCGCCGACGAACAGCAGGAACGAGAACCCGAACTGCTGCCAGACATACACCAGGACGACCGTCGTCATCGCCGCGTTCTCCGACGTCAGCCAGGGCACCGGAGCGATCCCGACGAAGCCGAGCAGCCAGTTCACCACCCCGAAGTCCTGGTTGAACAGGTACTTCATCACCACCGAGATCGACGCGGCGGACAGCACCAGCGGGAAGAAGAACGCCGAGCGGAACACCGACCGCAGCCACACCGGCATGCGCCCGTTCACGGCCAGCGCCAGCACGAGGGCGATCAGCAGTTGCAGCGCGACCGCGAACACCATGAACACCAGCGTGTTGCGGAAGGAGACCAGCACGGTCGAATCGCCGAACACCTCACGGTAGTTGGCGGCCCCGGCGAAGCTCGGATCGTCGATCACGTTCCAGTGGAAGAGGCTCAGCACCACCGAGCCGACGATCGGCACGACCGTGAAGACGACGATGCCGACGATCGTGGGCGCCAGGAAGAGGGTCGCCAGCAGCCGGGTACCACGGTCACGGGTGGAGGGCCGGGGCGCGACAGCCGGTGGCGGAGTCGGCTGCTTCGGCCGTACGGCCGGGATCTGGGTGTTCGTCATACGTCACGCTCCATGGCCTTCTCCAGATCGCTCTGCATCCGCCGCAGCGCGGGGGCGACCGCACGCCGGGAGGCCAGGGCGGTACCGGTGTGCTTGAGCAGTACCTGCTCGACCTCGGCGACCTGCGGCGGCGCGGGGATCGGGCCGGTGTCGGGGAACTTGTCGAGGGTGTCGTAGAAGACCTGCCAGTGGTTCGGGCCGGTCTCCCGGTAGCGGTCGGCGGTCAGCATCGAGCGGCGCGCCGGGGTGGTCTGGTTGGTCTCGAACAGCCGCATCAGGGTGTCCCTGCGGGCGGCGTACTTGATGAACTCCCAGGCCTCCTCCTGCTTCTTCGACGTGCGCAGCAGCGCGTAGCCGGCCGCGCCGTACTGCATGCGCTGGGTGCGCCAGCGCGGGAAGTACTGCACGTCGAAGCCGTTCGCCTTCATGCCCGCCAGGTGCAGGCCGCCCGCCCAGAAACCGCCCGCCGGAGTGACCCCGACCCGGCCGGTGGAGAACACACCGATGAGGTTCTGGCCGTTGCCGCCCTCGGGGCGCGTGCACAGGCCCTCCTGGATGAGGGAGGCGAGATAGTCGTACGCCTCCTCCACGCGCGCGTCGGTGGCCTGCGGGGTCGTCCAGCGGAAACCGCCGCCGCGCCCCTGCCGCTGCCCGGCCGGGTAGAAGGAGTCCCACAGCCATGCGCCGCCCGGCGCCTTGGACTCGGCGAGCAGGTTGGTGTCGTTGGCGAACAGCCACGGCACCACGCCGCCCCACAGGCGGTTCGTCCAGAAGTACGGGGTGAACTGGGAGCCGCTGGACTTCTTCATGTCCCGCAGCAGCGCGGTGAAGTCGTCGCGGGTCCAGTCGGCCGCCGGGAAGCCGGCGCCCGCCCGCTTCAGCACCTGGGTGTTGAGGTAGATGTCGGCCGCGTTGAACTCGACCGGCAGCTGGTAGAGGCTCCCCTCGTACATCATCGACTCCACCAGCGACGGGTGGACGTCGGCGAAGTACTCGCGCAGCTCTTCGGCGTCCCGCTTCACCCAGTCGTCCAGCGGGACCCCGAGGCGCTGCGCGAACAGCTGGACGCCTTCCGTCGCGACGTACACGAGGTCGGGGGCGGTGCCCGCCGCGATCTGGGTGAGGATCTTCGCGAAGAAGTCCGACCAGTCGACGGCCTGCACGGCGTTGATCCGGAGCTTGATGTCGGGGTGGACCTTCTTGAAGCCCTCGGTGAGCGTGCGCACGGCCTCCGGGCCGTAGGCGGGGCCGAGGGTGGCGACGACGAGCGAGCCGTCGTCGCGGCCCGGGATGTCGGCTCCGGTGAGCCGGTCCCAGCTCGCGGCGGTACCGGCCAGCGCGGCGGCTCCCGCGCCGTAGGCGCCGTACCGCAGCAGGGTGCGGCGGGTGAGATGCGAGTCGGTCATTCGGGGTGGGCCTAACTCGTGTTAGCCGAAACTGATGCCCAGATGATGAGAAGTGCGTGACGGGCCTGTCAAGAGCCGCGTACGACTTGACCTTTAACGAGTTAGGTCGCACAGTCCTGAGCCACATGAGTCGCCGTTCTGAGCCTCGACGACGAGACGGCGAGGCGACGAGAGGAACGATGTGTGATGCGTGGATTGTCCAGAAGAGCGCTCTTCGCCGGTTCGGCGGCGGGCGCGTCGACCGCACTGCTGCCCACCGCGAGCCCGGCCGCCGCGGAATCAAGGGCCGCCTCGAAACCAAAGGCCGCCGCGGAATCAAAGGTCGCCTCGAAAACAAAGGCCGCCGCCACCTGCGCCAGTTACCGCGCCGCGTACCACTTCACGGTCCCCGGCCAGTGGAAGAACGACCCGCAGCGCCCGGTCTGGATCGACGGGGAGTACCGGTACTACTACCTGTACAACGCGGACTACTTCACCGGCGTCGAAGGGACTGCCTGGCGCCTGGCCACCAGCACCGACCTGGTGTCCTTCACGGACCGCGGGATCGCCGTACCCAAGGACACGACTCCCAACGGCGACGTCTGGTCGGGCTCGGCGGTGGTGGACACGCACGACACCGCGGGCTTCGGGGCCGGGGCGGTGATCGTGCTCGCCACCATGTCGCCCGGCGGCGGCACCGACCACCAGGAACAGTTCCTGTACTACTCCACCGACGGCGGGCGCACCTTCACCCCCTACGGCACCGATCCCGTCCTGCCCAGTCCGCGTGCGGGGGCCGACTTCCGCGACCCCAAGGTGATCCGCGACGAGGACCGCGACCGCTGGGTGATGGCCCTCGCCGAGGGCACCAAGGTCGGCTTCTACCACTCCGCCGATCTCAAGAAGTGGACGTACGCGGGCGGCTTCGTCAAGGAGGGGATCGGGACGCTGGAGTGCCCCGACCTGTTCCGCATCACCGCCGAGGACGGCACCGTGCAGTGGGTGCTGGGCGTCAGTGCCAACGGGAAGGGCTCGGGGCTGCCCAACACCTACGCGTACTGGACGGGGTCCTTCGACGGCAGCGCGTTCACCGCCGACGCCGCCGACCCCCAGTGGCTCGACAACGGCTGGGACTGGTACGGGGCCGTCACCTTCGAGAAGCACCGAAGCGACGGCTCGGTGGACCTGTCCGTCCGCTACGCGATGGGCTGGCTGAACAACTGGGACTACGCGCACATCACGCCCACCATCGACTGCGACGGCTTCAACGGCACCGACTCGATCGTCCGGGAGATCACCCTGAAGCGCGCCTCCTCCGGGACGTACTACCTCGCCTCACGACCGGTCGCCGCGCTGGACGACCACGTCTCCCGCACGGTGAACCTGGGCGACCTGGAGGTCACCGGCACCCGCGTGCTCGACTACCGGGGCACGTCCTACGAGGTGACCTGCGAGATCACCTGGGACCAACTCACGGGCGCCGGCCTGCAGTTGCGTCGTTCTCCCGACGGCG
Source organism: Streptomyces curacoi (assembly GCF_001513975.1). Taxonomy (GTDB): domain Bacteria; phylum Actinomycetota; class Actinomycetes; order Streptomycetales; family Streptomycetaceae; genus Streptomyces; species Streptomyces curacoi. The sequence continues at coordinate 32,420 of NZ_KQ947996.1, forward strand.
GCCGCCATGTCGACGCCGGGATCTACCGCGACTTCGCCTTCCTCAACCGCCGACCCACCGTCAACCCCGACGCCTCCGGCAGATGGCAGGAGAGCCACAGCCCCTTCGACCCGTCCGCCCGCACGGTGAAGCTGCGCATCCTGGTCGACCGTACGTCCGTGGAGATGTTCGTGGACGACGGCCGGTACGTGCACTCGTCGGAGGTCTTTCCCTATCTGATCGACACCGGGCTCGCCCTGTTCACGATCGACGGCACGGCGGTGTTCCGGAACACGGTGATCCGGGAGTTCGCCGTGGAGTGAGCCGGGTGAGCGGGTGAAGGTGAGTCGGGGTGAGTAAGGTCGACCGCATGCAGGGCATGCGCGTGGTGCTCATCGGGGGAACGTCCCACACCGGCAAGTCGACCGTGGCCCGGGCCCTCGCGGAGCGGCTCGGGTTCGACTGCCGCTCGACGGACAAGCTGGCCCGGCACCCGGGGCGGCCCTGGCGGACGGCGGAGTGGGAACCGCCGCCGCACGTCGCCGAGCACTACGCCACCCTCGGCGTCGACGAACTGATCAGGTCGGTGCTCGACCACTACGCACGGCTGTGGCCGCGCATCCAGGAGCTGATCACCGAGCGGGCGGCCGGAGCCGGCCCGGGCCTGGTCCTGGAGGGCTCCGCGCTGTGGCCCGACCGCGTGGCCGGGCTGACGTCCGTGCCCCACACCCGGGCCGTGTGGCTCACGGCCGACGATGCCGTGCTGCGGGAGCGCATGCGGTCGTCGGCGCGGTACGAGGAAGCGACGGGCCGGGAGCGGTACCTGGTGGACAAGTTCCTGGCCCGTGCCGAGCGCTTTCAGACGCTGATGACACAGGCCGTGGACGCGCACGGCCTGGCCCGCGTCGACACGGACGGCAGCTCGGTGGGCGAGCTGGCGGACAGGGTGCTCACGGCCGTGGGCCTGCCCGCGCGTTGAGGCCCTGTCGCCACGCCCGCCGAACACTGTCACGATCTTCCCGGAAGCGGCTCGGACCCGGAGCCGGAGCGGACGACCGACGGAGCGCGCATGACGACGGACAGGGCCCCTGCGGACGGGACGGAGCAGGCCGACGGGACGGAGCAGACAGACGGGACGGAGCAGACAGACGGGCTGGAGCAGGCAGACGGGACGGAGGAGACTGCGGGGATCGAGGTAAAACCGGTCGCCGGGCACATCGGGGCGGAGATCACCGGCGTCGACCTGACCGGGGAGCTCGACGACGGCGTGGTCGCCGCGATCCGGGCGGCGGTGCTGCGCTGGAAGGTGGTGTTCTTCCGAGGGCAGCGGCTGGACCACGCCGGACATGTGGCGTTCGCGCGCCGGTTCGGCGAACCGGTCGTCCTGCGCAGGCGGGGGAGCGCCTCCCCGGCGGACTTCCCCGAGATCGAGACGACCGCCGACCGGCTGGAGCTGGGCGGGAAGTTCGGCATGGAGCACGACGAGTGGCTGCGGCGGCGCCGCCACACCCTGCTGCGCGGCTGGCACTGCGACCACGGCGCCCGCATCGACCCGCCCGCGGCGACGATCCTGCGCGCCGAGACGGTACCGCCGTACGGCGGCGACACCACCTGGTCGAACCTGGTGGCCGCGTACGCCGGACTCTCCGGCCCGGTGCGCGAGTTCGTGGCCGGGCTCCGGGCCGAGCACCGCCTCGGCGTGGGCTACCAGCCGCGGCCCGGCGACGACGCCTACGTCCGCCATCTGCTGGACCATCAGGTCGCCTCGCTGCATCCGCTGGTACGCGTGCATCCGGAGACCGGGGAGCGGGTGCTCTACGTCAACGGCTACTACGTCGAGCAGATCGCCGGCCTCTCGCGGGCCGAGAGCCGGGCGATCTTCGACATGCTGCTGGAGCAGGCGGTACGCCCCGAGTACACGGTCCGCTTCCGCTGGGAGCCCGGCAGCGTGGCCTTCTGGGACAACCGTGCCACCATCCACCTCGCCCCCAGCGACAACGCCCACCTCGACTTCCCCCGGATCATGCACCGGGTGATGCTCGCCGGTGACGTACCGGTCGGGGTGGACGGCAAGCCGTCGGAGCCGGTCACGGGGACCGCACCCGGCCGCTGGTAGCCGATGCCGGGTCGTCGGGCGAACGATACGCGCGCCCCGCCCCCTCGCCGTATGAATGTTCGGATCTCCGGGTGAGTGTTCGGCGATACTCGTCGTCGGACAGGTGAATGATCATCGATGCCCGGTACCGGACTCCGGCAGGGCGCGTCCACGGGGCCGATCCCGTGCGACGAGGAAGGAAGCGCATGCCGACTCCCGGGCGCCGTACCCCCGTCACGCTCCTCGACGTACTGCTGAACGCCGCTGAGGAGACTCCCGGTCAGGTCGTCGTCCACGTCCGGGGAGACGGCGGCGAACACACCGTCACCTTCGCCGAACTCCGCGACGACGCCCTGCGGGTCGCGGGCGGCCTGCACGCGGCGGGACTGGAGCCCGGTGCTCCCGTGCCCCTCCTCGCGGATCTCGGCGAGGACTTCCAGCCGATGTTCTGGGGCGCCCTGGCGGCGGGACTCGTGCCGGTGCCGCTCGCACCGGAGGGGCGTCGCGTGGGACCGGTGTGGGAGTTCCTGGGCAGACCCGCCGTCGTGGTGGACGACTCCACCGCACCCCTGCTCGCCGAACTGCCCGGCCCGGTACGCGCCCTGCGGCTGGGTGCCCTGCGCGAGAGCCGCCCCTTGCGCTCGCTGCCCCGGCGGAACCCGCGGGACCTCGCCTTCCTCCAGTTCTCCTCCGGCAGCACCGGCGCCCCGAAGGGCGTGGAACTCACCCACGAGGCCGTGCTCGCCAACCTCCGGCAGATCCGTACCGCCACGGCGGTCACCTCGGAGGACGTGGTGGCGACCTGGATGCCGTACTTCCACGACATGGGCCTGATAGGCACCCACCTCGTCCCCATGGCGGCGCGCCTGAAGCAGGTGCGGCTGGAACCGCTCACCTTCGCCAAGCGCCCGGCCCGCTGGCTCGAGGCGGTGGCACGGCACCGGGCGACCCTGCTGTCGGCGGCGAACTTCGCGCTGGCGCTGGCCGTGCGGCGCGTGCCGGACAGCGTCTGGGCCGCACTGGACCTGAGCTCCGTACGCCTGATGCTCGTGGGCGCCGAGCCGATCGCACCGCGCGTATGGCGGGAGTTCACCGCCAAGGCGGGTCCGGCGGGGCTGGACGCCAGGGCCATGCTCCCCGTGTACGGGCTGGCCGAGGCCACGCTCGCCGTGACCGTTCCCCCGCTCGGGGAGATCGCCGCGCCGCTCTGCCTGGACCGGAAGGCGCTCGGCCGTGGCCGGGCCGTCCCGGCGGAACCCGGCCCGGACGCCGTCGAACTGATGGACGTGGGCCGTCCCGTCCCGGACTGCGAGATCCGGATCACCGACGAGGCCGGCGAGCCGCTCGGCGACCGGTGTGTCGGTCACATCGAGGTACGCGGCCCTCAGACGGCACGCGGCTACCACCGCAGCCCCGACGCGAGCGCGACCGCGTTCCGCGAGGGCCGACTGCGCACCGGCGACCTCGGCTTCCTCAATGAGGGCCGGCTGTGCGTCACCGGCCGGCACAAGGACGTCGTCTTCGTCGGCGGCCACACCTTCCACGCACCCGACCTGGAAGAGACCGTGGCCGGCACGCCGGGACTGCCCGCGGGGACGGTGGCGGCGATCGGCTCCACCGATCCGGACACGGGGGGCGACCGGGTCGTGGTCTTCGTGCAGTGGGCGCGGCCCGCCCTGGCCACGGCTCTTCCGGTGCTCGACGCCGCGGCGGCCCGGGTCAGGGAGGCGCTGGGCCACGACGACGTACGGGTGTTGCCCCTGCCGCCGGGGGCGTTTCCCCGCACGACGAGCGGCAAGCTGCGGCGCGGTGAGATGCGCGTCCGGTTCGAGGTGGGCGGTTACGCGGCGGTCGAGGCGCGGCTGGCGGCGGCGCGGACCGAGGCCGGGCGGGCTGGGCCCAAGGAGCATGGTCCCAAGGCGCACGGCCCAAGGGAGCACGGTCCCAAGGAGCACGGTCCCCAGGAGCACGGTCCCCAGTGGCCGGTGCCGCGTGCGCGGCGTGACGTCGAGGAACTGGTCCGCGGGATCTGGGCGCGGACCCTGGACCTCGCGCCCGCGGACATCGGCCCCGACGACCGGTTCTTCGCTCTCGGGGGCTCCTCGCTGAAGGCGATGGCCGTGCTCGCGGGGATCGAGGACGCCTTCTCCGTCACGGTCGAGCCGCGCGTGCTGCGTGACCATGACACAGTGACCGCGCTGGCCGGGCAGGTGATGAGCCAACTCGCCGGTGCCGCCACGGTGGCTGACGGCGCGTCGGGTCCCCGGTCGAGCACGGCAGCCGGGCCGCCCGTGCCGGTGTCATCCGGTGAGGCCGCGGAGAAGCCGCCTGTGGCGGTCCTGGGCATGGCCTGCCGGTTCCCGGGGGCGGAGACGCCCGAGGCGTTCTGGGAGCTTCTCGTCTCCGGGCGTGACACGGTGACAGCTGTGCCGGAGGGCCGCGGGGAGGACTGGGCGGGCTGGGAGGGCTGGAAGGGCTGGGAGGGTTGGCAGCACGCGCCGGGTGCTTCCGGCCTCGTCGGGTCCTTCCTCCCCGATCCCGCGCTCTTCGACGCCGCCTTCTTCGGCATGGACGACGAGGAGGCCCGCGCGACCGACCCGCAGGCCCGGATCTTCCTGGAGCTGGCCCACGAGGCCCTGGAGCGCGCCGGCTATGCGGGGGTGCGGCGGACCGGCCGCAGGATCGGCGTGTTCGCCGCCGTCGGGGACAGCGGATACCGCGAGATCCTGGCCGCGGCCACGGACGGCGACCTGGCCGCCCACCCCGGCGCCCTCACCGGCAACCTGCCCAACCTGATCGCCGCCCGCCTCTCCCAGGCACTCGACCTCGACGGCCCCGCCCTCGCGGTGGACACCGCCTGCTCGTCGGCGCTCGTCGCGCTCCACCTCGCCCGGCGCAGCCTCCAGAGCGGCGAGTGCGATGTCGCCGTGGTCGGCGGCGTCCAGCTCGCTCTCACCCCGACCGGCCACCGGCTGCTCGCACGCGCGGGCGCGCTGTCCCCGACGGGCCGCAGCCGCCCCTTCGGTGAAGCCGCCGACGGCATCGTGCCCGGCGAGGGCGGAGCGGCCCTCGTCCTCGCCCGCCTGGACGACGCGGTGCGCGACGGCGATCCGGTCCTCGCCCTCGTCCGCGGCACCGCCGTCAACAACGACGGCCGTTCGCTGAGCCTGCTCGCCCCCAACCCGCGCACCCAGCGCCAGGTCATCGGCCAGGCGTACGGCGAGTGCGGCATCGACCCCGAAGCGGTGTCGTACGTCGAGGCGCACGGAACCGGCACTCCGGTCGGCGACCCCGTAGAGGCGCAGTCACTCGGGCACGCCTTCCCGCCCCGCACGGACGGGTTCCCGCGCCTGCTCGGCTCGGTCAAGGCGAACGTCGGACACCTGCTCAACGCCGCCGGCATGCCGGGCCTGGTCAAGGTGGTCCTGGCGCTCCAGCACCGCCAGCTCCCGCCCTCCCCGCACACCACCCCGGCGGCGCCCTACCTGGAACGTGTCGCTCCCGGCTTCCGGCTCGTCGCCGAGCGGCGGGAATGGGCTGCCCCCGGGCCCCTGATCGCGGGCGTCAACGCCTTCGGCTTCGGCGGCACCAACGCGCACGCCGTCCTGGAGGAGGCGCCCGCCCGGACGGCCCCGGCGGATCCCGCCGCCGACGGTCCTCGTCTGCTGACGTTGTCGGCCCGCGACGCCGACGCCCTGCGGGAGGCCGCCGCCGAGCTGGCCACCTACCTGAGGGCGCGTCGGGACCTCGACGAGGCGGACGTCTGCGTCGCCGTCAACACCGGCCGCGACGACGGCCCCCACCGGCTCGCCGTCGTCGCCGACGGTGACCTCGTGGACCGCCTCGACGCCGCCCGGACGGCGGACTTCACGGTCGCCCGGTCACGGCCGCGGACGGTGTTCCTGCTGCCGGGCCAGGGGGCACAGATCCCCGGCCAGGGGCGTGCCCTGTACCGGTCGGCTCCGGTGTTCCGGGAGGTCCTGGACGAGGCCTCCTCGCTCACCGGGCCCGTACTCGGGCGCTCGCTCGCCGAGTGGTGCCTCGATCCCCGTACCGACGCAGGGGAGTTGGCCAGGACGGAGGTGGCCCAGCCGCTGCTCGTCGCGTTCGGGGTGGGCCTGGCCCGGCAGCTGGCGGAGTGGGGAGTGTCCGCCGACGCGGTCGCCGGGCACAGCGTGGGCGAGATCGCGGCGGCGTGTGTCGCCGGTTCGCTGACCCTGGCCGAGGCGGTCGGGTTCGCCGCGGAACGCGGGCGCCTGGTGGGTGAGCGTGCCCTTCCCGGAGCCATGGCCGCCGTCAGGGGCGACGAGGACACCGTCGCCGAGCTTGTCTCCGCGTCTGGCGGCTCGTTGTGCGTGGCCGCGGTCAACGGGCCCGCGCAGGTGGTGATCTCGGGCGCCGAGGAGGCCGTCGACCGTGCCCTCGCGGAGCTGACGAGGCGTGGCGTGGCCACCCGCAGGCTCCGGGTGTCCCACGCGTTCCACTCGCCGCTGCTGGAGCCGGCCCTGGAGCCCTTGCGGGACGCGGCGAAGGCGCTGACGGTCAAACCGGCGGCCGTACCGATGCTGAGCACGGTCACCGGCCGGTGGCGGCCCGGCCTCACGCCCGCGTACTGGCAGCGGCATGCCGTGCGGCCGGTGCGGTTCGGTGCGGCTGTGGCGAGGCTGCTGGACGAGGGCTACGACACTTTCGTGGAGCTCGGCCCCGGGGACACCCTGGGCGGGGCGGTCCGGGCGGTCGCCGCCGCCCAGGGCGCCACGGACGTCGCGGTGTTGACGACGGGGTCCTCCGCGTCCCCCGGCGGTGACGCGGACTCCTCCGGGGCGCGGGCGCTGCTGGAGACGGCGGGCCGGCTGTGGTCGCGCGGTGCGGCCCTGGACCGGGCAGCCGTGGCTCGGACGGATAGGACGGATAGGACGGCTCGGGCGGCTCTTACGGCTCGTACGGCCGGGGCGGCCGGGGCGGCCGGGGCGGTCGAGCGACCGAGGGTGCCGGTGCCCACGTATCCGTTCCGGCGCAAGCGCCACTGGCCGCTCCGGTCCGACGCCGTGCCCGTGGTGCGGCGCCTCGACTGGCGGGACGCGCCGCTCACGCCTGCCTCGGGCCCTCGGGTGGTACGCCTGATCGGTGCCGGACAGCCGCTCGGGCGGGCCCTCGCCGCACGTCTCACCGGCCGTGGAGTGACGGTCCTTGGGGAGAACGACGCTGACCGGCCGGGCGCGGCGCAGGCGGACACCGTGGTGTGGCTGGGAGCGGGAGAGGGCGGCCGGCAGGCCCTGGACGCGGCCCTGAGCGCCGCCGTCTCCTCGCTGCGCCACGTACTCGGCCTGCTCTCCGCCGACAGCTCCCGCCTGCTGGTGGTGACCGAGGACGTGTACGTCACCGGCACCTCGACGGAAGAGGCGAGCCCGGTGCGGGCGCTCCTGCACGGCTTCGCGCTGGCTCTCCCGGAGGAGCACCCGGGGCTCGCCGCCCACGGCGTGGACCTGTCCTCCCACGACCCGCTCGACACCCGGGCCGACGCCCTGGAACGGGAGCTGTACTCGGCCCACGAGCCGGCCGGTGCGGGCGCGGTCGCCTGGCGTTCCGGCCGCAGGTTCAGCCGTACCCCGGTTGACGTGACGGGCGGTGCGGAGGCGCTCGGTGACCTGCCGCCGGACGGCACGTACCTGATCACCGGGGGAGCCGGGGGGCTCGGTTCGGCGCTCGCACGTGATCTGGCGGCCCGCGGCGCCTGCGAACTGATCCTCACGGGACGCTCCAAGACCTCGCCGGACGAACTCCTCGCCGATCTTTGTGCCCGTGGCGCCCGCGCCCGGTACCACGCGGCCGACGTGTCCGACGAGGCCGCCGTCGACGCGCTGTTCGCCGTACTGCCCGCGCTGGACGGGGTGTTCCACGCGGCCGGTACGGTCCGGCCCGGCACCCTGCGCGCCAAGACCGACCAGGAGATCGGGCAGGTGCTCGCCGCGAAGGTGCGGGGGACGGTGCTGCTCGCCGAGGCGCTGCGGCGGTACGACCGGACACCGGCCGTGTGCGTCGCCTTCTCCTCCGTCTCCTCCGTGCTGCCCGGTCTTGCGGGCGCGCTCGGCGACTACGCGGCGGCCAACGCCTTTCTGGACGCCTTCGCCGCTGCCGAGCGCGCGGCGGGCCGACCGTGGCTGGCGATCGGCTTCGGACCCGTCGCCGACGCGGGACTGGCCGCCGGGTCACCGGCCGAGGCCCGGCTGCGCGCCCGCGGGCTGAGTCCCATGACCGCGCGGGCCGCCGTCACGGCGCTGCGGACGGCCGTCGCCACCGGTGCCGCACACGTGCTGGTGACGCCCGCGTCCGCGCACAGGCCCGCGCCCGCCAAGCCCTCCCTCGCTCCGGACCGCCCGGGCGGCGCGCAGGACAGCCCGTCACCGGCGCCCCGCACCCCGGCGGGCGAGGGCAGCGCCGTGACCGACCCGGTCCGCATCTCCGGCCTGATACGCCGCCTGCTGGCCGAGGCCCTGCACCGGGCCCCCGAGGACATCGGCGACGACGAGCAGTTCCTCGGCCTCGGCCTGGACTCGCTGACCGCCGTCGACCTCGCACGCCGCCTGGAGACGGAACTCGGCTCCCCCCTGCCCGCCACGCTGCTCTTCGAGTACCGGACGGTCGGCGAACTGAGCACCCACCTCAGCGCACCCAGGCCGCCGGCCCCCGAAGCGCCCGCCGCCTCGGACCGCGGCCAGGAGGAGCCCCCCCTCACCCCTGTCCAACTCGCCTTCCTCACCACCGAGGCGCTGTACGAGGGCGTCACCGCCTACGGCTACCTGCGCCAGACCATCCGCGGCCCCCTCGACCCCGGCCTCCTCGGCCGGGCACTGGCCCACCTCGCCGCACGCCACCCCCTGCTGCGCCTGCGGATCACCGGCAACGGCACACCGCCACGCCGGTACACCGCGCCCGCCGAGCCCACCGACCGCGCTCCCCGCTGGTACGAGGTGCACGAGCCGGACGACGCCCCGCCATCGCTGCACGACCTCGAACAACGGCTGTACAACCGCCCCTTCGACCTCACCACCGAGGACCCGGCACGCGCCGTCCTCGTCCGCGACCGCCGGGACGCGCACCTCGCCCACCTGCTGCTGGTCGTCCACCACAGTGCCGCGGACGGCTTCAGCCTCAAGATCCTGTGCGAGGAGCTCTGGTCGCTCTACACCGCACTCGCCCTCGGCCACCCTCTCCGCCCCCCGGCCCTGCAGGCCGAGTTCACCGATTACGCGGCCCTCGTCAGCGCCGAGCGCCGGTCACCGGCCTTCGTCCGGGACCAGCAGTACTGGCGTGACCGCGTCGCCGAGCACACCGCGGCGGCCACGGCTCGGGCACTGCCCTACGACGGCGACCCGGAGGCACCTCCGGCGCCGCCGCTCGCCCACCACCAAACGGCCGTCGACCCGTCCCTCACGGCGGCGCTGCGGGAGGTGGCCGCCCGGCACGACGTGACCCTGTTCCACCTGCTCCTCGCCGTGTACGGCCGCTGCCTGGCCCGCTGGAGCGGACAGCGGGCCATCGCCGTGAACGTGGCGCGTGCCCGCCGCGAGGCGCCCCTGCCCGGCATCGACCGCCTCGTGGGGCCGCTCGCCGACACCCTTCCGGTGTTCGCCGCCGTCGACCGCGACGAGCCCGTGACCGTGCTGGCCCGGCGGCTGCGGCGGATCTGGCACGAGGCGGAGTCCCACGCGACGCTCTCCAGTCCCGACATCGCCGCGCTGCTGCCCGCCACCGGCCCCGCCCCGCGCACGGTCGCCCCGGCCGGGTTCAGCTTCGCCCGCTTCCCCGTGAACCACGGCCGCGACTGGCCGGTCAGCGTCACCCCGACCGCGGCGGCCACCGCCTCCGCGGCGACCAGGCTCGGACTGCTGTGCTGGGAGTCGGACGCGACCCTGCACTTCTCCTGGAACCACCCCGCACACCTCTTCCGGCCGGACACGGTCGAACGCCTCGCGCAGGAGTACGTCGAGGAACTGCACGCCGCTGCCGGGCAGCAGCCCACCTTCTCCGGGCAACAGCCCGCCCTCCCCGAGCAACGGTCCCCCCTCCGCGCGAGGCACGGCAGCGGCGGTGGGATTGTCGCGCGCCTGTGTGCCCGGTTTCGGGCGACACCACGAGCCGTCGCGGTGGACACCGGCCGTACCACCCTCACCTACGCCGAACTCGACGCCGCCTCCGGTGCTCTCGCGGCCCGGCTGCGAGCGGATAGGGTACGCCCCGGCGATCTGGTCGGCCTGCTCACCGAACCGGGCGCGGACACCGTCGTCGGCGTGGTCGGGATCCTTCGCGCGGGCGCCGGCTGGGTGCCCTTGGACGCGACCCATCCCGTGGCCCGGCTACGGGACCAGGTGCACCGCACAGGGGTCGGCGCGGTGGTCTGCCACGCCGCGACACGCGAAGCCGCGGCCGCGATGGACGGCATCACACCGGTCACCGCCGATGACCGGCCCCCGGCCACCCCGTCCCCGGCCACCCCGCCCCCGAACGAGCCGCCCCGGAACGAGCCGCCGCGCGCCGACCCGGACGCCATCGCCTACGTGATCTTCACTTCGGGCTCCACGGGCCGCCCCAAGGCCGTCCCCATCACCCACCGGTCCATGCTCACCTACCTCGACTGGTCGGTGACCACCTTCGGTTACGGTCCCGGCGACCGCCTCGTGCAGACGGCGTCCGTCTGCTTCGACGCCTCCGTACGCCAGTTGCTCGCACCGCTGCTGGCCGGCGCCACCGTCCACACCCTCACCCGGGACCTCCTCCGCGACCCCGACGCGCTGCTGGACCGCGTCGTCGACGGCCGGATCACCGTGTGGAGTTCGGTGCCGACGCTGTGGGAGCGGCTGCTGACCGCCGCCGAGACCCGGGCACGGCAGGACGGGACGCCTCCGGACCTGTCGGCACTGCGCTGGGTCCACGTGGGCGGCGAGGCACTGCCGGCCGCCCACGTACGCCGGTGGTTCGACCTGCTCGACGCATGCGGAGGACCGCGGCACAGGATCTCCAACCTGTACGGGCCCACCGAGGCCACGATCAACGCCACCTGCCACATCATCGACACCCGGCCGGCCGACGACGTACGGCAGTTGCCCATCGGCCGCCCGGTGGGCGGGACCGAACTGGCCGTCATCGCCGAGGACGGACGGCCGTGCGCGCCCGGTGAGCCCGGTGAACTCCTCATCGCCGGAATGGGGTTGACCCCCGGCTACCTGGGCGACCCGCAGCTCACGGCGGAGGCCTTCGTCGAGCGCGACGGGCGCCGCTGGTACCGCAGCGGTGACCGGGTCCGCCGGACCGAGGACGGCGTGCTGGAGTTCCTCGGCCGCCTCGACGACCAGGTCAAGGTCCGCGGCCACCGAGTCGAACTCGGCGAGGTCGAGGCCGCGCTGCTCACCCACCCGGACATCGCCCGTGCCGCCGTGCTGCTCGTCGACGGGCGTCTGTCGGCGTACGTCGAACCCCGGTCCGGCTCGGCTCGGCCCGATCCACGCGAGGTGCGCGCCTTCCTGTCCCGGGCGCTGCCGCCGTACATGCTGCCCGGACGCATCCGCACGCTCCCCGCGCTGCCGTTGACCGGCACCGGAAAGATCGACCGCGGTCGGCTGGGGCGCGCGGTCGAGGAAACAGGCGGCGCGAACGCTTCCGGCGGGCTCGACGGCCACGTCCCCGAGGCGGCGCGGACCGAGTCCGGAGCCCCACCCGCCACGCCGACCGAACGCACCCTGGCGCGCATCTGGTCGGCCCTGCTGGACGTACCGGACGTCACGGGCGACGACGACTTCTTCGAACTCGGCGGCGACTCCATCATGGTGCTGGAACTCTTCGCCCGCCTGCGCGCGGAACTGCCCGCCGTCCCACGGCCCACCACCGTCTACACCCACCGCACGCTGAGCGCGCTCGCGACGGTCCTCGACACCACCGCCGCCGCCGGCCCCCCGCCCGATCCGACCCCGGACCCCGGCACCGCCCGGCCCACGGACCCCTACCCCCTCACACCCTCCCAACGGGGATTCCTGCTCGCCGAGACCATCGACCCCGCCGCGAACTCGGGCTGGCTCGCCCGGTTCCGGCTGACCGGGCCCCTGCGCCATGACGTCTTCGAGCGCGCCGTCGACGTGCTGGTGGCCCGTCATCCGATGCTGCGCACCGTCTTCCCGGCAGGTGCCCGCCCGCCCGTGCAGCAGGAACTGCCGGACACCATGCGCCTTCCCGTGCAGACGGAGACCCTCCCGCACCCCGGCCTGCTGGAGCAGCGGACCGCCGAGGAGGCCCAGCGCCGACTGGAGCCCTGGGCCTGGCCGTTGCTGCGGCTGCGGCTGTTCACCGTGGCACCCGGGGAGCACGTACTCCTCGTCCACGCGCACCACCTCATCGGCGACGGCTACAGCGCCGCCCTGCTCGCCAGGGAACTGCTCACCGCCTACGACCGCCTCGACCGCGGTCTGCCGCACGGCCTGCCGCCGCTCGACAGCACCTTCCGCGACCACGTGGCCCGGTCCGCCGTACGCCCGCGCCCGCCCGGCCCCGAGTCGGCGAAGTACCGAGCGCGCCTCCGCGCGCCGTACACGCCACCCCTGCTGCGCCGCCCGGCCCCCGAGCCCAGCGAGGGCCGACCGGCGTTCCACACCACGGGGTTCACCCTGGACGCCGCCACGACCCGCGCGCTGCGCCGACTCGCCGCCCGGACCACGCACCGCACCCTGTACGCCCCCCTGCTCACCGCCTACTACCGGGCCCTCGCGGATCTCACGGGGCAGCGTGACCTGGTGCTCGGGCTCGCCGTCACCGGACGCGAGGAGTCCACGGCCGACGCACACCGGGTGTTCGGACCGTTCGCGGAAGCGGTGGCGCTGCGCCCGGCCCGTGCCGGCCGGCCCGGCGAGGACCGGCTGCCCGCGTTCGAGGACGACCTGCGCCGCCTGGCCGCCGAGACGGACCTGGCCAGGGCCGACGGCCCCAGCGATGTGCGCACGGCGGCGGGACTGCCCTGCCACGCCCAGTTCTTCTTCACCTTCCTCGACTTCACCTCCCTGGGCCCCGAGGCCGCAGGCGGCCTGACGCTGCACGCGGACGAGTCCGACACCGCCCTGGCCCCGCCGCCGCTCGGCACCGACATGTTCCTGGCCGTGCGGCCGGTGGCGGAGAGCGAGGGCCTGCGCGTCACCGTACGGGCGTCGGCCGCGGCACTCACGGCGCATGAAGCCGCCGGGTTCGCCGAGGAGATACGGACCCAGCTCCAGGACGCGCTGAGCGACGCCGTGCCCGCCGCCTCCCGCAGCGGTCGCCGAGGGCGCCCGCGTCTGGATGCCGCGCTCGTCGGCTACCTGCCCGCCCCGCACCACCTCGCCGCCCTCGCCGGACTGCTGTACGACAGCCCCGGCCTCGGCCGCGAGGAGATCCGGGCGCTCCTCTTCCCCGACGGCCGGGCCCGGCTGCTGGAGGAGACCGGCACCCCGCTGGGGAACTCCGGCTTCGTGGCCCTCCCCCTCTTCGCCGACGAGCTGGCCCCGGCCGGCGATCTGGCGGCCCGCACCGCCCGAGCCGTCGAGCACGCCGCCTCACTCGGCGCCCGCTGCGTCTCGCTCGCGGGCATGGTCCCGTCCCTCACCGGCTACGGCTTCGACGTCCTGCGGGAGACCACGACGAGCGCGGCGATCACCACCGGGCACGCCGCGACGACCGGCGCGGTGACCAGGACCGTCCACCGCGCCCTCACGGCGACCGGCCGCCGTCTCGCCGAGTCGTCCCTCGCCGTGGTCGGATGCGGCTCGATCGGCATCTCGTCCCTGCGCCTGCTGCTGGCGACGGCACCCGGCCCACCGGCCCGGCTGCTGCTGTGCGACCTGCCCGGCAGCATCGCGCGACTCGAACGCCTCGCGGCAGAGCTGTCGTCCGAGTGCCCGGCGATGCCGGTGCAGGTCGTCGAGTCGGGGCCGGTGCTGCCCGCGGCCGTCTACCAGGCGGACCTGATCCTGACCGCCGTCAGCGGCGCCACGGCCCTCCTCGACGTCGGCCGGCTGCGCCCCGGCACGATCGTCGTCGACGACTCCTTCCCGCACTGCTTCGACACCGCGAGCGCACTGGACCGGATGAGCCGGGACCAGGACGTGCTGGTCGTCGGAGGCGGTCTGCTGGCCCTCGACTTCACGCGGACACAGCTGAGCGAGGCGCTGCCGGCCGTGGCGAGCGCGGGCTTCGCGCTGCGGCCCGGGATTCCGGGCACGTTGGCCTCCTGCCGACTGGAGTCACTGCTCCACGCCCATCTCGGGGAGCCCGGCCGGACCCCGAGCGAGCTGCCCCTGATCCACGGCCTCGTCGACCTGCCCCGCGCCCTCGCCCACTGGGAGGCGGCCGAGGCCGCCGGGGTCCGGCCCGCGCCGCTGCACCTGCTCGACCGCGTCATCGCCGAGGGCGACGGAATGCCCCTCAAACCTGCGGACGCCGACCCAGGGCCGGACCCAGCCGGGTCGCGAGGTCGGTGAGGATCCGCACATAGTGCGTATGTGGGAGAGCTGGATCTGTGCGGTGCTCCCGGCCGACGATGTTCCCGTACTCCCAGGTCAGGCCAGGGAGATGAGGACCTCGTCCTCCACCGGCGGGTCGGCCTCCTGGGCGCGGTTGCCGGTCGCGGCGTAGCAGCGCAGGCGGACGGTCTCCGGGGTGACGTCCAGGCGCAGGAAGGACTTGAAGAACGGCGGACTGTATGTCTCCGAACTCGGCGAGAACAACTGCGTGTAGATCTTGCGCACGGGGAGGCGGAACCGCTTGGCGCGGTCGGGTCGGCGTCCCGTGCCCAGCAGGCCGGCGACCAGGCGCATGCGCCAGGTGACGCGCGCGTCCGAGGCCGGTGCGCGACCCGGCCGGATGTCCAGCCGCTCGGCGATGACGGCCGCGGCCTCGGCCTCGGTGAGGGTGAAGAAGCGGCGCATGCGCAGCCGGCGCCCGTAGAGCCTGCTGTAGAAGGCCAGGGAGTCGCCGCGCAGGGGATAGCAGCGGAACTCCTTCTCGGTGACATCGGCGACGTCGACCCGCGGGATGGTGTGCGTGGCGTGCATGAACGCGCCCCCGCCGCCCGAGACCACGTACTGGATGGTGCGGCCGTCCACCTGGACGGGGTAGCGCTGGTAGTTGTGGATGTCGCCGCCGATCGCGGCTACATAGCGGTGGGCCGGGTCGCGGACGATCTCGTCGACGGTGCCGCCGCCCTCGATCGCGCAGGGGTGGTGCTCACCGTCCACGTACAGGGGCTGGCCGGTGATGAGGATCTTCGGCCGGGGATCCTTCGACACCTCGCGCAGCCATGCGCCCTGTTCGGCGTCGATGGTCCCGAGCAGTCCCGTGTCGAGGCCTATGAGCCGGATCGGCCCGGCGTCGATCGCCCAGTACGGCCCCGGCTGGACCGCCTGTTGGACAGCGGCCGACCTCGACTTGCGGTCCTCGGCGAGGTGTTGGCCGTCGTCCTTGCGCGGGCGGTGCCACAGCAGCGACCGCAGCCACGCCCTGCTCAGCGGACGCGGCGCGGGCTCGGGCGCGAGGGGCGGGGCGTCGTCGCAGAAGACACGCATGAACGCGCCGAGATCCTCGTACCAGTCGTGGTTGCCCGGAATCGCGTAGATGGGCGCCTGGTAGTCCTGGTACGG
>NZ_KQ947996.1:48173-177872 GCF_001513975.1 Streptomyces curacoi
CCGGAAGAACTTGGTGCCGTAGTCGTCGGCGCTGCCGACGGGATAGATCACGTCACTCGCGAGGACCGCGAACCTGGTGTCCTGACCCACCTTCAAAAGGCCCGGCACCACGGCGTACTGGGAGTCGTCGCCCTCGCCGGTGTCACCGATGACGAGGAAGGAGAAGCGGTCCGGGTCGTCGCGCCGGATCACCTTGTCGGCGGGTGCCCCGGCCGCCGCCCGCTGTGCCACCCATCGGCTGCGGGTGCGTCCCGTGGGATCCCCGAACCAGGACGCGAGCACGCCGTTGCGGGCGGCCCAGATCGTCTTCGGGTTGAGCCAGGAGATCTTTTCCACTCTGTGCGGCATCAGCCGCTTGTACTCGCCGAGTTCGGTGGCGCCCCAGCCGGCGCCTTCGGCGGTGTCGCGTGAGGAGTCAGGCACTGATGCACCGTAACAATGATCTAGAGCGGGCCGAGCGGCGGGGCCGCGCCGGACCGGCGCGACCGGAGCCAATCCGCCCAGGACCATGGCCAGTTGCGGAGCAACGGTCTACGGCCGCTGCTGCGCGAGCGCAAGCCTTTACCGCCGGCAGCCCGGCGAACCATGAGCGCCGCCCCGTCACCGAGCCGTCGAGTGGTGCGTGCCCCGCGGGTGTGGCACAGATGGAGTGAGGTGAGCGGCGGCGGGCAGCAGCGGAAAGGGCCGGACATGCAGGAACTCGCGATCATCGAGGCCCCGTCCGTGCTCGGCCTGCGCCCGTCCGGGGTGCAGGACCTGCCGGCGGCCCTGCTGAAGGCCGGTCTGCCGGCCGGTCTCGGCGCGGTACGGGCCGGCCGGGTCGAACCACCGGCCTACGACCCCGCCCGCGACGCCGACACCGGAGTCCTCAACGCGCCCGCCCTCGCGCGGTACTCCGCCCGACTGGCCGACACGGTCGGC
Organism: Streptomyces curacoi; assembly: GCF_001513975.1. GTDB lineage: Bacteria > Actinomycetota > Actinomycetes > Streptomycetales > Streptomycetaceae > Streptomyces > Streptomyces curacoi. The sequence goes on from NZ_KQ947996.1 coordinate 49,095, forward strand.
GCCGTCCTCGACACCGGCCGCTTTCCCGTCGTCCTCGGCGGGGACTGCAGCATCCTGCTGGGCAGCCTCCTCGCCCTGCGCCGACGCGCACGTCATGGCCTGCTGTTCCTCGACGGTCACACCGACTTCTACCAGCCCTCGGCGGAGCCGAACGGTGAGGCGGCCTCGATGGAACTCGCCCTGGCCACGGGCCGCGGCCCGCGCCTGCTCACCGACCTGGAGGGCCGTGGACCCCTGCTGCGGGACGAGGACGTCGTGGCCTTCGGGTTCCGCGACGCCGAGGAATCCGCCCGGGCCGGAATGCAGCCGCTCCCACCCCGGCTGCACGCCATCGACCTCGACGGGGTGCGCGCCGTCGGCGCCGCCACGGCAGCGCGCCAGGCGGTCGACCGACTCGCCGCCGGCACGGGCGCCGGCTTCTGGGTCCACCTGGACGTCGACGTCCTGGACGACGCGATCATGCCCGCCGTCGACTACCGCCTGCCCGGCGGGCTGACCTGGGAAGAGCTGGAGAGCGTGCTGCGGACGGCCCTGGCCGACGCGCGAGCCGTGGGACTCGACGTCACGATCTTCAACCCGCGTCTGGACCCCGACGGCACCATCGCCGCCCGCCTCGTCGAGTGCCTGCGCAGCGGGCTGTCGGCACGGACGGCTCCCACGGGGGCCTGAGCACGCTTCGGGTGTCACGGGTCAGGCGTCGTCCTCGGCGTCAGGCGTCGTACTCGGAATGAGACGTCGGAATCGGCATCAAGCGTCGTACTCGTCGGGAAGCCGCAAACCGGGACCGCCGGCCTGCAGGCCGAGAGGGACCGCCCGGCCCTTCGGCTCCTCCCACGGCTCCTGCCGGCCGAGCGCGGTGAGGTCGAGGTAGGGGATGCCGTAGTGGAACTGCTCGATGCCACGGCCGAACGTGGAGTACGTGTGGAAGACCTCGTCCCCGACACGCAGGAAGGTGCTGATGCCGGGCCAGTCGCCGCGCATACTCTCCGACCACGGCGTTCCGGCCTCGGCGAGCTCGGCCTCGGTGCGATGGAAGACCTGCACCGGCGCCACCCGCTCGTCGACGGTCGCGTGGAAGTCGTAGTTGAAGTCGCTGCCCGCCGAGGAGTACCAGGGGAAGGTCCACCCCATCCGCTCCCGGTACGCGGCGATCTTCGCGTACGGCGCCCGGCTCACCGCCACCAGTGTCGTGTTGCGGACATGCAGCTGCCGCAGCCCGCCGATCCCGTCGGCCGCGGAGGAGCAGCTGGAGCAGCCGGTGTCGCGGGGGTGCTCGACGCCGTCGGCGTCGATGTCGTACGTCCACATGAAGTGGTGCATGACCAGCTGGCGGCGCCCCTCGAACAGGTCGAGCAGGCTCACCGTCCCGCTCGGCCCCTCGAAGGAGTACGGCTTGTCGACGCGGACCATCGGCAGCCGCCGCCGTTGGGCGTTGACCCGGTCATGCGCCCGTGTGAGCTCCTTCTCCTTGGCCAGCAGCTCCTTGCGGGCGGCGAGCCACTCCTCGCGCGACACCACCTCAGGGAGGTTCTGAAGCGGACTCATCTCGGTTCTCCCCACGGATCGTGTACGGCCCGCGGCCGAAGCGGGCACGTCTCCAGCTTGCGCCCGCCTCATCGATGCCGCATGGCCCGTCCGGCCCCCGGCCGGGACGGCGGCTCGGCGGCGCACTGGTCGGACCGGTCCGCGGCTGACCTGGCGTGCCGCGCGGCGACGACCATGACGACGACGGAGACCAGGGCGATCCCGGCGCCGACGTGGAGCGGGGCGGTGTAGCCGAGGCCCGCGCTGATGGCCAGGCCGCCGAGCCAGGCGCCGAGGGCGTTGCCGATGTTGGACGCGGACACGTTGGCGCTGGCGGCCAGTGCCGCGCCGTGGGCGAAGTCGGTGACGCGCGTGATCATGCCCGGGACGGCGGCGAAGCCGGCCACCCCCATCAGGAACACCAGGACCACCGACGCGGTGGCGCTGGCGGCCAGCAGACCGAACAGGGCCAGGGTGAGGGTGAGGGCGAGCAGGGAGAGGACCAGCGCACGGTCGCGGTCATGGTCGGCTGCCCGCCCGCCGATCAGGTTCCCGACGACCAGGCCGACGCCGTACACCATCAGCAACCAGGCGACATCGGCCGAGGAGAAGCCGCCGACCTCGGTGAACGTGTAGGCGATATAGCTGAACGCACCGAACATCCCGCCGTAGCCGAGCGCGGTGGCCGTCAGGGTCAGCCAGACCTGCCAGGACCGGAACGCCCGGAACTGGGCCCGCAGGCCGTCGCCCGGTGCTGGGTCCGAGCGGTGGCCCTTCGCCGCCGGCGGCCCTGTCCGGCCCGCCCAGCCGGGGACGAGGGTGACGATGCCCGCCAGCGCGAGCACCCCGATCGCGGTGACCGCCCAGAAGGCCGCCCGCCAGCCCCAGCGCTCACCGACCAGCGCGCCGAACGGCACACCCAGTACGTTCGCAACGGTCAGCCCGGCGAACATGACCGCCACCGCACGGGACTTCCGCTCCGGCGCGACCAGACTGCTCGCGACCAGAGAGCCGATTCCGAAGAACGAGCCGTGGCACAACGCCGCGACGATCCGTCCGAGCAGCATCACCGGGTAGTTCGGCGCGACAGCGGACAACAGGTTGCCGATGACGAACAACACCACCAGGCCGACCAGGACATGCTTGCGGGGCAGCCGCGCCGTCGCCGCGGTCAGCGCGATCGCGCCGATCGCGACGCTCAGCGCATACCCGGAGATCAGCCGGCCGGCCGCCGCCTCGGACACCGCGAAACTCGACGCCACCTGCGGCAGCAGCCCGGCGATCAGGAACTCGGTCAGACCGATGCCGAAACCGCCGAGTGCCAGCGCGACGAGTCCACTCGGCATCCGTTGCCGTTCGGTCGGCCGCACTTGTCGGGACGGTTGCGGTAAAGCAGCGCGACGGAAGCCGGGTTCACTCATGGGCAGACCCTCACCTTCCGGCGGCCGACGGGTCCATGGACAAAGACCGACGACGCTTGGACGAAAGTGGAATCGAGGTGATCGGCACGGGCCGGTGGCCCGACGCGGACTGCCGCCCTCGCCCAGCGGAGCCATGCCGCCGGGCGGCCCGGCTCAGAACGTCCGCTTCAGCAGATCGAGCAGCGCAGCCCAGTGGCGCTCGTCCGCCTCGCGGTCGTACGCGGCGGTGTCGCTCTGGGTGAACCCGTGCCCCGCCCCCGGATACACCTCGCACCGGTGCCGTACCCCCGCCTCGGTGAGCGCGGCCTCCAGGCGCTCGATCTGTTCGACGGGCAGGGACGGATCCTGGTCCGCATGCCCGAAGTACAGCTCGGCGGTGATGTGTCCGGCCACGAGGTGCGGGCTGTCCGGCGACTCGGTCGCGAGCCGGCCGCCGTGGAACCCGGCCGCCGCCGCGACCCGCTCCGGATGGGTGCCGGCGGTCAGCAGGGCCAGCCGGGCGCCCATGCAGTAGCCGGTCAGCGCGACCGGGCCGTCGGCCGCCATGGGGCACTCGGCCAGCCGGCGCAGATACGCATCGGCGTCCCGCATCGCCGCCTCGGGCGTCAGCGCCCGCATGATCGGCATGAGGCTCTCGAAGATCTCCGGCCGGGCCCCGGGGTCGATGAACTCGGGCAACTCGACCACCGGAGCGCGCCCGTGACGGTAGAACACGTTGGGCACCAGCACCGTGTACCCGGCCTGCGCAAGCCGGTCGGCCATCGCCCTGAGCGCGGGCCGCAGACCGAAGGCGTCCATGTAGAGCAGGACCGCCGGACGGGGAGCGCCATCGGCGGGGTGGGCCAGATAGGCGTCGGCGGTGCCGTCCTCGGTGCGGATGTCGACGGCGGTTCCCTGTACGGCGGTCATGGCTGGGGCGTGCCTCTCTGCGTGGGGGCGTCGGCAGGCACCGGCCCGTGGGGAAAGGGCCGGACCGAGGTCATCGTGACACGCGTGTCCGCGGGCGCCGCGGCCACCCCCACCAGGGCGGTCTCACTCGAACCGGGACGTGTCGCCCGCTCCCTTCCGTACGATCTCGGCCTCGCCGCCGGAGAAGTCGATCACCGTCGTCGGCTCGGTGCCGCAGTCGCCGGAGTCGACCACTCCGTCCAGCGCGTGGTCCAGCCGGTCCTTGATCTCCCAGCCCTGGGTCATCGGCTCTTCCTCGTCGGGCAGCAGCAGTGTGCTGGACAGCAGCGGCTCCCCGAGCTCGGCGAGCAGCGCCTGGGTGACGACGTGGTCGGGGATGCGCACGCCCACCGTCTTCTTCTTCGGATGCTGGAGCATGCGCGGCACCTCCTTCGTCGCCGGCAGGATGAACGTGTAGCTGCCGGGCGTGGACGCCTTGATCGCGCGGAACACGTCGTTGTCGACCCGCACGAACTGGCCCAGCTGCGCGAAGTCCTGGCAGACGAGGGTGAAGTGGTGTCGGTCGTCCAGGCGGCGAATGGCCCGGATCCGCTCGATACCGTCACGGCTGCCCAGCCGGCAGCCCAGCGCGTAACAGGAGTCCGTCGGATACGCGATGAGCGCACCGGAGCGGACACTGTCGGCGATCTGGGCGATGGTGCGCGGCTGAGGGTTGTCGGGGTGCACATCGAAGTACTTCGCCATTCGACGAGCCTATGCCCTGGACGCACGGCAGCCGCGCAGGCCGTCACAAGTCACGTCCGGGCGCCCGTGCGCCCGCCCCACGACTTCGCCCCCCGGAGCCGGGGGATGACGGCCCCGATCCTGGGAACCCCGTCCCGAGGTGAACGTCGGCGTACCGTCGCGTGCGCGTGAGGTAACGTCCCCGAGCGGTACGTCGTGGAGAGCGCAGGACGAGGTGAAGGCCGACGTGGCTGGCAGAGAGGACGGGGTCCGTCAGACGGGGGTGAGGAGCGGCGACGCCTCGGCCTGGGCGGAGGAGTTGCTGGACCACCTGCGGCCGACCGGGCGCGACGTCCGCCGGGTCGTCGCCTGGCTCGCCGACGCCGTGGAGGGCACCGCCGCGCTGCAGGACGACACCGGCAGGCTCCTCGCCGGCACCCGGCCGCCGCTGGACGACAACCTCGTCGCGGACATCGCCGCCGGCCGGATCGCCTCCGCGGCGTGGGAGGGCCAGGACCGGCACCTGCGCCTGGTCAGGGTGGCGTACCCGAACTCCTCGTCGGCGGGCGTGCTCACGGTGGCGCGCACGACGCCCTTCGACCGGCGCACCTCCGCGATGGTCGCGCACACCGTCCAGGTGATCGAACTGCTGCTCAGGGCGGGCGAGACCACCGCCGCCGGTCGCCGCCTGGAGCGGGCGACGTCCGATCTGCGCCTGGCGATCCTGCAGTTGCTGATGGTGGAGGACACCGTCGCCGCACGCCGGGTGGCCGCGGGACTGTGGCCCGGACTGCTCGATACGGACACCGCCTGCGTGTACGTCGTCGAGGGCGCCGCCGAGGAGCGTGACCGGCTCGCCGAGGAGTGCATCGACGTGACGGGCGAGCGGGCGCTGGTGGTGCGCTGCCCGGCGGTGGACCAGCACGTGATCGTCGTGACGCCCGGCGACGCCGCCGCCGGGGAGCTGCGGTCGCTGATCGGCCGGCGTCCCCGCACGTTCCTCGGCGGCAGCGCCCGGCAGAGTCTGGCCCGCACCGCCGCCGCGTACGGGCAGGCCGTGAGCGCCCTCGCCGTCGCCCACTTCCGCCCGGACAAGGCCGCGGTCTACGCCGAACGCACCCACCCCGAGCGCCTGATCGACCCGGCGGCACTGCGCGGCTGGACGGCCCATGTGCTGCACCCGCTCGACACCCTGTCCCACCACACCCGCGCCGAACTGCTCGCCACCACCCGGCTGGGCCTGGAGTTCACCGCCGTGAACACGGCCAAGGTGCTCGGCGTCAGCCGCAACACCGTCCGGGCCCGGATGGAACGCGTGGAAGCCCTGCTGCGCACGGACTTCGCCGACCTCACCGCCCGCGCGGTGGTCCACCTGGCGCTCAAGACCCAGGTGAGCCTGGCGGACGCACCGAACGACACCGGCACCGCGCAGGCGGCCCCCGTCTCCCTCGGCGACCTGCTCTCCGGTCCCGCCATGCGCACCTGGGCGCACGACCTCCTCGCCCGCCTGGACAAGGACAGCCGGGACCTGCGGCGCACCGTGCGCACGTGGATCGCCGAAGGCGGCAACGCCGAACGCGCCGCGCAGACCCTCGGTGTCCATGCCCAGACCGTCCGTGAGCACGTCCGCAGCGCGGAACCCGTCCTCGAACGCCAGCTCCTCGCCGGCGGCAGCGACCTGTACGAGGTCGTCCTGGCCCATCTCGCCGGGGGCGACCTGGATCAGCCCGCCCTGCACGGGGCGAAACCGGGCCTTCCGGACTCACTTGTGCACAAGTGAGTCCCGCGGGCCGTGCAGCGGGCATCGACGCGATACCCATGGCGTGGCCGCAGACGTAAGTTCGACTCGCTGCGGGGGCACGACCGGAACGGGGGACCGGTTGCGTCCCCGCACCCGTCAGGGGACGGCTCAGTCCCGCAACCGCACCGGTATCTCCCGCCAGCCGAACGCGATGAACGACGGCACCTGACGCAGCTCCCGCTCCCCGGCGGCCAGCCGCAGCCCGGGGAAGCGGTCGAAGAGGGCGGGCAGCGCCGCCAGGGCCTCGACGCGGGCCAGCGGAGCGCCGATGCACCGGTGCACGCCGATCCCGAACGCCAGATGGTCGTCGGCCCCGCGCGACGCGTCGAAGGCGTCCGCGTCCGGCCCGTAGCGCACGGGATCCAGCCCCGCGGCGGCGTACGTCGTGAGGATCGCGTCCCCCGCCGCGATGGTCACGTCCCCGACCTCGATGTCGCTGACGGCGAACCGCAGGGGCAGCGACGCGATCGACGGGTGCACCCGCAGCGTCTCGTCGATCACGGCGTCCCAGCCGATCTCCCCGGAGCGTACGGCGGCCAGCTGCTCGGGGTGGGTCAGCAGGGCGACGACGGCGTTGCCGATGAGATTGACGGTCGTCTCGAAACCGGCGCCGATCACCAGCAGCAGCGTGTACAGCAGCTCCTCGTCGCCGAGCCGGTCGCCGTCCTCGTCTCGCACCCGGATCAGCTCGCTCGTCAGATCGTCCCCGGGGTGCTCGCCCCGGTGGGCGATCAGCGCGCCCAGCACCGTACCGATCCGCTCCTGCACGTACGCGGCGTGCTCCGGACCGGGATCGGAGGTGTCCATGATGGCCGCGATGAGCGCCCCGGTGTCCTCGCGCAGCTCCTCGGGCACACCGAACAGCTCGCAGATCATCCGCATCGGCAGCGGATGGGCGAACGCCGCCTTGAGGTCGACCACCGCGCCGCCCTCGTCGAGCGCGTCGAGCAGCTCCGCGGTGATCGCCTCCACGCGCGGCCGCATCGACTCCGTACGCCGCTGGGTGAAGCTCGGCGCGACCAGCTTGCGCAGCCGCGCGTGGTCGGCGCCGTACGTCGACAGCATGTTGACCACGCCCACCCAGCCCAGGATCCAGCCCCAGGAGGGGTGGTCGCCGATCTCGGGCCACAGCCTCCAGTGCAGCCGGGGATCCTTGCTGACCCGCGGGTCGAGGATCAGCGACTTGAGGGTGTCGTGGCCCGTGGGCGCCCATGCGGGAATCCCGCCGGGCAGCTCCACGGGCACGATCGGGCCGAGGGCGCGCAGCCGGGCGCTCTCGCCGGGGATGTCGGCGCCGAACGGGTCGAGGGCGATCCGGTCGATGCGGTCGGTCACGGTCACGAGGGACCTCCGGGCTGGTCGGGGGAGCGGGGGCTGAACCGTACGGGCAGGGCGGTGAGCGAGCGGTGGAAGGGGCCGGGCCGCCAGGTCAGGCGCTCGCGGGGCAGGACCGGCTGCAGATCGGGAAGCCACTGGGTGAGCCGTTCGATCGCCTCGGTGGCGAGGAGCAGCGTGTGCTGCCGGACCGGGCAGGCGTGCGGGCCCGCCGACCAGGACAGGTGGGAGGCGTCGTTGGGGTGACGGCCGCCGGGGACCTCCCTCTCGGCGGCGGGGGCACTTCCGGCGCCTTCCGGGCCGGCGGAGAGCGCGAGCGCCCCGTAGGAGACCACCACCGGCACTGCGGCCCTGATCCACACGCCGTGGAAGGACACCGGCCTGCGGGCGTAGTGGATGCCGTAGTTGGCCAGCGGAGTCTCGTGATGGAGGACCTCCACCACCGCGTCCCGCACGGGGCGGGCCCCGCTGGTCAGGGTGGAGTAGTACGCCGGGTTGCCGAGGATGCGGGACAGCGCGTTCGACACCAGGTTGGCCGTCGGCTCGTGCCCGGCGCCGAGGGTGAGGAACACCTGCCAGGTGACCTCCTCGGCCGTGAGCCCGGCGGGGTGGTCCAGCAGCCGGCTCGGCAGGTCGTCACCCCGCCGCTCCGCCCTGGCCGCGATCAGGTCCAGTACATAGCCGCCGAACTCCGCCTCGCCCGCGGCCGCTTCCGCGCCGCTCTCCATCATCTTGCCCAAGGCCGCCTCCAGCCGGTCGCTCTGACTGTCCGGCAGCCCGAAGAGGCTGTTGAACACCAGCGCCATCAGCGGTCGCGCGAACTCGCCCACCAGATCGGCCTCACCCTGCGGCCCGAACCGGCCCACCAGCACCCGCACCGCCCGGTGCACCCGCGCCCGCAGGTCGTGCGGCTCGATCCGGTCGAAGGTGTCGATCAGCGAGGTGCGGTAGCGGAGATGGGCGGCGCCGTCGGCGAACAGCGTGTTGGGCCGCCAGCGCATCATGCCCAGGACCGGCGAGTCGTCGGCGACCGTGGACTCCCAGGGCCGCGGGTCGTGCGAGAACGTGTCCGTGTCGTGCAGCAGATCCAGCGCCGCCCGCCGGTCGGTGACGACGTACGCCGGCACGCCCGGCGCCAACTCCGCCCACCCGACCGGGCCCTGGGCGCGCAGCGCGTCGTAGTAGCGGTACGGGTCCAGCGCGAAGCCGTCCTCCCACAGGCGTACCGGCGTCGAGCGGGAGAAGGCGTGCCCGTCGGGGGAGTGGGTGGTCACCGGCCCTCCGGAGCGTGACGGTCGATCAGGTGCTGGACCAGCGCGAGCAGCGCGTCGAAGGACGAGTCGGCGTCCCGCGCGTCGCAGGTCACCATCGGCGTGTCGGCCGCCAGGTCCAGGGCGGCGCGCAGTTGTTCGCCGGTGTGGTGCCGGGGCGCGTCCGGAAAGGCGTTGAGGGCGACGGCGTACGGCAGTCCCGTCTCCTCGACCAGCCCCAGCACGTCGAACGACGCGTCGATCCGACGGCCGTCGACCAGGACCAGGGCGCCCAGCGCGCCGTACGCGATGTCGTCCCACAGCGCCCGGAACCGCTCCTGCCCCGGTGTGCCGAACAGATACAGCACCACCCCGCCCGGCAGGCTGATCCGGCCGAAGTCCACGGCGACGGTGGTCGTCCGCTTGTCCCGCACTCCGGCCAGGTCGTCCACCCGGGCGGACGCCTCGCTGAGCGGTTCCTCGGTGTGCAGCGGCCGGATCTCGGAGACGGAGTCGATCAGGGTCGTCTTGCCCACGCCGAAGGGACCGGCGACGAGGATCTTGACCAGGTCGCGGGCGGTGGCGGGCAGGTGGATGTCCTCGGACGCGCCCGCCGTGCGTCGGGCGCGGGTGTCGCTAGGTGTGCTTGAGGGCGCGAAGGCCATCGGCCACTCTCTTCAGCAGGTCGGGGTCGAAGCGTTCGGCGGGCGGGATCGGCGCACGGGCCAGCACCAGGTCCCGGTCCATGAGTTCGGCCGCCAGGACACGCACCGCCGACACCGGCAGCCGCAGCAGCGCCGCGGCCTCCACCACGGTCAGCGAGCCGTCGTCCAGGGCGTCCAGCAGGGCGAGCTGGGCGGCGGGCAGACCGGCGGGCGCGGGCGTGCCGGTACCCGTGAGCACCGACAGCCGCTCCAGATGGGGGCGGCTGGGCCGGGCCACGCCGCCGGTCGACAGATACGCCGGAACCAGGGGGCGGCCGCCACGGCGGCCGGTCATGCCGGCGCGCCGCCGTCGCCAGCCCGGGGCGCGGCGGCCATCGCCTTCTCGCCCAGCCGCGCCACCTGCGAGTGCACCCGGTGCGCGAGCAGATCGAGGCGCACCTCGGCGCCCCCGTACGCGGCCACACACGTGCCGTGGTCCGTCGGCACGATCAGGACGTACCCGTGGTCCGACTCGATGACGACCTGCCGTACCTCGGACCGCTCCCGGTCGGCGAACGCGGCCGCCGCGGCACGGCACGCGCCCTGCACCGTGCTCGTGATCGCGGCCACCCGCTCGGCCGAGGGCCGGGTGAGCGCGTCCGTGTACCCGGTCACCAGTCCGTCCCGGGTGAGCAGCACGGCGGCCACCACGTGCGGCACTTGCAGGACCGGTTCGAGCACCCATGCCGTGTCTTGCGTGTCGCGGCTGGTCATCGAGCCGTTCCCCCTTCGTGGTCGGTCTGTTCGGTGCGGGTCTGCGCGGAGCCGGCCTGTTCGGAGCGGGCCTGTTCGGTGTCGGTCTGCGCAGTGTGGGGCTGCGTGGTGTCGGCCTGCGCTGTATTGGGCTGTCCAGCGTCCGGCTGTTCGGTGTCGGGCTGTCCGGCGTCGTGCGTCGCGGCCTCGGCTCGCCGCGCCGCCGCTCGCGCGGTTTCCGGTACGGCGGTGGAGGCGTCGCCCGTTGACTCGCCGGCCGTGGCCCGCGCCGCGGCGGTGCCGGCCTGCAACGCGCCCAGCGCCGCGGCGGCCTCCTCCGGGCGGCGCGCCGGAGACCGCGGCGCGGGTGTGTCACCGGACGCGGCGGCCACCCGAGTACGCCGCCGGCGCCGCGGCAGACCCCCGGTGTCACGCGGAGCCTGGTGCCCGGACGCGGCGCCGGAGCCGTCGTGGTCGTGCTCGGCCCCGTATCCGTGCGAGGGGGCGGACGCCTCGCTCCGGGAGCCGAGCGGAGCTTCGGCTCGGGAGGCCCTGGGGGTGGGGCGCGGCGCGCTGGCCGCGGGCGGTCGCTCGACGGGGTCGATACGGCTGAGCAGATGGCCCTCGACCCGCAGCACCGCCCGCACTCCGCCGTACGGCGACGGCGACGACACGTCCACGCTCAGGTCGAACTGCCGGGTCAGCTGCCCGATCGCGGCCAGACCCATGCGCGGCGGATCACCCAGCTCGGTGAGGAGGATCGGCTCGGAACCCGCCACCAGCCGCTGGGCGCGGGCGCGTTCGTCCTGCGTCATGCCCAGGCCCGCGTCGTCGACCGTGACGCAGACGCCGTGATGGACGTGCTCCAGGTTGACCACGACCTCCGTGTCCGGCGCCGAGTGCCGCAGGGCGTTGTCGAGGAGCTCGGCGACGATGATCGCGACCGGCTCCACCGCGTGCGAGACCAGTCCGGTACCCGCGGCCAGGTGGTTGTGGATACGGACCCGGTGATAGCCGGCGAGCCGGGCCTGGCCGCCGGTCACCGCGTCCACCAGATGCGACTCCTCGCGGGCGAGCCCGACCCACGCCTCGCACACCACGGCGGTGACCTGCGCGCGCCGCAGCGACTGCTCGTTCTCGTGGTCCAGTTGGAAGAGGGTCTGGGTCAGCTCGGGGTCGTCGTAGCGCTGTTGCAAGTCACGCAACGCGTCCTGGAGCCGGTACAGGGCCGCCTGGATCTCGCGTGTCGCCCCGCGCATCCCGGCCTGTGCGGCCGCGTCGATCCGGGTGCGCTGGGCGGCCAGCTCGGTGTGGAGCCCTTGCAGTACCTGCTCCAGGGCCAGGTCCAGCGGTGACCCCGCGAGCTGCGGATGCAGTGGACCCGGCACGGCGACATGGGGGTGCGCCGACTGCCGGGCGGCGGCCGGCAGGCGCCGCGCCGCCAGATGCTCGACCTCGGCCGTGAACGTCTGCAGCGCGCCGTCGAGTCGGCGGCGCAATCCGGCGATCTCGGCACACTGGCGGGCCTGTTGCCGCTGTGCGCGCAGCAGCCCGCCGCCCAGGGCGAGCGCGGACAGCATGCCGACGACGAGACCGCCGGTCACCAGGTCCGGTAATTCGATCATCGAGTCGGTTCCCAGAGGTCGGGTCGGGGGCAGGAGGGCAGGGCTGGTCTCCGAGGCGCTGGGTCGAGGCGCTCGCAGCACAGTACACACCGTCATCGATCGGTCTCGCACGGTCGATCGACACTTCGCTCCGAAAGTGACGGGACTCTGCTCGCTTCTGCGTCAACTGTCGGAATTGCCGTCAGGGGACGGTGAGTTGAGCACGGCCAGCGTTCCGTTGGCCTCGCGCAGCGCGTGCTCCAGGGGGCCGGGGCCATGCAGGACGCCGGTCCCGTCGGGCGGGACCAGCCACTCAAGGAACCGGGCCGAGCGGTACGGCGGCGGCACGGCGACCCAGGAGCCCCGGCCCGCGTGCCGCAGCCCGGCCCCGACCCAGCGGCTGTGCGGATCGGGCGGCAGGAAGAACCCGACCCGCTGGGCGGCGGTGTCCACGAGTGTCGGCCCGGGCACGGGCAGCGACGGCCGCCACAGCAGATCCAGGGCGAGCAGCCCGAGCCGCTCGGGCACGCTGACCACGTCCCAGAACCTGCCCGCCTCCAGCAGTGCCGTGCCATGGCCCTGGTCCCAGGCCCGCTTGCAGGCCCGGGGGTCCGCGGCGGCAGCGGCCAGCCACTCCACGCCGTACGTCCACATCGCGTTGGTCATGTCCCGCTCCGAGTGCAGGTCGGCCCGGCCCCGCAGGGCACGAGGAACCTCCGCCGGGGCCGCCGGTCGCACGCCATCCCGGCCCCTGCATGCTCGTAGATATTTCTATGCGGCGGAAGGGGTGGCGTGACCTGGCGTTTTCGGAGCCGGGCCGCGGGAGCGGGAATGAGGGCGTCCGCGCGGTGTGCCCGGTCGGACGGCGGGTACTCGGCGAGCCCAGGAACGAGAACGTTTGGAGGAGGCCTGCATGACCAGCGGCACGGAGACCGGTGGCGTGACCGGTACGCCGGACAAGGACTACAACCTCATCTGGTACGTGGAGGCGTGCCTGAGCAACGCGCTGCGGCTGGAGACCTACATCGAGGACGCGGAACGCGACAAGGACACCGAGGTGGCCGACCTGTTCCGCAAGGCTCAGGCGGACAGCCGCAAGGGCGCCGAACTGGGCAAGGCACTCCTGCGCGCGCGACTGAACGGCGGCTGACCGAGCCCGCCCGCACGGCCCGGACACCGAGTGAGCCGAGGTGTCCGGGCTTTCGGCTGTCAGGAACCGTCGGCGGGGCCGTCCCGGGTCCCGGCGGACCGTGCGCAGACCCTCGCTACCTCAACGACCCTTCGGACACGTAGGGTTTACCTCCGTTCGGCCCGCCGGACCGAACGGAGTGTTGCTATGGTGCTACTCACCGGTAGCAAGCTGAGCGGGGGGACGCGAGGAGTCGGCGCGGCAGCGCCGTGACTCCTCGGCGGGTCGTCGAGACGGAAGAGTCGGCAAGGGGGCCGGGTCGACCGAGGCGTCTGCGCTGATCCAGCACGTGGCCCTCGAACTCCAGTTCCTCGCCCACCGATTCCAGACAGGTGAGACTCGCCACATGGTTCGATCCCTGGTCGATCTGTTGACCGCGCACGCCGCGCACGCCCCCGGCCGGACCGCCTACCGCTACCTCGCCACCGGCGACTGCGACGGCGAGACCGAGGAGATCTCCTACGGCCGTCTCGCCGCCCGCTCCCGGGCCGTGGCCGCCTGGCTGCAGGAGCGCGGCCTGGCCGGTGGCCGGGCCATGCTGCTGTACCCGCCCGGGCTGGAGTTCATCAGCGGCTACCTGGGCTGCCTGGCGGCCGGTGTCGTCGCCGTGCCGGGCGTCCCGCCCCAGGGCCGCGCGCAGAACCACCGCGCCCTGACCCGGATGAGGCGGCTCATCGCCGACGCCGACGTCAAGGTGATCCTGGGCGGCCGCGAAGTGATCACCGCCCTGGCCGGCCTGGCGGAACACCTGCCCGAGCTCGCCGACCTCACCTGTGTCGCCACCGAGGACATCCCCGACGAGGCGGCCGGCTCCTGGCGGGAGCCCGACCTCACCGCCGACTCGGTCGCCTTCCTCCAGTACACCTCCGGCTCCACCTCCGCGCCCAAGGGCGTGGTCGTCACCCACGGGAACCTGCTGGACAACGAGCGCGTCCTCACCGACAGCATGGGCCACACCCCCGAGGCCATCGCCGAGTACGGGCACGAGATGTTCGTCAGCTGGCTGCCCATGTACCACGACATGGGCCTCATAGGCCCGGTCCTCAACACCGTCTACCTCGGTACGACCGCCACCCTCTTCTCCCCGCTGCACTTCCTCCAGCAGCCCCAGCGCTGGCTCACCGCCGTCACCCGCTACCGCCCGCACACCACCGGCGGCCCCAACTTCGGCTACGAACTCTGCCTCAGGCACGCCACCCCCGCACTCCTCGACACCCTCGACCTCAGCAGCTGGCGGGTCGCCGCCAACGGCGCCGAACCCGTCCGCGCCGCCACCCTGCGCCGCTTCACCGACACCTTCGCCCCGGCCGGCTTCCGCCCCGAGGCCCACCACCCCTGCTACGGCCTGGCCGAGGCCACCCTCATGGTCACCGGCAGCACGGTCCGCACGGCACCCACCCTGCTCGACGCCGCCGACACCGGCCCGCACGCCGGCCGGGCCGACGCGGCGGCCGTGAGCTGCGGGCGTCCGGGCGCGGGCGTGACCGTCGTGATCGCCGACCCCGAACGGCACGAGGAGCTGCCCGAAGGGGAGACCGGCGAGATCTGGGTGCGCGGCGCGAGCGTCGCCAAGGGCTACTGGCGCAACGCCCTCGCCACCCGCAAGACCTTCCGTGCCACCCTCACCGGCCACGAGGGCCGCTTCCTGCGCACCGGAGACCTCGGATTCCTGCGTGCCGGCGAGCTGTTCGTCACCGGCCGCCTCAAGGACCTCCTCGTCGTCGACGGACGCAACCACTACCCGCAGGACCTCGAACTGACCGCGGAGATGGCCCACCCGGCACTGCGCCCCGGCTGCACCGCCGCGTTCTCCGTCGACGGGGAGGACGCCGCAGCGGACGGCGAACAGGCGGTCGTCGTCGCCGAGATCGCCCCCGACGCGCAGGGCGAGGCGGAGAAGATCACCGACGTCGTCCGCAGCGCGCTCGGCGAGGCCCACGGCCTGCCGGTACGCGACGTCGTCCTGGTCCGGCCGGGCACCATACCGAAGACATCCAGCGGCAAGATCCAGCGCCGGGCCACCCGGGCGGCGTACCTGGACGGCACCCTCGCCCTGATCGACGCGACCGCACTGAGCTGAGCCC
The DNA here is from genome assembly GCF_001513975.1 of Streptomyces curacoi. Taxonomy (GTDB): domain Bacteria; phylum Actinomycetota; class Actinomycetes; order Streptomycetales; family Streptomycetaceae; genus Streptomyces; species Streptomyces curacoi. Next base: position 64,332 of record NZ_KQ947996.1, read on the forward strand.
GCCCGGTCCGCCGTCGTACGCCGACGCATCCGCCGTACCACCACACGAGCCCGACGACGCAGTACGGCCACCACACCTTGCCCGAATCCACGAGGACGCCTGTCTAGATGCCTGCGCACGAGTCCCCGAAGCAGTCCCCCGAGCCGTCCCTCACGACCCCCGACGGCGTGCGGGCCTGGCTGGAGTCGGCCGTGGCCGAGGCGGCCGGGCTCGACCCGCTGACGGTCGACCCGGACCGCCCGATCGCCGAATTCGGCCTGGGATCACGCCAGTTGGTGGCCCTGGCTGCCGAGCTCTCGACATCGACGGGCCGGGTCCTCGACCCCTCCCTGATCTTCGACCACCCCACCATCGCGGCACTGGCCGAGGCGGTGTTCGACAACGGACCCGCGCACCAGGGGGCACCGGTCGCTGCTCCGGCCGACGCGCCCGTCCGGCGGGACGACGACATCGCCGTCATCTCCATGGCCTGCCGATTCCCCGGCCGCGCCGACGACCCCGAGGCGCTGTGGCGGCTGCTGGCCGCGGGCGACGACGCCATCACCGAGGTACCGGCGGGCCGTTGGGACACCGAAGGGCTGTACGACCCCGACCCGGAGGCCACCGGCAGGGCCTACTCCCTGCGCGGCGGCTACCTGTCCGGCATCGACCGCTTCGACGCGGGTTTCTTCGGCATCTCGCCACGCGAGGCCGCCGCCATGGACCCCCAGCAACGGCTGCTCCTGCAGACCGGCTGGGAGGCGATCGAACGCGCCGGGATCGTCCCGGAGACGCTGAACGGCAGCTCCACGGGCGTCTACCTCGGCCTGTACGACAGCGGATACCTGGCCTCCGCCGCCCTCGACCAGCTCGACGGGCACGTCGGCACCGGCTCGGCGTCCAGCGTGGCGTCCGGCCGTATCGCCTACACCCTCGGCCTCCAGGGCCCCGCCGTCACCGTCGACACCGCCTGCTCGTCCTCCCTGGTCGCCCTGCACCTCGCGGCGCGGGCGCTGGCGGGCGGTGAGTGCGACCTCGCCCTGGCGGGCGGCGCGACCCTGCTGGTGACCCCGCGCGGGCATGTCGAGTTCAGCAGACTGCGCGGACTGTCGCCGTCCGGGCGGTGCAGCCCGTTCTCGGCCGACGCCGACGGTGTGGTGTGGGCCGAGGGCTGCGGCCTGGTGCTGCTCAAGCGGCTCGCCGACGCCCGCCGCGACGGCGACCGGATCCTCGCGGTCGTCAAGGGCTCGGCGATCAACCAGGACGGCCGAAGCCAGGGCCTGAGCGCCCCCAACGGCCCCGCACAGCAACGGGTGCTGCGCGCCGCCCTCGACGCCGCCGGACTCCAGCCGCACGACCTGGACCACGTCGAGGCGCACGGCACCGGCACCCGGCTGGGCGACCCCATCGAGGGCCGGGCCCTGGCCGCCGTCTTCGGACCGGACCGCCCGGCCGGCCGGCCGCTCGGCGTCGGCTCCCTGAAGTCCAACATCGGCCACACCCAGGCCGCCGCGGGCATCGCCGGCGTCATCAAGACCGTGCTGGCCCTGCGCCACGAGCGGATACCGGCCTCCCTGCACGCCGAGACCCCGACCGAGCACATCGACTGGGCGCACAGCGGCCTGCGCCTCCTGCGCGAGGCCCAGCCCTGGCCCCGGCACCCCGAGCGGGTGCGGCGGGCCGGGGTGAGCGCCTTCGGGATCAGCGGTACCAACGCCCATGTGGTGCTGGAGGAAGCGCCCGAGGAGCCGCCCCAGCCGCCCGCCGACCCCTCCGGCACGATCCTCTTCCCGCTCTCCGCCCGCACCCTCCCCGCCCTGCGGGCCCAGGCCGGCCGCCTCCTCGAAACCCTCGCCGACCGGCCCGAGTCGCCCCTTCCCGCCGTGGCCGCGACCCTGGCCCACCACCGGGCACACTTCGAGCACCGCGCCGTCGTCCGGGCGAGCGACCACGCCGAACTGCTGACCGCCCTGCGCGCACTCACGACGGACCGGCCCGACACCGACCTGGTCATCGGCCCCCAACGCGCCCTCCCCGCCGGCAAGCTGGCCTTCGTCTTCCCCGGCCAGGGATCCCAGTGGCCCGGCATGGCACGCGATCTGCTCGACCGGGACCCGGTGTTCGCCGACGAGCTCGACCGCTGTGACGCCGCCCTGCGCCCGTTCACCGGCTGGTCGGTCACGTCCGTCCTGCGCGGCGACACCGGCGCCCCCGCCCCGGACCGCGTCGACGTCGTCCAGCCGGCCCTCTTCGCCGTGATGGTGTCGCTCGCCGCCGTCTGGCGCGCCCGGGGCATACGGCCGGACGCCGTCGTCGGACACAGCCAGGGCGAGGTCGCCGCGGCCTGCGTCGCCGGGGCGCTCAGCCTCAACGACGCGGCAGCGGTGGTCGCCCTGCGCAGCCAGGCCCTGACCGGCCTGTCCGGCACCGGCACCATGGCCGTCGTGGCCCTGCCGCACCCCGAGGTCGAGGCCCGACTCGCCGGCCACGACGGCGAAATCGTCGTCGCCGCCGTCAACAGCGGCCGTTCGACCGTCGTCGCCGGGGCCGTGGACGCGGTGGAGGCCCTGCTCGCCGACCTGGACCGGCAGCAGGTCTTCGGCCGCCGCCTCGACGTCGACTACGCCTCCCACAGCGCCCGGGTCGAGCCGGTCCGCACGACGATCCTCGACGAGCTCGACGGCGTCACCACCTGCCCCACGTCCATCGCCTGGTACTCCACTGTCACGGCCGAGCCGGTCACCGAGGAACTCGAAGCCGACTACTGGTACACCAACCTGCGCGAACCCGTCCGCTTCGCGCCCGCCGTCGAGCGCATGGCCGCCGACGGCTACCGCCACTTCGTCGAACTCAGCCCCCACCCCGCCCTGCTCACCGCCCTGCGCACCATCGACGAGGACCTGGTCGCCGTCGGCTCCCTGCGCCGCGGCGAGGACGGCCCCGCCTGCCTGGACCGCGCCGCGGCCGAACTCCACGTCCACGGACGGCGGCTGGACTGGCGCCGCCTGGTCCCGCACACCGCCTGGGCGGACCTGCCGACGTACGCCTGGGACGCACAGCGCCACTGGATCGAGCCCGCGCCCTCCGCCACCGGCCCCGGCCTCTTCGACCGCGCCGCCCACCCGTTGCTCGGCATCCAGCTCCGGTCGGCGGACGACACCCGCTGGACCTTCCGCGACGAATGGTCCCGGTCCACCGCCGACTGGCTGCCCGACCACACGGTGTTCGGCCGGACCGTCGTCTCCGGCACCACACTGATGGAACTCTGCCGCGCCGCCCTCGCCGTGGCCCGCCCCGACACCGCCGCCGACCTCACCGGCCTGCTCCTCCTGGCACCCCTCACCCTGCCCGACTCCGGCACGGTCGAGGTGTCCGTCGAGGTGGTCACCGCCGGGCCCGTACCGGAGATCACGGTCCACAGCCGGCCACGCGGCCAGGACGCCACCGACTGGACCCTGCACGCCACCGCGTCCGCCGCCGAGCCCGCCCCGGCACCGGCGGACGAGCCACCGGTGTGGCCCGAGACGGCGGAACCGGCCTGGGGCGAGGACACCTACCAGCGCCTGACCCGGCTCGGCCTCGCTTACGGCCCCGCCTTCCAGGGCGTACGGCAGGCCGCCGCGACCGGCGACGGAACCCTGCTGGCCCGCCTCTCCCTGCCACCCGTGGCCCGGGACGCGGCCGACCCCTACCCGGTGCACCCGGCCCTGCTGGACGCCGCGCTCCAGGTGGCCGCCGCCCTCGACGCCTCCGACCGGCGCGTCCTGCTGCCGGTCGCGGTGGCCCGCTGCGTCCTGCCGCCCGGCGGCGCGACGGACCTGACCGCGTTGGTACGCCGGACGGGCGGCTCCGGCACGGACCTCACCCTGGACATCACCCTGTGGGACGCCGACGGCTTCCCGGCGGGCCGCCTGGAGGGCGTACGCCTGCGGGCCGTCAACCCGGCGGACCTGGCCGGCGGCTCGGAGAACGGCCGGCACCTGTACGAGGTGGCGTGGACGGCGCTGCCGGAGAAGCGGGCCGAGACGCCCGGCACGGTGTGGGCCGTCCACGGCGATCCCTCGGACCCGGCGGTCGGGGCGGCCCTGCGCGAGCTGGGCGCGGCGGGCATCCGGGTCGCCGACGAGGGCGCCGACGTCGTCGTACGCTTCTGGCCGCGCCCGCCGGCCGACGCCGAACCGGCTGCCGCGGCCCACGAGTCGGCCACCACGGCCCTGGCCGAACTGCAGGCGCTGATCGCCCTTCCGCCGCAGGAGGCGCCCACGCGTACTGTCTGGGTGACCCGCGGCGCGATCGCAGCCGCCGACGCGGACCCGGTCCAGGGCTTCGCCCAGTCGGTGCTGTGGGGCCTGGCCCGCAGCGCCCGTGCCGAACATCCCGGCCTCGGGCTGACCCTGATCGACCTCGACGGTGACGAACCGGCGCTGCTCTCGGCCGTCGCCCACGACGACGAGGACGAACTCGCCCGGCGCGACGGCGAGTTCCTCGCCCCACGCCTCGTGCGTGCCCGGACGGCGCCGTCCGCGCCCGCGGCGCCGGTCCCCGCCGACGGCACCGTGCTGATCACCGGAGGCCTCGGCGCGGTGGGCCGGCAGATCGCCCGCCTGCTCGCCGAACAAGGCGCCGAACGACTGCTGCTGACGTCCCGTCAAGGCCCGGACGACCCTCGCGCGGCCGACGTCACCGCCGAACTGACCGCGCTCGGCGCCGAGGTCGAGGTCGCCGCCTGCGATGTCGCGGACCCGGCAGCCGTGGCGGACGTACTGGCCCGGACCGGCGCCGAGCGGCCCCTGCGCGGCATCGTCCACTGCGCCGGAGTCCTCGCCGACGGCGTGGTCGCCGAGCTGACCCCCGAGCGCCTCGCACAGGTGCTGCGCCCCAAGGCCGACGGCGCCGCCCACCTGCACCGGCTCACCGCCGGCCACCCGCTCGACCTCTTCCTGCTGGTCTCCTCGGCCGCGGGCGTCGTCGGCAACGCGGGCCAGGCCAACTACGCGGCCGCCAACGCCTTCCTCGACCAACTCGCCCACCACAGGCGCGCGTTGGGACTGCCCGGCACCTCGGTCTCCTTCGGCGCCTGGGCGGGCGAGGGGCTGGCCGCCGAACACGCCGACCTGGCACGGATGGCCCGCCTCGGCCACCGCGCCCTCACCCCCGAGCAGGGCCGCGAACTGACCGCGCTGTCGCTTCGCCGCGACACCCCGCACCTGGTCGCCTGGGCCCTGGACCTGCCCCGGCTGAGAGCCGCCGCGCCGCCCGGTGCCCTGTGGCGCACCCTGCTGCCCGAGCCCCGCCCGGCCCAGGCCGGCAGCCACACCCTGGCGGACCGCCTGGCCAGGCTGCCGGAACCCGAACGCGCCGCCCGCGTCCTCACCCTGGTCCGCGAGGAGGCCTCCCGCGCCCTCGGCCTGCGCTCCGCGGAGTCCGTCCGCCCCGACCAGCTGCTGCGCGACCTCGGCATGGACTCGGTGACAGCGGTCGACCTGCGCAACCGCATCAGCGCCCGCATCGGCGCCAAACTCCCCGCCACCCTCCTGTTCGACCACCCCACCCCGGCCCGTCTCACCGAGCACCTGCTGGCCGGCGCCCTGGCCACGACCGGCCGTACGATCCGCCGGGCCGCCCCCGTGGCCGCGCCCGCGCCCGCCTCGGACGAACCGGTGGCCCTCGTCGCCATGGCCTGCCGACTGCCCGGCTCGGTGCGCGACCCCGAGGGCCTGTGGCGCCTGGTGGCGGAGGGCCGGGACGCGGTCGGACCGTTCCCGGCGGGGCGCTGGGACATCGAGTCGCTGTACGACCCCGACCCTGACGCGCCCGGCAAGTCGTACGCCCGCGAGGGCGGTTTCCTCGACGACATCGAGTCCTTCGACGCCGCCTTCTTCGGCATCACCCCGAAGGAGGCCGCGGCCATGGACCCCCAGCAGCGACTGCTGCTGGAGACGGCCTGGGAGGCGCTGGAGCGCGCCGGGATCGTGCCCGCCGACCTGGCGGGCAGCGCCACCGGCGTGTACGTCGGGATGTTCGGCAGCGGCTACCTCTCCGGTACCCGGCTCGACCAACTGGACGGCTACGTCGGTACGGGCTCCGCCCTGAGCGTCGCCTCGGGCCGCCTCGCGTACACCCTCGGGCTGAACGGCCCCGCGCTGACGGTGGACACCGCCTGCTCGTCGTCGCTGGTGGCCGTGCACCTGGCGGCCCGGGCGCTGCGCGCGGGCGAGTGCGATCTGGCGCTCGCCGGCGGCGTCACCCTGATGGTCACCCCGCAGACCTTCGTCGAGTTCAGCCGGCTGCGCGGGCTGTCCCCGACCGGCCGCTGCCGCTCCTTCTCCGACGCCGCCGACGGCGCGATCTGGGCCGAGGGCGCCGGCCTGGTCGTACTGAAACGACTGAGCGACGCCCGGCGCGCCGGGGACCGGGTCCTGGCCGTGCTGCGCGGCACCGCCGTCAACCAGGACGGTCGCAGCCAGGGCCTGTCCGCGCCGAACGGCCCCGCGCAGGAACAGGTCGTCCGGCGCGCGCTGGAGCAGTCCGGCCTCCGCCCCGCGGACATCGACTACGTCGAGGCGCACGGCACGGGCACGACCCTGGGCGACCCGATCGAGGCGAACGCCCTCGCGGAGGTCTTCGGCGCCTCGCGCCCCGAGGGCCGCCCCCTGTACCTGGGTTCGCTGAAGTCCAACGTCGGGCACACCCAGGCGGCTTCGGGGATCGTCGGCCTGATCAAGGCCGTGCAGGCGCTGCGTCACGAAACCCTCCCGCGCACCCTGCACGCCGACACGCCCAGCCGCCACGTCGACTGGGCCGACAGCGGGCTGCACGTGCTGCGGGAGGAGGTGGCCTGGCCCGCGTCCGCTGAACGGATCCGGCGCGCGGGTGTGAGCGCCTTCGGGATCAGCGGCACCAACGCGCACGTGATCGTGGAGGAGACGCCGTCGACGGCGCCCGAGCCCGCCTCCGAACCGCCCCCGGGCAAGCGGCTGTTCGTGCTGTCGGGCCGCAGTGAGGCGGGCCTGCGCGGGCAGGCCGCGGCGGTGGCCCGCCACCTCGCCCACGACTTTGCCGCGCTGCCGGACGTCGCCCACACCCTGGCCCGGCACCGCAGCCACTTCGAGTGGCGCTCGGCGGTGGTGGCGGAGGACGCGGAGGAACTGCGCTCGGCTCTCGGCGAGCTGGCGGCCGGCCGCGTCACGCTGCCCCCGCTCCGCGAGGACCGGTCGGGCAAGGTCGCCTTCGTCTACGCCGGACACGGCGGTCAGTGGCCCGGCATGGGCCTGGACCTGATGGCCGAGTCGGCGGCGTTCCGCGCGGAACTGACCCGGATCGACGAGGCCGTGCGGCGGCAGGCCGGCTGGTCGGTGCTCAACGCGCTGCGGGCACCGGAGGAGTTCTCCCCGCTGGAGCGGACCGAGTACCTGCAACCCACGCTGTTCGCGGTGAACGCGGCACTGACGGCCGCCTGGCGCTCGCTCGGCGTCGTCCCGGACGCCGTGACCGGGCACAGCCTGGGCGAGATCGCCGCCGCGTACAGCGCGGGCGCCCTCACCCTGGACGAGGCCGTGGCCGTGGTGACCGGGCGCGCCCAGGCGGTCGTACCGGTCGCCGGCAAGGGCGGCATGCTGTCCCTGGACCTGCCGCGCCCGCGGGTCGAGGAACTGCTCGCGCCCTACGCCGGCCGCCTCTTCGTCGCGGCCGTCAACAGCCCGCACTCCACGGCCGTCTCCGGTGACGCCGACGCACTGGCCGAACTGCGCCGCGGCCTCGACGAGCAGCAGCTCACCGCCCGCCCCCTGTCCACCCCGTTCGCCTCGCACACCCCGCTGATGGCCCCGCTGCGCGAGGCACTGCTCGACCGCCTCTCCGGCACCCGGGGCACCTCGGCGGCGACCCCGCTGTACTCGACGGTGCTGGCGGAACCCGTGCCCGGAGACCGCCTGGACCCCGCCTACTGGTACGCCAACCTCAGCGAGCCCGTCCGCTTCGCGGACACGATCCGGCGCATGCTGGACGACGGCTACCGCTACTTCGTCGAGCTGAGCCCGCACCCCTCGCTCGGCTCGGCCATCGAGGCGGTGGCCGCCGACGCCGGAATCGACGCGGTCGGCGTCGGCTCGCTGCGCCGGCAGCGGGGCGGGGCGGACGTACTCCTGCGCAGGGTGGGGGAGTTGTACACGGCCGGTCACACGCCCGACTGGCGGGTGCTGTTCCCGGCGGGCCGCCGGGTCGACCTGCCGACCTACGCCTTCGCTCGCGAGCGCCACTGGCTCGCCCCCGCCCCGGCCGGCGCGACCGGCTCCTCGCCGCTGCTGGGCACGCACGTCGAGGCCAGCGACGAAGCCGACCGGCACCTCTTCCAGAGCGAGGTCGACCTGCGCGACGGCCGGTTCACCTATCTGACCGACCACCGGGTCACCGGCGAGGTGTGGCTGCCCGGCGCCGCCTTCCTCGACATGGCGCTGGAGGCCGCGTCGGCCGTGCGGGACGGCGGCGACGTACGGCTCGCCGACGTCAGGTTCGTCCAGCCGCTGCGCCTGGACGAGTCCCGGCCGACCCGGCTGCAACTGGTCCTGAGCCCCGCCGTCGACGGCTTCCGGGACTTCACCATCGCCTCGGCGCCCACCGGCGGCGAAGGGCGCATCCGCTGGGAACACCACGTCAGCGGACGCGTCGTCGCCGCCGCTCCCGCCGAACCCACCACCGGCCCGGGCGAGTCGCTCGCCGCGCTGCGGGAACAGTGCACCGAGCAGGTCGACCTGTCGGCCGTCTACGCGGGTCTCGCCGCCCTCGGCATCGACTACGGCCCCGCCTTCCGAGGCCTGGAGTCGGGCCACCGCACCCACTCGGCGAGCCTCGCCCGCCTGACCGACAAGCCCGCCGCCGGCCATCTGCTGCACCCGGCCGTCCTCGACGCCTCCTTCCACACGGCCGCGCTGCCCGGCGACGCACCACAGGGACGGGCGTTCGTCCCCGCCGGGGTCGGACGACTCCGCCACACCGGACTGCGCACCACCCCCGTGTACGTGACGTGCGAGCTGCGGTCCGTGGCCGGCGACACCGCCACGCTGGACCTTCGCCTGTACGACGAGAGGGACCAACTGCTCCTGGAGGCCGAGGAGTTCCGGCTGGCCGCGCTCTCCCCCCTGGACGGGGCGCTGTTCGAGACCCGCTGGCAGCCCCGCCCGGTCGCCGACGAGCCGCCCGGGCGCGGCAGCTGGCTGATCCTGGCCGACGACTCGGGCGTGGCGGCCGGCCTCGTCGAGCGGCTGGGCACCTCGGTGCCGTGCGTGGTCGCCCGCCGGGGCGTGGAGTTCGCCGCCGAGGGGCACGGCCGCTACGTCCTCGACCCGGCCGATCCCCAGCACCTGGCCCGCCTCCTCGACGAGGCCTTCCCGAGCGAAATGCCCGAGCGGGTCGTCCAGTTGTCCGCACTCGACGCCCCCGCGATCGAGGACGCCCACACGGCCGGGGCAGCCGCCCGGCTGTGCTGCCTGAGCTCGCTGCACCTGGTGCGCACGCTCGCCGACCGGGCGCAGGGCCCGGCGCCCCGCCTCTTCGTCGTCGTACGGGGCAGTCAGCCCGCCGGTGACAGCACCCGGGTGGCGCACCCCCAGCAGGCGCTCGCCTGGGGCTTCGGGCTGGCGCTGGCCCAGGAGCACCCGGAGCTCAGGACCACCCTCGTCGACCTCCCGCCGACGGACGGCCTCGACGCCCTGTGCACCCAGCTGCGGCACGCGGACGACGAACGGCTCGTCGCGCTGCGCGGGGCCGGACGGCTCGTCCCCCGCCTGGCCCGCACCCGACCGGACGACGGCGGTCACGGCGCCGTCGGCCCGGACGGCGTGTACCTGATCACCGGTGGCCTGGGTGGCCTCGGGCGGGTCGTCGCCGAGCGGCTGGTCCGTCGTGGCGCCCGCCGGCTGGCCCTGCTGAGCCGCAGCGCGCCCACCGCAGAGGCCGCTGACTGGGTCCGGGGGCTCGCGGAACGGGGCGTGACCGTGCACCTGGCCCGCGCGGACGTCGCCGACCGCGACGGCCTGAGCGCCGCCCTGGACGCCGTACGCCACGAGCTCGGCCCGGTCACCGCGGTGATCCACGCGGCCGGTGTCCTGGACGACGCCACGCTCGCGAACCTGACCGACGAGCGCGTCCTGCGCGTCCTCGCCCCCAAGGTCCTGGGCACGGCCCTGCTCACCGAACTGACCCCGGACGCACGGGACCTGATCCTGTTCGCCTCGGCGGCCGGCCTGCTCGGCTCGGCCGGACAGAGCCCCTACTCGGCCGCCAACGCCTTCCTCGACGCCTGGGCCCACCACCTCTCCCGCACGGACCGCCGGGCGCTGAGCCTGGACTGGGGCGCCTGGTCGGGCGTGGGCATGGTGTCCGGGTCCGGCGCCCGCGAGGCCGAGACGGCCCGCTCGGGCCTGGTCGCGTTCTCCACGCAGGACGGCGGCGAACTCTTCGACCGCGTGCTGTCCACCGCCCGCCGCCAGCTCGCCCCCCTCGCCCTGGACTGGGAGATGCTGGCCCTCGATCCCGACGCGGCCCGCACCCGCCCGCTCCTGGCCGACCTGGTCACCGCCCCCACGGGCACGCCCGGCACGGACGACCTCGTCAAGAACGTCTTCGCGGCGCCGACCGACGCCGAGCGGACCCTGCGACTGGAGGCCTACGTACGCTCCAGGGTCGGCGAGGTCTCCGGCGGCACGGTCCAGGTCTCGGCGACCACCGCACTGAAGGAACTCGGCCTCGACTCCCTCATGCTCGTGCGGCTGCGCAACGCCTTCGCCCGCGAACTCGGCGTCGAACTCCCCGCCGCCACCGTCTTCTCCGCCGCCGACATCCGCGGGCTCGCCCAGGCCCTGAGCGCCGCACTGCCCGAACGGGAGACCACGCCGCAGGACGAGCCACGGCACCCCGCCGACGTACCGGCGACCGAACTGCACCCCGCGACCCGCGATGTCGTACGGCTGCTGCGCAGCGCCCGGCCCGGCATGCCGGACGCGGCCCACGCCGTCGGCCTGGCCGTACGCCTCACCGCGCCGACCACCCGAGAGACGCTCACCGCGATCCTCACCCGCCTGGCGGCACGCCACGCGGCCCTGCGCACCGCGATCGTCACCGGGAGCGAAGGCGGACGGCGGTTGCGGGTCGACCGGGAACCGCCGCGGCCGCTGCTGCACTGGACGGTCGTACCGGACGACACCGAACCCGACGCGGCCGACCGGCTGCGCGAGCTGCTGGAACCGCCGTTCGACCTGGCGGCGGCACCGCTGTGGCGCTTCGAGCTCCTGGACGGTCGTACGCGCGGCCAGACCCTGCTCTACGGCGCCCATCACGCCGTCAGCGATCTGCAGTCGCTGCTGCTGGTGGCGGGGGAGATCGACGCCGAGCTCACCGGCACCGCGCTGGACGACACCGTCACCAACCGCGACATCGAGCTGCTGATCAAAGCCCAGCACACGGGCGAGCGGGCCGACGCGGGCGAGTGGCGCGAGGCGTTCCGGGGCAGCGAGCGCCTCGACCTGACCCTGACCCGCCCACGCCCGGACACCCGCTCCTACCGGGCAGGCAGCGTGAACCTGGCGATTCCCGACGGTCTCATGGCACGCATCACGGGCACCGCGAGCCGCCTGGCCGTCACTCCCGCCGCCTTCTGCCTCGGCACCCTGACCGTCCTGCTGGCCAGGAAGCGCGCGCGTGAACGCTTCGTCCTCGCCGTGCCCGTGGACACCCGCATCCACGCCGACGCCTACGACGCCGTGGGCTTCTTCGGCGTGCCGGTGCCGTTCCCGGCCGAAGCGCGGGCGGGGGAGCGGATCGAGGAGGTGCTGCGCCGTACCGACGGGCGACTGGAGAAGGTGCTGACGAAGGGCGCGATGTTCTCGGACGTCCTGCCGGTGCTGGCCGAGCAGGGCCTGTACCGGGCGAACGCGCCGCTGGTCGAGGTGTACTTCAACTACGTCCGTGCCGCAGGCCGGTTGGCGGGTCTGGAGGTGCTCCCGGCTGGGACTGGCCACTCCGACCTCGACCTGATGATCACCATGACGCCGGGCGCGGGCCGGATCCGCCTCGATCACAATCTCGACATCCTGGACGCGGCGGCGGTCACGGCGCTGGGGGAGGAGCTGCTGCGTCTGTTCGCGGAGACGGCCGAGGACCCGACGGGACCGGCGCGTGCGACGCCGACGACGGCCGAGAGGGCCTCGGCGGCGCCGGGCCACACGCTCGCCCTCGCCGCCACCTTCGCCCTCGGCAACCTGCCCCTGATGTGTGAGACGGCGGTCGACGAGTCGGTGCGGGGCGGCGGTCCGACGACCGTCGTGGAAGCTCCGTACCACCATGTACTGGCGAGCCTGCGCGACCCGTCCGGCGTGTTCGCCGACCCGGCCACGACAGCGGGCGTCGTGCTGCTGCGGGCGGCGGACCTGCAACGCTTCGGCCCGGTGGACGACGCCCTGCTGGCCGAACTGCGCACCGCCTACCCGGCCGCCCTGCGCGCGGTGGCGGAGCGCACCCGCAAGCCGCTGATCGTCGGCTTCCTGCCCGCCGCACCGTGCGAGGACCGTCTCACCCGGTGGGAACAGGAGATCGCCACCGAGCTGGCCGACACGCCCGGCATCGCCGTACTCGGCCCCGACGACTGGACTCGCCACCACCCCGTGGCCGAGCGCTTCGACGAGCGGACCGAACGCCTGGCCCACCTGCCCTTCACCCCGCACTTCCAGGCCGCGGTGGCCCTTCGCCTCGCCGAGGTCGTCCGAGCGGTACGGCGCCCGGCGCCGAAGGTGATCGCGGTCGACGGCGACGAGACCCTGTGGGGCGGCGTGGCCGGGGAGGCCGGGCCCGAGGCCGTGGACCTGACCGGCCCGCGCGCCCTGCTCGCCCGCAGGCTGCTGCACTGGCGTGCGGCGGGCGCGCTGCTGGTCCTGGTCAGCAACAACGACGAGGACACGGTCCGCGCCGTACTGGACCGCCCCGACAGCCCGCTGAAGGCGGAACACTTCAGCGTGCTCTCCGCGGCCTGGGAACCGAAACCGGCCCGCCTGGCCGAGGTGGCGCGCACGCTCGGTCTCGGCCCGGACAGCTTCCTGTTCCTCGACGACAACCCGGCCGAGATCGCCAGGATGCGCGCCGCGCTGCCGCAGGTGCTGTCGGTGACCTGCCCGCAGGCGGGTGAACTGCCGGACTTCCTGGGCCGGTTGTGGCCGCTGGTGCCCGCGGCGGCGACGGCCGAGGACGCGCTGCGGGCGCGGTTCTACGAGCAGGAGCGGGAGCGGGACGTCCTGCGGGAACAGGCCGGTTTCGAGGAGTTCCTGGACCGGCTGGAACTGGAGGTCGACATCCGGGCCCTGTCCGACGACGACGTGCAGCGGGCGGAACAACTCGTCCGCCGCACCAACCAGTTCACCCTCCGCGCCCGCTCCGCCGACGGCGGCGACGTCGCCCGCTGGCGCGCACAGGGCGAGGTCTGGACGGCGGCGGCCCGCGACCGCTTCGGCGACTACGGCCAGATCGGCCTGATCGCCCTGCGCCGCGAGAGCGACCGACTCGACGTCACCGCCTGGCTGATGAGCTGCCGCGCACTGGGCCGCGGCGTCGAGGAACGCCTGCTGCACTGGCTGGCCGGCCGCGCCGAGGAACTGGACTGCGCGAAGGTCCGCCTGACGGCGGAACGCACCCCGCGCAACACCCCGGCCCGCCGCCTGCTGTCGGCGCTGGGCGGCGGCGACCAGGACGACGACCGGCTGGAGACCGTGGTCACGCCTGCACAACTGCGGGCGTTCCGCTCGTGGCGGCGGCAGTGAGGCGGCGGCGCAGTGCCGGGGACCGTCCGGACGACAGCGATGAAGGGGCAGCAGCGATGAAGGGGCAGCAGCGATGAAGGGGCAGCAGCTATGAAGGGGCAGCGGCGATGAAGGGGCAGCGCACCGTGAAGGGCTCTCATGCGTGAGGTGAACGAGAACGTGTCGGGAGCCGCCGAACAGCGGGCGACCGCGGAGGAGATAGAGCGCGGCGGTGTCGGTCTGACCGTGACCGAACTGCTGGCCAAGGTCGGGGCAGCGGCCGTACCCAGGCCGCCGGACACCGCCGAACCGGTCACGGCGGCGGCCGTGCCCACGCCGCCGGACACCACCGAACCTGCGACTCCCCACCAGACCGGCCCGGGCACGGACCCGGCGCCCGGCACCACCGGCACGCCCCCGCGAGACGTGGACACACTCGCCGCCACCATCGCGGCCGTCGCGGGCCGTTACGTCCCCGCAGGCCACCTGTCGCCCGACGCCGACTTCTTCGACGCCGGGGGCACCTCGGTGACCGCTGTCGAGCTCGTCGCGGCGCTGGAGGCCGAGCTGGGCCTGGAGCTCGACCTGGACGAGGTGTTCGCCGACGCCAGGCCGATCAGCCTGGCCAGGCGCGCCCCGGACGGCACCGGCGCCGCAGCCGCCGTACCGTCGACGCCCACACCGGTCCCGCCCACCGCCCACGCCGCCCCACCCACCATCGCGGCCCCGTCGCCCACCCTCAGCGCCCCCGGCACCCCCGCACACTCCGCGGCCCGTCCCGAGGACCTCGCCCAGATCCTCGCCGACCTCGCCCTGGCCGACCGTCTCCCCTTCACCGCCGCGCCCGAACCCCTCCCACCCCGCCGCGTCCTGCTGACCGGCGTCACCGGCTTCCTCGGCAGCCATATGCTCCTGGACCTGCTGCGCCACAGCGACGCCCACGTGTACTGCCTGGTCCGCGCGGCGGACGAGGCGGCGGCGACCACCCGGCTCGGCGAGGCGCTCAAAAGCTACGCGCTGCCCTGGTCCTCGGAGGTACGCCGCCGCATCACCGTGCTCCCCGGCGACATCCGCCACCCCCACCTGGGCCTGCCCGCCGACGTGTGGAACACCCTCGCCCACGAACTGGACGGCATCGTCTCGGTCGCGGCGGCAGTGGACTTCCTGCGCGGCTACCAGTCCCTGCGCGCCGGCAATGTCCTCGGCGCCCTCACCCTCGCCGAACTCGCCGCGACCGGCCGCCCCAAGCCCCTGCACCACATCTCCTCCATCGCCGTCTTCAACGAGGTCGGCATCCCCTCCATGGGCGAGGACGACCCCCTCGCCCACATCGACCGCCTCGTCGCCGGCTACGACCAGACCAAGTGGGCCGCCGAGGTCGCCCTGCGCCGCGCCCGCGACCACGGCCTGGTCGTCACGGCCCTGCGCCCGGGCGGCATCTCCGGCCACACGAGGACCGGCGCCCACAACCCGCAGGACCTCAGCAGCGGCCTCATCTCGGCCTTCGGCCGCTTCCGCACCGTCCCCGCCTTCCGCAGCCTCAACGCCGCCCCCGTCGACTGGGTCAGCCGCGTCGCGGTCGCCGTCGTCTGCGAACCGGACGCCTGGGGCTTCGACTACAACCTCACCGGCGTCCCCAACACCCTCGACGACGTCGTACGGGACATGGCCCTCGGCGGCATGCACGTGCGCGTGCAGGACTGGGACGAGTGGCGCGCCGACGCCCTGGCCCGTCTGGAGGCCGACCCCGTCCCCGAACTGGCCTTCCTCACCCACGTGTTGCGCAGCCCCACCGCCCTGAAACTGTGCGAGGCGACCCTCAAGGGGCCGGCCGCCACGGCCGACCGCACCACCGCCCTCGTCGAGGCCCTCGGTCTTCCGCCGGCCGCCCGCTACGACGCCCGCGCCCAGCTGAAGACCTTCGAGCGCCTCGCCCACGACGGCCTGGCCCGCCTCCCGCACAAGGACGACCAGCCCTACCTGTGGTTCACCGAGACCACCGAAGGCACGGTCGGCCCCGTCGGAGCCGCCCCCGACACGCCCTGTTCGATGTCCCTCACCCTCTCCATCGCGAGCATGCACCAACTGGTCACGGACCGCCGCGTCGATGTCCGCGGCGAAATCACCTGCCCCGCCCTGCACGCGGAGCCGCTGACCGTGGAACACGGCGACATCTGGATCCGCCCCGAGGAGGGCATCCCGCACCGGCACGGCCTGCGCCACCCGCTCCTGCGCTACCGCCTGCGGCTGACCGCCCCCGACGGCGGTCGCTGGTGGCTGGAGGGCCACAAGTACGCCCGGGCCCGCCGCGACGTCTGGCGCCAGACCCGCGCCCTCACCGTGGAACTCGGCCGCGAGGGGGAACCGGCGAGCCTGGCCGGCGAGGTCGTCGTCCCCGCCGACTCCTACGTACGCGACCAGATCGACGGCATCAAGGTCGACCCGCGCCTGACCGGTCAGGAGAAACGGGCCGCCAAGCTGACCTGGCTCGCCTGGTTCGGCCTGGAGATGGGCCGCGGTCTGCTCGGCCCCTTCGCCCGGGCCGCCGCGGACCTGCTCGACCTGCGCCGCACCCCCACCCCCACGGAGCACCGCCGATGATCTTCCGCGCGCCGAACCCCAGAACCACCGGGCCCGCCCTGCGCAAGGTGAGGACGACCACGGCCCTGCGCCCGCTCCAGCACCGCCTCGACCCGGCGACGGTCGAGGAGATCCCGTTCCACGCGCCCGACGGCGTACGCCTCGGCCTGACCCGCATCACCACCGGCGACTCGAACCGCCCCGCCGTCCTGCTCCTGCACGGACACACCGCGTCCGCCGACATGTTCCTGCTGCCCGAGACCCGCAACCTGGTCGACGTCCTCCTGGACGAGGGCTACGAGCCCTGGGTGCTCGACTGGCGGGGCAGCTGCCGCCTGCCGTACAACGAGACGGGCCGCCGCTACACCTACGACGATGTCGCCCTCTACGACATCCCCGAGGCCGTCCGCCACATCCGCAGCCGCATCGGCGACCGCCCCCTGTTCGTCGTCGCCCACTGCATAGGCGCCCTGACCCTCTCCCTGAGCATGACGGCGGGCTTGGTCCCCGGTCTCGCGGGCGTGGTGTCCCAGGGCGTGTTCCTCACCCCGAAGCTCGCGGGCCGCACCTCCCTGCGCATGACCCTGGCCGGGGAACTGCTCAGGTCCCGCATCGACCACATCCCCGTCGACTTCCGCAAGGTCGGCCTGTGGTCGAAGTACACCCCGCTGTTCGCCCTGGCCTCCCGCAAGGCGACCTGCCCCGACCCCACCTGCCAGATCCTGCACAACTCCGCCTGGGGAACCGGCGCCTCCCTCTTCGTCCACGAGCACCTGACCGACACGACCCACAACCGCCTCGCCGACCTCCTCGGCCCCGCCCCGCTGTGGATCCTGCCGCACCTGCGCCGCATCGAACTGGCCCGCACCGTGGTCCGCTGGCACGACACCGACCACCGCTACCGGGCCCTCCCGCCGAACGCCCTGGACGCGGCGGCCCGCATCGACACCCCGGTCCTGCTCCTGTCCGGCAGCGAGAACGGCCTCTGGCTCGACTCCCAGAAGCTCTGCCGCGACGTCCTCGCCCACCGCCAACCGCAGCTGGACGTGACCTACACGGAGATCCCCGGCTACGGCCACCTGGACACGTTCCTC
This sequence comes from Streptomyces curacoi, assembly GCF_001513975.1. Lineage (GTDB taxonomy): Bacteria > Actinomycetota > Actinomycetes > Streptomycetales > Streptomycetaceae > Streptomyces > Streptomyces curacoi. The sequence continues at coordinate 81,766 of NZ_KQ947996.1, forward strand.
GGCAGGGGAGCGGCCCTCGACGTGTACGGGCACATCCTCGATTTCCTGGGGGAACGCCGGTGACGACGGCCGGTACGGCCGGATACCGTACCGGTCGGTAACCGGACGGCACTCCAGGAGGCACCCATGTCGCAGCTCGAAGTCGACGGCGCGACGCTGACGTACGACGACGAGGGCCCGCGCGACGGCGACGCGGTGCCCCTGGTGTTCGTCCACGGCTGGACGGCCAACCGGCACCGCTGGGACCACCAGACGGCCCACTTCGCCGGGAAGCGGCGGGTCGTCCGGCTCGACCTGCGCGGGCACGGCGAGAGCAGCGGGGCGGGCGCACGCACGATCGACGACCTGGCCAAGGACGTCCTCGCCCTCCTCGACCACCTGGAGATCGAGCGGTTCGTGGTCGTCGGGCACTCCATGGGCGGGATGATCGCCCAGACCATCGCCCTCTCCCACCCGGAGCGGGTGGAGTGCATGGTGCTGGTGAACTCCATCGGCAGGATGGCCTACAGCCGGGGCCGCGCCCTGCTGATGGCCGCCTCGACGCTCGCCCCCTTCAAACTGTTCGTCGCCGCCAACATCCAGCGCGCCTTCGCCCCCGGATATCCGCGCGAGGAGATCCGCGAGTACATCCGCGCCTCGGCGGCCACACCCCGGGAGGTCGTCATGACGCTCTACGGCGCCATGCGCGCCTTCGACGTGCTGGACAGGGTCGGTGACATCCATACGCCCACCCTGATGGTGCACGGCTACCACGACATCCAGCTTCCCGTCTCCCAGATGCTGCGGATGGCCAAGGCCTACCCGGACGCGGTGATCCGCATCCTGGACGCCGGACACGAACTGCCGGTGGAGAAGCCCGCGGAACTCACCGCCGCACTCGACCGGTTCCTGACCGACCGCGGATAGGGAGAGCAGTCGGGGTCGGGTCGAAACTTTCGTACGTGAGTGGTGCTTACTGGCCTTCTTGAGTCAACTCGCTTTGGTGCGTGTGCAGTCTGTTGACGACAGAGGGTGGTGCTCCTAGGGTCTGCCGCGCAATTCGGAAAGAGGTTCGAAACTTTCGACCCCGAGAAGGAGCCAAGATGGTGACCCCCACATCCATCGACCCGCCTCCCGAGCGACGTCCCCTGCGCTCGCGCCGACGCACCGCACTGGCCCTCGGCATGGCGGGCCTGCTCGCCGCGACCGGCGTCACCGCCCTCGCGGGCACCGCCGAGGCCGCGAGCACCCTCGGCGCCGCGGCCGCCGAGAAGGGCCGCTACTTCGGCGCCGCCGTCGCGGCGAACCGCCTGGGCGAAGCTCCGTACGCCTCGACGCTCAACACCGAGTTCAACTCCGTCACGCCGGAGAACGAGATGAAGTGGGACGCCACCGAGCGCACCCGCGGCACCTTCACCTTCGGCTCCGCCGACCAGATCGTGAACCACGCCCAGAGCAGGGGCATGAAGGTCCGCGGGCACACCCTGGTGTGGCACTCCCAGCTCCCCGGCTGGGTCGCCGGCCTCGGCACCGCCGACCTCAGATCGGCGATGAACAACCACATCACCCAGGTCATGCGGCACTACAGGGGCAAGATCCACTCCTGGGACGTCGTCAACGAGGCCTTCCAGGACGGCAGCAGCGGTGCCCTGCGCAGCTCGCCCTTCCGGGACAAGCTCGGCAGCGGCTTCATCGAGGAGGCGTTCCGCACCGCCCGTGCCGCGGACCCGGCCGCCAAGCTCTGCTACAACGACTACAACACCGACGGCATCAACGCGAAGAGCAATGCCGTCTACAACCTGGTCCGGGACTTCAAGTCCCGTGGCGTGCCGATCGACTGCGTCGGATTCCAGTCGCACTTCAACAGCGCCTCGCCGGTCCCGTCCGACTACCGGGCGAACCTGCAGCGCTTCGCCGACCTCGGCGTCGACGTGCAGATCACCGAGCTGGACATCGAGGGCTCGGGCACGGCACAGGCCAACAGCTACGGCAACGTGGTGAGGGCCTGCCTGGCGGTCTCGCGCTGCACCGGCATCACCGTCTGGGGCGTCACTGACAAGTACTCCTGGCGCCCCAGCGGAACGCCGCTGCTGTTCGACGGCAACTACAACAAGAAGCCGGCGTACCACGCGGTGCTGACCGCGCTCGGCGGCTCCTCCTCCGGCGGTGGCACGCCCGGTGCCGCCTGCACGGCCGTCTACGGCAAGGCAGAGGAGTGGAGTGACCGCTTCAACGGCAAGGTCACCATCACCGCGGGGAGTTCGGCGATCAGCAACTGGACCGTCGCCGTCACGGTGACACCTCCGCAGAAGGTCTCGGCGACCTGGAACGGCACGCCCACCTGGGACAGCAGCGGCAACGTCATGACGATGAGGCCGAACGGCAACGGCAGCCTGGCCGCCGGGGCGTCGACGAGCTTCGGCTTCACCGTCATGAAGAACGGCGCCACCACCGCCCCCGTGATCGGTTCCTGCACCGCGTCCTGACCGGTTCCGGGCGTGTCCGGCGCGGCGCTCCCGCCGCCCGCGCCGGACACGCGCACCGCTCAGGTGGCGCGCAGGGTCCGCTTGGCCAGTTCGTACGCCGGCAGCATGTCCCGGTGCTCGTCGGTGTCGAACCCGCCGAGGTGGATGACGACCGGACCCCGCTTCGTGGCGACGGCCAGGGCGGACTCCTCCTTCGTCTCCTCCAGCAGCTTGCTCGTGTGGAGGTACTCCACCTCGACCCCCGAGAGGCCGCCCGCTTCGAAGGTGCGGTACTTCGCCTTGCTCGTGCCGCCCTCCGCCGCCACGAAGGCCTCCAGTACGGCGCGTGCGTCGTCGTCCCCCGGTTCGCCCGTCCAGATGCGGAGGAAGCCGATGTTCCCCGCGGGCTTGGCGTCGACCTCACAGGCGGCCGTGACCGGGCCCTGGCGCAGGATCGCGTCGGCGATCTCCTGGGCGAACTCGCTCTCCTCGGAATCGGCGGAGCTGTCGGCCGCCTTCTCCTTCGCCGCCCCGGCGTCGACGGCCTCCGCCTCCCAGTACTCGGCGATGTCGAACGAGACGGGAAGCTCGCAGGCCGACCCGGCGGCGCCGATGGTCCCCCCGCTCTTCACCGCCGTATCGCCCGCCTCCGCCGCGTCGGCCGACGCCGAAGCGCTCGCCGACGTCTTCGCTTCGTCGTCCGCCGCCCCCGCACAGCCCGTCAGCAGCCCGGCCAGCACAGCCGCCTGGGCCAGTCTGCGCCGTACCTGTCCCGCCCCCACCAGCATCGTGGTCCCTCCCCTTGTGATCTTGCTCAGGCGGCACACAGTATCCGAGACCACTGACAGCGCGGATCTCCCCCTACGGCATCATGAGCCGATGACCTCGCTGACCTTCGACCGTCACTGCGACGAGATCGTCACCCAGACCGAGCGGCTCACCGCCCACGTGCGGGGCGCGGACATGACCACCCCGGTGTCCTCCTGCCCCGGCTGGAACCTCGGCCAACTGCTGCGGCACGTGGGAGGTGACCACCGTTGGGCCGAGGAGATCGTACGGACCCGGGCCACCGGTCCGATCCCCGACGGCCTGGTGAACGACCTCGCCGCCCACACCCACGAGGACGAGTCGGTGCTGATCCCGTGGCTCGTCGAAGGCGCGGCACGGCTCAGCGCCACCCTCCGCGCCGCCGGGCCGGACGCGCAGGCGTGGAACCCCTCCGCGGAGCGGCCCGCGGCGGTGGCGTTCTGGGCGCGGCGCATGACGTACGAGACCGTCGTGCACCGCGCCGACGCGGCCCTGGCGGCCGGCACGCAGTTCGTGCTCGATGGTGAGCTCGCCGTCGACGCGGTGGAGGAATGGCTGGAGTACTCGACCTTCCCCGAGGCGTACGAGCCCCGACCGGACCTGCCCGACCTGCTCGGCCCCGACCGCAGGCTCCACTTCCGGGCGACGGACGCCGGGGAGTGGGCCGTCGACCTCACCGGGAGCGCTCCGGCCTGGCGCCCCGGGGCGGAGGACGCCACCGCGACCGCTCGCGGCCCGGTGACCGAGCTGCTCCTGTTCTTCTACCGGCGACCCGCGCCCGCCGTCGAGACGCGGGGCGACCGGGTCCTGCTCGACCTCTGGCGGACCCGGGCGGGGTTCTGGCTGGAGGCGTAGCGCGGACGCTTCCGGCGTCCGACCCGCCGGCCGTGCGGGGCAGGCCGGTCAGCGGCGCCGGGGAACGACGTTGATGTTGAACGTGTGGGCCCCCAGACCGCCCGCGATCCCCATGAAGAGCAACGCGAAGTGCTCCTGTCCGCGTGCGGTGGTGATGCCGCCGATGTCCAGCTGGGACGACTCCGGCCAGCCGAGGTCGGTGAGAAGCCGGCCGGTGGTCCGTTTGGCCTCGGCGTCGTCGCCGGAGAGGAAGACGGTGCTCGGTCCGTCGAGGCTGTCCGGGGCGATCATCGCGGTGGAGTCCATGGTGCACAGGGTCTTCACGACGGGGGTCAGCGGGAAGGCTTCCTGGATCTGTTCGGCCAGACTGCTGTTGGGATGGGAGAGTTCGGTGAAGTCGTCCGAGAGGCCGACCCCGACATCGATCAGCAGGGTGCCGGCCAGCGCCTGCGCCCCGATGGAGCGCAGCAGTTCCACGGAGACGTTCCCCGGGGTGGCGTTGACCAGGACCTCCGCGTGGGCGGCGGTCTCGCTCAGGCTCGCCACGGGGAGACCTTCGAGGTCCGCCCGCTCCTTCGGTGCCCGGGAGCCGAGGAGCACGTCGTGCCCCGCGGTGCTCCAGCCATGGGCCAGTGCTCGTGCGACGTTGCCGGTGCCGAGTAGTCCGATACGCATGGGGCGACGCTAGTCCGCGGCCGGGGCCCGGCGGATCGGGCCGCGGGACCAGGGGGACCGGCACCAAGGTCGTAGTCCTGCGGTCGCTCGTCTCCGCGGCGAAGGGGCTCTTTGCCGAACCGGCAAGAGTGTTTGCCTCCACCGGTGCCGTCCCGCAGGCTTCGTGACCGTGGACCGGGCAGCCCCGTGCCAGTCCGGGTCCGCGGTTCGCCAAGGACACCTGCGCACGAGGAGGCGCCATGACCGAGACCCCCGCCGTGAGGGCCGCCGACTTCTGGGAGACCCGCTACCGGGACGGCAGCCGCCTGTGGAACGGTCGCCCCAACTCGCTGCTGGTACGCGAAGCCGCGGAGCTGGAGCCGGGCAGCGCGCTCGACCTCGGATGCGGCGAAGGAGCCGACGCGGTGTGGCTCGCCTCGCGAGGCTGGCGGGTCACCGGGGTCGACATCTCCCACACGGCCCTGGAACGCGCCGTCGCCCACGCCGCCGACGCCGGGGTGAGCGACCGTACGGTCTGGGAACGGCACGTCCTGGGGGAGACGTTCCCCGAGGGCTCCTTCGACCTGGTGAACGTGCAGTTCCTGCAGTCGCCGGTCGAACTGGACCAGCAGCGGATCCTCCGGCGGGCCGCGGCGGCGGTCGACGCGGGCGGCACCCTGCTGATCGTCATGCACGCCGGCTGGCCGTCGTGGCAGACCGAGCCGCCCTTCGAGGCGGAGTTCCCCACGCTGCGCAGCGTCCTCGACGAACTCGCCCTGCCGGAGGGCGAGTGGACCGTGGAGACGCTCGAAACAGTGCGCAGCGTGCATGTGTCACCCGAGGGCGTGGAGGGCTTCCGGGACGACAACGTCTGGCGGATGCGGCGCGCCGACGCCTGATGGGGGGAAGACCCGGCCGGCGCGTCCGCGGCACACGCGCCGCCCGGCCGTCCCTCCGTCCCGCCGGCCCTCACCCCTGCTGGGCCCACGCCTCGTCCAGCACCTCGCGTACGGCGTTCAGCGCCGCCGCGCGGTCGGCGGGCACCAGCCCGATGCGGGTGCGCCGGTCCAGCAGGTCGGCCTCGTCCAGGGCCCCTTCGTGGCGTACGGCCCACACCAGTTCGGCGGCGGTGACGGGATGCCCCGGCAGTACGGGTTCGCCGAGCCGGGGATCGCGCGCGCCCAGCGCCTGGACGGCAGGTGCCTCGGTGCCGTAGCGCTGGACGAGGCGGCGTGGCGCCCGGACGGAGCCGAGTCTGCCGGGTGACGCGGCGCCGACGAGGGGGAGTGCGGCGGTGGGGGAGGAGCCGGCGGTGAGCCGATGGGTGGCGACGGCGGCGTCCACGGCGTCCTCGGCCATCCGCCGATAGGTGGTGAGCTTGCCGCCGACCACGGTGATCACGCCGTCGGGGGAGGTGAGGACCGCGTGGCGACGGGAGATGTCGGCGGTCCGCGGCGCGTCGCCGGAGTGCGCGGCCGGTGAGGTGTCGAGCAGGGGGCGCAGTCCGGCGAACGCGCCGACGACGTCGTCGCGTTGGACCGGGACGTCCAGGACGGAGCCGAGGACGTCGAGGAGGAAACCGATGTCCGCCTCGGGCACCTCGGGAACGTCCGGGATGTCACCCTCCACGGGCTCGTCGGTGAGCCCCACGTAGACCCGGCCGTCGCCCTGGGGCAGGACGAGGACGAAGCGGTTGGTCTCCCCGGGCACGGGGACGTGCAGCCCCGCGGGCAGGGGGCCGAGGTGGTCGGAGCGCAGGACGAGGTGGGTGCCGCGGGAGGGGCGGATCCGGATGCCGTCCACCAGGCCGCCCGCCCAGACACCGGACGCGTTGATCACGGCGCGGGCCCTGATCTCGCCCTCCTCACCGGTGAGTTCGTCGCGGACGCGGGCGCCGGACGCGGTGAGCCGCAGGGCCCTGACCCGGGTCAGGATCCGCGCGCCCTGTGCGGCGGCGGTGCGGGCGATCGCGGTCACCAGGCGGGCGTCGTCGGTGAGCCGGCCGTCCCAGGACAGCAGACCGCCGCGCAGGCCGTCGGTGCGCAGGGCGGGGGCGAGGTGGCGGGTCTCCACCGCGGAGAGCCTGCGGGGCGCGGGCAGGGTCGCGCGGGCCGTGCGGGCGGCGAGGCGCAGCGTGTCACCGGCCCGGAAGCCGGCCCAGGCCAGGGCGGACTGGGCGCGGGGGACCAGCGGCGTCAGAGGCAGGACGAAGGGCTGGGCACGCACGAGATGCGGTGCCGTGCGCTCCATCAGCACGCCGCGCTCGACCGCGCTTTCATGGGCGACGTCGAGCTGCCCCGAGGCGAGATAGCGCAGCCCTCCGTGGATCAGCTTGCTGCTGAAGCGCGAGGTGCCGAAGGCCAGGTCGTGGGCGTCGACGGCGACCACCGTCAGCCCGCGGGCGGCGGCGTCCAGGGCCGCCCCGGCACCGGTCGCGCCCAGCCCGACGACCAGGACGTCCACGACCGGCCCCCCGACGGACTCGGCCAGTTCGCGCGAGCGCCGGGCGGCGGACAGGGACGAGCCGGGTACGGGGCCGGTGGTGGGGGTCATGGTGTGAGGGTCCTCTCCAGGATGCCGCGCAGCTCCACGAGGAAGGCCTCGCTGCTCAGGTCGGTGTCGTCCTCGTCGGTCATGGTGCGCAGGGACAGCGTGAAGGACTGGACGATCAACAGCAGGGCCCGCGCCTGCCGTTCGACGTGTCCGGCATGCACCGATCCGTCGGCGTGGCCCTCCCGGACGGCGTCGGCCAGCAGCGCGAGCAGGGCCTCCTGGCTCGCGCCGCGCCGGTCGAGGACGTAGGGGAGGAGCAGCTCGGGATCGACGTCGACGATCTTCCGGAAGAGCGGATGGGCGCGGAAGGCCTCCACTCCGGCCACCAGTCCGTCGACGATCAGGGCACGCGCGTCGGCCCCGGGGCGCCGCTCGGGCATGGCTCCGGTGGCCACCGCGACCCACTCCCGGGTCATCAAGTCCCCCACCAGCGAGCGCACATCGGGCCAGCGCCGGTACAGCGTCATCCGGGAGACACCCGCGCGGCGGGCCACGTCGGTCAGCGTCGTACGGCGGACACCGACGGCCAGGACGCAGTCGCGCACCGCGTCGAGCACCGCATCACTGTCCGAGCGGTTGTGACGAATAGGCGTCATGTGTCACAGTGTAACGCCTGCGAGGCCGTCCGGGACACGGCATCGCTCGAATCGAACCGGTGAGGACGACGGCCATGGACATGTTGTGGAGCGGCTGGGGCGACCCGGCCAAGGCGGCGCCGCTGCCCGAGACCGTGACCGGGCTGCTGCGCGATCTGCTCGGCGTCAAGCCGCGCACCGCCGGGCCGGTCGCGCTGCGGGACATCGCCGTACCCGAGCCACGGCTCGAACCCGCCGCGCGCCAGGCCCTGTCGGCCGCCGTCGGCGGCGAGGAGCACATCCGCACCGACGCGGAGACCCGCATCCGGCACACCCGCGGCAAGTCCACCCCCGACCTGCTGCGGATCCGTGAGGGCGAGGTCGACGACGTCCCAGCGGCCGTCGTCCTGCCCGCCGACCACGACGAGGTGCTCGCCGTCCTGCGCGCCTGCGCCGAACACGCCCTGCCCGTGGTCCCGTTCGGCGGCGGCACCTCCGTCGTCGGCGGCCTCGCCCCCGTCCGGCGGAGCCCTTTCATCGCCCTCGACCTGCGCCGCATGGACCAGCTGCTCGCCCTCGACCCGGTCTCGCGCACCGCCACCCTGCAACCCGGACTGCGCGCCCCCGAGGCCGAGGCGCTGCTCGCCGAACACGGCTTCACCCTCGGCCACTTCCCCCAGTCCTACGAGTGGGCCACCATCGGCGGATTCGCCGCCACCCGCTCCAGCGGCCAGGCATCCGCCGGCTACGGCCGCTTCGACGAGATGGTTCTGGGCCTGACCCTCGCCACCCCCGAGGGCACCATCGACACCGGCCGCGCACCGCGCTCGGCGGCCGGACCCGACCTGCGCCAGCTCCTGCTCGGCTCGGAAGGGGCGTTCGGCGTCATCACGTCCGTCACGGTCCGGATCCGCCCCGTCCCCGGGGCCCGTGTGTACGAGGGCTGGCGCTTCGCCTCCTTCGAGGAAGGCGCCACCGCACTGCGCCGCCTCGCCCAGGACGGACCGCGCCCGACGGTCCTGCGGTTGTCCGACGAGACCGAGACCCTGATCGGCCTGGCCCAGCCCGACGCCATCGGCGCCGACGGCTCCGGGCTGCAGCCTGCGGGATGCATGGCGATCACCGGCTACGAAGGCACGGACGAGGACACCTCGCACCGCCGGGAGCGGGCCGCTGCCGTGCTGCGCGAGTGCGGCGGCACCTCGCTGGGCGGGGAACCGGGACAGCGCTGGGCGCACGGCCGCTACTCCGCCCCCTACCTGCGCGACGCCCTGCTGGACGCGGGAGCGTTCGCCGAGACACTGGAGACGGCGACCTTCTGGTCACGCGTCCCCGAGCTGTACGCGTCGGTCCGGGACGCGCTCACCACCACGCTCACCGACGCCGGCACCCCGCCCCTGATCATGTGCCACATCTCCCACACCTACGAGAACGGCGCCTCGCTGTACTTCACCGTCGTCTCCGCCCAGGGCGAGGACCCGGTGGCGCACTGGGAGCGGGCCAAGCACGCCGCCAACGAGGCGATCCTCGGCGCGGGCGGCACGATCAGCCACCACCACGGGGTGGGCGTCGACCACCGGGACTGGTACGTCCGCGAGGCGGGTCCCCTGGGCATCGAGGCGCTGCGTGCCGTGAAACGGCGACTGGACCCGGCGGGCGTGCTCAGCCCCGGTGTCCTGCTGCCCCTCGACTGACCCCACCGCCACCCGCTCACCTCTCCACCCCCCACCACAGCTCACCCCTCCACCTTCCCGCCTCACCCCTCCACCCACCCGCCTTCGGCGGTATCCTCCCGTCGGCCCGAAAGGCACACCGATGCGACAGTTCACCGCCATCGTCAACCCCACGGCGGGCGGATCCGCCTCAGCCGCCGCCCTGCTGAAGGTGGCCCGGCTGCTTCGGGAGGCCGGGGCCGGCCTGGAGACCGCGTACAGCCGCAGCCTGGCCCACGCCCGGGAACTCGCCCTGCACGCCGGACAGCAGGGCCGGGTGGTGCTCGCCGTCGGCGGCGACGGAATGGCCGGCGGCATCGGCGGCGCCCTCAGCGGCACCGACACCCTACTCGGCCTCGTCCCGGCCGGCCGCGGCAACGACTTCGCCCGGGCGCTGAACCTGCCCACCGAGCCCGACGCACTCGCGCAGGTACTGCTCCACCACGAGCCCCGGAAGGTCGACACCATCGAAGTGGAGTCGGCCGTCCACCAGCGCACGGTGGTCCTCGGCAGCGTCTACGCCGGCGTCGACGCACTCGCCAACCGCCACGCCAACAACGCCACCCTGCTGCGCGGCGCGGCCTCCTACTACGCGGGCGGACTGCGCGCCGTCACCACCTGGCGCCCCGCGCGCTACCGGGTCACCGTCGACGGCCAGGAACACCTGCACACCGGCTACACCGTCGTGGCCGCCAACTCCGGCTACTACGGCTCCGGCCGCCTCATCGCCCCGGACGCTCGCCTGGACGACGGTCTGCTGGACGTGGTGATGATCCGCGAGGCGCCGCGCCGGCTGTTCTTCGCCCTGATGAACGAACTCAAGACGGGCGGCCACGTCCACCGCCCCCAGGTGCGGATCCTGCGGGGCAGGGAGATCCGCATCGCGGCCGACCGCGAGGTGCCCTACGGCGCGGACGGTGAGGTCGAGGCGACCCTTCCGGTCACGGTCAGAGTCCTGCCCGCAGCGCTGCGCGTCCTGTCCTGAACCCCAAGCCCCGGTCCTGTCCTGAACCCCAAGCTCCGGTGTCGCGTCGACACCGGCCTTCCCGCGACCGCTCAGACGCCGTCCGCAGGCATCCGCTGGCGCGTCGTCCTCAGCTGCTGCGGTGCCGTGCTGCGGTGGGCCTCGTCCTGGACGAGCAGCGAGAGCAGCGCGGCCACCGTCAGCCCGGCCTCGTTGGGGTGACGCAGCACCTTGCCGGGGTCGATCCGGTAGGTGTTGGTGCGTCCCTCACGGGTGTGGGACAGATAGCCGTCGTGCTCCAGATCGGCGATGATCTTCTGGACGGCGCGCTCCGTGAGCCGGCAGCGCGCGGCGATATGGCGGATGCGGACACTGGGGTTGTCGGCGATGGCCGCCAGTACGCGGGCATGGTTGGTGAGAAACGTCCATCCGGTGTGCGGCTCAGGGACTCCGTCCATACCCCAAGACTACGTCGTAGGGTTCACGTATACAAAAACACGCACTCCATTTCATGTATCTGTTGACGTGTACGGTGGTTCGGGTTCAGTCTGGAACAGAAGACGGGGAGCACCTGAGGGAGAGGCGGTCATGCCGGAGCTCGCGTCCTCTGCGGAGCCCCCCACCGGGGGCGATGCCGACCGTGCGAACACCGCGGACGCACCGGTGGTGAGCCCGCCGTGCACGCTGGTCACCGCCGTCCGTCCGGACGGCGACAGGGTTGTCGTGGAGGTGTCCGGAGAACTCGACCTCGACACCAGTGAACGGCTGCACAGTGTCCTGCGCGACGCCCTGAACCGTTCGGTTCGTGGTGTCGACCTGGATCTGACGGGCGTCTCCTTCTGCGACTGCTCCACTCTCAACGTCCTGTTCAACCTGCGCAATCGAGCCCTGGGGCAGGCCAAGACGGTCGCCGTCCAAGGCACCAGCACGGCAGTCGACCGCCTGTTCGGCCTGACCGGTACCCGTGGGCTGTTCGCCCACCACGGCCCGGACGGACAGGGCACGGCAGCCCGGCACCCCGAGGACACCGACGCTCCCGAGGACAACGAGGCGTCCGAGGACAACGAGGCGTCCGAGGACACCGACGCGTCCGAGGACGTCGATCAGGACCTGCGGATCGAAGTCGCCCAGCTGCGCCGGGCCATGCAGACCCGGCCGACCATCGACCTGGCCCGGGGCATCCTGATGGCCTCCTTCAGCCTCAGCTCCGAAGACGCCTGGAAGGTACTGGTTTCGGCGTCCCAGCACACCAACACGAAACTGCATTCCCTGGCCGGGGACCTGGTCACCGCCGTGAAGGGCGACGCGCTGCCCGAAGTGGTACAGGAGCAGCTGTCGTCCGCTGTCGCCAGGGTCAGCGCCTCATCGGCGACCGCACGCGCGGGGGACGAGGACCGCGACCGCGCCGAGGCCGCCGACTGAACCGGCGCCGACGGCAAGCGGTGGCCGGTCGGTGGCCGCGGAGCCAACTGTCCTCGTCCGACGGCGGACCCCTGACGGCGCGGCGACCGGGTCGGGATGTGGACCGCGGCGTCGCCGCCGCACTGGGCGCGGATCTGAGGCGCTGATGACGCGGGGAGCGGAGACCGTTTCCCATGCGGTGCGCTTCAGCCGAGCGGCGGGCGCAGGGTTGCGGGGGTGGGGCCGTCGGGTCGGACGGTGATGCCGTACTCCGCCTTCGTGGGGATGGCGGAGAAGGCCAGGGTGTGGGCCGGCAGCAGGTGTTCGAGCAGGGTGGTCGATTCGCGGAGCGCGAACTGAAGGCCGAGGCAGGCGCGGGGGCCGATACCGAAGGGGAAGTAGGCGCCTGTCTGGCTCGGCCTCCCCTGCCGCGTGAGGAAGCGCCGAGGCTCGAAGCGCTCCGGATCCGGCCACAGTTCGGGATCGCGGTGCGTGAGATACGGGCAGACGAGGATGTCGGTGCCCGCCTCGACGGAGTAGCCGGCGAGAGTGTCGTCCTCGGCCGCGTGACGGGGCAGGATCCAGGCGGACGGGTAGAGCCGGAGCGTCTCGTGCACGAGGGCCTGGACGGCCTGACGGCGTCGCTCCGAGCCTTCGCCGCCGCCGGCGAGAGCCTGTTCGCGGGCGGCGGGGTACTGGTCGAGGAGCAGCCAGAGCCAGGTCAGCGTGGTGGCGGTGGTCTCGTGCCCGGCCGTGAGCAGCGTGACCAGTTCGTCGCGGATCAGCCGGTCGTCGTACTCGGGGTGCTCGGCGGCAGCGTCGATCAAGGTGTGCACCAGTCCCGGGCCGTCGGGCCCGGCCGCGCCGCTGCGGGCGGCGTCGACGGCGTGCTGGGCGACGGCGTCGATCCGGGCGAGGTCGGCGGCTACGGCGTCCCGCGCGTCGCCGGCGTCGGCGGGCAGAGTCGGAAGGGCGGCCGCCACCGCTGCCACGGCGGCCAGTTCACGCTCGGTGCCGTCGTCGAGGGGATGGCCGGTGAGGGAGCGCCAGATGGCGTCCAGGGCGAAACGGCGCATCTCCTGCCCGACATCGAGGGTCTGTCCGGTACGGGCGTACGTCTCCCAGCGCCGGGCGGTGGTCCGGGCCGCCTCGCTGATCCGCTGCTCGTAGCGGCGCATCCCGGTGCCGGTGAACTGGGCCTGCAGGACGCGGCGTTGCCGCTCCCATGCCGTACCCGTGGCGGCGAGCACGCCGTCGCCGATCAGCAGGCGGGCGCGGTGGGAGCGCTTGACGTACCGCTCCGGGTGCCGTGCGAGTACATGCTGGACCGCTTGCGGATCGGTGACGAGAACGGTGCGGGCCGGGCCGAGACGGAACGCGGCGATGCCGCCGGTCCGCTCGCGCACCTCGGACAGCAGCTCGACCAGTTCGCCTCCCCCCGATCGCCACCGCTTGACGAGCCCCGGGTCGGCTTCGGGCACCGGCCGCTCCGTTCCGGGAACGTCCGGGAGGGAACCGGGGCCGGCTTCGGTGTCCATGGTGCGTTCTCCTCCGGAGACTGATCCGCGCGTCGTCCCAACGGCCGACCACTCATACCAGTCAGGGGCCCGACCCACGCAAGTGGATCGGGCCCCTGACTGTTTTCCGTTCGGATCCGGCCTAGAAGACGCTGTTGGTGCAGCCCATGTCCGCGCCCAGGTGGGTGCCGTCCTGCCCGCCCGCGATGCCCTCGCCGTTGAGCGCGTTGCCCAGCGCGCCGTTGAGCACGCCGACCTGGCCGAGGACGTCGACGTTCAGGTCGTGCGACTTGCAGTGGGAGCTCTGCAGGACGCCCGAGCCGCCGTGACCGTCGAGGGGCTGGGCGGTGGCGGTGCCGGCGCTCAGGAGTCCGACGCTGCCAAGGGCGACGACCAGGACGGCAGCGTTGCGAAGCTTGTGCATGTCCACTCCGGGAGTGAGAGAGATGTGATCTGTGAGGGATCGATTTCGTATGGTTATGACAGATTATGGTGAAAAAGCCCAATATCTTTTCATCGGCACGCCGGTCTTCCATAACTGCGCTTTCCGCGCAGCCCCCTGAGCCTCCGTCAGAACACGCCGAACCGGGACGTCGACGGCGAGGTTCCAGCCGGCACAGGAATACCTGGGGTCTCCCTCTTCCGTGATGTCCCGCCGGTTCCCACCGGTTCCGGACGAGTAGCCGCGCGCTGGCTGGGAACCAGCAGCGGTGGAAGCAGCAGTACGACAAGTCACCGCGACCGGCGGCGGACGGGCCGGAGAAGGTTTTGATGGCGACCGAATCGCGTGGGGGCGGCGAACCGTCCTCGAAGAAGATCGAGGACTGGGAGGTCCGGTTTGACGGGGGTTTTGGTGATGTGACGGGAGCGCGCCTCAGCGCGGAGGAATTTCTGAACACGCTCGCGCGGTCCGCACCGCCGGCGACGCCCGAATACCGGGACGACATCCTGCTGGTCGTCAGCGAGCTGGCCGCCAATGCCATCCAGTACGCGCCGGGGCCGTTCCGGCTGACGATGCGCAGGACGTTCGAGGGCGTGCACGTGACACTCGGCGACACGAGCACCACCCCACCGGCGCCGCGCCCCTTCAAGCCCGGCGACGGCGGGGGCGGCGGTATCGGCTGGTATCTGATCCACACGCTGTGCGACCAGGTCAGCGTGGTGCCGCGGGAGGACGGCAAGGACGTGCACGTGTTCCTGCCCTGGTGAGTCGCCCGCCCCACGGGCGGACACTCACCTCAGCGGCACCAGCACGCTGACCGTCTTGCCGCCCTCCCGGCGGCACTCGATGCGGATCTCCCGGGACAGCCGGATGATCAGCGGCCATCCGTAGCCGCTGCCCTCGTGCGGGTCGGGCAGCGCGCCGGACCCGTAGGCGGCGGAGGGGACGGCGTCGCTGTAGTCGTGCACACTCAGCCGCACCCCCTCGGGAAGAAGGTCCACCTCGAACCCGGCGAGGCCGCCGCCGTGCCGGATGGCGTTGGTGACCAGTTCCGACACGACCAGCAGGAGATCCGTGACGGCTCGCTCACTCGCCGGGCCGGCCGGGGCACGCCAGTGGTCTCCTACGACCGCCCGCACATGACTGCGTGCCGCCGCCGCGCTGGTGATCGGCACCGACCGGGTGCGCGCCGTCCCGCTGTCCCGGGCCGGACGGCGCTCCGCCGGCTTCACTGTTGCTCGTGCGCCGCCCGCAAGATGCTCATCACTGTCCGAGCACCGCGGGCGCGCACCAAGAGGGCTCCGGCTTCCGTCACTTCACCATTCCTCGCACCCTGTCGCCTCCACTCCTCGTCGTCCGTCCGTCCGTGCGCATGCTGCTCCGCTACCCACTCGCACCCGAACCATGGGGCAGAGCGGCGTAGTAGGCACCGACGGCGGACAAGTACTCGGGATCGAGGGTCTCGCGGTCCGTCCTGAAGCGGGGAGCCGCCTTGGCTTCCGCTCGGGTGCACGCCACGGTGATCACCCGGGTCTTCATGTCGATGCCGGTGACGGTGCCCGCGGGTATCAGCAGACTGCTGCCGAAGACCCATGCGCCCGTGTCGACGATCAGGTGCCGCAGGGGAGTGTCGTCGGCCTGGCGGTCGACATGACCGATCACCCCGTCGGCCGCCTCGACCGTGAACCCCGTGAGGGGCCGTCCCTCCTGGTGACCGCTCCCCGCGGGGTACGACCAGATTCCGCCGGTGCTCACATCGCTTCCTACTTCCTCTCGACGCCTCTTCCCTGTGCCCGTGCACTCGCGCAGCTCACCCGGCGATCGCCGACTCCTCGGGGTCGCGCGCGGCGGTGAGCAGGCGGCGGGCCGTTGCCAGGGCCTGGCCCACCTCGCGCGTTCCGGTCGACACGCACAGCGTGTACGCCAGGTCCTGGGCGCGCAGGGCGCGCCGGCCCTTGCCGGCCTCCCCGTCGCCCTCGCGGGCCATGAGCGCCTCGTACTCCTCGATGAGCCCGCGCAGCACCACCGGATGGGGCATCAGCATGTGTATCCGCTCCTGGAAGTCCTGGAAGTCCTGGAAGAAGTGAACGTCGCGTCCGCCGCCGAGCGAGGCGGTCGGGCCCGGATGCGTGGCGCCGGAGGTCCGGCCGCTCCGCGTCACCCGGCCCTGCCGTCGTCGCCGCGGCGCTGCGTCCCCGGCCCCTGCTCCAGCACCTCGTCCCGCACCCGCGCGCAGCACCGGCTGATGAGGCGGGAGACATGCATCTGGGAGATGCCCAGGTGGTCGGCGATGCGGCTCTGGGTCATGTCCTCGAAGAAGCGCATGTACAGGATGGCGCGCTCGCGCTCGGGCAGGCGCCGCAGGCCCTCCTTCGCCGCCTCCCGGTCGATGACGACGTCGTACGCCTCCTCGCAGCTGCCGATGGTGTCGGCGAGGCTGAAGCCGTCGTCGCTGGAGGACATCTCGGCGTCGAGGGACAGCGTGCTGAAGCTCTCCAACGCCTCCAGCCCCGCGTTGACCTCCTCCTCGGTGAGCCCCGCGTGGGCGGCGATCTCGGCGACCGAGGGGCTGGCGCCGCCCGCGGCGTCGGTGAGGTCACGGCGCGCCATCCGCACCTTGTTGCGCAGCTCCTGGACCCGACGGGGCACCCTCAGGGCCCACATACGGTCGCGGAAGTGCCGCTTGATCTCCCCGGTGATGGTGGGCACGGCGTAGCTCTCGAAGGCCCCACGCCCCGGTTCGTACCGGTCGATGGCCTTGACCAGTCCCAGCGCCGCGACCTGGCGCAGATCCTCCAGCGCCTCACCGCGGTTGCGGAACTTTCCGGCGATGCGATGGGCCATGGGCAGCCACGCCTCGGTCAGTTGGTCGCGTACCGCGTCGCGTTCCGGTCCCTCGGGCAGATCGGCCAGGCGGGCGAAGTCGGCCGCGGTGTCGGGGGCGTCGTCGTGGACGCGTCCGCCGGACACGCGGGGACGGGCAGCGATGTCGGAACCATGTGCGGACGTTTCAACCAGCATGCGGGAACAACTCCTGAAGGGTGTTCTCGGGAATCTCCGTGGGAAACGGTGCACGGGGCGCTGAAGACCCCGGAACGGTCACACCTGTAGCACCGGTGCGCCTCTGGTCCGAAGCACGAAAACCCGCATGCCCCGCGACCGGGCACGCAAACAGGCGCGGACGCAAGAGGGTGACGGAAGGCCCGCGCCGGTCGGGATCCGGGCGGCGCGGAGGTGTCCGGATCGCGCGCCCCGAGGCGCGACTTCACGCCAGAACTCACCACGATGATGTGTTCTGGCCCACAGAAGGGGAGTGAGCCGCGCGAGTGCGGGCACGCGGGGAAGGACGACAAGTTCCGGCGATGGGGAGGGCGGCATGGCAGCCGTGACGGTGGCGCAGGCAACGGCCACGGCACAGGAGACGGTCACGACGGACGCTGCGGCGCTGCCGCTGATCGAGGAGCCGACGAGGGTGAGGCCCGAGGACGCACGCGAGTTGTCGCGTCAGTTCTTCGACCGACTGGCCATGCTGGAGGAAGGCACACACGAACACCAGTACGTTCGCAACACGCTGATCGAGATGAACCTGTCGCTCGTGCGGTACGCGGCGTCGCGCTTCCGCGCCAGGGGGGACTCGCTGGAGGACATCGTCCAGGTCGGGACGATCGGGCTGATCAAGGCCATCGACCGCTTCGAGGTGTCCCGGGAGGTCGAGTTCACGACCTTCGCCGTCCCCTACGTCGTCGGCGAGATCAAGCGTTTCTTCCGCGACACGAGCTGGGCGGTCCATGTGCCGCGCCGACTGCAGGAGGCGCGCGCGGAGCTGGCCAGGGCGACGGAGGAACTCAGCTCCCGGCTGGGCCGTACGCCGACCACCCGCGAGCTCGCGCAGCTGATGTCCCTGTCGGAGGACGAGGTGATCGAGGCCCGCAAGGCCGCCAACTGCTACCAGTCCACCTCCCTCGACGCGGCCGTCACAGGCGACGCCGAGAACGGCGAGTCCGTCCTGGCCGACCTCCTCGGTGCGGAGGACCCCTCGCTGGAACTCGTCGAGGACTTCCATTCGTTGGCGCCCCTGATCGCCGGGCTGGACGACCGTGAACGGCGGATCATCCATCTGCGGTTCGTCGAAGAGCTCACCCAGGCGCAGATCGCCGACCGGATCGGCGTCTCCCAGATGCATGTCTCGCGGCTCATCAGCCGCATCATCAAGCAACTGCGCGCCGGGCTGCTGGAGCCCGAGGTTGCCTGAACCCCTTGAACCCCGAACCTGAACCCCTTGAACCCCGAAGCCTCCTGAGCGGCAGCCCTGAGCGGTAGCGGTGCCGGCCGGGTGGGCCGCGGCCGAGTGGCCGTGGGCCCGCCGGCCCGTCCCGGTCCGTTCGGGGCAGGTCAGGTTCTGTTCCGGTGCTGTCGACCGGGTACCGGCGCTCCGCCGACAGGGGAATCACCGCACAGGGGAATCACCGCGGTGACGCGCTTGCCGCCGGCCGGAAGGTCCGACACCAGCACGGTCCGGGACAGCCGGCACACGATCGGCCAGCCACGCCCCGAGCAGCGCCGTCGTCCGTGACGGTCGACGGGGTCGAGCGTGACCGGCCGCCGCCGCTCCCGGTCGCTGACGGACAGGTACAGGTTCTGACCGACGACCTCGACGTCGAAGTCGGTGACGCCGCCGCCGTGCAGCATCGCGTTGGTCGTCAGTTCCGATGCCACAAGCAACGCGTCCGAGAGGGTGTCCGGCGTGCACGCGGTGCCCCGGGTGCGCGACTGTTCGGACAGGACCCGCCGCACGGCTCCGCGCGCCTCGGCCGGACTCCGCGGCCCGCGGCGCACACGGCCCGCACCCGCCGGGCTTTTGGTGGCGCCGGTCCGGTAGTTCTCACTCATCCTTTCGCTCCCTGACGGAGGCGAGGGAACCTGGAACCCGCCGTACGTCCGTGACGGACGCCGGGCAGGCCCGGCTTCCTTCCCTCCTCCACATCGCGTGATGCCTTCCTCCTACCTGCGTGACCAGTCGGCGGGCCGTCAAACCGCCACTCGGACCCATGCACACAAAAGCAGCCAGAAGCGGGACGGAGTACCACTCCCTCGCATGCGCCTTGTGTGCCGCGGGGATTCGGGGGTAGGCGGGCGAACGCACCGACGGGACGGTCAACACCACGCGCAGGACAGGAGCCTCATGCCCGGGACCAGCGACGACGGCCTCCAGGGGACCGGTCACGGGGTTTCTGGAGCGCCACGATGCATGAAATCCGTCCGTCGGGGCACCCGTCCCGATCGCCAACGCCTGTGGGAGGTACTTGTGTCCGTTGCCCAGAATCCCTTGTCGATCAAGGTGGAGGTGCCCCGGGAGGACGCCGTGCTGCTCACGGTCGAGGGTGACCTGGACATGGATACAGCGACCGAGTTGCAGCACCACCTCGCCAACCAGCTGCACCACGGCCGACGGCACTTCCTGCTCGACATCGCCGGCGTGCCCTTCATGGACTCGTCCGGCATGAACATCGTCCTGCGGGCGTACCAGGAGGTGCGGGAGGTCTCGGGCGGGGTGTACGTCATCTCCCCGACGCCCGCCGTCCAGCGCATCCTCGATCTCACCGGGGTCAGCATCACCGTCCCGATCGTGGGCAGTGTCGAGGAGGCGCTCGCCACCGCGGACGCCCGGCCGGCGTCCCCCGAGCCCCACGTCTCGACGGAGGACTGAAGGCCGCTTCCCGGAGAGGCAGTTGATCGACCGCGAGCCGTACCCACCGCGCCGACGGGTGCCGT
The DNA here is from genome assembly GCF_001513975.1 of Streptomyces curacoi. Classification (GTDB taxonomy): domain Bacteria; phylum Actinomycetota; class Actinomycetes; order Streptomycetales; family Streptomycetaceae; genus Streptomyces; species Streptomyces curacoi. Next base: position 101,462 of record NZ_KQ947996.1, read on the forward strand.
TCGAAGGAACGCCGCGGCGTGGGCCCGGCGCCGTCACCGTGACCAGAATGGCGAATCCGACCACGTGAACAGATGCACGGCAGCGGAGTCGGCGCTTCGCCCTGCGGTCCCGCACCCCCTGGTGGACGCGGTCGGCGACGGCCTCGCCGCGCTCCAGCACGTCCACACGCTCAACGGCGGCCAGGCACGCCCGCACCCGCCGGTGCCCGCGCGCGGCGACCGGCTCGGCGTCCTGGCCGCCCCGCTGCCTTCCGCCGACCGGGCCGCGCGCGCCCGGCACCGCGCGAACGCCCCCCTCTTCGTGCTCCTCCCCGGCCTCGGCCCGAGCAAGGGCAGACCGCGGGTCGGTGCCGCCGGCTCCCCGCGGACCCTGCGTATGCCCGGCCGAGGTCCCCCGGTACCGTCCTGGCAGAACGTCGGATCACCGCGGTACGGCGGTCCCGACGAGGACGCGCTCGTGGTTCGTCTCGACTCGTCGGGGCCACGGCGGGCGCCTTGACCGTACCGTCCGGCGCTCCCCGTGCAGCCGGGGCAGCGCAACCGTATGAGGAGGGAAGCACGTGCCGGAGCAGCAAGTGGCAGAACACGAGACCGACCCGGCGGAGGAGGTCGGCGCCTTCCTGCGGCGGCGCCGGGAGCAGATCGCCCAACGCTGGGCCGACGCGGCGCTGTTCCGCACCGTGTACACCGTCTCCCGGGACGACGCGGTGGACGCCGGGCGCACCGTGGTGGAGGCGCTGGCCGCGGTGGCCGTCTCGGGGCGCGTGCAGGACGCGGAGGCGGACGGGTTCACGGTCGTCCGCGAACAGCTGGCGCGTACCGCGCAGGCCCGGGCACGCGCCGGCGCCACCATCGCGCAGATCTCCGAGGAGATGGACGCGTTGCGGCCCCCCGTCACCGACCTCCTGCTCGACGAGCTCTCCGAGTCGCCCGCCGAGCACCTGCGGGAGTGCACGACGGCACTGACCGTGCTGATGGGCACCCTGCGCCTGGTCATGCTGGAGGCGACGACGATCGCCGGGCAGGAACTCATCAACCGTCAGCGGCTCGAACTGCTGGAGATCGCCACCCCCGTGATCAAGCTGTGGGAAGGCATCGTCGCCGTACCCCTGATCGGCACCCTCGACAGCGCCCGCAGCCAGGTGGTCATGGAGACGCTCCTGGACGCCGTGGTCGAACAGCACGCCCGTATCGCGATCCTGGACATCACCGGAGTGCCGACCGTCGACTCCCTGGTGGCGCAGCATCTGATGAAGACCGTGGCGGCCGCGCGGCTGATGGGAGCGGAGTGCATAGTCTCCGGGATCCGGCCGGCCATCGCGCAGACCATCGTCCACCTCGGCATCGACCTGAGCTCGGTGCTCACCCGCGCCAGCCTCGCCGACGCCCTGGCCTACGCACTGCAGCAGCAGGGCGCCCACATCGTGCCGAACCCCGCCTCGACCGTGGAGCCCCGGTGACCGGCGCCGCCACCTCCCCGTTCGAGGGACATGTGCCGGTACTGAGGCTCGGCGGGGTACTCCTGGTCACCCTCCAGGGCGACCTGTACGACAGCACCGCGGAACAGCTCCAGCAGGACATCGGCGAGACCGCCGCCGACAGCGCGGTCACCGGCGTCGTCATCGACCTGTCCGGTGTCGAGATCGTCGACTCCTTCATGGGCCGCGTACTCAGTGACGTCGCGGCCATGACCCGGCTGCTGGCCGCTCAGACCGTGGTGGCGGGGATGCGCCCGGCGGTGGCCATCACCCTGGTGGAACTCGGCCTGACCCTGCCGGGACTGCGTACGGCTCTCAACACCGAGGAGGCCCTGCGCCTGCTCGGGGCCGAGGTGGCGGCCCTGCCCCGCGCCGGGCGCGCACGCGGGGAGAGCCCGTGACCCACAGCACCGGCAGCGTCTCCGCCTGCCTGCCCATCAACTCGGACCTCGATCTGGTGCGGGTACGGCAGCATGTGCGGCAGATGACCGCCCAACTCGGGTTCGGTCTGGTCGAGCAGACCAAACTCGTCACCGCCGCCAGCGAGCTGGCGCGCAACGCCCTCGTCCACGGCGGCGGGGGCCAGATGGAGTGCACGTCGGTGAGCAGCGGCGGGATCCAGGGGCTGCGGCTCGTCTTCAGCGACCAGGGCCCCGGCATCGTGGACCTGGACCAGGCCCTGTCCGACGGCTACACCTCCGGTGAGGGGCTGGGGATGGGCCTGGGCGGCGCCCGGCGTCTGGTCCACGAGTTCTCCATCGACAGCCGCCGTGGCATCGGCACCACCGTTACGGTGACGTCATGGAACTCCCGGCCGCCCCGTCCCCGCGAGGCGCCCTGATGCCCCGCGTCTGGGACGTGCCGGTGCACGACTCGACCCGCGTCCGCGACGTCCGCGTGGCGGCCGGGGCCGCGGCCCGCCATGCCGGGCTGGCCGAGGCCAGGGTCGCCGCGGCCGAGCTCGTGGCCACCGAACTCGCCACCAACCTGCTGAAGCACGCCGGTGGCGGGCGGGTACTTCTCGACCTCGTGGGGCCGGTGGTTCCGGCCTACGCCGACGAGAGGATCTCCGTGGTGCAGATCATGGCCGTCGATCATGGGCCGGGTATGCCCGACACCGCCGCGGCGCTGCGCGACGGCTACTCGACCGCCGCCTCCCTCGGCGCCGGCCTCGGCACCTGCCTGCGCACGGCCGACGACTTCGACCTGCACAGCACACCCGGCCGGGGAACGGTCGTCCTGGCCAGGATCGCTTCCGGCCCGGACCGCGGCGCCGCCGGCCCGCACCCCGTCCCGCTCCCGGTGCGGGCCGGCGGGCTCAACATCCCCTTCGCGGGCGCGGAGTTCTCCGGTGACGCCTGGGCGTGCGTACGGACCGGCGAGCGGGTGACGCTGATGCTCGCCGACGGTCTCGGCCACGGCCCCCAGGCGGCTCGTGCCTCCTCCGCCGCGGTGGAGGCACTGCGCCAGGCACCCCATCTGCCACCGTCGGACCTGCTGCGGCGGATGCACAGTGCCCTGCGCGGCACCAGGGGCGCGGCCGTGGCCGTGGCCCAACTGGACATCGCCGCCGGACGGCTGTCGTTCACCGGCGTGGGCAACGTGGGGGCCCGGCTGCGCCACGGCGACACCTGGCACGGCCTGGTCTCCCGCCCCGGCATCGTCGGCAGCCACCTCCCCGTGCACCTGCCGGAGCACCAGGAACTCTGGACGGAGGACTGCCTGCTGGTCCTGCACAGTGACGGACTGCCGAGCCGCTGGAGTCCGGGCCCGGCCGCTCACGCACGGTCGTCCCTCGACCCCGCCGTGATCGCCGCATCGATCGTGCGGGACGCCGGCAGCCCCGCGCGGCCGGTACGCGACGACACCGCCGTCGCCGTGCTCGGCCCCTTCCCCCCGGACCGCTCCTCATGACCCGCACCTGGTGCGTACGCACCATCACCGACGCCGCGCAGGCCCGCATCGCCACCGCGCGGCTGGCCGCCGCGTGCGGGGTGACGCCCGTCGAGCGGACGCGTCTGGTGGCCGCGCTCACCGCACAACTACGGCAGTGCCTCACCAAGGGGGGCGACTGGCGGGTCGGCGTGGCAGCGACCCTGTCACCCGGCGGGGGTGAGTTCCGCGTCGAGGTGACACCGGCGAAGCCCCGCCCGGACGACCGGCAGCCCCCGTGGCGCGCGTCGGTCCCCTGCGTCGAGGACGCGGACGTCTCCGGTGTCGAGCACACGGCCGACGACCCGGCGGCGCTGGCCGAGGCCCTGTTCGGCGCCGACGAGGACGCGGCCCTGCTGCTGGAGCGCCTCGACGAGCAGGAGGCACTGGTCGCGTTCCACCGCGAGGAACTCCACCAGACCAACCAGGGCGTGCTGGCCCTGCACGCCGAACTGGACGCCGCCGGCCGGGCCCAACGGGAACTCTTCGCCGCTGAGCAGAAGGCCCGCAAGGAGGCGGAGAACGCCCGCGGCCGGCTGACCTTCCTGGCCGACGCCAGCGCCGCCCTGACGGCCTCCTTGAACCACGAGGCCATCGTGCGGCTGCTCCCTGCTCTGCTGGTGCCCCGGTACGCGCGCACCGTCGACGTCTGGCTGTTCGACGGCGTGGACGACGAGCGTCGCAGCGGCCCGCATCCGGCCGCCGCCGTCCTCGCGGCCCGCCGCGGCCGCCCGCAGTACGCCGCCGACCACCCCGGCGGTCTGCCCGGCGTCGACGATCAGCCGCCCTCGGCCCTCGACCCCGACCGGCCCCTCCTCTGCATCCCCCTGCTCACCCGCCGGGCACCGCAGGGCGTCCTCACGCTGTCGCCGCCCGACGAACGCTGGGACCCGGACGACGCCGTCATGCTGATCGAGCTGACCCGACGGGCCAGCATCGCCCTGGACAACGCCAGACGCTTCGAGCACAACCGGGACATCGCCGAGACCCTGCAACGCGCCCTGCTCACCGAACTGCCCACGACACCGGGCCTGAACCTGGCCGCGCGCTACCTCCCCGCCACCCGGGGCCTGAACATCGGCGGCGACTGGTACGACGCCTTCCGCCAGCCCGACGGCAGCCTGATCACCGTCATCGGGGACGTCACCGGACACGGGCTGCACGCCGCGGTGATGATGAGCCAACTGCGCACCGCCCTGCGCGCCTACGCCGTCGACGGCAGCAGTCCCGGCCAGCTCCTGACCCGGCTGCACCAGTTCCTGCACCGCCTGCGCCTCGACCTCTACGCCACCGCGGTCATCGCGCGCTTCCACCCGGACGACCCCACACTCACCTGGGCCGCCGCCGGTCACCCGCCGCCGGTGCTGCGCACCCCCGACGGACAGGTGCGCATCCTCGACGCCAAGCCCGGTGCGATGCTGGGCATCCCGCTGAGACAGGAGATCGGCGACCACACCGTGCCGCTGCCGCCCGGATCGACGCTGGCGCTGTACACCGACGGACTCGTGGAGCGCCGCTCCCGTGGCATAGACCCCGGTATCCAGCGCCTCGCCGAGGTGCTGGGCGGCTTCCACCCGGCCGAACTCGACGAGAACCTCGAAGCGTCGGCCGACCGGCTCCTGCACCCGCTGCTGCACGACTCCGAACACGACGACGACGTATGCCTGTTGCTGTGCCATGTGCACGGCGACGCGACAGCCGCGCAGGACGTGACAGTCACCGGGTGACCGCGGCCGACGACTCATGAGGTCTGCCCGTCCCCTCCGAAGAAGTTGATCAGCTCCTCGGGTGTGGGGTTGTCAGGGGCGTCGGCCTCGGCTTCGCCGACCGCGGCACTGCGGGGGAACAGCGCGTGCTCGTACGCGGCGAGCGCTGCCTCGACGTCGTCGGGGTGCGCGGCGAGGGCCTCACCGAGTTCAGCACCGTCCAGCATGGCCAGGTTGGCCCCTTCGCCGTTCGGGGGGATGAGGTGGGCAGCGTCGCCGACCAGGGTCACCCCCGGAACCCGGTCCCACCGGTGCCCGACCGGCAGGGTGTGGTGGGGACGCAGGACCGGCGCGGTGTCGCTGTCGGTGATCAGGGCGGTGAGTTCCGGGGCCCAGCCGTCGAACTCCGCCGCGATCCGCGCGGTGGCGCCCCTGGCATCGGCGAAGTCGACACCGGCGAACCACTCCAGCGGCTTGGAGAGCATCACGTAGGCGTGGAGGGTCCCGTCCTTCTCCCGGTGGGCCGCGATCTGCCTCTTGCCCGGCTCCACCGCGAACAGCGATCCGCCACCGACGGCCTTCGCGGCAGCGGGGTGCCGGGTGTCGGCGTCGAACAGATAGGTCTCGACGAACGACGTACCGGTGTACTCGGGTACCGCGTCGGAGACCAGCGGCCGCACCCGTGACCAGGCGCCGTCCGCGCCGACCAGCAGGCTCGTGACGACGGTGCCGCCGTCCGCGAAGGCCACCTCGTGGCGGCCCTCGCCGAGGCCGCGCACCCTGCCGGCCTTGTGGCCCCACCGGACGGTTCCGGCCGGGAGCGAGTCGAGCAGGATCTGCCGCAGTTCGCCGCGCTGCACCTCGGGGCGTCCGCCCGTGCCGTCGTCGGTCTGGTCGAGCAGGACGGTCCCGTTCCGGTCGAGGACCCGCATCGCCTGCCGGCCCTCCAGGACGATCCCGCGGAACTCGTCCGTCAGACCGGCCGCCCGCACGGCCAACTGGCCGTTGTAGTCGTGGATGTCGAGCATCCCGCCCTGCGAACGATCCGTCGGTGAGGCCTCCGCCTCGTAGACCGTGGCCGGGATGCCGTGGACACACAGGACCCGGGCGAGAGTCAGCCCGCCGAGCCCGGCGCCGATGATCGTGACGTCAGTGGTCATGGTGCTTCCTTGCCTGGTCGCGCCCACCGGATGGGCCCCGGCGGGATCTCCGGCAAGACTCCGGGCCCCCGCCGACAAACCGCCGACACCGGACCAACAGCCCCGACACGGGACCGACACGGCGGCTGCGCGTCCTGCTACCGGCAGCCAGGACGTCGTCCACCGCCGCGGCCGGCACTCACCGATTGCGCGAAGCTGCCCAGCGTGGCCACCTTCATGCGGCTGACCAGGTACCTGTTTCTGCCGAAGTACCAGCCCTTGATGAGTGCCGGCTCTGGAGAACACGATCGAGCGCCGCCCAGCCCGCGGGTCCCCATGTCGGCTTGCCGCCAGGAAGGCCCCGGTCTCCGTTCTGGCCCATCAGCATGAGGAACAGGCTTTTCAGAGCAGCCAGCCCGCGGGCGCGCCGGATCGTCGCCTGGTCCGCGTGCGCGTACACGTCGAAGAACCGTGAGGCGGCGCCCGCGGGAAGGACCACCCATGCGGCCGCGAGGTCCCACGCCGGATCACCGGCGAACATGGCACCGAAGTCGATCACGCCCGAGAGCGTCCCGTCCGACACGACGACATTCGCGGGATGAAGGTCACCGTGCACCCATACCGGCGGGCCCTCCCACTCGGGGGCGGCAACGGCATCATCCCAGACGGCCCGGACCTCGTCGGCGATGCCGCCGGGGACAACGGCTCGAAAGAAGTGGTCGAAGCCGTCCGTGCACTTCTTGGGGTGGTCGCCGCGGTCCTCACTGATCGGCGCGTCAGCGGGGGCCTCCACGTGGAGCGCCCTGAGGAAGCCCGCCAGGGTCTCGGCCGCGTGGTCGCCGCGGCTGATGGAGGTGTGGTCCAGTGGCTCGCCGGGGACCCACGTCATGATGGTCCAGTGCTTGGGGAAGCGCTCGGACGGTTCGCCGAACCGCACCGGGGTCGGCACCGGGAGCGGCAGGCGCGGGGCCAGCACAGGTAGCCACCGGCGCTCCTTGAGCTGGAGCTCCGGGGTGGGGTCCATGCGCTGCATGCGCACGGCCAACTCGTCCCCGAGACGCCACATTTGGTTGCCCCAGCCGCCCGCCACCTCGCGGATGGCCAGCCCTGCAAGGTCCGGATGCTGCTCCCGCAGCAGGTCGCGGACCAGGTCTGCGGTGATCTGGATCTCGGAGTTGGTCATGCGAAGTCACAGTACTGGGGCAGGCGGAGCGGCTCTCACTCTCCGGAAGATCCAGCCACCCAACCAGTAAGTCAGGCCGATACGACGCATGCGAATGTGCGGTTCATCCACGATGGGTCAACGCCCGGGGGACCCGCTGAGACACGAGCAGGTGGTGGTACGCCCGCGCACGAGGAGCGTGCGTCCGCCCCCCCCCCGGCGGAGTCCGCCCCACGACTGGCGGGTGGCTGTCCCGCGACAGCGAACCTTGAGCGTGTGCCATCGATTCCTAATGCCGTTTGTCAAGGGTGGTCAGTGAGTCACTCTGGCGCTCAGCTTGTTGTTCAACGCCCCGCTTCTCAGCGGTGTGGTACGAGTTTCGCGCTGCCGCCTGGCCCCGGACGGCGCGGGTCTGCCGATCAACCTTCACCCCCTTCCTCGAACGGGTGCGCAGCCATCCGTATGCTCCAGGCATGAAACTCTTCCGGCAGCGCGGCCGAAACAACGCCGGGCAGATAGTGAGATCCCCCTTGGCCCAGGCCATGGCCCTATACGAGGCGGGGCGCTTTGCCGAGGCGGAGGCTGAAGCCCGCGCCGTAGCCGTGGCCCGCTCCCGGCCGCGCGACGACATGTACGCACCGCTGGCGTTGAGCATCGCCGCGCTCGCGACGGGCGCCCAGGGCCGTCATGCCGAGGCCGCCACCGCATACGACACACTGCTGCCGGTCTTCAGAAGGATCTTCGGTGCCGAACACCCGCAGACCCTGAAACTGCGCTCGGACCGCGCCCAGGCGCTCAGCGCGCTCGCCCGGCACGCCGAATGCGAGTCCGAGTGCGCGGCAGTAGCTCGGGCCGCGACCCGCGGCACGGGGCCGGAGATGCCGATTATCGCGACGGCCGCCCGCAACGGACTGATCTACGCCCTCAACGCGCAGAGCCGACACCCGGAGGCCGAGGCACTCGCCTGCGAGGCCCTCGCCGCCCATCACGTACCAGACCGGTTCACGCTGGTCCTGCGGCTAGGACTGGCCCGGAGCCTCAACGGCCAAGCCCGCCACGAAGAGGCTCTTGCCGAGGCGGAGCGCGCCGACGAGCTGCGCCGCAGCCTGCCCGAGGAGCAGCACCGCCCGGAGACCGGAGCCGTCGAGCTGGCCATGGCCACCGCCCTCCTGGGGCTGGGACGCGGTACCGAAGCCCGCACCAGGGCAGCGGCCGCCCACGACGCCTGCCTGGCGGCCTTCGGCCCGGACCACCGCCGCACCGCCGAAGCCCGGGCGCTGCTGGACCGCATCGACGGGGCCGCCTGACCGGGCGCACCACGCCGGTGGTCAAGCCGCGAGAGCTGCCGGGGGCCCGAGCTGGTAGCACCGGCCGTCGCGTAGGAGGGCCCAGAGGACGTTGACGTGGCGGCGGGCAAGGGCGAGGACGGCCTGGGTGTGGCGCTTGCCCTCGGCACGCTTGCGTTCGTAAAACCGGCGGGATTCCTCGCACCTTCGGATGCTGAACAACACGGAGGTGTAGAAGACCCGTTGGAGTCTGCGGCTGTATCGCCGCGGGCGCCGCAGGTTGCCGCTGATCCTCCCGGAATCGCGGGGCACCGGCGCGACGCCGCCGAAGCCGGCGAGGCGGTCGGCGGTGCCGACGACCGCCATGTCACCGCCAGTGGCAGCCAGGAACTCGGCGCCGAGGATGACGCCCAGCCCCGGCATGCTGGTGATCACGTCAAAGGCGTGGTGGTCGCGAAACCGGGCCTCGATGTCCCTGTCGAACTGGGCGACTTGCTGGTTGAGGCCCATCACCTCCTTCGCCAGCGTGTGCACCAGTTCCGCGGCCAGCTTCTCGCCAGGCAGGCTGGTGTGAAGTGGGGTTGCCCCATCCCCAGGTCGCGCACCGGATCTACGATGCACTGCTCGGCCGTCCGGACCGTCTCCTCCAGCAGCCGACGCGCTCTGCCTGGCGGCGTGCCCGCGGCCGCAGCGATGCGGGCGGCAACCTCCTCCATCGCGGGCGGGGCCTTCAGGTACCGCTCGCCCGGGTCAAGCTGGCCCCGGCCGAAAGGGATCGGACGCAAGAGCCGGGCCGCATCCAGGACGTCGGCGAGGCGGGACTGTTCAGCGCGTGCGTAGCGCACCGTGTTGGTCAGCACCACGGGGACCGAGAGCCGGTCACCGAGCGCGAGGCCTCCACCGCCCACCGGATCCTGGCCCGTCACCGCCTGCCGGCGCTTGCTGCCTGCGACCGGGCCACCGGCGAACCGGTACGCCGCTACGAACGCGCCCGGCCCGGCGAACTGGTCCACATCGACGTCAAGAAGCTCGGCCGCATCCCCGACGGCGGCGGCCACAAGACCCTTGGCCGAGCGGCCGGACGCAAGAACCGCACCGGCGTCGGGCACGCCTACCTGCACACCGCCCTGGACGACCACAGCCGCCTGGCCTACACCGAAGACCTGCCCGACGAGAAAGCGATCACCTGCGCCGCCTTCCTGACCCGCGCCACCGCCTGGTTCACAGCCCAGGGCATCACCATCGAACGGGTCCTGACCGACAACGCCTGGGCCTACACCAAGAACACCTGGCGCCAGACCTGCCACGACCTGAACATCAGCCCGCGCTGGACGCGGCCCTGGCGCCCCCAGACCAACGGCAAGGTCGAACGCTTCCACCTCACCCTGCTCGACGAATGGGCCTACCACCGGCCCTACACCTCAGACGCAGAACGCCAGGCAGCGTTTCCCGACTGGCTGGACTGGTACAACTTCCACCGCCCCCACACCGGAATCAACGGCCACACCCCAGCCAGCCGCGTCACCAACCTGTCCGGACAGCACACCTAGGGTTCTTCGTGGCGCCGCGGACTGCGCCCCCCTGGTCGCCCGTCTGCGCTGGCCAGACCTCTCTCGATCAGGCGTCGCAAGCGACGCCCATAGTGGCGGCTGCCTATTCCGAAGGGTCGATATCTCCGGACTGCTTGCCGCTCGCCTCATGCAGCTTGCGGGCCTGTTCCAGGAGTTGCTTCCGTTCTAGCGGGTTGTGGGTACTCTCCGCTCTGACCGCCAATAGCCGGGCCTGCTCCTGGAGTCGTTCGCGTGTCTCTTCGCTGCTCATGAATGGTCCTCGCTTCGTGAAGGGGATACCACACGGTGGAGCAAATCAGGCGCAGGCGGTCTTCGCACTTCGACGTGCCGTTGCGTGGCTCGCCGCGCTTCGCAACGGCCGCCATCGCCTACGCGGCGTACTAGAAACTGGAAGCCTTCGCAAACGGCACAGTCACTCAAACTTCCCTACGTTGTTCTGCGGGAGGCGGTGAGAAGCTGTTGTCTTTTCGATCTTGAGCGGTGGCGGTCGAACGCGGATTCCCGGTCGGGTGATCTGGCCGTGGCCGGGGCATGAAGACGGGGCCTCCTGAACAGCTCGTGGGTGTCGAATCCATGGAGCAACAGGAGGCCCCGGTGCTGCAGTCTTCCGTGTCGATGGCCGGGCAGTCCAACTCGGTCGCTCCAACGTGTGATTGCCTCGCGCACGTGTACGGCAACGCGGCCGACCAACCCGTACGGCGGCGCCGGTACCCGTCGGACATGACGGACGCGGAGTGGGCTGAGGTCCGGCCGCTGCTGCCGACGCCCGGCTGGATGCGCGGGCGGGGAGGCCGGCCGGAGGGATACTGCCACCGCGCGGTGCTGGACGCGATCCGCTATCTCGTGGACAACGGCGTCAAGTGGCGGGCGATGCCAGCTGACTTCCCGCCGTGGGACCGGGTGTATGCATTCTTCCGCCGCTGGCGCGACCACGGTCTGGTCAAGGAGTTCCATGACCGGTTGCGCGGCCAGGTCCGCGAGCGGCTGGGCCGGGACGCGGAGCCGACGGCCGGGGTGATCGACTCGCAGTCGGTCAAGGCGGACGCCGTCGTCGGCGCCGACAGCCGCGGCTACGACGGTGGCAAGCTGGTCAACGGGCGCAAGCGGCACGTCGTGGTCGATACCCTCGGCCTGCTGCTGGGCGTGATGGTCACCGCCGCGGACACCGGCGACCGCACCGCCGCCCAGGTGCTGCTGCGACAAGTCGCCGACGCGCACCACCGCCTCGCCCTGGTCTGGGCGGACGGTGGCTACACCGGCAGCCTCGTCGAGCACTGCCTGGCCGCTCTCGCCCTGGTGCTGGTGATCGTCAAGCGCAGCGACGACATGCGCGGCTTCGTGGTGCTGCCCAAGCGGTGGATCGTCGAGCGCCTCTTCGCCCACCTGATGCGCACCCGCCGTCTGGCACGCGACTTCGAACGCCGCACCGCCAGCGCCGAGGCGATGATCTACTGGCCGGTGATCCTGCTCATGACCCGCCGCCTGGCGAGGCCACACCAGTCGCGAGGGTGAACCGGCCCGGCGCAGGCTCGGCCAGCCAGCCGCGCGCGACCAGGCGTTTAGCCTTCGACCGCAGCGCCTCCACCCGCGCCGGCACCACCTCCACGCCGAACAAGGCGGTCAACTCCTGGCAGCTGAGCGGCGCTTGACCGAGCCGGACCCGATCGGCGAGGGCCTGCACGATGCGCTGGTAGTCGACCGACAGCGCCGCCCCGGCCAGCCCCTGGCGCCATACCGGCACCTGCGATTTCGGCTTCGCCGCGGCCGTCGGCGGCGGCGCCTCGGCTTGGGTCCGGGTGTCGCCCGGCTCCTTGGCGGCCACCGCGTCGGCCGATCCGTCACCCCGCGCGGACAGCAGCACACCGACCCGCTTACGGGCGATCGTCCACTCCTGCCATTCCTGCTCGGCCACGGCAAGTTCGGCCTCGATGCGGTCGGCTTCCTCACGCAACGTCTCCACCCGACGACGGGCGGCGAGTTCGTGCTTTTCCAGCAGTCCGACCACCGACGGCATCCGGGACCTCCACGGGAGCGATGACACGACAAGCCACCACTCCCACGCTGCCCCCATCTCTACTCCTGACCAGCGAAATCGCAGTCCTCAAGCTCGGAAAGACAACAGCTTCTGAGCCCTTCGTATGGTTCACCCACCCAGGGGCGTCGGGTGTGGCTTTCAAAGTTCTGCCGCTTGTGGCTTCCATCGATTGGCCGTCCGACGCCCCACGACGACTCGGCTGCCAATTAGGAATTGCGAATGATCGCTCGGTAGGGAATCGACAGCGAGGTCGTCCGTGGGAAGTGCCATCAGCACACTGCACGGAGGCACGACATGGCCGCGATCTGGGCCGGCATCGACGCAGGCAAGACCCATCACCACTGCGTCGCGATCGATGAGAGCGGCCGTCGGCTGCTGTCACGTCGCGTCGCCAACGACGAGACCGAGCTGCTCGAACTCCTCGCTGACGTCCTGGCTTTAGGCGACGATGTGACCTGGGACATTGATCTTGCCGACGGCGGAGCCACGCTGGTCATCGCGATCCTCCACCACCACGACCAGCCGGTGCACTACATCTCCGGCCGGGCCATCCACCGGGCCTCCGAGAGCTACCGCGGCGAAGGCAAGACCGACGCCAAGGATGCCGCCGTCATTGCCGACCAGGCCCGTGTCCCTCGCGACCTGCACCGCTTTACGCACCGGCGACGACACCGTCACCGACCTCAAGATCCTCACGGATCGGCGCATGGACCTGTCGCCGACCGCACCCGCACAATCAACCGCTTGCGAGCCCAGCTCACCGGCGTTCTCCCCGGCCTGGAACGGGCGTTGGATCTGACCAACACTGGCCCACTCACGTTGCTGACCGGCTACCAAACTCCAGCGGCCATCCGCCGAATCGGCGCCAAGCGGCTGGAGACCTGGCTGCGTAACCGTCACGTCGTCCGCCCCGACCAGCTCGCCGACAGCTCAGTCCGGGCTGCCGAACGGCAGGAACCTCAGGTGGTGGGCGCAGGCCGCGAGGCCGGGGACGGGATGCGGCTGTTGCGGCAGCGGTGCGAGGCCGGCATGGTCGCCCGCGGCCTGGACGCCGACCCGCGCGCCACCCAGCAGCTGGAGTACGAGCTGGGCGTCATCGGCCGGCTCGGGTACGAGGCGTACTTCCTGGCTGTCGCCCAGGTCGTCGCCGATGTCCGCGCGATGGGTATCCGGGTCGCTGCCCGCGGCTCCGGCGCCGGATCCATGGTCAACCACTCCCTCATGCCAGAGACCTACCGGGCCCGACAGGCCCTGCGTCACACCGGGCTTGCACTCGGCATCGAGCCGCAGACGGTGGACCGGATCGCCAAGTCCTTTCCGCATCTTCGCGCGGGACATCCCGAACGCTGTCGCCGAGCTGCCCGAACTGCGGCAACTCGCATCCGAGGCAGAGCGGTTCGGGCGCTTGTGGGAGCTGGCGGCGGGGCTGGACGCGCTGCCGCACGGGTACGCCATGCACCCGTGCGGCGTGATCCTCTCCGACGCCTCCCTGCTGGACCGGCTGCCCGTGCAGCCCACCCCGGACGGCGCCTACCCGATGGTGCAGGCCGACAAGGACGACGTCGAGGACCTCGGTCTGCTCAAGCTCGACGTGCTGGGCGTACGGATGCAGTCGGCGATGGCGCACGCCGTCGCCGAGATCCGCCACACCACCGGGCGCCAGCTCGACCTGGACAGCCCCGACCACGTCGACCTCGCCGACCCCGACACCTTCGACCTGATCCGCCGCGGCAACGTGTTGGGCTGCTTCCAGATCGAGCCGTCCGGCCAGCAGGACCTCATCGCCCGGCTTCAACCGCGCCATAGGCAGGACGTCATCGCCGAAATCTCGCTCTTCCGCCCGGGCCCGGTCGCCGGCGGCATGCCCGCTTGAGTCGCGGCACTGACCGTGTCCCCCGCCTTCCTGTCGCATTACAGGCGGGCCGTTGGCTCCGCGCACGAGGTCGTGTCAAGGGGCAAGAAGTCGCTTTCGATCGCTTCCGCGTGACGGAGGTCACGCTTGCGTTAGGTCGTCGGACGTCACCCGGTCGGGCCCAGAGCCCCAGAGCCGAAGCACGGTCGCCAGCATCGGAGAGGCGCTCGCGCCAGGACTGGCCGGAGACGGGGCGACTCATGCACCTCCACGTAGCCTCCGGCTTTCGGCGTGCTACGGAGCCATGCATCCCGATGCATGGCTCGGTGGGCTCCCGAGCGGGGCATCGAGTGGTTCGCGCTGACCGATCGCGACACCGTGCGGTTTGCGAAGGCGTGTGCAGATCATGGGGTGCGTCCGATCTTCGGCGTTGACCTTGCTGTTGGTGCTGGCGACGCCCAGCCGAAGACGGAACGGAGCCGTACCCCGGTACGAGGCGGAGCCCATGTCATCGAGCCAGCCTTCCGCGTCACGCTGGTTGCGCGAAACGCGGCGGGCTGGGCCCGGTTGTGCCGTCTGGTGTCGGCCGTTTGTCCCGCAACGAGTTCACCGAACAGGCGATGACTCGCCGCGCTCGGGCAGGAGGGACAAGACGCGGCGCGCCGAGCGCCGCGGCGGTCAGTCGAAGCGGCGCTTGCCCATCCAGGCGACGGTGTCGGGGTCGTGGTAGTCGACGACACTGCTGGCGCCGGTGTCCAGGGTGGCGATCCGGGCCATCTCCTCCGACGAGAGTGTGAAGTCGAAGATGTCCAGATTCTCGGCCATCCGCTCGGGGCGGGCGGACTTGGGGATGACCATGATGTTCCGCTGGACGAGCCAGCGCAGGACGGTTTGGGCGACGGTCTTGCCGTGCGCGCTGGCGATGCCGCTCAGCACGGGGTTGGTGAAGAGGTCGTCGCGTCCTTGTCCGAGCGGGCCCCAGGATTCGAGCCGCACCCCGCGCTTGTCCATGATCTCCTGGTCGAGGGTCCGCTGGTAGAACGGGTGAGTCTCGATCTGGTTGACCGCCGGGGTGATCTCGTTGTGGTCGATGAGGTCGATCAGCCGGTCGGGGAGAAAGTTGGAGACACCGATGGCGCGGATCGCGCCCTGCCGGTAGAGGTCCTGCATGGCCCGCCAGGAGCCGTAGATGTCGCCGAAGGGCTGGTGGATCAGGTACAGGTCGAGGTGGTCGAGTCCGAGCTTGCGCAGCGAGGTGTCGAAGGCGCGCTTGGTCCGCTCCTCGCCGGCGTCCTGGATCCACAGCTTGGTGGTGATGAACAGCTCGTCCCGGGGGATGCCGCTCTTGGTGATGACGCGGCCGACGGCCTCCTCGTTCTGGTAGCCCTGGGCGGTGTCGATGTGGCGGTAGCCGGCGGCGAGCGCCTCGGTGACGGTCCGCTCGGTCTCCTCGGCCGGAACCTGGAAGACGCCGAAGCCGAGGATCGGCATCTGGACGCCGTTTTTCAGCGTGACGTTGGGGATGTTCTGGGACACGGTCGGTACGTCCTTCTGTCGCATGCTGGCGGGGCAATGGTGCGGTGGCGCGGCCGGATGGCAGTTCCTCATGGCGAGGGGGGAAACATCGCGGTGGCGGCCTTGTGGGGCCTGGCCCCCGCACAGCTGGGGCCGGCGGTTCAGCGGTGCTGCGGGCCCGAGTGGGTGAGCAGCTGGCTGGGGTTGAGAGTCCCGCGCTGGAGGCGGGAGTCGTGGGGTGCGTTGAGGCCGGCGTTGGTGATGTACAGCCGGTTTCCCTTCACCGCGGCGGAGGTGGGCGAGGCGAGTCCGTCCTTGGCGGTCAGTGCGGTCTTGGTGGTGCCGTTGGGGTAGACCACGGTGATCTGGGCGGTCGGCTCGTGCCG
Source organism: Streptomyces curacoi (assembly GCF_001513975.1). GTDB lineage: Bacteria > Actinomycetota > Actinomycetes > Streptomycetales > Streptomycetaceae > Streptomyces > Streptomyces curacoi. The sequence continues at coordinate 117,524 of NZ_KQ947996.1, forward strand.
CGCGGCGAACACCACGTCAGAGTGCTCGTTGAGGAAGGCGAAGTCGTCGACGCTGGTGAGCTTGTTGGTCACGGTGTTGATCCGGCCGGGGGTGCCGTCGGCGGTGACCGGGACCTTGGACAGCGTCGCCTTGTTGAAGTTGCTGACCCAGATGGCGCCGTTGTGGATGCGCAGGCCGTTCACGCCCAGCTTCAGGGAGGCGTCCGGCGTGGGGGCGAGAGCCGGGTCGGTCAGCCAGGCTTTCGCCTGGCCGCCCGAGGCGGGTACGGCCCAGATGGTGCTGTTAAGGCTGTCGGCGACATACAGGGTCCGGCCGACCGGGTTGAGGGCCAGGCCGTTGGGCAGCCCGTCGGTGGGCAGTGCGGCCAGCCGCTGGGGGCTGCCGCCTACCGGCAGCTTCCACACACCGGAGCGGGCAGCGTCGTCGGACCACACGTTGTAGTAGACGGTGCCGTCACTGCCGCGCGTGTTACCGGTGATCCGATCCCCCTCATGTCCGGTGGCGAGGACGGTGCGGTGCCCGGACGGTGTGACCTTCACCAGCCTCGGCGCCTTCTCCGCTACGGCTCCCAGCATGGAGAGCGTCACGGAGTTGTCCGGGTTGACGGTGATGTTCTCCGGTGCGTCGCCGGCGGCGAAGTCGAACTCCGCCACGGTCTTCACCTGGGTGACGACCGGCCGCGGGGTGTGACCGGCGGCGGAAGCGGACGGAGCCGAGACGAGGACGGTCGCCGTCACGATGGCCGCTGCGGCGTAGGGGGTGAAACGCTTTGGCATGGGAATGACTCCTGCGGGGTCTTCTTGGGTGCTGCTTGAGGGGCGGCGATCAGCTGACCGAGCCCTCGGCGACATCGGGGGCGAGGCCGCCGCCGCGTACTTTGCTGTCGAGCGCGATGGCCTCGTCGGCCGCCAGTGGGAAGTCGACGACGTCGAAGTTGTCCGCGGCGCGGTGCGCCTGGACAGACTTCGGGATCACGGATGGACCGTGTGCGCGAGGTGTCAGCGCAGGTCGCGGGTGTACCGGCCGCCTGCGCGGCCCACCCCGGGACGGCACACATGTTCCAGGTGCCGACAGGGCCCTTCCCCTGGGCGGACAGAGGCCCTGTCGACGCGGGCCTACTTGCCCACCAGGCCCATGTGCATCTCGTTGTAGCGGTCGCCCTGCACGCCGACGCGCGAGGCCAACGCATCGAGATCCGCCAACTCATCGGCAGAAAGGCCGACTCGGGTCGCCCCGGTGTTCTCCTCGACACGCTCGATGCGGCGGGTTCCGGGAATGGGAACGATCCACGGCTGCTGCGCGAGGAGCCAGGCAAGAGCGATCTGCCCCGGGGTGGCGTCCTTGGCCCGGGCCAGGGCGGCGACGTGGTCGACCAACGCCTGGTTGGCCGTCCGGTTGTCCTCGCTGAAGCGCGGGATCGTATTCCGGACGTCCCCTTCGGTGAAGGCGGTGGCTGCGTTCACGGTGCCGGTGAGGAAGCCCTTGCCGAGCGGGCTGAACGGCACGAAGCCGATGCCGAGTTCAGCCAGTGTCGGCAGCACCTCCGGCTCGGGATCGCGCGTCCACAGCGAGTACTCGCTCTGCACCGCGGTGACCGGATGCACGGCGTGGGCGCGGCGGATCGTGCCCGCCGCGGCCTCCGACAGACCGAAGTGGCGTACCTTGCCGGCCTTCACGAGCTCACCCACCGCCCCGGCGACCTCCTCGACCGGAACGTCGGGGTCCACACGGTGCTGGTAGAAGAGATCGATGGTGTCGGTGCGCAGGCGGCGCAGCGAGGCGTCGGCGACGCGCCGGATCTGCTCCGGCCGGCTGTCGACGCCGCCGATCGCGCCGTCCTCGATGCGCATGCCGAACTTCGTCGCGATGACGACCTGGTCCCGCACGGGGGCCAGCGCCTCGCCCACCAACTCCTCGTTGACGTAGGGCCCGTAGACCTCGGCGGTGTCGAAGAAGGTGACACCCCTCTCGACGGCGCCGCGCAGCACCCCGATCATGTCGTCGCGGCTGCCCGGGTTGGGGCCGTACGCCTGGGACATGCCCATGGCACCCAGACCGATGGCCGACACCTCAAGCCCTTGGCCCAACGTGCGTGTGTGCATCTCGATCTCCTTGTCGCTCTCGGTCCGCACCCAGGAGAGGGCGGGTGTTGCGGGTGTTCAGTGGCTGGTGCAGTCGCCTTCGATGGGTGGGGACTGCACGACCCCAGGCCGCTGCCGACTTCTCGACCCGGCCCACGGCTTGATGGGCTGCTGCTTCGTGATGTCGGTCGGCCTCGGGCCGGTCTTCGAACATGTCGACGACCGGGGGCGATCACGCCGGGTCACCACCGCCGAGGGGTGGTCAGGCTGAGGACTGCTGGTCGGCGATCTTCTTGAGCTGGTTCATCGCGGTCATGCCATTGGGCCAGCCCGCGTAGAACGCCAGGTGCGTGATCGCCTTGGACAGCTCCTCGACGCTCAGCCCGTTCTCCAGGGCCTTGCCCAGGTGGTAGGGAAGCTGCTCGCTGCGGTACAGCGCGGCCAGCACGCTCACGGTGACGAGGCTCCGGTCGCGCTGGGACAGACCGGGACGCTCCCAGATGTCGTCGAAGAGCACGTTGTCGGTGACCTCGACCAGCTTCGGCGCGATCTGGGCCAGCTCCCTGGGCGCGGACATCTTGGCCATGAGGTGACTCCTTATTACGGCGTGAACACGTATCGGGCAGATCCCGCTCTCGTCGAGGGCGGACCGCCCGGCAGCCGCAGCGGCTTCCGAAATCCGCTCCGGAGCATCCGCGGACTGCCCTCGCTATCGAGGAAACCGCAGGTCATACACGCGTGGGAGTCACTGCCGTGAGAGGTACTGACAGGGCCCCCCAGGCCGTCTCGGCGCGCCTCATCTGCATCCATGGACAGCGCCGCGTGCCCGGTCTGTGCCACGAGGCGGCCGGCATACCCCGCGTCGGCTGGGCCGTCAGGGTGATGACGGCACCGGCGAGCGACGGAGCTTTCAGGCCCAGGACGGAGGTGGGAGCGCCACCGCCGGTCCACGAGTGGGGTTGCCCGGCGGTGCCGCTGCGAGCGGGTCGCTTCAGGCGCTCTTGTGGTGGTGGCTCATGTCTCCGGCCCCGTCGGCGTGAACCGTCCGGGAGGTGAAGTGCCACGTGCCGTCGGTGAGGGCGAAGGTGTCCTCGTAGCGGCCCTGGAAGATGGGCTGGAGGGGGAAGCCCTCTACGACCTGGAAGCTGATCACGTAGGACATGCTGTGCGCGGTCAGGCCGTCGTCGGCGACATCGGTGATGAGGTTGGCGACCATGTGGCGGGTGCCCAGCTTGTCGCCGTACACGATGATGGGCTCTTCCAGGGCGGCAAGGTGCTCGGCCTTGCCGTGGCAGACGACTTCCGGGGACAGCTGCCACCTGGCGTTCTCGAACAGCGACGCCGCGCCTTCGAGGTCGGCGCCGTCGAGCCGGTGACAGTAGGTGTAGATCAGGCGGGCGATCTGGTCCTCGGCCTCGCGGCGGTCTTCGCGGGAGATCATTCGTTTGCTCCTTGATTCATTGGGGCGCGCCTCGTTGCGAGGCGCTGCGGTGCAGAGCTCGAACCTGCACATTCGGTGCAATGACAAGAGAGCCATCCTTCATCGGCGCGAGGGAGTTCACGCTGTGAGGGGTACTGGCAGGGACCCCCACCAGCCCCTTCGGTTTCCTACGCTGGATGCATGGACAACCGGGACGAAGTCAGCGCATTCCTCACATCGCGCCGCGCCAAGATCACCCCCGAGCAGGCGGGACTGCCGGTGTACGGGCAGCGGCGGGTGCCCGGGCTGCGCCGCGGCGAGGTCGCGATGCTCGCTGGGGTCAGCGTCGAGTACTACACGCGCTTGGAACGCGGAAACCTCGGCGGCGTCTCCGACAGCGTCCTGGACGCCCTGGCGAAGGCCCTACGCCTGGACGACACCGAACGCGATCACCTCCACGTCCTGGCCCGCGCGGCCAACGCGGGCCCACCCCGCACACGCCGCCGCCCCAAGACACCCACCGTGCGACCCAGCGTGCTGCGCCTCATCGACGGGCTGCACGACCAGCCGGCCTATGTGCGCAACAACCGCCTGGACATCCTGGCGGTCAACCCCCTCGCGCGCGCCCTGCACCACGAGGCCCTCGAACAGACCCCCGCCAACAACGCCCGCTACGTCTTTCTCGACCCGCGCGCCACCCGCCTGTACCCCGAATGGGAACGTGTGGCCCGCGACGGGGTCGGCGCTCTGCGGGTCGCCGTCGCCAAGGACCCCTACGACCGCGAGCTGTCGAACCTGATCGGCGAGCTGTCCACCCGCAGCGACGCCTTCCGCACCATGTGGGGCACCCACGACGTCCACGTCTTCACCGAAGGCACCAAACGCTTCCACCACCCGGCGGTCGGCGACATGGAGCTCGTTCACGAGTCCCTCGATCTGTCCGGCGAGGGAGGACTCACCCTCACCGTCTACAGCGCCGACCCGGGCACTCCGGGCGCCGACGCCCTCAAGCTCCTGGCGAGCTGGGCCGCCACCCAGGAGCAGGACGCCCCCGCGCAGCCCGGCACCGAGCGCTGACTCCGGCTCCGGCCCGTGCGCCAAGCTTCTCGTCCTGGTAGCGCCGCCTCGGGTCGAGGGGGTTCACCACTGGGGCCGAGTGCCTTGCGGACGGCAAAACGGCAGCATGAGCCCACACCTCCCCCTGATCCCTTGTATCCCGCGGCAACCTCACACTCTGAGCGATATCCCGGCTACGACATCGATTCACACACCAGTAGGAGGGAACGCCCATGCCCCGCATCTTCATCACCGGCTCCGTGGAAGGGCTCGGCCGCAATGCGGCCGAGGACCTCATCGCGGACGGCCACGAGCTCGTCCTGCACGCCCGAAACGACCGGCGCGCCGACGCGCTCGACGACCTCGCCGCCAAGGGAGCCCACGTCGTCGTCGGCGACCTGGCGCGGCTGGACGAGGTCCGGGCTGTCGCCGACGGCGTGAACCGTCTGGGCAGGATGGACGCGGTGATCCACAACGCGGGAGTCGAGCACGGCGCATCGCTTCTCCCGGTCAACGTGGTTGCGCCGTACATGCTGACCGCGCTCATCGAGCCGCCGGCACGCCTCGTGTACATCAGCAGCGGAATGCACCGCGGCGGGCAGCCGGACCTCACCGACGTGGACTGGTCGGGCGCACGCAGGACGCACTCCTACTCCGACAGCAAGCTACTGGTCACGGCGCTGGCACTCTTCATCGCCCGCACATGGCCGGACGTGTTCACTAACGCTGTCGACCCGGGGTGGGTGCCCACCCGCATGGGCGGCGCAGCGGCCAACGACGACCTCCGCCTCGGTCACGTCACCCAGGCATGGCTCGCTGCAAGCAACGCCTCCGAGGCCCACGTCACCGGACGGTACTGGTTCCACCAAGCGCAACAGCAGCCGGCCCCGGCCACACAGGACGAGGCATTCCAGGAAGAACTCGTCGATACGCTGGCTCGATACACCGGTGTCACCCTCCATTGAGCCGTGACGTGTCAGGAGGCTGCTGACAATCGGCGGTCCTCCCGAAGGAGGCAAGTACGACGGGAGCGGGCCGACTTCCGCCTCGCCCACCCCACCGCGACATCGAACTCGCCACCGAGCTCCAACGCGTCCACCACTGCTACGCCGCAGCCACCGATGCCGCCCCGGCCAAGATGCCGGCGGCCCGCCCAACGACCGACATTACCTGCAGCACCACCTGACCCCGCGGGCCTGGCCCCGCACCCCCCATCCTGCTTCTTCAGGGACCCCCGTCAGGGATGTCGCCTGAGTCCGAGCTGCACGAACCGGGCGGTGCGTCCTTGGCCCGCAACGAGAGGCGGGTGACGACGTCAGCCGCCTCGGCCTGCTGTGTCAGCATCGAGCGCAGCCTTTCGATCTCGTCGTACTGGGCAGCCAACCGCGAGATCGCCAGGGTCCGGAACTCGGTCAGCTTCGCTACCTCAGCGTCCCGACGGGCAACCCGGTCCGTCAGCTCGGCGTTCTGCTTCTTGAGGCGCTCGAGCTGCGCGGCGCGAGGGTCGACGATCTCCCCGGCGTCCTGCAGTGCCTGGAGGCGGCCCGTGAACTCCTCGGCCAGGTGCTGGTAGGCGCCGGGTCGGCTCGTGCCGTCACGGTTGCGTTTCGCGTAGAAGCCGGTGCGGGTCACGCCCGAAAGCTGGGCCAGCGTCTTCAAGTCGGCCTTGGCTCCGGGCGGGAGATTTCCCTGCAGGATCTGTTCCATGGCGGCCCGTACGGCCGCTTCGTTGCTGGCCTTGTCCTGAGCGTTCAGCCGCGGCACGTCACGCCGTCCCTTCCGATATGGCGGCATCGAGGTCGGCAACCACGCGCAGGGCCCGCTCGCGCTCGGGGATCAGCCGCTGCCGCTCGCCGCGCGGCACCCGCGGGTTCTCGATGAATACCGTGAGCGAGGCGGCTTGCCCCGCCCACACTGGCCGGTGGCAGGGGTGGTGCGTGGCCTGCGGGCAGCGCGCCGAGTCGCACATGCCCACCAGCGGCTTCGTCGCGTCCGGAGTCCCGGCGAGACGGAGGCACAGGGCCTTGGACGGGTCACGGAACCAGCAGAAGTTGGCCGGCCCGACGTGCAGGGTCTGGGCCTGCTTGCGCAGCAGGCTCTCCAGGTGGGCGTCGTCGTTGAGGACCTTGGGGTCGGACCGTGCGGCTTCGGTGAGTTCGGCATCCACGTGGGCGAAGGCTTCGATCACGCTCCGAGCTCCGGGACCGGCGGGCAGGCGGCCGGCTTGGACGTCGCGGAACGCCTGCACGGTGAGCTGGACATGATGCTCTTCCTCGGCCTCCTCGATCTCGGTGAGGAACAGCCGCTGCGATCCGCCCGGACGCGCGGCATAGCCCTCCGTGGTGGCGACGGAGATGTGCTTGAGCGCAATCTTCGCGGCGAGCAGGCCGCCCGGCCGCTTGGCAATGGTCTGCGCCAGCGTGCGCCTGAGCATGCGGGCGTTGACCGGGCCCGGAGGTATGAGTGGCAGGCCCCACCGCTCGCGATTGCCGGACCTCTCCAGCCAGTTCCGTAAGTTGTCCAGCCGAGCACCGATCATGATCGAGCCGAACAGGGGGTCGCCAACAGGGCGGCCGACTAGACGCTCGGCCAGCGCGACGGCGCGATCGACTTCCTCGATGACCACCCACTCGTCCGGCATCCCGCCGAACGGCTTCCACTTGATCACCCTGCTGGCCAACCGGAACCGTTTCCCGGCGCTTTGAGTCGGCCGTTTGCTGGAGCGGCCCCCGACCGCGATCTCGGCCAGTTCGCTGGTCCGCATCCCGCTGAGGGCGCACGTCAGCACGAGGCAGGCGGTGACCACGTAGCCCGCCATGATTTCCACGTCTCCGTCGGCCAGCGGCCTCGTCCAGGGCACCGGTTCCTTGGTGTCTGCCCGGGGGATCGGGGCGGCGTTGCGGGCCCACGCGCCGGCGAAGCCGACCTCTACGGCGAGTTCAAGCAGAACGGGATCCTCTTTGAGGCGCTGGTACGGCTCGGAGCGGCTGAGCTCCCGCACCCCGATCCTGCGGCCGAGGCGGCTGGCCGCCAGATACCTGAGAGGTCCGCGCTCGTCCTGCTCCTCGACCACCGCTCCCTTCTGGGCCGAGATCGCGGGCAACGGCTCGTGCGCCGCCCGCATCTGCACCAGGACGTCCCGCATGGCCGGAAGGCGGTCGACGGTGAAGCGGGGCAGGCTCGCCGCGGCGGCCGCATCGACGCGCAATTCGTCGAGCAGGTCCGCCAGGTGCGGGCCGACGTCGTTGACCAGATACAGGCACGTCGCCAGCAGGGGCTGCAGGACGTGGTCGGGCATGGGCGGGACGCGGTTCGCCCGCCCGCTCTCGGCCCCGACGACCGAAGCCGCGGTCCTGCCCGGCCAAGGGGTGAACCCGGGACGGTGCCTGTCAGTGGACAAGAGCTCGCTGTACAGCGGGACCAGCTTCATGCAGCGGACGATCTCCGTCAGCGTGTCCGGGGCCAGCCGCCGTTGCGGTTTGTTCGGTTCCGGCACACTCCAGGACCGCTCCTCCAAGTACTGCTCGCACAACGTCTGGGTCACCTCCTCCAGCGTCTGGATCCCGGTCCCGGTCAGCCAGTTGAACCATGAGGTGAGCTGCACCCGGATCCGGTTGGCCGTCCGCGGACTGCGGACCCTGCGTCCGGCCAGTGGACACTTCAGGACGGCCTCGAAGCGTGGCGCGAGGACGGCCAGGACGATCTCTTTCGTCACCACGCGCCACGCGGGGTTCAGGATCTCGGCGAAATCCCATGCCAGTTCCCAGTCCTGGATGGTGCGGTGGCGTTGGGTGAGTCCCGTCAGGATCCACAGGTCCTCGTCGAAAATGCTCCGCTGTGCCCCGGCGGCGAGCTGCAGGCCGGCCAGCTCGCAGACCTCCACGCCGGCGAAGGCCGACTCGGCCCGGCGCTGGATGGGACCTGACGGCGAGGGGCGGCGCATCATGACATCTCCTCCGGACGCAGCGGCAGTTCCGTGTCGTCGTCGGCGACTTCGCGGGCGGCTCTGGATCGTGCGTCCGCGGTGAATTTGGGCAGGATCTCGGAGCTGAGGCGGTCGGCGTACGGACCGAAGGCCCGCACGAAGTGCTCGGTGGGCATCTGGCGGAACTGGCGCAGGAAGAACGACTCCAGCCGGAGCAGATTGCCGATGTGCCGCGGCATGAACACCGCGAGCGGGCACAGCAGGCACACCCAGGGCCGGGCCGGGCACGGCTTGCCGGCGGGCCCGTGGAGACCGGCCAGCTGATCGGCGCATGCGGCGGTGAAGACATCCCGCTCGCCGCCCACGAGCGCGGCGATCGACGCGGTGTCCAGGCCCAGGCGCTCGACCTCACCGGGGAAGCCCTCCACGAACGTGGCCGCTTGCTCGCTGGTCAGGACCACCGGTGCCAGCGCCTTGCGCAGGAGGTCCGCCTGACCGTCCTCGATGATCGACTCCACCGCGTCGAGCTGGGCGGGAGTCGTCGGTATCACGTAGTGATCGCCTTCGGTGCGCGGGGTGTGATTCGGGTCGATCGTGGCGCGCCCGGTCCAGCCACGCCGGGCCAGCTGCTCCTCGTACGTCGCGCGGATCCGGCCGCGGTGAATCGTGAAGGGCGTCCCCAGGTCGTCCGTCAGCGCGACCTCCTTGACGAAGGTCTGGCGGGGCTTACCCGTAGCAGGCGGGCCCGTAACCCGGGAACCGGTGAGCGGGTCCTGCGCGATCCACAGCGACTCGCGCAGCTCGTCGTCGGCGAAGACCCTCAAGGGGGCGGAATGCTCCAGCCACTGCTCCAGCAGCCGCACCGCCCGCTTGGGCAGGTTCAAGCTCTCCTTCGCCGCCCGTCCCTTGACGTAGCTGAGCAGGATCGTCGTGTCGCCGGCCCACTCGAGGTCATCGAGCCCCAGCCCGTCGATGCCGTCCGGCACGATGCCGCAGTACATGCCGAAGAGCGTCTGGTAGGCGATCAGCGTGTGCATGCTGGGGAAGAGGCCATCGCGCACCTGCTGCACCAGCCGGCTGGCGGGCGGTTCCACTTCCCGCCTCCCACGCGCTCCACGAAGTCCGGGTTGTAGGCCATCGGGCCCTCGCGCCGCATGAGCCATGCGATGTCAGCCTCTGTGATGCGCCCACCGATCCGGGGTTCGGCGCCCAACTCGGCCAAGGCCAGAGCCTCCTTGTGGCGAGCACGGCTGCTGTGCACGACCGACTTGCACGCTTCCTCCAGACGCGACCACTCCGCGTCCGTGTACGCCCGGTGCGGACGCGTTGCCTTCTCTTTTTGGATCGGGTTGCCGGCGATGTACTCGCGGACCTCGGGGCGCAGCGCACCGGTGACGGTGTCGAAGCCCTTGAGCAGCATCCGTGTCTGGACCTCGCGGTCGTATGACGTGGTCAGCCAGAACTGAATCAGGGTGCCGCGGGTGAGCTCGCAGGCGGGGCCGTCGAACCCGGAAGCGGCCAGGGAGATCACCATCTGCCGCAGCGAGATCGCGTAGAAGTTGGCCGTGTTCCGCGCTCCGATGCCTCCATGCGGATGTGCGTTCTCCGCCAGACCGACCGCAAGGTCACGGGCGAGGTGCGGGTTGGGCAGTCCCTCCAAGTCCGCCGTCCAGGAACGGCCGTTGCGCAGCATGAACTGGACAGCCAGCGGGGCATCGATGACGGTCGCGGTCACCGGGCATCCTCCTCGTCGTCGAACTCGGCGTCTGCTTCGGCCGCGGCAGCGGGGGTCCGGCGGGCCAGTGCGTCCTGGTAGGCGTTTCGGTAGAGCCGAGTGACGTCCAGGCGCGCGATGTAGAGCTCCGTCGACAGGGCGCTCTGATGTCCGAGCAGGTCACGCAGCACCAGCATCGGGTCGGACTTGATCAGGTAGAGGGCCATGGCCGCGTCGTCGCCGGTGTCCGCGACCAGGGCGGCGGCTTGCCGGTAGAACCCCTTGATCAGCTGCTCGAGGGTGGCCATGGCCATCGTGTGCCTGAGCCGGTGCGAGGCTGTGGTGGGGAAGCGGGGCTCGTACCGTTCGCGGATCCTCACCGATGTTCGACGGAACACGGTTGACCAGTCCACGAAGGGTTTTCCCGTGGACTGCAGGCCCACCAGGGGCGATTGGCCTTCCGGGGTGACCAGGCACAGCCGCTCCGCGGGCCGCAGCTGCCGCCATGATCTGCGTTCCCCGTTCAGATGGGCGCCCTCCCAGTCGGGAACCTCGACCAGCAGAGGAGTGCCCAACCGTGCGGGCGGCCGCCATCGGAACCCTTCCGCCGAGGCGGCACGGTCCAAGTCGATGTACTGATGCATCTCGGCGAGCGCCCCGTAGTGGATCCAGGACGTCCGGGCCTTCTGCCCCTTGGTCAGTGCATGGCCCAGCGGGAAGAGCACGGGCAGAGTGGTCGGACGGGCGGGCAGCGGCGGCACCTCGTAGATCGTGAGGTAGGTGAACTCCTGCTTGCGCAGCCCGCTGGACAGCACGCTCTTCGCCATCGCGGCATTTCGTGCCCCTTCGCGCGGTCGGCGATACCGACGGTCCGGCTCGCCGTCCGGCCCCAGCCCGGCGAGCGCGTGCACGAAGAGGTCGGCGAAGTCCTCCTCGAGGTACTTGATCGTCGTGTGCGGCCGGGGCTGCCGCTGTCGTGCCAGGTTGATCTGTACGTCGACCAGCACGCCATCCGCGATCCGCTTGCCCGCGCGGTAACTGAACGGGACCGCCGTACATAGGCCCTCGCTCTGAGCCCACCGATAGAATCTCGACAGGATCCCGATGTGCAGGTTCCAGGTGGTGTGATCCCACCGCTGCTTCAAGGGCCCGTTGAAGCGGTGCTCGGCGTACATGCTCAAGGCGGCGCGGAGTTCTTGGCGGTCGCCCAGCGGATGGACACCACGGACTTTGAGGAATGTCATCCACTCGCACAGGCAGCCGGCGTTGTTCTCCCACGTACGAACGGCTGAAGCTCCTTCGAGGGGAAGCTCCCTCAGCCACCGGTTGGCATACACGGCAGGGCGAGGCGCTCCAAGGGCGTCCTCGAAGAGCAGGTCGTCGTCAATGACGATTGGCATCCCGGTCCGGATGAGCGGCTGACGGGACACATTCCAGGACTCCCACCCCGCCGGAGTGAAGCTGCTCATGTGCATGAGAGGAGACGCTAGGTATCCGACACCTTAACGTGCAACAGACTCGAACGGCCCTTCGCCTGCTGCGACTTCGGAATGCGACACGGTGACAAAGCAGCCACTTCCGCCAGGTTCATCGCCGCGAGGCACGGCACCGAACCGCCCCGCTACCCGCACCCCGACCTGGAACCGATCCTCGACGACACGTACGGAGTCATCATCTGGCGTGAATAAGTCATCGCCATCTTCGCAAGAATGACCGTCTGTGACCGTGCCGCTGGCGACGTTGCCCGCCGTGCTCTCGCCGACACCGAGCGCCTGCCGAAGGTGGAGGACTGGTTCCGGCCCGCCGCCACCTCGCCCGGCTACGCCGCAGCCGTCATCGACGAAGTCTGGGGCATCATCAAGGAGTTCGGGGCGTACGGGTTCTGCCGGGCGCATGCCGTCGCGTTCGCCGTGCCGGCCGTCCAGTCCGCCTGGCTCAAGGCGCACCATCGGCGGCCTTCTACGCGGGCCTGCTGGAACACGACCCCGGCATGTGGCCGATGCGGGTGATCGTCTCGGACGCCCGACGCCTCGGCGTCCCCGTCCTCCCCGTCGACGTCAACCACTCCCGCCCCGCGCACAGCGTGGAGCGGACCGACCAGGGATGGGAGGTACGCCTCGCGCTGTCCACGGTGCGCGGGATCAGCGATGCCGAGGCCGCCCGGATCGCCGCCGGGCAGCCCTACACCTCGCTGCAGGATCCGTGGCAGCGGGCACGGCCGTCGCTGCCCACCGCCCAGCGGCTCATCCAGATCGGCGCGCTCGGTCCGCTGCAGGGCGAGCTGACCCGGCGGGATCTGCTGCTGGAGGCCACCGAACTGCACCGGCATGCCCGAAATCGCGCCGCGGTCGACGGGCAGCTGCCCCTCGGCGAAGAGGCCGTCACCGCCACGGCGAGCGGCCTGCCCGAGATGACCCGCCGCGAGCAGCTCACCGCAGAACTCAACATCCTGTCCGTCGACGTCAGCCAGCACCTGATGGAACACCACCACCGGCTGCTGCGCGAGCTCGGCGCCACCGACGCCGCCCACCTGCAACAACTCCACCCAGGGCAGCGCGTCCTCGTTGCCGGCGTGCGCGCCTCCACCCAGACACCCCCCATCGCGTCCGGAAAGAGGATCATCTTCGTCACGCTCGAAGACGGCTCCGGCCTCGTCGATCTGGTGTTCTTCGAGGACAGCCACGACGCGTGCGCCCACACCGTGTTCCACTCCGGGCTGCTGCTGGTGCGGGGCACGGTCGAGCGCCGAGGCAACCGGCGTACCGTCGTCGGTGAGATGGCCTGGGACCTCGACCAGGTCGCGGCCGCCCGCCGGGACCACGGTCCCCAGACCGCACTCAAGCTGCTCGGCCGCGCCGCGCCGGCGCCCACCCCCGCTCAGCCCACACCCTCGGGCGCACCGCCCCGAACCCTGCCGGATGGCACCGCCGGAGCACGGCTCCACCCCTACGCTGATCTCCAGCCAGCAGGAACACGCTCCCCTGACCTGCGCAGGCTCGGGCACCGAAGCCCCGGTTCTCCAGGCTGATGTGTGTCTCATGAGACACACCCGTACGCCCACCCGCGGGTGGGCGTACGGGATTCAGGTGCTGGATGGGACTGCATGTCGCCTCTGGTCAACGCGCGGCGTTGCATCTGGGCGGTTCGGTCGCGGTCCAGCGCCGGCAGCCACACGAACAGGTGATTGACCCCTCGTGCGTCACAGCCGCTCGTAGCTGGGTGATAGGTGTGGCGATGTTGCTCACCACTGTTGTTTGGAAAGGAAGGTACGTGCCCGTGTTGCTCCCCGTTCTCCGCTGGCCTTGGTAGCAGATCCAAGGAACGATGACATGAAGGGGCGCCCCGGACGATCGTCCGGGGCGCCTCCCAATACCGGATCAGCCGGTGTTTTGACGCGTGGCCTGGACGACCAGATAGCCTCGGCTCCCCGCCGTACCAGACCGCAAGTCATGAATACATCTGATCCGTTCTCTGACCAGGGCTGGAGACCGTAACCATTGCTCCCTGCAGGGACTTGCTGGCGTCCAGGATCACCGCACCTCGCGTGCTGGCGCACCGGAAGCGGTCAGTGTGCTCCGAGCCGCCGTCCAACACCGAAATCAGCGCTCCCTGCCCCACACATTCCGCGTTCACCAGGGGCGGTGTCACAGCCGAAGCACCGGAGGCGCCGGCAGCGACAGCAGCCGCGGAGACGAGCGTACCCAGGAGCATGGCGACGGTGCGGCTACCCATGGTTGATGAACACATCACGGTTCACGTTCTGAGGGCTCAGGCCCACCATAGGAATTCCCTGGCGCACGTTCTCCGCATTGAGAAGGTACGCCCCCACACCCTCGTTGACGAACTTGCGTTCCTGCACCGAGTTGGGGCTCAGCTGATTCGATGACTGGCCTTGCTGCAAGTTCTTCAAACTTACGAGCGGCGCCGGAGCGCGCCCGTCGGCGAGTGCTGCCGTGGCACCCATTCCCAACACACTCACCGCAGTACACGCCACCACGCCCACGCAGATGGGAACGCGACGCAAGTTCTGGATCATCATCATCCAATCGTCTGATCGAAGCTGGCCATTAACCGCAACGCCAGAACCTGACCGGCGTCACCGCCGCCCTGCGATAAGTCACCCGCAAGAGGCTGCTTCCAGTGCCCAGGTGCGGCGCCGTCTGCTGCCAGCCCGGCTGGTGGCGTCCACGCATGTTCTCGACGGTGGCGTCGTACAGCAGAAGCTTCCGGGTGAGGCCGGCATCGCACAGCACCACGACGGTCTGCTGGCCGAGCTGGATGCGTACCAGGTTGTCGCAGACAACGACGGCCGCTCGCCCACTGGCGTGGCCGGTCACACAGTCGTGCCGCATCAGGCTGCGCTCGCACGTTCGATTTGCGTTCGATAGCGTGAGGGGTGGGAGGTAGGTGTCATGGCCCTGGACGCGATGGCACGCGAGGTGTCGACCGTGATGCACGTGCGATGCCCGGACCCGCTGCCGGAGCGGACCTACCGGCAGGTCCTCGAACAGTTGGCGGACCTGTCCCCGGTGGTGCAGGCTCTGCCCCCGTCCGCGGCCCTGGTGGAGCTGAAGGGTGCGCTGCGGTACCACGGCGTGGATGCCCGTCGGCTCGGGGAGATCCTGCGGGACCGTACGATCTCCCGCCTCGGCGTCGATGTGCGGGTCGGTATCGGCCCTTCCGTCACGGTCGCGGCCACCGCCTCCGCCCGGATCCCCCCGCCGGGCGGTGTCCTCGCCATCAGCCCCGGCCAGGTCGCCGACTGGCTGGGGCCGTTGCCCGTCGAAGCCCTGCACGGCATCGGCCCGCGTCAGGCCGAGGTGCTGCGAGAGTACGGCATCCACTGCGTCGGTCTGCTCGCCGCCGTACCGCCGGCTACCGTGCAGCGCCTGCTGGGCGGCAAGGCGGGGCGCCTCGCCGCCGACCGGGCTCGCGGCGTCGATCCACGGCCGGTCGTTCCCCGCGCGCTGCCCGCCTCTGCCGCCGTCAGCTGTGCCTTCCCCCGTCCCGCCCTGGACGGTGCTCAGGTGCGGTCCTGCCTGCTCGACCTGGTCATGCAGCTCGGACGGCTGCTCCGCCGTCGCGGCCAGGCCGCCCGCGCCCTGACCCTGACCGTGCGGTTCGTCGGCGGCACCAGCTGGGAGAAGACCCGCCGCCTCGCCGAGCCGTCCGCACACGACGAGGACCTGCGCACTCTGGCCTGCCGGCTCATGGACGGCGCAGGCCTCCAGCGCGGCCGCCTGACCGGACTCGCCCTGAAAGGTGAGGACCTCCTCGACGCCGGCCAGGTCGCCGAGCAGCTCAGCCTCGACCGCGCGCGAGAGTCCCGCCTGGTCGCCGAAGAGGTCATGGACCGCATTCGCGACAAGTTCGGACCCGGTGCCATCGGGACCGTCGGCGCCTTCCGGCACGCGCCCTGATCCGTCCGGCGAAAGCCGTCCGCTGCGTCCGGTCGCCGACCAGTACGACGCGGCCGGGCCCGGGTGCTGGTCGGCTACTCGGAATCGTCCCCCTGGACCTGGTAGCTCTTGGTCCAGGTGGCCCCGCAGCGGCAGGAGAGGTGCTCCACGAGCTCACCGTTCTCGGAGACTCCGAGGCCCTGGTTGAGGCGGACGTGCACATGCTCGGACATGGGCAGACTTTCCTTCCCGCAAGCCCGCCGACTCGGAGGCAGGCTGAAAGCCTTCATTCTCCGCAGATGGGGCAAAGCTTGCGTAGGAGCCACGTCACATCCTGTAGCCCATTGAGTCCTCGGTGAGTCCTCGGTGAGCCCTCGGTGATCACCGGTCGGTCGGCGAGGTGGCCGGGGTGTCCTGCCGAGGCTGCTCATGGGCGTGCGCTTCCAGTGGTGGCACGCCATACCGGTCGGCGCGGTGCTGCTCGCGGGGAGCGGTGATCCTGAGCCGGGGGGTGTCGACGGCGCCGGGCGGCACGGGGATGGGTCGGCGGGCGGCGAGGCGGCCCACCCAGTGTCGGCCGCAGATCGGGCAGGGCGGCGCTCCCTGGGGCTCATAGGGGGACGTCACGCCGCGGCCATCGCGAGTGAAGTACTCCCATTCGTCCCCGTTGTCGTCGCGGTAGTGCTGCACGTCGTAGTCGACGCTCCACTTGTGCCAGCAGTGGCCGCAGGTGAATTCCACGCGCTCGACAGCCAACTCGGTAATCATCGGCTTGCCTCCTTTCGGATGGCCGTCGGCTCCAGCCTGGGTATTTGTCGTCATCTTGACCCTTACCTGTGGGTATTTTATGCACGTGACATGAGGGGTTTTGGGCGGTAAACCTGATTTGTCGGCTTTTTCGGATCCGCGGTCCGCGGTGTATCCGGCCCGGTCGGGGAACCTGATGCACTCCATGGCGAGCCGCACGACAGGAAAGGGGGCCGAGACATGGTGACCGGCGATGTCCTCTTGCCTCTTTCCCTGTCCCTGCGCCGCGAACAGGGGTGGTCCGTGCTGGATGTGTCCGGGCAGGTCTCCCTCGCCACTCGGGTCGAGCTGGCCGGGTACCTGGGCCGGCTCGCGGCGGCGAGGGCCCCGGCGCGCATCGTCGTCGATGTCTCGAACGTCGCTGTCTGCGATGCCGTGGGCCTCGGTGCGCTGTGGGCGGCGCATGTACGGGCCACTCAGCGGCCCGGCGACGAGCTGCGGCTGGTCTGCGGTGAGAGCCGCATGCTGCGCATCCTGGACGTCAGCGGGGTGGGCCGGGCCGTGCCGGTGTTCCGCACCGTGGGCGAGGCGCTGCAGTCGGGCGCCCCGGAGTGAACAGGTAGCCCTGGGGTGTGCCAGGAGTCCTGAGTGGGCCCGTCGTCCGACCGCTTCCACGTCGGGCCACGGGCCCGGTCGCCTGGCCGTCAGCCGGCGATCTCCTTCTTCTCCTCGGTGTGGCTGATCTCGATCTTTCGTGGCTTCGTCTCCTCGGCCGCCGGGATCCTGACCGTCAGCACCCCGGCGTCGTAACTGGCCTCGATGTGTTCGACGTCCAGGGACTCGCCGAGGAACAGCTGCCGCTGGAACACCCCGTGTGGCCGTTCGTCCGCGACCATCTCCGCCGGGGAAACCTCGGGTGCGGGGCGCTCGGCGCGCACGGTCAGCACGTTCTGCTCGACACTCAGATCGATGCCGTCCGGGTCGACGCCGGGAAGGTCCACATGGACCCAGACCGCACCTTCGCGCTCGTAGGCGTCCATCGGCATGGTCGCCGGCCGGGCCACGGTGCCCAGGAACTGCTCGGTCAGGCGGTCCAGTTCACGGAAGGGATCGGTGCGCAGCAGCATCGCCGTCACGCTCCTCTGGGATGGTGACAGGGCCGTCTTCGAGGGCCGCTTCCACTAACCGCTCTCACTGCCCATATACCTCAAACCGGGGCATATTGACAATGGGTGAGTGAGGATATATCCAGTGCTGATAGGAGATTTCTGGTGTTTGCGCAGGTCGAGCGACCGGGGAGGTGAGGGCGATGCCCGAGCGGCGGCCCCGGCGGGACCACTACGCGGTGCTCGGCGTGCCGTCGTCCGCCACCGCCGGGCAGATCACCTCCGCGTATCGCCGGCTGGTGCGTTCGCTGCATCCGGACTCCCGGCCGGAGCGTCCGGCGGCGGCGCAGGGCCTCGCCGACGTCCTCGCCGCCTACGAGACGCTGCGCGATCCGGGGCGGCGCGCGGCATACGACGCGGGGCGCGGCAGTCCGGCGCCGCGTGCGGCGACGGCCGGTCGGCCGGTACCCGTCCGTGTCACCCGAAGGACAGGGACCTCCCCGGTGAGGCCGGCGGCCCCGAGTCGGATGCGGCGCGAGACCTCAAGCCTGCTGGACGCGCCTGAAGGCCTTCTCTTTTCCGTCTCGTCGCGCATCGGCTCACCGCTCGCGGTCCTTCCCCTGGGGTGGGACGACCTGAGTTTCGCGGGGCGGGTCATACGGCAGTGGCTGTCGCAGACGGACCCGGGGCCGCGCTAGACGGCCGCGTCGGCCTATGCCTGGCAGCCCATGACTCCCGGCCTTCCACGGGCCGTGAAAGCGTCCAAAGCGGCGGAGACCGGTATTTCTTGACAACCCGGGATGTGGAAATTATCCAGACTCTTAGCGAGGTGCAGCGGCGGCCGGAGAGCCGCGCACACGCCCCCCCCGTGGCCGATAGCCGAGCGGCCCCGGCCGGTCACCCGCCCGGTCGGGCGACGGCGTCGGCACGGGTCTGGGACGCAGATGGAGGAGAGGACCATGGCGCGTGCAGTGGGAATCGACCTCGGTACGACGAACTCGGTGGTCTGCGTGCTGGAGGGCGGCGAGCCCACGGTCATCACCAACACGGAAGGGGCGCGGACCACCCCGTCCGTGGTCGCCTTCGCCAAGAGCGGCGAGGTACTGGTGGGTGAGGTGGCCAAGCGTCAGGCCGTCACGAACGTGGAGCGTACGGTGCGTTCCGTCAAGCGTCACATGGGTGACGCGCAGTGGCGCTTCCCGGACTCGGGAAGTGTCGACGGCAAGCGGTACACGGCGCAGGAGATCTCCGCGCGGGTGCTGCAGAAGCTCAAGCGGGACGCGGAGGCGTACCTCGGCGAGGACGTCACGGACGCGGTCATCACCGTACCGGCGTACTTCAACGACTCCCAGCGCACCGCGACCAAGGAGGCGGGGGAGATCGCCGGGCTGAAGGTGCTGCGGATCATCAACGAGCCCACCTCCGCGGCCCTCGCCTACGGCCTGGACAAGGAGAACGACCAGACGGTTCTCGTCTTCGACCTCGGCGGCGGCACCTTCGACGTGTCGTTGCTGGAGATCGGCGAGGGCGTGGTCGAGGTCAAGGCCACCAACGGTGATACGCACCTGGGCGGCGACGACTGGGACCAGCGCGTCGTCGAGCACCTGGCCAAGCAGTTCAAGAACAGCTACGGCGTCGACCTGACCAAGGACAAGATGGCCGTGCAGCGGCTGCGGGAGGCGGCGGAGCGGGCGAAGATCGAGCTGTCGTCGTCCTCGGAGACGACGATCAACCTGCCGTACATCACCGCCTCCGCGGAGGGCCCGCTGCACCTGGAGGAGAAGCTGACCCGCGCTCAGTTCCAGCAGTTGACGGCGGACCTGCTGGAGCGGTGCAAGGGTCCGTTCCACAATGCGATCAAGGACGCCCGGATCAAGGTGTCCGACATCGACCACGTCATCCTGGTCGGCGGCTCGACGAGGATGCCGGCGGTGACCGACCTGGTGCGGGAGCTGACCGGCAAGGACCCGCACAAGGGCGTCAACCCCGACGAGGTCGTGGCCGTCGGCGCCGCCCTGCAGGCCGGTGTGCTCAAGGGCGAGGTCAAGGACGTCCTGCTCCTCGACGTGACCCCGCTGTCCCTCGGTATCGAGACCAAGGGCGGCATCATGACCAAGCTGATCGAGCGCAACACCACGATCCCGACGAAGCGCTCGGAGATCTTCACGACGGCCGAGGACAACCAGCCGTCCGTGCAGATCCAGGTCTACCAGGGCGAGCGCGAGATCGCGGCGTACAACAAGAAGCTCGGCATGTTCGAGCTGACCGGTCTGCCGCCGGCCCCGCGCGGGGTGCCGCAGATCGAGGTCACCTTCGACATCGACGCCAACGGCATCATGCACGTCTCCGCCAAGGACCTCGGCACCGGCAGGGAGCAGCGCATGACGGTCACCGGTGGTTCGTCGCTCCCGAAGGAGGACATCGACCGCATGATGCGCGAGGCCGAGCAGTACGCCGAGGAGGACCACCGCCGCCGGGAGGCCGCCGAGACCCGCAACCGGGCCGAGCAGGTCGCCTACCAGACCGAACGGCTGCTCGCCGACAACGCCGACAAGATCCCCGGCGAGGTCAGGAGCGAGGTCGACAGCGCCCTGGCGGAGCTCAAGGAGGCGCTGAAGGCGGAGCCGGCGGACGGCGACCGCACCGCCGCCCTGCGGCAGGCCACCGACAGGGTGACCGCCGCGGCGCAGAAGGTGGGCACCGCCATGTACGCCCAGGCGCAGGGCCGGCAGGAGGCGACCGGCGGCCAGGCAGGCACCGGCGGCCAGGCAGGCACCGCCGCCCAGGACGAGGAGGTCGTCGACGCGGAGATCGTCGACGAGGACAAGCGACAGGAGGGCGCCGGATGACCCGTCCGAGCGACACCGACGGCCGCGGGGAGCGCCCGCTGTCGATCATCCGGGACAACCGACGGCGGAGTCCGGGAACCAGCCTGGAGCTCCGCCGCCGAGGCGACGTGGCGCCGGCCCGGCGGACGGACGCGGCCGCCTGCGAGGCCGACCTGCTGCGGGAGCAACTGCGTGAGCGCACAGCGGATCTGCGGCGACTGAAGTCCGAGTACGACACCTACCGCAAGCGCGTCCACCGCGACCGCCGCGCGGTCGGCGAGATAGCCGTGGCCAACGTGCTCTCCGGCCTCCTGCCCGTCCTCGACGCCATTGACCAGGCCCGTCGGCTGGGAGACGTCACCGGCGGCTTCCAGCGGGTCGCCGACGTACTGCACACCGAACTGGCGTCCCTGGGCCTGCGGTCTTTCGGCTCGGCGGGCGATCCCTTCGACCCCGCCGCGCACGAGGCCGTCTCCTGCACCCGCTCCGACCGCGTCGAGCGGCCCACCTGCACCGCGATCCTGCGCCCCGGCTACCGCGTCGGCGACCAGCTGCTGCGGCCCGCTCAGGTCGAGGTCGCCGAACCGCCGGGCGGCCGGTGAGGCACCCGCTCATCGGCACGCCCCGCTGCGGAGTCCGCCCTTCAGCCGGTCCCGGACAGGACCGTGTCATCCCCCGCCATCGAGGTCGGTCCGTTGCCGGAGCACCCGTAGCTCGTGCCCCTGGAACTCCATCTCGTACAGCTTCCCGCGCGCGTCCTCGAACGGGCGGTGCACGATCATCATCAGCCGGCCGTCGAAACTGTGGAACAGCATGCCGTGACCGCTGTCGTCGCGGACCAGGGGCCGGTGCTGGCGCCAGGGCCCCGCGACGGTGCCGGACTCCGAGACGGCGTACGTCTGCACATAGCCGCCGCCGACGGTGCCGTCCGGGCCGGGCACGTCCTTCTCGTACGTCGACCACAGCATGATCAAGGACCCCTCCGGGGCGCGGTACAACTGCGGACCGTCGGTGACATAGGGCGGGAGCTGATGCGGCACGCCGCCGGGGATCTGCTCGCTGATCCACGACGCGTCCGAGGCCTTGAACAGGAAGAGAGGGTCCCCGACGGTCCGGGTCAGGTCCGGGGCCAGCCGGACGGCCTCCATGGTTCCGTCGATGGTCTGCAGCCACTCGTGTGCGTACACCATCCAGGGCTGCCCGGACGGGTCGACGTAGAGCGTTCCGTCGAGGGTCATGAGGTGCGCGGGCGGTGTGGGGCGTGCGGCGTCGAGCACGGTGAACGGGCCGAGCAGGGAGTCCGACACGGCGATGACCGTGCCGCGCATGTAGTTCGCGAGCGGCAACGGCGTGCCCCAGCGGCCGGGCGGCGGCACCGGGAGTTCCCTGTCCTGGTTGTGCAGCGTGGTGAACAGGTAGTACCGGCCGCCCCATGTGTGCACCTCCGGGGCCCATCCACCCTCCGTCGCCCAGATTCCCTCCTGTTCCTCCGTCAGGAAGACCACGACGGGGCGCGTCCAGTCACGAAGGTCCTGGCTGCGGTAGACCATCGTGCCGACGCCGTCCACGCCCGACACGGCCGGGACGTTGGACGTGTAGAGGTAGTAGGTGCGGGTCGTCCCGTCGGCGACGACGAACGGGTCGTGCAGCGGCATGTCGGGAAGCCGCATCGGCTGGGTCTCGGGCACGGGCGAAGGATACGTCGCAGTGATGCCGGCGAAAGCCGCCCCTGGTTCGCCGGAACTCGCGTTCACATTGATGAACATCGCTCACGTGGGTGTACATAGGTGTGTCCCTCGTGCAAGGCTCGGTTAACTCCTTTCTCCCGTAGTCCAGTTGGAGGGACGGGCATGAGTGTTTCCCGGCGTACTGTGCTGGCCACCGCGGCGGGCGCCGCAGCGATATGTGCAACCTCCACACCGGCCGAGGCCGCGGGCGCGACCGCCGCTCCGGCCATGGCACCGAACCTGCGCAAGCTCCGCGCGGCGGCCGACTACGCCGTCGACAAGCTCCGCACCGTCGCGCCCGACGTGACGGCCTTTCCCGTCGGCACGAAGTTCGAGAAGTGGGCGTACTCGCAGAGCGGCGACTGGGTCGGCGGATTCTGGCCGGGAACGCTGTGGATGGCATGGCTCCACAGCAAGGACGCCGCCTTCCGCACCTGGGCACTGGCCTCGGCGCAGAAACTGGCACCGCGCCGGCACGACACCGGCACGCACGACCTCGGCTTCCTCTTCTACCCGTCGTGGGTCACCGCCTGGCGGCTGACGGGCGACGACAGATGGCGGACGGGCGCCCTGCAGGCCGCCGACTCCCTGATCCAGCGGTACAACCCGCGCGGGCGCTTCATCAGAGCCTGGGGCGCACTCGACGACCCGAAGAACGCCGGCCGCGTCATCATCGACACGATGATGAACCTCGATCTGCTCGCCTTCGCGAGCCGGCAGACCGGCGACGAGAGGTACCTGGACATCGCCGTGGAGCACGCGAGGACCACGCAGCGGGTCTTCCCGCGCCCCGACGGATCGACCCCGCACGTGTACGACTTCGACCCGGACAGCGGGGCGCCGATCGGCCCGAACACCGTGCAGGGATACAGCCCCACGTCGTGCTGGTCGCGCGGCCAGGCCTGGGGCCTGTACGGGTTCACCACGATGTACCGACGCACCGGGAACCCCGAGTTCCTGGCCACCGCACGCGCACTCGCGGACTTCGCGGTGGGAGCGCTGAGCCCGGACCACGTTCCGGTGTGGGACTACCGTGCCCCGCAACAGCCCCACGACATCAAGGACGCGTCGGCCGGCGCGATCATGGCCTGCGGCCTGCTCGACCTGTCCACGGCCACCGGCAGGCCCGCCTATCGCGAGGTGGCGCTACGGCTGCTCACCGCGCTGTCCGAGACCTGCCTGACGAGGAACTCGGCCCGCGCGGACGCGGTCGTCGCCCGCTGCACGCGCAACCGGCCGGCCGAGGACGGGATCGAGATCTCCCTCCCGTACGCCGACTACTACCTCCTGGAAGGAATCCTGCGCGTACTGCGGCCGCAGGACGTCGACCGAGCGATCGACCTGTCCACGGTCTGACCCCCGTGCCGGACAGGGCTGTTCGGTCCGCGTGGCGCCCGGCCTCCGCCGTCCCGCCTACAGGCTGCCGCCTGGCATGATCACCGGGTGATCGGTGAAGCTGCGCGGCCGGGCCGCATGAAGTACGTCCTGTTCGACGTCGACGGCACGTTGATCGACGCGGTGAGCAACCAGCGCCGCGTCTGGGCCACTTGGGCCCAGCGGTACGGGCTGGACGCGGACGAGGTCTACCGGACGGCGCTGCGGAGCCGGCCGATGGAGACGTTCGCCCAGGTCGCCCCGGACCGGGATCCGCGCGAGTGCCTGGCCGTGCTGCACGAGCTGGAGGACGAGGACGTCCGCACCGGCGTCTACGCGGCCTTCGACGGTGCGCCGGACCTGCTGCACGGCCTGCCGCCGGGGTCTTGGGCGCTGGTGACCTCGAACTACGAGCACCGGGTGCGGGGCCGCTTTCGGCGGACGGGCCTGCCGGTGCCGGGCGTGATCGTGGACGCGGCCGCTGTCGAGGAGGGCAAACCCTCACCCGATCCGTATCTGCGGGCCGCCACGCGACTCGGAGCCGAGCCGGGGGACTGCCTGGTCGTCGAGGACGCCCCCTCGGGAGTGCGGTCCGGGCTGCGGGCCGGGATGACGGTGTGGGGCGTGAACGCACCCACCGCAGTGGAGGGCGTGCATCGCCACTTCGGCACTCTGCGGGAGGCGGTCCCGCACATCTTGGCCTTCGCGTCCGGACCGCAGGGGAACGCCGCGGCCTGAGAGCGTTAGCCGGGCCGGGCCCGGGCTCTCAGCCGTGCAGTTCGCGGTAGGCGACGACCGCCCCGGGATGCAGCGGCACGACGCCGGTGGAGATCAGGCTGCGGACGTCGAGGAACTGGGTACCGAGGGCCGTGCTCGGGACGAGCCTCGTGGCGTGGCGCACCAGCACGCGGGTGAGGGCGGCGGCGACGGGTTCGGGCAGGTCGGGGCGGCACAGCAGCAGGTTGGCCACGCCGATGGTGGCCACCTCGGGCGTGCCGCGGTACGCCCCCGCCGGCACGGTCACCGCCTCCAGTCCCGATCCGGACCGTCCCGTACCGGCGCGCAGGCGGGGGAGGAGGCCGGCCAGCGGCAGCAGGCGGATGCCGGGCCGGGCGTCGAGCCCGGAGAGCACCGGCAGCGGTACGCCGCCCGCGACCAGCAGGGCGTCGACGGTGCCGTCCCGCATCGCGCGTGCCGCCTCGGGCATCAGCAGGTGGCGGACGTGGACGTCGGTGCCCGGGGTCAGGCCTGCGGCGCGCAGCAGGCGGTCGCCGAGCACGGCACCGCCGGAGGCGGGCGCGCCGAGCGAGACGGTGTGCCCCGCCAGGCCCGCGACCGTGCGGATGCGCGCGTCGGCGCGGACGGCCAGCTGGACGTAGTTCTCGTAGACCCGGCCGATCGCACGCAGGGGAACCGGGCGGCCGAACGGCCCCGAGCCGCCGTACGCCGCCCACGCGATGTCGGCCAGAGCCAGAGCCACCTCGGCCCCACGCCCCTGGAGCAGCCGTACGTTGGCCACGCTGCCCTCGCTGTGGAGCACCTCGCAGGACATCCGGGGCCAGGCCGCCGTCACCTGCTCGGCGAGCAGCCGGCCGAAGGCCGCGTAGAAGCCGTCGGTCTCGCCGGTCGCGATCCGCAGTCTGCCCTCCGGGCCGCGGTCGGCGTACCGTGCGTCGGCCGCGGCGGCGGCTGCGAGCAGTCCGCCGCACGCTGTGCCGAGGGCGGCGCGCAGCACGGTGCGGCGGGCGGGGGCCGGCGCGTCGGTCATGCTGTACGCCCCTGCGGACAGGACGTGCCGTGTTCGGCACCGGGAAGCGCGACCCTGACCCGCAGGCCGTGCGGCTGGGCCGACGCGAACTCGACACGTCCGCCACGGCCGGCCACCAGCTGCTCGGCGATCGCCAGGCCGAGGCCGCTGCCGCGTACGTCGCGGTGGCGCTCCGAGCGCCAGAAGCGGGTGCCGGCCTGGCGGAGTTCGCCGGCGGCCAGGCCCGGGCCGTCGTCCCGTACCTCGAACACCGCGTCCGGGCCCTCGGTGAAGCAGCGCGCCTCGACGCGGGCGCCGCCGCCGGCGTACTTGATGGCGTTGTCGAGCAGGATGTCGGCCACCTGGGCCAGCTCGCCCTTTGCGCAGGCCATGAGCACGGCGGGCCCGGCGACGAACTCCACCCGGACCCCGGCCTGCTCGGCCACCGGTTGCCACAGCTGGACCTGGGCCGCGGCGACCGCCGTCGCGTCGCAGCGCGTTTCCCGGGCGTCCGTCACCGCCAGCTCACCGGCGCGGTGTTCGGCGTCGGCGAGGGCGAGCAGGTCGTCCAGGAGGTGCTCCATCCGTTCGAGCTCGGCCGTCACGCCCCTGTACGTGCGGGCGGCGGAGTCGGGCAGGCGGGGCTGGAGCGAGTCGATGCGCAGGCGCAGCGCGGCGAGCGGGTTGCGCAGCTGGTGCGAGGTGTCGGCCACCAGGCGCCGCTGCTGCTCCAGCGCGGTGGTCACCGCGTCCGCCATGCGGTTGAAGCCGGTGGCCAGCTGCCGCAGCTCCGGCGGACCGCCGGCCCGGGCATGCTCGGCAGGCAGCCCGGCCGCCAGCGCGCCGACCGCGCGGTCCAGGCGATGCAGGGGGCGTACGACCCACCGCGTTGCGGCGCGGGCGAGCAGCAGGCAAGCCACGGCGAACAGGCCCGCGCCCGCCAGGACCAGCGCCCAGCGCAGGGCGATGTCGTCGGCGGCGGCCCGCACCGAGGCGCGCAGCACCACCGCGCCGGACACCCGGGTGCCGGTGCCCACCGGGCGGGCGAGCAGCTTCTCCCCGCCGGACCAGGGACGCAGCGTGCCGCCGGGCGAGACGGGCTGGTTGCGCAGCGCCGCGTCGACGAGGCGGGCCACGGCCGGGTCGGCGGCCCGCATCCCGCCGGACTGCACCACCGGGGCACGGCGGGCGTCGACGACCACGACCGCCTCGCCGTACAACTCGGTGTACCGGCTGACCTCGGCGGTCAGCGCACCCGTGTCGCCGCTCTCGGCGGCCTGCTCGGCCAGCCCGGCGAAGCGGTCGAGGTCGGCGGTGCGGGCCGCGACGAGCTGCTCGGTGCGCTGCGCGGCGGTGACGCCCAGCAGGGGGACGGCGAAACCGGCCACCGCGAGCACCGCGAAGGCCAGGACGACGGTCAGTACCCGGGTACGCATGGGCCCGTTCAGTCGCCGAACCGGTAGCCGAAGCCGCGGATGGTGGTCAGCACCTCGGGGCGGCCGAGTTTGGCCCGCAGCTGGGTGAGATGGACGTCGAGCGAGCGGGACACGGCCAGGTAGGCGTCGCCCCACACCTCGTCCATCAGCTGCTGACGGCTGACCGCCGTACCGGCCCGGGCCGCCAGCGCGGCGAGGACGGCGAACTCCTTGGTGGTCAGCCGCACCTCGGCACCGCCGACCGTCACCCGGCGCGCGTCGAGGTCGACCTCGACGTCACCGGCCCGCACGGTGCGCGGTGCCGGAGCGGCGGACGTGGTGGCGCGGCGGGTGACGGCCTCGATACGGGCCAGCAGCTCGGCCAGCCGTACCGGCTTGACGAGGTAGTCGTCGGCGCCCAGCCGCAGGCCGCGCACCACCGACCGTTCGTCGCCCCGCGCGGTGAGGACCACCACCGGAAGACCGCTCACCGCGCGCAGCTTGCGCAGCACCTCCAGCCCGTCGACGTCGGGCAGGCCGAGGTCGAGCAGCAGCAGGTCGGTCTGGCGGTGGCGGGTGAGGACGTCCTCGCCGCGGCGGACCCGGGCGGGCAGGTGACCGTGCTCGTACAGGGCCTCGGTGAGCGCACCGGCCACACCGTCGTCGTCCTCGGCCAGCAGTACGCGCACGGTCGCCTCCCTCCCGGTCAGTCGCGAGTCTCGGTGTCCAGCGGTGATCCGTCCGACGTCTCGCGCATCCGAATGTAGACGAGCAGCGAGATCAGGACGCAGGCGGTGACGTAGTAGAAGTACCAGCTCTCGTGACCGGCGTTCTTGAACCACAGGGCGACGTACTCCGCGGTCCCGCCGAACAGGGCCACGGTCAGCGCGTAGGGCAGTCCGACGCCCAGCGCCCGGATCGACGTGGGGAACAGCTCCGCCTTCACCACCGCGCTGATCGAGGTGTACAGGGAGCTGACCGCCAGCGGCCCGACCATGAGCAGGAACGCGTACACGGGATCGCTGGTGTGCGACAGCAGGGTGAGCGAGGGCACCACCACCACGGCGCCCAGAACCCCGAACGCGATCAGCATCGGCCGCCGCCCCACCCGGTCCGACAACAGCCCCATGACCGGCTGCAGCACCACGAACACCAGCAACGCGAAGAAGTTGATCCAGGCCGCCGTCGGCTTGGCGATGCCGCTGGTGTTGACCATGAACTTCTGCAGATACGTGGTGTACGTGTAGAAGAACAGCGTGCCGCCCATGGTCAGCCCCACCACGACCAGGCACTGCCGGGGGTAGGACAGCAGCAGCCGCAGGCTGCCGCGCGCCGGGCCGCCGTCCTCCCGGTCCCCGTCCGCCTCGGCCGCCGCACGCTCGAAGCTCTCCGACTCGTCCATGCCGCGCCGCAGCCACAGCACGACGATCGCCCCCGCGGCGCCGACGACGAACGCGACCCGCCAGCCCCACGCGTCCATCTGCGCGCCGCTGAGCACCTGCTGCAGGACGATCTGCAGGCCGAGCGCTGTCAACTGGCCGGCGATGAGCGTGACGTACTGGAAGCTGGAGTAGTAGCCGCGCCGGCCGGGGGAGGCCACCTCCGACATATAGGTGGCCGACGTCGAGTACTCACCGCCCACGGAGAGGCCCTGCAGCAGCCGCGCGGCCACCAGCAGCACCGGCGCGGCGACCCCGATGGCACCGTACGACGGGGTCAGCGCCACGATCAGGGAACCGGCCGCCATGAGCGTCACCGACAGCGTCAGCGCCGCCCGGCGGCCACGGCGGTCGGCGTAGCGGCCGAGGGCCCACCCGCCGATGGGGCGCATCAGGAAGCCGACGGCGAACACCGCGGCGGTGTTCAGCAGCTGGGCGGTCTGATCGCCGGACGGAAAGAACGCGGCGGCGAAGTACACGCTGAACGCGGTGTACGCGTACCAGTCGTACCACTCGATCAGGTTGCCGATCGATCCGCGCACGATGTTGCTGACGACCCTGCGCTCGCCGCGGCGTGGCTCCTGCGCACGCACGGCCGTGGTCTGTGTGGCCATCGAGAACTCCCTTGTCTGCGGCCCGGGAGCACACAGAGTCGACGGCACGGCAGGGCCGTTCAACAGCGCGAACGAAGTCCTAACAGTCCCTTAGGACAGAGCCTGCGTGATCTCAGTCCTCGTCGAGGGGCCAGGTCTTCCAGGCCAGGTCGAGGCGCTGGTACGCGTCGTCGAACCAGGTGTCGGTCAGCGGGACGGTCACCGTCACGGTCGTCAGGGACATCGCGTGGTCCCTGATCGTGACGCGGCACCGGTCGTCGTCCTCGTCGAGTTCGATGAACAGCCAAGGGGCGCGTGTGCCTTCACGCCATGCGATGTCCTGGCCGGTGTCGAGCATGTCCAGGGCCCGCTGCCACTGCCGCAGGTCCTCCGCGAAGAGCCAGGTCCTGAGGCTGCCGCGCACGAAGGGGGTGTCGACGTGGAACTCCGCGACCAGGGCATCGGCCTCATCGGGACCCCCGCGTGCCTCCTTGCCCGTGATACGGAGGATGACGCGGTTGCCCTCGCCCTCCAGATGGATCAGGTCGACCGGCTCCTCCGCCACGAGGGCACCTCCCAGCTCGCACATGTGGTCCCACCCTAGTCATCCGCGCGGATGCCGATCGACGAAGGTCCGGGCGAAGCGGCCTGCGGCTCGCGGAGCCGGTCGTGGGCGGTGCCGGGGGACCGCCCGTCGCGCTCCTTGACCCCCGGTCGGCCGTCCACGATGCTGTGTTGCGGCACATGAGATGTGTGCCGTAATGAGCAACATCTGATTCCGGTCTCGACCAGCCGAGGAGTGGCCATGACGCACCAGGTCCGTGCTGTCGTCGCGCGGGGCAAGGGCGCCCCCGTCAGCCTGGAGACGATCGTCGTGCCCGACCCGGGTCCGGGTGAGGCGCTGGTGAAGATCGAGGCCTGCGGGGTCTGCCACACCGACCTGCACTATCGCGAGGGCGGCATCAACGACGACTTCCCGTTCCTGCTGGGCCACGAGGCCGCGGGGGTGGTGGAGTCGGTGGGGGAGGGCGTCACCGACGTCGCCCCCGGCGACTTCGTCATCCTCAACTGGCGGGCCGTGTGCGGCCAGTGCCGGGCCTGTCTGCGCGGACGGCCGTGGTACTGCTTCAGCACCCACAACGCGAAGCAGAAGATGACCCTCACCGACGGCACCGAGCTGTCGCCGGCGCTGGGCATCGGCGCGTTCGCGGAGAAGACCCTGGTCGCGGCCGGGCAGTGCACCAAGGTCGACCGGACCGCGTCGGCGGCCGCCGCCGGTCTGCTGGGATGCGGCGTGATGGCGGGCATCGGCGCGGCCATCAACACCGGGAACGTCGGCCGGGGCGACTCGGTCGCCGTCATCGGCTGCGGCGGGGTCGGGGCCGCCGCGATCGCCGGGTCGAACCTGGCGGGCGCGGCGAAGGTCATCGCGGTGGACATCGACGACCGCAAGCTGGAGACCGCCAGGAAGCTGGGCGCGACCCACACCGTCAACTCCAGGGACGCGGACGCGGTCGAGGCGATCCGCGAGCTGACCGGCGGCTTCGGCGCCGACGTCGTCATCGAGGCGGTCGGCCGCCCGGAGACGTACCAGCAGGCGTTCTACGCCCGCGACCTCGCCGGCACCGTCGTCCTGGTCGGCGTGCCCACCCCGGAGATGAAGCTCGAACTGCCGCTGCTGGACGTCTTCGGCCGCGGCGGCGCGCTGAAGTCGTCCTGGTACGGGGACTGTCTGCCCTCCCGCGACTTTCCGATGCTCATCGACCTGTATCTGCAGGGCCGGCTCGACCTGGACGCCTTCGTCACGGAGACCATCGCGCTGGACGAGGTCGAGAAGGCCTTCGAGCGGATGCACCACGGCGACGTGCTGCGCTCGGTGGTGGTCCTCTGATGGCCGGCGCCCGCATCGAACACCTCGTCACCTCGGGGACGTTCTCGCTGGACGGCGGCACCTGGGACGTCGACAACAACGTGTGGATCGTCGGCGACGACACCGAGGCGATCGTCATCGACGCCGCCCATGACGCCGAGGCGATCGCCCGGGCCGTCGGCGGGCGCACCCTGCGGGCCATCGTGTGCACCCACGCCCACAACGACCACATCGACGCAGCTCCCGAACTCGCGGCCCGCACGGGTGCCCCCGTCCTCCTCCACCCGGACGACCTGCCGCTGTGGAAGCAGACCCACCCCGACCGGGCACCGGACGCCGAACTGGCCGACGGTCAGGTCCTCACGGTGGCCGGCGTCGAGCTGACCGTGCTGCACACGCCCGGCCACGCCCCGGGCGCGGTCTGCCTGTCCGCGCCGGCCCTGACGGCCCTGTTCAGCGGCGACACCCTGTTCGCCGGCGGGCCGGGGGCGACGGGAAGGTCGTACAGCCACTTCCCGACCATCATCGAGTCGATCCGGGACCGGCTGCTGACGCTGCCGGGGGAGACCGTCGTGCACACCGGACACGGTGACACGACGACTGTTGCCGCCGAGGCCCCGCACTTGCGGGAGTGGATCGACCGCGGCTTCTGAACGCTCCCCTCGGGGTGCTCCGTGTGGCGCCCGTTCCGCCTGTTTCCGCAGGTGGACCGGGCGCTTCGGGCTGCCCGGAGGACGGGCGGCCGACCCGTGCGAGCGAGGCCTTTTGACGCCTTGACAACGCTTCTGGGCGGCCCGCAGACTGGCGTTGCGCTTACCGCAATCCGTTTCGCTATACGCACCGAGGTGTCATGATGATTCCCGCGTGCCGTCTCGAGGACCTCCCGCGAGGCGAAGCCCACCGGCTCGACATCGATCCGCCGGTCTCGGTGTTCCACACCGACGACGGCGAGCTCTTCGCCATCGACGACACCTGCACCCACCAGGACGCCTCGCTCGCCGACGGCTGGCTGGATGGCTGCGAGGTGGAATGCCCGCTGCACGCCTCGAAGTTCGACCTGAGGACCGGCGCGGTCGACGCCCCGCCGGCCAAGCTTCCGGTCCGGACGCACGAGGTCGTCGTCGAGGGCGGCATGATCCACGTCCGGCTGTCGACGGACGCGCCCAACCTGCCGCCCTGCGTCGCAGCCCGGCTCGCCGGGGGCCCCGCGTGAGGACGGTCGCCGTGGTCGGCGCCTCACTGGCCGGCCTGTCGGCGGCGCGCTCGCTGCGAGGGCAGGGCTACGACGGGCGGCTGGTCGTCGTCGGGGACGAGCTCCACCGCCCGTACGACAGGCCCCCGCTGTCCAAGGAGTTCCTGGCCGGCACCCTCGGTGAGGCCGAACTCGCCCTGGAGGCGGACGACGAGGATCTGGGGGCGGAGTGGCTGCTCGGTGCCCGGGCCGTCGCACTCGACCACACGGGCGGTGCCGTCCGGCTCGCCGACGGACGTGAGGTGCGCGCCGACGGCTTCGTCATCGCGACCGGCGCCGCGGCCCGCACGCTCCCCGGCTCCGCGGGCCTGGCCGGAGTGCACACCCTGCGCACCCTGGACGACGCCCGCGCGCTACGGGACGAACTGGCCCGCGGCGGACGGCTGGTGGTGATCGGCGGCGGGTTCATCGGCGCCGAGGTCGCCTCCACCGCGTACACCCTCGGACTCGACGTGACCGTCGTGGAGGCGGCACCGACCCCGCTCGCCGGACCGCTCGGCGAGGCCATGGGCGCCCTCGTCTCCGCCCTCCACGCCGACCACGGGGTACGGCTGTTGTGCGGCGTGGGCGTCAAGGGGCTGAGCGGGGAGAGGCGTGTCGACGCCGTCCTGCTGGAGGACGGCCGTACCGTCCCCGCCGACATCGTCGTGGTCGGTGTCGGCGCGCGTCCGTGCGTCGAGTGGCTGGAGGGTTCCGGCATCGCGCTCGACAACGGCGTCAAGTGCGGCGCGGACGGCCGCACCAGCCTGGCCGGCGTCGTCGCGGTCGGCGACTGCGCCAACTGGTACGACCCGCGCGCGGGCTGCCATCGCCGCGTCGAGCACTGGACCGGCGCGCGCGAGCGCCCGGGCGCCGCGGTGGCCACGCTGCTGGCGGGGGGAGCGGTGGAACCGGGTGTGCCCCGGCCGCCGTACTTCTGGTCCGACCAGTACGGCGTGAAGATCCAGTTCGCCGGTCACGCGGCCGGCGCCGACAGCGTCACCATCGAGGCCGGCGCCGCGGACGACCGCGACGTCCTGGCCGTCTACCGGCGGGCCGGGAACCCGGTCGCCGTGCTCGGGATGAACCAGCCGCGGCTGTTCACGCGCTGGCGCAAGCAGCTCGCCGCCACCACATCTTGACACCGCCCCAGGGGCATCCCATGCTTCGGTTGCGCACAACGCGCAGCGTTGCACGATACACAACGCCGTCCGGAGTCGCTCTTCCCGGCGCGTGAATGACCCCTCCACGACGTTTCCCGAGGAGTGCACCGTGACCTCGACCAGCCTGCCGGACAGCCTGATCGCCACCCTCCCCGGCTCCTCCTACACCGACCCGGGGATCTTCGCCCAGGAGCAGGAGCGCATATTCGAGACCATGTGGTTCTGCGTCGCGCGCGCCTCCGACCTCGCGAAGCCCGGCGCCTTCCGCACCGTCGACGTGGGCCGCGAGAGCATCCTCGTCACCCGGGCCCGGGACAACTCGATCCGCGCCCACTTCAACGTCTGCCGGCACCGTGGCGCCAAGCTCTGCACCGAGGAGTCCGGCGAGGTCAAGCGGGCCTTCCAGTGCCCCTACCACGCCTGGACGTACGACCTGAACGGCAAGCTTGTCGCGGCGCCCAACCTCACCAAGATGCCCGACGTCGGGCGCACCGAGTACGGCCTGGTGAGCGTGGCCGTACGCGAATGGCTCGGCTATGTCTGGGTGTGCCTCGCCGAGAACCCGCCCTCCTTCGAGGAGGACGTCGTCGGCGAGGTCGTCGCCCGCCTCGGCGACGTCGAGTCGATCGAGCACTACGACATCGAGAACCTCTCCGTCGGCAGGCGGATCGTCTACGACGTGAAGGCGAACTGGAAGCTCATCATCGAGAACTTCATGGAGTGCTACCACTGCGCCACCATCCACCCCGAACTCACCGAGGTCCTCCCGGAGTTCGCGGACGGCTACGCCGCGCAGTACTACGTCGGCCACGGCGCGGAGTTCGGCGAGGAGATCCGGGGCTTCACCGTCGATGGCTCCGAGGGCCTGGACCGGATCCCGGGCGTCGCACAGGACCAGGACCGCCGCTACTACGCCATCACCGTCAGGCCGCAGGTCTTCATCAACCTCGTCCCCGACCATGTGATCTTCCACCGGATGTATCCGGTGTCCGTGGACCGCACGGTCGTCGAGTGCGACTGGCTCTACCTCCCGCACGTCGTCGAGAGCGGCAAGGACGTCAGCCGGTCCGTGGAACTCTTCGACCGGGTCAACCGCCAGGACTTCGAGGCGTGCGAACGCACCCAGCCCGGCATGAGCTCCCGGATGTACGCCAAGGGCGGCGTGCTGGTGCCCAGCGAGCACCACATCGGCGCCTTCCACGACTGGGTCAGCGAGCGCCTGGGCACCCTCCAGGGGTGACTCAGCCCAGGTAGCCCATCCGGTGGCTGATCTCCTCGGCGCCCTTGAGCAGCACCGGGGAGAGCTCGTGCAGGCGCTCCTCCGTGAAGCGGTAGGCGGGGCCGGAGGCGCTGAGCGCCGCGATGACCTCGCCGTCCCGGTTGCGGACCGGCGCGGCCATGGCGTGCAGACCGATCTCCAGCTCCTCCAGGGTGAAGGCGTAGCCCCGCTCCCGCGCCTCGGCGAGGTTCTTCTCAAGCTTCGTCTTCGCGGTGATGGTGCGCGGGGTGACCTTCTTCATGCCGGCGGCGGACAGCAGCGCGGCGCGCTCCTTCGCGGGCAGATGGGCCAGCAGGATCTTCCCGCTCGACGTGGCGTGCAGCGGGGTCAGCTGGCCGACCCAGTTGTGCGCGGTGACCGCGCCCGGGCCGCGCACCTGGTACAGGTTGATCGCGTAGTGCTCCTGCATGACGGCGATGTTGACGGTCTCGCCGATCTCCTCGGCGAGACGCTCGCAGACCGGACGGCCCTGCTGGGTGATGTCGATGCGCCCGGTGACCGCGCCGGCCAGACGGACGATGCCGAAGCCGAGCCGGTACTTGCCGCGCTCGCCGGCCTGCTCCACCAGACCGCGCGCCTCCAGGGCACCGAGAAGACGGAAGGCGGTGGACTTGTGTACGTCGATCTCGCCCGCAACCTCGCTGACGCCCGCCTCGCCACGCTGGGCGAGGATCTCCAGGACGCTGATGGCGCGGTCGACCGACTGCACGCCGCCGGCCTGCGAATTCGACGTTTCTGTGTCAGGGCTGAAGTTGCTCACAGTAAAACTATACGCGTAGTAAACAACATCCTTGCAAGTAACGACGCCGAAAAAAGGGCTCGGGAAGTTGCGTCGCTCGCAACCTGGTGCGCATGACGCTACCCGTCTAGCATGCCTCGCGTATCTACGGCGCGAGCGAGACGAGGCACCATGGCTCCCCTGCAATACGACTTCGTCATCGTCGGTGGCGGTTCGGCCGGCAGCGCACTGGCGAACAGACTCTCCGCTGACCCGGCGAACCGGGTCCTGGTACTGGAAGCGGGCCGGTCGGACTACCCGTGGGACGTCTTCATCCACATGCCCGCGGCGCTGACCTACCCGATCGGCAGCCGCTTCTACGACTGGAAGTACGAGTCCGAGCCCGAGCCCCACATGGGCGGCCGGCGCATCTACCACGCGCGCGGCAAGGTGCTGGGCGGCTCCAGCAGCATCAACGGCATGATCTTCCAGCGCGGCAACCCCATGGACTACGAGCGCTGGGCCGCCGACCCGGGCATGGAGACCTGGGACTACGCGCACTGTCTGCCGTACTTCCGGCGGATGGAGAACTGTCTCGCGGCCGACCCCGACGACGAGTTCCGAGGCCACGACGGCCCTCTCGTCCTCGAACGCGGCCCGGCCACCAACCCCCTCTTCGACGCCTTCCTCAAGGCCACCCGGGAAGCGGGCTACGCCCCCACCGACGACGTCAACGGCTACCGGCAGGAAGGCTTCGCCAAGTTCGACCGCAACGTCCATCGCGGACGCCGCCTGTCGGCCTCCAAGGCGTACCTCAAGCCCGCGATGAAGCGGCCGAACCTCACCGTCAGGACGCGCGCCCTCGTCACACGCGTCCTCTTCGAGGGCAGGCGCGCCGTCGGCGTCGAGTTCCAGCGCGGCCGGGGCGCCCGCCGGCAGGTCCGCGCGGGGGAGGTCATCCTCTGCGGCGGCGCCATCAACTCCCCGCAGCTGCTCCAGCTCTCCGGCGTCGGCAACGCCGACGAACTGCGCGCCCTCGGCATCGACGTCGTCCAGGACCTCCCGGGCGTCGGCGAGAACATGCAGGACCATCTGGAGGTCTACGTCCAGTACGCCTGCAAGCAGCCCGTCTCCATGCAGCCGTACATGGCCAAGTGGCGCGCCCCCTTCATCGGGCTCCAGTGGCTCTTCCGCAAGGGCCCGGCCGCCACCAACCACTTCGAGGCCGGCGGCTTCGCCCGCAGCAACGAGGACGTCGACTACCCCAACCTGATGTTCCACTTCCTGCCGGTCGCGGTCCGCTACGACGGCTCCTCGCCCGCCGGCGGCCACGGCTACCAGGTGCACGTGGGACCCATGTACTCCGACGCCCTCGGCTCGGTAAAGATCAAGAGCAGGGATCCGCGCGAACACCCGGCACTGCGCTTCAACTACCTCTCCACCGAGCAGGACCGCCGCGAATGGGTCGAGGCGATCCGCGTGGCCCGCAAGCTCCTCAACCAGCCCGCACTCGCCCCCTACAACGGAGGGGAGATCTCGCCGGGACCGTCGGTGGAGACGGACGAGGAGATCCTCGCCTGGGTCGCGAAGGAGGGCGAGACCGCCCTGCATCCCTCCTGCACCTGCAAGATGGGCACCGACGAGAAGTCGGTCGTCGACCCCACCAGCATGCGGGTGCACGGCGTGGACGGCCTGCGTGTCGTGGACGCCTCCGTCATGCCCTACGTCACCAACGGCAACATCTACGCTCCCGTCATGATGATCGCCGAGAAGGCCGCGGACCTGATCCTCGGCAAGGAACCACTGGCGCCGTCGAAGGCCGCGTACTACCGCCACCGCGACGCCCAGAAGCAGACGGGGTAGACATTGCACACCGCAGGGCTCCGGGCGCTGCTGCACAGCGTCCGCTACGAGGTGCTGCCCGCCAAGGCCACCGAGGACAAGGTCCTCGCCCATGTCCCGCGCGACGTCGTCGTCACCGTGACGGCGTCGCCGGTCAAGGGCCTGGAGCCGACCCTCGACCTCGCCGCCCGGCTCGCTTCGCACGGCTACCGGGTCGTCCCGCATGTGCCGGCCCGGCTCCTGCGGGACGACCTGCACCTCAAGGACGTCACGGGCCGGCTGCGCGAAGCGGGCGTGGACGACATCTTCCTCCCGGCCGGTGACGCCGACCCGCCCGCCGGGGTCTACGACGGGGCGCTGCCGGTGCTGCGCAGGCTGAGCGAGCTGGGCGGGCCCTTCGCTCACGTCGGCGTCACCGGCTACCCCGAGAGCCATCCGCTCCTCCACGACGACGTCACCGTCCAGGCGATGTGGGACAAGCGCGAGCACGCCACATATCTCGTGAGCAACCTCTGCTTCGACCCGCGGGTGCTCGGGGAGTGGATCACGCGCATCCGGCGCCGAGGCGTTGCCCTGCCGCTGTACGTGGGTGTCGCCGGGCCCGTGCAGCGGGCGAAGCTGCTGGCGATGGCGACGAAGATCGGGGTGGGGGAGTCGACGCGCTTCCTGACGAAGCACGCCTCCTGGTTCGCGCGTTTCGCGGCCCCCGGGGGGTATGCCCCCGAGAGGCTGCTGATCCGGACGGAGAGGGCGCTCACGGCACCCTCGGCGCGGGTGGCCGGTCTGCACCTGTTCACGTTCAACCAGATCGCCGAGACGGAACGGTGGCGCCGCGCGCTGCTGGACCGGCTGGGGCGCTGAACCAGGAGAAGGACGGCAACGGACAACGACTGCAAACTGCCCCGAACCTTCACCAGCACCTCAGGTGACGTCCGCTGGGACCGGCTGGGCCCTCCCGGCCGACCGCCGGTCGCCCTTCTGCGCGGCACGCCCTTCTCCTCGTACGTCTGGCGTGCCGTCGCCCGCTCGCTCGCCCGGGTCTTCGCCGAGCTCCTGAGCCACTGGGGCCTGGCCGAACCGCTCATCGTCGCCCACGACTTCGGCGGTGCCGCCGCCCTGCGGGCGCACCTCCTGCACGGGGCCCGCTACCGGGCCCTCGCCCTGGTCGATCCGGTCGCGCCGGCGCCGTGGGGGTCCCTGTTCTTCCGGCTGGTCGGTGAGCGCTCCGGCGTCTTCGAACAGTTGCCGTCGGCGCTCCACGCCGCCCTGGTGCGTGAGTACGTCGGTTCCGCCAGCGGCCTGGATCCCGGTGGCGAAGGGGCGCGAGCTCGCCGCTCTCGTCCCCGGCGCGGGCCACCTCGTCCAGGAGGACGCTCCCGCGGAACTCACGGCCGCGCTCCTCGCCTTCCTCCAGCAGCCGCCGTGACCGGGGAGCGGCGTGCCCGGGTCCGTATACGACGGGGGCGGGACCGCAACCCGATCCGGCTCCCGGGTGGCCGCCGTTCAGCGGAAGACCACCGTGCGGTTGCCGTCCACCATCACGCGGCTCTCGCTGTGCCACTTCACCGCGTGCGCGAGGACCTGAGCCTCCACGTCCCGTCCGACCGTGACCAGGTCGCCGGGGTCCAGCGAGTGGTCCACCCGGACCACGTCCTGCTCGATGATCTGGCCCTCGTCCAGGTCCGGCGTCACATAGTGCGCCGTCGCGCCGACCAGCTTCACTCCGCGCTGGTAGGCCTGCTCGTAGGGGCGAGCCCCCTTGAAACTGGGGAGGAAGGAGTGGTGGATGTTGATGGCCCGGCCCTCCAGCTCCTTGCACAGGTCGTCGGAGAGGATCTGCATGTAGCGGGCCAGTACCACCAGGTCGATGTCCAGCTCGCGCACGAGCTCCAGCAGCCGGGCCTCGGCCTCGGCCTTGGTCTCCCTGGTCACCGGGATGTGGTGGAAGGGGATGCCGTACGTCTCCGCGAGTCCCTCGAAGTCCCGGTGGTTGGAGACGATCGCGGGGATCTCGATGTTGAGGGCGCCGGTACGTTGCCGGAAGAGCAGGTCGTTGAGGCAGTGACCGAACCTGGAC
The DNA here is from genome assembly GCF_001513975.1 of Streptomyces curacoi. GTDB lineage: Bacteria > Actinomycetota > Actinomycetes > Streptomycetales > Streptomycetaceae > Streptomyces > Streptomyces curacoi. The sequence goes on from NZ_KQ947996.1 coordinate 156,276, forward strand.
ACCATGATCAGCGTCCGGGTGGGCGTGGCCGCGTCCCTCAGGGTCCAGGAGATGCCGTAGGCCTGGGCCACCGGACCGAACCGGTAACGCAGTTGCTCCCGGTCGACGTTCGGATCGGAGACGTCGAAGTGGACCCTCATGAAGAAGCGGTCCTGAAGTCGGTCGTCGAACTGCTGGCTTTCCAGGATGTTGCCGGAGTTCCTGACGAGAAAGCCGCTCACGGCGTGAACCAGTCCGGCGCTGTCCGGACAGGAAAGGGTCAGGACGTACTCACGGCCGGGGTGCGGTCGAGGGAACTTGGGGGACACATCGGCCTCCGCTGGTGCGCAATGCACAACATGATGAGCGATACGCAACATGGTCGGCTCGGGGTCGCTTGCGGTCAAGGGTGGCCGGGTAAGTGATCGGATGGCCAAATCGTCATCGGCCAACCTCTTGACGTCTGTCTGGACATTCGCCAGGGTGTTCCACCACAAGCAATCGGGTGCACGATGCGCAACGAATTTCGGTTGAAAGGCTCGGCGCGTGGCAGACCTGTATGTGGATGGCGAATGGCGGGACCCGGTGGCCGGCGGGCGCCGGGAGATCCGGTGTCCCGCTGACGGCACGCTCGTGGCGACCGTCTCGGAAGCGACGCGCCCCGACACGGAGGCGGCGATCACCGCTGCCCGCCGCGCCTTCGACGAGGGAACCTGGCCGAGCACTCCCGAGCGCGAGCGCGGCGCACTGCTGCTGCGCACCGCCGACCTCATCGAGCGCGACGCCAAGGAATTCGCCCGCGCGGAGTCCCTGGACACCGGCAAGCGGCTGGTGGAGAGCGAGTACGACATCGCCGATGTCGTCTCCTGCTTCCGCTACTACGGCGGGCTCGGCGGCACCGACGCCGGACGGGCGATCGACACCGGCCGCGACGACGCCGTCAGCCGCGTCGGGTACGAGCCGGTCGGCGTGTGCGGGCTCATCACCCCCTGGAACTACCCGCTGCTGCAGGCCAGTTGGAAGGTCGCCCCGGCGCTCCTCGCCGGCAACACGATCGTCCTCAAGCCCAGCGAACTCACCCCCTCCAGCTCGGTCCTGCTGATGCGGGCACTGGAGGAGGCCGGGCTCCCGGCCGGCGCCGCGAACCTCGTCCTGGGCGCCGGCCCCGAGGTGGGCGCACCGCTTTCGGAGGACCCGGCCGTGGACATGGTCTCCTTCACCGGGGGCCTGGAGACCGGCAAGCGCATCATGGCCACCGCCGCCGCGACCGTGAAGAAGGTCGCGCTGGAGCTCGGCGGCAAGAACCCCAACGTCGTGTTCGCCGACGCCGACTTCGCCACGGCCGTGGACTTCGCCCTCACGGCCGTCTTCCTGCACTCGGGGCAGGTCTGCTCGGCCGGAGCCCGCCTGATCGTCGAGGACTCCCTGCACGACCGCTTCGTCGACGAGGTCGTCCGGCGCGCCCGGCTCATCCGGCTCGGCGGACCCTTCGACCCCGACGCCGAGACCGGAGCGCTGATCTCCGCACAGCACCTGGCGAAGGTGGAGGCGTACGTGGCGGCCGGGCTCGCCGAAGGCGCCGTACTGCGATGCGGCGGCGCACGGCCCGACGACCCCACGCTGGCGAACGGCCACTTCTACCTGCCCACCGTGCTCGACGAATGCGGGCAGGACATGCGCGTGGTGCACGAGGAGTCGTTCGGGCCCGTGCTCACCGTGGAGCGCTTCACCGACGAGGACGACGCCGTACGCATCGCCAACGACACCGAGTACGGACTCGCCGGAGCCGTCTGGACGCAGGACGCGGGCAAGGCCCAGCGGGTCGCCCGGCGGCTGCGCCACGGCACGGTGTGGATCAACGACTACCACCCCTATGTGCCGCAAGCGGAATGGGGTGGCTTCGGGCACTCCGGCGTGGGCCGGGAGCTGGGACCGACGGGCCTGAACGAGTACCGAGAGCCCAAACACATTTGGCAGAACATCCAACCCCGGCCGCTGCACTGGTTCCGCGGCTGAACGCCGAAGAGAGGTCGAACGTGACCACACAGACCGAGGTGCCGCAGCGGCGCGGCACGCCCCAGGACTCGGGCTCCACCCCGGTCATATCCGTGCGCAGGCTGTGGAAGGTGTTCGGACCGAAGGCCGCCCAGGTCCCCGACTCCGAGGAGTTGTGCGGGCTCACCCGCCGTGAGCTCATGGACCGCACCGGCTGCACCGCGGCCGTCCGCGACGTCCACTTCGACGTCTCGCCCGGCGAGGTCTTCGTCGTCATGGGCCTGTCCGGCTCCGGCAAGTCCACACTGGTGCGATGTCTGACCCGGCTGATCGAACCCACCGCCGGTGAGATCGTCTTCGAGGGCGAGGACATCCGCGAGGCCGACGACAAGCGCCTGCGCGATCTGCGGCGCCGCAAGTTCTCCATGGTCTTCCAGCACTTCGGTCTGCTGCCCCACCGCCGCGTCGTCGACAACGTGGCGTTCGGCCTGGAGATCCGCGGCATGGGCAGGGCCGAGCGCACCAGGCGGGCCCAGGAGGTCGTCGAGCTGGTCGGCCTCGCGGGCTACGAGAACTCCTACCCCGACCAGCTGTCCGGCGGCATGCAGCAGCGCGTCGGCCTGGCCCGGGCGCTGGCCGGCGATCCGGACGTGCTCTTCTTCGACGAGCCGTTCTCCGCGCTCGACCCGCTGATCCGCCGTGACATGCAGAACGAGGTCATCCGCCTGCACCACGAGGTCGGCAAGACCATGGTGTTCATCACCCACGACCTCTCCGAGGCCCTCAAACTGGGCGACCGCATCCTCATCATGCGCGACGGCAAGATGGTCCAGTGCGGCACCGGCGACGAACTGGTGGGCGCCCCGGCGGACGACTACGTGCGCGAGTTCGTCAAGGACGTGCCGCGCGGCGACGTGCTGACCCTGCGCTGGATCATGCGCCCCCCGGCGGACGGCGACGCCCTGGACGGCCCCGAGCTGGGCCCGGACGTCGTGGTGAAGGAGGCCACCCGGGCGGTGCTCGCGGCCGACAAGCCCGTCAAGGTCGTCGAGGACGGCAAGCTGCTCGGCATCGTCGGCGACGAGGAGATCCTCGCGGTGGTCGCCGGGCAGGAAGGCGGCGCGTGATGACCGTCGCCGTGGAGAAGCCGGAGACACCGGACGAGACCCGGACCGTTGAGCAGGCCGCCCCGGTCAGGACCGTGCGCAAGGTCAACCGGTCGATGGTCGTGGGCGCCGTCCTTCTCGTCTGGCTGGTGCTGTTCGCCGTGCTGCGCGGCAAGCAGACCCTCACCCTGGCGGCGGCCGACCTGACCGATCTGCACCGGTGGTTCAACGACGTCAACGACTCGATCGGCGCGAACCGCAACTCCAACCCCCTCTTCCTGTACTTCTTCAACGAGATCCGCCTGGTCATCGACACCCTGGTGACCTTCGTGCAGGAGCTGATCTCGCAGCCCTCCGCCGACCGCCCCGTCCCGCAGATCGGGTGGCTCGGCGTCGTCGGCATCGCGGGCTATGTCTCCTGGGCGGTGGGCAACTGGAGGGTCGCGCTGCTGGCCGTGGCCGGCTTCACCTTCCTGGGCCTGCAGGGTCTGTGGCAGGAGAGCATGGACACCCTGGCGCTCACCGTCTCGGCCGTCTTCGTGGCGCTGCTGTTCGCGATCCCGCTGGGCGTGTGGGCGGGGCTGTCCGACCGGTTCAACCGGATCGTCACGCCCTTCCTGGACTTCATGCAGACGATGCCGACCTTCGTCTACCTCGCGCCCCTCACTCTCTTCTTCCTCATCGGCCCGGCCTCCGCCACGATCGCGACGCTCATCTACGCGGCGCCGCCCGCGATCCGCATCACCGCGCACGCCATCCGCTCCGTACCGAAGACCACGGTCGAGGCGGCCGACTCGCTGGGCGCCACCCGTCGGCAGACCCTGACGAAGGTGCTGCTGCCGATGTCCAAGCGGACCGTGGTGATGGGCGTGAACCAGACCATCATGGCCGCCCTGGCCATGGTGACCATCGCCGCCCTCATCGACGCGCCCGGCCTCGGCAAGACGGTCGTCCAGGCGCTGCAGTCGCTGGACGTCGGCACGGCCTTCAACGCGGGTCTGGCCATCGTCGTCATGGCGATCGTGCTGGACCGGGTCACCACCGCGGCCAGCGGACGCGAGGAGGCGGCCCGGCGTTCGAAGAACCGCTTCCTGACCTGGCGACGCCCGCTGCTCGGAGTGGGCGCGGCGGCCACGGCGGTGCTGGTCCACCTGTCCCACACCTACGTATGGGCGGCGGAGTTCCCCGGCGAGGGAGGCACCGGCAGCGCCATTTCCAGCGGGGCCGACACCGTCACCACCTGGGCGCAGGACAACCTGTCGGGCCTCACCAACGGCTTCCGCGACGCCCTCACCAACGGTCTGCTCAACCCGTTCCAGACCCTGCTCACCGACTCCCCGTGGTGGCTCGTCGGCGCGGCTCTGATCGCGCTCGGCGGCGTCCTCGGCGGCCGGCGCGCCGGCCTCACCACGGCCGTGTGCGTGGGCCTGCTGGTCGGCACCGGAGTGTGGTCGGACAGCATGACGACGCTGGCGTCGACCGTCGTCGCCACGGTGCTGGTGATGCTGCTCGGCATCGTCTTCGGCGTGTGGATGGGACGCAGCGCGCTCGTGGACCGGATCCTGCGCCCCTCCCTGGACGCGGCCCAGGTCATGCCGCCGTTCGTCTATCTCGTGCCGTTCCTCGCGCTGTTCGGCGCGACCCGCTTCACGGCCATCGTCGCCGCCGTCGTCTACGCGGCCCCCGTCGCCATGAAGATCATCGCGGACGGGGTGCGGAACGTACCCGCCACCACCGTGGAGGCGGCCACCTCCGCCGGGTGCAACACCTGGCAGATCATCACCAAGGTCCAGCTGCCGATGGCACGCGGCGCCCTGACCCTCGCCACCAACCAGGGCCTCATCTATGTGCTGTCGATGGTTGTGGTGGGCGGCCTGGTAGGGGCGGGCGCCCTCGGCTACGACGTCGTGGCCGGCTTCTCGCAGGGACAGCTGTACGGGAAGGGGCTCGCCGCGGGGCTGGCCATCGTCCTTCTCGGAGTCATGTTCGACCGGATCACTCAGGCAGCGGCGCGGCGTGCCGGCGCGTAAGGAGCAACTGACCATGGCAAGGCAAGCAAGACAACGGCGAGTCGGCGCGGCCGGCATAGCGATCCTCGGCCTCACCCTCACCGCCTGCGGCGGCGCGAAGGTCGGTGACAGCTCCTCGGAGACCGGCGGCTCGGGCAGCTCCGGCAAGTGCGGCACCTTCAACCTCGCGGTCAACCCGTGGGTGGGATACGAGGCCAACGCGGCGGTCATCGCCTACGTCGCGGAGAACGACCTCGGCTGCAAGGTCACCAAGAAGGACCTGAAGGAAGAGATCGCCTGGCAGGGCTTCGGGACGGGCGAGGTCGACGCCGTCGTCGAGAACTGGGGCCACGACGACCTGAAGAAGAAGTACATCACCGACCAGAAGACCGCCGTCGACGCCGGCCCGACCGGCAACGAAGGCCTCATCGGCTGGTACGTGCCGCCGTGGCTGGCCAAGGAGCACCCGGACATCCTCGACTGGAAGAACCTCGACAAGTACGCGGCCGAGTTCAAGACGTCCGAGTCCGGCGGCAAGGGCCAACTCCTCGACGGCGACCCGTCGTTCGTCACCAACGACGAGGCCCTGGTGAAGAACCTGAAGCTGGACTACAAGGTGGTGTACGCGGGCAGTGAGACCGCCCTCATCCAGGCCTTCCGCAAGGCGGAGAAGGACAAGGAATGGGTGATCGGCTACTTCTACGAGCCACAGTGGTTCATGTCCGAGGTGCCGCTGAAGAAGGTCAAGCTGCCCGAGTACAAGGCGGGCTGCGACGCCGATGCCGAGAAGGTCGCCTGCGACTACCCCGTGTACAAGCTGGACAAGATCGTCAGTGCGAAGTTCGCCAAGTCGGGCAGCCCGGCCTATGACCTGGTGAAGAACTTCACCTGGACCAACGACGACCAGAACATCGTGGCCAAGTACATCGCGGTGGACAAGATGACGCCCGAGGCGGCGGCGAAGAAGTGGGTCGAGGCCAACCGCGACAAGGTGGACGCCTGGCTCAAGTAGACCCTGCCCGGATGCCCGGTGGGCGGTGCGCACGGATGCGCACCGCCCACCGGGCATTCCTGTTTTCCAGGCCGTTTTCCAGGCCGTCTTCCAGTGCGTTCTCCGCCGTCACCGGACCTCTTGACACCCCTCTGCACGGCAGGCACATTGAGTTGCGCAACCTGAGTCATGTTGCGTACAAAGCAACTCAACCGGAGGTGCGGCGATGGCGGGACCCCGAGTGGTCATCATCGGAGCGGGAGTCGTCGGCGCGGCCCTCGCGGACGAGATCTCCGCGCGAGGCTGGACCGAGGTGACCGTGGTCGACCAGGGCCCGCTCCCCGCCACCGGGGGATCCAGCTCGCACGCCCCGGGCCTGGTCTTCCAGACGAACTCCTCCAAGACCATGACCGAACTCGCCCGCTACACCGTCGAGAAGTTCTGCTCCCTCGACGTCGACGGCAAGCCCTGCTTCCTCCAGGTCGGCGGCCTGGAAGTGGCTACCACCCCCGAGCGCCTGACGGAACTGCACCGCCGCCACGGCTGGATCACCGCCTGGGGCATCGAGGCCCGCCTGCTGACCCCCGACGAGTGCGTCGAGCAGCACCCCCTGGTCAACCGCGACAGGGTCCTCGGCGGCCTCCTCGTCCCCACCGACGGCCTCGCCAAGGCCGTCCTCGCCGTCGAGGCACAGATCCGCCGCGCCACCGAGCGCGGCGTACGCTTCCTCGCCCGCCACGAGGTCCTCGACGTCCTCCAGGCCGACGGCGAGGTGACGGGCGTCCGCACCGACCAGGGCGATCTGGAAGCCGACATCGTCGTGTGCTGCGCCGGCATCTGGGGCCCGAAGATCGCCCGCATGGCCGGCATGAACCTCCCGCTCACCCCGCTGGCCCACCAGCTCGCCTGGACCGGCCCCGTCCCGGCCCTCGCCGGCCAGACCGAGGAGGCGGTCCGCCCGATCCTGCGCCACCAGGACGCCGACCTCTACTACCGCGACCGCTTCGACGGCCTGGGCATCGGCTACTACGGCCACCGCCCGATGCCCATCTCCGCCGACGACATCCTCTCCGTGGACGAGGCCGACCAGATGCCGTCGGTCCTGAAGTTCACCGAGGAGGACTTCGAGGACGCCTGGACCGAGACCCGGTCCCTGCTCCCCGCGACGAAGGAGGCCAAGATCGAGGAAGGCATCAACGGCCTGTTCTCCTTCACCACCGACAACTTCCCACTGCTCGGCGAGTCGCCGGACGTCAAGGGCTTCTGGGTCGCCGAGGCCGTGTGGGTCACCCACTCCGCGGGCGTCGGCCGGGCGATGGCCGAATGGCTGGTCGACGGCCACTGCTCGTCCTTCGACCTGCACGAGTGCGACGTCAACCGCTTCGAGCCGCACCAGCTGTCCCCTCAGTACGTCCTGGCCCGCGACTGCCAGAACTTCGTCGAGGTCTACGACATCCTCCACCCCCTCCAGCCGTCCGGTAAGCCGCGCCCGATCCGCACCAGCCCCTTCCACCCCCGCCAGCAGGAGCTGGGCGCCTTCTTCCTGGAGGCGAACGGCTGGGAGCGCCCGCAGTGGTACGAGGCCAACGCCCGCCTCGTGGAAGGCCGCACCATCCCCACCCCCAACGACTGGGCCGCCCAGTACTGGTCGCCCATCGTCGGCGCCGAGGCCCAGGCCACCCGCGAGACCGTCGCGATGTACGACATGACGGCCCTCAAGCGCCTGGAGGTGACCGGCCCGGGCTCGGCGGCCTTCCTGGAGCGCCTGTGCACCGGCAAGGTCGCCAAGTCGGTCGGCTCGGTGACGTACACCCTGCTCCTCGACCACGACGGCGGCATCCGCAGCGACATCACCGTCGCCCGCCTGGCCCGCGACCGGTTCCAGGTCGGCGCCAACGGCAACCTCGACCTGGACTGGTTCACCCGCCACCTCCCCGCCGACGGCACGGTCCAGGTCCGCGACATCACCCCCGGCACCTGCTGCATCGGCCTGTGGGGGCCGCTCGCCCGCAAGGTCCTGCAGCCGTTGACGGACGAGGATTTCTCGAACGACGGCCTGAAGTACTTCCGCGCCAAGCGCGCCTACATCGGCAGCGTCCCGGTGACCGCGATGCGCCTGTCGTACGTCGGTGAACTCGGCTGGGAGCTCTACACCACCGCCGACCAGGGCCTGAAGCTGTGGGACACCCTGTGGCAGGCGGCGGGGCCCCTCGGCGGCGTCATCGCCGGCCGCGGCGCCTTCAACAGCCTCCGCCTGGAGAAGGGTTACCGCTCCTTCGGCACCGACATGACCTACGAGCACGACCCCTACGAGGCCGGCGTCGGCTTCGCCGTCAAGCTCGACAAGGGCGACTTCATCGGCAAGGCCGCGCTGGAGCGCCGCAAGTCCGACGTACGGCGCAAGCTCACCTGCCTCACCATCGACGACCCGCAGTCCGTCGTCATGGGCAAGGAGCCGGTGTACGACGGTGAGCGCGCGGTCGGCTACGTCACCAGCGCCGCCTACGGCTACACGATCGGCAAGGGCATCGCGTACGCCTGGCTCCCTACGGAACTCACCACCCCCGGCACGACCGTGCGCATCGGCTACTTCGACCAGCGCATCGAGGCGGTCGTGGCCGAGGAGCCCCTGTTCGACCCCAGCATGTCCCGCCTCCGTGGCTGACCCCGAGCGTCGAATCCGAGGGAAGGAACACCGCCGGTGAACGCACAGCTGCTCGACGGCAAGGCGACCGCCGCCGACATCCGCCGCGAACTCGCCGAGCGCGTGGCCAAGTTGACCGCCACGGCCGGTCGCCCGCCGGGCCTCGGCACGGTCCTGGTGGGCGACGACCCGGGCAGCCACGCCTACGTCGCCGGCAAGCACCGCGACTGCGCCCAGGTGGGCATCGCCTCCCTCCGCCGGGACCTGCCGGCCGACGCCTCGCAGCGACAGGTCGAGGAGACGATCGACGAACTCAACGCCGACCCGGCCTGCACCGGCTACATCGTCCAGCTCCCGCTCCCGCGCCACCTGGACGCGGGAGCCGTACTGGAACGCATCGACCCGGCCAAGGACGCCGACGGCCTGCACCCGGTCAACCTCGGCCGGCTCGTCCTGGGCGCCGAGGCCCCGCTGCCGTGCACCCCGCGCGGCATCGTCGAGCTGCTCCGCCGCCACGACGTGCCGCTCGCCGGAGCGCGGGTGTGCGTGATCGGCCGGGGCATCACGGTCGGACGCCCCATCGGCCTCCTCCTCACCCGCCGCTCCGAGAACGCGACCGTCACCCTCTGCCACACCGGCACCAAGGGCCTGGCCTGGCACGTCCGCGAGGCCGACATCGTCATCGCGGCCGCCGGCTCACCCGGGCTGGTCACCAAGGACATGCTGCGCCCCGGCGCGGCGGTCCTGGACGTCGGCATCACCCGCACCGACCACGGGCTGTCCGGCGATGTGCACCCGGACGCCGCCCAGGTCGCCGGCCGGCTCGCACCCATGCCCGGCGGAGTGGGCCCCATGACCCGAGCGATGCTGCTCGCCAACGTGGTCGAGGCCGCCGAGCGGCACGCCACCGCCGTATGAACGCTTCCGTCGCCGGTGACGCTCGGATCTGCGTCCTCTCCCGGTCCCGCCCGAACCCGCCTGTCGTTCCGGCCGCCTAGGCTTCGGCCCGCGCCTGGGCTTCGGCCCGTTTCTCCAAGCGGCTGCCGCGTGGCAGGGTGACCGACATGATGTCGCTGGGGGTGTCCAGCGCGATGCGGTGCCATCGCCCGCGCGGCACGATGACCGCGGTGCCGGCCGCCAGCTTGATCTCCTCCTCCTCTTCTCCCGGCTGCTCCGGGCGGAAGTAGAGGCGTATCCCACCGGTGAGGCAGGAGACGACTTCGTCCGCGGCGGTGTGGATCTCCCAGTGGTCGCCGTGCACGTCGGCGTCGGTTTCCACATGGAAGGTCATCACCTGCCAGCCGTCCCGTTCGGTGTCGAACACCGGCTGCTCGGCGCTCACCTGACCGCCTTGCTGAAGGTGGATGAAGGAGGCGAAGAGATCGATCGGGGTGACGGTCACGTCGAGATGTCCTTTCTGCGCTGCCCGGTTGGGGCAGAGGAGGGTGAAGTCTTCAAGGCCGTCAGCTGACGGCCGGGCGGCGATCGGTCCAGGGGTGCGCGAGCTCAAGGGTGTGGGACACCTGGAGCAGGAGGTCTTCCCGCCACGGCGCGGCGACGAGCTGGACACCGACGGGCAGGCTGGTGGCGTCGTCGTGGTGGAGGGGGACGGAGATCGCCGGCTGGCCGGTCACGTTGAACAGTGACGTGAACACGGCCAGCGGGTAGCTCTTCAGCAGGGGCGTCAGGGGATCGTCGCCGCTGCCGGATCGCCAGAAGCCGACGGGTGGCGGCAGGCACGCCATCGTGGGCGTGACGAGAAGGTCGAAGCTGGTGATGAAGGCCTCGACGATGCGCCGCGACAGGCGTTGCGTCTTCTGCACGCCTTCTGCGTAGGCCCAGGAGTCGATGGCTCGCGCCGCGTCACGCAGGGCCCGATTGTGGGGCTCGACGCGGTCGGGGTCCGCGAGTGGGACCCCGGCGCCGCCGACGTTCCAGATGGTCGTGAACGCCGTGACCAACTCCTCCGCCGGGGGCAGCGGTAGGGGAACGTCGACGACGTGGTGGCCGGCCGATTCCAGAGTCCGCAGGGTCTTGTCGACGGCGGCCACGCACGCCGGGTCGACGTTCAGACCGTCGAGGGGAGGGGCGACGAGCACACCGATCCGCAGCCCTCTCGGCGGGGCCGTCGTCATCGCGTCGGTGAAGGATCGCCGCGGGGGCGGGGGAGACCACCATGCGGCAGGATCATGGCGGGCGAGCACGTCCAGGGCGGCCGCGGTGTCGGCCACCGAGCGGGTGAGTACGCCGTCGGTGGCCAGACCCTCGCTGCCGACGGTCGCGTTGGTGACCAGGCCGCGGGTGGGCTTGAGCCCGACGAGGCCGGTGCACGACGCCGGGACGCGGATCGATCCGCCGCCGTCGGCGGCGTGGGCGATGGGCGCCATCCCGGCGGCGACGGCGACGCCCGCGCCGCTCGACGACCCGCCTGGCGTGCGGTCTGGGTCCCACGGGTTGCGGGAGATGCCCAGGGCCTCGCTTTCGGTGAAGGACACCGTGCCGAACTCGGAGGTGGTGGTCTTCCCGAGCAACACGAACCCCGCGTCCACGAACCGCCGCACCACCGGGTCCGACGCAGCGGCCGGTGCCCGGTCGGCGCCGGCGCTCCCATGGGTCGTGGGCCAGCCGGTCACATCGAGGAGGTCCTTGATCGGCAGCGGGACGCCGTGGAACGGCGGGAGTTCCTCGGCGGAGGCGGCCTGCACCACCGCGTCAGCTGCCGCAGCAGCGGCCTTGCGGACGTCGTGGTCGGCCCGGTGGCAGAACGCGTTGAGCCGGGGGTCGAGCTCGTCCATCCGCTCCAGGTAGCTGTCGGCCACCTCGACCGGGCTCACCTCCTTGCGGCGTATGGCCGCGGCGAGTTCGACGGCAGGCGTGAACGGGTCGATCGGATGGTGCATGCGTAACGTCCTCTCCCGGGCGGGTGTTGGGCCGTCAGTGTTGCCGCCTGCCCGGGGCCGGGTCTTGGACAAATGTCCGCCGGCTGCACTACCGCCGGTGGTGACTCGTAGCCTGGAGCGATGCAGTATGCCGAGTCGGCTCGTGACGCTGCCGCGAGGTGGGACATCACCACCCCCTCGCGGCCCGGCCGGCTGCCGGGAGTCGGCATGGCCGGATTCCGCGATCGAAGGACGGACCTCGTCGACCTTCAGGTGGTCCCGTACCCGGCTGTCACGGTGGTCGTCGACTTCGGCGACGGGCTGCTCGTCGACGACGTCAGTGGCCGGCAGCAGCGCGGCAGCGCCGTTCTCGGCCTCGCACCGGGCAGCGTCCGAGTGCACGGCCGGGACATCGAGTGCCTGCAGATGCGGCTGTCACCAGTGGTCGCGCACGCGGTGCTGGGGGCCTCCCTGGAGTCGGGTGGGGCGGTGGTCGCCCTCGAAGACCTCTGGGGCCGCGATGCCGGGCGAACTCAGGAGCAACTGCGCGCTGCCGCCTCGTGGGAGGAGCGGTTCGCGATCGCGGAGGCCGCGCTCGCTCGAAGACACGCGGCAGGCCGGGCGGTCGATCCGGAGGTCGGCTACGCCTGGCGGCAGATGGTGGCCAGCCGGGGACAGGTCCGGATCGAGCAGCTGGCAGCCGAGGCCGGATGGAGCCGTAAGCGGCTGTGGGCCCGGTTCCGCTCCCAGCTCGGCCTCACCCCCAAGCGCGCCGCGCAACTGGTCCGCTTCGACCACGCGGCCCACCGCCTCGCCGCAGGTCACAGCGCTGCGTCGGTGGCGGCGGAGGGCGGCTACGTCGACCAGTCCCACCTGCATCGGGACGTCATGGCCTTCGCCGGGGTGACGCCCACGGCCGTCGCGGCCGCCCCGTGGCTCGCGGTCGATGACGTCGCGTGGGCCGCCCTGGGACACGCATCCAAGACCTGACATCGGAGTTCAAGTCCAGCAGCGCGATGGCGCCGCCCAGCAGATGGGCGGTGCCGCCGAACTCAGGTCGGGTCCGACTCGAAGTCGATTCGCTTGGCCAGTTGCCCCGCTTGCCACATCTCGCGGGCGCGCTGGAGACATTCCTCTTCGGATTCCACCTGGTCCGCCAGCTGGAGACCTATTCTGTTGTTGATCTCGTCCGCTTTGTTGTCCGCGTCGGACCCCGGGCGGCCACGTTCGTGCGCGTCGCCCATCGCTATGGCGAATTCTTCGCCCAGCCTCTTCTTGAGCAGGCATTGCCAGTACACATGACGTACGGCATTCTGTTCCTCCGCGTCCGTCATGTGTTCGACGACCTGGTATACCCTGCGGTGCACCCCCAGCCATTGGAAGAGGTTGGCAGGGTACTTGCGAATCACCTGGTACTCGTCCGAAGAAATGTTCTTACCGATCAGGTAGACGTACTTCGTGAAAGCGGAGTAGCCCTCTTTCTGTATGTCCTTCGCGATCTTCGACAGAATTCCTGCGACTTCCGCCATGTTCTGTGAGACGGCCGCCTTGGTGGTGCCTGTTTGTGCGATGCCCAGCCAGCCGACTCCTGTGACGGCGAGGATCAGGGCTCGGGCGGCGAGGCTCACCGGAAGCGGAACCACGAGTGTGATCGCCGCCAGGGCCAAGTACGCCGCTACCTGGTTCCCGGTGATGTCCCGGGAAGCAAGGCCGTGCATTTCGCCGAGCTGCTGCCAGGTTTTCACCATACTGTCGAAGACGTCCGCGTTCGGAACGGTGTCACATTCGCAGCGGAACCCGACACCGCTCGGCTCGCTCATCCTCATGGTCCAGTCGCCTGGTTGAGGGTCCTTGACGATCAGGCACCGGATCGAGGAGCCGGACATCATGACGAATTGGTCGTCGTCCTGAATGTCGCGGTCGTAGGTGGTCCCGCTGGGGTCCTGGATCGTCATGACGAGCCCGTCGGGAAAGTCGACCGAGTCGTCGTCTCGCGTGACAACCGAGTAGAGGTAGGGCGTGCCCGGCCTGACGGTCATCGTGGTCGTCAAGTTCACCCGTGCCACATTCCCCTGGGGAGGCATGGTGTCGATCAGGCAGTAGGAGCAGTCATTGGGCCCCACGGCTCGCGCCACGAGCGTGGGCACGATGCTCGGCCCGTCGCTGACGTCGAAAACGCCGTAGAGGCCGCTGATTCCCTGGTCGTCGATTTCTGTCGGCTGGTCGAAGTACTGACCTTCGATGAGCGCCGGGGTTTTCCTCGCGGCGGCCTGCCAGTCATCGCTGAGGGAGAGACCCCATAGGCGCGACCGATACCGCGTGAGCCCGGACGGACCCCCGTCCACTCTTTCCATGTGGCCCCAGTACCAGTCCGGAACGTCACTCGTGTCGAGGACGTCGAACTCCCCCCAGAGGCCCAGGGCGCCCTTGTCCACAATGCGTGTCGGCCGGTTGAAGTACTGCCTCTTGATCACCGCCGGAGCGCGTTCGGCAGCGAATTTCCAATCCTCGCCCTCGGGGATGTTCCACAGTCGGGCCGAGAACTTCCGCACCCCAGGCCGGGTGACTCCGTCGTCCTGGAACTGAAGGTCGGTGATCGAGGTTCCCAGGAACCCGGTGGCGTCCCACAGGTAGTGGCCGGCGGTCATGACCGGCGGTTGCGTGACGGGCTCGGGCTCGGGGTTCCCGGAGGCGCGATAGAGGGCCTTGATGATGCTCTTGCCGTCTTCCCAGACGTCATTGGAGAGTTCCCAGATGATGACGCCCTGGGCTCCTACGCCCTTGAGGAAGTTCAGCTTGGTGACCGCGGTGTCCGGGGTCTCGAAGTAGAGGTTGTGGGCGTAGGGGTAGTCCCCCGGAGGCAGGGGATCGGCGAGGACGGGACGAGGCGTGGTCCCGGACACCTTGATGTTCGCGTTCGCGGCTTGATGAGCGTCCGGGAACGCGGCCAGGATGTCCTTGTATCGCACAGCCTTGTATCCCGGCGGCACCTGCCCGGTCAGGTCGTCCGGATCCTTGGCAGCGGCGAAGTCATACCCGTAGATGGGCACCCCTGCCGCTATCTTGTCGCGGGCTATACCCTGCCCGGCCCCCTGCCAGTTCACGAACAGTGGATTCGTCCAGTACCAGAGACAGTCCTCGACCGAGAGGATCGGATTGTTCTCCAAGTTGTCCGCGCCCGAGGGGAGCGGATTGGTGCCCGTTCTGGCCCCCGGCCAGCCGCCCTGCTGTTCGGGAAGGAACGACTCCTGGTAGATGTCCGACGGGCGGATGTCCGACGTGGCCTCGCCGCGTATCTTGAGCAAGGCGGAATGGGGGCCCACCGGAGACTTGTCCCACGACCCGGTGAGGTCATAGGTCATGATCCCGATCCAGTCAACGTGGTCCGCGATCTTCGGATCGTAGTTGTTCCCGTACCACGAGGTGCCGAAAACGGCCGCCGACACGATTTTGTCCGGCATGGCCTGCTTGAGTTTCTGAGCGAACAGCATCAGACCCCGCCCCCCGGGATGCGGCCCGTCACTCTTCAACCGGCCCCCTTGGTCCTGCTCGCCGGGCCTGCCCCACCAGCACTCCAGATCGAGATCGACGCCGTCCAGACCGTTGGCGGTGACAAAGTCCACCACATTGCGCACGGCCCGATCGAGCAGTGGGGAGGCCGGATCATTCCCCACCGCCGTCATCAGGTCCAAGAAGGCGTAGTCGTTCGCGCCGCCCAGCGCGACCATCATCTTGGTCCCGGACAGGTTTCCGGCGACGACCACGTCCGGAAGTATCGTTCTGATCTCCGTGACCGACGCGGGGTCGAAAGCACCGGCGTCGGTCTGGCTGAACGTCAGGAACGCGATAATGCCATGCGTGATGTACCGGTACATCTCGGCATTACCGTAGTCGAATCCCTCTGATTTTCGCCATGTGGGGATGTAGGCGATGATTTTCGATCGCTGGGTCGACGTGGGCGAGGTCTGATCGTATAACTCGTCGAAGAACCGCCAGCCATTCGTGTTGGCATCGCCCACCCCTGGCTCCGCAGCCCAGAAGGCGGCACGGAAGATGTTGCCCTTGTACTTCGTGACGGCTCCTGCCTGATATCCCTCGGGTTTCGCCACCCACTCGGGGACGTCGGGGTAATCCGACGAAAGGCTCACTGAAACTCACTCCTAAGCTGCGAATCATTCTGCCGTGGATGAAACGCCCCGCCTGTCTGCATCCGTATTGGTCGGCTGCGGAAGCGTTCGTGTAGCCGCGGCCAGTCAACCAGAGCCTTCTTCGACGGCCCAGAGCAGAACCAGCCGTCGAAGATCTCCCGGCTGTCCTGATTCAGATGAATGGCTCGGAGTCGTCGTTCCGGTCTTTGCCCCAGGAACGGATTTCGGCTTCGAAGGCCTGAATGTTTTTGTGTGCCCCGCGACGCGTCGTCTGATGGGCCACGCCTTGAACCTTGTCGATCCTGACCAGGAACTTCTTGAACTCCACTACCCGATGCATGTGCTCACCACCCACGCAGCCCTGGTCGGCCTGCATTCCTGGACCGACGACGTCACCGGACACATCACCGACTGAGGTCTGCCCCGCTTCGCCCCCGACACCCTGCGCAGGCCCTGGTCGTGCACCACCTTGGCCAGCCCTGGCGCCCGGCCTCGCCTTCGACTCCCAGTCCCGCCAAAAGGCAGCAATGCGGAAACCTCAGCCTGCCACCAACCCCCCCACAGCCCTCCCGGAATTCGATGGTGAGACGCGGCACTTGCCGTCAATAATCGCCAGGGGCGCGATGCAAAGCTCTCCGACGGGACGGTCTCGCTGTCACCGTTGCGCCTGGACGATGCAGAGGCGCACCTCGCGGGGGAGGACGAGCTGCTGGTGCGCTGGCTCAGCAGAGGGCCCGGGACCCGCCAGCGAGTTGAGGCGTACATCCGACATTGCCTGGACCAATGGCAGACGGCCCTCCGACACCTTCGACGACGAGTGGGCCCTGATCGAACCGTTGCTGCCGACACCGGCCTGCGAGACGAAGACGGGTGGCCGGCCGGAGAAGCACCCCCGCCGGGAGATCGTCGACGCGATCAGATATGTGGTCGACACCGGCTGCGAGTGGCGGGCCCTGCCCAAGGACTTCCCGCCCTGGCGCACGTGTTACGGGTTCATGGCCCGCTGGGCCGCTGCCGGCGTCGTCGGGCAGATCCGTGACCAGCTCCGCAAGCGGATCCGCCGGGACATGGGCCGGGCGCCCGGCGCGGTCGCGACCGTGATCGACTCCCAGTCGGTCAAGGCCGCCGAGACCGTCGGGAAGGATTCGCGCGGCTATGACGGCGCGAAGAAGATCAACGGCCGCAGCGGCACCTGGTCGTGGATACCAAGGGCCTGCCGCTGTTCGTCATGGTCACCCCGGCTGACATGACCGACCGTGACACGGCCAAGGAAGTCCTGTTCCGGCTGCGTCTGATGCACCCCGAAATCACGATCGCCCGGGCGGACTCCGGCTATGCCGGACAGCTCGTGACCTGGGCGAAGAAGCACCTCGGGCTGACCTTGAAGACGGTCAGCCGGCCGAAGGACACCCGCGGGTGGATCCTCCTGCCCCGGCGTTGGGTGGTCGAGCGGTCGCCGGCCTGGATCATGCACGCCCGCCGGCATGCGCGGGACTACGAACGGCTCATCCAGCATTCGGAGTTGTTGATCACCTGGGCCGCGATCACGCTCATGACCAGGAGAATCACCCGTCGGAGCTCCCGTAGAAGTGGACAGCCGACGTCTCGCGAAGCCGACCGCGACTGATCATTTTCAAGGGCAGGACCATCACCTTGGCCCGCACCGGCCCCGAATCGCGGCCCTGGAGCACCAGTCTCCCCCCAGTTGCTGCCTGTCAGCGACCGTCAGGACCTTCATCGGACGGCACATCCCACGGAGGTGGGAGGTGCTAGGTCAGCCCTCTGTTGTCGCGAGTGTTCCAAGACCTTCCTCCCTGCCTCGACGACTGCATGTGCTCGATCATCCGCCCCTTGCCGTCCAGGTCGTCAATCGGTCACCAGGTGTCTACGAAAACCGGGGGCTCCACCCCGGTGAGTCGAGGGTCAGGCGGCGCGACCGGTCTGACCGCCGCGCACGTACATGACGATGCTGGCGATCAAGATCCACACACCCGCGGCGAGGAGCGGAATCAGGGTAGGCGGCACGATCGCGATGAGGGCGATCGGCAGGGCCAACCATCCCAGCCACTGTGGCAACGCGCGTGTCCGCAAGACCGACAGCCACGTGGCGAACATGAAGATCGCAATACCGACGACGGCCGGGTAATGGCTCGCATGCAAGACACCGAGCGCTTGGGCAGCGCTGGGGTCGATTTTGTCATGACCAGAAGCGAGCGCCCAGCTAATCCCTGCGCGAGCCGCGCCGCCGACGCCGATCACGACAGCGCCGCCGAAGACCGCCGTCGCAAGCGCGCTTGCCCCCCTGCTACGCAGGTACGTGCGCAGCCAACTGGCGAAGAAGATCAAGAAGACTACCCCCAAGCCCGCGAGTAGGGCGGACGCCTTTGTGGTGCTCTCATGGGCTTTGAAGAAAGAGAGCACTTTCGCACCGGAGGCATACTCCTCGGGGGTATCCTGAGCCGTGACGGCGGAGGCCACGAGCAGCACGAAGAAAACCACGCCGCTAAGCGGGGCAAGCCGAGTCCAACCCTGCGCCGGCTCATGAGAATCGCCTACCGTCTCGGTGCCACGATCACGATTCATGCTCCGCTCCTCATGGATGATGACGTTCAGGGCTAGCGCTCGCGCCGCCGCGCCGCCGGGCACAAGGGCAGCGGCTGGTGGCACATCGCGCAGGCCTACCTCCGGTCTACGCCCATCACCGCCCGCGCGCCACCGGCCTCAGTCCTCTTCACCGGCCAAGACGCGGTCGGCCGCGTAGTGCGGGCAGGGCAAGCGGTGCCACGTCACCGTGAGGCGGTCTACAGCGACGGTGCGGGCCTGGCCGTCGGCCGTTCTCCTCGTGCACCGGCTTGCCCCGACTCGGCCCCCTCTGCTGGCTCACCCGCACCTTCAGGCGCCCCCCGGCGGCGGGAAGCGAGGACGGCCGGGCATCGGGTTCAGAAACAGCCTCAGTACGGCAACGCCTGGCTGATGGACCGCTGCCTCCGCCTCGGTCTCCTCGCTCAGGAGCCGCCGCCGCAGCGCGCTCGCCCGCCGCTCGTCCCGGATTCGCGCAGCCCGGGTGTCGGCCTCACAGCGCTCCGTCAGTGCAGAGCGACCTGCGCCACCGTCGTCGACGTCCGCCCGCACTGCAACCGCCAGGTCGACGGCCTCGCGCACCAGCGCATCCGCACGGTGCCGGTAGGTGCACTGCGGTCAGAAACCCGCCGCACCGGGCAGCCCGCACTCCGCACACGGCGCCGATCGCCGCTCCCGCTCGGCAGCTCTTCAGCCTCCCGGCGAGGGGAAGGCGCGTCGGCTCAGCTCGCGCATCGCGTGGGACTGCCGCTCAACTGCCTCCGCGATGGCTGGGTCGACCAGGCGGGGGGAGACGGCCTGCCCGGTGGGCGGCGAGGGCGCGTTGGTAGCCGTCGCTGGCCACCCCCCCGGTCCTTACGGGCCCTTCGGACACGGGCGCCGTCTGCGGGGCGTCATCGTCCGGGGCCGGCGCGGGCACGGAGCCGGGCGCGAGGATCCGTAAGCGCCGCACGACCATACGGCCCGCCGACTCATTCGCCACCTGGACGACGCGGGTCTGCTCCAAGCGCAGCTTCGTTGCCCAGGCTGCCGACTCCGGGCGGTGAGCCGGCCGCATCGTACCCGGGGCGATGGCATCCCACCGCTCCCGCAGCGAAGCGCTGGCGGCCGGGAGCTCCCAGGCCCACTCGGTCACCAACATGCCGATCGCCGCACCCCCGTCGCGCCAGACCACCGACACCGTGCGCGGCTTCGGTGGTGGCGCTGGCGCAGGCCTGCGGTCGGGCTGAGTGGCGGGTGGGGTGTCTCCCAGTGGCGCCCCACCCACTCCCTCATACCGGGCGAGGGCCTTGCCAGGGTAGGCCCACATGCCGGGGGCCCAGAGGCCCGAGAAGCCACCGACGGCATCGGCCCGGGCGGTGCTGTTTGTCGTCCAGGTGGGCTATTGCGAATGCCTGTGCGCCGCGTTGTGTCAGGTGACCAGCAAGCGGTTGAAGAACGAGCGGTAGTGGCGCAGGGCCTGGCGCAGGTCCTCAGTGTTCGCCTGTTCGCCGCGGTCCCACTGTCCTTCCAGTTCCTGTTTGTGGTCGGCGAACGTGGTGGCCAGCTTTTGCATCACGTCGGCGACGAGTGCGTCGGCGGTGTGCACGGCTTCGCGTGGGTCGTCCACGAACTTGTTCTGTACCTCCTGCCAGCGTGTGCGGAAGCCCTCCTCATCTTCCGGGGTAAGGAGCTGGGGCTCCTCCTCCTCGGCGTGGCCGCCCTGGTCCGTGGCTTGGTCCTGCGTGCTGGAGTCGGCTCCCACCACCTCGTCCTGCGCTCCCACGTCGGCTCCCGTGGCCTCGTCCTCGGCGGGCTTGCTCGGCGTGGTCGTGCTCTCGCCGGGGAAAGTCGGTACGTCGGTCGGCGTGCTCGCCGCGTCCTCCTGCGCGGACGTGTCGCGAGGTTGGGCGAGGTCGTCGGTGGACAGGCCGCTCGCGGCGGCGGTGTCCGGTATGTCTTTGCGCTGCATTTCTCCTCCGCTCCCGGGAGGCCTGGGCCGGCCTCCCGGACTGGGGCGGCGGGCTGTTCGCTGAGCCGTTCAGGCCGGTGCGGCGCGGCGGGGTTCGCCGCCGTCGGCGAGCAGCTCGTCGAACAGGGCCCGGTAGTGCACCATGGCACCCCGCAATTGTTCGGTGGTCGCCTCGTGCCGGGTGCTGAGCACGTCGACATCGTGGGCGGCCCGGTAGTGCTCGAGTGTGCGGCTGTGCTGGACTGAGAGGTCCTTGAGCTGTTGCTCGAAGTCCTGGGTCGGGTAGCCACGCTCATGCATCAAGGAGGTCACCAGGCGGTCGGCGTGGTGCACGGCGTCCTCTGGCCGGTCCACGAACTCTTCCTGCACGCTGGTCCAGTCCCTGGCGTATCGATCCCTGACGCTGCTGTCCAGAGGCTTGATGTCCAGTGAGTCATGCCGCTTCTCGCGGGCCCTGAGCTCACGCTCGCCGGCCATGCGGCTGTCGGCAGCCTCCATCGTTCGTTCATACTCCGGTCCGAAGCGCTCACGAAGCTTCCGGCGACGCATGATCAGCGAGGCAGCCACGGCCGCCACGACGATCACCACCGCGATGGGAATGATGATCGCCAGAAGTGTCCCTGTTGACATCGGGCAGACCCCTAACATGCACCCTTCCTGTACCTTTTATGACAAATTACCGCTTCTTCGCCTTTGAAACGAGGTGCGGGGGTGCAACGTGCTCACGGCCCGGGCCGAACGCCGCTCCAGTACGGGCAAGGGCGTAGAGGTGGTCGAGCGGATTCTTCGCGTCCGCTGTTCCATGGCGAGACGCTGGAGAGGCAGCGGCCGCGCGTAGCCGCGGTGGGACTGCAGGCCACTGAGCGAACTGGACAACCTGCGCTGCGGGGATCAGCTGTGCCGACGCCTCGATCACCGGAGGCGTCCGGGTGGCCGGCAACCGGATCGAGGTGGCGGCGGTCGCCACCCTGCAGGCCTGAGCCGGCTCGGCTTCCTGGACCGCTTCCTCACCGCTCGCCACAGGTAGGCCACTGCCTTCGCCAATGCGTGCCCGGCTGTGATCGGCGTTACGGTCGAAGGGGTTGAGGCGCTTGATGGAGTGACCATGGAACGCGCAGTTGTCCTGATAGGGGTGCGAAAGACTGACCGTCTCCCGCTGCTGCAGGCCGTCGATCGTGGCGTCGACGGAATGGAGCCCTGGGCCAGAGGCCAAGGCTCCCGACTGAACTGATCGCGGTCCTCTCCGACGCAAAAGGGAAGGCGGCGCGAGCCGCAGCTGTGTACGACGCAGTCGGTTCGTTCCTTGCCCGCCTGT
>NZ_KQ947997.1 GCF_001513975.1 Streptomyces curacoi
CCCTGTCGTTCGGATCAGATAGGGCCTACTTCTCCGCCGGTACCGCGAGGGCCGCTTCGGACTCGGTGTCCGTGGCGGCCCTTTCGCCTGCCGGGGCGGAGTCACCGATCGTCAGCAGCGTGTACAGGACGCCTCCCACCAGCCCCGACAGCAGGAAGCTGCAGTCCACCCCGCCGGTCAGGCTCAGCAGCGGCCCCTCGTACGACGGCAGTGCCACCGCCAGCACGCCGACCGTCGCGCCCAGCGTCCACGAGACCGTCGCCTGGATGTTCCAGCCGCCGCGGAACCAGTAGATCCCGCCCCGCGCACGCCGGTTGAACACCTGGAGCGCCTCCGGGTCGTACACCCCGCGGCAGCGCGCGAAGCCGATGAGGGTGATGACCGCCCAGGGGGTGCCGATCGCCGTCAGCAGCAGGACGAACGACGTCATCGCGTCCTGCGCCGTCGAGGCGTAGTGGCCGACGAAGACGCAGATCGTGGCGACGACCGCGACCGCGTACGTGGCCTTCGCGCGGGAGGCGCGCGGCAGGATGGCGTCCAGGTCCAGGCCCATGGAGTAGAGCATCAGGCCCGCGTTGCCGACCGAGCCGGCGGAGGCGGCCAGGAGCAGCGGCAGCAGGTACCAGGTGGGGGAGGCGTCGACCAGCGGGCCCGCGTAGTCGAGGGCCGCCCGCGCCGCGTACGCCGTGAAGGTGCCGAACAGCTGCGGGACCAGCAGGCCGAGGATCAGGCCGAGCCAGGTCGCGTGCAGGACCCGGCGGGAGGAGTGGCGGGCCGGGGAGATGTAGCGGGTGTAGTCGCCGAGCAGGGTGATGAAGGCGATGGGGCCGGACAGTCCGGCCGCCACCATGGCCAGCAGCCACGTCGGCCAGAACCCGCCCAGCAGATAGCCGCCCGCCTCGGGCAGCGCGGCGGTGGTGAAGTGGGGGGCGTAGGCGATCACGCCCAGGACCAGCAGTGCCGTCATGCCGATCGCCAGGACGCGGGACATGGCGAGCAGTACGCGATAGCCGTACACCGCGCCGGCCACGGTCGCGGCGGCGAGGAGCGCGTAGACGACGCCGTACGACACGTCGTTCGCCGGTATGCCGAACATGCGGCCCAGCACGCTCACCATCACATCGCCGCCGATCCACACCGTCAGCGCGGAGTAGCCCAGCGCCAGCAGCAGGCCGACGACCGAGCCGACCAGGCGGCCCCGGACGCCGAACTGGGCGCCGGAGGACGTGGACAGGTTCGTCGCGGTGCGCAGGGAGATCAGGGCGAGCGGTGCGGTGAGGGCCGTGCCGACCAGGGTGCCCACGACGATCGAGGTGACCGACGCCCACCAGTCCAGTCCGAACGACGGGGGCAGCCAGCCGAAGACGATCACTCCGAGACAGAGGTTGGACCCCAGCAGGATCGAGACGAGGTCCCGTGGGCCACTTGTGCGTTCCTCCTCGGGGATGGTGTCGACTCCGCGCTGTTCCATCGGCATGGCAGGTCTCCTTCGATCGGCCGCCAGAGTTAGAGCGACGTTCAATGTGTGGGATGGTTGTGGCCGAGTCAACACTTCGGAACCGGCGATTTCGTTTTTAGAGTGATGCTCTAATGTGGGGGAGGCAAGGAGGTGCCCACGGCATGAGACTGACTCCCACGGAACGTGACCGGCTGCTGCTCTTCGGAGCCGCGGAGCTGGCCCGCGCGCGCCGCGCCCGCGGCCTGCGGCTCAACGTGCCGGAGGCGACCGCGCTGATCGCGGACACCGTCTGCGAGGCCGCCCGCGACGGCGCCCGGCTCGCGGAGGCCATCGAGCGCGCCCGGTCGGTGCTCGGCCCGGACGACGTGCTGCCGGGTGTCGCGGACGTCGTGACCGAGGTGCATGTCGAGGCGGTCTTCGACGACGGTTCGCGGCTCGCGGTCGTCACCGACCCGATCGGCCAGGGCCTCGGGGACCGTGCCCCGGGTGCGCTGCTGCCGGGACCCGAGCACGCCGAGCCCGAGGCGGTCGTACGGCTGACGGTCACCAACACCGCCACCGTGCCGGTCTCCGTCACCTCCCACTTCCACTTCTTCGAGGCCAACCCGCGCCTCGACTTCGTACGGGAGCGGGCCTACGGGATGCGGCTCGCCGTGCCCGCCGGGTCGTCCGTGCGCTTCGGACCGGGGGAGAGCGCCGAGGTCGGGCTCGTACCCATCGGCGGTCACCGGATCGCGATCGGTTTCGCGGGGCTCGTCGACGGGGCGCTGGACGCCCCCGGCGCCCGCGAGGAGGCACTGCGCCGCGCCGCCGCCTGCGGCTACCTCGGCGTACCGGAAACACCTGAGCAGGAGGTCGAGCGATGAGCCGCCCAGGAGGCCACCCCGCCGAGGCCCGCCGCCTCACCCCCCACGAGTACGCGGCCACCCACGGCCCCCGCGCCGGCGACCGGATACGCCTGGGCGACTCCGGCCTGACCATCCGCGTCGAGTCCGACTCCCAGCGCTACGGCGACGAGTTCCTCGCCGGGTTCGGCAAGACCGCGCGGGACGGGCTGCACCTCAAGGCCGCGGCCGTCCGGGAGACCTGTGACGTCGTGATCAGCAATGTGGTGGTGATCGACGCGGCGCTCGGGATCCGGAAGGTCTCGATCGGGATCAGGGAGGGCCGGATCTGCTCGATCGGGCGGGCCGGGAATCCCGACACCCTCGACGGGGTCGACGTCGTGGTCGGCACGGGCACGTCGATCGTGTCCGGCGAGGGGCTCATCGCCACCGCCGGAGCCGTCGACACCCACGTCCACCTGCTGTCGCCGCGCGTCATGGAGGCCTCGCTCGCCTCCGGGGTGACCACGATCATCGGGCAGGAGTTCGGACCGGTGTGGGGCGTCGGGGTCAACTCGCCCTGGGCGCTGCGGCACGCGTTCAACGCCTTCGACGCCTGGCCGGTCAACATCGGCTTCCTGGGGCGCGGTTCGTCGTCCTCGCCGGCGCCCCTGGTCGAGGCCCTCGCCGAGGGCGGGGCGAGCGGGTTCAAGGTGCACGAGGACATGGGCGCCCACACCCGGGCGCTGGACACCGCCCTGCGGGTCGCCGAGGAACAGGACGTCCAAGTGGCCCTGCACAGCGACGGGCTGAACGAATGCCTGTCCGTCGAGGACACCCTCCGCGTCCTGGAGGGCCGCACCATCCACGCCTTCCACATCGAGGGCTGCGGCGGCGGACATGTGCCGAACGTCCTGAAGATGGCCGGCGTCCCGAACGTCATCGGCTCCTCCACCAACCCCACCCTGCCCTTCGGCCGGGACGCGGTCGCCGAGCACTACGGCATGATCGTCTCCGTCCACGACCTGAAGACCGACCTGCCCGGCGACGCCGCCATGGCCCGCGACCGCATCCGCGCCGGGACCATGGGCGCCGAGGACGTCCTGCACGACCTGGGCGCGATCGGCATCACCTCGTCCGACGCGCAGGGCATGGGACGCGCCGGCGAGACGGTCCGCCGTACCTTCGCGATGGCCGGGAAGATGAAGGCCGAGTTCGGCGCCCCGGACGACCACGACAACGAGCGCGTCCTGCGCTACATGGCCAAGCTGACCATCAACCCGGCCATCGCCCACGGCCTCGCGCACGAGGTGGGGTCGCTGGAGGTCGGCAAGCTCGCCGACATCGTGCTGTGGCGGCCGGAGTACTTCGGGGCCAAGCCGCAGCTCGTGCTGAAGGCGGGCTTCCCGGCGTACGGCGTGGTCGGGGACCCCAACGCCGCGACCGACACCTGCGAACCCCTCGTCCTCGGCCCGCAGTTCGGTGCGTACGGCGCCACACCGGCCGACATCTCGGTCGCCTTCGTCGCCCGGGCCGCCGTCGAGCAGGGCCATGACTCGATGCCGACGCGCAGAAGAAGGGTCGCCGTCCGGGGCACCCGCGGCATCGGACCCGCCGACCTGCGCCTCAACTCCCGTACCGGAGCGGTCGACGTCGACCAGCGCACCGGTCTGGTCACCCTCGACGGCGAGCCGCTGCGGTCCGAGCCGGCCGAGTCCGTCTCCCTCAACCGCCTGTACTTCCTATAAATGTCACAGCCTGTAAGGATCACTCATGTCTGCTGCCGACGACGGCTTCCGTATGCCCGCCGAGTGGACCCCGCACGAGCGCACCTGGATGGCGTGGCCGGGCCCGAACGCGACCTTCGACGACGCCGAGGACCTCGCCGCCGCACGCATCGCCTGGGCCGCGGTC
The DNA here is from genome assembly GCF_001513975.1 of Streptomyces curacoi. Classification (GTDB taxonomy): domain Bacteria; phylum Actinomycetota; class Actinomycetes; order Streptomycetales; family Streptomycetaceae; genus Streptomyces; species Streptomyces curacoi. Next base: position 4,198 of record NZ_KQ947997.1, read on the forward strand.
GCCCGCGCGGTGCGCCGCTTCGAGCCGGTGACCGTGGTGTGCGGACCCGGCCAGTCGGCGCAGGCGCGGACGCTGCTCGGCGACGGCATCGAGACGGTCGAGCGGGAACTCGACGACGCCTGGATGCGGGACATCGGCCCCACCTTCCTGACCAACGGCAAGGGTGAACTCGCCGCCGTCGACTGGACGTTCAACGGCTGGGGCGCCCAGGACTGGGCCCGCTGGGAGCACGACGCGAAGATCGCCGCCCATGTCTCCGACCTCGCGGGCTCGGTGAAGACGTACGCCTCGGAACTCGTCAACGAGGGCGGTGCCATCCATGTGGACGGCGAGGGGACCGTCCTGCTCACCGAGACGGTCCAGCTCGGCCCGGAGCGCAACCCGCACTGGACCCGCGAGCGGGTGGAGGCCGAGATCCACGCGCACCTCGGCACCCGCAAGGCGATCTGGCTGCCGCGCGGCCTCACCGGCGACTACCCCCCGAACGGCTTCGGCACCCTCGGCCACGTCGACATCGTCGCCGCCTTCGCCCGCCCCGGCGTGGTCGTCGCGCACCACCAGCCGGACCCGGCCCACCCCGACCACGAGGTGACCAAGGAGGTCATCGGCCTCCTGAAGTCGGCGACGGACGCCCGCGGCCGCCGCCTGGAGGTCGTCGAGGTGCCCGCCCCGACCGTCCTGGAGGCGGACGGCAACTGGGCCGACTACTCCTACATCAACCACTACCTCTGCAACGGCGGCGTGGTGCTGTGCGGCTTCGACGACCCGCGCGACGAGATCGCGGCCGGGATCTTCCGGCGGCTGTTCCCCGAGCGGACGGTGACCCTCGTCGACGCGCGGACGATCTTCGCGGGCGGCGGCGGGATCCACTGCATCACCCAGCAGCAGCCGAGGGCGACCGTCAGGTAGAACGTACGGGTGGATGTACTGACCTGCGTCACCTGCGGAACACGGCTGACCGAGCCGCTGGACCTCCCGCCGGAGCTGCCGCCCCGCCCGGCGTACGACGGCCGCGAGAACCCCGACGGCTCCCTGCACGCCCCGGCGACCGTGCCGCGCGGGAGGTACGCGGTGGACCCGGAGGCGTGCGGGGCGCCGTATGTGCCGCATCCCGACCCGGAGTGGGTCGGGGCCGCCCACCCGGGCAACGGGGCCATGGGAGACCCCGACGGGCAGGGCTTCCTGATGTCCGCCGGCCCGCGCGACACCCTGGTGGTGCACCCCGAGGACACCCGCGGGTGGCTCTCCGCCAACCCGGCCGTGCGGGAGATCGGTTGCCGCGGGGTGCCCGGGCGCGAGGGGCCCAACGAGGTGTGCGCGGAATGCGGGGCGGTGGTGGCGACCCTGTTCGCCGAGTGCTCCGGCCCCTACGAGACGCATTTCCTGCCCGACGCCGTACGGGCGGAGTCCGCGTGAGCGCGCCGGGCGCCCGCCGCCGCACCCCCGCCCCGCCCCGCGAGGACGTCCTCGCCGCCGCCATGACGATGATCGCCGAGCGCGGCCTGGAGAAGCTCACCATGGCGGCGCTCGGCCGAGCGGTCGGCATGAGCAGCGGCCACCTCCTCTACTACTTCCACTCCAAGGACGAACTGCTGCTGCGGACCCTGGAGTGGAGCGAGGGCCGGCTCGGCGCCGAGCGCGGCCGGCTGCTGACCCGGGGCTCGGCGACGGTCCGCGAACGGATCGACGCCTACGTCGACCTGTATGTCCCCGACGGCCACCGCGACCCGCATTGGACCCTGTGGCTGGAGGTCTGGAACCGCTCGCAGAACGCCGACGACGACGCCCGTGACCGCCAGGCCGCCATCGAGGGCGCCTGGCACCGGGACCTGGTGGCGCTGCTCGCGGAGGGGGTGTCGAGGGGCGAGTTCCGGGCGGTCGACCCGGACCGTTTCGCCGCCCGGCTGCGGGCGCTGCTGGACGGCTTCGCCATCCATGTGGCGATCGGGCTGCGCGGGACCGACCGTGGCCAGATCCTGTCGCACGTACGGGAGTTCCTCGACGAGTCACTGGGGCGGCCGGGGCTCGCGGACGCATGACCGGCCGCCCGGGTTGTACGTAAACGAGCGGATTGACCCGGGGTTCCTGATGCGATTGCATCCGTGTGAGCCCTCGGCGCGGGGGCGGGGGGAACGACAAGGTTTCGGGGGACCGTGTCCAGCGCCGCGCGCGAGGAGCACACAGGGGGAACTTCCATGCGTCACGCACACCGCACCGTCCTGAGCGACCACCGGATCACCGTCCTCTTACCGGAAGCGAGGTGACCCGGTGCGACGCCTGACCACCGGCGCGATCCTCGCCGCCGCCCTCGTCCTCACCGCCCTGCCGACCGCCGCAGCCGACGCCGACGCCGGCGTCCAGCGCATCAGCACCGGCTCCGACGGCACCCAACTGCCGGTCCCCGCGTCCGGCGGCACGGTCAGCGCCGACGGGCGCCACGCCGCCTTCACGGCCGCCGACCCCTCGGGCGGCCTCGACAACAACCGCGTGTACGTCAAGGACCTGCGCACCGGCACGCTGACGGCGGTGCCCGAGGAACTGCAGTACACCCGGAACGCGATGATCAGCGCGGACGGCCGCCGCGTGGTGTACGACAACGGCAACCGCTACTCCAAGCCGTACGTCCATGACCGCGTGACCGGAGAGACCCGCCAACTGTGGCCCGCGCAGCCGCCCGACGACGGCTTCTACGAACTGGGCGGCGCCAAGGCGCTCAGCGCCGACGGCCGGCACGTGGCGTACACCGTCGGCAACCGGCACGGCTTCCAGTACGCCCGCGTGCTCTACGTCCACGATCTGGCCACCGGCACCGACGAGCCGGTCTCGCCGCTCCCGCCCGAGGGCGCGATCGACGGCGCCGCCCTCGACGCGCACGGCCGCACCGTCGCGTACACCGTGTTCCTGCGCCTCGACCAGACCTCGGTGCACCGCGTCCACGTCCTGGACCGCGAGACCGGCGAGCGCCGCCTCATCGCCGAGGGACCCGCCGGCACCGCCACCGGCACCGTCCATCTCTCCGCCGACGGCCGCCGCCTGCTCCACCACGTCCGCACCGCCGACGGCACCACCCAGGCCCGCCTCCACGACCTGCGCACCGGCCGGTCCACCCCGGTCGGCCCCGCGGGCGCCACCGCCGTCGCGGCCGACCGCACCGCCCGCCATGTCCTGCTGGCCCGGGACGACGCCCTGACGCTGCTCGACCTGCGCACCGGCAGGGAGCACCCGGTGGCCGCCGACGGCACCGCGCGGGCCGGTTCCGTCACCCGCCACGGCCGCTCCGTCGTCTTCACCTCCACGGCCGCCGACCTGGTCCGGGACGACACCAACGGGATGCCGGACGTGTTCATCGACCACATCCACTGACCGACAACCAGCACCGCAACAGGGGGAACAGATCTTGTACGCCAGCACACGCACCACGCTCGCCGCCGCCCTCGTCGCCGCCACGGTGGCACTGACGGGGACGTCGGCGAACGCCGCGCCGCGCGTCCCGTCCACCGAGCGGGTCACGCTGTCGCCGACGGGGGAGCAGGGCGACGCCGACTCGTACGGGCCGCAGCTCAGCGCCGACGGCAGGTTCGCGGCCTTCACGGCCAACGCGGCCAACCTGGTGCCCGGCGACACCAACGGCCACGCGGACGTCTTCGTGCGCGACCTGCGCAAGGGGACCGTCGAGCGGGTCAGCGTCAGCTCGGACGGCGCCCAGGCCGACAACCCCTCGTCCCTGCAGGCCATCAGCGCCGACGGGCGGTACGTCCTGTTCCGCTCCAACGCCCGAAACCTCGTCCACTGGGACACCCCGCCCGCGAACGCCGCGGCCGACGACATCTACCTCCACGACCGGCGCACCGGCAGCACGAAGCGGATCAGCGTCGCCTTCGACGGGGGCTCCGCCCACGCGGCCGGCGCCCATATGTCGGCGAACGCCCGCTACATCGCCTTCAACGCCAAGGCCGACCGGATGGAGGAGGGCGCGCGCGACCTCTTCGGAGCCGTGTACGTCTTCGACCGCCGCACCGGCAGGACGGAGCGGATCAGCAACCCGGACCGCCCGGACAACCCCGCGCTCTTCCAGGACATGAGCGCCGACGGCCGCTATGTGCTGTACACACAGCTGGTGCCGCGCAGCTCGTTCGGGGTCACATGGGTCCACGACCGCCGCACCGGCACCGAGGAGCGGGTGAACGTCAAGGCCGACGGCTCCCCGGCCCAGCGGTACGCGCTGCCCGCCTCGCTCTCCGCGGACGGCCGCACCGTCGCCTTCGAGAACTGGGACGAGGACCTGGTCCCCGGCGGCACCCCCGAGGGCGCGTCCGACATCTATGTCCGCGATCTGCGCACCGACGTCACCCGGCGGGTCGACACCGGCTCCGACGGCGAGACCATGCCCGGCCGCCCCGTACTCAGCCCCGATGGCCGCCACCTGGGCTACGAGGCCACCCCGCGGCTGCCGGACGGAAGGCCCGGCCCGGCCAACATCTACCTGCGCGACCTGCGCACCGGCACCACCCGCCTGGCGGGCGAGTCGGTCACCGGCGGACCCGTGACGGACGCCTCCGTCGCGCTGTCCTCGCTGAGCGCGGGCGCCGAGCGCATCGGCCTCGGCAGCAGCTCGTCCCAGCTCGTGCCCGGCGACACCAACGGCAGCAACGACGGCTTCGTACGCCGCCTGCGTTGATCAGCACAGTGTTCGCATCCTGAGACGGACGGTGAGCACGGGGCGGGACTGTGCCAGACTGCCTCCGTGCTCTCGTTCGCCATGATTATTGGCAGCAGGCGCGCCGGTCCGCAGTGACCGCCACGTACGACCAGGTACGGGCGGACACCGTCGTCCTCGACCCGCGCGCAGACCTCTCGCACCCGCGAGGGGTTTTTCTGTTTCCCGGCCCACCCGCAGCCGGGCGGAGAGCGCGAGGGACCATAGGTGGGGGCGGTGGAGCCGGTCATTCCGGTAGACCGAGATCCGACACAGGAGCCTTACGACCATGACGGTAACCAGCGAGCTCGACGACTCGTTCCACGTCTTCGACACCACCCTGCGCGACGGCGCCCAGCGGGAGGGCATCAACCTCACCGTCGCCGACAAGCTGGCCATCGCCCGTCATCTGGACGACTTCGGCGTGGGCTTCATCGAGGGCGGCTGGCCCGGCGCCAACCCGAGGGACACCGAGTTCTTCGCCCGCGCCCAGCAGGAGATCGACTTCAAACACGCCCAGCTGGTCGCCTTCGGCGCGACCCGCCGCGCGGGCGCCAAAGCCGCCGACGACCCGCAGGTCAAGGCACTCCTGGACTCCGGTGCCCCGGTGATCACCCTCGTCGCCAAGTCCCACGACCGCCATGTCGAGCTCGCCCTGCGCACCACGCTGGACGAGAACCTGGAGATGGTCCGCGACACGGTGTCGTATCTGCGCCAGCAGGGCCGCCGCGTCTTCGTCGACTGCGAGCACTTCTTCGACGGCTACCGCGCCAACCCCGAGTACGCGAAGTCCGTCGTCCGTACGGCGTCGGAGGCCGGCGCGGACGTCGTCATCCTCTGCGACACCAACGGCGGCATGCTCCCCGCCCAGGTCCAGGCCGTCGTCTCCACCGTCCTCGCCGACACCGGTGCCCGGCTCGGCATCCACGCCCAGGACGACACCGGCTGCGCGGTCGCCAACACCCTCGCCGCGGTCGACGCGGGCGCGACCCACGTCCAGTGCACGGCCAACGGCTACGGCGAGCGCGTGGGCAACGCCAACCTCTTCCCGGTGGTGGCGGCCCTGGAGCTGAAGTACGGCAAGAAGGTCCTCCCCGAGGGCCACCTGCGCGAAATGACCCGCATCAGCCACGCCATCGCGGAGGTCGTGAACCTCACCCCGTCCACCCACCAGCCCTACGTCGGCGTCTCCGCCTTCGCGCACAAGGCCGGCCTGCACGCCTCCGCGATCAAGGTCGACCCGGACCTGTACCAGCACATCGACCCCGAGCAGGTCGGCAACACCATGCGGATGCTGGTCTCCGACATGGCCGGCCGCGCCTCCGTCGAGCTCAAGGGCAAGGAACTCGGCATCGACCTCGGCGGCGACCGGGAACTGGTCGGCCGGGTGGTCGAGCGGGTCAAGGAGCGCGAGCTCAAGGGCTACACCTACGAGGCCGCCGACGCCTCCTTCGAACTCCTCCTCCGCGCCGAGGTCGAGGGCAAGCCGCTGAAGTACTTCGACGTCGAGTCCTGGCGCGCGATCGTCGAGGACCGCCCCGACGGCACCCACGCCAACGAGGCCACGGTCAAGCTGTGGGCCAAGAGCGAGCGCATCGTCGCCACGGCGGAGGGCAACGGCCCGGTCAACGCCCTCGACCGCGCCCTCCGGGTCGCCCTGGAGAAGATCTACCCCCAGCTCGCCAAGCTCGACCTCGTCGACTACAAGGTCCGCATCCTGGAGGGCGTCCACGGCACCCAGTCCACGACCCGCGTCCTGATCTCCACGTCCGACGGGGCGGGGGAGTGGTCGACGGTAGGCGTCGCCGAGAACGTCATCGCGGCCTCCTGGCAGGCCCTGGAGGACGCCTACACCTACGGCCTGCTGCGGGCCGGGGTGTCGCCGGCGGAGTAGCCGCACGGGCCGCCCGGGGGTGGGTCGCGCGGCCCAGCGCGACGGGGTGCCCGCAGCTACGGACGCTGTGCCGACGCGTGGATGGGGCGCGTACCCCCGCGGTGCCGCAGTCGCCGACGGCGGGAAGGGGACGTGTCGGGGGGTGTCCGCCCGCAGTGACCGGCGTCAACACGCGGCACCTCTTGGCCCAAGGGGGCCGCCGGTCCGAGGACGGACACCCCCCGGCGCGGCCCCGACCCACAACCGCACCGCAGGCGCTACGCGCACCCCCACCCAACCCCCACAGGCCGCCGCAGGCATCACACGCGAACCCCCGCCCACCCGCAGGGGCTATTGCAACCGCCGCATCTCACTGCGTGCCCGACCAGGTGAACGTCGCCGACGTCTTGCCCGGCAGTGAGTAAGTGGCGTGCTGCGAACCCCAGTTGATCGTCACCGTCCTCGCGGTGGAGGCGTCGTTGTAGGCGATCAGCGCCTTCGAACCGTCGGGGTTGCGCCACGCCACGTTGGGCACGGACGACGACGCCGTGGAGGCGATCCGCTGCGCACCCGGCCGTACGAACTTCGTCAGGTGGCCCATCGTGTAGTACTCGACGGTGTAGTCGACCTGGCCATGCCGGGAGTCCCCGTTGTGGACCGTGATCAGGCCGTCGCAGACCCCGCAGCCGCCGTTGTGCGGCCCCCGGTTCTGGTCCACCGCCAGCGACCACTTCGTCACCGACTTCGCCCAGTTCCGGGTGTAGTCGATGATGTTCATCATGTCCTCGCGCTGCTGGTTGGCGATCCAGGTGCCGCCCGAGTGCTCGGTGCCGAAGGCGTCCAGCTGCGGGTACCGGTCGTGCACCTGCGTCTGCTTGGCCACGTCGCCGCCGTAGCCGTGCCAGGCGATCCCGCCGAAGTTCGGGTGGGAGCGGATCGCGCCGTCGTCGACGGTCTGGGCGGCGTACGCGTCGTAGGTGTCCCAGTTCCAGTCGTGCGCCAGCACCTTCGTCGACAGCCTGGCGCTGCGCAGCTTCGGCAGGAGCTCGTTCTTCGTGAAGTACGCCAGCCCGCTCGCGTTCCAGCTCATCGACGGATAGCCCGAGCAGCAGGTCGGCTCGTTCTGGGCGGTGACGTACGAGACCGGGATGCCCTGGGCCTGGTAGGCCTGCACGTACTTCACGAAGTACGAGGCGTACGCCCCGTAGTACTCCGCCTTCAGCCAGCCCCCGTTGAGCTGCCCGCTGTCCTTCATCCAGGCGGGGGCCGTCCACGGCGAGGCCATCACGGTGAGCGAGGGATTGAGCTGAAGCGCCTGCTTCGTCAGCGGCACGACGTCCTGCAGATCGTGGGCGATCGAGAACTCGGACAGATCCGGATCGGTCTGCCCGGCCGGCATGTCGTCGTAGGTGTACCCGAAGCGGGCGAGGTCCGACCCGCCCATGGGATTGCGCAGGAAGGACAGCCCGATGCCGTCCGTCGGGGAGAACAGCTTGCGCATGGTGGCGTCCCGCGTGGCCTGGGACAACGCGCCGCTGCCGTCCATGAGCCAGGCCGCGGTGTCCGTGAACGACGCGCCGCCGCCGGTGAAGGTCTGGTAGCGGGTGTTCTCGTCGACGGTGATGTTCTCGCCGCTGCCGCCGGAGCCCGCCTGGAAGGCGAAGGGCGTCTGCGGCTGGAGTCCGCGGACGACATGGCGTCCGCCGGTGTCGTCCGTCGTGGTGAGCCAGGGGGTGATCTGTTCGCCCGCGGCCTGCGCGGGTGTGGCCGCCGAGAGGCCGGCCGTGGTGAGGAGCCCGGCGAGGAGCAGCCCGAGCGTCCGAGTGGATCTCCTCATGGAGCGCCGCCCTTCTGAGGTGGGGGATGGGAGGCGTGCGAGGCGTGAGTAAATGGCGGCTTCGTCACCGCGTCAAGGGGTCGCGCGTTCATTAGCTGAAAGGACAACACGGCTGATCCGGCCAGGAGTTGAGTGCGCACCGGCCCTGACGTGAAGTCTTGACGCCAACGCGGGCCGCCAGTTAACTCAAGGCGTGAGGTAAGTCATAAGTGGACCATGAGAGTCGAGGGACGTTCCATGCGAAGAACCGCCCTGCTCGCCTCCGCCGCCCTACTCACCACCCTGCTGCCGCTCACCGCCGCCGCCCCCGCGTCCGGCGCCCCCGCGTCCGGCGCCGACGACCCCGCCCCGGTCCCCGTCGACCGCTTCGAGGGCGAGGTCCCCTTCGCGAGCCCGCCCGCCGAGGGCATCTTCACCTGGGGCAGCGACAACGACGATCCGCCCGCCCTCCGGCTGACCGCCCGTGACGACGCGCCCGAGGGCGAGAAGGTCCTCTCCGGCACCTACGACATCAGCGGCTACGGCGGCTTCACCCACGACTTCGCCTTCGCCGAGCCCGCCCACGACTGGTCCGCCCACAAGGGCATCCGCTTCTGGTGGGACGGCCGGAACAACGGCAGGAAGATCGCCTTCGAACTCAAGGACGGCGGCGCCGACGGCGAGGCGTCCGAGCTGTGGACGACCTCCTTCACCGATGACTTCACCGGCTGGAAACAGATCGAACTGCCCTTCACCGACTTCACCTACCGCACGGACTACCAGCCCGTCGGCGGCATCGACCACATCCTCGGCCTCACCGAGACCTGGGGGTACGCCATCACCCTCCCGGTCGGCGTCAAGGGCGAGTTCGCCATGGACGACGTCGAACTGTACGGAAAGGCCGACCAGTCGCTGAAGGCATCCCTGCGCACCGACTCCGCCGTGTACCCCACCGGCGAGGGCGGCACGGCGACCGCGCGGCTCACCGTCGCCACCACCGGCTCCGCCCCCCTCGCCGAACCCGTCACCGTCACCTACGAGACGGCCGCGACCGGCACCGCCGACCCCGGCGAGGACTACACCCCGGTCCAGGGAACCGTCACCTTCCCGGCCGGCACCGCCTCCGGCGCCACCCGAGAGATCCGCGTCCCCACCCGCGAGGACAGGTCCGCCGAGCCCGCCGAGACGATCCCGCTGAAGCTGACCGTCACCGGCGCCAAGCCCCCTGCCGAGACCCCGCAGGTCGTCGTCGACGCCCATGGACTGCCGTATCTGGACAGCAAGTTGCCCGTGCGGAAGCGCGTCGCCGATCTTCTCTCCCGCATGTCCCTGGAGGAGAAGGCCGGCCAGATGACCCAGGCCGAGCGCGGCGCCCTCACGGCATCCGGTGACATCGCCACCTACGCCCTTGGCTCGCTGCTCTCCGGCGGCGGCTCCACTCCGACGCCCAACACCGCCGAGGCCTGGGCGAAGATGATCGACGGCTTCCAGCTCCGGGCGCAGGCGACCCGCTTCCAGATCCCGCTGATCTACGGCGTCGACGCGGTGCACGGCCACAACAACCTGGCCGGCGCGACGATCATGCCGCACAACATCGGACTCGGGGCGTCCCGCAACCCGGGGCTCGCCCGCCAGGCGGGCGCGGTGACGGCCGCCGAGACGCGGGCCACCGGCATCCCCTGGGACTTCGCGCCCTGCCTGTGCGTCACGCGGGACGACCGGTGGGGACGGGCGTACGAGTCCTTCGGCGAGGACCCGGCGCTGGTGGAGTCCATGGCGACCGTCATCCAGGGCCTCCAGGGCAGGCCCGACGGCCGGGACCTGGACCGCGCCGACAAGGTCCTCGCCACCGCCAAGCACTTCGTCGGCGACGGCGGCACCGAGTACGGCTCCTCCACCACGGGCACGTACACCATCGACCAGGGCGTCACCAAGGTCACCCGGCGGCAGCTGGAGGCCGTCCACCTCGCCCCGTACGAGACGGCCGTCGAGCGTGGCGTCGGCACGGTCATGCCGTCGTACTCCTCCCTCGACCTCGTCGGAGACGGCCGGGGACCGGTGAAGATGCACGCCCGTGCCGACATGATCAACGGCGTCCTCAAGGACCGTATGGGCTTCGGCGGCTTCGTGATCAGCGACTGGCAGGCCATCGACCAGATCCCCGGCGACCAGGCCTCCGACGTCCGGACCTCGGTCAACGCGGGCCTCGACATGATCATGGTGCCGTACGCGTACAAGGACTTCCACGCGACGCTGGTCGACGAGGTGAGGGCCGGCCGGATCGGCGAGCGGCGGATCGACGACGCCGTGTCCCGCATCCTCACGCAGAAGTTCCGGCTCGGGCTCTTCGAGAAGCCGTACGCCGACACCAGCCGGGCCGCGCAAATCGGCTCCGCCGAGCACCGGGCCGTGGCGCGGCGGGCGGCGGCCGAGTCGCAGGTGCTGCTGAAGATACGCCCGCAGCTGATCGACGACGAGCGGCTGGCCGCGATCGACGCGCTGGTCGCCTCGTGGCTGCCGGGCACGGAGGGCGACGGAGTGGCGGATGTGCTCTACGGGAAGCGGCCCTTCACCGGGCAGCTCCCCGTCACCTGGCCGAAGAGCGAGGCGCAGCTGCCGATCAACGTCGGGGACGCGGCGTACGACCCGCGCTTCCCGTACGGCTGGGGCCTGACCACGCTGACCAGGGTGCCCGAAGGCGGTGCCGCGACCCTGAAGGCACTCGGCATCGCGGCCGCGGCCGCCGAGAAGGCCGGGGCGCGGGAGGCGGGGCGCGCGCTCGTCACCAAGGCCCGGTTGATCGTCCAGCAGAGGGCGGGCACGATGATCGCCGAGGCGGTGGCCAAGCCCTTCGCCGAGGCCGACCGGCTGCTGCTGACGGGCCGGTACGGGGCGGCGGTGGAGAAGCTGAGCGCGGCCTACCAGGCCGCCTGAGCCGTCGCACGGCGCCCGGACGCCGTAGGACGCCGGTCCCGGTGGGATTTCCGCCCACCGGGACCGACGCTTTTGCCCCGCCCATCAGGTAGCGTCGAAGGTATGAGGACTCCGTTGTTCCGGGGCCTCATGCGCTTGCTGATCGTGCCGGTCACCGCGACGCTGGCGGTGCTCATGGCCGGCGCGCCCGGCGCACATGCGGCCACGGACCTTTCCCAGGTCGCCGAGGCGCTGCGCGACGGTCCTGTGTACGTGGACCCCGCCGCCTCGGACCAGCTGTCGTCGGCCGACGCCGAAGCGCTCGCCGACAAGATCGAGGACGCCGACAAGCCCGTCTTCATAGCGGTTCTCCCGGCCGATCAGCCGACCGAGAACCTCCTGATGAACCTCCGTACCGAGACCGGTGTCACGGGCCTGTACGGCATCCGCGTCGGCGAGCGCTTCGACGCGGGAGCCGACCCCTCCGTGCTCTCCGTGCAGGCGGTGAACAACCTGGTCAGGTCGGTACAGACCGCCGGTGACCCCAAGGCCCAGCTGAACGACTTCGTCGACTCCGCACTGCGCAACGTGCGCGGCACGGCACCCGCCGGCTGGAGCGACGGCGGGGGCGGCGGCGTGGACGTCGGCGGACTGATCGCCGCCGGCGCCGTGCTGGCGGCGGGCGGCGCGGGCGCCTACGCGCTGGTCCGGCGCAACCGGCGCCGCCACGAGGAGGAGCAGCGGGCGGCGCTGGAGCGGCTGAGGGTCGTGGTCGACGAGGACATCACCGCCTTCGGCGAGGAACTGGACCGACTGGACTTCCACCCGGCGGAAGCCGGCGCCGACGACGCGATGCGCGCGGACTACGAACACGCCCTGGACGCCTACGAGAAGGCGAAACGGCTGATGGACTCCGCCCGCAGGCCGGAGGAGGTCAAAGCCGTCACCCAGGCCCTGGCGGACGGCCGCTTCTCCCTCACCCAGCTGGCCGCCCGCCGGGAGCACCGGCCCCTTCCGGAACGCCGGCCGCCGTGCTTCTTCGACCCGCGCCACGGTCCGTCCGTCACCGACGCCACCTGGACGCCGCCGGGCGGAGCCCCGCGTGACGTCCCGGTCTGCGCGGCGGACCAGACCCGCCTCGCCGACGGCCGCGACCCCGTGGTCCGCGAGGTGGACACCGAGTACGGCCGCCGCCCGTACTGGGAGGCCGGCCCGGCCTACGGCCCCTGGGCCGGCGGCTACTTCGGCGGCGGCCTCCTCCCGGGCCTGCTCATCGGCACGATGCTGGGCAGCATGATGGCCACCCCGGCCTACGCGGCCGACTACGGCGCGGGCTACGGCTACGGCGCCGACGGCTACGAGGGCGGCGACGTCTCGGGCGCGGACTTCGACGCCGGGGGCTTCGGCGGTGGGGACTTCGTAGGCGGCGACTTCGGCGGGGGAGGGTTCGACGGCGGAGGCTTCTGAACGAGCGCGGCGCTCCGACGGGCCTCGGCGGCCTCCGCGGGGGCGTCGGCGCGCTCGTAGGCATCCGCGGCGGCGCTCCAGGCGGCCTGCGCCTCGCCGGGCCGGCCGGTGCGGGACAGAAGCCGCGCGATGTTGGTGTGGGTGCCGGCGGCTCGGTACCAGTCGTCCGCCTTGACGAGCAGGGCGATGGCCCGCCGGAAGGCCTTGAGCGCGGCACCGGTGTGTCCCAGCTCCTCCAGGGCGCCGCCGAGGTTGTTCCAGACCATGCCCTCCGCCGGGACGTTGCCCTCGTCGGCGTGGATCGCACGAGCCTGGAGATACGCCCTCTTCGCTTCACGGTGACGGCCCAAGGCGCCCAGGACCATGCCCTCGCCGTTCCAGCCGCCGGCGGCGGCGTCCCGGTCGCCCATCACGGTGAACATCTCCCGGGCCCGAACGAAGGCGTCGAGGGCCACGTCGAACCTTTCGAGCTCGTACGAGACACTGCCGATGGCGTTCCAGGCCATGGCCGCCCCATGAGGGACGCCCAGCTCACGGTAGATCGCGAGGGCCTGCAGCGACGCGTCGACCGACTCCGCGAGCCTGCCCAGCACTCTGAGGGCGTTGGCGTGGTGCGTCCAGGCCGACCCCTCGTGCATCCGGTCCCCGCACGCGGCGGCCGCTTCGCGCGCCGCCCGCGTCACCGTCACCGCCTCCTCGAAGTGGCGGCGTCGATGCAGGTAGTCGGTCAGGCTCAGGCCCAGCAGCACGACGTGTTCCGCGCAACCGGGCTCCCGTGCCCAGGCGGTGGCGGCCACCAGACCCGGGCGCTCGGCGTCCAGCCACGCCAGCGCTTCGCCGCGGTCGCGGAACAACTCGCGGGCGGAGTCCGCCCGCTTCCGCGCACTCCTGGACTCGTGCCGTGCGGGGTCGGCGGACTGGGTGAGCAGCGCGAAGTGGGCGAGCAGCCGGGCACGTGCGGCGGCGATCTCCCGCTGGGCCTTCGGCTCCCCCTGCCCGACACCGCTCGCATACGCCCGAACCAGATCATGCATCCGCCACCGCGTCCCGTCCGGCGACGCGGTGACCAGCGAGGCGGCCTCCAGGTCCTCCAGCAGTCGCAGCACGGCGGACTCGGTGCCGTCCATCAGCACGGCCGCGGTCCGCGTGCTCACGTCGTTTCCCGGGGCCTGACCTAGCAGCCGGAACAGCCGGGCCTGATCCGGCCCGAGGCGCGCGAAGCTGACGTCGAACACGGGACGCAGCCCGCGCTCGCTGCCGCCGCCGTGACTGAGCGCCCCCAGCAGGTCCTGGGCCGCACGCAACTCTGCGACGAGCGCGGACACCGGCCGGCGCCTGCGGCGGCGCAGCTGGGCCGCGGTGATCAGCAGGGCGAGGGGCAGATGGCCGCAGAGCGCACACAGCGCGCGCAGGGCGTCGGGCTCGGCGGCGGCCCGGTCGTCCTCGGGGTCGGTGCCCCGCAGCAGCCGCTCGACCAGCGCGGCCGCCGCGTCCGGCGCCAGCTCGCCGAGCCGGACCAGCCGGGTGGGCAGCCAGTCGAGGGTGTCGCGCGAGGTCAGCAGGGTGCGATGGTCGCCCTCGCCCGGCAGGAGCGGTTCGACCTGCGCCGGGTCCGAGGCGTTGTCGAGGACGAGGAGCACCGGCTCACGCCGGGCGAGCTGTGAGCGGTACAGGGCGTACTGGTCGGCGGGCGCGGAGGGCACGTCCGTGTCCCGTACGCCGAGGGCCCGCAGCAGCGACCGTACGGCCCGGTCGGCGGTGACCGGCGTGCTGTCGTAGCCGCGCAGGTCGACGAAGAGGGTGCCGCCCGGGAACCAGCCCCGTTCACGCGCCACGTGGGCCGCGTACACCGCGAGCGCCGTCTTGCCGATACCGCCGAGCCCGGCCACGGCGGAGACGAGCACGGGTTCGCCGTCGTGCCCCGCGCCCGGGGCGAGCGCGGCCAGCAGCCGTTCGACGTCCGCGTCGCGGCCGGTGAAGGCGGCCGGTCTGGCCGGCAGCGCGGCGGTCGCGGTGGGCGCGGAACCGTAGTGGTGGTGCTCCTCCTTGCCGGTGACGGGGCCGTGGTAGGTGCCCCCGCTGAACTCGACGTGATCACCGCTCCTCACGCCTGGCACCAACCCCCGTGTCCGTACCGCCACTTGACCGTTCCGGACGCTATCTCATCGGGCGGCGAGGCTCCCGGCAAACGCAGGCGCCGCAGGAACAGCAGGAACAGCAGGAACAGCACGGCGGGCCCGGCATCCGAAGACACCGGGCCCGCCGTGCTGACGGTCAGAGGTGCTGACGGGTCAGCAGTACTGACGGGTCACAAGCGCTGACAGGTCAGCGTGGGAGACGTCAGAGGGAGGACGCCGCCGAGGCGATCGCGGAGGCGAAGGTAGAGACCTCGGTGTAGACGCCGGGGGCGTTCGGCCGGGCGCAGCCTATGCCCCAGCTGACGATGCCGACCTGGATCCAGGCGTTGTTCGCGTCCCGGCGGAACATCGGGCCGCCGGAGTCGCCCTGGCAGGTGTCGACGCCGCCCGACGGGAAGCCGGCGCAGATCTCCTCGTTCGCGATGAGGCCGCTGTAGCCGCTGTAGGAGCGGCACTGGGCGTCGCTGACGAACGGCACGTTGGCCTTGAGCATGTAGCGCTGCTGGGCACCGCCCTCACGGGCCGCGCCCCAGCCGGCGACGGTGAAGGTGCCGGTGTTGTACTGCGTGGTGGTGGCGATCTTCAGCGTGGGCAGGTTGATCGGCTGGGCGAGCTTGATGAGCGCCCAGTCCTTGCCGCTGCCGTTGTAGCCGGGGGCGCGGTACACGTACGTGGAGCGGACCTGGACCCGGCCGCTGGTGGACTGCAGGTCCACGACGCCGGCGGTGGCCGTGATGCCGGTGTTGGGGCCGGTCGAGCCCACGCAGTGCGCGGCGGTGAGCACGATCTGCTGGGTGTAGAGCGCACCGCCACAGCCCATGGAGAGCCGGACCATGAACGGGAACTCGCCCTGGGTGGCACGGGTGCCGCCGACGACGCGCGAATCGGCGGCCTCCGCGGCCGAGACGGGCTGCAGGCTGACGATCGCGAGGGCGGCTGCGCCGAGGGCCGCGCATCTCTTGAGCGCGGTGAGAAGCTTCTTCAACGTGATGCCTTCCGTGGGGGGTTGGACATGCGAACGTGGAGAGCGCTGAAACCTCAGGGGCGTGCCACACCGGGCGAGAAGGTAAGGGGATCGCCTTTTGTGTGACATGCGCCGGTCAAATCCGTTGCTGGATTATGGGAATTCGGGGAGCGCCCGGGCAAGGGGCCAAAACCGGCCACGCCGTTCAGGGCGTGGGCCTGACGGCCCGGCACCGCCGGGCGTACCGCTCCCCGGCCGCATGCCACCAGCCAGGTGGCGAGGGGCAGTTGACGACGGCGGTCGGCTGAGCCGGATGCAGGCCCAGCCGCCACAGGGCACCGGCGTCGACATGGACCGTGATCCACGCACGCCGACGCCCATCGGGCCCGGGCCCGCACACGCGATCCCAGCGGACCTCGCCCGCGTCGAAGGGCATCCCGTAGATGCCGCGTTCACGCAGTCAGGCGCGAACGGCGGCCAGGGGCTCAGGGCACCCCTGCGCGATCTCGTACGAGGCGGCGCGCGGCCGTGAGACCGGCCCCCGCGTCCCAGCCGGCGACGACGACCCATGCGGAAGACGCCGGGACAGTGCGGTCATGCCGACGACGATGCCCGAGTACGACGCCTGCCCGCGCCCCGATGGCGCCGCGCGGCCAGCCCGCCCGCCAGGCCCGCCGTCACCAGGGCCAGCGCGACCAGCGCGGCACTGACCCACAGGGGCGACCGGTACCCGAGTCCCGCGCCGATGGCCGTACCCCCGACCCACGGCCCCAGCGCCGCGCCCACATTGAACGCGGCGGTCGCGAAACCGCCGGCCAGCGTCGGCGCGCCCGGTGCGGCGTACAGCACCTGGGAGATGAGCGTGGACCCGACCCCGAAGGACAGGGCGCCCTGCACGAAGACGAGGCCGAGCGCGGCGGCCGGATGCGAGGCGCCGAGCGCGAGGGCGCCCCACCCGAGGCACAGGGCGAACCCCCCGGCGGTCAGCAGGAGCCCGGGCCGCCGGTCGGCGAGCCGGCCCCCGACACCGACCCCCACGAACGATCCGGCACCGAACACCGCGAGCACGACGGGCACCCACCCGCTCGCGAGCCGGGTCACGTCCGTGACGAGAGGCGCGAGATAGGTGAAGGAGCAGAAGGTCCCCGCGTTCACGAGTGCGCCGAGCAGCAAGGTCACCAGCAGCCGGGGCCGGCGCAGCGACCGCAGCTCGCCCCGCAGCGAGGCCGGGGCGGAGTCACCGGTGCCGCCCGGCACCGACCTCGCCACAGCCACCACCGCCGGCACGGACACCAGCGCCACGGCCCAGAACGCCGAACGCCAGCCCCAGAGTTGACCGAGCACCGCCCCGGCGGGCACCCCGACCACACAGGCGAGCGTGACCCCGCCCAACAGCACGGACGTCGCCCGGCCCTTGGCGTCCGGCGCGACCATCCCCACGGCGGTCACGAGGCCGACGGCCAGGAACCCGGCGTTGGCCAGCGCCCCGACGACCCGGGTGACGACGAGGACCGCGAAACTCCCGGTGACCGCCCCGACGACATGGACGACGAGGAACGCGACGAGGAACCCCAGCAAGGCCCACCGCCGGGACCACTTCCTGGCCAGCACCGCCATGAGCGGTGCGCCGACCACCATTCCCACGGCGAAGGCAGAGGTGAGCGCCCCGGCCGCGGGCACCGAGACCCCCAGATCCCGCGCGATGTCCGGAACCAGCCCGGACAGCATGAACTCGGACGTGCCCTGGGCGAAGACGGCAAGGCCCAGCAGATGTAGAGCGAACGGCATGAAGAAACTCCGCAACCCGAAGTCGGCGTCAAGAACGGCAGCTTGGGACGGCCGTCCGGCAGCGGTGACGACTACGACGGCTTACGGAGTACGCGGAGCGGAGAACCGGAACGCGAGCCCGTCAGCCCGACATCACAGGCAGCCACCGGAGAGCCGGTGGCCGGAGTCTGGAGGCTTCGGGACTGGACACGGAGGCAGATTACGGGGACCGGGCGGACCGACTCCACCGCTTTTCTCCCCACGGGGAACAGGGGCCGGCCCCGGCGCTCGTGCAGACCGGACACAGGCCTTCATATGGCCAGCCCCTCACAGGACCCCATCTGATCTCCATCCAGCCCCGCACAGGACCGGATCTGACGTCCGTCCAGCCCTCATATAGGACCGGATCTGACCTCCATCCCGCCTACCGTGCCCGTATGACCCCCTCCGACGGCACCGAACCCCTCGCCTTCGCCTCCCCGGCGGCTCTGGACACCTGGCTGACCGCCCACCCCGCCCCCCAGCACACCGGTCTCTGGGTCAAGGTCGCCAAGAAGGGCTCGGGCATTCCCTCCGTCACGGCCGCCGACGTCAATGACGTGGCCCTCTGCCACGGCTGGATCACCGGTCAGCGCAAGGGGCTCGACGCCGCGTACTTCCTGCAGAGGATCACCCCGCGCCGGCCGGGCAGCCTTTGGTCGATGGTCAATGTGCGGCGGGTCGAGGAGCTGACGGCCGCCGGCCGGATGCGGCCCGCCGGCCTCGCGGAGGTGGACGCCGCGCAGGCGGACGGCCGCTGGGCGGCGGCGTACGAGTCGCAGAGGAACGCCACCGTCCCCGACGACCTCGCGACCGCACTGGAACGGAACCCGCGGGCGCGGGCCGCCTTCGACGGGCTCGGCAGGACCGATCGGTACCTCGTCATCGTCGACCTGCTGAGGGCGCGTACGCCACAGAACCGGGCCGCTCGGCTCGCCGGGGCGATCGAGAGGCTGGCCGGCAACGGGTGACGGTCAACTCACCTGCCGGAACCGGCCGTTGAGGTGCGGGACCGAAGTGAGTGAAGCGTGCCCATGACATGATCGGCCCTGAATCGATCCGGAACCGGGTGGGGGGCCGAGCGTGTGGGAGACGTCGGTGTACGGGCCGCTCGGCTGGGGGCTCGGCGCGGTGAGCGCGCTGGTCGTGTTCCTCGTGGCGCGGGCCGCGCTGCGCCATGCGGCCGCGCGTCCGCCCCGGCCGGTGAGTGCTCTGGCCGACCGTCTCGTCCGGCCCCGGCCCCGGGCCGCCGTCCGGATGCACCGCGCCGCGCTGGCGGTCCGCCGTCGGTACGCCCCCTCCGCGCTCCCCGGCCGGCCCGAACGCGCCGCCCGGCGTGACGCGTTGGTCGAGGCCGAGCGGGCGGCGCGGGCACTGCGGGCCGCCTGCGCGGCATCGCTGGTGATCCTGCTGCTCGGACTGGTGCCGGCGGCGGCGGTTCTCGCGGTGTGGGCGGTCTGGCTGGCGTGGGTCCCGTGGGCTCCCTCTCCGGCAGAGGTCTCGGCGACACTCATCACCTTCCGGGACGCCATGCTCTCCGCCGCCGCCCTGGGTGCGGCCACGGGGCTGGTGTGCGCCGGGCTCGTCGCGCTGACGAGGGACCTTCGGCGGATCACCGTACGGCGTCCCGGGCCCCCGGTGGTGCCCGCCGTGGCGGCCCTCGTCGCCGTGGACGACGGTCTGCGGACGCCGCCCTTCCGACTCGCCCGGGCGGTCGGCGAGTTGTGCCGGGCGCTGGAGGCGTATGCCGAGCGCGGCGGCCATGCGCCGCATCACGAACGGTGGGTGGACCTGACCGTCCACGCGCGAGCCGTCGGGCGGGCCCTGCACGAGGCCGAGGGAGCCGTCTGGAAGGACCCCGACGACGCGCTGCCGCGTCTGGTCCTGCTGCTCGGGACCGTCAACGACCGCATCCACGACCGGCGCTGGCTGACGCTGCTGGACGACGCCGATCTCCCCGTGGCGCCACCCGAGCCGGAGGCGCCCGCGTCCGCGGGGGAGCCCGGGACGCGCCCCGGCAGGTGGTCCGGCGTCGTCCAGCAGGCCGCGGTCGTCCTGCCGGCCGTGGCCGCGGTGGGCGCCCTCGTCTTCTCGACCATCACGGTGCAGCAGACCAACGACAACCTGCGGATCGCCGAACAGGACACGGTCGCCAACCGTTTCAACACGGCGGCGGGCAATCTGGCCCACCGATCACCCAATGTCCGCCTCGCGGGCCTGTTCCTGCTGGAGCGGATCATCCAGGACTCGCCCCGGGACCAGACCACCATCCTCCAGCTGCTGTGCTCCTACGTCCGTGACCATGCCCCGGCCGATCCGTCGCGGCCCGCCGTCGGCCGGCGCTGGGAGGACGTGGCGGAGGATGTGCGGCAGGCCGTCATCATCATCGACACCTACGGTGACAACGGCGTCGCCTACGACCTCAGCGGGGTGCGGCTGCCCGGGCTGTCGCTCCTCATCGACCTCGGCGGGTTCGACTTCAGCGGAGCGCAACTGCCGGGCGCGGACTTCATGCATGCCAACCTCTCCCAGGCCGTCCTGACCGACGCCGATCTGCGCGGTGCGGACCTGAGAGGCGCGGATCTGAGCTATGCCTTCCTGGACGGCGCCGATCTGCGCGGCGCCCTCCTGGACGGCGCCGTCCTGACCGACATCACGTACTCCTCAAAGACCCGGTGGCCGGAAGGCTTCAAGATTCCCAAGACCACCGGCCTGCTCGGTTCATGACCGAGCACCCGCCCTCCTGAGACGGGGGGCGGGTGTGCTCAGCCGGGGGGCGGGGGAGGCGGCGGTGTCGCCGAGGGATCACGCGTTCCTGATCGCCGAGATGTCGAAGTTCAGCTTGATCTTGTCGGAGACCAGCACCCCGCCCGTCTCCAGCGCCGCGTTCCAGGTGAGGCCCCACTCGGAGCGCAGCAGCTGCGCCTTGCCCTCGAAGCCGACGCGCTCGTTGCCGAAGGGGTCCTTCGCGGCGCCGTTGAACTCCAGGTCGATGGTGATCGGCTTGGTCGTGCCGAGGATCGTCAGGTCACCGGTGATGCGGTAGTCGTCGCCACCGAGGGCCTCCGCCCTGGTGGAGCGGAACGTCATCGTCGGGAACTCGTCCGTCTTGAAGAAGTCCGCGCTCTTCAGGTGACCGTCGCGGTCCGCGGAGCCGGTGTCGATGCTGTCCATCTTGACGTCGATGGACGCCGTGGACGCGGACGGGTCGGCGCCGTCCAGGTGCAGCGAGCCGCTGAAGTCGAGGAACTTGCCCTTGACGTTGGTGACCATGGCGTGGCGGACGGTGAAGCCGATGGTGGAGTGGGCCGCGTCGATCGTGTAGTCGCCGGTCAGGGCGGTCAGGTCGGTGTGCGCCATGACGTGCTCCTTCGATTGATGTTGAATCTTTAACTACCTCAACGCGACCCACCGTAGACCTATTCCGTTCAATGTTCAACATCATCCGGGGTGTGTCCGTGGTGTCACGCTTCGTATGGGGTATGGGCATGAGCATGACCCTTACGCGCCGTGCCTTCCTGTACGCCGCCGCCCTCACCGCGACCCTGGCCGGAGGGGCCGGGACCCCTGCCCGAGCGGCAGCCGCCCCGGATCCCTACGACACCCTCCGCCTGCGCTGGCTCGACATCGCCCTCGGCACCGGCTACGACCCCACCGCGCAGCCGTACGCCTCCCGCCTCACCGAGACCGGCACCCTCGCCCGCGGCTTCCAGGCCACCATGGCCCCCACGCCCACCTCCCTGTGGCCCGGCCACCCCTACGACCCGCCCGCCGGTATCACCCAGAGCTACAGCCGCCTGTGGCGGATGGCCCAGGCCTACGTCCAGCCGGGCACCGGCTCCACCGGCGACCCGGCCCTCCTCGCCGACGTCCTGCGCGGCCTCGACCACCTCTCCGCCACCGTCTACAACCCCTCCACCACCCGCTACGGCAACTGGTGGGAGTGGCAGATCGGCAGCCCCCGCCTGCTGATGGACCTCACGGCCGCCCTGTACGACCACCTCACCGACGCACAGCGAGCCGCCGCCTGCGCCGCCGTCGACCACTTCGTCCCGGACTCGATGCTCACCGACTACTCCGGCACCTCCACCGGAGCCAACCGCGTCGACCTGTGCCGCAGCGTCGCCCTGCGCGGCATCCTCGGCCGCGCCCCGGCCAAGATCGCGCTCGCCCGTGACGCGCTCTCCCCGGTCTTCCCGTACGTCACGAAGGGCGACGGCCTCTACGCCGACGGCTCGTTCGTCCAGCACACCTGGGTCGCCTACTCCGGCACCTACGGCCAGGTCCTCCTCGACGGCCTCGGCCGCCTCTTCGCCCTGCTCGCCGGATCCGAGTGGGAGGTGACCGACCCGAACAAGCAGATCGTCCTGGACGGCGTCGAGCGGGCCTTCGCCCCGCTCATCCACGACGGCTTGATGATGGACAGCGTCAACGGCCGCGCCATCAGCCGGGGTTACCTCAAGAGCGACGACCGCCGCGTGATGCGCAGCGACCACTTCCACGGCCAGGGCGTCATCGCCGCCATGGCCCTCCTCGCGGGCGGCGCGAGCGCGGCGGAACGCGAGCGCTGGTACGGCCGTATCAAGGGATGGATCGAACGGGACACGGTTACCCCGATCCTGGCGGCACGTCAGTTCGGCGTCGCGGACCTCGCGCGCCTGCACGCCGTCGCCGAGTCACCCGTCCCGGCCGCCCCCGACCCCGCCGGCCACCACCTCTTCGCCGCCATGGACCGGGCCGTGCACCGCCGCCCGGGCTTCGTCGCGAACATCGCCATGGCCAGCGACCGCATCGCGTACTACGAGTGCGGCAACGGCGAGAACCCGCGCGGCTGGCACACCGGCGCCGGGATGCTCTCCTGGTGGGCGAAGGACCTCGGCGACCAGTACACGGACTGGTACTGGCCGACCGTCGACTGGTACCGCCTCCCCGGCACGACCGTCTCCACCAAGCGCCTTCCCGACCGGGCGGGCGGCGAGTGGGGCGAGCCCAAGCCGGCCGTACGGTGGGTCGGCGGCACGACCGACGGCGAGTACGCGGCGATCGGGCAGCATCTGAAGGGTCTGGGCTCGACGCTGGAGGCCCGCAAGTCGTGGTTCTGCGTCGCGGACGCGGTGATCTGCCTCGGAGCGGGGATCACCTGCGCCGACGGAGTCCCCGTCGAGACGGTCGTCGACAACCGCAACCTGGGGGAGAACGGCACCCAGGCGCTCGTTCGCGGACCCGGCTGGGCCCACCTGGAAGGCCACGGCGGCTGGGTGGTGCCGTACGGCGATCTGCGCACCCTCCGCGAGGACCGGACCGGCGCCTGGGCCGACATCAACACCGGCGGTACGACCGAGCGCCGCACCCGCCGCTGGCAGACCCTCTGGCTGGACCACGGCACGGACCCGACGGACGCGAGGTACGTCTACCTGCTCATGCCCGGCGCCGGGCGACGCGAGGTCGCGGCCCGCGCCGCGGCCGGGAGCCGCTGGCTGTCCGTCCTCGCCAACGACGCCACGTGCCAGGCGGTCCGCGTCCCCTCCCCGGGCCTGACCGCCGCCACCTTCTGGCAGCCGGGCACGGCGGGCCCGCTCACCGCCTCCTCCGGTGCGAGCGTGCTGCTCCGCCGCAGGGGCCGCACCGCTACCCTCTGCGTGAGCGAGCCGCCGCGCACCGGCGAGCCGGTGGAGATCACCTGGGACCACCCCGTACGCCGGGTCGTGCGGGCCGACGACTCGGTCGAGGTCCTGTCGACAGGCCGCCGGCTGAGCGTCCGTGTCACTCCGGGGATGGTATGCGCGACCCACTTGTGTGAGGTGGCTCTCGGCTGACGACTTTGTGCGACCTCTACAAGGGGCACGCCCTCTGAGCAGTCGGAACGCCTGCATGCCGTCTTGGTTCTGTTCAGGGGTACCAGGAAAACGCTCCGGAGACTGTACGGAGTCAACGGCTCGCTTTCCTTGGTGTCCTTCGTAAGGTCGCTACATGACCGTTTTGGATGAGGCACCGGGTGAGCCGATCGACGCCCGCGGGCGTACGGCGGAGCTGCACGAGATCCGTGCGCAGGCGCTGGCCGGCCCGAGCGAGAAGGCGACCGCGGCGCAGCACGCCAAGGGCAAGCTGACCGCCCGGGAGCGGATCGAGCTGCTGCTGGACCCGGGCTCCTTCCGGGAGGTCGAGCAGCTGCGCCGGCACCGCGCCCAGGGCTTCGGCCTGGAGGCCAAGAAGCCGTACACCGACGGTGTCATCACCGGCTGGGGCACGGTGGAGGGCCGTACGGTCTTCGTCTACGCCCATGACTTCCGCGTCTTCGGCGGCGCGCTGGGCGAGGCCCACGCCACGAAGATCCACAAGATCATGGACATGGCCATCGCGGCCGGTGCCCCGCTGGTCTCCCTGAACGACGGCGCGGGCGCCCGCATCCAGGAGGGCGTCTCCGCCCTCGCCGGCTACGGCGGTATCTTCCAGCGCAACACCAAGGCGAGCGGTGTCATCCCGCAGATCTCGGTCATGCTCGGCCCCTGCGCGGGCGGCGCGGCGTACTCGCCCGCCCTGACGGACTTCGTCTTCATGGTCCGCGAGACGTCCCAGATGTTCATCACGGGTCCGGACGTGGTCAAGGCGGTGACGGGCGAGGAGATCACCCAGAACGGCCTGGGCGGCGCGGACGTGCACGCGGAGACCTCCGGCGTCTGCCACTTCGCGTACGACGACGAGGAGACGTGCATCGCGGAGGTCCGCTACCTCCTGTCGCTGCTCCCGCAGAACAACCGCGAGAACCCGCCACGGGTGGAGTGCGCGGACGCCGCCGACCGCCGGTCGGACGTCCTGCTGGACCTGGTCCCGGCGGACGGCAACCGGCCGTACGACATGGCCAAGGTCATCGAGGAGATCGTCGACGACGGCGAGTACCTGGAGGTCCACGAGCGCTGGGCGCGGAACATCATCTGTGCGCTGGCCCGACTGGACGGCCAGGTGGTCGGCATCATCGCCAACCAGCCGCAGGTGCTCGCCGGTGTACTGGACATCGAGGCGTCGGAAAAAGCTGCGCGCTTTGTCCAGATGTGTGACGCTTTTAACATTCCGATCGTCACCTTCCTGGACGTCCCCGGGTTCCTCCCGGGCGTCGACCAGGAACACGGCGGAATCATCCGGCACGGCGCGAAGCTCCTCTACGCCTACTGCAACGCGACCGTCCCCCGGATCTCGCTGATCCTGCGCAAGGCGTACGGAGGTGCGTACATCGTCATGGACAGCCAGTCCATCGGCGCGGACCTCACCTATGCCTGGCCGACGAACGAGATCGCCGTGATGGGTGCGGAGGGTGCGGCCAACGTCATCTTCCGCCGCCAGATCGCCGAGGCCGAGGACCCCGAGGCCATGCGGGCCCGCATGGTCAAGGAGTACAAGTCCGAGCTCATGCACCCCTACTACGCGGCCGAACGCGGCCTGGTGGACGACGTGATCGACCCCGCGGAAACCCGCGAGGTGCTCATCCGCTCCCTGGCCATGCTGCACACGAAGCACGCCGACCTGCCGTCCCGCAAGCACGGCAACCCGCCGCAGTAACCTCTCTCACGGAGACTGTGACCTATGAACTCCCCTGACATTCGCGTCGAGAAGGGCCACGCCGAGCCCGAGGAAGTCGCGGCCATCACCGCGATCCTCCTGGCCCGCGCCGCCGCCCGGCCCGCCACCCCGACTCCGGCCCGGGGCCGCGCGAAGGCGGGCTGGCGCCGCCTGGAGCGCGAGCCCGGCTTCCGCGCACCGCACAGCTGGCGCTGAGTTTCCGAGTGCGGTCACGGCCCCGTCCTCCTTCGGGAGGACGGGGCCGTGGTGCGTTCAGCACCCGGCGGGAGCCGCGCAGGACGGCCTCCACACGCATCCCGCCCCGCGCTCGTCCCCGTACCCCCTCCGACAAACGACTTGCGGCCCCCATCCCTCCCACAGGAGGAACGAGGGCCGCAAGTGAAACGTGCCGGAGGCCGACCGTGGAATGCCGCTACCGCAGCCGCGCCATCAGCGCGTGCTCGACCAGCGTGATCAGCGTCGACTTGGCGTCCGACCGGTGCCGGGCGTCGGTCGTGATGATCGGCGTGTCGGGGCCGATCTGGAGCGCCTCGCGGACCTCGTCCGGCGAGTAGGGCTGGTTGCCGTCGAAGCCGTTGAGGGCGATGACGAACGGCAGGCCGCTGTTCTCGAAGTAGTCGACGGCCGGGAAGCAGTCGGCGAGGCGGCGGGTGTCGACCAGGACGACGGCGCCGATGGCACCGCGCACCAGGTCGTCCCACATGAACCAGAAGCGGTCCTGGCCGGGTGTACCGAAGAGGTACAGGATCAGGTCCTGGTCCAGGGTGATACGGCCGAAGTCCATGGCGACCGTCGTGGTCGTCTTGTCTCCGGTGTGGGTGAGGTCGTCGATGCCCGCCGAAGCTGACGTCATGACGGCCTCGGTGCGCAGCGGGTTGATCTCCGAGACGGCGCCGACGAACGTGGTCTTGCCCACGCCGAAGCCGCCAGCCACCACGATCTTCGCGGACGTGGTGGAGCGGGAAGGCCCTCCGCTAGAGCTTGCGAAGTCCACTGAGCACCCTTTCGAGCAGTGTCACGTCTGGCTGGCCGCCGGCGTTCTCGTCGCCGCCGGGCTGATGGATGGCGACCAGGCCCGCCTCCGCCAAGTCGGCGACGAGGATCCTGGCCACGCCGAGGGGGATGGTCAGCAACGCCGAGATTTCGGCTACCGACTTGATCTCTCGGCAGAGGTTGCAGATCCGCTGATGCTCGGGCAGCTGGCCCTGCATCTGGTGCGGCTGCGCGGTGGTGTGCACCAGTGCCTCGATGGCGAGCTGGTAGCGCGGGCGCGTCCGGCCGCCGGTCATGGCGTACGGGCGCACCAGGGGGTTGTTCGACGCCCCGGCGGGCGCCGGCTCAGGGGTGCGTCGCTGCGGCTGCACGGGCTGGATGCGCGGCGCCGGCGGCTGGTCGTACGGCGAGGGCCCGGGGCCCTGCGGCGCGTACGGCTGCCGCTGGCTCGGCGAGGAGGGGAAGTTGTACCGGTTCTGGGAACCGTCGTTGTGACCCTGACCGGGGCCGTACGACCAGTTGCCCGATGACGAACCGTCTGGGGGTGTTGCCACTTTCTCTCCTCCTCCGACTGTGCCTGGCACCCATCATGTGGAGCCGCGTCCCGAAACCTTACGGCCCCGGGACGCCAAAACGCACCGACTGTCTGTTAGTTGAGCAGGCTCCCTTGGAGCTCCGCCCGCAGATCCGGTGTCAGGACCGTACCGGCACGGTCGACCAGAAGCGCCATCTCGTACCCAATGAGGCCGATGTCCGCCTCCGGGTGTGCCAGAACCGCAAGCGACGAACCATCCGAGATGGACATGATGAAGAGGAATCCCCGCTCCATCTCCACAACCGTCTGGTTCACACTGCCGCCCTCGAAGATGCGGGAGGCGCCTGCCGTCAGAGACGTCAGACCGGAGGCGACGGCCGCGAGCTGATCGGCGCGGTCGCGGGGGAAGCCTTCGGACATCGCCAGAAGGAGTCCGTCGGCGGAGACCACCACCGTGTGCGACACCCCGGGGGTGTTGTCCACGAAGTTGGTGATCAACCAGTTCAGGTTCTGTGCCGCCTGGCTCATCGGGCTCACACTAACGCTCCTGGTTGTAGGTGCTGTCAGGACCGAAGCCCTGGCCGTTCGTTTCACTTCCCGCACTGCGACCCCGCTGGACACCCCGGCGCAGGTTGCTCAGCCTGCCCCGGACGTCCTCGGGAGCGCGGGAGACCTGTGGGCCGCCCTGTGGGGTGGCTGCGGCGGCTCCCTCGACCAGGTTGGCCTTGGGTACCCGCCGCGGCAGGCCGGAGGAGGTCACCCCGCCTGCCTTGGGCTTCCGGAGCTGGGCGGCCTGCTGCCAGCGGTCGTCGTTCTGCGAACGCCAGCTGCTGTCGCCGTTGCTGTCCGGTGTGGGGGCCGGCGCTTCCTGCCGCACGGGCCGTGCGCCGTTCGTGCCGCTCGCGGGGGAACCGCGGCGCGGAAGCCCGGCGTCGGTCAGCTCGTGGGCGGCGGAGGGGGCCGGTCCCGGACGGTCGAAGCCTACGCGGTCGCGCTCGTTTGCGTCATCGGCCTGCGCAGATTCCGTTTCCGGAGCGTACTGGTCCGGGTACCCGTTGCGGTAGCCGTTCGACTGCGGCCAGTCGTCCTGCTGACGCCGCTGTTCGAAGGCCGGGAAGGTCTCCGGGGCAGAGGCGCTCGCGGCCGCGGGCTCCTCGCGGACGGGCTCCGCATAGGAGGGCTCGGGGTAGCCGCCGCCGGACTGGAAGGCGTCGTTCTGCGGCAGGCCGCCGTTCGGGGCGTAGTACGTGTCGTCGTACGACGGACGCTGCTGCTCCTCGTACGCCGCCTGCTGTTCCTCGTACGACGGCCGCGGGTCGTAGCCGCCGGACTGCTCGGGGAAGCCGTTCTGGCCGCCGTCGTAGGCCGGCTGACCGGTGAACTCGTCGTACCCGGGCGCCTCAGAGGCCTCCTGGCCGGGCTGCTGGCCGTGGGACTGGGCCTCCAGGGCCGCGCGGCGCTCCTCGCGCATCAGGGAGCGGCCGACGGGGTCCAGCTCGCGGATGTCGTCGGGGATCTCGGTGTACCGGCTGTCGTCGAAGCCGAGCTCGGCGGCCGTGCGCAGCGGCTGGCTGAAGTTCTCACCCTGGAAGTTCTGCTCCGGGATGATCTGCGAGACGGTGAACTCGTCCTGGACCGGCTGCTGCTCGCCGCCACCGCCGTGGGTGATCGCGTCCGGCAGCATGACCAGCGAGGTGGTGCCGGCCTGCTCTCCGGAGGGGCGCAGCTGGACGCGGATGCCGTGCCGGTCGGACAGCCGGCCGACCACGAACAGACCCATGCGCTGGGATATCGCCGCGTCGACGGTGGGCGGGTTCGCGAGCTTGTGGTTGATGTCCGCGAAGTCCTCGGCGGTGAGGCCGATGCCCTTGTCGTGGATCTCGATCATGATGCGGCCGTCGGGGAGACGGGTCGCGGTGACGCGGACCTTGGTCTGCGGGGAGGAGAACGTCGTCGCGTTCTCCAGCAGCTCGGCCAGCAGGTGCACGAGGTCGGTGACCGCGCGGCCGTGGATCTCGGCCTCCGGGACGCCCGACAGCTCGATGCGCTCGTACTGCTCCACCTCGGAGGAGGCGGCGCGCAGGACGTCGACCAGCGGGACCGGCTGGTCCCAGCGGCGGCCGGGCTCCTCGCCGGCGAGGACCAGGAGGTTCTCGCCGTTGCGGCGCATACGGGTCGCCAGGTGGTCCAGCTTGAAGAGGTTCTCCAGCTGGTCCGGGTCGGCCTCGTTGTTCTCCAGGTCGGTGATCAGGGTCAGTTGGCCCTCGATCAGCGACTGGTTGCGGCGCGACAGGTTGGTGAAGATCGCGTTGATGTTGCCCCGCAGCAGGGCCTGCTCGGCGGCGAGCCGGACCGCCTCGCGGTGGACCTGGTCGAAGGCGCGGGCGACCTCGCCGATCTCGTCGCGGGTGTTGATCGGGATGGGCGCGACACGGGTGTCCACGCGGCCGGGGTCGGTGCGCGAGAGCTGGTCGACCAGCATCGGCAGACGCTGCTCGGCGATGCCGAAGGCGGCGTTGCGCAGCTGGCGCATCGAGCGGCTCATCTGGCGGGCGACCATGCCGGCCAGGATGAACGCGGCGAGCAGGGCGACCACGACGGCGGCACCGGTGACGAGCGCGTCGCGCTTGGCGCCGTCGGCGATGTCGGAGGCCTCGTTCACCGCGGTGTCGGCCAGGTCGGACTCGATCTGGCGGTAGGCGTTGAACTTGAGGGTGTTGACCGCCCACCAGTTCTGGGCGGAGACGCCCTTCTGGGCGAGCAGGGCGCGCTCGGAGGCGTCCGTGGTCTTCAGACCGGCGATGGCCTTGACCATGTCGGTGGGCTTGGCCGGCGGCGGCACGTAGTCCGGGTTCTTGGCCGCGGCCTCCTTGGCCAGGGCCGCACCCTGGGCCCGGATGTCCACCTCGGCGTCCTTGAGCTTCTGCGCGTCGGCCTCGGTGCCACCGCCCTTGTACTCCTCGATGGCGATGCCTTCGAGGTAGGCGTACGAGGTCAGGGCCACCCGCTGGCTGGCGAAGCTGGTCGGCGTCGGGCCGGGCTTGATCAGCAGGTGCATGCCGATGGAGCGCTGCAGCGACAGGGCCGCCTTGGTGAGCTCGATGGCGTAGACGGTACGGCCGTAGGAGGTGATGTTGCCGGTGCCCAGACCGAGCTCGTTGGCGAACTCCGTCAGGGGGTGCGCGACCTCGACGTAGCCCTCTTCGGTCTGCACACCGGTGAGCTTGCTGCCGTAGGCCTGCGCGCGCAGGTCGGTGAGCCCTGGCTCGGCCTCGCGGAACAGCCTCAGGCGGCGCTCCAGGCCCGCCTTCCCCGGCATGCTCTGCGCCGCCTCGTCGAACTCGTCGGCCGCCTTGTCGGTGAGGTCGCGGGCCTTGGTGACCGTGGGGTCGTCCTCGCCCTTGCCCTGCAGCAGCGGGGCGGCCGTCACATCACGTTCGTTGTAGAGGGCGTCGGCGTAGTTGAGAGCGGCGCGCACCAGACGCGCGGTGTTCTCCGCGTCCTCGGCCTCCTGCCAGGTGTCGATCGAGCTCTTCACCTGGAAGCCGCCCATGACGAGGCCGACCAGCACGGGTATGAGCAGGATCGCGTTCAGCCTGGTCGGCACGCGCCAGTTGCGCGGGGAGAGACGGCCGCCGCTCGGCGCAGGTGCGGCCGTTGGTTCCGATCCGGGCACAGGGGCGGGCGCCGCTCCGCGCGGCGGCGGGGTGAAGTTGCCCCGGGCCGACGGCTCGGGACTGTTCTTGCTTCGCCTCACTCGACCAACAACCTTCCGGCGGGGTCGGCACCTACGTTGTGCCGCAGTGTCTCAGAGCCCAGTTCGCCATCGAGTACGCAGTACTGCTGAGTACGTCTTTGACTATTGGGCAGTTCAGGCATTCCAGCACGTCGGCCTGCGCTCTTCCAAACAGTGGAAGCGGCGGATTCGGAGTGATGTAAGCCCCAGATAAAACGGTCATAAAGAGCGAGCCCCGCCAAAAGGCGGGGCCTTTGTGCGCGCAGCGACACCGGTTGACCGCGACGAGTGGCCATACCACCCGATTCCTCTGCCGAAACGTTATGAACAACGAAGCCGACCGTGTCAAAGGCCACAGTCGGCTCCGCGGCATCTACGACAACTGCCGTACGACGCTGCCGACTTGCCCTACCGCAGCCGGGCCATCAGCGCGTGCTCCACCAGCGTGATCAGCGCACTCTTGGCATCCGAGCGGTGCCGGGCGTCCGTCGTGATGATCGGGGTGTCCGGACCGATCTGCAGCGCCTCGCGCACTTCCTCGGGCTGGTACGGCTGGTGCCCGTCGAAGCCGTTGAGGGCGACGACGAAGGGAAGGCCGCTGTTCTCGAAGTAGTCGACGGCCGGGAAGCAGTCGGCGAGGCGGCGGGTGTCGACCAGGACGACGGCGCCGATGGCACCGCGCACCAGGTCGTCCCACATGAACCAGAAGCGGTCCTGGCCGGGTGTACCGAAGAGGTACAGGATCAGGTCCTGGTCCAGGGTGATACGGCCGAAGTCCATGGCGACCGTGGTGGTGGTCTTGTCCCCGGTGTGCGTGAGGTCGTCGATGCCCGCGCTCGCGGACGTCATCACGGCCTCCGTGCGCAGCGGGTTGATCTCCGAGACGGCGCCCACGAACGTGGTCTTGCCCACGCCGAAGCCACCCGCCACCACTATCTTGGCGGAGGTGGTCGAACGGCCCGGTTCAGAGCTTGCGAAGTCCACTGAGCACCCTTTCGAGCAGCGTCACATCCGGAGCGCCGCCGTTGTTCTCGTCGCCACCCGGCTGGTGAATGGCGACCAGGCCGGCCTCCGCGAGGTCCGCGACCAGGATCCTGGCCACGCCCAGCGGCATGGACAGCAGCGCGGAGACCTCGGCGACCGACTTCACCTCACGGCACAGATGGCAGATGCGCTGGTGCTCCGGGAGGAGCCCCATGAGCGCTGCCGGGTCGGCCGTGGTGCTGATCAGGGCCTCGATGGCCAGCTGGTAGCGCGGCCGGGTCCGGCCGCCGGTCATCGCGTACGGCCGTACCAGCGGCTGGTCGCCCTCATCCTCGTACGGCTCCGCGTACGGATCATGAGAGGCGGTGGGCGGGGTCATGGATCCTCCGGGCGGGGACAGCAAGTTGGTCAGTCAAGCCGTCGGGTGA
Organism: Streptomyces curacoi; assembly: GCF_001513975.1. GTDB lineage: Bacteria > Actinomycetota > Actinomycetes > Streptomycetales > Streptomycetaceae > Streptomyces > Streptomyces curacoi. The sequence continues at coordinate 36,122 of NZ_KQ947997.1, forward strand.
GGGCCAGTAAGGGGATTGTGGCGGCCGGACGGTGATTTGGTGAGACGGGTGGATCAGGCGGTGATCAGTGGAGCAGACTGCCTTGGAGCTCGGCGCGCAGGTCGGGCGTGAGTACCGCGCCCGCGCGGTCGACCAGCAGCGCCATCTCGTAGCCGACGAGGCCGATGTCGCATTCGGGGTGGGCCAGGACGGCGAGCGACGAACCGTCCGAGACGGACATGAGGAAGAGAAAACCCCGTTCCATCTCGACGACGGTCTGCGCCACCGTGCCGCCCTCGAAGATTCGGGAGGCTCCGGCCGTCAGTGAGGTCAGACCCGACGCGACGGCCGCCAGCTGGTCGGCACGGTCGCGCGGGAAGCCCTCCGACATCGCCAGCAGAAGACCGTCGGCGGAGACGACGACGGTGTGGGACACCCCGGGGGTGTTGTCCACGAAGTTGGTGATCAACCAGTTGAGGTTCTGTGCTGCCTGGCTCATCTGGCTCAACTAACGCTCCTGCTGGTGAGTGGGGCTCGGGAAGCTGCCGGTCTGACCGGTACCAGTACCAGCCTGGCGACCCTGCGCGATACCCCGACGGAGATTGGTCAGCCGGCCACGTACGTCGTCAGGCGCACGCGAGACCTGCGGACCGGTTTGGTGCTGTTGCTGCTGAGCCGTACCCGGGACGAGGTTCGCCCTGGGCACCCGGCGCGGCAGGCCGGAGGTGGTGACTCCGCCCGCGGCCGGCTGCCGTACGCGCTCCGCCTGCCGGACGAGGTCGTCGTTCGGCGAGCTGCGCCAGCCGGTCGATGCGGTCCGCTGGGGAGCGGAGGACGGCTGCGGCCGCTCCGCGGGAGCCTGCGGCTCCTGCTGCGGGGCGGCGGCCGGAGCCGAGTCGCCCGCGCCGGGCTGACGTCCCTGCGGGCCGCCGTGGAACCAGTTGGTCTCCAGCGTGTCGTACAGCGGGGTACGACCGTCACCGGGACCCGTCGCGGGCGGCAGGGCCTCGGGCTCCTGCCGGGCGGGCCGCTGCTGGGGCCGGGGCGCCACCGGGGGCTGCCCGGCGCCGTAGCCGGAACCGCCGCCGTACGTGCCGTTGACCTGGGACCGGTCGAACTGAACGGTGGACTCGGGGCTCTGGTGGCCGGGCAGGGAGTGCTGCCCGGTCGAGCTGCTGTCGTAGCCCTGCGGGGCGGCGAACTGGCCCGTCTGCGACGAGTTGTTCTCCCCGCCCGGGGTGCCGAAGACGTCCGAGCGGACGAACTGGCCGGTGTTCTGCGGGCCGCTCTCATCGGGACGGGCGAACTGGCCGGTGCTCTGCGGGTTGTAGGCACCGGGCGCCGGGGCGTCGAAGTCCGGACGGGCGAACTCCGAGGTGGAGCCGGGGCCCTGGCGGTCGTCGATCCGCGGCATCCGGGAGGTCTGCGCGGGGTCCTCGTCGTGCCCGCGCGGGGCGTCGAGCGAGGCGCGCGGCACCGGCGGCTGCGCGTTCTCGTCGCTCCAGCTGGGGCGGGAGGGCTGGTTGCCGCCCGGCAGCTCGGCACGCGCGCCACCGCGCGGCGGCAGCTGCGGCTGGCGGCCCCGACGGCCCTGCTCGGACTGCGGCGCCGAAGGACCAGCCGACCGGGACTGATCGCGGCCGGAGGAGGCGCCATGGGTGCCGCCGAAGGGGTCCTGGCCCGAGCCGAAGGCGTCCTGACCGGTACCCGCGGCCTGCAGACCCTGCGGAGCACCCGGAGCCTGGCCACCGAACCCGGCACTGGCACCGGCGGGAGCACCCCGGCCCTGCGACGGGGCGCCCGGACCCTGCGGTCCACGCGGCGCACCCGGCCCGCCCGGAAGGCCACCGCCGTCCCGGCCCGGCAGCGCGGCCCGCGGCCCCTGACCGGCACCGAGCCGGCCACCGGAGCCCGCACCGGCACCGAGCGCACCACCCGGCGCACCCGCGCCGAGGGAGCCGCCACCGGCCTGGGCCTGGCGCCGGGCGGCGGCCGCACCGGCGGCGGCCTGCGCGGCGGCGGGACCACCGGAGGAACCGGGACCGTTCGGACCGGGCTTGCCCGGAGCGGGCTTCTTGCCGCCCTGGGCGACGTCGACGGGGAGCATGACCAGCGCGGTCGTACCACCGGAGTCGGAGGGGCGCAGCTGGATGCGGATGCCGTGGCGCTGCGACAGCCGGCCGACCACGAACAGACCCATGCGGCGGGAGACGGAGACGTCCACGGTGGGCGGCGAGGCGAGCCGCTCGTTGATCGCGGCGAGGTCCTCGGGGGAGAGGCCGATGCCGGTGTCGTGGATCTCGATCAGCACGCGGCCGTCGGGCAGCGCGTGACCGGTGACCTTGACCTTGGTCTGCGGGGAGGAGAACGAGGTCGCGTTCTCCAGCAGCTCGGCGAGCAGGTGCACGAGGTCGTTGACCACGCGGCCGGCGACCTCGGTGGTCGGCACGGAGGACAGCTCGATGCGCTCGTACTGCTCCACCTCGGACGCGGCGGCGCGGAGCACGTCGACCAGCGGGACCGGGCGGGTCCAGCGGCGGCCGGGCTCCTCACCCGCGAGGACGAGGAGGTTCTCACCGTTACGGCGCATACGCGTCGCGAGGTGGTCGAGCTTGAACAGCGAGGACAGCTGGTCCGGGTCGGCCTCGCGGGACTCCAGTTCGGAGATGAGCGACAGCTGACGCTGGATGAGGCCCTGGGAGCGGCGCGAGAGGTTGGTGAACATCGCGTTGACGTTGCCCCGCAGCAGGGCCTGCTCGGCGGCGAGGCGGACCGCCTCGCGGTGCACGTCGTCGAAGGCCGCGGCCACCTGGCCGATCTCGTCCCGGGAGTGCACACCGACGGACTCGACGGAGGTGTCGACGTCCTGCGGGTCGGACTCCGACAGCTGCTTGACCAGCTCGGGCAGCCGGTCCTGGGCGACCTTGGTGGCGGTCTCCTCCAGGCGGCGCAGCGAGCGGATCATGGACCGGGCCACGACGAACGCGCCGACCAGCGAGACACCGAGCACGAGCAGGATCAGCGCACCGGAGATGATCGCCTCGCGCTCCGACTCGTTGCGCAGCTCGCGGGCCTTCTGCTCCATGTCCTCCAGCAGCGTGGTCTCGATGGCCCGCATCTGCTGGATCTTGGTGGTGCTGTCGTCCACCCAGTCCTTGTAGGAACGCTTCTCCAGGTCGTTGAGGGCGTTCGGGTTGCCGAGCGCACGGTTGGCGTACTTGTCGCTGGCCGTGATCGTCGGGTTGTTCTGCTCGATCGACTTCAGCAGGTCGGCGGCGCGCTGCGTGCCGTAGATGTTGCGGAAGGCCTTGATCTCGGACCGCTGGCTCGTCAGGGCCGACTCGGCGTACAGCCGGTCGTTCTCGGAGAGATCGCCGACGGTGTCGTCGTTCGCGGGCAGCGCCGCCGCGAGGACGGCACGCTGGATCGACGCGTACTCCTTGGCGTTGGAGAAGGCCGCCAGGGCACGGGTGCTCTGGATCATCTCCGGGTTGCTGGTGGCCTCCGCCATGTCCTGGGAGAGGCCCAGCAGGTTGGTGATCAGGCGGTGGTAGGCCTCCACGGTCTGGGTGGAGTTCTCCTGGGCCTCGTAGGCGCTGTTGCGGATCTTCGCGATGCCGCCCAGGTCGCCGACGAGCTGGACGAGGTTGTCGCGGACGCCCTTGAGGTTGCCGTCCTTGCTGTTGTCGTCGATCTCCTCGGAGGCCTCGATGAAGCTGGTCATGGCCCGGTCGGTCTTGTCCCGGTAGCCCTTGACCGTGTAGTCGGTCGCCCTGGCGCCGTGTGCGAGGGGGCCGGCGGACTGGTCGCGCTCCTCCTGGAGCGCCGCGGCGAGCTCGGTGGCCCGCTTGGTCATGTCCGTCAGCAGCTTCATGTTGTCGAGCTGCTGGATGTCGTCCATGTTGTCGCTGATGCGCAGGGCACCCAGCGAGGTGGCCGCGACCACGGGGAGTGTCAGCAGCGCCACCAGACGGGTGGAGATACGCCAGTTGCGCAGGGCTATTCGCGAGCCGGGGCCCGGCGAGCCCTTCGGCGGCTTCTTCGCGGATGGCGCGGAGGGGTTCGCCGCCCCCGAGGACGCCGACACGGCGGGGCGCCCGGGGCGCTCACCGCCTTCGACGGACGGGGCCGGGCCCGGGTTCTGGGCGTGCTGGGGCGAGGGACCTCGGTCGGTCCCGCCGTGCTCCGGCTCCGCCGAAGCGCTGCCATCCCTCTTGAAACGTCCCTGCACTAGCGTCGCAACCTCTGGACCAGGCGCCCCTCCGCGTGAACGGAAGGACGGGTGTCGGCGTAGTAGAGAGCGTCCTGAACACGCTCTCCGGTGGTCTTGGGTGACCGGCGCTGGCTCCCCCTTCTCGCCGCCACTAGGCGCTCGGTGCGCCCCCTGTGCGCCGGCTCGATCCTGCGGCGGTCCGTGGAATTCCAGCACAGTGCAGGATCTCCAACAAGGCCCGTAGGTCGAGCCGTGACATACATGACACGGCGTGAGTGCGAGGTTACCTGCCGTAGAAACCAATCTCGACCATAACGGACTTATGCCCGCGAGCCGCTCGGGTGGGGTAGGTGTCCCAGTCGCCATGATCAGGAGCGGAATGATGGGTTCAGGTGGGCAATGTCCGTTTCGATGGGGTGGATCGCGGGCCTGAATTGACCGATTTGCCCGCGGATCCGTGAGCAAACTCACATGCGGATCTAGGGGTCTTCACGGCTTCCCGGGGGAATCGCATGTTTAGCCTGACGCTTTACAAGAGGGAAGTTTCTGCCAACCCGCGCCCGGACGCAGGCCCCCAGGGCCCGCCCCGGCGCCTTGTCACGACAGGGCTCAGTACAACCGTGAAGACGACGATGATGTTCCGCACGATAGCCAACCCGCGGCGCACGACGCTGGCGCACCTCGACGACGCCGACGAACTGCAGACCCCGGAGCGTCCGGAGCACTCCGTCGACCTCCCCGCGCAGACCGCCAACCCGCGGCGCACGGTCCTGGTGGAGGTCCCGGTCGGCGCGTCGGCCGTCGCGGAGTAGTCGGTGAGGCTCCCTGGCCGGCCAGGGAGCCTCGTCTTCGTGCGGCTTATGCCTCGGCGAGTATTTTTCTGGCCGCCCTCAGCTTTTTCCCATGCAGCTCGTCGAGCTTGCGGAGCAGCGTCACATCTTTCTTGATCATGTCTTTCTGGATCGCCGACTCGGTCTCGAACCACGTTTCCAGAAGGCCGGTGCTCCGCTTGCACGCGACGTCGGCCGCCGCTGTTTCTCTTTCTTTGGCCGAGACCTTTCCCTTGAGGAAGGACGGCGACTGGATCGCGTCCACCGGAGAGGGGTAGTCGTACCCCTTCTGCTTCATGCAGGTGGACCATTCCTTGAACGCGGCCTGGACCTTCGGCGCCGAAAGCGAGGCCTCGTAGCTGTCCCCGGCGATACGGCTCGCCGCCGCGGATCCCTCCCGGTATTCATACGGTTTGCGGAAGTCGAGGATCGCTTTCCCCAGGCAGCCGTTGTCCGGCACTTCCTTCCCCCGGTACTCCAGCTTCGCCCGGTCGTCCGCGCCGTTCTCCAGGGACCTTTTTCCGTAGAGGACCGTGATCTGGTCCTTGGTGAGCTTCGCTTTCGGTGCGGCCGGCAGCGGCGGCATCCGGTATCCGTAGCGCCGCGCGCTGTCCAGGTCCGTTATCCCGTACCGGCGATCCTGCGCCGCCACGGGAGCGGAACTCTCCGGCGGCCGGTAGGTCAGACCGAAGCCTTTCATGCAGTCACGGGCCAGTACCTGTTCCGCCGAGCGGATCACCTCGTACTCGGCATCGGTGTAGCTGTACTCGGCGATGGGCAGCCGGAACGTGTAGTCGTACCTCCCCGGCGACGTCCCAGGTGACGAGGGGTCCGGGCTCGGCTCGGGGGCGGCGGCGGAGGTCCTGGCGGGGCTCGGGCCGGACGCCTCCTGCGAGGCGCAGCCGACCAGCAGCGACAGGGAGAGGGCGGGGATCGCCAAACGCGCCAAACGTCTCATGAGTCCAAACGTCTCTGGGGAAAACATGACCCTGGATTTCCCGGATACGGCGGAGCCCCGCACAGGACCGGATGGCCCTGCACGGGGTCATGTGCCGTTTTCTACGGGTGGCGTCCTAGTCCCACTTGTAGCAGTTGTCGCCACGCCGGTCGAAGTCGAACGAGGCGTTCTCGTTGTACGTCTTGGCAAGCCGGTCGGTGTCCGCGAGCGGCGCGAACGTGTCGCAGGCGCCGTCGTAGTTGCTGTGATAGAAGACCGTGGCGATGCTGTCGACGCTCGCGTTCCAGAACGAGGCCGCGTTGTTCTTCACGGGCAGGCCCTTGCCGGCACCGGACGACAGGAACGTGTAGCCGGCGAGGTTGGACACACCGTCATGCGTGAAAGCGGTGCGCGAGCCCTGCTTGTTGCTGTTGTAGTAGAAGACGGCGCAGTCCTTCTCCCAGTCCGGGCACGTGGCTCGCGCCTCGGCGTGCGCCATGGGCGCCATCCCCAGCACGGCTACGGCCGCGGCGGGAATGGCGATAGCCGCGGACAGGACCTTGCGCGATGCTTTCATGAGATCCCCCTCGCTTCTGGACCCGGCAATCGGCGGTCAATCCGATGATCCGTGGTCGATTTCGTGAAGAGCCTATGTGGATGACCGGATCACGACAATCGATTTCCGGCCACTCGCCGCGGGCCACGGCTCCGGCCGGCCGCTCGCCACGCCGACCGATGATCAAGCCGCCCGACCGGTTAGCCTGGAGCGTCCAGCGTCGGCTCGCGGGCCGGTTGGTCCACCGACACGCACACCAGATCTCAGTGAGGGGCGCAAGGATCCCGTGCGCATCGCCAGATTCTCCATCGACGGGAACGTCGCCTTCGGCGCGGTCGAGGGTGACAAGCCGGACGAGCTCGTCCTCGACATCATCAAGGGCATCCCGTTCGCGGACTTCGAGCTCTCCGGTACGAAGGTGCCGCTGAGCAAGGTCAGGCTGCTGCCGCCGGTGCTCCCCAACAAGGTCGTGGCCTTCGGCCGCAACTACGCCGAGCACGCGCGCGAACTCGGCAACGAGGTGCCGGACGCCCCGTTCGCCTTCTTCAAGCCGTCCACCGCGGTGATCGGACCCGGTGACGAGATCCAGTACCCGTCCTTCTCCGAGGACCTCCACCACGAGGCCGAACTGGCCGTCGTCATCGGCCGTATGTGCCGTGAGGTCCCGCGCGAGCGCGTCAAGGACGTGATCTTCGGCTACACCTGCGCCAACGACATCACCGCCCGCGACGTCCAGAAGCGCGAAAAGCAGTGGGCACGGGCGAAGGGCTTCGACACGTCCTGCCCGCTGGGCCCCTGGGTGGAGACGGACCTGGCCCTGGAGACCGCGTCCGACCTGACCATCCAGCTCACGGTCAACGGCGAACAGCGCCAGCTCGGCCGCACCAGCGAGATGATCCACCCGATCGAGGACCTGATCGTCAACATCTCCGAGGCCATGACGCTGCTCCCCGGCGACGTGATCCTCACGGGCACCCCGGCAGGGGTCGGCCCCCTCAACGTCGGCGACGAGGTCGCCGTCACCATCGAAGGCATCGGCACTCTCACCAACAAGGTTGTCAAGCGTGGCTAGCGCACCCGTCCGCGTACGTTTCTGCCCCTCGCCCACCGGTAACCCGCATGTGGGTCTGGTCCGCACCGCCCTGTTCAACTGGGCGTTCGCCCGGCACCACCAGGGCACCCTGGTCTTCCGCATCGAGGACACCGACGCGGCCCGCGACTCGGAGGAGTCCTACAACCAGCTGCTCGACTCGATGCGCTGGCTCGGCTTCGACTGGGACGAGGGCCCCGAGGTCGGCGGCCCGCACGCGCCGTACCGCCAGTCGCAGCGCATGGACCTCTACAAGGAGGTCGCGCAGAAGCTGCTCGACGGCGGCTACGCCTACCACTGCTACTGCTCCCAGGAGGAGCTGGACACCCGCCGCGAGGCCGCCCGCGCCGCCGGCAAGCCCTCGGGCTACGACGGCCACTGCCGCGAGCTGAGCGAGGCGCAGGTCGAGGAGTACAAGGCCCAGGGCCGCGAGCCGATCGTCCGCTTCCGCATGCCCGACGAGACGATCACCTTCACGGACCTGGTCCGCGGCGAGCTGACGTTCACGCCGGAGAACGTCCCGGACTACGGCATCGTCCGCGCCAACGGCGCCCCGCTCTACACCCTCGTCAACCCGGTCGACGACGCCCTGATGGAGATCACCCACGTCCTGCGCGGCGAGGACCTGCTCTCCTCGACGCCCCGTCAGATCGCCCTGTACAAGGCGCTGATGGAGCTGGGCATCGCCAAGGGCATCCCCGAGTTCGGCCACCTGCCGTACGTGATGGGCGAGGGCAACAAGAAGCTCTCCAAGCGTGACCCGCAGTCCTCGCTGAACCTCTACCGCGAGCGCGGCTTCCTCCCCGAGGGCCTGCTCAACTACCTCTCCCTGCTCGGCTGGTCGCTCTCCGCCGACCAGGACATCTTCACGATGGACGAGATGGTCGCGGCCTTCGACATCGCGGACGTCAACCCCAACCCGGCCCGCTTCGACCTGAAGAAGTGCGAGTCGATCAACGGCGACCACATCCGCCTGCTCGATGTGAAGGACTTCACGGAGCGCTGCCGCCCGTGGCTCCAGGCCCCGTTCGCCCCGTGGGCCCCGGAGGCCTTCGACGAGGTGAAGTGGCAGGCGATCGCCCCGCACGCGCAGACCCGCCTCAAGGTCCTGTCGGAGATCACGGACAACGTCGACTTCCTGTTCCTGCCGGAGCCGGTGGAGGACGAGGCCAGCTGGATGAAGGCCATGAAGGAGGGCTCCGACGCCCTCCTGCGCACCGCCCGCGAGAAGCTGGAGGCGGCCGACTGGACGTCCCCGGACTCCCTGAAGGACGCCGTCCTGGCGGCGGGCGAGGCCCACGGCCTGAAGCTCGGCAAGGCCCAGGCCCCGGTCCGCGTCGCCGTCACCGGCCGCACGGTCGGTCTGCCCCTCTTCGAGTCCCTGGAGGTCCTGGGCAAGGAGAAGACCCTGGCCCGGATCGACGCGGCACTGGCGAAGCTGGCCGCCTAGCACGTGCACAGCGGGGCGGCGTCCGGTTCGGGCGCCGCCCTTCGTGTGTCCTCAGGCGTCGTTCTCGTCCACCAGGCAGTGGCTCTCGTCGAAGATCTCCAGCACCACGATGACCATGATCGCGCCGGCCACCATGTACTCCAGCACGACACCGGGAGCCACGTACGCCTTGCGCAGGTGCTCGCCCGGTCATGGCTCTGGGTCGGTCTTTCGCTCGTCGGTCCCACCACGCTGCGGCACCCGCCCTCCACCCAGCTCCAGCACCCGCAACCTGAGCTGCCCCTTCGCGGCAGCTGGGCCGCACCGCTCCACCGTCACGATTCCGACTGGCTGGAGCGTGCTGACCCAGGACACCGGCGGAGCCCTGGAAGGTGATCCGCGTCGACGCCGAGCCCGGCACCGAGCCCACCACGGTCGCCGGGCTGCCCGGCCGGCTCGAAGCCGTCGCGGGCGGCCAAGTCCTCGCCGCAAACCCGGACTTCGTCCAGGGCGGCACCCAGCCCGCCCTCAGCGCCCGCTCCCTCGTGACCGGTGCCGCGACCACCGCGCTCAGCTCATCCTTCGGGCGGCATCGGCCCGCCCCAGGCACGGACCGGCCCCACACCGGGCGGCCCGACGACGATGACCCCCTGGCGGCCCGCAGCACGAAGCGCGCCGCCGTCCGCGCCGCCTGGGACGGCCACTGGGGCGACGGCCGCCGCGTCCTCGACGCCGCGCTTTTCGGCGGACAACCCCCGAACCCCCAGCCGTCCGGCAGTACCGTCGGTGTCATGCCGATCAAAGCTGTGGTCTGGGACGTGGACGACACCCTCTTCGACTACACGGGTGCCGACCGCGCCGGCATGCGTCTGCACCTGGTGGCCGAGGGCCTGCTGGACGCGTACGACAGCGTCGAGCAGGCCATCGTCCGCTGGCGGGAGATCACCGACATGCAGTGGGCGCGGTTCTCGGCGGGTGAGGTGTCCTTCGAGGGGCAGCGCCGGGACCGGGTACGGGTGTTCCTGGGCGAGGAACTGAGCGACGCCGAGGCCGACGCGTGGTTCCAGCGATACGTCGCGCACTACGAGACCGTCTGGAACCTCTTCCCGGACGTCCTGCCCGTCCTGGACGCCCTCGCCGCCAGCCACCGGCACGCGGTGCTGTCCAACTCCAGCATCCATGTCCAGGACCGCAAGCTCCGCGCGCTCGGCGTCCACGAGCGCTTCGAGGCCATCCTGTGCGCGGCCGAGCTCGGCGTCTCCAAGCCGGACGCCGGCGCCTTCCACGCCGCCTGCGCCGCCCTGGACCTCGCCCCGCACCACGTCGCGTACGTCGGCGATCACCCGGAGATCGACGGGCGCGGCGCCGCGGACGCCGGGCTGCTGTCGGTCTGGATCAACCGTGACGGCGTGTACACCAGCGATGACGCACTCGTCCTGGCGAACGGCGGACCGCACCGGATCGCCTCGCTCGCCGAACTCCCCGCGCTCCTCGGCTCGGATACTCGTTTTGGAGCCCCGTCCACCTTCGGGTAATGTTCTTCCTGCGCCGCCGGGGAGCGGGCCGAAAGGCCGGAAACCCGGGGGAGCGAACTAGAACAAGATCCCCCTCCGGGGCTTGCGTTCCAGTGGCCTATGGTGTAATTGGCAGCACGACTGATTCTGGTTCAGTTAGTCTTGGTTCGAGTCCAGGTAGGCCAGCTCGCAGAGCTCATCTGCAAAGCCCCCGTTGTGTAGCGGCCTAGCACGCTGCCCTCTCAAGGCAGTAGCGCCGGTTCGAATCCGGTCGGGGGTACTGATTCCGATCTTCTCGGGATCGCTAGGGCCCCCGTTGTGTAGCGGCCTAGCACGCCGCCCTCTCAAGGCGGTAGCGCCGGTTCGAATCCGGTCGGGGGTACTGCTGGTCTAAACCACATTGGTCTATGGTGTAATTGGCAGCACGACTGATTCTGGTTCAGTTAGTCTTGGTTCGAGTCCAGGTAGACCAGCTCGGACCTGCGGAAACGTAGAGTCCACGCCCCCGTTGTGTAGCGGCCTAGCACGCCGCCCTCTCAAGGCGGTAGCGCCGGTTCGAATCCGGTCGGGGGTACGCACAGGGAAGGCCCTCCACTTCGGTGGAGGGCCTTCGTCGTTCCCGGTCGCCGTCATTCCTGATCGCCGAAGCCGTACCGCCGTGCCGACTCCTCCTCCTGTGCGAGCCGGTGCAGGGCCTGCAGCATCGGCTCGACGAGGATCGCCCCCAGGACCGCCGTCTCGACCTTCTCGGCCTCCGACGCATGGGTCTCCACGAAGTCCAGGTCCAGGACGGCCGCCCCGTGCATCAATCGCGCGTACGCCAGCAGCAGTTGAGGGTCCCAGTCGTAACCGAGCCGCCGGAGCGCGGCCATCGCCACCACCAGCGAACGGTAGGAGGGCGAGATGGTGACCAGTGCCTGCGCGTTCGACCAGCCCAGGGACTCCAGCAGTTGATCCGCCACCTCGTGCGCGCCCCGGACGTACTCGTCCTCCTCGTCCGGCTCGGGGACCTGTGGCAAGGCCCATAGCGCCGCGCCCAGCCGGATCGTGCGGGGGAGGGAGTCGTCGTCGACGTGCCCGAGCACCTCCCGGACCGTCGCCACCGGCACCCGGCCGACCTGGATCATCGCGCGGACCAGGCGCAGCCGGCGCAGATGGTCCTCGTCGTACTCGGCGGTGCGGGCGTTGATCTGGCGGCCGGGCGTCAACAGGCCTTCACGCAGGTAGTACTTGATCGTCGCGATCGGCACCCCGCTGCGCTCGCTGAGCTCCGCCAGTCGCATCTCTTGCGCCCTTCGTTGGACAGTGCCACTATCCAAGCATCGACCAGAAGGATAGTGCCGCTATCCCGTGTGGGAGCCAGGGGGTCGCCATGTTCGCTGAACCGGTGCTGGGTCGTACGACCGCGGACGCCGAGGGCGATGTGGTGGTCCTGCTCATCGGGATGCGGATCAACCACTTCTGGGCGGCGCACCAGTGGCTGCCGGTCGCGCTGTCGATGTTCCGCATGCTGGGGGAGCTTGCGCGGGACGGCGACCGGGGGCTGCTGGGGCGCGTGCTGCTGACGGCGTCGCCGCGGACGTACTACGTCGTCCAGTACTGGGAGTCCAAGGAGAAGCTCTACGCGTACGCGACGGCGCCCGACATGTTCCACCACCGGGTGTGGGGGATCATCAACCGCAAGGAGCGGGCGGGGAAGACGCGCGGGCACGTGGGGATCTGGCACGAGGCCTACGTCGTGCCGGAGGGGGCGTACGAGTCGGTCTACGCGGACATGCCGGCGTTCGGGCTCGCCGCGGCGCACGGGCAGGTGCCCGTCGAGAGGCGGGGCCGCTACGCGAGGGACCGGTTCGCGCACCGGTCGGCGGCAGGGGTGGCCGAAGAGGCCGGGTGACCGGGGGGATCGGGGGAACGAGGGGGCCTGCCGCGGCGTTGAGGCAGGTCCCCTCGTCGATGTGTCCGATGTCTCCGGAGGTCAGCCGGAGCGGCGCAGGGCCTCGGAGAGGCGGGCCGCGGCGTCGATGACCGCCTGGGCGTGCATACGGCCCGGGTGGCGGGTGAGGCGCTCGATGGGGCCGGAGACCGACACGGCGGCCACCACGCGGTTCGACGGGCCGCGTACGGGCGCGGAGACGGACGCGACACCCGGCTCGCGCTCGCCGATCGACTGGGCCCAGCCACGGCGTCGTACGCCCGAGAGCGCGGTGGCCGTGAAGCGGGCGCCCTGCAGGCCGCGGTGCAGGCGCTCCGGTTCCTCCCAGGCCATGAGGATCTGGGCCGAGGAACCCGCCTTCATCGTGAGCGTCGAGCCGACCGGGACCGTGTCCCGCAGGCCGGACAGACGCTCGGCCGCGGCGACGCAGATGCGCATGTCGCCCTGGCGGCGGTAGAGCTGTGCACTCTCGCCCGTGACGTCACGGAGGTGGGTGAGGACCGGGCCGGCCGTGGCGAGGAGACGGTCCTCACCGGCCGCCGCGGCCAGCTCCGCGAGGCGAGGGCCGAGAATGAAACGGCCCTGCATGTCACGCGCCACCATGCGGTGGTGCTCAAGGGCCACGGCCAGTCGATGGGCCGTGGGTCGTGCCAGTCCGGTGGCTGAGACGAGCCCCGCGAGGGTGGCCGGACCGGACTCCAGGGCGCTCAGGACAAGGGCTGCCTTGTCCAGAACGCCGACGCCGCTACTGTTGTCCATGAAACGATACTCGCGTCTCACTCTGTGAAACGCAAGTTCAATTTTCCGTGGAACACGCCACTCTGGAAGAACGAAGGCAGAGCGGCCCGTAAACCTGAACGGGCCTGGCGGCGGACGCCCGGAAGCGGGGGCACCGAGTGAGCCGAAGGGGCGCGCCGGTGTCGAGAGGTCGAGCGCGCGGAGGCCCGAAGGGCTGAGCACGGTCGACCTCTCGACACCGGCTGAGAGCGCCCCGGAGGCGAACGAGCCAATGAAAGAGGGCGGTGGCCGCCTTCTCAAGATCTCTAGTTGGGCCGGTGGACCGTATGCCGGCCGGAGGGAAAGCGATGGGTAGGACACTCGCGGAGAAGGTCTGGGACGACCATGTCGTCCGGCGCGCCGAGGGCGAGCCCGACCTCCTCTTCATCGATCTCCACCTGCTGCACGAGGTGACCAGCCCGCAGGCCTTCGACGGCCTCCGCAAGAGCGGTCGCAGGGTGCGCCGGCTCGACCTGACCATCGCCACCGAGGACCACAACACCCCGACCCTCGACATCGACAAGCCCATCGCCGACCCGGTCTCCCGGATCCAGCTGGAGACGCTGCGCAAGAACGCCGCCGAGTTCGGGGTGCGCCTGCACCCGCTGGGCGACGTCGAGCAGGGTGTCGTGCATGTGGTGGGTCCGCAGCTCGGGCTGACCCAGCCGGGCATGACCGTCGTCTGCGGTGACTCGCACACCTCCACGCACGGCGCCTTCGGCGGTCTGGCGTTCGGCATCGGCACCTCCCAGGTGGAGCACGTGCTGGCCACCCAGACGCTGCCCATGGCCCGCCCGAAGACCATGGCCATCACCGTCAACGGCGAACTGCCCGAGGGCGTCACCGCCAAGGACCTGATCCTGGCGATCATCGCCAAGATCGGTACGGGCGGCGGCCAGGGCTATGTCCTGGAGTACCGCGGCGAGGCCATCGAGAAGCTCTCGATGGAGGCCCGGATGACCATCTGCAACATGTCGATCGAGGCCGGCGCCCGCGCGGGCATGATCGCCCCCGACGAGACCACCTTCGAGTACCTCAAGGGCCGCCCGCACGCGCCCGAGGGCGAGGACTGGGACGCCGCGGTCGCGTACTGGAAGACGCTGAAAACGGACGAGGACGCCGAGTTCGACGCCGAGGTGGTCATCGAGGCCGCCGAGCTGTCGCCGTTCGTCACCTGGGGCACCAACCCGGGCCAGGGCGCTCCGCTTTCGGCGTCCGTCCCCGACCCGGCTTCGTACGAAGACGCTTCGGAGCGCCTCGCCGCCGAAAAGGCCCTGGAATACATGGGGTTGGAGGCCGGCCAGTCGCTGCGCTCCATCAAGGTGGACACCGTCTTCGTAGGTTCCTGCACCAACGGCCGCATCGAGGACCTGCGCGCCGCCGCCGAGCTGCTGAAGGGCCGCAAAGTCGCCGACGGCGTACGGATGCTGGTCGTGCCGGGCTCCGCGCGGGTCGGTCTGCAGGCCGTCTCCGAGGGCCTGGACGTCGTCTTCAAGGAGGCCGGCGCCGAGTGGCGGCACGCGGGCTGCTCGATGTGCCTGGGCATGAACCCGGACCAGCTCGCCCCCGGCGAGCGCTCCGCGTCCACCTCCAACCGCAACTTCGAGGGCCGGCAGGGCAAGGGCGGTCGTACGCACCTGGTGTCGCCGCAGGTCGCGGCGGCCACCGCGGTCCTGGGCCACCTGGCCTCCCCGGCCGACCTGTCCGACGCCGAGACCCGTACGCCCGCTGGAGTCTGAGAAGTCATGGAAGCATTCACCACGCACACCGGCCGGGCCGTCCCGCTGCGCCGCTCCAACGTCGACACCGACCAGATCATCCCTGCTCACTGGCTCAAGAAGGTGACCCGGGACGGGTTCGAGGACGGGCTGTTCGAGGCCTGGCGCAAGGACCCGGAGTTCGTGCTCAACCGCCCCGAGCGGCAGGGCGCCACAGTGCTGGTCGCCGGTCCCGACTTCGGCACCGGTTCCTCCCGTGAGCACGCCGTGTGGGCGCTGCAGAACTACGGCTTCAAGGCCGTCATCTCCTCGCGCTTCGCGGACATCTTCCGCGGCAACTCGCTCAAGAACGGCCTGCTCACGGTGGTTCTGGAGCAGAAGATCGTGGACGCGCTGTGGGAGCTCGTCGAGAAGGACGCGACCGCTGAGGTCACTGTGGACCTTGAGGCTCGTGAGGTGCGGGCCGAGGGCATCACCGCCTCCTTCGAGCTGGACGAGAACTCCCGCTGGCGGCTGCTGAACGGCCTCGACGACATCTCGATCACCCTGCAGAACGAGGCCGACATCGCCGCGTACGAGGCGAAGCGGCCGTCGTTCAAGCCGCGCACGCTCCAGATCTGAGCCGAAGAGTCTTCCGGTTCGGGCCGAAGCGCTTTCCGAGCCGAACCGAAGCTTCCGCACAAGGCCACTTTCGGCCACCAAAACACCCGCGCAGTACCCCCGATCAGCTCCGATCGGGGGTACTGCCATGTCTGCACCCGAACGGCCCTGCCCCGCTCGCGGCCGAACCCAACTTCCCACGTTAAACGGGGTGTTGTTGGGGTACGCGAGCCTTGTAGCGGTGGCTGCCAGGTGAGCCCACAAGGCCGTTTGCGGCCCGAGTTGCGACCCCGAGCAGGCGACAACTCGCCCCAGATGGCACAATCTGTGCATGGAACACGACGGCCAACTCGAGCTCTATGCGGCAGTCGCGGACCAACTCAAGGAAGCGCACGCAAGGGTGCGCGCACTGCAAGTCCCGGAGGGCGTACGGATGGCGCTGACCCGGAAGCTGCTGGTCATTACGGCCGCGGCCAAGCACGACGTCGCCGAAGCGACAAGGCGTCTGGAGCGGTTCATCGCGGACCTCGACGCGGGGCGATTCCCCGAAGAGGAACGCTGAACACCTTCGAGATCGCCGAGTCCGTTGCGGCACAAGGGTGATTAGCCCGTTTCGTGTTTGATTTGCGGTATATATCTGCCTAACGTGCGAAAAAGCTTGAACACTTTCGTTCTGGCGATGTCTCCGAAGGGGAAGACGTGAACAAGGCGCAGCTCGTAGAAGCGATTGCCGACAAGATGGGCGGCCGCCAGCAGGCCGCCGATGCTGTCGACCATGTACTGGACGCCATCGTCCGCGCGGTCGTCGCCGGTGAGCGGGTCTCGGTCACCGGCTTCGGTTCGTTCGAGAAGGTCGACCGTCCGGCTCGTTACGCCCGTAACCCCCAGACGGGCGAGCGGGTTCGGGTCAAGAAGACCTCCGTTCCGCGTTTCCGCGCGGGTCAGGGCTTCAAGGACCTGGTGAGCGGCTCGAAGAAGCTCCCGCGGGGCGGCGAGGTCGCCGTCAAGAAGGCGCCCAAGGGCAGCCTGACCGGTGGTGCCGCGGCTACGGTCAAGAAGGCCGCCGCGAAGAAGACCACCAAGGCGGCCGCGAAGAAGACGACGGCGAAGAAGGCGGCGCCGACGGCGAAGAAGGCCGCCACCGCCAAGAAGACCACGGCGAAGAAGGCGCCCGCCAAGAAGACCACGACGGCCGCCAAGACCACCGCGGCGAAGAAGACCACCGCGAAGAAGGCGACGGCCAAGAAGGCCCCGGCGAAGAAGGCGCCCGCCAAGAAGGCGCCCGCCAAGAAGTCGACGGCGCGCAAGTCCACCGCCAAGAGGACCAGCACCCGCAGCAGGTAGGACCGCACAGGGCACTCACGCGCCGGGCCGGACTCCGTAGGGAGCCCGGCCCGCGGCGTGTTCGGGGATCGGCGCAGTTCAGAAGGTCTGCAGCGTCACCAGCGTGATGCGCCTGGACTCGCCCTCGCCCTCCGTCTCGATGCGCACCCGCTGGCCGGGGCGCAGCAGCCTCAGGCCGCCCGCGTCGAACGCCGGGGCGTCGAAGGGGACGGGGGTGCCGTCGTCCAGCAGCACGCTGCCGCTGCGGGTGTCGGCGTCGTAGGTGTAAGCGGTGGCCTGCATGGCGGCCAGCCTAATGTCCGCCGGGCGAGAGGGCGCGCTGAGGGGCTTTCGGCTCACTGCCGGGCGCGGGCCGTCGTGGCTGGTCCTGCCCGCGCGGCGGGGCCGCATATCGGTACAGCCCCGGGCCCCTTCGGGGCGCGTCGGTCACTTGCCCTCGATCAGTAGCCGTGCCGCCATCGCCGCCGTACGGGGGCCCACCCCCAGGGCCAGGGCCGCGCGCAGGTCATCGCCGGTGTCCACGTCCTGGCGTACGGAGTCCACCTCGTCGAGACGGAGCTCCACCGCCCCCGAGGCGCCATGACGAGCCCGGGAATCCGCGCCGAATGCCGGACGCAATTCCCGGCCGGGAGCGGCGGCCAGCAAGGTCGTGCCGATTGCCGCGGCGTCGGAGAGAAAAGCGCGGGGGAATTCCGCCGCCGAGTCCAGGACCCGGGCCAATTCCAGCGGGCGCAGGGCGGGGAGATCGGCGTTCAGGGCCGCCACGGCACTGTCCGGGCGGGACGACCGTACGACCGCCGCCGCGTGCGCCAGCGCCGCGTTCAGGCCGCCGCCCGGCTCGTCGGCGACGATGTGGGCGCCAAGTGCGCCCAGCTCGCGGCCGGCCAGGGTGTCGTCCGTGACGACCGCCACATCCTTCACCGCCGCACAGGCCAGCGCCGCCGCCACCGTGTCCTGGGCGAACGCGAGGGCCAGGCCGGGGCGCAGCCCGTCCGCGGCGGTGTCCGAGAGCCTGCTCTTCGCCCGCGCCAAGGGCTTCAGGGGTATGACCAAGGTCCACTGCACCAGCGTTTCGTCCCTCTCTAGTCGCGGCCATTCTCACTCAGGCGTCACCATGGGCATCCGGCAGTTACGGCGGCGAGGCGTACGGTGTTCTCGACAGACCGGCGGCCTGGGGCGACACTTGTGCGGCCCCCCGGCCCGATGTCCTTGATCCCTAGAGGAAGGTGTCCGCGTGCCCCGCCGCAGAATCGGCTTCTGGTATCGCTTCGCCGCGGTGCTCTGCAAACCGCCGCTGGTGGTTCTGATCAAGCGGGACTGGCGTGGAATGGAGCACATTCCGGCCGAGGGCGGATTTATCACCGCGGTGAACCACAATTCGCACATCGATCCCTTCGCATACGCGCACTTTCAGTACAACACCGGCCGGGTTCCGCGATTCCTGGCGAAGAGCGGGCTTTTCAAGAAGGGATTCGTCGGCGCCGCGATGCGCGGCACCGGGCAGATCCCCGTCTACCGGGAGACCACGGACGCGCTGAGCGCCTTCCGGGCCGCGATCGCCGCCGTGGAGCGGGGCGAGTGCGTCGCGTTCTACCCCGAGGGAACCCTCACGCGCGACCCGGACCAGTGGCCCATGACCGGCAAGACCGGCGCCGCACGCGTCGCCCTGCAGACCAAGTGCCCGGTGATCCCGGTCGCCCAGTGGGGCGCCAACGAATTGCTGCCGCCCTACGCCAAGAAGCCCAACCTCCTTCCGCGCAAGACCCACCGGGTGCTCGCGGGCCCGCCCGTGGACCTCTCGCGCTTCTACGACAAGGAGATGACCCCGGAGCTCCTCAAGGAGGCGACCGAGGTCATCATGGCCGCCATCACCCGCCAGCTGGAGGAGATCCGCGGCGAGAAGGCGCCCGAGACGCCGTACGACCCGCGCCGGGAGCGCATCGAGCAGCGGCGCAGGACCGCGGCGCAGAACCGGCAGACGCAGACGCAGACACAGCAGAAGGCCGAGCAGGAAGAGGGGCAGGGCACGTGAGCAACCCCGTCAAGGCGGCCGTCATGGGCACCGGGTCGTGGGGCACCGCCTTCGGCATGGTCCTCGCCGACGCCGGCTGCGAGGTGACCCTCTGGGCGCGCCGCGCCGAACTCGCGGAAGCGGTCAACTCCACGCGTACGAACCCCGACTACCTCCCCGGTGTGGAGCTCCCGGAGAACCTGCGGGCCACGCCGGACGCCGCCGAGGCCCTGCACGACGCCGACTTCACCGTGCTCGCCATCCCCTCCCAGACGCTGCGCGGCAACCTCGCCGAATGGACGCCGCTGCTCACGCCCGGCACCGTCCTCGTCTCGCTGATGAAGGGCGTCGAACTCGGCTCCGCGATGCGGATGAGCGAGGTCATCGAGGATGTCGCCAAGGTCGGCCAGGACCGGATCGCCGTGGTCACCGGGCCCAACCTCGCCCGCGAGATCGCAGCCCGCATGCCGGCCGCCGCGGTGGTCGCCTGCACGGACGAGTCCGTCGCCCAGCGGCTCCAGTCCGCCTGCCATACGCCGTACTTCCGGCCGTACACCGAGACGGACGTCGTCGGCTGCGAGCTGGGCGGTGCCGTGAAGAACGTCATCGGCCTCGCCGTCGGCATCGCGGACGGCATGGGGCTCGGCGACAATGCCAAGGGCTCGCTCATCACGCGCGGGCTCGCCGAGACCGCCCGGCTGGGTGTCGTGCTGGGCGCCAACCCGCTGACCTTCTCCGGACTGGCGGGCCTGGGCGACCTGGTGGCGACCTGCTCCTCGCCGCTGTCCCGCAACCACACCTTCGGCACCAACCTCGGCAAGGGCATGACCCTGGAGGAGACCATCGCGGTCACCAAGCAGACCGCCGAGGGCGTCAAGTCCTGTGAGTCCGTGCTGGATCTGGCCCGCAGGCACGGCGTCGACATGCCCATCACGGAGACGGTCGTCGGGATCGTGCACGAGGGCAAGCCGCCGGTGGTCGCGCTGAAGGAGCTGATGTCGCGTAGCGCGAAGCCGGAGCGACGCTGAGCGAACGCACCCTCCGGACGCTGACTGGGACCCTACGGGCGGGTACGCTCAACGCGATATGAGCACCGAGAACCTCCCCCAGAGCCCTGACCAGCCGCCCCGCAAGCCGCGTGTGGCCGTCGTGTTCGGCGGTCGCAGCTCCGAGCACGGGATCTCCATGGTGACCGCCGGCGCCGTACTGCGTGCGATCGACCGGACGAAGTACGACGTCCTGCCGATCGGCATCACGCGCGAAGGCCGCTGGGTGCTCACGGCCGACGAACCGGAACGGATGGCGATCACCGATCGCCGTACGCCCGAGGTCGAGGATCTCGCCGACTCCGGCGAGGGCGGCGTGGTGCTCTCCGTGGACCCGGCCAACCGCGAAGTCGTCTACAGCGAGCCCGGATCGGTGCCCAAGGCCCTCGGTGAGATCGACGTGGTGTTTCCGGTGCTCCACGGCCCGTACGGCGAGGACGGCACCCTCCAGGGCCTCCTGGAGCTCTCCGGCGTGCCGTACGTGGGTTCGGGCGTGCTCGCCTCGGCCGTCGGCCAGGACAAGGAGTACATGAAGCGGGTGTTCACCTCGTTCGGGCTGAAGGTGGGCCCGTACGTGGTGATCCGGCCGCGTGAGTGGGAGCGGGACGAGTCCGCCGCCCGCAAGAAGATCATCGACCTCGCCGGCGACCATGGCTGGCCGCTCTTCGTGAAGCCCGCGCGCGCGGGCTCGTCGATCGGCATCACCAAGGTCGACGACCTGTCCGGCCTGGACGACGCCATCGCCGAGGCCCAGCGGCACGACCCGAAGATCCTCGTCGAGACGGCGCTGCGCGGCCGTGAGATCGAGTGCGGGGTGCTTGAGTTCGAGGACGGCCCGCGTGCCTCCGCCCCCGCCGAGATCCCGCCGCCGGACGCCCACGCGTACTACGACTTCGAGGCCAAGTACATCGACTCGACGCCCGGGATCGTGCCGGCGCCCCTGACGCCGGAGGAGACGGCCGAGGTGCAGCGCCTGGCGGTGGACGCCTTCGAGGCGGCCTCGTGCGAGGGCCTGGTGCGCGCGGACTTCTTCCTCACGGAGGAGGGCGAGTTCGTGATCAACGAGATCAACACGATGCCCGGTTTCACGCCGATCTCGATGTATCCGCAGATGTGGCAGGCGAGCGGGATCAGCTACCCGGACCTGGTCGACAAGCTGATCCAGGCGGCGTTGCGGCGGTCCACCGGGCTCAGGTAGCAGGTGTGACCTTCAGATTGGCGATCCCCTCGGGGATCGCCTTCTTGATGGCCGGGGCCAGGTCGATCAGCACACCCGAGTTGTCCGGGCCCTTCTCCACGGTGACCTCGACATACGCGCGACGGCTCGCGGTCGTGAACCGGTACCCACCGCCGTCCTGCTTCTCCATCAGCCACCGGACGCCTTCCACGCCACCGGCCACCGCGTCCGGGTCACGGCCCTCGGCCACCTTCGGATCGATCATCTTCGGCGGCCGGGGCACACCGCACCGCAGTATGATCGCCGAGTCCCCCCAGCCCGCCGTCAGCGCGGACGCGGGCGAGGGATCCTCCCGGCTCTCACCGTCCACCTTGGCCGGCAGCACCTCGTCCAGGCTCTGGCACAGCTTCGTGGTCTTCGCGTCGGGGCTGGGAACCGCCGCGGACGCGTTGCCGTCTGCTGATGAGCAGCCCGCGGCTGTGATCAGCAGGACGAGCGCGGGAAGCCCGATGACAGAAATGTGCCGGTGACGGAAAGAGTTCACCGGCCAAGGGTAGACGGGGGCTACAGATGTACGACCGGGCAGGTCAGAGTGCGGGTGATGCCGTCCACTTGCTGGACCTTCGCGACCACCATGCGCCCCAGGTCGTCGACCGTGTCGGCCTGGGCGCGCACGATGACGTCGTACGGTCCCGTCACGTCCTCGGCCTGGATGACTCCAGGGATCTTGCTGATCGTCTCAGCGACGGTCGACGCCTTGCCGACCTCCGTCTGGATCAGGATGTACGCCTGTACCACGGAACCTCCAGGGCGGCCACGAGGATCATGTGGGGAAAAGGAACGCCACGGTATCGCGTCGCCGCTCGCCGCGGGGAGACCTACGGGGACCGGGGCTTGCGCGCCGGGGTGCAGGCACGACAGAAGTTGACGTACACCTCGACCGTAACGAGGACCGTAGGGACGCGCGACCGGGTGCGGACAGGGACAGAAGGGGCGTAAGGGAAATGAAGGGCACTGTTGGTGAGCTCGGTGAGTTCGGGCTCATCAGGGAGCTCACCTCCCGTCTCACCACCACCCCGGCGGTCCGGGTCGGCCCCGGCGACGACGCCGCGGTGGTGGCCGCGCCCGACCGCAGGGTGGTCGCCAGCACCGACATCCTGCTGGAGGGACGGCACTTCCGGCGCGACTGGTCCACGGCCTACGACGTCGGCCGCAAGGCCGCCGCGCAGAACCTCGCGGACATCGCCGCCATGGGCGCCGTACCGACCGCCCTGCTGCTCGGCCTGGTCGTGCCGGCCGAACTCCCGGTGACCTGGCCCAGCGAGCTGATGGACGGCCTGCGCGACGAGTGCCAGGTCGCGGGCGCGTCGGTGGTCGGCGGAGACGTCGTACGAGGCGACTCGATCATGGTGTCGATCACCGCGCTCGGCGATCTGCGCAACCAGGAGCCCGTGACGCGGGCCGGCGCGCAGCCCGGCGACCTCGTCGCGGTGACCGGCTGGCTGGGCTGGTCCGCGGCCGGATACGCCGTGCTCTCGCGCGGTTTCCGCTCGCCGCGCGCCTTCGTGGAGGCGCACCGGCGTCCCGAGCCGCCGTATCACGCGGGTCCGGCCGCCGCAGCGCTGGGCGCGACCGCCATGTGCGACGTGAGCGACGGGCTGATCGCCGACCTCGGGCACATCGCCGAGGCCAGCAAGGTCCGTATCGACATCCGGTCCGGCGCGATCGACATCCCGACCCAGATGAACGACATCGGGCAGGCCGTCGGCGTCGACCCCATGCAGTGGGTGCTGACCGGGGGAGAGGACCACGCGATCGTGGCGACCTTCCCGCCGGACGTGAAGCTCCCGGCCCGCTGGAAGGTCATCGGCGAGGTGCTCAACCCCTCGGCGCTGCCCCAGGTGACGGTGGACGGGGCGCCCTGGACCAGCAAGGGCGGCTGGGACCACTTCGGCGGGGACATCGAGTCATGATTCCCAACGTCCTTACGGTGGCGGGCTCCGACTCCGGCGGGGGTGCGGGCATCCAGGCCGACCTGAAGACGATGCTCGCGCTCGGCGTGCACGGCATGAGCGTGATCACCGCGGTCACGGCCCAGAACTCCCTTGGCGTGCAGGGCGCCTGGGAACTCCCGGTGGAGGCCGTGCGGGCGCAGTACCGCAGTGTCGTCGACGACATCGGCGTACAGGCGGTCAAGACGGGGATGCTCGCGTCGGCCGAACTGGTCGAGACGGTGGCCGAGTTGATCGGGGCGACGGACGCGCCGGCGGTGATCGACCCGGTGGGGGTCTCCAAGCACGGCGATTCGCTGCTCGCGGCTTCCGCGCTCGATTCGGTGCGTACGAAGCTGCTGCCGGTGGCGACCGTGGCGACGCCGAACCTGGACGAGGTGGCGCAGTTGACGGGCGTCCGCGTCGAGGCGGAGGAGCAGCTGAGGGAGGCCGCGGCGGCCGTTCTGGCGTACGGGCCGCGGTGGGTGCTGATCAAGGGCGGTCATCTGCCCGGCGACGCCGTCGATCTGCTCACGGACGGCTCCGAGGAGCACTGGCTGCGGGCGCCTCGGCACGACAACCGGCACACCCACGGGACGGGGTGCACACTCGCCTCCGCGGTCGCTTCGGGGCTGGCGAAGGGACTGTCGGTGCCGGAGGCGGTGGCGGCGGCCAAGGAGTACGTCACCGGGGCGATCAAGGCTGGGTTCGCGCTCGGCGGGGGGATCGGGCCGGTGGATCACGGGTGGCGGTTCAGGACGCCCTGATCCTGGGCTCGGTTGGTTCCATGGGCACAGCAATTTTCGGTTGGTTCCATGGGCACAGCAATTTCATGGGCACAGCAAAAAGCCGGTCCACCAGAGGTGGACCGGCTTCGTGCGGCGAACCAGCAGTGGCCGCGCGCTCAGCTGAGCGTCAGCGCGAGACCTTGCCGGCCTTGATGCACGAGGTGCAGGCGTTCACGCGCTTCGGCGTCCCGCCGACCACGGTACGCACACGCTGGATGTTCGGGTTCCAGCGGCGGGACGTACGGCGGTGCGAGTGCGAGATGTTGTTGCCGAAGCCCGGCCCCTTGCCGCAGACGTCGCAGTTGGCAGCCACGGGTCACTCCAAAGACTTCAGATGCACTTACGGTTAATCCCGGCATGCCGGGATCAAGATCTAGGATCAGAGATCTGAGTGGCGGTGCCAGGGGAACGGCCCGATGTGGATCGGGCAACCGGAGCAGCATACAACGGCTGCGCCAGCAGAACGAAACTACCATGGCTGCTCAGGGGCCCGCTCCCGGCCCTCTTCCGGTGCGCACCGGCCCTGGGTCTACGCTGCGTGCCACGTCCAGCAGCTCAGGGAGGCGCAGGTGGCGCAGGTGCCGCAGACATTCTTCGATGCTCTCGCGGTGCGCACCTGGTGCGGCCTCGCGCTGGAGTCGCTCGGTCGCGCGCGTGAGGAGATCGACGCGATCAACGTCTATCCCGTGGCCGACGGGGACACCGGCACGAACCTGTATCTGACGGTGGAGTCGGCGGTCGCGGCGGTGGAGGCCGTGTTCACCGCGTACGACGTGGGCAGGCCCACCCTCGCGGACGCCGTCCGCGCGATGGCGCACGGGGCCCTGATCGGCGCCCGGGGGAACTCCGGGACGATCCTCGCCCAGCTGCTGCGCGGCATGGCGCAGGTGCTCGCCACCGACGGTGAGACGGCTCACACCGATGGTCCCGGTCTCCGTCTCGCCCTGCGGCACGCGGCCGACTCCGCCCGCCAGGCCGTGGCCCACCCCGTCGAGGGCACCGTCCTCACGGTCGCCTCGGCCGCCGCGGACGCGGCCGGTGGGGCCGAGGGCGACGACTGCGGGGCGGTCGCCCGGGCGGCCTACGAGGGGGCGCGTGCGGCGCTGGCCGCGACGCCCGGGCAGCTGGCGGTCCTGGAGCGCGCGGGGGTGGTCGACGCCGGCGGACGCGGACTGGTGGCGGTGCTGGGTGCGCTGGTGGAGACGTTCACGGGGGAGACGGTCGCCGCGGTCTCCGGGGTGCACGCGCGCGTGGAGGGCGCTCCGCACCCCGCCGCTGCCGCTGGTGACAGCGCCCCCCTCGCCGCCGCCGAGGAGTGCGCTGACGTCCTGCAGGCGGGCGGCCCCGCGTTCGAGGTGATCTACCTCCTGGAGGCCGACGACGCGGCCGTGGCGCGGCTGCGGGAGCGGCTCGACACCCTCGGGGACTCGCTGGTCGTGGTCGGGGGCGACGGGCTGTGGAACGTGCACGTGCACGTCGACGACGCCGGTGCCGCCGTGGAAGCCGGCGTCGAGGCCGGACGGCCGTACCGGATCCGGATCACCCACTTCGGGGCCGGCGACGTGCACACCACGGGGGGTGAGCGGCCGGCCCCGGAGCGGGCCCAGCGTGCCGTGGTCGCCGTCGTGCCCGGTGAGGGCCTGGCCGGGCTGTACACCGAGGCCGGTGCCACCACCGTCCTCGCCCGTCCCGGGGAGCCGCCCGCGAGCGGCGAGCTCGTGGAGGCGGTACGGCGCGCCCACGCGCGCGAGGTCGTGCTGCTGCCCAACGACGCCGAGCTGCGCCACACCGCGGCCGCGGCGGCCGAGCAGGTCCGCACGGAGGGCATCCGTGTCGCGCTGATCCCGACCCGCTCGGCGGTCCAGGGCATCGCGGCGCTCGCCGTGCACGAGCCGGAGCGCCGCTTCGACGAGGACGTGGTGTCGATGACCTCGGCGGCCGGTGCCACCCGGTACGCCGAGGTCGCCGTCGCCGAGCGCCAGTCCTGGACCATGGCCGGCATCTGCCAGGCCGGCGACGTCCTCGGCCTCATCGACGGCGACGTGGCCGTGATCGGCTCGGACGTCACGGCCACCGCCGAGACCGTCCTCGACCGCATGCTCTCGGCCGGCGGCGAACTCGTCACCCTCGTCCTCGGCGACGAGGCGCCCGAGGCGATCGCCGAGCACCTGGAGGCACGCGTGCGTGAGGCCTACCTCGCCGTCGACACGGTGGTGTACCGGGGCGGGCGGCAAGGGGCACTGCTGCTCATCGGCGTGGAGTGAGCGCCTTGCCGAGCCCGGCGGGGGGGCTAGCGCGGGTCCCGTTCCTCCACCACCTGAAGCATCTGCCCGGCTTCCGCCCGGCGCTCCTCGGCCGCCTCGGCGTTCTCGCCGGAGCCTTCGTACGCCGCCAGCACCGCACGCGCGCGTGCCGCGGCCTGTGCCGGACGGCCCAGGTCGGCCTCCAGCCAGCCCGCGGCGAGTTCGGCGCCGGTGCGGCTGTGCAGGGCCTCGTCGCCGAGGGAGGCGAACACCTCGACGGCCCGGGTCACCTGGGTCAGGGCCGCCTCCAGCGCGGCCCGGATCGACTCGTCCTCGGCGTCCTCGGCGGCGGAACGGGCGAGCAGGTCGCCGAACTGGCGATGGGTCTGACCGAGTTCGGCGGTGAGCCGGTCTCGCGCCTCCTCGTCGTGCGCCGCCGCCAGCGCCGCCGCGCACTCCCCGACCGCGTCGGCCATCAGCTCCGACGCCCTGTCGTCCCGGTCCGCCACGCGCAGCGCCAGCCACGCCCGGGCGCGCAGGGAGCGGACGAGGCCGTGGACGTTGCCGAGGTCGCGCCACAGGGTGCCCGCGCGCGTGTAGGCCTCGTCGGCCTCGGAGAGGAGCCCCGCGTGGCCGAGGGACTCGGCGGCGAGATGGGCGAGCGTGGCGTGGTCGTGCTGCTCGGGCCAGTGCCGGGCGGTCTCGGCCGCCTGCAGCCGGCGTTCCGCCGCGGCGCGGTGTTCGCCGAGCTCGCTCAGGCAGTCGCCGAGCCACCACTGCGTCTGGACGACCAGGCCCTCGCCGTGCGTCTCGGCGCTCAGGTCGGGCAGCGCCGACTCCAGCACCTCGGCGGCCTCCGCGAACCGCCCCTGCCGCAGCAGGACCCCGCCGAGCTGGTGCCGCGCCCAGGCGCCCAGCGTGCGGCTCTCGCCCGCCTCGTCGGCCCAGTGCGCCGCCTGAAGGGCGTGTTCGGCGGCCTCCTCGGGCAGCCCCCGGCCGCCGAGCACCTCCGCCAGCTGCAGATGCAGCTGGGCCCGCCCCGGGGCCTCCAGATGCGGTCCGCCGTGCTCCAGGGCCGCGCGCAGCGCCCGCTCCGCCTCCGCGGTGTCGCCGAGATGGTGCGCGAGCCCGGCCAGCCGGGCCTCGTACTCCACCGCGAACCACGGCAGACCCGCTCCGACGAACGCCGCCGAGGCCCGCGCGAACAGCTCCGCGGCCCGCTCCACGTCCCCGGCGAGCGCCGCCAGCTCCGCGAGCATCGCCTGCGCCTCCGCGGCCCGGGAGGCCAGCCGCACGTCGTCCCCGGCCCGCCCGTCGACGAGCGCGAGCACCTCACGGGCGGCGGTCTCCGCGTCGGCGAGGACGGCTTGGTCCACCGTGTCCTCGGCCTCGTGCACCCGGCGCATCAGAATCCGCGCCCGGCTCATCAGCACGGCCGCCGTCTGCCGGACCTCCGTGCCGTCCTCGGCGTACAGCGCGAGCACCCGGTCGTACAGGTCGGTGATCGCCGCGAGGGCCTCGGGGAGCTGGCCCGCGAGAGCGCGTACGTAGGCTCCACGCGCGCGTGCCGCCAAGGCCTCCCCGGGGTCGCCCGCCTCCGCGTACAGCTCGGCGGCCTGCTCGAACAGGGCGATGCCCTCGGGGCCCAGGTCCATCGCCCGGTGGTCGGCGATCTCCGCCCGGTCGCGGGCGTCCAGCTCGACGCCCTCGGCAGCCCGCGACACCGCCGCCCAGGCCTCGACGGCGTTCGGCTGCAGGGTGTCCGACAGCCGCCGCGCCTCGGCGAGCAGCGTGGACAGATCGGGCTCCGCGTGCTCGGGCACGCCGGCCCTGGCCGCCGCGGGCGCCGCCACTGTCGTCGTCCGCACCGCCGTACGCACCCCCAGCGGCAGCCGCTCCACCAGTGGCCGCTGTGCCATACGCGCGCGTGCCCGCTCGCTGATGTGCGCCGTGCCGTTGCGCTCGTCGAAGCGCGCGGCCAGCGCGAGGGCCTCCCCGCGCGCGTGGGCGGCGAGTTCGCGAGCGGTCCAGCCACGGCCCGCCGGGCCCGGCACCTGCTGATCACCCAGCCCGAGCGTGCTCAAGCGGTCCATGAGCAGGGCCACCACCGCCATGAAGTCCAGCTTGCTGCGCGGATGCCCGTCGTCCGTGAAGTACGCCGGCCGCTCCGCGAGCAGCTCCAGGCCGCGCGCCTCGTTCCCGGTCAGCGCGCAGAACTCCACGTGGTCCGCGTACGCCCCGCGCATGCTCTCCATGGCCCGCACGAGCCTGAAGCCCCGCAGATGGTTGGCGCGGGCCTCGTCCTCGCGGCCCAGGCGCAGCAGCGGCACCAGGGAGGACGCGAGGACCGTGTGCGGCTCGTGGGCGCACGTGAACTCGCCCTCCAGGACCGGCCCCCACAGCCGCAGCGCCGCCACGTCCCGGCCCCGCTCCGCCTGCCACCACCCCTGCCCGTGCAGCTCGCAGGCGTGGCAGTCGGCCATGCTGTCCCGGTCGGCGGCCAGCCAGGCGGCGTACGCCCGCTCGGCCCGGGCCACGTCCCCGACATGCGCGGCCACGCTGAACTCGGCGCTGCGAACGGCCCGTTCGGAGTGCCCGGCGAGCCGGTAGCGGTGCTCCATCTCACCGAGCCACTTCTCGATCGAGGCCAGCGGGATGTGCGGCTGGTCGAGCATGCCGGACGACATCCACTTGAAGACCCAGTGCAGCGAGTGCGTCTCGTCCTCGTCGAAGTCCTCGGGCCGCTCGTCCCACATGCGCAGCAGACGCGCGAAGGGGACGAACATCTTCGCCTTCTCCGAGCTGTAGTTGTAGACCTTCAGCTGGTGTCCGAGCGCCTCGATCACGGCGAGCGGGATGTTCAGCTTCTCGGCCTCGGCGAGCAGCCGCTCCGCGCGCGCGTTGCGGGCGGGACCCTCCGGCTGCTCGCCGTTCTCCGCCATCGCCCGGCGCAGTGAGTCGAAGTCCGTGATCTCGCCCATCAGCGGCCCTCCTCGCCGTTCGTGGCCCACTCCAGCAGACCGATGAAGGCCCGGTTCAGCAGCGCCGAGTCGGCGGGCCTGAGCGGGCGCTGCGCCATCAGCAGGGCCTGGCCGTAGAGGGACTCGGTGGCGGTGCCGATCAGTTCCCGGTCACCCAGGGAGCTGATCCTGCGGACCAGGGGGCTGAGGTGGTTGAGCACGAGCCGCGCGCGGGGGGCGCTGCCGCGCAGCGAGCCGAGGATGCCCGCCCACAGGTCGTCGGCCTGCTCCTCCGCCTCCGCACGGGCCTGCTCGTGCCGGGCCGCCCGGTCGTCGAGGTGCAGCGCGGGCACGGACAGCGGATGGAAGGCGCGCAGGACGACGTCACAGCCCAGCGGGTCGAGCTTGGCCCGCGCGGCCGCCAGGAAGCCCGACAGGGCCAGCTCCTCGGCCGGATCGACGCAGTCCAGGTGGGCGGTCACGGTGTCCGCGTCCAGTTCGGCGACCACGGTGCCCGGCCGTACCGAAGGCAGCGCCTCGACCAGCTCACTGTCGTACGTGTAACCGCCGTTGATCACCCCGACGCCCTGCGCCGACGCGATCGGCGCGACCTGCCGGTACTCCTCGACGGTCCGCGTGAAGTGCACCACCGGGTGCCGCTGCGCGAACTCCTCCAGGGACAGCCGTCCGTCCGTCGTCTCGAACGGCAGCCACGGCAGCATCGTGCGCAGCATCTCCTTGTCGTGCCGCGCGAGGGACTTCACGCCCAGGTGATGCACGGCCAGGAAGGCCGCCAGCCGTTCCGGGTCACCGGCCGCCAGAGCCGTCAGCCAGGACCGAATCCTTTCGCCCAGCGCCTCCCGCACGGCCGCCAGCGTCTCGTCCTCGTACAGCGACTCCCGCGAGGCCGTGGGCCGCAGGCTGTCCGTGTCGAGCACGCACCGCACGAAGAACGCCCAGTCCGGCAGCAGCTGTTCGGCCCGCTCGGTCAGCAGCATGCCCTTGAGATGGACGCGATGACCGGCTCGCTGGGCCGGGCTGACCGCCGAGGGCAGGACGTACGCCACCCCGCGGATCCCGGCGAGCGGCACGTCCAGCTCGATCGAGTCCAGCGGGGTGAAGCCGAACAGGTCGTGACAGTGCCGGGCCAGGGCCACCCTCCGGGTGGCGGGGGACTGGTACGGCCGGTCCCAGGGCGCGGGCAGGTCGGTGACCGCCTCGCCGCCGACCCGGACGTCGTACGGCAGCAGCGAGCCGAAGTCGCGCGCCAGCGCCAGGACCCGGTCCTCGGCCAGCCACTCGGCGGCCCCGGCCCGCGCCACCAGGTGCACGGTCGTGCCCGGTTCGGCGCGGGCGTCGTCCGGCAGCGTCCGCACGGTGTACGAACCGTCGTCCGTCGCCGTCCACTCCACGGGCGCCGCGTCCGGCGTACGGGAGCTGCGGCTGACGACGCGGATCCGCTCGGCGACCACGAAACAGGCCAGCAGGCCGATGCCGAACTGCCCGAGGAACTCGGACCGGGCCTCCTGCAGCCCCTCGGCACGCTTGGAGCTGCGCCCGATGGTCGCGAGGAGGCTGTGCACGTCCGCCTCGGTGAGCCCGACCCCGGAGTCCTCGACCCGCAGGGCGCCCGACTCGGCGTACAGCCGCACCACGGCGGGCGCGCCCGGCTCCTCGGCGCGCCTGGCGGTGATGGCGTCGACGGCGTTCTGCAACAGCTCGCGCAGGTAGACCTTCGGGCTGGAGTAGAGGTGATGGGACAGCAGGTCCACCAGACCACGCAGGTCGACCTGGAACGTATGAGGTGTCTGGGGTGAGCGGGGAGGCTGAGGTGCCTGGGATGGCTGTGAGGTCTGGGAGTCCATCGTCGCTGCGCCGGTGGGGGGACGTTCGCGTCGGCGCGGGGTCGGGCGGCCCCGGTGAAGCGGTGACCGCGGAAAGGATGGCCGGAGCGCGCCATCCTAGAGCCGGATCGAGCCGTCCGACCAGGGGCTTCCGGGACGTTTCCGGCACGGCCGCCGCGACCTCTACGGCAATTGTCAGTGCCGTGGTGTGGAATGGATCTCGTGCCCGCACTGGAACAACCACTGAAGAAAGTGCTCGGCCCTCCCACCGCGAAGGTGATGGCCGAGCACCTCGGCCTGCACACCGTCGGCGACCTCCTGCACCACTACCCCCGCAGATACGAGGAGCGCGGCCAGCTCACCCACCTCGCCGACCTCCCCATGGACGAGCACGTCACGGTCGTGGCCCAGGTCGCCGACGCCCGCCTGCACACCTTCGCCTCCACCAAGGCCCCGCGGGGCAAGGGCCAGCGCCTCGAAGTCACGATCACGGACGGCAGCGGCCGCCTCCAACTCGTCTTCTTCGGCAACGGCGTTCACAAGCCGCACAAGGAGCTGCTGCCGGGCACACGCGCGATGTTCGCGGGCAAGGTCTCCGTCTTCAACCGCCGTCTGCAACTGGCGCATCCGGCGTACGAGTTGCTGCGCGGTGACGCGGAGGAAACCGTCGAGACATGGGCGGGCGCCCTGATCCCCATCTACCCGGCCACCGCCAAACTGGAGTCCTGGAAGATCGGCAAGGCGGTCCAGACGGTCCTGCCCAGTGTCCAGGAGGCCGTCGATCCGCTCCCGGACTCCCTCCGCGAGGGCCGCGGCCTGGTCTCCCTTCCCGAGGCCCTGCTCAAGATCCACCGCCCGCACACCAAGGCGGACATCGAGGACGCCCGCTCGCGCCTCAAGTGGGACGAGGCCTTCGTCCTGCAGGTGGCCCTCGCCCGCCGCCGCCGCGCCGACGCCCAGCTCCCCGCGGTCGCCCGCAAGCCCCAGCCGAACGGCCTCCTCGCGGCCTTCGACGACCGCCTCCCCTTCACCCTCACCGAGGGCCAGCAGAAGGTCTCCAAGGAAATCTTCGACGACCTGGCGACGGAGCATCCGATGCACCGCCTGCTCCAGGGGGAAGTGGGCTCCGGAAAGACGATGGTGGCCCTGCGCGCCATGCTCGCCGTCGTCGACGCGGGCGGTCAGGCCGCCATGCTCGCGCCCACCGAAGTACTCGCCCAGCAGCACCACCGCTCGATCGTCGAGATGATGGGCGAACTCGCCGAGGGCGGAATGCTGGGCGGCGCCGACCAGGCCACGAAGGTGGTCCTGCTGACCGGGTCCATGGGCGCCGCCGCCCGCCGCCAGGCCCTGCTCGACCTCGTCACCGGTGAGGCCGGGATCGTGATCGGCACGCACGCGTTGATCGAGGACAAGGTCCAGTTCCACGACCTCGGCCTGGTCGTCGTCGACGAACAGCACCGCTTCGGCGTCGAACAGCGCGACGCCCTGCGCGGCAAGGGCAAGCAGCCGCCCCACCTGCTCGTCATGACGGCTACGCCCATCCCCCGCACGGTCGCCATGACCGTCTTCGGTGACCTGGAGACCTCGGTCCTCGACCAGCTCCCCGCCGGCCGCTCACCCATCGCCTCCCATGTCGTCCCGGCCGCGGACAAGCCCCACTTCCTCGCCCGCGCCTGGGAACGGGTGCGGGAAGAGGTCGAGAACGGCCATCAGGCGTACGTCGTCTGCCCCCGCATCGGCGACGAGGAGGACGACCCGAAGAAGGCCGGCAAGAAGAAGTCCCCGGAGGACGAGGCCGACAAGCGCCCGCCGCTCGCGGTCCTCGACGTGGCGGACCAGCTCGCCAAGGGGCCTCTCCAAGGCCTCGGGGTGGAGGTCCTGCACGGCCGTATGGCACCGGACGACAAGGACGCCGTCATGCGCCGCTTCGCCGCCGGCGAGACAGACGTCCTGGTCGCCACGACGGTCATCGAGGTCGGCGTGAACGTCCCGAACGCCACCGCCATGGTGATCATGGACGCCGACCGCTTCGGCGTCTCCCAGCTCCACCAGCTGCGCGGCCGGGTGGGCCGAGGCTCCGCACCCGGCCTCTGTCTCCTGGTCACCGACATGCCGGAGGCCAGCGCGGCCCGCCAGCGCCTGAACGCGGTCGCCTCCACCCTCGACGGCTTCGAACTCTCCCGCATCGACCTGGAACAGCGCCGCGAGGGGGACGTCCTGGGGCAGGCGCAGTCGGGCGCTCGTTCCTCGCTGCGGGTTCTCGCGGTCATCGAGGACGAGGAGATCATCGCCGAGGCACGGGAGGAGGCGGCGAGGCTGGTGGCCACCGACCCTGAGCTGACGCAGCTTCCCGGCCTACGGACGGCCCTGGACGCCCTCTTGGACGAGGAAAGGGAGCAGTACTTGGAAAAGGGGTGAAGTGCGGCGCCCCGTAAGGGGCGCGGGGAACTGCGCGAGCAACCACGACGGACCTGCTGTCAAACTGAATCCGTAACCACCCGCGAACAAGGACCGAAGATGACCCGCGTGATCGCCGGCGCAGCCGGCGGACGTCGCCTGGCAGTCCCGCCAGGGACCGGCACCCGCCCAACCTCCGACCGCGCACGCGAGGGCCTCTTCTCCACCTGGCAGTCCCTCCTGGGCGGCCCCCTGGACGGCGAGCGGGTCCTCGACCTGTACGCGGGTTCAGGCGCCGTGGGCCTGGAAGCCCTCTCCCGCGGCGCCGGCCACACCCTCCTCGTCGAGGCCGATGCCCGCGCGGCCCGCATCGTCCGCGAGAACGTCAGGAATCTCGGCCTCCCCGGCGCCGAGGTGAGGGCGGGCAAAGCCGAACAGATCATCCAGGCACCGCCGCCGGCCGAGCCGTACGACATCGTCTTCCTCGACCCGCCGTACCGCGTCTCAGATCACGATCTTCGCGAGATTCTGCTCACACTCCGCTCGGGGGGCTGGCTCGCGCCCGAGGCGCTCGTCACCGTGGAGCGCAGCACCAGAGGCGGCGAATTCAGGTGGCCGGACGGCTTCGAGGCGATCCGGGCCCGTCGCTACGGCGAGGGAACGTTTTGGTACGGTCGCGCCGCCTCTACGTGCGAAGACGCACGATGACCGGACCGGAGAGCGAGGGATCACAAGTGCGCCGCGCCGTATGTCCCGGGTCGTTCGACCCGATCACCAACGGACACCTCGACATCATTTCCCGCGCCTCCAGGCTGTACGACGAGGTCTACGTCGCGGTCATGATCAACAAGTCCAAGAGGGGCCTGTTCGAGGTCGACGAGCGGATCGACCTGATCCGCCAGGTCACCGCCGAGTACCCGAACGTCCGGGTCGAGGCCTTCCACGGCCTCCTCGTCGACTACTGCAAGCAGCGTGAGATCCCGGCCATCGTCAAGGGCCTGCGCGCGGTCAGCGACTTCGACTACGAGCTGCAGATGGCCCAGATGAACAACGGCCTGTCGGGTGTGGAGACGCTCTTCGTGCCGACCAACCCGACCTACAGCTTCCTCTCCTCCTCCCTGGTCAAGGAGGTCGCCACCTGGGGCGGCGACGTCTCCCACCTGGTGCCGCCGGTCG
Source organism: Streptomyces curacoi (assembly GCF_001513975.1). Taxonomy (GTDB): domain Bacteria; phylum Actinomycetota; class Actinomycetes; order Streptomycetales; family Streptomycetaceae; genus Streptomyces; species Streptomyces curacoi. The sequence continues at coordinate 70,678 of NZ_KQ947997.1, forward strand.
TCCTGGAGGCCCTCAACCAGCGCCTGCGCAAGGACTGATGGGGCTACAGTCGTCCCGTCCGTCTCCAACACAGCTGTAGAGAGTGGCGAGCACAGGTGGACGTGCAGAAGAAGCTCGACGAGATCGTGGCCGCGGTCTCCGGCGCCCGGTCGATGCCCATGTCGGCCTCGTGCGTGGTCAACCGCGCCGAACTGCTCTCGATGCTGGAAGAGGTCCGTCAGGCCCTCCCCGGCTCCCTCGCCCAGGCCCAGGAGCTGATCGGCGACCGCGAGCAGATGGTCGAGCAGGCCCGCCAGGAGGCCGAGCGGATCATCCAGGGCGCGCACGCCGAGCGCGGCTCCCTGATCTCCGACACCGAGGTCGCCCGCCGCTCCCAGGCCGAGGCCGACCGCATCCTCGCCGAGGCCCGCAAGGAGGCCGAGGAGATCCGCGCGGAGGCCGACGACTACGTCGACTCCAAGCTCGCCAACTTCGAGGTCGTCCTCACCAAGACCCTCGGCTCCGTCGGCCGCGGCCGCGAGAAGCTCCTCGGCACCGGCCCCGGCACCGACGAGCAGGGCTACGAGGACGAGGACGCCCCCGAGCGCAGCCACGACCCGGAGACCCTGCGCCGCACCGCCGACCAGTACGTCGACGCCAAGCTCGGCGCCTTCGAGGCGGTCCTCGCCAAGACCCTGGATGCGGTCGGCCGTGGCCGCCAGAAGCTGCACGGCCGAATCGCCACCGACGACCTCGGCGCCCTCGCCGACGACCTCTCCACCGTGCAGCACTCCAGCGACGCCGACTACCTCGCCGACCTCGCCGCCCTCGCGGAGCGGGACACCCCGGCGGCCCCCGCCGAACAGGCCGCGGAGCAGCAGCAGCGGTACGACCAGCAGACCGCGCAGCCGGCATACGGCTACCAGCAGCAGAGCGACCCCTACGGCGGCTACCAGCAGGGCTACGGCCAGCAGGACGCGTACGGCTACCAGCAGGCCGATCCCTACGCCTACCAGGGCTACGACGCCCAGCAGGCCGCCTACGACCCCCAGCAGGCGCAGCAGGCCCAGCAGGCCCAGCAGCAGCCGCAGCAGGCCGCCCAGGGCCAGGGCTACGCCCTCGACGAGACCAGCCTCTTCGACACCAGCATGATCAGTGCCGAGCAGCTGAGGGCCTACGAGCAGGGGCGCGGCCAGTAAGGGACCACCGGATTGGGCCGTGAGGGAAAGGTCCAGTATCCTGGCTCTTCGGTCGCGCGTACGTCCGCGATCAACGCTGCCCGGGCACACCGAAGGGCAGTGACCCCCTGAGCTCAGCAGATCGAAAGCAGGAATGGCGTGACAGCCCGCCTCGACCACCGCAACCCTCTCGTGTTCGACACGCACGAGCTGGGCCGGCGGCCCGGTGCGCTGCAGCGCCTGACCCGCGAGGTCGCCGCTCCCAAGGACTTCGGTATCCAGGGAGTCGTCGGAGTGCCGGAAGGCGCCCCGGTGGAGCTCGAACTCCGGCTGGAGTCGGTCATGGAAGGGGTGCTTGTCACAGGCACCGCCCGTGCACAGGCCGAGGGGGAGTGCGTAAGGTGTCTGGAGCCGCTTCAGCTCGACGTCGAAGCGGACTTCCAGGAGATGTTCTCGTACCCTGACGCCGATGATCGGGGCCGTCACCACCACGGTGCGGAACCCGGCGACGACGCCGAGGACGACGAGGACAGGCTCTTTCTCGAGGACGGCCTGTTCGACCTCGAACCCGTGCTGCGCGATGCGGTGGTGCTCGCACTGCCGATGCAGCCGGTGTGCCAGGAAGACTGCCCAGGTCTGTGCGCCGAGTGCGGTGCACGCCTTGCGGACGACCCGGACCACCACCATGACGCCGTCGACATTCGTTGGGCGGCACTGCAGGGACTCGCCGATTCACTCGAACCCGGCGATAAGGACGAGAAGAGCGGCGCCGAAGCGGGCGTCGACGAGAAGCAGGAGAAGTAGCCGTGGCTGTTCCGAAGCGGAAGATGTCGCGCAGCAACACGCGCCACCGCCGGTCGCAGTGGAAGGCTGCGGTCCCCACCCTGGTTGCGTGCGAGCGCTGCCACGAGCCCAAGCAGCAGCACATCGCGTGCCCGTCGTGCGGCACCTACAACAAGCGCCAGGTCCTCGAGGTCTGAGCGGCTGGTGAGAGGCACTGTGTCCACCCCCAAGAAGGCGGATGACGCCAAGGCGGACCCAAACGCCCGGAAGAAGGCGGACAACCAGGCCTCGTCCCACACGCTGTTGGAAGGGCGGCTCGGGTACAAGCTCGAGTCCGCCCTTCTGGTGCGTGCGCTGACGCACCGCTCGTACGCGTACGAGAACGGCGGTCTGCCGACGAACGAGCGGCTGGAGTTCCTCGGGGACTCCGTGCTCGGCCTCGTCGTCACCGACACGCTGTATCGCACCCACCCCGACCTGCCCGAAGGCCAGCTGGCCAAGCTGCGGGCCGCGGTGGTCAACTCGCGTGCGCTGGCGGAGGTCGGCCGTGGGCTCGACCTGGGCTCCTTCATCCGGCTCGGCCGCGGTGAAGAGGGCACGGGCGGCCGGGACAAGGCGTCCATCCTTGCCGACACCCTGGAAGCGGTGATCGGCGCGGTCTATCTCGACCAGGGCCTGGACTCGGCGGCGGAGCTGGTGCACCGCCTGTTCGACCCCCTGATCGAGAAGTCCTCGAACCTCGGAGCCGGCCTGGACTGGAAGACCAGCCTCCAGGAGCTCACCGCGACCGAGGGGCTCGGCGTCCCCGAGTACCTGGTCACGGAGACCGGCCCCGACCACGAGAAGACCTTCACTGCTGCCGCCCGCGTCGGAGGCGTCTCGTACGGCACCGGCACCGGCCGCAGCAAGAAGGAGGCGGAGCAGCAGGCCGCGGAATCCGCATGGCGCGCCATCAAGGCCGCAGCGGAGGAGCGAGCCAAGAAGGCGGCAGCCAATGCCGTCGAGGCCGACGCCGATACGTCGTCGGCCTCCGCCTGACCGAACAGCGCGACCCGAGCGCCCGTCCCCTCGCGGGGCGGGCGCTCGGCTCATCCACGGCTCATCCACCGGCCCGAGGGGGGAAAGGTGTCCGGAGACGTCGTACAGGTGGTCGCCGAGATCACCCCTTACATCACCGCGGCGGCAGGCGCCTATGGCGTCGCCGTGCTGGCTCGTACCCAGGAGGAGGCCGCCACCGCGACGGTGGCCCTGGGGCGACGGCTGGCGCAGCGCATCTTCGGCACCCGCGCGGACGGTGAGGAACTGCCCGAGGCGCTCGCGGACGTGGTCGAGGACCCGGATGACCCGGACAACACGGCCGCGCTGCGCAAGGCCGTCCGCAAGGCACTGCTGGCCGACGGCGAACTAGCGGCCGATGTGCGGGAGTTGCTGGCCCGGGCCCCCGCTGCCGTACGTACCGGCGATCGCTCCCAGACTGTCGTGAACAGCGTGATCGTCGGGGACGCCATCCAGATCGGCTCGATCGGCGGCGACGCCCACATCGGGTCCCCGGACCGCGCCTGACCAGGAGGACCTGTGGCGTCGGGGCCGCACGGAAACCGGGTGGAGAACTCGGTCGTCGCCGGGGACAGCGTCCAGATCGGTGAGGTTCACGGCAGTGTCACCGTCGTCACGGGCTCGGGCGGGCCGGGGCGGGGGCCCGAGGCGGGGTGGACCGCTCCGGGCGCCGTGCCGCCGTCGGCCCCGGGACTGGTCCGGGTCCGGGACGCCGACCCGCTGCACCTAGGTGTGCACCGTTCCATCCGGGTCACCGGAGCCGAGCACTCGGCATTGCCCGCCTATGTGCCCAGGGACCTGGACACAGGGGAGGGCGACGGGGCGCGCCCGCTGATCGAGGCGGCCGCGCGCGGCGGTGGATTCGTGCTCCTGGTGGGCGGCTCCTCGGTGGGCAAGACCCGTTCGCTGTACGAGGCGGTCAACGCCCTGCTGCCCGACTGGTGGCTGTGCCACCCCGCCGACGCCGGCCAGATCGAGCAACTCGTCGGTCGGTCGCCCCGGCGGCTGGTGGTCTGGCTGGACGAGCTGCAGAACCACGTCTCCGGTCCGCACCAGCTGACCGCCGCGACGGTACGGGCCCTGCTGGCGCCGCACCACCAGGTGGTGATCGTGGGCACGCTCTGGCCGCACTACTACGACACCTGGACCGCGTGCCCCGTCCCGGCGGACGCCGACGATCGGCATCGCGCCGAGCGCGAGCTGCTCAAACTCGCGGACGTCGTGCACGTCGGCGCCGCCTTCAGCCCGGCCGAACAGGAACGCGCGGCCGCGCTCGCCGCGTCGGACGAGCGGTTGCGCACCGCACTGGAGGCGGGCGACTTCGGGCTCACCCAGGTCATCGCCGGCGCACCGCAGCTCGTCCACCGGTGGGAGCACGCCGGCCCCTGTGCCCGTGCGCTGATGACCGCCGCCGTCGACGCGACGCTGCTGGGCGTGCGGTCCCCGGTCCCCGAGGGCCTGCTCCGGGCCGCTGTGCCCGGTTACTGCGCCCCCGCCGAGCGGGCGACCGCCCCGGACGGCTGGTTCGAGGAGGCGCTGAGCTACGCGACCCGGCCCCTGCTGGGCGCCACTTCAGCCCTCGTCCCGGTGAGCGACGGCCGGGCGATGGGCCGTCCCGACGGTTACCGGGTGGCCGACTACCTCGTCCAGCACACCGGCCGGGTCCAGCGTGCCGTACCGCCGCCGGAGACGTTCTGGGAAGCCTGCGCGGAGCACCTGACGGACACCGCCGACATCGTCAGGACCGCGTCGGCCGCAGCTGCCCGGCAGCGGGTCGGCGCCGCCGTACCGTTGTTCCGCAAGGCGGTCGAGAGGGGCTCCGCCTCGGCGATGCAGGAGCTGGGCGAGCTGTATCGCAGGACGGGAAACCCCGAGGGCGCCCAGGAGATGGCGGACCGCCTCACCGCCTCCGCCCACCCCGACGCGGCCCTGTACCGGACGATCCTCGCGGGCTGGGACTTCGAGGAACTGCTGGACCTGGCGGAGGCGGGCAACGAGTACGCGGTGGGCCACCTCATCGAGTACGGGCATCCTCGGCTGGCGATCTCGCTGCTCCTGGAGGACCTCGACCCGGACGACCTGTGGTCCTGGTACCGGCTCGCGCAACTCTTCCACGACGAGGACGAGAACGAACGGGCCATCCCCATCCTGGAGATGCTCCATGAACGCGAATACGACGACGCGATTCTCTTCCTGGCCGAGTTGCTCAAGGAGGAGGGGAACGTCGAGCGGCTGTACGAGCTGACGGAGGAGGGGTACTTCGCCGCCGCCTGGTGCCTCGCGGACCTCCTCCATGACAAGGGCCGTACGGAGGAGGGGCTGGAGGTGTTGTGGGAGTTCGCGGACCAGGGCAGCGGGGATCTCGACTTCACGCTGGCGCACCTGCTCGCGCAGATCGGCGACCTCGACACCTTGCTGGAGCGCGCGGCGGAGGGACATGCCGACGCGGCGCGTGAGGCGGCCCGGCTGCTGCGGGAACGCGGGGACGTCGACCGGGCGGTGGCGGTGCTGACCCCGATCGCCGACACCGGCGGCTACGTGGCCTCGGATCTGGCCGAGCTGCTGCGTGCCACCGGCCGGGTGGACGACCTGCGGGCACGGGCTGAGGCGGGCGACGCCTACGCGGCCGGGGAGCTGGCGAGGCTGGCGATCGAGGAGGGCGACCTCGACGAGGCGGTGCGGCTGCACGCCCGGAAGGGCACGGCGAGGGCCGTGTTCGGGCTCACGGACGCGCTGGTCAAGGCGCTCGTGGCGCGCGGTGACGCCGACCGGGCCATCGCGTTGCTGTCCGCCGCCGAGGACACTCCGCCGTACGGCCTGCGCGAGCTGTTCAGGAAGCTCGGCAGGGTCGATGAGCTGCGCGCGCTCATCGACCAGGGCGACGAGCACGCGCTGTGGGATCTCGTCGAGGTGCTGCGCGACGAGGGCCGCGCGGACGAGGCCGACGCCCTGCTGACCCGGGGGCTCACCGCCGACGGGCGGATACGGTCCGACGGCCCTGCGGACTGAGCGGATCGCCGCGCTACGCTGCGGACAGCCAGCCACCGGTACCGCGAAGGAGAGTCGTGCCCGAGTTGCCCGAGGTCGAGGTCGTCCGGCGCGGTCTGGAGCGGTGGGTCGCCCACCGTACCGTCGCCGACGCCGAGGTGCTGCACCCCCGTGCCGTGCGGCGGCACATCGCCGGTGCGGACGACTTCGCGCACCGCCTCAAGGGGCACCGCATCGGCACGCCGAGCCGCCGCGGCAAGTACCTGTGGCTGCCCCTGGAGGACACGAACCAGTCGATCCTGGCCCATCTCGGGATGAGCGGTCAGCTGCTGGTGCAGCCGCACACCGCGCCCGACGAGAGGCACCTCAGGATCAGGGTGCGCTTCGCGGACGCCCTCGGCACCGAGCTGCGCTTCGTCGACCAACGCACCTTCGGCGGCCTGTCGTTGCACGACGACACACCCGAGGGCCTGCCTGACGTCATCGCGCACATCGCCCGCGACCCCCTGGACCCGCTCTTCGACGACGAGGCCTTCCACCAGGCCCTGCGCCGCAAGCGCACGACCATCAAACGGGCCCTGCTCGACCAGTCGTTGATCAGCGGCGTCGGCAACATCTACGCGGACGAGGCCCTTTGGCGCACCCGCCTCCACTACGACCGCCCGACCGCGACCTTCACCCGCCCGCGCACCCTCGAACTCCTGGGGCACGTGAGGGACGTGATGAATGCTGCCCTGGCGGTGGGCGGCACGAGCTTCGACAGCCTCTACGTCAACGTCAACGGCGAGTCGGGCTACTTCGACCGCTCGCTCGACGCGTACGGCCGTGAGGGACTGCCCTGCAAGCGGTGCGGTACGCCGATGCGCCGACGGCCCTGGATGAACCGGTCCAGCTACTTCTGCCCGAAGTGTCAGCGGGCGCCGCGCGTCTCGTCGTAACGCCGACGTGCCGCGAGCACCTCGTCCATCTGCCCCTCCACGAAGTGGATGAGGCTCAGCAGCCGCTCGGCGACCTCACGCCCGAGCGGCGTCAGCTCGTAGTCCACGCGCGGGGGGTTGGTCGGCTGGGCGTCGCGGTGCACCAGGCCGTCGCGCTCCAGGGCGTGCAGTGTCTGGGACAGCATCTTCTCGCTGACGCCGTCGACGCGGCGGCGCAGTTCGTTGAAACGCAGTGAGCCCTCGTACAGGGCGCCGAGCGTGAGTCCGCCCCAGCGGCCCGTGACGTGCTCCAGCGTGCCGCGCGAGGGGCAGGCCTTGGCGAACACGTTGTACGGGAGGTCCTGCGCCTCCGTGCGCTCCTGCGTGGTGTCCATATCTGAAGCGTACTCCAGGGGAGCGCTAACCGACAGATTGCACTAACCAGAGGTTAGTGCTTTCCTTTCTGTATCGCCCGTCTACTGATCACTCCAGGAGTACGTACGTGACCACCCCTGTTGTCTCCATCGCCTACCACTCCGGCTACGGCCACACCGCCGTCATCGCCGAGGCCGTCCGTTCCGGTGCCGTCGAGGCCGGTGCCGAGGTGCACCTGATCAAGGTGGACGAGATCACCGAGGAGCAGTGGGCGATCCTCGACGGCTCGGACGCCATCGTGTTCGGCTCGCCGACCTACATGGGCACCGCGTCCGGCGCCTTCCACGTCTTCGCGGAGGCCACCTCGAAGCGCTGGGCCGACCAGGCCTGGACGGACAAGCTGGCCGCCGGCTTCACCAACTCCGCCTCCAAGAGCGGCGACAAGCTGCACACCCTCCAGTACTTCCAGATCCTGGCCGCCCAGCTCGGTATGCACTGGGTCAACCTTGGCCTGCTCCCCGGCTGGAACAGCAGCGCCGGCTCCGAGCACGACCTCAACCGCCTCGGCGTCTTCACCGGCGCCGCCGCCCAGACCAACGCCGACCAGGGCCCGGAGGCCGTCCACAAGGCCGACGTGGCGACGGCCGAGCACCTGGGCCGCCGGGTGGCCGAGACGGCGAAGGTGTTCGCCCACGGGCGCGCCGCGGTCGCCGCGTAACCGCAGCCGTACGGCGAGGGGCTCCCACCCGGTCACCGGATGGGAGCCCCTCGCCCTGTGTGTGCCTAGTATCCGAAGTCCTGCGTCCACCAGGGCCCGCCGGGCCCGAAGTGCACGCCGACCCCCAGCGTCTTGAAGTCGCAGTTCAGGATGTTCGCCTTGTGGCCCGGGCTGTTCATCCAGGCCTCCATCACCGCGGCCGCGTCGGACTGGCCGCGGGCTATGTTCTCGCCGCCGAGGTCGGTTATGCCCGCCTTCGCGGCCCGGTCCCACGGAGACGCCCCGTCGGGGTCGGTGTGGTCGAAGAAGCCGCGCGCGGCCATGTCCTCGCTGAAGTCCTGGGCCAGCTCGGTGAGCGAGCTGTTGGCGGCGACCGCGCTGCAGCCCACCTGGGCGCGCTCCTCGTTGACCAGCTGCAGCACCTCGGCCGCGGCGGCGGCCTGCGCGGACATGTGCACGGGGGCGCTGGTCTTCTGCTTCTGCGGCGCCTTGGTGGCCGTGCGCGAAGGAGTTTCCTTCGGCTTCTCGCTGGGTGTGGCCGACGGCTCCTTCGACGGCGTCTTCGTCGGCGCGGCCGAGGAGGTCGACGGGGACGGCGAGGCGGGCCGCTGCGCGTCGCGGCTCGTCGCGGCACCGTCGTCCTGGCTGTCGGCGCTGCCGGACGTACCGCCCTGCTCGACGGGAGCGTTGGTCGGGGTGTCGGCGGACTGCACCTTGTCCGTGGCGCCGCCCCCGCCGAGCTGGTAGTTGTCGATTCCGGGCACCACACCCGCGGCGACCGCGACCGTACCCAGCGCGACCGCCGCGGAGACGCCGAGCAGGCCGGTCTTCACCGGCGCCGCGGCCTTCTTCCTGCGCCGGCGGCGCGAACCGCCCGCGGGCCGCCGGGAGCCGGCGTCGGGCGAGAAGCCGTCGCTGTGGAAGGCCGCGCCCGCGGCGGAGCCGCTGGTGGATCCGGCGTCGTCCGGGAACGTGGTCGTGCCGGTGACCCGGTCGTAGTCGTCGTCCGTGGCGAAGAGATAGGCGTCGCTCTTCGCGTAGGCCTCGGCGTACGCCTCCGGGTTCAGATACGGCGCGATGCCCATCGTGGGGCGCTCGCTCGTGTACGAGTCCTGGGGGTCATGGCTCTGCGTGTAGGAGCCGTCCGTCTGTGTGACCCCCGTGGCGCGGCCCGTGGCGGCGCGGCCGGCGGCGGAGCGTCGGTGGCGTCCCATGTCCTGGCCTTCCTCGTCCCTGCGGTCTCAACGTCCTCACAGAACTCACACGAAGGAGTGAGTTTCATATGAGATTCATTGGGGGTGGACGGTACCGCATGGCGCTGGAGGAGGAAGTGCCCGGAGAGACATCGGCCCATTAGGTTGCACCCATGAGCGAGGATGTACGGCTGGTCGCCTGGGTGCGTGGACGCGTCCAAGGTGTGGGTTTTCGCTGGTTCACGCGGGCCAAGGCCCTGGAGATCGGCGGCCTGAGTGGTTTTGCTCTCAATTTGGCCGACGGCCGGGTCCAGGTCGTCGCCGAGGGCCCGCGGGAGGGCTGCGAGGGGCTGCTGGACTGGCTCCAGGGTGACGACACGCCCGGGCGCGTGGACGGTGTCACCGAGATCTGGGACACACCTCGCGGGGGCTACGACGGCTTCGCCATCCGCTGAGCCGGTTCCGTGAAACGGCCCCGGCGCAAGCGGAGGGACCTGCCACCGGCAACTGCCCCAAGCAGAAATGACCAGGTGGTTGCCAAGAACCCGGTTGCGATGGCAGGCTCCGGGCGTAAGGATGATCGCCACGCCCTGAGGGCCCGCAGGAGTAGCCGCGCCGCCGTTTTCCGGCCGCGCGCCCCCGGGTTGCCCGCCAATACGGGGCGTGATCGTGTTGACCGTCAAACTTTTTGGTGAGACGCTGAAAGCCCCGCGCACCTTAGCTGTTTGGCGTGGCTGAACGGCAGCACAACTCCAGGCCCGCCAAGCAACCGCGGGTGCGAATCCCTCACGACCCACACCGCATCGGTCGGTCACTCAGTGTGGAGGACCATCCATCATGGCAAAGGCGCTTCTCGGTTACGTCGGCGGCTCCGACCCTCGACTCCTCGCCGAGATGCGACGGCTCCAGCAGCGCGTCCAGGACCTGGAATCCGAGCTCGTACGGATCCAGGCGGAGAACGACGCTCTGCAGGCTGCCGCTTCTCACGACAGGATCATGGAGAGCATCGACGCACACCAGGCGGAGCCTGCGCTCACCTGATCACTGCATCACCGCTCCACAACGGCACGCAGTGGTTGGGCCAGCCCTATCAACCGCTAAGTTGCAGACGGCTGCACCGCCAGCCGTCAGAAGTTGCAAGGGACGCTTCGGCGTCCCTTCTTTCTTGCCCCCGGCTTACTGCCCTGCGCATCCTTTCACCGTCTTTAACGTCTGGTGTGCCCTGCGCGTTCATCGGCGAAACCGCGCGTTCATGGAGCGAGACAACCCCGGAAGGTAGAGTCCAGCGGCGTGCACCTCAAGGCCCTGACCCTCCGTGGGTTCAAGTCGTTCGCCTCGGCGACCACACTCCGGTTCGAGCCGGGAATCACGTGTGTCGTCGGCCCGAACGGCTCGGGCAAGTCCAATGTCGTGGACGCGCTCAGCTGGGTGATGGGCGAGCAGGGCGCCAAGTCGCTGCGCGGCGGCAAGATGGAGGACGTCATCTTCGCCGGCACCACCGGCCGCCCGCCACTGGGCCGCGCCGAGGTGTCGCTGACCATCGACAACTCCGACGGGGCGCTGCCCATCGAGTACTCCGAGGTCACCATCACGCGGATCATGTTCCGCAACGGCGGCAGCGAGTACCAGATCAACGGCGACACCTGCCGCCTCCTTGACATCCAGGAGCTCCTGTCCGACTCCGGCATCGGCCGCGAGATGCATGTCATCGTCGGCCAGGGCCAGCTCGACTCCGTCCTGCACGCCGACCCCATGGGCCGCCGCGCCTTCATCGAGGAGGCCGCGGGCGTCCTCAAGCACCGCAAGCGCAAGGAGAAGGCCCTCCGCAAACTGGACGCGATGCAGGCCAACCTCGCGCGCGTGCAGGACCTGACGGACGAACTGCGCAGGCAGCTCAAGCCACTGGGCCGCCAGGCGGCGGTGGCGAGAAGGGCCGCTGTCATCCAGGCCGACTTGCGCGACGCCCGCCTGCGCCTCCTCGCCGACGATCTCGTACGGCTCCGGGAGGCGCTCAAGGCCGAGATCGCCGACGAGGCCGCGCTGAAGGAACGCAAGGAAACCGCCGAGCAGGAGCTGAAGAAAGCCCTGCAGCGCGAGGCGCTCCTGGAGGACGAGGTACGGCGGCTCACGCCCCGGCTGCAGCGTGCCCAGCAGACCTGGTACGAGCTCTCCCAGCTCGCCGAGCGGGTGCGCGGCACGATCTCGCTGGCCGACGCGCGCGTGAAGAGCGCGACCTCCGCGCCGCCGGAGGAACGCCGGGGCCGCGACCCCGAGGACATGGAACGCGAGGCCGCCCGCATCCGCGAGCAGGAGGCCGAGCTGGAGGCGGCCCTGGAGGCGGCCGAGCGGGCCCTGGAGGACACGGTCGCCCACCGCGCCGAACTGGAGCGCGAGCTCGCCCTCGAAGAGCGCCGCCTGAAGGACGTCGCCCGCGCCATCGCCGACCGCCGCGAGGGACTCGCCCGGCTGAACGGCCAGGTCAACGCGGCCCGCTCGCGTGCGGCCGCAGCCCAGTCCGAGATCGACCGACTGGCCGCCGCACGGGACGAGGCGCAGGAGCGTGCCGTCGCCGCCCAGGAGGAGTACGAGGCGCTGAAGGCCGAGGTCGACGGCCTGGACGCCGGCGACGCGGCGCTCGCCGAGCGGCACGAGGCGGCGAAGCGGCAGCTCGCGGAGGCGGAGGCCGCCCTCACGGCAGCCCGCGAGGCGGCCACGGCGGTGGAACGCAGGCGCGCCGCGACCCAGGCCCGGCACGAGACGCTGGCGCTGGGCCTGCGCCGCAAGGACGGCACCGGCGCGCTGCTCGGCGCGAAGGACCGCCTCACGGGCCTGCTGGGTCCGGCCGCGGAGCTGCTGACGGTGACGCCGGGGTACGAGGTGCCGCTGGCGGCGGCTTTCGGGGCGGCGGCGGACGCGATCGCGGTGACGTCACCGTCGGCTGCGGCTGAGGCGATCAGGTTGCTGCGCAAGCAGGACGGGGGCCGGGCGTCGCTGCTGCTGGCGGGTGCGCCGGAAGACGCCGGGACAGCAGCCCACCCAAGGGGCGCGGGGAACTGCGCGACCAGCCACGGCGAGCCCGCAGACGCCTCACGACCTGACGTGGCACTTCCTGTCGCGGCACAACCCGCGGAGCGCTTCGCTGCCGACTTGGTTCGCGGCCCCGACGACCTCATGCCCGCCGTACGCCGCCTCCTGCACGGCATCGTCGTCGTGGGCACCCTGGAGGACGCCGAGGACCTCGTCTACACCCACCCCCACCTCACCGCCGTAACCGCCGAAGGCGACCTCCTCGGCGCCCACTTCGCCCACGGCGGCTCCGCCGGGGCCCCCAGCCTCCTCGAAGTACAGGCCTCCGTGGACGAGGCCGCCGCCGAACTCGAAGAGCTGGCCGTCCGCTGCGAGGAACTCACCGAGGCGCAGCACGCGGCCGGCGAGCGGCGCAAGGAGTGTGCCGCGCTGGTCGAGGAGCTGGGGGAGCGGCGCCGGGCCGCCGACCGGGAGAAGTCCGCCGTGGCCCAGCAGCTCGGGCGGCTCGCGGGCCAGGCAAGGGGCGCGGCGGGCGAGGCGGAGCGTTCCGTCGCCGCCGCCGCACGGGCGCAGGAGGCGCTCGACAAGGCTCTCCAGGAGGTCGAGGAACTGGCTGAACGGCTCGCCGTCGCCGAGGAGATGCCGGTCGAGGAGGAGCCCGACACGTCGGTACGGGACCGTCTCGCCGCCGACGGCGCCAACGCGCGGCAGACCGAGATGGAGGCCCGGCTCCAGGTCCGTACGCACGAGGAACGGGTCAAGGGGCTCGCCGGACGGGCCGACTCCCTCGACCGGGCCGCCCGCGCCGAACGCGAGGCACGCGCGCGTGCCGAGCAGCGGCGGGCCCGGCTGCGCCACGAGGCGGCCGTCGCGGAAGCCGTCGCCTCCGGCGCTCGGCAGCTGCTCGCGCACGTCGAGGTCTCCCTCGCCCGGGCCGACGAGGAGCGCACCGCCGCCGAGGCCGCCAAGGCCCGCCGGGAGCAGGAGCTCACCGCAGCCCGGAGCCAGGGCCGCGACCTCAAGGCCGAGCTCGACAAGCTGACCGACTCCGTCCACCGTGGCGAGGTGCTCGGCGCCGAGAAGCGGCTGCGGATCGAACAGCTGGAGACCAAGGCGCTGGAGGAGCTGGGCGTGGAACCCGCCGGGCTCGTCTCCGAGTACGGCCCCCACCAGCTCGTACCGCCCTCTCCGCCCGCCGAGGGCGAGCAGCTCCCCGACGACCCCGAGCACCCCCGCAACCAGCCCAGGCCCTTCGTGCGCGCCGAGCAGGAGAAGCGCCTCAAGGCCGCCGAGCGCGCCTACCAGCAGCTCGGCAAGGTCAATCCGCTCGCGCTGGAGGAGTTCGCCGCGCTGGAGGAACGGCACAAGTTCCTCAGCGAGCAGCTGGAGGACCTGAAGAAGACCCGCGCCGATCTGCTCCAGGTCGTCAAGGAGGTCGACGAGCGCGTCGAGCAGGTCTTCACCGAGGCCTACCGGGACACGGCCCGGGAGTTCGAGGGCGTCTTCAGCCGGCTGTTCCCGGGCGGTGAGGGACGGCTGATCCTGACCGATCCCGACAACATGCTCACCACCGGCGTCGACGTCGAGGCCCGCCCGCCGGGCAAGAAGGTCAAGCGGCTCAGCCTGCTCTCCGGCGGTGAGCGGTCACTGACCGCCGTCGCGCTGCTGGTGTCGATCTTCAAGGCCCGCCCGAGCCCGTTCTACGTCATGGACGAGGTCGAGGCGGCCCTCGACGACACCAACCTCCAGCGGCTGATCCGGATCATGCAGGAGCTGCAGGAGGCCTCGCAGCTGATCGTGATCACGCATCAGAAGCGCACGATGGAGGTCGCCGACGCGCTGTACGGCGTCTCCATGCAGGGCGACGGTGTGTCCAAGGTCATCAGCCAGCGCCTTCGCTGACGCTTCCCTCCCCCAATTACTTCAAGAAGTGAACACTTTGCCCTCAGTCGCGTCTCAAAGCTCACACACCCTCACCCCTTGACTTCGAAACTTGAAGGCATAGTCTCTGCGACGTTGCTTTTACCTTCAGGTATCACTACTTGGAGCGGCTGACCCCCACCCGGCAGCGTTGCCGGTGCCCGAGGAGTACACGTGACCAGCACAGCGCAGGCACCCAAGTCAGGAGCCAGGACGGCTCACCCCGAGCATCTCGGGCACGTCATCTTCATCGCGGCGGCGGCCGCGATGGGCGGCTTCCTCTTCGGCTACGACAGTTCCGTGATCAACGGCGCCGTCGAGGCCATCCGCGACCGCTACGACATCGGCTCCGCGGCGCTGGCGCAGGTCATCGCGATCGCCCTGATCGGCTGTGCCGTCGGCGCCGCGACCGCCGGCCGCATGGCCGACCGCATCGGCCGTATCCGGGTCATGCAGATCGCCGCCGTGCTGTTCACGGTCAGCGCGGTCGGCTCGGCGCTGCCCTTCTCCCTGTGGGACTTCGCCTTCTGGCGGGTCGTCGGCGGGTTCGCCATCGGCATGGCCTCGGTCATCGGCCCCGCCTACATCGCCGAGGTCGCCCCGCCGGCGTACCGCGGTCGCCTCGGTTCCTTCCAGCAGGCCGCCATCGTCATCGGCATCGCCGTGTCGCAGCTGGTCAACTGGGGTCTCCTCAACGCCGCCGACGGCGACCAGCGCGGCAGCCTGATGGGGCTGGAGGCCTGGCAGGTCATGCTCGGCGTCATGGTCGTCCCGGCCGTCCTCTACGGCCTGCTCTCCTTCGCCATCCCCGAGTCCCCGCGCTTCCTGATCTCCGTCGGCAAGCATGAGCGTGCCCGCGAGATCCTCACCGAGGTCGAGGGCACCGGCATCGACCTCGACGCCCGGGTCGCCGAGATCGAGCACGGCATGAACAGCGAGCACAGGTCCACCTTCAAGGACCTGCTCGGCGGCGGCTTCTTCTTCAAGCCGATCGTCTGGATCGGCATCGGCCTGTCGGTCTTCCAGCAGTTCGTCGGCATCAACGTCGCGTTCTACTACTCCTCGACCCTGTGGCAGTCGGTCGGCGTCGACCCGACGGAGTCGTTCTTCTACTCGTTCACGACGTCGATCATCAACATCCTCGGCACCGTGATCGCCATGATCTTCGTGGACCGCATCGGCCGTAAGCCGCTCGCGATCATCGGCTCGGTCGGCATGGTGATCGGCCTGGCGCTGGAGGCCTGGGCCTTCTCCTTCGACCTGGTCGACGGCAAGCTCCCGGCCGCCCAGGGCTGGACCGCGCTGATCGCCGCCCATGTGTTCGTCCTCTTCTTCGCCCTGTCCTGGGGCGTGGTCGTCTGGGTCATGCTCGGCGAGATGTTCCCGAACAAGATCCGCGCCGCCGCCCTGGGCGTGGCCGCCTCCGCGCAGTGGATCGCCAACTGGGCCATCACCGCGAGCTTCCCGTCGCTGGCCGAGTGGAACCTCTCCGTGACCTATGTGATCTACACGGCCTTCGCCGCGCTCTCCATCCCGTTCGTCATCAGGTTCGTGTCCGAGACGAAGGGCAAGGCGTTGGAGGAGATGGGCTGAGCGCCCCTGCGAACTCGGGGGGAAGGGCCAAGTCCCCGCTGCCCCTCTCCCCGGCACCCCGCCGCCGCCCCGGCTCGGCCACTGCCCGAGCCGGGGCGGCGGTGTCGTATGCGCGGGATCCGGCGTCGCGCAGGGGAGCACCCGCCGAGATACGGCGTCACGCAGGGGGTCAGCCGCCGAGCTCCGGCGTCGTGAGGAGGGGTCAGCCACCGAGCTCCGGCAGCACCCGCTCGCAGAACAGCCTGAGGCTCTGCCACCCCTCCTCCACCGGCATCCCGCCCGCCAAGGGATGCAGTACGTAGTTGTCGTGGCCCAGTGCCACGCACTCCTGCGGCGTCACGATCCGGTAGACGCCCTCGGCGCGCAGCTCCGCCACCGTCATGGCCGCCGACTTCACCGCCGAGCGGATGCCGCCGGACTGCCAGGAGGCATACGTCCGGGCTTCGTGCAGGAAGTGGCGGCCGTGCTCCGCCCACGCCCGGTCGGGATCCTCGGCCACATGGAGCAGTGGCGTCTCGGCGGCCGGCATCATCGTCCAGCCCTCGGTGCCGTACTCGACGAGCCGCTCCTTGTAGTACGCCTCCAGCTCGGGCAGATGCGCGCTGGGGAAGAACGGCAGCCCGAGCCGGGCGGCCCGGCGGGCGGCGGCCTTCGAGGAGCCGCCGATCAGCAGGAGCGGGTGCGGATCGGTGCACGGGCGCGGAGTGACCCGTACGGTACGGCCCCGGTACTCGAAGGGCTCGCCGGTCCAGGCCTTCAGAAGCGTCTCCAGCAGTTCGTCCTGGAGCTTGCCGCGCCGCTTCCAGTCCACGTCGAAGAGCGCGTACTCCTCGGGCCGGTACCCGATGCCGGCGACCGTGACCAGCCGCCCGCCGCTCAGCAGATCCAGTACGGCGGTCTCCTCGGCCAGCCGCAGCGGGTCGTGCAGCGGGCCGATCACCGCCGAGACGGTGACCGCGATCCGCCGTGTCGCGCCGAAGACGGCGGCCGCGAGGGTGAACGGTGACGGCAGCCAGTTGTTGTCGGCGCCGTGGTGCTCCTCGGTCTGCACGGTGGTGATGCCGTGCTCGTCGGCGTACGCCGCCATCTGCACGGCTGCCTGGTAGCGGGCGGCGAGCGAGGCGGGGGTCGCGTCGGGCTCGACGAGGTTGAAGCGGACGACCGAGACGGGCATGGGGGTCCCCCTTCACCGGGCGGGTGTGAAGGGGGACCTTAGCTGACGGTGTGTCAGACATCCAGAGGGGTGTCGCCGCACTCCATGGCCGATACTGGACGGGTTATGGACATCCTCATCCTTGCTGTAGTCATCGCCGTGGTCGTGCTCGGCGCGCTCGCCGGGCTCGTCGTCGGCAGCCGGCGCAAGAAGCAGCTGCCCCCGCCGCCCCCCGCCGCGCCCGACATCACCGCCCCTCCGGCCGAGCCGCACGTCGGCGACGAGGCCGAGACGCCGCGCGACGAACCGCGCCGGACCATAGAGGAGGTGGACCTACCCGGCGGCGGGGCACCGACCGCCGTCGAGGAACCGCCCGTCGTCGAAGAGCTCCCGCCCGTCGAGATCGAGGTCCCGGAGCCCACCGCCGGCCGCCTGATCCGTCTGCGCGCCCGGCTCTCCCGCTCGCAGAACGCGCTCGGCAAGGGCCTCCTCACGCTCCTGTCGCGCGAGCACCTCGACGAGGACACCTGGGAGGAGATCGAGGACACCCTCCTCACCGCCGACGTCGGCGTACAGCCCACCCAGGAACTGGTCGAGGGCCTGCGCGAGCGCGTGAAGGTACTCGGCACCCGCACCCCCGAGGAACTGCGCGGCCTGCTGCGCGAGGAGCTCCTCAAGCTGGTCGGCACCGACATGGACCGCACGGTCAGGACCGAGCCGGAGACCAGCAAGCCCGGCATCGTGATGGTCGTCGGCGTCAACGGCACCGGCAAGACCACCACCACCGGCAAGCTCGCCCGCGTCCTCGTGGCTGACGGCCGCAGCGTGGTCCTGGGCGCCGCCGACACCTTCCGTGCCGCCGCCGCCGACCAGCTCCAGACCTGGGGCGAGCGCGTCGGCGCCTACACCGTGCGCGGCCCTGAGGGCGGCGACCCCGCCTCCGTGGCCTTCGACGCGGTGAAGGAGGGCAAGGAGATGGGCTCCGACGTCGTCCTCATCGACACCGCCGGGCGCCTGCACACCAAGACCGGCCTCATGGACGAGCTCGGCAAGGTCAAGCGGGTCGTGGAGAAGCACGCGCCGCTGGACGAGGTGCTGCTCGTCCTCGACGCCACCACCGGCCAGAACGGTCTGGTGCAGGCCCGCGTCTTCGCCGAGGTCGTCGAGATCACCGGCATCGTGCTCACCAAGCTGGACGGCACGGCCAAGGGCGGCATCGTCGTCGCGGTGCAGCGCGAGCTGGGCGTACCGGTGAAGCTGGTCGGGCTGGGGGAGGGCGCCGACGATCTGGCGCCGTTCGAGCCGGAGGCGTTCGTGGATGCGCTTATCGGGGAGTGACCACCCCGCCTGCGGGTTTTCGTATGCGGTCCGCTGGAGAAGCGCCCGCCTCCCGAGGTGCAGTCGGGAGACGGGCGCTTCGCTGTGTACGGCTGTGACGATCGCGCCCTGTGTTACGCCCGCGACCGATGCGCCACGTAAGCCAGCGTCCCCAGCAGCAGCCGGGCCGCCGGCGGCTTCGTCGCCGTGTCCAGCTCGGGCGGCCGCAGCCAGCGCACCGGTCCCAGTCCGCCCCGGTCGGAGGGCGGAGCCGTGATGTGGGTACCGGGGCCGAGGCCGCGCAGATCGAGGTGGGTCGGGTCGTCCCAGCCCATGCGGTAGAGGAGCTCGGGGAGTTCGGCGGCGGCACCGGGGGCGACGAAGAACTGGGCGCGGCCCTCGGGGGTGGCGGTGACCGGGCCGAGGGGGAGCCCCATGCGTTCGAGCCGGGTCAGCGCGCGGCGTCCGGCGGGTTCGGCCACCTCGATCACGTCGAACGCGCGCCCGACGGGCAGCATCACCGCGGCGCCCGGGACCTCGGCCCAGGCCTTGCTCACCTCGTCCAGCGTGGCGCCGGCCGGGACCTCGGGCGCGAAGTCGAGGGGGTGTGCGCCGGGGGCGGCGCAGTCGGAGCGGCCGCAGGAGCAGGCGCCCGCCGCGGCCCGCGCGCCGGGCGCCACGTCCCAGCCCCACAGTCCGGTGAACTCGGCGACGGCGGTGCACTCCGAGGAGCGGCCGCGTCGACGCGAGCCGGATCGGATCTCCCGGATGCCGCCGATCGTGAAGCCCATGCCCCCTCCAACGGGTCCAGCGCGCCGGTGGTTACGGCGCGGATGCGGAACGTGACCCTGTGTGTTCTTCGACGGCCGGTTACCCCCTGGCCCCGCTCGGTCAACGTGGCGCTCGGAAGCACTCCGGGTGGTGGACTCGGCGACACGCGCCCCTGAGTGCTTCGCTCCGCCCGCTTCCGGCCGTCCTATGTCAAGTGAATCGCGAAGAGGCGTCCGCGAGTTCATTCGAAGGGGTGGCGAATGGTGGCGTTTCCGGGCTCGCCATGGCTGTGGGCGTGATCGTAGGATTACCGTGTGTGCACGGGCCCTTGGGGCACATGCACGTGTGGTTATGCCGGAGGCAACTCGGCTTTCCGTTCGAAGGGTGAGAACCGCCGGACGGGCGACCGTATTTACCGGCATTCTGATAGGGCTTGGCGCACTCGGTGACAAGTGGTCCAAGGGATGGGGGCGTTCCAGTGAGCGGCAACAGCGGAAGCGGTACGAGCGCCGGTGGCGCATCGCACGCTGACAAGCGCCCGAACGAGCTGCTCACGTCCTGGTTCGTGCGCAGCGGCTGGTCGAAGGGCGAGCTCGCCCGCCAAGTGAACCGCCGCGCCCGCCAGTTGGGCGCCAACCACATCTCGACCGATACCTCCCGCGTACGCCGCTGGCTGGACGGCGAGAACCCGCGCGAGCCGATCCCGCGGATCCTGTCCGAGCTGTTCTCCGAGCGGTTCGGCTGCGTGGTCTCCGTCGAGGACCTCGGCCTGCGCGCCGCCCGCCAGTCACCCTCCGTGTCCGGCGTCGACCTGCCCTGGACGGCCCCGCAGACGGTGGCCCTGCTCAGCGAGTTCTCGCGCAGCGACCTGATGCTGGCGCGGCGCGGCTTCCTCGGGAGCTCGCTGGCCCTGTCCGCGGGCCCGGCCCTCATCGAACCGATGCAGCGCTGGCTGGTCCCCGCGCCTCCCGCCCCGCACCAGGAGTCCCGGCCCGTCCCGTCCTCACGCGCGCGTGGCCGGCTGTCCAAGCCCGAGCTGGACCTGCTGGAGTCGACCACCGTGATGTTCCGGCAGTGGGACGCCCAGTGCGGCGGCGGCCTGCGCCGCAAGGCGGTCGTGGGCCAGCTGCACGAGGTGACCGACCTGCTCCAGGAGCCCCAGCCCGAGGCCACCACCAGGAAACTGTTCAAGGTCGCCGCCGAGCTGGCCGAGCTGGCCGGCTGGATGTCGTACGACGTCGGGCTCCAGCCCACCGCGCAGAAGTACTTCGTCCTCGCCCTGCACGCCGCCAAGGAGGCGGGGGACCGGCCGCTCGGCTCGTACATCCTCTCCAGCATGAGCCGTCAGATGATCCACCTCGGCCGGCCCGACGACGCCCTGGAGCTGATCCACCTCGCGCAGTACGGCAGCCGGGACTGCGCGAGCCCGCGCACCCAGTCGATGCTGTATGCGATGGAGGCCCGCGCGTACGCCAACATGGGCCAGCCCGGCAAGTGCAAGCGGGCGGTCCGGATGGCCGAGGACACCTTCGCCGAGGCCGACGAGTGGGACGAGCCGGATCCCGACTGGATCCGCTTCTTCTCCGAGGCCGAGCTGTACGGCGAGAACTCCCACTCCTACCGCGACCTCGCCTATGTCGCCGGCCGCAGCCCGACGTACGCCTCGCTGGCCGAGCCCCTGATGCGGCAGGCCGTGGACCTGTTCGCGAAGGACGGCGAGCACCAGCGGTCGTACGCCCTGAACCTCATCGGCATGGCCACGGTCCATCTGCTGCGGCGCGAGCCCGAGCAGAGCGCGGTCTACGCCGAGCAGGCCATGCAGATCGCCAAGAAGGTGCGCTCCGAACGCGTCAACACTCGTATTCGAAAGACGGTCGACACAGCCGTACGCGACTTCGGGGATCTCGCCGAGGTCGTGGACCTCACCGACAAGCTCGCGGTGGAGCTGCCGGAGACCGCCGAGGCGGTCTGACCCGCACGGGGAAATCCCGGAGAAACCGCAGAACCCCGGCCGCGGCCGGCCCTCCCGAACTGCCCGACTCGGCTCCCCCATGCCAGGTCATCGGAAGGCCGCCCGCGGCCGGTTCTCTTCCCTTCGATGAAGGTTGCGCCACGATAACGATCGTGCAGCCGAACATCTCGGAGTTCATCAACGCGTAACACGCAGGGCGCCTTCGTCACGGCCGCGAAACAACGAGGGGCTTCCACCGAAACGGCGCTGCGCCAATCTCGTGGCGCATAACCGGCCCACCCCTCAATCCGCTCATGGCTTCGCCCGCACGGGGCCGTACCCAATGACGAGGAGACGCCGATGGCACCAGCCATCACGATGGCGGCAGAAGTAGAACTGTCGCCCGCCAACACAGGCTTCATGCTCATCTGTTCCGCCCTGGTGATGCTCATGACCCCGGGCCTGGCCTTCTTCTACGGAGGCATGGTCCGCGTCAAGAGCACCCTGAACATGCTGATGATGAGCTTCATCAGCTTGGGGATAGTCACCATCCTGTGGGTGCTGTTCGGCTTCTCGCTCGCCTTCGGCAAGGACTCCGGCAGCCTCATCGGCTGGAACTCCGACTGGATCGGCCTCAGCAACGTCGACAAGGGCGAGCTGTGGAGCTCGGCGGGCACGACGTACAACATCCCGCTGCTGGTCTTCTTCGTCTTCCAGCTGATGTTCGCGATCATCACGCCCGCCCTGATCAGCGGCGCTCTCGCGGACCGCGTGAAGTTCTCGGCATGGGCGCTGTTCATCGCCCTGTGGGCCACGGTCGTGTACTTCCCGGTCGCCCACTGGGTCTGGGGTGACGGCGGTTGGGCCTTCGACATGGGTGTGATCGACTTCGCCGGTGGTACGGCGGTCCACATCAACGCCGGTGCCGCGGCGCTCGGTGTGATCCTCGTGATCGGCAAGCGTGTCGGCTTCAAGAAGGACCCGATGCGTCCGCACAGCCTCCCGCTGGTCATGCTCGGCGCCGGTCTGCTGTGGTTCGGCTGGTTCGGCTTCAACGCCGGTTCCTGGCTCGGCAACGACGACGGCGTCGGCTCGCTGATGTTCGTCAACACGCAGGTCGCCACCGCCGCCGCCATGCTGGCCTGGCTCGTCTACGAGAAGATCCGCCACGGCGCGTTCACCACGCTGGGCGCCGCCTCCGGTGCGGTCGCGGGTCTGGTCGCGATCACCCCGGCCGGTGGTTCGGTCACCCCGATGGGCGCGATCGCCGTCGGCGCCGTCGCCGGTGTCCTGTGCGCCATGGCCGTCGGTCTGAAGTACAAGTTCGGCTACGACGACTCGCTGGACGTCGTCGGTGTCCACCTGGTCGGCGGTGTCGTCGGCTCGATCCTGATCGGCTTCTTCGCCAGCGGCAAGGGCCAGTCCGAGGCCACGGGCGTCTTCTACGGCGACCACAGCTTCGACCAGCTGTGGAAGCAGCTCGCCGGTGTCGGCGGTGTCCTCGCCTACTCCCTGATCGTCTCCGCGATCCTCGCCTTCGTCCTCGACAAGACCATCGGCATGCGGGTCTCCGAGGACGAGGAGGTCGCCGGCATCGACCAGGCGGAGCACGCCGAGACCGCATACGACTTCAGCGGTGCCGGTGGCGGTGCCGCCAAGACCGCCGTCGCGGCCGCGACCGCCGCCACTGCAAGCAAGAAGGTGGACGCATGAAGCTCATCACCGCAGTCGTCAAGCCCCACCGGCTCGACGAGATCAAGGAAGCCCTCCAGGCCTTCGGGGTCCACGGCCTGACGGTCACCGAGGCGAGCGGTTACGGTCGTCAGCGGGGCCACACCGAGGTCTACCGCGGTGCCGAGTACACCGTGGACCTGGTCCCGAAGATCCGCATCGAGGTGCTGGCCGAGGACGACGACGCCGAGCAGCTGATCGACGTCATCGTCAAGGCCGCCCGCACCGGCAAGATCGGTGACGGCAAGGTCTGGTCCCTCCCGGTCGAGACGGCCGTACGGGTCCGGACCGGTGAGCGCGGCCCGGACGCGCTCTGAGGAACGCGCTCCGAGACGTACGCGTTCTGAGAGAAGAAGAAGGACAGGAGTCGCTGGGTGACGGGTACGGACGTTCGTAAGGATGCAGAGGACTCGGGACCCAGCGGCTACGCGGCGGCCCGGCTGCGCCTCCTCACCGAGGAGACGCGGTCCGGGCCGCCGCGCCGTGCCGCCCTCGCGGAACTGACGGACGACTGGCTGACCGGCCTGTTCGCCGCGGGTGTCAACGGACTGCGCGGGGTGTCGCTGGTCGCCGTCGGCGGGTACGGCCGCGGCGAGCTGTCCCCGCGCAGCGACCTGGACCTGCTCCTGCTGCACGACGGCAGCGACTCCGACGCGGTGGCCGCCCTGGCCGACCGCATCTGGTACCCGGTCTGGGACCTCGGCCTCGCCCTCGACCACTCCGTGCGTACGCCGGCCGAGGCCCGCAAGACGGCCGGTGAGGACCTCAAGGTCCAGCTGGGCCTCCTCGACGCCCGGCACATCGCGGGCGACCTCGGCCTGACGGCGGGACTGCGTACGGCGGTCCTGGCCGACTGGCGCAACCAGGCGCCCAAGCGCCTGCCCGAACTCCAGGAGCTGTCCGCCGAGCGCGCCGAGCGCCAGGGCGAGCTGCAGTACCTCCTGGAACCCGACCTGAAGGAAGCCCGCGGCGGTCTGCGGGACGCCACTATCCTGCGCGCCGTCGCCGCCTCCTGGCTGGCCGACGCCCCGCGCGAGGGCCTCGCCGACGCCCGGCGCCGGCTGCTCGACGTACGCGACGCGCTGCACCTCACCACCGGGCGCGCCACGGACCGGCTCGCGCTCCAGGAACAGGACCAGGTCGCCGCCGAGCTCGGTCTGCTCGACGCCGACACGCTGCTGCGGCAGGTGTACGAGGCGGCGCGGGTCATCTCGTATGCCAGCGATGTCACTTGGCGTGAAGTGGGGCGCGTGCTGCGATCGCGCGCTGTGCGGCCGCGGCTGCGCGCCATGCTGGGGGGCGGCAAGCCCACCGCGGAGAGGTCCCCGCTCGCTGAGGGCGTCGTCGAGCAGGACGGCGAGGTGGTGCTCGCCCGCGCCGCCCGACCCGAGCGCGACCCCGTGCTGCCTCTGCGCGCCGCGGCCGCCGCCGCGCAGGCCGGACTCCCGCTCTCCCTGCACGCCGTACGGCGCCTGGCGGCGACCGTACGCCCCCTGCCCACACCCTGGCCCGCCGAGGCGCGCGAGCAGCTGGTGACCCTGCTCGGCTCCGGGCGGCCCACCGTCGACGTCTGGGAGGCGCTGGAGGCCGAGGGCCTGATCACCGGCCTCCTGCCCGACTGGGAGCGGGTGCGCTGCCGTCCGCAGCGCAACGCCGTGCACATCTGGACCGTCGACCGGCATCTGATCGAGACGGCCGTCCGCGCCTCCGAGTTCACCCGCCGCGTCCACCGGCCCGACCTGCTCCTGGTCGCCGCGCTGCTGCACGACATCGGCAAGGGCTGGCCCGGCGACCACTCGGTGGCCGGCGAGATCATCGCCAAGGACGTGGCCACGCGCATCGGCTTCGACCGCGACGACGTGGCGGTGCTCTCCGCCCTCGTACGCCATCACCTGCTGCTCGTCGAGACGGCCACCCGGCGCGACCTGGAGGACCCGGCCACCGTGCGCTCGGTCGCCGAGGCGGTCGGCTCCCAGGGCACTCTGGAGCTGCTGCACGCCCTGACCGAGGCGGACGCCCTGGCCACCGGCCCGGCCGCTTGGTCGTCCTGGCGCGGCTCGCTCGTCGCCGACCTGGTGAAACGGGTCGCGGCCGTGCTCGCCGGGGACGACCTGGACGAGCCCGAGGCCGCCGCGCCCACCGCCGAGCAGGAACGGCTCGCCATCGAGGCGGTCGCGACCGGCAGCCCCGTGCTGTCGCTGCGCGCGCAGACCGAGCCGCCGGCGGAGGAACAGCCCTCCGGGAACCCGGAGCCGCTCGGCGTGGAACTCCTCATCGCCGTACCGGACCAGCCCGGCGTGCTGCCCGCGGTGGCCGGCGTCCTGGCGATGCACCGCCTGACCGTCCGCACCGCGGAACTGAGTGCCCTGGACCTGCCCGACGGCGTCGACGGCTCCGTCCTGCTGCTGAACTGGCGGGTCGCCGCCGAGTACGGCTCCCTGCCGCAGGCCGCCCGGCTCCGCGCCGACCTCGTGCGGGCCCTGGACGGCTCCCTGGACATCGCCGGCCGTCTCGCCGAGCGCGACGCCGCGTATCCGCGCCGCCGGGGCGTGGTGGCACCGCCGCCGAGGGTGTCGGTCCACCCGGCCGCCTCCCGGCTGGCCACGGTGATCGAGGTGCGGGCGCAGGACGCGCCGGGGCTGCTGTTCCGGATCGGCCGGGCGCTGGAGGACGCGAGCGTGCGCGTCCGCAGCGCGCATGTGTCCACGCTCGGCGCCAACGCCGTCGACGCCTTCTACGTCACCGGCCCCGAGGGGGCGCCGCTGCCCAGCGAGGAGGCGGCCTCCGTGGTGCGGAAGCTGGAAGAGACACTGCGCGGCTGAACCGGGGATCCCGGCAACTTGTCGCGCCGGGATACCCTGGAGGGCGATTCCCAGCTGCCACCGACCCCGAGGACCGCGAGCGCCGTGTTCGATACTCTCTCCGATCGCCTCTCAGCGACTTTCAAGAACCTGCGCGGCAAGGGACGGCTCTCCGAGGCGGACATCGACGCCACAGCGCGCGAGATCCGCATCGCACTCCTCGAAGCGGACGTGGCGCTGCCCGTCGTCCGGACGTTCATCAAGAACGTCAAGGAGCGCGCCCTCGGTGCCGAGGTCTCCAAGGCGCTGAACCCGGCCCAGCAGGTCCTGAAGATCGTCAACGACGAGCTCGTCACGATCCTCGGCGGCGAGACCCGCCGGCTGCGGTTCGCCAAGACGCCGCCGACCGTGATCATGCTGGCGGGTCTGCAGGGTGCCGGTAAGACCACCCTCGCGGGCAAGCTCGGCCGCTGGCTGAAGGAGCAGGGCCACTCGCCGCTGCTGGTCGCCGCCGACCTCCAGCGCCCGAACGCCGTCAACCAGCTCAGCGTCGTCGCCGAGCGCGCCGGTGTCGCGGTCTACGCGCCGGAGCCGGGCAACGGCGTCGGCGACCCGGTCAAGGTCGCCAAGGACTCCATCGAGCACGCGCGGACCAAGGTCCACGACATCGTGATCGTGGACACCGCCGGCCGCCTGGGCATCGACCAGGAGATGATGCAGCAGGCCGCGGACATCCGGGACGCGGTCTCCCCGGACGAGATCCTGTTCGTCGTCGACGCGATGATCGGTCAGGACGCCGTCAACACCGCGGAGGCCTTCCGCGACGGCGTCGGCTTCGACGGCGTGGTGCTCTCCAAGCTCGACGGTGACGCCCGCGGTGGTGCCGCCCTGTCGATCCGGCAGATCACCGGCAAGCCGATCATGTTCGCGTCGAACGGCGAGAAGCTCGACGACTTCGATGCCTTCCACCCGGACCGGATGGCCTCCCGCATCCTCGACATGGGTGACCTGCTCACCCTGATCGAGCAGGCGGAGAAGACGTTCAGCCAGGAAGAGGCCGAGAAGATGGCCTCCAAGCTGGCGTCCAAGAAGGGCCAGGACTTCACCCTGGACGACTTCCTGGCCCAGATGGAGCAGGTCAGGAAGATGGGCTCCATCTCGAAGCTCCTCGGGATGCTGCCCGGCATGGGCCAGATCAAGGACCAGATCAACAACCTCGACGAGCGGGACGTCGACCGCACCGCCGCCATCATCAAGTCGATGACGCCGGGTGAGCGCCAGGACCCGACGATCATCAACGGCTCGCGGCGCGCCCGTATCGCCCGCGGTTCCGGTGTCGAGGTCAGCGCGGTCAAGAACCTCGTCGAGCGGTTCTTCGAGGCCCGCAAGATGATGTCCCGCATGGCCCAGGGCGGCGGCATGCCCGGCATGCCGGGAATCCCGGGCATGGGCGGCGGCCCCGGCCGCAGCAAGAAGCAGCCGAAGAAGGCCAAGGGCAAGCAGCGCTCCGGGAACCCGATGAAGCGCAAGCAGCAGGAGCAGGAGGAGGCCGCCCGCCGGGCCGCCGCCGCTCAGAGCGGAGGCGCCTTCGGGCTGCCGGGCCAGCAGGCCGGTCAGGACTTCGAGCTGCCGGACGAGTTCAAGAAGTTCATGGGCTGAGTCCGTCTCGTATGTCGTCGAGGGCGTCCCTCTTCACGAGGGGCGCCCTCGGCGTTCTCCCCGTTCTCCACGAGGGGCCCCTGGCGGCGTTTGCCCACCCTCAGGGGGCCCTTTTTGCATGTGCCGAGGCCCGCTGTGTGTCGTAACGTCCAGATATGAGCAATGCCGCGCCACCACGCAAGGCCCCTGACCAGCCGTGGCGCACCGAGGGCACACCGGACGAGCCGCCCGGGCGGCCCGGTGGCCGACGAATACGCGGCCGATGGTGGGGCCTGCTGCTCACCGCCGTGGTCGTGTTCCTGCTCGCCTACGCGGGACTGACCTACCTCGACCAAGGCAACGAACCGACGATCTCCTACACCGAGTTCAGCAGGCAGGTCGACGCCGGCAACGTCTCCAAGATCTACTCCAAGGGCGATGCGATCCAGGGCGAGCTCAAGAGCGCCCGGGACGACCCCGAGGGCGACGGCGAGTACACCAGGTTCAAGACACAGCGCCCGGCCTTCGCGGATGACGACCTCTGGCAGAACCTGAGCAGCCACGGCGTCACGGTGACCGCGCAGCCGGTCGTGAAGGAGCGCGGGCTCCTGGCCAACCTGCTGATCTCCCTGGCGCCGATCGTGATCATCGTCGCGGTGTGGATCTTCATCGTCCGGCGGTTCGGCGCGGGCCGGGGCGGCGCGGGCGGCATGTTCGGGCGCAAGGCCCCGCCCAAGCCGGTCGAGCTGCTGCCGGGCAAGCACCGTACGACGTTCGCCGACGTGGCCGGCATCGACGAGGTCAAGGGCGAGCTGGACGACGTCGTCGACTTCCTGGAGCACCCCGACGCCTATCGCAGGATGGGCGCGAAGATGCCGCGCGGTGTGCTGCTCGCCGGGTCACCCGGCACCGGCAAGACGCTGCTGGCGCGCGCGGTGGCGGGCGAGGCGGGAGTGCCGTTCTTCTCCGCCTCCGCGTCCGAGTTCATCGAGATGATCGTCGGCGTAGGCGCCTCCCGGGTCCGGGAGCTGTTCGCCGAGGCCCGCAAGGTGGCGCCGTCGATCATCTTCATCGACGAGATCGACACCATCGGGCGGCTGCGCGGCGGCGGCGCGTCGGTGAGCGGTCACGACGAGCGCGAGCAGACACTGAACCAGATCCTCACCGAGATGGACGGCTTCTCCGGCTCGGAGGGCGTGATCGTCATCGCGGCGACGAACCGCGCCGACATCCTGGACCCGGCGCTGACCCGGCCCGGCCGCTTCGACCGGGTGGTCAACGTCTCCCCGCCGGACCGCGGCGGACGCGAGGCGATCCTGCGGATCCATACCCGTGAGATCCCGCTCGCCGAGGACGTGGACCTGACCCGGCTGGCCCGCACGACCCCGGGCATGACCGGTGCGGACCTGGCCAACCTCGCCAACGAGGCCGCCCTGCTCGCGGTCAAGCGGGGGCAGACACAGGTGACCGCCTCGAACCTGTCGGAAGCCCTGGAGAAGGTGCAGCTGGGCGCCGAGCGCACCCTGGTGATGCCCGAGGAGGACCGGCGGCGCACCGCCTACCACGAGAGCGGGCACGCCCTGCTCGGCATGCTGCAGCCGGGCGCCGACCCCGTACGCAAGATCACCATCGTGCCGCGCGGCCGGGCGCTCGGGGTGACGATGTCGACGCCCGAGGTGGAGCGGTACGCCCACTCGGAGGGGTACCTGCGCGGCCGCATCATCGGCGCCCTGGGCGGTATGGCGGCGGAGGAGGTGGTGTACGGGGTCGTCACCACGGGCGCCGAGAACGACCTGGAACAGGTCACCGCCATCGCGCGCGGGATGGTGGCCCGCTGGGGCATGAGCGAGCGCGTCGGCCGGCTCTCCGCCCTGCCGAGCGACGCCCAGCAGGCGTACGGGCTCTCGGCCGCCCCGCGAACCCTCGACGTGATCGACGCCGAGATGCGCCGGATCGTCGACGAGTGCTACGAGGAGGCCTGCCGCAAACTCCGCGACCACCGCGGCCGGCTGGACGCGCTCGCCCAGGCGCTGCTGGAGAACGAGACGCTGGAGGAGGCGGACGCGTACCGGATCGCCGGGATCACGCGGCTGACGAAGGACGCGGACGCCTGACGGAGCGGCACGTCCGGGGTGCCTCCGTCCGGGAAGGCACGTCCGCCCGGGCCACGTCTGCTCAGGGCACGTCTGCTCTGGGTACGTCCGCTCTGGGTACGTCCGCTCCGGGCACGTCTGCTCAGGGCACGCGCGCGATCAGGTACCGGAACACGTTCGGCATCCACACCGTCCCGTCCCGCCGCAGATGCGGATGCAGCGCCTCCGTCACCTCCTTGTCCACCTGCGCCCGATCGGTCGCCGCGATCGCCGCGTCGAACAACCCCGTCGACAGCAGCCCCCGAACGGCACTGTCGACGTCCGCGTACCCGAAGGGGCACGCCACCCGCCCGGAGCCGTCGGGCCTCAGGCCGGCGCGCTGGGCGACCTCCTCCAGGTCGTCGCGCAGGGCGGGACGCCAACTGCCCGTGCCGCGCAGGGGATCGGCCAACTTGGTGGCGACCCGCAGCACGGACGACGTGGTGCAGCGCTCCGGCGGACCCCAGCCGACGAGCACCACGGGCGCCCCTCGCTCGGCCAGTGGTGTGGCGGCCCCGAGCGCCTCCCCGAGCCCCTCCGAGTCGCCCGCGAGACACCCGATCGGCTCGAAAGAGGTCACCAGGGTGTACGCGGGCGTCTGTGCGCCGGGCGTCTGCGCACCGGTCGCCTGTGCGCCGGTCGCCTCCGGTGGCGAGCTGCCGACGAGCCGGGCGTCCGCACGCGCGCGTGTGTCCCACGCCTCGGGCAGTAACCGCTGCCGTGCCAGGGCCATTCGTTCGGGGCAGGACTCGACGCCGGTGACGGCCGCGCCTCTGGACGCCGCCATCAAGAGGGCGAGCCCGCTGCCGCAGCCGAGCCCCAGCAGCCGGGTGCCCGGGCCCACTTCCAGTCGCTCGTAGACGGCCTCGTAGAGCGGAACCAGCATCCGCTCCTGGATCTCGGACCAGTCACGCGCGCGTGCACACAGGTCCACACGGGGTGTCGCGCCCGCATGAGGTAGGTGCTGCCGCACGAGCGTAGGTGTCATCTAAAGCGCCCCAATCCGACGAGAGTTGCCGCTGTGACCGATTCCGTAGCCCCCGTGACGTGCGCTCGCACTCCCCCCGTATGCCAGGAAACTCCGGCCTCGCTGCGGCGTCCAGGGGGTTGTGAGGACCGGCTGGTGGATTCCCCGCCCCGGTGGCGAGATTTCACATTCCGGCAACCTCGGCCCGTACCATCACGGCCATGGCAAAGGCACCCGTTCTCACGCCTCAGGCGGACGACTTCCCCCGCTGGTACCAGGATCTGATCAACAAGGCGGAGCTGGCCGACAACGGTCCGGTGCGCGGCACCATGGTCATCCGACCGTACGGCTACGGGCTGTGGGAGCGGATGCAGCAGGAGATGGACGCCCGCATCAAGCGAGCGGGCGCCTCCAACGCCTACTTCCCGCTGTTCATCCCGCAGTCGTATCTGACGAAGGAGGCCGAGCACGTCGAGGGCTTCGCCCCCGAGCTGGCCGTCGTCACGCACGGCGGCGGCAAGGAGCTGGAGGAGCCCGTCGTCGTCCGGCCCACCTCCGAGACGATCATCAACGACTACTTCTCCAAGTGGGTGCAGAGCTACCGGGACCTGCCGCTGCTGATCAACCAGTGGGCGAACGTGGTGCGTTGGGAGATGCGCCCGCGCGTGTTCCTCCGTACGACGGAATTCCTCTGGCAGGAGGGCCACACCGCGCACGCCACCTACGAGGACGCCCGGGACTACGCCGCGTACATCCACCAGGAGGTGTACGCCGACTTCATGGTCAATGTCCTGGGGATCGACGTGGTGCTCGGCCGGAAGACCGCGAGCGAGCGCTTCGCCGGCGCCCTCAACACCCTCACCCTCGAAGGGATGATGGGCGACGGCAAGGCCCTGCAGATGGGCACCAGCCATGAGCTCGGCCAGAACTTCGCCAAGGCCTTCAACACCCAGTACCTGTCCAAGGAGGGCCACCAGGAGCACGTCTGGCAGACATCCTGGGGCACCTCCACCCGCATGGTCGGCGGCCTGATCATGGCGCACGGCGACGACAACGGGCTGCGGGTGCCGCCGCGGCTCGCGCCCATCCAGGCGGTCGTCCTGGCGATCAAGGGGGACGAGCCGGTTCTGGCCAAGGTCCGCGAGCTCGGCGACCGGCTGAGCGCGGCGGGCGTCCGCGTCCACGTCGACGACCGCACCGACACCCCCTTCGGCCGCCGCGCGGTCGACTGGGAGCTCAAGGGCGTGCCCGTCCGGATCGAGGTCGGGCCGCGTGACCTGGAGAACGGCACGGCGATGCTGGCGCGGCGGATCCCGGGCGGCAAGGAGCCGGTGGCGCTGGACGCCCTGGTGGCGCAGCTCCCCGCGATCCTCGAAGAGGACCAGGCCCTGCTGCTGCGGCAGTCCCGCGAGCGCCGTGAGTCCCGCACGTCCGACGTGTCGACGATCGAGGAGGCCGCGGAGGCGGCCACCGCCGGCGGCTGGTCACGCATCCCCTGGGCGACGCTCGGCGAAGAAGGCGAGGCCAGGCTGGCCGAGCAGGCGGTGACCGTACGGTGTCTGGTCGCCGCGGACGGGTCGGTGCCGGAGGCCGACGACGCGCCCGGTAACGTCGCGGTCGTGGCGCGCGCTTATTGAGATAGCGCCTGGTGCGACGAGAGCGGCCGAAACGCCTCTTGCGCATCTGCGGACCACAGCCGCACCGGCGTGTGGACAGGGTCTACACGCCGGCGCGTACGTCAGACTACGCACCAGCTTGTTACGAGCTGTGAGGCTTCTCCGCAGATCAGCGCACCCGCCCTCGTCCGGGCGCATCATTCGCAACTGACGGGTACGTGCAAATTATTTGGGATGCCCCGGAATCGGAACACAGCGGCACTCCGGCTCGTTGTCATTACGTGAGCACGACACAGACACCACCTGTTCTCGCCGCAGAGCTGGCACAGGCGTGGGCCGACATTCAGCGGTACCACCCCGAGCTGCCGGATCTCGCCGCGCCAGAGTCCCTGATCGGGGAGTCGTCGTCCGCGTGCGGTCACGAGCTCTCCTTCGAGCGACTGCTTCATGAGGCAGTCCATGGCATCGCCGCCGCACGCGGCGTCCGCGACACCTCCCGGGCCGGCCGCTACCACAACCGCAGATTCCTCGCGATCGCCGAGGAGCTGGGCCTGGACCACCCGGAGGAACCACACCCCAGCAGCGGCTTCTCCCTGGTCACCCTCAACCCCGAGGCCAAGCGCCGCTACCGCCCCACCATCGAACGCCTCCAGCGCGCCCTGAAGGCCCACACCGCAGCGACCTCCGCCGACACCAGCAGGACCTTCCGGGGCCCGGCCGCGCGCCACGGCTCCTCCGGCGGCGGCGTCCGCGTCAAGGCGGTCTGCGACTGCGGCCGCAACGTACGCGTCGTTCCGTCGGTGCTGGCACAGGCGCCGATCGTGTGCGGCGGCTGCGGCAAGCCGTTCCGGATCCCGGAGGTCGTGGGAGCGGCGTGACGGCGTGCCCTGTAGAGCACCGGCATCTCGTGGCTGCCGGTTCTGCGGGGTTGTCGACGCCGGGGGTGCCGTTGCCCAGTCGTACAGCGGCACCCCGCAGTGCGGGGTCGCGCGACCGACCCTCACGGCACCCGGAACGCCGGGTGCCCCTCAGTCATGCCCGGGCACCCTCACGGCCCCCTCGGCGTAAAGCGACCGCGCAGGGTGTGGCACAATGGCTAGCTGTACTCGACAGCCGCACAGGACCCCTCTCTCCTCCGGCTGACGCGTCCATCGGGCACTCGGGTACCGCAACCCCACGCGGCCATCTCGCCGTGCCCAACCACGTCAATTCCAGGAGAACCCACTCCCGTGGCAGTCAAGATCAAGCTCAAGCGTCTCGGCAAGATCCGTTCGCCTCACTACCGCATCGTCGTCGCCGACTCGCGTACCCGTCGTGACGGCCGTGCGATCGAGGAGATCGGCAAGTACCACCCGACCTACAACCCGTCGGTCATCGAGGTGGACGCCGAGCGCGTGGCGTACTGGCTGGGTGTCGGCGCGCAGCCGACCGAGCCCGTGCTCGCCATCCTGAAGAAGACCGGCGACTGGCAGAAGTTCAAGGGCGAGCCCGCCCCGGCTCCGCTGCTCGTCGCCGAGCCGAAGAAGGCGCGCCCGTCGTTCGAGGCCCTTGGCGGCGACGACGAGGGCAAGGGTGAGGCGATCACCCAGAAGAAGAAGGCGGAGAAGAAGGACGAGGCTGCCGCCGAGTCCGCGTCGGCCGAGGCCTGAGCATGCTCGAGGAGGCTCTCGAGCACCTCGTGAAGGGCATCGTCGACAACCCTGACGATGTGCAGGTCGCCTCGCGCAACCTGCGCCGCGGACGCGTGCTCGAGGTCCGGGTCCACCCCGACGACCTCGGCAAGGTGATCGGCCGCAACGGCCGCACCGCACGCGCTCTGCGCACCGTCGTGGGCGCCATCGGCGGCCGTGGTGTCCGCGTCGACCTCGTCGACGTCGACCACGTCCGCTGACGCCGAACGCAGCACCGGCTCGGGCCGGGGAGGGCCACTGGGCCGTCCCCGGCCCGTAGTCGTCCACGAAGCAGTGCCGTAGGCACACGACAGGAGATCTTCGAAAAGTGCAGCTCGTAGTCGCACGGATCGGCCGCGCCCACGGCATCAAGGGCGAGGTCACCGTGGAGGTCCGCACCGACGAGCCGGAACTGCGGCTCGCGCCCGGCGCGGTGCTCCTCACGGATCCCCCCTCGGCAGGCCCGCTCACCATCGCGACCGGCAGGGTGCACAGCAGCCGGCTGCTGCTGCGCTTCGAAGGGGTCACGGACCGCACCGCGGCCGAGGCCCTGCGCAACACCCTCCTGATCGCGGAGGTCGACCCGGACCAGCTGCCCGAGGAGGAGGACGAGTACTACGACCACCAGCTGATCGACCTGGACGTGGTCACCGCTGACGGCGTGGAGGTCGGCCGGATCACCGAGATCTCGCACCTGCCCTCCCAGGACCTCTTCATCGTCGAGCGGCCCGACGGGAGCGAGGTGATGATCCCCTTCGTCGAGGAGATCGTTACCGAGATCGACCTGGAGGAGCAGAAGGCGGTCATCACGCCGCCGCCGGGTCTGATCGACGACCAGGCCGAGATCGCCTCTTCCCGGGACGACAGCGCTGCTGAGGACGACAGCGCATCCGAGGACCACAGCGCCACTGAGGACGACAGCGCATGAGGCTCGACGTCGTCACGATCTTCCCCGACTACCTGGAGCCCCTGAACGTCTCCCTCGTCGGCAAGGCACGCGCGCGTGGACAGCTGAACGTGCAGGTGCACGACCTGCGGGACTGGACGTACGACCGCCACAACACCGTCGACGACACGCCGTACGGCGGCGGACCCGGCATGGTCATGAAGACCGAGCCCTGGGGCGACGCGCTGGACTCGGTCCTGGCGGACGGCTACGAGACGGGCTCCCGCGCGCCCTCCCTCATCGTCCCCACCCCCAGCGGCCGCCCCTTCACCCAGGAACTCGCCGTCGAGCTCTCCGAGCGCCCCTGGCTGATCTTCACGCCGGCCCGCTACGAGGGCATCGACCGCCGCGTCATCGACGAGTACGCCACCCGCATGCCCGTCCACGAGGTGTCCATCGGCGACTACGTCCTCGCCGGCGGCGAGGCGGCCGTACTGGTCATCACGGAGGCCGTGGCACGCCTGCTGCCCGGCGTCCTGGGGAACGCCGAATCGCACCGGGACGACTCCTTCGCACCCGGCGCCATGGCCAACCTCCTGGAAGGCCCCGTCTACACCAAGCCGCCCGAGTGGCGGGGCCGCGGCATCCCGGACGTGCTGCTCAGCGGTCACCACGGCAAGATCGCCCGCTGGCGCCGCGACGAGGCGCTGAGGCGTACGACGGCCAACCGGCCCGACCTCATAGAGCGCTGCGACCCCAAGGTCTTCGACAAGAAGGACCGTGAGATGCTCTCCATCCTCGGCTGGTCGCCCGACCCGGCGGGGGAGCCGTACGGCCGATTTTGGCGCAGGACCCACGGCGTGGAAGAATAGAACGCTGTTGTGCGCTGTCCGGCGTGCGCCCCTGCCACAGGGGGACACGACGCCCGTCCCGACGCGTACGACGCTCATCCAGAACCTCTAGTTCCCGTTGATGACCTGTGGCATCAGCGAAGAAAGCAGACGAAATGTCTCACCTGCTCGACTCCGTCGACTCCGCGTCGCTGCGCAGCGACATCCCGGCCTTCCGCCCGGGTGACACCGTCAACGTCCACGTCCGCGTCATCGAGGGCAACCGCTCCCGTGTGCAGCAGTTCAAGGGCGTGGTGATCCGCCGCCAGGGCGCCGGTGTCCGCGAGACCTTCACGGTCCGCAAGGTCTCCTTCTCCGTCGGCGTCGAGCGCACCTTCCCGGTGCACACCCCGATCGTCGAGAAGATCGAGCTCGTCACCAAGGGTGACGTCCGCCGCGCCAAGCTGTACTACCTGCGCGAGCTGCGCGGCAAGGCGGCGAAGATCAAGGAGAAGCGCGAGAACTGAGCGCTTCCGGGGGCTCGCCCCCACGGGGTTCAAAGCGGGGCCGGATAACATCTGGCCTCGATGGACACCGAAGCACAGCCGACGGAGCGCGACCGCTCCTCCCGCCCTTCCGACTCCGAGGAGATCTCGGACACAGAGGGTCAGGAGGGACGGTCGCGTTTCGCATTGGTGCCGTGGATCGCCGAGCGGCTTCCCGGCGGGCGGATCAGCCTGACCTTGCTGTTCCTGCTGGTCTTCGTGCTGCTGCTCAACACGTTCGTGCTGCGGCCGTTCCAGATTCCCAGCGGGTCCATGGAATCCGGATTGAGGGTCGGGGACCGCGTTCTCGTAAATAAGTTGGCGTACCGTTTCGGTGCCGAGCCGCAGCGCGGCGATGTTGTCGTGTTCGACGGAACCGGGTATTTCGGGGATGCGGACTACATCAAGCGCGTTGTGGGTGTGGGGGGAGACCACGTGGTCTGCTGTGACAAGGAGGGGAGGATCCAGGTGAACGGCCGGTCGGTCGACGAGTCGACGTTCCTGTACGCCGGCGACAGCCCGTCCACGGTGCCCTTCGACGTCGTCGTGCCCGACGGCACCCTGTTCGTCCTCGGCGACCACCGCAGCGCCTCCAGCGACTCCCGCGACCATCTGGGCTCGCCCGGCGGCGGCATGATCCCGGTCGACGACGTCATCGGCCGCGCCGACTGGATCGTATGGCCGACCGCCCACTGGACGCGTCTCCACCGTCCCGACGCCTACGCGCGCGTGCCCGCAGCGGCAGGTGCCCATGGGTAACCGTGGCAAGCCCCGCGGCGTGCCCAGCAGCCCGGCCGACAATCTGCTGCCCACCGGCTCCCGGCGCGCCGCCGGCCCCTCCGGCGGTCGGACGCGCGCCGAGCGGCGCAAGCTCCAGCGCAAGGTCAAACGACGCCGCAGGCGCTCCGCGATCAAGGAGATACCCCTCCTCGTCGGCGTCGCCGTCCTCATAGCGCTCGTCCTGAAGACCTTCCTCGTCCAGGCCTTCGTGATCCCGTCCGGCTCCATGGAGCAGACGATCCAGGTCGGCGACCGCGTCCTGGTCGACAAGCTCACCCCCTGGTTCGGCTCCAAGCCGCAGCGCGGGGACGTCGTCGTCTTCAAGGACCCCGGCGGCTGGCTCAGGGGCGAGCAGACGACCGTCCCGAAGGAGGACCCGGTCGTCGTCAAGCAGGTCAAGGGGGCGCTCACCTTCATCGGCCTGCTGCCGTCCGACGACGAGAAGGACCTCATCAAGCGGGTCGTCGGCGTCGGCGGCGACCGCGTCAAGTGCTGCGACACGCAGGGACGGGTGACCGTCAACGGCATTCCGCTGAACGAGGACTATCTGTATCCCGGCAACGCCCCCTCCACCACGGAGTTCGACATCACCGTTCCGCAGGGACGGCTGTGGGTGATGGGCGACCACCGGGCCGACTCCGCGGACTCCCGCGCCCACCAGAACCAGGACTACGGCGGTACGGTCTCCGAGGACGAGGTGGTCGGGCGGGCCATGGTCATCGCCTGGCCGCTGGGTCACTGGAGTTCCCTGGAGGAACCGAAAACCTACGCTTCCGTGTCCGACTCGGCGGCCGGGTCGACCGCGGCTCCCCAGCTGTCGCATAGGGTTGCTTCCGACGATTCGAACGGAACGATCCAGCTCCCGAGCCCTGCGGAACTCCCGCTCGTTATGGGAGTGGTGGGCCTGCGCCGCGCATGGGGCAGGCAGCGGCACAGAGTAAGGAGTTGGCGTGGGGGATGTGGCGGTTGGCGCACGATCCGGGCACGACGGCGAGGAGCACCGCGGACGCCCCGTGGAAGCAGCCGACCCGGCCGCGGACGGCGCCGTGACCTCAGGGAATGACCCAGGAGCGGCCGGCGACGGCGAGGGGTCGGGTGGGCAGCCCCCGACCGACGGCCAGGGGTCGGGCGGTGCTTCCCCCCAGCCGAAGAAGCAGCGCTCCTTCTGGAAGGAGCTGCCGATCCTGATCGGCATCGCGCTCGTCCTCGCGCTGCTGATCAAGACGTTCCTGGTGCAGGCGTTCTCGATTCCCTCCGACTCGATGCAGAACACCCTCCAGCAGGGTGACCGCGTCCTGGTCGACAAGCTCACCCCCTGGTTCGGCTCCGAGCCCGAGCGCGGCGAGGTCGTCGTCTTCCACGACCCCGACAACTGGCTGGCGGGCGAGCCCACTCCCGACCCCAACGCACTGCAGACCTTCCTCAGCTGGATCGGCCTGATGCCGTCGGCCGAGGAGAAGGACCTCATCAAGCGCGTCATCGGTGTGGGCGGCGACACGGTCGAGTGCGAAGGCACCGGCCCGCTCAAGGTCAACGGCAAGGCGCTGAACGAGGCTTCCTACGTCTACCCGGGCAACACCCCGTGCAGCCAGGACGACACGGGCGGCCAGTTCAAGGTGAAGGTCCCCGAGGGCTACATCTGGGTCATGGGCGACCACCGGCAGAACTCCCGCGACTCGCGTTACAACCAGTCCGACAAGAACCACGGCATGGTCCCCGTCGACAAGGTCGTCGGCCGCGCCATCGTGATCGCCTGGCCGATCAACCGCTGGGACAACCTGCCGGTGCCGGGCACCTTCGAGCAGAACCTGGACGCCCGGTCCGCCGCTCTGACGGCCGCCCCGCAGGGGCTCGCCCTGGCCGGCGCGGTGCCGCTGGTGCTGTGGCGCCGGCAGCGGATCAAGGCGGCCCGGGACCGCTGACCGCCTGACGCGCCTTCCCGGGTGTGGGGAGGCGCTCGCCGCAGCGTCCGCACCCGCGCCGGGAAAGCTTGGGGAAGCTTGGGGAAGCTTTGCCGAGCCTGTGACCTCGGGCGCTCAGGAGGGGCTGCCCGGTGTCGGTACCGCCGGGTAGGGTGCGGATCCATGGGTGGCGAGAGCACGACACGTACGGCGCCGCGTGACGGCGGCGCGAGCAGGGGCCCGGCGGGCGGCCGGACCGGACAGCGGTTGTCCGGGCTGGCCATGGCGCTGGGCCTGGTGCTGTTCCTGGGCGGGTTCGCCTGGGGAGCGGTGGTCTACCGGCCGTACACCGTGCCCACCAGTTCGATGGCGCCGACGATCGACGCGGGTGACCGGGTGCTGGCCCAGCGCGTCGACGGCGGTGAGGTACGCCGCGGTGACGTCGTCGTCTTCACCGACAAGACCTGGGTGACCGGCGCGCCCGTCGTCAAGCGCGTGGTCGCCGTCGGCGGGGACACCGTCGCCTGCTGCACGGAGGGCAAGCTCACCGTCAACGGCAAGCAGATCGACGAACCGTATCTGGCCGACGGCGGCCTGGCCGAGATCCAGGACTTCCCGACGGTGAAGGTGCCACAGGGCAGGCTCTTCCTGCTCGGCGACGAGCGGAGCGGCTCGCTCGACTCCACGGCCCATCTGACGGACGCCGCGAGCGGCACCGTGGCGCGCAGCGCCGTGACGGCCCGGGTGGACGCCGTCGTATGGCCCATGGACGGCATGCTCAAGCGCCCGACGGGCTTCGAGGAACTCGGCGGCCTGTCATCGCCGGGACCGCTGCGGACGATCGTCGCGCTCGTCGTGATGGGCGCCGTGCTGGTCCTGGGCGGCGGGGCGTACGGCCCGGTCGCCAAGCGGCTCGGCGGCCGCTCCGGCTCGCGGACGGAGCCCGCGGGTGCCCGCTGAGGCGGCGGGCGTGGCGAACGGACCCCAGGACGGGACAGAGGTGGGGGAGAGCCCGTACGGCGACTCCTACGACGGTGGGCTGCGGAAGGTCGCGCGCGTGGTGCTGCTCGACCCGGACGACCGCATTCTGCTGCTGCACGGGCACGAGCCGGAGGATCCGGCCGACGACTGGTGGTTCACGCCCGGCGGCGGCGTCGAAGGCGACGAGACGCGCGAGGCGGCCGCACTGCGGGAACTCGCCGAGGAGACCGGCATCACGGAGGTCGAACTCGGCCCCGTGCTGTGGCGGCGGATGTGCTCCTTCCCGTTCGCGGGGCGGCGCTGGGACCAGGACGAGTGGTACTACCTGGCCCGTACGACGCAGACGGCGACCCGGGCGGTGGCCCTCACCGAGCTGGAGCGGCGCAGCGTCGCCGGAGCGCGCTGGTGGACGTGTCGGGAACTTGCCCGGGCACATGAGACGGTGTATCCGACGAGACTCGCCGAGCTGCTGCGGAGGCTGCTCGACGAAGGTCCCCCCGCCGGGCCCGTGACCCTTGACCCCGAAATTGTCTAGGTGCGGACGGGACTGGCGCACAATGGTGGGATCGCACGGCTGAAGGGGAACATGCCATGAGCGCCGAGGACCTCGAGAAGTACGAGACCGAGATGGAGCTCAAGCTCTATCGGGAGTACCGCGATGTCGTCGGTCTGTTCAAGTATGTGATCGAGACTGAACGGCGCTTCTACCTGACCAATGACTACGAGATGCAGGTGCACTCGGTCCAGGGTGAGGTGTTCTTCGAGGTGTCCATGGCGGACGCCTGGGTGTGGGACATGTACCGGCCGGCGCGGTTCGTGAAGCAGGTCCGCGTGCTCACGTTCAAGGACGTGAACATCGAGGAGCTCAACAAGAGCGATCTGGAGCTGCCGGGCGGGTGACGTTCACTCGCGGGGGTGAGGAAGTTGTCCACAGTCGCGGACTTGTCCACCAAGATCCAATAGCTCGCTGAGCTGCCCTCATCGTTGGCGCCGGAGGTGGTGCCGAGATGAGCACGAGCACAAGCAGGGGAAACGCCCGCAGCGCACTGGGCAGGTACGGCGAGACACTCGCCGCGCGGCGGCTGGTCGAGGCCGGTATGACGGTCCTTGAGCGCAACTGGCGCTGCGGCAGGTCGGGTGAGATCGACATTGTGGCGCGGGACGGGGCCGTCCTGGTCGTCTGCGAGGTCAAGACCCGCAGGAGGGGTGCCTTCGAGCACCCGATGGCAGCCGTGACCCCGGACAAGGCGGCCCGCCTGCGGGGCCTGGCGGAGAGCTGGCTCCACGCCCACGGAGGAGCACCGCCGGGAGGCGTCCGCATCGACCTGGTCGGCGTCCTCCTGCCGGAACGCGGCGCGCCCGTCGTCGAGCACGCGCGGGGGGTGGCCTGAATGGGATTCGCTCGTACGTGCGCGGTGGCGCTGGTCGGCGTGGAGGGCGTCGTGGTCGAGGTCCAGGCGGACCTTGAACCGGGGGTGGCGGCGTTCACGTTGGTGGGGTTGCCGGACAAGAGTCTGACGGAGAGCCGCGACCGGGTGCGGGCGGCCGTTGTGAACTCAGGCGCTCAGTGGCCGCAGAAGAAGCTCACGGTCGGGCTCAG
The DNA here is from genome assembly GCF_001513975.1 of Streptomyces curacoi. Taxonomy (GTDB): domain Bacteria; phylum Actinomycetota; class Actinomycetes; order Streptomycetales; family Streptomycetaceae; genus Streptomyces; species Streptomyces curacoi. Next base: position 111,675 of record NZ_KQ947997.1, read on the forward strand.
CCCGGCATCGGTGCCCAAGGCGGGCAGCGGCTTCGACCTGGCGGTCGCGTGTGCCGTCCTCGGTGCCGCCGAGCGGATCGATCCGCGGGTTCTCGCCGACATCGTGATGATCGGCGAGCTGGGTCTGGACGGACGGGTGCGTCCCGTCCGGGGCATTCTTCCCGCCGTGCTGGCCGCAGCCGACGCCGGCTATGAACAGGTGGTCGTCCCCGAGTGCGCCGCTGCCGAGGCCTCGCTGGTGCCCGGTGTGTCCGTCCTGGGCGTGCGCAGCCTGCGCCAGCTGATCGCCGTCCTCGCGGACGAACCCGTACCCGAGGAGGAACCCGACGAGCAGGGCCGACCGGATCCCCTGCTCGCAGGCCTGCGCATGCCGGGCACCGGCGCGGCCACGGGCATGCACAGCTTGGGCGCCGTCCAGCCCGACCACGGGCACGACCTCGCCGATGTGGTCGGCCAGATCTCGGCGCGCACGGCCGTGGAGGTCGCCGCGGCCGGCGGGCATCACCTCTTCCTGGAGGGACCGCCCGGCGCCGGCAAGACGATGCTCGCGGAGCGGCTGCCGGCCATCCTGCCCCGGCTCAGCAGGGGGGAGTCGCTGGAGGTCACGGCGGTGCACTCGGTGGCGGGGTTGCTGCCTCCGGGCAAGCCCCTGATCGACGTGGCCCCCTACTGCGCCCCGCATCACTCGGCGACGATGCAGGCACTCGTCGGCGGGGGCCCCGGCATCGCGCGACCCGGCGCGGTGTCACTCTCCCACCGCGGTGTCCTCTTCCTGGACGAGACGCCGGAGTTCAGGGGCCAGGCCCTGGACGCCTTGCGGCAGCCTCTGGAAGCCGGGCATGTGGTGATCGCGCGCAGCGCGGGCGTCGTGCGCTTCCCGGCGAAGTTCCTGATGGTGCTGGCGGCCAACCCCTGCCCCTGCGGCCGCTTCTCCCGGACGGACGACGGGTGCGAGTGCCCACCCTCGGCGATCCGCCGCTATCAGGCCCGGCTGTCCGGGCCGCTGCTCGACCGGGTCGACCTCCGGGTCGAGGTGGACCGTGTGACACGCTCCCAGCTGACCGAGCGCGGGGCGCGGGGCGAGTCCACCGCCACGGTCGCCGACCGGGTGCGCGAGGCCAGGGAGCGGGCGTCGGCCCGGCTCGCCGGAACGCCGTGGCGCACCAACAGCGAGGTCCCCGGACGTGAGCTGCGCAGCCGTTGGTACGCCGCGATCGGCGCCATGGACGAGGCGGAACGCAACCTGGAACGCGGCGTACTGACCGCCCGCGGACTCGACCGTGTGCTGCGCGTCGCCTGGACCGTCGCCGACCTCGTCGGTCACGACCGGCCCGACGCGACGGATGTCGCCCTGGCCCTGCAACTGCGCACCGGTGTGCCCCGGGGCGTGCCCATGGCCATCGGGGCACTGACATGAACGCGAGTGAGGTGCCGGACGACGAGCGGCTCGGCCGGGTCTTTCTCAGCCGGGTCATCGAGCCCGGTGACGAGGTCGCCGGACGGTGGGTGCGGGAGTACGGGGTGGGGGAAGTGGTCCGTCGGTTGCGGGAGGGCGTGGAGCCCTTGCCCGGGGTGAGTCACAAGCGGTGGGACGGGCTGCGGGCTCGCGGAATGCGGGCCGAGCCCGGGCGGGATCTCGCCGTGGCCCGGGACGCGGGGGTGCGGTTTCTGTGTCCGGGGGACGTCGAGTGGCCCGGGCAGCTCGATGATCTCGGGGATGCCCGACCGCTGGGTCTGTGGGTGCGGGGGCGGGCCGGTCTGCGGATGTGGGCCTTGCGGTCCGTGGCCGTGGTCGGGGCACGGGCCTGCACCGAGTACGGCGCCCATATGGCGGCCACGCTGGCCGCCGGGCTCGCCGAGCGGGGGTGGGTGGTCGTGTCCGGCGGCGCCTACGGGGTGGACGGGGCCGCTCACCGGGGCGCCCTGGGGGCCGGCGGGGCCACCGTCGCCGTGCTCGCCTGCGGGGTGGACCGGCCCTATCCGCGCGGGCACACCCAGTTGATCAACAGGATCGCGGAGCAGGGGCTCGTCATCGGGGAACTGCCGCCGGGCGACCATCCGACACCCAGCAGGTTCATCGTGCGCAACCGGGTCATCGCGGCGCTGACGCGGGGCACGGTCGTGGTGGAGGCCGCCCATCGCAGCGGCTCACTGGTCACCGCTCGGGCCGCACAGCGGTTGGGCCGGCACACCATGGGCGTCCCCGGCCCGGCCACCAGTGGGCTCTCCGCGGGCGTGCACGAACTGCTGCGCGGGGATGCCGTGCTGGTCACCGATGCGGCGGAGGTCGTCGAACTCGTGGGCGACATGGGAGAGCTGGCACCCGAGCGGCGCGGGCCCGTGCTGCCGCGTGATCTGCTGGAGCCCGGGGCACGCAGAGTGCTGGCCGCGCTGCCCGGTCGTCGCGCGGCCGGGGCGGACGAGGTCGCACGCGGTGCGCAGACCACTCAGGACGACGCGATCGCGAGACTGTACGAACTCCGCTCACTTGGTTACGTCGAACGACACGGCGATGGATGGAAGTTGACACGCCAGGCGATGATCTCCGTCCGCGCCGGTCGGAGTGGCGGTTGACCGAGCGTATTCGGCCGTACGGGGGAACACGGACACCCTTGTGAATTCCCCCAGTTGGGGTGTTCGGGTGATCACGTAGAGCGACCGCTGTGACCCGGCGGGGCGTCCAGCGGAACGTATCTGCGTACGGCTTGCGCTCCGTCCTTCGCGCACCGCGACTCTTCAGTCACGCTACGCTCACGTGGATTCCGGCTCAGACCGGCACCTCGACCCCGCAACAGCATCAGAACGACATCAGACCGACAGCTCCCCCAGGCACCCCCACTTCACGGCAGAACGGCACAAGGCGACGAATGCCCCAGCACACCTCCGGGTCCGACAGGGCGGCGATCCCCCCAGCCGCCCGTGACGGTGGCAGCGTGCGGCCGCCCGCTCCCTCGACGCTCGACGAGCTGTGGCGGTCGTACAAGGCGACGGGGGACGAGCGGCTGCGCGAGCAGCTGATCCTGCACTACTCACCGCTGGTGAAGTACGTGGCGGGCCGGGTGAGCGTCGGGCTGCCGCCCAATGTGGAGCAGGCGGACTTCGTGTCCTCGGGCGTGTTCGGGCTGATCGACGCGATCGAGAAGTTCGACATCGATCGGGAGATCAAGTTCGAGACGTACGCGATCACGCGGATCCGGGGCGCGATGATCGACGAGCTCAGGGCGCTGGACTGGATTCCACGGTCGGTGCGGCAGAAGGCGCGGAACGTGGAGCGGGCGTACGCGACGCTGGAGGCGCGGCTGCGGCGCACCCCGACGGAGGCGGAGGTGGCCGTCGAGATGGGGATCGCGGTGGATGAACTCCATGCGGTCTTCAGCCAGTTGTCGCTGGCGAACGTGGTGGCGCTGGAGGAGTTGCTGCACGTCGGCGGCGAAGGCGGCGACGGGCTGAGCGTCATGGACACGCTGGAGGACACCGCCGCGGACAATCCCGTGGAGGTGGCCGAGGACCGGGAGCTGCGGCGGTTTCTGGCACGGGCGATCAACACGTTGCCCGAGCGGGAGAAGACCGTGGTGACGCTGTACTACTACGAAGGGCTCACGCTGGCGGAGATCGGCAATGTGCTGGGGGTGACCGAGAGCCGGGTCAGCCAGATCCACACCAAGTCCGTGCTGCAGCTGCGGGCGAAGCTGGCCGGCTTCGGTCGTTGACCTGGCCGGACGGGTGTGGGGTCCGCGGAGAGACTCCCGCCCGCGGTGGCGCGTCCGTAAAGTGGTTGGCGTGCCAAGGATTCGAGCGGCCTCCGTGGCCGAGCACCGGTCGATGCAGCGAGCCGCCCTGCTGGACGCGGCTCGTTCCCTGTTGTCCGAGGGCGGTACGGAGGCGCTGACCTTCCCGGCTCTCGCCGAGCGGACGGGGCTCGCGCGCTCGTCCGTGTACGAGTACTTCCGGTCGCGGGCCGCCGTGGTCGAGGAGCTGTGCGAGGTCGACTTTCCCGTGTGGGCCGCGGAGGTTTCGGCGGCGATGGAGCGGCAGGACACGCCCGAGGGCAAGGTCGAGGCGTATGTGCGCCGGCAGCTCGCGCTGGTCGGAGACCGGCGGCACCGGGCCGTGGTGGCGATCTCCGCGAGTGAGCTGGATGCGGGGGCCCGGGAGAAGATCCGGGCTGCCCATGGCGGGCTGGTCGCGATGATCGTCGAGGCGCTGGGGGAGATGGGGCACGCGGAGCCCCGGCTCGCGGCGATGCTGTTGCAGGGCGTCGTGGACGCGGCTGTGCGGCGGATCGAGCTGGGGGCGGCGGAGGAGCCTGCGGCGATTACGGAGGCGGCTGTGGCTATGGCTTTGCGGGGGGTTCGGGGCTGACGTCGGCTGCTGCCTGCTGTCTGCTGCCGGGTGCCGGGTGCGGTTGGGCTGAGGCGACGGTGCTGATCGGGGGAGGGCGTCGAGGCTTCGAGGCTGAGGCCGGGGTGTCGCGCGGCCGGCGCGGCGGGATGCCTCCGCCAAGCTGCTCTTCGAGCAGGGGGTGCGGCTACGACGGCAGCGGCACACCCAGGACCGGCAGCAGTCGCGACGGGCCCCTGTGCAGCAGCCATGGCGGAAGCAGCGACAGGGGGTCCATGTAGGTCTCGCCTCTGCGTAGGCCCCAGTGCACACACGCGGCCGTGCAGTGCGCGCCCGTCGACTCCACCGTCCCCACCACCTCGCCCGCCGCCACCTCGTCCCCCTTCCGCACCGACGCCCGCACCGGCTCGTACGTCGTCCGCAGCGGCGGATCCCCCGTCCCCGTCAGCTCCACCGACACGACCCCCTTCCCGGCCACCCGGCCCGCGAACGACACCCGGCCCGCCGCTACCGCCCGTACCGGTGTCCCGGGCGGTGCCGCGAGGTCCACGCCGCGGTGGCCCCGGGCGTACGGTGTCGCCGGGGGCTCCCAGCCGCGGAGGATCGGGGGCCGTACCCCCACGGGCCAGGCGCGGCCGATCGCCGGCACTGCGGGGTCCGGGGCCGGCGCGCTGGGCGCGCTCATGGCGGTCGGGGTCAGCCGTGGTGCCGGTGCCAGCAGGACGGCCGCCGTCAGAAGCAGCAGCAACACCAGCCGCCCGCACGTCCTCGCCGCCTTCCCACATCGCTTCGTTCGCATGCGAGAACCGTCCCGCACCCCGCCCGATCATGGCCGGGATCTGTGGACAACTCTTCCGTTGTGGACATGGGCGTCACCCGCTGCCCCGCGGGTCCCGTACACTTCTTCTGGCGATCCGGGTCACCGGGTCGACTTCGCACGCCCCGACACGGCCACCGGAAACGGTCCGTGTCAGCGCCCCTCGGTCCTTTGCGGCACGGCGCATGTGGGCGTCAGGCGCGGGAGCCGTCCGGCACTCGCGGCACAACCGAGAACCAAGGAGAACACGGCCATGGCCGTCGTCACGATGCGGGAGCTGCTGGAGAGCGGCGTCCACTTCGGTCACCAGACCCGTCGTTGGAACCCGAAGATGAAGCGCTTCATCTTCACCGAGCGCAACGGCATCTACATCATCGACCTGCTCCAGTCGCTGTCGTACATCGACCGCGCCTACGAGTTCGTCAAGGAGACCGTCGCCCACGGCGGCACGGTCATGTTCGTCGGCACGAAGAAGCAGGCGCAGGAGGCCATCGCCGAGCAGGCCACCCGCGTCGGCATGCCCTACGTCAACCAGCGCTGGCTGGGCGGCATGCTCACCAACTTCTCGACCGTCTACAAGCGTCTGCAGCGCCTGAAGGAGCTTGAGCAGATCGACTTCGAGGACGTCGCGTCCTCCGGTCTGACCAAGAAGGAGCTGCTGGTCCTCTCCCGCGAGAAGGCCAAGCTGGAGAAGACCCTCGGCGGTATCCGCGAGATGCAGAAGGTGCCCAGCGCCGTCTGGATCGTGGACACCAAGAAGGAGCACATCGCCGTTGGTGAGGCCCGGAAGCTGAACATTCCGGTCGTCGCGATCCTCGACACCAACTGCGACCCCGACGAGGTCGACTACAAGATCCCGGGCAACGACGACGCGATCCGCTCCGTCACCCTGCTCACCCGTGTGATCGCCGACGCCGTCGCCGAGGGCCTCATCGCCCGTTCCGGCGTGGCGACGGAAGGCAAGGGCGAGAAGGCCGCGGGCGAGCCGCTCGCCGAGTGGGAGCGCGACCTGCTCGAGGGCGAGAAGAAGGCCGAGGAGGCCCCGGCCGCCGCCGAGGCGCCCGCCGCTGAGGCTCCGGCTGCCGAGGCCCCGGCCGCTGAGGCTCCGGCTGCCGAGGCTCCGGCCGCTGAGGCCCCGGCCGCCGAGGGCGAGCAGGCCTGACACCGTCAGCGTCAGGGTTGACGGCGGGGGCGGTACTGCCACCAACAGCGCCTCCGGCGCGGTGAAGTCCGCTCCCGCCGTTCACCCGTAGGTCGACGGAAGGTCTACGGCTCCCGCTACCCCTTGGGAGCCGTAGACCCCGTAGATCTTCGATCTTCCAGACTTCGAGAAAGATTCACAGACTCATGGCGAACTACACCGCCGCTGACGTCAAGAAGCTCCGCGAGCTCACCGGCGCCGGCATGATGGACTGCAAGAAGGCGCTGGACGAGGCCGAGGGCAGCGTCGAGAAGGCTGTCGAGGCGCTGCGCATCAAGGGCCAGAAGGGCGTCGCCAAGCGTGAGGGCCGCTCCGCCGAGAACGGCGCCGTGGTCTCGATCATCGCCGACGACAACTCCTCCGGTGTCCTCGTCGAGCTGAAGTGCGAGACGGACTTCGTCGCCAAGGGTGACAAGTTCCAGGCCGCCGCCACCGCGATCGCCGAGCACGTCGCCAAGACCTCCCCGGCCGACCTCGAGGCCCTGCTCGCCTCCGAGATCGAGCCCGGCAAGACCGTCCAGGCGTTCGTGGACGAGGCCAACGCCAACCTCGGCGAGAAGATCGTCCTGGACCGCTTCGCGCAGTTCTCGGACGGCTTCGTGCTCGCGTACATGCACCGCACGATGCCCGACCTGCCCCCGCAGATCGGTGTCCTGGTCGAGTTCGACAAGCCGAACGCCGAGGTCGCCAAGGGCGTCGCCCAGCACATCGCCGCCTTCGCGCCGAAGTACCTCTCCAAGGAGGACGTGCCGGCCGACGTCGTCGAGTCCGAGCGCCGCATCGCCGAGGAGACCACCCGCGCCGAGGGCAAGCCCGAGGCCGCGATCGCGAAGATCGTCGAGGGTCGTCTGAACGGCTTCTTCAAGGACGCCACGCTGCTCGGTCAGCCGTACGCGCTCGACAACAAGAAGTCGGTCCAGAAGGTTCTGGACGAGGCCGGTGTCACCCTGAAGCGCTTCACGCGCATCAAGGTCGGCATCTGAGTCCGTACCGCGATCGACGCCCGACCCCGATAGGGTCGAGGCAGGTCGTCCGCGGACGCCGTCACCACGCACGCGCGCGTGACGGACGACAGCAGATCTGACGAGGAGGCCATTGCCGCGCATGGGATGCGAAACACGCCCGAGCCGGCAGTGGCCTTCTTCGTATGTGCACCACGTAACAAAGGCGGGATCTCGATGACCACCAAGGCCCAGAAGAGCGACGACGGCAAAGTACACGGCCGGTTTCTGCTGAAGCTGTCCGGCGAGGCCTTCTCCGGCGGCGGGGGTCTCGGAGTCGACCCGGACGTGGTGCACAAGATCGCCCGCGAGATCGCCGCCGTCGTACGCGACGGGGCGCAGATTGCGGTCGTCATCGGCGGTGGCAACTTCTTCCGCGGCGCCGAACTGCAGGTGCGCGGCATGGACCGGGCCCGCTCCGACTACATGGGAATGCTCGGCACCGTGATGAACTGCCTCGCCCTCCAGGACTTCCTGGAGAAGGAGGGCATCGACAGCCGGGTCCAGACCGCCATCACCATGGGCCAGGTCGCCGAGCCGTACATCCCGCTGCGCGCCGTACGGCACCTGGAGAAGGGCCGCGTGGTCATCTTCGGCGCCGGTATGGGCATGCCGTACTTCTCCACCGACACCACCGCTGCCCAGCGGGCCCTGGAGATCGACGCCGAGGCGCTGCTGATGGGCAAGAACGGCGTGGACGGGGTCTACGACTCCGACCCGAAGACCAACCCGGACGCCGTCAAGTTCGACTCCCTCGGCTACGGCGAGGTCATCACCCGCGACCTCAAGGTCGCCGACGCCACGGCGATCACCCTGTGCCGCGACAACAAGCTCCCGATCCTCGTCTTCGAGCTGCTGGCCGAGGGCAATATCGCGCGCGCCGTCAAGGGTGAGAAGATCGGCACGCTTGTGGGTGATCAGGGCAGCCAGGGCTGACGCCCCGACAGTAAACCCGTCCGGGGGACGGACGGGACGGACCCTGACCGGGGGATGGACAATGTCCTGCCGGTCGGGAACCGTGCAGGAAGAAGACGCGACGCAGCCGGCCGCCGCCCCATCAAGGAACCGCAGCCGGGCCTTACTCAAGACACGCAGGAGCAAGTGGTGATCGAAGAGACCCTCCTCGAGGCCGAGGAGAAGATGGAGAAGGCCGTCGTGGTCGCCAAGGAGGACTTCGCCGCGATCCGCACCGGCCGTGCGCACCCGGCGATGTTCAACAAGATCGTGGCCGACTACTACGGCGCGCCGACGCCGATCAACCAGCTGGCTTCGTTCTCCGTGCCGGAGCCGCGCATGGCGGTCGTGACCCCGTTCGACAAGAGCGCGCTGCGCAACATCGAGCAGGCGATCCGCGACTCCGACCTCGGCGTCAACCCGAGCAACGACGGCAACATCATCCGGGTGGTGTTCCCCGAGCTCACCGAGGAGCGCCGCCGCGAGTACATCAAGGTCGCCAAGGGCAAGGGCGAGGACGCCAAGGTGTCCATCCGCTCCGTCCGCCGCAAGGCCAAGGACGCCATCGACAAGCTGATCAAGGACGGCGAGATCGGCGAGGACGAGGGCCGCCGTGCGGAGAAGGAGCTCGACGACACCACGCACAAGTACGTGGCTCAGGTGGACGAGCTCCTCAAGCACAAGGAAGCGGAGCTCCTCGAGGTCTGATGAACGACTCTTCCTGGGGCGCGCCGCCCGCAGCCGGGCAGGCCGGGTACTGGGGGCCCACCGAGCGTGGACCTGTCCAGGGGGCCGCCCCGGCGGGTCCCGCGTACGATGCGCCTGAGGCGCAGCAGACTCGCCCCATGCCCATCGTGCCCGACGTACCCGCGTATGGCGGAGACCAGGATGACGACCGGGGGGCCGCTCGGCTGAGCGGCCCCTTGTTCCGCCGTCAGCCGCCGCACACGCGGTCTCACGACACGCCGCAGGCGCGGCCCTCCGAGGCGGCGCCGCAGAATCCGGAGCCCATGCCCGACGCCCCGCAGCCGGCGCCCCAGCCGCAGAAGAAGAGCGCGGGGCGCGACCTGAGCGCGGCCATAGGGGTCGGCGTCGGGCTGGGCGTGGTGATCGTCGCGTCGCTGTTCATCGTCAAGGCCCTGTTCGTCGGTGTGATCGCCGTCGCCGTCGTCGTGGGCCTGTGGGAGCTGACCAAGCGGCTGGAGGAGCGCAAGGGCGTCAAGGCACCCGTCGTCCCGCTCGCACTCGGCGGTGCGGCGATGGTCGTCGCCGGCTATGTCCGGGGTGCCGAGGGCGCCTGGGTGTCGATGGCGCTGACGGCGCTGGCCGTACTGGTCTGGCGGATGACGGAGCCGCCGGAGGGCTATCTCAAGGACGTCACCGCGGGTGTCTTCGCGGCCTTCTACGTGCCGTTCCTGGCGACGTTCGTGGCGATGATGCTCACCGCCGACGACGGGCCCTGGCGCGTTCTGACCTTCCTGCTGCTGACGGTGGTGAGCGACACCGGCGCGTACGCCATCGGCTGGCGCTTCGGCAAGCACAAGCTCGCCCCGCGCATCAGCCCCGGCAAGACCCGCGAGGGCCTGCTCGGCGCGGTGAGCTTCGCGATGGTGGCGGGCGCGCTGTGCATGCAGTTCCTGATCGATGACGGGATCTGGTGGCAGGGCCTGCTGCTGGGCCTCGCGGTCGCGGCGAGTGCGACGCTCGGCGACCTCGGCGAGTCGATGATCAAGCGGGACCTGGGCATCAAGGACATGGGCACGCTGCTGCCCGGCCATGGCGGCATCATGGACCGGCTCGACTCGCTGCTGCCCACGGCGCCGGTGGTGTGGCTGCTGTTGGTGCTGTTCGTGGGGTCGGGCTGACGGGTCCACAAGCATCTCGGAACGCATCTGGGAAAGCGTCTGGGAAAGCGTCTGGGAGCCCCCGCTCGTGCCGAGCGGGGGCTCCTCGGCTTGCTGCGCGATGGTGTGCCGGGTCGTCTGGTGGGACGATTCCCGTGTACGCCCGCAAGGCACCTCAAAGGGGGTCTCCATGACCACCATCCGAGAAGTCATCGACATCGACCGGACCCCGGACGAGGTCTACGCGTATGTCACCGACCCCTCCCACCTGCCGGAATGGCAGCTGAGCGCCGTCTCCGCGGATCTGCTCGACGAGGGGCCCGCACACCCCGGCTCCCGGGTCCGGGTCACCCGGCGCATCGGCAACCGCGAGATTCCGATGACCGTGGAGTTCACCGAGCTCGACCCGCCGCGCAGCTGGGAGCTGCACGGCATCGAGGGCCCCGTCAGGCCGCGGGCCCACGGGGAGATCGAGCCGCTCGACGACGGGCGGCGTTCCCGGGTGACGATCGAGCTCGACTTCGAAGGGCACGGGTTCGGCAGGGTCCTGGTGCCCCTCGTCGTGCGCCCGCAGGTCCGCAAGGAGCTGCCGCGCGACGAGCAACTCCTCAAGGACAGGCTGGAGCGCACCACCGACTGACGATCCTGGGACCACTCCTCGCGGCCGATGCCCGCGAGGAGTGGGGCCGGGCGTCCCCGGGCCGTCCGGCGTCGTGCCGGGCGGGACGAGCGCGTTACTGCTGGCCGGGTCCCATCAGGCTGCCCACCAGCTTTGTCAGGGCCGACTCCGGGACGGTTGCGTCCGGTCCGTTGCTGGCGTGCTTCCAGCTCGGGCTCGGCGAGCCTGTGAAACCTGACCCCTTGGTGTCGTTGACACCCTGGAAGATGCCGAAGTCGAGAGGGCCGTCGTCTGCTGAGGCGGGGAGGGCGGCGGTGAGGAGAGCCGCACCGGTGAGGGCGGCAACAGCGATGATCTTCATGCCTGACTCAACGAGGAGACCGCCTTCAGGATGTCCTGCTCTGCCCTTTTATGAACCGATGCTGACGAGGGCGTCGATGTGTAGCTGGTCTTAGGCGGGATCGGGCCGGCAGTCGTTCCAGCGACCGACTCCGCGCCGGCGGGGACGCGACGGTCCCCGCCTCTGCTCGGGCTGCGAGTCGCTCGGGTGGCGCTAGAGCAGCTGGTCCATGATGCGCGGAAGGATTCCCTGCGGGAGATCGGTGTCCGGAGCCTCTTCCGTCATTGTGGGCAGGCTGGGCTTGGAGGCGGCGGCAGGGGCGGGCGTCTTCTGGCCCGTCCGGGGAACCCCGTGGTCCCCGTCTGCCGAGGCTGGGACGGCGGCGGCCAGGATGAGAGTCGCGGCGACAAGCGCGGCGGGAGCGATGATCTTCATGACCCCCTTAACGACGCCTCCGGCGTCAGGGTGCGCCGAGCTGCGGCGATGGTGGGACGGGAACCAGTACCGGCACCCGCGTGGGCCGCGTGATGACGACCGGCACGGCGATGGGTGACCACCGGGCAGGGCTCAGCGCCCGGGTCACCCGAATGGATCTGCGACACTGGTTGGGCCATGCCTAAGCCCGGAGAACTCACTTTCGTCGCCCCGCGCGGAGCCAAGAAGCCGCCGCGGCACCTTGCCGACCTCACGCCCGGCGAGCGCAAGGACGCCGTCGCCGCGATCGGTGAGAAGCCGTTTCGCGCCAAGCAGCTCTCGCAGCACTACTTCGCGCGGTACGCGCACGACCCGGAGGAGTGGACCGAGATCCCCGCCGGGGCGCGTGCCAAGCTGCGGGAGGAGCTCTTCCCCGAGCTCATGACCGTCGTACGGCATCTGTCGACCGACCAGGGCACCACGCGCAAGACGCTGTGGCGGCTGTTCGACGGGACGCTCGTCGAGTCGGTGCTGATGCGGTACCCGGATCGGGTGACCATGTGCATCAGCTCGCAGGCGGGGTGCGGGATGAACTGCCCGTTCTGTGCCACGGGGCAGGCCGGGCTGGACCGGAATCTGTCCACCGCCGAGATCGTCCACCAGATCGTGGACGGGATGCGCGCCCTGCGGGACGGGGAAGTGCCCGGTGGGCCCGCCCGGCTCTCCAACATCGTCTTCATGGGCATGGGCGAACCCCTCGCCAACTACAACCGGGTCGTGGGGGCCGTCCGGCGGCTCACCGATCCCGAGCCCGACGGGCTGGGGCTGTCCCAGCGGGGCATCACCGTCTCGACGGTCGGGCTCGTCCCGGCCATCCACCGGTTCGCCGACGAGGGCTTCAAGTGCCGGCTCGCCATCTCGCTGCACGCGCCCGACGACGAGCTGCGCGACACCCTCGTCCCCGTCAACACGCGCTGGAAGGTGCGCGAGGTGCTCGACGCCGGGTTCGAGTACGCCGCGAAGTCCGGGCGCCGGCTGTCCATCGAGTACGCGCTGATCCGGGACATCAACGACCAGGCCTGGCGAGGTGACCGCCTCGGGCGGCTGCTCAAGGGCAGGCCCGTGCATGTGAACCTGATTCCGCTGAACCCGACGCCCGGGTCCAAGTGGACCGCCTCCCGGCCCGAGGACGAGAAGGCCTTCGTCGAGGCCATCGCCGCCCATGGTGTGCCGGTGACGATCCGGGACACCCGTGGTCAGGAGATCGACGGGGCCTGCGGTCAGCTCGCGGCCACCGAGCGGTAATCTGAGCCCGTACACCCGTACGCACATCTGCATATTCCGACAGGGGAGCGCCACAGCGCTGAGAGTGCGGCAACCGGGCCGCAGACCCTCTGAACCTCGCCCAGGTCATTCTGGGTAGGAAGTTCGGTCATCACTCAAGCTGTTGCGCCCTGCCCAGGAGCCGAAAGGGTTCCTGGGCAGGGCCGCGTCTCTTCCTGGTCCATCCCAGGAGGAATTTCGTGAGCACCACCAAGAAGTTCGCGGCCGTGGCCGTCGGGCTCGGCCTCGTCACGCTGTCCGCGTGCGGTTCGTCCGACTCGGGCAGCGACACCGCCGGGTCCAAGAGCAAGGACGTCACGCTCGTCAGCCACGACTCGTGGGCCGTTTCGAAGAGCGTCCTGGCCGCCTTCGAGAAGCAGTCCGGATACAAGGTCAGGGTCCTGGAGGACGGCGACGCCGGGCAGGCCGTCAACAAGGCCATCCTGACCAAGGACAACCCGCAGGGCGACGTCTTCTTCGGCGTCGACAACACCCTGCTCTCGCGGGCGCTCGACAACGACCTGTTCCAGTCGTACGAGCCGAAGGGCGCCGGCACCATCAAGCCCGAGTACCTCGCCGGCCAGGACGAGCACCGGGTCACGCCGATCGACACCGGCGACATCTGCGTCAACTACGACAAGGCGTACTTCAGCGAGCACAAGCTGACCCCGCCGGCCTCCTTCGACGACCTGGTCAAGCCGAAGTACAAGAACCTCCTCGTCACCGAGAACGCCTCCACCTCCTCGCCCGGCCTCGGCTTCCTGCTCGGCACCGCCGCCCAGTACGGCGACGACGGCTGGCAGGACTACTGGAAGAAGCTGAAGGCCAACGGCGTGAAGGTCGTCGACGGCTGGGAGCAGGCCTACAACGAGGAGTTCTCCGGCTCCGCCGGCGGCAAGAAGGCCAAGGCCGACCGGCCGCTCGTCGTGTCGTACGCCTCCTCGCCGCCCGCCGAGGTGATCTACGGCGACCCGAAGCCGACCACCGCGCCCACCGGCGTCGCGACCGGCACCTGCTTCCGCCAGGTCGAGTACGCGGGCCTGCTGAGCAACGCCAAGAACGCCGAGGGCGGCAAGGCGCTGATCGACTTCCTGCTGACGAAGACGTTCCAGGAGGACATGCCGCTCAACATGTTCGTCTACCCGGTGGTCGAGGGCGCCCAGGTGCCCGACGAGTTCACCGAGTACGGCCCGCAGGCCGAGGATCCCGAGACCATGGACCCGGCGAAGATCGCCGACAACCGTGACGACTGGGTCAAGTCGTGGACCTCGCTGGTACTGAAGTAGTCCCCCGCAAGGGACGCGCGCGGAGCGCGGCGGTGCGGCTCGGCCTCATCGCCGTGCCCGTCGCTTTCTTCGCGGTCTTCTTCGCCTACCCCGTCGCCGCGATCGTCGCGCGCGGTCTGAAGGCCGACGGGGTGTGGCAGTTCGGCCGGCTCCGGGATGTGCTCGGGCAGTCCGACATCCAGCACGTCCTGTGGTTCACCACCTGGCAGGCGCTCGCCTCCACCGCTCTCACGCTGCTTGCCGCGCTGCCGGGCGCCTATGTCTTCGCCCGCTTCGACTTCCCCGGCAAGCAACTCCTGCGCGCCGTCGTGACCGTCCCCTTCGTGCTGCCGACGGTCGTCGTCGGTACGGCGTTCCTCGCGCTCGTCGGCCGCGGCGGACTCCTCGACGAGCTGTGGGGCGTACGCCTCGACACCACCGTGTGGGCCATCCTGCTCGCGCACGTCTTCTTCAACTACGCCGTCGTCGTACGGACCGTCGGCGGGCTCTGGTCGCAGCTCGACCCGCGGCAGGAGGAGGCCGCGCGGATGCTGGGTGCGTCACGCCTCACCGCCTGGCGGACCGTCACCCTCCCCGCTCTCGGGCCCGCCGTGGCCGCCGCCGCGCTCATGGTCTTCCTGTTCACCTTCACCTCCTTCGGCGTGGTGCAGATCCTCGGCGGCCCGACCTTCTCGACCCTCGAAGTGGAGATCTACCGGCAGACGTCGGAGATCTTCGACCTGTCCACGGCCGCGGTCCTCACGATCATCCAGTTCCTGGCGGTGGGCGCGATCCTCGCCGTGCACGCCTGGACGGTACGGCGGCGGGAGAGCACCCTGCGCCTGGTAGACGCCGCCGTGACCGCGCGGCGGCCGCGCGGGGCGGGGCAGTGGACGCTGCTGGCCGGTGTCCTGGTCGTCATCGTCGTACTCCTGCTGCTGCCCCTGGCCGTGCTGGTGCAGCGGTCCCTGGACGCGCCCGCCTTCGGTTACTATCGGGCGCTGACCAGCGCCGACGGCGGGGTCTTCCTGGTGGCGCCGATCGAGGCGATCGGCAATTCGCTGCAGTACGCCGTCGTCGCCACCCTCATCGCCGTGCTGATCGGCTCTCTCGCCGCGGCCGCGCTGACCCGGCGGGACGCGGGCCGGTTCGTACGGGGCTTCGACGCGCTGTTGATGCTGCCGCTCGGGGTGTCCGCGGTGACGGTCGGGTTCGGCTTCCTGATCGCCCTGGACGAGCCGCCGCTCGACCTGCGCAGCACGTGGATTCTCGTGCCGCTGGCCCAGGCGCTGGTCGGGGTGCCCTTCGTCGTGCGGACCATGCTCCCGGTGCTGCGGGCCGTGGACCAGCGGCTGCGGGAGGCGGCGGCGGTGCTGGGGGCGTCGCCGTGGCGGGTCTGGCGTGAGGTGGATCTGCCGTTGGTGCGGCGGGCGCTGCTGATCGCGGCCGGGTTCGCCTTCGCGGTGTCGCTCGGGGAGTTCGGGGCGACCGTGTTCATCGCGCGGCCCGACAACCCGACCCTGCCGGTCGCCGTGGCGCGGCTGCTGGGGCGGGCCGGCGAGCTCAACTACGGCCAGGCGATGGCCCTCTCGACGGTGCTGATGGTGGTGTGCGCGGTGGCGTTGCTGGTGCTGGAGCGGCTTCGTACGGATCGGACGGGGGAGTTCTAGATGGCACACGGTCCGCAGAGTCTGCTGAGTCTTGAGGGCGCGACCGTACGGTTCGGCGGGTGGGCCGCGCTGGACGGCGTCGATCTCGATGTCGCCGAGCACGAGATCGTGTGCGTGCTCGGGCCGAGCGGCAGCGGCAAGTCGACGCTGCTGCGGGCGGTGGCGGGGCTGCAACCGCTGGACGGCGGGCGGGTGCTGCTCGACGGACGGGACCAGGCGGGGGTGCCCGCGCACAAGCGGGGAGTCGGGCTGATGTTCCAGGACCATCAGCTGTTCCCCCAGCGGGACGTCGGCGGCAATGTGGCCTTCGGGGCGCGCATGCACGGCGCCTCCAAGGGTGAACAGACCGAGCGGGTACGGGAGCTGCTCGACCTGGTCGGACTGCCGGGCGCCGCCCGCCGTGCCGTCGCCTCCCTGTCCGGCGGTGAGCAGCAGCGGGTGGCGCTGGCCCGGGCACTCGCTCCCCGGCCGCGGCTGCTGATGCTGGACGAGCCGCTCGGCCAGCTCGACCGCTCGCTGCGGGAGCGGCTCGTGGTCGAACTCCGGGAGCTTTTCGGTCGGTTGGGCACCACCGTGCTGGCCGTGACGCACGACCAGGGCGAGGCCTTCGCGCTCGCCGACCGGGTCGTGGTGATGCGGGACGGGCGGATCGCCCAGACCGGTACGCCGCTTCAGGTGTGGCAGCGGCCGGTGGACGAGTTCGTGGCCCGCTTCCTCGGGTTCGAGAACGTGGTCGAGGGCACGGTCGTGGGCGAGGCCGCGGACACCCCCTGGGGCAAGCTGCCGGTGGGCGAGGGTTCCGTGCAGGGCACGCGGACGCTGCTCGTACGGCCGGCCGGAGTGCGGCTCGTGGCCGCCGACGCCGGGCTGCGCTGCACAGTCGCCGCGCGGACCTTCAAGGGCACCCATGTCGCCGTCCGCCTCCAGCCGGAGGACGCCCCGCGCCTGGAAGCGGCGTGCGCGTTGCGGGACGCGCCGGAGGTCGGGGACGAGGTCGGGGTGGAGTTCGACGCCGCCGAAATCGTGGTGCTCGGCGGAGGGCAGCGCCCCTAGGGTGCTCCCATGACCCCGCTAGCGCATGACCGGTACTGCGACGAGATCGCCCATCAGATACGGCAGTTGAGGGCGGTGGTGACCTCCGGCGCGGACCTCTCGGCCACCGTGCCGACCTGCCCGGACTGGTCGCTGGAACAGCTCGTACGGCATCTGGGCGGCGCCCTGCGCTGGGTGGAGCTGATGGTGCGGACACGCGCCGAGGAGGAGATCCCGGAGGAGCGGGTGCCCGGGGCCGGCGGCCCCGAGGGCGAGGGCGACGCCGCCGCGCTGGACGCCTGGCTCGCCGAGACCGGCGAGATGATCGTCGGCACCCTGCGCGAGGCCGGGCCGGACGCGAAGGTGTGGGGATGGGCCGGGATCCTCAATGCCGGGTTCTGGGCCCGCCGTATGACGCACGAGATCACCGTCCACCGCGCGGACGCGGCGCTCGCCGCAGGGCTGCCCTACGAGGTCGCGCCGGACGTGGCCGCCGACGCGGTCGACGAGTGGCTGGAGATCGTGGAGTGGTCGCAGCGGACGTTGCCCGACGATCCGGCGAGGGAGCTGCGCCGGCCGGGGAGCAGTATCCATCTGCACGCCACCGACACCGGCTCCGACGTGAACGCCGAGCGAAGCGAGATGGGGGTCCCCCCGCCCGAAGGGTGGGGGAGGGTGATCGACCTCTCCGAGGAGGTCGTCGCCTGGCGGCGCGGGCATGAGAAGGCGACGGTCGCACTCCGCGGGCCGTTGACCGCCGTACTGCTCGCCTTCTACCGTCGACTGCCGCTGGACAGCCCCGGGTTGGAGGTCATCGGCGAGCGGGAGCTGCTGGAGTTCTGGCTGGAGCGGGCGACGTTCGGCTGACACACGCCCGCGCCCCGACACGCGAAGGGCCCGCCCCCGCGAAGGGGACGGGCCACCACGGGCGTTGCCGGTCCTGGCGCGTCAGCGGTCGCTGTTCGCCCCACGGCGGCGCAGGCCGAAGAAGACCGCGCCGCCGCCGATCGCGACCAGGGCGACCGCGATGCCGGCGATCAGGCCGGTGTTGGAGTTCGCACCGGTCTCGGCGAGGTTGGAGTCACCGGCCGCCGGGGACGGGGCGTTGCTCTCGGTGTCCGCGGGGGCGGTGCTCTCGCTCTCCGAGGGCGTCGGGGTCGGCGAGTCGGTCTCCTCGGCCGGGGTCGAGGCGGAGTCCGACGGGGTCGGGGTCGGGGCGTCCGACGGAGCCGGCGGCTGCTCCTCTTCCTTCTTGCAGGCCGTGGACGGGGTCGTCAGGTTCGGCTTGATGTCCTCGTCGACATAGCCCTCGGCCTTGACGTGGACGCGGTACTCGGCGTCCGGCTTCCAGTTCTCGGCGAAGGTGATGGTGACACCCTCGCGCGAGCCCTTGACCACCTGCTCGCCGACCTTCTTCAGGTCGGCGCCGTTGTTCTGCAGGTACACGGTGACGGTCGCCGGGACGCCGCTGGGGTCCACGTCGGTGACGGTGATGACACCCTTGTCGCCGTCGCACTTGGCTTCGGCGGAGAACTCACTGATGTCGCACGCGAGCGCGTTGCCCGCGAGGCCGAGCGCGAGCGCGGCCGAGGCGGAGGCAACACCCAGGGCACGCACGGAACGCGCGACAGTACGGCGGTTTATGGACACGTTTGTCCTTACGAGTTGCTCAACTGAGGGGGGTTGAAGGAGGCGGTGATGTGACATCACCTCCCCCAGGAGTCTCACAGGTTTATAAGCGTGGCATAAGCAATGTCAACGCATCCGCGGTCCACGGCCGTTGGCTTTGCCGTCTTATTAACCGCCGAGACGTTTCAACGCCTCCGGAGCCTCCTCGATCCGGTCCACCAGGGCGATCCGCGACTCCATCGACCGGCCCCGGGCGAGGGACTGCAGGAGCGGCCAGGTCGGGAGTTTCTCCGTCCAGTGCGCGCGGTCGACCAGGACCATGGGGGTGGGCTCGCCACGCGACTCGTAGTAGTTCGGCGTCGCGTTGTCGAAGATCTCCTGGACGGTGCCGGCGGCGCCCGGCAGGAAGACGACACCCGCGTTCGAGCGGGCCAGCAGGCCGTCCTCGCGGGTGGCGTTGGCGAAGTACTTGGCAATGTGCGAGGCGAAGGGGTTCGGCGGCTCGTGGCCGTAGAACCAGGTCGGGATACCGACGGAACGGCCGCCCTTCGGCCAGCGGGCCCGCACCTCGAACGCGGCTGCCGCCCACTCGGTGATCGAGGGTGTGAACCCGGGCGCCTTCGCCAGGAGCCGGAGGGCGTCGGAGAGCATCTCGCCGTCGTGCGGGGCGGCGTACGCGCCGAGGTTGGCCGCCTCCATCGCGCCGGGGCCGCCGCCGGTGGCGACCGTGAAACCGGTGCGGGCCAGCTCCCGGCCGAGCCGCGCGGCACCCTCGTAGGCCTGCGTGCCGCGCTTCATCGCGTGGCCGCCCATGACGCCCACCACCCGGGCGCCGGCGAGGAGTTCGTCGAGCGCGTCCGAGACGGAGTCGTCGTGGATCGCGCGGAGCATGGAGGCGTAGACGTCCCCGTCCGCCTTGGTCCGCTGGAACCAGGCGTAGGCGCGGGCGTCGGGCGTGGCCTCGTAGCCGTCCGCCAGCGAGGCGAAGAGCTCGTCGGGGGAGTAGACCAGCCCCCGGTACGGGTCGAAGGGCAGGTCGGGGACGGGCGGGAAGACCAGGGCGCCGTCCGTGCGTATCTTCGCGGCGGCGTCCTCGCGCATCGGGCAGCCGAGGAAGACGGCGCCCGCCGTGTCCGTGGTGAGCAGTTCGCGCGTACGGTCCGTCAGGTCGACGGCTTGGACCCGGAATCCGGCGAGCGTGCCGCGCGCCGAGACGGTCGCGTCGAACTCCTCCAGCGTCTCGATCTCTCGGTCGTTGTGGTGGGCCGCATGGGCGGGCATCGTCTGCACCCGCCCATGCTAGGCACGCGGCGACGGACGGCGGGCCTCAGCCCTCGATGGCCGACGGGTCCATCCACACGACCTCCCAGGTGTGGCCGTCGAGGTCGTCGAAGGAGCGGCCGTACATGAAGTCCATCTCCTGGACCTTGTCCGACGCGGTGCCGCCGGCGGCGACGGCCTTCTCCACCAGCTCGTCCACCTTCTCGCGGCTCTCGGCGCTCAGACAGATCAGCACCTCGCTGGTCCTCGTGGCGTCCGCGATCTCCTTCTTGGTGAAGGTCGAGTAGAACGGCTTGGTGAGCAGCATCGCCACGATGGTGTCGCTGATCACCACGGAGGCGGCGTTCTCGTCGCTGAACTGCGGGTTGATCGAGTAACCGAGCTCCGTGAAGAACTTCTTCGAGGCGTCGAGGTCGTTCACGGGCAGGTTCACGAAGATCATCTGCTGGTAGGTCCTGCTCATCGGGTCTCTCCCATCGGGGTGCCTGCTGTTCGGTGGGGTAGACCGGGGCCCTGGGCGGAACTCATCGCCGGGCGGAGAATTTTTTTCCGCGAGTTTCCGCGAGTTTTCGCGCAGCGGGCGCCTCGCGGGCTTCGGCTCGCGGTCAGCGTGCCAAGGGCAGTGCTGCCAGCTCCGCCACGATCAGGGTGAGCGGGCCGAAGAGGGCCAGCAGGGCACCGGCGCGCAGGGCTGCCGCGCTGCGGAGCATCGCGGTGGGGGTGCCGAGGCGGAGCAGCGCGGCCGTGGTGTCGGCGCGGGCCTGTTTGGCCTCTACGGCGGTGGTGAGGAGGGTGGCCAGGGTGCAGCCGGTGACCACGGCGCCGCCGAGGGCGGTGAGGGGCCCGAAGGGCGGTGCGGCCGCGGTGGCGGAGAGGGGGGCCATGGCATACGCGGCGCAGGTCACGGCGCAGACGACGCCGAGGGGCCGGCCGATGCGGGTGGCCTCCTCCATGAGAACCCGGCCCGCAAGGAGGCGCAGGGCGCCGGGGCGCACGGCCTGGAGCAGGCGGCCGCAGAGGTGGGTGAGGCCGGGGGCGGCCAGGGCGAGGCCGAGGGCGGTGAGAACCCAGCCGGCCAGGACTCCCGAGGGGCCGGTGGGCAGGACGGCGGACAGGGTGAGGGTGCCGGAGGTGGCGCGGCCGGCGTGGGCCTCCATGGCGAGGCCTGCGGCCAGTACGGCGATGCCCCAGGGGAGACCGGCGGGGGGTTTGCGGGGGGCGGGACGGAGCGCGTGGTCCAGGTCGGTGGCGGTGGTGGGGTCGGCTGCTGCTTCGGTCTCCTTCTCCGGCCCGGGCGCCGCCCCGGCGGCACGGCTGCCCGCCGACTGTGCGGTGTGGTCGCGCTCAGGGTGTTCGGCCCGGCGGGCCGCGGCGTGATCGGTGGGTCTTTCGCCGCCCTCCGCGGCCTTGTGCGCGGCCGTAGCGCCCCGGCCGCCCCGCATCAGGTGGCCCCCGAAGCGGCCATACACCCCGAACGGCTCCCGCCTCGCCGGTGTGCCGTACGCCCCGAAGCGGCCGTACGCCCTTCCCGCCCCCCGCGTCCCGGCGGCCCCGAGCTCCTTCGGCCGGAGCATGAACGCCACCGCCACTGACGCGATCGCCGGTACCAGCGTCAGCAGTGTCAGCGCGGCCGGCACCGGCAGGGGACTGTCCGCGGCGAGGAACTCCGCTGCCGCGCCGTCGAAGGGCATGCCCGTCAGGTCGCCTCGCAGGTGCAGGAAGCACAGCAGGGCCAGCAGGGAGCCGAGGGTGCAGGACAGGGCCGTGGCGGCGGCCGCGACGGCCATCAGGCGGGCCGGGCCCAGGCCGATCGCGGCGAGGCCGGGGCGGGGTCTGGTGCTGGGGTCCGTGCGGGCAGCCGCCACCGCCAGGTGGACGGTGGCGGCCAGTGGGGGTGCGCACCAGGCCAGGCGCAGGAGTGAGGCGGCGGGGGAGTCCGGGTGGGACATCGCGTAGCCCAGGGCGCTGAGCAGCAGGAAGCCCGTGCCCGCCGACGCCGTCGTGACGAGCAGGCGGCGCAGGTGTACGGCGGGTCGGGCGCCGCGGGTCAGACGGAGAGCGAGCACGCGGCCCGGCCTTCCGTCCCGGCGACCGGGGGCAGGTGCACCGAGTTCACGCGCCGTCCGTCGAGGAGGGTGATGGTGCGGTCGGCGAGGATCGCCGCGTCCGTCTCGTAGCTGGCCAGGACGACGGTGATGCCGTGCGAGCGGGCCGCCGTCGTCAGGGTGCGCAGGACGCGTACGCGGTCGGCGCGGTGCAGGGGCGCCGCCGGCTCGTCGGCGAACAGGACCGTCGGTGCGGGGGCCAGGGCGCGGGCGACGCAGACGCGCTGGCGTTCGGCCTGGAGCAGCTGGTGCGGGCGCTTACGGGCGGCCTCGCCGACGTCAAGGCGCTCCAGCCACTCCAGCGCGGCCGTCTTGGCGCGGCGGCGGCTGGTGCCGCGCAGCATGAGGGGGAGGGCGGCGTTCTCCCAGACGGTCAGTTCGGGGACCAGGGACGGGTGGGGGTCGATCCAGCTGAAGCGGTCGCGGCGGAGCCGTTCGCGGGCCAGCGGGTTCATGGTGTGCACCGGCACGCTGTTGAACCAGATCTCGCCGCGGCGCGTCGCCAGCAGACCGGACAGACACCGCAGGAGAGTGGTCTTGCCGCTGCCGCGCGGGCCGATGACGGCGAGGACCTCACCCTCCTGGACACCGAGCGAGACGCCGCTGAGCGCGGGCGAACCGTCGTTGTAGGTGAAGTGCAGGGCGCGTGCCCAGAGCACGTCGTTGTCCGGCGGGGCCACCATGGCGTACACCTCGGTTCTGATCCGTTTTCCCGTACCTGTTTCCCTCGTGCGGGGGAACGAAGGCTGGGCCGATCGGTCACAGGCACGCTAGGCAGGCGTTACCCGGAGCCCGGACAGCACACGGCCCCGGACCGCCGTTTCTCACTCGATCGGGCGGCACCGGGGCCGGTGTTGATCATCCGGATGGAAGATTAGATTCCGCCGGTCGGCGGGCTCGCCGTGGGAGGCGTCACAGCTTGGTCCACGCCTCCGACAGCGTCGCCCGCAGGATCTGCTCGATCTCGTCGAACGTCTCCTGGTTGGAGATCAGCGGCGGGGCGAGCTGGACGACGGGGTCACCACGGTCGTCGGCGCGGCAGTACAGGCCGTTCTCGTAGAGCTTCTTGGAGAGGAAGCCGTACAGGACGCGCTCGGTCTCGTCGGCGTCGAAGGACTCCTTGGTCGCCTTGTCCTTGACCAGCTCGATGCCGTAGAAGAAGCCGTTGCCGCGGACGTCACCGACGATCGGAAGGTCGTACAGCTTCTCCAGCGTCGCGCGGAACGCGGCCTCGTTGTCGAGGACGTGCTGGTTGAGGTTCTCGCGCTCGAACAGGTCGAGGTTGGCGAGGCCCACGGCCGCGGAGACCGGGTGGCCGCCGAAGGTGTAGCCGTGCAGGAAGGTGTTGTCACCCTTGTAGAAGGGCTCGGCGATCCGGTCGGAGATGATGCACGCGCCGATGGGGGAGTAGCCGGAGGTCATGCCCTTGGCGCAGGTGATCATGTCCGGGACGTAGCCGAACTTGTCGCAGGCGAACATCGTGCCCAGGCGGCCGAAGGCGCAGATGACCTCGTCCGAGACGAGCAGCACGTCGTACTGGTCGCAGATCTCGCGCACCCGCTGGAAGTAGCCGGGCGGGGGCGGGAAGCAGCCGCCCGCGTTCTGCACCGGCTCCAGGAACACGGCCGCGACCGTGTCCGGGCCCTCGAAGAGGATCTGCTGCTCGATCTGGTCGGCGGCCCAGCGGCCGAAGGCCTCGGGGTCGTCGCCGAAGATCGGGGCGCGGTAGATGTTGGTGTTCGGGACCTTGTGGGCGCCGGGGACCAGGGGCTCGAACGGCGCCTTCAGGGCGGGCAGACCCGTGATGGACAGGGCGCCCTGCGGGGTGCCGTGGTAGGCGACCGCGCGCGAGATGACCTTGTGCTTGGTGGGCTTGCCGACCAGCTTGAAGTACTGCTTGGCGAGCTTCCAGGCGGTCTCCACCGCCTCACCGCCGCCCGTGGTGAAGAAGACCTTGTTGAGATCGCCCGGCGCGTGGTCCGCGAGGCGGTCGGCGAGCTCGATCGCCTTCGGGTGGGCGTAGGACCATACCGGGAAGAACGCCAGCTCCTGCGCCTGCTTGAAGGCGGTCTCGGCCAGCTCGACGCGGCCGTGCCCGGCCTGGACCACGAACAGGCCGGCGAGGCCGTCGAGGTACCGCTTGCCCTTGTCGTCGTAGATGTAGGTGCCCTCGCCCCGGACGATGGTGGGGACGGGGGAGTTCTCGTACGAGGACATGCGGGTGAAGTGCATCCACAAGTGGTCGTACGCGGTCCTGCTGAGGTCCTGAGGGCTGTTGGTGCTCACGGTTATCGGGTCCTCACGGTTATCGGGTTCCCCACATGTAGGTCTGCTTCTTGAGCTTGAGGTAGACGAAGCTCTCGGTGGAGCGGACTCCGGGCACGGCCCGGATGCGTCTGTTGATGACCTCCAGGAGGTGGTCGTCGTCCTCGCAGACGATCTCCACCATCAGGTCGAAGGACCCCGCGGTCATCACCACGTACTCGCACTCGGACATGGCGGTCAGCGCGTCCGCGACGGACTCCACGTCGCCCTCGACGTTCACGCCGACCATCGCCTGGCGCCGGAAGCCCACGGTGAGCGGGTCCGTGACGGCGACGATCTGCATCACGCCCTGGTCCAGCAGTTTCTGGACACGCTGGCGCACGGCCGCCTCGGACAGGCCGACGGCCTTGCCGATGGCGGCGTACGGCCGGCGGCCGTCCTCCTGGAGTTGTTCGATGATGGCGAGGGAGACGGCGTCCAGCTGGGGACCGCCGTTCCTGGACTCGCGGGAGTCCCTGTGCTCTGCGCTTCGACTGGCCACGACGTCACTGTGCACGACGTCTCGACAGTTCCGCAAGGCCGTATCGATGAAATTCGTTGTTTACGTGACTGAGACCTGCGGATTTCGCAGCAGTGGCGCAAGTGGGGGTGTTGAAAACGTGGGATCGGCGATTAGGGTGGGTGTCTCAGTAACTGGACAACCAGAACTGACAGCCAGCAGCAGTGAGACCTGACAGGAGGCCGGCAGTGAGCACCGAGCTGCGTCGTCTGCGCAACTACATCGACGGTGAGTTCCGGGACGCCGCCGACGGACGGACCACCGAAGTGGTCAACCCCGCGACGGGCGAGGCGTACGCGACCGCGCCGCTGTCCGGGCAGGCGGACGTGGACGCCGCGATGGAGGCCGCCGCCCGGGCCTTCCCCGGCTGGCGCGACACGACGCCCGCCGAGCGCCAGAAGGCCCTCCTGAAGATCGCGGACGCGTTCGAGGAGCGGGCCGAGGAACTGATCGCCGCCGAGGTGGAGAACACCGGCAAGCCGATCGGCCTCACCCGGTCGGAGGAGATCCCGCCGATGGTCGACCAGATCCGCTTCTTCGCGGGCGCCGCGCGGATGCTGGAGGGCCGCTCGGCCGGTGAGTACATGGAGGGGATGACCTCGATCGTCCGCCGTGAGCCGGTCGGCGTCTGCGCGCAGGTAGCGCCCTGGAACTACCCGATGATGATGGCCGTGTGGAAGTTCGCGCCGGCGATCGCGGCGGGCAACACGGTCGTGCTGAAGCCGTCGGACACGACCCCCGCGTCGACCGTCCTGATCGCCGACATCGTCGGCTCGATCCTGCCCAAGGGCGTCTTCAACGTCATCACCGGTGACCGCGAGACCGGCCGCATGATGGTCGAGCACCCGACCCCGGCCATGGCGTCCATCACCGGTTCGGTGCGGGCCGGTATGCAGGTCGCCGAGTCCGCGTCCAAGGACCTCAAGCGGGTCCACCTGGAGCTGGGCGGCAAGGCGCCGGTCGTCGTCTTCCAGGACACCGACATCGCCAAGGCCGTCGAGGACATCTCCGTCGCGGGCTTCTTCAACGCCGGACAGGACTGTACGGCCGCCTGCCGCGTCCTCGTCCACGAGGCCATCCACGACGAGTTCGTCGCCGCGCTCGCGAAGGCCGCCACCGACACCAAGACGGGGCAGCCGGACGACGAGGACGTGCTGTTCGGGCCGCTCAACAACCCCAACCAGCTCAAGCAGGTCGAGGGCTTCATCGAGCGGCTGCCCGCCCACGCCCGCGTGGAGGCCGGTGGCAAGCGGGTCGGCGACAAGGGCTACTTCTTCGCGCCGACCGTCGTCTCCGGCGTCAAGCAGGACGACGAGATTATCCAGAAGGAGGTCTTCGGGCCGGTCATCACCGTGCAGTCCTTCTCCGACGAGGAGCAGGCCGTCGAGTGGGCGAACGGTGTCGAGTACGCGCTCGCGTCGTCGGTGTGGACCAAGGACCACGGGCGGGCGATGCGGATGTCCAAGGCGCTGGACTTCGGGTGCGTGTGGATCAACACGCACATTCCGCTGGTCGCGGAGATGCCGCACGGCGGCTTCAAGAAGTCCGGGTACGGCAAGGACCTTTCGGCGTACGGGTTCGATGACTACACGCGGATCAAGCACGTCATGACGTCTCTGGAGGCGTAGCACCTCGGGTGGGGGTGCGTGGGGGCTGGTCGCGCGGTTCCCCGCGCCCCTGGAGGGCGTTGCAGCCCTGGCATGCTGCGGACATGGCCCTCGGATCGAAGAACTCGTCGCTGTCCCGCCGGTCCTTGCTGCGCACACTCGGCTCGGGTGCCCTGCTGGGCGGGCTCGTCGGCTGCGGTGTGCCCGCCGCCTACGTGCCGCCCAGCGAGCGGGCCGCCGCTGATCTCTCCGCCATCGACAAGCGGCTGACCTGGGCCAACTGGCCGCTCTACATCGACACCGACGACGCGGACGCGACGCGGCGGCCGACGCTGGAGGCCTTCGAGAAGCGCACCGGCATCTCCGTCGAGTACGTCGAGGAGATCAACGACAACGACGAGTTCTTCGGCAAGATCAGCCCCGCCCTGATGAACCACCAGCGCACCGACCGCGATCTCGTCGTCATCAGCGACTGGATGTGCGCCCGCTTCGTACGGCTGGGCTGGGTGCAGGAGATGGACCGGGCGCGGCAGCCGAACGTGACCAAGTACCTTGACCCGCTGCTGCGTTCACCGGCCTTCGACCCGGGCCGCAGGTTCACCGTGCCCTGGCAGTCCGGCATCACCGGCATCGCCTACCACCGCCGCAGGCTGGGCCGTGAGATACGCAGCGTGTCCGAGCTGTGGGCGAGCGACCTGAAGGGCCGGGTGACCCTGCTCTCCGGGCTGGACGAGGCCTTCGCCCTGCTCATGCAGGGCAACGGAGTCGACATCACCCGGTGGACGGCGGACGACTTCCACACGGTCTGCGACCAGGTCGAGCGGCAGGTGCGCAAGGGCCAGATCCGCCGCTTCACCGGCAACGACTACATCAAGGACCTGTCGAGCGGCGACGTACTGGCGTGCCAGGCCTACTCCGGCGACGTCATCCAGCTCCAGGCCGACGACCCCGACATCCGCTTCGTCGTCCCCGAGGAGGGCGCCGAGCTCTGGTCGGAGTCCCTGATGATCCCCAACCTGGCCCGCCACAAGACCAACGCCGAGCGGCTGATCGACTACTACTACGAGCCCGAGGTCGCCGCCGAACTGGCCGCCTGGGTCAATTACGTCTGCCCCGTCCCGGCCGCCCGGGACGTGCTCGCCTCCGCCAAGGACGAGGAGACGGCCGCCCTGGCCGAGGACCCGCTGATCTTCCCGGACACGGCGATGCGCCGGCGCCTGGCGATCGCGCGGGACATCACGGCCGGGGAACGGGTGGAGTTCGCGAAGCGGTGGAATGCGATCGCGGGGTTGTAGCGATCACTCCGCGCCAAGGCGGTGGTCTTCCGGCTCCCCGGGAAAGACGATGCCGCACTGTCGGCGGATCTCGTCCATCGCGCGCAGCGTGGTCAGCGAGTCGTCCAGCGGGCGGAGCGGGGACTGGAGGCGGCCGTCGGCGATGCAGCGGGCCACCTCCGCGGCCTCGAAGTGCAGGGCGTCGTGGGCGGTCCGCGGTTCCGTGTACGCCAGTCGCGTGCCGCTTCCCGCCAGCGCGAGGACGAGGTCGCCGGGCTGGTGGAAGGGGCCGGGCAGGCTCAGGGTGCCGTGCGTGCCGGCGATGGTGGCCGTGGTGGGGGTGTCGCTGAAGAGGGTGGTGTGGACGACGCCCTGACTGCCGTCGGCGCCTCGGAGGAGGGCGGAGGTCTGGCCGTTGACGCCCGCCGGGTGCGGCTGGGCCGAGGCCAGCAGCTCGGCCGGAGGGCCCAGGATCCAGGTGGCGAGGGACACGGGATAGGTGCCGAGGTCGAGAAGGGGCCCGCCGGCCAGGTCGGGGCGGAGGATGCGGTGCCCGGCGGTGAAGTGCTCGCCGTACTCGGCGAGGACGGTGCGGATGTCGCCGAGGACGCCGGAGTCGAGGATCTGCCGGACGACGTCGAACCTGGGCAGGAAGAACGTCCACAGGGCTTCGGCGCAGAACAGGCCGCGCTCCGTGGCGAGTCGGGCGATCTCACCGGCTTGGGCGGCGTTCAGGGCGAGCGGCTTCTCCACCAGGGTGTGCTTGCCGGCCTCAAGGGCGATCCGGGCGCAGCCGAGGTGGTCGGTGTGTCCGGTGGCGACATGGACGACGTCCACGTCCGCGGCCGCGGTCAGCTCCTCGTAGGAGCCGTACGCGTGCGGGATGCCGTGGCGGTCCGCGAAGTCCCCGGCGCGGGCGGCGTCCCGGGAGGCGACGCCGGTGAAGCGCTGGCGGGTGTGGCGCCGCACGGAGCGTACGAAGCGATCGGCGATCCAGCCGGTGCCGAGAACGCCCCAGCGCAGTGCGGGAGCGTCCATCGGGTCCGGGGTGCGCGGCGCGGGCAGGGCGGTGGGGAAGGCGGACATGCTCAGACCTCCGGGACCTGGACGGTGACGGTCCGTCCCCCGTTCTTCATGGACGCGATGACGGCCTCGGCCACCGCGCCCGCCACCAGGCCGTCGTGCGCCGTGGCCAGCGGGGCGGGGCTCCCGGTGGCGACGGCGTCGATCCAGGCCTGGAGTTCCAGGCGATAGGCGTCGGCGAACCGGGGACGCCAGTCGGCGGGGTAGCCCAGGGAGCGGGCCCGCGCCGAGTCTGTGACCAGGCGGGCGGGGTTGGTGAGGGCGAGCGTGCCGCGCTCGCCGGCCACCTCGCAGCGGATGTCGTAGCCGTAGCCGGCGTTGAGGAACACCTCGACGGTGGTCAGTGCGCCGTCGGCGGTGCGCAGCAGCATCAGTTGCGGATCCCGCAGACCGGTCACCGCCGTAGTGGCGCGGGGCGCGTGCCAACTGACCTCGGTCACAGGCGAGTCGAGCAGCCACGGCACGGTGTCGAACTCATGGATGGCCGACCCCGTGATGCTGAACTCGTCGGTGGCCCCGGGAGCGGAGGCGACCCCTCGGCTGACACAGTGCAACAGCAGCGGCGCCCCGCAGACACCGGCCGCCAGGGACTCCTTCAGCTCCACGTACGCGGGGTCGAAGCGCCGCATGAAACCCAGCGAGATCAGCTCTTTGCCGGCCCGCCGCTCCTCCCGTACGACGCGGACGCACTCGCTCAGCGTGGGGGCGAGGGGTTTCTCGCACAGCACGGGCTTCGCGGCCCGCACGGCCGCGACGGACAGATCGGCGTGGGTGGTGTCGTGCGAGGCGACGACCACGGCGTCGACCTCCGGGTCGGCGATCACAGCGTACGGATCACCGGTGGCGCGGGCACCGGGGAGGGCGCCGGCGACGGCGGCGGCGCGCTCCTCGTCGATGTCGGCGACCATGGTGACCACGGCGCCGGAGACATGGCGGTGCAGGGTGTTCACGTGGTCGGCGCCCATGTTGCCCGCGCCGATCACTCCAACGCGTACGACGCTCATGCCCCGCTCACCGGCCGGGGATGGCGAGAGTCGGGCGCCGGGTTCCCGTCAGGCCGCAGCCGGCCAGGTGTTCACGGGTGCTGACGGCGATGGGCAGCGGCACCTCGGGCGCACACGGGTACAGGTCCTGTTCGACGATGACGAACAACTCGGCGTCGAGGGCGGCCAGTTCGGCGACGATGTCGGCCGGGTTGGGCACGCCTGCGGGGGAGACGCAGACGCCGCGTTTGACGGCTTCGCCGCCGGCAGCGGCGAGTTCGTCGAGGAAGCGGGTGTAGGGGACCTGGTGGTCGTCCTCGGGGAACCAGACGCCCCAGGAGTCGGGGGCGGAGCCCAGGCACAGGTTGCCCGCGGTGGTGCGGAGCGGGGTTGGTGCCGTTGCCATGACATGTCCTCTGGAGGCAGGAGCGGGAGATCTCAGCGCAGGAGATCTCAGCGCAGGAGATCTCAGCTGGAGGTGGGGAAGTTGAAGCCGGCGGTGTGCTGGTGGGTGGGCTGGGGCCAGCGGGTGGTGATGACCTTGGGGCGGGTGTAGAAGCGGATGCCTTCGGGGCCGTGGATGGGGGAGTCGCCGATGAGGGAGTCCTTCCAGCCGCCGAAGGAGTAGTAGGACATCGGGACCGGGACGGGGACGTTGACGCCGATCATGCCGACGTTGACCTTGCGCTGGAAGCGGCGGGCGGCTTCGCCGGAGGCGGTGAACAGGGCGGTGCCGTTGCCATAGGGGTTGGTGTTGATGAGATGGATGGCCTCGTCGAGGGTGTCGGTGCGGACGATCGCGAGGACGGGGCCGAAGAGTTCTTCCTGGTAGGCGTCCATGTCGGTGGTGACATGGTCGAGGAGGGAGGGTCCGGTGAAGAAGCCTTCCTCATGTCCGTCGATTTTCAGTCCGCGGCCGTCGACGACGACGGTGGCGCCCTGGGTGGCGGCGGTGGTGACGGCGTTCTCGATGCGTTCCTGGGCGGCTTTGGTGACCAGGGGGCCCATCTCGGTGCCGGGTTTGTCGCCGGGGCCGACCTTCACTTCGCGGGCCTTGCGCTTGAGGATGTCCACCAGCCGGTCGGCGGCGTCGCCGACTGCGACGGCGACGGAGACGGCCATGCAGCGTTCGCCTGCGGAGCCGTAGGCGCCGGCGGTGATGTGGTTGGCGGCGAATTCGAGGTCGGCGTCGGGGAGGACGACGGCGTGGTTCTTGGCGCCGCCGAGGGCCTGGACGCGTTTGCCGTGGGCGGTGGCCGTCTCGTGGACGTACTTGGCGATGGGGGTGGAGCCGACGAAGGAGACGGCTTGGATGTGGGGGTGGGTGAGGATGGCGTCGACGGCGGGCTTGCCGCCGTGGATGACGTTGAAGACGCCGTCGGGGAGGCCGGCTTGCTGGTACAGCTCGGCGACGAAGTTGGCGGCGGAGGGGTCGCGTTCGCTGGGCTTGAGGATGAAGGTGTTGCCGGTCGCGATGGCTATCGGGTGCATCCACAGGGGCACCATGGCGGGGAAGTTGAAGGGGGTGATGCCGGCGACGACGCCGAGGGGCTGGCGGAAGTTGTGTACGTCGATGCCGCGGGAGACCTGGTCGGAGAAGTTGCCCTTGAGGACGTCGCCGAGGCCGCAGGCGAACTCGACGACCTCTCGGCCGCGGGTGATCTCGCCGCGGGCGTCGTCGACGGTTTTGCCGTGTTCGGCGGAGATGATCCGGGCGAGTTCCTCCTCGTGGTCGACGAGGAGCTGGCGGAAGGCGAACATGACCTGGGTGCGCTGGGTGAGGGAGGATTCCGACCAGGTCTCGAAGGCGGCGGTGGCGGCCTGGACGGCGGTGTCCACGTCGGTGGCGTCGGCCAGGACGACCTGAGCCTGTTCGGTGCCGGTGGCCGGGTTGAACACCGGCTGGGTGTCGGCGGCGGAGCCGGGTGTGGGGTTGCCGTTGATCCAGTGCGGGATGGTCTTCACGGTGAGGGTTTCCTTTGTGGGGGCGGGGTTTTAGAGGTAGTGGCGCTGGGTGTGCTTGTGGGCGGCGTACGTCTTGTAGGCGGCCTGGGTGGTGTTGAGGGTGGAGACTTCGCTGACGGGGACGTCCCACCAGCCGTGGCCGGGTGGGTTGGGGCCGTAGAGGTCGGTCTCGACGTGGACGACGGTGGTGCGGGTGGCGGCCTTGGCCTTCTCCATCGCCGTACGGAAGCCGTCGACGGTGGTGACGTGCAGGACGTCCGCACCGAGACTCGACGCGTTCGCGGCAAGGTCGACGGGCAGGATGCCGCCGTCGAGCTGACCGGACTGATCGTTGCGGAAGCGGTATTTGGTGCCGAAGCGCTGGGAGCCGAGTGATTCGGAGAGGGCGCCGATGGAGGCGAAGCCGTGGTTTTGGACGAGGACGATGATGACCTTCAGGCCTTCGGAGACCATGGTGACGATCTCCTGGGCCATCATCAGGTAGGAGCCGTCGCCGACGAGGACGACGACTTCGCGTGTGGGGTCGGCCATCTTCGCGCCGACGCCGGCGGCGACTTCGTAGCCCATGCAGGAGTAGGCGTACTCGACGTGGTAGGCCTTGGGGTCCCGGGCCCGCCACAGCTGCTGGAGGTCGCCGGGCATGGAGCCGGCGGCGTTGATGACGACGGCGCGGTCGTCGAGGACGTCGTTGAGGGCGCCGAGGATCTGGGTCTGGGCGGGCAGGTCGCCGGTGTTGCGGTCCGGGGCGAAGCACTCGTTCTCGATCTGCCGGGTGTGGGCGATGAGCCTGCGGGTGCGCTCGCGGTAGGCGGGGTCGACTTCCCAGTCGGTGAGTGCGGCGGCGAGGGCTTGGATGCCGAGGCGGGCGTCGGCGACGAGGGGTTCGGCGGAGTGTTTGACGGCGTCGAGGCGGGCGACGTTGAGGTTGACGAAGGTGACTTCGGGGTTGGCGAAGACGGTGTGGCTGGCGGTGGTGAAGTCGCTGTAGCGGGTGCCGATGCCGAGGACGACGTCGGCTTCGCGGGCGAGGTCGTTGGCGGCGTATGCGCCGGTGGAGCCGATGCCGCCGACAGCGTAGGGGTGGTCCCAGGGGACGGCGCCCTTGCCGGCGTGGGTGTCGGCGACGGGGATGCCGGTGGCCTCGGCGAAGGCACGCAGTTCGGTCTCGGCGCCGGAGTAGACGGTGCCGCCGCCTGCCACGATCAGAGGCTTCCTTGCGTTGCGGAGCAGCGCGGCGGCGCGTGCGACGGCTGCCGGTTCCGGGACCGGGCGGCCGACATGCCACACCCGGCGGCGGAAGAAGTCCACCGGCCAGTCGTAGGCCTCGGCCTGCACGTCCTGGGGCAGGGCGAGGGTGACGGCGCCGGTCTCGACCGGGTCGGTGAGCACTCGCATCGCCGCGAGTGCGGCGGGGATGAGCTGTTCGGGGCGGGAGATGCGGTCGAAGTACTTGGATACGGCGCGGAAGGCGTCGTTGACGGTGACGTCGCCGCCGCGGGTGTCCTCCAGCTGCTGCAGGACCGGGTCGGCGGCGCGGGTGGCGAACATGTCGGAGGGGAGCAGGAGGACCGGCAGCCGGTTGGTCGTCGCCAGGGCGGCACCGGTGATCATGTTGGTGGAGCCGGGGCCGGTGGAGGCGGTGCAGGCGAAGGTGGCCAGCCGGTCGCGCATCTTGGCGTAGGCGACGGAGGCGTGGACCATGCCCTGCTCGTTACGGGCCAGGTAGTACGGCAGATCGGCCTCTTCGTTCACCGCAGCCTGCAGCAGGGCTTGCCCGATCCCGGCGACGTTTCCGTGCCCGAAGATTCCCCACACGCCGGGGACGAGGCGCTGTTCCTGGCCGTCGCGCTCGCTGTACTGGTTGGCCAGGAAGCGCACCAATGCCTGGGCGGTGGTCAGTCGGACGGTGTTCATCGCTCGTTGAGTCCTTCGAAGGGAAGCCAGCCGTGCGGGATCAGGACGGTGTCGCCGGAGCGGACCTCGGCGAGCACGTCGATGGGCCGCTCGGGGGTGCCGTTGACGCGCTGGTAGCCGAAGCCGTGCTCGGTACGGGCGGAGGGCAGCGCGAACCTCCCACCATCTGCGCTGCTGATCAGGGCTTCCGACTCGCGGGGCAGGTAGGCGAAGTCGGTGACCGAGGCGAACACGCCTGTCCGACCGGTGAGTTCGAAGGCCGTGCCGTCCGTGGTGACGGTGCACGAGCCCGTCAGCGGCAGGACCAGGAACTCGGAATCTCGGGTGGACAGGGCGTGCGCCTCACCCGGGCCAGGGAGGTGGTATTTGCTGCTCACAGCAGGCTCACCGCCCGGTCCACGGCACCGGCCACATCGCCGTCCGAGGGGTAGAGCAGGGACCGGCCCACGACCAGGCCGCGTGCGGTGGGCTGCTTCAGCGCCTTCCCCCACGAGGCGAAGGCAGCGTCGGCGTCCTTGACCTCGCCGCCCAGCAGCAGCGCGGGCAGCGTGGACGAGGCGAGCACCCGCTCCATGTCGTCCACGACCGGGAGCTTGAGCCAGGTGTAGGCGGTACGTCGGCCCAGCCCCGAGGCGATGGTGATCGACTTGATGACAGCGTCCGTCGAGAGATCGTTGCGGATCCGGCCGTCATGCCACGCCGAAAGGAACGGTTCGACCATCGCGATGAGCTGACGGTCGTTCAGCTCGTCGACGGCGCGGGCGGTGTTCTCCAGGACGGACGGGGTCGCGGGGTCGTCGAGGGCGATACGGGTGAGCATCTTGCCCCCGTCGAAGCCCATGTCGGCGATCGTCTCCGCGTCGTAGCCGGTGAACCGGTCATCGATCTCGAAGACCGAACCCGCAAGCCCGGCCCGGTTCATGGAGCCGAAGACGCTCTTGCCGTCCAGGACCCCGAGCAGCAGCAGGTCCTCCAGAATGTCGGCGGTGCCCAGCACGCCCGTCACCCCCGGCCGGTCCAGGGCGATGCACAGCCGGTCCAGCAGCTCGAAGCGGTCGGCCATGGCGGAGGGGTCCGCGCCGACGCCGTTCGCGCCGCGCGCCGGATGGTCGGCCGCGATGATCATCGCCTTGCCGTGCTCGCCCAGCGGCGAGGTGGCCTTCACCCGGCGCGCGGCGGCGGCAGCGATGGCACCGGGATCGTTGACCCGGGCGTCCACGATCCGGCTCACGTTGTCGGACAGCACGTCGTCACGCCTTTCGTTCGGTGAGGGAGTCCGTGAGGGAGTCCGTGAGTGAGTCCGTGAGGGAGGGACATGCCTCGCGGAGTTTCATGTCGACCTCGGCCTCGGTCGGCATCGCCTCGGAGCAGGCCAGCCGCCCGGCGACGATCGCGCCGGCGGCGTTGGCGAAGGCGACCGTGCGGCGGGTGTCCCACCCGGACAGCAGCCCGTGGCACAGGGCCCCGCCGAAGGCGTCCCCGGCACCGAGCCCGTTCACCACGTCCACCGGCACCGGCGGGACCTCCACGGCCGACCCGTCCCGGTCCATCGCGAGGACACCCTTCGGCCCCTGCTTCACCACCGCCAGCTCCACCCCGGCGGCGAGCAGCGCCTTCGCGGCGGCATACGGCTCACGCTCACCGGTCGCCACCTCGCACTCGTCAACGTTGCCGACGGCCACCGTCGTATGACGCAACGCCTCGGCGTAGAAGGACCGCGCCTGGTCAGGGTCGGCCCAGAACATCGGCCGCCAGTCCAGATCGAAGACCGTCACGCCCGCCTTCGCCCGGTGCGCCAGCGCGGCCAGCGTGGCCGAACGGCTCGGCTCCGCACTCAGCCCCGTCCCCGTGAACCAGAAGATCCGAGCCTCGCCCACCGCCCCCAAATCCAGCTCCTCCGGACGGATGTCCAGGTCAGGAGCCTTCGGCAGGCGGTAGAAGTACAGCGGGAAGTCGTCCGGCGGGAAGATCTCGCAGAACGTCACCGGCGTCGGCGCGATCTCCGACGTCCCCACGAACCGGCCGTCCACGCCGAAGCCCTCCAGCGCCTGCCGGACGAAGTCCCCGAACGGATCCCGGCCCGTCTTGGTGATCACGGCCGCGGAGTGCCCGTACCGGGCGGCAGCCACCGCGACATTCGTCGGACTGCCGCCCAGGTACTTGCCGAACGAGGTGACCTCCGCCAGCCCCACACCCGTCTGGAGCGGATACACATCCACTCCCACACGGCCGATGGTCAGCACTTCGAACGGCATCACGCTTGTTTTCCCTTCGCCTGGGAGGCCTGCTGGAAAGGTGGGTCTGATCTCTGAGCTGTTCGGCGCGCCTGCCGCCGACGGGCGTGGGCAGGACGTGCCGTCCGTCACCGTTGTCAGGAGACCGCTTCGCCGGTGGTCGCCACGGGTGCGGTGAGGTCTTCCTCTTCCGGGAGATCCTCGACGTCCACGCCGCGGACCTGGGCCAACTCGTGCTTGAGCGCGGCCAGTTCGGTGCCGCCGGCCATGTGGTTGGTGAGCTCTTCGAGGCTGACCTCGTCACGGGAGGCGTTGAGCTCCATGGTGCCCAGGCGCAGGACACTGAAGTGGTCGCCGACCATGTAGGCGTGGTGGGGGTTGTGGGTGATGAAGATGACGCCGAGGCCGCGGTCGCGGGCGGCGGCGATGTACTTCAGGACCACACCCGACTGCTTGACGCCGAGGGCGGCGGTGGGCTCGTCGAGGATGAGGACGCGGGCGCCGAAGTAGACGGCGCGGGCGATCGCCACGCACTGGCGCTGGCCGCCGGAGAGCGTGCCGATGGGCTGTTCCAGGTCATCGAGGACGATGCCCATGTTGCGCAGCTCTTCGTCCGCGGTCTTCTTCATCTTCTCGATGTCGAGACGGCGGATCGGCCACGGGCCCTTCGTCATCTCCGAACCGAGGAAGAAGTTCCGCCACACCGGCATCAGCGGGACCACCGCGAGGTCCTGGTAGACGGTGGCGATGCCCTTGTCGAGCGCCTCACGCGGAGTGGAGAAGCGCACCGGCTCGCCGTCGACCAGGAACTCGCCCTCGGTGTGCTGGTGCAACCCCGAGATGATCTTGATCAGGGTCGACTTGCCGGCGCCGTTGTCGCCGAGGACGCAGGTCACCTTCCCGGGGTGGACGGCCAGGTCGACGCCGTGCAGAGCACGGATGTTGCCGTACGACTTGCCGGTGCCCTTCAACTCGACGACCGGCTTGCCGGTCCGACCCGCGGTGTCCTTCGGCGCGGCCTCGGCGGGCCTGGTTTCGTTGGTGGTTGTCATCGGTCGTTCACCTCCGGGTCGCCGTGCGCTGGACCCACAGATTGATCAGGACGGCGCCGAGGAGCATCACGCCGAGGAAGGCCTTGAACCAGTCGGGGTTCCAGCCGGCGTAGACGATGCCCTGCTGCACCATGCCGAACATGAAGGCACCGAAGACCGGGCCGACCGCGGAGCCGTAACCACCGGTCAGGAGGCAGCCGCCGATGACCGCCGCGGCGATGTAGATCAGCTCCTGGCCCACGCCCTCACCGGACTGCACGGTGTTGAACGAGAACAGCTGGTGCATCCCGACGAACCAGGCCCCGAAGCCGACCAGCATGAACAGCGAGATCTTGGTGAACGTCACCGGCACACCGACCGCCCGCGCACTGCCCTGGTTGCCGCCGACCGCGAAGACCCAGTTGCCGTACTTGGTGCGCAGCAGCACCCAGGTGGCGATGGCCGCGAAGACCAGCCACCACACCACCGTGATCTTCACCTGCACGCCCCCGACGTCGAAGGTCGAGGCGAAGATCGCCTTGGCCTGGTCGAAGCCGTCCATGTCGCTGATGTCGTCGGTGGCGACGTTGCCGGTGATCAGCTTGGTCACCGCCAGGTTGACGCCCTGAAGGATCAGGAAGGTGCCCAGCGTGACCAGGAAGCTCGGCAGACCGGTCCTGACCAGCAGCCAGCCGTTGAACAGGCCCACCGCCAGCGACACGATCAGCGCGACGATCACACCGACCCAGACGTTCATACTGAGCTGGTAGCTGAGCATGCTCGCGGTCAGCGCCGAGGTGATCACCGCGACACCGGCCGACAGGTCGAACTCGCCGCCGATCATCAGCAGCGCGACCGGCAGCGCCATGATTCCGATCGTCGACGACTGGTACAGGATGTTGGCCATCGAGCTGCCGTCGCGCACCGGGGGCGCCGCGACGAGGAAGAACACGAAGACCGCGACGGCGCCGAGGAAGACACCGACCTCGGGCCGGGCCAACAGCCGGATCGCCGGCGGGCGTTCAGCCGTGCGCCCGTCCTTCTCCGTGCCGGGGCCGGGGGCCGACGGTGCGGTCACCGCCGGCTCAGCCTGCTGGGTCATGCTCATCACC
>NZ_KQ947998.1 GCF_001513975.1 Streptomyces curacoi
AGTCCTCTCGCACACAGCGTCCTCGCTGTGTTTTTTCAAAGGAACCTCGTCCCAGCAGATGCTGGAGACGGGGTATCAACATATCTGGCGTTGATTTTTGGCACGCTGTTGAGTTCTCAAGGAACGGTCGCTTCCTTTGTACTCACCCTCGCGGGCTTTCCTCCGGGCGCTTCCCTTCGATCTTGCGTTTCCGACTCTATCAGATCTTTTCTCGATCCGATTTCCTCGGTGCTTTCCAGGTTCCCGCTCTCGCGTTTCCCTTTCCGGCGGCTCCGACTTTATCAGAGATTCTGAGTCGGAATTCCCGCCCCCTGCGGGGACTGGTTCCGGCGCACGAGGTGGCCGGGTTCCCGATCGGGCGGAGCCGTAAACGTACTGGAGCGGGGCGCCCCGATGCAAATCGAGGCGCCCCGCTCCAGGTTCACTCGGCCGAACGTCCGACGGACCGTCAGACTTCCACCACCACAGGCAGGATCATCGGCCTGCGGCGGTACGTGTCGGAGACCCACTTGCCCAACGTCCGTCGCACCAGCTGCTGCATCTGGTGCGGTTCGACCACACCGTCCTGGGCCGAACGCTCCAACACCTCCGTGATCTTCGGGATGACCTCCCCGAAGACGGAGTCCTCGATGCCGGAGCCGCGGGCTTGGATGTGCGGGCCGCCCGTGATCTTGCCGGTCGACGAGTCGATGACCACGAAGACCGAGATGATGCCCTCGTCGCCGAGGATCTTGCGGTCCTTCAGCGCCGGCTCGCCCACGTCGCCGACCGAGAGGCCGTCGACGTACACATAGCCCGCCTGGACCTTGCCGGAGATCTTGGCCTTGCCCTCGATGAGGTCGACTGCCACGCCGTCCTCGGCGATGACGATCCGGTCGTGGGGCACGCCGGTCAGGGCGCCCAGTTCGGCGTTGGCGCGCAGATGGCGCCATTCGCCGTGCACCGGCATCAGGTTCTTCGGGCGGCAGATGTTGTAGAAGTACAGGAGCTCGCCCGCGGACGCGTGGCCGGAGACGTGCACCTTGGCGTTGCCCTTGTGGACGACGTTCGCGCCCCAGCGGGTCAGGCCGTTGATGACGCGGTACACCGCGTTCTCGTTGCCGGGGATCAGGGAGGACGCCAGGATCACGGTGTCGCCTTCGACGATCCGGATCTGGTGGTCCCGGTTCGCCATCCTCGACAGCGCGGCCATCGGCTCGCCCTGCGAGCCCGTGCAGACCAGCACGACCTCGTTGTCCGGCAGGTCGTCCAGGGTCTTGACGTCGACGACCAACCCCGGCGGGACCTTCAGGTAGCCCAGGTCTCTCGCGATGCCCATGTTCCGCACCATGGAGCGGCCGACGAAGGCCACCCGGCGGCCGTACTCGTGCGCGGCGTCCAGGATCTGCTGGATGCGGTGGACGTGGCTGGCGAAGCTCGCCACGATGACGCGCTTGCGGGCGCCGGCGAAGACCTGGCGCAGGACGTTGGAGATGTCGCGCTCGTGCGGGGTGAAGCCCGGGACCTCCGCGTTCGTGGAGTCCGACAGGAGGAGGTCGATGCCCTCCTCGCTCAGGCGTGCGAACGCGTGCAGGTCGGTCAGACGGTTGTCCAGCGGGAGCTGGTCCATCTTGAAGTCGCCCGTGTGCACCACCATGCCGGCGGGCGTGCGGATCGCCACGGCCAGGGCGTCCGGGATGGAGTGGTTGACCGCGACGAACTCGCAGTCGAAGGGACCGATGCGCTCGCGGTTCCCCTCCACCACCTCCAGCGTGTACGGGCGGATGCGATGTTCCTGGAGCTTGGCCTCGATGAGGGCGAGGGTCAGCTTGGAGCCGATCAGCGGGATGTCCGGCTTCTCGCGGAGGAGGAAGGGGACGCCGCCGATGTGGTCCTCGTGGCCGTGGGTGAGGACGATGCCCTCGATGTCGTCGAGGCGGTCCCGGACGGACGAGAAGTCCGGCAGGATCAGGTCGATTCCGGGCTGCTCCTCCTCTGGGAAGAGCACTCCGCAGTCGACGATCAACAGGCGGCCGCCGTACTCGAAGACCGTCATGTTCCGGCCGATTTCGCCGAGGCCGCCGAGCGGGGTGACCCGCAGGCCACCTTCGGGGAGCGGCGGGGGCGCGCTGAGTTCAGGATGCGGATGACTCAAAAGACTCTCCTCACCACACGCGCCACGTACCGGTAGGGCACGTGGCGCGCATGACGTTCGTGCAGAAGCAGTTGTCGTTGTGGGGTGCAGGCACCGGTGGCCTGCTTATTCAGTTGTGAAGTCAGGTGCGCGCCCGGGCGCGCGAAGTCTGGTGCTAGAGCTGTACCCCGCCTGCGGCAAGATCGATCTTGAGCTGCTCGATCTCCTCGGGCGAACACTCGACCATGGGCGCGCGCAGCGGTCCGGCGGGCAGGCCCTGGAGGGCGAGTGCGGCCTTCGTCGTCATGACGCCCTGGGTGCGGAACATGCCCGTGTAGACCGGGAGCAGCTTCTGGTGGATCTCCGTGGCCTTCTGGACGTCACCGGAGACGTA
This sequence comes from Streptomyces curacoi, assembly GCF_001513975.1. Classification (GTDB taxonomy): domain Bacteria; phylum Actinomycetota; class Actinomycetes; order Streptomycetales; family Streptomycetaceae; genus Streptomyces; species Streptomyces curacoi. Next base: position 2,508 of record NZ_KQ947998.1, read on the forward strand.
CGCGTCGACGAGGGCGCGCAGGTCGGGGGTGACCACATGGCCGACGACCGAGACGAAGCCGACCGCGCCCACGGAGAGCAGCGGCAGGTTCAGCATGTCGTCGCCGGAGTACCAGGCGAGGCCCGAGCGGGCGATGGCCCAGCTGGCGCGGCCGAGGTCGCCCTTGGCGTCCTTGTTGGCGACGATCCGCGGGTGCTCGGCGAGGCGGACGATCGTCTCGGTGTTGATCGGGACGCCGCTGCGGCCGGGGATGTCGTAGAGCATCACCGGCAGCTCGGTGGCGTCGGCGATGGCCTTGAAGTGCCGGTACAGGCCCTCCTGCGGGGGCTTGTTGTAGTACGGCGTGACGACCAGGAGGCCGTGTGCGCCCAGCCGCTCTGCCGTGCGGGCGAGCTCCAGGCTGTGGTGGGTGTCGTTGGTGCCGACGCCGGCCACCACGTGGGCGCGGTCGCCGACGGCCTCCAGTACCGCTCGTACGAGGTCCGATTTCTCCGCGTCGCTGGTGGTGGGCGACTCGCCGGTGGTGCCGTTGATGATCAGGCCGTCGTTGCCTGCGTCCACCAGGTGCGTGGAGAGCCGCTGCGCGCCGTCGAGATCAAGTGCGCCGTCCGCCGTGAAAGGCGTGACCATGGCGGTGAGGACCCGCCCGAAGGGGGTCTGCGGAGTGGAGGTCGGAGCCATGGGTTACACGCTACTCGTTGCGCTCGGCCTGGTCTGCCCTCGGGGGGTGCGGGAAAGTCAGGACAAATGTGGAGCCCGGCACTGCCTGCTCGGGGGTTCAAGCAGTGCCGGGTCCGTTTGATCAGGCTAGATGAACTTCTCTAAATGCCGCAATACGGACACTTCATGAGGCTGACGCCCGCGGCCGTGCCCGGCTGGAGAACGGGGGTGCGCTACGGCGCCACACGACCGTTCGCGTTGAAGGCGGCGTACGTCAGCGGCATGAGCCTGGCCCACTCCGCCTCCATCTTCTCGCCGACCATCTCGATCTCGCGCTGCGGGAAGGACGGGACCTTGGCCTGCTCGTGCTGGGTGCGCAGGCCGAGGAAGTGCATCAGGGAGCGGGCGTTGCAGGTGGCGTACATCGAGGAGAACAGGCCGACCGGGAGGACCGAGCGGGCGACCTCGCGGGCGACGCCGGCGGCGAGCATCTCCTGGTAGGCCTCGTACGACTGCCGGTAGGAGTCCTCCATGACGCGGCCGACCAGCTCCTGCTGGGCCTGGGTGCCCTCCACGAAGACGTACTTGCCCGGGCGGCCCTCCTGGACCAGCTTGCGGGACTCGTCGGGGACGTAGAAGACGGGCTGGAGCTCGCGGTAGCGGCCGCTCTCCTCGTTGTACGACCAGCCCACGCGGTGCCGCATGAACTCGCGGAAGACGAAGATCGGGGCGCTGATGAAGAAGGTCATCGAGTTGTGCTCGAAGGGGCTGCCGTGCCGGTCCCGCATCAGGTAGTTGATCAGGCCCTTGGAGCGCTCCGGGTCCTTCTTCAGCTCGTCCAGGGACTGCTCGCCGGCGGTGGAGACGCGGGCGGCCCACAGCACGTCGGAGTCGGCCGCGCTGTGCTTGACCAGCTCGACGGTGACATCGCTGCGGAAGCTGGGCTTGAGGTCGTCGGCGGGGGTGTCGGTCACGGCTCGGGGGGTCCTTCCATCACTTCTGGGGCGGCGCCCACTCTACGGCCCGGCACTGACACCGGGGCGTTCGGTGCCGGGTCACGACATACGTCGGCGAACTTCGGCGAACTTCGGCGAATTTCTGTGAATTCGGCGAAACCGGGCACCTTTTGGGGCACTGGCTCGTCTGTGTCAGTGACGTCACTCATACGACCCCGAGAGGAGAAGACGCCCCGATGCTCCGTCGGCGCGAACCCGTCCCGTTCGCCTTCCTCGCCGAAGCCGACAGGTTCCGCAGCAATGTCACTCCCCCGCCCCGCGAGCGGGCGTCCGCCGGTCAGATAGCCGGACGCTGGCTGCTGGGGCTCACCATCGTCGCCGGGCTGGTGGGCTCACTGGTGCTCGGCATGCCGGCACTGTCCACCGACACCGCCTCGCGGACTCAGCAGTCACAGGCCTCCCAGGGGCGCTGACAGCGGCGCCGGCTGTCGCCCGCTGCCGGAATGGCGCGGGAGCACCCCCATGGGCCCCCAGGAGTGGTGAGCAGGGACACCGGTCGATAACCTCACCGGCACAGCCCACGCATGGATCGAGTGAGGACCAGCCGTGCCCCTGCCCTTCCTGACGGCCGACCGCGCATTCGAGACAGCCGACGACGTCGCGCTGCCCTTCGAGGACCGCGACCGCTGGCGGCGTCCCTACCGTCCCGGGCCGTGCCGGGTGGGCGTGGCGGCACTGTGGCTGCTGCTCGCCTCGTATGTGCTGTTCGCGGCGGTCATCATCGCCCTGACCGGCACGGTGACCGAGGCCGCCGTCGTCTTCGGCGTCGCGCTGCTCGTCATCGCCGGCGCCCTGCGACTGCTGCGCGTGGGCGTGTGGGTGAGCGCGCGCGGGCTGCGCCAGGTGAGCTTCCTCGTCACGCGTACGGTGCCCTGGGAGCAGGTCGTCGTGGTGCGGACGGTGCAGCAGCCGGTGCGCTGGCTGGGGCTGCCGCGCACGGTGCAGGGGCAGGCGCTGATGCTCGTACGGCGGGATCGTGCGGCGGATGACATGCCGACGCTGATGACCACCCACAACGCGGACTTCCTGGCGCGGCTGGAGGCGTTCGACCGGGCCACCGACGCGGTCGAGGCGTGGGCCGCGGAGAACGCGCGCGGCTGAGCTCAATGGGGTGGGGCCCGGTCCGCGTGCGCGGGCCGGGCCCCACCCCATTGAGCGGGAAAAAAACTCAGTGAGAGGTGTCGTGCAAGGCGATGGCCCGCTGCATCGCCCTGCGGGCGCGTGGGGTGTCCCGGGCGTCGTGGTAGGCGATGGCGAGGCGGAACCAGCTGCGCCAGTCGTCGGGCGCCGCCTCCGTCTCGGCCTTGCGCCGGGCGAAGACCTCGTCCGCCGAGTCGCGGTCGATACGGCCGCTGGGGGTGCGCTTCAGCTCGTCGACGGGCAGACCGCCCTCGGCGTCGAGTTCGGCGGCGAGGGCGTTGGCCCTGCGGACGAACTGGGTGTTCTTCCACAGGAACCACACGCCGATCACCGGCAGGATCAGCACCGCCACGCCGAAGGTGACGGTGAGGACCGTGCCTGACTGGATGAGCATCACGCCACGGCTGCCGACCAGGACGAAGTAGACGACCAGGACGGCGGCCGTTATGGCGTAGGAGATCTTCGCGCGCATCTGATGAGCCTCGTGTCAGCCCAGGTCCAGGAAGTGCTCCAGGCCGAAGGTCAGGCCCGGAGTGGTCACCACGCGGCGCGCGCCGAGCAGGATGCCCGGCATGAAGCTGCTGTGGTGGAGGGAGTCGTGGCGGATGGTCAGCGTCTCGCCCTCGCCGCCGAGCAGGACCTCCTGGTGGGCCAGCAGGCCGCGCAGGCGGATGGCGTGCACCGGGATCCCGTCGACGCTGGCGCCGCGCGCGCCGTCGAGGGCCGTCTCCGTGGCGTCCGGCGCGGGGGCCGAGCCGGCCTTCGCGCGGGCCTCGGCGATGAGCTGGGCGGTGCGCGTCGCGGTACCGCTCGGGGCGTCCACCTTCTTCGGGTGGTGCAGTTCGACCACCTCGACCGACTCGAAGTACGGCGCGGCGATCTGCGCGAACTTCATCGTCAGGACAGCCCCGATGGAGAAGTTCGGCGCGATGAGCACACCGGTCTGCGGGGACTCGGCCAGCCAGCCCGTCAGCTGCGCGAGGCGCTCGTCGGTCCAGCCCGTCGTACCGACGACGGCGTGGATGCCGTGCCGTACGCAGAAGTCGAGGTTGTCCATCACCGAGGCCGGCGTGGTCAGTTCGACGGCGACCTGGGCGCCCGTCTCCGTGAGCGTCTCCAGCTTGTCGCCCCGGCTCAGGGCGGCCACCAGCTCCATGTCCTCGGCGGCCTCGACCGCCCGTACCGCCTCGGAGCCGATGCGGCCCCGGGCACCGAGGACCGCCACGCGCAGCTTGCTCATCTCTCTTGCTTCCTTACGTCGGATGTTCCGAACGGTGTTCCGCGGACGGACGGACTAGGCGACGGCGTCGTGCAGCCGGGACGCCTGTTTGTCCTTCAGCGGGCCGATGACCGACAGCGAGGGCCGCTGTCCGAGGACGTCGCGGGCGACCGAGCGGACGTCGTCCGGGGTCACCGCCGCTATCCGGGTCAGCATCTCGTCGACGGACATCTGCTCGCCCCAGCACAGCTCGCTCTTGCCGATGCGGTTCATGAGCGCGCCGGTGTCCTCCAGGCCGAGGACCGTGGAGCCGCGGAGCTGGCCGATGGCACGGTCGATCTCGTCCTCGGGCAGGCCGTGCTCGGCGACGCGGTCGAGTTCGTCGCGGCAGATCTTCAGCACGTCGTGGACCTGTGAGGGCCGGCAGCCCGCGTACACGCCGAACAGGCCGCAGTCGGCGAAGCCGGAGGTGTACGAGTAGACGCTGTAGGCCAGGCCGCGCTTCTCGCGGACCTCCTGGAAGAGGCGGGAGGACATGCCGCCGCCCAGGGCGGTGTTGAGGACGCCGAGGGCCCAGCGGCGCTCGTCCGTGCGGGAGAGGCCGGGCATGCCGAGGACGACATGGGCCTGCTCGGTCTTGCGGCCGATGAGCTCGACACGGCCCGCGGTGCGGATGGTGCGCCGGCCCTCGCGCGGGCCGATGGGGGTGGCGTCCGGGTTCTTGAGGGCGCCGGCCTTCTCGAAGGCGGCGCGGACCTGTCGTACGACCTTGTTGTGGTCGATGTTGCCGGCGCACGCGACCACGAGGTGGGTCGGGTCGTAGTGCTTCCGGTAGAAGCGGCGGATGCGGTCGGCGGTGAGGGCGTTGACCGTGTCGACGGTGCCCAGGACCGGGCGGCCGAGGGGGTTGTCGCCGAACATGGTGTGTGCGAACAGGTCGTGCACACAGTCGCCGGGGTCGTCCTCGGTCATGGCGATCTCTTCGAGGATCGCGCCGCGCTCGACGTCGACGTCCTCTTCGAGGATGAGGGAGCCCGTCAGCATGTCGCAGACGACGTCGATGGCGAGCGGCAGGTCGGCGTCGAGCACGCGCGCGTAGTAGCACGTGTACTCCTTCGCCGTGAAGGCGTTCATCTCGCCGCCGACGGCGTCGACGGCGGAGGAGATGTCCAGGGCGCTGCGGCGCGTGGTGCCCTTGAAGAGCAGGTGCTCCAGGTAGTGCGTGGCGCCGTTCAGGGCGGGGGTCTCGTCGCGGGAGCCGACGTGCGCCCAGATGCCGAAGGTGGCGGAGCGTACGGACGGCAGGGTCTCGGTGACGACGCGCAGGCCACCGGGGAGGGTGGTCTTGCGGACGGTGCCGATGCCGTTGGTGCCCTTGATGAGGGTTTGGGTACGGGCGACGGCCCGCGCCTCCGAGGAGGTGCGGGCCGTCGCCGTGGAGCTACTCGACGTCACTTGTCGGTGTCGTCCTTCTTGTCGTCCTCGGAGCCCGCGGCGGAGTCGCTGCTGGACTCGGCCTCGCCCTCGATCACGGGGACGAGGGAGAGCTTGCCGCGGGAGTCGATCTCGGCGATCTCGACCTGGACCTTCTGGCCCACGCCGAGCACGTCCTCGACGTTCTCCACGCGCTTGCCGCCGGCGAGCTTGCGGATCTGCGAGATGTGCAGCAGACCGTCCTTGCCGGGGAGCAGGGAGACGAACGCGCCGAAGGTGGTCGTCTTCACGACCGTGCCCAGGTAGCGCTCGCCGACCTCGGGCATCGTCGGGTTGGCGATGCCGTTGATCGTGGCGCGGGCGGCCTCGGCGGACGGGCCGTCGGCGGCGCCGATGTAGATGGTGCCGTCGTCCTCGATGGTGATCTCGGCGCCCGTGTCCTCCTGGATCTGGTTGATCATCTTGCCCTTGGGGCCGATGACCTCACCGATCTTGTCGACCGGGATCTTCACGGTGATGATCCGCGGCGCGTTCGGGGACATCTCGTCGGGCCGGTCGATGGCCTCCATCATCACGTCGAGGATGTGGAGACGGGCGTCCCGGGCCTGCTTGAGAGCGGCGGCCAGGACGGAGGCCGGGATGCCGTCCAGCTTGGTGTCGAGCTGGAGGGCGGTCACGAACTCCTTCGTGCCGGCGACCTTGAAGTCCATGTCGCCGAAGGCGTCCTCCGCACCGAGGATGTCGGTGAGGGTGACGTAGTGCGTCTCGCCCTCGATCTCCTGGGAGATCAGGCCCATGGCGATACCGGCGACCGGGGCCTTCAGCGGCACACCGGCGTTCAGCAGCGACATGGTGGAGGCGCAGACCGAGCCCATGGACGTCGAGCCGTTGGAGCTCAGCGCCTCGGAGACCTGGCGGATCGCGTAGGGGAACTCCTCGCGGGTCGGCAGGACCGGGACCAGGGCGCGCTCGGCGAGGGCGCCGTGGCCGATCTCGCGGCGCTTCGGGGAGCCGACGCGGCCGGTCTCGCCGGTGGAGTACGGCGGGAAGTTGTAGTTGTGCATGTAGCGCTTGCGGGTCACCGGGGAGAGGGTGTCCAGCTGCTGCTCCATACGGAGCATGTTGAGGGTGGTGACGCCCAGGATCTGGGTCTCGCCACGCTCGAACACGGCGGAGCCGTGGACCCGCGGGATGGCCTCGACCTCGGCGGCCAGGGTGCGGATGTCGGTGACACCGCGGCCGTCGATGCGCTTCTTCTCCTTGATCACGCGCTCGCGGACCAGCTGCTTGGTGAGCGAGCGGTACGCGGCGGAGATCTCCTTCTCGCGGCCTTCGAACTCCGGCAGGAGCTTCTCGGCGGCGAGCGCCTTGACGCGGTCCAGCTCGGCCTCGCGCTCCTGCTTGCCGCCGATGGTGAGCGCCTGGGCCAGCTCGGGCTTGACGGCGGCGGTGAGCGCCTCGAAGACGTCGTCCTGGTAGTCCAGGAAGATCGGGAACTCGCCGGTCGGCTTGGCGGCCTTCGAGGCGAGGTCGGCCTGGGCTTTGCACAGGACCTTGATGAAGGGCTTCGCGGCCTCCAGACCGGCGGCGACGACCTCCTCGGTGGGCGCCTCGGCGCCGCCCTCGACCAGCTTGATGGTCTTCTCGGTGGCCTCGGCCTCGACCATCATGATCGCGACGTCGCCGTCCTCCAGGGTGCGGCCCGCGACGACCATGTCGAAGACGGCGTCCTCGAGCTCGGTGTGCGTCGGGAAGGCCACCCACTGGCCGCGGATCAGCGCGACGCGGACGCCGCCGATCGGGCCGGAGAAGGGCAGACCGGCCAGCTGCGTGGACGCGGACGCGGCGTTGATCGCGACGACGTCGTACAGGTGGTCGGGGTTGAGCGCCATGATCGTGGCGACGACCTGGATCTCGTTGCGCAGGCCCTTCTTGAAGGACGGGCGCAGCGGGCGGTCGATCAGCCGGCAGGTGAGGATCGCGTCCTCGGAGGGACGGCCCTCACGGCGGAAGAAGCTGCCGGGGATCTTGCCGGCGGCGTACATCCGCTCCTCGACGTCCACCGTCAGCGGGAAGAAGTCGAGCTGGTCCTTGGGCTGCTTGGAGGCGGTGGTGGCCGACAGCACCATGGTGTCGTCGTCCAGGTAGGCCACGGCGGAACCGGCGGCCTGCTTGGCCAGGCGGCCCGTCTCGAAGCGGATGGTGCGGGTGCCGAAGGCGCCGTTGTCGATGACGGCCTCGGCGTAGTGGGTCTCGTTCTCCACTAGCGTTTTCTCCTCGTCTTCGTCCCGTCGCTGCCCGTGTGGCAGGGGGACGGTTGCGGAGAAGCGCTCCGTGCGGTGCGGGCCGGTCTTCGATCGAAGCACCCGGGGCTCGCTTTCCCCCGGGGGCCACTACCGAGGACCGGCGGCGGCGAGGTGCGCTTCTCCTCGTTCGTTGTCGTGCTGACGCAGTACCCACGGTGAGTCCGCGTCATCACGCCGTGTCGTACGTATTGCGTTGTGCTACCACACTACAAAGCGGCGGTGACACTCCGCACGTTTCCGCACGTACAGCAAAGGGAGCGGTCCCCAGCTCTCGGGCTCGGGAACCGCTCCCTTCACGGCGTCTTACTTGGCGCCCGCCGCACCGCGGCGGATGCCGAGGCGGTCGACCAGCGCACGGAAGCGCTGGATGTCCTTCTTGGCGAGGTACTGCAGCAGACGGCGGCGCTGACCGACCAGGATCAGCAGACCACGGCGGGAGTGGTGGTCGTGCTTGTGGGTCTTGAGGTGCTCGGTCAGGTCGGAGATCCGACGGGACAGCAGAGCGACCTGGACCTCGGGGGAGCCGGTGTCACCCTCCTTGGTACCGAACTCGGCGATGATCTGCTTCTTCGTAGCGGCGTCGAGCGACACGCGTACTCCTCGTGAGTCTTTTCTTGCCACCGAGTGCCCCTGGTCTTCTTCTCAGGGGAGCTTCCGTAACTCGGGAGGCGGGGATCCGCTGGGCGCTGCCCCCAGGTGGACCGGGGGCGCGTACACAAACGGCCGTCACACAGCGTACCAGCACACGAGCACGCTCCTGACGGGCGGCCCGTCGGCCGGTCCCGGCCGGTCAGACGCCGCCGCGGACCCTGCCGTAGACGTCGAGGACGGCCAGGCAGATCGGGACCAAGGACAGCAGCACCAGCGAGTCGGCGAGGTCCAGCATCCGGCCCCAGAAGGGGGACAGCCCCTTCTGCGGCACGATCAGGGCGATCGCGATCAGCAGCAGCACACCCGCGCCGACCGAGGAGCCGAGCCACAGGGTCCGTACGTTGACCGGGCCGGTGTTGCCCTGGATGAGCTCCATGATGATGTCGGTCGGCGGCGAGATCGCGAGGCCGAGGACCAGCAGGCCCAGCGTGACGACGCCGGCCACGAACAGGCAGGTGACCTGGGCGGTGTAGCGGAACAGGCGGGCCCGCAGCATCGCGGCGAGGCCGGTGCACAGGGCGAGCAGCTGGGCCCAGCCGCTGTCGCTGAAGCCGAGCACCGCGCCGCCGGCGCCGATGATCACGGCGGCGCAACCGCCGACCAGGCCGAGCAGCAGTTCGTGGCCCCGGCTGGTCTGGGCGACGATGCGCTGGACGTCGACGGCCTCGGCGTCGCCCTCCCGGCCCTCGCGGCGGGCCCTGGCCAGGTCCTCCGGGTTGCGGAAGCCGATCGGCAGCTTGGCGAAGCGGGCCGACCAGCCGGGCAGGAAGCCGACGACCGCGAGTGCGACGACCGCGGTGCCGGCGGCGATCTCGCGCGGCTGTGCCTCGGTGAGCACCCCGCAGAACACGGCGAGCGTGCCCAGCGCGGCGGCCAGCGCGGCGGCCACGAACGGGGCGTCGCCCTGCGGCAGCAGCATGATCAGCACGATGGAGACGAGCAGTACGGCGACACAGCCGACGAGGAACTGGATCCTGCCGGGGCCTTCACCGGCGTCCTGGGGGATGGCGCCGGAGCCCGCGATGAGGGCGTGCGGCAGCGCCGAGATGCCGAGCGCGACGGCGGAGCCGCGGTCGTCGTACACCCGGGCGCGTACGCCGGCGAGGGCCGTCAGGGCGAGCGCGGTCACTCCGGCGAGGACGCCCTGGAGGCCGTGCATGTCGTGGCGTACCGGGTCGGCGAACCAGAAGACGAAGCCGAGCATGATCAGCAGCAGCGCGCCGGCGACGAGGCCGGCCACCCGCATGAGGTTGTCGTTCCAGCTGCGGTTGTCCTGCTTGACCGCGGCGGCGATCGCGTCCACCACGTCGTCGTGCACGGCCGGCGGCAGGGAGTCGGCGAAGGTGCGCAGCAGCAGCACCTCGCCGTCCCTCACCCGGTGTTCGAGCAACGAGCGGCTCGCGTCGAGCACTTGGCCCTCACGGGTCACGAGGTGGTAGCCGGAGGGGCTGGCGTCCGACTGGACCATGCCCGAGAGTCTGACGATCTCGGGAAATAGGTCCTGGATCGGCAGGTCCTCCGGCAGCGCGACATCGACACGGCTGTCCGGTGCTGCGATGGTGATTCGGCAGAAACCTGTCGAAGTCCCCGTGCTCACCTGGTGTTCCCCCTGCTAGACAAGGCTTCCTCGCGCCGCTCGTACGACGCGGAGCGCCACCATATCCGTTGCCGCACCCGGTACAGGACCTGCCTCCCTCATTCCTCCCAGGACCTGCTCCGCATCTCCATCCTCCTGCCTCCCTGGGGCACTCCACGCATCAGTAGGATCGACGACTACGCGAACGACGCCTACGCGAACGAGAACACGTCGCGGTACACGGGGGCGTCGGTGCCAGGACGTATCAATCGCTAAGGATGAGTGCATCGGTGAGCGTCGTCATCATCAAACGGCCACCGCGGACAGTGCCCCCGGCCGTCCCGGACGGCGAGGTCAAACTCGAGACGCCGCCCGAGATTCCGCGCGAGGGCGACGACAGCATGCTGATGAACATGCTGCCCATGATGGGCATGCTGGGTTCCGTCGCCTTCTTCTTCACAGCCGGCCAGTCCTACATGAAGGTCGTCGGCGGGCTCATGCTCGCCTCGACACTGGCGATGATGATCGCCCAGTTCGCCAAGGCCCGGCAGGGCCCCGGCGCAGGCATGGCCCAGGACCGGCGTGACTACTTCCGCTATCTGGAGCAGGTCCGCAAGGACGTGCACAAGACGGCGGAGCTGCAGCGGCGCAGCCAGCTGTTCCAGCACCCCGACCCGGAGCAGCTGTGGGCGGTGGCGGCGGACAGCAAGCGGCTGTGGGAGCGGCGCCCGACCGACGGGGACTTCGCCTCGGTACGGATCGGCCGCGGCATCCAGCAGCTGAGCACTCCGCTCGTCGCCCCGGAGACCGCCCCCAAGGACGAGCTCGAACCGCTGACGGCGGCGGCGATGAAGGCCTTCCTCGACGCGCACGGCAGTCTGCACGACCTGCCCGTCGCCGTCTCGCTGCGCGCCTTCTACCACGTGACGGTCTGCGGAGAAACCGACACGGTCTACGGCAACGCGCGTGCGGCCCTGGCCCAGCTGGCGACGCTGCACTCGCCCGAGGACCTGATGATCGCCGTGGTGGCGCACCCCTCCGCGACGCCGGAGTGGGACTGGATCAAGTGGCTGCCGCACAGCCAGCACCCGAAGGCCAAGGACGGAGCGGGTTCGACCCGGCTTCTCTTCGACGACCTCGGCGAGCTGGAGGAGGCGCTCGCGGACCAGCTGGACGACAGGCCCCGCTGGAACCGTGAGGCGACCCCCGTCTACGACCAGCCGCACCTGATCGTGGTGCTCGACGGCGGCACCGTGCCGCCGGACTCCGAACTCGCCAGCTCCGAGGGTCTCCAGGGCGTCACCTTCCTGGAGATCGCCCCCGGCGAGCTGGAGGAGGAGCTGCGCGCAGGTCTGACGATCTATGCCAAGCCGGACCGGATGCGGCTGTTCGTCGGCCACGAGTCCGCGTACACCGGCAAGCCCGACCTGCTGAACGCTGCGCAGGCCGAGTCCCTGGCCCGGCAGCTCGCGCCCTTCCGGGTCGGCTCCGCTGAGGAGGGCGAACCCCTCCTGTCCAACCTGGACTTCACGGACCTCATGGGCATCGGCGACGCGGGCACGGTCGACGTCTCCCGCACCTGGCGTCCGCGCACGCTGCACGAGCGGCTGCGGGTGCCGATCGGTGTCGGCGAGAACGGCGAACCGGTCATGCTGGACCTCAAGGAGGCCTCGCAGGAGGGCATGGGCCCGCACGGTCTGTGCGTGGGCGCCACCGGTTCCGGTAAGTCCGAGGTACTGCGCACGCTGGTGCTCGGCCTCGCGGTCACGCACTCGTCGGAGACGCTGAACTTCATCCTCGCGGACTTCAAGGGCGGTGCGACCTTCGCGGGTATGGCGGACATGCCGCACACCGCGGCCGTGATCACCAACCTGGCGGACGACCTCACCCTCGTCGACCGTATGCGCGACTCGATCATGGGTGAGACCCAGCGCCGTCAGGAGCTGCTGCGCTCGGCCGGCAACTACGCCAACCTGCACGACTACGAGAAGGCCCGGGCGGCGGGCGCCGCGCTGGAGCCGCTGGCTTCGCTGGTGATCGTGCTCGACGAGTTCTCCGAGCTCCTCACCGCCAAGCCCGACTTCATCGACATGTTCATCCAGATCGGCCGTATCGGCCGTTCGCTGGGCATCCACCTGCTGCTGGCCTCGCAGCGCCTGGAGGAGGGCAAGCTGCGCGGCCTGGACACCTATCTGTCGTACCGGATCGGTCTGCGGACGTTCTCCGCCGCCGAGTCCCGTACGGCGATCGGTGTGCCGGACGCCTACCACCTGCCGTCGATCCCCGGTTCCGGCTATCTGCGGTACGACACCGACACCATGGTCCGCTTCAAGGCGGCGTACGTGTCGGGGCCGTACCACGGTGAGGGCCCGTCCCGGGTGAGCCGCTCGACGCAGCTGCGGCCCGCGCTGTTCACGGCGGAGCACGTGGCGCTGCCCCCGCAGCCGGTGATCGAGGAGCCGGAGCCCGACAACCGGGTGGACGACGCGCTCGCCGACACCGTCCTGGACGTCCTCGTCAGCCGGATGGTCAACCAGGGTCCGCCCGCCCACCAGGTGTGGCTGCCCCCGCTGGAGGAGGCGCCCTCGCTGGAGCAGCTGCTCCCCCAGCTCGCCGTCACCCAGGACCGCGGCCTGACCGCGCCCGACTACACGGCGCTCGGCCGGCTCAACGTGCCGGTCGGCCTGGTGGACAAGCCGTTCGAGCAGCGGCGTGACGTCCTGTACCGGGACTTCGCGGGCGGTGCCGGTCACGGCCTGTTCGTGGGTGGTCCGCAGTCCGGCAAGTCGACGCTGCTGCGCTCGCTCATCTCGTCGTTCGCTCTCACGCACACGCCGTCCGAGGTGCAGTTCTACTGCCTGGACTTCGGTGGTGGCGGTCTGATCTCGATGGAGGAGCTGGCGCACGTCGGCGGGGTCGCCAACCGTCTCGACGCCGAGAAGGTGCGCCGTACGGTCAGCGAGGTCGAGGGCATCCTCAACACGCGCGAGGAGTACTTCCGCGCCAACAACGTCGACTCGATCCAGACCTACCGTCAGCGCCGGAACGCCGGCCAGCTGCCGGACCAGCCGTGGGGCGACGTCTTCCTCGTGATCGACGGCTGGGCCACGTTCAAGACGGACTACGAGATGCTCGAACCCACCGTCACCGAGATCGCCACCCGTGGCCTCGGTTTCGGTGTGCACGTGATCCTGACGGCGAGCCGCTACACCGAGGTGCGGCCCGCGCTCAAGGACATGCTGCAGAACCGCATCGAGCTCCGGCTCGGCGACCCGACGGAGTCGGAGATCGACCGCAAGGTCGCGCAGAACGTCCCCGCCACCGTCCCGGGCCGTGGTCTGACCCAGGACAAGCTGCACTTCATGGCGGCGCTGCCCCGCGTCGACGGCTCCTCGGAGACGGAGGACCTGTCGGAGGCGACGTCGATCCTCATCCGCGGCATCAACGACAACTGGCAGGGCAGCCACGCCCCGGCCGTACGGCTGCTGCCCACGATGCTGCCGGCGGACCGGCTGCCCAAGGGCTTCGAGCACCCGGACCGCGGTGTCGCCATCGGCATCGACGAGTCGTCGCTGTCGCCGGTCTTCGTCGACTTCGAGACGGACCCGCTGTTCATCGTGTTCGGTGAGAGCGAGTCCGGTAAGTCCGCGCTGCTGCGGCTGCTCATCAAGCAGATCACCGAGCGCTACACGCCGGACCAGGCGAAGATCGTCATGGGTGACTACCGGCGTGCCCACCTGGAGGGCGTGCCCGACTCGCACCTGTCGCGGTACTGCGCGTCGGCGCCCGCTCTGTCGGAGACGCTGGAGGGTCTGGCCGGTTCGATGAGCCGCCGTATGCCCGGTCCGGACGTCACGCCCGAGCAGCTGCGCAACCGCAGCTGGTACAGCAGCCCGGACGCGTTCGTCATCGTCGACGACTACGACCTGGTGGCGACGGGCGGGAACCCGCTGTCCCCGCTCCTGGAGTACCTGCCGTTCGCCCGTGACATCGGTCTGCGCATCATCATCGCGCGTGCCTCGGGCGGTGCGAGCCGGTCCCTGTACGAGCCGATCATGCAGCGGATGCGTGAACTGGGCGCCCAGGGCGTCGTGCTCTCCGGCGACCGCACGGAGGGTCAGCTGCTGGGCAACATCACGGCGACGCAACTGCCGCCCGGCCGTGGCTACTTCCACACGCGTCGACGCGGTGGGCAGCTCATTCAGACGGGCTGGCTGCCGGCCCGGTTCTGACGATCGGGGTCGGTCCAGCCGGAGGGGCGGTATCCGTGTGGGTACCGCCCCTTCGCGTTGCCTGCCCCTCTGCGGTACCGGTGAGGGGTGGGGCTCGTGGGGGTGCCACCGCTAAGGTGGCGTTGCTGCTGAAAAGACGAGCCACGGGGGGCAGTTGTGCCGTCGGAATACATGGACTCCGATCCCGCGGTCCTCAAGACCGAGGGCTTCCACATGTTCAATGTCGGCGTGGACTTCGCCAAGGCCGTGAAGACCCTCAAGGCCGGACTGACCGGACTGGAGAAGGGCGACACCCCGCCCTGGGGTGACGACGACATCGGTGAGAAGTTCGGCGTCGTCTACGAGGGCCTGCGCGACGGCATGTACGACTCGATGGGCAGCCTGGCGGAGCGGATCGCCGGGATGGGGGTCGCCTTCACCAAGATGGGCGTGGCGCACGAGCTGAACGAGGCCGAGCAGGAAGCCATCTGGCAGAAGACGATGTCCGAGTACGACGGTCAGGTGCAGGTGCCGTCCGGAGCCGTGCACGCCACGCTGCGGCCTCGCCAGGACCTCTGATCCGCAACGGACACATCGGGTCCACCGACGCAAGTAGGGTGAGGACCACACGTCGTTCGCACGTCAGGAGAGGCCCAGCGGCATGACCGAGGCACGCAACAACGAGGCCGGGACTCAGGCCGAGGACATCAAGGCGCGCAAGGAGCGGGAGCGGGACGAGCTGTACGCCCTCGACATCTCCGGAGTCGAGTGGCACTGCGCGCCCGGTACCGAGGCGCACGAGGAGCGAGTCGAGATCGCGTACCTGCCGGAGGGCGCGGTGGCCATGCGGTCGTCGCTGGATCCCGGTACCGTGCTGCGGTACACCGAGGCGGAGTGGCAGGCGTTCGTACTCGGGGCGCGGGACGGGGAGTTCGATCTGGAGCCGGCGCCGCACAACGGGGGTGTGGCGGCCGAGTAGGTCGTCTGCGGGGGTGTTCTCAGCGTGTGGGGCGGGGTTGTCCGCTCACCCCACGGCCGGCTCCCACGGCCGCCTCGGCCTCGGAGGAGTCGCCCGGCTCCTCCGGCTCGACGCCTAAGATCGGCGTCGTACGCGAAGCGTCCGTGATGGCGGAGGACGGGGACCCATGGCCGACTCGACCGAGGACTACGCACCGCACCCCCACATAGGCGGCCGGGTCGCCGCCCTGCGCGCGCTCGCCGCGTGGCGCGCGGCCGCGCCCGGCGCTCCACGCGTGGTCGTACTCACCGGCAGCTCCGGCAGCGGGCGTTCGCACCTGCTCACCGGGTTCCTGATGCTGTGCGAGCCGGAGTACCGCAAACGGCTGCCGCTGGACCGGATGGATCCGTCGACGGTGCCGCCGGAGCTGCCGGCTCCGGCGGTGCCGGCCCCCGCGGGGTTGACCGCGGCCCAGGTCCTGTGGCTGCTCGCCGACCATTACGCGCTCGACGCCACCAGTACGGACGGCGTGTTCGCGAAGCTGGCCGCGCTCGATGAACCGGTGACCGTCGTCGTACCGGATGTCGACCGGGCCGGGCCGATCCGGGCCGCGGGCGAGCCCGCACGGCTCGTACGGGAGGTGCTCGCCCCGCTCGCCGCCACCGAGACGGTCCGGCTGCTGGCCGAGGTGCCGCGTCCGCTGGCCGCCGAGCTGGCCGACGGTCCGCCGACCGGCACCGTGCAGGTCATCGATCTCGACGCACGGGAGTGGGCCGACCCGGAGGTTTCGGTCCTGTATGCCCAGGCCGCGCTCAACCCGGAGTTCGGGGCGCCCGAGCTGCCGTTCACCGTCGATCCCGCCGTACGTCTCGCCCTGGGAGCGGCCATCGGCCGCCGGGCGGGGACCAGTCCGCTGGTCGTCCAACTCGCCGTCCACTGCGCCCTGATGGCTCCGGAGGGCTTCGACCCGGCCGACGAGAGCCTGTTGCCGACCTCCGTCGGTGAGGCCCTCGACCTGCATGCCCGGCGGCTCGGTGCCGACCCGCGGACGCTACGGCTGCTGCTGGCACCGCTCGCCCTGGCGGAGGCCGACGGGATCCCGGTCCAGCTGTGGGGGCGGCTGGTGAGCGCGGTCGCCGGGCGGGACATGAGCGAGGCGGTCGCGGGCGGGACGCTGCTCGTGAGGCCGTTCGTGCAGCACGAGGAGCAGGAGGACGGCGGGCGTACGCTGCTGCGGCTGCTGCACCCGGCCGTCGGGGACGAGATCCGCGCCGGCCTGGAGAACGTCCGGGGCGCTCAGACCCAGATCGCCATGGCGCTGCTGGAGGCCGTGCCGGAGCAGGACTGGAGCAGGGCCGACCCCTACGTGCGCAACCACATCGCGGGCCACACGCTGGAGGCGGGCCTGCTGCCCCAACTCCTCATCGACCCGGGGCTGTTCGTTCACGCCGACCCGGTGCCGCTGCGCGCCGCCGTCGAGGCCGTACCGGTCGAGGAGCTCGGGGCACCGGCCCGTACGTACCTGCGTACGGCGCCCCTGCTGACCCGCACCCAGGCACCCGCCAGGATGCGCGCCGCGCTGCTGGAGACCGCGTTCGTCGAGGACGGGCTGCCCGAGTACGCCGAGGCCGTTCACCGTCGGCTCGGGCTCGGCATCGAGCTGCCCTGGCAGACGCTGTGGAGCCTGCCCGTCGGCGGCATCAGCGCCGTGACCGTCGGCAGCCTGCCGCAGCCCGAGGGGCCGGCCATCCCGGTCGCCGTTCTCGTCGTACCCGCGGGCACGCCCGGGGCGCAGCCGGTCGGCGAGCGGGGCGACGGGGCCTGGGCCGGGAGTGACGGGGCGGGGTCCGCGGGGGCGGGCTGGGCGGGCGACGGGTCGGGGTCCGCGGGGGCGGATTGGGCGGGCGACGGGTCGGGGTCCGCGAGGGCGGATTGGGCGGGCGACGGGTCGGGGTCCGCGAGGGCGGATTGGGCGGGCGACGGGTCGGGGTCCGCGAGGGCGGGCTGGGCGGGCGACGGGTCGGGGTCCGCGGTGCTCGTGCACGGGCTCGTACAGCCCGGTCTCCTCGGTGGCATCGACCCCGCTCGGATTCTGCGCCCCTCCGAGGACGAGCGGGCCGCTGCCCCGCTGGAGCTGAGCCGGGGCGCGGACTACCTGCGGGTCCGGGAGCGGGCGAGTCAGGAGGTCGTCGCCGCGCTGATCTCCGACACACCCTTCATCGCCGCAGACCTCTCCCCCGACGGCTTCCTGCTCGTCGCCACTGAGCGCGGAGCCAAGTGCCTCCGCATCCTCCGGGCGGACCCGGCGATAGCCTCGTAGGCACGTGTACGACATCGTCGCGCCTGCCTGCTCCGCACGTCCGCCCTTCGTCCCGCTTCCCCGGCAACAAGGAGAAATGCCCCGTGACTTCGGACCACCCGGCACCGCCCACGACCGCTGAGCAGGCCATCGACATCGTGCGCAGCCGGTATGCGCAGCCCGAGCTGCCGGACGGCACCCCTGCCGAGCTGCGCGCGGAGGAGTTCGACATCGGCTACCTGGTGTACGCGGTGTTCCCGCCTGTCACGGACGCCGCCGGGCGGCCTCAGCCCGCTCCGCCCGGGGGCAGCAAGATCGTGGTCTCGAAGGAGACCGGCGAGACCGTCACCGTCCCCAACTACCCGACCGAGACGGCCATCGCGCTGTACCGCAAGCAGCGCCAGTCGTGACTCGTACGTCGAGCGCGTGATCAGTAGAGCGAGAAACCGCCGCTGTGGCGCCCCTGGTTCTTCTTTCCTTCCTGCGGGGACTGGTTCCTGGAGCTGCTGGTGTCGGACTGCCCGGAGGAGGCGTTTCCGCTCGCCGGTGTCTCTCCGTGCCTGATCTGGTCGCGCTCCTCCTCCGACAGCGACTCCCACTTTCCACGCAGGGACGCCAGGCCTCCGCCCAGGGCTCGGGCCACCGCGGGGTCGTCCAGGGCGTCGCGCAGGGCGAGGCGGCCGGAGAGCATCCTCTTGGCCGCCTCCTGCAGGTCCTTGCTGACGCCGTCGGTCTCGGTCAGCTTGCGCAGGGCGGAGTTCAGGGAACGAATCTGTTCCGGTTCGAGCGCCTCGTCCAGCACACCGCGGTCCGGCGAAGGACCGTCCGGGTCCGGGGAGTTCTCGGGTCGCCTGGTCATGTCGCCGCTCCTCGTCTCTCCTCGCGTCTCGACACCCGCAGTATCTCCCGTCGCGTACGGGTGCCATGACACCCGGCGGCGGTCCGGCTGACGCCGGACGGTAGCCTGCGCCGGTCAACTTCGCGTTGTTCTTTCCTCTTCCAGTCAACTACGGGGTCTTGCAGGCATGTCGACGCCTCCGCCGCAGTACCAGAACCAGCCGCCGTACGGGCAGCAGCCGCCTCCCTATGGGCAGCAGCCGTACGGATACCCCCAACAACCGCAGCAACCGCAGGCTCCGTACGGATATCCGCAGCAGCCCCAGCCGCAGCCTCCGCGCGGACCACAACGCCCCCAGCCGGGCGCCCTGTTGCGGGCTGTGAAGTCCGGCGTCATCGTCCTGGCGGTGTTCGGCGCCGTGGGCTACTGGGTCTGGGACTACAACACCAGCCCCACCGGCGGCAAGGCGAAGGCAGAGGCGTCGGCGTCGGCGGCTGCCGAGGAGGCCAAGACGCACGAACCCGAGGTCGGCGACTGTGTCAAGGTCGCGGACCCGCAGGGCAACCCGGTGCCCACGATCGTCGGCTGTGGCTCGTCCGAGGCCGAGTACAAGATGGGTGCCCTGCTGCCCGGCCAGGGCCAGGAATGCAGTGCGGAGTACGACTACGGCATCCAGCACTACGACCGCCGGGGCTTCGACTACACGATGTGCTTCACCAAGGTCTGACCGGTCTTCGGCTCGCTGACCGAGAACAGGCCGCCGCCCGCTGCTGTGGGCGGCGGCCTGTTCGGGCTGACTATGGGGGTGGGGTGGGTCAGGGCAGCGCATCCGCCAGCGATGCGCCCGCCGCCGCGAGAATGATCG
The DNA here is from genome assembly GCF_001513975.1 of Streptomyces curacoi. Lineage (GTDB taxonomy): Bacteria > Actinomycetota > Actinomycetes > Streptomycetales > Streptomycetaceae > Streptomyces > Streptomyces curacoi. Next base: position 21,681 of record NZ_KQ947998.1, read on the forward strand.
CCATCATGGCCCAGCGGGTGCGTGCGCGCCGTGCCAACTCCACACTGAGAGCGGCGGAAGCGAGGGACAGGCCGTACACCGCGGTCCCCATCCCCGTCGGCGTACCGCTGTTCAGACGTCCCGCGATCACGAAGAGGCAGACCAGCGCCACCAGCGCTCCGGCAGCCATGAGGCCACCGCGAGCGCTCCGGGCCTGCTGCGACCGCTGTCTCGCGAAACCCGGATCCGATTGCCCATGGAAACTCGCCGTGAGTTCGTCCACGCCGGGCCGGGCCGACTCGCCCTCGCCGCCTCGCACCTGCATCTGTACCTGTCCCTGTCCCTGTTCCCCGCCGCGTTCCCGGCCGTCCATCGTCATGCCGAGGCAGCGTAGGTGAACGAGGCAGCGTAGGTGAATTCGCTAAGCTCACGCACCATGTTGCCTTCGCACACGCCCTCCCCCGCGCCGGATGCCACGGTCATACGGACCGGCCGCCGCGGTGCCATGGTCGGACTCCCCTGTTCCGTCCTCCTCATCGCGATGGGCGCCGTCGGAGTCCTCGGTGCCGTCGTGATTGCCACCGGGAACCAGAAGGGCGAATCCACCCCCGCCGGATTCGCTGGCCTCGGGTTCATGTTGGCGCTGGGCGCGCTCGGCGTATTCCTCTTCGTCATCAACTGGGCGAACCGCAGGACGAGGATCCTCGTCGACCACACCGGCCTGTGGATCGACAGCGGAAAGCTCCGGAACGTCATCCCCTGGCAGACCCTCGCCGGGGTCGGCCTGTACTGGAGCAAGTTCGGCCGCCAGAACGTCTACTCCCTGGAGCTGTTCCCCACCGGCCCCGTCGACCGTGACGACCCGGTCCTGTGGACCCTGGTCCGCGACGAGGAGCCGTTGCATCCGAACCTGCCCCGCCTGCGCTACCGCGTCCCCTTCCCCGCCGGCTGCCGGGAGCAGGTCGTCACAGCGGTCCAGCAGTACGTCCCGCACATCTGGCTCGGCGAGTCCGAGCGCGCGCAGGGGCACGTGGGCCGACCCGACGTGAAGGGACACAAGGAGCGGACTCGGGGCCGTACTCAGTGACGCAACGGCTGTGACGGGTCAGCAGCCACTCGGACCAACCGTCCGCTGCTCGCACCAACGGTCCCGGCCTGCAACGAATTTGTGACAGCAACCCTCTGAAGTTGCCTACTGGTGACTCCGTAAGCTGTCGGCACGGCTGTGCATCTGTGTGGCTTCCCTTGAGGAGTGAGGGAGTTGTACGGCCGTGAAGTCCGACGGGGGTGCTTGCTGCTGTGGCGATGATGTTGCCGGACGAGCTCGAGTGGGTTCTCCAGATGCTGGGCTATCGCTGGCCCACGGCGAACGAGGACAAGCTCAGAGACTGCGCCACCATGTGGCGGGACTTCGGCGACACCGTCACCGAGCTGCACACCAAGGCGAACGGCAGCGCCCGTCAGGTGCTCGCCCACAACGCCGGCGAGTCGATCGACAAGTTCACCAAGACCTACGAGAAATTCGACGGCGGGGGCGGCTCCGACGGCTACCTGCGCAACGCCGCCCAGGCCGCCTACCTCATCGCGAACGTCCTGGAAGCCTGCGCCTATCTGGTCGAGTTCGCCAAATGGGCGGTGATCGCCCAGCTGATCGCCCTGGCCATCGAGATCGCCGCCGCCCACGCCGCCGCGCCCTTCACCTTCGGCCTGTCCGAGGTCGCCGGCCTCGGCGCCACCCAGGTCACCCGCCTGATCGTCCGACGCCTCCTGGACGAGCTCAAGCAGGCGATGATCGACGCGCTCATCGAGACGATGAAGGAACCCGCGATCTCGGCCGTCGAGGCGATGATCAGCGACCTCATCCGGCAGACGGTGAACGTCGGCTTCGGCGCCCAGGAGGGCTACGACATCGGCGCCACCATGAAGGCCGGCGGCGAAGCGGGCCTCGACGCCCTCAGGCAGAGCCCGCAGACCTTCGCCGAGGGCGTCCGCGACAGCCTGGGCCAGAAGGCCGGCAGCCGGGCCCGGGACGCGATCGACAGCCGTCTCGACGGGTACGACGGGCCGTCGGGGTTGTCGGGGGGCGACATCGGCGGTGACGGTGTCAGCGGCAAGGACGGGGGCAGCGACTCCGGGTCGGGGAGCTCCAACTCCTCTTCATCCGACTCCTCTTCATCCGACTCGCCCTCCTCCAACTCTTCGTCATCCGATACGAGTTCATCGGGGGCGGACTCCTCGACCTCGACGCGCAGTGGCAGCGGGCCGGGTGTGAATATAGGCGGCGGGATATCCGCCGACACCGGCGGCAACGACATCGGCGCCCCGGATGTGGGCCCGGGCCCCGGCCCCGGCTCCGGCTCCGGTTCCGGTTCTGGTTCCGATTCCGGGAGTCCGTCCTCCTCGGACAGCCCGTACTCGCGGCCGACGCCCTCTCTGTCAGGGCCGTCCCTGTCGGACTTCGACGACCCCTCGTCCGGCGGAGCCTCCCCCGGTGGTGCGGACTCCAACGGTTCGTCCGGCACTCCGAGCACATCCGGCCCCTCGCACTCCGGCAACGGCAACCCCGTGTCCGGCCTGTCGTCCCCGAGCCCGCAGTCCGCGCCCACGCCCGCGTCGTCCGGCGGTACGTCGTCCTCGCCGGGGGGCGGTTCGATCGGCACCCAGATCGACGGCCTGGCCGCCAGCGCGCCCACGCAGTCCAACGCGGCGCCGACGCCGACGACGGCCGACCCGTCTCCCGCCGGTACCGGCGGCCGTTCCGACGGCGGCTCGGCCATGCCGACGTCGCCCATGGCACCTTCCACCGGGGGTCCTGCTCCGGGCACGCACCACGCCCCGAGCGCCTCCGGCGGCACGCAGTCCGCGACGAGCCCGAATCCCAACTCCGGCCCGGCGAGGAATGCTCCCGTCGGCACGCCCGGCACGCCCTCCACCACGGGGACGGGGCCTGCCTCGACGCCGAGCCCCACCGCGTCCTCGACGACGCCACGGACAGCGCCGTCGTCGACGCCCTCGCAGACGCCGGATCCCCGCATATCCGGCTCCGACGGCCGGACCCCCGGTACGGCGGACAGTCGCGTACCGAACCAGAGCACTCCGGGCACGTCGCCGGGGGACCGCACGCCGCCTCGGAACACCCCGGGCACGACGCCGGGCGACCGCACCCCATCCCGGGACACCCCAGGCACGACGCCGGGCGACCGCACCCCATCCCGGGACACCCCAGGCACGACGCCGGGCGACCGGACGCCGCCCCGAGACAGCACCGGCTCCACGCCCAGCGACCGCACCCCGAACCGGGACAACACCAACACCACGCCCGGCGACCGCACCCCGCCGCGTAACAACGCGGACCCGACCGGCGCCCGTACGCCCGGCCAGAACCCGAGTCAGACCACCCCGAACCAGAACACGGCCCAGTCGTCGCCTCCCAGGACCCCGTCCCCGTCCCCCACCACTCCGACGACCCCGCCTTCCACCTCTCCCAACAACAACCCTGACCGAGCCTCGACGCCGAGCAACAACGCACAGAGCCCGTCACCACAGCACGGCCGCGCTCACGCTCCCGACACGTCGCCCACGCCCAGCACTCCGCACCAGCCGAGCGCCGGCACCGGCTCCACCCCGCCGCGGCCTCACCAGCCCGCCGGCAACACGCCCAACACCCCGCCCAACCCGAACCCGCACCCCAATCCGAATCCCAACCCGAACCCCACCGCCCCGCAGCAGCCGGCCGCACAGCCCCACAAGCCGGAAAGCACGCCGTCCGACCGGGACCGGCAGAACCAGCAGCAGCAAGTGACGGTGGTCCCGATCCACACGGTCGTCACGACCCCGGGCTCCTCGCAGTCACCCTCACACGCGGACCCTGCCACGCCTCAGCACCCGGGGTCGCCCCAGGCCACGCCCAGCGACTCCAACCAGAACCACCCCCAGCAGGACAGCCTGGACGACATCCGCGCCGACCTGGACCACCAGCCGGGAGGTCTGTCCCAGCCCGACCCCGCCGATCAGCAGGCACTGGTCGACGCGGTCCCGCACAACGAGGACGGCACCCCACAGCGCTTCCCCGACCCCTTCGGCCCGTGGGCCCAGCTCCAGAACGACGGCGGCAACACGGTCCCCGGCCGCAGCAACAACTGCGCCGACTGCTCCCGCTCGTTCCTGGAGACCTGGTACGGCAACCCACAGGTCTCGGCACCACGCACCGTCGACCTCGACGAGAACGGCAAGCACAACCCGTTCACCCCCGAGGACAACGCGAACGACAACCAGATCCGCTGGACCGGCGCCGCCCACACCTACGCGGGCCCCGGCGGCGACCCCGACACCGCCAACACCATCGCCTCCACCCTCCAGCAGGCCGGCCCCGGCTCGGCAGCCATCGTCCAGGTCGACTGGCCCGGCGGAGGCGGCCACGCCTTCAACGTCGTCAACCACAACGGCAAGATCGTCTGGATCGACACCCAGAGTGGTGAGGTCAGCGACAAGCCCCTCCACATCGACAAGGCGGCACACGTCTGGCACATCCCGCTGGACGCCGACCGGAACCCCATAGACACCAGCCAGTCCGACGACAAGGGCTCAGAGGACTCCAAGAGCCAGAACGACGAGGCGCAGGACCAGAAGGGCGACGCGTCACAGCCGGAGAACTCCGAAGACAACGGGCAGCCGCACAACGACCAGAACCCGCAGAACGACGCCTCGGGCGACACCCCGAAGCAGGGCGACGACACCGACACGGGAACGGCAGACCAGGCAACACCGGACGACCAGTCGCCCGAGGCCTCCTCGGAACAGCACCGCCCGTCCCCGGCCGAGAGGCCGAGCACGCCGGACCCGCAGTCACTCCCGAACGAGGCGACCCGCCCCGACGAGGAGGGCCGCGCCGCCGAGGAGAGCCGCGCCGCCGACAAGGAATCCCAGCAGCCGACCGCGACGACGGAGAGCCAGTCCCGGCCGGACGCCATTTCGGAACACCGGCAGCCACCTGTCCACACCGCATCCGACAACCCCGGCGACGGCACGCCGGACAAGGCCACGACCCCCACCCGCCCTGCGACGGACGCCCTGAACGACCCGACGACCAACCGGGACACACGTCAGCAGACCACCACACCCTCGGACCCGCGCACGTCCATTCCACAACAGCGCACCATGGACCCGCGCACTGCAGATCCCCGCACCACGGACCCGCGCACGTCGGACCCCCGTACTTCAGATCCGTACCGGGACACCTCCACGCAGAAGAAGCCGGAAACCCACGAGCGCTCCGAGCATCTCGGAGATCCGCGGTCGGAGACACCGGACAAGGACCGGTTCGAAGCCCCGGACCAGACACGGCCCGAAGGCCCGAGCCCGTCGCCGACAAGCGACCACCGCAACCGCGCGGACAACACGGTCAAGGACTCCGCTGTTCCCACGCGCGAAAACCTGCCGGACGGCAGGACCGCCGATGCGGCCGGCTACGTCAAGGACTCCGTCGACGGAAAGAAGCCGCTCTACGGCGACATCGCGGACGAAGGCGCTACGGACACCGCCCGATCCGATTCGGAGGACGCCTCCCCTCCGCGCGGACCCGCCGAACCCGGCGCCGGCAACAACGAGGACAAGAAGGCGTTCATCCGCAGGATGGTCGACTTCGCCAATGAGAGCAGGGAGAACCGCGAGAAGTACTGGCGCAAAGACGGCCAGCGTTTGAGCCTGGACGACAGAGTCGACGGCAAGGAGCTTCCGCAGCTCAAGCGGGATCCGGATTATCCCGACGACCCCGACAAGTTCATCGCGGCCAGCGACGTCCCACCTCCAGTGCAGCCCGACTACATGCCCGAAGAGACGCACCCGCCGGTCAGCCTGGGCCGCAACGACGGCGTCGTCACTCCCGAGAATCTTGCTGCCCTCGACGCGGAGACCAACGACCGCGAATGGACACTTCAGGCCGACCGGATCACCGAGTCCGTCAAGCTGCAGGCGAAGGAGGACCATGGCGAGGACTCGGAGGAATACAAGGCCGCCAAGCGCGTCTACGCGGATACGCATTCCGCGGTGCGGGACATCGGTGAGAGCCATGGCGAGATGGCGGCACTCCATCATGCGATGGCCACCGAGCATCCCGAGTACGTCCTGGTCGACATACCGCGGACCGGTAATGGCAGCGATCAGTTCGACCAGATCTATGAGGACCCGAACAATCCCGGCCATTACATCGTGGTCGAAGCCAAGGCTCCCTCTGGTCAGCTCGGTCCACGCACTGGCCATTCCGGCCAGAAGGTAATGCAGGGGACCAGGGAATACTTCGAAACCATCTACATGCTCATGCAGGAAGGCACCCCGGAACAAAAAGCAATTGCCGACAAGCTGGAGACCGCCTACGAACTCGGGAACGTCCAGTACGTACTGGTGCAATCCAAGGTCGAGCCCGATCCCGAAGCCAACGAGGCGGCCAACAACGGCAACACCGAGGGTGGTTACGTCGGCGACGAAGGACCGCGTGAACGCAAGAGGTACGGTGGAGTCTCGATGGAGTACTTCGACATCCGGAAGCCGGAGGACAGGCAGGAATGACTACACAAGTGACACGTCACGAGGTGCCTGCCGACCGTGTGTCCAGCGTCCAAGAACTCGTTGATGACACAGAGGCACGTGTCCGGAAGCTCGAATCCATGCCCAGTACGTTCAACACAGGGCTGAACAGGGCACTGGCGAACGCCAAGAGTCATTGCGCCCTTGACCCTCGTGCCGCCCGGATCGAGACCTGGGAAGCCTGGGTCGCGGCCATGCAGATCGGGTCCGCACTGTTCCGGGCCGCCACTTCATCGGAGCCCACCGTGGAATGCCTGATCTCGGGCAAGCCGCGGACGATCCGCTCCACGGGCCCGCAGTCACCCGCCAACGCGGGCAACTGGCTCACTGCCTTCTACTTGGCGCTCATCTGCCGCGAACGCGGACGTCTCACAGAGCTGAGCAACGTCCCGATCTCGCTGCTGCGCGAGTCCGGAGCGGTCTTCGACGAGTACATCTACGACTGGGTCGACACCCTTCAGACCTACTGGAAGCGGGGCCCCGACGTCGGCGACAAGTTGGTGGCCGCAATCAATGGCACGAATCCGGAGGCGTTGCAGTTCGCCGACCGCAGCCTGATGTTGCGCATCCTGTACCCCCCGCTCAACTTGTTCTACCGCCTGGTCCTGGGCGACGGCGAGCGCTTCAACGTCGAGCTGGTGAAGGCCTTGGAGTGGCACAAGGAGTACTGGACGGCGGAGGAGTCCACGGCGGCACAGGTCAGCGGCCTTGTCGCACTGGGTCCGCTCGCCATGGCCTGCCTCGCACACGACGGGGGAATCCCCGTCGAGGTGGAGTCCGGCTACATCCCCAAGTACTTGCTGGAAGGCGGCCGCGTCGGCGACTTCCCCACCTGATCTCCGACATGGGCTGCCCCGGTGCACTTCGCCGCGGGCGTCGGCCCATTTGTCGCGGATGGCCCGACGACCTCGACGAGTGGGGCGACGTCCAAGTGCGGCTCACCGCGGATGACGTTCGCCCGCCGTCGCGGCACGAAACCCCATTGAGGCCTATCCATGACAGCAGCCATCGACACGCTCGTACGGAACCTTTCGGTCAGGGACCGCACCGTACGCGGCGCCGCGCAGGACGCCCTGATCGCCCTCGGGCCTCAGGGCATCGACCAGCTTCTGCCCTACACCCTCGACGGCGAGCCAAGTAGCCGAAGGCGTGCCGTCCGGTCCGTCATCGAACGCATGGGGGACGAGGCGCTCCCGCGCCTCCGTGAGATCCGCCGCGAGGGTCCCGGCCGGCTGCGCAGCAGTGCTCTGGCGATCCTGGTCGATCTGGGCGGCGTGGACGCGCTCGACGAGATCGACCGGCGTGCCGTGGAGCGCCTCATACGGATCAAGATCCTCGACGAACGCCCGGTGGAGGTCCCGATGGAAGCCGGTCGCTGGCTGGCCTTCCCGGCGGACCGGCTCGACGACGCCGTAGCCGCTCTCGGCCTGCACGACCTTCGACCGATCACCACCGTCATGGGCGTGGCCGCCGCCACCAAGGCGACCGACTCCCTTGAATTCCAGGATTCCCAGGGCAAGACACACAGGGCCTACCGCATCTTCATCACCCCGGAATTCGAGAATTCCTACGCGGAGGGGCAGTTCAGGAACTGGCGCATGTTGTGGGGAAACTCGTTCCTGGACGAACTCGACGGCTTCCGGCTGGCGAGGGAACTCAGCGAGCGATGCGGTGAGGCTCACTTCTACATCCTCGATCCCTACAACTCCGCGGAGAACTGGTACGTCGCCCGCGACGGTCGCACGGTGCGCAGCTACGGCACCTACGACTACCCGCAGTTCGCAGGAGAGCCCCTGCCCTTCGAGGCCTGGTACATGGAGAACGCCGACGAGGACGAGGCAGAGGAGTACGCCGAAGGCGTTCCCGATGCGTGCAAGGCAGCGGACAACCTCTCGGTCGAACCGGGCCCCCAGCTCGCGGAGGACACCCACGGCCACGGCTGGCTCGCCACCACTCACCCCGACATACCCAACTGCCGCTTCAAGGGCGCCCTGCCCGTCTGATGGAGTCAGCACATTCAGCCATGAGCTCAGCGCATTCAGCCATGAGTATCGAGGTGCCCAGCCCTTCGCCGGTAGCGGCCGAGCAGGCTCTGACCGAGTTGGTGGAGTGGCAGAACAGGCGGATGGTGCACCGCTTCACCCTTGAGCTGGCCGTGACCGGGCCGCCTGAGGGGTCTCATCGAACGAGACCTGCCCGATGCCAGGCTCTTCCACCGGAACTTGGTGGTCACCCTCCAGTCGGCCACCGGCCGGGAGCGAGCAGAGCAGCAGCTCGTCGGTACGGACGCCGACGCGCTGCGGGCGCTCGCCCTGGCCGAGGTGCGCCGGGCACCACTGGCCGTCTGGAAGGCGCTTGCGCAGGCGTTGGAATCGCACACCGGCCGAGCCGTCGACGCCACCGCCGCACTGCGGTCCGCCGACGAGTTGCTCGACGCGGGCGGCGACGGCTGGGTCTCCTTCCGGGATGAGCGCGTCGCCGAATCCCTCCGCCACGCCACCGACCCCGACGTCGTACGCGCAGTGAGCCTGGCGTTCGTCGACTGGCTACGCAACCAGCCCGCCACCGGCGCGACGGGCCGGTATCGGGCGCAGGGGCTGGCCATGCACGCCGTGCAGGCGGGACGGTTCGGGGAGACCGCAGCCGACATCGCCGCCGCCGGACAGCGACTTCCGTGGCGAGTGCGCTGGGCGCACTGGCGGCCACCGGGCGCGCTGAGCGCAACGTTCATCCGGCCCGGCCCTTTGGACCGGCCCCTCGTCGCCCCTGATGAGTACAGCCCGGGCGAACAGCCGTAGTCGCACAAGGCGACTGGGACCGGCGGAATCGCGTCTGGGACGCCGAGACCGGCGAGCCGCTCGCCGGTCCGTGGCCGGACGCCGTACCCGCGCCCGGCATGCGGGAGCCGCTCTGGCTTGCCGACACCGACCGTGCTGTCACTCCCGCATGGGTCGACCTGACCGAGTACGACTCCTTGAGCCCTTCCTTCATTTCCGGTCAGGCCACAGTGGGCGACGTCACGGTGGTCACCGGCCTCGGTGGCATCTTCGCCGTCGAATCCAACGGCTCCACGGAAGCACCCGTACTCAGCGCGGTTCACGGCGAGCCGATGTTCGACGACGACAACTTCGTCTGTGCCCTGCAGGAGAGAACGCGGGAGCCCCGGGGCGCATACCACCCTGACCTCTTCGAACCGGGCGTCGTGCGCCGCCTGCCCGCCGACAGGCTCCCCGAGGGCGTGACCGACGCGGCCACGCGCCGCACCCTCACCGAGCTCGGCCTGCCCGCCTTCGAGGTCGAGATGAGGCTCGTGGCCTTGGACGAGCAGGGCCTGCCTCAGCTGGACACCGAGAGCATGCCGGGCGGCGCCCTGCAGGGGGCGTACTACAAGATCGGCGTGTGGGGCGGTGGCGAAGTGATACTCCACGGCTCCACGGGCAAGGTCTTTCTGCTTTCCACCGGCTTTTCGCGCAGCGCGGGCTACGACGACGAAGAAGGCGTAGAAGGCGTCGGGAACTGCGGCGGGCACTTGGACGGCCGACCTCGACGAGACCGACTGACTGACCGACTGACCGACTGACCGACTGACCGACTGACCGACTGACCGACTCTGAAGGATGAGCGTGATCAGCGTTCCGCGTCATGAATTCCCGACGGCGGCCCTGCCCCAGGTACTGCAGAGCCTGCAGGCAGAACTTGAGGACGAGCTCGACGACCTTCACGAGGACCCCGAGTGGTTCGGCATGGCCCTGAGCACGGCGATTGACGCCCTCAACGGCCGCTGCTCCGGGGACCCCAAAGCCGACAAGGTGGAGACCTGGGAAGCCTGTGTCACCGCGATGCAGATCGGCCACGCCCTCTTCGTCGCGGCCCTCGCCACGACACCGACCTTCGAATGCCAGGTCGACCACAAGAAGCACGTCTTCCGTTCCGGCACCTGGCCCTGGGCTCACGCAGGGAACTGGCTCACGGCCTTCTGGCAAAGTGCCCGTTTCCCTGCTGCGCGAAGCCGGCGGCTTCGACGAGTACGTCTACGACTGGGTCGAAGCGCTCCAGGCGTACTGGCTCAAGCGGCCGGAACTCGGCGACAAACTGCTCGCCGCGGTGGACGGCACCGACCCGGAGGTGCTCCGGCCCGCCTCACGAAGCGCCGTACTGAACATCATGTACCCGCCCATGATCCTCCTCACCCAACTGGTGCGTGGCGACCAGGAGAGGTTCAACACCGACCTGGCCAAGACCATCGAATGGCACAAGGACTACTGGACCCGGGACGAGGAACGGGCGCGCGATTCCGACGGCCTCATCGCCCTGAGGCCCCTGGCCATCGCCTGCCTGGCCCTGGACTCGGGTTTCACCATCGAGGTCGAGTCGGAGTACCTGCCCAAGTACCTCCTCGACGGCGGCTGGTACGGCGAGTTCCCCACATAGGCGACGCACCGGTCAGCCACCATCCGAGTGACGAACTCCCCCGCTCAATCTGTTCTACCGCTTGCTCCGAGGCGACGCCGACCGCTTCAACGTTTCGAACTGGTCAAGGCCCTGGAGCGGTGCCTCGCCCAAGACAGCGGCATCACCACCGAGGTGGAGTCCGGCTACCTCCCCGCGCTAGAAGCCGTCCACACCCAGTTCCGTGATCCCTGCGTAGAGCCAGCTCCACATCATGCCGCTGGGCGTCTCCGCGTCGAACAGGCCCGGAGACAGCTCCTCCACCTCATCCAGGAACACCTGCGCCACCGCTTCCTGGTCCTCCTCCACCGGGTACGGATGCCAGCAGGCATTGCTGTAGCGGTACACGGCCTCAAGGACGCGGATGAAGACGTCGAGGTCCGGTGCGAGCGGCACAAGCGTCTCGTCCGTGGGTCCTTCCAGCCGGCTCCATATGTGGACGGACCCGTCCCGGCGGTGCAGGTACAGCTCGCCGTAGTCGCACATACCGAAGGCGATCAGATCCGCGGCGACCACGCCGGCGGGCAGGCCGTCCTCGGACACGTCGCCGTCGGCCGGAGGGCGCATGGCGTCGGCCGAACGGGCCTCGTACTCGGCCTGGTGGCACACCCACCACTTGGGAAGGCCGACGTCCCGCAACAGCCGCCTGCTTCCCGCGTGTTCGAGCCCCGCGGGCAGGGCGCTGTCGGGTATGCGCAGCACGTGCCGCTGTCCGAAGGCGTCGTCGACCCGCGCCGCGGTCAGCGGACCGGTCGGCCGCCGCCGCACCGGTGCCGGGCCGGGAGGCGCTTCTTCGGACGACGTGACGTCCATCCCTTCACCGCGCGGCCAGTCGCGCAGCACCTCCGCGTCCGTCTCGATCACGGCCAGTCCGTGCATGTCCTCAACGAGGTACCGGGTCCTGCCGCCCTCGACGGCGAAGGCGACCGCCTCTGGCCAGCTCTCCGGGGCGCTCAGCTCCCAGTCGTACAGCCGGGGCGCGTTGCGCACCTTCGGCGCCAAGGGCGCTTCCGCCAGCGTTCCTTCGTCCCGGACCGTCACCCTCCGGCCCGTCTCCACGTCGAGCCAGATCGAGCCCCGGTGATCGACCACCTCGACGATCTCCGTCCCTTCGTACAGACGGCGATGAACCTGGTAATAGTCGCCGTTCAGGCTCGGCAGGGACGGGAACCAGTTCGCCGGCCGCCACCACGCCCACACCGTCCGCCACGGCATCCCCGGCTCGGCCTTCGCGATCTGCTCGGCGTACTCCTCATGACCGGTCGCCTGCGCCGCGAAGTGCAGCCAGGAGGCGAACTCGGCCGACGGCACCTCCACGCCACCGAAGATCGCCTCGGCCTGCAGGAAGACCTCGGCCCCTACGCTCTCCGCGACCTTCGCGGCGGCGACGATGTGCCCGCGCACCGCCGCGCGGTCAGCGGCCAACAGCCTTGCGGGGTCGGCCAGTACGTCGTCCAGATGGTGACTCATACGGCCATCCTGTCAGCCACCACTGACACCGGTGACGAGTGCCCGGTGCCGCTGCCCCGTGCCCCATGGGACGATTCCCAGAACGGAAGGCGGAGTTCAGCGGGAACACCGCTTCACGCACGCCGCCCCGGCTCCGACGGCCACCTCCCGATCTCACTGATAGCTTGCTGCTCTTGTCATTTCACTCCGTGGGAAATCAATGAGTCAGCCGCCGTTCCAACCGCCTCCGCCGCCGTCGCAGCCACCGCAGAACTCCTACAACCCGTACAACCAACCCGCCCCGCCGCAGCAGGCCCCGGGGTTCGGCCCGCCGCCCGCCGCCGGGCAGCCCCCGATGCCGGCCGGGCCGCCGCCGGTCCCTGGCCAGCCCCCGATGCACCCGGGCACGGCACCGGCCCCGGGACAGCCGCCGATGCAGCCGATGCAGCCCATGTACGCCGCACCGCCCTTCCAGGCCCCCTTCGGGCAGCAGCCGCGCTCAAGCGGCCATCCGGTCGGCGCGGCCTTCCTCGCCTTCTTCGTCTCGGTCATCGTCTCGATGCTCTACAGCGGCCTCATCCTGCTGACGTACAAAGACCTCACGCTCACCACGGCCAACACCCTTTACCTGGGCCATGCGTTGATCAACGGAGCGATTGTCGGCACCTTGGTCGGCGCGGTCGGTCACCGCAGCCATGGCGCCTGGAGCGCCGGGGTCGTCATCGCCGCACTTGGCGCCTTCTTCGGCTACACCAACGCCTGGCCGCTCATCGTCGCCGAGAGCCAATCGCCCGCTGCCGTCTGGGATCTATTGGGGTACGACATCTTCTTGCCGGCCAAGGCCTGGTGGAAGGACGAATCCGCCGGAGGAGTCGACTGGTTCTCACCGCTCGGCCTCGTGGTCGCCGCAGCCGCCGCTTGGGGCCTCGCCTACCTCACGGGTAACAAGCGCGGACGGGTATGACTTCTCGCCAGATGCCGGTCCGGGCCACCGCGTGGTTTGCGGCCGGGCAGCTGGCATCTGGCCCGCCGAGGACGAGGAGCCGCCTTCGGGCATCGGCCGTCAGCCAGCTTCAGACAGAGCCTTCAATCAGCCTGCCTCAACGGAACGCCGCGCTGTCACCGATGCCCGCCAACGCTCCCCCGATACAGGTGACCGCCATCGCCCAGCGGGTCCGGCCGATCCGGGCCAGCACGAAACCCCAGCCGCTGAGGGCCGCGCCCACGGCATACAGAGCGACCCAGGCACCTACCACGTCGCCCCCAACGAGGCGTACGACAGTCAGGACCAGGCAGATGACGGCGACCAACCCGGGCAACACCGCGTACACACCACGTGCCTGCCGCGCATCGCGCCGACTGTCCTCGGCGAGCCCCTGTCGGTCCTGAGCCTGGAACTGCGCGCGCAGCTCGTCCGCGCTCACCCCGGACGACCGCGGCTGCCCGCCCGTCTCATCCGGCCTGTTCGTCGCCTCGCCGCCATGCGTTGTCATGGCAGCGGAGCTTAGCGACCGAACGCACCCCTGCTTTCGTGCGCCCAGCCGATCGCGTTACAAGCTCTCGAGGTACGCAAGTCCAAGCATCAACGGCAGTGAGGCGAGGGCGAGCCCGAACGCCGTGGCCGACATTCCCGTATGGATCTCTCGTTTGCCGCGGATCCCGAGATAAGCGGCGATCAGCGGAAGGACGCAGCCGACGAGGAAGCTGAAGTGCCAGCCGACATCCCCGATGAGGAATATCGTGAGGCCCCAGCAGGCCGGTACCGATCCGAGGCTCAAGTAGCACGAACGCGTGAGGAAGCGCTCGAGATCGTCGACCCCGCCGAAGAGACCCATGCCCCTGATCGCCTTTCTCCGCGTCTCCGCGTTCTCCGCGTTCTCCGCTGTCTCAGCTGTTTCCGCTGTTCTCGCTTTTTCCGCTACACCGCCTGGTGGTCGTAACCACCAGTACCCACCTGGGGAAATCCGTCCGCCGCCGAGAACCCGTTGACGGCCGCGGACATGGCCATGCCGAGCGCGCTCAGCGCCAACGCGAACTTGTCGAACGCCTGGGCCGCCTCGGCCCACATCTGCATGAGCCGGATGGCCTGCGCCGCGGCGAGCGCGAACATGGCCACGGAGGCGGCCTGCCCGCCGACGGGGATCGCGTTGACGGCCTGCGCCGCGAGCAGGTTGACCAGCCAGATGACGAGCAGGTCGCAGAACATCACCAGGAAGCCCTTAAGGAATTCCGCGAACTGGAACGCCATCTGCGCCGCCTGCGCGTAGCACTCTTGCAGAGACTTGAAGGTCTCCTTGATCTCGTCGAGTTTCTTGATGAACTCGTCGAAGTACACGGTGGCGGCGTCCGCGGCGTTGCCGTCCCAGCTGAGGCCGACGTTCTGATTTCCCTTGCGCACGTTGGCGGCCAACGCGTCGCAGAACGACGCGAGATTGCCCCATACGTCGGAGCAGTCGTTGTACTTGTTCCAGTCCCCGAAGACCCAGTTCGTGCAGACGCCGAAGGGGTCGAAGTCGAAGAGCAGTTTGGACGCCTCCACCGCCATCGCCGAGGGGCTGCCCAGGTCGAGGGCGCTGCCGAGCGTCTTCTGCACGGGGTTCATGTTGTACTCGTCCGCGTGACCCGACGCGTACTTGGCGAAGGGATTGGTGGGATCGCCCGGCGGCTTCAGCGTATCGACGGCGTCACTGGCGTCGGAGAAGTCCTGCGGGTCGCCGCCTGAGCCTCCGCCCGACACTTTGGACCCCGGATAGGTGGCGTCGAGTTTCGCCGCCTCGTCGCTGTCCGTCTCCCGGTAGTACTTGGCCGTGCCCGTGAGTTCCTTCTCGGACGCCTCCAGAACGCTCTTGATCTTCCCAAGCGCCTTCTTGGCCTCGCTCACATATTGGTCGTGGTCACCCGCGACGAGGTCCCAGGCCTCGCCGCCCACGGACTTTTCGATCTGCGCGTGATTGCCGGTGTACGAGACGGCCTGCGCACTGCCTTCCGCGGCACGCCCCACCAGCTTCGCGAAGCCGTCGATCGCACCCGGTTCCACACGGAAGTTCACTTCTCCCCCATCGCCTGCATCGGCTGATGCCGTCGGTGGTCCGGCCGCAGGACACGGCCATTCGCCACCACGTACGGCCGCTCAGTACAAGGACCAGCCGCGCCCGTCGTGACGCGACTTCACACCGGACCGGTTCTCGGACTCCGCACGCCGCTCGTCATCGAGCTGGCGCCGCTCCTCCGCAAGTCGGCGCTCCCCCTCCGCGGCGAGCTCGTCACGCTCGCGGTCGGACATGGAAGCCCACTTCTCAGCAAGCGGAGCTGCCTGCTCCACGGCCTGCTCGGCGTACGCCGACACATTGGCGGCCTCGCGCAGGCTCATGCGCCCGGAGAGGACCTCCCGAGCCATCTCCTTGAGGGCGTCGCCTCCCAGCCCCGAGGCGAGATGCTCCAAGGACTGCCGCAGGATCTTGACCTGGGCGGGGTCCTGCTGGGTCATCTCCAGGAACTCGGAGTCGTCCACGGGCTTGCCGGAGCTGTTGGGAGAGCTGTCCAAGGGGTACCTCATCGGAGGGTCGGCGTGAATCGACCGGCGTGAACCTACCAATGCACCTGCGAACGGTTCAACACACAGCCGGTGCGGGAACCTCATGGATTGTGTCAACGCGCTGAAGACCGCCGCTTGTTGGCCTTGCGGAGCCACCTGTTGGCCAGCTTGATCGTTTACTTCAGGGCCGATCACGTATGTCCCGGAATTCTCCGAATTCCTCCCGAACGAACTCGCCGTCTGCCGCTGGGCAGTGGCAGCTCACCCCGTGTACGGAACCGGGTCGAGGTGACTCAGCCGGAGCGGGAACGCGTCCGACATCCGGCTCCATCCCTCGCCCCAGAAGCGGACCGTGCACCACGAACCATCGACGAAGCCGATCTCGTGGTCGCCGCCCGCCACGTCACTGCGATCCCGGATCCAGGTCACATTTCGAATATCAGTGGCCCACCCCGCTTCGACCAAACCGGGCTGGCCGGTCAAAGAACGCACGCGGGACACGTACACGATCTGCAGGCGGCGGTCGGTCACCTGCATCACCAGGGCTACCTGGCTTGCCGGGTTTTTCGTCCGAGGCACCAGGCCGCGGGCCAGATGGCCGGCCATGCTGTTCCAGCCGCCGTGGAACGGCTTGCCCGGCCTTTTCTTCTCACGCTCCATCAATGCTTCGACCAGCCACTCGACCGGGTTCCAGGAGGTGGCCGTGAATATCCTCACGAGCCAGTACACCGGCTTCAAGAACAAGCCACCGAGCGTACGGCGCTCGGATCGCAGAACGCGCGGGCGACGAAAACGGCTCGGTGACGGTGCTCGTTCGGCCAGAACGACCCCGTGATCAGCACGCAGCACCTCACCGGTCGGCACCAACGCCCTCGCCCGCTCGAACTCGAACCTGTTGCGGACGGAGTCCGTCTGATTCCTTCTAGCCACCCGAAATCGCCCTTCGCTGTCCAGCCCAGGTTCTGACGAGGTTCGGTACGGCGGTTTGAGGCGCTGCGAACAAGAACGCCGGCTCGTAACCCAAGGCCCCCGCCTGGATGATCACCGCCGCGAATGTAGCGCATGAGGCCGGTCTCGTGACCCTTGAGCCATTGCGCAGCGCCACCCTGGTAGCTCCCCCTCCTGCGTATGTGCGTGAATGCGGCGCGTGTGGTGGATGTTCAGCGGAGGACTGCTGGACCTACGACAACCGCCCCCACTCGTGGACGGAGTTGCAGCCTGCCCCACTTCAGCGCGCACAGACGGCCACGGAACTCAAGTTCAGTTGCAGCCCTGGGCGTCCTGGCCGCGCTCGTGGGCGCACTCGTCCTGTGACGCCCTTGTCCGCATCCTGAGGAACCTCAATGACACAACCGCACGGGTACGGGAACGCCACGACGGACGCCCCGCCAGGAGACCGGACGGACGGGCCTCGGCCGCCTCATCGGCGTGGGCGATCGGCCACTGTCCATGGGAAGCTTCACCACTTCGGGGAGCTTCACCATCTGCCAAGGGCTACTGACAGCCCACCGATGGCGTCCCGTTCAGAACTGTCCTGGCGGCGGGGCCATGCCCGTAACGCCGGAAGCCGCCCTGCGACGGCCCCGCAGGGCCAAGAACAGCCCGCCGATCAACATCAACAGCCCTACGCCGGCGGCACCCAGACCGGTCAGCCACACTTCCTGCTCCATCGGAGGATGGGTGGTCCTGGGCGTGCCCACGGGAGTTGCGAAGTGCTTCTTGCCCTCGTATTTTACCGGCACTGTCTTGTCATCAAGCGGCGAGGCCGCGGCCTTCACGGCGGCGGGTGCATTGATCTGCCCGTACCCGAGGAGAGCGTTCCCACCACCTTGAGGGTGGCGGGCAGTGCTGGTGAGGATCGCACGCACCTGGGCCGGCGTGAGCTTGGGGTTCTGGGAGAGCATCAGCGCCACGACGCCTGACGCGAGCGCAGTTGCCGGAGACGTGCCCTGGATCGACTCGAGGCCACCCGTGTTCTTCGCGCTGGTGATGTCCACACCCGGGGCGGCCACTTCGTTGTACGTGTGGACGGTCGAGAACTCGGCGTGCCCGCCACCCTGGTTCGTCGCTGCTACAGCAATCACGCCGGCGTAACCGGGTGGGAAGGCGGTCTCATTGAGTCTCCCTCCACTGTTTCCGGCCGCCGCGAGGACCGGCACGCCATGACTCACTGCATAGCCGATGACTGCAACCTCTGCCGAGTCCGCGAAGTTGGCGACTTCGCCGGTCCCCAGAGACAACGAGATCACATCGGCGCCATGGTCCACTGCGTAGTAGACACCGCTCGCGACCGGACTCGTGCCCTGCCGTCGCTCGACGCTGCCGTCTCCCTTCTCCTCCTCGTCGTTGAGAACCCTCACCGAAAGGATCTTGGCCTTGGGCGCGACCTTGAGCACGTCTGACGCCATGTTGGTGCCATGCACACCCCACTCGGGGCTCTGCCAGTCAAGACCATCGTCGAAGTAGTCGGGGCCGGTGGTCACTCTCCCCTTGAGCGCAGGATGGTCAGCCACCACTCCGCTGTCCAGGACGGCCACGATGACGCCTTCACCCTGATCGAGCTGGTGCGCTGACGAAAGACCAAGGGCATCGCTCTCCCACCCGCCGGGAATGGCAGATGCGGCGTGTGCGGGGGCCGTCGGCAGTGTGCAGAGGAGACCGCTCAACGCAGCTGTGACGACAGCAGTCCTCGTTCGTCGGTCGTTCACCAGTCCGTCCCCCCGAGCTGCAGGTCGTCCATGTGCAGTGAGAACATCTCGACGAGCGTTTCCGCCTCGGCGTACCAGGACTCCCGGTCGGCACTGACTTCGAGGTCGTCGTCCCCCCAAGCGCCTGGCAGGTTTCCTGCAAGCCGCCCGTCGACCGCGCCCGTGGTGGCGGCGATGGCATAGGGCATGTGCTCACCGCTGGTGGAGTCCAGCGCTACTCCGTTACGTACGTCCGCCTTCCAGCCGGCGGCCGGAGTGCCTGGCACGGGCAGGGGGGCCACCGTTCCCTCTGCTTCCAGTTCCTCGTAGGCCTGGGCGAGCTTCACATTCGCGCCGTCCCCGGGCAACACAATGAGTGCGACCGTAGCCACCATGTCCCCGGTGGGGTCGACATAGGTGGCGCGCAGCACGGCCTTGCATCCACCCGCTCCGCGTTCGCCAGTGTCTTCCCCGTCAGTCCCTTGCTACAGGACGTCTCAGGAGAGATTCCGAGCCGACGCCAGTACGCGTACTTGGGATTGGTGAGATCCCCGAGACGGCCGTCACGCCCTCCGATGGTGTCCGGAAAGATGCTGTCGGCGGGTTCATCCGACCAAATCACCTCTCCGTACTCGGGATTGTCTATCGTCTGCAGGCTGTTGCCGTAAGCGTGCGCAGCGAGCGCGCCGCCTCCCAAGGTGGGGAGCACGCCGAAGAGTCCGAGAATCGAACCGATCACGATGCGCGCAGTGCGCCTGCCGCCGCTTGGAGCACCGGGAGGAGCAGGGGGAGCCACTGGCTGCATCCCTGTAGGCACGGGCGGCCCTTGGACCGGCCCCCACTGCTGCTGGTGCTGGTGCTGCTGTTGCTGCTGCCAGCCGGCACACCTTCCCCGTAAGTCACGCGACACCTTATGGCGTTCGCGAACGCAGCGAGGCATGCCCTCGTGGGGTTCTCATGTGTGATTCGCGATCGAAATGTGCAGCCCGCCGATAGCTGACGACAGGGGTGCTGTACGGGCCGGTCGGCTTTCAAGGAACGGTAGAGCGGCGCATGAGTGCTCAAAGGACTGCGAGGGGGCGACGGGCCGCACGGATGAGCCGTGAAGGCCCTGCAAACAGCAGGGCCCGATTCCAGGCACTCGACGCCTGCTGGCTATCTTGTTGCAGCAGCTAATCGCTGCGCCATGCGAGACAGGGGGACACCAGCCATGGGAGCGGGCTTCAAGGTAGACATATCCGAGCTGGACTCACTGGTCAGGGAACTTCACCGAAGTCAGGACGAGATGCGTGCAGCGCTGAACGCACTGCGTGACACCGGCCCGAAGACCACGGGAAGCAAAGAACTCGACAACGCCTGCGACGAGTTCCACGACAGCTGGGACGACGCGATCACGAAGATCGCCGAGGGTACGCAGGCGATCGAGGACGGCGTGAAGAAGACCCGCGACAGCTACCGGGACGTCGAGACGGCCCTGCGCGACGGCTTCGCCGGGAAGGGCGGCACCCGGTGAGCAGCGACTCGTACCCCGCGCTCGGCTTCGACCCCGCGCCGGGCAGTCCCGGCAACGTGGACTCACTCGCTGCCCGCGCCAAGAGGGCGGCGGACGCGCTCGACAACGCTCAGAACAGCATCAAGCGCCTCACGGGGAACGTCACCTGGGCTGGAGACGCCGCCTCGGCGTTCTCGAAGAAGGTCGGGGAACTGCCCCGCTATCTGAAGGACAGCCAGGAGGCGATGCGCACGGCGTCGTCGGAGCTGTCGAAGTGGCGCGAGGCACTGGCCCACTACCAGAACACGGCCCGCACGTACGAGGCTCAGGCCAAGGCGGCCAAGGGCCAGATCAGCACCGCGGAGAAGGCCAAGGACGCCGCGACGAGCCGCTACAACCAGGCGGCATCCGATCCCGCGTTCCGCCTCAGCGGCCAGTACTTCACCGGCCCCGCTCTGCAGGACGCCCAAGCGAAGATCGACGCGGCGAGCTCTCGGCTGCAGCAGGCCGACGGCGAGTTGTCGGCAGCCTCGGCTCGGCTGGACCAGGCTGAGCGTGAACTCGAGGAGATCATCAAGCAGGGCGAGCGGCTGCTCGAGGAGCACCAGGCCGAGGCCCGCGGGGTCGCGAGTCACCTGCGCAAAGCGACCGAGAAGGCACCCGACCCAGGGTTCTGGGAGCGCCTGGGCGATGAGCTCCAGAAGTGGGGGCACAGCATCCAGGAGTGGTGCGCCCGGCACAAGGACCTGCTGAAGACGATCGGTGACTGGCTGAGCAACATCTCCGCCGTCCTCGGCATCCTGGCGCTGCTGACCCTGTGGTGCCCACCGCTGTCCGGGGCGCTCGCGCTGGCCAGTGCGGGCTTTTCGGCGGGGGCGCTCCTGACCCATGGTGCGGCCAAGATCGGTGGCGCCGATATCGGGCTGATGGACCTCGCGGGCGACGCTCTCGGCACCGTTCCGGGCTTGGGTTTCGCCAAGACAGCCATCACCGGCACAGCGAAGGTCGTGGTACGCGCTGAGAAGGCGGGAGAACTGGTGACATCGGTCGACGGTGCGGCGAGGGCCGCTCGGCTGGGCAAGCTCGTGGATGACGGAATCGCAACAGCGGAGGACTTCGGTCGAGCGGGTAACCGACTCCTCCGCGGCGCTGAGGGCCAGGTCTTCGAGGCTCAAGGCGCCGCGAACAAGTTGAAGCTTGCCTGGGAGAATTCGGTGGCCAAGAACATGGGTGCCTCGATGGGTGAGACCGGGCTCAACACCATTGTCGCCAACACTCCAGGGCTCAGGAACCTCGAGTCCCTGCAAGCAGCGATACGTGCCGACGGAACCTTGGATCCAACGTCCTGGTGGTCGAAGGGCCCCCAGCTCGCGATGCAGGTGCCGGGCGCCGTGAGCGGCATTTATGACAGCGTGACGGGAGATTAGCCTTGGGAGTCACGCCGTCCTCCAATTCGGTCGCCGATCCAGTCCTTCCGTTCCCTTCGAGGCTGGGGCTCCTACTATGGTTCATGCTGCAGTGGGTCCTCATTCCGGTAGAATTCGTTGCCAAACTTGTCTGGCTTCTCATGGTCCTCTTCGGAGACGGCCATGAGGATGATCTGATGCGGATCCTCAACGCTCCCGCCCGATTCATCTCACCTGGCAAGCTGGCGCTCCGCCTCTCTCGCAGCCCGATCAAGCACGAAGCCTCCTTGGACCGGGAGTTCGCCCGGCTGGCCGGGGAGATCGAGCGACAGCAATTCGGCTGGCGCACGACGATCTATCACTTCGTCATACTGACCTCCATGCCTGACGGCGCACGCCTGAAGGGCGTCGCGCTGCATCCTCGTGAATTCCGGGGGTCCCCGGTGAGTGTGCTGACACGCCTGGCGCACAAGCACCTTCTCGCCCTGGACGTACCTACGGATCTGCGTCGAGGTGTGATTCTGCGGCCGACCCACAGGAAGATTCTTTGATGTCCGCACCGAGTATCGAACTGCATCTGGACATGCCCGGTGGGTTTCACTCACTGGGACTCGACTTGGACGATGAGGATCGCCAGGAGCAACTCTGGTCCATCGCCGAGGAAGTCTGGCCGCACGGCACCGACTTTCAGCGAGAAGTCACCTTTCATTCCTACCGTGAAATGGCCGAACTTGCCCTCACCGAGAAGTCCTTCTATGCGGGCTTCTGCCTCGATGAGACGCCCGACGGCCGCATGACCACGGCATCGTTGATCGCCCGGCTCGACCCGCTCGACGAGCTGGACGCCGAGCTATCGGCACGCGGCCTCTTGGAGGCGCTGTCCGTGAACCCCAACAACACGGTCGAGCCGATCCGCGTTCCGGCAGGGCCCGGCGTCCTCGTACTGTGCGGGTTGGAATGGCAGTCGGACCCACAGGACGACACGGCACCATCCCTGCCCCTCGCCCGGGCCGACGTCTACCTCCCTCTGCCACGGATGGGACGGCTGCTCGTCCTGAGCCTCACCACACCGTCCCTGCCCGATCTTCCCTTCTACGTCTCACTGTTGTCGAAGACCGCCCACGACCTGACGGTGTCCAGCGGTTCAGCAGCCGACGCGAGCCCGGAAAGTGGGGACGAGCCACGGCCTACCGTCGCCGATCACGTGAGGGGCGACTTCGGGTAGCGTCTCGGGCTCGGCTCAGGCGGCCTGAGCAACAACCCCGGCAGCCCTGTCCGTGCTGATCTTCCTGGTCCTGCGGCTGCGACAGTCGCTGATCGGGGCTGGGGGCGGTGAGCCGGAGCGGCCGATGTGGGCATCGGGCAAGCTGACACATGATTCAGGCGCCGGGGAGGCGAGCGGCACCGGAGTGTGCTTCCGATGGGTCAGCCGAATCGAACGGCACAGCGGACGGAGCTGCCGATGGAGCTGCCAGTGGAGGCCGCCGACGCGGACGGAACCGGCAGAGCTGCCGGGGGGAGCGAAGGCAGCGGTCACCAGGCGGCGTCGTCCGCCACTGGAGCCGATGCCGAAGGGCTGACGCAGGAGCAGCGGAACGCGCTGCGCGACGAGGCCACGAAAAGCCGAGTCGGCACAGAACTGCCTTGCGGCCGAAACCCGGCTCAAAGAGGCGGACAGCATCGAGAACGACCTGGACGAAGGGCAGCAGAAGACGGTGGTGGCCTGGGCGGCATGCCTCCTGGTCACAGTGCTCCTCGGATGCTGGCTCTTCATGGTGAAGTCGACACTGCGTGACGCTCTGGTGCTGGCTGAGCGATCGCGCTCGCTGTCCCTGGCCTTCTCGGCATGGGCTTTGCGACGCTCGTCGGGCAACCCGGACCCCGCCGCGGTCTATCGCGCCCTGGCCGACCGCGTATCGCATGAGGCGGAGAGCGGACCCAGGGCCGTCCCGTGAGGTTGCGAGGCGCCTCCGCTCTGTTGACCAACGCAGCCCTGTCGTTCTACGGCGGGGTCATGGCGCTGATCGTTCCGCTCGCCCTTGGGGTGGGCGATCCCACGCCCACGGGCAAGGCGGCGGAGATCGCTTCCGCCCCGACCGGCCCGAACTGGGCGCCGTGGGTGACAACGACAGCTTCCCCCAGCGGCTGAGTGGTGACGAACGTGTGCTGCGCGCGCGCATTTCTGGGTACGACGGTCATGGGGCGGACAAGCAGCGGATCTGCCTGGACACTTCCGGGGCCCCGTGCAGCTGCATGTCCACGGAGACAGTGCCAGGTACGTGGACACCGTGGGGCACTCGGAAGGCCATCTGGTCTGGGTGCCGGACCGCAACCGGCACGGAGGCCGCAAGGGGCCGCACCGTACGGGCGCGGTCTTCATCAGCGACGCCGGCTGGTTCATCCCCGGCGGACTCGCCCCGGACCACGAGGAGTCCGCACGTACGGCGGCAGATCACCAGGGTGCCGTCGACTCAACCGGGGAGAGCCGGCTGCTCGACCTCGACACCGGTTGGGTCCTCAGCATCCCGAACCGGCTGATGCACGTACTCCTGCTCTGGACGCTCTGCGTCACGGTGCTCGCGCTTCCCGTTCCGTCGGCGGCTTGGCGCCTGGTCGTCGGAATCGCCGGCATGGTTGGTCTTCTGGCGTACGGCCTGTACGCAGTCGCGAGCCTGGACCCGGCGGCACAGAAGCAGTCGGGCAGCAGCCAGGGTGCCGTGGGCTCTGCTTCGTGACGTCGCCCATCAGCTCGGCTTGAGGGGTTGCTCCGCTCGAGCCGAGCTGGTTGGCCCACGCCCCGGGAACACTAGACACCGCGCACGGTCCTCCTCACGCGCGCCCTGCCGCAGGACGTTGGCCAGTGCTCCATACGGACTCGCCAAGGAGGCCAGGGGCCGTCACAGGCCGCGCCGCGGGATGGGGATCATCTGGCCCAGGGCCACGCCCGCTCACTCCGCCGCTGGAACGTACAGGAGCCCGAGGGTGGCTTCGGGCAGCTTGCACATGGGCCACCTTCCCCGACCCCAGAAGCTCGGCGGTGGGTCCCGTCAGTGATCCCCAGGGCGTTGCGTCACTGAGAAGAGGTCGCCGACACCCGGAAGCGTCAGCACACCGCGTCCTTTGCTCGCCGCGGTACGGGCGTTAAAGGTGTCGCCCGCGTACCACGCGCCGTACTCCATGGCCTTGGGCCACCGTCGATACGTCCTCACCGGATTCCAGACGGACATGAGGCCGGTCAGCCTCTCGTGCTCGTCGTACTGGAGCTGGACGGCAGCGGTGTACGCCTCCCAAGTGCCCTTTGTCCTGCGCACTCGCGGGACCAACCGCCACGGGTGCGTCTCCAGGACACGACGCATGCGCCTGACGCAGCTGAGCGATTTGTGGCTGAGGTAGAGAAGAGCGGGGTAGCCGATAACCCAGGCGATCAGGGTAGGGCCCCCGATCTTGTTGGCCGTCTCACCGGCGTCAGGACTCATGAGGGCACTCACCGCAAGAAACGAGGGAAGGCAGAGAACCCACCAGATCGTCCGACGCCTCCTCACCTTGCGGTGCATCCTCTCCCAGGCGTCCCGGGTCTCCAGTTGGTCGAAGGCACGCTTGAATGCAGGCGCCGGGATTCCGGATGTTTCCAGTGGAACCGGTACTCCGGTCTCATGCAAAGGCAACTGAGGGCTCTTCCTTTTCATCGGCTCCCCTTTTACGTCGGTCAATCGGCAGGCACACGAGCAGACTCAGCCGGCCCCGCGGATCGAGCCAGTGCTCATGTCGCCGCCGGACACGAGTGCTTCCAGGTGCTGCTTCACCTGGCGTCCCGCGCGCCTCCGCCCTATCAGAACTGCCAGTACGGAGGTGATAGCGAGAGCGACCGTCGCGACGTCGCCGACGCCAAGAGTGATGACGGCCAAGGCCACGATGCTGAGTAGGAGCGCCTTCAGCACAGTGGAATTGGCTCTTGTCTCCACGGGAGACGCGGGGTGAAAGGCCCGAGCTTCACCCACTGCCGGGAGCGCCCAGTCCGCCGGAACAAGTGCGCTCGCCGGCAGGTCGACCGAAGCGTCCTCGGACTCAAGCCATCCGGCAACGTAACGCTGCCCGTCCAAAAGCAGTACGGCGTAGCCAACTGAATTCGCGTACGGGAGCTCGCGAGTGGGCCGTCGCCAGTAGACATGACCACGGGCACCCATGAGTGGTTGTGCCAGAAGCGAAGGGTCGACGATGTCATCCAGGTAGAGATACAGGTCACCGAACTCCGCGCTCGTTAGGCAAATGCGGGGCTTCAGGTGTTTGGTCACAGACGCGGACGCCGGGCGCTCATCGAGGGCCACCCCCACTCCGGTCACAGAGACGGGCAGTGCGTGGAGTGTGCCATGTTGTCTCGAACGGTGGAGACCTGCCACAGGATCGGAGCGCCAGCGGCCGAACAGGTTCATGAACCAGCAGAAGGCCAAGCACGCCAGGGTCAAGCAGACGGTCCAGAGGTCTGCACGCCCACCGATCTTCTCCTCAAGCGACTGTCGATCCCCGACAAAGAACCCCAGGTCGGGTGACGACGGCGCGAAGAGGACCCAGATTTCTTGCCCGGCCCTCGGCTTGTCGCCCGAGGTCATCTCCGCTTCAGAGGTTTTGGCCCCTTGGTCGAAAGGCACAGATACCAGCACTGTGGAGGTGTAATGCCCAGTGCGCTGACTGCTGACGTACTTCGTGGAGAGAACCTTCTCGATCTCGGTCGTACGCATTGCGGAACCGGCGTCGACGATCTCCCACGCCGCTGGCGTCGGAGAAACCGCTGCGTAAGCCACCAGAAACGCAGGCACCACCCAAGACCAGGTTGCGAAGCCGACCCAACCGTTGCGTTGCTCCACCCACCAGTGCCTGCCCTCCATGCCTGGGTCGTGGGCGGGGCGTCGGCGAAGAAAGAGGACGGCGCTGCCAGCGGCTACTGCTGCCACCACGAGGCAAGCAAAGAGGTCCCACCTCGGTGGGCGAGTGGAGGGCTGAGCAAGAACGGCAACGATCGTCGCCAAGATGCTGAGCCCCAGCAGAGCCGAGCAACGAGCCGGAAGGCTGGACCTTGTCATCATCCGAAATCTTCCTCAAGACTGCGCTGCTTACGGCCGAACGCCGTGTTCGGCTCGTCTGCGGCCTTGTCCTTTTCCTTGCCGTTCTCGTCGTCACTCGCGGTGAGCTCTCCGCCTGCGCCTGCCAATCCGGCACCCACGCCACCGGCGGGCACTTCAACGGCAAAGTCAGGGTTCTGGCCACGCTGCCCGTATCGTGACGAATCCCAGCCCGGCGCATCGGTGAGGTTGTCCCTGTAGTGTCCGGCACCGCCCACCGTGGCTCCGCCAATTGCCCCACCTACCGCATTGACAAGGGCGTTCTTACCCCACTCGGGGTCTTCATCCGTCGTGAGAGCGGTATGGGCATCCACCGCGAGTCCGCCAGACACATTGCCGACAACCCCGCCGGTGATGTTCTCGGTCAGACTCTGGGCAAGATCGCCCGGCGGACTGGCCATGCCATCCATGATCTTCCCGGCCTTGCCCGCTGCTGCCGCGCCCGCAGGGGTGCCGACGGCTGCCGCAAGCCCTCCCTGCCAGGTTGCTTCCCACACCTTGGCACCGTCGATGTCCTGGCCGGAGAGGCCAGCGCCGAGCAGCGTGCCACCAGTGTTGCCAGCCCAGTTGACGAAGAAGCTGGCAGTCAGCTTGGTCATCTTCCCGGCCTGCTGGTATGCCCGGATTGCCGCTGCGATGCGTCGGAGCAGCGTACCCAGGCGGGCCGAGATACGGACCGCCTGGGCGGCGAGTCGAGCGACATTCGCAGCAGCGGCCCCACCCGCGACACCAAAACTCACAAACGACAAAGCCACGCCAACGCCGATCGAGACGCCAATTTCGGCGTAGATCGCGTGAATCTCGTCGTTGACGTTCTCGATCTCATCGGCCACTTCATCGAGCTGCTTGGCGATGTCGTCGTACTCTTGGACGCCTTCTTCGACTGCAGCTTTGACCTTACGCCAATGCTCCCTGAAGGCTTCCGCAGCTTCACCGCGCCAGGTGTGACCGACTGTGTCTTCGACTTTTCTGTCGAGCGCTTTGAGTAGGCCATCCGCGCCCGCCACCTCGTCCTTGAGCTGTCGCCAGGCCTTGGCAGCCTGCCTCAACTCATCGGGCCGACCACCGGGATTGACGAGCTCCAATCCGAGTTCGACGATCTCCTCTGCTCCCGACTCCTTGCCACTCACTTGTTCCCCCCGGAGGCCTTACCAAAGAGCACAGCCAGGTCCTCATCATTCACTTCGGTGTTCTTGTTGACCTTCCTCAGGGCGTCCGCGATAGCGTCCAAATGTTCATGGAGGGCCTTCATTGCAGAGGCTGCGGTGGTCGAGTACTCGATGTACGCGTTTCGGACCTCGTCCGATTCCGTAAGAAGCCCAAAGCCGTCAGAGATTGCCTCTTCACCGGTCTCGTTCTCGAACTTCTTGAGATACGCACGCAGGTCGTACGCCTGGAGCTCGAATTGCTTGGCCAGACCTCTGCCTGCTCCCTCCGCGTAGAATGCCTCACCGTCAGCCACTTATTTCCCCCATCCTTGAATGACTCGCCAGAGCCGATTCATGAAAGCTGCCTATCGCTATGGCAGTCGGCCCTGAATTGTGTACCGTTGTTTTTTGTCACGTCTGATTGCCGTGTCTTATGCCATCCTGTCCCAATTCTCCCGCAGCGCTGTGCCATCTCCGGCTTGAGGGCCCGAGAAGCAGCACAGGCATGCCCCTTTTGACACGCGGATGTCGAGTCCACGCGAGCGAGCCTGTACCAGCCCGGCACGAATATGGCGAGCTCTTACTGTCCTTGGTGGGGAGGCTGTTGGGCGTAGGGGTTGGGGTGCTGCGGGGACTGGCCGGGAGGCGCCGGGTATCCCTGACTGGGAGGTGTGTTGGGGTACGGCTGGTAGCCCGTCGGGGGCTGGGGCGGGTAGCCCGTGCCGGCAGGCGGGGTTCCGCCGCCCGAGCCGGGGCCGCCGTTACCGCCGTTGCGGCGGCTGCGGATCACCACGGCGGCAATGCCGATGACGACCACGACCGCTGCGATGCCGGCGATGAGAAGGATGCTGCCCGAGGAGGACTTCTTCTTCTTTTTCTTCGCCTGGCTCGTGCTGTCGTCGTCGGACGCGGTGCCGGAATTCGTGGACGTGGACGGCGCGGACTGGGCGAGGGGGCCCTGCTTGGGGCCCTTGGGGATGTCCCTTGTCAGTGCCGCGTACGGGCGGATGATGCCGTAGCCGTACTCCTCGTCGGGCACCTTCTTGACGTCGTGGTCGAGAAACGTGGCTGATTTGATCAGGCGGTTGATGACCTGGCCTGCCGTGAGGTCCGGATACTTGGCCCTGACCAAGGCCGCGGCTGCGGAGACATAGGCCGTTGCGTCGGAGACTCCACTGCCCTCCGCGTAACCGCTAGCTTCGCTTGTGTCTGCTCTGGCAATATTCACGCCGGGAGCAGTCAGCGTCACACCGGGACCGAAATTCGAGTTCTTCCAAACCTTCAGCGATTCATCAACGGCGCCAACGGCGACGACACCTGGAAGCTTGGCCGGATACTCCAGACCTGCAGTTCCGTCATTCCCTGTGCCTGACACAACGACAACGTTGTGCTGCAATGCATATTTGATTGCCTCGGTCGCCTCAGGGTCCGGCGAGGTGGAAGAGCCGCCAAATGACAGATTGATCACATCTGCACCCTGATCAACTGCGTATCGGACTCCCTCTGCCCACTGGTCGTCGCGGTAGTCGTCACCTGTTGAGGAGGCCTTAATTGGAAGGATCTTAGCCTTGGGCGCCAAGCCGATCACGCCCTCAGAATTGTTCGTTCCGTGTCCGTGACCGGCGATAAGACTCGCCATGCCGGTGCCATGCCCGTTGGTGTCATTCTGGGCATCACCACTTCCGGTGACATCCATGCCCTTCAAGACCTGCCCGGTCAGATCGGGATGGCTACCGTCCACTCCGGTATCAACGACGGCAACCGTCACCCCTTCGCCTTGTGACTCCGCCCAAACTTTCTTGAAGTTGATGACGTCGATGACCCACTG
The DNA here is from genome assembly GCF_001513975.1 of Streptomyces curacoi. GTDB lineage: Bacteria > Actinomycetota > Actinomycetes > Streptomycetales > Streptomycetaceae > Streptomyces > Streptomyces curacoi. The sequence continues at coordinate 51,353 of NZ_KQ947998.1, forward strand.
CTTGTCACGGACGTAATCCGCTGAGGCAGTGGGAGCCGAGGTGAGGAGCAAGGCTCCTGTCAATGCCACGACTCCCGTCGTGGACCAGAATCGCTTGACAACCAATTCCTTGCTCCTCACTCAACTAAGACTGGTTTCGCCAGCCTTCATTGCGGACCGGAACAGAACTCATCCGGTCGCTTGCCTGCCTATTCGATGGTGCGCGGCACGTTTCGTTTGCGGTCCTCTTCCGAGATCCAGGTCTCTTCGTCCTCGACCAGGTAATCGGGACGGTCGCCCCGGCTGTTCTCGTCCTCGGACCGTCGACCATTGCGACCGCCCATGCCACCAACTCCACCAGCCATGGCGCCACGCTGGGTTCCGCCACGGCTGCCGTGCAGGCCTGCGCCTCCACCGGCGCCCTTGCCCGTGACCCCCTTGGCCGCGCCGACCACACCGCCCCGAGACTTCGCGAGGGCTCCACGACCGCCAGCGCCAGCACCGCCTCGGCCAGCCGCACCGGCCCCGGCGCCGCCCATGCCTCCCATGCCAGCTCGGCCTCCGGAGCCGCGACCTGCTGCCCCGCCGCCACCAGCCAGACCACCACGAGCGCCTGCTGCTCCAATGCCGCCGCGTGCAGCAGCGCCTCGTCCGAGGCCAGACACTCCGCCGGGAGCCACCACGCCTGGGCCCTGAGCTCCGCCAGTACCGAGGCCACCGCCACCGCCGCTGACACCGACAGGGCCGGTGCTGGGACCAGTCCCGGTCAGGCCTGGAGAGATGCTGTCCACCTTCGTTCGAGCTGCCGGGAGCTGCGAACCACCTGTGATACCGGCATCTCGGGGCACCGCGGGCGCCGGCTTAATGCTAGTGGTAGGACCTGCACTCCAAGGCTTGTTAGCTGTGCGAGCTGTGCCCGGTCCTCCCGCCGAAGCGCTCGGCATTGTGATCGGAGGTGGCATCGTCACATCGGTGTTGGGGGGCTCGATGCCCTTCTTGTCATCTCGATTCGCCTGGGCCTGCTTGAGGTTCCCCGCATACACCTTGTAGTTGGCCGCCAGCTGCTCCATCACCGCCACGGCCTCGAGCTTCCGCTCCATCCCCAGCGACAAGTTTTTCTCGTTCGCCTTGGCCACGGCGTCGGCGCTGGCGCCTGCAGCCATGTCCTTCTTCATCTGGGAATCGTCTTGATCGTCATTGAGCTTGTCCCAGCCGCTCTCAAGCATGGAGGGTTCCTCAATGCCCTCCATCTTGGCCTTGGCCGTGTCGAGGTCCTTGCTGATCGCAAGAAGCTGCTTCGACGTGAAGTTGGCGTACGCAGCCCCGTTCCGAATCTGGAGCCCGATTTCATCCGCCCTGCGCTTAAAGGCCTCGGCCGCTGCGCCTTCCCAGTGTTCGAGGACGTTGTCGACAGCCGTCTTCAGTGCCCCGGCGATACTGTCGTTCGAGGAGACCTGGTCCACACCACCCTTCTCGCCGTCGCCGTCGCCGCCGGACAGGATGTTGTGGACCATCTTCCAGTGATCACCGACCGTCGCGATGACTCCGGGATTGGATTCCAAGATCATCCTACGCAGGCCATTGATGGAGTACTTCATGAACTCCGTCTTGAAGCCATTCTCGTGATCAATGGGCTTGCCCTCGCGCTTGACCGTGTCGGACTCAATGAGGCGGTCGTGCTCCTTCTTCTGCTCTTCCTTCTGTTCCTTTGCCTGGTTCTCTGCGACCTGCTGACCAGCCTTGTGATCCTGCACGGTATCCACGGCCAACTCCCCTCGTCAGTACTTGTCCGGACTCGATTACTTAGAAGCCAGATCGTTCTTGGTGGAGCCACCCGAGCCGCTGCCCACGCTGCGCTTGATCTCGTGCTCCTCGTCGTTGTACCTGTCCCGTACCTTCGAGGTTTTGGTGCTGAAGTCGTCGATCAGCTCATGGAGATCCTTGATCATTTTCTCGATCTTGATCTTCATTTCCTTCTGTGCCGCGTGCAGTTCCACGGCCTCTACGAACTGGCAAGACTCCTCTGTGACCTGACCAAAGGCGTTCGGCGGGATCTCCGTCTCGTACTTCGACGTCTTCCCGGCCTTGTCCATGTCATCCAGCAGCGTCCACAGCCGCCGAATGACCTCATCCAACGCGCTCAGATCAACGCGCATCCCGTTACTCATACCCCGTTGTCCTCTCCCCTGTTTCTCAAGTTGTCAGCACCCACTCGGTGCCCAAGCCATCGCCCAAGTCGGCCAGGCCGACCAAGTCGCCCAAGCGACAACCGGGTCCGCTAACCCGACTGCCCAGCCCGCCGACTACGCCAATCCCGCAAAGCCACCCCACTCCCCGCAACCACCAGCGCCACAGCCAACCCGGTCCCCAACACATAGATGGCTACCCGGCGTTCCCGCTCAGCCTCGGTCTCCCCCAAGGTCACTGCCATGGGAACCACCCCACCCGCTCCCGGCGCAACCGGCGGATCCGGTTCCGGAGACGTGCCCGGTGTTGATTCCTCCGACAGCGCGGCGACCGGGTCGACGACGCCCCACCCGATGTAGCGGTTGGGTCCGCGTCCCGGGCGTTGGGCGGTTTCCTCGATGCGGGTGGCGATCTGGGCCGCGTTCCACGTCGGGTACTTGTCCTTCAGGAGAGCCGCGACCCCGGCGACATACGGCGCCGCGAAGCTCGTGCCGTCGGCGGTGCACTGGCCGCCGACGGGGACCGTGGAGACCATGCCGACGCCCGGTGCGGCGACGTCGACGAAGTTGCCCGACTGGGAGAAGACGGCGCGTTCGTCGTTGCGGTCGGAGGCCGCAACCGCCAGGACGCCGTCGTACGCGGCGGGGTAGGTGTTCGCGGACTTGCCGTCGGCTCCGTCGTTGCCGGCGGCTGCCACGATCAGGGCGCCCTGGCGCACCGCGTCCGCCACGGCGGCCTCGAGGATCGGGTCGTCCTGCCTGTTCTGGGTGTCCGACGAGATGTTGATGATCTTCGCGCCCTTGGCGACCGCGTAACGGATCGCGTCGGCCATCGTCTCCGCGTCGCCCTGCTTCTCCTCCCCGCCCGTGTAACGGAGGGAGAGGATCTTGGCGTCCGGTGCGATGCCCACGAAGCCAGTGCCTTTGAGCGGGCGGGCCGCGATGATGCCTGCGACCCGGGTGCCGTGGCCTTCGAGGTCCTTGGTGGCGGGACCGTCGACGAAGGTCTTGCTGCCTGCGGCCATGGCCTTGGTCAGTTGCCGGTTGGAGGCGTCGACGCCCGTGTCGATCACCGCGACCGTGACGTCCTTGCCGGTTGCCTGTCCCCACAGCTGGTCCAGGAGGATCCGCTGGAGCGACCACGGCGTGGACTTGATGACCTTGCCGCCGAAGACGCATTCCGTGCTGTCCGACAGGCCGAAGTCCGTGCTGTCGGAGGCGCGGGCGCCTGCGCCGGCAAGGCGGGTGGACACCGCCGCGTCAGCCGGAGACGGACCGGCGAACGCCGGCGGCGTCGACGCAAGGCAGATCCCCGTCGCCGCGAGCACGCCGAAAACCCGCTGCAGTGCGCGGGTTCCACTGTTGCGGCTACGCGAGCGGGCTGTCCGGCCCTCCACGTTCAGGCCCCTCATGTTCAGGCCCCCCAGGGCTTCCTTGCTGCCTTGCTTCCTTCGAAGCTGGGTCATGTATGTGTCACGTGTGTGGCGACGAGTGTGAATGTTTGCGGGATTTGGTGTGTGCGGTCCCGCGGGAGGCGCGTACGCCCCCGAAGCAGAGCTCGGCCCAGTCGACGCCACGGCGTCGGCTGGGCCGATTCTCTTCATCTCATGCCCCTCGGGCCGCCGACGGGCTCAGGCCCAGGTGTTGGCGTTGCTCTTCTCCGTGGCCTGGTAGTTCTCGGCCGCGCTCTGCAGCGCCGTGGAGATCTTCAGCAGGGTCGAGTGCAGGTCCGCGGCGGTCTGGTCCCACTCGCGCTGCTTGCGCTGGTAGCCCTCCTGCGCCTCACCTTCCCAGGTGGTGGCGACACGCTTGACCGCGGCCTCGAGGTCGTCGAGCTGCTGCTTGATGCGGCCGGCGGTGGACTTCACGTCCGTGGAGGCGTTGGTGATGGTTGCGTAATTGACGAGGATCGACATCGTCGTTCCCTTTCAGGAAGAATCGAAGGAAGTCTGTGGAAGTCGGGAGAAGTGGAGAACTTCGAGCCGAACGGCTCGATCAGCCGAAGTCCGACATGATCTTGCTGATCTCGGAGTTCTGCTGCTCTTCCGAGGCGGAGTAGTTGCTCCGCGTGGAGTCCACGGCTTCCTTGATGTCGTTGAGGATGTCGCTCATCCTCTTCGCGTCGGCGTTCCACCGCTCCTGCAGCTGGTGGTAGGACGTGGCCGCCTGGCCCTTCCAGCCACCCGCGATCTGGTCGATCACTCCGTTGAGACGGCGGATCTCGCTCTGCAGCTGGCCGTTGACGGTGTTGATGTCGCCGGAAAGCTTGGTGAGTTCGTCCTCTGTTACCCGGAACTGGCCGGCCATGATGAACCTTCCCCCATGTCGTCGTTGATCCGGGAAACCTGCACTGGTGCCCGGAGAAGCTTCGCACCTTTGAGCGCTGCAAACACTCTATCGTCAGCCTGTCACTCATCCACAGGCGCGGCCAATCAGTTACACGGCTCACACACTTGAGCGATCATCCTGTGACCGGCCTGCCGTCTTACTCTCAACTGCGCTTGCCCGCAGGCCGGTTGGCCGGTCACTGGCTCTGCGGCTGCGCCGCGCTGCCGGTGTCGAGCGTGGGCCCCTTCGGGATGAACGCCGCCCACGTCTGCGGCACGACCGCGGGCCTGGTGACGTCCTCGTAGCCCAGCCGCGTGCGCGCCTTGTCCGTCTCGCTCGGCTGGCCCTGCGACGTGCCGCCCTCCGCCGAGGAGGAACCGCTGCCGCTTCCCTCGGCCGCGGTGTCGTTGCCCTTCGGCAGCGAGTACCGCAGGCCCGTGTCCGTCAGCAGGTACTGCGCACCGCCGCCCCCGGCCGTACCCATGATCTCCGTGAAGAGAAGGCCCGAGCCGGACGAGACGTACGCGCTCAGCGAGTCGGCGACGATCCTCTTCGGGTACGCCGTCCCGGCCCAGGCGGCGAGCTGCGGCTTGTTGCCCTCAAGGGCACCCTTGTAGACGCTGCACGAGGTGGTACGGGCCTTTTCGGTGGCCGTGGCCGGCGAGTTGGCCTGCCGCGGGATGGCCTCGGGCCAGCCCTTGTCCTTGTAGAAGGGGTTCGCCTCGCCGCCGTTGGCGTCGATGATCTGCGACGTCGAGAGCTTGATGTCGGCGCTATCGTCCATGCCCGCCTCCGCCCTGAGCAGGCCGGCGACGAAGGGTGTGATGGCGGCCACCTCGTTGTCGAGGACGACGTAGTACTGCGCGGCCTGCGCGTCCTGCGCCTTGATCACCTGGCCCACCTTCGTGCCGGCGGGAACCCCCTGGACCTGGGTCGGCGCGCCGGCGGACGGGACGTCCGGGAAGGTGATCACCCCGCCGTCGTTGAGGGTGCTCAGCCATTCCGGGCTCACCAGCTGCGGCTCGGTCCCCGCGGCCGTGGTGCCGATGACGGCGGCGCGCAGCTTCTCCATGGTGGTGGTCTCGAGCGACGGGCCGCCCAGCCGGAACCTGTTGCCCTTGCTGTCGACCAGGTAGTCCTGCTTGGTCTTGGTGTCGCGGACGTACAGGGCCTCGCGGGGGTCCACCTTCCCCGCGTCGTCGAGCGACTTGGCGTCGTCGGCGTTGAGGACGAAGACGGCACGGTCGATAGCGCGGGCCGAGCCCTCGACCGGACGCTCGCACACCGCCCAGGTCTTCGCCTTCTCCGCGTCCTCCTTGGAGGGCAGCCGGTCGGGGGCGTACGGGATGCCGAGGGTCGCGCCGTGCGGGATGCCGCTCTTGTCGATCTCCTTGGCGGGGACCTCGATGACGCTGCCCTTGCCCTTGTCGAGGAGGAGCTTGGCGGAGGCGTAGTTGAGCACGGGGTGCAGCGTCTTGGTCTTCTTGCCGTTCGACGTCTTGTCGTTGAGGACGACGTACCGCGTCGTGGAGTCGCTGTCGACGATGATGTACTCGCCCGGTGTGTCCCAGCCCTTGGGCGCCGCGGGCTTGATGACGCCCCAGGCGATGAAGCCGATCACCAGGACCAGGCCCACCCCGAGGCTGGGCATCACCGTACGAATGGGACGCGGCGCGCCTTCCTCGGAACCTCCCGGCGACGGCGCCAGGAACGCCGCGACGGTGCGCTTGCGAGCGAACGTGTAGGCGGCGAGCTCATCCCGACGCTTTGCCATGGTCCCCGTGTCTCCCGTTTTCTGCTGCTCGATCGTTCTGTGATGGGCGATCGCTTCGTGTGAGCTCGATCGTGCTCGACGGCTCGAACCCCGCGGGAGGGCTCCGCCTTGCCCAAAGGCTCCGCCCCGCTCTGTGGGCCGCGTCTCCGTCGCGCTCGAATCACTTGAATCGCTCGAATCAGTTGATTCGGTCGAATCAGTTGAATCGCCCGCGCTGGAAGGCCGCTTCAGCCGCGCAGGCACCTACTATGCCCTGCTCGGCCGGTCGACGATTCATCAGGTACGCGGCCGACGCCGCATCTTCACAGAGCTTCACCACCGCGCTCCCCCATGCGGGGCCGGTCCGTGACAGGCTGGCCACCTGGGGTTTCGGTGTCCCCTGTGTCGCCTGGTCTTCCGTAGCGGGTACCGTGAGCCCCTCGCACGGACGTTGTGGGCCATCGGCGCCCCTGGCCCGTCGCCGGGATCCCGTACAGGAGGATCCCGCCCGACGAACGGGCCACTACTTCGCGAAAGGGATGTCCCGGGGGATGACCAGCGCTACGAGCACTCGGCGCGGACGCCGCGCACAGCAGCAACAGGGAGGTCCGGGCGGCAGACGTACGTCGGCTGCTTCGGCCGCGCCCGTCGCCGCGTCGCCGCGCACCCTGCCCCGCCCCGGCGGGCTGGGCCCGGTGCGGCTGCAGCAGCTCATCCTGGTGGAGCTCGCGGCGGCCGTGATGCTGGCCGCCTGGGCCGCCGACACGTCGTGGCTGCTGGTCCCGGCCGGGATCGTGGCGGCGCTGCTGCTGCTCCTGGCGGTCCTGCGCCGGGGTCGTCGTCCGCTGCCCGAGTGGTACGAGACCTCGCGCGCGCTGCGGCAGCGCCGACGCGAGGCGAAGGAGCCCGTCCCGCCCGGCACGGACGCGATGCTGGCCCCTGTCGTGGAGTGCGACCCCGCGCTGCGGACGTACGGCTTCGTGTCCCGGGACGACCGCTCGATCGGCATGATCGGCGACGGGACCTTCCTGACCGCCGTGCTCTTCGTGCAGCCGGCGGACCAGCCGCTGCGTCCCGGGGCCACCGAGCGGCAGCTGCCGCTGCGGCTGGTCCAGGACGCCCTGGAGGTCGACGGGATCCGGCTCGCCTCCGTGCAGGTCGTGCAGCACACCCAGCCGGCGCCGGCGCCGCATCTGCCGCAGCAGTCGCTGGCCGCGCGGTCGTACGGCCCCCTGCAGGCCCAGGCCGGTTCGCCCGCGCTCCGGCTCACCTGGGTCGCCCTCAAGCTCGACCCGGAGCTGTGCCCCGAGGCGGTGCAGGCCCGCGGGGACGGTGTGCCCGGGGCGCAGCGGGCGCTGCTGCGGGTGGCGGACCAGCTGGCGAGCCGCCTGGCCGGGGCCGGCTTCAAGGCGACCATCCTGGACGAGACCGAGCTGGTGCAGGCGCTGGCGACGTCCAGCTGTCTGAACCCGCGCGCCAACGCGCAGCACGCCCAGGACGGGCGGCAGCCTCAGCGGCGTACGGTCGAGTCGGTGCGGACCTGGCGGGTCGACGACCGGTGGCACACGACGTACTGGGTGTCGCGCTGGCCGCAGTTGGGAAGCGGGGGTGTGGCGTTGCCCGAACTGGTCACGCGGTTCACCTCGTTGCCGGTGCTCGCCACGACGTTCAGCATGACTCTGAGCAAGGCCGGCAACCGGGGTGTCGCCCTCACCGGGCACGTCCGCGTCACCGCCCGCGGCGACAGTGAACTCGGCCAGATCGGGCGGGAGTTGGAGCGGGCCGCGAGTGCCGCGAAGGTCGGCCTGGTCCGTCTCGACCGGGAGCAGGTCCCCGGAGCCCTCGCCACTCTGCCGCTCGGAGGTACGTACTGATGTCCCACCCCGCCCCGACCATGCCCCCGGGACAGCAGGGCCGCGCCCCCGGCCGCACGCCGGCCCACGTGGCATCGCCCACCGACACCGGCATGATCCCGATCATCCGGCAGCCGGAGACACCGCAGCAGCAACGGCGCATCTTCAGCCCGGGTTTCGGGCTGCGCGGGCCGCGCCGTAACCGGCATGTGGTCACCGCCGACGAGCTCGCCGCGATCAGCATGCCGATCGGTGACGACGGCGTGATCATCGGCACGGACCCGGAGTCACAGCCGGCCGTGCTCGGTCTGTCCCGTCCGACCGCCTTCGACATCGTCCTCGTGGGTGGTCTGTGGCTCGCCCAGGTGCTGGCGTTGCGCGCCGCCGCGACGGGAGCGCGCGTCGGCGTCGAGACCGGCCGGCCGCAGGCCTGGCAGCAGTTGGCCCAGGCGGCGGGCGGCGGCCAGCAGTGTGTGACGGTCTATCCGGTGGGCCGGGTGCCCGCGCAGGGGCCCTCCGTCTCCAGTCCGGTGGTGCTGTTCCGGGACTGCGGCATCCGCCCGCCGCGGGGACGGGTGACGTCCGTGCCGTGGCAGGCCGTGGTGACGGTGCTGCCCTTCGTCAGTGAGCATGCGCCGCGCTGGCTGTCTCAGGCCCATCTGGTGGGGATTCAGCGTATTTCGCCCTACGAGACCGAGGTCGTACGCGACACCCTGGGCGTCCCGGAAGAACACCTCCAGCATCTGCCGACCCTTCACGACGGCGTCGCCCTGTGGTGCACTCGCAAGCACCACAAGTTCGTCATGACCGAGCCCACCGATGCGGAGACGGGTCTGCTCGGCACCGCCCGCCGTATGGACTGACGCGTCGTCGTCTGCGGGAGCGGGGCGCGAAGAGGCCGCGTCCATGGGGCTTTTCCACCCATGCCCAGGGGGTTTACCGTCCGCCCCCATGGGGGCTTTTCCGTCCCGCCGTGCGAGTGATTAGGCTTCTGGTGGTGCGGTGACGATCGCAGTCGCGTGGGACTCGCCACTCGGTCCGCCCGGCCGCGACGACTACCAGCTCAGCAGCAGTGGCTGACCAGGAGGCAAGCAGTGAACAGGGATCGGTCCGAGTACAACGGCGGGAGCCCTACCTCGGACGGGGACGATCACGAGGTGGATCTGACGGGCGAGTTCGAAATCGTCTACACGCCCCCCGCCTGGTATGCCCAAAGTACGCAGAGTGGCTCCGCGACCGGCGGACAGCAGGACACCGGCCCGGCTTCGCCACCGCCGCCGACCGGCTCGCCCGTCGGATCGCCCACCGGACCACCGGGCGGTCCCGCACCACAGGCTCCCGTACCGCCGCAGCAGCCCGCGCAGCCCGCGCAGGCCACTCCCGCTCAGGGCACGCCCGGCGTGAACCAGCAGGGCCCTGCCACGGGTGGCTACGGCTTTCCGCAGCAGCAGTCCGCGCCGGGCGCCCCCGCGGCCGGCGGCGCGGCGGTGCCCGGCGGGTACGGCTATCCCCAGCAGCCGGGAGCCGGTGCCCCTCAGCCGGGCCAGGACACGTCCGGTGGCTTCGGCGCGCCCCAGCAGGACACTTCGGGCGGTTTCGGCGTACCTCAGCCCGGCCAGGACACGTCGGCCGGATACGGCGCGCCCCAGCACACGCCTGCCCAGGCGCAGCAGCCGCAGCAGCCGCCTGCCCAGCCCCCGCACGCACCCGCCCAACCGCCCGCCCAGCCACCCGCCGCGCCCGGCTTCCCCGTGCTGCGCCCGGTGGACCAGGACGCCCAGGCCACCCCGCCCCCGACCGCTACCCCGGCGGCCGGTGTCCCGGCAGCAGCCGCGCCCGAACACCCCGCCCCCGAGCAGTCCGCCCCTGAACAGCCTTCCCCCGCGCAGCCGATGCCGGAGGAGCCGGAGGGCGAGCTCAACCATGCCGCCGCCGACGCCGAGGCGGCGAGGCTGTTCGGCGGTGGCGACGACGAGCCGGCGGGGGAGCGGAGCGACGAGGCGGAGGCCGGTGAGGCCGCCGGGCCCGCGTCCGCCGCCGCGGAGGGCGACGAGTCGGCGCCCGTCCGGTCCGACGCGGAGTCTCCTGAGCAGCCGCAGCCGCAGCCCGAGGCCGCGCCGGCAACGGCGGAAGCGGAGCCGGAGGCAGAGGCAGCAGCCGGCGCGCAGGCGCCCGCGGCCCCTGCCCCCACGTCGGCGCCCGCCGGGCAGGCCCCCGCGTCCCCCCAGCCCAACCAGGCTCTTCCCCCGCTGCCGCAGGGCTTCGCGCCCGCGCATCCGCAGGGAGCGCCGAAGCAGGCGGGACAGCCCGACCAGCAGGCCGCTGCCGCCGCGGCACAGGCCGCAGCCGCACAGGCCGCAGCCGCACAGGCCGCAGCCGCACAGGCCGCGGCAGCACAGGCAGCCGCACAGGCCGGCGGATACGGCTATCCCCAGCCTCCCGCCCAGCCGCACCCCGGGCAGCCGGGCCACCAGGCCCCTCCCCAGGGCGCGTTCGGCCCGGCCCAGCCGCAGCCCGGGTACCCCGCGCAGGGTGGGCAGCCCGCGCCCGTCGACCCGCGGCAGGCGGCCCAGCCCGGTCACCCGCAGGCCGGACAGCCCGTCGCCGCCGGGTACGGCTACCCCCAGCAGGCACCGCAGCCCGGCCAGCCCCAGCCCGGCCAGCCCCAGCCCGGACAGCCCGTCGCCGCCGGGTACGGCTACCCCCAGCAGGCACCCCAGCCAGGACAGCCGCACCCCGGCCAGCCCCATCCCGGACAGCCGCACCCCGGCCAGCCCCAGCCCGGCCAGCCCCAGCCGGGTCAGCCCCAGCCCGACGGTTACGGCTACCCGCAGCCCCCGGCGCAGCCCGGCTACGGCTACCCGCCCCAGCAGGGCGGTTACGGCTACCCGCAGCAGGCCGCGCCCCAGCAGCCCGCGCCGCAGCAGCAGCCTCCGGCCCAGCCCCAGCAGCAGGCACCCCAGCAGCACCCCGCTGCCCCGCCCGCCGCCTACGGCAACCAGGGCAACCAGGGCTGGAGCGCCCCGCCCGGCCCGCAGGCCGGCCCCGGTGCTCCCCAGCAGCAGCAAGCCGCGCCCGGTACCCCGCTCGGCTACAACGCCGCCGTGGAGCTGTCCTCCGACCGGCTGCTGCGCAACCAGCCCAAGGCCCGCAAGAACAACCAGGGCCCGTCCCGCTTCAAGCTCGGCGCCAAGAAGGAGCTCGCCGAGCGGGAGCGGAAGCTGGGGCTGATCCGTACGCCGGTGATGTCCTGCTACCGGATCGCGGTGATCAGCCTCAAGGGCGGCGTCGGCAAGACCACGACGACCATGGCGCTCGGCGCCACGCTCGCCTCCGAGCGCCAGGACAAGATCCTCGCGATCGACGCGAACCCCGACGCCGGCACCCTCGGCCGACGGGTGCGGCGCGAGACGGGCGCCACCATCCGTGACCTGGTGCAGGCGATCCCGCAGCTGAACAGCTACATGGACATCCGCCGCTTCACCTCGCAGGCGCCCTCCGGTCTGGAGATCATCGCCAACGACGTGGACCCGGCGGTCTCCACCACCTTCAACGACCAGGACTACCGCAGCGCGCTGGACGTGCTGGGCCGGCAGTACCCGATCATCCTCACCGACTCGGGTACCGGTCTGCTCTACAGCGCGATGCGCGGAGTCCTGGACCTCGCCCACCAGTTGATCATCATCTCCACGCCCTCGGTGGACGGCGCGAGCAGCGCATCGACCACGCTCGACTGGCTGTCGGCGAACGGCTTCGCCGATCTCGTCCAGCGGTCGGTCACCGTGATCTCCGGTGTCCGTGAGACGGGCAAGATGATCAAGGTGGAGGACATCGTCGCGCACTTCGAGACCCGCTGCCGCGGCGTCGTCGTGATCCCGTTCGACGAGCACCTCGCGGCGGGCGCGGAGGTGGACCTCGAAATGATGCGTCCCAAGACGCGCGAGGCCTACTTCGATCTCGCCGCCCTGATCGCCGAGGACATCGCCCGTACGCAGCAGGGCTTCGGCAATCCGAACATGCAGTACCAGCAGCACCCCCAGCAGGGGTACGCGCCCCAGCAGCAGCCGCAGCAGCCCTACGCCCCGCCCGGCGGCGCCCCCGAGCCGGGGCAGGCCTGGCAGCGGCCCGCACCGGGCCAGGGCTGGCAGCAACAGCCGGCGCCGCCCCAGGAGCCGCAGCAGCAGCCGCAGCAGGGCGTCGTACCGCCCGGCTGGACTCAGCAGTAGCGGACCGCTCGGCAACGCGAGAGGGCCGGCACCTGCACGGTGCCGGCCCTCTCGCGTCGGACGGGGTTCAGGCGAGGCCTTCGGCCGCCGCGATCAGCTCCCGGCAGCGCTTCACATCCACGGCCATCTGCTCCAACAGGGCCTCCAGCGACTCGAACTTCGCCTGACCGCGGACGAAGGCGAGGAAGTCGACGGCGACGTGCAGGCCGTACAGGTCCAGCCCCACCCGGTCGATCGCGTACGCCTCCACCGTGCGCTCGGTGCCGTCGAACTGCGGGTTCGTGCCGACCGAGATCGCGGCCGGCATCGCCTCGCCCTGGGCGTGCAGCCAGCCGGCGTAGACGCCGTCGGCCGGGATCGCGGTGTGCGGCAGCGTCTCGACGTTGGCCGTGGGGAAGCCGAGTTCCCGTCCCCGCTGTGCGCCTCGGACGACCACGCCCTCCACACGGTGCGGGCGGCCGAGGATCTCGGCGGCACCCTCGACGTCGCCCTCGGCGACCAGGCGCCGGGTCAGCGTCGAGGAGAAGGGCTGGCCGCCGCCCGCCTCGCCGGTGACGTACAGGTCGACGACCTCGACCTCGAAGTCGTAGATCTTGCCCTGCTCGGCGAGGAAGTCGACGTTCCCCGCGGCCCGGTGCCCGAAGCGGAAGTTGGGGCCCTCGACGACCGCCTTGGCGTGCAGCTTGTCGACCAGGACCTTGACGACGAAGTCCGCCGGGGACAGCTTCGAGAACTCGGTCGTGAAGGGCAGGATCAGCACCGCGTCCACGCCCAGCTCGCCCATCAGTTCGGCGCGGCGGTGGTGCGGGGCCAGCAGGGGCGGGTGGCTGCCGGGGCGGACGACCTCGCTGGGGTGCGGGTCGAAGGTGACGACCACCGAGGGGATGCCCAGCTCACGAGCCCGTGTCACGGCGTGCTCGATGATCAGCTGGTGTCCACGGTGAACTCCGTCGTAGGAGCCGATGGTGACGACGCTGCGCCCCCAGTCGTGGGGGATGTCCTCCAAGCCACGCCAGCGCTGCACTGTGCCTGCTCCTTGTCGCAAACTCGTCGAACCCGTGTCCGTCTTTGCTCAAACGCTCTTACGCAGGTCTAAGGGTGCCATGCCGGGCGCTCCCGGCCCGCATCGGCATGGGTGCTGTGACCGGGTGCACGCAGGAACGCGCTGGTCATGCGGGAACTCGTACACCTGCCAGATTCTCGATCATCCGGCGGGCGCTCGGTCCCACCACCGCCGCCCACTCCTGCGGAGTGCCGGTCAGCCAGCCGGCGATCCGCGCCGCGAAGCCGGGCACTTCGCGGCCCAGGTCGACCAGGCGGCGGTCGAAGCGGGTCGCGCCGTCCGGGGTGCGGACGAGGAGCAGGCCGATGCGGTGCACGAGGTCGCGGAGGTCGTCGTCCGACCGGTCGCCGCCCTGCTGGACGGTGGCCCGCAGAAGGGCGTCCAGGACGGCGGGAGCGCGCTCGTGGGCCAGGAGGAAGTCGAGGAGCTCACGGCGCAGGACGCGGGAGGCGGGCGTGGCGCGAGCGGCGAGTACGGCGACCAGGGCGACCCGCACCTGTTCCGGACCACCGTCAAGCAGGCCGGTAACGAGCGGGAGGAGTACGTCGCGGGCGGTGGGGCCGTGGTCGAGGCGCCGGTCGACGTACGCGGCCACGTCCTCGGCGGTCTCCGGGCGCCACTCCACCGCCTCCCCCACGAGGGCGGCGACCCGGCGGGCGAGGCCGGGCGTGGTGACGTCGGCGAGGGTGCGCAGCGCCTCTCCCGCGTCCGGTCGGTGCAGTCGTGCCCGGAAGGCGGCGAGGACCGCCTCGGGATGGGTGGGCAGGGCGGTGACCAGGGCGCTGGGCGTGAGCTGTGGGTCGCCCGCCGCGAAGTGCCGTAGCGCCCGCGGGAGATGAAGGGCTCGGGTACGGGGATCACGCACGAGCATCGCGAGCGCGCCGCCGTGCAGGCTGCAGTCGGCGGGGCGGGCGAGCAGGGCGAGGGCCGCGCGGCGGAGGAGCTCGCGGTCGGCCTCGGTACGGGCCTGGGGCGCGGCCCGCAGCCCGTACGCCACCGCGGCGACGCGTCGCGCGGGCCTGTCGTCGTGCGCCCACCGGTCGACGGCGCGGCACATGGCGGACGGTTCCTCCTCGGCCAGCACGCCGAGGAGTTCGTCGGCCCGGAGGTGCGCGCTGTCGACCAGCGTCTCCGTGAGGTCGTCCAGGGCGCGGTCCCGGTGTGCGTACAGCAGGGCCTGGGCGGCACGGGCGACGGTCGCGTGCGGCATGGCGGGGAGCGGACGGTCGTCGTCGAACCAGCGGGTGAGATGGGGCTGTACGGCGGTGGGGGCCGCGGCGAGCAGCTCGGCCACGGCGTCGAGGTAACGGGGTGGGGCGTAGTGGGGTTGGTGGGGCGCGGCACCACCGGAGGCATCGGTGCGCGCACCTGGGAAGCCGAGGGCGCCGGAGAACGTGGCGGTGCCTGAGGTCGAGGCGGTGCCGGAAGCCGAGGCCGGGCCGGCAGTCGAAGCGGTGTCGGAGGTCGTGGAGGCGTCGGAGGCCGTGGCGGCGTCGGATACGAGACCGTCCGTCTCGGGTGGGGGTCCGTCGGCCCGCACCAGGCTGCGGAGCAGTTCGAAGCGGTCGGTGTCCGGGAGCCGGAGTCCGGTCCAGAAGTCCGGGCCGAGTTCGGAAGGCGCGGGGCGTTCGTGCTGCCGCCAGGCCACGATGCGGTCGGTGAGCAGGCGCAGTACGTCGATGTACGGCGTCGCGTCCGGGACGCGCAGCAGGGTCTCGGTGAGGAGGCGGGCGGCCCACCAGGACTGCCGGTCGGCGTCGAGCGCGTGGGTCAACTTCTCCAGTTGCAGGGCCAGTTGACGGGTGCCGTGCTGGCGGGCGACGAGGAGCAGGGCCTCGACGACGGGGCCGATCCGGTGGTGCGGTACGGGGACGGGGTGCGCGGCGTCTGGGTCGGTGCGGCGGCGGTGGACCAGGGCGTGCAGGGCCTCGTCGAGGTCGAGGTGCATGCCCTGGATCCAGTCGGCGAGTTCCTCGTGGGCGAAGCGGTAGCCGTTGCCGGCGGGGACGAGGAGGCCCTCGGTGAGCACGGCGGACGCCCAGCCGGTGCCGCCGCCGAGCCTCGCGGGGGCGGGTCCCCACGGGAACACCGCCTCGAACGACGCCCGGTCCAGTTCGCCCTGCCCCGGTCCCAGGCTGCGGCGCGCGGCCTCGTGGACCTGGCCGGAGACCTTGGCGGCGAGGCGGCGTACGGCTGTGCCGCGCAGGCCGTTCTCGGCGGCGAGGCGTACGGCGATGCGCAGGCACATGAGGTCGAGGTGGGCGAAGAGGACGTCGTCGCGGTCGAGCCGGGGGTGGGGAGTGTCGGGGAGGGCCGCGCGCACCTCGGAGAGGAGGCGGAGGGTGAGAGGGTGCCGGGCGTCGGGGCCGGCGAGTGCGCCTTCGGGGATGCCGTAGCGGGCGCGGGCCTGCTGGGCCTCGTCGGCGGTGAGGTCGCCGAGCCGTACGCAGGGCGGGAACCGCCGGGAGATCTCGCGCCCCGCCCCCTCGGAGGAGCTGTACAGCAACTCCTCCGGAAACCCGGCCCCCGCCCCTTCCCAGTACTCCGCCCGGCACGCCACCACCAGCCGCGCCCCCGTCTCCCGCAGCCACCGCGCCGTGCCGTTGGTCCACTCCGGGAGGCGGTGGGCCAGGTGCGGCGGCATCTCCTCGGGGCTGTCGAGGAGCAGCAGGAGGGGGCGGCCGATGGTGTGGGCGAGGTCGGCCAGGCGTTCCGGGGCGGTGTCACCCAGGGCGGCGGGGTCCGACGGGGTGGACGCCGCCACGATCCGAGCCGCCCGGGCCAGTGCCCGGCGCGCGGCGTCGGCCACCGAAGCGTCGTCGTCCTTCAGGTCGGCGCCGCGCAGCCACAGCGTGGGAGCCGGCTGCGGGCCCCGGTTGCGGCGGGCTGCCAGGGCCGCGAGTTCCGTCGTACGGCCGCTGCCCGGGGCCCCGACCAAGCCCAGGACCATGGCCCGGCTCTTGGTGAAGGCCCTGAAGTCCCTTGCCGTCGAGGCCCGTTCGACGGGGGCCACCGCCCCCGCTCCCCCGGCGTCCGCCAGTGTTCCCGGCGGACCGTCCTGGCCGACCGACGTGGCCGTCAGTTCCAGTACGCCCGCCAGGTTGAGGTCGGCGCCGTACGCGGGGACCGTCGCCGCGTTCTGGGCGAGCAGCTCGGCCAGCGGGCCGTCCTGCGGTGGCCGCAGCGGTACGGCGAACCCCGCCTCGCGGTGGCCGGACCGCAGGGCCGTGCCGAGGACACCCACCACCGCGCCGGTCGCGGCGTCGAGCACCGGTCCCCCGGCCGCCCCTCCGCCCGGCCGCAGCGCGTCCCGGCCGGCGGTGCCGATCGCCAACTCCAGGGCGGGGTCGATGAGATGGGAGCGGTCCGCCGCCGTGTACGTCACGGCCGTCGCGCCCAGCACCCGCGCCTCCCGCCAGCCGCCGGCCGCGATCCGGACGTACGCGCCGGTCTCGATCCGGTCCCGCACGGTCACCGGAAGCGGGTCCACGCCCAGGCCTTCGACACGTACGAGCGCCAGGTCCAGGCCGGGCAGCGGGGTCACCGCGCCTGCGGGCACCACGCGACCGCTCTCGCTCTCAGCGGTGTGCAGGACCAGACGGGGCAGGCCGGCGACGACCTCGTGGCTGGTGACGACCGTGCCCTGATGGTCGGCCACGAAGCCGAGGCCGCGCGGACGACCGGCCAGGTCGTGAATGCGGACCAGGGCGGCCTCACGGACGCAGGCATCGAACGGGCGTTCGCCCCCGCGCTGCTCGCGGCTCGCGTCGGGTCCCACGGAACCGCCGTGGGCGCTCCGCGTCTCCCACGCGTCCCCGGCCGCCCGCTCCCCACCCGGCATCCGGCGGTCGCCGCCCGCCCCCGGGCCCCGTCCCGCCATCGTCGAACCTCCCCGCCGTACAGCCATGCACCCGCCCCCCGTTCTCGACGGTAGGCGCGATGTGATCAGCGGGGCAGCTCGCTCGGTGAACGCGCCCCCTTCCGCTCCCTCGGTTCACTCCGAGCGCCTGCCCGGACGGGTGAACAGACGGGGGTCGCTGGATAGACCCTAGAGGTGGGGGAACCGAGGGGGGCCGTGGAGCGGCGGGCAGAGGACAACCCCGTGACCGCCGCTCCACGGGCAGGCACCCGAAGAAGGCCGGGTGTCTAGCCGAAGATGGCCAGGCTCTTCGCCTTGCCCTTGTGCTGCTCCACGAGCGCCAGGAAACCGCCCTCGGGGTCGAAGACGGCGACCGGCCCGGCGCCCGCATACTCGTCGGGCATGTCGAGGCGGACCCCGTTGGTGAGCAGACGGGCGCGCCTGGCGTCCACGTCCCAGCGCGGGAACGCGGCCGAGGCGGCCTCGGCGATCGGCATCACCGTGAGGTCCTGCTGGAGCTGGTCCAGTGTCTTGGCGGAGTCCAGCTTGTACGGACCGACCCTGGTGCGGCGCAGCGCCGTGAGGTGGCCGCCGACGCCCAGGCCGGCACCGAGGTCACGGGCCAGAGCCCGGATGTACGTACCGGAGGAGCAGACCACCGACACGACGAGGTCGAGGACCTGCGTGCCGTCGTCGGCGACGGCGTCCCGCATGTCGTACACGGCGAACGAGGAGACGGTGACCGGCCGCGCCGGAATCTCGAAGTCCTCGCCCTCCCGCGCCCGCTTGTAGGAGCGCACGCCGTCGATCTTGATGGCGCTGACCTTGGACGGCACCTGCATGATGTCGCCGGTCAGCTTGGCGATCCCGGCGTCGACGGCGTCGCGGGTGACCTTCGAGGCGTCGGTCGACCCCGTGATCTCGCCCTCGGCGTCGTCGGTGAGCGTGGTCTGGCCCAGGCGGATGGTGCCGAGGTATTCCTTCTCGGTCAGGGCCAGATGACCGAGGAGCTTGGTCGCCTTCTCGACACCGAGGACGAGCACGCCCGTCGCCATGGGGTCGAGGGTGCCCGCGTGCCCGACGCGGCGGGTGCGGGCGATGCCGCGCATCTTGGCGACCACGTCGTGCGAAGTGAAGCCCGACGGCTTGTCGACGATGACAAGGCCGTCGGGCGTCCGGTGTTTCTGGGTCATTCGGCAGCGTCGTCCTCGTCGGCACCCGGCTTCTTGTACGGGTCCGCCTCACCGGCGTAGGTGGCGCCGGCCGAGACCTCGCGCACCTTCTCGTCGGACTGACGGGCCTTGTCGAGGAGGTCCTCGATGGTCCGGGCGGTGTCGGGCAGCGCGTCGGCCACGAACGTCAGCGTCGGCGTGAACTTCACGCCCGCCGCCGCACCGACCGCGGAGCGGAGCACGCCCTTGGCGCTCTCCAGTCCGGCGGCCGCGGCCTTGCGCTCCTCGTCGTCGCCGTACACCGTGTAGAAGACGGTCGCCTCCCGCAGGTCACCCGTGACGCGGGTGTCCGTGATGGTGACGTGCGAGCCGAGCCGCGGGTCCTTGATCCCGCGCTGCAGCTTCTGGGCCACCACCTCTCGGATGAGGTCCGCCAGCTTTTTAGCCCGCGCGTTGTCGGCCACTGGTCCGTCTCCCGTTCTTTCTTTTCTACGTTCTCTGGCTTGGGTCATCAGTCGTCGTCGCCGTGGAAACGCCGTCGTACCGACAGCAGTTCCACTTCCGGACGGCCGGCGACCAGCCGTTCGCACCGGTCCAGTACGTCGCTGAGGTGACCGGCGTCGCCGGACACCATGGCGATGCCGATCTCGGCCCGCCGGTAGAGGTCCATGTGGTCCACCTCGGCCGCGCTCACCGCGTACTTGCGCTGGAGCTCGGCGACGATCGGGCGGACGACGGAGCGCTTCTCCTTCAGCGACCGGACGTCGCCGAGGAGGAGGTCGAAGGACAGCGTCCCCACGTACATGTGTGTAACCGGTTCACCCGCCGGTACGGGATCGATGGCCCTGCCGTCCATGGGGCAGGGACATCAGAACCGTACAACGAAGGGGGCGGACCGATCGACGGATATTACGCTCCGTGGAGCGTCGCACCCGTCTTCGACGCGCGTCGGCAAACGGCGCGCCGGCCGACGGAACCGAAGTCCCGCCGGCCGGCACGAACCGTCGGCTGTTACGCCCGCGGCTTCTCGCGCATCTCGTACGTCGCGATGACGTCGTCGACCTTGATGTCGTTGAAGTTGCCGAGGTTGATACCGCCCTCGAACCCTTCGCGGATCTCGGTGACGTCGTCCTTGAAGCGACGCAGGCCCTCGATGGTGAGGTTCTCCGCGACCACCTTGCCGTCGCGGACCAGGCGCGCCTTGGTGTTGCGCCTGACCTCGCCGGAGCGGATGAGGACACCGGCGATGTTGCCCAGCTTGGACGACTTGAAGACCTCGCGGATCTCCGCCGTACCGAGCTCGACCTCCTCGAACTCCGGCTTGAGCATGCCCTTGAGGGCCGCCTCGATCTCCTCGATCGCCTGGTAGATGACCGAGTAGTACCGGACGTCCACGCCCTCGCGCTCCGCCATCTGCTGCGCACGGCCGGCTGCCCGGACGTTGAAGCCGATGACGATGGCGTCGGAGCCCATGGCCAGGTCGATGTCGGACTCTGTGACCGCACCGACGCCGCGGTGCAGGACGCGGATGTCGACCTCTTCGCCGACGTCGAGCTGGAGCAGCGAGGACTCCAGGGCCTCGACGGAACCAGAAGCGTCACCCTTGATGATCAGGTTCAGCTGCTGGACCTCGCCGGCCTTCAGCACCTTGTCCAGGTCCTCCAGCGACACACGGCGCGTGCGCTTGGCGAAGGCCGCGTTGCGCTCGCGAGCGGCACGCTTCTCCGCGATCTGGCGGGCCGTACGGTCCTCCTCGACCACGAGGAAGTTGTCGCCCGCGCCCGGGACGTTGGTGAGGCCCAGGACCTGCACCGGCGTCGACGGACCGGCCTCGGCGACGTTGTTGCCGTTGTCGTCGAGCATGGCGCGCACGCGACCGTAGGCGTCGCCCACGACCATCGTGTCGCCGACCCGCAGCGTGCCTCGCTGGACGAGGACCGTCGCCACGGCACCGCGGCCGCGGTCGAGGCGGGACTCGATCGAGATGCCCTGCGCGTCCTGGTTCGGGTTGGCCCGCAGGTCGAGCGAGGCGTCGGCGGTGAGGATCACGGCCTCCAGCAGGGAGTCGATGTGTAGACCCTGCTTGGCGGAGATGTCGACGAACATGGTGTCGCCGCCGTACTCCTCGGCCACCAGCCCGTACTCGGTGAGCTGACCGCGCACCTTGGTCGGGTCGGCGCCCTCGACGTCGATCTTGTTGACCGCGACGACGATCGGGACGTCGGCCGCCTTGGCGTGGTTGAGCGCCTCGACCGTCTGCGGCATGACGCCGTCGTTGGCCGCGACGACCAGGATCGCGATGTCGGTCGACTTCGCACCACGGGCACGCATGGCGGTGAACGCCTCGTGACCCGGGGTGTCGATGAAGGTGATCTTGCGCTCTTCGTCGTTGACCTCGGTCGCGACCTGGTAGGCACCGATGTGCTGGGTGATGCCGCCGGCCTCGCCCGCGATGACGTTCGTCTTGCGGATGGCGTCGAGCAGTCGGGTCTTACCGTGGTCGACGTGACCCATGACGGTGACGACCGGCGGACGGACCACCAGGTCCTCCTCGTCGCCCTCGTCCTCGCCGAACTCGATGTCGAAGGACTCGAGCAGCTCGCGGTCCTCCTCCTCGGGGCTGACGATCTGAACCGTGTAGTTCATCTCGTCGGCGAGGAGCTGCAGCGTCTCGTCGGAGACGGACTGCGTGGCCGTGACCATCTCGCCGAGGTTCATCATGACCGCGACGAGCGACGCCGGGTTGGCGTTGATCTTCTCCGCGAAGTCGGTGAGCGACGCACCGCGCGACAGGCGAATGGACTCGCCGTTGCCGCGAGGCAGCATCACGCCGCCGACCGACGGGGCCTGCATGGCCTCGTACTCCTGGCGCCTCTGCCGCTTCGACTTACGGCCACGACGCGCGGGACCGCCGGGACGGCCGAAGGCACCCTGCGTGCCACCACGGCCACCGGGACCGCCGGGACGACCACCGAAGCCGGGACGGCCACCGCCGCCACCGCCGGGACCACCAGGACGGCCGGCGAAACCGCCGCCACCGCCACCGGGACCGCCGGGACGACCGGCGAAACCGCCGCCACCGCCACCGGGACCGCCGGGACGACCGGCGAAACCGCCGCCGCCCGGACGACCGCCACCGCCACCGGGACGACCGCCGCCACCGGGACCACGGCCACCGGGGCCACCGCCACCGGGACGCGGGCCGGCAGCCGGACGCTGCGGCATCATGCCGGGGTTCGGACGCGGACCGGCGGGGCCACCACCGGGACGCGGGCCGCCGCCCTGCGGACGCGGCATCGAGCCCGGGCTCGGACGGGAACCGCCCGGAGCCTGCGGACGCGGACCGCCGCCCTGGGCGCCGGGCGCCTGGGGACGGGGACCGGCGCCGGGGGCACCGGGGCCACCCGGGCGCGGGCCGCCCTGCGGGCGCGGAGCCTGCGGACGGGCCATGCCGGTGGAGCCACCGGAGGTGAAGGGGTTGTTACCCGGACGCGGACCGGCCGGACGGGCACCCGGACGCGGGGCCTGACCACCGGGACGCTGGGCACCCTGACCCGGACGGGCCTGGCCCTGACCGGGAGCACCCGGACGACCGGCGCCGGGCTTCGGGGCACCGGGACGGGCGCCGGAGCGCGGACCCTGGGCAGCCGCCGGAGACGGAGCCGGGGCCGACGGCGGAGCGGTGAACTCCGGAGTCGTGGGGGCCGCCGGGGCCGGACGCGGCGCGGGCTTGGGACCCGGCGTCGGACGCGGACCGGGGGCCGGCGCGGGGGCAGCCGGGGCCGCGGGCTGCTGGGCCGCGGCGGGCTTGGGGGCGGCCGGCGGCTTCGGAGCAGCCGGACGTGCCGCCTGCGCCGGTGAGGGCGCGGCGGGCTTGGGAGCCGCCTTGCGCGGGGCGGGCTTGCCGGCGGACTTGCCGTTGCCACCGCCCTGGAAGGCGTCAGTCAGTTTGCGTACCACAGGCGCTTCGATGGTCGAAGACGCCGAACGGACGAATTCACCGAGTTCCTGGAGCTTGGCCATGACGACCTTGCTCTCTACACCGAACTCCTTGGCGAGTTCGTATACCCGGACCTTAGCCACTTCGCTCCTTTTAGGTCCGGGTTGCGGCCGGACCGTCGCTACTTCATGGGCGTACTCATCGCGTACTCATCGAGTGCTCATCGCAATCTCGACCTGCTTTCGACTCGCGAGGTACCAGGGCCGCACGGGGTTCCGCGCGACGCTTCTTACGGTGTTGCCTGCTCAGCAACTGTTGTCTGCTCGACGTATCGGCGCAACGCCTTTGTGTCGAGCGCTCCCGGGGCGCGCAACGCCCGCGTGAACGCCCGGCGGCGTACCGCCTGGTCGAGACAGACCAGTGCGGGGTGTACGTACGCACCCCGGCCGGGCAGCGTACCGCGAGGATCAGGGACGCATTCGTCCTTGATCGCCACGATGCGCAGCAGATCAGTCTTGGCCGCTCGCTCCCGGCACCCCACACAGGTGCGTTCAGGGCATGCGCGGACGCGTGTCCGGCCAGACACAGTTAAGTCTACCTCCCCGTAGCGACCTCACCCCTTTGGGGCAGGATTCGAACAGTTGCCGCGCGATAACCTGACGTGATCTAAGCGACCTGCGGCTGGGATCTATTCCCCGGCCTGCTCGGTGTCCGGGCGGATGTCGATCCGCCAGCCGGTGAGCCGGGCCGCAAGCCGGGCGTTCTGCCCTTCCTTGCCGATCGCCAGGGACAGCTGGTAGTCGGGCACCGTCACCCGCGCCGAGCGGGACGCCATGTCCACGACCTCCACCTTGGAGACCCGGGCCGGCGACAGCGCGTTCGCCACCATCTCGGCCGGGTCGTCCGACCAGTCGACGATGTCGATCTTCTCGCCGTTCAGCTCGCCCATGACATTGCGCACCCGGCCGCCCATGGGGCCGATACAGGCGCCCTTGGCGTTCAGGCCGCTGCGGGTGGACCGTACGGCGATCTTCGTGCGGTGACCGGCCTCACGTGCGATGGCGGCGATCTCGACGGACCCGTCGGCGATCTCGGGCACCTCCAGGGCGAAGAGCTTCTTCACCAGGTTCGGGTGCGTGCGCGAGAGGGTCACGGACGGGCCGCGGACGCCCTTGGCCACTCGTACGACGTACGACCGCAGCCGCATCCCGTGCGGATACGTCTCGCCGGGCACCTGCTCCTGCACCGGCAGGATGGCCTCCAGCTTGCCGATGTCCACGAGGACGTTCTTCGGGTCGCGGCCCTGCTGGACCACGCCGGTGACGATGTCGCCCTCACGCCCGGCGTACTCGCCGAGCGTCGCGTCGTCCTCGGCGTCGCGCAGCCGCTGCAGGATGACCTGCTTGGCGGTGGTGGCGGCGATACGGCCGAAGCCGGACGGGGTGTCGTCGAACTCGCGGGGCTCCTGGCCCTCCTCCAGATCCTCGGGATCCTCCTTCGCCCACACGGTCACATGCCCGGTCTCCCGGTTGAGCTCCACGCGCGCGTGGCGGCGGCTTCCCTCGGTGCGGTGGTAGGCGATGAGGAGGGCCGACTCGATCGCCTCGACCAGCAGGTCGAAGGAGATCTCCTTCTCCCGTACCAAGCCCCGCAGGGCACTCATGTCGATGTCCACGGCTACGCCTCCTCTTCCTTCTCGTTCTTGCTGTCCTTGCGGCTGAACTCGACCTGCACGCGGGCCTTGGCGATGTCCGGGAAGTCGAGTCTGCGGCTTGTGGCCTTGCGGCCCTTCACGCCGGGCACTTCGAGGTCGAGTCCGTCGTCGTCGACCTTCATGATCCTGGCCACCAGCTCGCCGCCCTCGGCCAGTTGGAACTTCACCAGCCGGTCGACGGCACGTACGTAGTGCCGGTGCTCCGTGAGGAGGCGCTCCGCGCCCGGGGTGCCGACCTCAAGGGTGTACTCGCCCTCGCCCATCGCGTCCGTCTCGTCGAGCTTCGCCGAGAGCGCACGGCTCACATCGGCGATTTGATCCAGGTCCGCCCCGGTGTCGGAGTCGACGACGACGCGCAGCACGCGCTTGCGTCCGACCGAGTCCACCGCGATCTCTTCGAGATCCAGGCCCTGGGAGCTGACGAGGGGTTCCAGCAGTTCTCGCAGCCTCTCGCTCTGGGTGGTGCTCATCCGGGTGACTCCTCGGCCGCGTGTGCTGTTGTGGGATGGGTCGCGTGTCTGGTCAAAGGGTATCCGGTCGCGAGGGCTGTTGCCGTCCACCTGGGCCCGAGCGGTGCCGATGGGTGGTGCCGTGCGGTTGCGCGGGTACGGTGATCACGGGCCCGCCGCCCGTTGATCGAGCAACTGCTTTCGCAAGTGCTTTCGTACGAGTTCCCCGAGGACGTCTGCCGTGCCGTACCCCTCGCCACCGCGCTCCCCCTCGGGGCCGCGGAGAAGAACCCTCCTGGCCTCGGCTTCCGGGCTTGCCCTGCTGGTCGGCTGCTCCTCGCGTGACGAGGACTCGGAGGGCGCTACGGGCGGCAGCCCGTCGGCCGCCGACCGGGCACGCGCGCGTGCGGCCCGGGACAGCGAAGGGCTGGTCGAGCGGTACGACGCGGTGCTCGCCGCGCATCCGGTACTGACGGAGGCGCTGGCACCGCTACGGGCGGAAGTCGTGCGGCATGTGGACGCGTTCGGCGGGGGTGCCTCCGCGCCTTCCGGGTCATCCGGGCCTGCCGGGCCTGCCGGGCCTGCCAAGGGGCCTTCTACGGCGGCCGAGGCACCTGGGGACAAGTCGTCGCCGTCGGCCTCCCCGTCGGCCACCGTGCCCGGGAACGAGCGGGACGCCCTGGCCGAGCTCGCCGCCGCCGAGCGGGCGCTGGCGGACCGGCGGGCGAAGGCGCTCCTCGACGTGCCGGGCGAACTGGCACGGCTGCTCGCCTCCGTGGCGGCGGCCGGGGCGGCGCACGCGTTTCTGCTGACGGAGGGGGCCCGGTGAGCGAGGCGAGGAAGACGACGTTGACGGCCCTGCAGGCGGCGCTGGCCGCCGAGCACGCCGCCGTGTACGGGTACGGCGTCGTCGGCGGCCGGATCCGGGAGGAACGGCGCTCGGAGGCACGCGAGGCGTACGACGCGCACCGGGCGCGGCGGGACGCACTGGCGCGCGAGGTGCGCGACCTGGGCGCCGAACCGGTCGCCGCGAGCGCCGCGTACGCGCTGCCGTTCCCGGTGCCGGACTCGGCCGCGGGGGTGCGGCTCGCCGCCGAGCTGGAGGACCGGGTGGCCGGGGTGTACTCGGACCTGGTGCGGGCAGCCGAGGGTGAGGTGCGGGGTACGGCCGCCGAGGCGCTGCGGGAGGCGGCGGTGCGGGCGGTGCGCTGGCGAGGCGAGAGCGTAGCCTTCCCTGGGCTCGCCGAGCGGGCGGCCTCCGCGTCGGCATCGGCGGCGCCCACGGCGTGACGCGGGACGGACAAGCACGTACGGGCGGTACGGGAAGGGAACGACTCGCGCATGGCTTTCGAACCACCGCAGCGTCTGGTCAGGGCGCTCGGTGAGACGGCACCGGACGGTGACGACTGGTTGGAGAAGCTGCCGGAGGCGGCCCACCAGGCCGTCGCGCTACGCGAGTTGACCGTTGAGCGGGTGCAGATGCCGGGCGGCCGCAGCAGCCTGGTGGTGCTGGTGCGGCGTGCGGACGGTACGCCGGCCGTGCTCAAGCTGGCCCCGCCCCGGGCCCGCCCCGAGAGCGAGCGGGCCGCGCTCGCGCACTGGGGCGGTCTGGGCGCCGTACAACTGCTGGAACCCTTCGTGACCGAGGGCGTGCTGCTGCTGGAGCGGCTGCATCCGGATCTGTCGGTGCGGTCGTTGCCGGAGGCGAAGGCGCTGCTGGAGGCGGCGGGGACGCTGCGGCGGCTGTGGGTCGAGCCGCCGGCCGGGCACCGTTTCGAGACCGTGGCGGAGCGGACCGGGCGGCAGGCCGAGGCCATGCGGGCGGCGGCGAACTCCGAGGTGGCGGCGCTGGTCGACGCCGCGCTCGCCGCCCGTGCGGAACTGCTCGCCGAGCCGCGCGAGCATCGGTTGCTGCACGGCACGTTCCGGCAGAGCAAGGTGCTCGCCGGGGAGCGGATGCCGTGGCTGGCGGTGGGGCCGGATCCTGTGGTCGGTGAGTGCGCGTTCGATCTGGCGCGGCTGGTCCGGGACCGGGTGGAGGACCTGATCGCCTCGCCGTCGGGGGCCGCGACGACGCGGCGGCGGGTGAAGCGGCTCGCGGAGTCGCTGGACGTCGACCAGGAGCGGCTGCGGGGGTGGACGCTGTTCCGGGCAGTGGAGTCGGGCGTACGGGCGCGCCGCGTCGGCCGCGCACAGGACGCGGAGCTGCTCCTGGAGTTCGCGAGCTGGCTGTAGGCGGCGCCGCATGAGCACGCGTACTCAGACGGCTGAGTAACCGCGCCCATGCCCGGCAGGGCTCGCGGACGGACAGACTCCTGCGGTGAGGACGACTGGACGCAGGGCGTTACTGGTGGGGCTGGCGCTGGCGGGATTGCTGGGGTCGGGCTGCTCCGCCGCACCACGGCCGGACGCCGAGGAGCGGCACCGGCTGGTGACCTCCGCTGCGGCACGGCAGCAGCGGGCGCAGGCCGAGGAGGCCATCCGCGAACGGGTGGCGGCCTTCGCGGCTCGCCCGTCCCTGGAGCCGGTGTTCCTGTGGTTCTCCGACTACTGCACCGGGCCCCGTCTGCCGGATCTCTTCGACCAGTCGGAGGATCCCGAGGTGGTGCACTGCCGCATGGAGGCCATCGCCTACTACGGGGCGCGCGAGGGTGTGACACCGACGCTGAAGGACATCGGCCGGGGCCGGCTGGGCGACTGGGGCGGTCTGACCGGCGCAGGCCCGGACACCGGCGGGGTCGGCGGGCTGCGGTACGCGCTGGAGTACCAGCGGCTCAAGGGCCGACAGGCCGACGGGCTGCGCCTGTCCAGGCCCGAGCTGAACGGTCCGTCGTTCACCGTGGAGTGGGACGACCCGTGGGACCCGGCCTGGAAGGTCGAGGAGCCCATGCCGTGCCCCTCGCCCGCCTGGCCGGACGGGCGCTGCCTGGTGGAGCCCGCCGGAACGACGGTGGCTGCGGCGCGCGCACGCCACGGCACCGTCTTCGCGGTCCACTTCACGAGCGAGGAGTACTGGACCTACTCCCGCGAGGAGTGGCAGTCCGCGGGAGCGTGACCGCCACTCGTCGGCCGAGTCGAGGTCAGGCCGTGAGGCGGGCGACGGCCTCGTCGACCGTCAGTTCCTCGCGTTCGCCGGTCCTGCGGTCCTTCAGCTCCAGCACGCCCTCGCCCGCGCGCCGCCCGGCCACCAGGATCTGCGGTACGCCGATCAGCTCGGAGTCGGTGAACTTCACGCCCGGCGAGACGCCCGCCCGGTCGTCGCACAGGACGCGCAGGCCGGCCGCGGCCAGCTTCTCGGCGACGTCGAGGGCGAGTTCGGTCTGCAGGGCCTTGCCGGCGGCGACCACGTGCACGTCGGCCGGGGCGACCTCGGCGGGCCAGCACAGGCCCTTGTCGTCGGCGGTCTGCTCGGCGAGGGCGGCGACGGCGCGGGAGACGCCGATGCCGTAGGAGCCCATGGTGACGCGGACCGGCTTGCCGTTCTGGCCGAGGACGTCGAGCTTGAGGGCGTCGGCGTACTTGCGGCCCAGCTGGAAGATGTGGCCGATCTCGATGGCGCGGTCGAGCTTGAGGCCGGTGCCGCACTTCGGGCAGGGGTCGCCCTCCTGCACGACCACGACGTCGACGTACTCGTCGACCTCGAAGTCACGGCCCGCGACGACGTTCTTCGCGTGCATGCCCTCCTTGTTGGCGCCCGTGATCCACGCGGTGCCGGGGGCCACGCGCGGGTCGGCGAGGTACTTGACCTTCTCGCCCATGCCCTGCGGGCCGACGTAGCCGCGGACCAGGTCCGCACGGCCCGCGAAGTCGGCCTCCGTGACCATCTCGACGACGGCCGGGGCGAAGTGCGCCTCCACCTTGTCCATGTCGACCTCGCGGTCGCCGGGGACGCCGACGGCCACGATCTCGCCGTCGACCTTGACGAGGAGGTTCTTCAGGGTGGCCGAGGCCGGGACGCCGAGGGATGCGGCCAGTGTCTCGATGGTCGGGGTGTCGGGGGTGGGGATCTCCTCGGCGGCCGGGGCGTCGGCGGCGTCGACCGGCTTCAGCTCGTACGAGATCGCCTCGGTGTTGGCGGCGAAGTCGCAGTTCGGGCAGTCCGCGAAGGTGTCCTCGCCGGCGCCGGCCGGGGCGAGGAACTCCTCCGACTTGGAGCCGCCCATCGCGCCTGCGGTCGCGGCGCAGATGCGGTAGTCGAGGCCGAGGCGCTCGAAGACGCGCTGGTAGGCCTGGCGGTGCAGGGCGTAGGAGCGGGCCAGGCCCTCGTCGTCCAGGTCGAAGGAGTAGGAGTCCTTCATCAGGAACTCACGTCCGCGCAGGATGCCGGCCCGCGGGCGGGCCTCGTCGCGGTACTTGTGCTGAATCTGGTAGAGGATGACCGGCATGTCCTTGTAGGAGGACGCCTGGTCCTTCACCAGCAGGGTGAAGATCTCCTCGTGGGTCGGGCCGAGCAGGTAGTCGCCGCCCTTGCGGTCCTTCAGGCGGAACAGTTCCTGGCCGTACTCGTCCCAGCGGCCGGTGGCGTCGTACGGCTCACGCGGCAGCAGCGCGGGGAGCAGCACCTCCTGGGCGCCGATGGCGTCCATCTCCTCGCGGACGATGCGCTCGACGTTGGCCAGGACCCGCTTGCCGAGGGGCAGCCAGGACCAGATGCCGGCCGCCGTGCGGCGGACGTAGCCGGCGCGGACGAGCAACTTGTGGCTGAGGACCTCGGCGTCCGCCGGGTCGTCGCGCAACGTCTTCGCCATCAACTGGGACATGCGCTGGACCGGTGCGTTCGCCATGGTTCTTCGACTCCTGCTGCGTAAGGGTTGTGGCAGGAGGTTAGCCGGGCGGTACGGGCCGGTGGAAATCGGTTAACGACGGCGGAGGGGAAGCGGGGCTCCCATGACGGCGTACGGCTTCGGGGCGCTCGGGAA
The DNA here is from genome assembly GCF_001513975.1 of Streptomyces curacoi. Classification (GTDB taxonomy): domain Bacteria; phylum Actinomycetota; class Actinomycetes; order Streptomycetales; family Streptomycetaceae; genus Streptomyces; species Streptomyces curacoi. Next base: position 80,794 of record NZ_KQ947998.1, read on the forward strand.
GAGGACCTGGCGGGCGAGGTCCTGGTAGCCGAGGGAGCGGTAGAGGCCGCGGGCCGGGCTCTCGATGTCGATCGCCGAGAGGATCGAGCGGGGTTCGACGGCGCTGTCGGTGATCGTGGTGATCAGGGTGCGGCCGATGCCACGGCTCTGGTAGCGGGGGTGGACGTGGAGTTCGGTGATGACGAAGGAGTCGTCGAGCCAGTCGTCGTGGCCCTGGGCTCGCAGGTACGGCTCGACGACGGTTGACCACCAGTGGGTGCGGTCGTTGGGCATGCCGTAGACGAACCCCACGAGGCGCCCGGAGGCGGTGGCGCCGAGGGCGCGGGCGCCGGGGTACGTCATGTGCCGCAGGACGATCTGGCGGCGTACGGCTACTTCGTCGGGGCCTAGGCCGAAGGCTACGGCCTGGACGGCGAGGGCCTCGTCGACATGGGCTGATAGGTCGAGGGGGCCGATGACGAGGTCCATGCGGGGACTCTACAGGGGGGTTTGGGGTGTCTGCCGGGCGCGGGTTGGTGTGGCTGGTCGCGCAGTTCGCCGCGCTCCTGAGGGCGTTGCCCGCGCGCCTCTCGAAAGGGACCGTCAGAACAGGACGCTCATGAAGGCGCCGACCTCTCGGAAGCCGACCCTCCGGTACGTCCGCCTCGCCGCCGTATTGAAGTCGTTGACGTACAGGCTCACCACCGGGGCCACGTCCGTGAGCGCGTAGCGCAGTACCGCTGCCATTCCGGGGGCGGCCAGGCCCTGGCCCCGGTACTCGGGGGCCACCCACACGCCCTGGATCTGGCAGGCCCGGTCCGTCGCGGCGCCGATCTCGGCCTTGAAGACGACCTTGCCGTGGTGGTCGAGGCGGGCGAAGGAGCGGCCGGAGCCGACGAGTTCGGCGACTCTCGCCTGGTAGAGGAGCCCGCCGTCGCCCGCCAGCGGCGATACGCCGACCTCCTCGGTGAACATCGCCACGCACGCCGGCATGATCGTCTCCATCTCGTCCTTGCGGATGCGGCGGACGTACGGATCCGGGGCGATGTCGGCCGGCATGCGGTCGGTGACCATGAGGGGCTGGTGGGCGCGGACCTCGCGGGCCGGGCCCCAGCTCGGTTCCAGCAGGCGCCACAGCTGGGCGGTCGAGTCGGCGGGGCCGACGACGGAGGAGCAGCGGCGGCCCGCGCGCCGGGCGCGGTCGGCGAAGGCGCGTACCGCTCGCGGGGTCGCGCAGATCGGGACGAGGTTGGCGCCCGCGTAACACAGGGACGTCAGCATGCCGCCCTCGTACCAGCCCCACATCTCGCCGCCGAGGCGCCACGGGTCGAGGCCGGCGACCTGGACGCGGGACGTCACGAAGGCGTTCGCGACCGGCTCGCGGTCGAGGACGGCGAGCGCGGCGTCCAGGTCACTCGGTTCGAGCACCCGTGAGGTGGTCTGGGTCAACACGTGCGGAGGGCCCTCCGGGGAGCTGCTGGTCTCCGCACTGTACCTGCGGATGCTGAGCCATGCCGCCCTGCCTCGGTGCCGCCTGCTTTGAGGTGACCGTTGGATGCCGGGCGCCCACGAGCTCGGCAGGGCCTGTGGTCCGGCCAGTGCGGGTCGTGGGTGGCTGGTCGCGCCCACGCGGCGGAGCCGCATATCGATACGGCCCCGCGCCCCTTTGGGGCGCGACCGCACCCGGCGTCAGCCGGCCACCGACACCGACGGCTCGCCCGATGCCACGCCTTCCGCCTCCATCTGTTCGGCCAGCTTCATGGCCTCCTCGATGAGGGTCTCGACGATCTTGGACTCGGGGACGGTCTTGATGACCTCTCCCTTGACGAAGATCTGGCCCTTGCCGTTGCCGGAGGCGACGCCGAGGTCGGCTTCGCGGGCCTCGCCGGGGCCGTTGACCACGCAGCCCATGACGGCGACTCGGAGGGGAACCTCCATGCCGGTCAGGCCGGCGGTGACCTCTTCGGCCAGCTTGTAGACGTCGACCTGGGCGCGGCCGCAGGACGGGCAGGAGACGATCTCCAGGCCGCGCTGCTTGAGGTTCAGGGACTCCAGGATCTGGTTGCCGACCTTGACCTCCTCGACCGGCGGGGCCGAGAGGGAGACGCGGATCGTGTCGCCGATGCCCTGGGAGAGCAGGGCGCCGAAGGCGACGGCCGACTTGATCGTGCCCTGGAAGGCGGGACCGGCCTCGGTCACGCCGAGGTGGAGGGGGTAGTCGCACTGGGCGGCGAGCTGGCGGTAGGCCTCGATCATCACGACCGGGTCGTTGTGCTTGACCGAGATCTTGATGTCGCGGAAGTCGTGCTCCTCGAAGAGGGAGGCTTCCCACAGGGCGCTCTCGACCAGGGCCTCGGGGGTGGCCTTGCCGTACTTCTGCAGCAGGCGCCTGTCGAGGGAGCCGGCGTTGACGCCGATGCGGATCGGGGTGCCGTGGTCCTTGGCGGCCCGCGCGATCTCCTTGACCTTGTCGTCGAACTGCTTGATGTTGCCGGGGTTGACGCGGACCGCGGCGCAGCCGGCCTCGATGGCGGCGAAGACGTACTTGGGCTGGAAGTGGATGTCCGCGATCACCGGGATCTGCGACTTGCGGGCGATGGTCGCGAGGGCGTCGGCGTCGTCCTGGGTCGGGCAGGCCACGCGCACGATCTGGCAGCCCGAGGCGGTGAGCTCGGCGATCTGCTGCAGGGTGGCGCCGATGTCGGACGTACGGGTCGTCGTCATCGACTGGACCGAGATCGGCGCGTCCCCGCCGACCGCCACGGTGCCGACCTGGATCTGCCGGCTCTTCCGGCGCTCGGCGAGCTTGGTCGGAACGGACGGCATGCCGAGAGAAATCGCAGTCATCTGCTGTGCAACCCCAAGTCGTGGATCAAGGTCCGGTCCCGTCAGCAGCGGGCTCCAGGCTTCGAGATTACGGCACGGGCGCGGGCCCCAGCACTCCCCCACCTCGAATGCACTCGGCGGGGGGACTCCCATCGGTCCGTAGACCCACTCAATGGAAGGCGGCCCGGGACAGAGGATCCCAGGCCGCCTCGAAGGCCGTATGGCTAGGAGATTCTGACTGGGTTGACCACGTCTGCGACGAGCACGAGCAGCGTGAAGCAGATGAAGATCCCGGCGACCACGTAAGCCACCGGCATCAGCTTCGCCACGTCGAACGGACCGGGGTCCGGGCGGCGCAGCACCTTGGCCGTGTTGCGGCGCAGCGACTCCCACAGGGCGCCCGCGATATGGCCGCCGTCGAGCGGCAGCAGCGGGAGCATGTTGAACAGGAACAGGGAGAGGTTGAAGCCGGCCAGCAGGAACACGAAGGTGGCCAGCTGTTGCGAGGCCGGGATGTCGAGGGTCGCGATCTCACCGCTCACCCTCGCCGCGCCGACGATGCCCATCGGGGAGTCCGGCTCGCGCGGGCCGTCGCCGAAGGCGGCGTCCCACAGCGCGGGGATCTTGGAGGGCAGGGCCACCAGGGAGTCGACGGCGTCGCCGACCCGGTCGGTCATCCAGGTCACCGAGTCGCCGAAGTCCTGTTTGACGACGCCGGTGGCCGAGCTGAAGCCGAGGAAGCCGGCCTGGACGTACTTGCCCTCGACGTACGCTCCGCTGGAGTCCTTCTTCACGACCCAGTTGGTGGCGATCTTCGCGTGCAGGGTGAGCTGCTCGCCCTTGCGGTCGACGACGATCGGCACCTCCTTGCCGGCGCTGTCGCGGATGAGGTCGGAGAGGGTGTTCCAGTCCTCGGTCCGTACCCCGCCGAAGGAGACGATCTTGTCGCCGGCCTTCATGCCCGCGGCAGCGGCCGGGGACTTGTCGTCGGACGCCTTGCACTCCTCGCGCTTCTCGGTCTGCGCGATGACGCACGGGGAGACGGAGCTGACGGTGGTGGTCTGCTGCTGTATGCCGAAGCCCATCAGCACGGTGAGGAACAGGCCGAAGGCGAGGACCAGGTTCATGAAGGGGCCCGCGAACATCACGATCACGCGCTTCCAGGGCTTGCGCGTGTAGAACAGGCGGGTCTCGTCACCCGGCCTGAGCTCCTCGAACGCGGCCGAGCGGGCGTCCTCGATCATGCCGCGCCAGGGCGAGGTGGAGCGGGCCTCCAGGCGTCCGTCGGGGCCGGGCGGGAACATGCCGATCATGCGGATGTAGCCACCGAACGGGATCGCCTTGATGCCGTACTCGGTCTCGCCCTTCTTCCGCGACCAGATGGTCGGCCCGAAGCCGACCATGTACTGCGGCACCCGGATGCCGAACAGCTTGGCCGTGGACAGGTGGCCCAGCTCGTGCCATGCGATCGAGAAGAGCAGCCCGACCGCGAACAGCACTATGCCGAGGATGAACATCAGGGTCGTCATGCACGGGCCTCCGCCGTGTGTGCCGCCAGTTCCCGGGCGCGCCCACGGGCCCAGGTCTCCGCTTCGAGGACGTCCGCGACGGTGAGCGAGGTTCCCGTGGGCGGGGTGCCGTGCTCCTCCACCACGCGCGTCACGGTCTCCATGATCCCGTTGAACGGCAGCGCGCCGGCCCGGAAGGCCTCCACGCACTCCTCATTGGCCGCATTGAACACCGCGGGTGCGGTGCCCGCGAGCTCGCCGACGTGCCGCGCCAGGTTGACCGACGGGAACGCGTCGTTGTCGAGCGGGAAGAACTCCCAGGTGGACGCCTTGCTCCAGTCGAAGCTGGGCGCGGCGTCCGGGACGCGCTCCGGCCAGCCGAGGCCGATGGCGATCGGGCCGCGCATGTCGGGGGGCGTCGCCTGGGCGATCGTGGATCCGTCGGTGAACTCAACCATCGAGTGAACATACGACTGGGGATGCACGACCACCTCAATGCGGTCGAAGGAAATGTCGTAGAGCAGGTGCGCCTCGATGACCTCCAGGCCCTTGTTGACGAGGGTCGCGGAGTTGATCGTGATGACCGGGCCCATGGCCCAGGTGGGGTGGGCGAGGGCGTCCTCGACCGTCACCTGCGCCAGCTCGGCCTTCGTCCGGCCGCGGAAGGGTCCGCCGGACGCCGTGACGACGAGCTTGCGCACGTCCGCGCGCGTGCCGGAGGCCAGCGCCTGGAACAGGGCGGCGTGCTCGGAGTCGACCGGGATGATCTGGCCGGGCTTGGCGAGCGCCTTAACCAGCGGGCCGCCGACGATGAGGGACTCCTTGTTGGCGAGCGCGAGGGTGCGCCCGGCCTCCAGCGCGGCGAGGGTGGGGGCGAGGCCGATGGAGCCGGTGATGCCGTTCAGGACGGTGTGGCAGTCGGAGGCGGCGACCTGGGTGGCCGCGTCCGGGCCGGCGAGGATCTCGGGGAGCGGCTCCCCCGCGCCGTACTGGGCCCGCAGGGCCTCCCGCAGCGCCGGTATGACGTCCTTGCGGGCGACGGCGACGGTCCGCGCCTTCAGCCGGTACGCCTGCTCGGCGAGGAGGGCGACCCGGCCGCCGTTGGCGGAGAGGGCGGTGACCCGGAACCGGTCGGGATTGCGCAGCACCAGGTCGATGGCCTGGGTGCCGATCGAGCCGGTGGAGCCGAGGATCACCACGTCCTTGGGGCCGTCGCCCGCCACGGGGTCGTAGACGAGGTGGGGGTCGGCGAGGGGGGCTGGACTGTCGCTCATCCCTCCATTGTGGCCGTAACGGCTGTCGGGAAGGACAGGGCGTCCCCGTCGGGCGGGTAACAGGATGGTGAGGGGGCGCTGCGGGCAGTGACCCCTCACCAGGTCGGTCACCTGATCGGGCGGTGCACGTTCTCCCGTGCGCTCGGGCCGGGCGTGGCGTCCGCGATCCACGGGGCGCCGTCGTCCGACGGGTCGACGATGCCCTGTTCCAGCCACTCGTACGTGCCGGACATCACGCCCTTGACGACCTTGCGGTCGAGGTCGTCGGTGTTGGACCACAGGCGGCCGAAGAGTTCCTCGATCCGCAGGCGGGACTGGCGGCAGAAGGCGTCGGCGAGCTGGTAGGCCTCGCGGCCGTGCTCGCCCCGGCTGCGCAGGTGCTCGGCGCGGACGCAGGCCGCGCTCATGGCGAACAGTTCGGCGCCGATGTCGACGATGCGGCCCAGGAAACCCTGTTTGGTCTCCATGCGGCCCTGCCAGCGGGACATGCCGTAGAAGGTGGAGCGGGCGAGTTTGCGGGAGGTGCGCTCGACGTAGCGCAGGTGGGCGGAGAGGTCGACCTCGCGCTTGAACTCGCCGAAGGTGTACGGGAGTTGCCCCTGGCCCGCGACCAGCTTCGGCAGCCACTTGGCGTAGAAGACGCCGGCGTTCGCGCCCGCCTTCGCCTTGTCCTGGAGGGACTTCTCGGGGTCGATGAGGTCGCCGGCGACCGACAGGTGGGCGTCGACGGCCTCGCGGGCGATGAGGAGGTGCATGATCTCCGTGGAGCCCTCGAAGATGCGGTTGATGCGCAGGTCGCGCAGGACCTGCTCGGCGGGGACCGCGCGCTCGCCGCGGGCCCGCAGGGACTCGGCGGTCTCGAAGCCTCGGCCGCCGCGGATCTGGACGAGTTCGTCGGCGATGAGCCAGGCCATCTCGGAGGCGTACAGCTTGGCCAGCGCGCCCTCGATGCGGATGTCGTTGCGGTCCTCGTCGGCCATCTGGGAGGCCAGGTCGGTGACGGCCTCCAGGGCGAAGGTGGTGGCCGCGATGAAGGAGATCTTCGAGCCGACGGCCTCGTGGTGGGCGATCGGCTTGCCCCACTGCTCACGTGCCGCCGACCACTCGCGGGCGATCTTCAGGCACCACTTGCCGGCGGCGACGCAGGACGCGGGCAGGGACAGGCGCCCGGTGTTCAGCGTGGTGAGCGCGATCTTCAGACCGGCGCCCTCGGGGCCGATGCGGTTGGCGGCGGGGACGCGGACCTGATGGAAGCGGGTGACGCCGTTCTCGATGCCGCGCAGGCCCATGAAGGCGTTGCGGTTCTCGACCGTGATGCCGGGCGAGTTGGTCTCCACGACGAAGGCCGTGATGCCGCCCTTGTGGCCCTCGGACTTGGGCACGCGGGCCATGACGACGAGGAGGTCGGCGACCACGCCGTTGGTCGTCCACAGCTTGACCCCGTCGAGGATGTAGTCGTCCCCGTCCGGTACGGCGGAGGTGGCCAGGCGTGCCGGGTCGGAGCCCACGTCGGGCTCGGTCAGCAGGAAGGCGCTGATGTCGGTGCGGGCGCAGCGCGGCAGGAAGCGCTCCTTCTGCTCGGGGGTGCCGAACAGCTTGAGCGGCTGCGGTACGCCGATCGACTGATGGGCGGAGAGCAGCACGCCGATCGCCGGGGACGCCGAGCCGGCCAGGGCGAGGGCCTTGTTGTAGTACACCTGGCCGAGGCCGAGCCCGCCGTACTTGGTGTCGATCTTCATGCCGAAGGCGCCGAGCTCCTTGAGCCCGTTGATCACGTCGTCGGGGATGCGCGACTCGCGCTCGATCAGGGCGCCGTCGACCTTCGTCTCGACGAAGTCGCGCAGCTTGGCGAGGAACTCCTCGCCGCGCTGGGCGGCCTCGTCGGTCGGCATCGGGTGGGGGTGGATGAGGTCGAGGCGGAAGCGGCCGAGGAACAGTTCCTTGGCGAAGCTGGGCTTGCGCCATTCCTGTTGCCGGGCGGCCTCCGCCACCTGGCGGGCCTCACGCTCACTGACAGTGGGTTTGGTGGGTGCTGCGGACATGAGGCTCACCTCGCCGCGAATCGGGATCTTGGGCCGTATGGTTACCGACGGGTGCTACCCGATCGTATGTACCCGATTCCGGGCCACCCCACCACCCTGCGTGCAGCCGTTCAGCCGATGTCGACGGAGTACGCCTTGGTGTCGAGGCGGCCGGTGCCCTTGAAGACCTCGGTGCCGGCCTCGATGCCGGAGACGTATTTGTCGTTGCCGAGCAGGTTGCGCCGGACGAGTGCCTGGGTGAAGTCGTCGAGGTCGAGGGTGGCCTTGGTGGTGTTGCTGCGGCGGACGAAGGAGTGGACCTTCCAGCCGATGTCGCCCTCGTAGATGTCCCACATCGCGCCGCCGAGGCTGACGCTGCCGTACTTGGTGCCGAGTGGGCCGGCGCCGCCCTGGCGGTTGAGCCAGATCATGATCTCGTCGCTGGGCCGGTCCTGCCAGTCCGCGGTGTTCTTGGTATGCAGCCACAGGTCGTAGGCGACGTTCATGGTGCCGGGGTCGGAGCTGACCGAGAACTCCCAGCTCGTCCTGACCGGCTTGCGGTCGCCGACGCGGATCGGCAGCCCGGTCTGCGCCTTGTCGACCTTGAAGCCCCAGTGCCAGCCGAGGACGGTGGAGGCGTACGTCTTCACGTCGTGGTCCTTGCCGGTGCCGCTGTTGGCCAGGCTGTAGTCCGTCCCCCAGGAGATCGTCGAGCCCGACCGGGAGTTGTCCCAGACGCACTGGGTGCCGGTGAACTTGCCCTCGTTCCAGAGGTTGTTGTTCACGTAGTACTTGCCGAGCGTGATGGTGTCGAAGGCCGCGCACTTCTTGCTCGACTCGCCCGCCTGGGCGACGGTGACACCGGCGGCGGCCGCGAGGGCGACCACCGAGGCGCTGAGGGTCTTCGCCTTCTTGGACAGGCGGGGGCGGCGGTGTTGCATCGGGGGGTCCTTCCGGGGACGGTGCAGGTACGCCCTCTCAGTGGCCGCCGACCCGGCGGGAGGTTGCCCCCCACGGCGCCGACACCCTCGTACGAGAAAAGCTGTCGAAGCGCTTCGACAACCTATGGACACCCACGCGCGCCAGAGCTAGTGTCGAACCACCCTCACACCTGCCCCTGTACGTCATGCGCACTGTCGAAGCGCTTCACACCGCTTGGAGAGCTGGATGGTCACCCTCGCCGAGGTCGCCCAGCACGCCGGAGTCTCGGCGAGCACGGTGAGCTATGTCCTCAGCGGCAAGCGGTCCATCTCCGCGACCACCCGGCAGCGGGTCGAGCAGAGCATCCGCGAGCTCGGCTACCACCCGAACGCGGGCGCCCGCGCCCTGGCCAGCAGCAGGTCGAACATCATCGCGCTGATGATCCCGCTGCGCACCGACATGTATGTGCCGGTGATGATGGAGATCGCCATCGCGGTGGCCACCACGGCCCGTACGCACGGCTACGACGTCCTGCTGCTGACCGGCGAGGAGGGTCCCGACGCGGTGCGCCGCGTCACCGGCAGCGGGCTCGCCGACGCGATGATCCTGATGGACGTCCAGCTGGACGACGAGCGGCTGCCCCTGCTGCGCGGCACCGACCAGCCGTCCGTGTTGATCGGGCTGCCCGCCGACACCGCCGGGCTGACCTGCGTCGACCTCGACTTCAAGGCGACCGGTGCGCTGTGCGTGGAGCATCTGGCGATGCTGGGACACCGGGACATCGCTGTCATAGGAGAGGCCCCGGCCGTCTACGAGCGGCACACCGGTTTCGCCGAGCGCACGCTGGACGGGCTGCGGGCGCGTTCCCAGGAGTTGGGGATGCGGCTGCTGCACCGGCCGTGCGAGGGCGGGTACGACGCGATGGCCGTCACCCTCGCCCGGATCTTCGACGAGCGTCCGAGCACCACGGGCTTCGTCGTCCAGAACGAGTCGGCGGTCGAGCCGCTGCTCGCGCTGCTGCGCCAGCAGGGCCGTGCCGTGCCCGAGGACGTGTCGGTGGTCGCCATCTGCCCCGACCAGGTCGCCACCCAGGCCTCGGTGCGGCTGACGTCCGTGTCCATCCCCGCGCAGGAGATGGGCCGCCACGCCGTGGAGCAGCTGGCCGCCAAGCTCGACGGGCGCGGCAGTGACGAAGTCGTGCTGATCGCACCCGAGTTGACGGTCCGGGCGAGCACGGGTCCGGCGCCGACCGCCACCCACTGACCACTCCCCCGAGCCCCGCTCGGGACCACCTCACCGTGCCCCTCCCGGGCACCGCCATGTCTGCACCCGCCGCCCCCCTCAGGAGCGCCCACGTGAATCAGCCTGCCGAAAACCAGCCCCAGCCGGGCGCGGTCAGCCTCGCGCAGTCGTCCCCGACCGTCGGCACGTTCCGCGAGCGGGACGGCGCGCTGGAGTGGAGCGGCCGTCAGGAGACCGTACGTGTCGAGCCGTGGGGGCCGGACGCGGTCCGGGTCCGTGCCCGGCTCGGCGGGCCGGTCCTCGACGGACTGCCCGGCGCTCTGGTGGAGGCCGCTCCGGCGACCGAGTCCACCGTCAAGATCGAGGACGGGCTGGGCGTGCTGACCGTCGGCGCGCTGACCGTCGAGGTCGACGCCGAGGGCCTGATCCGCTTCCTGCGCACCGCGGACGGCGGCGAGATCCTCGCCGAGGAACGCGCCCACTTCTGGTGGCCGGGCCCGCGCCTCTACACGGCCGTCGGCAACGGCTACCACCGCCTGGAGCAGCGCTTCGCCGCGTACGACGACGAGAAGCTGTTCGGCCTCGGCCAGCACCAGCACGGCCGCCTGGACCAGAAGGGCCTGGTCCTGGACCTTATCCAGCGCAACTCGGAGGTCGGCATCCCGGTCCTGGCCTCCAGTCGCGGCTACACCCTGCTGTGGAACAACCCGGCGATCGGCCGCGTGGAGCTCGCGCACAACGGCACCCGGTGGGTCGCCGACTCCGCCCGCCAGATCGACTACTGGATCACCGCCGGCACCCCGGCCGACGGGCAGCGCCGCTACAGCGCGGTGACCGGCCGTACGCCGATGCTCCCGGAGTGGGCGGCCGGTTTCTGGCAGTGCAAGCTGCGCTACCGCACCCAGGACGAACTCATGGCCGTGGCCCGGGAGTACAAGCGCCGGGGCCTGCCCATCTCCGCCATCGTCTGCGACTTCTTCCACTGGACGCATCTGGGCGAGTGGAAGTTCGACCCGAAGGAGTGGCCGGACCCGGCGGCGATGGTGCGCGAGCTGGACGAGCTCGGCATCAAGCTCGTCGTCTCCGTCTGGCCGTCGGTCTCCCCGCTCTCCGAGAACCACCCGGTCATGGAGCAGCGCGGCTACTTCATCGGCACCCAGTACGGCCCGATGGCACACGCCGACTGGCCGGACAAGGAGGTGGCGTCGACGGTCCAGGTGGCGTTCTACGACGCGACCAACCCGGACGCCCGTGACTTCGTGTGGTCGAAGGTGAAGGAGAACTACCTCGACCCGTACGGCATCACCGCCTTCTGGCTGGACGCCTGCGAGCCGGAGCTGAAGCCGGGCTTCCAGGAGAACCTGCGCTACTGGGCGGGTCCGGGCCTGGAGGTCGGCAACATCTATCCGGCGGAGAACGCCCGCACCTTCTACGAGGGCCTGCGCGCGAGCGGCGAGGAGGAGATCGTCACCCTCAACCGCTCGGCGTGGGCGGGCAGTCAGCGCTACGGCTCCGCCCTGTGGTCCGGCGACATCGGCACCGACTTCCCGACCCTGCGCCGCCAGATCGCGGCCGGCCTCAACACGGCGCTGTCCGGCATCCCGTGGTGGAACACGGACATCGGCGGCTTCCACGGCGGCGACCCGGACGACCCGGCGTACCGCGAGGTGATGGTCCGCTGGTTCCAGTTCGGCGCGCTGTCCCCGCTGATGCGTCTGCACGGCTTCCGTGACCCGGGCATGCCGCTCGGCCCGGAGATGACCGGCGGCCCGAACGAGGTGTGGTCGTACGGCGAGGAGGCCGGCGCGATCCTGGCGGAGTATCTGCGGCTGCGCGAGCGGCTGAAGCCGTACGTCCTGCGGGTCATGCGCGAGGCCCACGAGGAGGGCCTGCCGGTGATGCGCCCGCTGTTCCTGGAGTTCCCCGAGGACCAGACGGCCTGGACGGTCGACGACGCCTACCTCTTCGGCCGTGACCTGCTGGTGGCCCCGGTGCTGACGGCGGGCGCGACGGCCCGGACGACGTATCTGCCGGCGGGCGCGAGCTGGACGGACGCGTGGACCGGCGAGACGTACGAGGGCGGTACGACCGTGACGGTCGACGCCCCGCTGGAGCGCATCCCGGCGTTCCTGCGGGACGGCGTGAGCCTGCCGATCCTCCCGGCCGCCGAGTAGCGGCGGCGGCCGGGAACCGGTCGGGTGCGGTCGGCCCTGCGAGGGAGGGGGCCGACCGCGCCGTGCCGGCGCCGTGCGAAGGGCCGCTCGTGGGGGACGGCCGAGTCGCCGGGGTGGGCAGGGCCGTCAACTCACGGGCATGCTGAGCCAGTTGACGTGTACAGCCGCCCCGCCGTCGAAAGGAACTCGACCTCCGTGCCCTCGACCCCGTTACCCCTCGCCCTGGCCAACCTGCTGCTGCGGCCGGCGTTCGGCTCCCGTCGTACCCCCGACCAGGTCTTCGACCGGCTTCTCGCCGACGCCGGGCAGGCGGAGCGCGACGAGTCGTTCGTCGACGACTTCCGGTTCCTGCTGCGCTGCTGGGCCGGGGCGGAGAACCTCACGCCGGTGGGCTGGGCGTCCGCGCGGGCCCACGTCCGCGGGCAGCTCGCCAACCGGGCCCGGATCCGGCGGCTGATCGCCGAGCACCCGGCGATCGAGCGCGAGCCCATCGAGCGGCCGGTGTTCGTGGTGGGCCTGCCGCGCACCGCCACCACGCTCGCGCACGCCGTGCTGTCCCTCTCGGACGAGCACCGGTGCCCCCTGCTGTGGGAGCTGCTCACGCCCGACCTGGACACCTCACCCCGGCAGCGGCGCAGGGCGATCGCGACCGGACGCCGGATGGTGCGGGGCACGAACCTGTTCGCCCCGCGCTTCCGCGACATCCACCCGATGGTCGCCGAGGGCCCCGAGGAGTGCACCTTCGCCCTCCCGCACGCCCAGATGCCACTGTCGCAGGCCCTGATCACGCAGTACCCGGACTGGTACTACCAGCGTGACTTCGTCCCCGACTACCGGCACCTCAAGCAGGTCTACCAGGTCCTGCAGTACGGCCGCCCCCGCCGCCGCTGGGTGCTGAAGTCCCCCATGCACATCCAGAACCTGGACGCCCTGCTCACCGTCTTCCCCGACGCCACGCTCGTGTGGACCCACCGCGACCCGGTCACCGTCGTGGCCTCCTTCTGCAGCCTGATCGAGCACGGCATGGCCGTCAGCACCCGCCCCGTGGACCTGCACGGCATCGGCGCCACCTGGCTCGACGCGCTGAGCCGCTCGATGGCGCGTGGCCTCGCCGCCCGTGCCGCCCTCCCCCGTGAGTCGCTGGTGGACGTCCCGTACTCCTGGCTCGGCGCCGACCCGGCCACCGGCGTCCCGAAGCTCTACGCCGCCGTCGGCGCCCGCTGGACCGACGCCGACGCCGCCCGGCTCCCCGGTGTCGTCGCCCGCCCCAGGGGAAGCCGCCCGCACCGCTACGACCTGTCCCGCTACGGCCTGACCCGCGCCGACGTCGAGACCGCCTTCGCCGACTACAACGCGCTGCGCGCCGAGGTCGACCGGGCCTGACGGCAAGGGCCGGCCCCGCACTCGGGTCGAGTGCGGGGCCGGCCCACCGGCAGCCCGTGTGCTATCCGACGACGCGGCCGAGTTCGATCCGGTCGATGTTCGGCGCCCACGCGGTCGCGTTCCGGAACGTCACCGTGTTGGCGCCCTTCTTCAGGTCGACCGGGACGCCCAGCGTCCAGTAGTCGTCCCAGCTCCAGGTGTTCTTGAAGGTGGCCTTCAGCGGCGCCGCCGTGCCGACCGTGATGTCCGCCGCACGGGACATGATGTCGGTGTTGTAGGCGTGGCCGTTGTCGCGCCGGTCATTGTGCGCGTAGTGGACGACCAGCACATAGCGCCCGGCCTTCGGCGCGTCCACGGTGAACTCGGCGGTGCTGGAGGGGCTGTTGCCGAGCCAGCCGATGTACGAGCCCGCGGAGGCGTGGGCCGAGTCCACCAGCCGGGCCCCGCCCGCCAGGGTGGCCGAGGCGCCCTCGTAGGAGAGGGTGCCGCGCGTCGAGCCGTCGCCCGAGACGTGCAGCGAGCCGACGGAGGCGTGCCGGGCCGTCAGCGCGAGACGGTTGTTGCCCGCCACGAGGTACAGCCGCAGGGGCTTTCCGGGCGCCGCCGTCACCGTCTCCCCGTGCAGGGCCAGCCGCACCGGCGCGGAGGCGTGCGGCACCACCGTGTAGTAGCCGTCGCGCGGGGCGTAGACGTCGAAGACGGCCTTGTCCCCGGAGCGCAGGACGAGCGCGCCGGTGCCCACGCCGGCCGAGGAGGAGTAGTCGTACGACGGCTTCCCGCTGATGTCGGCCAGCGTGGCCTCGTACGACGCCGAGGGCTCACCGTCGTGTGCGATCAGGTCGATACGGTCCAGGGTGACCTCGCGGTCGCCCTTGGCGAGGGCCAGTTGGTGGGTGCCGGCGGAGAGCCGGACGGTGACGTCCTTCTTGGCGCGGTAGGTCCAGTTCTCGGTGGAGGGGTAGCTGACCGTGAGCGGGGCGGCGCCGTCGATCGACAGCCGCTGGGTGGCCGGGGCGCCGGACTGGTTGCCGTAGAGGATCGCCAGGTCGTAGGTGCCGTCCTTCGGCACCGTCACCGTGAAGTCGACCTTGCTGGTGGCCTGGTTGAGGGAGCCGACGTCCTTGGTGCCGGAGGCCGCGTAGCCGTTGGCGTTGCTGACGGTGCCCTGGGTGTAGACCTTGCCGTCGGTGATGGCGGCGTCCTCGGCCTCGTAGGACGCCGTCCACGGGACGGAGGCGGCGGTCGGGGTGCCGGAGCCGCCGGGGGTGAGGACGATCCGGTACGCCGACATCTTGTCCATGCCGCGCAGCGGGACGGTCACCGAACCGTCGGCCGCCACCTTCACCTTCGTGCGGGCCAGCACCCGCGGGGTCGCGTGCTGTCCCTCGTAGCCGGACCAGGCGGCCTCGGCGACGGTCGCGGTGACCGTGCGGCCGAAGAGGGACCGGGCGACGTTGCGCACCACCACGTCCGAGTCGCCGGCGGAACCGCCGAGCAGGACCTGGGCCTGGCGGCGGGAGGTGTCGAGGGAGGCGAGGCCCTGGAGGGTGTCGATGGCGTTCGGCTGCGGCGGGGTCACCTTGACGGTGTCGCCGGTCAGTCCGGCGTACCAGCGGAAGAACCACCAGCCGCCGTTGGGGATGCCGGAACGCACCACATGGCCGCTCATGTTGCCGGCGGCATCCCAGTAGGCCATGTTGGCGTACACCTTGTTGCGCTCGAACATCGAGACCCACTGCACGAGCTGCCCGGGCACGGACAGGTCGCGGCGGTTGGCGTACTCGTCGATGTTGATCTTCAGGGGCGCGATGCCCGCCTCGCGTTCGAGCGCGCGGTAGTTGTCGTAGTGCGCCTGGAAGTCCCGCAGTGAGCCGGAGCCGAGTTCGTGCCAGGTCATGATCTGCGGCAGCACGTTCTCGCGCTTGGCGAAGGCGAGGAAGTCCTTCAACAGGCGGCTGTGGTACGCGGCTTCGTTGGGCCCGGCGATCCGGGCATCGGGGTCTGTCGCGCGGATCCGCTGGTACACCGTCTTCCAGTCCTTGAAGAACCGGTCGCGGTTGGCCTCGTACTGCGCCTGGTCGGAGACGCCGAGCTTGTACCAGATCTGGTCGGGCTCGTTGAACGGGATGTAGACGAAGCGGTCGCTGTCGGGGTCGGCCGACACCTCCTTGGCGATCTTGTCGACCTTGGGGAGGTAGTCGTCGATGCCGAGGTCCTCGTACGGCCACTTGGCGTAGATGTCCTGCATCATCACGTTGATCTCGCCGCCGCCGTTGCGGAAGAACGACTTGGAGACGGAGAGCGCGTCACCGTTGGGGTGCTGAAGTCCCCCCTGCGGCTTCTGCGAGATGCTGGTGATCTTGAGGGGCTCCAGCGCGGCGTCGGCGGGCACTCCGTCGTCGCCGAGCCCGTACAGCGCGCCGTTGGCGCCGAGCATCACCGGGCCCTCGGAGGCGGCGAGGTCGACGGTGAGGCGCTGGGGGTCCGCGGCGGCGGTCGCGGACCCGGCTGCGGGGAGGGTGGCTGCCATGGCGGCTACTCCGAGTGCGGCTGCTAGCAAGGCGGTGCGGGATCTCGTGCGGGCGGGGGTTCTCACGCTGCTGGACCTCCAGTCACTTGACGGCTCCACTGGTGATTCCGGACACGATCTTTCGCTGGCCGACGAGGAACACGGCGACCATGGGCAGGCTCATCACCACGACGTACGCGAAGACGAGGTGCCAGTTGTTGAGGTAGAGCTGGGCGCCGGCGACCTGGTAGAGGTTCAGCGGGAGAGTGGCCCGCTCGCCGCCGCCGAGGACGAAGAACGCGTAGAAGATGTCGCTCCAGGCGTAGAGCATCACCATGATCGTCGCGGTGGCGATGACAGGCCGGAGCAGCGGCAGGATGATCCGGACGAAGATCCGTGACGGCTTCGCCCCGTCCATCCGTGCCGCCTCCTCCAGCTCCATGGGGATGGCACGGATGAAGCCGGTCATGAAGAAGATCGACGTCGACAGGTACATGCCGGTGTAGACGGCGATCATGCCGGGCCGGGTGTTCGCCAGCCCCAGCTGCCGCAGCTCCATCACGATGGTGATGACGGCGGGCGGCAGCAGCAGTCCGCTGATGCACAGCGCGTACGCGGCCGAGACCAGCTTCGACTTGCGGCGGGCGAAGACCCAGGCCGCGCCCGCCCCGAGGATCAGGACCAGCACCACCGAAGGCACCACGACGAGCAGCGAGTTGACGAACCCGCGCAGCATCTCGCCCTGGCTGACGGCGTCCTGGTAGTTGCTGCCGGGCTGCCAGTGCCGGGGCAGGTCGAGGTTGGGTCTGATGGCCTCCGCCTGCGGCTTGGCGGAGGTGACCGCGACCAGCCACAGCGGTACGCCGACGGCCAGGGCGGCGAGGAGCAGGACGAGGGCCGGACGGCCGTAGCGCCACACGGGAGTCACAGCATCTGCTCCCTTCGCCGCAGGCCGACGACCAGCGGGATCGCTACGGCGACCACGACCAGGAAGAGGACGAGGCTCATCGCGGAGGCCTGGGCGTACAGGCCCTGTCCGAAGATCCGGAACATGTAGATGTTGAAGACCTCGGTGGAGGCCGCGGGGCCGCCGCCCGTGGTGGCCTGCACGATGTCGAATGTGTTCATCGAGCCGATCAGCGCGGTGGTGACGTTGAAGGTGACCGCGGGCGCGAGCATCGGCCGGCGCACCGACCAGAAGGTCCGCCAGGGCCCCGCGCCGTCGCACTTCGCGGCCTCCAGCATCTCGCCGGGGATGCCCTTGAGCCCGGCGAGGTAGATCAGCATCGACAGGCCCATCCACTTCCAGCCGTGGATGAGGGTGACCACGACGAGCGTCCAGGTCGGCGAGCCCAGCCACGGAACGTCCGTGCCCAGCACGGCGTTGACGGCCCCGTCCTGGTCGAGCAGCGCCTGGAAGACATAGCCGGTGGCGAGCGCGGAGATGAGCACCGGCAGGAAGAAGACCGCCCGGAAGAACCGGTTGAAGCGGCTGTCGTCCTCAAGGAGCAGCGCCAGCACCAGCCCGAAGCCGTTCTGGAACAGCGCGGCCAGCAGCGCGTACAGCAGGGTCGTGCGGATCGCGCGCAGCAGGGAGCCGTCGTCGGCGATGGTCTTGAAGTTGTCCAGGCCGGTGAAGGCGATGTCCGCGTGGTAGGAGGACCAGTTGGTGAACGGGTAGTAGAAGTTGAGCAGGTTGGGCACCAGGAAGAAGCCCGCGAAGACGACGATCGCGGGGAGCGCGAACCACCAGGGGTGGTGCACGGCGGCGCGCGGCAGCCGCCCCACCTCCTTGGGCGCGCCTGGTGCGGACGGCTGCTTGCGCGTACGTACGACCGTGTCCGCCATGGTCAGAACCCGGGCGCGCCCTGGGCCTTGGCCACCTGCGCGAACTGGTCCTGGATCGCCTGGGCGACCTGCTGCGGGCTCTTCTTGCCGAAGATCATGTCGGCGAGGTAGAGGTGGGTGTCCGGAGCGACGATCGCCTTGGCCTGGAAGACGCCGATGGCGGTGGGCAGGGCCGTGACCTGGGCCTTGGACGTCTGCGGTAGCCCGTCGGGCGTGGGCACGGACGGCTGCACGGACGGGATCTTCATCGTCTTGATGTAGTCGGCGTAATCCGGGCCGAGCCAGAAGGCGAGGAACTGGCGGGCGGCGTTCTGCCGCTTGTCGTCACCGGTTCTGAAGGCGACCACGCCGTTGGTCTGGTCGGGCGAGTACATGCCGGTGGCCGAGGAGTTGGCGATGGGGAACCAGCCGATCTTCTTGTCGATCTCGGCGCTGGAGTACTTGGCCTGCAGCTGGCTCTGGAAGGAGGTGACGTTGAGGACCATGCCGGCCTCGCCCTTCCACAGGGCGTCGGCCTGACCGGTGAAGGTGCCGGTGCGGTAGTTCTTCTGGGCGAGCCCGGCGTCGAGCAGCTTCTCCTTGTACTTCTTGATCGCCCCGACGACGACGGGGTCGGTCCACTTCTCCTGGTTCTTGTTGAGCCCGTCCCACCACTGCTTGTCGAGGTCGGTGAGCTGGACCTGCATCTGCCACTGAAGGGGCCACTTGTCGCCGCCGGCCTCGTAGAAGCCGGCCGCGTCCGTGCTGTCGACGACCTTGTGGCCGAGGGCCAGCAGCTCGTCGTACGACTTCGGGAAGTCCTTCTCGCTCAGCCCGGCCCGCTTGAAGACGTCCTTGTTGTAGTAGACGCCGAGCATGGCGGGGCTGGTGACGATCGCCGCGTACCGCTTGCCGTCGATCATGCCGAGCGACTTCTCGGTGTCGCCGAGCCTGGCCTCCCACGGTTCCCCGTCGAGGGTGAGGAGGTTCTGCTTCGGCTGGATGAACGGCAGCGTGGAGATGGACGGCTGCCAGAACATCAGGTCGGGACGGTCGCCGGAGGCCAGCTTGGTCGGCACGTTCTGCTCGTACAGGTCCGGGATGGCCTGGGTCTCCACCTTGGCGCCGGTGGCCTTCTCGAAGGCGTCGATGACCTGCTTGGGCGCGTTCACCGTGTTCTGCGCGGTCCACATGGTCAGCTTCACCCCGTCGAGGCGGGCGGTCGGATCGACCGCCGTCCGCTCGGTGCCGGAGTCGGAGTCCGCGGCGGTGGGGTCGCTGCACGCCGTGGCGGCGAGGCCGACGGCGCATATCAGCGCCAGGGCGGGGAGAGCTCTTCTGTTCATCACGTGCCTTTCGGAGCAGGTGGTTCAGAAAGCGGGACTCACAGCTGCGCTGTCTTCACAGGGGTGTTCATGCGGACGACCGACCCGAGTTCCTTCAGGAGGCAGCCCTGACAACTGCCGCCACTCGTACGACCGTTCAGCGGCCGGCAGGCGCCCGGCCCGAGCTCTCCCGCACCACCAGCTCCGGCACGGACACGGGATGCGGGGCGACCGGCGCGGGCTCCTCCAGCACCCCGTGCAACAGGGCGAACGCGGCCCGCCCGAGGCCGGTGCAGCCCAAAGGGCACCGGAAGAGGTCTTCTCGTCATCACGTTCCCTTTCCGGAACAGGTCCTTCAAGAAGCGGGGCCTCACAACTGCGGCCACTCGCAGAACCGTTCAGCGGCCGGCAGGCGCCCGTCCCGAGCTCTCCCGCACCACCAGCTCCGGCACGGACACGGGATGCGGGGCGACCGGCGCGGACTCCTCCAGCACCCCGTGCAACAGGGCGAACGCGGCCCGCCCGAGGCCGGTGAAGTCCAGGCGCACCGTGGTCAGGGACGGAGTCAGATAGGCGGAGGGCGGGGCGTCGTCGAATCCGGCCACGCTGACCTCGTCCGGCACCGCGCGGCCGGTCTCGTGCAGGGCGCGCAGCACGCCGAGGGCGAGGTCGTCGTTGCCGCACAGGATGGCGGTGACGGCGGGGTCCCGCGCGAGCTTCAGGCCCGCCGCGTGGCCGCCGGCCGGGCCCCAGCTGCCCTGCACGGGCCGGGGCTGCGGGGCGCCGGCCTCCTTCAGGGCCTGCCGCCAGCCGCTGGTGCGGGCGCTGGTGCGCCGAGTGCTGGACGGTATGGCGACGTAGTGCACGGTCTCGTGGCCGAGGGAGAGCAGATGGCGGGTCGCCTCGTAGGCGGCCTCGCGGTCGTCGGTCCACACCCAGGGTCGGTCACCGGAGGGCGGGCTCGCCGGGGTCTCGACCACGCCGACGACCGGCACCCCGGCGGGGACGGCGGCCAGGGCCCCGACACCGGCCGGATCGTAGGCGATCACGATCAGCCCGCCGCCCGCGTCCGCCGCGCGCCGCACCTCGGCGGCGACGGCGGCCTCCTCGGCCGACTCCAGGACGCTGATCCCGACCGCGTAGGACGCGGCACGGGCGGCCTCCTCGACGCCCTGGAGGATGGAGGCGTAGCCGTAGTGCGTGGTGTTGGCGGTGAGCACGGTCACGGCCCGGCTGCGCCCGCTGGCCAGCGCGAGCGCGGCGGTGTTGCGCCGGAAGCCCAGCTCGTCGATGGCGGCGAGCACGCGTTCCCGGGTGGCCGGCCGGACGCTCGGATGGCCGTTGATCACCCGGGAGACGGTCTGGTAGGAGACCCCGGCGGCGGCCGCGACGTCCCTGATGCTCGCCGGGCTCCTTGTGTGACCGGTCACATTCATGCGAGGATTGTGACCGGTCACACAGGGCTCGTCAAGAGAACGTGACGAGGGATCACGAGGGGGAAGCACCTTGACCGGTCTGGCGGACGCGGATCTCAACGGCACCCACAGGACGTTCACTTGGGGGCATACGGCCCTGGAGAGCGAGTTCGCCGTCGCCGCCGACGGGACGCCACGGCTGGTCCGGCTGGGCGGCACCCCTCCCGCCGACCCGGAAGCCGCCCTCCCTCTCGTCGAGTTGACCGCCCTCGGCCACGGCAGCGGCTGGTCCGGCCCGCGCTTCACCGGCACGGCCTTCGGCGCGCGGCTGGCGTATCGGGGCCACCGCACCGCGAGACACGGCGACTGGGAGCGGCTGACCGTCGAACTCCACGACCCGGCGACCGGGCTGACGGCGTTCGCCGAGCTGTCCTCGCCGGACGGGATCGCCGTGCTGCGCTCCCGGGTGCGGTTGCGCAACGACGGCACCGAACCCCTCGTCGTCCAGTCGGTCAGCAGTCTCCTGCTCGGCGGCCTCCCCTCACCGGACGCCCTCGACGTGCACCGGGCCCGCAACGACTGGCTCGCGGAGTGCCGTTGGCAGTCCGAGCCGCTGCGCCGGGCCGTCGCCGACATCAACGTCGACGCCCATCAGCACGACAGCCGGGCCGCCCTCGTCGTCACCGGACGCGGCAGCTGGTCCACCGACGGCCATCTGGCGATGGGGGCGCTCACCCAGCGGGACGGCGGCCGGACCTGGCTGTGGCAGATCGAGTCCCCGGCCGGCTGGCGCTGGGACCTGGGCGAACGCGCCCACGGCAGCTACCTCGCGCTGAACGGCCCCACGGACGCCGAGCACCAGTGGCGGGTCCGGCTCGCGCCGGGCGAGGAGTGCGCCACGGTGCCGGCGGCGCTGGCGCTGGGCTCCGGGTTCGACGCCGCGATGGGCGCCCTGACCTCGTACCGGCGCGCCCTGCGCCGCCCGCACCCCGACCACACCGCACTCCCCGTCGTCTTCAACGACTACATGAACACCCTCATGGGCGACCCGACGACCGAGAAGCTGCTGCCCCTGATCGACGCCGCCGCCGAGGCCGGCGCGGAGTACTTCTGCATCGACTCCGGCTGGTACGACGACGACACCGAGGGCTGGTGGGACAGCGTCGGGGAGTGGCTGCCCTCACCGCGCCGCTTCCCCGACGGCGGCATTCGGGCGGTCCTGGACCGGATCCGGGAGCGCCGGATGGTGCCGGGGCTGTGGCTGGAGCCGGAGGTCGTCGGCGTCCGCAGCCCGGTCGCCGCCGCGCTCCCCCCGGACGCCTTCTTCCAGCGGGACGGCGTGCGCCTGGCAGAGCAGGGCCGCCACCAGCTCGATCTGCGGCACCCGGCCGCCCGCGCGCACCTCGACAAGACCGTGGACCGGATCGTCGGCGACTGGGGCGTGGGCTATCTCAAGCTGGACTACAACATCGTGGTCGACCCGGGCACCCGCGCCCCCGGCGACCTCGCACCGGGCGCCGGGCTGCTCGGCCACGCGCGGGCGTATCTGGACTGGCTGGCGGACGTCCTGGACCGCCACCCCCACCTGGTGATCGAGAACTGCGCCTCCGGCGGTATGCGGATGGACGGCGCCACGCTGGCCGTCAGCCAGCTCCAGTCCACCAGCGACCAGCAGGACCCGCTGCGCTACCCGCCGATCGCCGCCGCCGCGCCGACCGCCGTCCCGCCCGAGCAGGGCGCGGTCTGGGCCTACCCCCAGCCGGAGTTCGACGACGATCTGATCGCCTTCACCCTGGGCGGGGCGCTGCTCGGCCGGATCCATCTGTCCGGCCATCTGAACCGGATGTCGGCGCACCAGCTGGGGTTGGTCAGGGACGCGGTGGAGACGTACAAGTCGATCCGCGGGGAGCTGGCGCGGGCCGTGCCGTTCTGGCCGCTCGGGCTGCCGGGGTGGACGGACGAGTGGCTGGCACTGGGCATGCGGGTGCCGGCCGGCCCGTCGTACCTCTCGGTGTGGCGGCGCGGTGGGGCGGGCGAACTCCGCCTGTCCGTCGGGCACTTGGCGGGCCGGGAGGCGCGTGCGGAGATCCTGCACCCGTCCGCCGCGACGGCGGGCTCGGCGCTCTGGGACGGGGACGGGCTGCGGGTGTCGCTGCCGCGGACGCCCGGTGTCCTGCTGGTCCGTCTCACGCCGGGCGGCTGAGGCATACGGCCCGAGCCGGCGCCGCGGGGAAGGGCGGTGCCGGCTCGGGTGTCGGGTCAGCTGCTGACCTCGGTCTGTCGGGTCAGCTGCTGCTGACCGTCAGGTTGTTGGTGCGGAAGTCCAGACCACCGGACGACGAGGTGATCTCGTAGCCGAACTGCACGTCGCCGATGGTCTCGTTGCCCATCCAGCCCTTGGTGTCCTTGATCCACTTCAGGATCGGCAGGATGTTGACGGTGCCGGAGCTGGAGTCGGAGGTCCGCAGGAAGGAGAAGACCTCGTTGGCGCCGTTGTTGCCCTTGTAGACGTTCCAGGAGTGGCCGCCGAGGGTGACGCTGCCCTGCGAGGTGCCGAGCGGACCGACGGCTCCGTTGTAGTTGACCCAGAGCATGATCTCGTAGTCGTAGTCCGTGTCCCAGATGTCGTACGACGTGTTGTACGCGCCGGACGACGGGACGGTGACGTTGTAGCTGCTGGTGAGCGAGCCGAGCGAGGTGATCGTCTTGTTGACCACCTTCTTGGCGTTCGGGTACGACTTGATGCCGCCGGTGTTGGGGTGGTTGGCCCACACGCCCCAGTTGGTGCCGGAGTTGGCCCAGATGCACTGGCTGCCGGCGCCGGAGCCCCAGATGTTGTTGTAGAGCGTGTAGCCGTTCAGGCTGGTGTTGCCCCACTGGTCGCAGGAGTTCCAGACGGCGGCGGAGGCGGGGGCGGAGGCGAGCCCGACGGTGGCGCCGAAGGCCATCGCCGGGGCCAGCACGGCCATGGTGATCTTGCGCAGTGTGCTCTTTGCCATGGTGTCCCTTTCCATGGGTGGGGGGAATTGCGGGGGGTTACCACTCCCCCAGGCGGAGGACGTGGTCTTCTCCGGCGACGAGGTCGAGCGGTTCGGCGCCGGAGGAAGTCCGGAGTTCGACGCGGTGGGTGCGCGTGGGGCGGATCACCGCGGTCGCTCGGTTCGGGCTCCAGGTGAGGTCGACCTCGGCTCCGAACCGGGTACGCACGCCGCGCAGCCGCCCCTGGGGGAGGGCAGCGGGCAGCGCGGGGAGGAGCACCAGGCGGTCCGAGGTCGACTGCACGAGCGTTTCGATCAGTACGGCGGGCAGGGTGTGGGCCGCGTCGGCGTTGTAGACGTCGCGTTTGGGGTAGTGCGCGCTCATCAGGGAGGCGTGGAAGAAGTCGCCGTCCAGTACCTGGTCGAGGGCGTGGGCGACGCGCTCGCCGTCC
The DNA here is from genome assembly GCF_001513975.1 of Streptomyces curacoi. Classification (GTDB taxonomy): domain Bacteria; phylum Actinomycetota; class Actinomycetes; order Streptomycetales; family Streptomycetaceae; genus Streptomyces; species Streptomyces curacoi. The sequence goes on from NZ_KQ947998.1 coordinate 104,628, forward strand.
CGGAGCCGGGCCGCGATCAGGGCGTGGTGGAGGTGGCCGTGCGCCGAGTCGTTCTCGGCGCCCCTCAGTTCCAGGGCACGGTGGGCGGCCGTCGCGAGGTCCGGGGTGTCGTACGGGGTGATCTCGTCGAGCGGCCAGACCCCGTAGAGGTGGCTGAGGTGACGGTGGTCGTAGGTGTCCTCCAGTCCGGGCCGGGCCCATTCGGCGAGGGCGCCGTCGGCGTTGATCCGGTGCGGCGGGAGGCGGTCGGCGAGGGCGCGCCAGCGGTCGGCGTGCTCCGGGTGGTAGCGGGCGGCGGTGCGGAGCGCGTGCCGGGCCGCCGAGAGGTCCATGGCCGCGTTGACCGTGCCCCAGCTCGCGTTCGCGGGGCGGTTCTCGGGCGAGTAGGACGGGACGACGACCAGGTTGCCCTCGTCGTCGGTGCGGGTGAGGAAGTCCTCGTAGAACCGGGCGACCTCGGCGAGGACGGCGGCCGTGCGCGGGTCCTGTTCGCCGCGGGTCTCGTCGTGGTCGACGAGGGGCTTGAGGAGCCAGTCGGCGCCGGCGGTCCACAGATGGAGCGGGTACTCGCGGCTGAAGTGGTAGAGGTGCCCGGACTCGCCGTCGGTGTGGGCGGGGGCCACCACGCCACGGGTGCCGAAGATCGCGCGGGCGTTGTCGCGCCAGTGGTCGACCTGGCCGTGGATGAGGGCGGCGTGGGCCTCGGTGACCTCCGGGAGCGCCGCCGCGGCGGCCGACGCGGTCTGGAGGTTGAGGTTGGCGTCGGTGGTGAACGCGCCCGACCACGCGGTGTTCCAGTCGCCGGTCCACAGGCCGGTGAGCCGGGGCGGGAGCATGCCGGAGGCGGACAGCAGGTGGTAGCGGCCGGCCGCGAAGAGGCGTTCCAGGAGGGCGGGGCTCTTCGGGCGGCTCAGCAACTCCGAGCCGGGGAGGGCACGTTCGGCGGGGTCGGCGGCCAGGTCGAGGGTCACGCGCTCGTAGGCGGTGCGATGGAGAGGCGTGTGCCGGTCCAGGAGGTGGGAGTAGGTGCCGGACTCGGTGAGCAGGTCACGCAGGGCGTCGGCATGGGCCGCCGTGTCCAGTTCGCCGGTGTGCCGCACGACCCGGGTCAGGAGGAGGACGGAGTCGGCCCCGGTGACGCGTGCGCCCGGCGGGATGAGCGCGGTACGGCCGCCCGTCGGCACGACCAGGGTGATTCCGGTGTAGCCGCGGTCGCTGTCGGGGTAGCGGACGCGGAGGGTGAGGAGGGCGCCTTCACAGGCACGGACGATGCTCTGGCCGACGACGAGTGCGGCGGGGGCGCCGGGGAGCCGGTGGTCGAGGGTGACGACGAGGTCGTCCGCCTCGACCTGCTGGACGATGACGTCGTCCGCGCGGGAGACGAAGACCCGGCTGCGCCAGCCCGCGCACTCCGCGTGGGTGACGCCGGTGGTGAAGTCGACGGCGCGGCGGTAGCCGGAGGTGTCGGCGGCCGGGCGGCGCAGTCCCATCCGGAAGGCGGGGTGAAAGGGCTGCACCCACTGCACGTCCCGCCCGTCGGTGAAACGCTCGGCCGCCGTGACGTCCCCGGCCAGCAACCGGTCCTGGAGGGAGGCCAGTTCGGCGGCGAGGGCGGGGGGACGGGCGTGTTCGCCGCCGTTGGGGCGGACCAGGGTGTGGTGGTTGACGATGACGCGGTCGTCGTTCGGATCGCCGAACACCATGACGCCGTGCCGGCCGTTCCCGCTCAGGAAGGCGTCCTCCCAGCGGGCCGCCGGGGCCGGCTCCCAGGTGCCGTGCACGGGCCCGGTCATGGCACCCGCTCCAGTACGGCGACCCCGTACCGGCCGAGTTCCACCCCGTCGGTGACGTCGGCGCCGGTCAGCAGGTCGCGGTGGCGGCCGGGCACCGGCACGGTGACACCGTCGCGCCCGTGGTTGAGCAGGAACAGCAGCCCGCCCCGGCGTACGGCCTCCACCCCGGCCGGGAGCCCGGCGAGGGCCGGTCGTACGCCCGCCTCGGCGGCGATGTCGGCGAGCAGCGTGCGCAGGGCGTGCGGCTCGGGGAGGGTGGAGACGTACCAGGCGCGGCCCTTGCGCAGCACCGCCGGCAGGCCGTCCAACTCGCCGCCCTTGTAGGGCGTCACGGCGTCCACGTCGTCCGCCGCCTCGATCTCCTCGGACCACAGGGTGCCGTGGAAGCCCTCGACATCGGCCTTCTCGCCCGCGTCGAGTGGCCACCACTCGTGCAGCACACGGATGCCGAAGAGGTCGCGCAGGCGGGCGTCCATGCCGCCCGCGCGGACCCGGTCGTCCTCGTCGGCGACGCCGGTCTGGAAGCCCGCGACGAGGGTGCCGCCGCCCTCGGCATAGGTGACCAGGCGGTCGACGGCGGTGTCCGTCATCAGGTACAGCTGCGGGACGACGACCAGCTTGTACGCGGACAGGTCGTGCTCGGGGTGGGCGAAGTCGACGGTGGTGTGCGCCTCCCACAGGGCGCGGTGCCAGGCGCGGACGATCTGTGGGTAGTCCGCCTCAAAGGAGAGCCGCCCGTCCTGCCGGCTCGCCCACCAGGCGTTCCAGTCGAGGAGCACGGCGACCTCGGCGGCCTCCACCTGAGTGTCCGTCACCTTCTCGCTGAGGACAGCGAGTTCGGCACCGATCCGCTTGACCTCCTGGAAGGTACGGCCGTGCTCCCCCGCGTGGCTGACCATCCCGGAGTGGAACTTCTCGCAGCCCTGCCGGGACTGCCGCCACTGGAAGTAGCAGACGGCGTCGGCGCCGCGGGCCACGGCCTGCAGGGACCAGAGGCGGTTGAGGCCGGCCGGCTTGGGGTGGTTGACCCCGCGCCAGTTGACCGGCCCGGCGGCCTGCTCCATGACCATCCAGGGACCGCCACGCGCCTGCGAGCGGGTCATGTCGTGCACCAGCGCCCCGAACTGGCCGCCGAACGGGTCGCGCGGGTCCGGGTAGACGTCGATCGAGACGACGTCCTCCCGCTCGGCCCAGGCCCAGGCGTCCAGGCCCTGCCACAGGGCCATGAAGTTGGTGGTCACCGGGATGTCCGGGCTGTGCCGGGCGACGATGTCACGCTCGGTGAGGTAGCACTCCAGCAGCGCGTCGGACGTGAACCGCTTGAAGTCCAGCACCTGGGTGGGGTTCTTCATGTAGTGCGCCCGGCGCGGCGGCAGGACCTCGTACCAGTCGCCGTAGCCCTGACTCCAGAAGGCGGTTCCCCAGGCCTCGTTGAGGGCGTCGAGGGTGCCGTACTTCTCCTGGAGCCAGCGGCGGAAGGCGGCCTCGGCCTCGTCACCCCAGTCGTAGGTGCAGTACTCGTTGTTGATGTGCCACATCCTGAGGGCCGGGTGGCCGCCGTAGCGCGCGGCGAGGTCCTCGGTGATGGCGGCGGCGTAGCGCCGGTAGGCCGCGCTGGAGTGGGAGAAGTGCTGGCGGGAGCCCCACCACTCGGTCCGGCCGTCCTCGTCGCGCGGGAGCGTCTCTGGGTGCAGCCGGCCCAGCCACGGGGGCGGGGACGAGGTGGGCGTGGCGAGGACGACGCCGATGCCGTGGTCGTGCATCAGGTCCATCAGCCGGTCCAGCCAGCCGAAGTTCCGCTCCCCCGGCCGCGGTTCGAGCCTCGCCCAGGAGAAGACGCCGAGGGTGACCGAGTTGACCCCGGCCTCCTTCATCAGCCGGACGTCCTCGTGCCAGGTCTCCTCGGGCCACTGCTCGGGGTTGTAGTCGCCGCCGAAGAGGATGCGGCCACGGGTGGCGTCGGACATGCCGGGCATCAGGCGGGCTCCCCGTACTGCACGCCACGCCCGTTGGTGGCGATGTACACGCGCCCGTGGATCCGCGGGTCGCCGGTGATCGTCTCGCCGATCCAGCCCCACTGGTGCTGGTCGTCGTTGATCCGCACCCAGGTCTTCGCCCCGTCGTCGGAGCGGTACACGGCCGTGATCGTCTCGGTGGAGCCGACCATGTAGATCGCCGGGTAGTCGGCGCCGTCGGCGGCCTTGCCGAAGCCGAGGGTGTACGAGGCCCAGCAGCTGTCGACCTTCGAGAAGCTCACCCCGCCGTCGGTGGACCGGTAGAGCCCGTTCCACTTCACGCTCAGCCACAGGTCGCCGGCGCGTCCGGGCGCCGCGACCAGCTCGAACTGGGTGTCACCGGAGGGCAGTCCGGTCGCCCGGGCGGCGAAGGAACGCCCGCTGTCGGTGCTGGCGTACAGCGTTCCCGTGTCGGTGTCGTACGCGTAGAAGCGCGTCGGGTCGGCCGGGTCGGCGACCGGTGTGGCGCCCTTCGGGTAGGAGGAGACCTCGGACCAGGTGGCGCCGTTGTCCGCCGAGCGGTGGGCGGGGTACTTCGTGCCGTCCCAGTGCACGAACACCCAGAGCAGCACGCTGCCGTCGGCGTTGGTGGCGATCGGCCCCGGCGCGTCCTTGGCGAGGGAGGGCTGGGCCTTGAAGGGCGCCCAGGTCTGCCCGCCGTCGTTCGAGTAGGCGCCGTTGCCGTTGTCGCCCCAGCCGGTGCGGACGACGTACGCCGGCTTGGCGGCGGCCTGGGCGAGTCCCGTCGCCGACCCGAAGACGGGGTTGGACGCCATGCCGCGCGAGGGGGATGCCGTGAGCGACTCGTGGTACATCACGCCGATGTCCCCGTTGCCGCTGATCAGGTGCGCCTCCCCCACCGGGGGCGAGATCAGCTGGCGCACGGACGCCTCCTCCAGGCCGCGGATCTGCGGGGCCCAGTTCTTCAGGTCCCGGGTGCCGTAGAGGGTGGCGCCGGTGCCGTAGACGATGTGCCGGGAGTCGTACGGGTCGAGGGCCAGGGCCTGGATCCACCAGCCGAACTTCGGCTTGTCCTGGCCCCACTTGAGGTAGGGGGTCTCGGAGACGTCGAAGACGGCCGTGTCCTTCAGGGAGGTCCAGGTCCGGCCGCCGTCGGTGCTGCGGAACACCGTGTCGACGGCCGCCCAGCGGTTGTTGGTGGAGACGACGAGCGTGCCGGGCCGGCGGGCGTCCACGGCGACACCGCCGTACCCGAAGGTGTCGGCGGACCCCTCGGCTGTGGTCCCGCCCGGCTTCACGGGCGTGACCTCGGTCCACTTCCCGTTGAGGGTGCACAGCTTGTGCACGCTGCCGTCGGACTGGCCGTTGGGGCCGGGCGCGTTGGCGTAGGTCACGTACAGGTGGCTGGTGCCCCGGTCGTACGCGGCGCGGATCGGGACCTTGGCGGCGGTGCCGGAGGGCCGGCCGGGGACGGCCTCCCAGGTTCTGCCGTCGACGGTGCGGAACAGGTTGGGCGTACTGCCGTCGCTGTCGCCCCAGCCTGCGTAGAGGGTGCGTCCGGCGGCGACGAGGAGGGTGACGCCCTGACCGGTGGCGCTCGGGGAACCCGGGAATCCGGAAGCCGCGGCCCAGGTGGCCCCGCGGTCCGTCGACTTCAGCAGTCCGTCGTGCCGGGTGCCCAGCCACAGGACGTTGCTGTCCCGCGGATCGACGAGCAGCCGCTCGCCCGTGCCCCGCCCGTCCTCGTTGGCACCGAGCTTGACGGAGAGGTCGGTGCGGGTCCAGGTCGCGCCGCGGTCGTCGGAGCGCAGGACGGCGCCGTTGGTGGCCCAGGACTGGGAGTAGGTGCCGAGGGCGAGGTAGAGGCGGTTCGGGTAGGCCGGGTCGACGGCCATGGCCTCGACACCGAGGAGGTTCCAGTCGTCCCAGCCGAGATGGTCGGTCAGCGGGACCCAGCCGGCGGTGCGGTCGTCCCAGCGGTAGGCGCCGCCGATGTCGGTGCGGGCGTAGGCGAGGCCGCGGACGGAGGGGTGGAAGAGAACGCCGGTGATGAAACCGGTACCGCCCATGACGGCGCTGCGCCAGCGGTACGCCTGGCCGGCGGCGGCAGCGGGCTCCGCGGCGGACGCCGGCCCCGCGAGGGACGGAAGGCCGGTGAGCGCGGCGGCGGCCGCGGTCCCGGCGAGAACGGCTCGTCTACTGGGCTGGGACGTGCGCATGACATACCTCGTTCTTGAAGCGGGGGTGCGGATACCTACCTAGGGGCGCGGGGCTGTATCGATGTGCGGCTCCGCCGCGTGGGCGCGACCAACCACAACGAAGCCGCAGACAGCAAACAACCGGTAGTCCTACGGCGAGACCTTCCTGCGAGGGCGTCAGCCCTTCACCGCGCCGGTCAACATGCCCTTCTTGAAATGCTTCTGGACGAAGGGAGAGAGCACCGCAACAGGCAGCAGCGCCATGACCATCACGGCCATCTGGACAGCCAACCCCGACAGTTGCCCTGTCTTGATGGCCTGCCCCAGCCCCACTGGGGCCTCTTGCTTCTGCACAAGCTGAATCATGACGTTCTGCAACGGCATCATGTCCTGGTCGTTCAAGTACAGCGACGCGTTGAACCAGGCGCTCCAGTACCCGACGGCGTAGAACAACGTGATGACGGCAAGCACCGCCCGCGAGAGCGGCATGACGATCTGCCACAGAACCCGGAAGTCACCGGCCCCGTCGATCCGCGCGCTGTCGATGAGCTCCTGCGAGATCCCCATGAAGAACCCGCGCAGCACAAGGATGTTGAACACACTCACCGCACTCGGCAGGATCAACGCGAGATACGTGTCCGTCAGCCCGAGCGTCTGCACCAGCAGATACGTAGGAATCAGACCGGCGCTGAAGAACATCGTCGCCAGCAGCGTCATCAGGATCCACCGATGCCCCATCGACCCGCTCCGGGACAGCCCGTACGCACACAGCACGGACACGGTCATCGAGAACAGCGTGCCGACCAGGGTGACGAGGATGCTGATGACCGTCGCGCGGGTGACCTGACCGCCGCTGAGCAGTTCCTGGTAGGCGATGAAGGTGATGTCCTTGGGCACCATCACCAGCCCGCCGGCCTCGTCGATGGTCTTGCGCGAGGAGAGGCTGGTGACGACGACGATCCACAGCGGGAAGAGGATCGCCAGGCAGGCCAGTGACAGGGCGAGACCCTTGCCCGCGAGGCCGGCCTTGGAAGGCTCTTCCTCCCACGTCGGCCGCGGTGGCGCCGCCCACCGACGGGGCTCACGCACAGGCTTGTCGATGACGGCGGTCACTTCTTGTACACCCCCTGCTCGCCCATGAGATGGGCCACCTTGTTCGCGGCGAGGACCAGGCCGAGGCTGACGACGCCCTTGACCAGACCGGCGGCTGCCGCGTAGCTGAAGTCCTGGTTGCGTACGCCGTTCCACCACACGAAGGTGTCGAGGACTTCCGCCGCACCCGGTCCGACGGCGTCACGTTGCAGCAGGATCTGCTCGAAGCCGACGGTGAGGGCGTCACCGACGCGGAGCACGAGCAGCAGAGCGATCACCGGGCGCAGAGCCGGCAGCGTGACATGCCACATCCGGCGCCAGCGGCCCGCGCCGTCCATCGCGGCGGCCTCATACAGGTCGGGGCTGACCGAGGCCAGAGCGGCGAGGAAGACGATGATCCCCCACCCGGCGTCCTTCCACACGGTCTGCGCGGTGACCAGGAAGGCGAAGGTGTCCGGGTTGGTCATGATGTCGAGGCCGTTGTAGCCGTTCTCCCGCAGCAGCTGCGAGAGCATTCCCGCGCCGCCGAACATCTGCTGGAAGACGGCGATGACCAGCACCCAGGAGAAGAAGTGCGGCAGGTACAGGACCGCCTGCGCGACCGCCCGCACCCGGGGCCTGACCACGCTGTTGATCAGCAGCGCGAGCAGGATGGGGATCGGGAAGTACAGCACGAGCTGGAGGAAGAACAGCACCAGCGTGTTCCGGACGGCGTCCCAGAAAGCCGAGTCCTCGAAGATCCGCTGGAAGTTCTCCAGACCCACCCAGGGGCTGTTCAGGATGGACACGACCCCGTTCTCGCTGATGTAGGGGTCGTAGTCCTGGAAGGCGACGACGTTGCCGAGGATCGGCACGTAGTTGAAGAGCAGGACCAGCACGAGGGCCGGCAGCGTCATCAGGAGCAGCAGCCGGTCGCGTCTGAACCTGACCTTGAGGCTCAGCTTCCCCGGTGGCCGCTTCCCCTCGGCCCCGGTGACGCCGCCCGACGCCACCGGAGTCTTCTCACGCGCAGTCTTGCTCTTCGCCTCGGCCCTGCTCCGAGGCACCGTGCTGTGGGACACGGCGTTCTCCTTGCCTCGAACCCCGGATCAGTTGGCCGCGCTGCCGTTCTCGTCGAGGATCTTCTGGTACCAGTCGCGCAGCTCGTCGCCGCCCTTGCTCTTCCAGTCGGAGACGAACCGCTGCATGTCACTGATCTTCTTGCGGCCGCGGACGATGTCGTCCTCCAGCTGCTCGACGTCGTTGGAGAGGTTGGTGTACCGGGCGGGCTCGGTGATCTGCATGCCCCAGAAGGAGGACCTCTTGGCGAAGGCGCCCATCCGCTGCTGCCACTCGACCTGGCCCTTGGCGACGTCGGGGAAGTCGGGGTGCGCGATGGTCGCGGCGGGGCCCGCGACCATGACGTAGGCGTTCATCACGTCGATGTTGCCCTGGTCGGTCTTGGTGGGGACGCCGTCCTTGACGGTGTAGTGGGTGCCTTCGACCCCGTAGTTGGTCATCATGTACTCCTTGGTGCCGTACGGCGCCGCGGTGACGTTGGCGACGGCCAGCGCGTCGCGGATGACCGACTCGGAGGCCTTCTTGTTGACGAAGGCGAAGATGCCGGCGGGCTGGTCGGCCCACAGGGTGGGGTTGCCGCCGTCGTGGCCCCAGACGTCCATGCCCCAGATCTTGAAGTCCGGGTTCTGGGTGGCCTGTTCGGCGGTGCGGCCCCACCACTGGGAGATGTTGTTCGGGTAGATCAGGAACTCGCCCGCCGCGAACTTGGGGCCCGGGTCGGGGGCGTTCTTGCCCATCTTGGAGTCGGGGTGGACGACCCCGGCGGCGAAGAGCTTGCGGGACCACTCCAGCGCCTCGAGGAACTCCTCGGTCTCGATGCGGTTGACGAGCTTGCCGTCGACGACATGCCAGCCGAGCGGCTTCTCGGCGCCCGAGAGCACACCGAATGCCTGGAAGGCGGTCCACTTCATGTCCAGGCAGGCCCACCGCTTGGCTTTGGCGTTGGTGATCTCCTTGGCCAGGGCCATGAACTCGTCGCAGGACTTCGGGACTTCGTAGCCCTCCTCCTCGAAGATGTCCTGCCGGTACAGGGGCACCATGGAGGGAGCGTACGGGGCCGGCATCGGCAGGCCGCGCAGCTTGCCGCCGAAGATGGAGCGCTGCCAGGCCTCCGTCGGGATCGCCGCGAGGTTCGGGTACTCCTTGACCGCGTCCCCGGAGAGGTAGGGCCCGAGGTCGGCGAACTTGCTGATGATGGCGCTGGGTATCTTGCCGCCCATGTTCCAGCCGGGGACGACCACCACGTCGGGGACGTCGCTGGAGGCGAGGACCGCGCCGAGCTTCTGGTCGTAGGTGTTGCCGTCCTGGTTCTGCCAGACGACGTCGACGCCGATCAGCTCGTTCATCGCCGTGTAGTAGGCGTTGTTCTGCTTCGGCGGCGAGCCCCAGAACGGCGACATGATGGTGACCTTGCCGCCCTTGCCGAGCTTCTTCGAGACCGAGGTCTTCAGGTCGGCCAGGTCCAGCTTGCTGGTGAAGCCGATCGCGGAGCCGTTCTTCGACGGGATGTCCGGCGTCACCACGTTGCTGGCCACATAGGCCGGCAGGATCTTCTTGGCGTCCTTGCCCGACGTGGTCCCGTCACGCGACCCGCTCTCCGAACCGCCGCAGGCGGCGAGCAGCGGCATACCACCGGCCACCGCTGCGGTGGCGACCGCCGTGGAGGCGAGGAAGCTTCTCCGGCTGGGTCCGGAGGAGGCGGCGTTCGGCGTCATTGCGTCAACCCTTCATGGCGCACCTGGACACCCGGCGGTGGGCCGTCGGCTGCGGTGTCTTAAGTGGAACTGGCTGAGCTGAAGCGGTGCTCCGAGCCATGCCGAGGACCGCGCACCCCTGAAGCGGGCGGACCTCTTAGTCGAAGCGCTTCGATGTTGCTGCGAGGTTAAGTGAAGGCATGGGGGCGCACAAGGGTCGTATCCAAGATTCCTCCGAGGTACCGAGCGACCGACCGCTCTCATATGTCGCTTGAAATAACGGTCAGGAGTCGGAGTTGTTGCGCCGGGGTCTCTTGACACCCGCCCCCGAGTCGAATGAGCATCGAAGCGCTTCGAAAGCGCCTCGCCGCTCCATCGCAAGGGGATCCCCACGTGACCGCACAAACGCCGCCTACGCCGCCTTTCCGCGATCAGCGACTGCCGTTCGCGAAGCGCATCGACGACCTTCTGTCGCGGCTCACCCTCGACGAGAAGATCGCGTTCCTGCACCAGTTCGCCCCCGCCGTGGAGCGCCTGGGCATCCCGGCCTTCCGGACCGGCCAGGAGGCACTGCACGGGGTGGCGTGGATGGGTCCGGCAACGGTGTTCCCGCAGGCGGTGGGCCTGGGCGCGACCTGGAACACCGATCTCGTACGACGGGTCGGCGAGGCAGTGTCCAAGGAGACCCGGGCGATGCGCGCCCGCGACGACCGGGTGGGCCTGAACGTGTGGTCCCCCACCGTCAACCTGCTGCGCCACCCCCTGTGGGGCCGCAACGAGGAGGGCTACTCGGAGGATCCGAAGCTCACCTCGGCGATCGCCACCGCCTACACCCGTGGTCTGCGCGGCGACCACCCGACGTACTGGCGCACCGCGCCGGTCCTGAAGCACTGGCTGGCCCACAACAACGAGACGGGCCGCGACGTCACGTCCTCCTCGGTCCGCCCGCGCGTCCTGCACGAGTACGACCTGCGCGCCTTCCGCGAGACGGTCGAGGCGGGCGCCGTGGCCGGTGTGATGCCGGCGTACAACCTGGTCAACGGCCGCCCCAACCACGTCTCCCCGTATCTGCGCGAGCACCTGCGCACCTGGACCGACGAGGACCTGCTGGTCTGCTCGGACGCGGGCGCGCCCTCCAACCTGGTCGACTCCGAGCACTACTTCGACACCCACGAGGAGGCGACGGCCGCCGCGCTGCTGGCCGGCGTCGACAGCTTCACCGACCACGGCACGGACAGCTCGAAGATCACCGCACGCGTGCGCGGCGCCCTGGAGCGGGGGCTGCTGACCGAGTCGGACATCGACACGGCGGTCCGCCGCCAGCTCTCGGTCCGCTTCCGGCTCGGCGAGTTCGACCCGGAGTACGACCCGCACGCGCTCACCAGGGACTTCGACACCCCGGTCCACCGCGCCCTCGCCCAGGAGGCCGCCGAGCAGGCGGTCGTCCTGCTGAAGAACAGCGGCGGTCTGCTGCCGCTCGCGCCGGACACCCGGCTCGCGGTGGTCGGCCTGCTCGCCGACGAGTGCAAGCTCGACTGGTACAGCGGCACGCTCATCCACCGCTCGACCCCGCTGGAGGGCCTCTACGAGCGGTTCGGCGCGGAGCGCGTGGAGTTCGCGGAGGGCGTGGACCGGGTCCTGCTGAAGACCTCGGCCGGAACCTTCCTGCACGTCCCCGAGGCGGACGCCGGAGACGAGGTGCGCGGCGCCGAGGGCGCCCTCGACCCGGCGCTGCTCGCGGGCCGCACGGACCTTCCCCCGCTCACCACCGACGCCACCGGCACCGAACTCGCGCTCATCGACTGGGGCGAGGGCGTGCTGACCCTGCGCACCCCCGACGGCCGCTACCTCTCGGTCGCCGGGGACGGCTATGTGCGCGCCTCCGCCGACCAGCCCGGAGGCTGGGTCGTCCAGGAGACGTTCCGCCTGGAACCCCATGAGAACGGACACCTCCTGCGGCACATCGGTACGGGTCGCCACGTCTCAGTCGCCGCCGACGGCGTCAGGGTTGCCGAAGCGAACCCGGAAATCTTCGAGCTGATCATCGCCGAGCCCGGTGAGGACGCGGTGGCCAGGGTCGCTGCCCGGGCCGACGTGGTCCTGGTGGTCGCGGGCAACGACCCGCACATCAACGGCCGCGAGACCGAGGACCGCACGACCCTGGCCCTCCCCGCCCACCAGGAGCGCCTCCTGCGCGCCGCCCGCGCGGCCAACCCGGACACGGTGCTGGCACTGGTGTCGGCGTACCCGTACGCAGTCGACCACGCGGCCCTTCCCGCGATGCTCTGGACGGCCCACGGCGGCCAGGCCGCCGGCACCGCCCTGGCCCGGATCCTGGCGGGCGACGTCTCGCCCGCCGGCCGCCTCCCGCAGACCTGGTACGCCGACGACGCCGACCTGCCCGACCTCCTCGACTACGACGTGATCGGCAGCCGCCAGACGTACCTCTACTTCGAAGGCACGCCCCTCTTCCCCTTCGGCCACGGCCTGTCCTACGCGACCTTCGCCTACGGCGACTTGCGCACCCGTACGGCCGACGGCTCGCTGCACGTCTCCTTCACGGTCACGAACACCGGCGATGTGACGGCCGACGAGGTCGCCCAGCTCTACACCCGCGCCGTGGAGCCCACGGTGCCCCGCCCGCGCCGCGAGCTGGTGGCGCACGGCAGGGTGCGTCTGGAGCCGGGCGAGCACAAGGAGCTGAGCTTCGAAGTCCCCTTGTCGGCCTTCGACTTCTGGGACGTGGCAAAGGGCGACCGACGCCGCGAGCCGGGCCCGTACGAGCTGCTGGCCGGCGCCTCCAGCGAGGACATCCGCCTGCGGACGACCGTGATCCTGGACGGCGAGGCCCCCGCACCGCGCCCCGTCCTGCGACGCGGCCTGGCCGCCGCCGACTTCGACGAGCAGAGCGGCGTCGAGATCGTCGACCGCACGAAGACGTCGGGCGACGCGGTGACGCCCGCCAAGGGTGGGTCGGGCGAGCTGGTCTACCGGGACTGCGACTTCGGGGACGGCGTCACGGCGGTCACGGCGACGGTGGCCGGCGAGGGCACGGTCGAGGTGTCGCTGGACGGGGGCCCGGTGCTCGCCGTACTGACGGCCCAGGCACCGGACGCGGGTCCGTACGACTACTCGACGGCGAGCGCCGAGATCATCGCCGAGGGCGTCCGGGACGTCCGCCTCAGGCTGCGCGGCCCATTGCGGCTCGCGCACGTCGGCTTCTCCGGTTGAGGGTCCGGAAGAGGCCGGCGCAGGAAGGGGCCCGGCACCGGAAGGCATCGGTGCCGGGCCCCTTCGGACGGCGATCTCGCGTCACCCACGACTGTACATGAAAATGGTTCCCATTAGCCACCCCTGGTGATCTGGTACGACAACGGCCGGAGCCCCCGCACAGCGGGCTCCGGCCGTCTGCTCATGAGGTCGCTCAGAGGGCGAGCCCGGTGAGGACCATCACCCGCTCGTAGGTGTAGTCGTCCATCGCGAACTTCACGCCCTCGCGGCCCACACCGGACTGCTTGGCGCCGCCGTACGGCATCTGGTCGGCACGGTAGGAGGGCACGTCGCCGATGACGACGCCACCTACCTCCAGGGCGCGGTGGGCGCGGAAGGCGGTCTGCAGGTCGTGGGTGAACACGCCTGCCTGGAGGCCGTACTTGGAGTCGTTGACGGCGGCGAAGGCGGCGGCCTCCCCGTCGACCTTCTGCACGGTGAGGACGGGTCCGAAGACCTCCTCGCAGGCGAGCGTGGTGCCGGCCGGGACGTCGGTGAGGACGGTCGGCGCGTAGGAGGCGCCGTCGCGCTTTCCGCCGGTGAGGAGGGCGGCACCGGCGGCCACGGCCTCGTCCACCCACGCCTCGACGCGCTTGGCGGCGTCCTCGCTGACCAGCGGCCCGACATCGGTCGCGGCATCGCTCGGGTCGCCGGTGACCTGGGCCTCGACGGCGGCGACGATGCGCGGCAGGAGCCGGTCGTACACGGACGCGTCCGCGATGACCCGCTGGACGGAGATGCAGGACTGGCCGCCCTGGTAGTTGGAGAACGTGGCGATGCGGGTCGCGGCCCAGTCGAGGTCCGCGTCGGAGGCGTAGTCGGCGAGCACGACCGCCGCGCCGTTGCCGCCCAGCTCCAGGGTGCAGTGCTTGCGCGGCACGGAGTCCATGATCGCGTAGCCGACCTTCTCGGAGCCGGTGAAGGAGATCACGGGCAGGCGCGGGTCCTGGACGAGCGCGGGCATACGGTCGTTCGGCACCGGGAGGATGCTCCAGGAGCCGGCCGGCAGCTCGGTCTCGGCGAGCAGCTCACCGATGACGAGCCCGGACAGCGGGGTGGCCGGGGCGGGCTTCAGGATGATCGGCGCGCCGGCGGCGATGGCCGGGGCGATCTTGTGGGCGCACAGGTTCAGCGGGAAGTTGAAGGGCGCGATGCCCAGCACGACGCCCTTGGGGAAGCGCCGGGTGAGGGCGAGACGGCCCTGACCGCCGAGGTCGGTGTCGAGCCGCTGGGCCTCACCGCCGTTGAACCGCCGGGCCTCCTCGGCCGCGAACCGGAAGACGGACACGGCACGGCCGACCTCCCCGCGGGCCCACTTGACGGGCTTGCCGTTCTCGGCGGAGATCAGCTGGGCGATCTCCTCGGTGCGCTCGACGAGGCGACGGCTCACATGGTCCAGGGCGGCGGCGCGGACGTGCGCCGGGGTGGCGGCGAACTCGTCCCGTACGGCGTACGCGGCGGCCACGGCCTCCTCGACCTGGGCGTCGTTCGGCATGCTCACCTTGCCGACGAGCCGGCCGTCCCACGGGGAGGTGACGTCGAAGGTGTCCTCGCCGGTGACCTGGCGGCCGGCGAGCCAGAAGGCGTGGGTGGAAGTCATGTGATTCCCGGCCCTTCCGCGTTGGGGGTGTCCTGCTGTGTCGTCGTCCACGGTAGGGGTGCGGGGGCGGAGGGGTGTTTGTCCGAGGTGTAGTGGTGGGTGCGGGAGGCACTCCGGTTTGGCGAGGTGGTGGCGCGGGTCGCGGGCTCGCGCCTGACCGCCCTGGAGCTGTCGGGCTCGGCTCCCGGCCCCGCCCGCCCGCGATCACCGGTGTCTACTCGGCCGACGTCGCCTTCAGCGCGAGCCACAGCTCCATCCGCACATCGGCATCGTCCAGCGACCGCCCCAGGATCTCCTCCACCCGCCGCATCCGATACCGCAGCGTGTGCCGGTGCACCCCCAGATCCGCGGCCGCCGCGTCCCACTGGCCGTGACGCGACAGCCAGGCCCGCAGGGAGGCCACCAGATCGCCACGCCCAGTCGCATCATGCTCGTGCAGGGCCCGCAGCAACCCGTCCGCGAACGCCTTGACCGCGTCGTCCGCGAGCAACGGCAGCACGGACCCCGCGGCCAGCTGCTCGTGCTCCACGCACACCCGCCCGCGCCGCCGAGCCACCGACAGGGCCTGTTCGGCCTGCTTGTACGCCGCCGCGGCGGCGATCGGCCCGGCCGGTGCCGACAGCCCCACGACCAGCTCGTCCTCGTCCGCGCCTGCGTGCTGCTCCCCCGCCCGCGCCGCCTCCAGCGCCGCCGCGTACTGCGCACACGCCGCCACCGCGGCGCCCCCGTCCGCGGCGAGCACCACCAGGCGGGCCGTCTCGCCCTCTCCCTCGGGCACCACGAGCACCGCCTCGCCGGCCCGAGCCGCCGCGGACTCCACGATCTCGGTGAGCGCGCCCAGCGGGTCCCCGTTCGTGCCGGAGGCGGCGGCCAGCGCCGCGGCGGACGGCTTGGTGAGCGCCACGCGCGCCCCGGAGTCCACCACCCGCGCCGCCGACACCGACCCCGCCTCGGCGACGACGACCCGGAAGGGCGCGTCCAGCAGGTCGCCGTACAGGTCCCCTGCCACGGCCCGGGCATGATCCGGTTCCCCGGCGAGCAGCATGCGCAGCACCGCCGCGCCCACCCGTTGCTCGGCCGCGTGCAGCGACCGGGACCGCTCGGTCGTCAGCGTCAGCAGGGCGATCGCCGAGTGGACGGCGTACCGCTCCGCCGTACCCGGCGCCGCCGCCGTCCCCACGGCCAGCGCCGCCCGGGGCCGCCGCCCCGTGCCCAGGGTGTGCAGCTCGACCCGGTCCTCGTGCTCCGGCCCGCCCACCACGGACGACGCCGGCGCGGGCCGCTCCCGCAGCCGCTCCACGTCCGCCGTGAGCCGTGCCGCCCGCCGCCCCGCCCACTCGGGCGCGGTCGCGACCACGGCACCGGACGCGTCGTACAGCGCCGCCCATCCGTCCACCTGCGCCGCCAGCGCGGCCAGCAGCCCTTCGGGCCCGGCGGTCAGCGCCTGCTTGGTCAGCTCGCGCTGCGCCGCGAACCCGGCCGTCACCGCCCGGTACTGGTCCGCCGCGATGGCCGCCGACACGGCCTTGCTGATGGCGAGGAAGGGAGTGCGGCGCGGCACCTCCAGCAAGGGCAGCCCCGCCTCCTGCGCCGCGTCGACCAGGGCCTGCGGGATCTCCTCGTAGTTGACGCCGACCGCGAAGCCGAGCCCGACGACGCCCGCGCCGACCAGCCGCCGCACATAGCGCCGCATCGCCTCGGGGTTCTCCGCGTCCAGCTTGAGCGCGGTGATCAGCAGCAGCTCCCCGCCCTCCATATAGGGGACGGGGTCGGCGAGCTCGCTGACGTGCGCCCAGCGCACGGGCACATCCAGACGGTCCTCGCCCGCCCGCACGGTCAGCTTCAGCGCGGAGTGGTGGACGAGCGAGGCGAGCGTGGGGGGCATGAGGCCTTCAAATCGGTGGGATCGCTGTGATTTCCGTGATCGCGGTGATCACGGTGATCATTTGTGTGATCTCTGTGATCTTTTGGCCGCCATGTATGAACGGCCTGTGCCGATTCTGCCTCACCGTACGGTCACCATGTGAGCTCATGCCCGCACGCCGCGGTCACCCCCGCAGGTCCACCAGCAACGGCGGCGCGTGCTCGCCCTTGACGCTGGTGAGCGACAGCACCGCATGCCCCGGCGGCACCCCGTGCGCCAGCTCGGACGCCGACCACCGCTCCCGTTCGACCTGGCGGACGGTGACGGCTTCCGTGGTCACCGCCTTGCCGGTCACCAGCTTGCGCAGGGCGTGCATGGCCCGGGTCATGGGCTGATCGGCGAACACGGTGTGCTGGGCGACTTCCTTGGTCTCCACCCACTCGGTGCCCCAGGCGTCCGCGAAGCGACCGCCGTCCCAGGTCGTCACTCCGGCCAGCGCCATCCGGCAGCCAACAGCCCCGTACAACGGTCCATGGAGCGCCTCGGGGACGTCGGAGACCGTGCGCAGCGCCAGCACGACACCGGCGTTGTGCGAACGCAGCCGCTGGATCCGCCGTACCGATTCGGGGGTGACGGTGCCCGTGGCGTCGTCGAGGACCAGGCCCACGAAGTGGTCGCGGGAGCCTTCCCGTACGACTGCGGTGAACTGGGCCAGCACTAGACGTGCGATCAGGCGGGATGCCTCCTCGTGCCCCCGCTCGGGCAGGTCGATGCGAACCCGCAGGGGGTGGTGGGCAACGGCGCGCAGCGAGAACGGGCGGATTGTGTCGCCGCCCGCGCCGAAGAAGTCGGCGAAGGCGGGCCGGTCCAGCAGGGCAAGCCGGCCGGCGAGCACCGGACCGGCGTCACCGGCTGTGCCGGTCTGCCGGACACGGGCCTCGAGTTCTCGGCGCATCGTCGTGTGCCGGTCGTCGGCCAGCCGCTCGCGCAGGTCGGCGAGGGCCGCCGGGTCCCCTTCCAGCAACTCCCGCAGGACGGGCAGGGCGGGGAAGCGGCCGTACGCGGCCCGGTAGGGGCCCAGGAGTTGGGCGAGGGCGGTGGCGGCGCGCTCGGCGCCGACGGTGTCGAGGTCCCCGGCCAGCGCCTCGGCGAGGAACCCGGCCGCCTCGTCCGGGTCGTCGGCGTCCGCGTACGGGTCGAGGTCATGTACGGACGAGGCGTCGCCGACGCGCACCACGACGTCGTACGACGAGTCCGCACCGACCGCCGCGCCCCGGCCGCACACCACGACGACCGCGCACCTACCGGTGAGGGCCTGGAGCGTGAGGGACTCGGCCACCGGGGCGATCACATGCCGCGTCTTGCCGGCGCCCGACGGCCCGACGACCAGCAGTGAGGTGGCCAGTGTCTCTGGTCCGAGGGCCGCGCCGACGCCACCGTAGGCCGGTGGGGTGCGCTCGGTGGCGGCCCACTGTCCGATGCGCACCTGTCCGGTGAGCAGGTCGTGCCAAGCGGCGCGGCCGTGCAAATCGCGGGCGCCGGAGGGGTGGGTGAACGCGGCGGCACCCTGACGCAGCACCGTGTCCGTGAAGTCGGCGAGTCGGCCCTGGGTCCGGGCCCTGGCCCACCCGTGCTCGATGCGGGCGCAGTCGACGTCGTTCATCCGCCCGGCGAGCACCTCGGCGGTGAGCACGTCGGCGGCTTGGTGCTGCCCGGCGTCGCGGAGGGCCGGCCACTGGGCGGGGGGGACGGGGGCTGGCCTCGCAGGCTCGTTCCTGCCGGTAGAGCGGCGGAGGGCGAGCCGCTCCTTTGCGTAGGCCCGCCAGTCGCCCATCCGGGCGAAGGGCCAGATCACGAGGAGGGTGATGGCCGTGTACAGGCTGTAGACGTACAGCGGCGACCGGAGCAGTTCATAGCTCTGAGAGAGGGCGATGGTCAGGTTGAGGAGGGGGTCGACGACCGGGACGGGGTCCCAGAATGCGCCGGGGAACGCGCTGGGGAACACGAGCGCCAACGCCAAGAGGGCCCAAATGGCAGTGAGCGCGGCACGCCGGGGCTGGGTTTTGCGGGCGAAGTAGTAGCGGAACACCCGGCCCCAACTACCGAGACGGGCCATGGCCCAGACGAGCAGGGCGAAGGAGACGCCCCGGTAGGCGATGAAGGCCTCAATGCCCCACCCACCGGGCTTGGCATTGATCTCGGTCGCGGGCTCCCACCAGTCGTCCGGTGTGACCAGCCGCAGGGGAGCCCACTGGTAGGGAATCGCACCACGCAGCCAGAAAGACCAGATGATCAGTCCGACGACCGCCGGGATCACCATGCCGACGATCGTCATCGGGCTGAGCCGCTGCTGCTCATCCGCACCCTCTGGCGGCCGATAACCCAGACGCCAAATGCCTGTACGGGTCTCGGGACGGGGCTCGTTCAGCCAGCCAGCGATTCCCGAGGGAGTCGGCTGGCCGGGGGCCTGTGTCGGCCGTGGCGGCACCGTGAGGACCTCCGGCGGCACCGCCGGACGCGGCACAGGAGTGGCATGCGTACCGCGCGCGTCCTGCGTCCCGTCGCTGTTCATCGCCCTCTTCCCCTGACCAGCCGTTCCGTCCACCGTCAGCGAGTCAATCTAACGCGCCCACATGGGGAGTTCACCGCTTACGTGGCCGACAGAGCGGACCGAGATGCTCCGGATATCGTCGGGGACTGCCCTGGACGCATGGACCCCGAGCCCGTTCCGGACGTACATCGACGAGCACGCGACCCGGCTGTGGCCGGCGGGGCCCGCGCAGGGGCCCTGTGTCGTCTCCGTCCCCGGTGGCGCCCGTCCCGTCGGCGTCGCTATGTCCACGACGGACAACCGGAACCGCTGACAACGCCCACATGGAGCATGCCCACCCCCCGCTCCCCGCCCTAGCCTGCGAGAAAAGAGAAGACAAGCGTCCGCAAAACCCCCACTCGCACAATCCCAGGAGCCCCTCATGAGCGCACTTCCGCAGGAGCGCCGCGTCGTCACCGCCATCCCCGGCCCGAAGTCGCAGGAGCTGCAGGCCCGCCGTACCGCCGCGGTCGCGCAGGGCGTGGGCTCCGTGCTGCCCGTCTTCACGGCGCGTGCGGGCGGCGGCATCATCGAGGACGTCGACGGGAACCGGCTCATCGACTTCGGCTCGGGCATCGCGGTGACGTCCGTCGGCGCGTCCGCCGAGGCCGTCGTACGCAAGGCGACCGCGCAGCTCGCCGACTTCACCCACACCTGTTTCATGGTCACGCCGTACGAGGGCTACGTCGCCGTCGCCGAGGCGCTGGCCGAGCTGACCCCCGGTGACCACGCCAAGAAGTCGGCGCTGTTCAACTCCGGCGCCGAGGCCGTCGAGAACGCCGTGAAGATCGCCCGCGCGTACACCAAGCGCCAGGCCGTCGTCGTGTTCGACCACGGCTACCACGGCCGTACGAACCTCACCATGGCGCTGACCGCCAAGAACATGCCGTACAAGCACGGCTTCGGCCCGTTCGCGCCCGAGGTCTACCGGGTGCCGGTGGCGTACGGCTACCGCTGGCCGACCGGCCCGGAGAACGCGGGTCCGGAGGCCGCCGCGCAGGCCATCGACCAGATGTCGAAGCAGGTCGGCGCGGACAACATCGCCGCGATCCTCATCGAGCCGGTCCTCGGCGAGGGCGGCTTCATCGAGCCGGCCAAGGGCTTCCTGCCGGCCATCCGTCAGTTCGCCGCCGACAACGGCATCGTCTTCGTCGCGGACGAGATCCAGTCCGGCTTCTGCCGTACGGGCCAGTGGTTCGCCTGCGAGGACGAGGGCATCGTCCCGGACCTGATCACCACCGCCAAGGGCATCGCGGGCGGTCTGCCGCTCGCCGCCGTGACCGGCCGCGCCGAGATCATGGACGCCGCGCACGCCGGTGGCCTGGGCGGCACCTACGGCGGCAACCCGGTCGCGTGTGCCGGTGCGCTGGGCTCCATCGAGACGATGAAGGAGCTCGACCTCAACACCAAGGCGAAGAACATCGAGGCGATCATGAAGGCCCGCCTCACCGCCATGGCCGAGAAGTTCGACATCGTCGGTGACATCCGGGGCCGGGGCGCGATGATCGCCATCGAGCTCGTCAAGGACCGTACGACCAAGGAGCCGAACCCGGAGGCGACCGCCGCGCTGGCCAAGGCCTGCCACTTGGAGGGCCTGCTGGTCCTGACCTGTGGCACCTACGGCAATGTGCTGCGCTTCCTGCCGCCGCTGGTCATCGGCGAGGAGCTGCTGAACGAGGGCCTCGACATCATCGAGCAGGCGTTCGCCCGCATCTGAGGTCCCAGCAAAACCACTGGTGAGGGACCGGGTGACCGTCCCGGGAACCACATGCGCCCCAGCCCTGACACCGTCCTCGGTTCCGGGGCTGGGGCGGCTGTCGTCAGAGCGTGTGAAGAAGGTGTGCGAGGTGGATGTCAGGACGCGATTCCGTCTGTCTAACGCCATCTCCCTGTCGTAGGTTCTAACCAGATGAGAGATACACCCCGCCCAGAGGGGACTCTGGGTGACATCGGGCCGAGGCCTCCCCAGCTTCGACCTGGTCGTGCCCTCGCGCACACAACTGGGGCCTCCGGCTCCGGATCTCCTCACCGATCGGACAGTCGCTCGCCCCAAACCCCCCGGGGCGTGCGACGATCCGATCCGGACGGCCGCCTCGGAACTACCCCCCCTGTTCCGGGGCGGCCGACCTCCCTCTTCCTCCTTCTCGGTCTTCCGGCCCTCCTCTTCGCCCTGATCACCTGGCAGGTCGTCGCGGACGGGCCGCTCGTGCGTGTGGACGAGCGGGTCAGCCGGGCCCTGATCCACCCGGACCGCTTCTCCGAACTCCTCGCCGACCTGGGCAATGTCCAGGTCGCGGTCCCCGTCCTCGCCGCAGTCCTGCTTCACGTCGCCTGGCGGGCCCGCCGCATTGGTAGAGACCGCTGGTGGCTGCCGGCCACCGCGGCGGCCGTGCTGATGGCACTGGTCCCGGCCCTGGTCGTCCCCCTCAAGGAACTCACCGACCGCCCGGGCACCCCGGTCATGCCCCCGGCGACCGGCTACTTCCCCTCCGGCCACACCGCCACGGCCACCGTCGCCTACGGCTCCGCGACCCTGCTCCTCCTCCCCTGGCTCCGCACCGCCTACGCCCGCCGCGAGCTCCTCATCGCCTGCCTGGTCGTCAACGCGGCCGTCGGCTTCGGCCTGATCCGCCGCGGCTACCACTGGCCCCTGGACGTCGCGGCCAGCTGGTGCCTCTGCGGCGTGCTCCTGTCCTCGCTCTGGCTGCTCCTCAGCCGAAGCAGCCGCCGAACGCCCACGGGGCCTGCTGGAAGCCGAACCGGTCCGAGTTGATCGACCACGCCATCGGGCCGCGCAGCGTGGGCCAGGTGTCATGGGGGGTGCACGACCCGCTGGGAAGGACTTGTTCGGGATGGTGGTCGAAGCTGAGGATCGGGCCCGAGTCGCAGCCCTGGGCGGGTAGGAGCGTCAGGTCGTCGCGCGGCGCGTGGCCGACCGGGCGGCAGGCCCTTGCCCTTGAGGTCTGGCCGCCCCACTTGCCGGTGTCGTAGCACTGGTGGCCGAGCTGGACGAAGAACGTCTCCGTCGCGGCCCGCCGCGAAACCGCCGTTCTTCGCGAGGTCCGCGTCCGCCGCACGGGCGGCCGGCGAGCGTGCGGTGGCGCCGGGCCGGGTCAGGGCCGCGGTGGTCAGGAGGGCGAGGGGGCTGGGGCGAACCGTAAGTGCCTCCAGGGGTGGGGGAACCGGAGGGTGGAGCTGCCCGGCGTTTGGTGCAGGCCAGTCTCCCTCGTCGAAGGTTTCCGCAGGCTAGCTCTCCTCCTCCCGGGCCAGTCCCGCCGCCGCCTCGTGCATGGCGAGTTCGAGGAGGGCGGGGTCGGTGAGGGTGCCGGTGCCGTCCGGGGGGATCAGCCAGCGGATGCCCCCTGTGGAGCGGCCCGGGTACGGCACGACGATCCAGGTGCCGGCTCCGGCCGTACGGATGCCGGTGCCGAGCCAGCGGGCGGCCGTGCCGGGCGGCACGAAGAAGCCCATGCGCGCGTCGCCGAAGTCGACCAGGACGGGGCCGAGTTGATCGATGATGCGGGTGAGGACGTCGAGGGTCGGGTAGCCGAGCTCGCCCGGCAGGATGAGTACGTCCCACGCCTTGCCGGCGGGCAGCAGCGCGACCCCGAGGGGGTTGCGCTCCCACTCCCAGCGGCAGGCTTCGGGATCCGGAGCAGCGGATGCCAGCCACTCGACCGCCGTCTTCGCCCCTGTCATGACGGTGACCTCCCTTTCTCACTGGACGCTGGTCGCGTCACGAGGGAGAGGGAGGTCACCGGTCGGGCATTACGCGGGTTTTCGCCACCAATTCGAAGTGAGCTGAGTCACATTCAGCTGTCGAAGCCGAGGCCCAGCCTGTCCATCGTCCTCAGCCACAGGTTGCGGCGGCCGGCGTGCGCATCGGCCCGGGCCAGCGACCACTTGGTGAGCGCGATGCCGGTCCAGGCGAAGGGCTCCGGCGGGAAGGGCAGCGGCTTCTTGCGGACCATCGCGAGCTGGGTGCGCTCGGTGCGCTCCCCCGCCAGCAGGTCCAGCATCACGTCCGCGCCGAACCGGGTCGCACCGACGCCGAGACCCGTGAAGCCGGCCGCGTACGCCACCTTGCCCTGGTGGGCCGTGCCGAAGAACGCCGAGAAGCGCGAGCAGGTGTCGATCGCGCCGCCCCAGGCGTGGCTGAAGCGGACGCCCTCCAGCTGCGGGAAGCAGGTGAAGAAGTGCCCGGCGAGCTTGGCGTACGTCTCCGGGCGGTCGTCGTACTCGGCGCGGACCCGGCCGCCGTACGGGTAGATCGCGTCGTAGCCGCCCCAGAGGATGCGGTTGTCGGCGGAGAGGCGGAAGTAGTGGAACTGGTTCGCCGAGTCGCCGAGGCCCTGGCGGTTCTGCCAGCCGATCGACGCGAGCTGGTCCGCGGTGAGTGGCTCGGTCATCAGGGCGTAGTCGTAGACGGGGACGGTGTAGGCGCGCACGCGCCTGACCAGGCTCGGGAAGATGTTCGTGCCGAGGGCGACCTTGCGGGCGCGGACCTGGCCGTAGGGGGTGCGTACGGCCATCCCGGCGCCGTACGGCTTCAGGGTGAGGGCGGGGGTGTGCTCGTAGAGGCGGACGCCGAGGCGCAGGCACGCCCGCTTCAGGCCCCACGCCAGTTTGGCCGGGTTGACCAGGGCCACGCCGCGGCGGTCGTAGAGGCCGGCCTCGAACGTCGGTGAGTCGACCTGTGCCCGCACCGCTTCCGCGTCGAGGAACTCCATGCCGTCGGCGAGGCCCCGGCGCTCCATCTCCTCGTACCAGTCGCGCAGTTCCCACGCCTGGTAGGTCTCGGTGGCGACGTCGATCTCGCCGGTGCGCTCGAAGTCGCAGTCGAGGGAGTAGCGGGCGACCGCCTTCTCGATCTCGTCGAGGTTGCGGGCGCCCAGCTCCTGAAGCTTGTGGATCTCGTCCGGCCAGCGGGTGAGCCCGTTGGGCAGACCGTGGGTGAGGGAGGCGGCGCAGAAGCCGCCGTTGCGGCCCGAGGCGGCCCAGCCCACCTCGCGGCCTTCGAGCAGCACCACGTCCCGCTGCGGGTCGCGCTCCTTGGCGAGGAGCGCGGTCCACAGTCCGCTGTAGCCGCCGCCGACGACCAGCAGGTCACAGGTCTCGGCGGTGGTCAGGGCGGGTTCGGGGCGGGGCCTGCCGGGGTCGTCCAGCCAGTACGGGACCGGCTGGGCTTCAGAGAGTGCCTTCGTCCAACTGTTCATGGCGCTTGGGGCCATGATTTCAACTCCCTACAGGGGCTTATGCCTTCTGCTTGTTTCTGCGGTTTCCGATGACCATGGAGGCCAGGACGAGCAGTACGGCGACGACGAACATGGCCGTACCGATGACATTGATCTGGACCGGCGTGCCGCGCTGTGCCGAACCCCAGACGAACATCGGGAAGGTGACGGTGGAGCCCGCGTTGAAATTGGTGATGATGAAATCGTCGAAGGAGAGCGCGAACGCGAGCAGCGCGCCCGCCGCGATTCCGGGGGCGGCGATCGGCAGGGTGACCCGGAGGAACGTCTGGAACGGGCCGGCGTACAGGTCCTGGGCGGCCTGCTCCAGCCTCGGGTCCATCGACATCACGCGCGCCTTCACCGCCGTCACGACGAAGCTGAGGCAGAACATGATGTGGGCGATGAGGACCGTCCAGAAGCCCAGCTGCGCGCCCATGTTGAGGAACAGGGTGAGCAGCGAGGCCGCCATGACGACCTCGGGCATCGCCATCGGCAGGAAGATCAGCGAGTTCACCGCGCCCCGCGCGCGGAAGCGGTAGCGGACCAGCGCGAAGGCGATCATCGTGCCGAGGAGCGTGGCGCCGAGCGTCGCCCAGAACGCGATCTGGAGGCTGACCGACAGCGAGCCGCACAGATCGGAGACGCCGCACGGGTCCTTCCACGCGGCCGTGGAGAACTCCTGCCACTCGTAGTTGAAGCGCCCCTTCGGCTGGTTGAAGGAGAAGACCGTCACGACGATGTTCGGCAGGAGGAGATAAGCGAG
Source organism: Streptomyces curacoi (assembly GCF_001513975.1). Taxonomy (GTDB): domain Bacteria; phylum Actinomycetota; class Actinomycetes; order Streptomycetales; family Streptomycetaceae; genus Streptomyces; species Streptomyces curacoi. The sequence goes on from NZ_KQ947998.1 coordinate 129,761, forward strand.
CGTCAGCAGTCCCGCGATGACGACGAGATTGCGCTTGAGCCAGTTGACGAAGGTCATTTAAACCAGATCCTCCGTGCCGGACTTGCGGATGTAGACCGTCACCATGACGAGGATGGCGGCCATGAGGATGAAGGAGAGGGCAGCGGCCGTCGGATAGTCCAGAATGCGCAGGAACTGCGACTGGATGACGTTGCCGACCATGCGGGTGTCGGTGGAACCGAGCAGATCGGCGTTGACGTAGTCACCGGCGGCCGGGATGAAGGTCAGCAGCGTGCCGGAGACGACGCCCGGCATCGACAGCGGGAAGGTGACCTTCCGGAAGGTCACCCAGGGCTTCGCGTACAGATCGCCCGCCGCCTCGTGCAGCCTGCCGTCGATGCGCTCCAGCGAGGTGTAGAGCGGCAGGATCATGAACGGCAGGAAGTTGTACGTCAGACCGCACACCACCGCGAGCGGCGTGGCCAGCACGCGGTCGCCCTCGGTCATGCCGAGCCAGCCGGTGACGTCCAGGACATGCAGCGTGTTGAGGGCGCCGACGACCGGGCCGCCGTCCGCGAGGATCGTCTTCCAGGCGAGGGTGCGGATCAGGAAGCTGGTGAAGAACGGCGCGATCACCAGGATCATGATCAGATTCCGCCAGCGGCCCGCGCGGAAGGCGATGAGGTAGGCGAGCGGGTAGCCGAGGATCAGGCACAGGATCGTCGCCGAGCCCGCGTAGAGCACCGAGCGCAGGAACTGCGGGTAGTACTCGGACAGGGCGTCCCAGTAGGTGGCGAAGTGCCAGGTGACCTTGTAGCCCTCCTCCAGGGAGCCCGTCTGCACGGACGTGGAGGCCTGGTAGATCATCGGCAGCGCGAAGAAGACCAGCAGCCAGAGGATGCCGGGCAGGAGCAGCCAGTAGGGCACCAGCCGGCCGCGTCTGCGCGGAGGCTTCTTCTCGGGGGCCGTCGGGGTCAGAGGCGGTGGCGCCTCGGTGAGCGTCGACATCAGGAGGCCGCCCCTTCGTCGACACCGGCGTCGATGTCCTGAGCCGCGTCCAGGCCGAAGGTGTGGGCCGGGTTCCAGTGCAGGACGACGTCGGCGCCGGGCACCAGCCGGGGATCGCGGTCGATGTTCTGGGCGTAGACCTCGAAGTCGGGGCAGACCGGGCTGTCGACGACGTACTGCGTGGAGACGCCGATGAAGGAGGAGTCGGCGATCTTGCCGGTGATCCGGTTGCGGCCCTCCGGGATCTCGCCCGCCTCGTCCGCGTGCGTGAGGGAGATCTTCTCCGGGCGCACACCGACGAGCACCTTGCCGCCGGTCGACGTGGGCGCGCCGCACCGCGCCCCGGGCAGGACGAGCTTGCCGCCGCCCGCCTTCAGCACGATGTCGTCGCCGCTCCTGGCGTCGACCTCGGCCTCGATGAAGTTCGAGGTGCCGAGGAAGTTGGCGACGAACGTGGTGCGCGGGTTCTCGTAGAGGTCGGTCGGCGAGCCGAGCTGTTCGACGCGGCCCGCGTTCATCACGGCGACCGTGTCGGCCATCGTCATGGCCTCCTCCTGGTCGTGCGTGACATGGATGAAGGTGATGCCGACCTCGGTCTGGATGCGCTTGAGCTCCAGCTGCATCTGGCGGCGCAGCTTCAGGTCGAGGGCGCCGAGGGGCTCGTCGAGGAGGAGCACCTTCGGGTGGTTGATGAGGGCCCGGGCCACGGCCACCCGCTGCTGCTGACCACCCGACAGCTGGTGCGGCTTCTTGCGCGCCTGCTCGCCGAGCTGGACGAGGTCGAGCATCTCCTCGACCTGCTTCTTCACGCTCTTGATGCCGCGGCGGCGCAGGCCGAAGGCGACGTTCTCGAAGATGTCGAGGTGCGGGAAGAGGGCGTACGACTGGAAGACGGTGTTCACCGGCCGCTTGTACGGCGGCAGGGCCGTCACGTCCTGGTCGCCGAGGTGGACGGTGCCGCCGGTGGGCTCCTCCAGGCCGGCGATCATGCGCAGGGTGGTGGTCTTGCCGCAGCCCGAGGCGCCGAGCAGGGCGAAGAAGGAGCCCTGGGGCACGGTCAGGTCGAGCGGGTGTACGGCGGTGAAGGAGCCGTAGGTCTTGGTGATGCCGGAGAGGCGGACGTCGCCGCTGGTGTCGTTCGTCATTGGTGTCACGCCCCTGTGAGCTTCGCGAACTTCTCTTCGTAGGCCGTCTCTTCCTTCGAGCTCAGTGAGCGGAAGGCGCGGGACTTGGCCTGCATGGCCTTGTCGGGGAGGATCAGCGGGTTGTTCGCCGCGTCCTCGTCGATCTTCGCAAGCTCTTCCTTCACGCCGTCGACGGGACAGACGTAGTTGATGTAGGCGGCGAGCTCGGCGGCGGCCTTCGGCTCGAAGTAGTAGTCGATGAGCCGCTCGGCGTTCGTCTTGTGACGGGCCTTGTTGGGGATGAGCAGGTTGTCGCTGGACGTCATGTAACCGCTGTCCGGGATCAGGAAGTCGATGTCCGGGCTGTCGGCCTTGAGCTGGACGACGTCACCGGCCCAGGCGAGGCAGGCCGCGAAGTCTCCGCTGGTGAGGTCGGAGGTGTAGTCGTTGCCGGTGAACCGGCGGATCTGCTTCCTGTCGACGGCCTTCTGGAGGCGGGTGATCGCCGCGTCGTAGTCGTCGTCGGTGAACCTGGCGGGGTCCTTGCCCATGTCGAGCAGGGTCATCCCGATGGTGTCGCGCATCTCGGTGAGGAGGCCGACGCGGCCCTTGAGCTTGGGGTTGTCGAGCAGGTCGGAGACCGTCTTCACCTCGACGCCGTCGAGCGCCTTCTTGTTGTAGGCGATGACGGTCGAGATGCCCTGCCAGGGGTACGAGTACGCCCGTCCCGGGTCCCAGTCGGGGCTGCGGAACTGCTCCGACAGGTTGGCGAAGGCGTGCGGCAGGTTGGACGGGTCCAGTTTCTGGACCCACCCCAGGCGGATCAGGCGGCCGGCCAGCCAGTCGGTGAGGACGATGATGTCGCGCCCGGTGTCCTGACCGGCGGCCAGCTGCGGCTTGATCTTCCCGAAGAACTCGTTGTTGTCGTTGATGTCCTCGGTGTACTTGACCTTGATGCCGGTCCGCTTGGTGAACGTCTCCAGCGTCGGGTTACGCTTCCCGCTGTCGTCGACGTCCATGTACTCGGTCCAGTTGGAGAAGTTGACCACCTTCTCCTCGGCCGAGTGGTCCTCGGCGGACGTGCCGCCCTCGGTCTTGCCGGCCGCGGGGATCCCGCAGGCGCTGAGCGTTCCCAGTCCGCCCAGCGCGAGCGCGCCGCCCGCGGAGGCGCGCAGCAGGGAACGCCGAGTCATGGCGGCCCGGCCGCTCAGCAGGCTGCGCCGCATGGCGGCCACTTGGGCCGGGGACAGGCGGTCGGGCTCGTACTGCTCCATGCGCGTGGTGCCCTTTCGGGAGAGATCGGAAGGGAGGGGAGGCCGGTCGTGGGTCGGGCGGCCGGCTGCTCCCCCTGATCTGGCTATCGGTCCCCGAAGATCGTGCGGTGCCAGTCCTTCCCGGCCACCGCCGTGTTGTCGAACATGACGTGCTTGATCTGCGTGTACTCCTCGAAGGAGTACGCGGACATGTCCTTGCCGAAGCCGGACGCCTTGTAGCCGCCGTGCGGCATCTCGCTGATGATCGGGATGTGGTCGTTGACCCACACACAGCCCGCCTTGATCTCGCGGGTGGCGCGGTTCGCCCGGTAGACGTCGCGGCTCCAGGCGGAGGCGGCGAGCCCGTACGGGGTGTCGTTGGCGAGCCGGATCCCCTCGTCGTCGCCGTCGAAGGGCAGGACGACCAGGACCGGTCCGAAGATCTCGGACTGGACGATCTCGCTGTCCTGCGGGGCGTCGGCGACGAGGGTGGGCCGGTAGTAGGCGCCGTTCTCCAGTTCGCCCCGCGGCGCCTCGCCACCGGTCACCACGCGCGCGTAGGCACGCGCACGGTCGACGAACCCGGCGACGCGGTCGCGCTGGGCGTGGGAGATCAGCGGCCCGAGGTCGGTGCCCGGCGCGAACGGATCACCGAGCCGGACGGTCTCCATGAGGGCGGCCGTCTGCTCCACGAAGGCCTCGTAGAGCGGCCGTTGCACGTACGCGCGCGTGGCGGCCGTGCAGTCCTGCCCGGTGTTGATGAGCGCGCCGGCGACGGCGCCGTGGACGGCGGCTTCGAGGTCGGCGTCGTCGAACACGACGAACGGCGCCTTGCCGCCCAGCTCCAGATGGATCCGCTTCACGGTGCCGGTGGCGATCTCGGCGACGCGCTTGCCGACGGCGGTGGAGCCGGTGAAGGAGGTCATCGCGACGTCGGGGTGGCCGACGAGGTGCTCACCGGCTTCCTTCCCGGTCCCGGTGACGATGTTGACGACCCCGTCGGGGATCCCGGCGTCGGTGGCGGCCTGCGCGAAGAGCAGCGAGGTCAGGGGCGTGAGCTCGGCGGGCTTGAGCACGATGGTGTTGCCCGCGGCGATCGCCGGGAGGATCTTCCAGGCGGCCATCTGGAGGGGGTAGTTCCAGGGGGCGATGGAGCCGACGACGCCGATGGGTTCGCGGCGGACGTAGGAGGTGTGGTCGCCGGAGTACTCCCCCGCGGACTGCCCTTGCAGATGGCGGGCGGCACCGGCGAAGAAGGCCGTGTTGTCGATGGTGCCCGGCACATCGAACTCACGGGTCAGCTTCAGCGGCTTCCCGCACTGCAGGGACTCGGCGCGGGCGAGCTCCTCGGCGCGTTCGGCGAGGACGGCGGCGAAGCGGTGCAGGGCGTCGGCGCGCTCGCCCGGGGTGGCGGCGGCCCAGCCGGGAAAGGCCTCGCGCGCGGCGGCGACGGCGGCGTCGACGTCATCGGTGCCGGCGAGGTCGTACGTGTACACCTCCTCGCCGGTGGCAGGGTCGACGACGGCGTGGGTGCGGCCCGAGGTCCCCTTCGCCGGGCGGCCCGCGATGTACTGCGCGCCGTCGGTGAAGCGGTCCTGGGCCGGGAATCGTTCCGGGGTGGCGGTGCCCGGGTTGTGCATGTCGCTCTCCTCCGTGTCCCCGCGAGGGGCCGGCGTGGCTCAGGCTCGATTTGAGTGCCGATCCTGACAGAGCAGGGCGGCTCCAACAAGTGATTCCGTTGTTGCCTTTTGATTACGCGACGGAATCTGTACACGAGGTGTCGAGTGGGCCGGAAAAACGGGGGACGGATTGTCGGTGGTGCGTGCCATGCTCAAAGGCATGGCGAAGATCGATTCTTGGGATCTCCTGGTCAGGGAGGTCCGTGCGGGGGCAAGGGTCAAGTATCTGCACTTCTGGGGGCACCGGCCACGGCCCGACGGTCGGGTGAGCGCGAGCTGTCTGAGCCAGTGGTGGCCGTCGCCCTTCACGGTGGACGGCGTGGCGTACGCGACCGCCGAGCACTGGATGATGGCCGAGAAGGCACGGCTGTTCGGTGACGCGGAGGCGGAGCGGCGGGTGCTGGACGCCGGGCATCCGGCCGCGGCGAAGAAGGCCGGGCGGCTGGTGCGGGGGTTCGACGAGGCGAGATGGGAGCGGGAGCGGTTCCGGATCGTGGTGGAGGGGTCCGTCCACAAGTTCGGCGCGCATGCGGATCTGCGGGAGTTTCTGCTGGGGACGGGGGATCGGGTGCTGGTGGAGGCCAGTCCGGTGGACCGGGTGTGGGGATCGGGTTGGCGGCGGGTGACGAGGGGGCCGGGGATCCGGAGCGGTGGCGGGGGCCGAATCTGTTGGGGTTCGCGTTGATGGAGGCGCGGGAGCGGTTGCGGGGGTAGGGCGTTTCTCGCCCCCGCCGCCCCTACCCTTCCCGTCCCTGGGGGCCTGCGGCCCCCAGACCCCCACTTCGGCCCTGAACGGGCCTCGTCCTCAAACTCCCCCAAGCTCTTCGAGCAGGGGGTACCCCCAGACAGGCTGAGAACCTCGACGCCGGGCGGGGGTGGAACATCCCGGCGGTTCCTACGACGTCGCTATCAGGAACGCCAGCATCACCAGCCCGAGGACAACACCCGCCGCCCCGCAGATGACCCCGGCCAGCGCCTGCCCCGCGTTCGTCGCCTCCCCCCGCCGCGCCTTGCCCCGCCCGATCGTGCCGAAGATCAGGGCCAGCACACCGAGGATGATGGCCACCGGCCACAGACAGAAGATCACGGCGGAGATGATCCCGAGCACGAGCCCGGCCGTCCCGAGCCCGTTGCTCGGCATGGCCTGCACTCCGGGCCAGCCGTAGTAGCCCGCGGCGCTCGGGCCCGGCGGGTAGCCATGGCCGCCGGGATAGCCGTACGGAACCTGGCCGGGGCCGTCGGGCGCGATGGGCGGCGGGGGCACGGGCTCGTCGTGAGCGGCGTAGGGGCGGCCGGCCATGACCGGGGGCGCGAAGGGGTTGACCGGCGAGCCGGGCGGCGGGAAGGGACCGGCCGTCGGACCGGGCGGCGCGAAGGGGTTGGCCGGCGCGCCGTCCGACGGCGGCGCGGCGCCCGGCCCGGCCGACGGGTTCACCCACGACGGCGGCGCCGGCACGGCGTCCCGTGTCTCGGGCGGCACGCCCATGGGCGGCAGGGACGTGACCGTCTGCTGGTCGTGCACGGACGGGGCGGGCCAGGCCGGCGGTTCGTGCGAGACGAGGGTGTGCCCAGGCCCCCCGGGCACGGCGCCAGGCACCTGCGCCCCAGCCCCCGCGGTCGGCGTCGCCCACGGATCCGGCTCCGGACGGGACTCCGGGCTGCCCGGCCCCACACCACCCCGGCCCGCCGTACCACTCAGGCTCGCCGCACCCGGCTTGCCCAAGGACAGCTTCTCGTCCGGCGAAGCCGATCCCCCTGCGGCCGCATCGCCAGGCACTCCCGGCGCATCCGGCGCATCCGGCGCTTCCGGCGCTTCCGGCGCTTCCGGCGTCTGCGCGTCGTCGGACATGCGCACGATCCCCCCTGTTGTACGTGCCGTCATGCTAAGGCCCCGGCAAACGCCGACGAGGCCCGGCCTACGATGATCCCCGAGTCACCGATCAGCCGATCACCCGCGTCCCGCCGGCCACACACCCGGCCGGAGACGCCGTTCCCGGGGAGGAACCTTGACCGACCGTCTCGTCGACGCCCGCGCCCCGCGCGATCTGCACGCGTTCATCGCCGGACTGCCCAAGGCCGAACTGCACGTCCACCACGCCGGCTCCGCCTCCCCGCGCATCGTCTCGGAACTCGCCGCCCGTCACCCCGACTCCAAGGTCCCCACCGACCCGGAGGCCCTGGCGGACTACTTCACGTTCACGGACTTCGCCCACTTCATCGAGGTGTACCTGTCCGTCGTGGACCTGATCCGCACCCCGGAGGACGTACGGCTGCTGACGTACGAGGTGGCCCGTGACCTGGCCCGGCAGCAGGTGCGCTACGCCGAGCTGACCATCACCCCGTTCTCCTCCACCCGCCGCGGCATCGACGAGCGGGCCTTCATGGACGCGATCGAGGACGCCCGCAAGGCGGCCGAGGCCGAGTTCGGGACCGTACTGCGCTGGTGCTTCGACATCCCCGGCGAGGCCGGCCTGGAGTCCGCCGAGGAGACCGCGCGGCTCGCCACCGACGACCGGCTGCGCCCGGAGGGCCTGGTCTCCTTCGGGCTCGGCGGGCCCGAGATCGGCGTCCCGAGGCCGCAGTTCAAGCCGTACTTCGACCGGGCGATCGACGCCGGACTGCACTCCGTGCCGCACGCCGGTGAGACCACCGGGCCGGAGACGGTCTGGGACGCCCTGACCCACCTGCGCGCCGAGCGCATCGGGCACGGCACGAGTTCCGCGCGGGACCCGAAGCTGCTCGCGCACCTCGCCGAGCACCGGATCCCGCTGGAGGTGTGCCCGACCTCCAACATCGCCACGCGCGCGGTCCGCACGATCGACGAGCACCCGGTCAAGGAGTTCGCCAGGGCCGGGATCATCGTCACCGTCAACTCCGACGACCCGCCCATGTTCGGCACCGACCTCAACAACGAGTACGCGGTCGCCGCGCGCCTGCTCGACCTCGACGAGCGGGGCCTGGCCGACCTCGCCAAGAACGCCGTGACCGCCTCCTTCCTCGACGATGCGGGCAAGGCCCGGATCAAGGCCGAGATCGACACGTACACGACCGACTGGCTCACCCCCTGACCCTCCCCGCACCCGGCACAGGCCCCGCCCCACCACAATGTCCCCATGCAGAACGTGACCGCCGTCGCCCACCGAGGCGACCCCTACCGCGTCCGCGAGAACACGCTCGACTCGCTGCGCTCCGCGCTCCGGCTGGGCGCGGACGCGCTGGAGATCGACGTACGGCTCACCAGGGACGGTGTGCCGGTGCTGCTGCACGACGAGACGCTCAAGCGGCTGTGGGAGCAGGACCGGCCGCTGCTCGCGCTGTCCGCGGCCGAGGTACGGGGGCTCACGGCGGGCGGGGTGCCGACGCTGGAGGAGGCGCTGACGGCCTGTGACGGCAGCCGGGTGATGCTCGACCTGCCGGGCACGCCCGAGGTGCGGGCGGCGCGCCGGGTCGTGGACGTGGTGCGCGCCTGCGGGGCCCAGGACCGCGTGTACTACTGCGCGGGCCCCACGGCCATGCTCGCCGTGCGCGCCGCCGACCCGACCGCCGAGATCGCCCTGACCTGGACGACGCTGGCGCCGCCGCGCCCCGCCCTGCTGGACGCGGTACGTCCGCGCTGGCTCAACTACCGCTTCGGCCTGGTCAGCCACGCCCTCGCCGAGCGCGTCCACCGCGACGGCCACCTGCTGTCCGTCTGGACCCCGGACACCCGGCGCTCCATGCGCCGCCTGCTGGACCTGGGCGTCGACTCGATCACGACCAACCGCGTCGACGTACTGTGCGCCCTGCGCGGGAGCGACTCCCGGGACCGCTACACCCGGGAGCGTTGAGGCACGGTCGCCGGATCGGCCGGTGTCCCGCGGGTGACGTACTGCGGGACCGGTGCGGTGTCGTTGCCGGTGTCGCGGACCAGGCCGTAGCGGATCGCGCCCCGGTCGGGGCCGTGGCGGACGTCCTCGTTCGCCGCCTCCCAGGTCGACGGGAAGACGGTCAGGCCGTAGTCGCAGCCGCGTTCGTTCTGGGTGAGGGTGACCGTGCCGTCGAGGTAGAAGTACTCGTTCTGCCACATCTGCTGGGTGCCGTTCGGCAGCACCGCGTAGCCGATCTCGGGGCCGCCCATGCCGGTGACGTAGCCGCGGTCGGAACCGTCCCCGACGACGTCGTCCATGCGGCGGCCACCGCCGGAGGCGACGTGGAAGATCTTGCCCTTCAGGCCGGTCCAGGCCGGCATGACCAGCGCGCCGGGCCGTGAGTGCGGCGAGATCTGCCAGCGCACCAGGACATAGCCCTGGCCGCTGAGCGTCACGCTGTCGCCGCGGTGCTGCATCACGGCCTGCCGGCCGCCGGTGCTGGTGATGCCGGACTCGGGGCGCTGCGGGAGGGCCGCGGGCCGGGCGTCGGGGTCGGGAGCCTGGTCGACGGCGTCGACGACCGTGCCGTACAGCTCGACCTTCCGCGTCCGCGACGGCGACGGTGAGGGCGTGGCCGACGGGGTCACGGACGGCGTGGGCGCCGGTGGGCGGAACGTGCTCGACGCCGTGGGAGCGGCCGCGCGCGGCGGGGCGTCCGGGGTCTGGGTGACGACGTACGCGCCGCCCGCCACGATCGTCGCCCCGGCCGTCACCGCCACGGCGGGCTGGGTGATCGCGGCCATCACCTTGGCGGACCAGCCGACGGAGGTCGTCGTGGCCGTGGCCGCGACCGCCGTCTTGCCGCCGAGGGCCAGCGACAGCGTGAAGCCGACCGGGATCGGGACGAGCGCGATACCGACGAGGAGCCGCTCCGCCGGTACGACGGACTCGCGGGTGTCACCGCAGTACCCGCAGCCCCTGATGTGCCGGGCCAGCCGCTTGCGCCAGACGGAGTCGGGGCGGCCGTTCCAGCGGGCGGTCAGTTCGCGCAGGCCGGGGCAGGCGCCGTCCAGCGCCCGCACGATGCCGCGCGCGGTCTCCAGCCGTTCCTTCACGCGCTGGACGCGTACCGCGGCGTGCTGCCGGCTGATCCCGGCCGCGGCGGCGAGTTCCCGCCGGGTCAGCTCGCCCGCGACCTCCAGCCACCACAGCGACAGCAGCTGCCGGTCCTCGTCGTCCAGCCAGCGCACCGCCTCCGCGACCTCGCGCCGCTGGCCCTCCAACTGCAGCCGCAGCACGGTTAGTTCGGCGAAGTCGGTGGCCTCGTGCGCGGCGGACTCGTCGAGCTGGGCGGGCCGCTTGCGGCGGGCCCGGTCCCGGATCTGCCGCATGGCGATCGCGACGAGCCAGGAGCGGAAGCTGTCGGGGTCCCGCAGCGAGCCGAGGTTGTCGACGGCGCGCAGCATGGTTTCCTGCACGACGTCGTCGACGTCGGCATGGCCGTTCAGGGCGCGTCCCACCACGTTGTAGACCAGCGGCAGCCAGCCCTCGACCAGCTCGTCCAGCGCCTGCCGGTCACCGGCCTGCGCCGCCGCGATGGTGGAGCGCCACTGCCGGCCGGCTCCCTCGTCCACGTACGTCCTCTCCCGGATCACTTGCTGCCCGTACGCACCTTCTCAGCCCGACCTGTGCGTTTACCTATGTCGGAGATCACATTCCGCTTCGTGGACGGGCGGGACATGGGGCGGCTCCCGGGCGTGGGGGATGGGGGATGCGGGACGCGAGTGGAGACGCGGTGAAGAGCGGGGCGATAACACTTTTTCGGCGAGCGGCGGCGAAGACCGTCCCCGGCCGGGGGCCCGTAAGGGCGATCCCTTACAAACCCCTTGATCTGTAAGGCACTTGCTCCGGGATTCCCCAGGGTCGAAGGCCCTCCGCACCGACGATCCGTCCGGGGCCGTACGGCCGGACGATGATCACGAACCTTCCACCGACCCAGGAGCAGCACATGCCCGTACGCCCGCTTCCCGCCCTCCTCACCTCCGCGCTCGCCCTGACCCTGGCCGCAGTGCCACTGGCCGGGACGGCGACCGCGCGGCCGGCGGCGGCGTCGTGTTCCGCGCAGGCGATCGAGACCGCTCCGGCGGACGGCCCCGACGTCAAGGCCCTGTGCGCCGCGCTGAAGGGGCTGCCCGACAGGGATGCCACGGCCGCGCTGATCCGCGTCGGCGGCAAGGGGAGCTGGCACGGGGTGGCCGGGGTGCGGGACATGAGAACGGGGGCGCCGGCGCTGGAGAACGCCCGCTTCCGGGCCGGTTCGACGACGAAGGTCGTGACCGCGGCGATCGTGCTGCAACTCGCCGCCGAGAAGCGGATCTCGCTCGACGGCACGGTGCAGGAGTATCTGCCGGGCCTGCTCACCGAGGAGTTTCAGCCCGTCGAAGTGAGGCAGTTGCTGAATTTCACCAGCGGTCTGCAGCCGGGCAAGTCCCTCGGCGACAGCACCGAGGACATGTACCCCCACCGCTTCGAGACCCTGACGCCCGCCGAGGTCGTCGCCGCGTCAGTGGCCAAGGGCCCCGACCGCCAGTACGCACCCGGCGAGCGACAGGACTACGGCAACATCCACTACACCGTGCTCGGCATGCTGATCGAGAAGGTCACCGGCGACTCGTACGCCCACCAGGCCGCCGTACGGATCTTCCGGCCGCTCGGCATGCGGCACACCTGCTTCCCCGCCGGCCCCGACCCGCTCGTCCACGGTCCACACAACCGCGGGTACGACTGGATCGACGGCAAGCTGGTGGACGTGACCGAGTGGAACATGTCCGACCGGTGGGCGGCCGGCGACATGATCTCGACGACCGCGGACCTCGAACGGCTGCTGGTGGGCGTGTTCAGCGGGCGGATCGTGCCGGAGCCGCAGCTGAAGGAGATGTTCGCGGTGCCGGCCGCGGTCGACGCCACGATGGGCGCGCCGTTCTCGCGGGTCGAGGTGAACGGCCGGACCGTCTGGGGCAAGACGGGATCCCGCCCCGGCTACCACACGATCCTCGCGGCCACCCGCGACCTCTCCCGGACCGTCGTCTACTCCGTCAACTCGACGGACGCGAGGGGCGACGGCCTGGCCATCGCCCAGCGTTTCGCCTTCCCCGCGTTCAACCGCTGACGGCGACGGCGGCCGGATGCGCCGCGGGCGCCGTGAGTGCCTCCAGCCGCTTGATCCTCTGGCGCACGACATACAGCGGAACCACGCCGAACACGCCGAACGACATGTCGATCACCGACCACCAGAAGGGAATGCCGCGGATCGGCCCGCAGATGAGGGCGAGCGGGATGATCCCGGCACAGGCGATCATCCCGAACTCGACGACCCAGATGTTGCGGACGGGGTCGCGGTAGGGGCCGTAGAAGGCGACCGCGATGACGAGATGGGCGAAGGCCAGCCAGTCCGTGCCGTAGAGGAGGAACGGGTAGTCGGCGTCCGCGGCGTCCAGTCCGCGCCGCACTCGCTCGATCCAGTCCATCAGGCCCGGGAGGTGCTCCGGCACGGACAGGGCACGCAACAGGTCCTCGGTCCAGCGCAGTTCGTGGACGAGGGGGAAGGCCGTGGCGCCGCTGAGCACCAGGCAGACGACGAAGAAGGCCAGCCAGACGCGGATGCCCTTGAGCAGGGCGGCTCTGTCGCTCATGGGGGTAGCGTACGCCTGGAGTTGAACACGTTCAAAACAGGTTTGCGCGTGCCGGACCCCCCGACCTGACCGCGGTCATTCAGCCCGTAACACGCCGGCCCTACGATGTCCGCGGCGAAGGGAGCCTTCATGGGCCTGGACTTGAGCGAGCGGGCCTACCGGGGCCAGCGGTGGGCGGCGCGTACGGCGTTGGCCGCGGCGGGGCTCGCGGTGCTCGTGCCGCTCGCCCACGGCGGGGTCGGCGGCGTCCTGCTGCTCGTCGCCGGGGCGGCGGGCCTGGGGCTCAGCGCGGTCGCCGTGTGGTGGACGCTGACCCTGCGCGGACGGCTGCGCTGGGCCGCGGCCGTCGTGGCCGTGACGGTGCCGACCGCTCTCGTCGCCCTGTTCGCGGCCACCCTCTTCTGGGCGCTGCTGGTGTCCGTGGGGCTGTGGGCGGTGGCCGTCTGGAGCGGCCGGTACGCGCTGCGGGGCACGGGCGGCACCCGAGTGCGGGTGATGCGGGAGCGCAGGACACCGCCGCCGAGCCGCCCCTTCCTGATCATGAACCCCCGCTCGGGCGGCGGGAAGGTGGTCCGCTTCGCGCTCAAGGAGAAGGCCGAACAGCTCGGCGCACGGGTGGTCCTGCTCGACCCGGATCAGCACCAGGACGTCACCGTGCTGGCCCGCAAGGCCGTGGCGGAGGGCGCGGACCTGCTGGGCGTCGCGGGCGGCGACGGCACCCAGGCACTGGTCGCGGCCGTAGCCGCCGAGCACGACATCCCGTTCCTGGTGATCAGCGCCGGCACCCGCAATCACTTCGCCATGGACCTCGGCCTGGACCGCGACGATCCCGCCACCTGCCTCGACGCCCTCACCGACGGTGTGGAGCTCCGCGTCGACCTCGGTTTCGCCGGCGACCGGCCCTTCGTCAACAACGCCTCCTTCGGGGCGTATGCGGCCATAGTCCAGAGCCCCGGCTACCGCGACGACAAGATCGGCACCAGCCTGGAACTGCTGCCCGACCTGCTCACCCGCCAGCAGGGCCCGCGGCTGACCGCCCGCGCGGCGGGCACGACCCTCACCGCTCCGCATGCCGTGCTGGTCAGCAACAACCCCTACCGCACGGACGACCCCTTCGGACTCGGCCGCCGCGACCGCCTCGACGCCGGGGTCCTCGGCGTCCTCGGCATCAGGGTGGACAGCGCCGCGGAGGCCGCCGCACTGCTCCTCGACCCCGCGCCGGGCGGCCTCACCAACGTCACCGCGCCCGAGGTGGTCGTCGAGGCGGACCGCGCGGAGATCGAGGCCGGGATCGACGGCGAGGCCCTCGTCCTGCCCGCCCCGGTCCACTGCCGCATCGCACCCGGCGCCCTGCGCGTCCGTGTCCCCCGCAGGCGCCCCGGCGTCCCGCAGCGCGGGCCACGCCTGGACTGGCGCCGGCTGCGCAAGCTGGCGGCGACGGTGGGGCGGACGGCGGTGCTCCGCCGGGGCCCGTTCTTCTAAGGCCGCTGACCTGCCTTTTTCCACGACGGAACGGCACCGCTGAAGGCCGTCGCGGCGTCCATGTTCCCGCTGTCGGCCCGCGATTCCGCCGTCGCCGCCGACACCGGACCGCTTGTCGATACGTCATGACAAAGCTATTGACATCACCTGCGGGGCGTTCAATAGTACGGACAACTAGAGCGCGCTAGTAACGCGCTCTAGTCACCTGCCGAGCAGCGCACACCCCTTGGCTGCACAGACAAATCTCTCCGCCGCACACGGCGTCCCGAGCCGCTCGCCCGCCTCGCCAGGCCGGGCGGGGGCCTTCGTCAAGGCCGGACCCCATTCCCA
>NZ_KQ947999.1 GCF_001513975.1 Streptomyces curacoi
GACCAGCAGCGGCAGGGGATCCGACGCGGTGACCAGATCCCGCAGCGGATACCGCCCCAGCACCGCGTCCACCTCGGGCGTCGACGCGGCCGCCAACCGCCAGGCGGCCGGGCGGTCCTCGTCCCGCAGTGCCTCGGCGGCGGCGAGGACCACCTGGCGGCCCTCCTGCTCGGGCACCCCGGCGGCGGCCCGCTCGTACAGCCGCGCGCCCTCCTCCAGGACCAGGTCCGTGTCCATCCCGGCCGGGATCTTGATCTGGGCGTGGTGCCGCCAGGTGCTGACCGGATCGCCCCAGGCCTCGACCCGGTAGGTCCAGTGGCCGGGTTCGCCGGCGGTGACGGTGGCGCCCCAGCGGTCGGTGCCCGGGGCCAGTTCACGCATCGGCGTCCATGGACCGGGGCGGCCGTCCGGGCCGGTCAGGACGACATTGGCGGCGACGGCGTCATGGCCCTCGCGGAACACGGTCGCCGAGACCTCGAAGGACTCGCCGGTCACCGCCTTCGCGGGCCTGCGCCCGTGCTGGACGACCGGGCGGACGTCGAGGACGGGTATGCGTCCGACGCCGCCGGCCGTGTCGCTCGCACTGGGGCGCTCCGGAGCCGGCGGTCCGGGGTCGGCGGTGGCCGGGCGGGGTACGGGGGGCGCATCGGCGCCGGCCGTCGGGGGTGAGGACGACTGGGGGTGCATGGCGGGCATGACCGCTCCTGTCCGCGTCAACGTTGATGGGCGGATGGCTGTGGGGAGGTGGGTCCTGCGTGGTGCTTCCGGTGGTGCGCCCGGGGGCGCACAGGTGGGGTGTACCGGAGGAGCCTTCCCACCCTATTCGGGTACGCAATCCGGCACTTTGTTAACTACTCACGCGTATGTCTACGCACAAGACCGGCCCCGTTCCTCGGGAACGGGGCCGGTGCCTGCCTTTCGGCGTGAACAGGCCGCTAAGAGCCCGGCACCTGCAGGAGTTTGTTCGGTGAGCCGAGCCCACGGCCGGAGACCTTGCCGGACACGGCCTTGGCCACCAGGGCCTTGGACACCTGTGCGGGTGTGGCCTTGGGATGGTCGGCCAGATGGAGCGCGGCCACGCCCGCCGCGTGCGGCGACGCCATCGACGTACCGGAGAAGGTCGCCTTGCCGGTGTTGCTCGCGTGCGACGCGGACGTGATCGCGACGCCCGGGGCGAACAGGTCGAGGGCCGGACCGAAGTTGGAGAAGCCCGCCCTCGCGTCCTTCCGGTCGGTGGCGCCCACGGTGATGGCCTCCCGCACCGCAGCGGGGGAGTACAGGCCGGCCGGCAGCCCGTCGTTGCCCGCCGCGACCGTGTAGGTGACGCCGGACGCGATGGAGTTGCGTACGGCGGCGTCCAGTTGCGCGTTGCGGTAGCCGCCGAGGCTGACGTTGGCGACCGCCGGCTTCTTCGCGTGCCTGGTCACCCAGTCGATGCCCGCGATGACGTCGGCGGTGGTGCCGCCGCCGGCGTCGTCGAGGACGCGTACGGCGACGACCTCGGCCTTCTTGGCGACGCCGTACTGCCGGCCCGCGATGGTGCCGGCGACATGGGTGCCGTGGCCGTTTCCGTCGCTCGCGGTCCGGTCGTTGCCGACGAAGTCCCAGCCGTGGCTCGCCCGGCCGCCGAAGTCCTTGTGCGAGACGCGGATGCCGGTGTCGATGACGTACACCGTCACCCCGGCGCCCGCGGACTCCGGCCAGGTGTAGCTCCTGTCCAGGGGCAGGTTCAGCTGGTCGACGCGGTCGAGCCCCCAGGACGGCGGGTTCTTCTGCGTGTGGTCCAGGGTCACGCGGGTGTCCTGGACGACCGAGGCGACGCGGGAGTCCGCCGCGAGCCGCTTGGCCTGTCTCTCGTCGGCCCGGACGGCGTAGCCGTTGAGGACCGTGCCGTAGGTGTGGCTTATTTTCGCCCCGTACTTCTCGGCGAGGCTCTTTCCGGCCGCCGACGGAGCCTTCGTTCCCCCCTTGAGTGTCACCAGGTAACTTCCGCTGACGGAGCCGGGTTCACCGGCGCCTCGTATCTGCCCCTCCAGTGCGGCGTGCGCGGGCAGGGTGGTGGCCGAAAGCGCGGCGACACAGGTCACCGCGGTCAGGCCACCGGCCCAGCGCAGACGCCGCGGAAGCGTCCGTGCCATGGTGTGAGTTCCCCTCCTCAACTCGGCGCACCGCGGCCCTGGTTCGCCGGGTGCACCCGGCCGGGGCCGGTGCGCCACGAGTCAGCCTCTCGCGAGGTGAGAAGTCGCCACAAGGAGGCCCACGGGGGCGGAATCGGCCATATCGGCCATGGGGGATGTGTAAAGGTTGCGCTGCTTTTCGGACGGGCGTGCTCCTTTCCCCCGATGGACAGCCACTGGCAGTCACAAAAACGCACTGTGGTTACGAAGCCCCGCATACCGATACCGTCGAGGGCGATGACGGGACGCACAGCGCCGTGCGTCCCCTGCCACGCGCTGCCCGAGGTGGAACTGTGAAGGCGATCCGTCGATTCACCGTCCGTCCTGTCCTCCCCGAACCGCTCCGGCCCCTCAGCGATCTGGCGCGCAACCTGCGCTGGTCCTGGCACGCGGAGACCCGCGACCTCTTCCAGTCCGTGGACCCCGAGTGCTGGGCCGCCTCGGGCAACGATCCCGTACGGCTGCTGGGGAGCGTGTCGCCCGCGCGGCTCGCGGAGCTGGCCGAGGACAGCCGGTTCCTGAGGCGGCTGACCGCCGTCGCCGGTGACCTCGACGACTACGTCGGCGGCGACCGCTGGTACCAGGACCAGCCCGACGAACTCCCCGCCGCCATCGCCTACTTCTCACCGGAGTTCGGTATCACGGCCGCCCTGCCCCAGTACTCCGGCGGCCTCGGCATCCTCGCCGGCGACCACCTCAAGGCCGCCAGCGACCTCGGCGTCCCCCTGATCGGGGTCGGGCTGCTGTACCGGCACGGCTACTTCCGGCAGACCCTGTCCCGGGACGGCTGGCAACAGGAGCACTACCCGGTCCTGGACCCCAACGAGCTGCCCCTCGCGCTCCTGAAGGAGCCCGACGGCACCCCCGCCCAGGTCCTGCTCGCCCTGCCCGGCGGCAGGTCGCTGCACGCCCGGATCTGGCTGGCCCAGGTCGGCCGGGTACCGCTGCTGATGCTCGACTCGGACGTCGAGGAGAACGACCTCGGCGAACGCGGGGTGACCGACCGGCTCTACGGCGGCGGCAGCGAGCACCGCCTGCTGCAGGAGATGCTGCTGGGCATAGGGGGCGTGCGGGCGGTCCGGACGTACTGCAGGCTGTCCGGTCACCCCGCACCCGAGGTGTTCCACACCAACGAGGGCCACGCCGGCTTCCTCGGCCTGGAGCGCATCGCCGAACTCTGCGCCGAGGGCCTGGACTTCGACTCGGCGCTGGAAGCCGTCCGCGCCGGCACGGTCTTCACCACCCACACTCCCGTCCCGGCCGGCATCGACCGCTTCGACCGCGAACTGGTCGCCCACCACTTCGGCCCCGCCGCCGAACTCCCGACCATCGAGGTCGAACGCATCCTCCAGCTGGGCATGGAGACCTACCCCGGCGGCGAACCGAACCTCTTCAACATGGCCGTGATGGGCCTGCGCCTGGGCCAGCGGGCCAACGGCGTCTCGCTGCTGCACGGCAACGTCAGCCGGGAGATGTTCTCGGGCCTGTGGCCGGGATTCGACCCCGACGAGGTCCCGATCACCTCGGTCACCAACGGCGTCCACGCCCCGACCTGGGTCGCCCCGGAGGTCTTCCGCCTCGGTGCCCGCCAGATCGGCGGCCGGCGCACCGAGGACGCGATGACCGTCGGCGGCTCGGACCGCTGGGACTCGGTAGGGAACATCCCCGACCAGGACATCTGGGAGCTGCGCCGGGTCCTGCGCGAGCAGCTGGTGATGGAGGTGCGGCAGCGCCTGCGCACCTCCTGGCGGCAACGCGGCGCCGGCACGGCCGAACTTGGCTGGATCGACGGGGTGCTGGACCCCGACGTCCTGACGATCGGATTCGCCCGCCGGGTCCCGTCGTACAAACGCCTCACGCTGATGCTCCGCGACCGCGACCGCCTGATGGACCTGCTGCTGCACCCCGAGCGTCCCGTCCAGATCGTCGTCGCGGGCAAGGCGCACCCGGCGGACGACGGCGGAAAGCGTCTGATCCAGGAACTGGTGAGGTTCGCGGACGACCCGCGTGTACGGCATCGGATCGTGTTCCTGCCGGACTACGGCATGGCGATGGCGCAGAAGCTGTATCCCGGCTGCGACATCTGGCTGAACAACCCGCTGCGCCCCCTGGAGGCCTGCGGCACCTCCGGCATGAAGGCGGCCCTGAACGGCTGCCTCAATCTCTCCGTCCTGGACGGCTGGTGGGACGAGTGGTTCCAGCCGGACTTCGGCTGGGCGATCCCCACGGCGGACGGCACCGGCACCGACCCGGACCACCGCGACGCCATCGAGGCGGCGGCACTGTACGACCTGCTGGAACAGCGCATCACCCCTCGCTTCTACGAGCGCGGCCCGGACGGCCTGCCCGACCGCTGGATCGAGATGGTCCGCCAGATCCTGACCCTGCTGGGCCCGAAGGTCCTGGCGGGCAGGATGGTCCGCGAGTACGTCGAGCGCCTGTACACCCCGGCCGCGCTCGCGCACCGCGCGATGACACCGGACGCGGCGCGTGAACTCGCGGGCTGGAAGGCGCGGGTGCGCTCGGCGTGGCCGGGCGTCACGGTCGACCACGTGGAGACATCCGCGGCGACCTCCACCGCGGTGCTGGGCTCTACGCTCAGCCTCCGGGTGCGGGTGGGCCTGGGCGACCTGGGCCCGGACGACGTGGAGGTCCAGGCGGTCTCGGGGCGCGTCGACCCGGAGGACCGCATCGCGGACGCGTCGACGGTGCCGCTCAAGCCGGTGAGCGGGCCGGACGCGGAGGGGCGGTGGGTGTACGAGGGGCCCCTCTCCCTGGACCGCACGGGGCCGTACGGCTATACGGTGCGGATCCTTCCGGCTCATCGGCTGCTGGCGTCGAGTGCGGAGCTGGGGCTGGTGGCGGTGCCTTCGGAGGGGGCGGCAGAGGGGGCGGGGGTGTTGATGCGGTAGCTTCGGCGCCCCTCGCGACCGGCAACGCTCACACTCCGGGGGTCCGTCGCCCGCAGTTCCCGCACCAGGGCGCGCACGACGGCGGATCCGGCCAGTTCGGCGGTGGTGACATAGCCGACCCGGCGGGTCGGCCGGCTGGGACCGAGATCGGTGATGCCGACCGAGTGCGGTGCTCCGACCAGGGAGAGCGCGGGCATGATCGCCATTCCGTGTCCTCCGCTCACCAGGGAGAGCACCGCTCCGTCGTCCTCCGCCTCCACGGTCGCCGTCGGGATCCAGTCCTGGGCAGCCCACCAGTCGCGGGTGTACGAGCCGCAGTTCTCGGCCCAGTCGATCAGCGGCAGCGACCGCGGGGCGGTGTGTCCCGCCGAGTGCGCCAGGGCGAACGGCTCCTCGAAGAGCCCGCTCGCGACCAGATTCGGGGCGAGCGGCACGGAACCGCCCAGCGTGGCGATGGCTGTGTCCGCTCTGCCGTCGGCCACTTCGCCCGCGGTGCCGGACCCCACCTCGCGCACGATCCGCACCCGCGGCTCGATTCCCGGATGCCGGGCGCGCAGGGCGCTGCAGGACGGGCGGCAACAGCTGCAGAGCCGCGCGGCGGAAGGCCGCGATCCGCAGCCGCCCCTCCGCCGCGTCGGACCGGGCCGCACCACGCGCCTCGGCGGTCAGCACCTCCAGCAGGCGCAGGATCCGGCGAGCGTGCACCACGGCCTTCTCTCCGGCAGGGGTGAGGCCGGCGCCGGTGCGGCCGCGTGCGAAGAGCACGGCACCGATCTTGCGCTCGCTGCCGCGCACCGAGTGGGAGACCGCGGACTGGGTCAGGCCGAGTGCCCGGGCCGCGGCCGAGAAGCCGCCGGTGTCCGCCACCGCCACCAGCACGCGCAGTTCGTGGGGCGCGAGCTCGGAGTCGGTCGTGCGGGCCACGGGGCGCTCACCTCAAGGTATGAGAACTGCTCATGGAACGGGGTGTCGCATGAGCCCAACCGGCTGCCCACCAGGCGCATTCCCGCCCTACGGTCCGGTCATGAACGAGACCGCGCGCACCGCTGGAGGGCCGTACCATCGGGCGGGTCGTCGCCTCCCGCACGCCCCGGCCGGCCGAGGGCGACATCGTCCTCCACCGGCAGGGCTGGCGCACCCACGCGGTGGTCACGCCGGAGGACGTCCGGCCGCTGCCCCGCTTCGACGGCGTACCCCTGACCGCGTACCTGAGCGTTCTCGGGGGCACCGGTCTGACCGCCTATGTGGGCCTGACCCGGATCGCCCGGTTCCTGGAGGGCGAGGACCTGTTCGTGTCGGCCGCGGCGGGCGGGGTCGGCACGGCGACCGGGCGGCTCGCCCGGCTGCTGGGCGCCGGACGGCTCGTCGGCAGCGCGGGCTCAGCGGCGAAGGCCGACCGTCTGATCCGGGAGGTCGGCTATGACGCCGTCTTCGACTACCACGACGGGCCCGCCGCCGACCTGCTCGGCAGGGCCGCACCGGGCGGCATCGACGTGTTCGTCGACAACGTCGGCGGCGAGCAGCTGGCCGCCGCGGTGGGGGCGCTGCGCGAGTTCGGGCGCATCGTCCGCATCGGCACGATCAGCCAGTACAACACCCCCGACGCGCCGCCGCCGCGCTTCGACCACGCCGACTTCGTGGAGAAGAGCATCCGCATGGAGGGCTTCCTGGTCAGCAACTACCGCGATGTGCAGGAGGAGCTGTACGAGTTCGCGGTACCGCATCTGCAGAGCGGCCGGATCGCGCTGGACGAGACGGTGGTCGACGGCTTCGAGCACATCGTGGACGCCTTCCTGGGCATGCTGCGCGGCCGGAACACCGGAAAGACCATCGTGCGGGACCGCACGGCTACTCGCCCTTCTGCGCGCACAACCGCCGCAACACCACCCCGCACCGCCGCGCATACGCGTGCTGCAACCCCCGCGTAGCCGGTCCGCCCGCCCGGGCGTACCACTTCGCCCCGCGGCTGAACGCGTGCACCGTCAGCCACACCGTGCCGTCCCCCGTGCGGTCCACGACGAACGACTCCTCGCCGCACTCCGGATGGCCGGAAAGCGTGCCGTACGCCCAGCCGACCCGCCGCGGCTCCGCCACCGTCCACACCACCCGGCACGGCGCCTTGATCATGCCGGCGAGGGTGACCGTGACATCGACGTCGGGGGCCGCGCGGTCGGCCGACGCCTCGATGCCGACGCCCATCGCGCGGTGCATCTCCCAGGTCATGACCGCCTCGGCCGCGTGGCGGAAGAGCTCCTCGCCCTCGCCGATGCGGGTGCGTACATGCAGGGCGTGGAAGCCGGGCGGGCAGAAGTCGCTCTCCCGGGTGGCGCCGACGTCTTCGTAGGTGAAGGACATGGGGTACAAGCGTAGAGCGGCACCCGGGGATGCCTTCGTCCCGGGTGCCGCTCCTCAGTCCTGCGTCAACGGGCCGGTGTTCAGCTGACGTTGACCGCCGACCACGCCGCCGCGACCGCCTTGTACTCCGTGCTGCCGGAGCCGCCGTACAGGGCGGACGCCGCGCTCAGGGTCGCCGTACGGGCGCCCTTGTAGTTCGTCGTCGACGTCATGTACTCGGTCAGGGCCTTGTACCAGATCGCGGCGGCCTTGGCGCGGCCGATCCCGGTGACCGTCGAGCCGTTGGCGGTCGGGGAGTTGTAGCTGACCCCGTTGATCGTCTTCGCGCCGCTGCCCTCCGCGAGGAGGTAGAAGAAGTGGTTCGCGGGGCCCGAGGAGTAGTGGACGTCCATACCGCCGAGCGACGACGACCAGTAGTCGGCCGACGAGCCGTCCCTGCTGGGCTTGTCCATGTAGCGCAGCGGGGTGCCGTCGCCGTTGATGTCGATCTTCTCGCCGATGAGGTAGTCGCCGGGGTCGGAGGAGTTCGCCGCGTAGAACTCCACCGCCGCGCCGAAGATGTCGGACGTCGCCTCGTTCAGGCCGCCCGACTCGCCGCTGTAGTTCAGGCCCGCCGTGTTCGACGTGACGCCGTGCGTCATCTCGTGGGCGGCCACGTCGAGCGACGTCAGGGGCTTCGCGTTGCCCTCGCCGTCGCCATACGTCATGCAGAAGCAGCTGTCGGACCAGAACGCGTTGACGTAGGCGTTGCCGTAGTGGACGCGGGAGTAGGCGGCCTTGCCGTCGTTCTTGATGCCGCTGCGGCCGAAGGTGTTCTTGTAGTAGTCCCAGGTCGTCTGTGCGCCGTAGGCGGCGTCGACGGCGGCGGTCTGGTCGTTGGAGGCCGCGCCGGTGCCCCAGGTGTCGTCCGCGTCGGTGAACAGCGTGCCGGCGGAGGAGCTGGTGCTGCGGGCCTTGTTGTACGTCTTGTGGCCGCCGCGCGAGGGGTCGTACAGCTGGTACGTCGAACCCGACAGGGTCGTGCCGAGGGTGACCGTGCCCGAGTAGAGGCTCTTGCCGCTGCCGGTCTCGATTCCCTGGTACTCGTAGAGCTTCTTGCCGGTGGCCGCGTCGGTGATGACGTGCAGCTCGTTTGGGGTGCCGTCCTCCTGGAGGCCGCCGACGACCGTCTCGTAGGCGAGGGCCGGCTTGCCGCTCGCGGCCCAGATCACCTTGCGGGGCGCGTTGTCCGCCTCGGTCTTCTTCGATCCGGCCGCCTTGGCCAGCTTCACGGCCTGGCCCTCGGCCTTGGCCGCGGTGATCTCCGGCTTCAGCGAGGCGACCTTGACGGTGGCCTTCGTCGCCCTGGTGACGCCCTTCGTCGCGCCGGACGCCGACTCGTGGACGACCAGGTCGCCGCCGAGGACGGGCAGGCCGGCGTAGGTGCGCTCGTAGCGGGTGTGGACCGTGCCGTCGGCGTCCTTGACGACGTCCTTGACGACCAGCTTCTCCCGGGCGCCGAGGCCTATCTCGTCGGCGGTCTCGGCGGCCTCGGCCTGCTGGTCCTTGATGAGGGCGGTGCGGGCCGCGGGGGCCAGCGCGACCGGGACGGCGAGCGGGGTCGCCTTTCTGTCGCTGGGCGCCGGGGTCTCGGCGGCCGAACTTCCGGCGGTCAGACCGGTGGTGAGGAGGGCTCCGGCCGCCACCGCGGTGGCGATGGCCAGAGTGGTGCGCTTGCGACGCGCGTAGAGGGGGGTCACACGAGCTCCTTTTGTGGGGGAGGTGCAGTGGTGCTTGTGCGGCGGGTGCACGAAGAGTGACACCTGAGGCGCGTACATGTCAGGAGGGTGTGGTGATGTTGGCCGAAAGCTGACTGTCCGGTAAATGTTTCAGAAATGTGAACGGGCGCCGTCCCGGCGGGAGTTGAACCCACCGAGACGACGCCCTGTCCTGGGCGACCGCGAACGGGCCTACGGGAAGGTGAGCTTCCAGCTGTTGATGTAACCGGTGTCGACGGCCGCGTTGTCCTGGACCCGCAGCTGCCAGACGCCGTTGGCGACCTCGGAGGACGCGTTCACCGTGTACGTGGTGTCGATGTTGTCCGCGCTTCCGCCGGTGCCGTACCCCTTCAGCGTGTACGCCGTGCCGTCGGGCGCGACCAGCTGCACTTGGAGGTCACCGATGTAGGTGTGGACGATGTTCACGGCGACCTGGAGGTTGGACGGCGCGTTGCCCGTCCGACCGGAGACGGTGATCGACGACGTGACCGCCGCGCCCCGGTCCGGAATCGACACGTCGGTGGTGTTCTCGAAGGACGTACCGCCACCGCCGCCCCCGTCGGAGCGCGCGCCCACGTTGACGCCCGCCCAGGCGTCCTGCACCGCCTTGTACTCGGCGCTCGTGGTGCCGTACAGCTCACCGGCCGCCGCGAGGGTGCCGGTGCGGGCGCCCGAGTAGTTCGTCGTCGAGGTGAACTTGGTGGTCAGCGCGCGGAACCAGATCTTCTCCGCCTTGGCGCGGCCGATGCCGGTGACCGGAAGGCCGTCCGAGGTGGGCGAGTTGTAGGTGACACCGTTGATGGTCTTGGTGCCGCTGCCCTCGCTCAGCAGGTAGAAGAAGTGGTTCGCGGGGCCGGACGAGTAGTGCACGTCGATGGAGCCGATGCCGGAGTACCAGGCGTCCTTCGACGCCCCGTCCTTGCTGGGCTTGTCCATGTAGCGCAGCGGCGTGCCGTCGCCGTTGATGTTGATCTCCTCGCCGATGAGGTAGTCACCGACGTCGGAGGAGTTGTTGGCGTAGAACTCGACCGTCGAGCCGAAGATGTCGGAGGTGGCCTCGTTCAGACCGCCGGACTCGCCGCTGTAGTTGAGGCCCGCGGTGTTCGAGGTGAGCCCGTGGGTCATCTCGTGCGCGGCCACGTCGATCGACACGAGCGGGTTGGCGTTGCCCGAGCCGTCGCCGTACGTCATGCAGAAGCAGCTGTCGGACCAGAACGCGTTGACGTAGTTGTTGCCGTAGTGGACCCGGGAGTAGGCGCCGACGCCGTCGCCGCGGATACCCGAGCGCCCGTGCACGTTCTTGTAGTAGTCCCAGGTCAGCGCGGCACCGTAGTGCGCGTCGGCGGCCGCGGACTCCAGGTTGGACGGGCTGCCGTTGCCCCAGACGTCGTCGGCGCCGGAGAAGAGGGTGCCGGTGCCGGAGGTGCCGCGGTTCAGGTTGTACGTCTTGTGGTTGCCGCGCGCGCCGTCGGTGAGGTTGTACGTCGAACCGGACTGCGTGGTGGTCAGGTTGACCGTGCCGCTGTACACCGTGTTGCCGGTGCCGGTCTCGATCGCCTCCCACTCGTACAGCTTCTCGCCGGTGGTGGCGTCGGTGATGACGTGCAGCTCCTGCGGGGTGCCGTCGTGCTGGAAGCCGCCGACGACCGTCTCGTACGCCACGGTCGGCTTGCCGTCCGCGGCCCAGATCACCTTGCGGGGCGCCCGGTTGACGTCGGGGCTCTTGGCGTCCTCGGCCTTCGCGGCGGCCAGCGCCTGCTTCTGCGCCTTCGCGGCGGATACGGCGGCCTTGGTGGTGGCCGGCTTGATGGCGGCGCGGGTGGCCTTGACGACGGCCTCGGTCTCGCCGGACTTCGCGGTCTCCACGACCAGGTCGCCGCCGAGGACGGGCAGGCCGTCGTACGTCCGCTCGTAGCGGGTGTGGACCGTGCCGTTGCCGTCCTTGAGGACGTCACGGACGACCAGCTTCTCCTTGGCGCCCAGGCTCAGGTCCTTGGCGGTGGCCGCCTTGGTGGCGTCGGCCTCGCGTATCAGCTCGGCGCGCTGGGCGGGGGACAGCTTGACGGACTCGGCGCCCGGTATGACCTTGCCCGCAGCCGACGGTGCCTTCTCCGGTGCTGCGGTGGCGGCGCCCGACTGGACGGCCGCGGCGATCAGGGCGGACACGCCGACGAGGGCGACGGCGGCGGCCCGGCGGGTCGCCGTGGAGCGCTGTGCTGCGTGGGGGGTGCGTCTGTGGGAGGAACTGTCTCTCAACACTGACTCCTTCTGCGCGGCCGCGGATCACGCGGCCAGGGGAGACCGGCCGGCGGGTGGGCCGTCCGGGCAGAGCAGGTGGTACGCAGAACGACGTGCGCGTGCGGAAACGGACGTGCGCGTGCGGGAGTTCGGCCGCGGGCACCGCCGTGTGACGGCGCTGTGGGGTTGCTGTGACGCGGCCGTGGGAAGAGTGCCAGGTGACCGCGGTTTCTGTCAGGGGCGCGTCAGAAACTTGGCCGGAAATCGTTCGTTGTCCGGGAGTTCATGTTCGGTATACGGACCGGAACGGTGGGGATCCCCCTCTGGTGGGCCCCATCTGGTGGGGCCCACCCGCCGTCTACTTCTCGGTGCCCGGCATGTCGAACCGGGCCAGGTCCCGCAGCCAGGCGGCGGCGTTGCCGTCGGACGGCGCGCGCCAGTCGCCGCGCGGGGAGAGGGAACCGCCCGCCGAGACCTTCGGCCCGTTCGGCATCGCCGAGCGCTTGAACTGTGCGAACGCGAAGAAGCGACGGCAGAAGACCTCCAGCCAGCGCCGGATCTCGGCCAGGTCGTACGCCACCCGCTTGGCCTCGGGGAACCCCGGCGGCCAGGCGCCGGCCTCCGGGTCGTGCCAGGCGTGCCAGGCCAGGAAGGCGATCTTCGACGGCCGGAACCCGTAGCGCAGCACGTGGAAGAGCGTGAAGTCGTGCAGGTTGTACGGGCCGATCTTGGACTCGGTGGACTGCATCTCCTCGCCGGGCACCAGCTCGGGGCTGATCTCCGTGTCGAGGATCGCGGCCAGCGTCCTGCCGGTCTCGTCGTCGAACTGGCCGCTGCCGATGACCCAGCGGATCAGATGCTGGATCAGCGTCTTCGGCACACCGGAGTTGACGTTGTAGTGGCTCATCTGGTCGCCCACGCCGTACGTGGACCAGCCGAGCGCCAGCTCCGACAGGTCGCCGGTGCCGAGCACGATGCCGCCGCGCTGGTTGGCGAGCCGGAACAGGTAGTCGGTGCGCAGCCCGGCCTGCACGTTCTCGAAGGTGACGTCGTACACCGGCTCGCCGGACGCGAACGGGTGGCCCATCTCCTTCAGCATCAGCCGTGCGGTCGGCGTGATGTCCAGCTCGGCCGCGGTGACGCCGAGCGAGTTCATCAGCTTGTGGGCGTTGTCCTTGGTGTGGTCGCTGGTGGCGAAGCCGGGCAGGGTGAAGGCGAGGATGTCGCTGCGCGGACGGCCCGCGCGGTCCATCGCCCGGGCGGCGACGATCAGCGCGTGCGTGGAGTCCAGGCCGCCGGACACGCCGATGACCACCTTCGGGCCGCCGATCGCCGCCAGCCGCTGCTGGAGGCCCGCGACCTGGATGTTGTACGCCTCGTAGCAGTCCAGGGCGAGGCGCTCGGGGTCGGCGGGCACGAACGGAAGGCGCTCCACCCGGCGCTTCAGCCCCAGGTCCGTCGTCGGCGGGTCCAGCTGGAACCGCACCCTCCGGAAGTCCCCGGTCCGCGTGGCGTGGGCGCGGCGGTTGTCGTCGAACGTGCCCGTCCGCTGCCGCTCCTGCCGCAGCAGATCGAGGTCGACGTCGGCCACCGCGTACTGGTCGTCGAGCGGGAAGCGGTCCGTCTCGGCCAGCAGCACGCCGTTCTCGTAGATCATGGTCTGGCCGTCCCACGACAGGTCGGTGGTCGACTCACCGAGACCGGCCGCCGAGTAGACGTACGCCGCCAGACAGCGCGCGGACGCCGCCCGGCACAGCAGCCGCCGGTCCTCGGCCCGGCCGACCGTGATCGGGCTGCCCGAGAGGTTCGCCAGCACGGTCGCCCCGGCCAGGGCCGCCTCCGCGCTCGGCGGCACCGGCACCCACATGTCCTCGCAGATCTCCGCGTGCAGCACGAGACCGGGGACGTCCGCCGCCTCGAACAGCAGGTCCACCCCGAACGGCACTTCCTCGCCGCCGACCCGGATGCTCCCGCCGCGCTCGTCCTCGCCGGAGGCGATCTGGCGCCGCTCGTAGAACTCCCGGTAGTTCGGCGGGTACGACTTGGGCGCGACGCCGAGGATCCGGCCGCGGTGCACGATCACCGCGCAGTTGTAGATCCGGTGGCGGTGGCGCAGCGGGGCGCCGACGACCAGCACCGGAAGCAGGTCCGCCGACCCGGCCACCACCGTGCCGAGCGCCTCCTCGACGTCGTCGAGCACCGCGTCCTGCAGCAGCAGGTCCTCGATCGAGTAGCCGGTCAGGCCCAGCTCGGGGAAGACGGCGACGGCCACCCCCTCCCGCGCGCACCGGCGCGCTTGCCGCAGGACCGCCTCGGCGTTGGCGTGCGGGTCGGCGATGACGGTGTGGCCGGTGCACGCGGCGACCCGCGCGAAGCCGTGCTGGTAGATCGACCAGAAGTTCAACGGGACTTCCCCAAGCGACATGGACGGTGGCTCATCTTCAGACGGTGGCTCTGCTTCAGCGTGCGGGGCCGGGCGGACCTCCTACAGCACCGAGCATAGATCGCCTGCTCAGACGGGCCGCTCTCCGTGCCAGGAACGCCACAGCGCCGCGTACGCCCCGTCCGCCGCCACCAGGTCGTCGTGAGTGCCGAGCTCGGTGAGGCGGCCGTTCTCCATCACGGCCACCCGGTCCGCGTCGTGCGCGGTGTGCAGGCGGTGGGCGATGGCGATGACCGTGCGGCCCTGGAGTACGGCGGCCAGGGCGCGCTCGGTGTGGCGGGCGGTGGTCGGGTCGAGCAGGGCCGTCGCCTCGTCGAGGATCAGGGTGTGCGGGTCGGCCAGCACCACACGGGCGAGGGCGAGCTGCTGGGCCTGTGAGCCGTCCGTACGGCCGCCTCCGTCGCCCAGCGGTGTGTCCAGGCCGTCGGGCAGGTCTCGTACCCAGGTGTCGGCGCCGACCGCGGCGAGGGCGGCCCACAGCTCCTCGTCGGTGGCGGACGGCTCGGCGATCTTGAGGTTGTCGCGGACCGTGCCGAGGAAGACGTGGTGCTCCTGGGTGACCAGGACGACCTGGCGGCGCAGCTGCTCCGGGCCGAGGGCGACGACCGGTACGCCGCCGACCGTGACCGAGCCGGCCGTCGGCGCGTCGACGCCGGCCAGGAGCCGGCTCAGGGTCGTCTTCCCGGCGCCGGAGGGGCCGACGACGGCGAGCCGCTCGCCCGGCCGCACGGTCAGGTCGACATCGCTGAGGACCTCGCGCCCGCGGTCGTAGGCGTAGCGCACGCCGGTCACCTCGATCAGGTCGTCCGCCGGTGCCGGAGCGTCGGTCTCCGTCGCCCGCGGGGCCCTCGCCAGCCCCTCCACACGGGCGAAGGAGGCGCCGCTGCTCTGCAGCTGCTCGACCCGCATCAGGATCTCGTCCAGCGGCTCGCTCAGCCGTTGCACATACAGGGCTGCCGCCACCACCGAGCCCAGGCTCAGCGCGCCCCGCTCCAGCAGCACCCCGCCGACCAGCAGGACCGTCGCCACGGGGACCAGGTACGACACGTCCACGGCCGGGAAGAACACCGTGCGCAGGAACAGCGTGTGGAAGCGGGTCCGCCGCGATGTCTCCAGCGCGTCGCGGCCGGCCATCACCCGGCGCTTCTCCAGGCGCAGCGCCTCCACCGTGCGGGCGCCGGACGCGGTCGCCGCGAGGATCTCCGCGACGTCCGAGGTGGCCGCGCCCTCGGCGAGGTAGCCGGCGCGGGCGCGGCGCAGATACCAGCGCAGGGCCCACCAGATGCCGCCGAAGCCGAGCACTCCGCACAGGCCGAGGAGGGGGTCCAGGGTGATCACCGCGCCGAGCAGGAACACTGCCTGTACGGAGTTGATGAGCAGTTCGGGGCCGGCGTCGCGCAGGGTGGTGCCGACGAGGGCGACGTCGGCGGTGCCGCGGGCGGTGAGGTCGCCGGTGCCGGCGCGTTCCACGACGTTCGCCGGGAGGGCGAGGGTGCGGTCGACGAACTCCTCGCGGACCCGGGCGAGGGTGCGTTCGCCGAAGCGGTGGCCGACGTAGCGGGCCCAGCGGGCCAGCAGCAGTTCGGCTGCCGCGGCCACCAGGATGGCCAGAGCCAGTCTGTCCACGGCGGTCGTGCCGTGGCCGGCGCGGACCTCGTCGATGATGCGGCCCACCAGCCAGGGGCTGGCCAGACCGGCGATCGCGGCGAGGGAATTCAGGACGAGGGCCGCGGTGAAGGCCTTGGCGTCGGCTCGGACGAGGCGGACCGTGGCTCGTCGGACGTCTCCGGGTTCGGCGATGGGGAGGGTTTTGCGGCCTGGGTCGCGGGACGTCACCTGGCAAGCTCCTCGGCGTTCTCGTCCCGTGCCACCAGGGCCCGGTATCCCGGTTCGCTGTTGATGAGTTCTCGGTGGGTGCCCGTGGCCGCCACCTTGCCGTCGACCAAGTAGTGGACCGTGTCCGCTCGGTCCAGGAGCAGGGGGGACGTGGAGGTGACCACCGTCGTGCGGCCCTGCCGGGTCGTGTGCAGGCGTTCGGCGACCCTGGCCTCGGTGTGGGCGTCCAGGGCCGAGGTCGGCTCCACCGCCAGCAGCACCTCCGGGTCCGCCAGCAACGCGCGGACCAGACGGACGCGTTGGCGCTGGCCGCCGGAGAGGTTGCGGCCCTGGGCGTCGATCGGGCTGTCCAGGCCGTCCGGGAGGCCTTGGACGATGTCCTCGGCGACTGCGGTGTGCAGCGCCCGTGCGATCGCCGCCTCGTCGGGGCCGTCCGAGCCCGCGTGGCCGGCGACCAGCTCGCGCAGCGTGCCCGCGAACAGGTCGGCCTCGTGGTCGGCGACCAGGATGCGGGCCCGGAGCTGCGGCAACGCGATCTCGTCGAGCGGGATGCCGCCCCAGGTCGCCGCCGAGGGGACGTACCGGCCCAGGCGGTCGACGACGGCCACCGCGTCCGCCGGCAGCGAGGCGGCGAGCGCGGTCAGGCGGCCCGGCAGCACCCGCACCCCGGACTCGGGGTCGTGCAGTGCCGCCGGCTCCGCGGGTGCGTCATGCGTGCCGGTGTCGGTCATCGGCTCAAGCCGCAGGAACCGTACGACCCGCCGCGCGGCCACCACGCCGCGGGACACCTGGTAGATGAACTCGACCACGAACGCCACCGGTCGGACCAGGAC
The DNA here is from genome assembly GCF_001513975.1 of Streptomyces curacoi. Classification (GTDB taxonomy): domain Bacteria; phylum Actinomycetota; class Actinomycetes; order Streptomycetales; family Streptomycetaceae; genus Streptomyces; species Streptomyces curacoi. The sequence goes on from NZ_KQ947999.1 coordinate 16,552, forward strand.
CGCCACATAGCCGTAGACCGACACCAACTCACCCACCGTGATGGCCCCTTGGGCGGCGAGCCGGGCCGCCAGCCAGGTGACCACGGCCAGGAACAGCGTCGGCAGGCCCATCCCGAGCGCCTGCACCCAGCTGGTCACCGCCCCCACCCGGTACCCCTGCGCGCGCAGCCGCTGCGAGTCGCGGCGGAAGGCGTCGGCGACCAGCTCCTTGCCGCCGAGGCCGTTGAGGACGCGCAGGCCGCTCGCGAGGTCGGCGATGCGCGCGGTCAGTACGCTCTGCCGCTCCCGGTACTCCGTCTCGGTGCCCTGCAGCCGGCCCAGCAGCGGACCGACGAGTACGGCGATCGCCGGCATCCCGAGCAGCACCACCACCGCGATCGGCACCGAGACCGACACCAGCAGTACGGCCACCGTCAGATAGGCGACGATCGCGCCGAACCCGGGGCCGATGACCGTCAGGGAGTGGCTGATCGTCTGGACGTCGCCCACGCCGATGGTGACGACCTCTCCGGCGCCGATCCGGCGCGGCAGCGCGGCGCCCAGCCGGACCGACTGCCCGATCAGGACCTTGGTGGTGCGGAAGAGGGCGTCCATCCGTACCCGGGTCATCGTGCGGTGCCGCATGATGCTCAGCCAGGCGTTGAACACGTGCACGCCGGCCAGCGCGCCGGTCCAGGCGGCCAGCGCCGCGTAGTCACCGGCGGCCAGCCCCTCGTCCACCGCGCGCGAGAGCAGATACGGTGCCGCCGCCAACAGCACCATCCAGACGGCGGAGATCAGCGACCCGAGGGCCGACCGCCCCGCCTGCTGGGTGACCAGCCACCACAGATATCGGGTGCCGCCGCGGCAGTCGGGCTCGCCCGGATCCTCGTACGCGTCGATCATCGCTCTCCCGTGCCCCGTCCGTTCTCCCGTGCCCCGTCCCGCTCTCCCGCCGCCCGCCTACGCCAGACTGTCCCGCCACGCCCGGTGCAGATCGGCGAACCGGCCCGTGCCCGCGATCAGTTCGGCCGGTGTGCCGTCCTCGACGATCCGGCCGTGCTCCATGACCAGGACGCGGTCCGCGATCTCCACCGTGGACAGCCGGTGGGCGATGACGACGGCCGTACGCCCGTGCAGGACCGTCGCCATCGCGCGCTGCACGGCCCGCTCCCCGGGGATGTCCAGCGAACTGGTCGCCTCGTCGAGGATCAGCACCGCCGGGTCGGCGAGCAGCGCGCGGGCGAACGCGACAAGCTGCCGCTGCCCCGCGGAGATACGGCCGCCCCGCTTGCGTACGTCGGTGTCGTAGCCGTCGGGCAGGCCGCTGATGAAGTCGTGCGCGCCGATGGCCTTCGCGGCCTGCTCGATCTCCTCCCGGGTCGCGTCCGGCCGCCCGATGGCGATGTTCTCGGCGACCGTGCCGGAGAACAGGAACGCCTCCTGTGTCACCATCACCACGCCGCGCCGCAGTTCGGGCACGGCCAGCTCGCGCAGGTCGACGCCGTCCAGCAGGACCCGGCCGTCGGAGGGGTCGTAGAACCGGGCGAGCAGCTTGGCCAGTGTCGACTTGCCCGCGCCCGTGGAGCCGACGACCGCGACCGTCTGGCCGGCCGGGAGCGTGAGGTCGAAGCGGGGCAGCACCTCGCCGCCGGTGCGGTAGGCGAACCGGACGCCGTCAAAGACGACCTCACGGCCGGGATGGTCGCTCTCCAGGGCCGGGAGCTGCCGGGGCGCCGACGGCTCGGGGACGGACGGCGTCTGGGCCAGCAGCCCGGCGATCTTCTCCAGGGAGGCCGCCGCCGACTGGTAGGAGTTGAGGAACATGCCGAGCCGGTCGATCGGGTCGTACAGCCGCCGCAGGTACAGCACGGCCGCCGCCAGCACACCGAGGGCGAGCGTGCCGCCCGCGACCCGGTAGGCACCCCACAGCACGATCCCCGCGACGGCGGTGTTGGCGACGAGCCGGGAGCCGACGACGTAACGGGCCATCTCCAGCAGGGCGTCGCCGTTGGTCCGCTCGTGCCGGGTGTTGAGGACGCCGAACTCGGCGTCGTTCGCGGCCTCGCGGCGGAAGGCGCGCACCGGGCGGATGCCGTTCATCGTCTCGACGAACTTGACGATCACGGAGGCGATCGCGGTGGACCGCAGGGTGTAGACCCGCGCCGCCCGCCGCCGGTAGAGCCGTACCAGCAGGTACAGCGGCACGAAGGAGGCCACGGCGACCCCGCCCAGGCCGAGGTCCAGCCACAGCAGCATCGCCGAGATGTAGACGAAGGACAGGATGACGGTGACGAGTTCCTGGAGGCCCTCGTCGAGCAGCTCGCGCAGCGACTCCACGTCCGTGGTGGAACGGGAGATGAGCCGCCCCGAGGTGTAGCGCTCGTGGAAGTCGACGCTCAGGGCCTGGGCATGGCGGAAGATACGGCCGCGCAGGTCGAGCAGCACGTCCTGGTTGACGCGGGCGGAGGCCAGGATGAACCCGTACTGCAGGCCGCCGGAGGCCACCGAGCACAGCAGATAGCCGACGGCGACGGCGGTCAGCGGCCCGAAGTCGTCGCGCCGGAACGCCGGTACGGCCGTGTCGATGGCGTACGCCACCAGTAGCGGGCCCGCCTGCACGGCCGCCTGCTGGAGCAGCAGCAGAAGCGTGGTGAGGGCGACGCGGGCCTTCATCGGGGCGAGCAGGGAGCGCAGGAGCGCGGCGGTGGCGCCCGGGGGAGTGGGCAGGACGTCCCGGTCGAAGGGGTCGTCCGGCTTGGGGGGTTCCTCGGCCGGCTGTTCCTTGCCCGGTGCGGTGGCGGTGGTCGCCGTCATCGGTCGGCCTCCTCGGTTCCGGCCATGAGGTGGGCGTACTCGGCGTTCGAGTGCAGCAGTTCGTGATGCGTGCCGACGGCGGCGATACGGCCGCCGGAGAGCAGGGCGACGCGGTCCGCGAGCAGCACGGTGGACGGGCGGTGGGCGACGATGAGGGCCGTGGTCTGCGCGAGCACCTCCCGCAGGGCGGCCTCGACGGCGGCCTCGGTGTGGACGTCCAGGGCGGACAGCGGGTCGTCCAGCACCAGGAACCTCGGCTGCCCGACCACGGCCCGCGCGAGCGCCAGCCGCTGCCGCTGCCCGCCGGAGAGACTGAGCCCCTGCTCGCCGACCTGGGTCTCGGTGCCGTGCGGCAGGGCATGCGCGAAGTCGGCCTGCGCGACCGCGAGCGCCCGCTCCAACTCCGGCTTCCCGGCACCGTCCGAGGCCCCCATGAGAACGTTGTCCGCGACGCTGGCCGAGAACAGGGTGGGCTCCTCGAAGGCCACCGCGACGAGGGAGCGGAGCTCTTCGCGGGACATGGCGCGGATGTCCTGGCCGTCCAGGGTGATCCGGCCGGACGTCACCTCGTGCAGCCGGGGGACGAGGGCCGTGAGGGTCGTCTTGCCGCTGCCGGTGGCACCCACCAGGGCCATGGACTCGCCGGGGCGGATGTGCAGGTCGATGCGGTCGAGGACGGCAGGCGCGTCGCTGGGGGCGTCGGGGTACCGGAACCGCACGTCGTGGAACCGCAGTCCGAGGCCAGCGGTGCCGTCCGCCGCCGCCCGGACCCCCGGGTCCTCGGGCTTCTCGTCCATCACCTCGAAGTACCGCTCGGTCGCGGTCGCCGCCTCCTGGCTCATCGCCAGCAGGAACCCGATCGACTCCACGGGCCACCGCAGCGCGAGAGCGGTCGACAGAAAGGCCACCAACGTGCCGGCCGACAGCACCCCGTCGGCCACCTGCACCACCCCCACCACCAGCGCCGCCCCGATGGCGACCTCCGGCAGCGTCACGATGACCGCCCAGATCCCCGCCAGCAGCCGGGCCTTGCGCAGCTCCGTGCCCCGCAACGTCCGGGACAGCTCCCGGAAGACGCGCGCCTGACTGCGATGCCGCCCGAACCCCTTGATGATCCGGATCCCGAGCACGCTCTCCTCGACGACCGTCGTCAGGTCGCCGACCTGGTCCTGAGCGAGCCGCGCCACAGCGGCGTACCGCTTCTCGAAGAGGAAACAGGTCACCATCACCGGCACGGCCGGAGCCAGGATCACCAGTCCCAGCGTCCAGTCCTGCAGCAGCATGATGATCACGCCGACGAACACCGTCACGCCGTTGACCACCAGGAACGTCAACGGGAACGCGAGGAACATGCGCAGCAGCATCAGATCGGTCGTGCCCCGCGACAGCAACTGCCCCGACGCCCAGCGGTCGTGGAACGCCACCGGCAGCCGCTGCAGATGCCGGTACAGATCCGCCCGCATCGCCGCCTCGACCCCCGCCAGCGGCCGGGCCACCAGCCACCGCCGCAGCCCGAACAGCAGCGCCTCACCGAACCCGAGCAGGAGCAGATACAGCGCCCCGAGCCACACCCCCGCTGGATCGCGGTCGGCCACGGGCCCGTCCACCATCCACTTCAGGACCAGCGGAATGACCAGTGACAGACAGGAGGCGACGATCGCCACGGACGCGGCCGTGAACAACCGCGAACGCACGGGCCGCACATACGGCCACAGACGCAGCAGCGTGCGTACGGCGGATCGGTCGGATCGGTCGGTCCTGTCCTCGGTGGTTGCACGTGTCGTCACCATCAGCAGCGAGCCTACGGATCGGCACTGACACTGCCCACCGAGTTTTGGCCGGTCCGCGATCGGCCGCTGGTCCTACGACCTGCATGTTCGAGGGGTCGTACAGTGCGAGGCGGCGGGGTCGTAGGACGGCATCCCCCGATCGGCCGATGCCCTTTCGAGCGTGACGGCCGATGTGGCGGCCCCCGCCGCGCCGCGAAGCTGATGCCACGGTCATGGACAAGGGCCGGATCGCCGCCCTGGACACCCCGGCCGGGCTGATCCGCCGCTCCGCCGGAGTCACGGTGATCACGCTGCGCGTCAGCGACGCTGCTGAGCGGGAACTGGTGCGCCGGGCCGCCCGAGCGAAGGTCCTGGTCCTGACCACGTACGACACCGACTCGGACACCCTCCCCGCCATCGAGGCGGGCGCGACCGGCTATCTCCTCAAGGACGCCCCGCGCGACGAGCTTTTCACGGCTGTCCGCGCGGCGGCCGAGGGCCGCACGGTCCTCTCCCCGGCGGTCGCCTCCCGGCTGGTGTCGGCGGTCCGCGCCCCGGCAACGAGCCCCTCTCCGCCCGCGAGCGCGAGGTCCTGGCGCTGGTCGCCAAGGGCACCTCCAACCGTGAGATCGCCCGCGAACTGTTCATCAGCGAGGCGACCGTGAAGACCCACCTCACCCATCTGTACGCCAAGTTGGGCGTCAACGACCGCGCGGCGGCGGTGGCGACGGCGTACGAGCGAGGGATCCTCGGCTAGCCCGGGTACGGCAGCGGGGCGTCCGGCCGCCGGCCACCCTCAACCACCCTCCACCTTCAGCAACAGCACCGCCCGCGCCGGCACCGTGATCGCCTCCCCCGCCCGGTGCACCACGCCCGGAGCCTCCCCCTGCTCCTCCCGCGAGGTGTCGACGACCACCTCGTACCGCTCCGCCCACGGCGGCCCCGGCAGCACGAAGCTCACCGGCCGGTGCCCCGCGTGCAGCACGGCCAGGAAGCTGTCGTCGAGGATCGGCGCGCCCCGCTCGTCCCGGCCCGGGATGTCCCGCCCGGACAGATACATGCCCAGCGTGGCGGCGGGCGCGTACCAGTCCCGTTCCGTCATCTCCGTGCCCCGCGCGGTGAACCAGGCCAGGTCCCGCAGCCCGTCCGCGGAGTGCGCCCGCCCGGAGAAGAAGGCCCTGCGGCGCAGCACCGGGTGCCGGTGCCGCAGCTCGATCAGCCGCGAGGTCAGGTCGAACAGGGCCTTCCAGCCCGGGTCCTCCAGCAGCCCCCAGTCCAGCCAGCTGATCTCGTTGTCCTGGCAGTACGCGTTGTTGTTGCCGCGCTGGGTCCGCCCCAGCTCGTCGCCCGCGACCAGCATCGGCACGCCCGTCGACAGCAGCAGGGTGGTCAGCAGGTTCCGCAGCTGCCGGCGCCGGAGCGCCCGTACCCGCTCGTCGTCCGTCTCGCCCTCGGCGCCGCAGTTCCAGGACCGGTTGTCGTTCGAGCCGTCCCGGTTGCCCTCGCCGTTCGCCTCGTTGTGCTTGCGCTCGTAGGACACCAGGTCCCGCAGGGTGAAACCGTCGTGCGCGGTCACGAAGTTGACGGAGGCGTAGGGCCTGCGCCCGCCCCATGCGTACAGGTCGCTGGACCCCGACAGCCGGTAGCCCAGATCCCGTACGTCCGGCAGGGCGCCCCGCCAGTAGTCCCGTACGGCGTTGCGGTAGCGGTCGTTCCACTCCGTCCACAGCGGCGGGAAGGCGCCCACCTGGTAGCCGCCCGATCCCACGTCCCACGGCTCGGCGATCAGCTTCACCCGCCGCAGCACCGGATCCTGCGCGATCACCGCGAGGAACGGCGACAGCATGTCGACGTCGTGCATGGACCGGGCGAGCGCCGCCGCCAGGTCGAACCTGAAGCCGTCCACGCCCATCTCCGTCACCCAGTAGCGCAGCGAGTCGGTGATGAGCCGCAGGACGTGCGGCTGGACGACGTGCAGGGTGTTGCCGCAGCCCGTGTAGTCGGCGTACCGGCGGGCGTCCGACTGCAACCGGTAGTACCCCCGGTTGTCGATGCCCTTCAGCGACAGTGTCGGGCCCAGCTCGCCCGCCTCCGCCGTGTGGTTGTAGACGACGTCGAGGATGACCTCGATGCCCGCCGCGTGCAGGGCACGCACCATGCGCCTGAACTCGCCGACCTGCTGACCGGTCGTCCCGGAGGCCGCGTAGGCGGCGTGCGGGGCGAAGTAGCCGATGGAGTTGTAGCCCCAGTAGTTGCGCAGGCCCTTGCGCAGCAGATGGTCCTCGTGCGCGAACTGGTGCACCGGCAGCAGCTCCACGGCCGTCACGCCCAGCCTGACCAGGTGCTCGATCGCCGCGGGATGCGCCAGACCGGCGTACGTCCCCCGCAGCTCCTCCGGTATCCCCGGGTGCAGCTTGGTGAAGCCCCGGACATGCACCTCGTAGATCACCGAGTCCGCCCACGGCGTCTTCGGCCGGCGGTCCTCCATCCACTCGTCGTCGGGGGCGTCGTCGTGCACGACGACCCCCTTCGGGACGTAGGGCGCCGAGTCGCGGTCGTCGCGCACGGTGTCCGCGACATGCTGCTGGGGCCAGTCGCGGACATGGCCGTACACCTCGGGCGGCAGGCTGAAGTCGCCGTCCACCGCGCGCGCGTACGGGTCGAGGAGCAGCTTCGCCGGGTTCCAGCGGGCGCCGGTCCACGGGTCCCAGCGGCCGTGCACCCGGTAGCCGTAGCGCTGGCCCGGCATGACGCCCGGCACGAAACCGTGCCAGATCTCGTGCGTCAGTTCGGTCAGCTTGGCCCGGGTCTCCTTGCCCTGCTCGTCGAACAGGCACAGCTCGACCGCCTCGGCGCCGCCCGCCCACAGGGCGAAGTTGGTGCCCGCCACCCCGTCGGGGCCGACCCGGAAGCGGGCGCCGAGCGGCATGGGCGCGCCCGGCCACACGGGCACACCGGGGGCCTTGCGCCGCGCGCCGTTCACGACGGCGGCCGGGCGCCCCTCCTCAGCGGCGACCGTCCCGGCCACCGCCTCCTGCTCGGCTGCGCTCGACACCTGTCGGCCTCCCACGGCTCATGGACCACACGATGTGAGAAAGAGCCACACGGCGTCCCGAACCGCGGCTCCCCGTCGCGTCGTCCTCCCAGATGTTCTGCCCACCGCGTGGCTCGCACTCACGTTTCCCCACGGCCGCCCTGATCGTTGGGGTCTTCGTGAGGCACGTACAAGGGCGCGCGCGGCGCGCGGGGGCCGTGTTGGCCGCCGTACTGACATGGGCGGGACTGCTGGCCGGCGCGGCCGGCTGCACTTCGGACGGCGGCGGTGTCGACCGCATGCTGGGCAAACCGCCCGCGCCCGAGGACGTCATCCGGGTCCTGCCCGACGACGGCACCAAGGGCGCACTCCCCGACGACAGGCTGCTCGTCCGGGTGCTCAGCGGGCGCCTGGAGTCGGTGAAGGTCGTCAAGTCCCAGGACGCGCAGGAGACCCCGGTGGCCGGGCGGATCTCCGAGGACGGCCGGCGCTGGGAGCCCCACGAATCGGGGCTCGCGCTGGCCGCCGAGTACACGATCGACGCGGTGGCCCTCGACGGCCACGGGCGGCGCAGCGCACGGCACACGACCTTCACCACGTACGTCCCCGAAGAGCGGTTCATCGGATACGTCACCCCGGAGAACCGCTCCACCGTCGGCACCGGGATGATCGTCTCCCTGAGGTTCAACCGAGAGATCGAGAACCGGGCCGCCGTCGAACGCGCCGTCCGGGTCACCGCCGAGCCGGCCGTGGAGATCCGCCCGCACTGGTTCGGCAAGGCCCGCCTCGACTTCCGCCCCGAGCAGTACTGGAAGCCCGGCACCCGGGTCACCGTCGCGCTGCGGCTGCGGGACGTCGAGGGGGCGCCCGGGGTCTACGGGCTGCAGTACAAGACGTTCTCCTTCACCGTCGGCCGCCACCAGATCTCCGTCGTCGACGCGGCCAGGCACACCATGCAGGTCCGGCGGGCCGGCGAACTCCTCGCCACCGTGCCGGTCACGGCGGGCGCCCCGAAGACCACCACCTACAACGGGAAGATGGTGGTCACCGAGATGCTGGAGCTGACCCGGATGAACGGCGCCACGGTCGGCTTCAAGAAGAAGAACGGCAAGGGCGAGTACGACATCCCCGACGTCCCGCACGCCATGCGGCTCACCGACTCCGGCACCTTCCTGCACGGCAACTACTGGGCGCACGCCTCGGTCTTCGGACGGAGCAATGTCAGCCACGGGTGCGTGGGGCTGAGGGACGTGAAGGGCGGCGGCTCGCAGACGCCCGCGGGCTGGTTCTTCGACCGCAGCCTGATCGGGGACGTCGTCGAGGTCGTCCACAGCAATGACAAAAAGGTCGCTCCGGACAATGGCCTCGGAGGCTGGAATATGGGCTGGAAGGAGTGGAAGGCGGGGAGTGCGGTGAAGTAACCGGACAGGGGGGTGAGTTGCTCGACCAACCGGCTATCTGCCGATGTTGGAACGGAATGGTGACAATCGCGCGGCGCCGACGCACCTGACCTTGTGGTTAATATGCGCCGGTGCGCGCGGCAGACGCGCGGGGGAGCGGGTTCGCCAGGCGGGGCCTGGGTCCCGGGGAGGGGAGAAGACTTGAACGTGCGGCCGATATCGGGGGCGTCGGTTGACGCGCGCGGGGGACGTGGGCGCAAGGGGCTGTCGGCACTTGCCGGTGTGCTGCTGCTCGCCGTCACCGCGTGCGGCGGGGGCGGGGGATCGGACTCGGGGACCGGTGACGGCAAGGGCAAGGACTCCGGTACGGCGGAGACCAGGAAGTCGCAGGCGCTGGTGACCATAGCGCCGGGGGACGGCGCGAAGTCCGTCGAGACCAGCGGCGCGCTGAAGGTGACCGCGGCCAAGGGCAGGCTGACGGCCGTCGAGGTCGAGGACAGCAAGGGCAACGCGATAGCCGGGAAGATATCCGGCGACGGCGCCACCTGGACGCCGTCCACGCACCTGGCCGCCTCCACCAAGTACACGGTGCACGCGGTCGCCAAGGACTCCGAGGGCCTGGAGGCCACCAAGGAGGCCGACTTCACCACCCTGACCCCGAAGAACACCTTCATCGGCACCTTCACGCCCGAGGACGGCTCCAAGGTCGGCGTCGGAATGCCGTTCTCGATCCGCTTCACCCGGGGCATCACGCAGCCCGAGGACGTCGAGAAGGCGATCACCATCAGGACCGAGCCGGCCGTCGAGGTCGCGGGCCACTGGTTCGGCAACGACCGCCTCGACTTCCGTCCCGAGAAGTACTGGAAGGAAGGCACCAAGGTCACCGTCGACCTCAACCTCGACGGCGTCGAGGGCCGCCCCGGCGTCTACGGCGAGCAGGACAAGAAGGTCTCCTTCACCATCGGCCGCGACCAGGTCTCGGTCGTCGACGTGAAGACCAAGAAGATGAAGGTCATGCAGGACGGCAAGGTCGTCAAGACCATCCCCGTCACCACCGGCAAGCCGGGTTACGACACCTGGAACGGCCAGATGGTCATCACCGAGAAGTTCGTCGAGACCCGGATGAACGGCGACACGGTCGGCTACGAGGGCGAGTACGACATCGAGGACGTCCCGCACGCCATGCGTCTGACCAACTCCGGCACCTTCATCCACGGCAACTACTGGGGCGGCGGCGCCTTCGGCAACTACAACGCCAGCCACGGCTGCATCGGCCTGCGCGACGTCCAGGGCGCGTACGACGGCGGTACGCCGGCCGCGTGGTTCTACAACCACTCGATGATCGGTGACGTGGTGGTCGTGAAGAACTCCAACGACGCGACGGTGGCCCCCGACAACGGGCTCAACGGCTGGAACATGTCCTGGGAGAAGTGGAAGGCGTGAGGCGCACCGACTGACGCCTTACTGCCCGGCCCCGGCACCCGGCCTCTGCGAGGCACGGAACCGGGGCCGTTCGCGTGTCCGGCCCTGCCCGGCGGGCCGTCCCCACACCCCCGGCCGAGTGTGACGGACCGCACCGGGCCGCTCTCCGTTAGTCCCCGTTAACCTGCTCGCATGACCGTGAATCTCGAAGTCGCCGAGGGCGTCGGCACGCTCCGCCTCGACCGCCCGCCCATGAACGCGCTGGACGTCGCCACCCAGGACCGGCTCAAGGAGCTCGCCGAGGAGGCGGGCCGTCGTGACGACGTACGGGCCGTGGTGATCTACGGCGGGGAGAAGGTGTTCGCGGCGGGCGCGGACATCAAGGAGATGCAGGCCATGGACCACACGGCGATGGTCCTGCGCGCACGGGCCCTGCAGGAGTCGTTCACGGCGGTGGCCCGGATCCCGAAGCCGGTGGTGGCGGCGGTGACGGGCTACGCGCTCGGCGGCGGCTGCGAGTTGGCGCTGTGCGCGGACTACCGGATCGCCGCGGACAACGCCAAGCTGGGCCAGCCGGAGATCCTGCTCGGGCTGATCCCGGGCGCGGGCGGCACGCAGCGGCTGGCCCGCCTGATCGGTCCGTCGAAGGCGAAGGACCTGATCTTCACGGGCCGTATGGTGAAGGCGGACGAGGCCCGCGAGCTGGGCCTGGTGGACCGCGTCGTGGCGGCGGACCAGGTCTACGCCGAGGCACACGCCTGGGCGGCGAAGCTCGCGCAGGGGCCGGCGATCGCGCTGCGCGCGGCGAAGGAGTCGATCGACACGGGCCTGGAGACGGACATCGAGACCGGCCTGGCGGTGGAACGGGGCTGGTTCGCGGGCCTGTTCGCGACGGAGGACCGGGAGCGGGGGATGCGGAGCTTCGTGGAGGAGGGGCCGGGCAAGGCGAAGTTCCTCTGAGGCGCCGGGCAAGGCCCTTCGGGCGGCCTCGGCGAAGTCGGGGTCTGAAACTCCGTCGCATCACTTGCAATTGACGGGCTGTCTGATTCGGGTCCCTCGATGGGACGGTTTATGGCAGCCTTAAGGCAACCTTAAGCGTGCCTTGTCGAGGGAGCCCGTCGATTGCCTCCAACAGACCCTTCGTCGCAGGTCGGACGGGCTGTAGGGGACTCGGAGCTGCCTCTGTCATATGCCGGAGGAGCCTTGCGGAATGGGGGATTCCGGGGGGCGTATTCCGTAGGAACGGCCCCGGAGGACCCTTTGGGCGGCCATGATGGGGGCATGGCGGGGCTGGAGGGTGTCGAACAGCCGCGGGGGCACGGTCGTGCGACTGCGGCGCGCTGGTCACCGGCGGCGGAGGACGAAGCCGCCTCCAAGGCGCTGGAGCTGTTCGGCAATCCCACGGAGGCGGAGGTTCCGCTCCCGTCCCGGCCCGAGTCCGCCGCCACGGCGCGCCGGCTGGCCCAGGTGGTCGTCCTGCGCCAGTGGGGCCTCAGCCCGAAGATGACGGAGGACGCGGTCCTGCTCGTCTCGGAACTGGTCGGCAACGCCGTCCGCCACACCGGCGCCCGCGTCTTCGGCCTCCGTATGCGCCGCCGCCGCGGCTGGATCCGCATCGAGGTCCGCGATCCGTCCCGCGGCCTGCCCTGTCTGATGCCGGTCCAGGAGATGGACATCAGCGGCCGGGGCCTGTTCCTGGTCGACAAACTCGCCGACCGCTGGGGCGTGGACCTGCTGCCGCGCGGCAAGACGACCTGGTTCGAGATGAGAGTGGCGGACCGCTGACGGCGCCGTGGTCACTCCTCGGCGCCGGGCGCGCCTTTCGGTCCGTCTGACGTTTGGGGACGAGGGCGCGCCATCCCCAGCCCCCACCCACCCGCTGGGGACGCGCCGGACGGGGGTCACTTGCCCATGCCCGGCAACGGTCACTTCTCGGCGCCGGTCCGGCACTCTCAGCCCGTCCGGCGTTTGAGGACGAGGCCCGTTCAGGGCCGATAGCGGGGGTCTGGGGGCCGCAGGCCCCCAGGTACGCGGGGTCGAAGGGGCGGAGCCCCTGGGGGATGGGACGGGTAGGGGCGGCGGGGGCGAAGACAACTGCGCGGCGCGACCCGTACAAGCCGCTTATCGGGTAAATCACACGTTTTCCGGCGCAATCCTCATTAAATAGTCCGGTGACCACCACCGACAGCCGCGCCGCACGGAAGACCTGCCGATGAACCTCATGCACCGCACCCTCCTCGCCGGCGTCGGCCTCCTCGCGCTCGCCGCCTGCGGCACCGAGTCCGCCAAGGACAGGAACCGGGCCGACGAGTCCCCCGGCACCCAGGCCGCCATCCCCGCCCCGGTGAAGAAGAAGCCCGTCCAGGGACTGCCCGGCATGCCCCCCGTCCTCGACCCCAAGGACGTGTACGCCGCCGACCGCCCCAACAAGCTGTCCCCGGTCGTCAAGGACTTCCCGTCCCGCGTCTACGTCCCCAACACCGAGTCGGACACCGTCTCCGTCATCGACCCGAAGACGTACAAGATCATCGAGACCATCCCCGTGGGCCGCCAGCCCCAGCACGTCGTGCCCTCCTGGGACCTGAAGACCCTCTGGGTCAACAACAACCGCGGCCACACCCTCACCCCCATCGACCCGAAGACCGGCAGGGCGGGCAAGGAGGTGAAGGTCCACGACCCGTACAACCTCTACTTCACGCCCAACGGCAGGTACGCCGTCGTCATGGCCTCCCTCGACCGCGAACTCGTCTTCCGCGACCCCCACACCATGAAGCGGATCAAGACCGAGCCGGTCACCTGCTACGGCGTCAACCACGCCGACTTCTCCCTCGACGGCCGGTACTTCATCGTCTCCTGCGAGTTCAGCGGGGAACTCCTCAAGGTCGACACGGAGAAGATGAAGGTCATCGGCCAGCAGAAACTGCCCTTCGAGGGGGCCATGCCACAGGACGTCAAGGTCTCGCCCGACGGCAAGCGGTTCTACATCGCCGACATGATGGCCCACGGCATGTGGGTGCTGGACGGCGACAAGTTCGACGAGCCGAAGCTCCTGCACACCGGCAAGGGCTGCCACGGCCTCTACGTCAGCCGCGACTCACGCGAGATGTACGTCTCCAACCGCGGCGAGGGCAGCGTCTCCGTTTTCGACTTCACCAAGAACAGGCTCACCAAGAAGTGGCACCTTCCCCAGGGCGGCAGCCCCGACATGGGCGGCGTCTCCGCGGACGGCAAGGTGCTGTGGCTGTCGGGGCGTTACGACGCCGAGGTGTACGCCATCGACACCCGCACCGGTGAACAACTCGCCCGCATCCCCGTCGGCAGCGGCCCACACGGCCTCGCCGTCTACCCGCAGCCGGGCCGCTACTCCCTCGGCCACACCGGCATCTTCCGCTAGCCGAGGACGGGTTGACCGGCGGTCAGTGACACGCCGCCGTACGAGTGAAGATCCACGACGCGCCGCCGCGGGCCGGGAATCGTGCTCCCATGATCACAACTCGCCTGCGGCGGCGAGCCACTGCCGCCGTCCTGTCCCTCTCGGCCGTCCTCGCCACGACGGCCGCCACGGCACCCGAGACCGCTCCCACCTCGGCTCGCACGACCGTCGTCAAGACCGCCGCCCCCGCCCCGGCCGCCTGTCCCGTCCAGTACGCCGACAAGATCAAGGCCGCCGCCGACCGCCGTGTCGACGTCGACCGCATCACCCCCGACCCGGCGTGGCGCACCAGCTGCGGCACGCTCTACCGGGCCGACGGCCGCGGCCCGGAGATCGTCTTCCAGGAGGGCTTCAAGCCCAAGGACGTGGAGAACGGCCAGTACGACCTGGAGCAGTACGTCCTGGTCAACCAGCCATCGCCGTTCGTCTCCACGACGTACGACCACGACCTGTACAAGAAGTGGTGGAAGTCGGGCTGGAACTACTACATCGACGCCCCCGGCGGCATCGACGTCAACGAGACCATCGGCGACACCCACCACTGGGCCGACCAGGTCGAGGTGGCTTTCCCCGGCGGCATCCACCGCAAGTACATCATCGGCGTCTGCCCGGTGAACAAGACGACCAAGGTCGAGATCATGAGCGGCTGCCAGAGCAACCCGCACTACGAGGCCTGGCACTGACGGCCCGGCGCTGACGCCCCTACCGGGCGAGCAGCAGCAGTTCCGCGCCCACCGGCCGATACCCGGCCGCCTGGAACGCCCGTACGCTGCGGGCGTTCCCCGGCGCGACCTGCGCCCACAGGGGCTCCCCGACGAGATGCCGGGCGGCGGTCACCAGCAGCCGCCCCAGCCCCCGGTGCCGTACGTCCTCGTCGACCTCCACCGAGACCTCCAGCCGCCCGGCGACCCCGCGCCCCATCACCAGCACCCCGCCCTGAGCGGTCCAGGCGCGCACCTCGTCGCGCCGCCCGCGGGCATAGCGGATCCGCGGGTGACCGGCGTCCTTGATCTCCTTCAGCGCGAGCGGCGGCTCACCCGGCAGCGGGGAGCCGACCAGGACGGCGTCGACGGTCTCGCACATACGGCCCGTCCGCTCGGTCAAGGCCGCCAGGAAGCGCGGGTTCATGGGGGCCGCCAGCGCGTCGCACTCCATGGCGCGCAGAGTGTCGTACACCCAGGCGGGATCCTCGTCGGTGAAGACGACGGAGTGCGCGGTGAAGGCGAGGACGCCGGCGTTCCGGTGGGAGGGCTGGGGCACGACCGTCGTACGGCCGTCCGCGGGCGGGAACACACCCCGCGCCGCCGCGTCCAGAATGTCCCGCAGGGTCTGTGCCACGGCCGCTCCCTCGTGCTCTTTCGAGTCATCGCCCCGCCCGGGTGGTCGCCGCACCGGCGGCGCGGGCGGGCAGTTAATCTGACCTGCGGCAGCAAGCCAGCACAACACGACAGACGCGAGCAAACGCGAGTAAAGGGGCGGACCGGTGGCGCACATCGACATCGAGGAAGCACGCAAGCAGTTCGAGCGCATCGATGCGGACGGTGACGGCACCATCACCGCCGCCGAGTTCAAGAAGGCCCTGGCTCAGGGCGGCGACTGGAACGTGACCGAGTCGGTCGCCGAGGCGATCCTCAACAGCCGTGACCTGAACGGCGACAAGGTCGTGTCGTTCGAGGAGTTCTGGGCCTACCTGAACAAGTGACGTCCGGGGAAGGGGCGCCCGGCCTGCCAGTGCGGCGAGGGGCGTCCCTTCGTCGCGCCCGGCGCTCCTGACGTCACACGATCTCCAGGGGCCGGTGCGGCCCGTCCGGCAGCTCGACGGCGATCGGGTCCCCGGCCCGCACCACGCCCCCGCTGACGACGACGCTCATGATCCCGGACCTGAAACGCACCCCGCCCTCGTCGTCCCGTCCGACGACCTGCTTCATCAGCCCCTTCTGGAAGTCGTCGATCTGCGCACAGGGATTCCGCAGCCCGGTCACCTCGATGACGGCCTCGTCCCCGAGCCTCAGCCGCGTCCCGGTCGGCAGCCCCAGCAGATCGATGCCCCGAGTGGTGACGTTCTCCCCGAGCTCCCCGGCCGCCACCTCGAATCCGGCCTCGCGCACCTCGTCGAACAACTCCGCGTGGATGAGGTGCACCTGCCGCAGATTCGGCTGCGAGGGATCCCTCCGCATCCGGAACCGATGCTTCACGGTCGCCCCCGCGTGCACATCACCCTCCACTCCGAGCCCGGCGATCAGCGTGATGCTGTCGCGGTTGGGCTTGGTGAACGAGTACGTCCCGTTACTGCTGACGGCGGCGACAGTCCCACCCATGGCAAGAAGCTCCCCTGTTCCCGGCGACGAGTGCTTCGCCGCAGGCCGGAGCCTATGCGTTCTGGGCCCACTCACGCAGCGCGGCCTTGCTGGGGAAGTTCGCGACGTTCTTGTCCAGGGGGTCGTCGGTGTACTGGTGGAAGCGCCACTTGGCCTGGATGCGGGGCTTGCCCGGGGTCACGTAGTCGGCGATCCAGAGGCCGTCGCCGGCGTAGGACGTGGTGTCCACGTTCAGCCAGTAGTGCCTATTTGCATAGAGGATGACCGGATTATTCGGCCGCTTCTCCTTCACCTTCCGAATGAAGAGGTCCTTCTGGGCGTTGCTCGCATGCGTGCCCTCGCTCGTCGTCTCCCAGTCCACGGCGAGGATGTCGCCCGCTCTTTCGGGGGCCTTGCTGACGAAGTACTCCGCCTGGGCCGAGAGGTTGCCGGGCCAGAGGAAGTGGTAGAAGCCGACGACCAGGCCGGCGTCACGGGCGCGTTTCGTCTGGGCGGCGAGTTTGGGATTGACGTAGGAGCGGCCCTCCGTCGCCTTGATGAAGACGAAGGAGAGGCCGTCCGTGTCGTAGGACGAGGACTGGTAGGCGCTGACATCGATGCCGCGGATCATCGTAGGACTCCCTGAAGTGCTGGCGGGGGGAGAGGAGTTGGACTTGTTGTATGCCCCACCATGCTGCGGCTGATCCGTCACCGAGGGGGGAATGTCAGCGAATTCCTTCGGAGCGGACGAGGACGTCCCGCAAGGTGTCCAGGCCGGCGGGACCGCTCCGCAGAGCACGCATGTGGAAGTCCTTGAGGTCGAACTCGCTGCCGCGGCCGGCCTTGATCTCATCGCGTATGGACAGCCACAGCCGCTCACCGAGCTTGTAGGCGGGCGCCTGGCCCGGCCAGCCGAGATAGCGGTCTATCTCGTCGATCGCGCGCGCTTCGTCGGTGAGTGTTCTGGTCCGCAGGAATTCCCGGCCCAGTTCGGGAGTCCAGCGCCGGCCTTCGTGGAACCCGGTGCCCGCCGGAATCTCCAGCTTCAGGTGCATGCCGATGTCGACGATCACCCGGGCCGCGCGGAAAAGGTGCTTGTTGAGCATGCCGAGCAGGTATCCGTCGTCGAGATACCCGAACTCCCGCATCAGCCGCTCGGCGTAGAGCGCCCAACCCTCACCGTGTCCGTCGATGAAGCACAGCAGCCGCTGAAACCGGTTGAGCGTCTTCGTCACCACCGCCGTGCCGATCTGCAGGTGATGGCCCGGCACACCTTCGTGGTAGACGGTGCTGGCCTCGCGCCACGTCGGGAACTCCCGCTCGCCCTCGGGCAGTGACCACCACATCGTGCCCGGTCGGCTGAAGTCGTCGGCGGGGTTGGTGTAGTAGGCGCCCAGCCCGCCGCCCGGCGGAGCGATCCTGCAGTCCAGCCGCATCAGCTCGGCCGGGATGTCGAAGTGCGTCCCGTGCAGGTCGGCCAGTGCCCGCTCGGACAGCTCCTGCATCCACGCCTGGAACGCGGCCCGGCCTGTGACGCGGTACCGAGGGTCGCCGTCGAGTGTCCCGGCCGCCTCGGCCGGACCCGCCCCTGGCCTGATCCGTCCCGCGACCTCGGTCAGTTCCGCCTCGATGCGGCCGAACTCGGCCCAGCCCCACGCGTAGGCGTCGCGCAGGTCCATGTCCGCCCCGATGAACTTGCGCGACCACAGCTTGTAGAGGTCCTCGCCGACCGCGTCCTCGTCCCCGGCCTTGGGAGCGAGAGCGTCACGGAGGAAGGCCGCCAGTTCGGCGTACGCCTGCCTGGCCGCGCGCACGCCGGCGTCGAGGTCGGCCCGCAGCGCACCGTCGACGCCCGGCACGCCCTCGGCGGACGCGGCGAGCGTGGCGAAGAAGGAGCCCGCGCCGGACCAGGTCTCGCACTGCTGGGCCGTCCGCCGCACCTGACGTGCGGCCGACATGACGCCCTTGTCCGCCGATGCGGACAGCGATGCCCGGTATCCCGCGAGCGCCTCCGGCACCCGGGCCAGCCGTTTCGCGATCACCGCCCAGTCGTCGGCGGTTTCGGTCGGCATCAGGTCGAAGGCGTACCGGATGTCCTGGGCCGGGCTCGCCGTCATGTTCAGTGATGCCGCGGGCAGTCCGGCCTCGTGCATGTCGACGTCGACTTGGAGCCGCTCGGAGAAGACGGCCTTGGCGATGCGCTCGCCCTCGTCCACCGGTTGTGCGGCCGCCATGTCGGCCAGCGCGGCCCTGGCGAGTCCGGCACGTACGGCGTGGCCGTCGGGAGAGAGGTCGGGCAGCCTGTCGTCGTGGCCGAGTATGCCGAACTCGGTGGCTGCGAGGGGGTTCAACCGGGCGTAGTCGTCCACATAGGCGTCGCACACACCGTGCACGCCGGTCGCTTCACGTGGCACCTCTGACTCCTCCTTCACGCACGACGGGCCGGGTCTCCGACCGGCATAGCGGCCAGCGCCTTGCGGTCGACCTTGCCCGCCCGGTTGAGGGGCATCTCGTCCAGCCACATGAAGAAGCGGGGAATCATATGGCTCGGCAACCGGTCGCGCAGCCGGCCGGTGATCACCTCGTCGGACGACCGTTCGCCGACCAGGAAGGCGACGATGGCGGCGCCCCCGGGTGTGTCCTCGCGGAGCAGCACCGCGGCGTCGACGGCTCCGGCGCACTCGCGCAGGGCGTGCTCGACCTCGCCGATCTCGACGCGGAAGCCCCTGATCTTGACCTGGTCGTCGATCCGGCCGAGGTAGACGTAGTCGCCGTCGGGCTGTAGCCGTACGCGGTCGCCCGTGGCGTACATGCGGGTGCCGGGTGTCGGCGCGAACGGGTCCGGCAGGAACACCGCCGCCGTGCGGCCGGGAAGTCCGAGGTAGCCCCTGGCCAGGCCGACCCCCGCGATGAACAACTGGCCCTCGGCGCCGGCCGGGACGGGCCGCAGGTCGTCGTCGAGCACGTAGGTGCGTACCCCTCGGACCGGACGGCCGATGGGCACCCAGCTCGGTGTCGACGGGTTGCACCGGTACCAGGTGGCGGCGACCGATGCCTCGGTCGGGCCGTAGCCGTTGGCCACGACCAGGGGCGGAGAGTCCGCGAGCCCGACGCCGTCGAGCTGGGAGCCGCCGGTGATGACGAGACGGACGCCCGCCTGCGCCAGCCGGGGCAGGAGCGCCCGGCCGTAGGGCCCGAGCACGGCGGCCGGGATCTCCAGCGCGGTCACGCCGAGCGTGCGCACGGTGACCAGGATCCGGCTCGCGGGCAGATCGTCGTCGTCGCCGATCGCGACGCAGGCGCCCGCGCACAGCGGCATCAGCACATCGTGCATCGTGCTGTCGACAGCCGGCGCGGTCGTCCACAGCATGACGTCGTCTTCCCTGACCAGGTCGAGGTCCTCGATCGAGGCGACGATCAGATTGAGGATCCCCTCGTGCGGCACGCCGACGATCTTGGGACGTCCGGTGGAACCCGACGTCGTGATCGCGTACGCCAGGTCCAGCGGGCGTGGTCGGGGCAGCGCGGAGGTGTCCTCGTCCAGTGGGCCCGGGTCGTCTATGAGCAGCGCCTCGGGGCACCACTCGGTGGGGGCGGCGGCGAGGACCTGCTCGCATCCGGCGTCGTCCAGCACCTCCCGGTTGCGCCGGGGCGGATCGCCCGGATCGAGCGGCAGGCACGCCGCGCCGCAGCGCAGCACGGCGACGAGGCCGGTCAGTGCCGCCGCGCTGCGGGGGGCCAGCAGCCCCACCACCGTTCCCGGGCCCGCGCCCGCGCGTCGCAGGCGGTGGGCCAGCCGGGCCGTCGCGCGGTCGAACTCGGCGTAGGTCCATGACCGCGCCCGCGTTCGGACGGCGGGGGCGTGCGGCCGCACGCGAACCTGGTGCGCGAACAGGTCGAGCACCGTACGCGGCCTGGATTCCACCATGGCTTCTCCTCGTGTGGCTCGAAACGGCCTCAGTCGGCTTGCATCTGGCTGCGCAGGCTCAGTGGCCGCAGGTCGGTCCACACGCGATCGATGTGGGCGAGGCACGCCGCCTTGTCGCCGCTGAATCCCTCGGCGCGCCAGCCGGACGGAATGTCACGGTCGGCCGGCCAGATCGAGTGCTGCCCCTCGTGGTTGACCACCACGCTGAACTCACGGCGTTCGTCGTCGAACATGGCGTACGTCGTCCTCCTGGTTTCTCGGTCGTACGGGCTGGTCTCTCGTTCGTACGGGCTGGTTTCCCGGTCGTACGGGCTGGCTGCCCGGTCTCACGGGTTGGTCCGCCGCTCGGCGCCCAGCGCCCAGCTGATCGCCTGCGGGAGCATCGCCTCCCAGGCGGCGTAGGTGTGGCCGCCGTCTCCGTAGGCGCACCGCACGTCGTGGCCGCGCAGTGCCAGGTCCTCCCCTGTGCGCTTGGTGGCGTCCAGCTGGCTGATGCCGTGGTCGAGCATCACGTCCGCCTCCTCGCGGCTCGCGGACAGGAAGAACCGGGCGGGGCTCGGCTCGGTGGCCGTCGCCGGCAGGAGACGGTGGTCGGTCAGCGGGCCGGACAGGCCGACGGCTCCGTCGAAGCAGTCGGGGCGCCGCAGCGCGGCCCGCACCGCGGTGACCGCGCCCAGGCTCGCGCCGACGGCCGTGGTCCGTCCGCCCTGCCACCGCTCGCCCAGCCAGTCCCGCAGGTGCGGGACCAGCTCATCGGCGAGCACGTCGACGAAGTCTTCGTCGAGCAGTTCGCGGTTGCGGACCGCCCACTCGGCGGGGCTCACGAACAGCGCCGCCGTCGCCGGGATCCGGCCCTGCAAGGCCAGCCGGTCCAGGATGGCGGGCATCCGCATGATGTCGACGAACTCGGAGCCGTCGAGCACGATCAGGGTCCGCAGCTGCGGGCCCGGCTCCCCGGCCGGGAGGAACAGGTCGAGCCGGCGTTCGCCGGGGTACGTCCGGCTGTGCCACGCCTGCTGTTCGAGGCGGTGCTCGCGCGAGGCGGCGCCGAGGTCCGGGGCGCTCTCCGCCAGGATGGCGGCCGCGTAGGCGGCGGGCGTCCGGTGCGTCATCATCAGCCGCAGCGGGACCTCGCGGCCGAGCAGCCGCCGGATCGCCGCGGTCGCCCTCGGCACGAGCAGGGAGTGACCGCCGTGAGCGAAGAAGTCCGCGGTGGCGGGCACCGTCCGGCCCAGTACCTCGGACCACGCCTCGACGACGCGCGCCTCCAACCCGGTCGTCGGCGGCGCGGCCGGCTCGTCGGCGGCGACAGGAGGCAGCGCGGCGCGGTCCACCTTGTTGTTGGCGGTCAACGGGATGCGGGGCACCTCGATGACATGGTCGGGGAGCATGTAGGCGGGCAACGTCGTGCCCAGCCTGCGGCGCAGCGCGGGCACGTCCACCGGGTCGGTCGCCACCACATAGGCGGCCAGCGCCGGTCCGGTGGCCTGTTCGACCCGCAGTACGACGGCTGAGGTGATGCCGGGTTCGCGCAGCAGGGCGTGCTCGATCTCGCTCATCTCGATCCGGAAGCCGCGGATCTTCACCTGCTTGTCGGCGCGGCCGAGGAAGTCGATCGCACCGCTCGGCAGGTACCGCCCGATGTCACCGGTGCGGTACATGCGGGCGCCCGGCGGGCCGTACGGATCGGGGACGAACGCCTGGGCGGTCAGTCCCGGGCGGCCGTGGTAGCCGCGGGCCAGTCCGTCGCCGGCCAGGTGGATCTCGCCCCGCATGCCGACCGCCACGGGCCGCAGCTCCCGGTCGAGGAGGTACACGCGGGTATGGGGGAGGGGGTGCCCGATCGGCACCCGCACGGACTGTTCCCCGCCGTCGAACACAGTGGCCAGCACCGTGCACTCGGTCGGTCCGTAGGATGCCGTGACGCGGCAGCCGGGCAGGCCCGTACGAGCGGCGGCGAAGCTCTGCGGGTTGACCACGTCGCCCCCGACGACGAGTTGGCGCAGCCCCGCGAGCGTCCGGATGTCCCGTTCCACCAGCAGGTCCAGCTGCGGGGAGACCAGCTTGAGCGTGGTCACGCCGTAGGCGCGGACGACCTCGTCCAGGCCGTCGAGGAGGGTTCCGGTGTCGGTCACCACCACCCGGCCGCCGTGCGCCAAGGGGGCCCACTCCAGCACCGCGACGTCGAACGTCAACGGCCCGCACTGCAGGAAGGTCGCCCCGGGTCCGATGTCGAGGTGGCGCGGTGCCCCCGCCACCAGCCTGCTCAGCGCCCGGTGCGAGACCGCCACCGACTTGGGCGCGCCGGTCGAGCCCGACGTCGAGATGAGGTACGCCAGGTTGTCGGGGAAGGCGGCCGGCGGCAGGTTCCCGGCGTCGTAACCGCTCAGGTCGAGCGACCCGTCGCCGAACACGAGCGTCGGCGCGGCGCCCGCGGGGAGGCGCTCGCGCAGTCCGGGGCTGACGACGGTGAGGACCGCGCCCGCGTCCGAGACCAGGAAGCGCAGCCGGTCGGCCGGATGGTCAGGGTCGAGCGGGAGGTAGGCCGCGCCGGCCTTGGCGATGGCGAGCAGCACGACGAAACGCTCGACCGTCTTGTCCAGGCAGACGGCGACCACCCGCTCGGGGCCCGCGCCGCGCGTGAGCAGGTGCCGGGCCAGTCGGTTGGCGCGCTCGTTGAGCTGCTGGTACGTCAGCACGCCGGTCGCGCCGACCACGGCGGGAGCCGCGGGGCTGCGCTCAGCCTGCGCCTGGACGCGTTCGACGATGGTCGCCTCGGGAGCGGGAGTCGCGTCGTTGCCGCCGTGCAGCCGTTTGCGTTCCGCCTCCTCGACCAGGCCCACCTGGTGCAAGGGCAGGTCGGGGCTGGTCACGCCCTGTTCGAGCAGCCGGATGTAGCCGGCCGCGAGTGCGGCGATCGGCGCTTCGTCGAACAGCGCCGACCGGTACACGAACGTGGCGCGCAGCCGTCCGTCGACGACCTGCGTGGTGAGCGACAGGTCGAAGCGGGCCGTCACCGGCAGCTCGGGATGCCACCACGTCGGCGCGCCCGGAGCCTCGGCGAGGCTCACCCGGTCACCGGCGTGGTTCACCGCGATGTCGAAGACCGGGTTGCGCTGAGGTTCGGAGCCGGCGTGGAGCGCGCCGACGATTCTCTCGAAGGGCACGTCCTGGTGCGCGTCCGCCGCCATCCAGGCGTCCCGTGTGCGGGTCACCAGGGAGCGGAAGGTCAGCGGCTCGCCGGACAGGTCGACTCTGAGTGCCACGGTGTTGATGAAGAAACCGATCAGGTCCTGCAGCTCCGGGCGCGGCCGGTCGGAGACGATCGCGCCGATGACGACGTCGGTCTGACCGCTGAACGCGCTCAAACCCGCGACCAGGGCCGCCGTCACCACCACGACCGGGGTCGCCCGGGCGCGCCAGGCCATCGCGGTCATCGCCGCGGTGGCCTCTTCCGACAGCTCGACGACGACGGTGCCGCCCGCCGCGTCGTTCGCCGCGGACCGGGGGCGGTCCAGCGGAAGCTCCAGCCGTTCGCTTCCCTCCAGCGCCCGCACCCAGTGGTCCAGCCGCGACCGGAGCAGGCTGCTGTCGAGGAAGCGGCGCTGCCAGTCCGCGTAGTCGCCGTACTGGACGGCGAGTTGCGGAAGCCGCGGCTCGCGGTGCTCCAGTGCGGCTTCGTAAAACTCGAAGAGGTCCCTGGCCAGTACGTCCATGGACCAGCGGTCCGTGATGATGTGGTGCAACGACGTCAGTACGCCGTACCCGTCGTCCAACTCCGCGACGACGACCCGGAGCAGGGGCGGCCGGGCGAGATCGAAGGGTTCGCGAACCGCCCGGTCCACCGCGGCCCGCCAGTCGCTCCCCGCCCAGACGACGGGGACGTCGATCTCGTCGGCCACCTCCTGCGCGACCGTGCCGTCGGGGCGCAGGACGAACCTGGTCCGCAGGATCTGGTGCCTGCGGACCAGTCCGGCCACCGCGGTGGCCAGCGCCGTCCGGTCCACTCCGTCCGGGAACCGCCATCCGCCGGTGATGTGGTACTCGTACGAGGCGTCCCACTGGTGCAGCCACCACAGGCGTTCCTGTCCCGCCGACAGCGGGGATTCCGTGGTGGAACCGCGCACCAGCGGGAAGGGGTTCGTCGGACGTGGCTCGAACTTCACCATGTGGACCTGCGCATCCCTTCAAACGGAGGGGTGGTTCGGGACTCGCGTCTCAGCTCTGCGCCGAGACGCCCTCTCCCGTCGGCGGCGCCTGTGCGGAACCCAGCACCGCGTCGACGGCCGCGGTGATCGCGTCGACGCTGCGGAACGTCGATTCCTTGAGCGCGCTCTCCGGCAGCTCGATACCGAAGGTGTCCTCGATGCTCAGCATGAGTCCCAGGGCCGTCAGCGACGTCATGCCCAGGTCCCACAGGTTGCCGTCGTGCTTCAGCTCGAAGCCGTGGCTGGTGAGGTTGAGTTGCTGGTCGATCAGCTTCCTGACGATGTCCACCGTGGAGGTGTGGGAGGTGGTCACTGCGCGTCCCCGCTTCCGGTGTCGACCGACCGGGCCCGGGTCTCGCTGCCGCCCCGGTGACTGCGCAGGTAGCGCCTGATGCGGCGGGCGCCGAGCAGGCTGCCTTGCGCGTACCAGAGGATGTCCGGGCCGAGCGCGTAGTCGATGCCCAGCTGGTCGTATGCCTGCACACACCGCGTCCGGTAGTACTCCGCGATCTGCGTCGTCGTCATCTGCGGTGCGGCCTCGGCGCCGGTCTCGAACCAGGCGGCGAGGTTGTGCTCGACGTACTCGCTGATCGACCACTCGATCGTCCGGGTGACGACCGGTTCCCGGGTCGGTGTGAACATCGGGTCGATGGTCCCCGGCTTGCCCTGGAGCTCGTTCGCGACGTGCTCGGCCAGCAGTGGCGCGCAGTGGAAGCCGTCGCGGTAGGTACCGGTCATGAGGTAGAGACCCGAGGGCGGCAGCCAGCCGATCATCGGGAAGCCGTCCAGGGTCACCGGGCGGTTACCGGCGAGCCACTGCACGACCTCGTGGCCCGCGGCCCGTTCGTCGAGCTGCTGCATCGAGTACTGGGCGAGGAACCTGACGTCGGCCATCCAGGTGACACCGGAGATGGAGTCCACCAGACGGTTGGTGGCGCCGTAGTACTCCAGCCCACCGCCCTGGGGCACGACGTGCAGCCCACAGGCGAACCCGCGGTTCGGGGTGCGGACCACGCTGCGGAACGGGTCCCCTCCGGTGCGCCGGGCCATCATCGCGAAGCCGAGACCGGGGAACATGGGGATCAGGTCGATGTCCTCGGACACGGTCCTGACCAGCGACTCGCTGTGGACGCCGGCTGCCACGACGACCGTTCCCGCCTCGATGAGGTGGCCGTCGTCGAGTTCGACCCCGGTCACGACGTCGTCGCTGCTCACCAGCCGGCGCACCGACTGGTCCACAAGGACCGCGCCCGCGTCGTGCAGTCGCGCCTCCAGCGCGGCCAGCACACCACGTGCGTCCACGGCACCTTCCGTCGGCAGGTGGACGGCGCGCAGCGACCTGGTGTCCAGGCGGGGGTTGAAGCCGGGAATCTCGTGCGGATCCACCTCCTCCCAGGGCTTGCCGTACTGGTCGAGCGCGTCCAGCATCGCCTTGAAGTTGACGGTGTCCAGCTCGGCGCCGATCGAGTTGAGCACGACGTGCGTGTCGGGCGCGCTCTGCAGCGGGCGCCCCGTCCGCGAGAACTCCTCCAGCTTGGTCAGCACGGCGGGCCACCGGTCGTGCGCGGCGACGCCGAGTTCGAACCTGGTGCGTGAAGCGTCGGTCCGTAACGACTCCGTGGTCGTCTCGCCGAAGCAGCCGAGCATCGCGCCGGCGGCCTGGCTGGCCCCCGTCTCGCGGTGACCGGGCCCGACCACGACGACGGAGCCCATTCCGCGCTCCATCAGCTCGTCGGCCAGGAACAGGCCAAGTGCGCCGTTGCCGACGATCACTACATCGGCTTGCGCGGGCCTTTCGGTTATTGCATATTCCGTCACGTTCGGAACTCCCCCTTATTCCGGGTGGTAGCCCAACAAAAGCACTGGGAGGCATGGCTTTCCGGCAATCTCGTGCCGGGCCACAGAAAGATGAGCGCGAGCTTTTCCGGGCATGCTGAAACAGCGCGGACGAATTGACATACCCGAAGCGGCCACTGGACGCGGTTAAGCGTTGATCTTCGCTGGCACCCCCGTACGCAGATCGCGATCCTCGCTCCTGGGTCAGGTCGGACGCATTGATGATCTATGTCCGTACCTGGCGCTGCGTCGACGCTACCCCCTTGCCGTCACGACATGAAAGTGAAATGGAGTGGTCGCGAGTGAATGGCGCGTTCTCGTCGCCGGAACAGCATATTCCTGTTCAATCGATTCAATGCCGCGGGTTACGAGATTCCGAGATCATCGCGGAACTGCCCCGCAATGGTCCTTTCCGGCCACCCTCTCGTGGAGTGGTGCGCCGGCCGCGCGGTCCGGAGTATCTTGTGGCCGGGGTGAGGATCCGGCGCGGGGGATGGCCAGTTGTCGGTGCGGTCGGCGTCGCCATAGCGGGCGTCAGGGGGCTTGTTCCCATCGGTTCGACGGCGCGGTGTGCCACTACGGTCGAACGCAATTCACCGGACTGTGAGAGAGGATCCACCTTGTTACCTGAGTCCGTCATCGCTGGACCTCGGCCGGTGATCGCAGTGGTCGGAGGGAAGGTGAAGTTCCTCCGGAAGGCTCGTGACCTCGGGCTGGGCGTGGTGTACATCCAGCACCCGGACGAGTACGACAGCGCTCACTGGCCGTATGTCGACCAGGCTCTGCTCGTCGACTACGCGGACACCGAGCGGGTGCTGCCCGTGGTGCGGTCGTTGAGCCGGACCTTTCCGTTTCAGATGGTCATCTCGCCGTGGGAACTCGGGCTGCTGCCGGCGGCGAAGATCGACCAGGCCCTCGGGCTCGGCGGCAACTCGCTGGACACGGTGGAGATGCTGCTGGACAAGTCGAGGATGCGCAGGCATCTGAATGCGTCGGGAATCAGCCCGGTCGCCGCCGAGGTCGGCCGGACCGAGCAGGACCTGCGGGAGTTCGCTCGGGCCAACGGACTGCCGATCGTGGTGAAACCCATCGACGAGGCCGGCAGCATCGGCATCTTCATGGTGCGCGAGGAATCGGACATCACGTCGGTCGTGGAACGCTTTCACGCGCTCGGCAAGCAGATCGACAAGAAGGACCTGGCAGGAGATCTCGACCGGTTCCTGATGGAGGAGTACCTGGACGGCCCGGAAATCAGCGTGGAGACGCTGAGCTTCGACGGCCGCCACGTTCTCGTGGGGGTGACCGACAAGGTCTGCGTCGACTCGGGTTTCGTCGAGACCGGCCATTCCCAGCCGAGCCGTCACCCGGGTCCGCTGCTGCGCGAGGTCGAAGAGCTGGTGATGAAGTTCCTGGACGCGGTCGGGCTTCGCCATGGCCCGGCGCACACGGAGATCAAACTGACCTCTCGTGGCCCGGTGATCATCGAGTCGCACAACCGGGTCGGTGGCGACCGTATTCACGAGCTGACCGAGATCGCCTACGGCGTCGACCTTGACCGGTATGCGCTCGGCTCGCGGTTCGGACTGATCGAGCCACTCCAGCGCTCTCCCCGGCCGGTTGCGGGCGCGGCGATCCGCTTCTTCACACCACCGCCGGGGCGGGTGACGGAGGTGACCGGCGCCGAGGCCATAGCCGACGACCCCGCACTGTTCGACCTGGTCATCTCGGTGGAGCCGGGAGACGAGGTACGACCGCTCACCTGGAGCGAGGACCGGGTCGGCCACGTCATCGCCAGGGGCGCGACCGCCGATGAGGCGATCGCCAACGCCGAGCGGCTGCTCGCCGCGGTGCGCATCCACACGGAGCCGATCACGTGAGCACCGAGCAGTCGGGCGCGAGCGACCCGCCGTTCCGCGAGACCCTGCGAGAGCTGCCGGCCCGGGTGTGGATCGTCAGCCTCGGCATCCTCGTCAACCGATGCGGCAATTTCCTGCCGGTGTTCATCGTCCTTTACCTGACCAGCCAGGGCTATTCGCCAGGAGCCGCCGGGTTGGTGCTCGGCTCTGCCGGGCTGGGCAACGTACTCGGCAGCGCCCTCGGCGGATATCTCGCCGACCGGCTCGGCAGGCGCTGGACCATCGCCCTGTCCGGTGTCACCACCGCGGCTCTCACGGCGGTCATCCCGGTGCTGGACACCTTGGCCATGAACATCATCGTGGTCGGCCTGGTCGGGACGGCGTCACAGCTCTACCGGCCCGCAGCGGCGGCACTGCTGACGGACTGTGTGACGACCAACCAGCAGCGGGTGGCGGCCTTCGCGGTCTTCCGCTTCGCCATGAACCTCGGTGCCGCCGCCGGAGGCTTCCTCGGTGGCTGGCTGGCGGCCAACTCGTACACGGAGCTGTTCCTCGGCAACGCCGCCGCCTGTCTGCTCTTCGGCGTGATCGCGGTGCTGCTGCTGCGCGACGTGCCACACGGCGCCTCCGATGAACGCGAGGGCACTTCCGGACCGACGGAGCAGGGCAGTTACCGGCTGGCGCTCGCCGACCGTCGCCTGCGCCGGTTCCTGCTCATGACGGTGATCGCCGAGCTCGTCTACATCCAGTCGACCGTCGGCCTGCCCCTGCACGTCACCTCCAGCGGCCTGACGGAGGCCGACTTCGGGCTGCTCATCGGCCTCAACGGCGTGCTCGTCCTGGTGTGTGAGCTGCCCATCGCCGGCCTCGTGGTGAAGCGCCGGGCCACGCACGTCCTGGCCTGGGGGAACCTCGCGACCGGCGTCGGTCTCGCGCTGACCGGCTTCGCGACCGACATGATCTGGCTCGCGGCCACCGTCGTCCTCTGGTCGATCGGCGAGATGATGTACTCCTCCGTGGCCAACGCCTACCTCGGGGGACTGTCCCCGGCCGGCATGGTCGGCCGCTACCAGGGCCTGTACAGCGCCGCGTTCACCTTGGGTACCGGCGTCGGCCCCCTCATCGGCGCCGCGATCTACGCCTACAACGAGTGGGCACTGTGGGCGGCGATCGGCATCGCCGGCCTGATATCCGCCCAGCTCTGCCTGCCGAGCCGCCGTTCCCCGGCACCTCCGGTCGCCGAAGGTGCCGACGGCGACGCCGGTGCCCGCCGTGAAGGTGGCGCCGGCGGTGAAAGTGGGGAGCCTCCGCAGCCCAGCGGCAGAACCGGTAAACGCGGACCAGGAGCGGACGAGGCGTCCGCCTGAACGGAGCGGATCGGGGCGCGCCTCGTCAGCACTCGATGATGTTGACCGCCAGCCCGCCCCGAGCCGTCTCCTTGTACTTCACGGACATGTCGGCACCGGTGTCCTTCATCGTCTTGATGACCTTGTCCAGGGACACCTTGTGCGAGCCGTCGCCGCGCAGCGCCATCCGCGCGGCCGTGACCGCCTTCACCGCGGCCATGCCGTTGCGCTCGATGCACGGGATCTGGACCAGGCCGCCGACCGGGTCGCAGGTGAGGCCGAGGTTGTGCTCCATGCCGATCTCGGCGGCGTTCTCGACCTGTTCGGGAGAGCCGCCGAGCACCTCCGCGAGCGCGCCCGCCGCCATCGAGCAGGCCGAGCCGACCTCGCCCTGGCAGCCGACCTCGGCGCCGGAGATGGACGCGTTCTCCTTGAAGAGCATGCCGATCGCGCCGGCGGCCAGCAGGAAGCGGACTACGTCGTCTTCCTTCTCTGCTTCGGAGGCCGCCCCCGCCGCGAAGTTGATGTAGTAGTGCAGCACCGCCGGGATGATGCCCGCCGCGCCGTTCGTCGGGGCCGTCACGACCCGGCCGCCCGCCGCGTTCTCCTCGTTCACAGCCATCGCGTAGAGCGTGATCCATTCCATGGCGAGCGCCTTCGCGTCGCCCTCGGAGCGCAGCTTGCGGGCCGTGTTCGCCGCCCGGCGGCGGACCTTGAGGCCGCCCGGCAGGATGCCCTCGCGCGACATGCCCCGCGCCACGCACTCCCGCATCACCCGCCAGATCTCCAGCAGGCCCGCGCGGATCTCCTCCTCGGTGCGCCAGGCCCGCTCGTTCTCCAGCATCAGCGCCGAGATCGACAGGCCCGTCTCCTTCGTCAGGCGCAGCAGCTCGTCGCCCGTGCGGAAGGGGTACTTCAGGACCGTGTCGTCGAGCTTGATGCGGTCCGCGCCGACCGCGTCCTCGTCGACGACGAAGCCGCCGCCCACCGAGTAGTACGTCTTGGACAGCAGCTCGGCGCCGGACTCGTCGTACGCCCACAGCGTCATGCCGTTCGCGTGGTACGGCAGTGCCTTACGGCGGTGCAGCACGAGGTCCTTGTCGAAGTCGAAGGGGATCTCGCGGTCGTCGAGGAGCCTCAGCCGGCCCTCCGACTTGATCCTCTCCACCCGCTCGTCGGCGGTCTCCACGTCCACCGTGCGGGGGGAGGCGCCCTCCAGGCCGAGCAGCACCGCCTTCGGGGTGCCGTGGCCGTGGCCGGTCGCGCCGAGCGAGCCGTACAGCTCGGAACGTATCGACGCGACAGCGGGCAGCACGCCCTCGTTGCGCAGGCGGCGGGCGAACATGCGTGCCGCGCGCATCGGGCCGACCGTGTGGGAGCTTGACGGGCCGATGCCGATCGAGAACAGGTCGAAGACCGAGATGGCCACGGGGGGACTCCTCAATACGGGGGTGGTGCGAAAGGTTTCCGCGGGGTGCCCCGCCGCTCACTGACCAGTGTGCGGGACACCCCACAAAAAGGGACTACTTGTTCAGACCGGGGTACAGCGGGTGCTTGTCCGCCAGCGCCTTGACCCGGGCCTTCAGTGCGTCCACGTCGTACGACGGCTTCAGCGCCTCGGCGATGACGTCCGCGACCTCGGCGAAGTCCTCGGCCTGGAAGCCCCGGGTGGCCAGGGCGGGCGTGCCGATGCGCAGGCCCGACGTGACCATCGGCGGGCGCGGGTCGTTCGGGACGGCGTTGCGGTTGACCGTGATGCCGACCTCGTGGAGGCGGTCCTCGGCCTGCTGGCCGTCCAGCTCGGACTCGCGCAGGTCGACCAGGATCAGGTGGACGTCGGTGCCGCCGGACAGGACGTTCACACCGGCCTCACGGGCGTCGGCCGCCGTCAGGCGCTCGGCGAGGATCTTCGCGCCCTCGACCGTACGGCGCTGGCGCTCCTTGAACTCCTCCGAAGCGGCGACCTTGAAGGACACCGCCTTGGCCGCGATCACATGCTCCAGGGGGCCGCCCTGGAAGCCCGGGAAGACGGACGAGTTCAGCTTCTTCGCGAAGTCCTTCTTCGCGAGGATGATGCCGCCGCGCGGCCCGCCCAGCGTCTTGTGCGTCGTGGACGTCACCACGTCCGCGTGCTCCACCGGGTTCGGGTGCAGCCCCGCCGCGACCAGGCCCGCGAAGTGCGCCATGTCGACCCACAGATACGCCTCGACCTCGTCGGCGATCCGCCGGAACTCGGCGAAGTCCAGCTGCCGCGGGTACGCCGACCAGCCGGCGATGATCACCTTCGGCCGGTGCTCCTTGGCGAGCCGTTCGACCTCGGCCATGTCGACCAGGCCGGTCTCGGCCTCCACGTGGTAGGGGACGACCTTGAACTGCTTGCCGGAGAAGTTCAGCCGCATGCCGTGGGTGAGGTGGCCGCCGTGGGCCAGGTCCAGGCCGAGGATGGTGTCGCCGGGCTGGGCCAGGGCGAACAGGGCGGCCTGGTTGGCGGAGGCGCCCGAGTGCGGCTGGACGTTGGCGTACTCGGCGCCGAACAGCTCCTTGAGCCGGTCGATGGCGATCTGCTCGGCGACGTCGACGTGCTCGCAGCCGCCGTAGTAGCGGCGTCCCGGGTAGCCCTCGGCGTACTTGTTCGTCAGGACCGAACCCTGCGCCTCCATGACCGCGACCGGGGCGAAGTTCTCGGAGGCGATCATCTCCAGGGTGGACTGCTGACGCTCCAGCTCGGCGTCGACCGCGGCGGCCACGGCCGGGTCGAGCTCGTGCAGGGGCGTGTTCAGAAGTGACATGTCAGACATGAAGGGTTAC
Source organism: Streptomyces curacoi (assembly GCF_001513975.1). Lineage (GTDB taxonomy): Bacteria > Actinomycetota > Actinomycetes > Streptomycetales > Streptomycetaceae > Streptomyces > Streptomyces curacoi. Next base: position 48,685 of record NZ_KQ947999.1, read on the forward strand.
GACTCCTCAGCCGGCGGTGTGGGCGTCGTACTCGTCGGCGGAGAGCAGGTCGGCCGGCTCCTCCGTGACGCGTACCTTGAACAGCCAGCCGCCCTCGAAGGGGGCGGAGTTCACCAGCGACGGGTCGTTCACCACGTCCTCGTTGATCTCGGTGACCTCGCCGGTGACCGGGGAGTACAGGTCGGAGACCGACTTCGTCGACTCCAGCTCGCCGCAGGTGTCACCCGCGGTCACGGTCGAGCCGACCTCGGGGAGCTGGGCGTAGACGACGTCACCGAGCGCGTTGGCCGCGAACTCCGTGATGCCGACCGTCGCGACGCCGTCCTCGGCGGTCGACAGCCACTCGTGCTCCTTGCTGTAGCGCAGCTGCTGGGGGTTGCTCATGGCCTGAATTCTCCTGTACGCGCGGGAGTGGTGATGAATGGGGGACTGCTGGAAACGGGCGTGAGCAGCGGAAATGTGCGCAGGGTCACGCACGGAGGACCGCTGTGCTTGTTGGGTTACTTCTGCCGCTTGTAGAACGGCAGCGCCACGACCTCGTACGGCTCGTGGCTGCCCCGGATGTCCACGGCGATCCCGGCCGTGCCCGGCGCCGAGTGCGCCGCGTCGACGTACGCCATCGCGATCGGCTTGCCCAGCGTGGGGGAGGGGGCACCGGAGGTGACCTCGCCGATGACCTCGCCACCGGCGACGACCGGGTACCCGGCGCGCGGGACCCGGCGGCCCTCGGCGACCAGGCCGACCAGGACGCGGGGCGGGTTGGTCTCCGCGCGGGCGGCGGCCTCCTCCAGCGCCGCGCGCCCGACGAAGTCGCCCTCCTTCTCGAACTTCACCACCCGGCCGAGCCCGGCGTCGAAGGGCGTGAGGGACGTCGTGAGCTCTTGGCCGTACAGCGGCATGCCCGCCTCAAGGCGCAGCGTGTCCCGGCAGGACAGCCCGCAGGGGACCAGGCCGACACCCTCGCCTGCCTTGGTCAGGGCCTGCCACAGCTCGACGGCGTGCTCCGGCTTCACGAACAGCTCGAAGCCGTCCTCGCCGGTGTAGCCGGTGCGCGCGATGAGGGCGGGCACGCCGGCGACGGTGCCGGGCAGGCCGGCGTAGTACTTCAGGCCGTCGAGGTCGGCGATGGGGGCACCTCCCTGGTCGAGCGAAGTCGAGACCTTGGGGGAGAGGGACTTCAGGATGCCGGGGGACTCCGGTCCCTGGACGGCGATCAGCGCGTACGCGTCCCGGTCGTCGCGCACCTCGGCGTCGAAGCCGGCCACCCGCTCGGTGAGGGCGTCCAGGACGACCTGGGCGTTGGAGGCGTTGGCCACGATCATGTACTCGGTCTCGGCGAGCCGGTAGACGATCAGGTCGTCGAGGATGCCGCCGTCGGCCTGGCAGATCATGGTGTACCGGGCGCGGCCGACGCCGACGGAGGCGATGTTGCCGACCAGGGCGAAGTTCAGGAAGGCGGCCGCCGCGGGGCCGGTGACGGTGATCTCGCCCATGTGGGAGAGGTCGAACAGGCCCGCCTTGGTGCGTACGGCGTTGTGCTCGTCGCGCTCGGAGCCGTAGCGCAGGGGCATGTCCCAGCCCGCGAAGTCGGTCATCGTCGCGCCCAGCGAGCGATGCAGGGCATCGAGCGCGGTGTGACGCAATCCAGTGGATTCGGTACTGCTCATCGGTCGGTCGTCTCCCAAGGCATGACAGGCGAGGTCGGTCCTCCCCATCTGTCATCGGAACCTGAGAGGTTCGCCACGACCGCCACGGGGACGATCAACGGCTTGCACCTTGGGTGGAGCCACGCCGGTGGGCAGCGGCCCGCTTTTCAGATGTGCCTCGCCCGCGCGGTAACGGGGCCTGAGAGATTCAAGGGAGGGACTTGCTCCTTCGGCGCCCCAGCGATGCACTGCTGGGAACTCTCCCGCGCGGATTCAAACGGCCGGTATGCAGTTGGCGCGGCCATCATTGCACGCATCCCCCTGCTACGGCAGGGGGGTGGTTCACAGGGGCCACACAGTTCCCATAGGCAGGCACAGCACCCTGTAGCAGGCTTGTTGCGGTAAGAGGACTGAAACGAGAGACACCGGGCATTACCTTCTCTTTACACTCGACGGGGAGGGGACTCGTGACCCACCCCAGGGGAGGACGATCACGGTGAACAGGACCACGGCCTACGCCACGACCTCGGGCCTCGCGCTGCCCAAGCAGCCCACGACCCCCGTCCGGGAGGCGTGCGACGCCCGCCCCGCACCCGTGGTCCGCGACCTCCGCGACCGCTCGGGCCGCAGCCCGCACGCACTGCTCTTCGGCCCGAAGGACCTCGTCGTGATCACCGGCCTGCCCGGCAGCGGCAAGTCCACGCTGATGAGGCGGACCGTCAAGGCCATCCGCATCGACTCCCAGGACACCCGGGACCGCTGGGACGCCCGTATGCCGCGCTTCCTCCCCTACGCCGTCTACCGCCCCCTGGTCCGCCTCGCCCACTACGTCGGACTGCGCCGCGCCCTGCGCACCGGGGAGGGCGTCGTCGTGCACGACTGCGGCACCCAGGCCTGGGTGCGCGGCTGGCTGGCCCGCGAGGCCCGCCGCCGTGACGGCAGCCTGCACCTGCTGCTGCTCGACGTCAGCGCGGACACCGCCCTGGAGGGGCAGCGCGAGCGCGGCCGGGGCGTCTCCCGCTACGCCTTCCTGCGCCACCGCAGAGCCGCCGCCCGGCTGCTGAGCTCGGTGGAGACGGGCGACCTGCCCCAGGGCTGCGGCTCGGCGGTGCTGTTGGACCGCCCGGCGGCGGACGTACTGCGCCGGATCGGCTTCGCGGGCTGAACGGCCGCAGAACTGTGCGGGTGACCGGGCGGGAGCCGCAGCGGGCGGCCACCCGCTAGCCTTTTCAGCCACAGCAGCGGTTCAAGCAGGCGGTTTCAGGCAGATGGACTTCTCGGCGGACCTTCCCGCGGACTTCCCGGCACAGACACACCTCCCGGCGCACGGCGGCTGGCCCGGCAACGAACTGGAGGAGGTGCTCTCCGCCTCCCTCGGCATGCCGTCGGCCGGCGGGCGGATCATCGAGGTCCTGGGCCGCAGCTTCGTCTGGGTCCCCCTGCCGGGCGGCGGTGGCCCGCACAGCGGCCCGCTGGACCTGCCCACGCTGGAGATCGAGGGCCAGGCCTACGTCCCGGTCTTCAGCTCGGAGGAACAGTTCCGCCAGGTCGTCGGCTCCCACATGTCGTACACGATCGCCCCGGCGGTGGAGTTCGCCCGCGGCCTGCCCCCGCAGGTGGGCATCGCCGTCAACCCGGACGGCGTGGTCGGCGTCCCGCTGCCCCCGTCGGCGGTGGCCGAACTCTGCCGCGTGGGCCGCACGCCCCTGGACGGCCTCACCTCCGGCGGCCGCGTCAAGCTCTACGAGCCGGACTGGCAGGACGACCCGGTCGACTTCCTCGCGGCCGCCTCGGCCGAGTTCGCGGAGACCGGCGTGGTCCTGACCGCCCGCCGCTGTCTGGCGGCGATCGAGACGGCCGCCCCGGTGATGTTCATAGGCGTCGAACTCTCCCAGTGGGAGGGCGACCTGCGCGCCGCCCCGATGGACGCCCTGGCCCGCACCCTGGGCCGGGTCCCGGTCCAGTGGCCGGTCAACCTGGTGCTGCTGGACGTGGCCCAGGACCCGGTGATCGACTGGATGCGGCAGAAGGTACGCCCCTTCTACCAGCGGGACTCGTAACGTCCTCCAGGGGCAGCGCCCCTTCGGGGGCGCGGGGCGGTATCGACATGCGGCTCCGCCGCGTGGGCGCGACCAGCCCCCACGCCCCGCGGACCGCAGACCACATCAAGTCCCGAGCTCTCAACGGCTCTCCCCGCGGAGCGCCTAAGCTGGGCTCATAGCTCGGTCGGCCCACGCCGACGGAGTCACGACGTTTCCCGAAGGGGCGGTAAAGGTGAGCGCGAGCGGCACAACCTCGACCGGACAGGTCGAGCACATGCTGCGCCAGGTGACCCCCGGGCGCTACGACGCCTACGAGGCCCTCCTGCGCGCCCTCGCGACCCCGACCGCCGGCCAGGTCTGGATGCTGCTGTGGCACGGCCAGGCCGGCTCCCCGGACGCCCAGTACGGAAACATGGAGGTCGACGGCCACGGCTACGCCCCGTGCGTCACCTCCGCCCAGGAGCTCTCGGCCAGCGGCTGGAACCGCTCCTACGAGGTGGTCGACGCGGTCGACGTGGCCCGCACCCTCTACCCGGACCACTACGGCCTCTGGCTCAACCCCCACGCCCCGGGCGGCGGCGTCGGCATCCCCTGGCTCGACCTGCGCCGCATCGCCACGGGCCTGGACCGCCAGCCGGCCGGGCCGCTGCGCCTGTCGGAGCCCGGCATCGAGATCCCGCAGTTCTACGCCCTGCTCGCGCAGAACGCCCACCGCACCCCGGCCGTCCGCTCCCTGCGCCGCGCCTGGGTGCAGCCGGCGCTCGGCGCGCCGTACCTCGCGATCGGGCTGGACGTGTACGACGCCTCCCCGGCCGCCGTCGACTCGGTGCGCGCGATGATGCAGCAGTCCATCGGCGCCGTACCGGACGGCCTGCCGGTGTCGACCGTGGCGATGTCCGACGAGTACGACCCGGTCGCCATGTGGATGCGCGCGAACGCCCGCCCCTTCTACGACCGCGAGGCACACGCCGCCGCCCCCGCGCAGGCCCCGGCGGCCGGTTACGGCTACCCGCCGGCCCAGGGCCGTTACTGATCACTCACCCGCTGACCTGCTGATCAGTTCGCAGGCCGCCTGTCGTAGGCTGCGCCGGTCGCACACTTCGGTTTCGTAGGCGGATCTCCGCGCGTAGATGCGATCGGAAGGTCCCGGTCCGCCCTCATGTGCCCCAACTGGCACCCGTCCGGCCGCCGTTACCCGTTGTCCGGATAACGGAACCCGCCAGACAGCATCACGGTTGCGCATCCTTTCCCCGCCAACTCTGGCGACTGATCGCCAAAGCGTTGAAGACTCCCCGCAAGACACGGGCCGGTCGGTCCTGTGTACGAGTTGAAGCAACCGCTACAGCGGCAGCCAGGGGGTCGGCAACCGTCGGCCGAGAGGGGTCAATCTCACTGTGACCGCACCGATCGAGACAACCGGAGCGGAGGCTGGAGCGCAGCCCGAGGCCGTGCTCTCCGGGGTCAAGAAGAGCCAGATCGAGGGGCGTTCGCTCACCCAGATCGCCTGGATGCGCTTCAAGCGGGACAAGGTGGCGATGGCCGGAGGCGTCGTCGTCATCTGTCTCGTGCTCATGGCGGTGCTCTCCAAGCCGATCCAGTGGGTCTTCGGCCTCGACCCCAACAAGTTCAACCAGGACCTGATCGACCCAGCCCTGCTCGCCCCCAAGGGCGGCTGGGGCGGGATGAGTTGGGACCACCCGCTGGGTGTCGACCCCCAGTACGGCCGCGACATGCTCGCCCGCATCATCGACGGCTCCTGGGTGTCGCTGCTGGTCGCCGGTGGCGCCACGCTCCTCTCCGTGGTCATCGGCACCGTGCTCGGCGTGATCGCCGGGTACTACGGCGGCTGGATCGACAGCGTGATCAGCAGGCTGATGGACACCTTCCTGGCGTTCCCGCTGCTGCTGTTCGCGATCTCGATCTCCGCCTCCGTGCAGGACGGCTTCTTCGGGCTCGACGGTCTTCCGCTGCGCATCTGCGTGCTGATCTTCGTGATCGGCTTCTTCAGCTGGCCGTACATCGGCCGCATCGTGCGCGCGCAGACCATGACCCTCAGGAAGCGGGAGTTCATCGAGGCCGCCACGAGCCTGGGCGCACGCGGACCGTACGTCCTGTTCCGCGAGTTGCTGCCCAATCTCGTCGCGCCGATCCTCGTCTACTCGACGCTGATCATCCCGACGAACATCCTCTTCGAGGCCGCGCTGAGCTTCCTCGGAGTCGGCATCGCCCCGCCGCAGGCCTCCTGGGGCGGCATGCTCAGCAACGCTGTCGATCTGTACACAGCGGATCCTCAGTACATGTTCGTGCCCGGATTGGCGATCTTCATCACCGTCCTGGCCTTCAACCTGCTGGGTGACGGGCTGCGTGACGCCCTCGACCCTCGCAGCAAGTGATCCATCGATAGAGGGGGCTTTCCTCAGGTGAAGACGAGAAGGGTGACCGCCGCCATCGCGTCGGTCCTGGCGCTCTCGCTGGGCGCTGCCGCATGTGGTGGCGGGGATGACAACGGCGGCAACGGCGGAGGCAGCGGCAAGAAGGACGCCGCGCTGACCTCCATCGTCAACCCGTCGAGCAAGAAGGGGGGAACGGTCACGTACGAGCACTCCGACGTGCCGGACTCCCTGGACCCGGGCAACACGTACTACGGCTGGGTGCAGAACTTCTCCCGGCTCTACGCGCGTGCGCTCACCACGTTCAAGCCGGCGGCGGGCAAGGAAGGCCTGGAGGTCGTCCCCGACCTGGCGGAGTCCCTGGGCACCCCCAGTGACGACGCCAAGACCTGGACGTACAAGCTGCGCAAGGGCCTGAAGTACCAGGACGGCACGCCGATCACGTCCAAGGACGTCAAGTACGCCATCCTGCGCTCCAACTTCGCGCCCGAGGCCCTGTCCAACGGCCCGACGTACTTCAAGGCGTACCTTGAGGGCGGCGACAAGTACAAGGGCCCGTACAAGGACAAGTCCGCCGACGGTCTGAAGTCCATCGAGACGCCGGACGACAACACGATCGTCTTCAAGTTGAAGCAGCCCTTCGCCGACTTCGACTACCTGGCGACGTTCTCGCAGACGGCTCCGGTGCCGCAGTCCAAGGACACCGGCGCGAAGTACGTGCAGAACATCGTGTCCTCCGGCCCGTACCAGTTCCAGTCGTACGAGGAGGGCCGCGGCGCCACCCTCGTGCGCAACAAGAACTGGGACCCGAAGACGGACCCGATCCGCAAGGCGCTGCCGGACAAGATCTCGGTCAAGTTCAAGGTCAACCCGGTGACGGTCGACAACGACCTGCTCTCCGACAAGATCACGGGTGACCTGGCGGGTACCGGTGTCCAGCCGCAGACCCAGCCGAAGGTCCTGCAGGGCAAGTACGCCAGCCAGACGGACAGCTCCTACGCCGGTGCGACGCAGTACATCGCGCTGAACGTGAACGTGGCGCCGTTCGACAACATCCACTGCCGCAAGGCGGTCCAGTGGGGTCTCGACAAGCAGTCGGTGCTCGACGCCATGGGCGGCTCGCCCAAGGGTGACGTGGCGACCACGCTGCTGCCGCCGTCGGTGAACGGCTACACCAAGTTCGACACCTACGCGACCGAGGGCCACAAGGGCAACGTGGCCAAGGCCAAGGAAGAGCTGAAGGCGTGCGGCAAGCCGAACGGCTTCAACACGATCCTGACCGCTCGCTCCGACCGCCCCGCCGAGGTGGCGCAGGCGACCGCCGTTCAGGCGTCGCTGAAGAAGATCGGCATCAACATCGAGATCAAGCAGTTCCCCTCCGGCAAGTACTTCTCCAACTTCGCCGGTGTCCCGAGCTACGTCCACGAGCACAAGCTCGGCATGCTCTCGATGGCCTGGGGCGCCGACTGGCCGACCGGCTTCGGCTTCCTCGACCAGGTGGTCAACGGTTCCGCCATCAAGCCCTCGGGCGGCACGAACCTGAGCGAGCTGAACGACCCGGCGATCAACAAGGCCCTGAAGGACGCGATCGGCAACACCGACGACGCGGCCCGCACCAAGGCCTGGGGCGACATCGACAAGATGGTGCTCGACAACGCCTCGGTCGTCCCGGTCGTCTACCGCAAGAACCTGCTGCTGCGGTCGGAGTCCGCGGCCAACGTCACGGTCACGCAGGCCTACCTCGGCATGTACGACTACGTGCTGATGAGCTCCACCAAGTAGTAACCCGCAGGCCGGATCCCCTGAAAGGCAGGTGAAGGCACCGGGTGGCCGCGGCGGCCACAAACCGCCGCGGCCACCCGGAGCCGTACAGCTGTGGCTGCGTACATCATCCGACGCGTCTTCGGCGCGGTGCTGTTGCTGCTGGTGGTCAGCGCAGTCACCTTCGCGATCTTCTTCCTGGTGCCACGCCTCGGTGGCCAGACCGCCGACCAGCTGGCCACGCAGTACGTCGGCAAGGACGCCAACCCCGAGTCGATCGCCGCCGTCAAGCAGAACCTCGGGCTGGACCAGCCCATCGCCGTCCAGTACTGGGACTACATCAAGGGCCTCGTGGTGGGCGCCGAATACAAGTTCGGTCCCGACGCCACTCGTTGCGAAGCCCCCTGCTTCGGCTACTCCTTCAAGAGTCACGTCGAGGTGTGGCCCCAGCTCACGGAACGGATTCCGGTCTCCTTCTCGCTGGCCGTCGGCGCGGCGGTGATCTGGGTGATCTCCGGTGTCACCATCGGGGTCATCTCGGCGCTGCGCAAGGGCCGTCCGGTCGACCGCATCTCCATGTTCATCGCGCTGGCCGGCGTCTCCCTCCCGATCTTCTTCACCGGCCAGGTGCTGAACGCCCTGTTCGTGTACGAGGTCCCGATCTGGGACAGCATCGAGTACGTCCCGTTCACCGAGAACCCCGCCGACTGGGCCTGGCATCTGCTGCTGCCGTGGATCAGCCTCGCCTTCCTCTTCTCCGCGCTCTACGCCCGACTCACCCGGGCGGGCATGCTGGAGACGATGGGCGAGGACTACATCCGCACGGCCAGAGCCAAGGGCCTGAAGGAGACGACGGTCGTCACCAAGCACGGTCTGCGGGCCGCGCTGACCCCCATCGTCACCATCTTCGGCATGGACTTCGGCACCCTCGTCGGCACCGCCGTGCTCACCGAGACCGTCTTCTCCCTGCAGGGCATCGGCGCCTACGCGGTCCAGTCCATCAAGGACAACGACCTGCCCATCGTCATGGGTGTCACCCTGGTCGCCGCCTTCTTCATCGTCTTCTGCAATCTCATCGTCGACCTGGTGTACGCCGCCATCGACCCCCGGGTGAGGTACTCGTGAGCAAGCTCGAGAAAGCGGCGCTCGGCGAACCCGCCGTCGCCGCCCCGTCCGACACGGACGACGCCTTCCTGTCCGTACGCGATCTGCGCATCCACTTCGAGACGGACGACGGCCTGGTCAAGTCGGTGGACGGCGTCAGCTTCGACGTGAAGCGGGGCAGGACCCTGGGCATCGTCGGCGAGTCCGGCTCCGGCAAGTCCGTCACCTCGCTCGGCGTGATGGGCCTGCACCGCTCGGCGCGCGCCAAGGTCTCCGGCGAAGTCTGGCTGGACGGCCAGGAGTTGATCGCCGCCGACCCCGACGACGTACGCCGGCTGCGCGGCCGCAAGATGGCGATGATCTTCCAGGACCCGCTGTCCGCGATGCACCCGTACTACACGGTGGGCCAGCAGATCGTCGAGGCGTACCGCGTCCATCACAGCGTCAGCAAGAAGGTCGCCAAACAGCGGGCGGTCGAGATGCTGGACCGGGTGGGCATCCCCGAGCCCGCCAAGCGCGTCGACGGCTACCCGCACGAGTTCTCCGGCGGTATGCGCCAGCGCGCCATGATCGCCATGGCGCTGGTGAACAACCCCGAGCTGCTCATCGCCGACGAGCCCACCACCGCCCTGGACGTCACCGTGCAGGCGCAGATCCTCGACCTGATCCGGGATCTGCAGAAGGAGTTCGGCTCCGCGGTCATCATGATCACGCACGACCTGGGCGTGGTCGCCGAGATGGCCGACGACCTGCTGGTCATGTACGGCGGCCGGTGCGTGGAGCGCGGCCCCGCCGACGAGGTCTTCTCCGAGCCCCGCCACCCCTACACCTGGGGTCTGCTCGGCTCGATGCCGCGCCTGGACCGCGACCAGACCGACCGCCTCATCCCGATCAAGGGCGCGCCGCCCTCCCTGATCAACGTCCCGTCCGGCTGCGCCTTCAACCCGCGCTGCCCGTACGCCGACATCCCGAAGGACAACGTCACCCGCACGGTCCGCCCCGAGCTGACCGAGGTCGGCGAGCGGCACTGGGCCGCCTGCCACATGAGCCAGGAGCAGCGGGAGCGTATCTGGACCGAAGAGATTGCGCCGAAGCTGTGAGCGACGAAAAAGCGGTGAGCAACCCGGAGCAGAGCGGCACCACCCTCACCAAGGACTCCGCCGCCGACGGCGAGATCCTGCTGAAGGTGACCGGTCTGCAGAAGCACTTCCCGATCCGCAAGGGCCTGCTCCAGCGGCAGACCGGCGCGGTGCGTGCCGTGGACGGCATCGACTTCGAGGTGCGCAAGGGCGAGACGCTGGGCGTCGTGGGCGAGTCGGGCTGCGGCAAGTCGACGATGGGCCGGCTGATCACGCGGCTGCTCGAACCGACCGGCGGCCAGGTGGAGTTCGAGGGCCGGGACATCACGCACCTCAGCGTCGGGCAGATGCGCCCGATGCGCCGTGACGTGCAGATGATCTTCCAGGACCCGTACTCCTCGCTGAACCCCCGGCACACCATCGGCACGATCGTCGGCGCCCCCTTCAAGCTCCAGGGTGTCCAGCCCGAGGGCGGCATCAAGAAGGAGGTCCAGCGGCTGCTGTCGGTGGTCGGCCTCAACCCCGAGCACTACAACCGCTATCCGCACGAGTTCTCCGGCGGCCAGCGCCAGCGCATCGGCATCGCCCGCGCCCTCGCGCTCAACCCCAAGCTGGTCGTGGCCGACGAGCCCGTCTCCGCCCTCGACGTGTCGATCCAGGCGCAGGTCGTGAACCTGCTGGACGACCTCCAGGAGGAGCTCGGCCTCACCTACGTGATCATCGCCCACGACCTGTCCGTCGTACGGCATGTCTCGGACCGTATCGCGGTGATGTACCTCGGCAAGATCGTCGAGCTCGCCGACCGCGAGTCGCTGTACAAGGCGCCGATGCACCCGTACACCAAGGCCCTGCTGTCGGCGGTGCCGATCCCGGACCCCAAGCGCCGAGGCGCCAAGAGCGAGCGCATCCTGCTCCGCGGTGACGTGCCCTCGCCGATCTCCCCGCCGAGCGGCTGCCGTTTCCACACCCGGTGCTGGAAGGCGACGGAGATCTGCCGGACGACGGAGCCGCCGCTGGCGGAGCTGAGGCCCGGCCAGCGGGTGGCCTGCCACCACCCGGAGAACTTCGAGGACCAGCAGCCGCAGGACACGGTCCTGCTGTCGGTGGCCAAGGAGGCCGCGGAGCTGGTGCCGACGGAGGAAGCGGCTGAGGCCGAGGCCGGGGGTTCCGAGGAAGCGCCTGAGGCTGAGGCCGGGGGTTCCGAGGAAGTCCCTGAGTCTGAGGCCGAGCGTGCCGAGGAAGCCCCCGCGGCTGCCGGGGAGGCCCCCGGGACCGTGGCTTCCGCGGAGTCGTCCGCGGCAGCCACGGACGACAACAAGTAACCCAGCCCGGGCCCCCGCCTTCCTTTGCAAGGCGGGGGCCTTGTGCTGCGCAAGAATGTCCGGGTGCTCCAGCAACTGTTCAGCCCGTCCGTCCAGCACACGCTCGACCTGATCGGCATCTTCGTCTTCGCCATCTCCGGCGCCCTGCTGGCCGTCCGCAAGAACTTCGACGTCTTCGGCATCGCCGTCCTCGCCGAGGTCACCGCCCTGGGCGGCGGGCTGTTCCGGGACCTGGTCATCGGCGCGGTACCCCCGGCCGCCTTCACAGACCTGGGGTACTTCCTCACCCCGCTGCTCGCCGCGCTCCTCGTCTTCTTCCTCCACCCGCACGTGGAGCGCATCCAGACCGGCGTGAACGTCTTCGACGCGGCGGGCCTCGGCCTGTTCTGCGTGGCCGGCACGACGAAGGCGTACGACTACGGCCTGGGCCTGACCGCCTCCGCCTGCCTCGGCCTCGCGACCGCCGTGGGCGGCGGTGTGCTGCGCGACGTCCTGGCCAACGAGGTGCCGTCCCTGCTGCGCTGGGACCGCGACCTCTACGCGGTCCCGGCGATGGTCGGCGCCACGATGGTCGTGCTGTGCATCCGGTACGACGCCCTCACCCCGCTCACCAGCGCGCTCGCCGCCGTCACGGCCTTCGTGCTGCGGTTGCTCGCGATGCGGTTCCACTGGCGAGCTCCGCGGGCCTGGAACCGGCGGTCGACGGTACGGGAGGAGTAGTCCCGGGCCCCGTGCCCACCTGGTGCCGCGTCCCCATCACCTCGGTCAGCCAGCGGAACGCCGGGACGACCTGCGGCTTCCACAGGGCCATGGTGTGGCCGCCCGCGCTGCGCGGGATGAACACCACGTCCACGGTCGTCGGCGGCTTCGCGGCCCGGTCGATGGCCATGGCCGCCTCGTAGCCGTCGCGCGGCTGCCCCGAGAAGTAGAGCGCGACGCGCGGCGGGACGCCGGCCTCTTTGAGGAGCAGGTACGGGTTGTTCGCGGCCCGCAGCGCCGGGGTCTTCGCGGCCAGCGAGTTGGGTACGGCGACGGGGTCGTTGTAGCCGGACATGCTGACCGCGGCCCGGTAGCGGTCGGGGTGGGCGACGGCCAGCTTCGCCGCGCAGTGCGCGCCCGCCGAGTACCCGGCGACCGCCCAGCCGTCCGGCGCGGCCTGGGCCCGGAAGTTGTCCATGACCATCTTCGGCACGTCGATGCTGAGCCAGCTGTCGGCGTTCACCTTGCCCGGGATGTTCGCACAGCCGGTGTCCACGCCCGGCAGCAGCGTGGTGCGCGGCGAGACGATGATGAACGGCTCGATCTGCCCGCTGCGCATCAGCGGCGCCAGCTGCTGGGGCGCGTCCATCGTCCCGAACCACGCCTTCGAGGAGCCCGGATAGCCCGGCAGCACCTCGACGACCGGGAACCTGTGATCGCGGTAGGCGGGGTCGCGGTACTGCGGCGGCAGCCAGACGTTGACCTCGGCCTGCACTCCGGAGACCCGGCCCCTGAGCTGGGTGACCAGCACCCCGCCCTCCTCGCGCATGCCCGGGCCCTTGCCCGGCTTGAAGACCTGCCGGACCTTGGGCAGCTTTTCCAGCGCCATCCCGCCGGTGCCGCTCGCCCCGAGGTCGGCGGCCTCGTGCACATGGTCGCTGGTGCCGAGCAGGTCGCCCCAGTTGTCGTAGAGCTGGTTGGCGTTGTTGACCAGCGTGAAGACCAGGGCGACCGCCGTGGTCTGGGCGAACAGCAGCATCAGCACCCGGCCGGCGGCCCGTACGAGCCGGGGTCCGCGCATCCGCGACCAGAGGACCAGCGGCAGCACGACGGCGACGAGGCACAGCGCGACGAGCGTGTAGAGGAACGGGGTCCCGGTGAGACTCATGTCCCGATAGAGGGCTTATCGGCGTCTCAGGTTTCGGACGGGTGACGACACTTACCGAAAAGTTGCCCAGAACACGACCCGGGTCCGGCCGTCACGGCCAGCCCCAAAGCTACCGCTTAGTAGTTTCCTGTTGTACCGTTCATCCATGCCAGAAGCAGCCTCCGCCCCGACGGCCACACGGGCCACCATCGGCGACAGCGAGTTCGACCGCGACACCGCTCTCACCCCGCGCGAACCCGGCGTCTACGACATCGACCTCTCGGCCGGCTGGACGATCATCAGCGCCGTCAACGGCGGCTACCTGCTGGCCGTCCTCGGCCGCGCCCTCGCGGACGCCCTGCCGCACAGCGACCCGTTCACGATCTCCGCGCACTACCTGACCGCGTCCCAGCCGGGCCCGGCGGTCGTCCGCACGGACGTGGTGCGCACCGGCCGGACGCTGTCGACCGGCCAGGCCTCGCTCTTCCAGTACGACGAGCAGGGCCGCGAGGTCGAGCGGATCCGCGTCCTCGCCTCCTACGGCGACCTGGACTCCCTCCCCGACGACGTCCGCACGACGGCGAAGCCGCCCGCGTTGCCGCCGATGGACCAGTGCTTCGGACCCGAGGACGGACCGGCCCCGGTGTCCGGCAGCTCGGCGATCGCCGACCGCCTGATGCTCAAGCTCGACCCCGCCACCCTGGGCTGGGCGCTCGGGCAGCCCTCGGGCAAGGGCGAGATGCGGGCGTGGTTCGGCCTCGCGGACGGCCGCGACGCCGACCCCCTGTCGCTGCTGCTGGCGGTGGACGCGCTTCCCCCGACCGCTTTCGAGATCGGCATCTCCGGCTGGGTCCCGACGGTCGAACTGACCGTGCATGTGCGGTGCCGCCCGGCGCCGGGGCCGCTGCGGGTGTCGATCACCACGCGCAACCTGGCCGGCGGCTTCCTGGAGGAGGACGCCGAGGTCTGGGACAGCGCGGACCGGCTGGTGGCACAGTCGAGGCAGCTGGCAAGGGTAAGGCTGAGCTGAAGCGCCCTTGAGGGGTGCGGGGGACTGCGCGATCAACCGAAGACGAGCCGCAGTCGCCAATGAACCGATGCGGCTGGTCAGTAGGCGCGGAATCCCTCATAGCCTGACCACGTGAAGTCCGACCGCCTCCTGTCGATCCTGCTGCTCCTCCAAACGCGCGGTCGAATCCCGGCCCGTGAACTCGCCGAGCGGCTGGAGGTGTCGGTCCGCACCATCTACCGGGACGTCGAAGCCCTCTCCGCCTCAGGCGTCCCGGTCTACGCCGAGCGCGGGCGCCACGGCGGCATCGAACTGCTCGCCGGCTTCCGCACCGACGTCACCGGCCTGACCGCCGACGAGTCCCGCGCGCTGTTCATCCTGGCCGCCCAGGGCGCGCACGCCGCGCTCGGCCTGGACGCGGCGCTCGGCTCGGCGCTGCGCAAGGTGATGGCGGCCCTGCCGGCCCCGCACCGCCCGGCCGCCGAGGTGACGTCCCGCCGCATCCTCGTCGACGCCACGCGCTGGAAGAGCGGCCCCCGACCCGACGTGGACCTGGACGTGTTGCAGGACGCCGTCTTCGCCGACCGCCGCCTGCGACTGCGCTACCGGCACAGCGGGGAGCAGGAGGCCCGGACATACACCGTCGACCCGTACGGCCTGGTCTCCAAGGCCGGCGTCTGGTACCTGGTCGCCGACCGGCGCGGCAAGCCGCAGCTGTTCCGCGCCGACCGGGTGCGGTCGGCGACCGTGCTGGCCGAGGTGGTGCGGCGTCGGCCGGGTGTCGAACTCGCCGACGTCTGGGAGGTGCTGCGCCGTCAGGTGGAGGAGCGGCCGGGCGGGATCGACGTCACGGTGCGGGTACGACGCGACCGGCTCGACCTGTTCCTGCGGCTCATGGCCTCGTCGCTGGTCTCCCACCCGGAGGTGGCGGGCGACTGGGCCACGGTCCGTCTCTCGCTGGGAGTTGTCGGCGAGGCCCGTCAACTCCTGCAGTTCTCGGACCAGGTGGAAGTCGTCTCACCGCCCCAGGTGCGGGACGAACTGGCGCGGGCTGCCGCTTCTGTCACGGCCTTGTACCAGCCAGTAGGGTGAGGCCACGAGGGAACTCGCAGGTCAGCGAGGTTCCTTGAGGTGGGCTTTGCCCGGCGCACCGGGGGCGGACAGCAGGGCCCCAAGGAAGTCCCACACTGCGTTGCTTGAGTTCCCGCCCAGGACTTCCTCATCTTCCCTGGAGCTGTTTCTCATGAAGCGTGCCCGTCTCCTGCCCGCCGTGGCCCTGTTGGCGCTCTCCCCCCTGGCCCTGGTGGCCTGCGGGTCCGGCGACTCGTCGTCGACCTCGGACAGCGGCAACTCCGGGCAGCAGTCATCGTCGTCGTGCCGGCCGCCGAGCGGTGCTCCGTCGGGGGCGCCGAGCGGGGCGCCCAGTGGTGGGCCCGGTAACGGTCAGGGTGGTGCTCAGGGCGGTGGCCAGAGCGGCGGTCAGGGTGGTCCGGGCGGGGGTCAGAGGGGCGGCTGCGGCGGTCCCGGCGGTGGCGGCCAGGGCGGCGGTGGTGGCCAGGGCGGCGGGGCGGCTCCCAGCGGTGTCCCGAGCGGTGCCCCGAGCGCGGCGGCCACGGCGACCAAGAGCTGACGCGGGACGTCGTACGACAGGGGCGGCACTCCCGGGGCACGGGCGGTGCCGCCCCCGTGCTGTTCCGGTGCTCAGTCCAGCCAGTGGTCGCGGCCGATGCTGATCAGCCGCATCTGGCGGGTCGCCACCTGGGTCACGCGCCGACGCTCCTCCTCCGGCGCCTCCAGCACGTCCAGGAACAGCGAGGCCGTCATCAGCATCTGGTCGACGTAGAGGTTGGCGAGCATGAGGAGGTCGTCGTCGGTCCAGCCCGCGGAGACCGGGTCCTTGGTGAGCGCGACCTTCACCTCGTCGGCGAAACGGGCCAGTTGGTCCTGGATCGCCTCCCGCACCGACTGCACCCCGCCGTGCCGCTCGCGGGCGATGAACCGGACATGGGCCGGGTGCGTCGCCACGTGCTGGGCGATCAACCCGACGGCGCGCTCTATGCGTTGGTCGCTGTCACCGGACGAGGAGACGATCGTGCGGATCATCGGGTGCAGGCTGCCCAGTGCCTCCTCGACGAGGGCGACGCCGAGGTCGGCGGTGGACCGGAAGTGCCGGTAGAAGGCCGTCGGGGCGACGCCGACCTCGCGGGTGACCTCGCGCAGACCCAGGCTGCTCAGGCTCTGCTCCTCCAGCAGTCCCAGCGCCGCGTCCAGGAGCGCCTGTCGGGTCTTCAGTTTCTGGGCCTGCCGGATGCCGAGGGTGTGACTCATGCCATGCAGTTAACAACTGTTCTCTGGAATTGAAAAGCCGTGGGGCACGCTAGACTTGGAGTCAGTGAACAACTGTTACCACAACTGTTCACCGAAACGTAACGAGAGAGATCTCGGAGGGGGATCCGATCCCATGCTGTTCCTCGTCGCCGCGCTCCTGCTGCTGGGCGTGCTGCTGGGCACCGTGGCCCATGCGCCGCTCGCCTTCACCGCGGTCGCAGCCACCGTGATCGCCGCCTGGCTGGCCGTCTTCGCCGCCCGCGAGCGCCACGCCCGCCGCCACTGACACCGTCCACCGGCCAGAACCGACCTCTGGAGAGCTGACACCTCATGCACCTGACCGCACCGGCCACCGGCCGCCCCGGCACTCGCACCCGCGACGCCGACGGCATGGCCGTGGCGTCCTTCGTCCTCGGCCTCATCGGCCTCCTGGTCTTCAACATCTTCCTCGGCCCGCTCGCCGTCGTCCTGGCGGCGGTGTCCCTCTGGCGGGGCACGAACCGCAGGGGCCGGGCGTATCTGGGCCTGGGCCTGGGCGTCGCCGACCTGCTGGTCCTGCTGACGTTCATGCAGCTGGACAACACGCTGTCGTGGAGCTTCTAGCCTCCGGGGCTTCTGGAGGCCATGGCCTGCGGCGCGGGTGATGTCACCGGCGGCAGCGAGGGTGACGCGGGCGGGGCCGTGAAACCCGGCCGCAGTCCGGGCGAACCTTGACACGAGGCCCCTGACCGGCGCCCCTTAGAATCGTGGCCACCATGGCTTACCTCGACCACGCCGCGACGACCCCGATGCTCCCGGAGGCGGCGGAGGCGCTGACCGCCCAGCTGAGCGTCACCGGCAACGCCTCCTCCCTCCACGCGTCCGGCCGCCGCGCGAGGCGCGCTGTCGAGGAGGCCCGCGAAACCCTCGCGGAAGCGCTCGGCGCCCGCCCCAGCGAGGTCGTCTTCACCTCCGGCGGTACCGAGGCGGACAACCTCGCGGTCAAGGGCCTGTACTGGTCCCGCCGCGACGCCGACCCGGCAAGGCCCCGCACCCGCGTCCTCGCCAGCCCCGTCGAACACCACGCGGTGCTCGACGCGGTGCACTGGCTCGGCGAGCACGAGGGCGCCACGATCGAGTACCTCCCGGTCGACTCCTACGGCCGGGTCCACCCGGACGCCCTGCGCGAAGCCATCGCCCGCAACCCCCACGACGTCGCCCTGGCCACCGTGATGTGGGCCAACAACGAGATCGGCACCCTCATGCCGGTCCGTGAACTGGCCGAGGCGGCAAGGGAGTTCGACGTCCCCCTGCACGCCGACGCCGTCCAGGCCTTCGGCCAGGTCCCCGTCGACTTCGCCGCCTCCGGCCTCGCCGCGATGACGGTCTCCGGCCACAAGATCGGCGGCCCCTACGGCATCGGCGCCCTGATCCTCGGCCGCGAGTACGCCCCCGTACCCGTCCTGCACGGCGGCGGTCAGGAGCGGCACGTGCGCTCCGGCACCCTCGACGTCCCCGCGATCGCCTCCTTCGCGGTCGCCGGCCGCCTCGCCGCCGAACAGCGCGAGTGGTTCGCCCGGGAGATCGGCGCCCTGCGCGACGCCCTGGTCGAGGCCGTCCGTACGGCGGTCCCGGACGCGATCCTCGGCGGCGACCCGGCACCCGGCGGCCGTCTCCCGGCCAACGCGCACTTCACCTTCCCGGGCTGCGAGGGCGACTCCCTGCTCCTGCTCCTGGACGCCCAGGGCATCGAGTGCTCCACCGGTTCCGCCTGCACTGCGGGCGTCGCCCAGCCCAGCCATGTCCTGCTGGCCACCGGCACCGACCCCGACCTGGCCCGCGGCACCCTCCGCTTCTCCCTCGGCCACACCTCCACGGAGGCCGATGTCGAGGCGGTCGCCAAGGCGATCGGCCCGGCGGTGGAGCGGGCACGGGCGGCGGGGCTCATGTAAGCCACCCCGGCCGGCCGCTCAGGCCGGCGCCGTACGAGCCTCCCGCACCAGCTTCATGTACCGGTCCCAGTCCCAGTGCTCCCCGGGATCCGTGTGATCGGTCCCCGGCACCTCCACATGCCCGATGATGTGCTCGCGGTCGACGGGGATGTCGTACCGCGCGCATATCCGGGCCGTGAGCCGGGCCGAGGCCTCGTACATCTCGTCCGTGAGGTCCTCAGGCCGGTCCACGAAGCCCTCGTGCTCGATGCCGACACTGCGCTCGTTGTAGTCGCGGTTGCCCGCGTGGTACGCGACGTCCAGCTCGCGGATCATCTGCGTGACGTGGCCGTCCTTGCGGACGATGTAGTGCGCCGCCGCACCGTGCTCCGGGTCCTGGAACACCTTCACCGCGCTGTCGAAGCTGCCCTGGGTGACATGGATGATCACCATGTCGATGCCGTAGTCGTCGGGCCGGTCCGCCCGTCTCCAGTTCGCGTCCGACGCCGCAACCCAGCGCGCGCCCGCATAGTCGACCTCGCCCTCCTTGCGCGGCTTCTCCACGCCGGGCACCCGCCACCACAGGCGCGCCAGCTCGTCGCGGGCCAGCACGGCCGAGCCCGCCGCGGCCACCGTCCCACCGATCAGCAACGCGCGACGCCCGACCTTCCGGTCGCCGTCCTTCGGAGCCTTCCGCTGTCCCATGTGATCGTCAACGCATACCCGCGGGCCCTGGTTCCCGCGACCCGTACCCTGGAAGGGCTATGACTGACACCCCGCAGCGCTCCCGCCCGCTCCGCGTCCTCGCCGCCATGTCCGGCGGTGTCGACTCCGCCGTCGCCGCCGCCCGCGCGGCCGAGGCGGGGCACGACGTGACCGGCGTCCACCTCGCGCTCTCCGCGAACCCGCAGTCCTTCCGCACGGGCGCCCGGGGGTGCTGCACCATCGAGGACTCCCGGGACGCCCGCCGCGCCGCGGACGTCATCGGCATCCCGTTCTACGTCTGGGACCTCGCCGACCGCT
The DNA here is from genome assembly GCF_001513975.1 of Streptomyces curacoi. Lineage (GTDB taxonomy): Bacteria > Actinomycetota > Actinomycetes > Streptomycetales > Streptomycetaceae > Streptomyces > Streptomyces curacoi. The sequence continues at coordinate 68,145 of NZ_KQ947999.1, forward strand.
TCCGCGAGGACGTGGTCGAGGACTTCATCGCCGAGTACGAGGCCGGCCGCACCCCGAACCCGTGCCTGCGCTGCAACGAGAAGATCAAGTTCGCGGCCCTGCTCGACAAGGCGCTGGCCCTCGGCTTCGACGCGGTCTGCACCGGCCACTACGCCAAGGTCGTGCTGAACGAGGACGGCACCCGCGAGCTGCACCGCGCCTCCGACATGGCCAAGGACCAGTCGTACGTCCTCGGCGTCCTGGACGAGAAGCAGCTGGCACACGCGCTGTTCCCGCTCGGCGACACCGTGACGACGAAGGAAGAGATCCGCGCGGAGGCCGAGCGCCGGGGCCTGGCGGTCGCGAAGAAGCCCGACTCGCACGACATCTGCTTCATCGCCGACGGCGACACCCAGGGCTTCCTCGCCTCCCGCCTCGGCAAGGCGGAGGGCGACATCGTCGACGAGTCGGGCGCCAAGCTCGGCACGCACGAGGGCGCGTACGGCTTCACCATCGGCCAGCGCAAGGGCCTGCGCATCGGCACTCCGGCCCCCGACGGCAAGCCCCGCTACGTCCTCGACATCTCGCCGGTGAACAACACCGTGACGGTCGGCCCCGCGTCCGCCCTGGACGTCGGCGCCCTCACCGCCATCAAGCCCCGCTGGTGCGGCGCCGCCCCGACCGGCCCCGGCACCTACACCGCCCAGCTCCGCGCCCACGGCGGCGAGACCGAGGTGACCGCCGAACTGGTCGACGGCTCCCTGGAGGTCACCTTCACCGAGCCGGTCCGCGGCGTGGCCCCCGGCCAGGCGATCGTCCTGTACGACGGCACGCGCGTGGTGGGCTCGGCGACGATCGCGTCCACGGTGCGGGCGACGGCCGGCGTGGCCTGAGCCCGGCCGAAGCCCACGCGCGCGTGCTCCCCCGTGGCACACGCGCGCGGGCCGGTTTTCGGTCACCCCCCGAAGAACTCCGCCAGCACCGGCCCGAGGACGTCCGGCTCCACCATGTGGGTCTGCCCCTCCAGGCTCCGGTACGTCCCCCGCGGCACGGCGTCGGCGATCGCCCGCGCCGCCTCGCCCATCCAGGAGGGACTGGCGTCGCCCGCGACAGCCAGCACCGGGACGGTGATCGAGGCCAGCCGCTCGCGGGGCACCAGACCGTCGCCCATCACGGCGTCGTCGTAGGCGAGGCTCGGCGCGATCGTCTCCATGCCGGGCCACATGGGGGACTGGCGGGCGCCCTGGATCATCTCCTCGGCCATCCCGGTCAGCCGCAGGAACAGCTCGACGGCGTCCCCGCGACGGCCCTGCTCCAGGGCCTCGGTCAGCCGCTCGGTGTACTCCGCGCGCTCCTTCGCGCCGCCCTCGTAGACGGCGAACGGCACCTCGTACACCGCCACCTGACGCACCGGCAGCCCGCTCGCCGCCGCCTGAAGCGCCAGCGCACCGCCCGACGAGATGCCGCACAGCGCCGCCTCGCCGCCCACCGCCTCGATCAGCGCGGCGAGGTCCTCGACCTCGCTCTTCACCGCGTACGGCGGCGTGTCACCGCTCTCGCCGCGCCCCCGGCGGTCGTACACGACGACTCTGAAGCGGTCCGAGAGGGGCACGGCGAGCGGCGCCACGGTGCGCCCGGTGGACATCGCGCCGCTGACGAGGATCAACGCCGGACCCTGCCCGGTGCTCTCGTACGCGAGGGACGTGCCGTCGCGTGAAATGGTCTTCTTGTCCATGCCTGTGGAGACTGCCGCACGGCACGGAACTAATCGCTCACGACACTTCGACTTCGTAGAAGCAGAGGTGGTCCTTGATCTCGGCCACGTCCGGCTTCGGGTCCGGGTACGCCCAGACGAGGTCGGCCGCGTCCGGCAGCGACCAGTAGGAGGCCGTCCCCTTGAACGGGCAGTAGGTGTGCGTGTCGGAGGGCGTCAGCAGGTCAAGCCGTACGTCCTCGGCCGGGATGTAGTACCGCACGGGACAGCCCGTCTCTCGCAGGACGAGCGGCCGGTCGCTCTCCGCCAGGACCTGGTCGCCGTGGACGACCCGTACGCGCTGTGTGCCGTGCTCGATCGTGATCGTGTGTCCGTCAGCCATACCCGAAAAGCGCTCGCGGGCCCCGGGTTCTTCCCGCGTACGGTGGCTCCATGCGAATCTGCGTCTTCCTCTCCGCCGCCGACCTCGACGACTGTTACACGCGCCCCGCGCGCGAGTTCGCGAAACTGCTGGGCAAGGGAGGCCACACGCTCGTGTGGGGCGGCTCCGACGTCGGGCTGATGAAGGTGGTCGCCGACGGGGTGCAGGAGGCGGGCGGCCGGCTCGTCGGGGTCTCCGTCGAGTTCCTGTCGGCCAAGGTCCGCCCAGGCGTCGACGAGATGGTCATCGCGAAGGACCTCGCCGAGCGCAAGAGGCTGCTCTTGGAGAAGGCCGACGCGGTGGTGATCATGGTCGGCGGCACGGGCACGCTCGACGAGGCGACGGAGATCCTGGAACTGAAGAAGCACGGCCGCACGGACAAGCCGGTGGTCCTGCTCAACACCGCCGGCTTCTACGACGGCCTGAAGGAGCAGTTCCGCCGTATGGAGGACGAGGGCTTCCTGCCCCGACCGCTGAGCGACCTGGTGTTCTTCGCGGAGGAGCCGGTGGGCGCGCTGGCGTACCTGGAGGAGAGCCGCGGAGTGGAGTGACCTCCCACTGATGCGAGCATGGCGGGCATGGCTACTCATGTGATCACCGGAGCGGGTTCCGGCATCGGTGCGGCCGTCGCCCGCCGTCTGCACGCGCGCGGGGACGATCTCGTCCTCCACGCGCGCGACGCGGGCCGCGCCAAGGAACTGGCGGCGGAGTTCCCCGGCGCGCAGACGCTGGTCGGCGACCTGGCGGACCCGGACAAGCTGTCCTGGGCCTTCTCCCACCAGACGCTCCCGGACCGGGTGGACTCCCTGCTCCACATCGCCGGCGTCGTCGACCTGGGCCCGGTGGGCGACCTGACCCCGAAGTCCTGGCGCCACCAGCTCAACGTCAACCTGATCTCCCCGGCCGAACTGACCCGCCACTTCCTGCCCCAACTCCGCGCCACCCGCGGCCACGTGGTCTTCGTGAACTCCGGCGCGGGCCTCAACGCCCATGCCGACTGGTCCGCCTACGCGGCGTCCAAGCACGGTCTGAAGGCCCTGGCGGACTCGCTCCGCCACGAGGAGCACGCCAACGGCATCCGCGTCACCTCGGTCTACCCCGGCCGCACGGCCAGCCCCATGCAGGCGAAGGTCCACCAGCAGGAGGGCAAGGAGTACGACCCCGCGAAGTGGATCGACCCCGAGTCGGTGGCGACGACGATCCTGATGGCGATCGACCTGCCCAGGGACGCGGAGGTCAACGATCTGACGGTGCGACCGGGGCGCTGAGACGGGCGGCCCGGAGAGGTTTTTCGCCCCCGCCGCCCCTACCCGTCCCATCCTCCAGGGGCTGCCGCCCCTCCGCCCCCTGGACCCCCGCTCCTCAAACGCCGGAGGGGCTGACTTGCCAGCCCGTCCGGCGTTTGAGGACGAGGCCCGTTCAGGGCCGAAGCGGGGGTCTGGGGGCCGCAGGCCCCCAGGGACGGGAAGGGTAGGGGCGGCGGGGGCGAAAACATAGGCTGCACATGTGAACGCAGACATTCGTTTCGGCCCAGCCACCGGCATCGGCTCCATGCCCGGCGGCGACCCCCGCGAGACCGCCAAGACCGTCACCGGCTCCTTCGAGGACTTCCCGTTCCTCGCCGAGCTCCCCGCCCGCGGCCCCGGCGCGGACATGATCGGGCGGACCGCCGGGATGCTCGTCGAGCTGTACGCGCGCGTGGAGCCCAGCGGATGGCGGATCGGCGACCGGCCGGGGCGGGACACCAAGCGGGCCCGGTCGTGGCTGGGGGAGGACCTCGACGCGCTGGAGGAGTTCACCCAGGGGTACGAGGGTCCGCTGAAGGTCCAGGCCGTGGGGCCGTGGACGTTGGCCGCCGCGCTGGAGCTGAAGAACGGCGAGGCCGCCCTCTCCGACGCCGGCGCCTGCCGCGACCTCGCCGCCTCGCTTGCCGAGGGGCTGCGGCTGCATCTGGAGGAGGTCGGGCGGCGCGTACCCGGAGCCCAGCTCGTCCTCCAGCTCGACGAGCCCTCCCTCGTGGCGGTACTGCGCGGACAGGTGAAGACCGCCAGCGGTTACCGGGCCCACCGTGCCGTCGACCGGCAGGTCGTCGAGGCCACCCTCCGCGACGTCGTCGGGGTTAACGGCGACGGCCCGGTCGTGGTCCACTCGTGCGCACCGGACGTCCCGTTCGCCCTGCTGCGCCGGGCGGGCGCGGCGGCGATCTCCTTCGACTTCTCGCTCCTCACCGAGCGTGACGACGACGCGATCGGCGAGGCGGTGGAAGCGGGCACCCGGCTCTTCGCAGGTGTCGTCCCGGGCACGGACGGCCCGTTGTCAGACCCTGCCGGTAGCGTCATGGGTGTCAGGACGCTGTGGCGCAGGCTGGGGCTGTCACCGGGGCTTCTCGCGGAGGCGGTCACCCTCACGCCGTCGTGCGGACTCGCGGGGGCCTCCCCGGAGTACGCGCGTGGGGCCCTCGCCCACTGCGTCCGGGCGGCGAGATCCCTCGCTGACAACCCAGAGTAACGGGAGGACAACACGGTGGCCGGCGACAAGCAAGCGGAGACGACGGCGGTGCCCGCCGAGGCCCGCGAGAAGCACGCGCAGCTGGCGGAGCAGATCGAGGAGCACCGCTTCCGGTACTACGTGAAGGACGCTCCCGTCATCAGCGACGCGGAGTTCGACAAGCTCCTGCGTTCCCTGGAGGCACTGGAGGGGGAGTATCCGGAGCTGCGTACGCCGGACTCGCCGACCCAGAAGGTCGCGGGGTCGTACGAGACGGATTTCACGGCGGTCGAGCACCGCCAGCGCATGCTCTCGCTCGACAACACCTTCAACGACGACGACCTCGCCGCCTGGGCCGACCGCATCGCCAGGGAGCTGGGCGACCAGGAGTACCACTTCCTGTGTGAGCTGAAGGTCGACGGACTAGCCGTCAACCTCACCTACGAAAAGGGCCGCCTCACGCGCGCGGCCACCCGCGGCGACGGCCGCACCGGCGAGGACATCACCCCGAATGTCCGTACGATCGCGGAGATCCCGGACCGCCTGAAGGGCGAGCAGGTCCCCGAACTGGTGGAGATCCGGGGGGAGGTCTACTTCCCGATGGAGAAGTTCCTCGACCTCAACGAGCGCTTGGTCGCCGCCGGTGACAAGCCCTTCGCCAACCCCCGCAACGCCGCCGCCGGTTCGCTGCGGCAAAAGGACCCGCGCGTCACCGCCACGCGCCCGCTGCACATGGTCGTCCACGGCATCGGCGCCCTGGAGGGCTTCGACGGCATGACCCGTCTCTCCGAGGCCTACGACCTGCTGAAGTCCTGGGGCCTGCCCACCGCCCGCCACAACAAGGTGGTCGACGACCTTGACGGCGTACGCGAGTTCATCGCGTACTTCGGTGAGAACCGCCACTCCGTGGAGCACGAGATCGACGGAGTCGTGGTCAAGCTGGACGAGATCCGTCTGCAGGGACGGCTCGGCTCCACAGCGCGCGCCCCGCGTTGGGCGATCGCCTACAAGTACGCGCCGGAAGAGGTCAACACCAAGCTCATCGACATCAAGGTGGGCGTCGGCCGCACCGGTCGGGTGACGCCGTACGCCCAGGTCGAGCCCGTCACGGTCGCGGGCAGCGAGGTCGAGTTCGCCACCCTGCACAACCAGGAGATCGTCAAGGCCAAGGGCGTCCTCATCGGCGACACGGTGGTGCTGCGCAAGGCTGGTGACGTCATCCCGGAGATCCTCGGCCCGGTCGTCGATCTGCGTGACGGCAGCGAGCGGGAGTTCGTGATGCCGAGCGAGTGCCCCGAGTGCGGTACGGCGCTCAGGCCCATGAAGGAGGGCGACGTCGACCTCCGCTGCCCCAACGCCCGCACCTGCCCGGCCCAGTTGCGCGAGCGTGTCTCCTACCTCGCGGGTCGCGAGTGCCTGGACATCGAGCACTTCGGAGATGTGGCCGCTGCCGCGCTCACCCGCCCGCTCGAGCCGGCCGACCCGCCGTTGGTCGACGAGGGCGACCTTTTCGACCTGACGGTGGAGAAGCTGCTGCCCATCAAGGCCTACGTCCTCGATCCGGACAGCGGTCTGCCCAAGCGGGACCCCAAGACGGGCGAGGAGAAGGTCGTCACGGTGTTCGCCAACCAGAAGGGCGAGCCGAAGAAGAACACCCTGGCCCTGCTGGAGAACATCGAGGCGGCCAAGCAGCGCCCGCTCGCCCGGTTCCTCAACGGGCTGTCCATCCGGCACGTCGGACCGGTGGCGGCGCAGGCCCTCGCGCGCGAGTTCCGCTCGATCGACCGCATCGAGCAGGCGACCGAGGAGGAGTTGGCGACCACCGACGGCGTCGGTCCCATCATCGCCGCCGCGCTCAAGGAGTGGTTCGCCGAGGACTGGCACCGCGAGATCGTCCGCAAGTGGAAGGCCGCCGGCGTACCGCTGGAGGACGAGTCGACCGGCGAGGACGAGGGACCGCGCCCCCTGGAAGGGCTTACCGTCGTCGTCACCGGCACGCTGGAGCACTTCACCCGCGACGGCGCCAAGGAGGCGCTGCAGAGCCGCGGAGCGAAGGTGACCGGTTCTGTCTCGAAGAAGACGTCTTTCGTCGTCGTGGGCGACAGTCCTGGGTCCAAGTACGACAAGGCCATGCAGCTCAAGGTGCCTGTGCTGAACGAGGACGGCTTCAACGTCCTGCTGGAACAGGGCCCCGACGCGGCGGCCGAAGTTGCCCTCCCCGTAGCGGAGTAGCGGTTGAAGACCCCCTGATCGGCGCATACCAGATGCATACGGGTGGCTGGGGCGCATTCGGGCAACCGTCGACGACCGCTGCCCGTGGGAGCCTTGTGCGGCCTACTGTTGAGGTGTGCGCCTGCCGTGCCCAGCTGCGGTTGGGGCATCCCCTTGCTCTTGAAGAGCCTTGAAGGGCGAGGGGAAGGGTTTTCCAACGCGGTGCCGTTGAGGGTTGTTGTCGGGCATCGGGCCGCGTGGCGTGGGCACCGCCGGCTGTGAGAGGGACGGGAATGGAACCGACCGAGAGCGCCGCCCCGGACTCACGGCTGCGCCGGATGGCCGGCGCGTGGCGGGGGTGGGCGACGCGGACCGTGGAGCGTTCGCGCGCGGAAAGAGACGCCGGGCGCGCCGCCGGTCGGCCCACCGCGGCGGACGGCCGCCCCGCCGTGCAGTTCGGCGCCGAGCGCACCGCCGGGCTGCCGGGCTCCGATCCTGAACGTCACCTGTCCTGGCCCGCGCTGCCCGCGGCGGTCGTCGCGGTGGCCGGGTTCGTCCTCGGCGCCGGGTTCTACCGGGCGTTCACCGGCGGCCACGCCCTCTTCCCGTCCGGCACCGTCGGCTGGTCCCTGGCCGTGCTGACCGGCATCATCGTCGGCCACCTCGTCGCACTCGGCCGGGCCCGCTGGTGGGGCGGCACCGGCTCCGGCGCCGCCCTCACCCTCGCCGTGCTGATGCTGTACGGCTGGGTGCCCGCGGGCATGGTCAGCCTCACCGTCGTCGTCCTGGTCGGCATCGCCCGCCGGGGCCGCTGGCGGCAGGGCGTGCTGCACGGCGCGGTGGACATCCTCGGCATCGCCGCCGGGGCCCTCGTGCTGGCCGCCTTCGGCCGCGTACCAACCGTCGAGAACCCCTGGAACCCCGACACCTGGACGCTCTACACCGCCCCCGGCGTGGCGCTCGTCGCCGCCGCCTATCTCTCGGTCACCCGCGTCCTGCTCTGGTATCTGCACGCCCCGCGCGGCGGCCTGCCCACCGTCGCCCGCACCGCCCTGGTCAGACAGGGACTGGTCGCGGTCGCACTGCTCGGCATCGCACCGCTGGTGTGCGTGGTCGCCATCGCCAAGCCCCTCCTGCTGCCGCTGTTCTCCATCCCCCTCATCGCCCTCGACTCCACCCTGTGGATCGCCCGGGCCCGGGCCGAGGAGCAGCTGCGCGATCCGCTGACCGGGCTGCCCAACCGGCAGTGGCTGCTGGAACGCATCTGGACCGCGCTCGACGACGCCGAGCGCATCGGCGCCCGGTCCGCCCTGATGCTGATCGACCTCGACCGTTTCCGGTCGGTCAACGACACCCTCGGTCATCTCGCCGGCGACCGGTTGCTGCTGCAGATAGCGGACCGGCTGCGCCTGGCCCTGCCGCGCGGAGCGGAGGCCGCACGGCTCGGCGGTGACGAGTTCGCCGTCTTACTGCCGGTCGCCGACTCCACCACGTCCGCGACCCGGGTCGCCCGCGGCCTCGTCGCCGCCCTGAGCTCCCCGCTCGATCTCGACGGACTCACGCTGGTCCTGGAGGCCAGCGCCGGCGTCGCCGTCTTCCCCGACCACGCCCTCGACGCCGAGGGCATGCTGCGGCGCGCGGACGTGGCGATGTACCAGGCGAAACGGGACCGTACGGGCGTGGAGGTCTACGAGTCGAAGCGGGACTCCAACACCCCGGACCGGCTGGGCCTGCTGGGGGATCTGCGCCGGGCCCTCGACGCGCACGAGGTCGAGCTGCACTACCAGCCGAAGGTCCGCTTCGACGGGCAGGTCGCCGGCCTTGAGGCCCTGGTCCGCTGGGTGCATCCCGAGCGCGGGAAGGTGCCGCCGGACGAGTTCATAGCGATCGCCGAGTCCTCGGGGCTGATGCCGCATCTGACGGAGTACGTGCTGGAGACGGCGCTCGGGCAGGTGGCCCAGTGGCGGTCGCAGGGCCTGTACGTGCCCGTCGCGGTCAACGTCTCTCCGCGTGATGTCCACACCCCCGGATTCGCGGGCTCCGTCGCCGCGCGGCTCGCCCGGCACGGGGTCCCGGCGGGAGCGCTCCAACTGGAGATAACGGAACACGTCCTGCTGGAGGACCCGCAGCGGGCCGCGGACACCCTCGCCGGGCTGACCGGGCACGGCGTGAAGATGTCCCTGGACGACTTCGGCACGGGGTACTCCTCCCTCGTGCATCTGAGACGGCTGCCCGTGAGCGAGCTGAAGATCGACCGCTCGTTCGTGGCCCGGCTCGCGGTGGACGCCGAGGACGCGGCGATCGTGCGCTGCACGGTGGAGCTGGCGCATTCGCTGGGCCTGCTCGTGGTCGCCGAGGGCGTCGAGGACGACGAGACATGGGAACGGCTGCGGGATCTGGGCTGCGACGCCGTACAGGGCTGGCTGGTGGCGGCGGCGATGCCGCCCGAGGAGACGACGGCGTGGCTGCGGGCACGGGGGTCGCGCGGGTGGCAGCGGCCAAGGGCGGCTCTGCCGGCCGCGGAGTAACAGTCTCGGCCTGCCTGCGCGACAGCGCGCCCCTCAGGGGGCGCGGGGCTGGATCTCCATGCGGCTCCGCCGCGTGGGCGCGACCAGCCACGACGGCGCCGCAGACCGACGAAGTCCTGGCCCGGCACCCCCGTCCGCCGCGGCCGGGCCACGCCCCCGGGAAACCGTTTAACGGCCGGAGGCCCCCGCCCCATAGGATTGGCCCCAAACCACACACACTCACCCCAGAGGATCGCTGCATGCCTGGCATCACGCGCGAGGAGGTCGCCCACCTCGCCCGGCTGGCGCGTCTGGAGCTGAAGCCCGAAGAGCTCGACCACTTCGCAGGCCAGCTGGACGACATCATCGGCGCGGTGGCCCGCGTCAGTGAGGTCGCCGACCAAGACGTACCGCCGACCTCGCACCCGCTCCCGCTGACGAACGTCATGCGGGCGGACGAGGTCCGTCCGTCGCTCAACCCCGAGCAGGCGCTCTCCGGCGCCCCGGCCCAGGAGCAGCAGCGTTTCAAGGTGCCGCAGATCCTGGGGGAGGACTGATCGCCATGACGGACATCATCAAGCTCACCGCCGCCGAGACCGCCGCGAAGATCGCATCCGGCGAGCTCACCGCGGTCGAGGTCACCGAGGCCCACCTGGCCCGCATCGAGGCCGTCGACGAGAAGGTGCACGCCTTCCTGTACGTCGACCGCGAGGGCGCCCTCGCCCAGGCCCGTGCCGTCGACGAGAAGCGGGCCAACGGGGAGAAGCTCGGTCCGCTGGCCGGCGTCCCCCTCGCGCTCAAGGACATCTTCACCACCGAGGGCGTCCCGACGACCGTCGGTTCGAAGTTCCTCGAAGGCTGGATCCCGCCGTACGACGCGACCCTCACCAAGAAGCTGAAGGCCGCCGACGTCGTCATCCTCGGCAAGACCAACATGGACGAGTTCGCCATGGGGTCCTCCACGGAGAACAGCGCCTTCGGCCCCACCGGCAACCCCTGGGATCTCACCAAGATCCCCGGCGGCTCCGGCGGCGGCTCCTCCGCCGCGCTCGCCTCCTTCCAGGCCCCGCTCGCCATCGGTACCGACACCGGCGGCTCCATCCGCCAGCCGGCCGCCGTCACCGGCACGGTCGGTGTGAAGCCGACGTACGGCGCGGTCTCCCGCTACGGCATGGTGGCGTTCTCGTCCTCCCTCGACCAGGGCGGCCCCTGTGCCCGTACGGTCCTGGACGCGGCCCTCCTGCACGAGGTCATCGCCGGGCACGACCCGCTCGACTCCACCTCCATCGACGCCCCGGTCCCGCCGGTCGTCGAGGCGGCCCGCAACGGCAGCGTCGCCGGGATGCGCGTCGGTGTCGTCAAGCAGTTCCGCGGCGAGGGCTACCAGGCCGGTGTCATCCAGCGCTTCGACGAGTCCGTCGAACTGCTGAAGGAACTGGGCGCCGAGATCGTCGAGCTGGACTGCCCGTCCTTCGACCTCGCGCTGTCGGCGTACTACCTGATCGCGCCCTCGGAGTGCTCCTCCAACCTCGCCCGCTTCGACGGCCTGCGCTACGGCCTGCGGACCGGCGACGACGGCACGCACTCCGCCGAGGAGGTCACCTCGATCACCCGCGCGGACGGCTTCGGCCCCGAGGTCAAGCGCCGCATCATGCTCGGCACGTACGCGCTGAGCTCCGGCTACTACGACGCCTACTACGGCAGCGCCCAGAAGGTCCGCACGCTCATCACGCGCGACTTCGAGAAGGCCTTCGAGCAGGTCGACGTGATCGTGTCCCCCACGACTCCGACCACCGCCTTCCCGATCGGCGAGCGCGCCGACGACCCGATGGCGATGTACCTCGCCGACCTGTGCACCATCCCCACGAACCTCGCGGGCAACGCGGCCATGTCGCTCCCGTGCGGTCTCGCCCCGGAGGACAACCTTCCGGTCGGCCTGCAGATCATCGCCCCGGCGATGAAGGACGACCGCCTGTACAAGGTCGGCGCGGCCGTCGAGGCGGCCTTCGTGGAAAAGTGGGGTCACCCGCTGATCGAGGAGGCTCCGTCGCTGTGAGCAAGGCACTGTCCAAGGCCAAGGGCTTCAAGAAGTCCAAGTCCGGTCTGTATGTGTCGATGGCCACGTCGGCCTTCGGCGTGATCGGTGTCGTCAAGCAGATCAAGAAGGCCCGCACCGACAACGACACGCTGCGGCTGATCGACGCCGTCGTGACGGGCGCCGCTGTCGTCACCAACCTCGCCATCCTGTACCGCGAGCTGAAGCGTCTCGGCGACGACGACGTCCTGCTGGGCTGAGAGGGAAGTTTCACCGTGACCACCACGACCGACCTGGTGTCGTACGAGGACGCGCTGGCGTCGTACGACCCCGTCATGGGCCTTGAGGTCCATGTCGAACTCGGCACCAAGACCAAGATGTTCTGCGGCTGTTCGACCGCGCTGGGCGCCGAGCCGAACACCCAGACCTGTCCCACCTGCCTCGGCCTGCCCGGCTCGCTCCCGGTCGTCAACGCGACCGGCGTCGAGTCCGCGATCAAGATCGGTCTCGCGCTGAACTGCGAGATCGCCGAGTGGTGCCGCTTCGCCCGGAAGAACTACTTCTATCCGGACATGCCGAAGAACTTCCAGACCTCCCAGTACGACGAGCCGATCGCCTTCAACGGCTACCTCGACGTACAGCTGGAGGACGGCGAGACCTTCCGCGTGGAGATCGAGCGCGCCCACATGGAGGAGGACACCGGCAAGTCGACGCACGTCGGCGGCGCGACGGGCCGTATCCACGGCGCCTCGCACTCGCTGCTGGACTACAACCGCGCCGGCATCCCGCTGATCGAGATCGTCACCAAGCCGATCGTCGGCGCGGGCGAGCGCGCCCCCGAGGTGGCGAAGGCGTACGTCCGTGAGCTGCGCGAGCTCATCAAGGCGCTCGGCGTCTCCGAGGCCCGTATGGAGATGGGCCAGATGCGCTGCGACGTGAACCTGTCGCTGATGCCGAAGGGCTCGGACAAGTTCGGCACGCGCTCCGAGACGAAGAACGTCAACTCGCTGCGTTCGGTGGAGCGGGCCTGCCGTTACGAGATCCAGCGCCACGCCGCCGTGCTCAGCAGCGGTGGGACGATCGTCCAGGAGACCCGTCACTTCCACGAGGACACGGGGTCCACGACCTCGGGCCGGGTGAAGGAAGAGGCCGAGGACTACCGGTACTTCCCGGAGCCCGACCTCGTCCCGGTCGCCCCGACCCGCGAGTGGGTCGAGGAACTGCGCGCCGGGCTCCCGGAGTTGCCGCTGGTGCGCCGCAACCGGCTCCGTGAGGAGTGGGGGATCTCCGCCACCGACATGCAGGCGATCCTCAACGCCGGTGCGCTGGAGCCGATCGTCGCCACCATCGAGGCCGGGGCCGACGCCGCCTCCGCCCGCAAGTGGTGGATGGGTGAGCTGGCCCGTACGGCCAACGAGACCAGCATGTCCCTGGAGCTGCTGCCGATCACGCCCGAGCAGGTCGCCCGGGTGACCTCGCTGGTCGCCGAGGGCTCCCTCAACGACAAGCTGGCCCGCCAGGTCATCGACGGCGTGCTCAAGGGCGAGGGCACCCCTGATGAGGTCGTCGAGAAGCGTGGTCTGAAGGTCGTCTCCGACGAGGGTGCGCTCACCACCGCCGTGGACGAGGCCATCGCCGGCAACCCGGCCATCGCGGACAAGATCCGCGGCGGCAAGGTGGCCGCCGCCGGCGCCCTGGTCGGCGCGGTCATGAAGGCCACGCGCGGCCAGGCCGACGCGGCCCGCGTCAAGGAGCTGATCCTGGAGAAGCTGGGCGTCAGCGAGGGCTGAGCACACGACTCGGGGGGATGTGCCGTCGTACCGGCGCATCCCCCCCGAGTCATGTCACCTCACAGACGACGTCCTACGAGTCGTACGAAGCCCAGCGCGCGGCCCTCGTCCGCCCGCACCATCTCGCCGACCTCTCGGGCCATCGTGCGATGGAGCTCCTCCGGGCTCTCCTCGGCGATCACATCGCACCACAGCAGCCAGTCCCGCCAGCCGTCCTCCAGCCAGTCGGCCGCCTCGACCTCGACGGCCCCGCTGCGGGTCCAGTGCCGACGCCACCAGTCGGCGGTGTGGAAGCACCAGAAGTCCGGCTGCCACCACTGCGCGAGGTGGGCCGGCGGTTCGACGCCCTCCGGCTCCTCACGCAGTGCCGGTACCACGACACCGATCCGTCCGCCCGGCTTGAGCAGCCGCGTCAGGCTGGGCAGATAGAGATCGTTCGTGCCGAAGTACTGGTACGCGTCGATGCTCACGATCGTGTCGAAGCTGCCCTCGGCGAACGGCAGGTCGTGCGCCTCGGTGTGCACGGGCAGCACACGGTCGGCGAAACCGGCCTCGGTGACGCGCTCGGCGTTCTCGTCGGGCTTGATCCAGAGGTCGGCGGCGGTGACCTGGGCGTCGTACTCCCTGGCCAGGAAGATCGAGGTCATCGCCCGGCCGCAGCCCAGGTCGAGGACGCGTGCGCCGGGGCGCAGGGCGTCCAGGCCGAGGGCGGGGGCCAGCCACTCCAGCAGCCACAGCGCGTTCGGGCCCATCTGGTTGTCGATGACCCAGCGGGCGTCGTAGCGGTTGCTGCGCGGGTAGCGGGGGTGGGTCAGCCTCTTGGTGAGGTCCTCACTCGAGGTCCTCGGGGTGGTGTCCGGCATCGGTGAACGGGCTCCTTGAGTCCTGGAAAGCGGAAAGGGATACGGAGGAGCTCGGCCGGACACTCATTCACTGCACCTGCCCAGGTCGGCGGCATATCTGCCGCGGGATGGCTGACCTTCGGAAGCTAGCAGCCCGCACCCGCGCCCCGCATCCGGTTTCCCAGCGCGACGCGCTACGCTCGCCCGCCATGAGTGGACGCGGTGATTCCGAGATAGCCGAGACACGGGAGGAGCAGTCCGACCTGGGCGACGCGCGGGCCTTGGACGACGTCGAGGACCCGGCGCGGGAGGCGCGGCGGGCCCGCTGGACGGCGGTCGTGACCGGGGCGCTGCTCACCCTGGCCGGGCTGGCCGCCTCGACGCTGCGCGCCACCGGCTCCGCCCCGGCCCTCGTCCCGGCCGCCTACGCCTTCGGCGCCGCCGTCTGCGCGCTCGCCGCCTTCCTCGGCAACCGGGGGCGCACCCGGCGGGCGCTGTGGCTGCTCGTCGCCGGGGTGATGGTGATGGCACTGGGCGACCAGTTCGACTGAGAAGTTCCCGTTGCGTGGCCGTAATCGTGTGAGAGGCGCCACGCAGGGCGACAAAGTGCCGTCAACTGTCCTGTGAGTTGTCTCGCACTGGTGTGAATAACCCCACGAACTCGGCAAACGATCATTCTTGCCTGCAAGAGTTGCTTCACATTGCTCATGCGTTCTTTGCGGGCTGTTCACTTCATGAACGACTGTTCCCGGTCAAAGATCCACAAAACGCCATCCCTGGGAGCACGTTCGTGGCAGCCCTCGCACGCTGGTGTGTCCAACGCCGCCTCCTCGCCGTTCTGCTGTGGCTGCTGGCCTTCGGCGGGGTGACCGCGGCGGCGGCCGTGGCGGGCTCCGCGTACTCGAACGACTACCAGGTACCCGGCACCGAGTCGGGACGCGCCACCCAGCTGCTGGAGGACGGCTTCCCCGGCCTCGGCGGCGACAGCGACACCGTCGTCTGGCACACCACGTCCGGCACCGTCCGCGCCGCCGACATCGAGCAGACCATGACGCGGACCCTGGACGAGATCGCCGAACTGCCCGGCATCGCGGCCGTGGACAGCCCGTACGACAAGCAGGGCGCCGCCGGGATCAGCGAGGACGGGCACACGGCGTACGCCACCGTCACCTTCGACGACAGCGCCGAGAACCTCGACAAGGGCGAGGCACAGGCCGTCGTGAGCGCCGCCAAGGCCGCCGAGACCGACGGGCTCCAGGTGGAGCTGGGCGGCAGTGCCGTAGGGCTGACCGAGTCGCCGGAGGGGCACCTCGCCGAGGTCGTCGGCGTGGCCGTCGCCGCGGTGGTGCTGTTCCTCGCCTTCGGCTCGCTCGCCGCCTCGCTGCTGCCCATCGCCACCGCGCTGGTCGGCGTCGGCACCGCGTACGCCGGGACAGCGCTGCTCGGGCACGTCATGACCGTCGCCGACTTCGCGCCCATGCTCGGCATGCTCATCGGGCTCGGCGTCGGCATCGACTACGCGCTGTTCATCGTCACCCGACACCGGCGCGGACTGAAGCGGGGACTGTCCGTCACCGAGTCGGTCACCAACGCCGTGGCGACCACCGGACGGGCCGTGGTCTTCGCGGGTGCCACGGTGTGCATCGCCCTGCTCGGGATGCTGATCCTGCAGCTGAGCTTCCTCAACGGCGTCGCCATAGCCGCCTCGCTGACCGTGGTCCTGACGGTCGCGGCCTCCGTGACCCTGCTGCCCGCCCTGCTGTCCTTCATCGGCATGCGCGCCCTGAGCCGCCGCGAGCGGCGCCGACTGGCGGAGCACGGGCCCGAGCCGGAGCTGCCGACCGGGTTCGCCGCCCGCTGGTCGGCGTTCGTGGAGCGCCACCCCAAGGCGCTCGGCGCGATCGCCCTGGCCGTCATCACCGTCCTGGCGCTGCCCACCCTGGGCCTGCGCCTGGGCACCTCCGACCAGGGCAACAACCCGCAGACCTCGACCACCCGCCAGGCCTACGACCTGCTCGCCGACGGCTTCGGCCCCGGCGTGAACGGCCCCCTCACCCTGGTCACCGAGGTCGACGGCGGCCACGACAAGCTCGCCCTCGACAACCTCGACGGCACCCTGCGCGCCACCGAGGGCGTCGCCTCGGTGACCCCGGTGACGTACAACACCGGCGGCGACACCGCGTACCTCACCGTCGTACCGGAGTCCTCCCCGCAGTCGCAGCAGACCAGCGACCTCGTCGACCGGCTGCGCTCCGAGGTCCTGCCGCGCGCCGAGACCGGCACCTCCCTCGATGTGCACGTCGGCGGCATGACGGCCGGCTACGACGACTTCGCCGACGTGATCGTGGGCAAGCTGCCGCTGTTCGTCGGTGTCGTCATCGGCCTCGGCTGTCTGCTGCTCCTGCTCGCCTTCCGGTCCGTCGGCATCCCGCTGAAGGCCGCCGCGATGAACGTCGCAGCCGTCGCCGCCGCCTTCGGCATCGTCGTCGCGATCTTCCAGTGGGGCTGGGGGAGCGAGCTGCTCGGCCTCGGCCGCGCGGGCCCGATCGAGCCCTTCCTCCCGGTCATCATGGTGTCGGTGCTGTTCGGCCTCTCCATGGACTACCAGGTCTTCTTGGTCAGCCGGATGTACGAGGAGTGGCTGGAGACCGGCGACAACCGCCGCGCCGTCCGCGTCGGGCTCGCCGAGACCAGCCGGGTGATCAACTCCGCCGCGGTCATCATGATCTCGGTCTTCCTCGCCTTCGTCCTCAGCGGCGACCGCGTGATCGCGATGTTCGGCATCGCGCTCGCCGCCGCCGTGGCCCTGGACGCCTTCGTCCTGCGCACGCTCCTCGTCCCCGCCCTCATGCACATGCTCGGCGGCGCCAACTGGTGGCTTCCCCGCTGGCTCGACAAGCGCATGCCCCGCATCAGCATCGAACCGCCCGAATCCCGTGCCGCCCATGAGAGGCTGGCCGCCGCGACGGACGCCGAGGTGGCGGACGTGCTGGCGGAGGAGGAGCGACAGCGGGATGTACGCGATATCGCTGGGTGACGACGGAGCCGAACTGCGCCCACTGGAGCCCTGGCACGCCGAGGAGTTCCTGGCCCACCTGGAGCGGGGCAGGGAGTTCATCAACCAGTACATCCCCTTCGGCGCCAAGGCCGTCGACGTGGCCTCCGCGCGGGATGCACTCCAGCGGTACGCCGACATGCGCGCCGCCGACACCGGGTCCCTGCACGGCCTCTGGCTCGACGGAAAGCTCGTGGGCGGCGTGCTCTTCCTCAACTTCGAGGCGGACAACGGCAACTGCGAGGTCGGCTGCTGGCTGGAACCCGCCGGCACCGGGCGCGGGCTCGTCACGCGCGCGATGCGTGTGCTCATCGACTTCGCGATCGAGCAGCGCGGCATCCACCGCGTCGAGTGGATCGCCTCCGCCGGCAACACGCCCAGCCTGAACGTGGCCCGGCGCCTCGGCATGACCCGCGAGGGCGTGCGGCGGGAGAGCTACCCCTATCGTGGGGTGCGGCACGACCTGGAGGTGTGGTCGATCCTGGCCCCCGAGTGGCGTGAGGCACGCGCGCGTGCCGCTCACAACGATCATTAAGAGCCCTCTCGATCATCAAGACCCCTTTCGATCATTAAGAGAGCTCTCAGACAGCGTCCGTACGGTGCGAGGCATGGGAACGAAGACAGTGGACGAGACCGGCGCCGACACCGGCACCGCGGTGAAGACCGACGAGGAGAAGGTGGACACCGTCAAGACGGCCGAGACCACCGACGCCGCCGAGGTGACGGAGAACGACGAGGCCGTGGCCGGGGACGAGGTGACCGCTGAGGCCCCCGAAGCGGGCCCGTCCGGCGTCGGCCAGGGTGCGGGCGCGGTCGTCGCCGCGGCACTCGGCGTCGTCTCGCTGACGGGTGGCTGGATCGGCACGGTCGCCGCCGCGCGCGAGACCCTCATCGGCCAGCTGGAGACCGCCTCGAACGCCGGTGTCGCCAAGCAGATCAAGGAGGTCTACGGCGACGCCTGGCAGACCTCCGCGCTGTGGGCGGGTCTGTTCGCGCTGGCCGCGCTGATCGTCGGCGTCGTGGTGCTCGCCCGGCCCGCGTTCGGCGCGCCCGGCAAGCCGCAGGCCCCGTGGATCAAGTCGGTCGCCTGGGGCGGCGTCGCGCTCGGCGTCATCGGACTGCTGCTGGCCGTACTCAAGTACACCGGCGTTCTGCTCGGCCTGCCGTCGGCGGGCTGAGTCACCGCAGGTCCCAAGGGGTCTCAGAGCCGCCGTAAGCACCTCGGGCGGCGCTCTGAGGCCCCTCATGCGTATCTAAGGCCCCGCCCCGTCGCCGAAGATGCGGAACTCTCCCGATGTGGCGGACCCGCCTGGGAGAGGAAGGTTGAGGCATCGCGGCAAGCGACGCCGAACCCACCTCTCACCTGGGAAGACAAGGGACCTGCCATGTACGAGTACGAGCTCCACCACATCCGTACCGCCGAACTGATCCGCCAGGCCGAGCACGAGCGCCTGGTCCGCGAAGCCGTACGCGTCCGCCGCGCGGCGCGCCGGGAGGCCGCGAACCGCTCCGCCGAGGACGGGGCGGAGACGGAGGCGCATACCTCGCGCCGCCGTAGGCACCGGCACCCGCGCACCGCGTGAAAGCGCAGGGCGGCAGCCCCTGGAACACAGCGCCGTCGGCGCCGGGCCCGGCGAAAACCGGTGCCGTACTGTCAGCGGCCCGTGCGATGCTCGGCCCCGTGGAGACCAAGTCCGTCAGCCCCGTGTTCATCGGCCGCGCAGCCGAGTTGGAGACGCTGAACGACGCCCTCGCCCGCGCCACCGGAGGCGACCCGCAGGCGCTGGTGATCGGCGGTGAGGCCGGCGTCGGAAAGACCCGTCTCGTCGAGGAGTTCGCCGCCGTCGCCGGCCGTGCGGGCGCCGTCGTCGTGCTCGGCGGCTGCGTCGAGATCGGCGCCGACGGGCTGCCGTTCGCCCCGTTCTCCACCGCGCTGCGCGCCCTGCGCCGGGAACTGCCCGAGGAACTGGCCGCCGCTGCCACCGGCCAGGAGGAGGAACTGGCCCGGCTGCTGCCGGAGCTGGGCGAGGCGACCGCCGACCGGTCGGACGAGGAGGGCATGGCCCGCCTCTTCGAACTCACCGCCCGCCTGCTGGAGCGCGTCGCCGCCGACCGCACGGTCGTCGTCGCCCTGGAGGACCTGCACTGGGCCGACGCCTCCACCCGTCACCTCCTCGCCTACCTCTTCCGCACCCTGCGCACCGGCCGCCTCGTCGTCCTGGCCACCTACCGCTCCGACGACATCCACCGCCGCCACCCGCTGCGCCCCCTCCTCGCCGAACTCGACCGGCTGCGCACGGTCCGCCGGATCGAACTCGGCCGCTTCAACCGCGCCGAGGTCGGCCGTCAGATCGCCGGCATCCTCGCCACCGAACCCGACCCGGCCCAGGTCGACGAGATCTTCGAACGCTCCGACGGCAACGCCTTCTTCGTCGAGGAACTCGCCGTCGCCGCCCACGAGGGCTCCTGCACCGGCCTCACCGACTCCCTGCGCGATCTGCTCCTGGTGCGCGTCGAGGGACTGCCCGAGAGCGCCCAGCGGGTCGCCCGGATCGTCGCCGAGGGCGGCTCCACCGTCGAGTACCGGCTGCTCGCCGCCGTCGCCGGGCTCGCCGAGGACGACCTCATCGAGGCGCTGCGGGCCGCGGTGAACGCCAACATCCTCATCGCCGCGCCCGGCGGCGACGGCTACCGCTTCCGCCACTCCCTGGTCCGCGAGGCCGTCGGCGACGACCTGCTGCCCGGCGAGCGCTCCCGCCTCAACCGCCGCTACGCCGAAGCCCTGGAGGCCGACCCGACGCTCGTCCCGGCCGACGAGCGCGTCATGCGGCTCGCCAGCTACTGGTACCACGCCCACGACCCCGCCAAGGCCCTGCCCGCCGTCCTGGACGCCTCCGTCACCGCCCGCCGCCGGCACGCCCACTCCGAGCAACTGCGGCTGCTGGAACGCGCCATGGAGCTGTGGGACACCGCCCCCGAGGAGGTCCGGGCCACGCTGCGCCCCGTCGACTACACCGAGGTCTATCCGCCCTGCGGCTGCGACCCCGAGAGCACACCCCTGCGCTATCTCGACCTGATGGCCGAGGCCGCGGTCGCCGGGCGGCTGTGCGGGGAGCGCGAACGCGCCCTGAAGATCACCAAGCGAGCGCTGCACCTGCTGGAGGAGGAGGGCGACCCGTTGCGGGCCGCCTGGTTCTGGGTCCAGCGCTCCCGGCTGGTCCAGGCCCAGGCCCGCGGTGACGGCTGGAAGGAGCTGGGCATCGCCCAGGAGCTGGTGCGCGGCCTGCCCCCGTCCGAGGTGCACGCCGAGGTGCTGGCCACCGCGGCCAACTGGTCGATGCTGCGCCGCCCCGGCCCCGAAGCCATGTCTGCCGCCGAGCGGGCCGTCGAGTACGCGCGCATGGTCGGCGCCGAGGACATCGAACTCAACGCCCGCCTCACGCTCGGCGGACTCATGGTCGACGCCGGCCACATCGAGACCGGACTGGCCCAGATGTACGAGGTCAGGGACGAGGTACTGGCCCGTGGCCTCACCGCGGTGGTGGGCCGCAGCCATGTGAACCTGCCGTCCATACTGGAGGGCATCGGCCGCTCCGAGGAAGCCGTCGGCATCCTGCACGAGGGCCTGCGGCTGACCCAGAAGATGGGCCTGCGCGACTCCGAGGCCTGGGTCTGGGCCAACCTCGCCGAGTCACTGCTCTCCCTGGGCCGCTGGGACGAGGCCGCCGAAGCCGCGATGAGCGCCCAGCGCGCCGGGCAGTCCGCGAAGCCGCGCGGCGGTGGCTCCAACTCGCTCGCCCACCTGGCGCTCGCCCGCGGCGACGTCCCCGAGGCCGCCCGGCAGCTGGCCGCAGCCCGTGCCTCCTACGGCACCCACGACCCCATGCCGCAGAACAATCTGCCGATGTCCTACCTCGCCCTCGGCACAGCCGCCGCCGAGGGCCGCCTCCTCGACGCCCGCGCGGAAGCCGACCGGGCCATGAGCGCCGGTTTCCCGCCCGGCACCCAGCGCTACGCCTGGCCGCTGCTGCTGGCCGCCGCCGTCGCCGAGTCCGACGCCCGCGCCCATGCGCTGCCGGCCGCACAGGAGGGCCGCGCCGCCTTCCTGGAACGGCTCTTCGAGGCCGTCCGCAAGCTCACCACGGGCGCGCCTGTCTGGCTGGCGTACGAGAAGTGGACCCGGGCCGAACTCGACCGCGCCGAGAACCGGGCCACCCCCGACACCTGGTCGGACGTGGTCACCGCCTTCGAGGCGCTGCAACGCCCCTACGATCTCGCCCAGGTCCGCCACCGCCTGGCCGAGGCGCTGCTCGCGACCGGCGGCGACGACGAGCGCGCCCGCGCCACGGAACTGCTCCGCCTGACCCGGGCCACCGCCACCCACCTGCGCGCCCGCCCCCTGGCCGACGCCACGACCCACCTGGCCCAGCGGGCCCGCCTCAGCCTCACGGCGGCCCCGCCCCAGTCCCCGGCCGACCCGGCCGACTCCCTCGGCCTCACCACCCGGGAACGCGACGTCCTCCGCCTGGTCTCGGCCGGCCGCACCAACCGCCAGATCGCCGAGGAACTCTTCATCTCGCCGAAGACAGCGAGCGTCCATGTGTCGAACATTCTGGGCAAGCTCGGCGTCTCAGGGAGGGGGGAAGCGGCCGCGGTGGCGCACCGGATGGGGTTGTTTCCGGCCGAAACGCTCACATCCGGGAGAGGAAGCTGAGGTTTACGCTGTAAGGGATCCGGCCTAGGGAGGTCGCGTGTTCAACGCCTTCGAGGAACTGTTCGCCCCGGGCCGCAAGCACACCCGCGACGAGCAGAACCGCCTGGAACTGACCCGCGAGGACGTCGGGGACAACGACCCCGGGCGCGGGCCGATAGATCTCGCGTCCGGCAAGGTCATCGTGCGGGCCCCCGAACCATCGGGGGAGGAGGGCGATACCGAGGAGTGAGGCCGGGGCAGCTCAGGTCACCCGCACCTCCAGAATCCGGTCGTCCCCGTCCTCCGGGCTGCCGCGCCCGTCCGTGTTGCTCGTCGCCACCCAGAGCTTGTCGCCGCCCGCCGGGACGACCGTGCGCAGGCGGCCGTACTCGCCCTCCAGGAAGGCCTGTGGGTCGGCAGAGGCCTCCGTGCCGTTCAGCGGGATGCGCCACAGGCGCTCGCCCTTCAGACCGGCCATCCAGATGGAACCCTCGGCGTAGGCGATGCCGCTGGGGGAGGCATCGTCGGTGCCCCACTGGGCCAGCGGATTGTGGTACTCGGCGTTGTCGGACTTGCCCTCGGCCTCCGGCCAGCCGTAGTTGTCGCCCGGCTTGATCGCGTTCAGCTCGTCCCAGGTGTCCTGGCCGAACTCCGCGGCGAACAGGCGCTGTTTGGAGTCCCAGGCCAGGCCCTGGACGTTCCGGTGGCCGTAGGAGTACACGGGGGAGTCGGGGAAGGGGTTGCCGGGGGCCGGTTCGCCTTCCGGCGTCATGCGCAGGATCTTGCCGCCCGTGGACTCCTTGTCCTGCGACAGGCCCGTGTCGCCGCTCTCGCCGGTGCCCGCGTAGAGCATCTTGTCCGGGCCGAAGGCGATCCGGCCGCCGTTGTGGATGAAGCCCTTCGGGATACCCCTGAAGATGGTGTCGGGTGCGCCCAGCTGCCGGCCGGACGGCTTCTGCTCGTCGTAGAGCATGCGGACGATGCGGTTGTCCGAGGCCGAGGTGAAGTACGCGTAGATCATGTGGTCCGAGGCGTGGTCCGGCGACAGTGCCAGGCCCATCAGGCCGCCCTCGCCCGCCGGAGAGACCCCCGGTACCTCGCCCAGCTCGGTCTTCTTGCCCGTCTCCCCGTCGATCCGCGTGATCGTGGCCTCGTCCCGGGAGGAGACGAGCAGGTCGCCGTCGGGCAGCGGGGCCAGGCCCCACGGGGTGTTCAGGCCCTCGGCGACCGTGCGCACCACCTTGACCGAGCCCTTCGCAGGCGGGGTCTCCTCGGCCGTCTGCCCGGTGGGCGAGGCCCCGGAAGCCGTCGTACTGCCCGGAGCCGCGGCTCCGCCATCGCTCGGTGATCCCCCGTCGTCGGAGGAGCAGCCGGCGGTCAGCAGGAGTGCGGCCGCGGCCAGCACGGCCGTCACAACTCGACGTTGCACGATCATGGTCCCTTCGACGCGGCGGGTTCTACTTTTCTTACACCGCTCGCGCCTCACAGGTTCCCGATCCATGAACCTTGAATCAACGACACCCGGTCCCCGGCCGGTTTCCGCGGGATCCCGGCGGACATCAGGCCCAGGGGCCTCGCCGGGTCGCCGGTCAGTCCCAGGACCCCTGCGCCCCCGGCAGCTCCGCCACCTCCGCCAGGTCCTCCGCCGTCAGCCGCAACGCACCCGCCCCGGCGTTCTCACTGACCCAGCGCTCCTGCTTGGTCCCGGGCACCGCGACCACGTGCCGCCCCTGCGCCAGCACCCACGCCAGCGCCACCTGCGCGGGTGTGACCCCGTCCCCGTGCCGGGCCGCGATCCGGCGCAGGCCGGCCACTATCGGCTGGTTCGCCGCCATCATCTCGGCGGTGAAGCGCGGGTGCCGGGCGCGGACGTCGTCCGGTTCGAAACCCTCGCCGGGGGTGAGCGTGCCGGTCAGGAAGCCGTTGCCCAGCGGCATCGCCGCCAGGAACCCGACGCCGCGCGCCTCGCACCACGGCAGCAGCGCCTCCAGCGCCTCCGGCGACCACACCGACAGCTCCGCCTGCACGGCGCTCACCGGGAAGACCTGCTGTACCCGCCGCAGTTGACGGATCGTCGCGTCGTGCAGGCGCGTGCCCAAGCGGCGGCCACCCCGCGCGCCGACCGCGCACAGCCCCAACGCCCGTACTTTTCCGGCCTGGACGAGTTCCGCCATCGCCCCCCACGTCTCCTCGACGGGGACTTCGGGATCCGCGCGGTGCAGCTGGTAGAGGTCGATCACGTCCGTCTGCAGGCGGCGCAGAGAGGCGTCGCAGGCCCGCTTCACATAGCCGGGGCGGCCGTTGGCCACGATGTGCTGTTCGCCCACCAGCAGGCCGACCTTGGTGGACACGAACGCGTCCTGGCGGCGCTCCTTCAACACCCGCCCCAGCAAAAGCTCGTTGGTGAAGGGGCCGTACATGTCGGCCGTGTCCAGCAGCGTCGTGCCCAGATCGAGGGCCCGGTGCACCGCCCTGAGCGACTCCTCGCCCCGCTGCCGCGACGAGCTGTAGGCCCAGCTCATCGGCATGCACCCCAGACCGACGGCTCCCACCGCTAGCGCCGCCGCCCCGATCGTCCTGCGCTCCACCTGGCCGTAACCCTCCCTCTTCCGGCACCCCAACCTAACCTCTGCACTCCTGTTCGCCTGACATAGCCTCCTGACCATGACTGGTGACGTGTGGCTCCCCATCCCGCCCGACGAGATCGAAGGCCTCCCCAAGGGCCCCGACTACCGCTTCTGGGACGGCGCCGAGGACTTTCCGGCCGACCCGGCCGACTGCGCCTTCTACGTCGTCCCCTACATGAAGCCGCCCGCGCTCGGGCAGCGTCCCCTGCCGCGGATGAGCTCCGTGGAGGTCGTGCAGACGCTCTCCGCCGGCGTCGACCACGTGGAACCGGGCCTTGCGCACCTGCGGCCGGGCGTGCGGCTGTGCAACGCGCGCGGGGTGCACGAGGCGAGCACCGCCGAGCTCACGCTCACGCTCATCCTCGCCTCGCTGCGCGGCATCCCCGACTTCGTGCGCGCCCAGGACAGGGGGGAGTGGCTCGGCGGATTCCGGCCCGCGCTGGCCGACAAGAGCGTCCTCATCGTGGGATACGGCTCCATCGGGGCCGCCATCGAGGACCGGCTCGAACCCTTTGAACTGGCGCGGGTGGCGCGCGTCGCGCGCTCCGAGCGCACCACGGCGCGCGGACCCGTGCATCCGCTCACCGAACTGCCCGCCCTGCTCCCGGAGGCGGACGTCGTCATCCTGTCCACGCCCCTGACCGAAACCACCCGCCACCTGGTCAATGCCGACTTCCTCGCCCGGATGAAGGACGGCGCGCTGCTGGTCAACGTCGCCCGCGGACCGGTCGTCGACACCAAGGCGCTGCTCGCCGAGCTGGAGACGGGGCGCGTCACCGCCGCCCTGGACGTCACCGACCCCGAACCGCTGCCTCGCGAACACCCCCTGTGGCGTGCGCCGGGCGTGCTGGTCAGCCCGCACGTGGGCGGCCCGACGTCCGCGTTCCTGCCGCGGGCCAAGCGGTTGCTGGTGGACCAGTTGAGTCGTTTCGTGAACCGGGAGCCCCTGCGCAACGTGATCCTTACGACGGGGGCGACGCACGTGTGACGCTCACGACCTGAGCGTGGCGCGGGTGCCGCACGCTCGCGGTGGAACCGGTTCGTCATCCGCTTCGAGTACCCTCCGCAACCTCACGGAAGCGGTCCGTACTTGCATATGCGCTGGTCGTCACGGAGCGTAGAGAAGCTATGTCCCTGAGTGACGAGACTGGTGTATCGTCCCGACAGGGGCTGCGCCGCTGACCGTTCGGCGCCGGGGATGGACATTTCAGATTTGTGAGGGGGGCGACGGGCGATGCACGGCCAATGGACGAGCGATCCGACGCGGCGGGGCCGTCGGCGGCGACCCTGGCACACAGCCGCGCGCAGACGCGGCCGCCACGGCACCCACGGCTGCCGTCACACTCATCACCACCGCCGGCACAGCAGCCGCAAGAGGCATGCGCGTCCAGCGCACCGGGACCCTCGGGACCCGCGAGCGGCGCGGACCGGGAGGGCCCGGTGAGCTCGCCACCGCGCCCCACGACCACCCTCGACGGAGCGCTGCGGGCACAGCGTTCGTCGGCGGTGATGCTGCCCCGTCCGTCGTCCTTCGGCGGATCCGGAATGGTCCCCCAGCTCGTTCTCGTCCTGGTCTGCGCGGGATACGCCATCGGTGCCGCGCTCGGCTGGGGCTCGAACCAACTGGCGCTGATCATGGGTGACTTCGGGCTGGCCGCCGCGGCCGGCGCCGCCGCCGTGTCCTGCTTCCGCTACGCCCGTAGCCGCCGTATCCGGTTTCGACCCGCCTGGCTGCTGTTCGCCCTCTCCTCGGCGATGGCGGCCCTCGGCAACCTGGTCTGGGGGTGGTACGAGGTCGTCCTGGAGCGGCCCGTGCCCAGCCCCTCCTACGCCGACGGGTTCTTCCTGTGCTTCGCGCCGCCCGCCATCGTGGGACTCCTGGTGCTCGCCAAGCGTCCGGTGACCAAGGCCGGCTGGGTCTGCCTGGGGCTGGACGCCTGGCTGATCGGCGGCTCGCTGCTGACGCTGGCGTGGAGTCTCGCCCTCGCCCAGGCGGCCAAGTCCGAAGGGTCGAGCGTGGCGCACACCGCGCTCTCGCTCGCCTACCCGCTCCTCGACATCGCGTTGGTGAGCATGGTCCTCGCGCTGCACTTCCGCCGCTCCTCGGCGAACCGCACCGCGGTCAACACCGCGATCGGCGCGCTCGCCCTGACCGTGATGTGCGACGCGCTGTTCACCTCGCCGCTGCTGCACAACAGCTACCGCTCCGGCCAGTTGCTCGACGCGGGCTGGTTCGCCGGCTCGCTGCTCCTGGCCTACGCCCCGTGGGCCGCGCCCCGGCACGGGCAGGAGGAGGCCGAGAGGCACAACGGGGCTGGGCACACGCGCGTGGTGCACGAGCACGTACCCGGACAGCGCACCGGCCCCCACCACCACACGCCCTCGCCGGGAGGTGATCACAGCCGCTATCCGGCCAACCGGCCCATCGCCGGCTCCCTGGCCGCGCTCACGCCCTACCTCGCCGCCGCCGTCTGCACGCTGGGCATCCTCTACAACGTGCTCAACGGCCGCAGCGTCGACCGCGTGGTGCTCATCACCGGCGGCACCGTCGTGCTCGCCCTCGTGGTGCGCCAGGGCATCATGCTGCTCGACAACATCACCCTCACCCAGGAACTGGCGCAGAAGGAGAACCACTTCCGCTCCCTGGTCCAGGGCTCCAGCGACGTCATCATGATCGCCGCGCCCAACGGCATCCTCCGGTACGTCTCCCCGGCCGCCGCCGGGGTCTACGGCCGCTCCGCCGAGGAGCTGGTGGGGACGGAACTGGCCAATCTCATCCACCCGGAGGACCTGGGCTGCGTGGTGCACGAGGTGCGCCGCTTCCTCGCCGCGAGCCCACTGGAGGAACCCACCACGCGTATCGAATGCCGCTTCCGGTCCGGCGACGGCGGCTGGCTCAACGTCGAGTCGACCGTCAACCGGCACCACGGCGGCCTCATCTTCAACAGCCGGGACGTGACCGAAAGAGTGCGCCTGCAGGCGCAGCTCCAGCACAACGCCGAGCACGACCCGCTCACCGACCTGCCCAACCGCGCGCTGTTCACCAAGCGCGTGCAGCAGGCGCTGTCCGGCCGCCGCGCCACCGACCGGGGCCTCGCCCTGCGCAACACGGCCGTCCTCTTCATCGACCTCGACGGCTTCAAGGGCGTCAACGACACGATCGGACACCAGGCCGGGGACGAACTGCTCGTCCAGGCGGCCCGCAGACTCCAGGAGGCGGTCCGGGGCGGGGACACCGCGTCCCGGCTCGGCGGCGACGAGTTCGCGGCCCTGATCGCCGGGGACAACACCCGTGACCGCACCGCCCGCGAAGGGCACATCCTGGAGCTCGCCGACCGCCTCAGGGTGACGCTGTCGCAGCCCTACCTCATCGACGGCAACGATGTCCGTGTCAACGCCTCCATCGGCGTCGCCTTCGCCGAGCCGGGCCTCGGCGCGGGAGAGCTGCTGCGCAACGCCGACCTGGCCATGTACCGGGCCAAGGCGGGCGGCAAGGGCCGCGTCGAGCTCTACAAGCCGCAGATGCAGCAGGACGTCGTACGCAAGGCGGAGCTGGCCACGCGCCTGCGGGCCGCGCTGCACGACGGCGAGTTCGCTCTGCTGCACCAGCCGGTGGTGTGTCTGGAGGACGGCCGGATCACATCGGTCGCCGCGCAGGCGCGCTGGCGGTCCTCGCAAGGGGTGCTGTTCACGCCCGCCGAGTTCCTGCGGGTGGCCGAGGACAGCGACAAGACCGCCGAGCTGTGCCGCTGGATGCTGGAGGAGGCCGTGGAGCAGGCCGCCGAGCGGACCGCGACCGGGCTCGCCGTACCCGTCGCCGTGCGGATGGGCGCGCGTCGGCTGCTGGACCGGTCGATGCCGCTCGGCTCGATCGAGGCGCTGCTGACCCGGCACGGCCTGCCGTCCGGGTCGCTGATCATCGAGCTGTCCGACCTCGACCCCCGGGTCTCGCTGGACGAGCTGGAGCGCCGTCTGAGCGGCCTGCGCCGAGTCGGCGTCCGGGTCGCCCTGGACGGCTTCGGCAGCGGATACGCGGCGATCACGGCCCTGCGCCGGCTTCCCGTCGACGTGCTCAAACTCGACCGCGGTCTGGTCGAGGGAGTCGTCGAGTCCGCACGGCTGCACAAGATCACCAGTGGGCTGCTGCGGATCGCCGGTGACCTCGGGCTGCAGTCCGTGGCCGACGGCGTGGACCTGCCGGAGCAGGTCGTGGCGCTGCGCGCGATGGGGTGCACGCACGGGCAGGGCATGGCCTTCTCCGGGCCGCTGGACGAGTACCGGCTGCGCAGAGCGCTCAGTTCCGGCCACTATCCGGTGCCGCACGGACCGGCCGAGCCCGCGTTCGCGGGAGGCGGCGCGGGGGTGTACACCAGTGGTGTGCCCGCTGTTCTCGGAGGCGGCAGTGCCCTTCGCTCACATAATGAGACTCCCGTCCCACCCACTTGACAGTGAGTGTGCGCCGGGGGGAGGGTCAGTGCCATGCGCACCCGAATTCTCGTACTTGGAAAGCGCGTCGGCTGAAGCTGGTGACGTCCGGACGGACCCGGAACTCCCAGCGACCACACCCGGCGCGCTCCCCTCGCTTGCCTTTTGGCACGAGGGGTTTTTTGTTGCACAGGCACCCGTCGTGCAGCATCGAAACTCCGCCCAAACCTCGCAAAAAACCCTCAGCATCGAGAAGAGAATGCCGATGACCGAGCAGGCCACCGGGGCCCATCACCCGCAGCCGCGGCCCCGATCCGGAGGACAGCAGTCCGCCCCCGAGCACGTCACGGGTGCGCAGTCCCTCATCCGTTCGCTCGAGGAGGTCGGCGCCGACACGGTATTCGGCATTCCGGGCGGTGCGATCCTTCCGGCGTACGACCCGCTGATGGACTCCACCAAGGTGCGCCACGTCCTGGTCCGGCACGAGCAGGGTGCCGGCCACGCCGCCACCGGCTACGCGCAGGCCACCGGCAAGGTCGGCGTCTGCATGGCGACCTCCGGACCCGGCGCGACCAACCTGGTGACCCCGATCGCCGACGCCCACATGGACTCGGTGCCGCTCGTGGCGATCACCGGCCAGGTGGCGTCCAAGGCGATCGGCACGGACGCCTTCCAGGAGGCGGACATCGTCGGCATCACCATGCCGATCACCAAGCACAACTTCCTGGTCACCAAGGCCGAGGACATCCCGCGGATCATCGCGCAGGCGTTCCACATCGCCGCCACCGGCCGCCCCGGCCCGGTCCTGGTCGACATCGCCAAGGACGCCCTCCAGGCGAAGACCACCTTCTCCTGGCCGCCCACCATGGACCTGCCCGGCTACCGGCCCGTCACCAAGCCGCACGCCAAGCAGATCCGTGAGGCCGCCAAGCTCATCACCTCCGCGAAGCGCCCCGTGCTCTACGTCGGCGGCGGTGTCATCAAGGCCGGTGCCACCACCGAGCTGAAGGTCCTCGCGGAACTCACCGGAGCGCCCGTCACCACCACCCTGATGGCGCTCGGCGCATTCCCCGACAGCCACCCGCTGCACGTGGGAATGCCGGGCATGCACGGTGCGGTCACCGCCGTCACCGCGCTGCAGAAGGCCGACCTGATCGTCGCCCTCGGAGCCCGCTTCGACGACCGCGTCACCGGCAAGCTGGACAGCTTCGCCCCGTTCGCCAAGATCGTCCACGCCGACATCGACCCGGCCGAGATCGGCAAGAACCGCGCCGCCGACGTGCCGATCGTCGGGGACGCCCGCGAGGTCATCGCCGACCTGGTCCAGGCCGTCCAGAAGGAGCACGCCGAGGGCCACAAGGGCGACTACACCGCCTGGTGGAACGACCTCAACCGCTGGCGCGAGACCTACCCGCTCGGCTACGACCAGCCCGAGGACGGCTCCCTGTCCCCGCAGCAGGTCATCGAGCGCATCGGCCAACTCGCCCCGGAGGGCACGGTCTTCGCGGCCGGCGTCGGCCAGCACCAGATGTGGGCCGCGCACTTCATCCAGTACGACAAGCCCGCCACCTGGCTGAACTCCGGCGGCGCCGGAACGATGGGCTACGCGGTCCCGGCCGCGATGGGTGCCAAGGCCGGAGCCCCGGACAAGACCGTCTGGGCGATCGACGGCGACGGCTGCTTCCAGATGACCAACCAGGAGCTCACCACCTGCGCCCTGAACAACATCCCGATCAAGGTCGCCATCATCAACAACGGCGCCCTCGGGATGGTCCGCCAGTGGCAGACCCTCTTCTACAACCAGCGCTACTCCAACACCGTGCTGCACAGCGGTCCGGAGGCGGACGGCAAGCAGCCCAGCGCCGGCACCCGCGTCCCCGACTTCGTGAAGCTGTCGGAGGCCATGGGCTGCTACGCGATCCGCTGCGAGGACCCGGCCGACCTGGACAAGGTCATCGAAGAGGCGAACTCCATCAACGACCGCCCGGTCGTCATCGACTTCATCGTCCACGAGGACGCGATGGTGTGGCCGATGGTCGCCGCCGGCACCTCCAACGACGAGATCATGGCCGCCCGGGACGTCCGCCCCGACTTCGGCGACAACGAAGACGACTGAGCGAGAGAGACGCAAAAAGACCATGTCCAAGCACACGCTCTCCGTCCTGGTGGAGAACACGCCGGGCATCCTCGCCCGGATCGCCGCCCTGTTCTCCCGCCGCGGCTTCAACATCGACTCGCTCGCGGTCGGTGTCACCGAGCACCCCGACATCTCCCGCATCACCATCGTGGTGAACGTCGAGGACCTGCCGCTGGAGCAGGTGACCAAGCAGCTCAACAAGCTCGTCAATGTGCTCAAGATCGTCGAGCTGGAGCCGGGTTCGGCCGTTCAGCGCGAACTCGTCCTGGTGAAGGTGCGCGCCGACAACGAGACCCGCTCCCAGATCGTCGAGATCGTCCAGCTGTTCCGCGCCAAGACCGTCGACGTCTCCCCGGAGGCCGTCACCATCGAGGCCACCGGCTCCAGCGACAAGCTGGAGGCCATGCTGAAGATGCTGGAGCCGTTCGGCATCAAGGAGCTCGTCCAGTCCGGCACGATCGCGATCGGGCGCGGTGCGCGTTCGATCACGGACCGGTCGCTGCGCGCCCTCGACCGGTCGGCCTAGGGACGCGTTCGGGCGGTCGGGTGATACCGGCCGCCCGGATTCCGCCCGTATAGCGAGACCCCCAGACTTCCCTTCCCCCCGCCGTCATACGGTGGGACGCAACACCTGCACTCAAGGAGAGAACCCAAAGTGGCCGAGCTGTTCTACGACGCCGACGCCGACCTGTCCATCATCCAGGGCCGCAAGGTCGCGGTCATCGGTTACGGCAGCCAGGGCCACGCCCACGCGCTGTCGCTCCGTGACTCGGGTGTCGACGTGCGTGTCGGTCTGCACGAGGGCTCCAAGTCCAAGGCGAAGGCCGAGGAGCAGGGCCTGCGCGTGGTGACGCCGTCGGAGGCCGCCGCCGAGGCCGACGTCATCATGATCCTGGTGCCGGACCCGATCCAGGCGCAGGTCTACGAGGAGCACATCGCCCCGAACCTGAACGACGGCGACGCCCTGTTCTTCGGCCACGGCTTCAACATCCGCTTCGGCTTCATCAAGCCCCCGGCCGGCGTGGACGTCTGCATGGTCGCCCCGAAGGGCCCGGGCCACCTGGTGCGCCGTCAGTACGAGGAGGGCCGCGGCGTTCCGTGCATCGCCGCCGTCGAGCAGGACGCCTCCGGCAACGCCTTCGCGCTGGCCCTGTCGTACGCCGCGGGCATCGGCGGCGCCCGCGCCGGCGTCATCAAGACGACCTTCACCGAGGAGACCGAGACCGACCTGTTCGGTGAGCAGGCCGTCCTCTGCGGTGGCACCGCCGCCCTGGTGAAGGCCGGTTTCGAGACGCTGACCGAGGCCGGCTACCAGCCGGAGATCGCGTACTTCGAGTGCCTGCACGAGCTGAAGCTGATCGTGGACCTCATGTACGAGGGCGGCCTGGAGAAGATGCGCTGGTCGATCTCCGAGACCGCCGAGTGGGGCGACTACGTCACCGGTCCGCGGATCATCACCGACGCCACCAAGGCCGAGATGAAGAAGGTCCTCGCCGAGATCCAGGACGGCACCTTCGCCCAGGCCTGGATGGACGAGTACCACGGCGGTCTGAAGAAGTACAACGAGTACAAGACCCAGGACTCCGAGCACCTGCTGGAGACCACGGGCAAGGAGCTGCGCAAGCTCATGAGCTGGGTCAACGACGAGGAGGCGTAAGCCTCGCGCCAAGGGGTCGGAGCGAGACGCTCCGGCCCCTTCGGCAAACCGCGGGTAACACCTGGACAATGGGTGTTGTCCAGCCCGTCCAGCCACGGACGGGTGATCCTTCCGCAGAGGCGCAAGACGACCCCCGCCGCGCCACTACACTGCTGCAATACATACGCGTCAGGCCCACAGCGTCGTGCGTCTTCCACGCGGCTAGCACCCCTCCACCGCCTGCGGCCGTCGGGACGGCCGTCCGCATTGGACATGTGAGGACTCACGTGAGCTCGAAACCCGTCGTACTCATCGCTGAAGAGCTGTCGCCCGCCACCGTCGACGCGCTTGGCCCCGACTTCGAGATCCGCCACTGCAACGGCGCAGACCGAGCCGAACTGCTCCCGGCCATCGCCGACGTGGACGCGATTTTGATCCGCTCCGCCACCAAGGTCGACGCCGAGGCGATCGCCGCCGCGAACAAGCTCAAGGTCGTCGCCCGTGCCGGCGTCGGCCTGGACAACGTCGACGTCTCCGCCGCCACCAAGGCCGGCGTGATGGTCGTCAACGCCCCCACCTCGAACATCGTGACCGCCGCCGAGCTCGCCTGCGGTCTCCTCCTCGCCACCGCCCGCAACATCCCGCAGGCCAACGCCGCGCTGAAGAACGGCGAGTGGAAGCGGAGCAAGTACACGGGTGTGGAGCTGGCCGAGAAGACCCTCGGTGTCGTCGGCCTCGGCCGCATCGGTGCGCTCGTCGCGCAGCGCATGTCCGCCTTCGGCATGAAGGTCGTCGCCTACGACCCCTACGTGCAGCCCGCGCGGGCCGCGCAGATGGGCGTCAAGGTGCTGTCGCTGGACGAGCTGCTGGAGGTCTCCGACTTCATCACCGTCCACCTGCCCAAGACCCCCGAGACGCTCGGCCTCATCGGCGACGAGGCGCTGCGCAAGGTGAAGCCGAGCGTGCGCATCGTCAACGCCGCGCGCGGCGGGATCGTCGACGAGGAGGCGCTGTACTCCGCCCTCAAGGAGGGCCGGGTCGCCGGTGCCGGTCTCGACGTGTACGCGAAGGAGCCCTGCACGGACTCCCCGCTGTTCGAGTTCGACCAGGTCGTCGCCACCCCGCACCTCGGTGCCTCCACCGACGAGGCGCAGGAGAAGGCCGGTATCGCCGTCGCCAGGTCGGTGCGCCTCGCCCTAGCCGGTGAGCTGGTGCCGGACGCGGTGAACGTCCAGGGCGGTGTCATCGCCGAGGACGTCAAGCCGGGTCTGCCGCTCGCCGAGCGCCTCGGCCGTATCTTCACGGCGCTCGCCGGTGAGGTCGCGGTCCGCCTCGACGTCGAGGTGTACGGCGAGATCACCCAGCACGATGTGAAGGTGCTGGAGCTGTCCGCCCTCAAGGGTGTCTTCGAGGACGTCGTCGACGAGACGGTGTCCTACGTCAACGCCCCGCTGTTCGCCCAGGAGCGCGGTGTCGAGGTGCGGCTGACGACCAGCTCGGAGGCGACCGACCACCGCAACGTCGTCACCGTGCGCGGCACGCTCGGCAACGGCGAGGAGGTGTCGGTGTCCGGCACGCTGGCCGGTCCGAAGCACCTGCAGAAGATCGTCGCCGTCGGCGACTACGACGTGGACCTGGCGCTCGCCGACCACATGGCCGTCCTGAAGTACGAGGACCGTCCGGGTGTCGTCGGCACGGTCGGCCGGATCCTCGGCGAGGCGGGCATCAACATCGCCGGTATGCAGGTGTCGCGGTCGGTGGCAGGTGGCGAGGCGCTCGCCGTGCTGACGGTCGACGACGCGGTGCCCTCCGGTGTGCTGGCCGAGGTCGCCTCGGAGATCGGGGCGACGTCGGCCCGTGCGGTGAACCTGGTCTGACGCTTCACGAAGAGCGCCGGGCGGACCGAGGATCCTCGGCCCGCCCGGCGCTCTTTCATGCCGGCACCTTGTCCGGTTCCGGGGCGTCGGCCGACTGCGGTACGTGCACCCGCCGCAGCGTCACCGCAGCCAGCGCCGCCGCCCCCGCCAGCGTCACCGCCCCCGCGAGCGCCGCCCCCTGCATCCCGCTGGTGAACGCCTCCCGCGCGACAGTGGCCAGGCCCGGCACCCGGTCGGCGACCGCCAGCGCGCCGCCCAGCGTCTCCTGGGCCGTCTCCGGTGCTGACGCCGGGATCTCGTGCCGGTAGACCGCCGTGCCGATCGAGCCGAGGACCGCCATGCCCAGCGCTCCGCCGAACTCCGAGCCGGTCTCCATCAGGGAGGACGCGGTGCCCGCGCGCTCCACCGGGGCGGTGCTCAAGGCGAGGTCCGTGATCTGGGACATCACGACGACGCTCCCGACGGCGAGGACCGCGCACGCGACCAGCACCAGCACCATCGAGTCCGTGTCGGCGAGGGCCAGCAGCCCGAAGCCGGACGCGGCGGTCGCGAAGCCCGCCGTGACGACGTAGGCACGGTTGACGCCCCGCTGCACCAGCTGGGCGGCGATCGGTGCCGCCACTCCGATCGGCACCGACGGCAGCAGCGCCCACAGGGCCGCCTCCAGGGCGCTCTTGTCGAGCACCGACTGCAGGTACTGCGTGGTGAAGTAGGCCGAACCCATCACGCCGAACGCCGAGACGAGGTTCAGGGCGACCGAGGGGGCGAAGCCCCGTCCGCGGAACAGGGCCGGGGGGATCATCGGTGCCGCCGCCGTGCGCTGGCGGTGGACGAAGAGGGCCGCGAAGAGCAGGCCGACGGTGATGGAGACGACGTAGCGGACGTTCCAGCCCTCGGACGGGATCTCCTTCAGGCCGTAGATCACGGGGAGCACCGCGGCCATGGACAGCGGCACGCTCAGCCAGTCGAAGCGGCCGGGCTCGGGGTTCTTCGACTCGGGGAGCAGCAGCGAGCCGAGGACCAGCAGCAGAGCCATCGCGGGCAGGTTGACCAGGAAGACCGAGCCCCACCAGAAGTACTCGACCAGCATGCCGCTCATCACCGAGCCGAGCGCGATCCCGGCCGTCATCACGCCGGACCACAGGCCGATCGCCTTCGCGCGTTGCGCGGGGTCGGTGAACATCGTGCGGGTCAGGGCCATCGTCGACGGCATCAGCGTCGCGCCGCCGATGCCGAGGACCGCGCGGGCCGCGATCAGGGTCTCGGCGCTGTCCGCGTACGCCGCCGCCAGCGAGGCGGTGCCGAAGGCGGCGGCGCCGATGAGCAGGAGGCGGCGGTGGCCGATGCGGTCCCCGAGCGAGCCCATCGTCATCAGCAGGCCGGCCAGCACGAAGGCGTAGATGTCGAAGATCCACAGCTGCTGGGTGCCGCTCGGCTCCAGGTCCGCGCTGATCGCCGGAATCGCGAAGTAGAGGACCGAGACGTCCATCGAGACCAGCAGCAGCGGCAGCATCAGCACGCCGAGGGCGGTCCATTCGCGGCGGCCGGCGCGGGCGGGTGAGGGCGTGGGGGTGCTCGCTGGGTTCGTTGTCATGCGGGTCAAATGTACGCACGTCTTATACGGCTGTATAGATCCGGCTGTATAGATCGGCCGTATGGGACGCGCGTATAGGACGTCTGTATGGGACGGTTGTATGGACGGGCGGTAAGGTGGCTGCGCATGGGACACCGTGAGGATCTGCTCGAAGGCGCCAAGCGCTGCCTGCTGGCGAAGGGGTTCGTGCGTACGACCGCGCGCGACATCGTCAAGGAGTCGGGGACCAACCTCGCGTCGATCGGCTACCACTACGGCTCGAAGGACGCGCTGCTGGCGGAGGCGTACCTGGCGTTGGTCGGGGAGCTCTCCGAGGCCTTCGACGGCGAGGAGGGCCACGCCGACGCCGAGCCCGGCTCGGTCGAGCGGTTCCGGCAGGTGTGGTCGAACATCATCGGCACCATGCGGGGGCCGGGCTCGATGTGGCGCCTCAGCATCGAGATCGTGGCCATGGGCGACCAACTGCCCGCGGTGCGTGATCACCTGGCGCGGCAGCAGCGGGACGCCGAGCGCGCTCTCGTCGCGCTGTTCATGGGCGTACCGGAGGAGGACGTCTCGGACCGGACCCTGGACACCCTCGGCAAGTTCTACACGACCCTCATGACGGGTCTCATCGCGCAGTGGAACTTCGACCCCGAACACGCGCCCGACGCCGAGGCGCTCACCGAAGGCCTCCGCCAGGTGATCGAGGCCGCTACCCGGAAATGACGCGCCCGTCGCGCATCTCGACCACCCGGTCCGCGAAATGCCGTACGACCGCCCGGTCATGGCAGATGAACAGGTAGCCGAGACCGAGGTCGTCCTGGAGGTCGGCGAGCAGGTTCAGTACGCCGGCCCGGACGGAGGGGTCGAGGGACGAGACCGGTTCGTCGAGGACCAGCAGGCGGGGCTCGGAGGCCAACGCGCGGGCGATTCCGGCGCGTTGGCACTGGCCGCCGGAGAGTTCGTGCGGGTGGCGGTCGCCGTACGACGGGTCCAGGCCGACCCGGTCGAGGAGTTCGGCGACGCGGGCGGGGCCCTCGGTGCTGCTCCAGCGGCCCTGCACCTTCAGTGGTTCGGCCACCGCGTCGCGGATGCGGTGGCGGGGGCTGAGGGAGCCGTACGGGTCCTGGAAGACGGGCTGCATGCGCGGGCGGAGCGGGCGCAGCTCGCGCTCGGGCAGGGCCGTCAACTCCCGGCCCTCGAAGACGACTTCGCCGGAGCTCGGGCGGCGCAGCTGGAGGACCGCCAGGGCGGTGGAGGACTTGCCGCAGCCGGACGGGCCGTCGAGGGCGAGGGTCTCACCGGCGGCCAGGCTGAACGAGACACGGTCGACGGCGGTGACCTCGCCGTAGCGGACCACGAGGTCGCGGACCTCAAGCAGGGCGTCACTCATGCGGGTTGCCGCTCCTCTCCCTCTTCCGCTGTCTGTTCCTGGAACAACTCCGTCGCCGGGTGAGGGAGTTCGGCCCAGCGGTGGCAGGCCACCAGACGTCCTTCCACCTGCTGCGGTTCCGGCTCCGCCGCACGGCAGACGTCCGCCGCGAGCGGGCAGCGCGGGGCGAAGGCGCAGCCCGGCGGGAGGGCGCCCGGGGCGGGCGGGGTGCCGCGCAGGGCGGGCAGGCGGCGGCCCGGGGGCGCGTGCTGGGGGAGGGAGGCCAGCAGGCCCGCCGTGTAGGGGGCTCGGGGGCGGCCCAGCACCTCGTCCGCCGGGCCGAGTTCGGTGAGGTGTCCGGCGTACATGACCAGCACGCGGTCCGCGTGCTCACGTACGGCGTCCATGTCGTGCGTGACGAGGACGAGCGCGGCCCCGACCGCCTCCCGCTGCTCGGCGAGCACCCGCAGCACCTGGTCGCGGCGCTCCTCGTCCAGGGCGGTGGTGGGCTCGTCGGCCACGACCACGTCGGGCTCGTTGATCGTGGCCATGGCGATGACGGCGCGCTGGCGCATGCCGCCGGAGTACTCGTGCGGATACGCCCGTGCCTTGCGGGCGGCGTCCGGGATGCCGACCCGGTCGAGCGCGGCGACCGCCCGGGCCCTGGCTTCCTTGCGGGAGACGCCGGACACCGACCGTACGGCGGCGGCGAGTTGGTCGCCGACGGGGTGCACGGGGGAGAGCGCGGACAGGGCGTCCTGCGGAACGAGCGAGATACGGCGGCCGCGGTGGGCCGCCAGGTCCGGCCGGATCGTTCCGCTCGTCGTCGCGTCCCGGGGCAGCATCCCCAGCAGCGCGCGGGCCGTGAGGGACTTGCCCGCGCCCGACTCGCCGACGATCGCGAGGACTTCGCGCGGTCGGACGTCGAAGGACAGACCGCGTACGGTCTCGACCCCGTCGAAGGCGATCCGCAGCTCGCGCACCGACAGCAGCGCCTCGGAGCGCTTCTCAGGCTCCAACGGGGGTCTCCTTTCGTACGGCACGCGCGCCGAGCGTGCCCCGCGGTCCGGCGGTGGTCCTGCGCGGGCGCCTGCCCTGTACGGCCGCCGCGCCCGACACCGCCAGACCCGCCAGCAGGGCCAGCGCCACCGCCGGGGCGAGGGCCGCCCAGGGCGCGCGTTCGACGTAGGCGCGGGACTCGTCGAGCAGCAGGCCCCACTCGGGGGCGGGCGGCTGGGCGCCCAGGCCCAGGAAGCCCAGGGAGGCCAGGGCGAGGGCGATGCCCGGCAGGCGCAGCAGCGCGTGGCGGGCGACCGGGGCGGCGACGGACGGCAGGACGTGCCGGGTGAGGATCCACCACGGGGTCGCGCCCATGGCCCGTTGAGCGGTCAGGAAGGCCGACGCCCGCACCTCCTGTACCAGCGCGGCCGCGTGTGCGGACAGCGCCGGCCAGGAGATCAGCGCGACGGCGAGGGCCGCACCGCCGGTGCCGGGACCGGCCGCCGCCGCGACCAGGATGCCGACGATCACCGGCGGCAGCGCGTTGGCTATGTCCGCCGCGCCCGCCGCGATGCCGGGCAGGAAGCCCAGCGCGAGCGCGACCAGCAGGCTCAGCGCACAGATCGCGGCGGCCGTGCCGACCGTCGAGGCGGCGCCGTGGCCGAGCCGGGCGAGCACATCGCGGCCGAGGGCGTCGGTGCCGAGCGGGTGCGCCCAGGAGGGGGCGGCGAGGCGGGCGGCCGTGTTCAAGGTGTACGGGTCGCGCAGCAGGCCCCAGCCGATGGTCACGGCGAGGACTGTGAACAGGGTCAACGGGATCGCCGGGTGTGTACGCACCGGGCGTGCCGGCGGCAGCGTCAGACCGGCGTCACGCAGGGCGGGGCCCAGCAGCCGTCGCCGGGTGAGCGCCGCGAGCGCGCCGGCGACCAGACCGAGCAGCAGCAACGCCAGGACCGAGCCCTGGAGCAACGGCAGGTCCTGCGACTTGGCCGCGCCGAGCGCCGTACGGCCGATGCCGGGCACCGCGAACACCATCTCCACCGCGACCGCGCCACCGGTCAGGCCGACGGCCGCCATCCCGAACTGCGGTACCAGCGGCGGCAGCACGCGCCGCAGAGCCGCCCCCGCGATCCGCGCCCGGCTCACCCCGGCGCCCCGCCACAGCTCCACCCACCGCTCGTCGAGCACGGCGGGCAGCGCGTCCGCGACCAGCCGGCCGAGCAGACCGCCCGCCGGAACGCCCAGGGCGATCGCGGGCAGCACCAGATACTCGGGACCGGCCCAGCCCGCCGTCGGCAGCCACCCCAGCCACACCCCGCACACCAGCAGCGCGACGGTGGCCAGCAGGAACTCGGGTACGGCGGCCAGCATGGCGGCGAACGCCCCGGCCGACCCGCGTCCTCGCACCAGCACCGGCGCCACCAGCGCGGCGGCCAGCACGACCGCCACCCCGAGGGCCGCCCCCATCAGGCCCAAGGACACCTGGAGCCCGGCGAGGACGGACGGCAGGACGTCGTACCCCGACACCCAGGAGGTGCCGAAATCGCCGCGCAGCAGGTCCGCGGCCCAACCGCCCAGCAGGGAGAGGGGACCGTCGTGGAGACCGAGGTCCTCGCGGATCGCGGAGAGGGCCTCGTCGGTCGCCTCCTGCTCGGCCGACCGGGCGCGCAGCACGGTGAGCGCCGGGTCCCGGTGCGAGAGCCAGGGCAGCAGGCCGACGGTGGCCAGGACGGCGACCAGACAGACGAAGCGGGTCAGCCCGGCGGGGCCGACCAGCTTCCTTACCGTGGCCTTCACTTGACGTACGTGTCCACCGTGACGAGCTCACGCTCACGCGGGTCGTGGGCCGCGTCCACGACTCCGGCGGCGTCGCCCTGGATCACCCGCTCGTGGAGCATCGGCACCGCCGCGTCCTGGGTGAGCACGGCGGCCTCGGCCTCGATGATCGCCTTGCGGCGGGCGTCGCCGACCTTGGTCTCGGAGGCCTTCTTCAGGGCCTTGTCGACACCCTTGTCGGCGAACTGCGACAGGTTGAAGGTGCCGTCGGTGGCGAAGTCGCTGTAGAGATAGGCGGCCGGGTCGCCGGAGTCGAGGACGGTGGCCCGGGAGAGGACGAACGCGTCGAACCTGCCCGACAGGGCGTCGGACTCGATGTTGGTGTACTCGCGCACGTCGAGCTTCACCTTGAACCCGGCCTTCTGGAGCTGCTGCTGCAGCGTGGCCGCGACCTCGGGCATCTCGGACCGGTCGGTGTACGTACCGATGGTGATCGCCTCGCCGTTCGGCTTGCCGGCCTCGGCGGCCCGTGTGACGGGCCCCCGCAGCTCGGCCGCCCACGGCAGCGCCGGGCCCAGCAGCCCCTCGGCGACGTCCGCCCGCCCCTCGTACACGCCCTTCACGATCGCCTCGGCGTCGATCGCCTCGCGGGCCGCCGCCCGCAGCGAGGCGTCCTTGAAGGCGCCCTTGCCGGTGTTCAGGTACAGGGTGTTGGTGCGCGGCATCGGCACCTCGGTGATCAGGTCCTGGTCGAGGACCGCGGCCTGGGAGACCGGTATCGACTCCACGATGTCGGCCTCGCCGCTGCGCAGGGCGGCGGCGCGGGCCGTGCCGTCCGGCACGAACTTCACATCGATGCCGGGGGCCTTGGCCTTCTCGCCCCAGTAGTCCTCGTAGCGGTCCAGGCTCGCGGAGGCGGTGCCGTTGACCTTCGTCAGCTCGAAGGGGCCGGTGCCCGCGCCGACGGGGTCGACCGTCTTCCCCCGGTACGCCTTCGCCGCGAGGATCGACAGCTGAGGCGAGCTGAGGCGCTGCGGGACCAGGGGGTCCTCGGTGGCGGTGGTGACGGTGACCTTGTCGCCGTCGGCCTTCGCGGTCAGCTCCACGCCGTCGAGGATGCGGGGCTTGGGGGAGGCGGTGGCCGCCCTGGTGAGCGAGTTGACGACCGTCTCGGCGGTGAGCTCGGTGCCGTCGTGGAAGGTGACGCCGGGGCGTATCTCGAAGGTCCAGCTGCGCCCGGACTGCCGCCACTTCGTGGCGAGCGCGGGCTGGGCGTCGCCTTCCTTGTCGAGCTTCACCAGGGTCTCGGCGGCCGACCAGCGGGACAGCTTGAACGCGTCGTCCGAGAGCGGGGACAGCCCGGAGCGCGGGGGCTGCATCATCGCGACACGGATGCGCTTGCCGTCCGCCCCCGCGTCCGCGGACGACTCCGCGCCGGCGAAGCAGCCGGTGAGCAGTGCGGAGGCCGCGGTGAGGGCGGTGGCGGGGAGCAGGCGGCGGGCGGGCAGGCGCACGGGACCCTCCGGGTAAAGAGGCAGTCAAGAGAGCGGTTGCACCGACCGTAGCATGATGACAATCATTTCCAACAATTGCATTGGGGTGGCCCCGAGCGGCAGGCGGCGGAGCCGGGTGGTTCTACAGGGGCTACAGCCGCGCGCCCTTCAACGCCATGTGCAGCAGCAGCCGGTCCTCGCCGTCGTCCAGGTCCAGACCCGTGAGCTGTTCGACGCGGGAGAGGCGGTAGTACAGGGTCTGGCGGTGGATGCCCAGCTCGGCGGCCGTGCGGCCGGCCTGGCCGGCGCAGTCCAGGTAGACCTCGGCGGTGCGGGCGAGTTCGCGGTGGACGGGGGAGAGGAGCGGGGCCACCGCGGGGTCGCGGGCCGTCTGAGGGGAGAGCGAGGTCAGCAGGCGGTACGGCCCGATGCGCGACCACTCGGCCACCGGCCCCAGCCGCGGTTCCGCCAGCGCCGCGCGGGCCGCGGCCGACGCCTCCCGCCAGACGGTGCCCAGATCGGCGAGGCCGGTGCGCGGTTCGCCGAGGCCGGCCGCCACCGGTGCGCCGTCCCGGGCGGGCTGCCGGGACGGCGCCTGGGCCGGGACTTCCTTCAGCAGCCGGGACGCCGCTGCCAGCGCCGCCGTACGCACCTCCGGGGAGCGCAGCCGTACGAGCACCGCGAGGCTCTGCCCTGTCGCGCCCCACGGGAGAGTGCACAGAGCGGTGGCGTGCGGCACCGCCCGCACGGACGGGGCGTCGTCGGGGTCGGCCGTGGGCCAGGGGGCCACGCAGACCACCGTATGGACGCCGTCCGCACGTGAGCCCAGGGCCGTGCGCAGTTCGGCGACCGCCATGTCCCCCTGCCAGCCGCGCTCGGCGGTCAGCACCGCCCGCAGCTCCCGGCTCAGATCCGCCCCGTGCTGCGCCTCGTCCGCGAGCAGGGCGCCGATGCGGGCGGTCACCTGCATCGCCGCCGTCAGCTGCTGGTCCGTGGGACCCGGATCGTCGTCGAGGAGCCAGACGTAACCGAGGACGACACCCCGGTGGCGTACGGGGAGGCAGATCCGGCCGCGGTACACCCCCGCCTCCGGAGTCGGCGGAATGCGCACGGGGCCCGTCGCCTGGGTGATGCCGAACCCCTCGAACCAGCGCCGGACGGCCGCCGTCGAGCGGCGCGTCAGGATCGAGCGGGTGCGGACAGGGTCCAGCGCCGACGCGTCGAGCTCGCCCTCGCTGTCGTACGCGCCGAAGGCGATCAGCTCGAAGTCCCGGTTCTCCAGGGTCGCGGGGGCGCCGAGGAGCTCCGAGATCTCGTCGACCAGCTCCTGGTAGTCGCCTTTGTAATCGGCAGTCACCCGGGCATTCTCCCGCATAACCGCAGGGCCGTCATACATCTGTCTGAGATCTGCGGCACGGATGCGTGACAGCTGTCGATGGCCGACGATCGGAGGGATCCTTAGGTTTCACGGTGGTTCTATCTGCTGGTTTGTGGAGGTGCCCCGTGCTGGGTCCCGTGATTCTTGCCGCGTCGCGCAGCGACCGGATGCGACGCCTGATCTCGGCGGCCCCGGTGACCAAGCAGGTCGTCGACCGCTTCATCCCGGGCGAGACGGTCGACGAGATCGTGCCGATCATCCAGGACCTGACGGCCAAGGGGCTGGAGCTGACGATGGACGTCGTCGGCGAGGACATCACCCGCCCGGAGCAGGCCGAGGCCGCCCGGGACGCCTATCTGCGGCTGATCGACCGGATCAAGGAGCTGGAACTCGGCGACCGGGTCGAGATGTCGGTCAAGCTGTCCATGTTCGGGCAGGCGCTGGAGGACGGGCACGAGCTGGCGCTGAAGAACGTCCGCCCGGTCGTCGAGGCCGCCGCCGCGATCGGCACGACGGTCACGCTCGACGCGGAGGACCACACCACCCTCGACTCGATGTTCGCCATCCACGAGGAGCTGCGGAAGGACTTCCCGCAGACCGGCTGTGTGATCCAGTCCTACCTCTTCCGCACCGAGGCCGACGCCCGCCGGCTCGCCGCGAACGGCAGCCGGGTGCGCCTGGTCAAGGGCGCGTACAAGGAGCCCGCCGAGGTCGCGTACCAGCAGAAACACGAGATCGACAAGGCCTACGTCCGCATCCTCAAGGTGCTGATGGAGGGCGAGGGGTACCCGATGATCGGGTCCCACGACCCGCGCCTGATCGCCATCGCGCAGGAACTCGCGCGGCGCGCCGGGCGCAAGCACGACGAGTACGAGTTCCAGATGCTGTACGGCATCCGCAGCGACGAGCACCTGCGGCTCGCCGCCGAGGGCCACCGTATGCGCGTCTACACCGCCTACGGGACCGACTGGTACGGCTACTTCATGAGGCGCCTCGCGGAGAAGCCGGCGAACCTGCGCTTCTTCCTGCGCTCGATGGTCAGCAAGGGCTGAGCCCGAAACACCCGCTCAAGTCAAGGAGTTACGGA
Source organism: Streptomyces curacoi (assembly GCF_001513975.1). Lineage (GTDB taxonomy): Bacteria > Actinomycetota > Actinomycetes > Streptomycetales > Streptomycetaceae > Streptomyces > Streptomyces curacoi. The sequence goes on from NZ_KQ947999.1 coordinate 112,262, forward strand.
ACCCATGGACGCTGTGACCCAGGTCCCCACCCCCGTCAACGAGCCGGTGCACGGCTACGCCCCCGGCTCGCCCGAGCGCGCCCGGCTGGAGGCCAAGCTCAAGGAGCTGGCCGAGAACCCGATCGACCTGCCGTGCACCATCGGCGGCGAGAAGCGGATGGGCGGTGGTGCGGAGTTCCAGGTCGTGCAGCCGCACAACCACAAGGCCGTCCTCGGCACCTTCCGCCACGCCACCCAGCAGGACGCCCAGGACGCCATCGACGCGGCTCTCGCCGCCGCGCCGGCCTGGCGTGCGATGTCCTTCGACGACCGCGCGGCGATCATCCTGCGCGCCGCCGAGCTGCTGGCCGGTCCGTGGCGCGAGACGCTGGCCGCCTCCACCATGCTCGGCCAGTCGAAGACTGCCCAGCAGGCCGAGATCGACACGCCCTGCGAGCTCGTCGACTTCTGGCGGTTCAACGTCAAGTACGCCCGTGACCTGCTCGCCGAGCAGCCGCCGGCCAACTCCCCGGGTGTGTGGAACCGTCTCGACCACCGCCCGCTGGAGGGCTTCGTCTACGCGATCACGCCGTTCAACTTCACGGCGATCGCGGGCAACCTGCCGACGGCCCCCGCTCTCATGGGCAACGTCGTCGTCTGGAAGCCGTCCCCGACCCAGACCCACGCCGCCGTGCTGCTCATGCAGCTCCTTGAGGAGGCCGGGCTGCCCAAGGGCGTCATCAACCTCGTCACCGGCGACGGCATCGAGGTCTCCAAGGTGGCTCTTGAGCACCGTGACCTCGCCGGCATCCACTTCACCGGCTCGACCAAGACCTTCCAGTACCTGTGGAAGACGGTCGGCAACAACATCGAGAAGTACCGCTCCTACCCGCGCATCGTCGGTGAGACCGGCGGCAAGGACTTCGTCGTCGCCCACCCGAGCGCCGACGCGGCGGTGCTGAAGACCGCGCTGACCCGTGGCGCCTTCGAGTACCAGGGCCAGAAGTGCTCGGCGACCTCCCGGGCGTACATCCCGGCGTCGATCTGGAACTCCGGCTTCAAGGAGGAGTTCGCCGCCGAGGTCGACTACATCACCATGGGTGACGTCACCGACCTGTCCAACTTCATCGGCGCCGTCATCGACGAGCGTGCCTTCGCCAAGAGCAAGGCCGCGATCGACCGCGCGAAGTCCGACCCGTCCTGCACGATCGTCGCGGGCGGCTCCTACGACGACTCGGTCGGCTACTTCGTCCGTCCGACCGTCATCGAGTGCACCGACCCGGAGAACGAGGTCTTCACCACCGAGTACTTCGGCCCGATCCTCGCCGTGCACGTCTACGAGGACGACAAGTACGAGGAGATGCTCGACCAGATGGAGTCGGGGTCCGCCTACGCGCTCACCGGCTCGGTCATCGCGGGCGACCGCGCGGCGGCGGCGTACACGATGGAGAAGCTGCGCTACGCGGCCGGCAACTTCTACATCAACGACAAGTCGACCGGCGCCGTCGTCGGCCAGCAGCCCTTCGGCGGCGGCCGGGCCTCCGGCACCAACGACAAGGCCGGCGCCCCGCAGAACCTGATGCGCTGGACGCTGACCCGCGCCATCAAGGAGACGCTGGTCGCGCCGACCGACTACACCTACCCGCACATGGGCTGACACACCAACTCATGCCAGGAGGCCGGGCCTTGAGCGGGCCCGGCCTCTTCGTGCGGGCACAATGCGGTCATGACCGTGCAGACCGATGACGGCGTACGACTGTGGGCGAGCGCGTCCGGCCGGGGCGAGCCGTTGGTGCTGTGCCACGGCGGGCCGGGGCTGTGGGACATGTTCGAGGACGTGGCCGCGCTGCTCGGCGACCTGGCCACCACGGTCCGCTGGGACCAGCGCGGCTGCGGACGCTCGGAGCGGTGCGCGGGGCCCTGGACGACCGACCGGTTCGTGGCCGATCTGGAAGCCGTACGAGGGCACTTCGGGCTGGAGCGGACGGCGCTGCTCGGCCACTCCTGGGGCGCGCAGCTGGCGCTCGCCCATGCGCTGGCCCACCCCGAGCGGGTGAGTGCGCTGGTGTACGTGGCGGGAACGGGCATCGGGCCGGTCGCCGACTGGCACCCCGCCTACGCGGGGAACCTGCGGGCCCGCATCGGCGAGGTGCCCGAACGGCTCGCGCGGTGGCGGGACTTGACGCGCCGGCCGCAGCGGACCGACGAGGAGGACCGGGAGCGCGCCGTGCTCCAGTGGTCGGCCGAGTTCATGGACCGGGAGAGCGCTCAGGAGCAGGCCGAGCGCATGGCCGAGCCGTGGTTCGGGATCAACGACGAGTGCAACAAGGTCCTCAACCTCGAACTGAGCCGCACCATGGGCGCCCCCGAGCTGTACGCCGCCTGCCGGAGCCTGGAGGTGCCGGTGCTGATCGTCGACGGGGCGGGGGACATCCGGCCCCGCTCGGCGGTCGACTCCCTGGAGCGGGCGCTGCCCCGGGTCCGCCGGGTGATCCTGCCGGGGGCCGGCCACCTGCCGTGGGCCGAGGACCCGAAGGGCTTCCGGGAGGCGGTGGCCTCGGCGCTGGGGTGAGCTACTCGGCGATCTCCGTCCGCTCCCACCACTCGTACACCGGAAGCGTGCCCTCCGCTGTGTCCGCCCGGCGGGATGTCGGCCTGAAGTGCTCGTACCCCCCGCGGAGCTGGATCTTCACATCGGGACCGGGGGACGGAGGCGGGACGATCCGTTCCGGCAGGTCGTCCGGGCCGCCCTCCAGGAACACTTTCGACATGTCGTTCATGACCTCACCGTTCCCCTCGCCCTGACCCCGTGTCCCGTGCGGCGGAGAGGATCAGCCGAGTGGGCGATCCGGCCGTCGGCCCTGCCGATACTGGTCGGATGACCACCACCGCCTCCGCCGTCACGCCGCGCACCGTGCACACCGCCGACCTCACGCCCGCCGAACTGCGCGCGATCCGCGCCCTGTTGGACGACGCCTTCGACGGGGACTTCTCCGACGAGGACTGGGAGCACGGACTCGGCGGCATGCACGCCCTCGTCCACGACGACGCCGGACGGCTCGTCGCGCACGGTTCGGTGATCATGCGGCGGGTGCGGCACCGGGACCGGTGGCTGCGGGTCGGGTATGTCGAGGCGGTCGGCGTGCGGGCCGATGCGCGCCGGACGGGGCTCGGCGGCCGGGTGATGGCTCAGCTGGAGCGGGTGATCGACCGGGCGTACGACGCGGGGATGCTGTCCGCGAGCGACGAGGGGGCCGCCCTGTACGCCGCGCGGGGCTGGGAGGTGTGGAGCGGGCGGGTCTGTGCCCTGGGTCCGCAGGGCGTCGTCCGGCTGCCGGACGAGGAGGGCAGCACGTTCGTGCGTCCCGCCCTCGCCGGGCCGCTCGATCCGGCGTACGAGTTGGTCTTCGACTGGCGGGACGGGGACGTGCTGTGACGGGCTGGAGGCAACGCCGCAGTTCAGAGCCCTGTGACCCGGTCCACCGTCTCAGATAGTAGGAAGTCCGAGTAATTGTGGAGACAGATGGCCCGTCCTCCCTTAGCTTTGTAGAAGCCGAACGTCTCGCTCGATCAAGCGAATGGCGGTCGTGAGCCGGGCCCCGTGCAGGCAACCCCTGCGGCACCGCTCCCCGCCCCTTCCGGCGTCTCGTAACCCCTTTCCGCACTCCCGGATTGTCGAAGGAGTCGATTTCCCATGGCCGAGACGACCGCCCGCCGCCGAGTCCGTCACCTCTCCCGTACGAGCGAGTCCGACCGTAAGAACGCCGCCGCCGCGCTCCAGCGCGCCCTCGACCGCAGGGACAACGGCGGAGTCACGGGCCACCAGGCCGCGTAGACGCTCCGCCGGGGCGCCCCCACGAACCGGGAGCCGCACCCGCACGAGGTGCGGCGCGGTCTCACACCCCGCGCCGCACCTCGAAATGGTCGATGCGCTCGCCGCTCTGTGCCAGCGCCGACACCTTCAGGCGAGGCCTCGCGCCGCTCTCCGCCTCCACCGAGAGGAAGGAGAAGCCCCGGTACCGCACCCGTGACCACTCCACGCTCTCCGTCTTGGTGTCACGCGACCTGGTCCACCTGAAGGTGTCGACCGACTCCCGTTCGGTCACGTGCCCCTCGTAGCTCTCCTCGACGCCCGCCGGGAAGCCGTACAGCTCCTTGCCGCCGCCGCCCGCCGTGACGTACACGATGCCGTCCCGCGTCGGGTCCGTGGCCCCGCCGATCGGCACCCGCGCGCCCACCTCGCCGTTCTTGACGGCGTCCGTCCGCTCGTAGACGTGGTTGTGCCCGTTGATCACCAGGTCCACCTGATGCCGGGCGAACAGCGGGACCCACTCGGCCCGCACCCCGCCGTCGGACGCGTGCGTGGACGTCGAGTACGCGCAGTGGTGGAAGAAGACGACGACGAAGTCGACGCCCTTCGCCGCCCGCAGCTCACCGAGCCGCTCGTCCAGCCACTTCGTCTGACGGCCGTCCGTGTGACCGAGGTTGGCGGGAATCTCGTACGACACGTCGTTCGCGTCCAGCGCCACGAAGCCGACGTTGCCGTAGGTGAAGGAGTAGGCGCCCGGGGTCCTACGGGGATCGAAGCCGCTCTCCGGCAGGGACCAGCGGGCCAGCTGGCCGCCGTAGCCGTCCGGTGAGTACCAGGCCTCCATGTCGTGGTTGCCGGTCGTCACCATCCATGGCACCGACCTGGCCACCGACTCGGTCTGCTTCAGGTACAGGTCCCAGAAGCCGGGGTCGTATCGGTCCGACTCCTTGCCCAGGCCTTTGACGTCGGCGTAACAGATGTCGCCCGCGTGGAGGTGGAAGGCGGGGTTCCGGCGCAGCAGGACGTGGTCGCTCGCGGAGGCCGCCTCGCTCACGCCCTGGTCGCCGAAGGCCGTGAAGGTGAAGCTCTCCGGAGTGGCCGGGGCGGTGCGGAAGGAGGCGATCGTCGAGCGGTTCGCGGGCGCGGCCGGGTCGAAGCCGGCGTGGCCGACGCCGTAGTAGTACGTCGTGCCGGGGCGCAGGCCGTCCAGCGCCGCGTGCACGTAGTACTGCTCGAACGCCGGGCGGATGCCCCGCAGCGCCGGGGTGTGCAGATCGCGGACCTCGGCCTCGATCCGGCGGCTCAGGTCGTCGGGGCGCAGCCCGATCCGGACGAACGGCTTCCGCACCGCGGCCGGCACCTGCCAGGAGATCCGCATCTGCGTCTTCGGGTCGGCGCCGAAGGCGAGATGGCGGCCGAAGGGGGTGACGGCGGAGCCCGGCACCTCGGTGCGGGACGCCGACGCCGACGCGGTGGCCGTGCCGCCGGATCCGCCGCCCGAACACCCCGTCAGCAGCCCGCCGGCCACCGCCCCCGCCGTCACCAGCGTGCGGCGCCGGGAGAGTTTCGTACGCAGGTACTCGTGCTGTTCCGCCATGCTCATCCGGCGGGCGAGCTGTGGGGGGATGCCGAAGTCGGGGATGTCCATGGGTAGGGAACTTCCCAGCAAAGGCCAACACCCGCCGTACATACGGGTGAACGGCGGCCGACGCACAAGCGCCGTCCCCCGTCCGGCTGTCCGAATCGCGGACGCGGCATGTCATTCCATGGGACGAGGAGTAGGGTGCCGACATGTCTCGCAGCCTCAATCTCGCAGTGATCCCCGGTGACGGCATCGGGCAGGAAGTCGTGGCCGAAGGCCTCAAGGTCCTCTCCGCCGTCCTCCCGCAGGATGTGAAGCTGGAGACCAAGGAGTACGACTTCGGCGCCAAGCGCTACCACGCCACCGGTGAGACCCTCACCGACGCCGACCTCGCCGCCCTGAAGAAGCACGACGCCATCCTGCTCGGCGCCATCGGCGACCCGAGCGTCCCCTCCGGCGTCCTGGAGCGCGGCTTCCTGCTCAAGCTCCGCTTCGCCTTCGACCACCACGTCAACCTGCGGCCGAGCAAGCTGCTCCCGGGTGTCGCCACCCCGCTCGCCGGCGAGCCGCGGATCGACTTCGTCGTGGTCCGCGAGGGCACCGAGGGCCCGTACACCGGCAACGGCGGCACCATCCGCAAGGGCACCGAGCACGAGGTCGCCACCGAGGTCTCCGTCAACACGGCGTACGGCGTCGAGCGCGTGGTCCGTGACGCCTTCGCCCGCGCGCAGGCCCGCCCGCGCAAGAAGCTGGCACTGATCCACAAGAACAACGTGCTGACCTTCGCCGGTCACCTGTGGACGGACGTCTTCAACAAGGTGGCCGAGGAGTTCCCCGAGGTCACCACCGAGTACATGCACGTCGACGCGGCGACCATCTACCTGGTCACCCAGCCCGAGCGCTTCGACGTCATCGTCACCGACAACCTCTTCGGCGACATCATCACCGACCTCGCCGCGGCCGTCTCCGGTGGCATCGGCGTCGCCGCGAGCGGGAACATCAACCCGTCCGGCGAGTTCCCCTCGATGTTCGAGCCGGTGCACGGTTCCGCGCCCGACATCGCCGGCCAGGGCAAGGCCGACCCCACCGCCACGGTCCTGTCCGTCGCCCTCCTCCTGCGTCACCTCGGCTACGACGCCGAGGCGGCCCGCATCGAGGACGCCGTCTCCGCCGACCTCGCGGAGCGCACCGGCAAGCCCGCCCGCAGCACGTCGCAGATCGGCGACGCGCTGACCGTACGAGTAGCCGGCTGACCCGCCGCGCCCCTCGAACCTTCGAAGCCGCCGGGTCACTCGTACCCGGCGGCTTCCCCATGTCCGCCGCCGGGTGACACCATCGACCCCTGGGTCGCGATTCACGCCGATCACGCCGAACAGGCCGATTTCTTCCGCAGCCCCCGCTTGCGATAATCGAACGCGGAGCCGCGGAATGAGGGAATGCTCGGACGTCCTAGCACTGGCCACTGACAGTACTGGCGTGAGCGCGGCCCGTCACAACGCAACCGGTGAAGGACATCTACTCATGACGACGCCCACGATCGAGCTCAAGCCCTCCGCCAGCCCGCTCGCCGCCGCAGACCGCGAGGCCATCCTGACCAACCCGGGGTTCGGCCGCCACTTCACCGACCACATGGTGACGATCAAGTGGACCGAGGGCCGCGGCTGGCACGACGGCCAGCTCGTGCCGTACGCGCCGATCTCCCTCGACCCGGCCACCATGGTCCTGCACTACGCACAGGAGATCTTCGAGGGGCTCAAGGCCTACCGGCAGCCCGACGGGACCGTCGCCACCTTCCGCCCCGAGAAGAACGCCAAGCGCTTCCAGAGCTCCGCGCGCCGGCTCGGCATGCCCGAGCTGCCGGTCGAGACGTTCATCGAGGCGTGCGACGCGCTGGTGAAGCAGGACGAGGCCTGGGTGCCGGCACACGGTGGCGAGGAGTCCCTCTACCTGCGTCCGTTCATGTTCGCGACCGAGGTCGGCCTGGGCGTGAAGCCCGCGAGCGAGTACCTGTTCATGGTCATCGCCTCCCCGGCCGGCGCCTACTTCCCGGGCGGCGTCAAGCCGGTGTCCATCTGGGTCTCCGAGGACCACGTGCGCGCCGTGCCGGGCGGCATGGGCGACGCGAAGACGGGCGGCAACTACGCCGCATCCCTGCTGGCCCAGGCCGAGGCCGCCGCCGAGGGCTGCGCCCAGGTCTGCTACCTGGACGCGGTGGAGCGCAAGTGGGTCGAGGAGCTCGGCGGCATGAACCTGTACTTCGTGTACGGCGACAAGATCATCACCCCGTCCCTCACCGGTTCCATCCTGGAGGGCGTCACCCGTGACTCCCTGCTGACCGTCGCCCGTGACCTCGGCTACGAGGCCGAGGAGGGCCGCGTCTCGGTCGACCAGTGGCAGCGCGACTCGGAGAACGGCACCCTCACCGAGGTCTTCGCCTGCGGTACGGCGGCGGTCATCACGCCGGTCGGCACCGTCAAGCGCACGGGCGCCGAGTGGCAGCAGAGCGACGGAGAGCCCGGCGAAGTCACGCTCAGGCTTCGCCAGGCTCTCCTGGACATCCAGCGGGGCACCGCCGAGGACAAGCACGGCTGGATGCACAAGCTGG
>NZ_KQ948000.1 GCF_001513975.1 Streptomyces curacoi
TACTCCAGCTGTAGATCGTGATCTTGCTGGTCGGGGCCTCGCCGCGCTCCGCGTTGCCAGGAGCAGGCCCACCGCGGCCGCCGCGAGGCGGCCTCGCCGCCGCCACCCTCTCCGGCACCACCACGGACCTTCGCTCGACCTGCTGTGGACCCCGGACGACATCCTCGCCAGCTGGCGAGGACCTGCCCGCCGGGCCAGCGACACAATCCCAGGTCGGAAGGAATCCGACCTGGGATTCTTGAGCTGAGTACCCTGCCCCTACGGCGCCGACGACCTGACGCGAGTGGTCACTCAGTTACGGCGACGCCTGTGTTTTGGACAGCGGAGATCCACCACTGCCCTTCCCTCTTCACCAGCACCCACGTCCCTACATTGGCACGCTTGTGTTCTGACACGACGATGGGCTGCCGGAAGAAGACCACGGCGACGTCCGGGGTCGGGAAGGTGATGCGCTCGATTTCGTACCAGGTGTTGACTCCCTCTGCATGCCCGGTCAGGCGCTCGCTGTGATACGCATGAATCTTCTCCCAGCCAAAGAACCGTGTGCCGTTCACTGCCGTGAAGACGATATCCGCGGTGAACCGCTCGTCGAACTTCGCGGCGTCATGCTCAGCGAAAGCTGATCCCAAATCAGCGAAAATTTCCTCAATGAGGCGCGCATCGTCATTATTGGTCTGAAATCCCTGAGTATCCGGGCGATCGGTCACTCTTCGCTCCCTGGTTGAGACGGTGCGGCCACCGTTAATCATCGTGAGTTGTGTGGACTGACGAAGAGGAAGAGACGGTGGCCGCGGCTCACAGCATAGATCCGGGCCGTTGGCGGAAGGCGTTCGAGGTGGCCGTGGGCCGTATCGCGGGCCGGTTCGCCCGGGTCGCACCCCGGCTGCGGGCCGGGCGGTTGGTGCTGGGGCTGCTGGCGGAGCTGCCACGCAAGAACCGCTGGACGATTGCGGAGTGGGCCGGGGAGAAGACGCCGCTTGGCATGCAGCATCTGCTGTGCCGGGCGTCCTGGGACGCCGATGCCGTGCGTGACGATGTGCGCGAGTATGTCGTCGAGCATCTCCGTGACGATGCGGCGGTGCTGGTCGTGGACGAGACCGGCGACGTGAAGAAGGGCACCCGCACCGTCGGTGTCCAACGCCAGTACACCGGCACTGCCGGCCGGATCGAGAACTCCCAGGTCGCCGTCTATCTCGTCTATGCGGGCGAGCGAGGGCACGCGGCGGTGGACCGGGAGTTGTACGTCCCGCGCTCGTGGACCTCAGACCCGGATCGATGCCGGGCGGCCGGGCTGAGCGAGGACACGCTGTTCGCGACCAAGCCGGAGCTGGCCCGCACGATGATCGAACGGTTCCTGGACGCTGGGCATCACATCGGCTGGGTGACCGGCGACGAGGTCTACGGCTCCAATCCGAAGCTGAGGGCGGCCCTGGAAAAGCGCGGTCTGGGCTACGTCCTCGCGGTGGCCTGTTCAGCTGAAGTGCCCACCGGCGCAGGAAAGTTCCGCGCCGACACGCTGGCCGGGAAACTCCCGAAGCGGGCCTGGCAGGAACTATCCGCCGGAAGCGGCGCGAAGGGACACCGCTACTACGACTGGGCCGTCATCGACCTCACCGACCCGGCGCCGGGCCACCGTCACCTGCTGATCCGACGCAACCGCACTACAGGCGAACTTGCCTACTACCGCTGCCATTCCACCGGGCCAGTCCCGTTGCGCACGCTGGTCCGGACGGCCGGATCCAGGTGGCGGGTGGAGGAGACCTTCCAGACCGAGAAGGGCCTGGCCGGACTCGATGAACACCAGGTCCGCCGCTACCCGTCCTGGAGCCGCTGGGTCACCCTCGCCATGCTCGCTCATGCCTTCCTCGCTGTCGTCCGCGCAGACGAACACGCACGCCGCACCGGACCGGACGACCTGGCTCCGCTGACCTGCAACGAGATCCAGCACCTGTTTCTCGCGGTCACCGTCCGACCGCTGAACGACCTCGTACACCGACTCAGCTGGTCCGACTGGCGACGCCGCCACCAGGCACGATCACAGTCCAGCCATTACCGCCGACAAGCCGCAACCCATGAAGATCACGAACTACAGCTGGAGTACTAGGCCATGTCTTTCGGACCCTGTCGGACCCTGTCAAACCCTGTCGGACCCTGTCGGACCCTGTCGGACCAGCGCCGGGCCGGCACGTCCGTCGGCCGATCGGCCCGCACACCGGCGCCATGACCGGTCCGTAAGAGATTCGGAACGTCTGTACGGTGCAGTGCGTTTAGGTGTGGGTATCTCCATCGGATCCGGGTGTGCCGGGTCGGGCGGATGCGACGGGGGCGGAGCACGTGGCGAGAGAGGCATGGAGCGGCAGCGCCGGGATAGAAGCGGCCGACGCGGTGTTCGAGCTGATGAGACGGCTCATCGACAACTTCCGGGACAACCCTCCGGTGACGCCGCTGGTGGTCCTGCAGGCCACCGAGGAGGACGACACCGGCACCCTGGACCGACGGGTCGCACAGGTCGTGGAGTTCGTCCGCCAGGGCCATCAGCCGCGGGGGCTGATGGCCAAACGGCTGGACGGCGGAGGCGGCGTGGAAGCGTACTCCTCCGCGATCGACATGGTGCGCCAACTGTGCGAGCACCCCTGGGACAACCAGAACCAGTCGCAGTACAAGCCGTTCGCCTTTCCACGCTCGCGGCTGCTGCGGGCGATCGAGAAGGCCGCGCCCGAGGTCGGCGGGCAGGTGAGCACGGTGTGGTCCGCCGCCCAGCGCCGCGAGCGGCTGATGCGACGGCTGGCCGAGCTGCGCTGGCGGCCGGGGCGCGATCCGGACGGTGCCGACGACGCGGACGGCCGCGTCTCGGCGCTGGCGGACACCGTCGGTGCGGTGGCGAACCCGTCCGGTTTCGTGGGAGCGATGTTCATCGCCTGTCTGAGCGTGCTGCTGGGCGAGGGCGGCTGGCAGACGGCCGTGTGGGGCGGCGCCCTGGCCCTGGCGGCGTTCGGCGTGGTGCACTTCCTGGCGCGCAGCGCGCCGCCGCTGCTGTGGCTGCGCCGAGCCAGCCGATGGTTCGCGACGACCACGTTCCTGGCGCCTTCGAGCGACCGGCCCGAGGCCGCCGAGTGGTCCCGATGGCGGCCGGCGAAGTCCTGGGAAACCATCCGCGGCCGGGCCTTCGCCGTCGCCCGGCAGGTCGTCGCCGCCCAGGCCGATGATGTGACGGCCCGTCAGTTCCACTTGGAGCTGCGGGTGCTGGCATTGCTGGAGGACCTGCGCGAGAACTTCCGTCCGCGGACCCTTGACCTGCGCCGCCGCAAGCGCACCGTCCCGCCCGTGGTGTACCTGCCGTGCGCCACCGAGGACGACGGCGGTCTGCTGTTGCTGCGGGCGATCAGCAACGTGCGCAGCCGCCGCAGCGAGGTGGACCCGCTGTTGGTGCTCGCCGCGGTCCCCGCGGCCGAGCGGCTGCGCCCGCCGGGCTCCGAGGGACCCGAGCAGCCCTCCGCACCGCATCCCGGCGGGCTCGAAGAGGAAGACCAGACGCGCGCCTTCGGAGCGGACGCCAGATACCAGGAGTGGGTGACCCACCTCAACATCGGCCAGTCCCCCGGCCGGTCCGCCGCACTGCCGTGGATCCTGCGGATACCGCTGTCCGCCGACGAGTTGCGCCGCCGGCACTCCGCACAGCACTCCACCACCAGGATCCGCCGTACCGCTGCCTGGCTGCTGTGGTCCAGGCCCTGTCTGGCGGTGGTCCTCGCCATCGCCCTCGGCCTCGGCTTCCTGGGCAACCGGTGGATGGCCCAGCGCTACTGCCAGGGCCGGCTGGTCGGCTCCAACACCGACTCCGTGCTGGTGGGCGGCGAGTGTGTCGGGGTCGCGACCGGGGACGTACGGCTTGCGGCGGGCAACGGGCTGGAACTGTACGGCGCCGGCAAGGGCGTCACCTTCGACGCCGTCGAGCAGGCGATCAGGGCCGAGAACGCGAAGATCGGCCCGAAGGACAAGTACGTGACGATCGTCTACGCCGGCCCGGTCACCGCGGAGGACGAGTCCGGCACCCGCAAGGGACTTGAGGAGATCACGGGTGTCTACCTCTACCAGTACTACGCCAACGTCAGCACCCACCAGCCGACCAAGATAAGGGTCCTGCTCGCCAACGGCGGCGAGAACATGCTCCAGGTGCTGCCCATGGCCCGGCACATAGCGGAGCTGGCCCGGCGCGACCGGTCGATCGTGGGTGTCGTCGGCATGGGGCGCAACACCACGGAGAGCGACGACGCCGTGGAGATCCTCAAGGGCGCCGGCCTGCCCGTCGTCAGCACCACCAACTCCGGCAGCCATCTGGCGCGGGAGCTGTCGAACTGGTTCGGCCTGGCGGCCACCGATGAGGAGGAGGCGAACGCGCTCCTCGTCGTCGCCAGACAACTCTCCCGGCGCGAGGACGGCGGCCGGGGCGTGGTGCTGGCCCGCAAGGTCGGCAGCGAGAAGGACTTCTATACGACCGAACAGGCCCGGGTGGGCAGGCAGATGCTGGACCAGGCCGACTTCACCCTGTTGCCCTCCCGGTCCTACCGGCTGAGCCCCAACGGCGAACCGGAACTGACCGACCCGGTCGAGGCGATCTGCGCGAGTGACCCCGTGCCCAAGGCCCTGTACTTCGCGGGCCGCGTGGAGGACGTGCCCAACCTGATGTCCCAACTCGGCTCCACGCCCGGCTGCTCCGGCCGGAACATCACCGTGTTCACCGGCGACGACCTGGCCAAGAGCAACTACGAGGAGGGCGAGAGTCTGCGCATCCCGCCGGAGGTCACCCTCTACCACTTCGCGCTGGCACCGATGGACCTCGTCGGCGCGACCGGTTTCTACGAGGACGCCCACCGTGTGCTCGGCGGCCTGCTCCCCGAGGGCACGGCGGCGACCGAGCTCACCGACCCCGCCCGGCCCTGGAACGACGCGCTGTTCTCCAGCGGTCAGACGGTACTGTCCTACAGCGCCACCGCGGTGCTGTACCGGGCCTCGAAGAACGGCGACGCCCCGCAGACCGCCCCCGAAACCTGGGCCGACCTGCGCTGGCGCCCCAACCCGAACCTGCCCGTCGGCACGGTCAGTTTCGCCGGCAGCCAGCCCTACGCCGACCAGCGGGGGCACGGCTACAAGATCGTGCGGGTGACCTACCGCGGCCACAAGGTGCGATCGGTGACCGTGTGCGGGCGGCCGGCCGGCAGCAATGAGCCACTCACCGCACCCCCGGGCGGCGAGGACGCCGACGCGCACACTGTGTGCCGCGCGGAGTGATCCCCAGGGAGGGCTCGGTCGCCGAGGAGACCGGGCCCCTGGGGTGGCGGGGGGATCGAGTGCCGGGCGTGGGGTCATAGTGCCGCGGGTCCTGGTGACATGGGGTCCTAGTGCCGGATGGAGTCTCAACGCCGGGCATGGCGGATCTTCAGTCGTCCGAATCCCATGGCACCCGAGATGCGGATCTTCGGCCCGCCGGGGCGGGAACTCCGCGGGGCCTTGTAGCGCAGGTCCTTCCAGCCGGTGCGCAGCCCCTCGACTTCAACGACCGCGTCGTGAGGCACCGTGATTCTGGCCCCGCCGGTTCCGAGTTGCAGCTCGATGTCGACGACCGGATGCTCGATGATCGCCCGGGACAGATCCAGGCGCACCCTTCCGAATGCGGACTCGACCTTCAGGATCCGAGGTACCCGCCATGCGCCGCGCCGCCGGATCCGTCCACTGGCGGCGCCGATCGTTGACGTGGTGTCCGTGTGCTCCTTGGCGAGTGGGGCCAGAGCCGACACGAGTTCGCTGTGTGCCTTGGCGGTGAGCACCTGGTGGAGGCGTTCGTCCAACTCCTCGTGTGAGATGAGCCCTTCGGCGTACGCCTCCTGCAGGCGCTGCACGGCCGTATCGCGGGCGTCTTCGCCGATCAGTGACGGTGAGTCTTCCGGTAAGGGGAGCACCGTTTCACCCTACTGCCGTGCCGGCGATGCGCGATGGGCGGCGGTGACACCTACACATCTGCCGGGCGGGTAAACCCGTAGGCGCGCTCGACCTTGGCCACGTGGAGCGAGAACGAGGCATACCAGCGCTCGCGTCCGTGCGCACGGGCCAGGGCGTGCTCTGCGTGGTCCCGCCAAGCGGCGATCGAGTCCTCGTCCCTCCAGTACGACACCGTGATCCCCAGGCCATCCGCACCGCGAGCGGAGTCGACACCGAGGAATCCCGGCTGGTCGGCAGCCAGTTTCAGCAACCGCTCGTCCGTCTCCCGGTAGCCGTTGTCGCCGGCGGTCCGCACGGCGGTGAACACCACGGCGTAGTAGGGCGGGGCGGGCGGCGACGCGGGCGCAGGATCGGTCACGGAGGTCCTCCAACAGACGACATCGGCACTGTCGCCTCAAACGATCTCGCGCAGCGGGTGGAACTCACAACCCTGCTACCCGGTTACCGACCCGCCCTCCTGGGCAACGCGCGGCGAAGTCGCTGTCGCGCCACCCCGCCGCCGAAAGCACGCTCGCCGGTTTCAGGCCATTTCACACCCCCGGCACATCGGCCACACATTCCACCGGCGCACAGGATGAAAGACCGCTCACCTCCTCAATCATGAAGGCCACTCAGCCGATCAGGCCACTAATTGAATCAGCAATCTGGTCTGAATTGCGGCGACCGGAAGCAATTCGGTTCGTCCGCCCTGAGACAGGAGCAACACAGTGGGTACTTCGAGGCACTGAACAACACCAAAGAGAAGGGAAATACATCATGCGACCAATGACACGCTGGGCAATGACGGGAACTCTGCTCGCCGCAACCGTGGCGGGTCCTCTGGCCATGCCCGCCCACAGCGCCCCCGCCTCCCAGTACGCCCCCTCGGCCCTGGTCCTGACCACCGGCCACGGCGAGCGCGCCGCCACCGCGGCACCGGAGCGCGCAGTAACGCTGAACTGTGCGTACACCACTTCGGGGACGCACCCCGATCCGCGACGAGCCTGTACGGATCTGGACCGCGTGAACGGGGACCTCGACCGCCTGGCCACACTCCGCACAGGTGAGTCGGAACGATACTGCACGAAGGAATACCGACCCATTGTCGTCACCATACAAGGCGTATGGCGCGGTACACGCGTGAACTACGAGCACACCTTCGCCAACGCGTGCATCAAGGAAACCCAGGGCGCATCGGTATTCGCCTTCTGATTCACCTCGGCCAGTAAGGCGTCTCACCGGCGGGACCTGGTGGTCGAACTGCGACGCCGCATCGACCACTGGGTCCCCCCTCGTCCCGCCATGGAGCAGCGACGCGCCGGCCTTGGATGGCGCACCGAGTGGCTGGGCCAAGCACCGCTCGCCTCGGGCCGCGCGCGTGCGCCGGTCGCGGAGCGGCCGGATAATTGGCTGCAAAGGCGTTCAGGGAGTGCGGCACGCACGGTGTGGTGTCAGGGCAGGCCGCATGGCGCCGAGTGGGAGCGACATTGATCCGCGTTCTTCTCGTTGAGAAAGTCCGCCTCATGCGGGGAGCGGTCGCCGCTCTTCTGTCTCGCGAAGAGGACATCGAGGTCGTCGCCGAAGCCGACGGCAACGGGGAGGTACTCGCGCGGGCGGTGTCCTGCCGCCCCGACGTGGTGGTCATCGACGTCGACTCGGAAGAGGGCGAGGAACTCGCCGCGCGCAGCGAGCTGAGGGCGCGGCTGCCGGAGTGCCGGATGCTGTTGTTGATGGCGTCGACGACACCTGAGCGGCTGCGCCGCATCCTCGGCCTGCACGCCGCCGGCGTCATCAGCATGAACGCCCCGGCGGACCGCTTGGTCCACGGCGTGCGCAAGCTGGTCAGGGGGCAGCGGTTCATCGACCCGGAGTTCGCACTGGTCGCGCTCGACGCCGGAGAGAACCCGTTGACGCCACGGGACGTGGAGATCCTGCGTCTGGCCGCCGACGGCACACCCACCCGGGAGATCGCCGAACGGCTGTCCCTGTCCGTGGCCACGGTCCGCAACCACCTGTCGGCGATCACCCGGAAGACGGGCGGACGCAATCGGATCGACGCCATACGGATCGCCAGGGAGTCCGGCTGGGTGTGAGCGTTTCGCCGGTGAACGGCGGGTCCCTCACAGCACGATGAATGGCGGGCTCCCTCAGAGGGCGCGGACCGCATCCCTCACCCCGCCCGTACGGGGCATCGACCCGACCGGTGCCGGGGATCCGTTCGCCGCGCCCCAGTGGCCGACCAGGTCACGGTAGAGGGCGGAGCCGGCGAGCAGCTCCTCGTGCGTGCCGAGGCCGACCCGCGTCCCGTCCATGACGAGGATCCGGTCGGCCCGCGCCGCCGAGCTGATGCGGTGGGCGACGACGATCAGGGTGCCCGGGCGGCGGGCGAAGGCGGCCTCGGCGACCGCCTCGGCGGCGGGGTCGAGATGGCAGGTGGCCTCGTCCAGCAGGGTCAGGCGGGGTGCCGGGAGCAGGGCACGGGCCAGGGCGATGAGCTGGCGCTCCCCCGCCGAGAGGTCGCGCGGGTCGAGCGGCGCCAGGTAGCCGCCCAGGCGCTCCACCAGCGGCGCCGCGCCCACGGCACGGACCGCCGCCGCCACGTCCGACTGGGTGGCGCCTGGAGCCAGGTAGGTGAGGTTCTCCCGCAGCGTGCCGGCGAAGACGTACGCCTCCTGCGGGATCAGCACACGGTGCCGGGCCAGTTCGTCGCCGTCGGGCAGCGCGAGGACCGGCACGTCGTCGAGGCGCACCTCCCCCGCCTGCGGTTCGAGTACTCCCGCGATCAGTGCGGCGAGGGTGGATTTCCCGGCGCCGCTCGGCCCCACCACGGCGAGGTGCTCCCCCGGCCACAGGACGAGGTCCAGGTCACGGATCACCGGCTCCGCGGACTGGGCGTAGCCGAAGGTGAGACCGCGTGCCTCCACGCGGGCACCGCCGGGCCGTACGGGCATGGGCCCCCTCGTGGCGTCGAGCGCGGAGTCGGCGGTCCCGGAATCGGCGATCCCGGAGTCGGCGATCCCGGAGTCCGCGTCGGCTGCCTTGGCCTCGGTGGCCTCGGGGGCCTCGATTGTCTCGGTAGTCTCGGTGGTCTCGGTCGCCTTGGTGGTCTCGGTCGCCTTGTGTTCGGTCGCCTCTGGTTCCTCCGGCTCCGCCGCGATCTCCGCCATCCGGCCGACGGTGACCAGCAGCCACAGCCCGCTGCTGCCGAGTCCCTGGACGAAGCTCTGCAGGGCCGGTTGGAGGGCTTGCGACACATAGGTCACCGCCCCGAGGATCGTCCCCGCCGTCACCCCGCTCCGTACCAGCCAGGGCGCCGAGACCAGGATCAGCAGGAGGGGGACCCAGCCGCTGATGCCCAGGGCGGCGGTGCGTACCGCGGTGAGCCGCGCCAGCGACACGGCCGCCCGGGCCGCGGCGTCGACCTGCGCACCCGTCTCGGCCCGTACGCGGTCCTCGGCGCCGCAGGCCACCACGTCCCGCAGCCCGCCGGTCAGGGCGCTCGTGGTCTCGGCGATGCGCTCGTCCGCCAGGATGACGTCCCGCTGCCGTGCGGCCATCGCCCGGAGCGCCGCGGCGAACAGGGCCAGGCCGAGGAGGACGGGAGGCACCACGAGGGCCAGCAGCACGGGGTCGAGGCCGGCCAGGCCCACGCACACGCCCACGGCGGTAACCAGGAAGCCCTGCACGAACAACACGACCGCGCCGTAGGCGTCCCGGGCCCGCTCCACGTGCTCGGTGAGCCGTGCCACGCCGGCGGTGTCGGCCGGCTCGCCCAGCCGTGCGGACCGGTGCAGCGTGCCCGTGGTCACGAGGGTGACCAGTTCGTCCCGGAAGGGTTCGATGAGCGAGGCGAGCCCCAGCATGGCGTGCCGGGTCCCCCAGGCACCGACGAGGAAGGCGCCCGCCAGCGCGCCCAGCCAGAGGAACCCGGTGGCGGGCCGGCCGGCCAGGAATCCGTGGTCGACGGCTCGTGCCACGATCCACCCGGAGAGGGCGGCGGGCGCGGCCTGCACCAGTGACCAGGCCACCAGGCGGCCGTACTCCCGTCGCCGGCGGCTCAGCGAGGAGCGCAGGATCCGGATCGCCCGCCGCTTCACCGTGCGCCTCCCGCCGTGTCGGCCGCGGGGAGGGAGAACGGCTGGAAGGTGGCCCGGTACCGGGGGTCCGCCCACAGCGCGCGATGCGTTCCCCGCCCCCGGACTCCCCCGTCCGCCAGCCAGACGACGAGGTCCGCCCGTGCCGCCGTGGAGGCCCGGTGCGTCACGACGATCCGGGTGCGGTCGGCGAGCGCACCGGTCAGCACCTGGCTGATGTGGTGCTCGGTCACCGTGTCCAGGCTGGCGGCCACGTCGTCGAGCACGAGCACCCGCCCGGCCTGGAGGAACGCACGGGCCAGCCCGACCCGCTGCGCCTCGCCGCCGGAGATCGGGGTGCCGGTGACGCGGCTGGCGTACCCGGCGGGCATGTGGCGGATGAACGCGTCGGCCCGGGCCGCCCCGGCCTGAGCCACCACGTCCTCGGCGGACGGGGTCGGCGTGCCGAACCCGATGGCGTCGGCGAAGGTCTCGCCGAGCAGCACCGGGCGTTCGAAGCCGTAGGCCACCGCCTGCCGCAGTTCCTCGCGGCCGAGTCGGCGCAGCGGCACGCCGTCGAGGAGCACCTCGCCCTCGTCCGGGTCGGCGAGGCGTCCCGCCAGTGCCGCGAGCAGCGACTTGCCGGCCCCGGAACGGCCCACGACGGCGACGAGGGCGCCGCCCGGGACGATGAGACTGAGGTCCTGGAGCACGGGGCCGTCCGTCCCCTGAACGGTCACGTGCCGGAACTCCAGCCTTCCGGGGCCTTCGGCAAGGCGCTCGTGGCCGTACGCCGCCGGCGGTTCGGCCATCACCTCGGCGATCCGCCCGGCCGTCGTACGGGCCTGGGCCAGCTGGTTCAGCGACGACAGCACGCCGCCGATGCCGGCCGCCATGACCACGTACTCGCTCGCCGCGAGCATGTCTCCGGGCGTGATCCGGCCTTGTGCGAGCCCCAGTCCGGCCACCGCCAGGACGGCGACCACCAGCAGGGGGACGACGAGATCGCCGCGCGCGGAGATCCGGGCGATCGCGTCCCACGCGCCGAGCCCGTGCCGGCGCAGTTCCGGAAGGGGCGCGAGGACACGGCGTGCCTCGCGGTCGACGGTCCGGGCCGCGGTGATCGTCCGGATTCCGCCGAGGGCATCGACGAGCCGTGCGGCGATGGTGCCCTGCACGCGGAAGTAGCCCTCGTTGGCGTCGGAGATGTCGCGGAGGAAGGCCCGCACCAGGAGCACGACGAGCGGCATCCCGGCCAGGAAGGTGAGGCAAAGCCAGTAGTCGATGAGCGCTAGGGCGACGATCGCGCCGACCGGTGGGACGAGGCCCATGACGACCCACACCAGGCCCGACGCGCTGTTCCCGGTCCGGGCGGAGTTGCCGACGAGGCGGCTGACCAGGTCTCCCGGCGTGAATGTGCGGGTGGCCCGGGTGCCCAGCGCCAGCACGTGCCCCAGCAGGGTGTGCCGCAGCCAGGCGGTCGACCGGGCCTCGGCGATCTGTCCGACGAGATCGTCCACGGCGTCGACGGCCACCAGGACGAAGATCAGCAAGCCGGTGAAGGTGATCCACCGAGCCGTGTCGCCGCCGCTGAGGACGGCGTCGAGAGCGCGGCCCATGACGGCCGGCAGCGCGAGGCCGGCGCCGGTGAGCAGCAGTGAGGTGACGACCGTGAGGCCCAGCCAGACACCGCCGCGCCGTGCCGACGCCAGCAGCAGGCGATCCGCCGCGCCAAGGCTCATGGCTCCTCCGGTGGTCCCCGGTCGTGCGGGATGGAAACAGCGGCGTGGCGGGGACGCACATGGCGTCCCCGCGTGGAACCGCTACTTGCCGCTGCAGAGCAGCAGGCTGAGGTTGCTCGCCCCTCCGGCACACAGCGTGACGCTGTAGTTGCTGTGCCTCTTCGGAGGCTTGCCGCCGGTGGCGACAGTCGGATCGATTGCCTGCAGTTCGAGGAGTGTCATGGAAGTTCACCTCCTTCCTGACCTTGTGGGGACGGGGGCATGTGGCCGTGTGGCCCGTTCCGCCGGTCGCTGGGAGCGAGGAACGGCAGCCGCACGGGGCGGTCGTGCAGCGCGGAGCCCACGGCGAGGAGGACGCCCGCACTGCCGGTGGCCAGGTCGGTGGACAGGCGCATCAGCTGATCGCCGGGGAACGCGAAGTGGCCCCGGTAGGTGAGTGCGTGCCGGGACAGACGGCGTATGTGCTCGGCGACCACCGGGTCCCGCTGTGCGGCCGTGCCCGGGGGGTGCGGACGGCTGAGACAGAGGATCATCCCGGCCATCCCCTGGAAGAGCCCCGGCTGGATGAAGAACCGGGCCGTGGTCGCCTTGCGGATCGCTGCCGCCGCGGACTTGTGGAACGGGGTGTCCTCGCGGTGTGCGAGGTAGTCATCGAGCACGAGGCCGATACCGGCGCTGCCGACCCCCAGGTACGGCAGGGTCCGCCAGCCCTCGTCTACTTCCATGGCCCCGCCCTCACGGACGATGCAGCGGCGCAGGTCCTGCCGGAGCGCCCGGTCGGCCAGGGCGAGGAACTCCGGATCGCCGGTGTCCTCGTGCAGCCGCAGGAACATCAGGGCGGGGCCGGTCGCGCCGCGCAGCAGTCCGGCGTACGGGTACGCGTCGTCCGCCGCGTCCTCCGCCGCGCCGTCGGCCGGTCCCAGCCGGTCGGCGAGGATGTCCGCCACCGAGAAGGCCGCGTCACGCAGCGCGGGGTCACCGGTGGCCGCGGCGAAGTGCTGAAGGTTCAGGCCGATCCCCGCCAGGCCTCCGTACAGGTCGGGCCCCAGTTGCTGCCACTGCTCGCCCAGAGCCATGTCGAGGACCTTCATCGCCACGTCCCGGTGGCCGAGGTGGTCGAGCGCGTACGCGATGCCGTGCAGGCCGTCGTAGAAGCCGAGGCGGATCCCGGGCTCGGGGCGCAGGGCATGCCGCACGAGCCACTCCTCGTGGTCCGGGTGGCAGCCGGCGCCGACGGCGTCCAGCGCGTACAGGACGCCCGCCGCGCCGTGTGCGAAGGCCAGGCCGCCGCCCGGCGTGGCGAACTGCTCGACGTCGCCAGGGAAGAGCCGGTCGTCACGGTCCGGGGTGGCGGCCGCCTGGATGGCAGCGGTCATGGACGCACGGGTGCGGGTCCAGCCCTGGTGGTCCGGTTCCGGCCACGCCTGCGCGACGGAGCCTGCCGGTGCGCCGGTGCCCTCTCCCGCGATCATCCGGACCGCGTCGTCGAAGAAGCCGGGAGGAACCGGGAAGGTCCGGGCGATGTCGTCGGCGAAGTGCCGTGCCTTTCCCGAGTCGAGCGGGAACAGGCCGGTGAGCGGCAGGAACAGGAAGAAGCGCAGGCAGGCCAGTGCGTAGCGGTCGATGTCGACACCGGACAAGCCGCTCGGGACGACGAACCCGGGGGCGGCGAGGCGCTGGTCCTGCCGGTCGGTGACGTCCGCGGCGCCCTCGAAGTCGATCAGTACGACCCGGCCGTCGGGGCGGACCAGCATGTTGTCGGCATGGAGATCGCCGACGATCAGGCCCCTGCCGTGTACGGCGTCGACGGCGCGCTCGACCTCGTCCAGCGTGTCGAGGGCCCACGAGGTGTAGGCCTCGGTGTCCATGTCCTCGGCTTCCGGAAGGACGAGGGGGCACCGGTCGACGAACATGCTGTTGAGCGTCGGCCCTTCCACGAACTCCTCGACAAGGAAGTGGTGCTCGCCGAGCACGAAGTGGTCGAGCAGCGCGGGCACGCAGTCCAGCCCGCGCAGTCGTTCGAGGGCTTCACGCTCACGGCGTTGCCGGGTGACGGCGTCCGCGCCGTCGAGGGTGAGCCCCGCGTACGGCCGGGCCTCCTTGAGCACGACCCGCTGCCCCGTCCGTGTGTCCTGACCGGTGTAGAGCCCGCCTCCGTTGGAGAAGTGCAGCGCGCTCTCGATGCGGTACGGCAGGCCGGCGACGGTGGTGCTGTTCCGTGCGGCGAGGTGGGGTTCGAGAAAGGCCGGCAGTGTCACCCAGTCGGGCACCCGGAACGCGGGTCCGCGCACATCGGGCACGAGCCGGCCGGCCGCGTCCTCGATCGCCGGCACCAGCTCGCCGTCCGGGGAGACACAGGTCCGCATGGCGAACCCGCCGTACCGGACGTACAGCGGGCCGGAACCCCAGCGCAGATCACTGAGGACGTACGGTCCCGGCCGGCCCGCCAGGACGGAGCCCAGCTCGTGGAGGACCGTTGCGAGCTGGGCCTCGTCCACCGGGTAGATCGTCACGAACTTGCCGCTGGATTCACGTGGGGCGTACTTCGCGTTGGCGAGGAGGAGGCTGTCCTCGCTGGGGAGGAACTTGAAGGCGATCCGACGCGGGACGCAGTAGTCCCACACGGCGGTCAGGGTGTCCCGTGCGTCGTCGAGGCACGCCGATACGTGGATCTTCCAGCCCTGCGGGGGAAGGTCCACTCCGTCGGGCGTGAGCACCACCCAGTTGTCCAGATCCGACCGCACCCACCCGTCCGGAGCGGGACAGAGGGACAGTTCGAAGTTGTCGCTCTGCCCTTTCGCACGCGCGGGGGTGTCGTAGAAGTCCGGGTCGATGAGGCAATACGCCTCGTATCGCATGTCCACGGGGGCTCCAGTGGTCCGAGGACCGTATTCGGAGTTCATGGGGAACGTTCACCCGGGAGCACTACCGAGGATTGCAGACTCGGCCCGCCGCGGAATACCACCGTTTGTCACCCGTACGCGGTGAGACTGTCTCCTCGGAGCCGGGAGGACTTTCCCTTCACTACCGGGAGAAACGCCTGCGGCGACGACGCTCACGGGCTGGTCACCACCCGGTGATGCGTGGCCAGACGGCCTGGATCACGGGGGCGGTGTCCGCGGTCCGGCTGCTGTCGATGACGTGGTAGCCGTGGTGCTGGGCGGCGGTGGCGCAGGCGTGGTTGGGCAGGATGCGCAGACGGGTGCCCACCGGCAGGTCGGGAAGGGTGGCATCGTCGCGGGCGGTGAGCGTGCCGTGCTCCTGGCTCGCGGCGGTCATGACCAGGTCTGGGAGGAGGTTGCCGTCGAGGTCGGTGACCAGGCCGTAGCCGTGGTCCTGAGCCTGGACGGAGGTGCCGCGGTCGCGAGACATGGCCATCCAGCCGCCGTCGGTGATGATCCACCCGTACTCCGGCCGGTGGCCGATGACGGTGACGACGACCGACAGGGCGAGATCGTCGATGGCGCAGACGGCGAGGCCGGCCATGACCAGGTCGAAGAAGACGTAGTTGCCGGCGCGGAGTTCGGTGACGCCGGTGAGGTCCTCGACGGCGTGGGCGGTCGGGGTGGAGCCGACGCTGACGGTGGTGACGGGCAGGCCGGCCGCGCGCAGTCGCTCGGCTGCGGCGACGGCGGCGTCGCGTTCGTGCCGCGCGGCCAGGCGCTGTTCTTCGGCGGTGTAGGCGAAGTAGGACTCGCCGGCGTGGGTCAGGACGCCGTCCAGACTGCCCGCGTCGTGCAGGATGCGGCCGATCTCGGTCAGCGCGGGGTCGTCGGGCTTGATGCCGCCGCGGTGGCCGTCGCAGTCGATCTCGATCTGGGCGGGGATCAGCAGTCCGGCCCGCTGCGCGGCTCGTGCGACGGACTCTGCCTGCTCGGGGCTGTCGAGCAGGACGCGCAGGCGGACACCGCGGCGCAACAGTGCCATGACGCGCGGGAGTTTGTGCGGGTCGATACCGACCGCGTAGGTGATGTCGGTGTAGCCGCCGTCGGCGAACGCCTCGGCCTCGGCGAGCGTGGAGACGGTGACCGGACAGGGCGGTGTGCCGTCGTGGAGGAGGGCGGCGACGTCGAGGCTCTTGGCGGTCTTGACGTGGGGGCGCAGGGTGACGCCGAGCCGGTCGGCCCTGGCCTGGAGGCGCTCGATGTTGCGCAGGGTCTTGTGGACGTCGACGACGGCGAAGGGGGTGTCGGGGTCGGCCAGCGTCCGGGTGGTGGTCTGCGGGCCGGTGGCGCTTGCGGTGCTGTTCACAGGGCAGTGTCCATTTTCTTCGGGAGGGCCGGGCCCGGAAACGGGTCCCGCAGCCCGATGCCGGAGCTGTCGGAGGTGCGGCGGCCCTCGGTGCCTCGGGTGGGTCTGCTCGGGCTGGTTTCAGAAAAGGCGGGCGCGGCCGAGGAGTTCGGACGGGGTTTCCCACTTGCCGGGGGGCATCGGCACGCTGCAATCAGGGCTCGGTCCGGCAGGGGCCACGAGGCGCCCTCTCACTTGGCGTAGTTGTAGACCGTCGCCCGGGACACCCCGAGCAGGTCCGCGATGGTCTGCGCGGCATCGCGCGAGTCGAAGTAGCCGTCGCGCTGCAACTGCCGCACCAGCGCTCTCTTGTCCTCCCGGCTCAGTGACCGGGGAGTCGCGGCGCGCTCGGCGGCGTGGGCCTCCACCACCGTGCGCAGCTCGCGGGCGTTGCGGTCCCGCAGGGTCTCCAGGGGCTGCTCGCGGTGCTCGGTGTCGGTGGCCACGAGGTTCGACAGTGCGAGCGTCACAGGTGACAGGACGGACACGTCGAGGTTCAGGCAGAGAGCCGCGATGTACTGGCCCGCGGCGTTCTTGATGCCGATGGACGTGCTCTTCGCCGGGCGGCCGTCGGGGAACTGGTTGGGGTAGTTCTGGATGACGCTGGGATAGCCGGGATCCTCGATGCGGGCCAGGCCCAACTCCGTGACGGAGTCCCCGACATGGCGGCCGGAGAGGTTGTTCTCGATCGCCCGGATCGCGTGCCGGGGGTCCCGCAGGTCATGCAGCACCACCTCACACAGCCCCGGGAACATGCGGCCGACCGCGACGGCGATCTTCTCCGCCTCCCGGATCAGGTGCTCCTCCGCCTCGTCCGAGCCCAAGGCGACGCCCTTGCTCTTGCCGTCTTCCGGCACCCCGGCAACGCCCGTGCTCCGGTCCTCTTCCGCTCCCGCTGAGCCGCGCTCCACAGCGCCTCCTCCCAGCCGCTTGGAATCCTCGTCTAGATCTAGACAGAAAGGCTAAGCACGGCCGCCGCCGCTTGTCCAGCCGATCACCCCACCCCAAGCAGGAGTGTGCGTACAGCGGGAGCTCAGAGCGTACGTTCGCACACTCCGGGGTCTACGCTCGTACGCATGTCGACCGACTACTTCACGGACGACCCCCGCTCCAACCTGGAACGCATACTCGCGGGCGACCTCTACATCGCAGACGATCCCGAGATCGCCCGCCGCCAGCAACGGGCCGTCCGGCTGGCCGCCAACTATCAGGCCGCCTACGCCGAGGACGTCGACGCCGCCCGGCCGCTCCTCGCCGAACTGCTCGGCTCGTTGGGCGACGAGGCGCATGTGCGGCCCGCCCCTGTACGTCGACTACGGCAGCAACATCACGATCGGCGCGCGCACCTTCGTCAACTACAACCCCACCGCACTGGACGTCGCGGCCATCGCCATCGGTGACAACTGCGTCATCGGTGCGGGCGCCGTCGTCACCAAGGACGTCCCCGCGAACGTCGTCGCGGTCGGGAATCCGGCCCGGTCGACCGCGACGAGGCCAGGACCGCGGTGGCCGACCTCATCCACGCACTGCCCGAGGGGAGCCAGCGCGACCTCATCCTCACCCAGGAGCTCTACACCGTCACCGCCCGCCGACCCGCCTACCGGGAACTCACCCAGGAATGGACGGCTCGCAGCCGCACGCACCTGGAGAAGCATTTCGACCCCGCCACCGCCCGCCAACTGGACGCTCTCATCGAGGCCCTGACACTGCACCGCGCCCTGGCCCAGGAACCCCACGACCGCGCCCTCACCCTGGACGCCGTCACCCGCATCACCGCCACTGGCCGGCGCGACCACCAGGGCGCGTTCCGGAGCCGCGGTAGTAGTCGGCGACGGCGGTGAAGGCGGCCTTGGGTTCCCAGGGCATGTCGGGGTAGGTGGCTCCGAGGCGGTCCTCCAGGACTCTGACGATGCCGTAACTGGCCAGGTCCAGGTCGTCGCGGGGGTCGCCGTCGGGGCGGTGCAGGTGGTCGTAGAGCGCGAAGGTGAACACGAAGGTGCTGTCGATGCCTCCGGCGTCGAACGCCTCCAGCAACTCCCGCAGATACGCGGCCTGACCGGCCTCGTCACGAACGTACTCCCCGTTCAACCGGAGAGGCGCCCGGGTCTCCTTGTCGTACTCCACGATCTCCAGACCGCGAGCGCCCCTGTCACCCGCCCCCTGATAGCCCGCTGCGCCGAACTCGGTGATCGCGACCGGCTTTCCCTGCGCGACGAGATGGTGGATGCCTTCGATGAACCGGTCGGCGATCTCGGCCGACCGGTAGAGATCCATGGACACGATGTCGAAGGGGGTCCAGTCGACGCGTTCAAGGGGTACGGCGGCGTAGGTCACTTTGCCGCCGAAGTGCTCGCGGACGAGTGCCGCGGCCTTGCCGAGGAAGTCGTTGACGCGTGCGGAGACCTCGCCGATGTGCTCGCGCACGCGAGAGGGGTCGCTCAATAACGCGACCCGCTCGTCTGCGCTGTCGCCGGGCAGGAACCCCTTGTTCATCAGGCTCAGTTCGGCGCCGGTGACGAACACGACCTCGGCTCCCTGCCGTCTGAGCCGCTCCGCACGCTCGGCGCAGTCGGCGAACAGCGACAGCATCTCGTCGGCGGTCAGTTCCAGCGGGTAGGGGGAGAACCAGACCTCGAGGCCGAGGTCGGCGGCATGGGCCGCCGCGAGCTCCATCCGTTCCGGATCGCCGCCCATGACGCGGACCGCGTTGCAGTGCAGGTCGTCACGGATGATGCCCAGCTCGCGCCTGACTGTGTCCGCGTCGAAGCGCTGACGGCTGATCGCTCCCTTGACCATGAAGCCGGTGTCGTAGCTGATGCCTCTGGCTCGCATGTGTCGGATCCCCCCAGGAGCAGGCTTACGATACGTGCCGTACCTTAATTTCCGTGACTCGCCGGGCACAACCAGAATGGGAAGGCACGGTCGGTACCGATTGCGAGAAGGAGTCATGGCGGAGGATCCAAGGGGACGGTCAGGTTCCGGGCAGACGCGGCGACGCGGAGCCGCTTTGGAGGAGGCGATCCTGCGCGCCGCGGTGGACGAACTCACCGAGTCCGGATACGCGGGGTTGACTATGGACAAGGTCGCCACCCGCGCCGGCACCAACAAGAACGCCGTCTACCGCCGCTGGCCGAACCGGCTCACGCTCGGCATCGCCGCCTATCGGCAGCTGGCAACGGCGGTCCAGCCCCCCGACACCGGAACTCTGCGCGGCGACGTCCTGGAGTGGCTGCGTCAGGCGAACCGCTACTGGAGCTCGCCCCTCGGTGCGATTCTGCGCGAACTGCTCTCTGCCGCCGGCGGCGCACCGGAACTGCTGGCGCAGTTGCAAGAACAGTCCGGGGACACCGCGGTCGGCCCCTGGTTGACCATCCTGGGGCGCGCGGTCGCGCGCGGTGAAGCTTCCCCCGAGGCGCTCCATCCCCGGGTCGCGACCGTCGCCATGGTCCTGCTGCGCAACGAGTTCGTCCTGCGCGGCGTTCCTACCGCACCCGATGACGTCCTCGTCGAGATCGTCGACGAGGTGTACCTGCCGCTGGTTCGCGGTCGAGGCGCGCCTCCGGCCTGAGGCGTTCGGAGGGCGCTCCGCTTCAGTCGCGATCCGGCCGGGACATCACCGGCAGGGCCGTCGGACAGCGCCCTGCCGGGCCACGGCCGGTTCAGGCAGATGTCTCCTGCTTGAGGCCTGTTCGGGGGCGGATGGCCATCCGCAGGGTGCGGGGCCGTACGGTGGCCCGGGCCACGGGTTGGACCACCTGTCCCGCGTCGAGTTCCAGCCGTACCGCCCGCGTGATCGTCGCGATCGCCGTGATCAGTTCGGCGAGGGCAAAGCGGTCCCCGATGCACTTGTGCTTGCCGTCCCCGAACGGCAGGAACGCGCCCAGCGGGGACGCCTGGGCATCGTCTTGCCACCGGTCCGGGTCGAAGGTGAGCGGATCGGGAAAGAGCTTGGGGTCGCGGTGCAGGGCGTGCTGGCAGTAGGCCAGTTCGGTGCCTGCGGGGAGGGTCCACTCGCCGAGTCGGGTCTCGGTCGTCGTGCGGCGGGTGACGAGCCAGCCAGTGTGGTGCAGCCTCAGGGTCTCGGTGATCACTCGGTTCAGGTACGGCAGGCGGGTGAGATCGTCGAAGGTGACGGGCCGCTCGCCGAGCACCTCGTCGAGCTCGGCCAGGACGCGGGCCTCGATGTCCGGGTGACGGGCGAGTTCATACAGGATCCAGGACAGCATCGAAGCGGTGGTCTCGGTGCCGGCGACGGCCAGGGTGAGGATCTCGGAGCAGATCTGGTGCCCGGTCAGCGGCTCGCCGGTCTCCTCGTCCACGGCGCGCAGCAGCATGGACAGCATGTCCCCGGTGTCGTGCCCGGAGGCCTGCAGTTCGTCGACGGCGGTGTTGATGGTGGCGCGTACGGCGGCGCGGGCCCGGTCGAAGCGGCGGTTGAAGGGCAGCGGCAGTCTCTCGACCCAGTCGGGCAGCATGATGCGGGCGCCGACGCCGTTCATCACCACCGACAGGTCGCTGCGCAACTGGCGGAAGGTTGCCTCGTCCAGGCTGCCCGAGAACACCGTCTTCGCGAGCATGTTGAGGCTGAGCTGAACCATCGCCTCACGGACGTCCAGGACTTGGCCGGGCTTCCAGGCGGCGACGGCCGCTCTCACCTCGGCGCGCATGATGTCGACGTACCGAGCGGTCTCGGTGTGGGCGAAGGCCGGCTGGAGCTGGCGACGCTTGCGTACGTGGGTGCGGCCGGCGGCGGTGACCACACTGTCGCCCAGTAACTGGCCCATCTTGTCGAAGAACCGGCCCTTGTCGAGGGTCGGCGCGAGGGCCTTCAGCATCTGGTGGATCAGGGTGGGGTCCTGGACCACGACGGTCCGCGTGCCGGGCTGCAGGACGATCTCTATCAGCGGCTCCCCCGTCTCGCGCAGTGACGCGATGAAACCGAGGTTGTCGCGCATCTTCAGAGCGTGTCCAAGGAGCGGGAACGATCCTGCGGCCCGCGGTATGGGGGGAGGCGCAGTGAGCGTCACGGGTCATCCCTTCACGGCGATCATGGGCTCCCTATGACTTCCCTGCTCCTTTCCCGAGGCAATACACGCGTGAACGTGTCCTACGCCACGTGGAACGGGAGGCGCAGCGCTGTCTGCCGGCCGACGATGCCGCCGTAGCGCCGCCGGCCGCCCGTACGGAACCGCCGGATCACCCCGTCGACCTGCTCCCCCGACATCGTCGGCCGGTCAGCTCCGGTACACGAGCCGACGCAGGACTGTCTCGACCGGCCCGCGTCGCCCGGCCCGCTCCAGGGCGTATGACCCGGCCACCGTAACCAGCCAGACTCCGACCGCGAAGACCGCCATGGTGGCGCTGGTCAGATGCTCGCCGAGGCCGAGGCCCCAGGCCGCGAGCAGCGGGGAGAAGATCAGGGAGTGGGCGAGGTAGCAGGACAGCGACCGCTTGCCGACCGCTGAGACCGCGACGACGGCCGTCGCGCCCCGCCGGCCGGGCCGGTGGGTCCACCAGTGCGCGAACAGTGCGACGGCGGCGACATAGCCGATCCCGGCGGCGTTCCCGGTGACATCCCGCAGGATGGTGAGCGCCCCCTCCTCGCTCTGCGCGTCGTCCGGTACGTCGAGCGCGCCGACGTGGGCGAGCGCGGCGGGCAGTCCGCCGAGCCAGCCGACGGCGATGCCGCTGACCGCGGTGCGGCGCAGCAGGCGCAGATGGCGTCCGGGCTCCTCCAGGATGCGCCGGCGCGCCGCCCAGAAGCCGAGCAGGAACACCACGTAGCCACCGCCGACGAGGGCGAACGGGGCACCGACGAAGGTGATGAACAAGCCGGTCGTCAGCCGGGTGCCGAGCGCCGCGAGCGCGCTCTCCTCGCCCGACGCGTACGCCTCGAAGCCCGCCTCCGCTCCGGAGTCCCCCAGGGATCCCAACTCGCCGCGGAGCAAGGCGATCACGACCGGCAGCGAGGAGAACAACACCAACTGTGCCGCCGCTGTGCCGATCCACCACTTCAACGCACGCTCACTGCGCCTGACGAAGAGCCAGCCGAGGAGAAGGCTCAGCAGCCCGTAGTAGCCGACGATGTCGCCGGCCATCAGCAGGGTGGCGTGCGACAGGCCGATGACGATCAGCCAGAGGCTGCGCCTGCGCAGGATCCGCACGGCGGCGCGCCCGGAGGTCCCGGCCTCGGTCTGGCGCAGGTAGAGCTGCATCATGCCGTAGCCGAAGAGGAACGCGAAGAGCGGATAGACCCGTAGATCCAGCACGGTGATCATGGTGAACTGGACCGCACGGTCGGCCCATCCACCGTCGACCGGCTGCCACCCCGAGGGGCCGTGCCGAGCCGCCCAGAGGTGGAAGGCCGTGTTGGACAGGACGATCAGCAACAGCATCATCCCGCGCGCGAGGTCGGGCGCCAGCGCCCGCTCCTCACCCCGTACGGGCCCGCGCGGCAGTGGCACACTCTTGGCGTTCTCGGCATCGGTCGTCGTCACACGGCCACGCTAGGAAGGCGTCCGGTGCCTGGAAATCCGTCCTCGGTCGCGCTGCGGTCGACGAAAGTATGCCGTCCGGGCGGGCTGGACGGAAGAAAGATCTTTTTTGGCCGCCAGTGCGGTGAGATCGGCCAAGTCACCACGGCTTCGCCTGTGGTCTGTGGTCTGTGGCCAACAGGCCTGGGGTGAGAAGCTGTGTCACATCCTCTTTCTGCAGGTCATGGCGCACTTCCTCTCTGGAGTCGGGCCGACGGTCATGGTCGGCCCATCGTGCAGCCATCTCGGTTCGGTTGGCGTAACCAAGCTTGGCGAGGATGCTGCCCGGACGGCACAGGGTGACCCGTGCACCGGGTAGACGTGTACCACCAGCAGACGAAGACCTGCTTGAGGCCGGGTTTCAGTGGTGCGGACTGTCCCCGAAAGCCGTCACCGTCAGAAAGCGGATCGGCAGTTCGACCAGGCGCTCGGGGCCGTGCGGGGCCTCGCCGTCGAACTGCAGGGCGTCCCCGGCCCGCAACGTGTAGCTGGACTTGCCGTGGCCGTAGACCATGACGCCCTCCAGCATGTAGATGATCTCGGTGCCGGCGTGCTGGAAGAGCGGGAAGATCTCGCTGGACTCGGTGAGGGTCACCAGCAGGGCGTCCATGCGCTTGTGGGCGCCCCGCAGTGAGCCGAGCTGGGCGTACTCGTGGCCGACGCGTGTGCCGCGCCGCACGATCCGGGCGCCGTGTCCGGCGGGGACGAAGACGGCCTCGCGTTCGTCGTCCATGCCGCGGAACAGGGCGGTGACCGGGACGCCCAGGCCCCGTGCGAGGCGGGAGAGCGTGGTGAGGCTGCACGCGGTCTGGGCGTTCTCGATCTTCGACAGCATGGCCTTGGAGATGCCGACCCGCTGCGCCATCTCGCCGACCGACATCCCCGCCGCCTGCCGGTACTCGCGGGCCCGGATCGCGATGACGCGCTCCAACGCCTTGTCGTCGGAGTCTCGGGGGTCCGCTGCGGGTTCGGGGTGCTCGGTCACCGCGGCATCCTAGCCCGCGCGGTCGAGGCGGAACCGGGGATGGGGCTCGGCCCGTCCCGTGGCGAGGGCGGCGGCCATCGCCCCGATGAGCGGGGCGAACTTGGCTCCGTGGCCGGAGCACGGGGAGACGATGACCAGAGGGCCGTGGCGGTCGAGGACGAAGTCCTCGTCGGGAGTGGTGGTATAGAGGCAGGTCGCTTCGGCCACCGGGTCGGGATCCAGGCCCGGGAGCCGGTCGCGGACGAAGTCGCTCACCCGCGTGCGCGACGACGGGTCCACGATCCCGGTGCGGGTGCGGGCGGTGGTGGGGGTGCCCCGGTCGTGCTCGGCGACCTTGACCGCGGGGAGCGGGCCGCCGTCGGCGCCGGAGGGAAGTCCGTAGACCTGCGCCGACCCGTCCTTGCAGACCAGGATCGGCCACCGCACGTGCGGCTCCCGCTGCGGGAAGTGGAAGACCTGTTGCTGGGTGACCCGCAACGGGGGCAGGGGGACGGGCAGTGGGAGGTCGGGCAGCCAGGGGCCGGCGGCGATCACCACCGTGTCGGCGATCAACTCACGGCCGTCGTCCATATGCACAAGTGCCTTGTCCTGTACGTCGACGCCCGTGACCCGTACGCCGATCAGCGCGTCCGCGCCGTGCTCGACGGCCCGGCGCACGCACGCCGCGACGGTCTGGTCGGCGTCGATGACACCCGCGTCCGGGTGGTGGAGCGCCGGGCCGGTGAAGCGGATGTGCGGCCAGCGCTCCGCGGCGGCTTCCGCGCCGAGCAGTTCGTACGGCACTCCGGCCGCGCCCATCACGGCGGCCAGCCCCTCCGGGTCGCGCCCCTCCCCCAGGTCGAGACCACCGGTGGTGCGCAGCAAGGGAGTCGAGCTGTCGTCCTCCAGTTCGCGCCACTGATCGTACGCCTGCCCGGTCAGTCCGACGTAGAAGGGGTCGGCGTACGCCCGTCGGAAGATCCGGGAGCTGCCGTGCGAACTGCCGTGCCGGTGGCCGATGTCGTACGCCTCGATCAGCGTGACCTCATGGCCCTGACGTGCGAGCTGCCACGCGGTGGCCGCGCCCATGAGTCCGGCGCCGACGACCGCGATCACAGGCCCGCTCCCGGAATCCAGTGGGTGCCCGCGAGCGGGACGCGGGCCATCGCCGCGGACTCGATGGTGAGGGCGACCAGGTCCTCTGGCTCCAGGTGCAGGAGATGGGACTTGCCGCAGGCGCGGGCGAGGGTCTGGGCCTCCATGGTCATCACCCGCAGGAAGTTGGCGAGCCGGCGGCCGCCCTCGGCGGGGTCGAGGCGGGCGGACAGTTCCGCGTCCTGGGTGGAGATGCCGGCCGGGTCGCGGCCGTCCTGGTAGTCGTCGAAGTAGCCTGCGGCCGAGCCGAGTTCGCGGTACTCGGCGTCGTACTTCGGATGGTTGTCGCCGAGCGCGATCAGCGCGGCCGTGCCGATGGCGACCGCGTCCGCGCCCAGGGCGAGCGCCTTGGCCATGTCGGCACCGCTACGGATGCCGCCCGAGACGATCAATTGGACCTCGCGGTGGACGCCCAGCTCCTGCAGCGCCTGGACGGCCTGGGGCAGGGCAGCCAGAGTGGGAATGCCGACGTGCTCGATGAACACGTCCTGGGTGGCGGCCGTACCGCCCTGCATGCCGTCGACGACCACGACGTCGGCGCCCGCGTGCACGGCGAGCTTGACGTCGTAGTACGTCCGTGTCGCGCCGACCTTCACATAGATCGGCTTCTCCCAGTCGGTGATCTCGCGCAGTTCGAGGATCTTGATGGCGAGGTCGTCGGGGCCGGTCCAGTCGGGGTGGCGGCAGGCGCTGCGCTGATCGATGCCGACGGGCAGCGTCCGCATGCCGGCGACCCGTTCGGTGATCTTCTGGCCGAGCAGCATGCCTCCGCCGCCGGGCTTGGCGCCCTGGCCGAGGACGATCTCGATGGCGTCGGCGGCGCGCAGGTCGTCGGGGTTCATGCCGTAGCGGGACGGCAGGTACTGGTGAACGAGGTGCTTGGAGTGGCCGCGCTCCTCCGGGGTCATGCCGCCGTCGCCGGTGGTCGTCGAGGTGCCGACCTCGCCGGCACCGCGGCCGAGGGCCTCCTTGGCCTGGGCGGACAGCGCGCCGAAGCTCATGCCGGCGATGGTGACGGGGGTGGCGAGCCGCAGGGGGTGCTTGGCGTGCCGGGTGCCGAGGACGACGTCCGTGTCGCAGCGTTCGCGGTAACCCTCCAGCGGATAGCGGGACATGGAGGCACCGAGCAGCAGCAGGTCGTCGAAGTGCGGGAGTTTCCGCTTGGCGCCCCAGCCGCGGATGTCGTAGACGCCGGTCTCGGCGGCGCGCTGAATGGCGTGGATGGTGGCGCGGTCGAAGGTCGCCGACTCGCGCAGGCCGTGGGTTGCGGGTTCCATGGCTGGACTCCTCTAGTACGAGGTCATGTTGGCGACCTTGAAGTGGTACAGCTGCCGGGCTGAGCCGTAGCGGCGGAAGTCGGCGGGGTCCTCCTCCCGCTCGGCCGCCTTGAGCAGTTCGGCGAGTTCGGCGAGGTGCTCGGCGCGCATCTCCTTCTCCACGCAGTCGGCGCCGAGGGACTTGACCGTGCCCCTGACGTAGATACGGGCCTCGTACAGCGAGTCCCCCAGCGCGTCGCCCGCGTCGCCGCACACCACCAGGCGTCCGGCCTGCCCCATGAAGGCGCTCATGTGGCCGACGCCGCCGCCGACGACGATGTCCACACCTTTCATGGAGATCCCGCAGCGGGCGGAGGCGTCCCCGTCGATCACGAGGAGGCCGCCGTGGGCCGTGGCACCGGCGGACTGGGAGGCGTTGCCGCGCACCCGGACCGTTCCGGACATCATGTTCTCGGCCACTCCGGTGCCCGCGTTGCCGTGCACCGTGACCGTGGCGTGCTGGTTCATGCCGGCGCAGTAGTACCCCACGTGGCCCTCGACGTCGACGGTGTGGTCCTCGCGGATCCCGCAGGCCACGGCGTGCGCGCCACGCGGGTTGAGGACCCGCCACGAGGTGGCGGCCGTGGAGTGCAGGGCCTGGTTGAGCTCGCGGACCGGGCTCTCGGCCAGGTCGATCAGCGTCGCCATACGTACACCTCTTCCGGCTCGGGTTCGAAGATGCGGGCGTTCTCGATGCCCGGCAGGACGTCCAGGGCCCGGTACTCGGAGGCCATCGCCACCCATTGGGCCGTCTCCGCGACCAGGGCGGGCTTGCAGGCGATCGCGTCGCGGACGACCGCGAAGGAGTCGCCGGTGGACACGAGCAGCGTGTAGAAACCGTCGAACCGCTCGCACAGCAGCCGCAGCGCCTTCTCCAGGTCGGCACCCTGGGCGAGCTGGTGCGCGATGTACCGTGCGCCCACCTCGGAGTCGTTCTCGCTGTCGAACTCGGCCCCTTGGGCGCGCAGTTCGCGCCGGATGGTGGCGTGGTTGGCGAAGGAGCCGTTGTGCACCAGACACTGGCCGGGGCCGACGGAGAAGGGGTGCGCGCCCTCGGGGGTGACGGCGGACTCGGTGGCCATCCGGGTGTGGCCGACGCCCTGCCATCCGGTGACACCGGCGAGCCCGAAGGACTCGGCCAACCCCACGGGATTTCCGGTGCCTTTGAGTACGGCCATGCCCGTGCCGGAGCCGATGACGGTGGCGTGGGGCAGCGCGGCCGAGACGGCTGCGAGCAGGTCGCCGTCCGCGTGCACGACCGTGGTGGCGTCGGCCGCGACGGCCACGGCGCCGGGCAGCGCGGCCTCCGCCTCGGCCGGTGTGACCCCCAGCAGCGAGACGACGGCACGTCCCGGCGGGGACAGACGCGGGTCGCCGTAGACCGCGACCCCCGCCGAGTCCGGGCCGCGTTCGACGACCTGCCCCAGCATCGCGGTCAGCAGCGCGCCGAGCCGGGGTTCGAGGGAGGGCTCGCGCAGATGGAGCCCCACGATTCCGCACATCTCAGATCCCTTCGGAAGGCGGTCGGTCAGAAGGCGGTCGGTCAGAAGACGGCCAGTTCAGAAGGCGGTCAGATAGCGGTCCAGCTCCCAGGGGCCGACCGTGGCGTGCCAGTCGAAGAACTCCTCGCGTTTGAGGTCGGCGAAGTACTGGCTCACCCCGGTCCCGGCCACGTCCAGGGCACCGCTGATCACGTCGTCCGCCTGGAGGGCCTCGACGGCGTGCAGCAGGGTGGGCGGGAGTTCCGGGCCCTTGCCCACCGCGCCGGGCTCGCCCGGGTCGAGGCCGCGTTCGATACCGTCGAGGCCCGCGGCGAGGGCGGCGGCAGCGGCGAGGTAGGGGTTGGCGGCGCCGTCACCGCCGCGCAGTTCGATGCGGTTGCCGTCGGGAACGCGGACGAAATGGGTGCGGTCGTTGCCGCCGTAACCCGCCATGCGGGGCGACCAGGTGGCGCCCGAGCGAGTGGAGACCGCGCCGGTCCGCTTGTAGGAATTGACCGTCGGCGCGATGACGGCCTGGAGCGCCCGCGCGTGCTCGACGATCCCGGCGACGAAGGAATAGGCGAGCGGGGAGAGACCGAGCCCGCGCCCGTCGGTGGTGTCGGGGAAGGCGGGCTCATCGCCCCGCCACAGTGACATGTGCAGGTGCATGCCGGTGCCGGTGCGGTCGGTGAACGGCTTCGGCATGAACGTGGCGGTCATGCCGCGCTGTTCGGCCAGCACCGACACCAGGTACCGCATGGTGATCACCCGGTCGGCGGTAGTGAGGGCGTCGGAGTGCTGGAAGTTCTGCTCGAACTGGCCGTTGCCGTCCTCATGGTCGTTGGCGTAGTTGCCCCAGCCGAGCGCGTTCATGGCACTGGAAACCGCGGTGAGGTGGTCGTACATCCGGGTCAGGCCGCGCGCGTCGTAACAAGGCTGCGGCGCGGTGTCCCTGACGTCGGCGACGCTGAGCACGCCGTGCTCGTCCCGGTTGACCAGGAAGTACTCGACCTCCGCGCCCACGGCCAGGGAGAGCCCCCGGGCCCCGGCCCGCTCCAGCAGACTGCGCAGGATGACGCGGGGCGCGTAGGGCCAGGGTTCGCCCTCCACGTACGGGTCGCAGTGGACGAGGGCGAGACCGGGCTTGACGAAGGGGACGGGTGTGTACGAGGAGGTGTCCGGCCGTGCGACGACGTCGGGGTCGCTCGGCTGCTGGCCGAGCGCGCCGGCCGCGTATCCGGCGAACCCGACGCCCTCGTCGCGGAGTTCCTCGACGGCCTGGGCAGGAACGAGCTTGGCGCAGGGCTTGCCGGTCAGGTCGACGAAGACGGCCAGTACGAACTCGATGCCGTCGGCGCGGACCAGCTCGGCGAGATCGGGGGCGTCCGCCGCTGGGTCGGTCGTCATGGGGCCTCCCTGGCCACGATGGAGTGTCTACTGTGATGAACCGTCGTTGCATGCGAGTAGACACCCTGGGAGTTACGGGAAGATTGCGGCGGTGGAAGCTCCCCGTAAGCCGACGGATTTCCCCCGCAAGCCGCAGGGCCGGGCACCGCCTCCGAAGAGGCGGAACCCGGCCCTGGTCCACCGTCAGGCTGCCTGCGGCCAATGTGATCGCCCGGTTCAGGAACCTGCCGTGCCGAACCTCTCGTTCGAACCGCTGAGGGGCAGCCCCGCCAGCAGCGCACGTCGGCTTGCCCTGACGTGCTCCCGCATCACGTGCTCGGCGCTGTCTCCGTCCTTCTCCAGGATCAGCTCCAGGACGAGGTGGTGCTCACGGTCTGACTGAAGCGGGCGGCCCGGCTGGCTCAGCGACGTGTTCACCAGCCGGGAGTACGCCAGCTGATTCATCAGCATCCGGTAGTGGGACTCCAGCTTGCTGTTGTCGGCACCGGCTATGAGCAGGTCGTGGAACTCCTGGACCAACTCCGCGTACCGCTCCCGGTCGTCCCGCGCCACCGCTTCGTCGGCCTCGCGCAGGTTCCGCTCGAGCAGGTCGATCTCCGCGACACGGCCGCGCCGGGCGAGGAGGCGGGCGGCCGCGCCCTCGAGAAGCTCCTTCATCTCGAAGAGTTCCGTGATCTCGCGGCGGGAGGGGGTGGTGACGAATGTCCCGACGCGGGGCCGGATTTCGACCAGCCCTTCGGTCTGCAGCTGCTTGAGGGCTTCGCGCACCGGCGTACGGCTGACTCCGAACTCCTCCGCGAGGGCGAGCTCCGAGAGCGGAGCGCCGGGATCGATGTCTCCCTTGATGATCCGCCGGCGCATTTCGGCGATCACCCTGGCCTGCATCGACCCTCCCCCAGCCTCCGGCCGGGGGGACCCCCACTTCGGTTCGCTCTTTGCGCGATTCACCGAGCCCTCCTCCGTCTCCCGAGCCACCCGCCGGTCATCCCAACGGCGCGAGCGCGCCACCGTCGAAGAACTTACCCGCGCTGTAGACCATCGGATGGCGCTCGGCCACCGAGGCGTGCACCACGCGGCAGATGAACACGGTGTGGGTGCTGGCCTGCAGCCGCTCGCGGATCTCGACCTCCATCTGCGCGCTGCTCCGGGCGATCAGCGGGCTGCCGCAGGGGCCGCTCTCCCATTCCACGTCCTTGAACTTGTCATCGGCCTTGCTCGCGAACGTACCGACGACATCGAGCTGGTCCGTGGACAGGATGTTGATCGCGAGGTGGTCCGCCCGGAACAGACAGTCATGGGTGGAAGAGGTGCGCTGGACGCACACCATCACGGTGGCGGGGTCGAGCGAGATGCTCGAGAACGCGTTGACGGCCAGTCCTCTGGGCGTCTGTCCGTCCATCGCGGTCACGACCGTGACACCGGTGACGAACCGCCGGTTGACCTGCTTCATCACGTCGAGGTCGGGCTTCGAGGCGAGCGGCGCCATGGAGATGCTCCTAGTCATCTTGATCATCAGTCCTGTCCCACCCGGATGACGCCCAACGCCGAGAGCAACGCCCGGGGGTCCCACGTCACGTGTTCCTCAACGATCCGGTCCCCCTCGAACCGGGCGAACGTGGCGCCGCTGACCTCGACACGCCGCTCGGTGGGAGGGACGCCGAGGAACGAGTTCACATGGGTTCCGGCGCTGTGCCAGCGGATCGCTGCCCTGTCGCCCTCGACCAGGATGTCGTCGATGGTCGTGACCAGGTCCGGGAAGGCCGCTCGGGTCGTGACGATCGCGGCCTTGAAAGCGTTCAGGTCCTGCGGGTGCGGGTCTTGGCCGTGGCGGAGGTAGGCCGGGCTCAGCAGTGTGTCGAGGGCGTCGACGTCACCCTGGCCCCAGGCCGCGGCCCACGCCTTCTCGATGAGCCCACGGCGGGTATCAGTGTGCGGCATCGGTCTTCTCCTTTCGGTCCGCCCGCAGTTCCTTCCAGAAGGACACGGCCAGACCGGCGATGATCACGAGGAACGGCAAGGACGTCACGATGACGGTGTTCTGCAGGGCGTTCAGTCCGCCGGCGAGCATGAGGACGACCGCTGTGACACCGGTGAGGACGCCCCAGAGGATGAGCACCGAACGGCGCGGGGTGAGCGATCCGTCCGAGGTCATCATGGACAGCACGTAGGTGTTGGCGTCCGCGCCGGAGACGAAGAACATCACGACCAGGATGATCGCGATCGCCGAGGTGAGCCCGGCGAGTGGGAAGTGGTCGAGGGTCGCGAAGAAGGCGCTGTTGATGTCGGCCGCGGTCTGCTTGGCGATGTCGCCGCCCTCGAACATGTCGATGTGGATCGCGGTGCCGCCGAAGACCGTGAACCAGGTGAAGAACACCACGCTGGGGACGACCAGGACGCCCATGATGAAGCCGCGGATGGTGCGCCCACGCGAGATACGGGCCAGGAAGACGCCGACGAAGGCACCCCAGGAGACCCACCAGGCCATCATGAAGTAGGTCCACCACTGCATCCACTCGAGCCCGCCGAACGCGGTGCCCTGCAGGCTCATCCGGAAGAAGTCGGTGGCCCATTGGCCCACGGACTCGATGTACAGGTTCGCGAGGAACACGGTCGGGCCGACGACCAGCATGAAGACGAACAGCGCGATCGCCAGCAGCGTGCTGCCCTGGCTCAGCAGCTTGATGCCCTTGCTGACACCGGTCACCGCCGACAGCGTGAAGACCGAGGTGACGGCGGCGATGATGAGCACCTGGCTCACCGAGTTGACCGGCATCCCGAACAACCTGCCGAGACCGTTGTTGACCTGGAGAGCTCCCAGGCCGAGGGAGGTCGTGGTGCCGAAGAGCGTCGCGAACACGGCCAGCACGTCGATCGCCTTGCCGATCGGCCCGTTCACCCGGTCGCCGAGCAGCGGCTCGAACATCTGGCTCACCAGAGTGCGCCGACCCTTGCGATGGGTCGAGTACGCGATGGCCAGGCCGAAGACGGCGAAGATCGCCCAGGCCTGCAGACCCCAGTCGAAGTAGGAGTACTGGAGCGCGCGAACCGCTGCCGCCGGTGTGTTCGGCTCGGCGAGGCCGTGCGGCGGAGTCGCCAGGTGAGAGATGGGCTCGGCGACGCCGTACGAGACCAGCCCGATGCCCATGACCGCGCTGAGGATCATGGCGAACCAGCTGAGCGTGGAGAACTCGGGACGATCGCTGTCCTTGCCGAGTCTGATGTCGCCGGCGGGGCTGAAGGCGAGGAACACCAGGAAGACCAGGATGCCGAGCGTGACCACCAGGTAGCTCCAGCCGAAAGTGGCCGTCACCCAGTTCAGGGAGGTGTTCGTGACCTTGTTCAGGTTGTCCGTGAAGAGCACCGCCCAGGCCACGAAGAGGGCGGAGATGCCGAGCGAGGTCCAGAAGACGGAACCGAGTCTGCCGCCGCCGTCATGGCCTTCGACCGTGCCCTTGATGGTGTTTTCTTCACCGCTGCCCGACGGCGTCGCTTCCGTACCGGTTCGAAGGTGACTGGACATGTAACTCCTTAGAGTCCGCAGGGCCTGATGCCACCCGCCCTGGCATGCAAGCAGCAGTAAGGCATGGCACGGATGGGGCGTCAAGGGTTCGGTGGCGACGAATCACGTCCAGACCCTGGATGCCGTAAATATCTACAGGTCAAAGGCTTACGACTGGCCTCACAGGGGGCCGAGAGGGAGCGCGGAGAAGCCCTTCTGTCCAACCCCTTGACCGTCACAAGCGGCGATGCCTATCGTCCTGTGCCATGCAAGAGCGAATGGATCACCCTGACGAGAGCATCGGTCTCCGGAAGCTCGTGCTCTACCGCGATGTCGTCTTCACCGAGGCGGGCCAGGCACCGGCTCTGCCCGCGCGGCGAGCCAGCGTCGCCGCGGTCATACGCAACCCCTGGGTGGGTACCGGCCCTTCGGCTGATCTGTCGCCGGAGCAGGGCCATATCGCCCCGGTGCTCGCGAAGTTGCTGACCGACCGGCTCATCGCCGCCCTGGGCGGCGTGGACGAGATCGAATCGTTCGGCAAGGCCGCGATCGTCGGTACGGCGGGCGAGATCGAGCACGCCGGAGCCCTCATCCATACCCCGTACTTCGGCAATCTGGTGCGGGAGTTCCTCCACGGCGAGTCGGTCATCTGCTTCGCCGACACCCGTGCCGAGGCCGGCGAGACGCTGATCGTCCCGCTCTGGCACAAGACCCGAGCCTCGACGCGCAGCCACTACCAGACCATCAGCGCCCGCGTCTCCGACGCCCCGCGTGCGGACGAGATCGTCGTCATCGCGGCCGCGTCGACGGGGCCGCGCCCCCACCCTCGCATCGGGGACCGCATGACCGACCCCGTCGTCACCACCGAAAGCCTGGAGGTAGTTCCCTCATGAACGTCCGCAAGATCGTGACCGTCGTCGAGGAGATCCGCACCGAAGGCGGCCGCAGGGTCGATCGCCCCGCCCGCGTCGCCGTCGTCGCGGCGGTGATCGAGAACCCCTGGTCCGGTCAGGGCTTCGTGGAGGACCTCAATCCCGGCATCGAAGCGAACGCCTCCGATCTCGGCGCGCTACTGGCCCCGGCGGTGCTCGACGCCCTCCAGGCACCCGCCGAGGCGTACGGCAAGGCGGCCATCGTCGGCCTGGACGGGGAGATCGAGCACGGCTCGGCACTGATCCACACGCTCAAGTTCGGCGACCACTTTCGCAAGGCCGCGGACGCCACCACCCTGCTGCCCGCGGTCGAGAAACGCGGGCCCGCCGGCATCGTCTTCGACATCCCGCTGAAGCACATCACCGACGCCACGATCCGTTCGCACCACCAGACCGTCGAGGTCCGCATCAGCGACGCCCCCCACCCGAACGAGATTGTCATCGCCCTCGCCGCAGCCTCCCAGGGGCGCCCCCAGCAGCGCCTGGCACCGCTCTCGACCGAGCAGTAGGTGCCCATGAGCAAACCCACCGTGGTGCTGCTGCACGGCGTCGGGCTCGACCACACCATGTGGGAGCCCACCGCCGCGCTGCTGGCCGACCGATTCACCGTGCTTACCCCCGACCTGCCGGGCCACGGCTCCCGCCCGCCGGTGCACGACGGGGTGACCCTCGCGGACCTGGCCGACGGGGTGGTCGAGGAGATTCCGACGGACTCGCACCTGGTCGGGTTCTCGCTCGGGGCCCTTGTCGCCCAGCACCTGGCGCTGCACCACCCGGAGCTGGTGGCCACGCTCACCTCGGTCAGCTCGGTGTGCGCGCGTACGGCCGAGGAGCGGGCGTCCGTGCTCGACCGGCTGCGCACCGCGGAGGCCGACTTCACGGCGAGTGCGGCCGCGTCCTTGGAGCGGTGGTACGCCGGCACCGACGTCGACCCCGACCGGGTGGCCCGCACCGAGGCCACACTGCTCTCCAACGACGTCGGCTCCTTCCTCAACTGCTACCGCGTGTTCGCCACAGCTGACGCCGAACTCGCGCCGTACCTGGCCGACATCGCCGTACGCGCACTGGCGGTGACGGGCGAGAACGATCCCGGGTCCACCCCCGAGATGACCCACCGGCTCGCCGCGGCGCTTCCCGGCTGCCGTGCGGTGGTCGTCCCCCAGGCGCGTCACATGCTGCCCGTCGAGCGCCCCGAGGCGTTCGTCGAATCCCTCACGACCTTCATCGGAGAGTGCGCACATGTCTGAACTCACCACGTTGCAGCACTTCATCGACGGGAGGTGGGTCGAGCCCGCCTCGGGCGAGTACTTCGAGAGCACCAACCCGGCCACGCGCGAGTTCCTCTACCGGGCGGCACGCGGGAACGCCGTCGACATCGAGCGAGCCGTGGCCGCCGCGCGGGAAGCCTTCGAGGACCCGCGCTGGCGCGACCTCAGCCAGACACGGCGCGGACATCTGCTGCGCCGCCTCGGGGACCTGATCGCGGAGAACGCCGAAGACCTGGCTCGCATGGAGACGAAGGACAACGGCAAGTTGCTGCGCGAGATGCGCGGGCAGCTGGCGACCTTGCCGGAGTATTACTACTACTACGCGGGACTGGCCGACAAGATCCA
Organism: Streptomyces curacoi; assembly: GCF_001513975.1. Taxonomy (GTDB): domain Bacteria; phylum Actinomycetota; class Actinomycetes; order Streptomycetales; family Streptomycetaceae; genus Streptomyces; species Streptomyces curacoi. The sequence goes on from NZ_KQ948000.1 coordinate 34,982, forward strand.
CGGCGACTTCATCCCCACCTCCGACCGACAGGTACTCAACTACACGGCCAGGGAGCCCCTCGGTGTGGTCGGCGCGATCACCCCCTGGAACTCTCCGCTGACGTTGACCAGCAGCAAGTTGGCGCCCGCGCTCTGCGCCGGCAACACGGTCGTGATCAAGCCCTCGGAGTACACCTCGGCGACGGTGCTCAAGCTCGCGGAGCTGGCGCTCGATGCGGGATTCCCACCGGGTGCGGTGAACGTCGTCACCGGGTTCGGCGCCGAGGCCGGGCAGGCCCTGGTCGACCACCGCGACCTCGCGAAGATCTCCTTCACCGGCAGCACCGCCACCGGGGCACGTATCGCCGCCACGACCGCGAGCCGGTTCATCGGCTCCACCCTCGAACTCGGCGGCAAGTCGCCCAACATCGTGTTCGAGGACGCGAACCTCCCGAACGCCGCGATGGGCATCGTCGCCGGTATCTTCGCCGCCGCCGGACAGACCTGCATCGCCGGCAGCCGCGTGTTCGCGCACAGATCCGTCTACGAGGAACTCCTCGCTCGCGTCTGCGAACGAGCCCGGACCATCGTCATCGGCGACCCCCTGGACGAGAAGACCGAACTCGGCCCGCTGGCCTTCGAAGGCCAGCGCGACAAGGTGGCCGGGTACGTCGACCTGGGACGCGGCGAAGGCGCCCGGGTGCTGACCGGTGGACGGGCCACCGACGGCGGTCTCGGCGGCTGGTTCTACGAGCCGACCGTCCTCGTGGACGTCGACAACAGCATGCGCGTCGTCCGTGAGGAGATCTTCGGCCCCGTCCTGGCGGTCATGCCGTTCGACACCGAGGACGAGGTCGTACGCCTCGCGAACGACACCGACTACGGACTCGCAGCCGGGGTCTGGACGACCAACCTCGCACGGGCGCACCGGATGGCGGCGCGCCTGGACGCCGGCACCGTCTGGGTCAACACCTACCGGGCCATGTCCCCGATGTCACCGCGCCAGGGCTTCAAGACCAGCGGCGTGGGCGTCGAACACGGCACCGAGACCATCAAGGAGTACACCCGGCTGAAGAGCGTCTGGATCAACACGAGCGAGGAGCCCGTGGCCGACCCGTTCACGATGCGGAGCTGACATGCCACAGGTCTCCATCACCCTCGCCGAGGGCCGTACCCCGGCACAGATCCGGGACTTGATCCACGAGGTGCACGCAGCGGTCCTGCGCACCACGAACACCCGCCCCGAGTACATCCGCGTCGTCGTCCACGAGGTCCCAAGGACGCACTGGGCCACGGGTGACGTCACCCTCACCGAGATGGACGCCGACGGCACCCTGATCACCACAGCAGACGAGGAGCAGTCATGAGGTTTTCGTTGTTCGTGCACATGGAGCGCTGGGACGAAGAGGTCAGCCACCGCCAACTCTTCGAGAACCTCTCAGAGCTGGCCCTGATGGCCGAGGCCGGCGGGTTCGGCACCGTGTGGATCGGCGAACACCACGCGATGGAGTACACGATCTCCCCCAGCCCGATGCCGCTGCTCGCCCACCTGGCCGCGAAGACCTCGACCATCCGGCTCGGCGCGGGAACCGTCATCGCCCCCTTCTGGCACCCGCTCCGGGTCGCCGGTGAATGCGCGCTCCTCGACGTCATCAGCAACGGCCGCATGGAGGTCGGACTCGCCCGAGGCGCCTACCAGTTCGAGTTCGACCGACTGGCAGGCGGACTGCCGGCCGCCGACGGCGGAAAGCACCTGCGCGAACTCGTGCCCGCTGTCCGGGCGCTCTGGCAGGGCGACTACGCCCATGACGGCGAGATCTGGCAGTTCCCGACATCGACCAGTGTGCCCAAGCCTGTGCAGCAGCCCACCCCGCCCATGTGGATCGCCGCTCGCGACCCCGCCTCCCACGACTTCGCCGTGGCCCAGGGCTGCAACGTCATGGTCACCCCGTTGATGAAGGGCGACGAGGAAGTCGCCGCCCTCAAGGAGAAGTTCGACACTGCGGTCGCGAACCACCCCGAGGTGCCGCGCCCCGACCTGATGGTGCTGCGGCACACGCATGTCCACTCCCCCGACGAGCCCGACGGCTGGCGCCCGGCCGCGGAGGCGATCAACCGCTTTTACCGGACCTTCGACGCCTGGTTCGGCAACAAGACCACCCCGCGGAACGGGTTCCTGCCGCCCAGCCCAGAGTCGAAGTTCGAGGACCGCCCGGAGTTCCGACCGGAGTCGCTGCACAGAACCGCGATGATCGGAACCCCGGCCGAGGTCATCGAGCGGCTGCGCGCCTATGAGGAACTCGGCGTCGACGAGTACAGCTTCTGGATTGACAACAGCATGTCGCACGAGGAGAAGCGCACGTCCCTGGAGCTGTTCATCAAGGAAGTCATACCCGCGTTCCAGTGAGCCGAGTCCGTCCGGCCAAGCCGTTGCCAAGCACGAACCGGATCTCGGTGAACGCGATGCCAGTGATCAGCACCGGGGCCGCCCGCACTTCTTGGCGTCCACCAAGACCTTCGACGCGACCGTGCTGCGCCGGTTCCGCCGGAAGAGCCTGACATCCGGAGCGTGCGACCACGCGCAGGCAAGCTTCGGACGGACCACACACGTCCCCCCTTCACACTTACCGGGCTACACCTCCCTCAGATGGACGCCGAGTCGGAACTCGGGGCCAAGGCCCGGGCCATTCCCGGACCAACTGCCCGCCACCCCTCTCAATCGAAGATATTTCCGCACCCATGAGGGCTGGGGCTGTGACAGAAACCTTCCGGCCTCCTGACATCACCCGAGGCAGTGTCAGTCACGACGACGCCCGCGAGGCCCCGCGGCACGTCGACAGGGACGGATGTGGCTCGGCTGATGGGCATAGTTCCCTCCTCCGACTCGATCCGAGTGCCCATGATTGATGACATGGATGTCAACATTGGTTGAATCAACTTGAACCACCTGCGATCCCGCACAACGAAGGGCCAGGTCAGGTCTCGACAGGCACCTGGCCGGCAGCGACGGGGCCGTTGGCTTGCTGCGCGAGGCCGCGTGCACAGTGGCCGACCCCGCTACCGGACGGTGCAGCGAAACTGCGGACTTCCGGTAAAGGCCCAACGAGTCGAGGCCAGTCCCAGCCCGATGTGCGGCGATATCACCGATTACTGAATTAGGGCCTGTCCGACGGGTCAGGACCTAGGGTCTGTCGGACGGGTCATACAGCGCCCTGGTAGCGGAGACCGCCACTCTTTCGGCTGAACCGACCAACAAGTCCCCACCTCGCCTCACGGGCACGGTCATGCTGGCATGAAGCCCTGCAAGTTTGAGGAGGGGGTGAACTTCGTGCTCCAACTTCTCGTCAACGTCGCGTCTCCATTGATTGACGTCCTCAAGATGCTCGTGGGCGGAGGGTGATGCGCGCATGGTTGCAGTCCTCGCGCTGGGCTGAGACTGCAACCACGCACGTCTAGGGCGTGTCTGATGGGTTGGTGGTGACCGCCCAGGTCGTAGGTCGTTCTCAGCCGTGTGGGGCGGGGTGACTTGAGTGAGGCGGAGTGGGCTCGGCTGGAACCACACCTGCCGAAGAACTCCGGACGGGGCGGGCGGTGGAAGTCTCACCGCAGAGTGATCAACGGGATTCTGTTCCGCCTGCGCACGGGAATTCCATGGCGGGATCTGCCGACCCGGTTCGGCAGATGGCAGACGGTGTACGACCGCCATCGCAGATGGTCGGCGGACGGAACCTGGGAAAGGATCTTCCGCGGCCTTCAGGCCGACGCGGATGCGGAGGGACGGATCGATTGGTCCATGGTCGGTGTGGACTCGACCGTCCTGCGGGCTCACCAGCACGCGGCCGGCGCCCGCAAGCGCGGCCCGAAGATCCCAGGCAAGCGGACCCGCCCCGCGTGGCACAGGCAGGACGAAGCCCTGGGGCGCTCCCGGGGCGGCTTTACGACGAAGATCCACCTGGCCAGTGAGGGCGGGCGGCGCCCGCTCGCCCTGCTCGTCACCCCGGGCCAGTGGGGTGACGGGCCGCAGATGATCCCGGTCCTCGGCCGCATCCGTGTCCCCCGCCCAGGCGGCGGACACCCGCGTGCCCGCCCCGAATGCCTAAGCGCAGACAAAGCGTATTCGTCACGCCGTAATCGCCGCTACCTGCGGCGACGGCAGATCCGGCACGTCATCCCCGAGCGCCGCGACCAGCGGGCCCACCGTCGCAGCCGCGGCTGCGTAGGCGGCAGACCTACCGGCTTCAACCGGGACCAGTACGTACGCAGGAACGAAGTCGAACGCACCGTCAACGCCCTCAAAAGCTCACGGGCCGTAGCCACCAGGTTCGACAAGCGCGCCTACGTCTTTCAAGGCACGGTCACGCTCGCCGCGATCCGGCTCTGGCTACGCCCGTAACCCGCCCGACGTCCTAACGTTCACGACCCCACACGGTCACGAGCGCGTTGTCAGCCGAAGAGGCTACTTATGACGGCTTTCCACCACCGAGGATTCCGCCGACACCTCCGACGGTACCGCCGAGGCTACCGACGGTATTGCCGACGCCCTTGACGGCGTTGACGCCACCGTCGGGAGGGACGCTACCGGCGGGATTGGTGAGGCCCTTGGGGTCGACACGGACCTTAGGGAGGCTACCGACACCATTGCCAGTGAGGGCCTTGGCGTCGACACCAACGGGAGGGAGGGTATTGACGATGCTGCCGACGCCCCTGACGGCGTCGATGCCGCCGACGGAGGCGAGCTTGGGGGAGGGTGGCACGGCGGCTTGAGCGGGAGTAGCCAGCACGATGCTTCCCAACGCAAGCAGGGCACTTGGCGCAACGATGGCGCTGAACGCACGAACACGGTTCATGACATGCCTCCCAAAAGTGTGCGCGTGTTAGAGGTCCTAACAAAGGCGTTGGACGTGGCGGTGAGTGATCAGGCATGTGGCGAGGCCTAGGAAGGCTTCGTGGATGTCGTCGCGTCGTTCCCAGCGGATCCGCAGACGGCGGAAGCCGTGGAGCCAGGCGATCGTACGCTCGACCACATATCGGAAGATGCCCAGGCCGCTGCCGTGTTCCTGTCCTCGTTGGGCGATCACAGGACGGACCCCGCGGGCCCAGAGCAGCCGGCGGTACTTGTCGTGGTCGTAGCCGCGGTCTGCGAGGAGCGCGTCGGGACGGTGTCTGGCTCGGCCGACGACGCCGCCCACGGCCGGAACCTTGTCCAGCAGGGGCAACAACTGCGTGACGTCGTTGCGGTTTCCGCCGGTCAGCGATACCGCGAGCGGGATCCCCTGGCCGTCGGTGAGGACGTGGTGTTTGCTGCCCGGACGTGCACGGTCGACCGGGCTGGGGCCTCTTTTGGGCCCCGTCGAGCGGCCCGCACGTGGGAGGAGTCGATCACCGCCCGCGACCAGTCCAGCTTCTTCGCGGCACGCAGCTTCTTCAGCAGCACCAGGTGCAGTTCGTCCCACACACCGGCCTCGTTCCACGCGGCCAGGCGCCGCCAGCAGGTCATGCCGGAGCCGAAGCCCAGTTCCTGGGGCAGGTACTCCCACTGGATGCCGGTGTGCAGCACGAACAGGATCCCGCACAGTGCCTGCCGGTCAGGTACCCGCGGCCGGCCCTCGACCAGCTTCGGCCCCGGCTCGGGCAGCAACGGCTCGATGAGCGACCACAGTTCATCCGACACGATCCACGGCCACGACTGACGGGTTCCCACGAACAGACCAACGACCACCCAAGCCGACAGTCACGTGATCAACGGCTTCTGTTAGGACCTCTAAGCGGTGGTACAGCCGCAAGCCACCAGGCCAAGGAGATGCGCAGGCTGGGTGGTGAGCATCTGCGCCGGAGTTTCTCGTCGTCGATGCAGTGTTCTGTCCACCGGCGTGTCGCCCCAACGAGGCGGGCAGGTCGCAGCAGAGATCCGGCACCAGCTGGGGTGGCGCCCCTCCACAGTCGCGTGCTGGCCGAAGTCGACGCCACCGGTTTGAGCCGAGGCGGGGATGTTTGACAGAACGTCGGAACATCACTGGCGGCATCGATCTGAGCGTCCAGGCGCGTCCGCCAGCTCGAACAGTTCCTCACGGCGGGCGTGCAGGCACGCTTTGATGGCCTGCCGCCTGACTGGCGAAGCCACCGTCCCTCGGTGCCACTCGACACAGCGTGATCAAGGGCTCATTCCGGTGTGGAACACCAGGAGAAGACGACCTCTCAGGCGGGGCGCTCGTTACGGTTGTCGGGACGGGATTGCAGGCGGGCGATATCGGCCTGCAACTGGCGTACCTGCTGGTGCAACGCTTGGATGGCCGCCAGCAGGACGCCGTTGGCATCGACCAGAGGGATGCTGCGGCCGTCGGATCCGAGGCCGAAGGCCGCCTGCCAGTCCCGCGCCGCTGTCGGTTGGCGACCTGGTCGGCCCGCTCCGGCGTGACGGTGCGGATGTCGCGCCTGCGTAAGCAGGCCCGGATGGCCCGCGACGAAGACATGGCCAAGGCTCGTTAACCCGATGTACTGCGGCGGGTATCTGCGGGCTGCAAGGGGCTGCAGTTCAGCACCAGCAACCCATTCATGTTGGGCCCGGTGCACTGGACCTGATGGGTGCACTCGGGATTGGTGACGCCAAGCGTGGTAATCACGGCGCAGTCTCGGCCGACCTGCCCGGAGAGACCGCTTGTATCCAGACCGATCGCACTTACGAGGGCTTGGGTGGATGCACTGAGGCTTTGTGGGTCTTCCATCGCTCTACAACAGAAAACCTCCCCTACCTTCGGGGCGCTGGTGCGGTCCGTGACAGCCTGGGCTTGTGCAGGTGTGGCTGCCGCAGTCAGGCTGGAAGCGGCCAGGACACCCGCCACAAGAGCGGTAGAACCGCGCTGTAGTGCTCGAGAGCTGATCATGCATCCGATTGTCGGCAGGGCGTCGCCGACGTGCCGTTCGAGACATCCGAATGGGGCATCAGCTGCACGCTTGGCCGCAGACCGTAGCCGTACGCGGTCTTGAAGGCCACGGCGTCCCGGAAGGCAGGCAGCCATTCCTTGCGGCCACGGCCCCGGATGCGTTCCACCTGCTCGTCGGCGTGGTCGAAGAACGCTTGATTCGGCGCGGGTGAAGGCACGTGTGGCGGCGTCGCCTCGTTGTCTTGGACCTGGACGGCGGTGTCCCACTCGTGCACTACCTGCACCGGTGGGAACCGTTCCTCGCAGGTGCCCGCCCACTCATCGAGGGGTCGGTGAAGAAGTAGCAGAAGGACCGGACAGCCTCGGAATTGTGTCGGGCCGCTGCAAAGCTGCGGCAATACCATGGCGATCCGCGGCCTCGACGTCCCGCATGCCCCTCTCGCAGCGGAGAGGAGGGCATGCGGGAGCGGTCGGAGAGCTCAGCGGGTGGTAGGCGTCGGTTGAGGTGCCCGTGTGGGTGAGACGGTGGTCGTTGTGTCGATGTCCTCATGCCGGCCGAAGGCGGGGTCGCTGGTGCTCGGCGCTCCGGTTTCGATGTGGCCGCACAGGCGGCGAATTTCCAGGGACTCGGTGTTGCTGCCCCAGCTCAGAGTGATGTCGTACCAGTTGTGGTTGTCCTGCGTGGCAACGACGTGGGTGATGTCCTGTCCGGGGTGCAGCAGCAGGCGGGTGGTGTGCCGGCTGTAGCCGTTCTTGACGGTGACAGCGGCGCGTCGGGGGCCGTGGTTGCTGAGCTGGACGACAAGCTGGCCGCCGTCCTCGGTGCTGTGCCGAGCCGTGACAGCGATCGCGGTGTCCTCGCGCTGAGCAGCGTTTCCACTGAAGGATCGCAGGAATCCGTTGGGGCCGCGGACCTGGAAGTTGTACTTGTCAGTGACTTTCCAGCTGTCGGACAGGTCCCTGCGCTCGCCGACTGTGTACACCCACGGACCATAAGGGCCGTCGTGAACGTGAGTGTGAGCGGTGACGTGAAACGAGGCGCCGACTTCTCCCTGGTTCGTGAGGTGGATGTGCAGGCGGTCCTCGTCCAGGTGACAGTCGGCGGCAAGGTCGTAGGGCAGCGGGCGGGCCCGTCGCAGTCCCGGCTCCTGGCGGGGCAGCCCGGGATCCGCGGGCGGCTGGGGGTCCACGCCCTCTTGCCGTTCGCAGCTGGTGGGCCGGTAGGCGGTGGTGCTGGGCAGAGCGGGCAGTTCGCCGGTGCGGTGTCCGAAGTCGAAGGCAGAGGTCAGGTCGCCGCAGACGGTGCGCCGCCAAGGGGTGATCTGCGGTTCATGAACGCCGAAGCGGCGCTCGATGAAGCGGATGAGGGAGGTGTGGTCGAACACCTCCGAGCACACCCAGCCTCCCCGGCTCCACGGCGAGATGACGAAGGTGGGTACCCGGGGCCCGAGCCCGTAGGGGCCGACCACGCCGTCCTGGCCGTGGTAGAACTCGTCCCTGGCCGTGACGGTCGACTTGCCCTGTGCCTCGTTCTCCGGTGGGAAGGGCGGGGGCACGTGGTCGAAGAAGCCGCCGTTCTCGTCGTACGTGACGATCAGAGCGGTTTTGCTCCACACCTTTGGGTCGCTGGTGAGCGCGTCCAGGACGCGGGCTACGTACCAGGCGCCGTAGTTGGCAGGGTAGATGGGGTGCTCGTTGAAGATCTCCGGTGCGGCGATCCACGACACCTTCGGCAGGCGGCCGCTGGTGACGTCGTGGCGCAGTTGGGCGAAGAGCTGGTCGAAGTCGGGTAGCCCGTGTGTGCCGATGGTCTTCTCGATCCGGGTTCCGGTGCGTGCCCTGCGGTACAACGGGCTGTCGGGGCCGGCGTTCTGGTACTGGGCGAAGTGGAGCAGGGAGTTGTCGCCGTAGTTGCCGATGCATGGGTTGTTCGTCCACCCCCAGTTGTGCTTCAGGGTGAGTCCTTTGCCGACGTCCTGGTAGATCTTCCAGGACACTCCGTGCCGCTGGAGCCGTTCGGGATAGGTGGTCCAGGTGTGGGCGGGTGTGCTGCCGGCCTTGTAGTTGAGGATGATCGGCCCGTCGCCGAGGCCGGCTGCATCCACGCAGCCGGTCCACATGTAGTAGCGGTTGGGGTCGGTCCAGCCGTTCAGAGAGCAGTGGTAGGCGTCGCAGATCGTGAACGCGTCGGCCAGCTCATGGTGGAACGGGATGTCCTGCCGTTCGAAGTGGGCCATGACGAACTGCTGCTTGAACCTGACCCACCCGTCGTAGCGGCCGTGGTTCCACGCCTCGTGCCCGGTGTCCCAGTCGTGGTCGGGGTCGCTGAAACATGTCAGTCCCAGCGGCTGCCCGTCGACAGGCTCGGGCCGGTACGGCGGCACCACGCGGCCCTCGAAGTCCTCCCCGAGCCGCTGCTTCCACACCGGCTCGCCATTGGGAAGGATCAGCGGATGCGGATCCCCGAAACCGCGGACACCGCGCAGCGTGCCCAGGTAGTGGTCGAAGGAGCGGTTCTCCTGCATGAGGATCACGATGTGCTCGACATCGCGGACCGTTCCGGTAGGCGAATGCGGCTCGATCTCAGCCGCACGGGCGATGCTCTTCGTCAGCAGCGACAAGGCCGCAGCCCCGCCCATTGCCTTCAACACATCGCGACGATCGATAGCAGCCAACGCCCTGCCTTTCCCCTCGTCGCGGGGCCCGTCAGATCTCCCGCGATCAGTGAAGAACACAGGTAGCAGTCGGCCGCCGCTCAGCAGACCGCGTCAGGCGGCTTACTCACCCACACGGCCCCACCCATTCACCGAAGAAACGATCAGCTTGCGGCATGCGAACGTCGCACTGCGACAGGCGACGTGGCCCCGACCACTGGCAGTACCCCCTCCCTGCACATCACCGGGGGCTCGTTCTCGGGGACCTGGACCGCACCTCCCGGCCGACGATGTTCACCTCGGAGAGCGACGGCAGCGCGCGGTGCACATGGTTCGGGCCCCCGATCACCCGCAAGCGCCGACGCGAGCCAAGCAGTGCCGCGGTCCTGGTCCCCCTGCCCCTGTTGACCCGGGAGTATCGCCCGGGCGGTTGAGATCAGCAGCACCAGGTCGCGACGATCGGTGCCGGCCAAGGTAATGCCTTTCTGATCAGGGCGGCACGGAACCAACCATGCCGAACTTGGCCGTTGACACAGACAGGTAGCAGGCGGCAGACCCCGGCAACCTGCGCGACGCGGCATACGCACCCATACTGCCTGTCCCGTTCACCGGAGAGACGATCAGGCGGGCAGGGCCCAACTTATGGCTCGCAGCCGGCCTGATGGCCGTGGTTTCAGAAAGGCGGTGTTCCTCATACGGCAAAGAGCCGGTTCTCAGAGGTCGTTTCGTCCTGTTGTTTCATCCCTGGATGCGGCTTTGATGTGCTGGTGTCTAAGACTTGTCCCGTAACTGATCTTCGACTGCAGCAGGTGGGTCCCCCTGCACTGGGAGCTACGAGCCATGCGGCCGAGAGTGGGTTGTGCAGCCGGGCGGCGCCAAGCGTTAAGGCGTGGACGCCGTCGCCCTTGCCGTGGCAGTCGCGCCGGAACTTAGGCTCCGGTCGCGCTGCTGGGCACTTGCTGGCTGGAGCTGCTGCTCGTGGAGGAGCGGAGCCTCAGCTGTTCTGGATGCGCCGGGCCGCAGCCACGAGTTCGGCAGGCAGCGCGGGGCCAGCACACGCGTGATCAATCAGCAGATCCCGGTACGAGTCGTTCGGCAGGTTCGGCGCCAGTTCGATGAGTTCGCTCAGATCGGCAGGCGAGCCGGTCAGTCGTGCCCGGTAGGCAGCCCCGGCCGCGCGAAGTGAGAGCTCAGCTGGCTCGTACCTCATCCCCTGATCGATCAGCCGGACCGCAGAGGTGAAGTCGCCCTGCTCAGCACGCACATCGGCTAGGTCGAGATAGAGCGACCAGTTGGCCGGGTCCAGGGCAAGAGCACGCTCGAACGCCGCCACGGTCTGCTGAAGATCACCCAGCTTGCGCCACGTGCCCGCTCGCACAACTTCCGTCAGCATGATCCGCTCAACGGAGTCCGCCTGGTCGCAGAGGGCAAAGGACGCATCGGTGAGACCGCATGTCCGCAGCAAGATCGCCATCTTGGCCAACGCCTCCGGCAATGGCTGGCGGGCAGCGACCACGTCGATGGCTCGGAACCAGGGCCGGAATCGTTCCCGCATGCTTTCGGTGTCCAGACCATGGCCATAGTCCATCGTCCGCATTGCGGCCTCGGCCAACGCGTCAGCACTCACCACACCGAGAAATCGTGCATCGCTGAACCAGGGGGCTTTGGCCCATGTGATGTCCGGTCGCACACCCGTGACCGATCCGATCGCCAGCGCCGCACCGTTCATGTCCCCCTCAAGGAAGCTGATGTACGACTGCGCCAGTACCGTCCTCAAGGAGTCGGCACCCCGAACGACCTCGGCCAACTCCGACGGCTTGTCCCTCCACAACTCGGCAAGAACCGCATAGGGCTCGGGGTTCTCAGGTGCGGAGGCGATGGCACCCGCCAGATAATGCACGGCTGCTGATGGGCTGCCCCCGCAGTGCGCCATCACCCGCGCGAGACCTACTCCAGCTGCTACCGCCCGATTCGACATCGTCCGAGGGTATCCCTGGTCCGGCCGTCTGTCGGCCGCCCCCCATGGCTCGCTGGACACGATGCCATGATCTTGTTGTGGCAGGAGTGATTGCGGCATCGGAACCGTCCTGAATAGCCCCGTTCACCGGGCTGAGCCCGCGGCAGTTCCGCAAGCTGATCACCGCGCTGCGGCGTAAGGGCGCGGACCCGGTCCGCAAGGGCCGGCCCTGGGGGCTGCCGTTCGAGGACCGGGTTCTGTTGGTCGCCGCGTACTGGCGCACGAACCTGACACTGCGGCAGCTCGCCCCGCTGTTCGGGATCTCAAAGTCCGCGGCCGACCGCATCATCGGGCATCTCGGTCCCCTGCTCGCGCTCCGGCCGCGCAAGCGGTTCCGCAAGGAAGCCGTGCTCATTGTGGACGGCACCCTGGTGCCCACCCGCGACCACACGGTCGCCGAGCAGTCCAAGAATTACCGGTACGCCACCAACCACCAGGTCGTCATCGATGCCGACAGCCGTCTGGTCGTCGTGGTCGGCCGACCGCTGCCCGGTAACCGCGCCGACTGCAAGGCGTGGGAGGAATCCGGGGTTAAGGCCGCCGTCGGCCGCACCATGACGATCGCGGACGGCGGCTACCCGGGCACCGGCCTCGTGATGCCCCACCGGCGCCGAAAGGGCGAGGAACTCCCGGACTGGAAGCAGGCACACAACAAGTGCCACAAGCGGGTCCGTGCGAGAATCGAGCACGCCTTCGCCCGCATGAAGACCTGGAAGATCTTGCGCGACTGCCGTCTCAAGGGTGAAGGCGTACACCACGCCATGAGCGGCATCGCCCACCTGCACAACCTCGCCCTCGCCGGATAGACGAGGGTGGCGCACGGCGACCGACCTGGCCCATGCCTATTCAAAGACCAGTTACGGGACAAGACTTAGTCCCGCCAGGAGATGGTGTTCTCTCCGGTGAGACGGCGGGCCATCAGGTCGGTCATAGCGAGGTGGATCATGGGTTCGGAACGGTGTGGGTGGGTTTCATAGTCGCGGGCCAGGCGGCGGTGCAGCATCAGCCAGCCGTAGGTCCGCTCCACCGCCCACCTTTTCGGGAGTGGGGTGAATCCCCTGGTCCCGGGAATGCGTTGGACGATTTCGAGGTCGATGCCGAGGGTCGATGCGTGCTCGACGAAGTGCTTGCGGTAGCCGCCATCGACCCAGACCTTGCGCAGGCAGGGGTGGTCGGCGGCAGCCTGTTCCAGGAGGGTTGCGGCCAGCCGTGGAGTCCTGGACGCCGGCCGCGGTGACCAGCACCGCCAGCAGTAGGCCGCAAGCGGAGCATCGTCACCGACACCCTCGGGCTGCTGCTCGCCGTGCTGGTCACGGCCGCGAGCGTGCAGGACTCCGTCGCCGGCACCCACCTGGTCGACCAGGTGGCCGCCGCCCACCCTCGATCCGCAAGGTCTGGGTGGACGGCGGCTACCGCCAGCATCTCGTCGAGCACGCCGCCGCCTCGGCATCGACATGGAAATCATCCAACGCACCCCCGGGACCAGGGGATTCACGCCGCTGCCCAAGCGCTGGACCGTGGAACGAACCTACGGGTGGCTGATGTTTCACCGCCGCCTTGCCCGCGACTACGAGACCCTGCCTGCCCGCTCCGAGGCCATGATCCAGCTGGCCATGACCGATCTGATGGCCCGCCGCCTCACCGACGAAGCCACCCTCTCCTGGCGTCACCCGACATCTCGTGATCAAAAGCCAATTCCGGGATGAAACAACGGGAGAAAACGACCTCTAAGGGCTCGCAGAGAATCAACATGTTGCTTCTCTGCGAGCCCTTAGCGCTACGTTTGCTGTTTTTACTGGTGCGCAGCTTCCCCCTGAAGACAGGGTCGCAGGATGCGCACCTCACACCACAGATCGCACCGGCCCACCCGACCGGACCGTCGCCGCCCGTAGGCGATCCACACAGCGGCTCTGACCAGCCCTTTCACTCTGCTCATAGCCGCAATGTATCCTGGCGGGTTTCCCGCCTGTACATGCGGTTTCCAAGTTCCTCACCACATGATCAGAGCGGCGCCGTCACACCCCTTCGATCCGTTGCCGCCCGGCGTGCCGGTTTCACCAGGGTTGCCGTCCTTTCCCTTCAGAGCCGAGGCGTTGTCCGCGTTGCCGCCTTTGCCTCCGCGGCCGCCAGTGCCGCCAGTGCCGCCCGCGCCGCCGTCACCGCCGCAACCAGCGCTCAAGCCTGCGCGCTCAATGGCGACACCGCCGCGGCCTCCCTGGCCGCCACTGCCTCCCTGGCCAGGGGCTCCGCCCTGCCTGTAGACACCGGCCCCGCCCGCGTCGGATCCGCTGCCATCGCCGCCGTTCGTTCCGGGATTGCCTGGCACCGATTCCTCGAGAGAGCCGGTGCACACGCTTGACTCGTCGCTACCGCCGCCCATCCCCCCCGCGCCGACCTGAGACCGACTGCTGCCACCCGAGCCGGGCTCCCCGCCGGAGGTTTCGCCGTTGTAGCCACCCTCACCGGCGATGCCACCCCAGCCGGACTGGCCGGAGAGGCCAGCTTTCCCATACCCGGCAGCGGCGAGCTGGTCGCCGTTCGAGCTCTGCACTTCGGTAACGTACACGTCACCTCCCTGCCCGCCGTAGTCACCACCGTGGCCCTGGCCACCGTCTCCTCCGCCACCCCAGATGGTGCCGCCGCCCTTGCCGTGGGCGCCCCCACCGCCGCCCCTTCCGCCCTGGCCCGCAGCGCCACCACCGCGGACGTACACGTCGAGCGTCTTCACACCGCTGACGTCGAGCGTGCAGCTGATGAACGCGCCACTCGCGCCACCGCCGCCACCCCCACCGCCACTGCCCCCGGCGCCGCCACCGCCGCCTCCGCCGTGCGCGAGCCTTCCGGAATCGCCCCCGCCGCCAGCACCGCCGCCACCGCCGCCACCAGCTCCGCCGGAGCCGCCCCCGCCAGGTCCCCACAACAGGACCTTCAATGACGTAACGCCCTCCGGTACCTCAAACGCGTACTTGCCGTGTGTTGTGTACTGCCTCGACCCCTTGATCTGGCTGTTTGCGTGTGCGGGAGCTTGCAGGCTGCTGACCAACAAGCCGACCACAGCCAGTCCGGCCACGCCCGCGAGCGGCACCATCCGATGATTACTGGGCACACAATCCTCCAGGAACGGACTCAGGTGATGGTCACCCGCGAGGCGCGAAATCAAGCCCGGTGATGCACTCGCCGCGCGAGTCATCGCGATCCTGGCCCGAGCTCGACATCAACATGCAGCGAGGAAACTGGCTTCCGCCGATCGGGTGAAGACGCCGACCGCAGGCCGCCACTTCCGCTGGGGCGAGGTATTCGTAGAGCTACTCCGGTGCGGCGAGGCGTGGAACGAGGGGGTCATGCGGCCGCGTCACGCGGGCCACTTCGACAACCTGGGCGACGTGCAGCGTCGCTGCGAGCAAGAGTTGGTGCTGACCCAGCGCCCCAACGCTCAGTTCCGTTGGGAACCGTTCAACGAGCCAACGGCAGCTGGCAGATGGCGGTTACACGCCCCAGCTCGGGACACCGACGAAATGGAGTTCGTCAAATGACGGAATGGGTGGTCGGGCCGAGCCAGTGAAGTGACTCTTATTAGAGGTCGTTTTCTCCCTGTGTTTTATCCCGGAGGAGACGACTGGCTTCGTTCACTTTCTGGGTTCCCACCGACAAAACCATACGGCACTGCATCTGGGCGGTTAGCTCGCGATCCAGCCGTCGGCAGCCACACGAACAGGTGATTGACCCCTCGTGCGTCACAGCCGCTCCTATCTGGGTGATAGGTGTGGCGGTGTTGCTCACCGCTATTGTTTGGAAAGGAAGGTACGTGCTCATGCTGCTCCCCGTTCTCCGCTGGCCCTGGTAGCAGATCCAAGGAACGATGACATGAAGGGGCGCCCTGGACTACATCGTCCAAGGCGCCCTTCCAATACCGGACCAGCCGGTGTTATGACGCGTGGCCTGGACGACCAGATAGCCTCGGCTCCCCGCCGTACCAGACCGCAAGTCATGAATAGATCTGAGCGGTTCTCTGATCAGGGCTGGAGACCGTAAGCATTGCTCCCTGCAGGGACTTGCTGGCGTCCAGGATCACCGCACCTCGGGTGCTATCGCACCGGAAGCGGTCAGTGTGTTCCGAGCCGCTGTCCAACACCGAGAGCAGCGCTCCCTGACCCACACATTCGGCGTTCACCAGGGGCGCTGTCGCAGCCGAAGCACCGGAGGCGCTGGGTGCGACAGCAGCCGCGGAGACGAGCGTACCCAGGATCAGGGCGACGGTGCGGCTACCCGTGGTTGATGAACACATCACGGTTTACATTCCGGGGGCTGAGGCCAACCAGAGGAATTCCCTGGCGCACGTTCTCCGCATTGAGAAGGTGCGCCCCCACACCCTCGTTGATGAACTTGCGTTCCTGCACCGAGTCGGGGCTCAGCTGATTCGATGACTGGCCCTGCTGCAAGTTCTTCAAACTGACGAGCGGGGCCGGAGTTCGTCCGTCGGCGAGTGCTGCCGTGGCGCCCATCCCCAACACACTCACCACAGCACACGCCACCACGCCCACGCAGATGGGAACGCGGCGCAAGTTCTGGATCATCATCATCCAATCGTCCGATCGAAGCTGGCCATTAACCGCAACGCCAGAACCTGACCGGCGTCACCGCTGCCCTGCGATAAGAGG
>NZ_KQ948001.1 GCF_001513975.1 Streptomyces curacoi
GGTACCGCATCGCTGCGCGATGCGCAAGCGAACACCCGCGCTGCGCGCGGGTGTTGCGCTCACGCGGAGCGTGAGCGCTGGCGGGTGGCTACGCCACCCGTCACCCCTCTTGCTGCGCAAGAGGGGTGACGGTCCGTCCGCTGCGCTCCCGGACCGGCGGGACTGCGTCCCGCTACCAGGCCTCCGCTTCGCTCCAGCCTGGCAGGCGGGTCCGCTGCGCTCCCCCGCCTGGCGGTCCTTCCGGCTGCGCCTCCAGAACCGTTGGGGCCCGCTAACGCGGGCCGGGCTGGCTGCGAGGGAGGGGGTCGCTCGTTCGTGTCGGGTTCCAGTGTAGTGGCTGCATCAGGTTGATGCAGCATGTACCGTTGGCGGAAACACAGGACACCCCAACCACCCACCAGGGCCGGTCCGAAGCTCGGTGACAGGAAAAAGGAAACCGCATTGGAGTGCTCAGGATGTGGCACGGGATCAGGTTAGGCGCCAGGCAAACGGCCTCGATATGGCCGCCGTTGCGGACAAGGTCGCGGAGGCTGCTGCCCGGGAGCGTGAGACAGCGGAGCAGTTGAGGCGAGGCGGTTCCTTCTCCGAGTTCGAGACGGACCCGGAACGGCTGGCTGCCATCTGGGCGGCAAAGCATGTGGAGTGGCAGCGCGTCAGGGACTTGATGGCTCAGGGCGGTTGGGGCGCGTACGAGCCGGAGTAGGACGCCCAATGCTCCAAGTGGGCTCAGGAGCGTGAAGAGCGGCGTGATGGTGCTCTCGCGGCCCGGGCCGCCTTTGAGGCGCGGCGTCGGGAGGAGGCGGATGAGCTGCGGGCGGAGCTGTGGCTGTCTGCCGCGCCCAGCCGACTGATCCGGGCGGCGGCCGATCGGGCCGGGCTCATGCCCGCCCAGGTCCTGGCGCAGCTCGCCGAGCGGGTCGTGGTGGGCGAGGACGGTACGGTGTCAGTCCCGCCCTTCACGCCGTCCCGGTGATTTCCCGAAGCGGTCAGGAAACGAGTTAGGGGAGGATTTCTAAATGCCGGGTATTCAGCTCAAGGAACACCAGATTGACCAGAAGGCGGCTTTTCGAAAATGGGTGGGATTTCCTGCAAGGTCATCTGTGCCCCCGGAGGGTGCTCGGGGCACGATCGTGTCAGCGACCGGTTCGGGCAAGACGATCACAGCGGCTGCGTGCGCGCTGGAAGGCTTCCGGGACGGCCGGATCCTCGTGACCGTGCCGACCCTGGACCTGCTCGTGCAGACCGCCCAGGCGTGGCGCCTGATGGGCCACCGGGCCCCGATGGTGGCGGTGTGCTCGCTGGAGAACGACCCGGTGCTCAACGAGCTGGGCGTGCGCACCACCACCAACCCGATCCAGCTCGCCCTGTGGGCCGGGTCAGGGCCGGTCGTCGTGTTCGCCACGTACGCCTCTTTCGTGGACCGCGAGGACATCGACGCACCCGAGGGCCAGCGGAAGGTCCGCGGGCCGCTGGAGGCCGCCCTGGCGGGCGGAGAGCGGCTCTACGGACAGCAGATGGCAGGCTTCGACCTCGCCATCATCGACGAAGCCCACGGAACCGCAGGTGATCTTGGTCGGCCGTGGGCCGCGATCCACGACAACCAGCGGATCCCCGCCGACTTCCGGCTCTACCTCACCGCGACCCCGCGCATCCTCGCCTCACCCCGGCCTCAGAAGGGCGCGGACGGCCAGGAACTGGTGCTCGCGTCGATGGGCCAGGACTCCGCCACCTACGGGCCGTGGCTGGCCGAACTGGGGCTCTCTGAGGCGATCGAGCGGGGCATCCTCGCCGGGTTCGAGATCGACGTGCTGGAGATCCGCGACCCCTCCCCGGTCTTCGGGGAGTCGGACGAGGCGCTGCGGGGCCGGCGCATGGCGCTCCTGCAGACGGCGCTGTTGGAGCACGCCGCGAAGTGGAACCTGCGCACCGTGATGACGTTCCACCAGCGGGTGGAGGAGGCCGCCGCGTTCGCGGAGAAGCTGCCCGAGACGGCGGCAGAGCTGTACGTGAACGACGTCTCCTACGAGGATCTGGCGAAGGCGGAGGCCCTGCCGAAGTCATCGATCGACGCGGAGTTTTACGAGCTGGAGGCCGGCCGGCACGTCCCGCCGGACCGGGTGTGGGCGGCGTGGCTGTGCGGCGACCACCTCGTCAGTGAGCGGCGTGAGGTGCTGCGGCAGTTCGCCAACGGCATCGACGCGGACAACCGGCGCGTGCACCGGGCATTCCTCGCCTCGGTCCGGGTGCTCGGGGAAGGCGTGGACATCACCGGCGAGCGAGGAGTCGAGGCGATCTGCTTCGCCGACACTCGCGGCTCGCAGGTCGAGATCGTGCAGAACATCGGCCGCGCACTCAGGCTGAACCGCGACGGCACCACCAAGGTCGCGCGCATCATCGTGCCGGTCTTCCTCCAGCCCGGAGAGGACCCGACCGACATGGTCGCCAGCGCCTCGTTCCGCCCCCTCGTAGCCGTCCTTCAGGGCCTGCGCTCGCACGATGAGCGCCTGGTCGAGCAGCTCGCCTCCCGCGCCCTCACCCACGGCCAGCGCAAGATCCACGTCCGGCGCAACGAGGAGGGGCACATCATCGGGGCCGGCGGCCAGGGAGAGGGCGAGGACCAGGAGCACAACGACGGCGCTGCCGAGTCCACGCTGCTGCACTTCTCCAGCCCACGCGACGCCGCCACCATCGCCGCCTTCCTCCGCACCCGGGTCTACCGGCCCGAGTCCCTGGCCTGGCTGGAGGGCTACCAGGCCCTGCTGCGCTGGCGCAGGGAGAACCAGATCACCGGCCTGCACGCCGTCCCGTACGACACCGAGGTCGAGGTGGGCGTCACCAAGGACTTCCCGCTTGGGCGGTGGGTGCACCAGCAGCGCAAGACGCTGCGGGCGGGTGAGCTCGATCCGCACCGCAAGGAACTGCTGGACGCGCCCGAGGCCGGGATGGTGTGGGAGCCCGGCGAAGAGGCATGGGAAACAAAGCTCGCCGCGCTCCGCTCGTACCGGCGGGCCACCGGACACCTCGCCCCCCGCCAAGACGCCGTGTGGACCGACCCCGCCGACGGTATCGATGTGCCGGTCGGGCAGCACATGGCCAACCTCCGACGCAAAGGCACGAAGAACGGCCTCGGCAAAGACCCGAAACGGGCGGAGCAGCGTGCGGCGCAGCTGACGGCCATCGACCCCGACTGGGACTGCCCCTGGCCACTCAACTGGCAACGCCACTACCGCATCCTCGCCGACCTCGCCGCCGACGAACCCGACGGCCAGCTGCCCGACATCGCCCCCGGCGTCCTCTACGAACGCGACGACATCGGCACATGGCTCCAACAGCAACGCCGCAACTGGACGGAACTCTCCGCAGAGCAGCAGCAGCGACTCACAGCGCTCGGCATCAAACCGCTCCAGACGCCGCCTCCCGCCCCAGCGGCCAAGCGCGCGACAAAGGGGCCGAACAAGGCACAGCAGGCCTTCCAGCGCGGCCTGACAGCCCTCACCCAGTGGGTGGAGCGGGAAGGCACCCACCGGCCCGTCCCGCGCGGCCACAGCGAGGAGATCACCGTCGACGGCGAAGCGGAGCCCGTGACCGTCAAGCTGGGCGTATGGGTATCGAACACCAAATCGAGAAGGGGCCGGCTTGCACAGGACCAGCGGGACGCCCTACGGAAGCTGGGCATGGAATGGGCGTGAGCGCCGCTGGGCGGGAAGCGGTCAGCGTCGTGCAACCGGTCGGCGGCAGGCAGTCGACACGCTTGGTGAAGACGTCCGCTACAAGCGGGTACTGCCTCCTGGCAGAGCCCTCGACATCCCAGAGGAGAGCATTAGGGGTCAGGCGGCGGTTGCTCGTGCCATGCCGCTGATGTGCAGCCAAGCCCGAGCAAGTTCGCTGCCGGCTCTCTCGAGGTTGTCGGCTGGCCAACCGCAGTGGGCGTAAAGGCGTCGCAGCATCGACAGGGTGGCCAGCGGAGCACCCGCACAGCGTTGAGCGGCCTCTTGAGGGCTGAACTGCAGTTGCTGATACACGAAGTGATCTTCGGGTCCGGTGCCTGGGGCTCCTGGCGCGTCCGCACAGAACATCATCAGGCCATGAGCCTGCCCGTGCGCGACGGCTGAGGTAGCCCGCCACAACAGAGTGCCCAGAGGGCTGCCGCCCGGGGCAACGATCTGTGCAGCTAGGCCTGTGGTGCTGGGCGCTGGTGACGAGCCCAGGTAGCAGGGTCTGAACTTATCCGCGATCTTTCCCTTGACCGAGAACCCGTGGTGTCTGGCGGCACGCAGAATCTGCTCGGTGCGTTCTCGCAGATGTTGCAGATGCCGCTGGGCATCGGGTGATGCCCCAAGGTCTGCAACCATGAGTGACTGCTCTTTCAGGCTTTGCAGTCTGTAGTTCATATGGCGACGGACCCGCTCGCGGGCGTCGATGCCCGGCTCAAGGAGAAACCAGGGCTGGGTTGCGATGTCGAGCGCGCCCCGGGCAACCGTGTGCGATGCCATCAGACCGCCAGGCGACGTGAACAGCAGACCGAGGCTGTCGAGGTGATCCATAACAGCCATGACCGGCGAAATCGCGGCCAGATGCGCGTCATGCACCGGCCGGGTCCCCCACTCCCCCGCCAGACCACGGTCTTCACAAAGTTCCACAGAGCCTGGCGACCCGGGCGCAGCAAGGCCGTTGTACCGGGCGTAGGTGTTGTCGAATTCCTCGCGAAGCGTCTGCAAGGAGCGGCTGAGCACATGCCATGCATCTGTCGTCACAGCGAAAACGGTAGGCCGCAACATGGCTGGAAGCATGCGAATTCCGCGACACCATGGCTGTGACCTGTTCCGCCGCCCCTGGGCAGGGTCTGTCGGCCGCTGGCGTGAACGAAGAGGTGCAGGGGATCCCACGTCCATAGCCGTCATTCCACCTGGCTCCAGGGTGCTTCATGTTGGGGCTCCCGGTCGGCGTCCGAAGGACAGCACCGGGGCGCTGGCGACGTCCGTCCTGACCCACGCTGCCAGCTTGTCTCCGTGCTCCCCAGGGGCTCGTAGCCTGCGTCAGCCGGCGCTGTCCCGAGAATGCAGAAACTGGCAGACAGGGGCGGGCGATGCGGGAGAACTGACGCTACGGACTGTGGGGCGCCGGCCGTGCCGGCTGGTCGCTTGGGGAGGCGGACGTGGGACAGATCGAGCGGGGGCTTGAGCGCGCTTTGCGCACCCGGCCCATTCCCTCAAGCGCTGAGGCCCGCCTGCGATTTTTGCTGACGACGCACCGGGGTTCCACCCGGAGGGTGGCCACGGTGCTAGGGGTGTCGCAGCGCACTGTGCAGCGGTGGGTAACGAAGAAGTCGGGAGCACGTCGTCCACCGGGTCCGCTTCAGGTTCGGGCGATTGAGGAAGCGGTGCTGGCTAGGTGGCAGCCCCGGATACGGGCCCGTCGGCGTGCCCAGGCCGAGGCAGAAGGCTTCGTCTTCCATACCCGGGCGCGATTCGGGTTAGCCGCGCCAGCAGGGTCTTCGGACGATCCGCGGGTGCGGTGGATCACCCAGGCCCTGCCGGGAGAGGTAGCCCGCGAGCTGTTCGCCGCCCGGGATGCCGGCGCGGGCGAGCAGCAGCAGACGGTGATACTCGCCCGTGCGCTGGGGCACGCCTACTTTCGCGAATGGGGTCGCCGGGCCCATGGTCTGCAGGTCTCTTTCAGTGACGTCGACTTCGCCGACTTCTCGATCGGCTGAGCCTGCTCCGTCGCGTAACCACGTCAGGGCGTTCAGCGTCGGGAGGGCCTGACGCGACTGGCTGGCATCGCTTCGTACCTCTCAGCTTCCTGCCGCTCGCGCCAGTCCCACTCCACACGGCCGACCGGGCCTTTGCGGCGGGCTGCGGGCGGCTGTGGCGGGCGCAGTCTGGCCGTCTCCGCTACGCGCAGCAGGTGCCCACGGTCACCTAGCGCGGCGAGCAGCTCCTGGTCCTCGCCGGATACAAGTCGGGTGAAGCAGGCCGCAGCCCGCAAAAAGACGCCTGCCCAGGGCGGTACGGGGTGGGCGGCGCAGCCGTCGGTGTAGCGGGCGCGGTCGTGCAGGGCGAGTGTGGCCGCGGCGTCGTCGTAGTCGCGGGGGCGTGCGGTGGCGAGTTGCTGGAGGGAGGCGCCGGTGAACAGCGCGGTGGCAAGAGCCGCGGCGAGGCGGGGATGTGCGGTCGCCGTGTGAAGCCGGTGGGTGACGCGTTGCGCGGTGTGCGCGGTGAGAGGAGCGGGCGGTGGGCGGTGCCGCCAGGCGATCGGGGGCGGGGTGCACGGGGTGGCGCAGGGGCGGGGGCTGTCGTAGGAGACGAGGCGGTCAAGTGCCGGCAGGGTGAGCCATCGGCTGGCCGGCCCGGTGGGCTCGTCTGGGGGCGGGGGTTCGGCGATAGGTGTGCCGTAGTAGTGGCGGCGGGCGGCCTCGAAGTCGGCGGTGAGGGAGTAGTCGGCCGTCCGCAGGGCCTGGTGCAGGGCGGCGGAAAGGTGCGGGCGGTGGCAGACCAGGGTCAGGTGGATACCGGTGAGGGCCTGTAGCTGCAGGAGGCGCATCGTGCGGCGGGCGGTGAGGCGGTGGGCGCGCAGGACGGTCAGCCGGGTGACGGGCAGGGCGGTTATCCAGGCAGTGGCGGCTTCCCAGGCGGGCTGGCGGCCGCCGGGGAAACGCCCCGGGAGCAGGGGCGGCTTGCCCAAGGCGGCGAGAAGGTCGTGGGCGAGGCCGGTCTCGCTGGTGGTGCCCGGGCCGGGGTGCAGGGTAATCCGGCCGGAGAGCGGATGGTGGGCGGCCAGGGCGGTGTGCGTGTGAATCGCGTCGTCATGGCGGTCGATGACCACGGTGACGGGTGGTGGCACGGCGAACGGCATGGCGAACGCGGTGGTCAGGCGAGGCGGCTGAACGCCCAGCGCAGCAGCTCCTGGTCCACGCGGGGGCGGCCGGTGCGGGCCAGGGCGGTGCGGGTGTGGGCGGTCAGCTGGGCCCAGGCGCGGAAGTTGCCGTGTGCGGCGTGGCTGTCGGCGAAGGTGATGTCGTCGGGGTCGGCGTCGGCCCAGATCGGGTGGAACAGCGGGATGGCCTCGAGGACTTCGCTGGGGGTGAGGCGGGTGAAGTGCTGCCAGATGAAGATGCGGGAGGAAAGCATCGGTTCGCGGCGCAGCACGGTGTGGCATCCCTCCCCGCCGACGAAAATGATGGCGAGCTGAGTGGAGGGCTCGTCCCACAGGTAGCGGAAGTATTCGAACGCCTCCCCGTTGAGCCACTGGGCCTCGTCGACGAGGAAGGTGCGGGGGCGTTCGGCCAGGGCCGTTTTCAGCAGGCGGTCGAATTCGCTGGGGTGGCGCGGTGGCTCGCCGGCCAGGTCGAGGGCGGTGAACAGTTCGTAGCGCACCGCGCGGGCGGTGGGCCGGGCCCGGAAGGTGATCTTGCGGACGTCCTCGCCGGGTTCGAGTGCGCGCAGGCAGGTGTTGACGGCGAGGGTCTTGCCGAAGCCGGCGCCGCCATGGATGCACATCATCGCGCGGGCAGCGACCGTGTCGGTGATGTTCTCCCGGGCAGTGAGCAGGGCGCGGGTGGTGACCACGGACGCATCGGGCAGGTCGACGTACTGGTAGGTGGCCGCGGTCACGAGGCATCTCCGTCTTCATCGGTGGTGGGACGTGCGGCCCGCCCGCCCGGGCCGTCCGGGGCGTAAGCGCCGTCACGGCCGTACGGGTGCCGGACGGGCGGGCCTGGCGTGGTCAGCGCGGCCAGGGAAGCCGGGGTGCGCCAGTCGGCCGGGGGCGCGGCGGGCGGGATGACGTCCGGCATCGCCAGCTTCGAGGCGTCGGTGTGCTCGACGGCGGCCAGTTCGTGCCCGGCTTGAGCGGAGGTGATGGCTCCCAGCCTCTGGGCCGGCCCAGCCGTAGTGGCCGGGGCGAAGCGCTGTCGGCGCAGCGCCTCGGCGGCTTTCACCTCGGCACGCAGACGCCGGGCACGCTCCGCACGGGCTGTGCGCAGGGCATCGAGTTGTTCGGGGGTGGCCGCGTCCGCGAGGTGCGCGGGCCCGAGATACTTGCCGCTCGCGTCACAGATGTCGATCTCGTGATCGTGGTGCGGCATGTAGCGCACGGTGACGGTACGGCCGGCCTGTCCGGTCATCCAGGGGGCGATGTAGGTGCGCCCGCGCCACCGCACGCCGTGGCTGGTCAGCTTCCGCGGGCGGCCGTCGTCCTCCAGAGTGAACGTCCACAGGTCGGCGGCGGGGACGTCCGTGACGGGAGTCGGATCGGCCTGCCATGCCTCAAGCGGCGTACGGCCGGACAGCGCCTTGGGACGGTGCTCGGTGTTCCACCAGTGTGTCCAGGTCAGCACCTCCGCGGTGAAGTCCTGAAACGACATGGCACCGGACGTCTCCGGCTTGCCCACGCCTTTGCGTCGCCGGCCGGAGCGGGGCTTGGTGGGGGTGAGGGTGTAGCCGGGCAGGGCCGCGAACAGCATCCGGTCAACGGCTCGGTTGAGGTTTTCCACCGTGCCCTTGAGATGGGGGCTGTAAGCGGGAAGGTCCTTCACCGTCACGCCCATCGTGCCGAACGCTGCGGTGACGGTGGTCGACAGGAAGTCCTTGCCCCGGTCCACCCGCACCTGCTCCGGTGTCCCTCCCGCGGGGCCGTAGGGCTCCTCACGCAGCACAGCGGCGCGCAGCGCGGCCAGCACAGAGGCACGGGAAGGAACGCCAGGGGTGACCGCGGTGCCGGTGATGACTTTGGTGGCGGTGTCGATGAACCAGGTCACCCACGGGCGCACCAGGTCACCGTCGGCATCGACCAGCACAGGTGCCTGGACATGATCGGCCTCCCACACGTGATTGCGCCAGGAAGCAGGACGCTTGCCGAAGACGTCATGCGCGCGTGCCGCATCCGGTCCCGCGGCAAGACCGGCCCGCTCCCCCGCAGTGAGATCACGACGCACCGCGCGCAGGAACGTCGACAACGACGGCACCGGGTCCAGCAACGGCACCGCAGCCGGCGGGGCGCCCGCGGGAGAAGCCGCGGAGTCAGACGCCGCCGTCGGCTGCTCTTCACGGCCGCCGGTCTGGGCCCGGGCCACCAACTGGCGGTGGACCGCGGAAGCGTTGCCGTGCCAGTACGCCAGCAGCACCCGGATCTCCCTGGTGACCTCGAACCGCTCACCGCTGCGTTCCCCGGGGCGGATCGCCGCCCGGGGCGACCGGGAGGCCTCAGCCAGCCACCGCCACACCGTCCGCTCCGACACCCCCAGGCACTCCCCGGCCAGGCGCACATGCTCCCGCGACAGCCGCCGCTCGGCGCGCAGCGCCAGCAGACGACGCACCGCCGGCGCCCGCAACGCCGTCAAGGCACCCTCACCCAGAACACCAGCCGGATCATCCGGCGGCGGCAGCGACTGCCCGTCCACGCCACGCCCCTTCGTCCTCGTCCGCTTCATGAACACGCCTTCCGGACCGTCACGGGTAGGGGCCAAGACGCGCGCAGGCCTGCTCGATCAGCTCCCGGTCCACACGCCTTGCGGGGCCGCGCTCGCGGGCCGCGTAGACATGCGACGTGATCTTCGCCCACGTGCGGAAATTGCCGCGCGCCATCTGCTCGTCCGCCCGCGCAAGGTCCTCCGGGTTCGCCTGCGCCCACACCGGATGGAACAGAGTCAGCGTCTGCGGCACTTGAGACGGATCAAGCCGGCCAACCTGGTGCCAGGTCAGCACGCGCGAGCGCAGCGCCGAAGCACGGGCGAGGGCCCGCTCGCATCCCGCCCCGCACAGCACCAGCGCCGCCGCACAGCCCGGCGCGTCCCACAACTGCCGCAGACAATCCAGCAATGGCGGCGTCAGCCGCTGGGCGTCATCGACAAACAGCACACCCGGCTCGGCCAGTGCCCGCGTCAGAGCCTGGCTGGCCGGCCCGGCCCGGTGCGGCAGTGCCCCCGACGGCAGCCCGAGCGCTTCACACAGCGAGGCCCGCAGCTGCGGCAGACCGGGTGCCACGCCGGCCACCGCCCGCCACACCGGCACCCGGCCGGGCAGAAGCTGCAACGCCTGCTCGACGGCGACCGTCTTCCCCAGGCCCGTATCCCCGTACACACAGCACATCCCGCGGGCCGCGACCGTATGCCCCACAGCCTCCGCCACAGCGGCCACCTGCCGTGTGGACACCAGCCGAGCCCCCGGCACGTACAACCGCACACCGCCGCCCCGCACACCCGCATCCGCGGCGCCCTCCGGCACCGGCACGTCGGCGGGCGAACCATCGACAACAAGCGGACCCCCCGCCCCGTCCACCAGCCCCAGATCCGCCAGCGCCCGGTCATACCGGCTCGGCTCCAGCCCCACCCGGGCCCCAGCCGGACGGGCCACTTCAAGAACCCGGCCCGCCCCCAGATCCCGCTTGATCACCCGGTGCAACGTCGGCAGCGAGGGCACACACTGCGCACCCCACCCCTCCAACACCCCCTTTTCCTGAGCCCGGAGCATCCTGCGCCGCAACTCCGCGACGTTCCCGCCCGCCTGAGCGAGGACCTCCCACAACGCGTCACTCAGCGAAAACCCGTCCTGCCGCGGCCGCGCCCCGACATGACCCCGGCGCCCATCGGCCAGCCACCGCCACACCGTCCGCTCCGACACACCCGCCAGCTCCGCCGCGATCCGCACATGCAGCCGCGACAGCGTCCCCTCCCCATCCACCGCAAGAAGCCGCCGTACCACCACACCCCGCGCCAACGGCACTCCCCCGGCCGGCACACCACCAGCCGACCCCGCCCCGGCCCCACCCGCCGGACCCCCCTGAACCGTCATACCGGCCAGCCCACCCGACCCCGCCAGCCCCTCACACAGGAACAGCGAAACCCATGACAGCCAGCAACCAACCTGCTAGCCACACCACAACAGCTGCTTGGTCACCCCATGACAGCGACCACAAACCCGTCCTGGACCCCGCTACCAGGACACCCACATCACGAGCCCGCTGACGCCCACCCAATGCCACCCCAACGCCCAATCACACCCGGCTGCACTTGGAGGAAGGCGGTGCGCTGCCGACTGAGCCGGGTGACGTCGTACGCCAGGGCGAGGATCTTGGGCGGTGGGTGAGGTCGGTGCGCTTCGGCTGGGGCAAACTCACAGGCGTCCAGCAGTGGTTGTGCGAGCACGTCCTCGGCATCCAGCCCGCCACCGAGGACGAAAAGCCGCGACCGCGCCGTACACAGGCCGACACGTGGGCGCTGAACCTGGCGGCGGCGAAGCAGTTCTACGGGCGTGAAGGGCATCTTCGCGTGCCGAGGCAGCATGTCGAGCGGATGGTCATCGGCAGCGACGGCAAGGAGCAGGAGGAGCGGTCTATCAAGCTCGGGGCATGGATCGGGAATCAGCGGAGCAGGGCCGCGACGCTCTCGCCGGAACGGATCGAGCAGCTGTCGAGGATTGGCATGCGGTGGGCGTAACGGTGCGGGGACGGGCCGCGGGGTTGTCCGGACCGCTGTCGTCGGGTCAGCCGAAGTTGAGCGTCTCCTGTACGAGGTCGGCCGGGGTCGGACGGGGCAAGGGTGGCGGTGCGCCGTCCTTGCGTGCGGCCTTCCAGCGCTCGGTCAGTTCGTCCTTCCGCCCCTTCGGTGGAGGCCATGGGACGCCCCCTGGCGGCGAGCTGTGCTCTGCTGTAGCCGCTCTTGGATGAGCGGGCGGCTTCGATCTCTTCAGGTGATGGGAGTTCCATGGACGGTGAACGCTGCGTGTTGAGAGGTTGTTCCGCGAAGCGGTGTTGGAAGAGCGAGAGGTCCGTTGCCTTGCTCAGCGGGAGCCACCCCTCGGGCGTCGGGGCGCTCGCAAGGGATGGGGGTTCTGCCCCGACGGGAGCGAAGAACACCTCGGTGGTCTCTTCCTACACGGTCGACTTCAGGGCGACCCGCTCTTCGGAGATCTCCTGCTGGAGTTGCGAAAGATTAGTCTCGTTCAGGGCTCGGATGTGGTTCAGTAGCTCAATCGTGCTGACCATGGACGAGGCAACAAGTGGCGCAGCCGCACGAAACGGGTCGAGCAGTCCGAAGGCATCGCCTTCCTGTCGCTGCTCCGGATCGTGGTGCACCACATCGCCATAAATCCGAGCCATGGCCAGCCTGTGGGCGTCGAGATCGTGGTGCTCACCTGTGGCTGTGTTAGGGACCATGACCCAGTAGTCGGCGTCTTCACGCGTGGAGGGGTTTACCCTTGTCCGCCATTCAGCACGTGCAGCCCGTGTCCACTTCGTATCTTGTGGCGATTTTTGACAGATGTAGCCCAGTGCTGCCAGCGCCTTCATATAGAAGCAGTTCTCTTTCTCCGGAAGGATCGGCGTGAGGCGCGCCGCTGCAGATTCGACCGCCTCCTCGGGCGGAAGCTCATACCGGTTCTGCACTTCCCCATCGTTGAAGCAGACCTTGATCTTCATTTGGGTCAACGCCAGAAGAGCATCCCAGTCAGCCGCGAGTGAGTGCTCCTCCACGGGGCGGGCCCTCACCACGTAGGCCTCCAGGCAGCGTTGGTGTTTCTCGTCAATGCTCTCTGGCTGACCGCGTCCCATATTTCCCCGTCACATCAAATTCTCTACAGCATGATGCGGCATTGCATGCGCATCCACCCAATTCGTCGGGCGCCGGCTACTATCTGACTGGAACGGTGGCTCGTTGATCCCTGGGACAGGTTTCAAGGGGCTAACTCAAACGCTTGCCGGCCAAATGAAGGGTTGTGGCCGCGCTTCCGTGACGGTTACGCGCAGGATCGGATGCCCATCGCGTAGCCGGGTCGAGGGCGCACGGATCCGCTTATTGGCCAGGTCTCTTGGTGTACCGGTATTGGGGTGTGATTCCACTGTCGGTCGGTACGGGCCAAAGGGAGCTCAGTGAGTCTGCTGGGCGGGGGCCTGAGGGTATTCGGCGCTGCGGCTGGTCAGGCCGAGTGGCGCCTTGGCGTTGAACACCTCAATTGATCGAGTTCAACACGTGGTGTCGGAGAGCATCGGGCACTTGGTCCGGGCCGTCGAGCAGCGGTAGAGCGAGGCGGTGTTCCACCAGTGCTCGGGCCGGCGTATGGTCCCGTCGGCCGGGTGCGAGGGCACCGCCGGGGGCGCGGGCGTCAAGTGCCGGATAGTCCTGGATCAGCTGATTGGTCATCCAGGTGTGCAGATCTTGCCTCAGCGGATCGAAGGATGCCAAGGCGAACAAGACCGGCGCGGCACCGCCGGGTTCGCGGTGTGGGGGGTCGAGCAGCGCCAGGAGCAGCCGGACCAGCAGCATGGTCTTGCCGTAGCCGGGCTCGCCCAGGGCAACCAGGGTCGTGGGGGGACACGGTGGAAGATGGCCTCCTGGATGTCGTTGCCGGAGCCCTTGAACCTTCGAGTCCCTCTGGTCCGGCGGCCTATCGATCCGTTCCGTTCGAGGGGCCGCTGGCAGCGGGTCTCGCATCACACACCCAGTCCACCGTCGTTTCGGGGTCGGCGGCGGACCAGGCAGTCGGCAGCGGGTGCGGGTAGTTCAGCCGCCACACCTCTGTCCTCGCCTCTCACTGGTGCCGTATCGCTTCCTCTGAGGCATCAGCCGTGTCTTCCGGTGCCGCACCGGTACCCGTTGCGCTCTGCTGGAGGCGCAAAGCGGTGACAAAGGAGCGGCGGCAGACCGAGCGGCACGGCGAGCACGCCGATCGCTTTTCCCATGTCGTCGACGCGGTCCACGCCTCACGCGTGCAGGACCGCCGCGACGGCGAGCGGTGGCGCGACGGCGTAGAACCGCGCCCGCCACCGTCTCCCCCCGTCCATCCGCAGGTCCTGCGCTCTCCCTATCCTTCGGGCCGGCCGACCTTGCCCTTCCCTGCGGCCGGAAGTGACGAGGGCCAGTCGACGAAGGCAAAGCTCTTACCGGGCTCTGGAGTAGGCGTCACAGCGTTGTGGGCGGTGTCGCCGTCTGTGCCGGTTGCCGGGTCTGCGGGCGGCGTGCGTCGCGGTGTTCGTCAGTTGGTCGTGGTCCTCAGCCCGCTGTTGTGCGCGGGGGCGTGAAGGTCGTTGTGTTCATGCCACCGTCCCCTGCTACATTGCGCCCTCAAGATCATCAAAAGCGGGGGCCGGACATGACCGTGCAAGGGCACGCCGGGGGCTATCGTCTGCAGACGAGCGCGATGGACAGTGAGGCGCAGGCACTCGACACGGCGGGTGACGACGTCGGTGCCATCGCCAGGGCGGTCAAGGACACCGCCTGCTACACCTGGGACGCACTCGGCGGCTCCGACGCGGGTCCCGCCTACGACAACTTCGCCGGTGACTGGCAGGCAGAGGCCAAGGTCCTGGAGAGCGCCCTGCACGAACTGGCCGACAAGGTGCGGCTGTCCAAGGCGAATTACCAGGGTGCCGAGCGCGCCTCCATCCGGGGCATGAGTGCGGCCGGCGGTGAGGGTGTGTCGACGATGCCCGCGCCCGCGGGGGATGTTCCCGTGCCGGGCTACCGCACCATGCCCGCGTCCGGGACGCCGCCGCGCGGCCTGTCCGACTTCGGCTGAGCGTCCTTCGTAGCGCGTACGAGTCCACACTCCTGCCCTCACCACGACAGAAGGCCGCACCGTCATGCCTGACGCAGGCGAATCCACCACCGACCGCCGCCAGAAGCTCGCCGAGTATCACGGCTCCATTTCCTCGGCCGGCAGCAAGAACGATCTGGTCGGGGCCATCAACAACGCCCTGGGCGTCTTGGCGCCGGTCGGTGAACCCGGGGTCCTGGAGGGTCTCGCCAAGACCTACCGCAAACAGATCGACGATGTCGCCGACGTGCACCGGCGGGTGCTGAAGGTCGCGGGCGAGGGTCTGCCCGACGCCTGGGTGGGCAGCACCGGGGCGCGGGCGTCCGAGGTGGTAATGGCGGCGGCCCGCTCCGCCGAGCAGATGGAGCAGGCGTTCAGCGGCGCGGCCGGCGCCCTGTACCGCTTGGCCGACGCGCTGACCAACGCCAAGGCCCAGGACAAAGGCGGCCGCGAGCAGTTGCGCGAGGCGCTCGGCATGCTCGGCGGTGAGGACGGCTTCTTCGACGACATGGTGGAGAAGGACGCCGAGGAGGCGGAGCGGCTGCGGGCCCGCAGCATCGCAGCCGCAGGCGCCAAGGCGATGCACACCGCAGCGGAGGTGGCCGACGACGCGGCGCGGGCCGCGGCGCGCGACCTCAACAAGCTGGCGTCCGAGGCCCGGGCGGGCCAGATGAAGACCGACAACATCTGCGCCGCGGACCGCCTCGTGCTCGCCGACATCGCGGGCTCCGGCGGCCCGGCGGAGATGAACGAGCTGCTGACCGCGAACGACCTGGAGCGCTCGGGCCGCGCGATGGAGCGCCTCGACGCCCGCGAGGAGGCCGAGTTCGAGCGGATGCTCGCCGAGGCGAAGACCCCGCAGGAACGGGCCTATCTGGTGAAGGCGCTGGCCGCCGGGTACGACGTCAAGGAGGTCGGCGAGTTCCGCGACAAGATCCACGGCAAGGACCCGGACTGGCTGCAGCGGCACTTGACTCCGGTCACCACGGCCGGGGACAGCATGGCCGATGAGGGGGTCCACAGCAGTGGCCCCTACGAGGGTGCCAACAAGAACACGGACCAGCAGATGTTCAACGGCGAGAGGTGGTCGCAGGAAGGCAACACCTGCGTGCCGTCGACCGTCGTCACCGGGCGCGCCATGGTCGATCCGGTGTACGCCCTGGAACTCACCGGCGGCCCGTCCGGGCAGGAGGACGACCCCGGCGCCTTTCGGGAGCGGCTGCGCGAGGAGCAGCTGCGGATGCACGACGAAGGCGACGGCAACGACGCGTACGACTTCCCCTTCGGCTCGACACCCGACGGCATGGACAACGACGGCAAGACCGAGATCTCCACCAAGGAGATCAGTCCGCACACGGGCGGCGAGTACGAGTTCCAGGAGATCCGGAGCGCGGACGACCGCCGGGACGCGCTGCCCGACATCCAGCGGGCCGTCGCCGAGGGCAGACCGGTGCCGATCGGCGTCGAGGGCGAGGACGAGAACGGCGACCGGGTCGGCCACTCCATGATGATCATCGGTCAGGAGGGCGACATGCTGCAGGTCTACAACCCCTGGGGAACGACCACGTGGGTCAGCGAGGACGACTTCGTCAACGGCAACATGGACAAGGCCTCCGACAAGGACCTGCCCGACGCCTACGGCGTCCACCTGCCCGCCCAGTGAACGGAAGGCCGATCCCTGTGAAGCCCAGCCACCGCCTGTCCACCGCCCTGGCGTTGCCGCTGACGGTCGTGATGCTGTCCGGGTGCGGCATCTTCGGCTCCGAGACGTTCGGGGCCGAAGACCGGTCCATCGAGGTGGACGCGGGCGATGTGTTCGAGCTGACGCTCCCGGCCAACCCCTCGATGGGCCAGGACTGGAGCATCGTGCGCCCCGGTCCCGACCGTGCCACCGTGCGCCAGGAGGGCGGCCGCAAGGACGACTTCGGGGGCGACGGCGGTGCCGACGGGGGTGGGGATGGTACGCAGACCTTCACCTTTCAGGCCGTTGCCGCAGGCACCACGAAGATCAAAATGAGCTACTGCGTGCTGGGCGACTGCCCCGACGGCGACGACCGCACCGCGACGGGCAGCCCCGGCAACGACCCGGCGTACTTCATCTACACGGTCACCGTGCGATGACCGGAACGGAAGCACCGATGAACCCCAGCAAGACCGACGAAGAGTCAGCGCAGGCCGACGTCGCCATGCTCCTGCGCTACGGCATCGGCGCCCGGGGCCCGCGTCGCAGCGCCCTGTTCGGCGACGGAGCCGTGGGCGCCGCGGTCACGCTCGACCGCCTCGGAGTCCAGCCCCGCTCGGTGGCATTCCTCGGCAGGACCGTCCGCAGCGGTGGCACCGGCTACACCGCCCGGCTGCCGGAGCTGCTGCCCG
Source organism: Streptomyces curacoi (assembly GCF_001513975.1). Lineage (GTDB taxonomy): Bacteria > Actinomycetota > Actinomycetes > Streptomycetales > Streptomycetaceae > Streptomyces > Streptomyces curacoi. The sequence continues at coordinate 16,902 of NZ_KQ948001.1, forward strand.
AGCCGACGGCCTCGGACCTGGTGCGCGGCTGGCTGGATGCGGCCGCGTCGGTGGCCCAGCCCGTGGAGGGCGACGAGGTCGTGGCCCGCTGGCTGGAGGCGGTCGCCGAACTCATCGGGCTGCGCCGCACTGCCCGGGAGCGCGCCGCCCGCTGAACTCAGTGCCTCAGGAGTCCATTTCAGTTGGTGAGGCTGCGGTGGCATATGAGGGTGGCGGCGCCAAGGTGCAGGCTGAGGGGGTGGAATGGCCCTTGGGCGTCGCCTCGCGCGACCGGTGACGCAGCTGCCCGCAGGCCCGGTCATGGGCCTACGAAATCACAAGTCATGGACAGGGTTTGAGGCTGTTTCGTTGTCCATCGTGTGATGGGGTTTTCGCGCCGGTTCCACGTCAGCGGCCAATGGCCGGTGGTGGCTGCAGCGATGCGCACCTCGGGATGGAAGGCGAGGGTATGCCGACGTCGCCGAGGGAGGCTGGGGGCGACGGTGAGCCAGAGCTTGACGACGACGTCGTGGCCTAGAAGCTCGTGGTCGAACTGCACGTCCTGGTAGAGGACTCCGGTGGACCGCAGGCGGTCCAGAGGTCGTTTGACTGCGGATTCCGGCAGGTTGGTGCTCGCCTGCAGTTCGGTGAGTGGGGCGTGTCCATCGCAGCTGGGGACGGCGAGGGGCATCTCGTCAGTGGCGTCCAGGACGACGGGGGCGGTGCTCGGTTCCACGGCCGGCGGGCTGGTGCAGCAGGCAGTGAGCGCTCACCGAGGTGACGCGCGGGGTGCGTTGGAGGCGGTCGCGGAGGAGCTTGTCCCCGGCCTGCCGGTTGTCAGGACAGCCGGCACCCGGGGCAGCGGGCCCGAACGGGCGGTGCGGGTGCGCGGCCGAGGTCAGGCGTTCGGGCGCAGGCCGTGCAGGGTGACGTCGACGAGCCGGCCGACGGCAGATGTCGAGGGCAGGCCGGCTGCGGCGGTCAGCGCGTGCAGGCAGTACTGGGTGAGCTCGACGGGCGGAACATCTTTGCGAAGGTCGCCGCTGTCAGCCGCCTCGGCGATCAGGCCCTGGATCAGCTGCGCGAGGTGATGTTCGGCGTGGCTGACGTGCTCGCCCTGGTGGAGGACAGCGGCCAGTTCGCCGCCGTGGCGCCGGCGCGCGATTTCCGCGTACGCCGCGAGGACGGCCCCCAGGCGCTCGACGGCCGTGCCGGGCTGGTCCGCGACCTTGGCCAGATGATGCAGGTGGCCCTGGATGTGCCGTTCGTGCCAGGCCAGGAGTACGGCCTCGACGTCGGAGAAGTACTTGTACAGGGTGGCGCGGCCGATGCCGGTCTTCTCGGCGATCTGCGACATGGTCACCGAGCGCAGACCGCCGCCCTCAACGAGCTCGGTCGTGGTGTCCAGGATGGCCTCACGTACCGCTTGGCGGTGCGCGTCGATGGTCTCGTTCCACAGTTTCGGCACCCCTCAAGGATACGGATGTCGCCGACTGGCTACACTCTGCCGCGCTGGAGACACTGTGTATTGAAAAATCGGGTCTGCGCGTCGAACCCTGGAGGTCGCCATGTCCGGCTCGCCCCCTCGCCCCGAGGTGCCCGACGATGAGCGGGCACCGCGGTGGGTGAAAGTCTCCGCGACGGTGGCCGTGGTCCTGGTGGCGGTGTTCGTGATCGTCCACCTGGCCGGGGGCGGCATGGCCGGGCATACGCCGTGAGCGCGTTTCCCGCGTGGTTGCGCAAAGCGGCGCTGACGGTGCACGTCACCGCTTCCCTGGGCTGGCTCGGCGCCGTCGCGGCGTTCCTCGCGCTCGCGGTGGCCGGGCTGGTCAGCTCCGCACCCCAGACGGTCCGGGGAGCGTACGTGGCGATGGAGCTGACCGGCTGGGCGGTGATCGTGCCGCTGGCCGGACTCACGCTGGTGACCGGTGTGGTGCAGTCGCTGGGCACGGTGTGGGGTCTGTGGCGGCACTACTGGGTGATCGCGAAGCTGTTGATCACCGTGCTCGCCACCGTGCTGCTGCTGGTCCATATGCAGCCGGCCGGCCACCTCGCCGACGCCGCCGCCCGGGCTTCCCTGGCCGGCGGTGAACTGGAGGGAATGCGGATCCAGCTGATCGCGGACGCGGCCGCCGCCGTCGTGGCGCTGGTGACCGCGGCCGCCCTGTCGGTGTTCAAACCGCGCGGCATGACCCGCTACGGGCGCCGCCGTCAGCGCGAACGTCCGCTGCCGCGCCCGGCCACGCCGTGACGTTCACCTGGTCCCGGGCCAACCGGGAGTCCCCGGCAGGGGCTCCCGGCCGCTCGGCGGCTGCTGGTGAGTTCAGTGGTAGGCGTGGACGACGGCGTGGCCCTTGCCGCGACCGATCATCCACTTGTTGAGCGGGGTGGTGACCAGGAACGCCACGGCGAAGCCGCCCAGCAGCGCACCCCAGAACAGTGCCTCGTCCAGGTGGGCGTCCATCGCACCCGGAGTGAGGGCGATGATCGCGTTGTCGACGAGTTCCATCACCGCGATGGAGACGGTGTCGGCGGCCAGCGCCACCTTGATCGCGGTCTTGAAGTTCAGGCCGGCCCGCAGGACGGCGAACAGCGTGAACGAGTAGCCGAAGAGGAAGGCCAGCCCGATCGCCAGCGCCATGGTGGGGACGTTGCCCCACAGCAGGGCCGTGCCGATCGCCATACCGGTGATCTCGCCGATGGCACACCCGGTCAGACAGTGCAGGGTCGCCTTCGCCGCCGTACTCCAGGACGCTCCGGCAGGCCCGCCGCGGCCTTCACGGCCGGTGTGACCCTCGTGCGCGGCGTGGTCGTGCACGGTGCCGGCGTGGTGAGCGGTGTGGTCCATGACCTTCATCCCCATTCCCGTCCAGTGTGGCCCGTTCCCGGCCCCCACACCAACCATATACCCCTGGGGGGTATTCCACCACTGGTGATCCTGTGCTGCGACAAGCCGGCGGAGCACCGGGCGGATGCGTACGGCGTCGGTGGATTCGTGGACGGTGCCGGGGCCGGCCGCCCGCAGGCGCCTCCCGGTCACACAGTGGGCACGCCCGCGCGAGGCGGGCACACTGAGCGCCCGCCCCGCGCTGTCAGCCTTCAGGCCAGTCCTTGCCGAGCAGCTCGCCGAACTGTCACCGTTGCCGCCCCAGGCAGCCAGGACGAGCGCGGCCGCGCCGGCCGCAGTCACCGCGACGGTACGGCGGCGGCAGAAACCGCGACGGTACGGCGGCGGCAGAAACCGCGACGGTACGGCGAATGAGGGAACGCTTGCTGCGCATCGGCGCAACTCCTTCACGCGCGACCACAACAGACCGCGCAGGACTGACGGATCCAAGGGTGTCCGCGAGCGCGGCACCACTCACCGGCCATCGCCGGGACACTGGTGCCGCGCGGGCGGCTCTGTAACCGCAGAAGCTGCAGCTCAGACAGGCCGGGCAGCGCCCGGCCGTTCTCCGCCGACGCGGGCACGTCAACAGACAGGACGAACACGACGGGCACGTCCGCCACAGCCTCGACCAGCGCAGGCGACGCGTACAGCGAGCCGATCCCGGCCGCCGCGCACGTCCCCTCCGCATGATCAAGGTGATCCGACCCCTCACCGGTGTGCGAGCAGCCCGCGCTCACATGCTCTGCGTCACCCGGGTGAGCCGTCACCATCGTGTGCGCATCCGGTGCTCCACCGGGAGCGAGGGCGTGCATGCCCAGGACTCCGCCCAGCACCGCCAGGACCAGCAGCACAAACAGCCGCCCGGCCGGGCGGCTCCTCGATGCAATGCCTGTGGGCACACGCCCACCGTACGGTCACGTGGCGTGACTGGTGTCGCAACGGGCCTACGCCGCCAGTGGGCGGCACGGCGGCAGGACCGCTCACCACCGCCGGGTGAATCGGTGGGCCCGGACACCTCCTCGCCTGTATCCCTCCACCGGGAAGCCGGTGACCGGTCGTAGTTTCCGGCTGCGGCTATGCTCTGCGGCATGGTTGCGGCCCGGCCCACCCTCGGCATGCTGCGGTCCCGCTTTCGTGCAGCGGGTCCGTGGCGGCTGCTGGGGCTGGCCACGCTGCTCTTCGCACTTGTGTACACACACGGTGTCAGCGCAGAGGGCGCCGCAGGCCATGTTCACCCGGGGGCATCCGGCCCGGTGACGGTGCACACGCAAGAGCCCGCTGGGATCGAGCACAGCCACCACCGGTCCACTTCCCACGAGGACGAACGGTCCGGCGACCACCACGACGAGCCCGGGTCCGATCATGCGGCTCACCAGTGCGTGTCCGGACAGCCTCAGCAAGGCGTCGACCTGCCCGCCCCACGCGAGGCTCCGCTGGAAGCGGTCCAGCCGCCGCCCCATGCCGTCAGGCTGATCACCGCGCCAGCTGCCGTCCCACGGGCGCCTGCCTCGGTGCCGGATTCAACGGTTCTACGGATTTAGCCGGCGCGCGCCGTCCATCCGTCGGCATCACCCACACCCGCCCCCGCCCGCCTCTTGGCTGCTCGGCCATGCCCGGCGGCGCCCTGCCGGCGCCCGCCACGGCCCCAGCCCAGGGCCGGCCCGGGCGCGCTCTTCCACCCCGCCCCGCTTTGACCTGCTCGCCAACGGGCCTCCTGCCGCCCCAACGCGCCCAGGGGCGCCAAGCCCTGTGCGCCCTGCCGTCCAGCCTCACCACGAAAGGCCAGCCCTTGCCCTCCTCATCCACTACCGCCACCGCCCCTGCCCCGTCTGTGTCGCCCGCCCCGCACAGCCGGAGGAGGCCGAAAGCCCCGCCCCTGTCATGGCGCTACCTCGGCTACGTCGGCTACTACGTGGGCGCGGGACTCATCAGCGGCGCCGTCGTCCACCACCCCATGGACCCCACCCGCTACTCAATGATCGCGGGGGCGGGCGTGGCGGTGTTCCTCGTGGCAACCGTCCTCAACGAGATCGTCCTGGCGTCAGAGAAACCCGCACTGGGCAAGACACTGCGCATGCTCGCAACCTCCACCATGCTCTCCTTCGGCCTCGGCATGCTCAGCGGCGGCATGCAGCATTTCGCCGATCTCCCCGACCGATGCTCCGTCCTCATCCCGCTGGGCATCGTCCTGTCCTTCGTCGCCTACGTCCTGAAAGAGGACAAGACGCCGTGGCGGCGCATCTTCGGTCTCATGGGTCTGGCGGTCCTCGTCGCCGCCGCCCTCACCTTCGCCGGCCTGCGCCACCTCGCCCCCAGCGTGAGCGAGCCAGGAGGCGGCCACAGCCACGGCGATGCCATCACCGAGAAGGGCACCGACGAAGGGCATGGCAGCACAGGAAGCAGCACCACCGGCCCCAACGCACCCGCCCATCCGACACCCCAGCCCACCACGCCCACCAGCAGCACCGACCCCACCGAAAAACCCGGACACCAAGACGGCCACCAGCACTGATCCCCACCCCGCGGCCCGATCACTGCCCGAGACAAGCCGCGGCCAGCAGGTCCGCTCCCACGCCGCACCCGGCAACTCACCCCGACCCACCGCAAGATCAATTATCAGACACAGCGTCACTCAACACGCTGAACCTGACAGAGAAGATCACGTAGGCCGGGTGTTCGCCGCAGTCTGGACTGGGCTGTGGCCCCGGCGGCGAGCACGGCGCTGCAACTCCCCGAAGTGCACTCGCCCCTCGTCGGCACGACGAGCTCCCCGTCCAGCACAAGGTGCTCACCGAGTTCGCTGGCCGCGGAGGCGATGCCGGGAAAGGCGCCGGCCAGGTCCGCGAGGCCGCGACGTCACCGCGCTCTGGATGGACCTGGCCGTGGCCGCCATGAGCCTGCCACCCAGCGTGATCCCGGACGGCAAGGCCCGTGGTGTACGCCGCCGCCGACGACGGCAGCATGCACATCAACTTCGCCGCAGTGCAGTCCCACGCGCTGACCCGCCCCCGCCGCACGAAGCAGCTCGCCGACCAGCATCCGGCGACGTACGCGGCGTTCGACATCCTGACCCACCCTGCGGCGGGCTTCCCTGGACCTTCAGCCGCGTCCGTAGGTGCAGCGTCGCCACGTCCTGCTGGATGTGCCCGCCGACGTCGGTCCGCCCATCCTGCCGGTGTGGCCGACCACGGACCTGGACGAGGCCCTGCTCTCGTACGAGACGCTCGAAGGCACCAGTGCGGAGGGGACCGCGGCGAAGCCGCTGCGAAGCCGCTCCGGTCGGCCCACAAGGCGGCCCGGGCCTGCGGCGGGGCACAGGCGCAGGAGTACCGCGTCGCTGACGTTGTCCAGGTCGCCGCGGCCCTACTACCCACTCAGGTAAAGGCCCGCCACAAACCCATCCGGCCGAGACGTCCACGCTGCGTTCGGCCTGCCACCCGACGTCGCAAAGACCCGCGAGCGGGTGCACGGTTTCACCCGGAGGTACGTCCGCCCCCTGCCCCCCCGAATACGACAGCGACAAGGCAACCACGACAGAGACGAGGCAATACCGAACGGGTTCACCGTTCGGGCGTGCCCGTGTGCCGCAGCACGTCCTCCCCTGCACCAGGGTCATCCCGTTCCGCACATGCGCCGGTACTCGGTAGGTGTCATACCTGTCGCCGTACGGAAGGCCCGGCTGAAATCGGAGGCCTTCGGGTATCCCCAGCGGGCTCCGATCGCGCTGACGGGGGTGGCATGGAGCGAAGGATTCGCCAGGTCCTTTCGGCAACGGGCCATCCGCTCTTGCCGGATGAAGTCGCTCACAGTGGTTCCGTGCACCTGGAAGACACGATGCAGGTAGCGCGGACTGATGCTGTGTGCCGCCGCGACAGCAGCCGGCTTGAGGCCGGGATCGTGTAAGCACTGAATGATGAACGCCGTTATCTGGTGGAACAGCATCGCTGCCCGGCTCTCCGGAGGCAGCGAGGACACCCGGTCCGCGCGGTGAGCGATGACCGCCGCGGCCAGATCGATAGCGGCCGAGCCGAGCCTGCGCCGGTCGTAGGCGCTGAGGTCGGAATCGGTTTCCGTCAGGCTGGTCAGGGCCTGGCGCAGGACATGCCCCACCCCGCTCGCCGACCCGAGGGACGTTCCGCACAAGGGGGCGACCGTGTGATCGGGGAGCGGCATCAGACACCGGGGAAACTGAAGAAGCAGGGATCCACAACTGCCCGGACCCTCCGCAGACGCCGTAAAGGGCCGGGAACTGTCGTACAAGACGATCTCACCGGGCCCCAGAAGGGCGCTGCGCCTCGCCTGCTCTATGCCCTGCCGCCCCGAGGTGATGACAGCAATCTGATACAGCTCCGGGTCCGACTGGCGTATCAGTCGCGGGGAGCGGTAGGAGACCAGCTGTGCGTACGACATCGCCGACAACTGCACCGGACCCAGCGTCATGGCGGCTATGCGGGCCCCGAAGTTCGCTGGGTCGGGGAACCTCAAACGGGTGGTCACCAAGGCGAGCGCGGTGGTTTCCGCCCAGGCGGTCGTCCTCTCGGCAGGCGGCAGACAGGTGGTGTCCAGGACGGTCATCATGACAGTTCCCCGTGGCGTCATTGATGGTGCTGGTGGTCACCCAGAGTGTCCGGCCGCTGCTGACGCCGGCGAAAGAAGCTTCCACGTCAATCGAGATGTGCGCTGCACGCCAAGCACCGTGCGCTGCCTGCGCACGACGAAAAGGGAGGCGCACGGGCAGGCTCGGATGGCGCCATCGGCTCCGAGCCGACGGCTCCCGTCAGATTGGAGACCTCTCATGCGGACCCTTCACAAGTTCGGCCTGACAGCGGCCGCCGCGACACTCGGCCTGGCCGGCATGCTCACCCCTGCCGCCTCTGCACAGTCACAGGTGACCGCGGCGCCCTCCGACTGCCCGAAGTACTACTTCTGCGGTTACAAGAAGGCGAACTTCAAGGACTTGGCCTTCAAGTTCAAGGACTGCTACATGCAGGAGATCCCCGACGGGCTGAACAGCGGCGGTTCCTGGTACAACAACCAGTCGGCCGGGACCAAAGCCCGCATGTACGACAAGAACAAGAAGCTCATCTACACCACCCCGGGCGCCCCTTCGTCCGACGCACACGGCGACTGGCGACCCGTCTGGTACATCGACGCCTGCTAGAAAACACATGACGTTGGGCTCCGGCCCCGCCGCATAGGCGGCAGGGCCGGACCCGTTGCGGCGCGATGGGCGAGAAGAAAAGCTGCGAGAGCCTTCGAGCCACAGCCGGACCACGCGCTGGACGTCCCGCTTCAACCGGCTGACCCCCAAGACGCAGACCCCCCAGCCCCGGCGTGCAACACCGGCGAGCACGCCCCGGTCCCCGGCAGCGTCCGCGCCGCCCATCTGCCCGGTTCGGGCCGGCCGCTACCCAGCCCGTCCGGCACACCCACGCCATGCGCCAGGCCCCTACCGGCAGGGCGGCAACCGCAGATGCCCGAAGCACACGACGAAGCGGCGAAGGCGGCCGGCAGGGTGAGCAGGACGAAGGTCCCGCACACCCTCACCACCGCCACGACCCGACACCTCGTGCACCGCACGCCCACAGGAGTGCGGCCACCCCCGCCGATCCCCACAGCAGCCTCCCGGAACCGGCCAGCGGCTTCGTACGCCGACCCCAGCGACCAACGAACTGACACCGCTGACCGATGCCCCGACGACCCACTCCGAGCACAGCCGCCGGAAGCCGGAAGCCGGAAGCCACCGAGGAACACCCCACCCACCTCCCGGCCACGCACGCGCACACCGACGCGAGCCTGAACGCGCTAACCGCCAGCGGCGTGCTAGCCGACCCGTCGATCAAGCAGACCCCTGCGCCCACACCCCGCGCTGAACTCCCGGCGCCCGGCCCGGTCCCGTGCACCTACCCCACCGGCCCTCCCGAGACCCAGGCCCTCGCGCATGACCTGCTCGATGCAATCACCGTCAACGGCTTCCCGCTACCGCCACCCCACCCGCTGCACTACACCAAGGCGCCCGCCCGATACAACGCCACCGCCCCCGCGCTCCTCCTCGCCGGCGGCATCACCGGATACCCGAACTGGCAGCTGCGCGCCATGCTGCAACTGGACGCGAACGGACTGCCCAGCCGTCGTCCCCAACCCCCGCCGCACCGCCCTCCCCCACCAGCCAGCCGGACGCGACACGCGAACAGGCCACCTCGGAGTACGAACACCTCCGCCCCGCCCACGTGACCCCGTTCTGGTTCTACGCCGAGACCGTCCAGCCCATCACCCGGTACGAACTCAGCGCGCACACCACCCCCAGGCGGTTCCTCGTCGGCTTGCGTCTCGCTTGCACGCAGCCAACGCAACATGCTGGGCCGAGCAAGGCCGGCCCGAGCGGCATCCATGAAACTCGCTCCAGGACACCGTCCGCGCCGCGGCCGCTCTCCTGCCGGCCTCCCCCACCACCTAGCGGACGGGCCCCGGCGACGACCGAGGCTGCCATGAGTGTGGTAGCCCGGGATTCACACGGCCGCGTCATCCAGATCGGCCGCGAGGCGTTACGGTGCCTGCTCACCCGCCGCGGCGTCACCTATCTTCAAACGGAAGCGCAGGTGTGACATGGGGGAGCCCTGCAGCATGGTGCGCTGCCAGCCAGATCCGGGGCGTGGACCTCCCAGCGAGCGGACGGTGTGCCGTCGGAATGTCGGACTCCCACTCAGCTCGTCAGCCTCCAGAGGTACATCGAGGCCGCCCTGGTACATCGAGACCGCCCTGCACGCCGTCCAAGTGGCCAAGGCAACGGTGTAGGTGTCGCGGAAGCGGGCGGAGTCACTTTCCCAACGACGACTGGCCGTAAAAGCCGCGCCCAGCATGTCCGTGCGACCTGGCTACGTCGTACAGATGCAGGATCATCGTTGTGACGCAGGCTCAGCTATTACGGCGTAATAGGTCCCACCTGGAGGGCAAGGAACAGCACGAAGCACCGGCGGTGATGGTGGTACTCACTCGTCTTCCCCACTGTTGAAGCGCGCGAGGCGGCCCAGAAGGCGGTCACCGCGTTGGTCTTGGCCTCGCCGAACAGCTCCTTGAGGGAGCCGTCGGGGCACTCCTCGAAGACCCGGACCCCGGCGCCTACGAGTTGCGGCGCTGAAGTGCCGTCAGCCGACGCCAGCAGACGGCTACGCAGCCGAGGGTGAGGTTCGCACTCTTCATACGGTCGACGTTCATGCTGGCCCGGGCCTGACAGCCCCGTGAGAGGCCCTCGTTCTGCTGTCGGTGTGATCAGTTACCGTCGGGTTCGTACTTGCAGTGATCAATTAGGTGTCGTCGCGGGCACCGCTCAGGGGGAGGTTGACGGGGGTTGGGTTACGTTCTGCCGGGCTGGCTGGACGAGATCCTGGACTTCATCGGGATCAACTGGCCGAATGTCGATGAGGACGACTACCGCGAGATGGCGGACGCGATGCGCGAGCTCGCGGACGCTTTCGACGAGCAGTGCGGGTGAGGCCGTCGGTGCGGTGAACCGTCTGTTGTCCTCCAGTGAGGGCTGGGCGGTGGAGGCCCTGCAGGAGCACTGGGGCAAGGTGAAGACCTCGCACCTGGAGCAACTTCCGGAAGTGGCACGCCTGTTCGCGGATGCGATGGATGTCGTCGCGGACGTGATCTACGGCATGAAGATCAAGGCCGAGGTCGAGCTGGGGGTGATGGCCGCCTCGGTCGGCGTCTCCATCGGCCTGGCCTTTGTCACCGGCGGCTTGTCGGCGCTGATCGGTGCGGCGGAGATCGCGGCGATGCGGGAGGTGGTGCACCGGATCATCAAGGAGGCCGCCGACCAGATCGTCGACCAGGTGATGGCGATGGTGACCGAGCCGGTCGCCGCCAAGCTGGAGAAGATGGTCACGGACGCGGTGCTGGACCTGGCGGCCGGCGCCATCTCCCCGGCCGAGGGCTCCGGCGGCGGAGGCAAGGGCGCCGCCGCGATGCAGCTGAACTCGGCCGGCGGTTCGGCAGGCGGCGGCTCCGCCGGCCCGGCCGGTGGGGGCGGGGGCGCGGGCCGGATGCGTATCGACCACGCCGAGTACGACAAGACTGCCGGAAACCTGGGCCGTCTCAGCGAGACGTCGCTGACCCGCCTGTCGGGGTCTTTGGACCGCGCGGCAGGCGCCAACAGCCGCACCCGCGGCAAGGACCCCTTCACCCAGGGCATCGACAGTGTCGTGGACGGCGCCACCAAGGGCATGAAGAAGGCCGTCGAACGGATCATCAAGCACACCGGCGAGACCATCCCGAAGAACCTGCGCGACACCTCGAAGAACCACAAGCGCAACGAGGACTCCCTCACCGACAAGCTGAAGGGCATTGACTCCAAGGCCGACGGCAACAGCCCTGGCGTCGGCGTCAACAAGCAGGGGCCGGGTGGCAAGCAGTGGAATCAGTCCGGCTCCAACGTCAACCTGTCCCCGGGCGAACTGTCGGCCAAGGCACGTGCCGCCGACGCCAAGTGCCTCGGCGGCGATCCGATCGACATGGCGACAGGAGAGATGTTCCTGGCCCAGGACGACATCGAACTCCCGGGCATTCTGGCGCTGACGGTGACCCGCACCCATCTGTCGTCCTACGGGCACGGACGCTTCTTCGGCCGACGCTGGGCCTCCACCTTCGACGAACGCCTGGAGCGCGGCGATGGCGGCATCTGGTGGCACCGCACCGACGGCTCCTCTTTGATGTTCCCCCGTGAACCCGACATGCTGGGCGACCAGGTCTTTCCCCTGGAAGGCGCGCGAATACCGCTGACCTGCATCCAGGAGGGGAACTCCTACGCGCTCGTCGTCATCGAGCCCCGTACGGGCCTCACGCGGCTGTTCGATCCAGCTGTAAGCGCGGACGGCCTGTGGTGGCTGTCGGACGTCAGCGACCGCAACGGCAACAGCTACAGCATCGAGCGCCACGACGACGGCACCCCGCACTCGATCCTGCACAGCGGTGGCTACCACCTTGAGATCCACCGTGACGACGACTCGGGCAAGCCGTCGAAACTCTGCCTGCGCCACGACAACGGCCCCACCGAAATCGTCTCCTACGGCTACGACAGTGCCGGCAACCTGGACCGGATCACCAACTCCAGCGGACTGCCGTTCCGCCTGGACTACGACGCCGAGGACCGCGTCACCGCCTGGACCGACCGCAACGAGTCCACGTACCAGTACATCTACGACGATTCAGGCCGCGTGGTGCAGACGGTGGGCCCGGACGGCTACATGTCCTGCCGCCTGGAGTACGACCGCGCCGAGCACACCACGCGCTACATCGACTCCACCGGCGCCGTCACGACCTACCGCATGAACGCACGCGGTCAGGTCATCGCCGAGACCGACCCGCTGGGCAACACCACCCTCAGCGAGCGGGACCGGCACGACAACCTCCTGGCTCGCACAGACCCGCTGGGCAACACCACCCGCTACGAGTGGGACGAGCACAGCGCAGACCTCACCGCCGTCCACTTCGCCGACGGCACCACCGCCCGGACCCGCTACAACCGTCTCCACCTTCCCGTGGAAACGGTCCTGTCCGGGGGCGAGGTCTGGCGCCAGGAGTACGACGCCCACGGCAACCGCACCAGCGTCACAGCGCCGGACGACACCACAACCCGCTTCACCTACGACGAACACGGCGCAGTCGCCTCGGTCACCAACGCGCTGGGCCACGTGCAGCGCATCCTCAACAACGACGCCGGCCTGCCACTGGCTGTCACAGACCCGGCGGAGAACACCACGGCGGTCACCCGCGACGCCGCCTCTCTGGAACTCTTCCACGCCTTCGCCCTCATCCACGACGACGTCATGGACGCCTCCGACACCCGCCGCGGACGCCCCACCCTCCACCGCACCCTGACCGCACAGCACCGCAGTACCACCCACAACCACCACGACCCTCACGCCCTCGAGCGCTTCGGCACCAACGCCGCCATCCTCCTCGGCGACCTCGCCCTGACCTGGTCCGACGAACTTCTGCACACCACCCCCATCTCCGAACCCCACCGCACCACCGTCCTGCACTGCCTGGACACCATGCGCACCGAAATCATGACCGGCCAGTACCTGGACCTGCTGACCACCGGCACCCCCACCCCGGACCTCGACACCGCACTGACCGTGATCCACTACAAGACCGCCACGTACACCGTGCAACGCCCCCTGCACCTCGGTGCCCTGCTCGCCGCCGCCTCCCAGCCGGTACTGGACGCCTGCACCGCCTACGGCATCCCCCTGGGCGAAGCGTTCCAGCTGCGCGACGACCTCCTCGACACCTTCGGCACCCCCTCACAGACAGGCAAGACCTGCCTGGACGACCTCCGCCAGGGCAAGCACACCGCCCTGCTCGCCCTGGCCTTCTCGCACGCCAACCCCGCCCAGACCGCACGCCTGCGGAGCCTGGTCGGCCATCCCGACCTCACCGAGGAAACCGCCACCGAGATCCGCACCATCCTCACCGACACCGGTGCCCGCACCACCGTCGAAAACATGATCGCCATCAGACACCGACAAGCCATGGCCGCGCTCGACACCGCGCCCTTTCCCCCCGCCGCCACCAAGATCCTCGCCCGGCTCGCCGACCAAGCCACCACCCGAACCTCCTGACCACGCCGACGTTCACCGTCCGCGATACAAGGGGCGGCACCATGCATGCTCACAGGCGACCTGGTAGGCCGCGGAGCAAAAGGAAAACGGCAAAGGCAGTGACACTTCAGGCCGAACGGCAGCTCGAGCGTTGCGGAATCAACGCCACGTCCCTAGGCAGCCAGGCACAGGAAGGTCACCAAGTCCTCTGCTGTGCGCACCTCACTGATGCCCTTCGCCACACTCGCCATCTTCAGCGCACCAATCAGACGAATTCCTCCGCGACGTCGAATGCAACCGGTCCCTTCTTGCGGATGACGTCCCAGACAGGATCACGCAGCCCGGTGTCGAGCCATTCAGTGAAGGAGGTATCGCCACCACGGAACCACCAGGAGTTCGGGCTCTTGAGCTGGGACAGTCCGACACCGTGGCGGTACTGGAACTCGAACTGGATCGGTACGTACTCGTCCACCGACCCTTCTTCCCCTCCCCCGAGCTGACGCGTGAACCCCAGCACGAAAGCCGGTTCCGAGAACCAGTTCGCGTAGCCGTACTGGAAGAGGAACCCGTCAGTGCCCCCTCCGTTGGCACGTCGAACTGCTGCGTATGTGGCTGAGCACGTGTATGGCTTCGCTGCGATTCCGTGGGCCGGCCATCAAGTCGTTGACGTACGCGAAGTAGTCGGTTGTGTGAATCCGGGAGTGCACGGACACGTTGTCGGGGTTCGCCGACTTGGATCCTGACGGCAGATACACCCATTGACCGCGTCATTGACCCCGCCCGCCCTTATCCAGTTCGCCCAGTGCGCCACCGCCGCGGCCAACCACTGGACCGGCGCCGACCTCGGCGCCCCGTACACCGCAATCGGAGAGCCCGCACCCGCACAGCAGGAACGCCGGGCCCCTCTCCTGTCGGGCGACGGCTGCGACTTCACCCACCGCGTCTTTTCTGCACTCGACGGCACAGCCGTCGACAGTGACCTGCGAATCAACCAGCCCGAAGAAGCCCAGCCGCCATGGCAACTCCCCCGTCCAACCGTCAAAAGCCTGCGCTACTAGCAGCTACGCCAAGCCCTCGGACAACCCCCACACCAAGCACTCCGGCTCTCAACACCTGACCCGGCCCTGGCCTGAAAGAGAAGCCGAAGGCTGCCCGCTCTTCCAACGCACCCTCGCCGCTCTGACCAACACCAGTCTGCCCGCAAGTGCACCCGCCACGGAGGCAGCCGACAGTGACCCAGGCCGCCGGAAGGCACCGAGCACCTGCCAGGGAAGGGGGCCAACGCCCTTCTCCCAACCGAATCCGTACCGGTGCGCCTCATCACCACCGGCGCGCCAATCGATGTCTCCGCCGTCCTCCTCACCAGCCGCGGCAAGGTACACAGCGACCACGACCTCGTCTGCTGCAACCACCACACCCAAGACGGAGTCCGCGCCAGCGGAGACACGGTCACCGCGGACCTGCCCCACATCCCAGACAACATCCACACCGTGGCCGTCATCGCCAGCATCGACCTCGAAGCACAGCCCACGGCCGTCTTCGACCACCACTCCAGATGGCGTACGGAGACCACCCAGCCCTCGGGCACCACTCTGTCCTTCGAGCCAGCACCCTTCACTTCGGGCGAGACCGTCTCCAACGTCGCGGAGATCCGTCGGCATGCTTCCGGCTGGAAAGTGCGTGCTGTCGGTCAGGGCTACGACACCGGCTTGGCGGGCATGGCCACGGACTACGGCATCAACGTCGAGGGCTGACGGTGCCGGAAGCGGCAAGACGCCCGGCCGGGGATCACAGCGGGGCGCGGCACCTGCACAGCAGCGGGCACCCGGGGCCCCTGACGAACCCACACCGTGACCGTCCACGTAGGCGACGCAGGGCCGACGGGTCTGTGCTCAGCCCGTCGGCCCTGCGCCGGTACGCCTGGATCAGGTCACCGTGCACACTGGCCGAGGGACATCAGCCAGGGTGACATCGCTGATCACGATCCGGTGGTCCTCGGTGGGGGTGTGCAGGCGGCAGCCGCCGCTGTTCACACGCCGGTGAAGGATGTAGTCGAACTTGGCGTCATCGGTCTTCGGGAGTGTCTTGTTGCACCGGCGATCCGCGACCGGTCCGCAGAACTGGTCGACGTCCTTGAACCCGGCCGACCAGATCGGTTCCATGACTTTCGCGATCCACGGCCGTGTGTTGAGATCGCCGAGAACCAGTGCCCGAGGGTGTGGCCGTGTGACGTCCGCGAGCTCCCTGGCCTGCAGTTGCCTCAGCCTTTCGTGCCCCGGCGCGCTGAGGTGTGTGTTGAAGACGCGAACCCACTGGCCGTCGATCCTCGTCGTGAACGACTGGATGCCACGCGCCTCCAGCCATCCCTCGTCCTCGCTGTAACCCTTCCGGTTGTGCGCCCTGACCGAAGTGCCTTCTGCGAAGATGATCCCGGTGCCCAGCCCTGCCTCACATCCGAGGTGCACGGCGCTGAATCCACGCCGGTAGCGGTACTCGAGTCCCTCTTGCCTGAGCCGGTTGACGGCCTCGATCACCTCGTCCTGGCAGGACTCCTGGAACGCGACCACCTGTGGCCGGAATCGCCTGACCTGCTCCATGATCGATTCCGGCGTGCCGAGTCCCTGCCCGTTGGTGTTCCAGGTCATGAAGCGGTTGGGGATCGGCTTCATAGCCTCGTCGGCTGCGGGCTCGGCGTGTGTGGGTGTCACCAGACCCATCACCGCCAGTAAGGCAATCAGCCACGCCGTCGTGACACGGCAGACTGTGCTGGTCGGTTTCCTCATGGTTCCCCCTGTCGTCCTCAGACTCACCGACGAATCTAAGAGG
>NZ_KQ948002.1 GCF_001513975.1 Streptomyces curacoi
ATTCTGTCAGGGCCTCTTAGCCCATGTCCCGTCGCCTGCCCGCCCCAAATCGCGGCGATATGGATAGCCTCACTTTCGGGGCGACGCACAACCAAGTCTCTCGAAGTCGGCCGTCCGGCTGCCCGGGACCGGCGCAGATGCGCGGGACGTCGGCTCTTTCGTCCCTCTCGCTGCCGGCGGTCGATGTGGGGACGGGGGCCCGCACCGATGCTGATGCGGGCCGTCATCTCCGGTTCACCACTGACCGCGTGTCCGGAACAGACGGTGCCGTACGAGCCCGTCCTCTCAGTCCGCTGGCCTCCCTCATTCTCCGCGCGATGGAGGAGGACGAGGTGCCGGCGGTCCAGGACCGTCAGCCTCGCCCGGGCGGTGTAGGGCCGCGCCACCAGTGGCTACCCGGTGGGCAGTTGTTCGCCGTGGCTGCATAGGATCATCGGCCATGACCCACAGCAGGCTGGGCGAGCTCATCGCCATCGGCTTGATCGACCGCCTCGACGCACGTGACAGGCTGCTCCTGGAGCGCCGCGCGCGTCTCAAGTCCGCCGGCGAGGAGCCGTTTCCTCTCGATCCTGGCGGCTGGTGGTATGCGGTGCCCGGTGCTGCGTACGAAGGGCTATTCGAGGCGCTCGGTCTGCACGACCGCTTCCCGGTCACGCTGGAGGAGGGCGCCGCCGTGGAGGACCTGCCGTTTCGCAAGGGTGCGCTCCCCACCTTCGTCACGCCTGAACTGGACGGATGGCGGCTGATCTTCGGCAACCTTGTCGATCTGGTGGGCCTCGAGTGGGATGAGTGGATGGGTGCGGTGGAACGGCTGAGCGCCTATTGTGGCGAGGCGCAGATGTTCTACGAGGACTCGGCGGCGGGTTCCGACGTCTGGGTGGTCGCCCACCAGGGCCGTATCCGTCGGCGATACGCAGCAGAAAGCAGCCCGGAGTGGACCGGCGATCCGCTCCCTGAGGAAGAACTCCGCATTGGCGAAACCGACTTCAACCCTCAGGCCGACGGCGCTTTCCCGAATGAGGACATGGCGGGCGTGAGTCTTGCCTGTGGTCGGCTGTCCGTCGATCCCCACCACATCGGCCCCACAACTCCTATGCGTGACCACGGCTGGCTCGCGCTCTGCCAACCGGGCATCGGCCATAAAGACCTGAACAGTCTCGTGCGCCGGTGAGGGTGCATGCCAGGCTGCAGTCACGGCACCGTACGACTGTGCGAGCCAGCCCTGTCCGACCTCACCGGGACTCGCCCACCACATAACTGACCGCCGGACCTTCGTTGACAGCCCAACAGCGCGTAAACCAAGTTCGACGGCTACCGGTCATTCATCTTCACCCCATGCCCGCCCCTGGGCCGGTACCGATCCTCACCGCCAAAATCCGCGTCGACGCAGACGGTCGCTACGCCGGCGCGGAGAGGCCGGTCGTAGCAGCCCGCCAGCCGCAGGCCACGTATTGCGTGACCGCTCAGTCCGGGGTCCGGGCGCGCTGCCGCATCGACTCGCGCTCCTGGCTTCGGCAGGAGCCCCGGCGGCGTGCGAAGCTCTCCCCAGCGAGGCCCCCAGCGGGCATCAGTGATGCGGTACCTCCCGGCCGTCCGGGCCGTCGCCGGGACCAGGCGGGCGAGCTCGGCGAGCAGAGCCGCGTGGGCGAGCAGCGGCGGCGGCAGGAGGCCGGCTCACCTCGCGGGCGGCCGGGGGCCTCCAGGACCTTGCCGCGGCGCGGGGCCGGCTGCTGGTCGGTCAAGCCCACGGTCCTCGCCACCAGACGCAGCGATCCCGGCCCGGTGCCCTGGCGCCCGAGCCACACTCCCCGCCACGGCACGAGGAGCTGCTCGGCTTTGTCCGGGCGCCCGGCCGACAGAGCCGCATCGGTTCGGAGGCCGGCCCGAGCATCACCACCAGGTCCCGGTCGGCGAACTCGTGCAGCACGGGCGGGCATGGCTGCGCGATGGTGACGGCGGCTCGCACGGGGCGACGGCGACGTCCACGCCGAAGGCAGGGTGGATTCCGGTGGCCGCGGCGGCGGTGGCGGTGGTGAACCGGACGGTTCCGGCGACGGTGTCGCGGTCGGTCAGCGCGAGCGTTGTCATCCCGCGCTCGACGGCGCGCTGGACGAGGGCGCCGGGCAGCGCGGCGCCGTAGCGGGCCGAACAGGCGAAGGCCACATGCAGATGGGTGAAACCACCACCCGCACCTCCAGTCCCCCAAGCACCCCGCCAGACCTGTGCCTCTTGGTCACGCACGCCCAGCCGGCGTGCGGTGGGCGCCTACCTGCGGTCGCCGAGTCACCCATGCACCAGCTGTGCAGCACGTGGCCAGCGTTCCGCCTGAGCCGGATCCGGCCGGAATGTACATGGAGGACTCCCGGCGCCCTGGGCTGTTCGTTGCGCATTCGCGCGGCAAGGCGCTCCGCGGTCAGCCCAACGATGCACCGAACAGCCCGGCTCGCGCCTGCGCTTCCGTCAACTGCACTGTCCCTCGGTGAGATACCTCTACCTTGTAGAAGCCCCTGCCTGTCGGCACGCCACCGACGGACACACTGAACCGGCAGGTGCCACCCTCCCGCGTCGAGTCGCCGAGATAGCCAGTAGCGACCACCGTCCCCGCCGCGTCGTACACCGTGACCGCCGTACCCTCAAAGATGTCGTCATAGCCATCCCCGCCCTTACACCCACCAGCGTCATCGCCGACGACCCCGTCAGTCAGCTCGAACGTCCCGGTCAGGGTGAACGTGGCAGGCGGCCGGGGCGTGACACGGGTAGGGGTCACAGGGGTCTCTTTCACCGTCTGCCCGGTGTCAGCCGTAATGGCCCAAACGGCACCGACCGTGCCAGCTCCGATGACAACGCCGACGAGAGCCGCGACCACCGGATGTACACGCCTTGGTCTCGCCTCGCCCGGGCGCGGCGGAGGCGGTTCGGCAGGTGGTGGCGGATGGTCCGTAGTCATAACCGCCCAGTGCGTTCCTTAGCCGACCCGTGGCATTCCTGCCACTCATAACCTCAGCGTGCGCCTACCCAGACAGCTCCGCATCCGCGGGCTCAGCCACGCTGGGGGGAGTCGCGGATTCCACGGCCCATGTGGCCAACTGTCACTGAGTAAAGTCGCCAACTGGATCATCATCCTGAGTTCCGCTGAATGACTTCGACGGCGACCTGGGCGTCGGCTCCAGGGTCGTACTTGCACGTGCGTGCGGATCTGCGGGCGCTGCGGAGTCGACGCGGCCGTGGATCTGGCGTACAAGGCCATCGCGGATGACACCGTCCGCATCAAGGCCCGTGGTGATCAGGACGAGGTAGCGGCGGACCCGCTGGCAGCGCAGGCCGCCGAGCTGGAGTGGCAGATCAACATGCGGCTCGGCCTCGCAATCGGCAAGCTCCCTGACCCACCTGCTGGAAGCCACTGACCGCCCAGCGCTATTGGGGAGCGCCAATACGGACTTCTTGGCGGAATGTCGGTCGTATATGCCCCCAGGGGCTCCGCGTGCGCCGTGTGTGTGTCGTCGGCGTGACGACGATGAGATGGATCTTGGCGGTCAGCGGCTGCCGCCAGCGTGGTGGCTGGCGCCTTCGCCAGCCGCCGCTCTTGTTGCCGGTGAGGCGGCGGGTCATCGCGTGATGGATGCTCACGTGATGAGCGACTCGCTGACTGTGGCAGCCTCTCGTGGTCCCGGCAGTGCCGACGGCCCGCATGATCCACGACAACGAGCGCTCGACGACCCGGCGGCGGGGCGGGGCGTGCCGCACAGCCAGACACCGTGACCGCGGCCGCCCGTGCGGCCCTGGACCCGGCGTCGCGTGCATGATCAACCGGCCGTCGCGGAACTGCGGGCCCCGGGCCGATGCGGTTCGGGGCGCGCGGCGTTCAAGGGGTTACAGGTCGAACTCGATGTGCTCGATGTCCGTGAAGCGGACCTCTTCCAGGCTTCCGGCTCGTCGGCCGCCGTCCTGGAAGTAGACCTCCTTGAGCCCTTCTGCGGCGATCTCCTGCAGACGCTGGTCGGTGGCGCCCTGCTGCTGGGCGTCGAAGAGGCGGGCGGCGTACTGCGGCGGCAGTGCGACCGTGAGGTGGCGGAGGCGGGCGTCGTCGGTCGTGCCGATCGGGGCGGTGTAGCCGATCCGGGCGCGGGTGTCGATGACGATGCCGTCGGTGGTCGCCGCGCGCTGCTTGGCCTTGGCCCGGATCTGTGGCTGCCACCGCTTCTTCACCTCGGCCTCCAGGCGTGCGGCGAGGTCCGGGCGGGGCTTTTTGATCTGGTCTTTCACATAGCGCTCGACGGTGCGCTGGGAGATGCGCAGCATCTGGGCAACCGGCTTGGTGCCCTTGAGCTGTTTGACCAGGTACCGCATCTGCGCGGGCGCGCTCTTGGGGATCGGGCGCGTGAACGCCTTCTGCACCGCCTGGTCCAAGCCGTCCCCGAACAAGGTCATCGCCCTCTCCTACTCTCCGCTGCCGACGTCGGTGACCTCGCCGGTCTTGATGTACCGGGCGAGGTTGAGCTCGGGGGCGTTGAACTGGTCGCGTACGCCCTCGCCCCACAGCACGGTCTGGGTGCCCTCGTGCTTGACCATCCCGGGCGATACGCCGAGCCTCCAGCCGCCCGGCAGGGGCTTGCCGTCCCGGTAGGGCAGGAAGTCCAGCGGGCTCGGTCCGTCGGCGGCGTACACGGCACAGTCCGAGAGGATCGCGACCGGGTACTGACCGGTGAACGCCGCATGCTTGACGATCTTGCGGTGCATGTTGATGCGTGTGCGGGAGATGACCGCGGCGCGGATGTCGGGGCGCCACGTCGGCCGGTTCAGGGCCGGCCACGGCTGTCCGGGCTTCCAGCCGCCACCCCGCGCACGCTCGCGCAGTTTGCCGATGCCGCCCTTGACCGTCGCCTTGATCGCGGACACCACGATCGCCAGCTGCGGGTCGCGGTCCCTGTAGCCGTCCATCGCGGCCAGGAACTCCTCCGGGCTCGCGTCGGCGTGCACGCCGAGGTCGGCCATCGTGGCGATGTACGCGTCACGCAGCCGGGTGTACCAGGCGTCCAGGTAGCGGCCGTTGTCGTAGCGCACCCACGCCTCGATCGGCGCGACGTCGTAGCCGAGCTCCACCGCGTAGGCGACGGTGGGCGTCGCGTACCAGGCAGGTCCGGCCGGCCGCTCGCCGGACGGCGTGAACGGGCTGGGCAGCAGGCTGCCGTCCAGCCGCGCCCACTCCTTGCCGATCTTCGCGCGGGACAGATCGACGTGGGAGAGGTCGACCAGCCAGGAGCCGGGGAGCTTCGGGTCGAACGCCGGGTTCTTCACGTGCGTCGGCGCGCCGAGGCCGACGGTCAGGCCGTTGGCGCCGGCGGCGAAGGCCATGTTGACGTCGATGCCGACCAGGTACCGCTTCGTGCATTCGTCGTCGGTGAGCGGCCGCGCCCAGTCGTAGGCCTCCTCGAACAGCTTCTCCGCCGGGCCGCGGACGTGGAAGCGGGGCAGGTCGGCGAGCAGCGGATGCCCGTCGGGGGCCTCGCACGGCGCGCAGTCGACCGGGTCCTTCCCCAGCGAGCCGGGGTTGTGTTCGCTGTGCCGCTTACCGCTCTCGTCGGGCTCGGAGGCGCGGGTCGGCGGGTGCAGCGCGGTCATCAGCTCCAGGCCGGTCACGGCGGTCGACCCGCGCGGGGTCATCACCCGGGACGCGTACGTGCCGAGCAGCTGGGCGAGTTCAGCCGGCGGAAGGTGTGCGGCGCCGTCCCAGTGGCGGGTGTCGAGCGCGTGCCACGACGGGATGCACAGTTGCACGCAGGAGCGCTCCGAACCGTGCGCCGGGCGGTAGATCCGCGCCCACGGCCCGAACCCCCGCCTCGTGAGCTTCCAGTCCGCGCGGGCCAGTTGCTTGATGACCTTGTGGCCCTCCGGCAGCCGTCCGGTCAGGCGCTCTTCGTCGGTGAGGGCGGCCGGCAGACCGTAGCGTTCGCACGCGGCCTCGGTGAGTACGAGCAGCGGGTCGGCGTCCTTGCCGGGCCCGGACAGCTTCGGCTGCCCGAGCCCGGCCTCCTTCAGAGTCCAGTCGACCAGGGACGGCAGCGACTTCGCGGGCACATCCAGGATCAGGCCGCCGACGCAGTACGCCAGCACCTGGCCGTCGTCGTCGATGTCGACGACCGCGAGCGGGCCGTTCGCCATGCGCGGGTCGGTACCGGGCGGGGTGTTCGCCGGGGCGGCCTTCCTCGCGCCCGGTCGGCGCGACGTCGCCGACGGCCTGACGGTGCGCGCCGGACGCGACGCGGCAGCGGCGTTGGTGGTGGGGCGGGGCTGGGGGTCCTCGGCGGTGGTTGTGGTGGGAGCCTCGGGCGCCGGGGCTGTGGGCGCACTCCCTGCTTCTGCGGGGGCGGGCGTGCCGGTGAACGTCTCCGGCACCGCCGTGTCCTGCGCGGCCGCGGAGCTGTTGGGGGAGGTGGGGTAGAGCTCTGCGAGTTTGTTTAGCAGCCGTGCGTACGCGTCCCGCTCCGGCGGGCGCGGCTCCGTCTTCCCGGACTCCCAGGCGCTCACCGTCGCGCGGCGCACGCCCAGGGCTTCGGCCACCTCGTCCGCTGTCAGGCCGTGGGCCTTCCGCAGCCGCCTGCGCTCCTCGGGCGGCGGCAGCGAGGCGCGGGATGCGACCAGCGCGTCGACCCGGTCGAACAGCTCGGACATGACAGGACCTCCTTGTGGCCAACCTACCTCACCGACCGAACGAATTGCGCACGTTGGGCGTACGCATCGCGTACTTTCCGCGTGACACTGCCATGCTCATGCTCGGAGCGGGGAGGCGAAGCACGCGATGGCGGAGGCCCTTCGAGCCTGCTACGTGACACTGAACACCGCTTCTTTGGACTATCACTCCGAGCTGAACAGCTTCTGGCACGCGCTCAGGGCTGGTCGCGTCACGGACGACCTGAGGCCACGCCTGGACGGCCTAAGTGCAGAGAAGTTGCGTGCGCATGAGCCGGACAGCAGATGCCCAGCCCGCGGCCAGCGCCTTGGTGCCGGCCGCGACAGCCGCGCCGCAGACCGCCAGGCTTCCGCCGAACGCTCCATCGGTTGCCAACTCGCCGTCGGTTGCCAACTCGGCGATCTCCGCAGCGCACGTTGCCGCCGTGGCAGGCATCCGTCGCCCAGAGCGATGACCACCGCGGCGAGGATCACCGCGGCCGCCACGCCGGTGCGATGGCGGGTGGCCAGCAGACCGCTGACATTCGTCACTTTCCTTCACCCCGAACTCGCCGGAGTCTGGGGGAAGCAGTGACAGGACAACACATCCGGGGGGTGCCCGTGACAGCGATAGAACGGGTGACGGGGACCGTGACCCACAGGCCAACCAGCGGCGGGGTCATGCATATCTGGGCCCGATCGCTGGCAGCGGTACTGGTGCGGCGCCGGCCACTGCCGGGGCTGCGGCACTCGGCAGGGCTGCGGCAACTGGTGCTGCCCCTGGTGGTGATGGAGATCGTCATGGCCTTTGTGCTGTCCTCGATGCTGCCGCCTGCGGCTCGGCCGGCGCATGCAGGGCTGGAGGCGTTGCTGGTACTGGCTGGGCTCGGACTGGTGGCCGCGACACTGCGGCATCCGCATGAGGTGAACGCGCAACGGGTGGTCCTGCGGACCGGATTCCTCGGAGACGTGACGTTGCCTCGCTCGGCGGTCCGCTCCGCGTCATCGGTGGTCCGCACCGTCCCGGGCAGGGGCCCCAGGCCCGTGCCCGGTGAACCGGGAGCGGTCGCCTGCTCAGTGGACAGCTCGCTGAACGCCGTCCTGCACCTGGACCCACCGGTCCGCCTCGACCTCGGCGCAGCCGGGCTGGTGGACGCGGTGTCCGTGTATGCCTCAGCGGACTCCCTGCCCGCACTCTCGGCAGCCCTGCGAACCACCCCGCCCCGCTGAGCAATTGTCTTCCGTCGTCATCTGTTGAGCAGCTCACGCGCGATCGTCCGGGGGGGCTTGAGCTGCGGGCGGACCAGCACCGCTGGTGAGAAGGCCCTTCCGCCCGTCGGCGGACGAGCACCGGGCACCGGGCACCGGGCATCCGGCACCGTCGTCTTCCAGCGCCGGCACCACCAGACGCCACACGTTCTCATCGCACCCGGGCCCCTGCGCCGGCACCATCCGCGTGGACGCCGAGTGCCTGACCGCCGATCGACTCCCGGGTGGTCTACGTACACTGACGCACATGGCATGCCGCATCAGTGAGCTCGTCCTCGACTGCGCCGACCCCGAACGGCTCGCCGCATTCTGGAGCGAGGTCCTCGGCTACGTCGAGCTCGGCCGGGAAGACGACGGAAGCATCCATATCGGGCCGCCCGACACCGGTTTCGGCGGCGCCCAACCCACCCTCGTCCTCAGCCCCAGCAGCGCCCCCCGGACCGGGAAACTCCCCCTGCACATCGACGTCAACGCCACCGACCGCGACCAGGACGCCGAGCTGGAGCGGCTGCTCGCTCTCGGCGCCAAGCCCGCCGACGTCGGCCAGACCGGCACCGAGAGCTGGCACGTCCTGGCCGACCCCGAGGGCAACGAGTTCTGCCTCCTGCACACCCGGCTCAAGCCCCTCTGACCGCGCGGAGTTGGTCGTAGTGGGCCGTCGGCATCGCAGTGGCGGCGCCGGCCGCCCCGTTCGCCGCGACGCAGCCCTCGCCATGCGCCACAGGCGGCAGCACGACGAGGGCAGTCCCCCTCACAGAGAAGAGATCATCCCTCCGTCGCACCGGAACGCGGAGCCGGTCAGGTAGTCCGCCCGGTCCGAGCACAGGAAGGCCGCCAGTTCCCCGACCTGTTCCGGGGTTCCGTACCGGCCCGTGGGAACGCGTTGCTCCGCCTCCTCGCGGATCTGTTCGGGGGTGAGGCCCCGGGCTGCCGCGCGTGCCGTGTCGACCGCCCGTACCCGTGGGGTGTCGATGCGGCCGGGGACGACCGAGTTGACGGTGATGCCGTCGGCGGCGAGGGCGTTGGCCAGCAGCTTGAGGTACGCGTGTACGGCCGACCGCACGACCGAGGAGACCGCGAGCTCGTCCAGCGGCGTGATCACGGAGCTGGAGGAGACGTAGAGCAGACGGCCCCACCGCTGCCTGCGCATGCCCTCCACGACGCTGTCGACGACCTGCTGGAGTGAGAGGAACATCGTGCGGTAGGCCTCGGTGAAGGCCTCCGGTGATGCCTCGGTGACGGGGCCGGGCCGGTACCCGGGGCCGTTGAGGATCACGATGTCGAAGTCGGCGTCGCCGTCGCGGGCTCCGAGGCCGTCCCGGATCGTTTCGGGGCGGCCCAGGTCGAGGCCGATGCCGCGGACGTCGGCGGCGGGCAGATCGGTGATGAGGTGCTGGGCGGTGCGGCGGGCGCGCTCCGGGTCGCGGCTCGCCACCGTCACCCGCACCCCGTCTGCAGCGAGGCGGCGGGCGATGCCGAGGCCGATGCCGGAGGTGGCGCCGAGGACCAGGGCCGTTCTGCGCTCAGTCATGGGCCTTCTCCCGTCGGGCGGCGACGACCGTGACGGTGAACAGCACCACCAGGGCGGCGGCGAAGCCGAGGAAGATCAGCACGATGTTGCGGAATCCGGCGATGAACACGCTGTCGAAGACCACCAGCAGGACACCGGTGAAGAACATCTTGATGGCGCCCTGGAGCGCGCTGGCGGCCCCGCGGGCCGTCTCCACCCCGGTCATGCTCAGCGTGAGGGTCAGCGGGGCCATCACCCCGCAGGTGAAGCCGAGCAGCACCGAGAACACTCCGATCAGCACCAGACTGCCGTCGAGGTCCGCACACGCGGCGGCTACGAAGATCAGCGCGTAGGCGGCCAGGCCGGCGGCGTAGGTCTGCTTCGCCGGCCCCCGCGCCCAGCTGTTGAAGAACGAGCCGGCGATGATGGAGACCGAGTACAGGATGTAGAAGAGGCTGTTGCCCACGGGGCTGACGCCGAGGGCGTCGAAGGCGAACGGCGCCGTCGCGTAGTAGGCGATGGTGAAGGCGAAGATCAGCGCCGAGGCCAGGCTGTACGAGGTGAAGCCGACGTTCGCGAGCAGGGAGCGGTAGGCCCCGGTCCGGCCCGGGCGCCCGGCCGTGCGGGCCGGTGCCGGGTGGGTCTCCGGCATCCAGAACGCCACCATCAGCAGGCCCAGCACCACTGCGACGGCGAACAGCAGGAACTGCGCGTGCCAGCCGAAGTGGACGCCGATGAAACTGCCGACCAGGGGGGCCAGCGAGGGAGAGAGCTGGCTGGCCATCGAGAAGTACGAGAACGCCTTGCGCAGCTTGTCGCCCGGTTGCAGGGTGTCGACGATCAGCGCACGGGAGATCACCGTGCACGAGGCGGTCCCCAGCGCGGTCAGCACCCGGGAGGCCACCAGCGTGCCGACGTCGTGGGCGAGATGGCCGAGGACGAGTCCCACCGCGGCCACGCCCAGTCCGCTGATCAGCGCGATCCTGCGGCCCCGGGCGTCGGAGAGACTGCCGTAGAAGAACTGCGCCAGGCCGAGCACGATCATGTAGAACACGATCAGGTTCTTCATGGCGCTCTGGCCGACCGACAGGTCCTTCTGGATCAGCGGCAGGGACGGGTTGAAGAAGTCCACGGCCATCAGGCCGATGACCACGCTGAAGAACGCGAAGAACAGGACCCGGACCTCGGCGGACGTGAACCTGGCGGCCGGCCGCTCCTGCGCGCCCGGCTGCGCCTTGGTGTCGGTGCGCACTACGCCCCACTCCCGCTCTTGGCCTGCTCGAACGCCTTCAGGTTCGCGCGGTAGGTCCGGGCCGGGGTGGCGGCGTCGCGGTCGACGAGGATGTGCAGGACGTGCACGCCGTGGACGTCCTTGATCTTCTGCAGCACGGTGTCCAGTTCGTCGGCGGAGTTCACGCGGAAGCCGTTCGCGCCTACGGCCTCGGCGAACTTCGCCCAGTCGTGTCCGGGGAGCACGCTCAGCTCCGGCAGGTTCTGCTTGTTGTTCATGTAGGTGGCGCCGTAGGAGGAGTTGTCGAAGATCGCGTAGACGATGTTGCGGCCGTAGCGGACGGCTGTCTGGATCTCCATGCCGTTCATCAGGGCGCAGCCGTCGCCCGTGATGACCAGGCAGGGTTCCTCGCGGGCGAAGGAGACCCCGATCGCCGCACCGAACGCCCAGCCCATCACCCCCATCGAGGTGCTGGAGTAGAAACCGGCGTCGACGGCGGTGGTCCAGTAGTGCGTCGCGAAGGACCGGTGGTTGCCGGAGTCGACCACGCACACCCGGTCGGGCAGCCAGGTGTTGAGCATCTGCACGGCACGCGCGGGGTGCAGAGCGTGTGCGGGATCGGCGTCGGGTAGGGGCTCGTGCAGCGGTGTGCGTGCGGCCCGCTCGCGCAGCCGCGCGTTGTCCGAGAACACCGGGCCGGCTTCCGCGGTCTCGCGCAGGGTGCTCTCCCAGTGCCGCAGGAAGGACTCCTCGTCCCAGACCAGGGTGTCCGAGCCCGGGGCGAAGTTGCCGAGGTCCTCCAGGTCGGACGTCACCTCGATGACGTGCCGCGCGCCGCCGATGGCGGGGTCCCAGCCGTTGGTGTTCCACTGCGAGGGCCGGCAGCCGAGCAGCAGCACGGTCTCGGGGGGCTGCCGCGTGAACAGGTCGATCGCCCGTGGGTTGCCCGAATAGCCGTATACGCCGAGGCTGTTGGGGTGGGTTTCGGTGAACGCTCCCTTGGCGTCCACGGTGCAGCCGACGGGGATCCCGTACACCTCGGACAGCCGGGTCATCAGACGCCGTACGGCCTTGTTGTCGGCGTGCGAGCCCAGCAGGACGGCGACGCTGCCGGAGCGATTGAGGACGGACACCACCCGGTCCAGGTCCCGGCGGTCGCCGATCACCCGCGGCCCGGACAAGGAGCCGGTGGCCAGGGCGGGTTCGCGGGTCTCGGCGAACAGGACGTCCGCGGCGTACGACAGGTACGCCGGCCGCGTCGGCTGCTCGACGAGCTTGCGCAGGGTGCGGTTCCAGTACCGGATCGGGTGCCGGGCGTCGCGTACCTGGAGCGCGGAGCTGGTCACCGGGGTCAGCATGGCCGCGATGTCGAGGCCCGTCGGCGTCACGTCCTGGAGTGCGTCGTGGGCGTCGAAGCCTGTGGGTACATGGCCTGACAGCAGCAGGACGGGCGAGCGGTCGGCCGCCGCGTTGACGAGGCCGCCGACGGCGTTGGCCACGCCCGGCCCGTCCAGGGCGACCACCACGCCGAACGTTTCCGCGGCCCGGGCGTAACCGTCGGCCATCGCCGCGGCCCCGCCCTCGGCCGCGGCGATCACGGGAGCGATCCGTGGGTGGTTCCCTGGTTCGGCGGCGCGGTAGTTCGACATGAACCCGTTGATCATCTTGCCGGGGACCATGAAGAACACCGACACGCCTTCGCTGCCGAGGGAGTCGAGAATCACGCGGGAGACGTCGGGCATCAGACGGCTTCCCATTCGACGAGGTCGGACAGGCCGCGGTAGCCGAGCCGGTCGCCGAAGACGGTCCTGCCGCAGGACTCCTCGATCAGCTCCCGTGTGACGGACGGCAGATCGGCGAAGAAGTTCCTCGCCCGGTGCTGGGTGTAGTCGGAGATGTGCAGCTTCTGGGTGAGCCGGGCCCGCAGGTAGCTCAGGTAGTCCTGCTCGACCGCGTCGCCGACGGAGAAGGTCCACTGCAGGGCTAGGCGCGAGACATCGGTGGTCACCTGCGGGTGGGTGCCGCGGTGGACGCAGCGGTAGTCGAAGATCACGAGGTCGCCCGCCTTGCCGACGACCGTGTCTTCCGGGACGTACTCGTGGTGGGCCACGAGCCCCTCGCGCTGTTCCCGACTGAAAAGGTGACTGAGCGACACGATGTCCACCCCGCCACCCGTGATGGGGTCGTTGTCCTGGAGGAACACGTTGAACATCAGGATCGACGGAAAGTCGCCGGCCTCGTCCACGGGCCGGGAGAGCATGCGGTCGTCGATGTGCCAGCCGACGACCAGCCCTTTGCGCACGGTGAAGTTCGGATACAGCAGCAGTGGTCCGACTTTCGCGTGCAGATCGGCGGCCAGTTCCTCCAGCTCGGCGGAGAAGAACGCGTCCCTGAGTTCCGGGCTTTCCAGGAAGAGACTCGGCGGCATCGTGTCGCCGACCGTGTCGGACAGTATGGTCTCCGATGCCTTTCGCAGGCTCTGGACGGTTTCCGCGTCGAGATATTCCTCGATCACGCAGTAGCCCTTTTTGGCGAGGTCGTCGAAATGCTTGGTCTGGAACACCATGGCTTTTCCTTCCTTGTCGTTCTCGGTGACTAAGCGGCCTCGACGGGGTGTTCGAGAACACCCACTCCGGAGACCTCGGCGCGGACGGTGTCGCCGGGGGCGATCACCGTGGCTCCGGGTGTGCCGGTGGAGATGACGGTGCCGGCCGGGAGCGTGCGGCCCGCCGAGAAGTACTCGACCAGCCGTGCCGGGTCGTACTTCATGGCGTCCACGGTGTTGCGGGCGACGAGGGAGCCGTTGCGGTAGGTGGCGATGGAGACGCCGCCGATGTCCTCGCAGCGCTCCTGGTCCCGCAGCACCAGGCAGGGGCCGATGCTGCAGAAGGTGTCGAAGCCCTTGCTCCACGGGATGTGTCGGGGGTTCTCCCGGATGGCGTCCTCGGCGGTCATGTCCAGGACGACCGTGAATCCGAGGATGTGCTCGAACGCCTTGTCCGCGGGCACGTTCTTGGTGTCCTTGGCCAGTACGATCCCCAGTTCTGCCTCGGCGGTGACGCGCGAGGACTGCCGGGGGATGACGATCGGCGCACCGTTGGGGATCACACAGCTGTAGGGGCGCAGATACGACCCCGGCCCGGCTGTCGGCTGTGCGGTCTCCAGGTCGCTCGCGTGCCGCGCGAAGTTCAGGCCCACTCCCCAG
Organism: Streptomyces curacoi; assembly: GCF_001513975.1. Classification (GTDB taxonomy): domain Bacteria; phylum Actinomycetota; class Actinomycetes; order Streptomycetales; family Streptomycetaceae; genus Streptomyces; species Streptomyces curacoi. The sequence goes on from NZ_KQ948002.1 coordinate 13,882, forward strand.
ATCTGCGGGACGGAGGTGAGCAGCAGGGTGTCGGCGAGGGAGACCTCGCCGAGGTCGAGGCCGGGGCGGCCGGCGGCCCGGTGCGCGCGGAACCGGTCGACCAGGGCCGGCACGTGCCCGCCCGCGGCCAGCTCGGCGACGTCGGCGGGGAAGGGGTCACCAAAGGCCTCGGCCAGTCGGCGGACCGACGTGCGGTAACCGTCGTGGTCCTCGACGACCACGTCCGGCCGGCCGTCGATCTCGTACGGATGGAGTCTCAGCTTCATCTCCTGCTCTCCTTCTGTTCGTTGTGGTGGGGCCGTCAGGCCGCCGGCAGCAGCGACTTGGCGATGGCCTCGATGTCGGTGCGGGTGAGGTCGCGCTCGTAGGCGTGCGGCTTGACCGCCTCCATCAGGCGGGTGCGGTCGACCGCGTAGGCCTCGACCGCGTCGTCGATGGCCGGGAAGTACTTGGAGTGCAGCCCGTAGAGCGCGCCGAGGACCTGCAGTTCGCGGTCGGTGGCGACGGTCCTGAGCCGGGAGACGCAGTGCTCGCTGGCATGGGCCAGGGCGTCGGTGTGGTAGACGCGCTTGCCGCCCTGCAACTCCAGTACGGCGGCGAGCTGTTCCAGGACGGCGTTGCCGGCGTCACGGCCGAGCCCTGCCAGGGTGCAGTCCACGATCGCCGCGCCGTTGTTGGTGGCCGCCAGGGTGTTGGCGTTGGCCAGGCCGAGGTTGTTGTGGCCGTGGAAGCCGAGCGGGGTGCGCAGCCGGCGGGACGCCTCGGCGAAGAGGCGGGCGGTCTGCTCCGGCAGGAACTGGCCCACCGAGTCCACGAAGTACAGGCCGTCGGGGGCGCACGCCCGCTCGATGTCGAGGCCGATCCGGACCGCCTCGTCCAGGCCGACCAGGTGGGACTTCATGAGGTTGACGAAGACGGTCAGGCCCAGCTCGCGGGCCTGCCGCACATGCGCGTAGGCCTCCTCGTAGGCCAGGATGTCGACGCCTATGCGGGCGAAGGACATGCCGGCGCCGGCCATCCGCCGTACGTCCGCTACGGAGGCGAGGCCCGGCTGGACGAACATGCCCCAGCGGCAGCTCTCGGGCAGGAACCTCGTGGCGAGTTCGCCCCACTGCTCGTCGGAGAGGTTCGTCCCGGCGACGGTGCCGCCGCCTATGCCGAGGCCGTGACCGACCTCGACCCATTCGAGTCCCGCCGCCGCGACGCAGGTCAGGACGGTCTCGACGGTCTGTGCGTCGAAGTGGAAGTCCACGGAGTAGGAGCCGTCGCGCAGGGTGCAGTCCATGAAGGTGTGGCGACCGGGCTGCGGGAGGGAGGGCACGGTGTTCTGGCGCACGGGAATTCTTCCTCTCTGATGGCACGTCATGCGGCATGCGCCGAGGGCAGGCCAACATGCGGAAAACGGAAACGGTGAGCGGACAGACGAAATCGGAAGCGGAAAAGGGAAGCCGGAACCGGGAAACCTGTACCTGCGGCCGTGCCGGAACAGGAGGCGCGCCGAGGATTTCCGCACCGGTTGACGAACGACGCCCGGTCAGGGACCGAAGGGCGAGCCGAGAAACGGAGAGTCCCGTCCTGGTCTATCTCTCCGGAGAAAACGGTGCTCTGCACCGGGAATTACCGTGAGCCGCGCGACGGATGCGCGCGGAACGAGTAAGGACACAGCGTTGGAGGCCGAGGGAAGATAAGTCTCCGACGATGGTCATGGCAGTCTTCCTCCGCTTGTTACGGCTGATGAAGGCGCGGGCTCTCTCACATGAACGCGGGCCGGCTGGGCCCGCCCTCGATGATCACTCAATCAAACCATCCGTGTAGGGAGCAACTACATTCCGTTCCTTTTGTTTGCTCTTTACTCAGGCAACGCATCCGCTTGGGCTGACTCAGAGCCCTGCCGCCCGGGCCCCGGCGGCCGTTCGCGCCCTGGGTCGGCGGTCCCGGCCGAGTTCAGGAAGCCGGAGGCTCAGGGCGCTGGAAAACCGCAGGTGAAACAAGTGGACGTACGGGCGCGGGGAACCGTATGTTCCACATACCGTGCGTGAGGTTCTGGGGAGGACCGTGCGCGGTTCCACTGGATTCGGACACGGGGGGCTACTCCGCCATGCTGTGCACACGATGCCGCCGCTTCGAGGCGGCACCGGACGGGGTCATCTGCGCTCACTGCGCCGCCGCCGGGGCGCCGCTCATGGCGCCGCCGCACGGCCACAACGCCTGGCTGAGCTCACCCGTCGGACTCGGCTGGGCCGTCGTCGTGCTGCTCGGGCTGGTCATCGCCACCGACCTGTTCGCCGTCTGGGCGGACGTCATGTTGTACGACGTGCTGGGCCCTGTCGTGGACGGCGGCATCACCGAGGACGTGGAGCGCAGGGTCGAGCGGGCGGAGTCGCTCTACACGGCGGCCGGTGTCGCGCAGACGGCCGCCCTTCTCTCCACCGCGGTGCTCTTCCTCGTCTGGTTCCACCGGGTGCGGGTCAACGCCGAGGTGTTCGATCCGTTCGGGCACCGCAAGAAGCGGGGCTGGGCCGTGGGCGGCTGGTTCGTGCCGGTCGTGAATCTGTGGTTCCCCCGCCGGATCGCGCTCGACATCTGGGATGCCAGCGGACCCTGGGACGCGCCCCGCCCGCACGGGCTCGTCAACGCCTGGTGGACGGCCTGGGTGATCGGCCTGCTCGCCGGCCGGATGTCCTCCACCACCTACCGCAGAGCCGAGACGGTGGCGGAGATCCGTCAGGCCGTAGGACAGGTGCTGTTCGCGGACGCGGTCGACATCGTCGCCGCCGTTCTCGCCATCCTCTTCGTGCTCGCGCTGACCAGGATGCAGGACGCGAAGGCCCGCAGCGGGCCGGGCGTGTCCGTGCCCGTCGCCGGCTGACGTCGGCTCCGCAGGGGTGACGTTCCTCCTCAGAAGCAAGCTGAAGCTTGGTAATACTTCGACTCATCCTGCTCTTTCACCGGAAGGAACAACGCTCTAGCTTGTCTCCATGCATGTGAGTGACGAGGATCTGCACGCCGCCGAGCAGCTCCGGTGGGGCATCTCACGACTGGCTTCCCGGCTACGCGCGGAGCAACCGGGAAGCGGCCGGCCACTCCCCCGGCTGTCCGCATCGCTCCTGTCCCACCTCAAGCACAGCGGTCCTCTGACGGTCAGTGAACTGGCGTCGATCGAGGGAGTGCAGGCGCAGTCGCTGACCCGGGTACTGAATGATCTTGAGCAGCAGGGCAGGGTGACGCGGACCCGGAGCGCCGCCGACAGGCGTCGTCAGGACATCGCGCTGACCGCGGCGGGCGAGCAGGCGTTGCGCGAGCACGTGCGGGACGGGAACGCCTGGCTGGCGGAGGCACTCGCGCGGCACCTGTCGCCTGCCGAGCGCGGGCTGCTGCGGCTGGCGGGTCAGCTCATGCAGCAGCTGGCGGCCGTGGAGACCGGGTTGCAGGGCCGGGAAGGAGCCGACGCCGGAGCGGCGCCGCGTGGCACGGCCGGGCCCCTGTGAGCGCACGGAGGGTACGGGCGGGGCGCCAGGACTCGTCGGCGAAGGACCGTTTACCGGCGTCGCACGGCCTGCTTCTGGCAGTCCTGGCCGGACTGGGGGCGGCCAGCCCGCTGGCTACGGACATGTATGTGCCCGGGCTGCCGGAGATGGCGCGTTCGCTGGGAACGTCGAGCACCGGAACGCAGCTGACCCTCACGGCGTTCCTGGTGGGCGTCATCGTCGGCCAGCTCGTTCTGGGACCGATGAGCGACATGGTCGGCAGACGGCCCGTACTCCTGCTGGGCACCTCCGCGTTCGCCGTCTTCAGCCTGGGGTGCGCGCTCGCGCCGACGATCGAGACGATGACCGTACTGCGCTTCGGCCAGGGCGTCGCCGGGGCAGCGGGCATCGTGGTGGGACGGGCCGTGGTCGTCGACCTGTTCCACGGCCCCCGACTGTCCCGGGTTTGTGCGGCCCTGTCGGGGATCGGGGCGCTGGGGCCGGTGCTGGCGCCCGTGCTGGGCGGGGCCCTGCTGGCCGCGGCACCGTGGCGGTTCGTGTTCGTCGCGCTGACCCTCGCCGGAGCCGTCCTGACGCTGGGAATCGTGCGGGGCGTGCCGGAGTCGCTCCCCCACGGGCGGCGTACGCAAGGCGGGGTCAGCAGGGTGCTGCGGGCTGCCGGTGCCGTTGCGACGCGGCCTGCCGTGCTGGTGCCGGTGCTGACGATGGGCTGTACGGGGGCAGCCACCTTCGCGTACATCGCCGGGGCGACGTTCGTCCTGCACGACGTGTTGCACCTGTCACCCGCGATGAGCAGCGTCGTCTACGGGGTGAACGCGCTCGGCAACCTGGGCGCCTCACTGCTCTACGGCCGGCTGGCCCGTCGGCACCGCCCGGAGACGCTGACGGTCGTCGGCGCAGCAGCCGGGTTGACCGGCCAGCTGGTCCTGCTGGTCCTCGCCTCGACGGGAAGCAGCGGCCTGTGGGACACATGGCTGTGTCTGCTCGTATCGGTCTCGTCCTTCGGATTCCTCTTCCCGTCCCTGACCACGGTGGGGCAGAGCCGCGGACGGGACGCGCCGGGCGCTACGTCCGCACTGCTTGGAGCGGCACAGTTCGCCTTCGGCGCCGCCGCCGCCCCACTCGTCGGCCTGTTCGGCTCGCGTGATGCCGTCCCCATGGCCCTGGTGATGGGAACCTTCCTGGCGCCGGCGACCGTAGGAGCGATCGTGTGCCTGCGCCAGAACCCGGCCGAGCCGATGAGGGGGAACGGAGCCTAGGCGACGTGACGCGAGGCGAGGGAGAGTACCGGAGGGGGCCGACAACAAGTGCAGGTCAACAGAGCCGGGCGATTGCGGCCCAAGGCCCCGGCTCCGGGCGGTGGACGCCACGTGGCCGGTAGCCCAGCCGCCCCGCCACACCCACGATGTCAGCCAGCAACCAGATGATGGCAAGCCACATTTCCGTGCCCTGCAAGCCTGGATGATGCCCCGGCCCGCCACCCTCGCCGGCCTGCCCGAAACCGAAGCCTGCCCCGGTCTGCCAGCGGTCAAGAATCCGCGGCAGCTGCTGCTCCGCCCAGCTGCGGGCTTCGGCGGCACGGTAGTCGCTGTGCTGCCCGGCGAGCCACAACGGGTGGGCCACATCGAGGACATTGCAGGCGTTCTCACGTCCAGGTGAGAACCAGCGTGGATCGCGGCTGTGGGCCAGCACCGTGTCCACCATGCGCTCCGAGTACGGCACTTGCAGACCGAACTGGGCGAACGAGCCGCGGATGAGCCGGTAGCCACCGTTGACCAGTTGCAGCCGGGCATCGTCGGCGGGGCCGGCCGCGCCCCACAGGCCGGTCGTGGGATCGGTTCGGGTGAGGAGCCAGCCGAACAGTGCCTCCAGTGCGCCTGGCGCGGCCGGAGCGTCGGTCAGCTCCGCGTTCCGGTAGGCAGCGGTTGCCCAGCAGTCCACCCAGGCACCGGCGGTCCACGCCCTCGTCCGCCACGGCAGGGCTTCCAGACGTGCGGTGAGCTGAGCCGCCGTCAGGCGGGCGGCGGCATGAACGGGGTGGGCGAAACGCGCGCCAAGAAGCCCGAGAGCGTAGCCCACCGACAGCACGTGGTACTCGGCGGCGGGATCACCGACCCAACCGTCGGCTGACGGGGCGGGCAGCGCGCCGGGGCTGCCGTCCGGTCCGTATTCGGGGACCAGTCCGGTAGCGGGGTCCTGCAAGGAACGCAGCCGTTCGGCGTGCTCGGTCCCGGACATCTGTGGCGGGGGCGAGCCCAGCAGCAGGTCGGCGATCTCGATGGCGTCGCAGTGCGCGCGCACGGTCGCCCGCGCACCAGGCCGGTCGACGTACCGGCCGGTCTCGGCGTTCCAGCACCGGTCGATGACGGCGGCGGCCTGCTCACGGGCCTGGTCAGCGAATCGGGCCACGGCGTCCGCCAGGCCGGAAGCGCCTGGCGCCCCGGCTCCGGTTGTCCTCCCGGTGCGACGATCACGTACTGGGCGAGCAGGGTTGCCCGCCGTGACCGTCCAGGGCGGAACGTCCTTGGTGACGACGGCTCCGGCTCCGATGACGCAGTGATCGCCGATCGTGACCCCGTCCAGGACGACCACGTTCGAGCCGATCCACACGTCATCGCCGACCGTGATGCCTTTGCTGGTCATTGGCTGGCGGTGTACTGGCCGATCGGGGGCGAAGCCGTGATTGAAGCCCAGGAGGGAACTGTGTGCTCCGATGCGCACGCCGTTGCCGAGCACGACACGCCCCCGGACCGTGGCATAAGGGTTCACCGTGCAGTCGGATCCGGTGGTCAATTCGCCGGTCACATAGGCATGCCCGGCGATATAGCAGTTCGCGCCCATCCGCAGGGTGTCAGGGAAGACGCCTGCCGCCGCGGAGACGAAGCACTGCGGGCCGAAATCCGCGCCCTTGTCGGTCAGACGCTGCTGGCGGCCGGCCTGCGTCATGCGCTGCTCGGGGGTGGCATGGCGTTCGAAGTCCCAGGGGCAGTAGTCGAAGTAGGAGTCGTCGAGGGGAGTTTCTGAACTCACACGACGGAAGTCTAGTAAGCGCTCACATACGCGCGTGGGCAGCGGAAAGCTCGTCAGGGACTTGCCGGAGAGCGGAACAGAGACACAGCCGTACGCCGGGCTGCCGGAACCTTGGAGGTCACCGCGGCAGTTGACCCTGACGCAGGGGCAACCTCGCAGCATGGCGCGCATGACTTCGAAAGCCAATGCGACAGGCAAGAGCGGCAACGGAGCGGTGCGGCACTTCACGGTCCATCACGACGGCGTCGAGATCGCGGTATCCCGCGGCGGCCGGGGACGACCGCTGGTCCTGTGTCCTGGACTGAACTCGACCCAGGCCGACCTGCACGAGCTGGTCGAGCTCCTTCGCCGCGACCACGACGTGGTGACCTTCGACCTCAGGGGCCATGGCCTCGCCTCGGCCGCCGAACGGTACTCCTTCAACGCGTTTCTGAGTGATCTCATAGCCGTGCTCGCGGCACTCGACCTGCCCTCGGCACCCATGCTCGTGGGCTACTCGCTGGGCGCCGATCTGGCCGTGCACTACGCCGCCGAGCGTCCCGACGCCGTCGCCGAACTCGTTCTCATCGACGGGGCGAACCCGCTGCCCGAACCGTTCATCACCGAGGCCGACCTGGCGGAGTTCCGCGCCATGGCGGACGACCTGGCGGCGCGGCAAGCGGCCCAGCGGGCAAAGGGAACCGCGCATCAAGTGTCGCTCACCGCCCAGGACATCCTCGGCCTGAACCTCGAAATCGATGTGGTCCGGTCCGCAATCCTCGACCGGTACCGGAAGATCGATCACCCCGTCCGCATGATCATGTCGGCTTCCATCGCAGGCGACAGCGGCGAAGGCCGTGCGCCACGGCACAACCAGCTCTGGCGGGCGGGTATCGAGCGGCTCGTCCGCGAGCGGCCGTACGTCTCCACGTTCTGGTTCGACACCGACCACCGGTTGGTGTTCACCCACGCCTCGGAAATCGCGGAGATCATTCGGAGCGCACCCCGCAGCCGACAGGCCGACCTCTAGGAGACTGGTCCGATGCTGACCATCGGCGAGCTGGCGTCGTATGCCGGAGTGACGGTGCGCGCGGTCCGGCACTATCACGCCAAGGGGCTGCTGCCGGAGCCCGAGCGAGACCACTCCGGCTATCGGCGGTACGACGCCGGCGCCGTGGTAGAGCTGATCAAGATCCGGACCCTCGCCGAGGCCGGGGTCCCGCTGGGGCGTGTGCGGGAGCTGCTGCAGGCCGACGAGGAGGACTTCGCCGCGGCGATCGCCGACATCGACAAGCGGCTGCGGGCGGAGATCCGGGAGCGGCAGCGGCACCGGGAGCGGATCGCCCGCCTCGCCTCCGGGGACGGTCTGGCGCTGCCCCCGGAGGTGGTCGAGTATCTCGACCGGCTGCGGGCGCTCGGGGTCGACGAGCGGATCGTCCAGGTCGAACGCGACGGCTGGATTCCGCTGGCCGCGCTTTCGCCCGAGCGGATTCCGGAGTGGATGGCACGCAAGCGGGAGCAGATCACCGACCCGCGCTTTGTCGGTTTCTATCGCGTCCTGGGCCAGGCCCTCGACCGCACCGACGACGACCCCCTGCTGGTCGAGCTGGCCGACGAACTGGCCGCCTACCTCACGCAGATGGCCGACGAGCAGGGCGAGGACTACGTCGACGACACCGGCGTCGAACCGCCGTTCGCGAAGCTGATGGACGCTCTGGCGTTCCAGACAGTGCCCCCGGCCGGGCAACTGATCGAGCTGCTGAAGAAGCACGGCTGGACCGGCTGGACCAGACTGGAGCGCGTGGACCCGATGCGCGGTGCTGCCGGAACTCGGCAGGAGAACACCGCGGTGCGGCATTCCCGGTGTGAGCGGTGACGGCAGGTTTCTCGCGCCACCGCCGAGAAGTGCCCTAGCGGTCGGCTCCGTCCTCAGCACGGGCCAGGAGTTCGTCACGTCGGGCGGCCAGCGCCCTCAGCGACTCCTTGGTGAGGTCCGCCAGGGCGACCGGGCACAGCAGCTGCTCCAAGGGGGCCTTGTGCGCGCGGTCCCGTTCGTAGAGAGCGCGTCCTTGGGAGGTGCTCAGCATGATCCCGAGTGCGGCGGTGCCCGGGCTGCTGGGCAAGGCCGGGTGCCGGTCGTGTGCGCACGTCGCGGCGGCGTGGTGCGGCAGTGCTTCCTCCAGCGCCGCGATCAGTTCGTCGAGTACGGAGGTGTTCCGTACGAAGTCGGAGGCGGCGTACCAGGCGACCGCTATGACGACCAGGAGGCGTCCGGGGCGGTCCGCCGGCTTGGCGGACCGCAGCTCTCCCGCCTGACAGGAGATCTCCTCGTCGATGTCCGTGCCCGGTTCCGGGTAGCCGTGCAACAGCGCGGACAGCGAGTCGATGGTGTCCTGGGCTCCCACCGGCAGCCGCGGCGGAACGTCCGCGGCCGAACCGGGTTCGATGATGTCCAGGGCGATCCGGGCGAGTCCGGCGACATTCCGCGGGCAGAGCCACTGCTCACGAGGGTGGTTCTGCTCCCATACGGCGCTCTCGTCGTAGAGGCTGCACAGCTGCTCGGCGAGGTCCTCGTCGTACTCGGCCTCATGCTCCCGGTAGGGGTGTGTCCCGTGCGCGCAGGGCCGGTCGCGCAGGGCGCCGTCGGCAGCCTCCAGTGCCGCTCTGGCCTCCGGCACGACGCCGTCGCCCGGTGCCCAGGCGAGATAGGGGGCCATCATCAGCAGACCGATCGTCCACACGTGGGCCGACTCCCCGCCGGGGTCGGCGGCGAGCCGCGCGGCGCAGTCCAGGACCGTCCGGTCGTACGCGTCGTTGAGCGCGTCGTCGTAGCTCTCGCGGATCTCCTCCCAGGAGCGGGCGAGTTCATCCAGCGGCATGTCGTCGATGATCACCAAGAGAG
>NZ_KQ948003.1 GCF_001513975.1 Streptomyces curacoi
GAACCCCGCCCTGCAGGAACCTTGGGCCATCCTTGAATTGCCTGGTCACATCCGCAGAGGCATAGCCGGTCGCCGGCGCGCCCGCCTGATACTCCAGCCGAAGATCATGGCCTTCATCCCCGATTCGTGGTGTGTCGACGGTGGCGCTGCCGCGGGATCGTCGGCGCTGGGCGCTGGGGTCCGGCGCCGATGCCGCCGCAGTGACCACGGTCCAGCTTCGCGAAGTCGTCGAGCAACTCGTCGCCGCCGGGCGATGGAAGCCGGGCAACCTCAACGTCCTGATCCTGCTGGACGCCGGATACGAGACACCCCGCATCGCCCGCAGACTGCGCCAGGCACGGAGGCACCGCATCGAAGGAGGCCGACCATGCCACTCGTCGTACCCTTCGCTCGCGCGTGACTGAGCCCGAGACGACCAGGCTGGTGGCCCGGAGCCAAGAACTCCGTCGGGTGCACCGCCGACTACGCGAAGCGCTGTCCGTGACCCGCACCGCTCTTGCCGATGGCTCCCCCCTGGCTTCTGTACGGCTCTCGGCAGCCATCACCAGGGCGAAGACCGCACCCTGTTCCCGGCCATCGCAGCCGCGCACCCGCAGCTGCGCCCGGTAGTGCGCGCGCTGGAGCAGGATCACTGGATGATCGCCGACCTGCTGGGCAGCCTGCGTGCGCGGGCGAGCGGGCTGCGGTACCACAGGAGCTTGACCACCACTTCGAAGGCATCGCCGCGATCATGGAGAACCACCTCCGCTACGAGGAGCGGCAGCTCCTCAGCGTGCTCGAAACCCCTGAGCTGGCAGCCGTACCCCCAGCGGTGCTGGGCCCGATATGACGCCGAACCGGACAGTAGGTGGCGGCGGTGGGTGGGGAGGACATGGACCGCCGCGAGTTTCTCGCCGATGGCGCGGGCGCCGTCTTGTCGCTCATCCCCGCCTGCGCGGCAGCCGGGAGAAGGCGCCGGGCCGGATCGGCGGCACCGGCGTGCGCATCGTCGGTAGAGACGTGGCGAGGATCGCGTTCGCCGAACCGATGGGCGGCCTCGGCCTGATCATGTGCTCCGGCCAAGGACGCACGTGACCAGACCGGGGCCGTAGAGCCGTAGGCGGTGGAGCCGTGAAGCTGAGCCGGCTGTTCGTGGCGTGCTGCCACGACCGCGCTGCGGGCCGTCCTTCGCAGCCACCTAAGCCTGCTCGTTCTCCCGCGGCGTCCCCGCCTCGGGCACGCCGAGGTCCACGTACAGCCGATTGCGCTGGCCGGGACTGAGCACGGTGGCGAGAGCGGCGAGTGTGCTGTCCGCGTGATCGTCCGCGGCCTCGATGACGCCGCGGACGATTGCCGCGCGTGGTGCGGGCGGCAAGGCGGGCAGCATCTTGCGCAGGTCTTGGAGGGCCTGCTCGGGAGTGCGGGAAGCGCGGAAGGCGGCGAACACAGCGCTGAGTTCGTCGTCGCCGGCATACTGCCACAGCGCCGGCATCGCAACCGTCTCCTCCACGTGCAGATGCGCGAGATATGCGCTGATCATTTCGTTCAGTGCCAGGTACAGCGCGTGCTGGGCGTCCAAAAGGGCATCGGCGGGAGTGCCGGGCAGAGCCCGTGCCCGCTCGTCCAGCGCGGTGAAGGCGGCGTCGAGGCGAATGTGCTCGGCGTCGAGCGCGTCGGCTGCCTCCGGCGCCCGCTCCCGGAGGAGCTGGTGAATGAAGGTGTCCTCATGGTCGGCGTGCTCGCGCAGTTCCTGTGTCATGGCGAGGCAGCGAGTCCGCATGCTCGGCGGCGGCAGCACTGTGGGAGATGTCGGCGGCGCCAAGCTCGACGGCGAGCGTGAACAGTCGCGCTCGCTGTCCCATGTGAACGTTCCGATAGAGGTCGATCTTTGGCATGTCCTGTCCTTGGCAGTGTGGGACTCCGGTAAGATGACAACATCTTGTCTACCTAGCAACATGTTGTCAATTGGAGGAGGCGTCAATGCCGGACGAGGCAGCCCTGCTGGTCGCCGATGTGTTCGAGGCCGCCGGGGCCCTGCGCCGTTTGGGCGAGAAGACCGCCGCCGCACAGGGACTCACCCAGGCGCGATGGCAGGTACTCAGCGTCGTGTCCGAGGACCCGCTCACCGTCCCCCAGGCCGCCCGCCGCCTCGGGGTCAGCCGCCAGAACGTCCAACGGGTCGCCAACGATCTCGCGGCTCTCGGACTCGCCGCCTACACACCCAACCCCGAACACCGCGGCTCGCCCCTGCTGACACTGACACCTCGCGGCAAGGAGTCACTCGCCCGCGTCACCGACACAGCCGCGAAACTGCACCGGACCCTCTTCGCAGCCATCCCCGACGAGGACATCCGCGCCACCAGGGACACCCTGCGCCAGCTCCTGACCGCACTCGACCGCCATGAAGGAACGGCAGGCAAGCGCTAGCCGCACACACGACCGGCCAAGATCCGGGAGGGCCCGCGCCGAACGCACTCGGCACGGACCCTGCGCACGCCCGCAGCGCCGCGCGCCCCTGGGGACCGACGGTCTCGCCCGGGCACGCGCCGGATCAGAGGGCCGCCGGATCAGGGGGCCACCGGATCAGGGGGCCACCGGATCAGAGGACCGCCGGACCGGCCGGTGCAAGGCGGTCAGTCGCCCGTCCAGCGCCTGTACGAGCCGGGCGCGGTTCTGGACGCAGGCGGCGGTGCCTTCCAGCGGGGCGGACAGCAGCCGGCCGGCCTCGCCCAGGACGACGCCGGCGAGCACCCGCCGGCCGTTGCGCGCAGGGAGCAACTCGGCTCCACCGGCGGGAGCAGGGCCCGTCACGAGGCGCGCCGGAACAGAGCGGCGGGGCCGATGACGCGAGGGCCGAACTTGTCCCGGACGCCGTCGCTAGCCGCTTCAGCGACCAGTCGGCCTCGCGGGCGTCATCGAAACTGATCTGCTGGGCGGCCTGCTCGGCGCCGATGAGGCCCTCGCCCTTGAGGGCGAGTGCGGTCAGGCAGCCGCGCTGCAGGCCGGCGGCGTCCATCGGCTGGCAGGCGAGGATGCGCAGGTCGTCGTGCACGGACGGCTCGGCAAGGCGGCGGGTCTTCTCCCACCTGCCGCCGCCGGCGAACGTCAGCGTGAACTTCAAGGCACGGGCTGCCTGCTCGCGGCGACGCGGCAGTAGCCCGAGCCGGAGGACCAGGTCGAGCAGAGCGGCGCGGACGTCGGCGCGGCCCCTCACGGCAAGGGCCAAGACGCGCGCAGGCCTGCTCGATCAAGTGCCGGTGCAAGCGCCTGCCGGGGCCGCGCTCGCGAGCCGCGTAGACGTGCGATGTGATCTTCACGCACGTGCGGAAATTGCCGCGCGCCATCTGCTCGTCTGCCCGCGCAAGGTCGTCCGGTTCCGCCTCCGCCCACACCAGATGGAACAGGTTCAGCGGCTGCGGCACGTGAGACGCGCCGAGGCGACCCACCTGATGCCAGGGCAGAATCCGTGAGCGCAGCGCCGAAGCGCGGGCGAGGGCTGCTCGCTTCTCGCCCACCGCCCGCACCCTCCCCGCCTCCGCAGCGCCCTGCACTCCCTCACCCTCTGTGACAGACGCATCCATAACCGGCCCGTCGACAACAGGCGGCCCGACCGGCCCGTCAGCGAATCCCAAGTCGGCCAGCGCCCGGTCATACCGGCTCGGCTCCAACCCGACGCTGGCACCCGCCGGGCGGGCCACTTCAAGAACCCGGGCCTGCCCCAAGCTCCCGCTTGATCACCCGGTGCAACGTCGGCAGTGAGGGCACACACTCCACACCCCACCCCTCCAAGGCCCCCTCTTCCTGGGCCCGAAGCATCCTGCGGCGTAACTCCGCGACGTTCCCGCCCGCCTCCGCAAGGACCTCCGACAAGGCGTCGCTCAGCGAAACCCCGTCCTGCCGCGGCCGCGCCTCAACATAACCCCGACACCGCCACACCGTCCGCTCCAACACCCCCGCCAACTCCACCGCGATCCGCACATGCAACCGCGGCAGCGTCCTCTCCCCATCCACCGCAAGAAGCCGCCGCACCACCACACCCCGCAGCCATTGGGCCGGCCCCGTACTGCCGGCCGTTGCGGGTCATGTCGCCCGGGCACCTTGACTGCGAGCAGTCGTGGATGTCATGTGCCAGCGCGAGGACCTGCCTCGAGTCCGACCACATGCGGACCCTGGGAGGGAGCAAGCCCATCCAGTGCCGCGAGGTGCGGTTCGGCACGAGCCGGACCAGCGCGGTCGACGGGCCGATGTTCCTCGCAGCCTCGGTCGACGCGCCGTCGCGGCTCATCCCGAGGTCGGCTGGGAGCAGCTGCGCAACGTCGGGATGAGCCAACGCTCCCCGCTCACTGCCCTGGTGAAGGGGAAGGCGAAGGAGGCCGCCGCAGCGTGATCTCCGCTGCCGGGGCGGCTGGAGCATCACAAGCCGTGCGCGCCCCGGCAACTCGCTGGAAGAGCGGGCATATTGTAATCACCGAGTGACGGAGGCATGCGTGAGCCAGCCGGAACACCCCTGGCAGCCGGGCCGGCACGCCCTCCCTTCACCACCCATCCGATCAACCCGCGCGGAGACCGGCACCTGGGCTGCAACGTTGAGGACGGCCGCTTCTTCCGGCTGTGGCAGCACAAGTCCCCCCCCGAGCCACCACACACCGGCCAGGCGATCCTGCTGCGCCCCAGCGACATCGACCAGACCATCCAGTTCTCCATGCTCTGAGTGAAGAACCCGTCCGACCCACCCAGCGACCTCCTGGCCGACGAAGTCGCCGCCGGCGCAAGGCCGCCGTGATGCACTTCGCCAGGCCCAGGCCCCCGTGCAGAGCCAGGCCGATCCCCCAACCGCCGCCTCCCAGCCGTCCCCGAAGCCGGCCGGGGCGCGGCGTTGCTGTTCCTCGCGGGCAATCTGTTCAGCGAGGACGTCGCGGTCGACGTATGGGTCACAACCTGTCGTGAAACCTGCCCCCTTGAGCTCGTAGGACGCTGAGGAACAGGGTCGGTCTCCCGAACGCCGGAGGCGGCGCACTGGAACCGGCATCGGCCCAAGCCGAGGAAGGCTCCGGTCCGGCCGGTCCGAATCCGGGTCGCCTCCTCAAGGATGGAGGGTACGCCTGCGTTCAGCTGTGGCAGACGGGTGATTGGGCGTCCCACTCTTCTCGAGCCGATGAGGGGCCGGCATCGGTGGCCAGGCGCCAAGGGCAACCAGCAAGAAGGGTCGGACAGCTCGCGATACTTGATCCTCTAGTGTGGGTCCGCCGGCTGTAGCGGCTGGCACGAGCGGCCTCAGGTGAGCGAGGAGCAAGGAATTGGGAGTCAAGCGGGTCTGGTCCGCGACCAGTGTCGTGGTGTTGGCAGGAGCCTTGCTCCTCACCTCAGCCCCTACTGCGACAGCGGATTACATCCGCGACAAGCAGTGGGTCGTAGATGCCATCGACTTCAAGAAGGTCTGGTCAGAATCCCAGGGACAAGGCGTCACGGTTGCGGTCGTCGACAGCGGAGTGGACGGAAATCACCCCGACCTGACGGGGCAGGTGTTGAAGGGTAAAGCCTTCACCGGAGGTGGAAACGCCTGGGATGACGATCACGGTCATGGCACCGGCATGGCGAGTCTCATTGCTGGACATGGGCATGGAGTAAACAATTCTGAAGGCGTGCTCGGTTTGGCGCCGAAGGCCAAGATTCTGCCGATCAAGGCCGGAGATGAAACGGTAGGCGAGAAATGGCCCTCCGGGGTTCGCTACGCAGTTGACCAAGGTGCAGATGTCATCAATCTGTCATTCGGGTACTCTCTCGCCCAGCCAGGCTCCGAGGGGGCAGCAGCAATCGAATATGCGCAACAGCATGACGTTGTTGTTGTGTCAGGCACAGGAAATGACGGAGCTGCAGGTGTGGACTACCCAGCAAAGCTTCCAGGTGTTGTAGCGACAGGCGCCATTGATGAATCACTGGAGATCTGGGACAACTCCAATTTCGGTGAGGGAGTGGTACTCGCTGCGCCCGGTGTGGATGTGGTGCATGCGGATCCAACCTACTCCAACGGCTATTCATCGGGGACGGGAACGTCCGACGCAACTGCGTACGTCTCGGCCACCGTTGCCCTCGTTCGCGCCAAGTACCCCGATCTCACCGCGGGCCAGGTCATCAACCGCCTGATCAAATCTGCATACCTCGACCACGACCAGACGGCACCCGACGAAGAGTACGGCTACGGCGTCATCCGCCCATACGCGGCGCTGACGAGGGATATCCCCAAGGGCCCCAAGCAGGGCCCTCTCGCCCAGTCCTCGCCGTCCGCGTCCGCGAATGCTGGCAGCGCGCCCGACGACAACGACAGCACGAGCCAGACCATGAATAAGAACGAATCGTCCTCGGGCAACGTCCTCGTCATCGCTGGCATCGCAGCCGTAGCAGTCGTCACCGCCATCCTGTTCGCGGTGCTCCGCAACCGCCGTAACGGAGGCAACGGCGGCCACGGCTCCGGCGGCACGATGCCCGCCCATCACACGGGCTACCTGCCCCACCCCTCCCCGGGCCATCAGCCGTACAACAGCGCAGCGCCCACCCAGGGATATCCCATGCCCCCAGCACAGTCCCCACACCACCCCAACCCCTACACCCAACCATCCCCCCACCAAGGGCAGTAGGAACAGCACACCCCTCCGGCGGCGAAGAGCATGTGCAGGTCAGGCGTTCTCACGGTGGCGCTCGGCCATCCCATCGGGCTCGATCAACGAGAGGCTTCTGCACACCTTCTCAACGGCGGCGAGGACCAGGCGCCGGAGTTCGTCGGGTTTGAGGGTTCGACCTCTCGCCGCCGGGCCATCCCCGATCAGGGTTGTCCACAGGCCCGAACGCGCTCGGCGGTTCCTCCGTACGCTGCTGCCGAATCGATCACACGGGGGTGCGCGGAATGCAGTACGGCGTGGTGGTGGAGGAACTCGCAGTCGAGGTCATGGCTCAGCTGCCGAACGACCGGGCCCGTCAGGAGGTGACGGCCCTCGCGGAAATCGCGCGGACGGAACCACGGGCCTGGCCCGACGCTCGCGACCCTGGCTCCGTGAAGGAGACCCGGGAAGAAGCCTTCGGACGGCGCTGCTGGATCCCATACATGCCACACACCGGAGCAATGAAGGTCCATGACATCGGCTCGGATCGACGGGCTGATCTCTTCTCTCCCCGACCGGGCAAGGGCCCGGGCATGACGACCATGGACCAGGTGCGAGCCCCGCTGGAGGAACTGCGCGGCGAGCTGGAGATGCAGACCTGACGGCCGGACGAATCCGAGCGTGTGAGGGCGACGGCGGTGCAGGCCGAAGGCGGGGCGAGCACGGAAGACGTCCGGGCCGGACCGCGCGCGGCCGGCCCAAAGGCCTCGCACGACAGGCTCGCCCCGGTCGCAGCGCAGTGCGCGGCCGTGCTGGACTCCCCCGCCCGGGCGGCCTGAGCGAGAGGCGTGCACTGCGTGGCTTTGTTCACGAGTTGCGTCGTCAGTTGTTCACGGGTTTGGGAGGCACCAGATCCACGCTCGGGTGATGTTCACGAGTTTTGACGGCACGGGGGTTCTTGCCTGGGCAGCATCGAGGTGCTCCTGGTGAAAGGCCCTGGTCATGCCGCAGATGTCGAAGGTCGAGCTGTACGCGGCGATCCGGCGCGACCACCGCGGCGGCATGACGATGCGGGAGATCGAGCGCAAGTACAACGTGTCGTGGCGGACGGTCCGCAGGGCCGTGGACTCGGTCTGGCCGGAGCCGCGGAAGAAGCTGCCGCCGCGGCCGACGGCGCTGGATCCGTACAAGCCGGTGTGCGGGCAAGTTCACCCCCGTCCACGACGCCTGGTGGGCTGCGGCAGTCAAGGCACACGGCGACACCGAAGGCACCCGGGCCTTGATCGAGGTCCTGTTGATGGCCCGACACATTCCGCACGAGTACTTGGTCGCGGGTCTCGCTACCGCGTTGCGGGCCGGGGCCCTGACCGCGGACGCGGTTGCCCTGGAGGCCCGCAAGGCCGCCCAGGCCGAGGACGATCCGATGGTTGTCGCCCCGTCTGCGCAGGCCAGCGGGCAGTCGGCGGCGACCGTGACGTTCCTGCACGAGTGGAAGCTGAACCACCTGCCGCCGGACACCAGGCCACTGCCCTCGGTGACGCCCTACGACCAGTTGCTCCGACGCCGTCGCGTCAGCGGCGGTGACCATCGAGAGGGAGAAGCACAGTGACCCTGCCCCGCCAGCGAGGCTTGACCGAGCAGGCCGCCACCACGGCCATCGACACTGCCTGCCGCTTGCTGCGGCTGCCGTCGATCCGCAACGAGTTCGCCGAGATCGCCGACCGGGCGGCCAAGGACCAGATGACCTACCGCGGCTTCCTCGCCGAACTGCTGATGGCCGAGTGTGACGACCGGGCCAGACGCCGCTCGGAAAGGCGGATCAAGGCAGCCGGCTTCCCGCGGGAGAAGTCGTTGCGGACCTTCGACTTCGAGGCCAACCCCAACATCGACCCGGCCACCGTGAACACGCTGGCCAGCTGTGAGTGGATCAAGAAGGGGCAGCCGCTCTGTCTGATCGGCGACTCCGGAACTGGTCAGTCCCACATGCTCATCGCTCTGGGCACCGAGGCCGCCATGAAGGGCTATCGCGTCCGCTACACGCTCGCCACCAAGCTGGTGAACGAGCTGGTCGAGGCCGCCGACGGGAAGCAGCTGAACAAGACCATCGCCCGCTACGGCCGCGTTGACCTCCTCTGCATCGACGAACTGGGATACATGGAACTGGACCGACACGGCGCCGAGCTCCTCTTCCAGGTTTTGACCGAGCGCGAGGAGAAGAACAGCGTCGCCATCGCCTCCAACGAGTCGTTCGGCGGCTGGACGAAGACCTTCACCGATCCCCGTCTGTGCGCCGCCATCGTCGACCGGCTCACTTTCAACGGCACCATCATCGAGACCGGCACCGACTCCTACCGTCTGGCCAGCACCCGAGCCCGAGCCGAACACGCAGAAGCGGGCTGACCACCGCTTCACCGCCTGGCCGACAACCGCTGAGGGCCGGCCAGGCCGAGATCATCCGAGCGGGACACGCCCTGCAACCCGGGGACCAGCGTCCAGATGAGCTGCGATCCGCGTGATCGTCCTGGCGTTGTCTTCGAACAGATGCGCCTGCATGCCCGCCACCTGGGCCGCCTCAACGTTTGCGGCGAAATCGTCGATGAAGAGGCAGCTCTCCGGCCGCACCTCCAGGCTGGCACATGCGGCCTCGAAGGCACGTGGGTCCGGCTTCTCGATGCCGATCTCGTGCGAGTACACGATCTTTTCGACCAGTTCGTCGAAGTGGTATAGCGCCGTCTCCCGCTCTCGGGCACCGACGAAGCTGTTGCTCAGGATGCCCAGCCTGCAGCTTCCCCGCAGCCCTCGCACGTAAGCGATAAGTTCCTCGTTAGGCGTCCCCAGGTATTCCGCCCAAAGATCCGCCATGAAGGCTTCCACCTGGGACGCATCGAGCTCCAGGCGTGCTGCCACCTGCTCGTGAACCTCTCGTTCGCTGATGCTCCCGACGCTCCCGGCCTGCCACACGTCGCGCATCCGCTCGTGCACAGTGCCCGGCGGCAGCACCAGCCGCTCTTCCCACCGCTGCACGCATCCTGTTTCCGGCGTGATCTCCAGCACGCCACCGATATCAAGAATGACGCAGGTCGCCGTCACTCGAACTCCCCCCTCTTCGTCCGGCCAGCTGGCGAGCGCACACCGCCCGCTCATGTGATCTATGGAGACACTGTTGTCCTCCCTGCTGGGGCAAGGTCAAGCGATCTTGGAACCTTGCGGCAGCCCTGTTGCGAGCCGCGACACGACTCGGCCGCATCAGCAGGTGCCTTCAAAACTCATGACGATCCGCGGAGTCCGCGGCCGGGCGACGACGTCAGAACTCGTCAACGAACGCTGTCGCAAGAAGTGAACGAAGCCAACTGCGGCCGGCGCTCGACGACGTGCTGCACCTGGTCGTGAAGAACCCGGCCCGACCGAGCAGCACCCGCCCCCAGCCGGTCCGCGTCAGAGCGAGTCGCCCTTCAGCGGGATCTTCGTGGAGTACCAGGCGGACCGCGCATCCTTCAGGCAGAGCGGCTGAGGTCGACAACCGGCTCGGGCTGAGAGGGCTCAGCCCGTTCGTCTCCGATGACGGCGCGTTGACGAACTGCTCCAAGGCGTGGGCGCAGTCATCATGGCCCACCCTGTCGTCCACGCCGATCATTTCCTGCACGAACAGCTCGGCCAGTCGGCGCTCGCGGTCGCTGAGCGGAATGGTGGGGACCATGTGGGCCAGCTCCCCCGGCTCACGGTATCTCGTCCTGCCAGCGCAAGGACTGCAACTTATGGACAGGGTTTGGTCTTGTCCGTTGTCCATTATCGTCAGGAACATTGGAATGCGCGGGCGGTGTGTGAGGCGATGGACGTGGAGACCGCTCCCAGCAACATCAACAACGTCCGGCTGAAGCTCAAGCGGCTCGCCGAGCGGTAGATCCTGGCCGAGACCGAGCAGGGGCTGTTCGCCCTGCCACGGCCGCAGCCCCTCCGGCGGGCCGCAACAAACAGCCTGCTCAGCCCAACCGAAAGGCCAAACTGCGCATCACCTCAGGTGCTGCCCTTTGGGGGCGCTCGGTCGCGCCGATGAGCGGACACGTCGTTCTGCCAGCCCACCGAGAAAACCCGTTGCGAGTGACCCGCAACGGATGTCTGATTGATCGGCCATCGATCAGGGGAGGGAACATGAGGACGCCGCTGTCCACCCCCTCGTTGCACACCGCTCGCCTTCGGCTGCGTGCCTTCGAAGACGCGGATGCGAACGACCTCTTCGCACTGCACAGCAGCGCCTACGTGCTGCGCTACTGGGACAGTCCACCGTGGACCGAACGCGAGCGTGCCGAGAAGTTCATCGCCCGTTGCCGAGAGATGGAGAAGGAGGGCACCGGGGCGCGGCTGGCCGTGGATCGTGTCTCCGACGGGGCGTTCATCGGCTGGTGCACCCTGGACTCGTGGAATCCGGACTTCCGCAGCGCCTCGCTGGGCTACTGCTTCGACGATGCGGCGTGGGGCCACGGCTACGCGACCGAGGCCGCGCGCGCATTGCTGCGGTGGGCGTTCGACACGTTGGACCTGAATCGCGTCCAGGCTGAGACCGATACGCGCAACGTGGCATCTGCCCGCGTGCTGGAGAAGCTCGGCTTCCTGCGGGAAGGGACATTGCGAGAGGACTGCGTCGTCAACGGCGATGTCTCCGACTCGTGGATCTACGGGCTGCTCAGGCGGGAGGGGCAGCCGTCGTCCGAACCGGTTCCCGCCCACTGAGTTCCGTCGCTCGGCACCCGGTATCGCCTAACCCCAAGCAACTGATCACTGCGACTCATCCGCACACAACGGCGAACCGGACGAAGAGTCACGTACCGTCCTCTCGAAGGTGCGCTATCGAATGGCTTCCTCACTGGCGCAAGGGGACGGTGCGACTGGCGGCTTCAGTCTCCCGCGTTGCTGGCAGGGGGTCTGATGACGGTGACGCCCTAGTGGGCTTCGAGCGCCTCGCGCAGGGTCGCGTTGTCGATGGTGAGACGTCGGATGTGGTCTTCGGAGACGTGCAGGTGACGGGTGAGGTCTTCTTTCTCCCGCCGCAGGCGGGCGATGGTGGCTCGGTCGGTGGTGGTCCCTCGCGCACGCGGCGGGCTGCGGAGCCAAGGATCTGCTGTGTTTGTAGACGGGTGATCTGTTCGGGGAAGTCTCGGTAGAGGGTCTGGCGGTTGACCTGCAGGCGGCGGGCGAGGGCGGAGACGGTGGCGCGTTGCCCCTCCTCGGCTTCTCGCAGCAGGGTGTCGATCACAGCTTCGACGGCTTGGGGGGTGAGGTTGTGCCGTCTCATGTGGACGCCTCGGAGGCGTTCGTCGGTAGAGGCTTGTCGAGGAAGGTGCTGATCCCGTCGCGACGGCGGGCCAGGCGGTCACGTACAAGTGGCGGGAGGATGCCGCCGCGCTCCAACTGGGCGTTCAGCAGGGCGAGTTGGTTGCACCAAGCCGCCGTGTTCGTCTCGGTGAAGGCGGCGTTGTTGCAGGCTAGGGGTCTGCACTCGGGCAGGGACGGGGCATCGGCGGCCTCGGCCGGGGGCCGGCACAGGCGGCGGTCGGGGTTGTCGCTGCAGGTGACGAACGTGCCGGGGTAGATCCGGGGGTCGTTGCGGGTCATGAGTTTGCGCATCTGCGCTTCGTCGGGGGTCTTGCCCAGGAAGCGGATGCGGTCGCCGAACCGATCCAGCCGTGCCGCCGCTTCTACGGCCGCTGGGCCGTGCAGCCGGTGGTGTTCGTGACCGTCGACCATGGCGGCGAGCCGGTCGCCGCGAGCGAGGGTCTGCTCCTGCTGGGCTTCGGCCCGGAACCCGGAACGTGAGGTGCCGGCGTAGCCCTCGAACATCTGGATGGACAGGTGGCGATACTGGATGGCGGCGGCGATCGTGCCGCCGGGGCGTCGGGTGATGAACCAGGCCAGGGTGCGCCGGAACTGGCTGGTGCGCAGGATCCACGGGCGGCCGCTGACCGGTGGGATGGCGTCGGGTCGGCCGCGGTCGGCGCAGTAAGCGTTGATCCATTTCACGAAGTGCCGCAGGTCGATGTTGGTGCAGGTGACGGCCTTGGCCTGCGGTTGGTGCGGTGGTGGTGCCGGGAGGTGGGCGGGATGGCGAACAGGCGCCGCTGCCCCGGGCCCTGGAGTTGTTCCAGGACTTCGATGGCTTGAGCGACCGGTGCTCCGACGATCCAGGTTGCCTCGACTCCCCAGGGAGTGCCCTCGCCCTTGAACGCCTGGCTGGTCACGCGGTAGCGACTGATGCGGCCGCTGCTGTCGCTCTCCCGGGTCAGGCAGCCGCGGCGCAGGTGCTCGACCTCGCTGTCGCGCATGCCGGACAGGTAGGCGATGACGATGTAGGAGGCAGTGTGCAGCAGCCGGACGAGGTTCTCCATCTCCCGGACGTCCACGCGGTCTTGCCAGTGGCGGCCGTCGAGGGGGCGGTCGAAGGAGGTCCACAGGTAGACGGCATCGGCGACACCGACTCGTTGGCCGCCTCCTCGATCAGCTGGAAGGCGCCCGCAACCAGGACGGTGCGCTGGCTGCAGGCGATCTCGCGGGCCAGATGGCGCATGTTGATGCCGCGGTGCCCGCTGGTTCCTCCGGGCAGCGGCCGGCCGGCTGCCCAGTAGCGGTCCAGGAGAGCGGCGAGCCGGGCGCGCGCTCCGCGGCCGTCCGCGGGAACGCGGCAGTGCTGGCGGGTGTGCAGGGCCCTCCATTCGGCCAGGCCGGCCAGGATGTCGCCGGAGAAGTCGGCGATGAACCGCACGGCCCACACCAGCAGCGGGCCCATCACGGCCTCCGGGATGCGGGGCGTGGTGTTCTCGCGGGTGAGCAGGGCGTAGAACAGGTCCTTGGTCACGGGCTGGTAGACGGCCGGGAGGCTCGGGAAGCGGAGACTGATCCTGGCTCCGTGGTCCTGTAGGACGGCCGGGGTCAAGTCCCAGATGTCGTCGCCGAACCGCGACGTGGCCTGCCGTTTGAGGCCGTGCTGCAGGGGGCGCCGGCCCAGGACGAGCGCATCGGCTCTGCCTTGGCCTCGCTCGGAGACGTGGGCGGTGACGGTCAGATCCATGTCTCCTCCAGCGGCCCCTCCAGCGGGTCCAGCACCGTGCCGGACGGCTTGTCGCGTGCGGCAGCCTCCAGCTCGGCGGGGGTGAAGCGGGGCAGGATGTCCTCGGTCAGCGCCAGCCACGCCTGGCCGAAGCGCCGCCACCACACCTCGCGGTCCATCCCCTCCCAGTGGGCAGCCAGTTCGTCCAGCAGCGCCAGCTGGGCCGGCAGATGGTCACGGCTGGAGATCGCGTTGCGGCAGGCGAAGCACTGAAGGAACGACGCTGCGCACGGGCTCGGGTTGAACGGACTGCCGTGGTAGTCGGTGCAGGTGGCCAACGCGGCCTCCCGCTGCCCCTCAGCGGCGGTCGGTGTCCGGGGCCCGGGCAGGACGGTGATCATCCCGCCGTGCTGCTGGACCTGCCGCCGGTGTTCGCGCGGGCCGCGGATTCGGCGTCGGCCAGTGACGCGCTGATGACGTCCGCGGCCCAGTCCCTCACCACCCGGTCGCCGCGCAGGTAGTTGGAACAGAGCACGTCCTGCGAGTTGGTGCGGGCCGAGGATGGCAGGTGGCCGCCGGTTGCTCTCGTGTAGCGGCGCTCCCCGGTGGTCTTGAGCCGGTTCATGCTCACCACGAGTCCGTCGATCGCCGCGAGCTCCGGATGGGCGCGGGCCCAGGCCGCAAACTGGAGCGAGCGCCCCAGCCGGTGCCCGAACGGGTCGATGTGCCCGCCAGTCGCTCAGTTGCCGACCCGGTCACCAGCCCAGATGGACCACACGTGGTCGGATCCGCTGAATCGGCGGCCGCGGCGGGTCAGCCGCTCGATGAACAGGTAGTAGCCGCCTGGCGTGGCAAACCGCTCGCTGTCCTTGCGATCTCCACGGTCACCTCCTCGGTCCAACGCGATGCGCCACGCCGCCGTTTGATCGCGTCGAAGACCACCGCCCGCTCCTCCAGGACCCGGTGCCGGGGAGGCAGCTCCTTGATCGTCTCGCCGTTCCAGCCCGTGATCAGGACCCCGAGGATGAGCAGCGGCGCCAGAATCGGTGCGCACGGGCCGATGCGGTACGCGTCGCCCGCCGGCTTAGATCAGCGTGGTCTCGATCGACGCGTGGCCCAGCCGGATACGGACCAGTCCAGCGGATCACCCCAGATCAGCGTGTAGTGACGGCGCTGGTACGCGTTCGCCTCGCCCAGCATCCGCAGGTGAGCGCGCTGCAACTGTTGGAAGACTTGGGAGGGCGGGGTCTCGCGGGGATGGTCCAGAGTTGAGCGGTTGCCTTGTTCGCTGTCCCGTCTGCACGAAACGTCAGCCGTGAGGCGGGACGGGCTCTACGTGTTGAACACAGATCGTGCCTAGGGCCCCACGGAGTGGTGCCTCGCTGCGTCTGCGAACGCAATAGGGTGTCTGTGACTGAACGGGGACGGAGTACTGGAGGGCGGGGGTTGGTCCTGCGTCGAGCGCAGAAGTCGTAACTCGGTCGGAGCCCGCCGAGGGGCCGAAGCCATGCCGCAAGCCGAGGAGCTGCTGGCGCCGGATGGCATTGAAGCCGCCGAGCTCGTGGCGAGGTGGTGGCCAGGCCAAGTGGGTTAGGGACAAGGGAACCGGCGCCGGCGGCATGGGCCGCGGTGGCAACAAGCGTCGTGGTGAAGAGGGGAACGGGGGCGAGCGTCCCGACTACCTGGTCGAGGACGAGGAGACCTAGATCTCGCAGTCAGACCGTAACCGCAACGTGCCGCGCAACATCGAATAGGCACACCTGAGCGAGCCGTACAGAACCTCCGTGCGGCTCGCCCGTATGAAGGCTGGCGGAACCAGCCGTTGTTGAGTGAGGAGCAAGGAACGTGCGTGCCAAGCAAGTCTGGTCCACGACGGGTGTTGTGGCGTTGACAGGAGCCTTGCTCCTCACTTCAGCACCGACTGCCTCGGCCGATTACGTTCGGGACCAGCAGTGGGTCCTGGATGCCTACAAGATGGACGCAACTTGGGCGTTGACTCAGGGTGAGGGAGTCACTGTTGCCGTCGTCGATTCAGGTGTCGATGGCAGTCACCCTGATCTGACTGGTCAAGTCCTCCAAGGGAAAGACTTCACCGGAGGGGGAAATGCCCAGGAGGATGTGGCCGGACATGGCACCGGCATGGCGAGCTTGATTGCTGGCCATGGCCATGGCGCTGGAAACAACGCGGGCATGGTGGGGCTCGCGCCAAAAGCAAAGATTCTTCCGCTGCGCGTTCTTCAGAACAAGGATGATGATTTCGAGGACGACACCTGGGGAGAGGCTGTGCGATATGCCGTGGACAACGGTGCGAAGGTCATCAATCTTTCTCTCGGCGACGAAGGAGGCGGCAGGACTCTCCCTAGTGGCCGCGAGGCAATCGCGTATGCCCAAGCACACGACGTCGTAGTTGTTGCGGCTGCGGGTAACGAGGGAGCGCTCACCGTTATTGAGCCGGCAGCCCTGCCGGGTGTGGTCTCTGTCGGCGCCGTAGATAGTGAAGGGAACCTCTGGGACAAATCCAATATTGGAAAGGGGTTGACCCTCGTTGCTCCAGGCGTTGAGATCGTCACTGCGAACAGCAATCGATCCGACGGATATAGCTTGAGCACCGGAACTTCGGACGCCACGGCTTATGTTTCCGCTACGGCAGCCCTTGTCCGGGCCAAGTACCCTGACCTCACCGCAGGCCAGGTAATCAACCGCCTCATCAAGTCAGCTTCATTCCTTCATCACAAAGGATTGAAGGCCCCCGATCGCGAATACGGCTACGGCATCATCCGCCCCAACAAGGCCCTCACGATGGACATCCCGGCCGGCCCCAAGAAGAACCCTCTCGGGCAAATGTCGTCGTCCAGTTCGACTTCTAGCCAGTCATCTAAGGGAACCAGCTCTTCGACCCAGGCCAAGAAGAGGTTCTCCTCTAGCAACTTCCTCGTCCTTGCCGGCGGTATCGCAGCCGTTGTTGTCATCGGTGCGATTGCCTTCGTGGTAGTTCGCAGTCGCCGTAACGGCGGTAACGGCGGTAATGGCTCCGGTGCTGGTGGTGGAGGCCTCCAGTACCCGGCGTACCCGCCTGCCCAGCAGTCCTACCCCAATTCCGGTTCCAACCAGGGGTACCCTACTCCTCCGGGACAGGCCCCCCAGCACCCCAACCCCTATTCCCAACAGCCCCCGCACCAAGGGTGGTAGAGGCAACTCCCCCTCATGAAGCTGTGAACTCGAAACTTGCGGACCTGAATTCCAGATCCGCTGCCGATGTGGCGAGGCTGCGCACAGCGAGCCACTTCACCACCATCTTGCTAGGGCTTGCAATCCTTGGCCGTGGCTGCTTTGTTGCTCGATCATGTCTGGCACGACTTTGTGGGTCTTCGAATTTAGGCGGGGTGGAGGTGTCCGCGGGCTCGGCGGGTGGTGACGCAGCGTGTGCGTAGGCGCTGGTTGGCGGGATTGCGGAAGCCGTGGGCGGCCCGGGCGACGAGCCTGATCACGCGGTTGATGCCTTCGCTCTTGGCGCTGACGCCATCAGCTGTTCGTACTTCCCACGTACCCGGGCGGGACTCGGAATGGCCATGGGTCGGAAGCTGGATGCGCTCCTGGTGCTCAAGCACGGCCTGGACGTCGGTGAACTTCGTGCCGCAGCTGGCACACACGGACAGCGGGCCTCTCGGTCTTGTGCTGCTCGCCCGCCCCCGCACGCTGTTGCCTCATCGTCCCGACCAATCGGGCCCCCTGCAATACATCGGCCACAGCACCACCCTGCCCCGGGCCGCCAGCCGTGCCGTGGTCGACCGACTAAGACCGTGTCCTACGTGGTGAGGCGGACGTTGACCCGGCATGGGGCGGGGAACGTGGAGCTGGATCGTGCCGGACGGCTTGTGGGAGATCGCGAGGCCGCTGATTTCAGAGCAACGAGCACGGCCACAGGGCGGCGGAACATCGAACACGCCTGATGAGACGCTCTTCGCGGCCATCATCTACGTCCTGGTCAGCGGCTGCGCCTGGCGCCAACTGCCGCCCTGCTTCGGCATATCGAAGTCGACTGCTCACCGCCGGTTCCTGATCTGGTCAAGAGCCGGTGTCTGGGGCCGCCTGCACGAAGCGGTGCTGCACCGGCTCGACGACGCCGGCCTCATCGACATCACCCGCGTCGTCCTGGACACCGCCCACGTCAGGGCTAAAAAAGGGGGCGAACACACAGGTCCGAGCCCAGTGGACCGGGGCAAGCCGGGTTCCAAGATGCACATCCTGTCGGACGCGAACGGACTGCCTCTCCTCGTCGGCGTCTCAGCCGGCAACACCCACGACAGCGAAGGGCTGAAGCCCATGATCGAGGGTCACCAAACGAAACACGACCCTCACAACGGCAGGTACTTCAAGCCTCAGCGCCTGCACGCGGACAAAGCCTACGACCGCCCCGACCTGCGTAGATGGCTTCGATGGAAGCGGATCGGAGTGCGCATCGCGCGCAAAGGCATCGAATCCAGCGAACGATTAGGGCGACGCCGCTGGGTCATCGAGCGGACCATGTCCTGGCTGTCCGGCTACCGCAGACTCAGCCCTCGATACGAACGCAATCCCCGCAACTACCTGGCCTTTCTCGGCCTCGCCGCCGCCCTGTGCTGCTACAAGCGACTCGTCCGCCTCACCACGTAGGACACGGTCTAAAGCGTGGATCTTTGATGAGCTGGTCGGTTGAGGTCACCCACCAGGCTGCGATGCCCC
>NZ_KQ948004.1:0-7561 GCF_001513975.1 Streptomyces curacoi
CTTCTGTCAGGGCCTCTTAGGCAACTCATCAACGAGACCTTTCGGGCCCGCCGCGAGGCAGCCGATTCCTTCTATGCGTGTAGACCTGGTGAATCGTCCTTCGACATCCCCGATCCGCAGAAGACGGGCAGCTCGTACCGCCAGGACAGGGACTTCCCGTACAAGGTTTCGGACAGCGATCCGGCACAGGTCGTCCTCCTACTCCATCCAGGGCAACGAGATGTCCGCTTCACGGTGGAAGTTGAGTGGGTGTCCGACGGGGAACACGGCAGTGAGACATTGGACAACCATGGGCAGGGCTACCGCGTGATGGGGCAGGGTGATCTTCCTCGGTATTACCAGGAGTTGGAGTAGGCCCACGGCAGTCACAGCAGGTACATGACGCCGTTGAGGCTTACCCAGGGTGCGGTGGCGCCGGTCCGGTTGCCCAGAGCGGCTGGGCTGTTGCTGCGAAAATCGATCTTGAGCGAGAGCGATGTGCTGTTGGCGGCCGAGCAGGCCACCGGCAGAGTGCGCTGCGTTCCGGGCCGGTACCCACATCCGATTCGCAGGCCGCCCGCGATTCCGCAGAAGCCAGTTGCACTGAGAACCACGAGCAGAGCATTCTCACAACACCTGGCAATCGATCAGCTCCACCCAAGATCCACAGACATGCTCAGTGCGACAGGACAACTCCTGTCTGATCGTTCACTCTTCGTAGTGCTGTTCCCGGCCTCGTTCTATGCAGCGGTCCTCTCCAGCTTGATCGTGGAGACGTCGCAGCTGGTCGAGACCGGGGCTCTGCTCCCCGTCCTTGCTGCTCGGGGGTGGGTATGTCGCGTGTGGTCGGCGAAGTCTCGATGAGTCTCCGTCGTGGACGGGAAGATCGACGAGGACCTGGTCTGGTCGACGACGGGTGTCGACGTCTTCGAGCCCTCGACACCGTGGCGCACCTTCCGTTGGTGGTACGGACAGAAGCACTACTCGGGCACGCATTGCTCTTCCACTATGCGTGCCCACGTCGTCTACGAGTCGCGGCTTGAGCTGACACGTCGGCTCTACGCCGACTTCGACCAGGACGTGACGGCCGTCTTCGCCCAGCCCTTTCTCCTCTCCACCACCGTGGACGGGTACCGGCGCCGGCACGTCCCCAACTTCCTCGTGCTGCGTGAGAAGGACGTGCCGCTGGTCGTGGACGTCAAACCGCGGCATCTGCCCACCCGGCCGACAGTGAACTTCGCGCTCGGTTGGGCACGCGAGGTCGTCCTGTCACGAGGCTGGGATTTCGAAGTGCGGTCCGAGCCGCCGGAAACGGAGTTGGAGAACCTGCGCTGCCTAGCGGGCTATCGCCGCGACTGGCTCTTCGACGAGGACCTGCTCGCGGAGATCCGCGAGGCGGATCTGCACGGGGCATCGCTGGGCGAGGCGTTTCGCGCCTTCCCGCACCACCCGGACTGGAAGGTGCGGGCCGCGGTGCTGCGGCTGTTGTGGTGGCAGCACTTCGTGACCGACCTGACGGAGCTGTTGTCCGAGCGCCACGTGCTGCGCCAGGGACCGGCCAGGGGGGTCGGCGCCGGAATCTGCTTGTTGGAACGGGATCTCGACGGCCGGCTCCTGATCCGCAGCGGTCCTGGACACCCGATGCGTCTCACCGCGCTCGGCAGGATGGTCCTTTCCGCCGCGCAGCCGTACGCCGACCAGCTGGGCGACCTTTACGGCCCCCGACATCGCCCGAAGGACAAGCAGCGAGCGGACACGGATGAACCTGCCCACAGAGGCGGCACGCAGGGGCCGCTGAGGGTAGTACGCCCAAAGCGCGAAGACCTCGGGTAGGGGCCGTGTTTCTCGCCAATCGCCAGAGCTTCTCCTGGTTCACGGCGGTCTCCGATTCCTGCAGGTAGCAGGATGCCGGAGGCCGCCCCGTCGTGCTCACCAGGTCAAGAGACCGAACGCACGAGAGGTGACGGAGGACGGCCAACGCCAAGGTCGCAGTGTAACCCCGTGAGTTGAACGGCGGCTGTTGGCCCCGCAGGGGCCGGTGGCTGGTTTGTCGCCGCTGCGGATCGATCACGGTGATGATCCATCAGTTTTTGTCAGTGGCCGCTGCTACACCTTATCCAGGAGGGCAGCCTCATCAGGTTGCCAGGTCACAGGAGGGGAAAGCGTATGCCGTCGGAGGGGTATCACGTCGTCCGTCAGCACATCCGCCGCAATCCGAAATCGCGCGGGAAGAAGCTGGGCGGCTGGACGATCGCCGGGATCGCCGCCTTCGTATGGCTGTGGGGGCAGATCTTCGGGTTCGGGGACGCGGAAGCGGATAAACCGGCCACCCCCGCGCCCTCGGCCTCGGTGTCCGCGTCGTCGCCCCGTTGATGGGGGGCATCCGTGTGCGTCTGCGCAGGCCCCGCGGTCGCCGCGAGCAAGCGGCGGCCGTCCTCGTCGCCGTCGCTGTGACGACCGCGCTCGTCAAGGCGGTCAGCGCCGCGTGGGAGGCGGCGGTCCGGGGGTGGCCCGTGGCGGTGGTGCTCGCCGTCACGGCTCTATCCGGGCTCGCCTGGCGTCAGCTGCAGGGCATGCGCCGGCGCCGGGCCCGGGCCGAGCTGCTCGCGATCCTGCAGATCCCGCTGGAGCGGATCGACGCGCTCGGCGATGCGGAGTTCGAGGACGCGCTGCGGGATCTCCTCATCCGCGACGGCTGGTCGGCCCGGCGGGTCGGACAGAAGGGCGACCAGGCCGCCGACGTCATCGGCCGGCACGCCCAGCGAGGGCGGATCGTGCTGCAGGCCAAGCACACCACGGTCGGCGGCAAGGTCGACTCGAAGGTGATGTACCAGGTCAAGGGGACCGCCGGGCCCGTCCACAAGGCGGATGTCGCGGTCGTGGTCACCAACGGCGGCTTCACCCGGGACGCCAAGGCGTGGGGCGAGCGGCACCAGATCCACTGGGTCGACCGCGAGCGGCTACGGCAGTGGGCCGAGGACGGCGCCCCGCTCCATGAACTGCTGCGGCTGCCCGTCCGCAGACCACGCCGGGCAGCGGTACGCCGCGCGGCATAGAGCTGCCGCAGACAAGCCTGTCGCACAGAGAGAGGGGAAGGGTGTTCGACGAAGACGGGTCGCTGGACCCGGTGCTGAAGTTCATCCTCGGCGCGATCATCACCATCGCCGTCGCCAAGATGGCCTGGCAGTGGCTGACCGAGGACGCGTGGCACTGGGTGAGCGTTGACGTCTGGGGGTGGATCAGCGAGGACGCGTGGGACTGGCTCATGGGGCATCCGTGGTGGTTCGCGCTGATCATCATGGGTAGCCTGGTGCTGCTGTGCTTCGTGATCTTCTCCGATCGCACCGTCTACTTCGACGACAGCGAGGACGAACTGGCGAACGACGCAATCGCCGACGAGCCGGTCACCACGAAGCCGAGGATCCTGACGTTCCGGATGAAGCAGCTCACCGCGATGAGCGCGGACGGCTTCGAGCAGGCGTGCGCCGACCTGCTCTCCCGGGACGGCTTCCTGTGGGCCCGCAGGGTCGGCGGCTCAGGAGACCTGGGCGCGGACGTCGTGGCCTGGGATCCGGACAACAGAAAAGTTGTCATCCAGTGCAAACAGTACGCCGCGCCGGTCGGGTCCGGGGCATTGCAGAAATTCAACGGCACCGCGGTCCCCGAACACGGCGCGGACGTCGCCGTCATTGTCGCGCTCAACGGATTCACCAAGCCCGCAACGGACTTCGCCCAGCGGCATCACATCATGCTCATCGGCCGCCCGGAACTCAAGCGGTGGGCGCATGGCGAGCATCTGTACGCAGTCGTCGAGGAACAGCGCTCCGCCGCATAGACACCCCCGCGCGCAGGCAGCACAGAGCGCTCGACGGTAGATCCCGCACGGGCCCGCGCGGGTGGTGAGCAGCAAGGGCATCAGGAAGAAGACCTGGGTGGCCACGGCCACGAAGCCGGGCTGCGGTGCAAGGTGTTCGCAGACCCCGCGGTATTCGGGAATCGCGACGCCGGTTTCGCTCTCGATCACGAAAGAACTGCTGGGCTTCCGGGCTCAGGCAGCGGCTGCATGACCACATTCCTGCCAGGACAGGGGCGAGCCCGCCCGGATGGGCGGGCCGCCGGTGCTGACGGGGCGGGGTCAGCTGGTGATCTCGATACGCCGGGGCTTGGCCTTTTCGGCCTTGGGGACGGTGAGCACGCCGTCCGTGAGTTCGGCGGTGACGTGCTCTTCATCGGTGTCCTGCGGCAGCGTCACCCGGTAGTCGAACTGGCCGCTGCGCCGGGTGCGGCTGCGCAGCACGCCGGTGCGTTCCTTTTCCTTGATCTCGCCGTGCACGGACAGCTCGCCGGCGTTGATCTCGACGGTGATGTCGTCCTTCTTCACCCCGGGCAGGTCGACCTCGATGACGTAGGCGTCGTCGCTCTCCTCCAGGTCGGCCAGCGGCGCCCACGCATCACCGAGCAGGCCGCCGCCCGGAACGGCGGACTGCCACAGCTGCCCCATCCGCTGGTACAGGTCGTGGAACTCGCGGAACGGGTCCCACACCGCACCGGCCTGCTCGCGTCGTACGGGAAGCGCCATCGCCGATCATCTCCTTCCGAAAGGCTCCCGGCCCGTGGCACGCCACGGCCGGCCTGCGTTCCGGAAGTCCCCCTGACCAGGACCTCCACTACCCATAATCGAGTGCAATACGACTCATATTCCACACGTTCATGTGCGGGAGTGGGCGCATACGAGATCAAGGGGTGAAGGGCAGCGATGAGGCACGACGAGTTTTCTGGCGCGGGTGCGCGAGCGTGGTGAGTACACCGACCAGAAGGAGGCCGAAAAGACCACCACCGCGGTCCTTGAGGTCCCTCTCCCAGCGGATCACGCCAGGTGAGGCGGCGGATGTGGCCGCGCAGCTGCCCGAACCGCCGGCAGGCGGAGAGTTTCGGGGCTGAGGAGTTCTGCCGGCGCGTCGCTGAGCGCGTCGGGGCACGTCCCCGTACGGCCGAGTGGGACGCCAGCGCGGTGCTGTCCACTCTGGCCGATGCCGTCTCCGGCGGGGAGCTGAACCAGATCCTCAGCCAGCTGCCGTCCGGCTACGCCGCTTTGTTCGGCCGGGCGGACCTGTCCGACTGGCCTGCTACCCCGCCTCCGATGGCCGCGCGGCCATCGGGGGGCAAAGCGCCCAGACAGCGCAAGTCACCGGCCTGGTGCGGGTACGGCCATGGAGCCGGACAGCGCCTTATCGCGTGGAGTTCCGGCGTGAACCCCTGATGGAGGAGAGCCGATGGCAGCCCAGAAGGTCCGGGAGATCATGACGACCGCGCCGGTGGCGGTGGGGCCGCAGACCTCGGTGGTCGAAGTCGCCCGCCTGATGCGTGATGAGGACATCGGTGCGGTCCTGGTCGCGCAGAACGAGGAGCTGCGCGGGCTGGTGACCGACCGGGACCTGGTGGTGCGCGTGATGTGCGCGGGCGGGAACATCGAGGCCCGCGCTGTCGCCGACGCGTGCAGCAAGCAGCTGGTCAGCCTGTCCCCCGACGACGACATCAGCCGGGCGGCTGAGCTGATGCGCGAGCACTCCGTGCGGCGTCTGCCGGTGATCGAGGAGGGCCGGCCGGTCGGCATCGTCTCTCTGGGGGATCTGGCTGTCGAACGCGACACCGACTCCGCCCTGGCGGACATCAGCGCCTCCGAGCCCAACGAGTAACAATGTTCCCTCGCGGGCCCGCGGCCCGCGCACCACGGCGTCAGTGGCGCCTGCCCGCTCAGGCTGGGGTGACGTTCTCGGCCTGCGGGCCCTTGGGCCCCTGCGTGACGTCGAAGCGGACCTTCTGGCCCTCGCTGAGCTCCCGGTAGCCACCGCCGGCGATGGCCGAGTAGTGGACGAACACGTCCGGTCCCCCGCCGTCCTGCTCAATGAAGCCGAAGCCCTTCTCCGCGTTGAACCACTTGACCGTGCCGGTGGCCATGGCCTGTCTCCTTCGTTGAGGAACGTGGCGGCGCAGGCAGCCGCGTGCTGCCGCGCCGTACCGTGGATCATTGTGGTCAGCTCAGGCGATGGGAAGCCGAAACGCTGATCGACGCAGCGGTTATCCGGCCGGTGGGACAACGGAACCGTGAGGTCGGTCGGGGGCTGGCGTGCCGTCTGGTCGGGTGCGTGGTCGGGGCGGCCGGGCACACTTTCAGCGATGGAGAGGCTGCTCGCGTGTCATCGCATCGGCCAGCTGCTGGCGGGCCCCACACAGCGCCGTGTCCAATTGGCGGGTGCCCGTGACCACACACAGGGTGTACGTCACGTCCTCAAGCTGGCGCCTGGTTTCCGCACCGCCACCGGACGCCAATCGCCGCCTCAGCGTCTCGCAGCGCTCGACGAGCTCCCGCAGGAGCAAAGGATGCGCCCTCAGCATGACGGCCGCCTCCGTCCTCCCCCGTTCGGACCCACCCCTCCACTCACACGGTCGCAGCCGCCGACGCCAGCCGCACCCGGAAGCCGAGCGGTCCGCCTGGTCATGCTTCCAGGATGCGGCCGGAAGCCCGATTGCGGGATTGTGAATCAGTGGTTCGCGTCTGCGCACGCGGCGCACGGGCACTGTGCGGCTGCACCGCTGGGAGAACGGTGCAGCCGGGAGGACCCGCAGGCTGCACAGGACCCGCGGGCTGCGCAGGCGCCGCCGGGGAATCGGGCCCGCCACCCCGCCCGTCCGGGCGATCATCCTGCGGTCCACCCGCGTGGCCGGCCGCGGCGCGCCAGCATCGCACCACCGGCTCCCCGAACAGCTCATAGACGCTCACCCAGGCAGGCCAGCCACCACGACGGACACCACCGCGATGATCACGGTGGTCACCGCGATGCCGACTATGACCATCCGCCCGTTCCAGGACGCCAGACGCTGCGTCCCGCGTTCGCAACCAACGACACCGTTGTGATCATCGGACTCAGACCGGAGCCAGTAAGCCCCCAGCAAGACTGCAAAAGGCTCCGCGTCACCCTCGCGAGTATCCACGCGATATCCAACGAACGATCAAGGGATCAGAAACAGCCACAGCGCTTGATGCATGCCCAGGGCCGCCACCGGCCGCCGCGGCAGAAAGACCCTTCTGGCAGGGGTGACTACGGCGGTCCACGCCCGGTCGCTCAATCACCGCCCGCTTCGCGCCCCATCGCACATCTGCGGCCGGCCTTCGCCCGCAGCGGAAGTAGACCAGATGTACTGAACAGTTCCCGGACACGGGCACTGGGCACAGGCGGCGCGGACAAAAGAAAACGCGGCCGGAGAAGAATGTCGGAGCTGCCGCCTCCTCCGGCCGCACGAAAAGTGCATCTCCTATCGATGTCCGCGTCGTGATCGCCTTGCCAGGGTTCGGCCGCCCTTACTCACCCTTGGACGACTGCTCATCCTCCGCCGTCGGCGCCTCCGCTTCCTCCGCGGCCTCCGTGCCCGCTTCAGCTGCGGATTGTCCACCTTCAGCCGGGGCGGCTTCGGGCTCCGCCGTCTCGCCGGTCGCAGGAGCCTCCGTCTCCGTGGACTCCGCGGCCTGCGCCGCCTCGCCTGCCGGCTCCTCGCCTTCAGCCGGGGCAACCTCGGATTCCGC
>NZ_KQ948004.1:8220-15787 GCF_001513975.1 Streptomyces curacoi
GGCCTGCGCCGCCTCGCCTGCCGGCTCCTCGCCTTCAGCCGGGGCAACCTCGGGCTCCTCGGGCGCCCGTTCGGTGTCGTTCATGTGTTCACCTCCTCCCCGCAGCTCGCAGTGAGGGAGTCTGGCGTTGGTCGCCTCAAGGTCATCGAGATCTCGAAACGCACACTTTCACGCTCTTTTGCGTATTTTGTTCTATTTCTCCAGGGTGAGGAAGTCAACAGGCCCCGTCTCGACAACGGCCGAACGCCGACGCTCTGACGGCGGATCAGAGTGAACCCACAGGACGTCACCCTGCAGTTCCAGCTGCCCGTCCCATGACGCCACCGTCAGCACCCGGTCAGGCAGCTCGGCGTGTCGCGTGCGGCAGCCCGTTACATTGGCTCGCGGCCCACCTGGAACGGGCCGGCGCACTGGCGGGCGGAGGGCCAGTGGTGCCGTAGGGGGGGAGCTCCGTCCCACACCCTTTCATCCCTTGTCAGGGGCTCCTCCCCACCGGGGGCGCCCTTTGTACGGAGGTCACCGCCATGGCCCATGCCGCGTAGTCCCCGCAGAAGCTGCAGCGCAACCGCGCCACCCTCACCCACAAGCTCGGCTACGCCCTGACCCATCCCGGCCGCGTCGCTCCGTATCTCCGCCGCGCCACCCGGGACACCTGGCTGCGTCTCAAGCACCCCGACCATGTCGGCTACTACCGGGCGGTGATGGCCTCCGACACCCGCCGCAACCCGGAGGCGGCGGTCGGCAGCCAGAGCCGCGAGCGCTGGCTGGCCCTCGGGCAGATGCAGTTCGACTACCTGATCGAGCACGGGCTGCGCCCCGGGCACCGGATGCTCGACATCGGCTGCGGCAACCTGCGCGGCGGCTGGCGCTTCATCGACTACCTCGATCCGGGGAACTACTACGGCATCGACATCTCGCCGGGCATCCTGATCGCCGCCAAGAAGACCCTCGTCGAGCGAGGGCTCCAGGACAGGCTGCCGCACCTGACCATCACCGGTGACCTCACTCTGGACTTCCTGCCCGGTGACCACTTGACGTCGTGTACGCGCACAGCGTCTTCTCCCGCTCGCCGCTGGAGGTGATCGAGGAGTGCCTCGCCCACATCGGCCGTGTCCTGACCGACAAGGGGTTCTTCGACTTCACCTTCGACCGCACCGAAGGCACCGAACACCAGGTGCTGGGCGAGGACTTCTACTACCGCACCGAGACTTTCCTGGCCCTGGCCCGCAAGCACGGTCTGCACGCGCGGTTCATGGACGACTGGGAGAAGCGGCCCCACGGCCAGTCGAAGATCCGAGTGAGCCGCTTCCCCCTGCCGGACCCCGACCAGTACGACGGCTGACCCGGCGCGCCGCCGGTCCTGTACCCGACCTTCCGAGCTGCGATGAGCTCAGGGACTGTGGAAGGGGCCATCCGAGACGGCGATCTGCCGCTCCCACGCCTCAGAACCAGGTCACAGCGCCACCTCACTCATTCCTTTTAGACTCATATGTCACATGAGGCTAGGGCTGAAAGACAGTGATACCCATCGAGCCTGCGCGAATGATCTGGAGGTGACTGCCATGACAGAGACCACGGATCGCACCAACGTCACCGCGGGGACGGGAGCCCAGGGCAAGAAGGGGACGACACTGCAGGGCCGCAGGGGCGCCGACGTTCCTCCGGAGACGCGTGGAAACACCACTGTCGCGGACGGTGTCGTAGCGAAGATCGCAGGCATGGCCGCCCGCGAGATTCCCGAGATCTACAACCTCGCGGAGGGATGGCCAGGGCGTTCGGGGCAGTGCGCGAGCGCGTACCCGGCGGGAGAAGCGACATCACCCGGGGAGTGAGCGTGGAGGTGAGAGCGCCAGGCAGCTGTAGACCTCGACGTCGTCGTCGAGTACGGCGCTTCCATTACCGACACCGCCGGGGACGTACGCGCCAACGTCATCCACGCGGTGGAACGGATGACCGGCCTGGAAGTCGTGGAAGTGAACATTGCCGTAGGCGATGTTCACCTGCCGGACGAGGAGGAAGAATCCGAGCAGGGAGAGAGGCGTGTGGCCTGATCAGGCCACACCAGGCGGGGCCATGCAGGGCCGGGGAGCCAGGTCCCTCTCATGATGGCCGGCCCCGACACCTACGAGTCGGGGCCGGCGACGGTGCGGCCCCGGTCAGCGCTGTACCAGCTGCTGAACGCCCAACTGACTGGCCCCCGGAGCGGTCTACCAGCACGTCGGCAGAAAGCGGGATACCGCACCGCCCACGGCTGCACCGCCGCCGACGGGACAGTGACCTGAAGCACGACGAGTTCTTGGGCCGGTGCGCGACTGCGGCGTACGACAGCCAGGCGCGGCAGTCAGATCAGCGATGCCGTCACCGGCGGGGAGCTGAACCAGATCATCAGCCAGTTCCCGTCCAGCCACCGCGCCCTAAGCAGCAAGGCCGGCCTCGCCGACTGACACCCGTACAGCACGGTGGGTCATACCTGGCTGCGGCGCTGGTCGCCGGAGTGCGTGCGCGGGCTCTTCTCGGGCGCCATGGAGTCGAAGATCATGCCGAACAGCGTCCAAGCGGTTACGTCACCGAGGAAGCCTGCTGCGATCCCTTGCTCTGTGACCGCGTGGCGTCCGGGAGCAGGCCCCGGTTTCGGGATGCCGGCAGAGGACAGGTCTGCCCTGCGGAATGGGTCCGGCTCCACTGGCACCTTTCCTCCGTATCGTGAGGGCGATGCTGTGGCCCACGCCGCTACACCACGCCGATGCAAAGTGCCGTGCGAAGTAGTACTCGAGGTGCACGCCGCTTGATGCCGCGCCGCCCGCTCTCCAGTAACGGGCATGCGCTGACCGTGCCACGCCTACGGCACGCGGGGGCCGCATGCGCGCCGTCGGGCGGTTTCCCCGTCACCCGGACGGGCCAATGCGGCATGTCCTGATCCGCGTCGGTAGCACCGTACGGCTCGGCGAGCCAGTGGAACTGCTGGCTCTCGCCCGCCGGGCGATCTTGGCGTGGGTCCCGCAGGATGGTGCTGGTTGCCCGGATGTGGGGGGTGGCTCAGGGCAGCCGCTTTCCATGTGTCGCGGGCAGCCGCCTCTTCTTTCCTCAGGGAGCACCGCATGGCAGTGATGACGGAGGAACTCGTACCGGTGCTGGAGGATGCGCGCCAGGCTCATGCCGCGGTCCTCGACAGGTTCCGGGCGGATGCGACGGTCACGCCGCCGGGCCCGCACCGGCAGATGCTCGAACGCCAGGCCGCCGAGGTGCAGATCAGCGTCCAGCGCATCAAACGCCAGGAGCGCGAACTGCAGCCCCGGGGCGTCCTGGGCACCGCGGTCGGTGTGACTCGCTCCATCTCGCGGGGCGCGGTGCGCACGGTCATGCTGCCGCTGACCATCGGGTCGAAGATCGTAAGAGGAATGCTGCCTGGCGGGGGCCCGGCCGATCCGCGACAGCTGATGCGAAACGCGGAGGACGAGTACGCGGCTGCGGCGCGGGCGATGGCGGCGTGCCGGGCCGGGGAAGTCCTCGCCGAGCACGTGGACGACCAGCCCACCGCCGACCTGCTCGGCTCGCTGCGCCGCCAGGACGAGGAACTGCTGCAGGAACTGGAGAACAGCCTCACCGAACACGCCCGCGCCGTGGCGTCGGCCACCAACGGCTACCGCCCGCGCGAAGGTCAGGGCGGCGGTCTGGCCGACGCAGCGGCCCAGACGGTGCGGACCGCTTTCGACCGGGCGCGTGACGTCGCCGAGCGCGGCGTCCGGCGGGCCCGAGGTGCGGCCGAGGGCGCGGGGCGGGAGATGCCCGAGCCCGGCCCCATGGCCGAGGAGGTCCTGGGAGCGGTGAGGCGGGAGGAGGACCTGCCGATTCCCGGGTTCAGCCAGCTCAGCACGCACCAGATCGAGAGGCGGCTGCGCACGCTGTCCCAGCTGGATCTGACGGTGGTCGAGGGCTACGAGCGTGCGCACGCCCACCGCAAGAGGGTCCTGGACGCCATCGAGCAGCTGCGCGAAGCAGAGCCGTGGACCGGCTTTGACGCCATGGACACGGCTGAGATCACCGCGAGCCTGCAGGACGCTCCCACCGGCGTGGCCCGTCAGGTGCTGGAGTACGAACGACGCCACCGGCAACGCCAAGAGGTCATCTCCGCCGCCGAGGCACGCGTCTCGGCCTGACCGAGAGCTGCCCCGAGACACTGACAGGTCCCAAGGAGGCTCCCCACATCGGCAAAGCAGGCCGCAACAAGGGGCTGGCCTGTCTCGGCCGTGTTCGTATGGGAGTGACCTCCACTCCTGCGGAGGGAGCTGAGAATGCACGAAATGTGGCGCGGCGCAGACACCTCGGGAGAACCGGTGTGGCATGTGCTGACGGCTGATAAGACCCTCACGCTGTGCGGGGTGAAGAAGCGTGCCGAGCCCAGCAGTCGGGCGCCGACGGACAAGCACTGTTTCCCGTGCATGAAGGCGTTCCAAGCCGCCATGGCATCCACGAAGTCCTGATGAACGCAGGAGCGGACACGGCCTCGGCCCTTCGAGCGCCGGCTGATCCGCAATGTGCATCGCGCCGTGGACGGCTTCGCTCACCCGGTCGGGCTCCGGCGCCGCGGCGGCTACCTCCACACGCCCACCGGGCAGCCCCCAACAGACCCCAGCCGTCACAAGCTGAACGGCACCGGTCCTTTCGGGCGGGTGCCGTTCAGCGGACTTGCTGTGGAGCTGTCTAACCGGCCATGGACGGGGTGTAGGGCGACAGGGCCGGAGCGAGTTGCACTCCGGGCGCCAGGCCGAGGGCGACGAGGGCGTCGGGCAGGCCGCGTCCGACGCGGGCCGCTTCCATGGTGCCCGGGGCCGCCAGCTGGCGGCAGCTGGCGGCGATGATCTCGAACAGGTGTTGTACTCGGCCGGGTCCGCGGGGCAGCAGCTGGCCGTGGAAGTCCTCATGGTGGGCGAGCACGAGGGCGGCGAGACCGGCGACGTGGGCCGAGGCCGTGCCGGTGCCGTCGAGGGCGGTGTAGCCGCCTTGCGGCGAGCACGACAGGACTGCCACGCCGGGGGCGGCCGCGTCGACCCCGGGTCCGTAGCAGCTGAACGGCGGGGCGAACAGTCCTTCCGGTGTCAGCTGCGGGCCCACATGGGTGGCTTGGGAGGTGTCCGGGGGGAAGGACCCGAAGACTCCGAGCGCGCCCACGGTGAAAACTGTGGGCAGTGAGCCGGGGAAGCAGACCGGTCCGCCGGTGTCGCCTGCCGGGGCGACGCAGGCGATGCCCGCAGCGTTGGCATCGGCCAGTTTGCGTGAGACCAGCGCCGACGGGTACGGCGTCGCCACGGCGATGTGTGCGACGTCGACCTCGTGTTCGATGCAGTGGTCCATGGCGGCGATCAGGTCGCTGAAACAGCCGCCGGGAAGCACCTGACAGACCTCGATCTCGGCGTCGACCGCGGTGCCGATGACGCCCTTGCCGGTGTCCGCCCCGGCGATGACGCCCGCCGCGTGGGTGCCGGTGCCCACCGTGTCCTGCGCCCAGCCTTCTTCCGTGCCGCGGACGAGATCGATCCCGGAGCGCACGCGCTGCTTTAGATCGGGATGCTCGGCGGCGACGCCGGAACCGATGACCCCGACCTTGATCCCGAAGGCGCGGAAGGTGGGAGGCAGCCGGTCCAGCCGCATGGCCTGCTGGCCCCAGCCGTACTGCTGTCGATCGTCCAGCCCCGGATACACCTTGGACAGCGGCGTGAGGGTGACCAGGTTCTCCTGCGTCGCCGACAGGTCCGGACGATTGATCCAGCGGTCGGCGTAACCGCCTGCGGGACGGACGTAGAGGGACTGAATGGACTGGACGGTTTCCGTGGGCAGCGTGACGGTGACCGTCCCGTCGGCCGCGCTGACGCCCTGGCCCGGCCAGGACGATCCGATCAGGAAGACTGCGGCGCCGGCCAGCGGTTCGCCGTCGGGGTCGCAGACGCGCAGCGAGATCTCCACAGGTTGCTCCAGCGGCAGGATCAGCCCTGGATCGCGCAGCGGCAGAACCCCCGCAGCCGGCGCAGCGGCGGGCCCGGTGCCGGACAGCGGCAGGTCCGGCTCGATGTGAACGTGCAGCGTCCGCATCGCCGGCAGCTGAGCCTCGGGCGCCTCGACCACCGCGATTTCCGGGCAGGAGGGGGGCAGCCCGGCCGACTGCAGCTTCTCCGACGGCCGGAGTCTGCGGGTCACATTGACCTCGGGCATCCGCTCCAGCCGGTCGCACACTGCGTCCATGCTCAGTTCGGGCACTCCTGGCGGGAGTAGATGCTGCGGCAGCGCTGTCACCATGTACCGCTCCCGGCGCGGCTGCACCGCCAGCTTGGATCGTGCGCCTTTCCTGTCCGGCTCCGTTTCTCTGACCTCAGGTCCGGGTCCACCGGCCCCTTCACTCCCGGACCCGCTCGCGCGGCTGTCTTTGGGCCTTTCCTTGACCATTACGTCCACCTTCACCACGCCTACGTCGTCCTTGTGCTCCTGATCCGGTGACGGGCGGCTCGCGCTTCCATGGTGATGCGGTGTGCCCAAGAACCGCTCTTGGGCACACCGCATCGCGCGCCGCCGGAAGTCAGCCGATGCCGAAGGGCTGACCACCCATCTGGCCGAACCCGGGCTGCTGGTACTGCGGGAACTGCTGTCCGAACTGCTGCGGGCCGTACCCGCCGCCCCACGGCTGCTGGCCCTGCATGCCCTGGATCCCCTGCTGGCCTTGCTGGCCTTGCTGGCTCTGCTGGAGCAGCGTCACGATCGCGTTCGGCAGCGCCTGCTGCACGGACTGCT
Source organism: Streptomyces curacoi (assembly GCF_001513975.1). GTDB lineage: Bacteria > Actinomycetota > Actinomycetes > Streptomycetales > Streptomycetaceae > Streptomyces > Streptomyces curacoi. The sequence goes on from NZ_KQ948004.1 coordinate 15,001, forward strand.
CCACGGCGTGACGGACGGCCCCGGCCAGCGTGCGGTGCAGCACGAGAGCCAGGTACGGGTGCGCCTGCTGAGCCAGGTCCGGCCGCTGCTGCAGCTGCTGCTGGATCTGCTGGATCTGCTGGAACGTCTGCTGCACCTGCTGCGCGACCTGCTGGGCCGTCTGCTGACACGCCTGCTGGATGGACTGCTGGACCATCTGAGCGATCTGCTGCGGGCCGCCCAGCTGCTGACCGCCGAACTGCTGGCCGTACTGCTGGAGGGGTTGAGTACCGGTCATCACCGACATGAATGCTCCGTTCGATGCCATGAGAATGCCAACACAAGGAATTGTGTTGACTTATCGGATAAATCCGATACTTGAAGCTAAGTTGACGTTGCCCAGGCCGCAATCGGACGAGCCCTTCCTGGGAGGAATCCCCCCGATCGGATCCGACGACTGGTGAGCTGTCGGCCTGCACGGCCATGAACGGCTTCTCATAGCCGATGGCCTCGGTCACGTGGTGGGTCTCGGCGCCTCGGGGTGAGACTCGCTCGCTGGGCGCGTGGATACGTCATTGCCTGCGCTCCTACGTCGGGGCTACCGGCACGGCGGCGGGCGGCGCCGCAGCCGGACATACCGCGACATGAAGGCCGTCGATCGCAGCCAGGGCCGGGCCTCCCGGACGTGGAGCGAGCTGGAAACGCGAGGTAGACCTATGAGGCACTGGCCGGACCGTTTGACATGAAACACACGCGGCACAGTCCACCGGGAGCACACTGGGAGTGTGCTGTCGATGCTCTTAAGAGG
>NZ_KQ948005.1 GCF_001513975.1 Streptomyces curacoi
CCTCTAAGCCCGCCGGCCATGACCCCGGCCCCCAACTCAGGCGCCTCGTCCACACCGCCGCCCACCAACGATCACTGAACACGCACTGTGTACAACGCAGATGAGACCGTCCGATCATCACGACCGCTACGTGACAAACCTGCAGATCAGAAACCCACCCAGGACCAGCACCCACTGCCACCACGGCTACCGAGGCACCAGCACGTGCCTGCCTACAGCCACACTCCCAACTGATCAGCCCAGGCCACAACAACCGCTTTCGATCACCGATACCGCTCCAGGACAGGGCAGCGCTCGCTGAGCCGGGCGTCAACCTGGGCGCAGGCCCGCGACCGGCCGGCCGGTGAACCTGACGGCCGCACCCGTGCGCGAAGAGACCCGGACTGTGACGGTGCCCGGGGTCTCATGGGGTGTCCCGGCTGTGTCCCTGGGGGGTCGCGTGGGCTCTTCCCATCCGGTCCGCGAGCCAAGATCGATTGTCAGTGGCGGGTGAGAACATCGGAGCATCGAGTCGCAGAAAGAGGGGGATCTGTCGTGTCCGGAAGCCAGAACTACATCAATCACGTTGCTCTTGTGCTGGATGCCAGTTCGTCCATGTCGCACCTGAGCCGCAAGGTCGTCGAAGTCGCCGACCAGCAGATCGCCTACCTGGCCCGCCGATCGCAGGAACTGGATCAGGAAACCCGCGTCACGGTGTACGTCTTCGCAGACAAGGTCGAGTGCGTCATCTACGACAAGGACGTGCTGCGGATGCCGTCCCTGAAGCAGCTCTACCGCGTCGGTGGAATGACGGCCCTGCTGGCCGCCACGCTCACATCGCAGCGGGAGCTCGCGCAGACAGCCCAACTGTACGGCGACCACAGCTTCCTGACGTTCGTGCTCACCGACGGGCAGGAGAACGCAAGCCATCGCTGCCCGGATGCCCCGAGCCGCAACCCGCGTGAACTCGTGCAGGCCGTGGCCGACATGATCGAGACACAGCAGGACAACTGGACACTGGCCGTCCTCGTGCCGGACCAGATGGGCAAGCGCGAAGCCATGCAGTGCGGGTTCCCCAAGGACAACATAGCCATCTGGGACGCCACGAGCACACAGGGCCTGGAAGAGGCCGGGCAGGTCATCCGGCAGGCCACCGAACAGTTCATGGTGGGCCGCGCCCAGGGCATCCGGGGATCGCGGGCGGTGTTCTCCACAGGAGCTCAGGCGGTCAACAAAGACACCATCAAGGCAGCCGGCCTCACCCCGGTCGATCCGTCCAAGTACCAGCTGATCCCCGTGGCTCGTGACGCGGCGATCCGGGACTGGGTCACCGAATGCGGCCACACCTACCGCACCGGTGGTGCGTTCTACCAGCTGAGCAAGTCCGAGAAGATCCAGGCGCAGAAGCAGATCGCAGTGCTGGAGAAGAAGACCGACCGGGTGTACACAGGGCCCGAGGCCAGAGCCCTGCTCGGCCTGCCGGACGTGGAAGTCCGCGTCAAGCCGGACCATAACGACGATTTCACGATCTTCGTGCAGAGCACCAGCGTGAACCGCAAGCTCGTACCGAACACGCGGCTGCTGCTCATGCTCTGACGCCTTGGTGTGGGGCTGAGACCGCCACCGCCGTCTTCATGCCGGCCGCTCTGACGTCGATTCTGGTTGAGGGCCCGTCAGTTTGCTCGGGCCTGTGACTTTGCGGTTTTTCGTAACGGTCCGTCGGTCTTTTCCGGCGGGCCGTTTCGGCTGCCGGCTGGGCGGTGGCACGTCAATGGGCCCGGCTGCCGCGTCGGGTTGGGTGCCCGGGTCCCCGGCTCCGGTTCGATGGCGCCTGCCCGCAGGGAGGGGAAGCCGCTGGTCAGCCGGGGTCGGACGCGAGGCTGCCGGTCGGCCGGGGTTGGGCAGGAAGCTGCCGGTCGGCCGGGGTCCGGGAGGAGCGCGAGTCGGTGGGGACTGCGTTGGCAGTCAGCTTCTGTTCTACGGGCCTCCGGTGTGACGTACGCCTCGTGTGTGCGGCGTTTTTCCTGTGGGTCCGCTGTAACGATCACCTCGTTCGGACCACTACCTGAGGACAGAACACACCGGGAGGATCAGGAGGTGCGGTAGTGCCCGACGACGACGCGGATCGTTTCACCGCGATCTACGACGGCTGCCGGCAGCGCGTGTGGGCCTACGTGGTCAGCCGTGCGGGACGACAGGTCGCCGACGAGGTGGTGAACGAGACGTTCACTGTGGCCTGGCGCAGGCTGGACGACGTTCCCGAACCACCGCTGCCATGGCTGCTCGTGGTCGCACGCAACATCTTGCGCGACAGCATCCGGGCGGAGGCCAGACGTGCGTCATTCGCTGCCGAGGTGATGTCCTGGGCGCAGCCGGCCGAGGCGGACATCGCCGAGGAGGTATCCGAGCGCAGCGCGCTGCTCAAGGCCCTGGCCACCCTGCCGGAAGACGATCGGGAACTGCTGATCCTCGCTGCCTGGCAAGGTCTGACCCCGGCTCAGGCGGCCGTGGTGGTCGGCTGCTCACCCCTCACCCTGCGGGTCCGTCTGCACCGTGCGCGCAGACGCCTGGAGCTGGCCGCGTCGGCCTGCCCGCCCGCGGAGGAAGCCGCACCCGCGCACCGTGTGTCCACCCGAGCCCGGATCGCCGTAGGAAAGGAAGCCCGGTGAACAACGACGTCCTGCACCGCCTTACCGCCGCCCGCCCCGCCCACCTCGACCCGGACCCGCCCACGCCGTCACCGGTCAGGGACGAGGAGCTCACAGCCGTCATGACACTCCCGCGTACGACACGCAAAGGACGCGCCGTCGTACGGCCGCGGAGGCTCTACCACCCTCTTCTGCCGGGTCTCGCCCTGGTCACGGCGACGGCGGTGGTGGCGGTGGTGGTCAGCGACACCGCGCCGCACAAGCCAGGGCCCTCGCCCTCCGCGGCGCTGGGCTCGGGCAGTCAGGTACTTCTCGCCGCCGCCGCCCACGTCGAACGGCAACCGGCCGGCTCAGGCACGTACTGGTACGTGCAGGAAACGTTCGCCGACCGCCACAAGGTGCCCGGGAAGAACTACAGCATCGACGTCCGCGGCGAGCGGCGGTGGTGGACAGCCCTTGCCGAGAACAAACGGTGGTCACAGCTGCTCGGCCTGGGGGCCCGCCCGGCCACGCGCGCCGACGAAGCGGCGTGGAAGGCGGATGGTTCACCCCGGTCGTGGGATCTGAGAAACGTGACCGGCACGATCGTCACCCACGCCGGCCAAGGCGAGATCGAACACGACGCCCCCGGCGGCAGGGCGGACACCGGCATGATGGGCGACCTGCCCCTGCGCCTGCTGCCCACACTGCCCACCGACGACAAAGCCCTGCGCACGCGCCTGTTCGCTCTGGCCGACAAAGACCACAACGGCCCCAAGTGGACCCTTGACCGCATCGTCGTCCAAAGCGCCGTCCTCCTCGCGACGACCCTTCCCTCCACCCCGGCGCTGCGCGCCGCCGCCTACCGCCTCCTTGCCGCCGAGCCCGGCGTGCGCTCCCTCGGCAACATCAAAGACCACACCGGCCGCACCGGCTATGCCGTAGCTCTCCCCAGTCCCTACGACCCCAACCTGCAACTGCGCCTGATCTTCGCCAAGCCGACAGGCATGCCGTTGGGCACCGAGATGGTCTCCACCCGCAGCGGCGACGGCAGGAGCAAGGGCGGGCTGCTGAGCTACACGACATTCACCATGAAATGGACCAACCAGGCGCCGCCGTTCACCATCGACACCCCCGACCCGGGCCCGGCCGGGACATCGGACCGCTGAGGCTGCTGGGCTCGACGAGCAGCGGATCCTGGGCCGGGGGCCGGCCGATCCCCAGGTGCGGTCCAGGCCGAAAGGGCCCGAGGTGAGACTCGGCGACTCCTGCGCCCTGCCCGGCCCATGGCCATCCCGAGGCACAGGCCCTCACAGGCGGCCTGCTTGCCGGCGTTCACGCATTGGGCTTCGACGGAGATTACGCGAAGGGCGATGCCTGGCCCGAGTGTTTTACGGCAAGGCGGGGCCAGACCATCGACTCCCTTCCCTGAAAAAGGGGTGGGAGGTCTGCTTTCAGGCGGGTGAGGCCCGGGAGGCGGTCCGGGGAGGCGCCCAGCCGAGACGGCTCGCGATGCTTCATCCACTGGCGTTGGTCTGGTCCGCCAGGCGGCCAGCGCGGTCGGCAGGGAAGTGAGGAGCGCAAAGATTTGAGCGGCAAGCGATTCTGGTCCACGACGAGTGTCATAGCACTGACAGGGGCCCTGCTCCTCACCTCAGCCTCGACTGCCTCGGCTGACTATGTGAGGGACCAGCAGTGAGCGCTGGAAGCCTTCGCGGTAGAAGACGTCTGGGCTGAATCCCAAGGAGAGGGCGTAACCGTTGCGGTTGTCGACTCCGGAGTCGATGCAAATCATCCTGACCTGAGTGGCCAGGTTCTCGAAGGGAAAGACTTCACGGGCGGATGGAACGCCCACGAGGATTCCATCGGTCACGGAACGAAAATGGCCAGCATCATTGCTGGACATGGGCATGGTGCTGGAAACGATTCCGGCGTGATTGGACTTGCACCGAAGTCCAGGATCTTGCCCTTGCGTACCCTCCAGACGAGGGAAGACAGGAATCTGGATGAGACATGGGGCGCTGCCGTTCGATATGCAGTCGACCACGGCGCGAAGGTCATTAATTTGTCCTTCGGTAACGACGGCGGCAGCAAGACCACAAGTGACGGTCGTGAAGCAATCTCCCATGGCAAGCACACGATGTTGTAGTTGTCGCAGCCTCAGGTAATGAAGGGTCTGTTGCTGTCAGTGAACCAGCAGCGCTGCCCGGGGTTGTGTCTGTCGGAGCTGTGGATCAAGATGCCAATCTGTGGACCGACTCGAATACTGGAGAGAGGCTGACCCTCACAGCGCCCGGCGTGAAAATTGCGGGTGCCAATAACACAATGTCCAACGGGTACGGTGTGTCTAGTGGTACCTCGGAGGCCACGGCCTATGTATCAGCTGCCGCCGTTCTGGTCCGCTCCAAGTACCCCGACCTCTCCGCGGGCCAAGTGATCAACCGCCTGATCAAGTCGGCCACCTTCGCGCACCATGAAGGATTGAAGGCACCCGACGAGGAATACGGCTACGGGATCGTCCGCCCCTACTCGGCGCTCACGATGGACATCCCTGCCGGCCCCAAGAAGAACCCTCTCGGCCACTTGGCCGTGTCCAGCCCGGCTTCCACGGGGCCTCCGAGGAAGCGGACACCTCGGCGCACGCCTCCTCCAGCAGCTTCTTCGTCCTCGCTGGTGGCATCGCAGCCGTTGTTGTCATCGGCGCGATCGCTTTCGTACTGCTCCGCAGGGGCCGCAAGGGCGGTACCACCGGGCCCGGTTCTGGCAGCGGAGGCACCCAGCACCCCACGTATCCCTCGGCTCAACAGCCGTACCCCCACACAGCTCCCAGCCAGGGTTACCCCGCACCTCTGGGACAAGCCGCGCGGCACCCCAACCCCTACATGCAGCAGCCTCCGCATCAGGGTCAGTAGGAGCAGCCCACGCCGAACGGTGGCCCGCGAAGGGCCTGAAAAGGAGGGGATTACCCCAGGTGGTGTGGGCAGTTGCGCTGGAAGACCCCGACCGGGATGGCGTGGCAGTGCGGAACTACGGCCGGACCCCGGCCACCAGGGTGACTGTGAACGCAGAGGCGGACCTCGACGAGGACGGCGGCCCAGACGCGGGCTGCTGACCGTCGACACGGCGGCCGCCAGAGGCCTGCCGGTAGAAAGGATCTGCTGCCCGCTGGCGCGCCAGTCTCCTTCTCCTTCGACTGGGAAGAACAGACGATCGATCCTGACCTGCAGTGGATAGCCCCCCCGGGGACAGTCGAGTACACCGCAAGAACATCACGAAGAGTCTGCGGCTCGGGCTGCAGGGCAAGAGCCTCACGAGGAAGAGCCGTCGGGAGCGACATCGAAGCAAGCGGCAGCTCGAAACGGCCGGAACAGCCTGGGCTGATCGCTCCGTTGGCGATCGCCAGCAGGCATAGGGCTCATGCCGTATCCGGTAGCACGGAGCGCCTCGGCTATCGGCCTCTTCTGATGGTTTGCCTGCAGACTGTGCCGCGCAAGCGCTCGACTGCCCACGAGACGGTTGAGGACCTCCTCGTCCACGTACTGTCCAGACGTCTAGGCGTCCACAAGGTACGCCTTCTCCCCCGCCATCATCGGCGCATCGGCGGGCCCCTTGATGTAGGGGCCGCGCCAGATCATCCGGTGCTCCTGACGATGGGAATACCACCGCCGGACCTTGTGCATCCGGACCGGCCACCGGTGGTGGCAGACCCGCTTCGTCTCCCCCGCCGCATCCGGCGGATGGGGCGAGGGCAGGACGGGATCGAACGACAGCACGGTGCCCATCAGTTCCAGGCCGATGGCCGCCGCACCTCGCAGGTCTCGATGCCCAGGCTGTCCCCGAGCAGCCGGAGGCCGCAATCCGGCGTTGGGGTTACTGCCCTTGGTGCGGGGGCCGTTGAGCGTAGGGGTTGGGGTGCTGCGGGGCCTGCCCCGGCGTGTAGCCCTGCTGGGGTGGGGTGTTGGGGTAGTACTGATAGCCCGCCGAGGGATGTGGCGGGTAGCCGTAGCTGTGCGGGGGCGTTCCGGCACCGGAGCCGGGGCCGCTGCCTGCGCTGCGGCGACTGCGGGTGACCACCCACGCGATGACACCGACGACCATAACCGCGGCGATACCACCCCCGAGCACGACCAGGCTGCGGAAGGAGGTCTGCGTGGCGGGGGCCGTTTTCTCGGACGCCTCACTGGAAGGTGGGGTGGCAACGGTCAGTTGGCCAAGAGGGTTCTTTTTGGGGCCGACGGGAATGTCCATCGTGACTGCCTGGCGGGGGCGGATGATCCCGTAGCCGTACTCCTCGTCAGGCGCCTTCAGCCCCTTGTGGCCGAGGAACGAGGCCGACTTGACGAGGCGGTTGATGACCTGGCCCGCAGTGAGCTCGGGGTACTTCGAGCGGACAAGCGCGGCGGTGGCGGACACAAAGGCCGCGGCATCCGAGGTGCCCCTTGACAAACTGTATTGCTGCGACCGAGTCGTATCCGCGCCGAGGATCTCAACACCGGGAGCCATGAGGGTCAGCCCCTTTCCGGTGTTTGAGCCGTCCCAGCGATTACCGCTCTTGTCCACGGCACCGACTGCGACAACGCCGGGTAGCGCTGCCGGCTCGTCGACGGCTATGGATCCGTCGTTGCCCGCGGCCGCGACAACGACCACATCATGTGCTTGCGCGTACGCGATCGCTGCACGACCGTCACTGAGCGTCTTGCCGCCGTCGTTACCGAAGGACATGTTGATGACCTTCGCGCCCTGATCCACGGCATATCGAACGGCTGCGGCCCAGGTCTCGTCATGCATCGGGTCCTTCTCCGTCCGAATGGCCCGTAGTGGCAGGATCTTCGCCTTCGGCGCTAGGCCCATCATTCCGGACGCGTTTCCCGGGCCATGGCCGTGTCCAGCGATGATGCTGGCCATGACTGTCCCGTGCCCCATCTTGTCTTCGTGTGCGTTGCCTCCGCCGGTGAAGTCTTTCCCTGCAAGGACTTGACCAGCCAGGTCGGGGTGAGTGGCGTCGACCCCGGAGTCGACCACCGCAACGGTGACACCCTCGCCCTGTGTCTCGGCCCAGGTGTCCTTCATCGCGAAGACGTCCAAGACCCACTGCTGGTCCCTGACGTAGTCCGCTGAGGCCGTCGGGGCTGAGGTGAGGAGCAGAGCTCCTGTCACCGCCGCGACGCCTGTCGTGGACCAGAATCGCCTGCCACTCAAGTCTTTGCACTCCTTACTCCCAGGCCGGCGGTGCCAGCCGTGATGATGGACCGGACCCACGCTAGAGGACCCACTATCCGGAGCAATCTCGGCCCGCTCACAACTGCTGAACCGGGGAACTGCAAAATCGGTACACCATGGACCGGCCGCGCCTCACCGCGAGATCTCCCTGTCAGATGTTGGACCGCGCAGCTTCGGAGTAGGCGTCGAAGAAGCGGTTGCCCGTGAGCTTTTGGTGAGCGAGCCGAGCAGCGGCGTCACCACGTGCATCACCGGCTGGGGGCCCTTTGGCGGGCAGACTTGGCTGGGATGCGCCATGACGGGCAGGGCCTTGATCTCGGGGTTGTTCTTGTTGAGCCAGCGGACGCTGCCTCCGAGCTGGTGCACGTCCTTCTTGGCGATCGCGTGGGCGACACACCCGGTATACCCGGTACACCCGGTCTTCAGCTCGATCACCGCATGCCGCTCAGCCGACAGCGCCCAGAGATCGTCCGGGGCCCGTGCCGTACAGCTTCTCCGGCCGCGTGCTCACGAACCCGAGGTGGCGGCCCAGCAACTCCCAGGCCCGCTCGCGTCGTCCGAGCGAGGGGGTGCCTCCACTTCACCGTGAGGTGCATGACGCTCCGGGACGCTCGCGCTGGAGAACCGGGTCACGGCCACACTGAGGAGTCACTGGAGGTCGGGTGAGCCCTGTCGTCGGGAGAGGGCCAGCCTGCGTCGCTCCCGGTCGATTTCGGTGCTGACGACCGTGACCTCGTCGCCGACCTGCACGACATCCGACGGAGCCTCCACGGGCGTCCATGCCAGTTCTCGAAGGTGGACCAGTCCTTCGATTCCGTCGGCGACCTGAACGAAGGCGCCGAACGGGACGAGCTTGGTGACCTGTCCATGCAGTTTCTCGCCCACCGGGTTGCGGTCGGCGAACGCCTGGAAGGGGTCCGGCTGCGTCGCTCGTAAGGACAGTCTGGCCTCTAGGTTCCATGCGTCGAACTGGAGGAACTCACATGAAACGCGCTGTCCGACCTCGACGATGTCCGAAGCTGCTTCAAAGCGTCGCCAGGACAGTTCGGGGATCGTGATGAGCCCGACGCCGGGGAAGACGAAGTGGTCAGGGCCGTCGTCCAGCCCTACGAACACGCCGAACCGCTCGATCGCTGCGACGGTGCCGGCAAGGATCTCGCCGCAGTGCAGTGATTCCAGGAACGCCCAGAGTTCTGGGTGCTCAGACGGTCCGTCCATGCTGCACAGCCTTGCATGAGGAACTGTGCTCTGGCCGGGAAGTGTGGTCACGCTGCGGTCTTGAGCGGGCGTCCGCCCCCAGCAGTGCCCTTCTCGCAACGGGTGCGGGCCCGCTTGCGCCGTTCGGCGGCCAGGACGTCGCGGTGGCGGGCGTTGGCGTTGCGCCACCGCAGGTCCGGAAGGTGGAACAGAGCTCCTGCGCCTACGCCGCCCTGCTCCAGCGCCAGGC
>NZ_KQ948006.1 GCF_001513975.1 Streptomyces curacoi
CGGGGCTGTTGTTGGTGGGTTGGTGAAGTCGGTCAAGGAGCAGTTGGCCGGGGTGCCGGACAAGGGGATCGGTTATGGGTTGTTGCGGTTCCTGAACGCGGAGACGGGGAGTGAGTTGGCGGAGCTGCCGGACGGGCAGATCACCTTCAACTACCTGGGCGACCTCGCGGAAGTCCCCTCCCGTTCAGGACACGACAGCTGGGTTCCCGCACCCGAGGCGGGCGGGCTGCAAGCGCCGTCGGGCGCGGACATGCCCGTCCTGTCCGCCCTCGACGTGACCGCCGCGGTCACCGGGGAGGAGCCTCGGCTGTCCGCCGAGTTCAGCTTCCCCTCCGGGGTGCTGTCCCCGGCGGAGGTACGGGACCTCGCCGACCTGTGGGTGGCCGCCCTGGAAGGGCTCGCCCGGCACGTCAGTGCCCCTGGGGCGGGCGGCCTGACCCCCTCCGACCTGCCGCTGGTCAAGGTGAGCCAGCAGGACATCGACCGGTGGGAGTCCCGTTACCCCCGGCTCGCCGACGTATGGTCGCTGACCCCGCTCCAGTCCGGGCTGCTCTTCCATGCCGCGCTGGCCGACACGTCCTTCGACGCCTACCGGATTCAGCTTGTCTTCCATCTGGGCGGACAGGTCGACGCGGACCGCATGCGGGCGGCCGGCCAGGCCCTGCTCGACCGGCACGCCGCCCTGCGTACGGCATTCGTCACCGCGGACAACGGAGAGCCGGTGCAACTCGTCGTCGACGGGGTGACCCTGCCCTGGCGGGAGATCGACCTGACCGCCGCCGACGCCGGTCCGGCCGTCGACCGGTTCCTGGCCGAGGACCTGGGCCGGCACTTCGCCCTGGACACCCCGCCGCTGCTGCGGATGACCCTGCTGCGCACCGGCGCCGACCGTGCCGAACTCGTCCTCACCTCGCACCATCTGCTGTTCGACGGCTGGTCGTTGCCGGTCCTGATGACCGAACTGCTGCGGCTGTACGCCACCGCCGGCGACCCGTCCGGCCTGCCCCGGCCGCGCGACTTCCGGCAGTTCCTGCGGTGGCTGGCCCAACGAGATCGCACGGCCTCCGAGTGGGCATGGGCCGACGAACTCGATGGCGTCGAGGAACCCACCCTGCTCGCCCCCGTCCTCACCGGGCCGGGAACCGGCCCCGACGACGATCCCGACGGCATCGGACGGCTCCACGTACCCCTGTCCACCGCCGACGCGATGCTCCTGACCCGGCGCGCGGCGGAACTCGGCGTCACGGTCAACACCGTGCTCCAGAGCGCCTGGGGACTGCTGCTGGCGCAGCTCACCGGACGGCAGGACGTCGTGTTCGGCACCACCGTCTCCGGCCGGCCGGCCGAAGTCGCCGGAGTGGACACGATGGTCGGACTGTTCGTCAACACGGTCCCGACACGGGTGCGGTTCACCCCGTACGACACCGTCGCCGACCTGCTGACCGGGTTGCAGCAGCGGCAGGCCGCGCTGCTCGAACACCACCACCACGGGCTCACCGAACTGCACCGGCTGACCGGGCTGGACGTGCTGTTCGACACCCTGGTCGCCTACGAGTCCTACCCGGTCGACCGCGCGGGCATCACCGAGGCCAACACCGCCGCCGGTGTCGAGATCACCGGCATCCGCCCGTTCACCATCACCCACTACCCGCTCACCCTGCTCGCCGCCGCCGACCCGCACCTGCGCGTCACGCTCCAGTACCAGCCGCAGGCGCTCAGCGCCACGGCGGCCGAAGAGCTGGCGGAGCGACTCGCCCACGTACTGCGCCTGCTCACCGGCGATCCCGCAACTCCGTTGGTCTCGCTGGACACACTGCTGCCGGGTGAGCGCGACCGCCTGCTGCACGCGCACAACGACACGAAGGTGCCGCTGCCCGACCTGACCGTGGCCGACCTGACGGGACGACAGGCTGCCCGCACCCCCGAGGCGATCGCCGTGGCCGACGAGCACGGCTCGCTCACCTACCGCGAACTCGAAGCCGAGGCCAACCGGCTGGCGCATGCGCTGATCGCCCGCGGGGCCGGCCCGGAGTCCGTGATCGCGGTGGCCCTGCCGCGGTCGGCCCGGCTGGTGACAGTGATCCTCGGCGTCCTGAAGTCGGGCGCCGCCTATCTGCCCGTCGACCCCGACTTCCCCGGCACCCGGCTCGACCACGTACTGTCCGACGCCCGGCCCCTGCTGATCCTCACCGACGCGGCGACCTCGGCGACGCTGCCGTGCCCGGAGACCCCCCGCCTCCTCGTCGACACGATCCCCGCGGCCGCGGACACCGATCCGGGCCGTCGGGCACGGCCCGACAGCGCCGCGTACGTGATGTACACCTCGGGGTCGAGCGGCACCCCCAAGGGCGTCACCATCACACATCGCAACGTGGTCAACGGCGTGGCGGGCCTGGTGGACAGCCTGGGCGTGCCGCCCGGCGGCCGGACGCTGGCCGGTACCTCGATCTCCTTCGACGTCTCGGTGTTCGAGATGTTCACCACGCTGAGCACGGGCGGCACCGTGGAAGTGGTCCGCGACGTGCTGGCGCTGGGCGAGCGGGAGAACTGGGCCGGCGGCGTGCTCAGCACGGTGCCGTCCGCCTTCGGGGAGCTCGCCGAGCGACTGGCCGGCCGGGTCACCGCGGAGGCGGTGGTCTTCGCGGGTGAGGCGCTGTCCGCCGGGCTGGCCGACCGCGTCCGGCAGTCGCTGCCCGGCGCACGGGTGGTCAACGCGTACGGGCAGAGCGAGACGTTCTACGCCACCACGTTCACCCTGCCCGACGACCGGGACCTGCCGTCCGACGCCGCCGTGCCGATCGGCCTGCCGCTGGGCAATGTGCGGGTGTACGTCCTCGGTCCCGGGCTCGACCCCGTGCCGACGGGTGTGACGGGCGAACTCTACGTCGCGGGCGCGTGCGTGGGCCGGGGATACCTGGGCCGCTCCGGGCCCACCGCCGACCGGTTCGTGCCGGACCCGTTCGGACCGCCCGGGTCCCGGATGTACCGCACCGGTGACCTCGGCCGCCGCAACGCCCACGGTGAACTCGAATACACCGGGCGGGCCGACGCGCAGGTGAAGGTCCGCGGCTACCGCATCGAACCCGCGGAGGTGGAGGCGGCGCTGGCCGAACACCCCGCCGTGGGCCAGGTCGTGGTCATCGCCAGGGCCACCGGCGCGGAGCGCAGGCTGGTGGCCTACGTGACGCCGGGCGGCCCCGCGCCGGCGGAAGAGATACGCGCCTTCGCCGAGAGCCGGCTGCCCGCGTACATGGTGCCCTCCGCCGTGGTGCTGCTGGACCGGTTCCCGCTGACGCCCAGCGGAAAGCTGGACCGACGCGCCCTGCCCGAGCCGGAGTTCACCGGTACTGCCTACCGGGCCCCGCGCACCCGGGGCGAGGACGCCCTGGCGCGGCTGTTCGCCGAGGTCCTCGGGGTGGACCGGGTCGGTGTGGACGACGACTTCTTCGCCCTCGGCGGCCACTCCCTGCTGGCCACCCGGCTGACCGGCCGGATTCGCGCCGCACTGGGAGCGGAGGTCTCCATCCGCGCCGTACTGGAGGCACCGACGGTCGCCCGGCTGGCCGCCCGGCTGCGGGACGGCGCACGCCTGCGGCCCGCACTGACCCGCGCGCGGCGCCCGGACCGCATCCCGCTGTCGTACGCGCAGCGCCGCATGTGGTTCATCGACCGCTTCGAGGGGCCGTCCGCCACCTACAACCTGCCGCTCGCGGTGCGCCTCAACGGCTTGCTGGACGTGCCCGCGCTCGCTTCGGCGGTGGTGGACCTGCTCGGCCGGCACGAGAGCCTGCGCACCCTGATCGCCGAGGACGAGGCGGGGACCGCATACCAACGCGTCCTTGCCGCCGAGCAGGTGATGCCGGACATCCCGGTCCTGCCGGTGACCGAGGACGACGTACCCCGGCTGATCACCGAGTGCGCCGCGCACGAATTCGACCTGTACACCGAACTGCCGCTCCGTGTAAGGCTGTTGCGTATCGCACCCGACGTGCATGTGCTCGTGCTGGTCGTCCACCACATCGCCGCCGACGGCGGGTCCGCGGCACCGCTGACCCGGGACCTCTCCGTCGCCTACGCGGCACGGCGCGCGGGCAGCGCGCCGAAGTGGCCGGACCTGCCGGTGCAGTACGCCGACTACACGCTGTGGCACAACGGCATGCTCGGCGCCGAGCACGACCCGGACAGCCTGCTCGCCGAGCAGTTCGCCTACTGGCGCGCCGAACTGGCCGACGCGCCCGGGCCCATCGCGCTGCCGACCGACCGGCCCAGGCCCGCGGTGGCCGGCCACCGCGGTGACCGCGTCGACTTCGCGATCGACGCGGAGCTGATGGCGGCGGTCGACGAGCTGGCACAGTCCCGCGGGGCCACCGCGGCCATGGTGCTGCAGGCGGCGCTGGCCGTGCTGCTGCACCAGCTGGGCGCGGGCGACGACATCACCATCGGCTCGCCGATCGCGGGCCGTACCGACGAGGCGCTCACCGACCTGGTCGGGTTCTTCGTCAACACCTGGGTGCTGCGCGCCGGACTGTCCGGCAACCCCTCGTTCAACCGGCTTCTGGAAGAGGTCCGCGGCAAGGCGCTGGCGGCCTACGACCACCAGGACGCGCCCTTCGAGCGGCTGGTGGAACTGCTCAACCCGGACCGCTCCACCGCGCACCACCCACTGTTCCAGGTCATGTTCGCCTGGCAGAACACGGCCCCACTGGACCTCGACCTGCCGGGCCTGCGGGTGACCGCCGAGCCGGTCCCGGCCCTCACCGCCAAGTTCGACCTGCTGGTCAACCTCGCCCCGGATCCGGAGGGCGGCGCCTCGGGCGCCATCGAGTACGCCACCGAGCTGTTCGACCGACCGAGCGTCGAACTGCTCGGCGACCGCTTCCTGCGGGTGCTGCGCCGGGTGGTCACGGAACCGGAGACGCGGATCGGCGCCGTCGACGCTCTGGACGCCGCCGAACGGCACCGCCTTCTGGGGGAGTTGAACGACACCCGGGCACCGCTGCCCGCGCTGACGGTCGCCGACCTGTTCGCCCGGCAGGCGGAGCGGACACCGCACACGACCGCGCTGGTCTGGCAGGACACGGAGGTGACCTACCGACAGCTGCACCAGCGCGCCGGCCGGCTGGCCCGGGTGCTGGCCGGGCGCGGGGTGGGCCCCGAAGTGCTGGTGGCCGTCGCGCTGCCCAGGACCGCGGACCTGGTCGTGGCGATCCTCGCCGTGCTCATGTCCGGCGGCGTCCACCTGCCGGTCGACCCGGCCCACCCCAGTCGGCGCCTGGGCCACATCCTGGCCGACGCACATCCGCACCTGGTCCTCACCGACACCGCCACCGCTGCCGAGTTGCCGCTCGACGGTCCGTCCCGGCTGATGCTCGACCGGCTGCACGACGTGCCGGAGCGGGAACCGTCCGGGGTACGGCCGGACAACCTGGCCTATCTGATGTACACCTCCGGGACCACCGGCACGCCCAAGGGGGTGGGCATCACTCATCAGGCGCTCACCAACGGTGTGCGCGCGCTCATCCGCACGGCCGACGTGACACCGCGGACCCGGATGCTTGCCGGGACCTCGGTCAATTTCGACGTGTCGCTGTTCGAGATGTTCACCACGCTGTGCGCGGGCGGGACCGTCGAGCTCGTACGGGACGCTCTCGTCCTCGGCGAGCGGAACGGCTGGACCGGCGGCGTGCTCAGCACCGTGCCGTCGGTCCTCGCCGGGCTGGCGGACGACATCGCCGGACGCACCGGCGTCGACACGGTCGTGCTCGCCGGCGAGGCCCTGACGACGCGGCTGGCCCGGCAGGTCCGCGCGGCACTGCCCGATGCCCGGATGATCAACGCATACGGCCAGAGCGAGTCCTTCTACGCCTCGGCGTTCGAGGTGGACGACGCCGCCGCACTCCCGGACACGGGCGTCGTACCGGTCGGCAGGCCGCTGGCCAACATGCGGATGTACGTCCTGGGACGCGGTCTCGTCCCGGTGCCGCCCGGCGCCGTCGGCGAACTGTATGTCGGTGGCCTGGTCGGCCGCGGCTACCGGGGACGCCCGGGGCTGACCGCCGAGCGGTTCGTGCCGGACCCGTTCGGGCCGCCCGGGGCGCGGATGTACCGCACGGGAGACCTGGCGCGGATCACCGGGGACGGGCAGGTCGAGTGCGTGGGACGCGCCGACTCCCAGATGAAGGTGCGCGGCTTCCGCATCGAAGCCGGGGAGATCGAGGCCGTGCTCACGGGCCACCCCGGCGTGGCTCAGGCCGTGGTGCGCGCCTGGGAGGATGCCGCCGGCGGCAAGCGGCTGGTCGCCTACGTGGTCCCGGTGGGACCCGGCACCCTCGACGACGTCGACCTGACCGCGGGCATGTCGGTGACCGAACTGCGTGGCCACGTCGCTGCCCGGCTGCCCGACTACATGGTGCCCGCCGCGTTCGTGGTGCTGGACCGCCTCCCCCTGAACGCCAACGGCAAGCTCGACCGGGCCGCGCTGCCCGAACCGGAGCAGGTCGGTGACGCCTACCGGGCGCCCGAGTCGGTGCCGGAGCAGGTCCTGGCCGGCGTCTACGCCGAGGTGCTGGGGCTGGACCGGGTCGGCGTGGACGACGACTTCTTCGCCATCGGCGGCGACAGCATCCGCTCCATCCAGGTGGTCGCCCGCGCGAAGACACAGGGTCTGGCCATCACACCGCGCCAGGTCTTCGAGTGCCGGACCGTGGCCGAACTCGCCCGGGCCGCGCTCCCGGAGGGCGCGGACGGCGGCACCCCCGTGCTCGCGGAGCTGCCCGGCGGCGCTGTGGGCTGGATGCCCCTGCTGCCCATGGCCAGGTATCTGCTCGAACTGGGCGGGAGCCACGACCGGTACGCCATGTCGATGGTGCTCGAACTCCCGGACGGGATCACCGAGGACGGCCTGATCGCGACGCTGGCCGCCGTGATCGAACGACACGACGTGCTGCGCTCGACCCTCACCACCGGGCCCGAACCGGGCCTGTTCGTCGGCGCCCCCGGATCGGTGGACCCCGCCGCGTGGCTCCGCGTCGTCGACGCTGCCGCGACCGACGAGTGGGAACGGCAGGCGGCGGCCGAACTGGATGCCGCCGCGGCACGCCTCGCTCCGTCCGCCGGCGTGATGGGGCAGTTCGTCTGGCTGCGGCCGACGACGGGCCCTGGTCGGTTGTTGGTGGTTTTGCATCATTTGGTGGTGGATGGGGTGTCGTGGCGGGTGTTGTTGGGGGATTTGGTTGC
>NZ_KQ948007.1 GCF_001513975.1 Streptomyces curacoi
GTCACCCGCAAGAGGCTGCTTCCAGTGCTCAGGTGCGGCGCCGTCTGCTGCCACCCCGGCTGGTGGCGTCCACACATGTTCTCGAAGGTGGCGTCGCACAGCAGTAACTTCCGGGTGAGGTCGGCATCGCACACCACCACGACGGTCTGCGGGCCGAGCTGGATGCGTACCAGGTAGCCGCGGCCGGGCAGGGAGGAGAGAAAGCCCATGGGGTCACGGACGAGTGCGGGGGCATGCCCTAGCAGGGGCACGGCATCGGGGCATGCGGCAGAGGCGGTTTCGGGATTCCGCCACTGCTGGAAGGGCGCTGGGTCCTTCAGGGACGACCGGTGGTGATGTTGTGGTGGTGCGCGTGGCAGGGTGGCAGGAGTCGAACCTGCGGCATCCGGTTTTGGAGACCGGCGCTCTGGCCTCTGAGCTACAACCCCTCGGGAGTATCAGCTTGCCAGGGCCAACAGGCGGATCTTCACGGGATTTCCGGCTTCTCAGTGGGTGTTCTGCGGGTCTTCGTCTGATTTCAGCTTGAGCTGGTTTCTGGGGTAGCCGGTGGCGGCTGAGTGAGGGTGAACAGTCCGGGTTCGGATTCGGTGAGGATGCCACGGCTGACCAGGCGTTTCAGCTTGGCGCGCATGCCTTCGGTGTGCCGCGGCTCGGTGCGGGTGCCGAGCGTGTGGCAGATGTCCTTGGCGCGCAGTCCGTCTGTGTTCTGCTCGAGAGAGTCAGGATCGCGCGGTAACCGGGCGGCAGCGGCTCGGCGGTGGTGCGCCATCCTCTGCCGCCAGTTCCAGGATGGTCTCCCGGGTGATCTCCAGTCGTTGAAGGGTCTTCTCCGCGGCGGCGAGTTGCTCGGTGAGCCGGGTGATCTGCTCGGGCAATCGTTCGACGGTCTCGTGTACGAGGCGCTGCCGGGTCCCGATCTTGTCCAGGAGCTGTCTCACCGGCGGCTCTTGCTCGCCGGGGGTGCATCGCGCCAGGTCGGGGTGGCGGTGCGGGTGAGGCGGCGGAGCGTGACGTCGCTCATGGACCAGTGGATCATCGCCACCGAGCTGGCCGGCCGTGTCTCGTAGTCCCGCACGAGTCTGCGGTGGAGCCTGAGGGTGCCGAATGTCTGCTCCACCACTCACCGCTTCGGTTCCGGGGTAAACCGTCCGTGGCGTAGCTGCGGGCGGCCAGCGCCTGGGTGACGTCGAGGATGCGCAGCCACATCCCGTCCGTCTGGGAGGTGACCCGGGCCGTACGCGGGTTGCCGAGGAGGAGCGGGAGACCTGACCGCCGCCGTGCTGGGCGTGCTGGCGCTGTATCCCACCGGGCTGTTCCCGCAGCCGGCACCCGGATCACCGGCCTGGCTGGCGCTGCGCATTCCCTGGCCCGTCGTGCTGGCCCTGATCCTCACGGTGCTCGTCGCCGTCTTCGGACGCATCGAGCAACGCAGAGGCCCTCGCCCCGGGCCGGGCAGCGCGACCGGCGTAACGCCCGGCCCTGCTCACGCTCGCCGGTGTGGCCGGTGTACTGGCAGGACTCCTTGGCATCGCCCTGGCCGAACGCGGACAGGGACCCACTGGCCTGCCCACCTGGCCCTGGCCGCCTACTTCGCCGGCGCCGCCGTGCTGCGGTTCGCCCGCCGACGGCACCGTTGAGCCGGACCGCCGGTGCCGGGCTGCACGGAAGCGCGGCCACAGCCATTTCCAGGGCCGTAGGGGGACTGGCTGCGGTCACCGGAGGTGCGCACACGGCCGCCGCACCTCGCCGGGGAGTGGACGGGGTCAGGTGAGCCCTCGCCTGCGCGGGGCTGGTGGAATTATGACGTTCGGGGGAGTCTGGTCATAGTCGTAGTCGTCCACAGGCCCGGATGGCGTATCCAGTCCCATGCCGTGCTGCTCCTGCCGTCTGCGGGGGGCGAAATGAGAGTCGAACTGATCCAGCGGGCTGCCAGCGTGCTGTTCGACGTCCCGGACTACGTGCACCAGGAGATCATCACGCTCATCACGGCCGTGGCGCAGGACCCGAAGGCACGGACCTCGGGGCTGGCTGCGGTGTTCGGTGAATGGTGCTGGCTCGTCTACACCACCCATGGTGACGTGATCGAAGTGCTGGACGTCGGCTGCGCCCGCTGACGTCAGCGGCACGTGGGTGGACTGGACCCCGGCACGCCGAGGCAGCCGGGGAAACGCGCAAGGCGTCCGCTCCCCCGCGGCTACTCGGGTGCCTGCCCGGGGCCGGGCAGCGGTTCGAGCCGGGTCACTTCGTACTCGATCCGGACATCGTCGGCCAGCTTCAGCGCGCCCAGGAACGCGGAGTATGGCTTGATCCCGAAGGCGGACTGGGTGACGGTCGCCCGACCGCACACCGTGCCGTCCCCGTCGCTGCCCCCGTGCACCGTTACCGGATGGGTCTGGCCCTTGATGGTGAGCTCCCCCGCGATCTCAAAGGACTCGAGCGTTCCCGTGACCCTGGTGGAGCGAAAGGTGATGGTGGGGTGCTCCGCGGTGTGCAGCAGGCCCTCACCCTCCAGAGTGCGCTTGATTTCGGCCTTGTCGGCATCGGTGAGGGGTTTGAGCCCGCCCGTTCCCTCCCGGACGGTCAGTGATCCCGTTTCGACCGTCACGGTCACCGACGACCTTCCGGGGTCGTCGGCGACGACCACCGCCTCGCCGGACCATCGGGCCGCCTCGATCGTGAGGTCGTGCCCCGCCTTCCGGCCGAGTCCAGCGCGGCTGGTCTTGACTAGCAGGCGGCCGGTCGACGGCCCGAAGGCGTACGTTCCATCGCTTATTGCCACAGAGCTGACGTTACGTGATGAGTGCGTGGTGTGCGTCCCGAGGAGCCGGGGTATGGCGAGTCGCTCCGGTAGAACCCGAAGCCAGGGGCCGGTACGGCTCATGGACTGTTCGGCCGAGCGGCGTCGAGCCGAGGAGGCGGGCGGGATGCCGACACGCGTCGCGCCTTCTGCGAGCTGTGGGCTGCCCCTTTCAAGGGTCAGCGGTCCTCCTCGGCGAATGGATCGAAGCCTCCGGCGGTCGGACCTCGATATCCGCCCGCCTGCCCCGAAAGTACGAGCCGCCTATCCACGGGCACGCCAACGAGGCGCGGGGGCCGACGCACCTTCCGCTGCCTGGCCCGCCTGGCGAGGGGACCGCCTGGCTTCTTGCCTGCATCGAGGCCCCTCCCGGCCCTCCGCGCACCCCCCTGCCGCGCTGTCCCGACGCACCGGCGGTGCTCGGCGGACGTGAAGGCGCGGGAGAATTAAGGCAGCATCCTGGCGCGTGCTGAAGGCGGTGGGATCGATGACGCTGCCCCTGGTCGTGGGCGTCGACGGATCAGAGGCCGGCCTCTGGGCGACCGACTGGGCCACGGACGAAGCGGCCCTGCACGGCGTGCCGCTGCGCATCGTGCACGCCTCGCTGTGGGAACGCTACGAAGGCCCCGTCTTCCGGCAGTCCGCGGAGGTTCCCGCCGAGCGCGCGCTCGCGCAGGAGATCGTCGGCCGCGCCGCTGAACGGGCACGACAGCGCAGACCGGACGTGAAGATCACGGTCGACATCGTTCCCGACGACGCCGAGGCGGCGCTGTTGCGGGAGGCGCGCCACGCCACCGCCGTGGTGACTGGGTGCCGGGGCAGGGGAGCGATTACGGGCGCGCTGCTTGGCTCGGTCAGCCGCTCCCTGGCGACGCACGCCACCAGCCCGGTTGTCGTCGTACGCGGCACCCTGCGCAACCGGCAAGGGACGAATGGCCGCATCGATCGGCGTGGGCGACAGCGCAACGAGCACGGCGGCGATCCGGTTCGCGTTCCGCGAGGCCGAAGCACGGCGCTGCGCGCTGGACGCCGTACGCGCCTGGCGTCGGCCCGCGCACAAGCCCCTGGCACATCCGCTGTTCGCCGGAGATCCCGCCCACCATCATGAGGATCAGGGCATCGGCCCTGCTCGACGACGCCCTGTGCGCTCCGGAGCGCGAACACCCCAACGTAGCCGTGCATCGCGTCACCGCCGAGGGCCCCGCCCACCACGTACTGCTCACGCACTCGGCCACGGCCGACCTGCTTGTCCTGAGCGCCCCCAGACGGCATGGGCCACTCGCACTGCCCCTCGGCCGCGTGGCGCACGCCGCGCTCCAGCACGCCGACTGCCCGGTCGCGGTGATACCGCAACGCGAGGCCGCCTCCTGAAAGCAGCCCGGCCACGGCGGACAGCACACATGCCGTCAGCAGTCAGCTGTCAGGTCCTTTCGGGCACTGTGCTAGGAACGGTGTGGCGCCGCTCGCGAGGACGGCAAGGCGTGCCCCCCTGCCTGAAGATGTCAGAGACCGCTGTTCGCCGGCGAGTTCCGCTCCACGCGTGCGGCTGACCTGAACCCGCTCAAGCTCCGCCCGGGTCGCGACCCCGTTCCTCGGGTCGCTACGCAGCCTCCAGCACCGTGAACAAATGCGCGACCGGCCTCGGTCGGCTCGGCACGGGTCCGCAGGAGCACTCGGGCTCTATAGCAGGCAACCCGTTGGGCCGCCACGGGGCTGCCCGCCAGATTCGATCGCCTCGATGGCGATGACGGCGCCGTATGACGCCGTGGTCCCCTCAACCGGCGGCCGTACGGCCCGGAATCCCACCGAATTGGCCGACGGTGCGGCGTCAGCCTGTCTTCCAGCCCTTCCGGGTGTCGATCAGCTCCCACTCCGCAGCCCACTGCGCCAGACGTCGCCGATCCATCCCCAGACGCACTGCCCAGGCAGCACACAGCACCACGCCGCCCGCGCCTGCCCCCGTCAGCACGCCTCCCAAGATCGCGTGCACCCGGGTCTCCCCGTCGGACAGCGGCTCGGCCGTGACCTCGCTGTTCTTGTCCGTCCACACGGTGATCTTGCTCCCGGCCGGAGTCTTGGACGGCACCCTGGCCTCGTCCCTGTGTGTCGAGCCGTCCGGCGCGGCCCAGCGCACCGTAGCCCACACCCGGTAGTCGGTCGCCGCCCGCTCGGGCAATCGGTCATTCGCGTCCTCGACGAGTACGGCCGGGACCTGTCGCCTCTCCGCCCGCTGCCGCTCGGCGTCCCGCTCGACCGCGTCCGCCGCCATCACCCCCACGAGCAGACCGCCGACCAGGGCGAACACCCAACCGAGGAGCACCACCCACGCCTCGACGACGTCGCTGCCCCGTCTGAGCGGGTTGCACCGCCACCGCCACAGGCGCACCGTCGCACGCCTTGACGCAGCCATCGGCCCGACACCCC
>NZ_KQ948008.1:2356-5570 GCF_001513975.1 Streptomyces curacoi
GGGTGGCTGGTCGTTGTTTGAGAACTGCACAGTGGACGCGAGCATCTGTGGCCAAGTTTTTAAGGGCGCACGGTGGATGCCTTGGCACCAGGAACCGATGAAGGACGTGGGAGGCCACGATAGGCCCCGGGGAGTCGTCAACCAGGCTTTGATCCGGGGGTGTCCGAATGGGGAAACCCGGCAGTCGTCATGGGCTGTCACCCTTGCCTGAACACATAGGGCAAGTGGAGGGAACGCGGGGAAGTGAAACATCTCAGTACCCGCAGGAAGAGAAAACAACCGTGATTCCGGGAGTAGTGGCGAGCGAAACTGGATGAGGCTAAACCGTATACGTGTGAGACCCGGCAGGGGTTGCGTATGCGGGGTTGTGGGATCTCTCTTTCACGGTCTGCCGGCCGTGGGACGAGTCAGAAACCGTTGATGTAGGCGAAGGACATGCGAAAGGTCCGGCGTAGAGGGTAAGACCCCCGTAGTCGAAACGTCAGCGGCTCGTTTGAGAGACACCCAAGTAGCACGGGGCCCGAGAAATCCCGTGTGAATCTGGCGGGACCACCCGCTAAGCCTAAATATTCCCTGGTGACCGATAGCGGATAGTACCGTGAGGGAATGGTGAAAAGTACCCCGGGAGGGGAGTGAAATAGTACCTGAAACCGTGTGCCTACAAGCCGTGGGAGCGTCGGAACGAGGCTTGCCTTGTTCTCGTGACTGCGTGCCTTTTGAAGAATGAGCCTGCGAGTTTGCGGTGTGTTGCGAGGTTAACCCGTGTGGGGAAGCCGTAGCGAAAGCGAGTCCGAATAGGGCGGTGTAGTAGCGCGCTCAAGACCCGAAGCGGAGTGATCTAGCCATGGGCAGGTTGAAGCGGAGGTAAGACTTCGTGGAGGACCGAACCCACCAGGGTTGAAAACCTGGGGGATGACCTGTGGTTAGGGGTGAAAGGCCAATCAAACTCCGTGATAGCTGGTTCTCCCCGAAATGCATTTAGGTGCAGCGTCGTGTGTTTCTTGCCGGAGGTAGAGCACTGGATAGGCGATGGGCCCTACCGGGTTACTGACCTTAGCCAAACTCCGAATGCCGGTAAGTGAGAGCGCGGCAGTGAGACTGTGGGGGATAAGCTCCATGGTCGAGAGGGAAACAGCCCAGAGCATCGACTAAGGCCCCTAAGCGTACGCTAAGTGGGAAAGGATGTGGAGTCGCAGAGACAACCAGGAGGTTGGCTTAGAAGCAGCCACCCTTGAAAGAGTGCGTAATAGCTCACTGGTCTAGTGATTCCGCGCCGACAATGTAGCGGGGCTCAAGCGTACCGCCGAAGTCGTGTCATTGCAGCATGTACGCCCAACGGCGGCTGTGATGGGTAGGGGAGCGTCGTCTGCCGGGTGAAGCAGCACCGGAAGGTAGTTGTGGACGGTTGACGAGTGAGAATGCAGGCATGAGTAGCGATTCACACGTGAGAAACGTGTGCGCCGATTGACTAAGGGTTCCTGGGTCAAGCTGATCTGCCCAGGGTAAGTCGGGACCTAAGGCGAGGCCGACAGGCGTAGTCGATGGATAACCGGTTGATATTCCGGTACCCGCTGTGAAGCGTCAAACATCGAATCCAGTGATGCTGAGGCCGTGAAGCCGCCCTGGAGCCTTCGGGCGAAGGGGAGTGGTGGAGCCGCCGGACCAATCTGGTAGTAGGTGAGTGATGGGGTGACGCAGGAAGGTAGTCCATCCCGGGCGGTGGTTGTCCCGGGGTAAGGGTGTAGGACGGTGTGTAGGTAAATCCGCACACCATTAAGTCTGAGACCTGATGCCGAGCCGATTGTGGTGAAGTGGATGATCCTATGCTGTCGAGAAAAGCCTCTAGCGAGTTTCATGGCGGCCCGTACCCTAAACCGACTCAGGTGGTCAGGTAGAGAATACCGAGGCGTTCGGGTGAACTATGGTTAAGGAACTCGGCAAAATGCCCCCGTAACTTCGGGAGAAGGGGGGCCACGCTTGGTGAGAGGTTTTGCTCCTTGAGCTGGGGGTGGCCGCAGAGACCAGCGAGAAGCGACTGTTTACTAAAAACACAGGTCCGTGCGAAGCCGTAAGGCGATGTATACGGACTGACGCCTGCCCGGTGCTGGAACGTTAAGGGGACCGGTTAGCTCACTTTCGGGTGGGCGAAGCTGAGAACTTAAGCGCCAGTAAACGGCGGTGGTAACTATAACCATCCTAAGGTAGCGAAATTCCTTGTCGGGTAAGTTCCGACCTGCACGAATGGCGTAACGACTTCTCGACTGTCTCAACCATAGGCCCGGTGAAATTGCACTACGAGTAAAGATGCTCGTTTCGCGCAGCAGGACGGAAAGACCCCGGGACCTTTACTACAGTTTGATATTGGTGTTCGGTTCGGCTTGTGTAGGATAGGTGGGAGACTTTGAAGCGGGCACGCCAGTGTTCGTGGAGTCGTCGTTGAAATACCACTCTGGTCGTGCTGGATGTCTAACCTGGGTCCGTGATCCGGATCAGGGACAGTGTCTGATGGGTAGTTTAACTGGGGCGGTTGCCTCCCAAAGGGTAACGGAGGCGCCCAAAGGTTCCCTCAGCCTGGTTGGCAATCAGGTGTTGAGTGTAAGTGCACAAGGGAGCTTGACTGTGAGACCGACGGGTCGAGCAGGGACGAAAGTCGGGACTAGTGATCCGGCGGTGGCTTGTGGAAGCGCCGTCGCTCAACGGATAAAAGGTACCCCGGGGATAACAGGCTGATCTTCCCCAAGAGTCCATATCGACGGGATGGTTTGGCACCTCGATGTCGGCTCGTCGCATCCTGGGGCTGGAGTCGGTCCCAAGGGTTGGGCTGTTCGCCCATTAAAGCGGTACGCGAGCTGGGTTTAGAACGTCGTGAGACAGTTCGGTCCCTATCCGCTGTGCGCGTAGGAGTCTTGAGAAGGGCTGTCCCTAGTACGAGAGGACCGGGACGGACGAACCTCTGGTGTGCCAGTTGTTCTGCCAAGGGCATGGCTGGTTGGCTACGTTCGGGAGGGATAACCGCTGAAAGCATCTAAGCGGGAAGCCTGCTTCGAGATGAGGACTCCCACCCACTTGATGGGGTAAGGCTCCCAGTAGACGACTGGGTTGATAGGCCGGATCTGGAAGCACGGTAACGTGTGGAGGTGACCGGTACTAATAGGCCGAGGGCTTGTCCATAGAGGCTCGCGTCCACTGTGTTAGTTCTGAGGCAACGACCGTT
>NZ_KQ948009.1:0-2552 GCF_001513975.1 Streptomyces curacoi
TGGATGTGGAGGCGTTCGCGGGGGCCTGGCAGCGGGTGGTTGACGCGGTGCAGGCGTTGCGGGTCGGGGTGGTGTGGGAGGGCGTTGCGGAGCCGGTGCGGGTGGTGCATCGGTCGGTGACGTTGCCGGTGGAGGTGGTGGACTGGCGTGGGGCCGGGGCCGAGGATGTGGGTGCCCGGTGGGATGCGCTGGTGGTGGCGGACCGGGAGCGGGGGCTGGATCTGCGGCAGGTGCCGTTGGCGCGGCTGACGCTGGCCCGGGTGGGGGATGAGCGGGTTCGGGTGTTGTTCACGTTCCACCATGTGCTGTTGGACGGGTGGAGCCTGGCCCGGGTGCTGTCCCTCGTCCTCGACCACCACACCGCACGTCAGCGCGGCACACAGCCCCCCGCCATCGTCGACCGTGGCCTCGCCGACCACGTCAGGTGGCTGGCCGACCGCGACCTGCCGGCGGCCGAGAAGTACTGGCGCTCCGTCCTCTCCGGCTACGACACCCCCGTCGACCTGCCGGCCGACCGCCCCCTCGGACGCTCCCAGGACTCCCGCTCCTCGGCACGGATGACCGTGCCCCTGACCCGGGAGGTCTCCGAGCAGCTCCAGTCGTTCGCGCGGCGGCACCGGCTGACGGTGAACGCGGTCGTGCAGGGCGTGTGGGCGCTGATGCTGGCCGGACGCAGCGGACGGCAGGACGTCGTGTTCGGCGCCACCACCTCCGGGCGGCCCACCGACCTGCCGGGCGCCGAGGACATGATCGGCCTGTTCATCAACTCCCTACCGGTACGCGTCCGCCTCGACCCCCGCCGCGGCGTGGTGGAGTGGCTGCGGGCCCTGCAGGAGGACCAGCTCCAGGCCCGCCGCTACGACTACCTGCCCCTGACCCACATCCAGGCACTGAGCGAACTCGACCCCGACCAACGCCTCTTCGACAGCCTCGTCGTCTTCGAGAACTACCCCCTCGACACCGAGGCGGCAGCCGACCAGGGCCTGGCCGTCAGCGACATCAGCGCGGTGGAGGCCACCAACTACGCCCTCAACCTGGTGGCCTACGACGGCGACCGGATCGACCTCGTCCTCGCCTACGACCCCGACGTCTTCGACGAGGACACCGTGCGGGCGCTGCGCGACGACCTGCTCCTGCAGGCCACCGCCGTCGCCCACGCCGACCCCGAGCACACCCTCGGCAACCTCACCCTGGTCGGCCCCGACCAGCACCGCCGCCTCCTCGACGACTGGGGCCGCGGCGCCCCCGTGGACGCGGCAAAGCGGCACGAGACCCTCGGCGGCATCTTCCGGGCCCAGCTCGCCCGCACCCCGGACCTGCCCGCCGCGGTTGCCGGCGACGACCGAGTCACCTACGCCGAACTGCACGGCGCCGCCGCCCGCCTGGCCCACCACCTCATCGCCACCGGCATACGCCCCGGCGACCGGGTCGGCGTCGCCCTGGAGCGGGGCATCCCGTGGCTGACCGCGATGCTGGCGGTCGTGCACTCCGGCGCCGTCTACGTGCCGCTCGACCCCCGGTACCCCACCGACCGGCTGGAGCACATGATCGCCGACTCCGGTGTGACGGTGATCCTGACCGAGACCCGCTTCCAGGACACGCTCCCGGCGGACCACCCGGCCCGGACCGAGGCGGTGGACACCTTGGGCGCCGCCCTGGCGGCCCTGCCCACGACCCTGCCCGACCTCCCCGAGGACCCCCGCCGGCCCGCCTACATCATCTACACCTCCGGCTCCACCGGACTGCCCAAGGGCGTCCTGGTGCCGCACACCGGCCTCAGCGGACTGCTCACCGTCCCTGCGGAGAACTTCCGCGTCCGGCCGGGCGACCGGGTCCTGCAGTTCGCCTCACCCAGCTTCGACGCCTCCGTCCTGGAGGTGCTGACCGCGCTCGGCCTGGGCGGCACGCTCGTCCTGACGCCCCCCGGCACCCTCTCCGCCGAGGAACTGACCGACCTGCTGGAGCGCCACGAGGTCAACCACGCCCTCATCCTGCCCGCCATGCTGGCCACCCTGCCCCGCCGGGAACTTACGCACCTGCGCACCCTGCTGGTCGGCGCTGAACCCGTCCAGGCCGACCTCGTCGCCCGCTGGGCGCACGGCCGGCGCATGGTCAACGGCTACGGCCCCACCGAGGCCACCATCGGCGCGACCTTCAGCGGCGCCCTGTCGCCCGAGCGGGCCGGCGACCCGCCCATCGGCCGCCCCTACGCCGGAGTGCGCACCTACGTCCTCGACGGCTGGCTGCGCCCCGTGGCCCCCGGCACCGTCGGCGAGCTCTACATCGGCGGCGAGGGCGTCGCACTCGGCTACCTCAACCGCCCCGCCGAGACCGCGGTCCGCTTCCTGGCCGACCCGTTCGGCGAGCCGGGCAGCCGTATGTACCGCTCGGGCGACCTGGTGCGCTGGACCGCCGACGGACAGCTGCTCTTCGTCGGACGCGCCGACACCCAGATCAAGGTCCGCGGCCACCGCGTGGAACTGGGCGAGGTGGAGACCGCGCTCGCCCAGCACCCCGCCGTCGGACACGCCGCCGTGCTGCTCCGCCACGAC
>NZ_KQ948009.1:3269-3838 GCF_001513975.1 Streptomyces curacoi
CGCCGCCGGACTGGCCGTCTCGCCCAAGGACGTCTTCGACTGCCAGACGGTGGCGGTCCTCGCCGAGCGCGTGGAGAACGCCCCCCAGGAGGACACCGCCGACAAGCGGCCGGCCGTCACCGGCCCCGTCCGGCTGACCCCCATCCAGGAGTGGTTCTTCCGCAGCCACACCGCGGCACCCCACCACTTCGGCATGTCGATGGCCGCGACCCTGCCCGACGACGTCGACCACACGGCCCTGGCCACCGCCATGACCGCGCTGGTGGAGCACCATGACGCCCTGCGCCTGCGCTTCGAGCGCACCGAGGACGGCACCTGGGTCCAGTCGGTCGGCGCCCTCACGGACACCGAACCGCTGCGCCACCACGACCTCTCCGGCCTGCCGCAGGAGCAGCGCACAGCCGAGCTGGACCACACGGTCCGCACCGCCCAGTCCGGCATGGACCTGGCCACCGGCCCGCTCTTCCGCGCCCTGACCTTCGACCTCGGCACCGACGGCACCCGTCTGGTGATGGTGGCCCATCACTTGGTGGTGGACGGGGTGTCGTGGCGGGTGTTGCTGGAGGACT
>NZ_KQ948010.1 GCF_001513975.1 Streptomyces curacoi
GCTAGTGACCTGAGTCGGAGATTCGTCGGCAATAGGAGGCGACTTTGTCGAGGATCTCGTCGGCGGTCTTGGTCCAGGCGAAGGGCCTGGGATTCTCGTTCCAGTCGGTGAGCCAGTCGCGGATGTCGCGTTCGAGGGCCGGGACGGAGCGGTGGACGCCTCGCTTGAGCTTCTTCTGCGTGAGCTCGGCGAACCACCGCTCCACCAGGTTCAGCCAGGACGAACTCGTGGGCGTGAAGTGGAGATGGAAGCGTGGGTGGGCCAGCAGCCACTGCTTGATGGCGGGCGTCTTGTGGGTCGCGTAGTTGTCGAGGATCAGGTGCACGTCGAGAGCTGCGGGAACCTCCTTGTCGAGCTTGGCCAGGAACTTCTTGAACTCGACGGCCCGGTGCCGCCGGTGCAGGGAGCCGATCACCTTTCCGGTGGCGACCTCCAGGGCGGCGAACAGGGTGGTGGTGCCGGCGCGGACATAGTCGTGGCTGCGGCGTTCGGGGAGGCCGGGAACCATCGGCAGCACGGGCTGGGACCGGTCGAGGGCCTGGATCTGCGACTTCTCATCCACGCAGAGGACGAGTGCCTTCTCCGGCGGGTCGAGGTAGAGGCCTACGACGTCTCGGACCTTGTCGATGAACAGCGGGTCGGTGGACAGCTTGAACGTCTGTGACCGGTGCGGGGCCAATGCGAACGCCCGCCAGATCCGGGAGATGGCCGACTGCGACATGCCCGTGGCCGCCGCCATCGACCTGGTCGACCAGTGGGTGGCGTTCTTCGGCGTCTCCTCCAGCGTTTTGACGATGACCCGCTCGACATCCGCGTCGGTGATCTTCCGCGGGACACCGGGCCGGGGTTCGTCGCACAGGCCGTCCAGACCACGCTCGAGGAAACGCCGCCGCCAGGTGCGGACCGTGTCCGGAGTGATCCGCAGCCGACGCGACACCTCCATGATCGAGTGCCCCTCGGCGCACTCCAGCACGATCCGCGACCGCTGGGCCAGAGCCTGAGCCGTTGTGCGGCGACGCACCCAGCCCTCCAGCACAGCCCGCTGAGCATCAGTCACCGACAACGGCGGAATCTTCGGGCCTGGACGACTCATATCGAACCAACGACGAATCTCCGACTCAGGTCACTAG
>NZ_KQ948011.1 GCF_001513975.1 Streptomyces curacoi
CCCTGATCAGCACAGCGAGGTGCAAGGGACATGCACAGACACCACAGAGCCGCCGCACTGGCCGCCACCGTTCTCGCCGGCGCCCTGCTCGCCACCGGATGCTCCAGCAGCTCCGGCGGCAAGAAGTCCGAGGAAGCCGCCGCGGACACCTCCGCCGGCAAGGCCACCACCCCCCGCATGACCGTGGCCATGATCACCCACGCCGCCCCCGGCGACACCTTCTGGGACCTGATCCGCAAGGGCGCCGAAGCAGCCGCCGCCAAGGACAACATCAAACTCGTCTACTCCTCCGACCCCAGCGCCGGCAACCAGGCCAACCTCGTCCAGAACGCCATCGACCAGAAGGTCGACGGCATCGCCCTGACCGCCGCCAAGCCCTCCGCCATGAAGGCCGTCATCGCCAAGGCCAAGACCGCCGGCATCCCCGTCGTCGGCTTCAACGCCGGCCTCGACGACTGGAAAGACCTCGGCATGCTCGAATACTTCGGCCAGGACGAGAACATCGCCGGCCGGGCCTTCGGCGAAAAACTCAACGACACCGGCGCCAAGCACGCCCTGTGCGTCGTCCAGGAACAAGGCCACGTCGCCCTCGAAGCCCGCTGCGCCGGCCTGAAGAAGGGCTTCAAGGGCAAGACCGACAACCTCTACGTCAACGGCACCGACATGCCCTCGGTCAAGTCCACCATCACCGCCAAACTCCAGCAGGACTCCACCATCGACCAGGTCGTCACCCTCGGCGCCCCCTTCGCCCTGACCGCCGTCCAGTCCGTCACCGACGCCGGCAGCAAGGCCAAGGTCGCCACCTTCGACCTCAACAAGGAACTCGTCACCGCCGTCCAGAACGGCAAGGTCGAGTTCGCCGTCGACCAGCAGCCCTACCTCCAGGGCTACCTCGCCGTCGACTCCCTCTGGCTCTACAAGACCAACGGCAACTTCAGCGGCGGCGGCACCGCCCCCGTCCTCACCGGCCCCGCCTTCATCACCAAGGACAACGTCGACGCAGTCGCCAAGTTCGCCGCGAAGGGCACCC
>NZ_KQ948012.1 GCF_001513975.1 Streptomyces curacoi
CCTCTTAGAGCTCCTAACAAAGGCGTTGGACGTGTCGGTGGGTGATGAGGCAGACGGCGAGGCCTAGGAAGGCTTCATGGATGTCGTCGCGGCGTTCCCAGCGGATGCGTAGGCGGCGGAAGCCGTGCAGCCAGGCGATCGTGCGCTCGACCACCCAGCGGTAGATGCCCAGGCCGCTGCCGTGTTCCTGACCTCGCGCCGCGATGCGTGGCTTGATGCCGCGGGCTCAGACCAGGCGCCGGTACTTGTCGTGGTCGTAGCCGCGGTCGGCGAGCAGCACGTCCGGCCGCCGCCGGGGCCGGCCGACGACGCCGCCCACGGCGGGGACCTTCTCCAGCAGAGGCAGGATCTGGGTGACGTCGTTGCGGTTGCCGCCCGTTAGTGACACCGCGAGCGGGATGCCCTGGCCATCGGTGAGGATGTGGTGCTTGCTGCCGGGCCGTGCGCGGTCGACCGGGCTGGGGCCGCTTTTGGGCCCCGTCGAGCGGCCCGGATGTGGGTGGAGTCGATCACCGCCCGCGACCAGTCCAGCTTGTTGGCAGCCCGCAGCCTGGTCAGCAGCACCAAGTGCAGTTGATCCCACACCCCGGCCTCGTTCCACTCGGCCAGGCGCCGCCAGCAAGTCATGCCTGAGCCGAAGCCGAGTTCCTGGGGCAGGTACTCCCATTGGATGCCGGTGTGCAGCACGAACAGGATCCCGCACAACGCCTTGCGATCCGGCACCCGCGGCCGCCCGGGTTTGAGTTTCGGCCCTGGCTCGGGTAGCAACGGCTCAATCAGCGACCACAGTTCATCCGACACCAGCCACGGCCGCGACTCCCGCTTCCCCACGACCACACCAACGACCAGACAAGCCGACAGTCACACCATCAACGA
>NZ_KQ948013.1 GCF_001513975.1 Streptomyces curacoi
TTAAGAGAACATCTCATTTGGCGGATGCCGGTAGCCTGGCTGTGTGTTGATGGTCGAACGTCTGGTGCCGGACGGGTTGTGGGAGTTGTTCCAGCGGGTGGTTCCGGAGATGCCGACCCGCCCCCAGGGTGGTGGCCGACGCCGGTACGGAGATCGTGAGGTGCTGGCCGCGATCATCTTCGTGGCGACCACGGGTTGCACGTGGGCTCAGGTCCCGCCGGTGTTCGGTCCGTCCGGCGCCACCGCTCACCGCCGGTTCATGGAGTGGTCGAAGGCCCGGGTGTGGGCAAAGCTGCACCGCCTGGTCCTGGACGAGCTCGGTTCGCGCGGCGAACTGGACTGGTCGCGGTGTGCGATCGACTCGGTGAACATGCGGGCCCTGAAAGGGGGGACCTGACGGGCCCGAATCCTGTGGATCGGGGCAAGATGGGCTCGAAGATCCACTTGATCACCGAGCGGACCGGATTGCCCCTCTCCGTCGGTATCTCGGGCGCCAACCTGCACGACAGTCAGGCGCTCGAACCACTCGTGCGCGGTATCCCTCCCGTCCGCTCCCATCGCGGTCCGCGGCGACGACGGCCGGCCAAGCTCCACGGCGACAAGGGCTACGACTACGACCACCTGCGCCGATGGTTACGCCAGCGCGGCATCCGGCACCGCATCGCCCGCAAGGGCATCGAGTCCTCCAAACGGCTGGGACGGCACCGCTGGACCATCGAACGCACGATGGCCTGGCTCGCCGGATGCCGCCGCCTGCACCGCCG
>NZ_KQ948014.1 GCF_001513975.1 Streptomyces curacoi
TGGAGGTTGCGTATGGGCAGGTGGTGTCGGGTGCGGGGGTGGATCTGGGGGTGCGGTCGTCGTCGTTCGGTGAGTGGGCGGCGGGGTTGCGTGAGGTGGTGGAGTCGGGTGGTTTCGATGGTGAGGTGGAGTACTGGTCGGGGGTGGGCCGGGGTGTGCCGGTAGAGCTTCCGGTGGAGGGGGAGCCGGCTGGGGGTGTGTCGGGTCCGTGTGTGGTGTCGGGTGAGTTGTCGGCGGATGCTACGCGGGTGTTGGTGCAGCGGGTTCCGGTGGTGTTCCGGGCTCGGGTGAATGAGGTGTTGCTGGCGGTTTTGGGCCGGGTGTTGGGGGAGTGGACCGGTCGGGATCGTGTGGTGGTGGATGTGGAGGGTCATGGTCGTGAGGAGGTGGTGTCGGGGGTTGATCTGTCGCGGACGGTGGGTTGGTTCACGACGGTGTTCCCGTTCGAGCTGAGGGGTTCGGCGGGGGCGTGGGATGTG
Source organism: Streptomyces curacoi (assembly GCF_001513975.1). Lineage (GTDB taxonomy): Bacteria > Actinomycetota > Actinomycetes > Streptomycetales > Streptomycetaceae > Streptomyces > Streptomyces curacoi. Next base: position 480 of record NZ_KQ948014.1, read on the forward strand.
CTGGTGCGGGAGGCGAAGGAGGGG